>CAWHHU010000006.1:0-274284 GCA_963829295.1 uncultured Chloroflexia bacterium | reverse complement strand
ATGCAGGCGCCGCTGAGCGCAGTGGCTGAGACGGTCCCGGTCCCGCACGGTACGAGCGAAATCCGATAAGTTATCGTCTGAGGCGGAGAGACGATAACAGTCAGGGCCCCGGGATCACTGGTCTGCCAGTGGAGCGCAGGTCCCTTTCATCTCCGCTGTACCCACCGGTCCATCCGCGCCCACATGTTGCGGCGCGTGCCAGACGCTCGTCAAACACGGTGACCCGGACCCGACGATCTCAACCTTCACCATCGAGTCCTCATCGTTGGCCCCGCGGTTGAGGCTGTTCCGGTCAGGCGGCCGACGGACGGTCGACTCCCTCGGCCAGACATCGTCGTGCCTCGCGTAGCAGGTCCCGTATGCCGACCATAGGCGAGCACACCCTCGTGATGCAGGCGACCCATGACGCCGCGTGTCAGTCATGCCTCGAAAGCAACAATCGTTCCGCCCGGCACTTCGTTGGCTCCGACGGTTCCAGGCGTCATGAGAGCGCCGCCTTGACGATCTCGGCGGCCGATCCGGCATCCGCCGCGTAGCCGTCAGCGCCAATCTCGCGCGCAAATTCAGGAGTTACCGGCGCGCCTCCGACGATCACCTTGACGTCCGTCAAGCCGGCGGCACGCACTGCGGTCACGACATCACGCATTCCAACCATCGTGGTCGTGAGAAGGGCACTCACGCCGACGATCCGTGCGCCGTGCTCCTTCGCGGCTGAAACGAACTGGTCGGGGGAGACATTCGCGCCGAGGTCGACGACGGCGATGTTCGCGCCTCGCCAGAACATTCCCACGAGGTTCTTGCCGATGTCATGGAGATCGCCTTTAACTGTCCCCAGGACCGCAACCGCGAGAGGCTGGATGTTGGCAGCGACGAGGAGGGGCTCGAGGACGGTCGTCGCTTCCTTCATCGCTCGCGCCGCGATGAGCATCTCCGGAACGAAGATCTCGTTGCACTGATAACGCGTCCCCACGACGTTCATTGCTGCCGTCATCGCATCGAGCGTCGATCGGGGATCGGTGCCGTCATCGATCGCCGCCTGGGTGATGCGGACAGCGGCAGCCCTGTCACCTTGCTCGATCGCCAGCTGCAGCGTCGTCAAGTCGGTCATCTGGCGTTTCTCCTTGCCGGGTCGCGGTTGCCGCTGATGCTCGCCATCATCAAGCGATGCGGCCATCCATGCAAAGGGCCCTGGTCATGCTTGGGGGCATGCGATTGGCTGCCCGCTTGAAGGTGCGATGCTGCCTCGTCTCGACATTCGGTCGGCGGGGTTACCGGTACTCGTCCACGGCTTCGTACATCGCCACGATGTTCTCCGGTGGCACGTCGTGAAGCATGTTGTGGGTCGTCGCGAACACGAATCCGCCTCCCGGCGCGAACGTCTCGATGTTCTTTCGAACGTGATCCTTCACCTCAGCCGGCGTGCCTCGGGGCAGAACATCCCGCGTGTCAGCACCGCCGCCCCAGAACGTGATGTCCGCCCCGAAGTCGCGCTTGAGACGCCACGGCTCCATGTCCTTCGCGGTGATCTGGACCGGGTTGATGGCATCGAACCCGGCCTCGATCAGGTCAGGCAGGAAGGCGTGGATCGAGCCACACGAGTGCAGAAATGTCTTCATGCCGCTGTTGGCATGGACGTAGTCCGTCATCAGCTTATGCCGCGGCTTGATGAGCTTCCGGTACGTCACGGGCGAAAACAGGGGCCCCTGGACCGATCCCAGGTCGTCGCCGAAGCGGATTACGTCGGCCACGTCACCAACAGCGACGCACACCTTTTCGAGCGCGCCGAGGTGGTGCTGAACGAGTGCCTCCAGCAGGCGCTCTGCATTCGCCTGGTCGATGCCCAGGTCCATCAGGAAGTTGTCGAAGCGGCGCAGGAATGTGCCCCATTCGAATAGGTTGCCGCCAAACACGACTATCAACGCGCGATCCGTCGTCGCACGGAGGCGGAGGGAAGCCTGCCGAAGCTGGTCGTAAAAGTCCGGCTCGGAAGCGTGGTCCCACGGGCTGTGGACCAGCACCGACCAGAGGACCTTGTTCATGGCTCCGGCCAGGTCCGACAGGTCGTCCGGATATCCGTCTAGGTATGGGAAGTACGTCTGGTCGATGAAGCTGGCGCCGTTGGGCATCGAGCCAATGCGCCGACCCTCAGTGTCGTTGACGGCCCAGCTGCCGTCTGGCTGTACTGACGGGTGGAACCAGGCGGGCACCTGTGCCGGCACGCCAACCGGGAGCGTGATGTCCTGCCACGATGAAGGGTCGGTGTTGAAGGCACGCCCGATGTCGATGACATCGGTCCGGAAGTGCTCGAGGATCGCGTCTTCCGCCTGGGCCAGTTGCTGCACGGTGTCGTAGATCTGTGTGCGACTTCCGATCCCGATGTGCTTGCGCAGGTTGTCGTACGCCACCGCGGATAATCCGGAGTCCGGCTGGGAGGCGAGGTCAACGGGAAGCCGGTCTGGCTGCTTGTGGGCGAGCGATGCCAGGACTCGGTCGCGGGCGGCTGTGGAGGCGGTTCCGGTCATGAGGTGATCCCCCGGGGTGCGTACGGGTGAACAGATGGGCCGTGCGAGAGCAGCGGAGCCAACACTGGCACCGCTACCGAATCACGCGAAGCCATGCTCAACACGGACCACATTCAGCGCGTTGCATGATCGAGTTCTTATACCCCACGCTCGGCCAGACGGACCTCGATCGTCGAACGAACACCCGCGGCCGCGCCCACGTCCAAGAGTCCGACCCGCATCCGCATCTCGATCCGACCCTGGGCGGGAACCGTGCGGAGCATCCCATCCGCGGTCGCACGCGCTCGTCCTAAGTGGTGGCTCGTGCTAGGTAGGCAGAAGCCCGCAGCCGCCTCGTCGGTGGTGCGGGAGATCCAGCGGATCCCGTACGGCAGGTGTGTAACGTCGAAGGCGACGCACGCCGCCCGACCGTCGGGGCGCTGAAGGAGGTAGGTCGCCCAGCCCGCGGCGTCAGCGACCGGTCGGGTCAGGGCCACGTACTCGGGCACGATGTGGTCATCGGCCGCGAGGCGGTTGGAGGCCGCCGGGTCGGCGGCGATCGCGTCGGTGAAGCGGCGCGTGGCTTCGTCCGCCCCGGCGTCCGGGTAGAGGACGAACCGGTCGCCCGGCATTGGCACGGGCTGGACCAGCTCGCCGGGGCCATGGGCCCAGTTCACATGGCACAGGTACTGGTAGTCAAAGCTGGTGCCGCGTCGATTCTCGATCACGGCCCCCAGGTCCAGAACGGGCGAGCCAGGCCGTACGGTGATCCGCGGCACGAACCCGTAGTGGAGCGTGTGGCTGACCCGGTGGACGAACTCGCCACTGATGGCAAGCCATGGGCCAGCCTCGTCATGGCCCGCCTCGACGAAGGTGCGTTGGTAACGCGCCAGCGGGAGCTCCCCGTGGGGCGGATGCAAATCGGCCGGTCCGGGATTCCCCATCCCGGCGAGCCCGCAATGCATCATGAACGGGCCGTAGGAAAGCCCGAACGCCGGAACATCGAGCGGCTCGTCGAACATCGTCCGCATCGTGAGGTCCTCGCCGTCGATGGCGAGGCGCCAGATCTGCTGCCCGGTGAACGGCAGGACGACCATCTCGAGGCGGTCCGTCCGGACGCGCAGCGCCTCGATGCCGCTCGAGTACCGGAAGCCTGTGATCTCGCCAGCGTCCGCCGCAACCAACGGGCGCTCGACGAGGCCGAAGGCCTCCGGGAGCAGCGCGATTCGGACCGACACAGTCACCCTCCTCCTGTCGTCAGGTGGTCTCCCCGGACTTGAAGTGCACCGACAGCATCGTCCGCCCGGGCGCGCCGGGGTTGCCCTGGACCCGGTCCACCAGCTCCCGGCACGCGATCGCCGCGATCTCATCGACAGGCTGGAGCATGGTGGTGATCGCCGGTCGCATGAAGCCGTAGACGTCGATGTGGTCGAAGCACGCCACGGCGAGGTCGGCGGGAGCCTGGAGCCCGACCTCGTTTGCGACCCGGATGACGGCGTACGCCAGGACGTTGTTCTGCGCGATGATGGCCGTGGGCCGATCGGGCGACGCGAGGAGCTCCCCCGCCTTCCGGTAGCCGTCGTCGTACAGGAAATTGGTCCTCACGACCCAGGCCGCCGGCAGCGGGAGGCCGTTCTCGCCGAGGCAGGCCTGGAACCCCTCGAGGCGCTCGCGGGCGGACGACTCGGCGAGCGAGCCGACGAGGGTGGCGATCCGGCGATGGCCGCGGGTTATGAGGTGCTCGGTGAGCTCCCGGGAGGACTCGACGTTGTCACTGCCTATGTACCGGACAGGCCGTGTCACGCCGGGGATGTTGTCGACGAAGACGATGCGGTCCAGTAGGTCATCGGGGAGCTGGTCGTAGGCGCTGCTCCCGGAGGTCGCGGCGATCAGGCCGTCGACCTGGGACGAGTGGAGATAGCCAAGGAACTCCTTCTCCCGCGCCATGTCCTCGTTCGTGTTGAAGAGGATCGAGGTGAAGCCCGCCGTGCGCATGCCCGCGTCGATCGCCTTGAACATCAGCGCGTAGTACTCGTTCGTGATGTCCGGCAGGAGTACGCCCACCGTTCTACTCCGCTGCTCCTTGAGGCCCCGGGCGAGCAGGTTGGGGTAATAGTTGACCTCGGCGGCATAGGCCAGCACCCGACGGCGAGTCTCGGCACTGACGCGGCCCTTGCTGTTGAGAACGCGCGAGACAGTCGACTCGTCGAGGTCAAGCTGCGCGGCGATGTCACTCAGCGTGGCCACGGTTGTTTCCCATAGCAGTCGACCGAAACCCGACCATCGTTAGGAACGACTCCGTCCTTCTGGCGGCGGTCTGACCACCGCGGGCTACACGTATGGTGGCACCAGCCCGGTCAGCACGGGCTATCAGCAGTCGATTTCGACGATCTCGCCGATCTGCGGCGACAGAAGTTCGACTCCGGTCTCTCGTACCACGACCGGCTTCTCCCAGCGCACGCCGAAGTTGCTGCCGACGCCAAACGTGTCGATCTGATAGGTCATGTTCGGCTGGATGAGGTAGGTCGAGTCAGCCTCGATCCACGGCGCCTCCGTCTCGACAAGGCCAAGGCCCGTGCAGGGTCCGTAGGTGAAGGCCGCCTCGTGGCCCTTCTCCTTGAAGAGTTGCTCGTACCGCACGGCGATATCGCTGGCCGGCGAGCCCACCTTGAGCTGGTGCTCGGTCCACATGTGCATCTCGAGCACGAAATCGACAATCTCCCGCTTCTCGCCCGTAAGCGGGCCGATTGAGACGGGCATCCCGATGGAGGGGCTGTAGCCGTCGACCTTCGCCGCCAGGTTCAGTTGCACGATGGCCCCGCGCTCGATGATGCGATAAGACGACCGCGAGATAGCGTGCTTCGTGCTCTCCTGGCTGAAGCAATACATGGGCAGACCTTCGTACTCGGCCCCGTTCGCGTACACGGCGGCTTGGGCAACGCCCACCATCTGGAGCTCGGTAACGCCCGGCCTGAGCACCTTGATCACCTCGTCCGTGGCGATCTTGGTGATCCGTGCTGCCTCCCGGAGGCAGGCAATCTCGTTCTCGCTCTTGATCGAGCGGAGGGCGACCATCACGTCGCGGGCATCGACCAGCTCGGCCTTTGGGAAGGTCGCCTTGAGCGACTCCCAGACCACGACGTTCGTATCGAGGATCGAGGCCACGCCAATGCGGAGGTTCTCGCCGGCGATCCCGAGCTTGGCGAAGACGTCGCGGTAGGTCGCGAACCGCATGTGCGGGTAGCTCGGATCGGCGCTCTCGCGGTACTCGGGCATCACGAACACGTCGTCGATGCGCCCGAAGTCCTTCGCGTAGAGGCCGGATTCGGGGCCAACCATGAGCGCGCCGTCGCCGGCCTGGTTGACCGCCACGCCAGCACGCTCGAAGACCGGCCAGAAACCGCTGAAGTAGCGCGGGTTGGCATAGTCGGCCTCGTTGCCGTTCACGATCAGGGCGTCGAGGCCTTTCTCGCGCAGGAGGACGGCCGCTCGCTCACGGCGCTCCTGGTACTCGTGGTCCGGGATGCAGATCCGTGTCATCGCTTGCCCTCCGTGATCACGATGCCGTCGCCGTCCAACCCGCCTGCCGGGCACTGATTGCTGGCAGCTCGCGAGCGGTAACGAGGAATACGTCCATTTCTAGGAGCCCGCCGATGAGCTCCACCAAGCTGATCAAGCGCGGCCACGCCGCAGTTCTCGGTGACGACTGGATCGGGGATCACCGTGGCCTCGCCAAGTGGACGCTCGCGGGGACCTGGTGCAACATCAACCCCGACGAGCAGTCGATTCGGCCAGTCATCGTCTTTCCCAGAAAGCCGCCGCCCTTTCCTCAGACTCCACCCATGCGGCCCTCGACGGGCCGATACCGTGCAGGCAAGAGCAATCGATTGGTCAATCGTAGCCGTCCCCGTAGACCGCGTCAATCAGGCGTACTCGTCCGTAGTACCTCCGAAGTGGAGGCCCTCTCGACACGGTCTGTGGCGCGGCCGCGCCTCCGCCGGATCCGTCATCCCGATGATTCGGGTCGCCAGCGGCTCGAGTTTGGCAATCCGACGCGGCGGCGGGCGCCGGTGCCGAGAGTGGGTCCTGGTCGACTCGCGAAGACCACAGGGCAAACGTTTGCCAACGCCTGTGTCGCTGCTCTAGCATAGCGGCGGCTCGAAGTCTGATAGACGCCCACGGACGAGCGCCCGAGCGTCTGACATCGAGCGGCGAGCGTACGGAGGTGATGCAAATGGTTCTTCGCCGTAGGGTGATCAGGATCACGGCGATGGCTGCCGTCGCCGTCTTAGTCCTCTCTGCCTGTTCATCGGACAATGGCAGCGGGAAGTCACCATCATCAGTGGCTCCGCCGGCAGCGTCGGCGTCATCGGCGGTCGGTGTGATCGACAAGCATCTCGCCGGGACGACCATGAAGCTCCTGATGCCCCCTTGGGGCGACATGGGCGCCGACGAGTTTGCCAAGTTCACCGATCGAACGGGAATCACGGTCCAGCTTGAGACGCTGCCGTTTGAGCAGGTTCACGATAAGGCTGTTGCGGCGATGGCGGCCGGCACGCCTCCGGCCGACGTCATGGAGGTCGACTCACTGTGGGTAGGCCAATTCTCTGCCGCTGGGTGGCTGACCCCGATAGCCCCCTACATTGCTCCCACCACCCTCTCGACTGTGGCTGCGAAGGACCCGTTTACCGTTAAGGGACAGCTGCTCGCAATGCCCTGGGTTGTGGATTTCCGATGGACTTCCGCGAATATGACGTTGCTCGAGAAGGCTGGCATTGCGACGCAGCCACAATCGTGGGACGACGTCAAGACCGACGCCGAGGCAGTAAAGGCGAAGGGCATCCTGCCATACCCCATCGCCATGCCGATGAGTATCACCGCGGAAGCGACCGAACCGTGGCTGACATTGATGGTGTCGGCTGGTGGCACTGTTCTGGATTCCGATGGCAAGCCCACCTTCGCTGATCCGAATTCCGCCGGGTACCAAGCTGCCGCCTACCTGAGGTCGCTCTACGCCGCAGGTCTCATCGACCCTGCATCCGTAAACCTCACGGGACAACAAGCCCTTGACCAGTTTGCCGGCGGCCAAGCGGTGTTCGGGTTGCGCGACGGACCAGGGCTCATTGCATACGAAACGAACCCAGCGACGTCCAAGGTGGCGAACGACAATATCGTGGGCTTCCTATCTGGGCCGAATGGGCCGAGCAGCGTTGGCAGCGGCGTCTTTGGCCTACCCGAGGGGTTGGGTATTCCCGCAAATTCAACGAACAAGGACGCCGCGGCGATGTTCATTGCCTGGTGGAATGAAACTCCACAGGAAGTGTTCAGGTACACCCAACCGTCTGGCAGCAGCTTTCCCGCCCAGGGGCCCGCGATCGACCAGATCCTTTCTCAGGGTCTTCCCTATGGCCCGTCCATCAAGGCGGTCCTCCCGAACATCCATCCCCTGTTCGCCGATGGCGCACCAACCTGGTACCCGCAGTTCGTCAATGATGCGGCTACCACACTCCAGTCGATCATCCTGGGAGACACCTCGGTGGATAGCGGGATGAAGAGCCTCGCGGATCAAGTCACGGCACTTGCTAGTAAGTAGCCCAGGGAGCGCACTCCTGAACTGAGGCGGATCCGGAAGTTGGCTAGGAATGTGCCCGCAGGCACGGGAGCGGAGCGGCTCGAGGCTCCTCCTTCGCGTCGCATCGGCCGACGAGGGAGTCTCGAGCCGCGAGTTCTTCCGTATGCATTTGTATCGGCATCCGTGCTCATCATCGTCGCCTTCAATTTCGTGCCGCTCGCGTTCACCATCTGGGACAGCATCCACCTCAACTCACTGCTTGACCCGGCTCACCCTTTCGTCGGGCCTAAGAACTACGTTGGGGTGCTGACAGACCCAGCATTCCAGAATGCGTTCAGCAACACGATGGAGTACCTAGTACTCACAGTCGTTGGTGTAATCGGCTTGGGCCTGCCATTCGCACTCTGGTTGCAGGGCGTAAGACACAGAGGACTGATGCTCGCACTGGTCATGATCCCTTGGGCCGTTCCTGGGACAGTGAACGGCGAGGTATGGTCCCTGATCTTCAAGCCGACGAACGGGTTGCTCAATGGGATCTTGCATTCGCTCCACGTCACGGAAACGAACGTGATATGGCTTCAAGGCGCCACGGCACTCCCGCTTACGGCCCTGACCTTGATCTGGCAGGTGGTACCGATCGCCACTCTCATTCTGCTTGCAGGCCTAGAGTACATTCCGACGGAGCTACTTGAGGCGGCACGCGTG
This sequence comes from uncultured Chloroflexia bacterium, assembly GCA_963829295.1. Lineage (GTDB taxonomy): Bacteria > Chloroflexota > Limnocylindria > Limnocylindrales > CSP1-4 > CAIXZV01. Next base: position 265,506 of record CAWHHU010000006.1, on the reverse strand, counting down.
GACGGAGCGGGCGGTCTGAAGACGTTTCGGAGCATAACGCTGCCACTGCTTCGTCCGGCGATCGCAATCAGCATCGTCCAGTCATCGATAATGGCGCTAGCCATCTTTGACCAGATCTATGTGCTTAACGGAAATTCAAATAGCACGATCTCGTTGGTTCAGCAGATGTACCTATACACGTTCAGGGTCCTGGATTTCGGCTACGGCGTCAGCGCCGCGATGATCACGACGGTTGTGAGTGTGGTGTTCAGCCTCATGATCTTGGCGCTCGTCTACCGCGAGGTCGAGTACTAATGCCATCCAGAAGGACGGCCGGGAGCATGCTCTTCGGCCTGTTCGTCATGATTTGGTCATTAGGCCCAATCTATTGGGCCGTGAATGTCAGCCTTACCACACCGGTTGGGCTCCAGGCAGTGCCGCTGCATCTCACACCTGACCCGCTTACGCTTGAGCACTACATGCAGTTGCTGGATCCGGCAAACAGTGGCGCCAACAGCTTCTACCTAGCGCTCGGCAACTCACTCATCGAGGCGGGCACGGCCGCCGCATTCGTTGTCCTCGTCTCCCTGCTGGGTGGATACGCCTTTGCGCGATGGAAGTTCGTGGGATCCAGATCCGCGTTCCTGATGATCATCGCGACGCTGTCGATACCTCTGCTGGCAGTCCTTATCCCTCTCTACAGGTGGACCGCAGACCTGAACCTGTTGGATTCCTATTCTCCGATTATCGTACTCGCGATTTCGGCGAACCTGCCCTTGGGATTGTGGATCATGCGGAGTTTTGTTGCGTCTCTCCCTCAGGAAATTGAGGCTGCAGCGCGGCTCGATGGCGCGAACGAGGCCCGCATTCTGTGGTCCATCATTCGACCCTTGCTCGGTCCGGCAGTCGCCGCCGTGGCGATCATCACCTTCCTGGCTGCTTGGTCAGCTTTCCTTGTGCCACTGTTCTTTAGCCAATCACCCGCGACTCGACCATTGACGATCTTCATTGCAAACCTCGCCACCAAAGAGGTCAAAGACCTTGGTCTCGAGGCTGCTGCAGCCTGCCTGTCCATGGCGGCACCGATCGCCCTTGTCGTGGGTCTCCATCGCTACGTGACGAGTGGACTGCTCAGGGGCGCCTTCAAGTGACCCGGGGGGAGGTATTGGTGGGCACATTCCCACGCTTCGACCTGGACGGCCAGGTCGCATTGGTGACCGGCGCCGCCCGCGGGCTGGGCCGCGCCATCTCGCTGGCGTTGGCGCACGCGGGAGCCGATGTGGCGCTTGGTCTGCGCGACTCTGGCTCCGGAGATGACCTCGCCGCAGAGATCAGGGCGATGGGACGCCGTGCCCTGCGGGTCGGGATGGATGTCCGGCACCGAGACCAGATCGACGCGGCGATCACCATGGCGGTGGAGGAACTCGGTCGGCTCGACATCGTCGTGAACAACGCCGGCCTCTCGCCGAGCGCCGACGCCGAGGCTGTCACGGAGGAGGAATTCGACCTGACCATCGACGTAAACCTCAAGGGGCTCTTCTTCGTCAGCCAAGCCGCCGGCCGCGTGATGATCCGCCAAGGTTACGGTCGCATCGTCAACCTGAGCTCGCAGGCGGGCTTCGTCGCCCAGCCCGGCGAGTCCGTTTACTGCATGACGAAAGCCGCCGTTTCGCACCTGACGAAGTGTCTAGCCGTCGAGTGGGGACGCCACGGCATCACGGTCAATGCGGTCGCGCCCACGTTCATCCGCACGGACCAAACGGCTGAGGACCTGGCGGATCCGGCCTTCGAAGCGGACGTGATCGAGCGGATCGCGGGCCTGCATCGGATCGGTGAACCGATGGACGTCGCCGGCGGAGTCGTCTTTCTCGCCTCACCGGCAGCCTCGCTCATCACCGGGGTCACGCTTTTGATCGACGGCGGCTGGACGGCGCGATAGGGGAGTTCGGCGGGTCCGCCGTGTTCAAGTGTAGGCACCGTGGGACGCCAGACTGGTTCCCAGAACGTCGCGAATAAGCCACCCACGATCAGCCGGCCTTTGAGCCCGAGCCACAGCCAGGGCGTGGCGGCGGCGGCATGATCCTCGCGAAGCCGGAGATAGCGGTCGAGCGACTTGACGGTCTTCATCCCGATGGACACGAGCCGCTCGCGGCGCCCCTTGCCCAGTACGCGGACGAGCCCGGCGTCGAGGTCGATGTCGTTCGTGTCGGGGTCGGCTGGTGTCCAGCGCAGGTTTGCCACCTCGGCCCGGCGGGCGCCGGTGTCGATGAACAGGCGCAGGATCGCCGCGTCGCGCCGGCCTGCGAACGTCCGATCCGTGTCCACGACGTGGAGCAGGGCCCGGAGCTCGGGTTCGCGGAGGATCGCCGGCGGCTGCTCGGGCACCTTGGGCGGCCGCATGCGGGCCATCGGGGACACCTCGATGAGCTCCTCCTCGACTGCCCATCGGAAGAACGCCTGGAGCCCTGCGTACCGGTTGTGCGCGGTCGCCGGCGAGTGGCGCTCAAGGAGATCCTCGATGAACGCCTCGATGTCCTCGCGTCGGAGGCCAGGGAGCGCGTCCGGGCGCTCGCTCGCGACGAGGAACCGGGATAGCTGGTCCGTGGCCTCAAGGTACGTCTTGAGGGTCTTTGGGCTCAGGTTGGCCGCGCGGAGGTGGCGGGCGAACGACGCGATGTCGCGCTGGAGCCCCGGTGGGGTACTATGTCCGCCGCCTGTCAGGGTTGTAGTCACAGGTGATAACTCGCACTGAGATCGATCGGATTTCGGGCAAAGTGATCGCCTCTCCGAGCGTTGTGGCCCAGACCACGACCGTCGGCTCGGGCGTTTTGACCGTGCTAGACTCCCGTTCGCTCAGTAAGCGGCTCTGATCGAGCACGAAACGTGGGGCTATAGCTCAGCTGGGAGAGCGTCTGAATGGCATTCAGAAGGTCAGGGGTTCGAATCCCCTTAGCTCCACCAACCTCCAGTGACGAAGACCTTCCGGAGATCGACCTCGGCGCTCGGTAGGCGGGCGACGACGCATCGTCGAGGTCGCGATCACAGCACCCCTCGCCGGGACCGGCGAGGGGTCTTCTATCCTTTGGGCATCAGCAACGCAGGGACACAGCCGTGACGACGACAGGCGACAGCACGACATCTGCCGGAACCGCCGCCCAGGACGTGCGGGACCGGATCACGCGCTACGACCCGGCCTCGATCGAGCCGCGGTGGCAGGCGAAATGGGACGAGCTCCGCCTCCACGAGACCGATCTGGCGGACGACTCGCGACCGCGGTTCTACCTGCTCACGATGTACGACTACCCGTCCGGGTCGCTGCACATCGGTCACTGGTACGTCAAGACGCCGACGGACGCGATCGGCCGCTACCGGCGAATGCACGGCGACAACGTGTTCATGCCGGTGGGCTTCGACGCGTACGGGCTGCCCGCCGAGAACGCCGCGATCAAGAACGGGGTCAACCCGCGCGACTGGACGATGGCGAATATCGAGACGATGCGCCGCCAGCTGCGCACGATGGGCGCGGCGTGGGACTGGGCCTCGGAGGTCATCACCTGCGATCCCGGGTACTACCGCTGGAACCAGTGGCTGTTCATCCAGCTGCTCACACACGACCTGGCGTATCGCGCGGTCTCGCCCGTCGACTGGTGTCCGAACGACGGGACGCTGGCGCGTGAGCAGGTCGAGGGTGTCGACCGGCACTGCTGGCGGTGCGGCGCGAAGGTCGAGAAGCGCGAGCTGGCGCAGTGGTACCTGCGGATCACGAACTACGCGGACGAGCTGCTCGACTTCGGCGGCATCGACTGGCCGGACCCGATCCGGATCATGCAGACCAACTGGATCGGGCGCTCGTCGGGCGCCGAGATCGTGTTCGAGACCGCGCCGTCCGCCCATCACGCCGGCGGCGAGGAGCTGCGGGTGTTCACGACCCGCCCCGACACGCTGTTCGGCGCGACGTTCATGGTCCTCGCACCCGAGCACCCGCTGGTCAGGACGCTGACCGCGCCCGAGCGGCGGGCCGAGGTCGAGGCGTACGTCACGCAGACGGAGGCGCGCACCGAGATCGACCGGCTGTCGACCGATCGCGAGAAGACCGGCGTCGCGATCGGCGCGGACGCGATCAACCCGGTCAACGGGGAGCGGATCCCGATCTTCATCGCCGACTACGTCCTGGCCACCTACGGCACCGGCGCGATCATGGCGGTGCCCGCGCACGACGAGCGTGACTTCGCGTTCGCCCGCCAGTTCGGCCTGCCGATCGTCAAGGTCGTGATGCCCAGGGACGCGGATCCGGACGAGGAGCTGACCGCGGCGTTCGTCGAGCACACCACCGACGAGGTGATGGTCAACTCCGGTCGGTTCAGCGGCCGTCCGGCCGCTGACGCATGGCACGAGATCGTGGGCTGGCTCGAGGGCCGGGGCAAGGGCCGCCAGGCGGTCACCTACCGGCTGCGCGACTGGCTGGTCAGCCGCCAGCGCTACTGGGGCACGCCGATCCCGGTCATCCACTGCCAGCAGTGCGGCGCCGTCCCGGTGCCCGAGGACCAGCTGCCGGTGCTCCTGCCGGACACGGTCGACTACCAGGGCAGCGGCGAGAACCCGCTCAACCGGGACGAGGCGTTCCTCAACGTCGCGTGCCCGTCGTGCGGTGGGGCCGCGAAGCGCGAGACGGACACGCTGGACACGTTCATCGATTCGTCGTGGTACTGGTTCCGCTACCTGTCGCCCCACAAGACCGACGGCCCGGCCGACGAGCACATGGTCCGCGAGTGGACCCCCGTGGACCAGTACACGGGCGGCGCCGAGCACGCCGTGATGCACCTGCTGTACAGCCGGTTCTTCACCAAGGCGATGCGCGACCTCGGCCTCGTCCACGAGGGTGAGCCGTTCAAGCGGCTGTTCAACCAGGGCCAGATCCTGGGCGCCGACGGCGAGCGGATGAGCAAGAGCCGGGGCAACGTCGAGGACCCCGACGCGCTGGTCGCGCGGTACGGCGCGGACACCGTGCGCCTGTTCCTGATGTTCATGGGCCCCTGGGACCAGGGCGGGCCGTGGAGCCCGACCGGGATCGCCGGCGTCCACAAGTTCCTCAACCGCATCTGGACGATCGTGCTCGATCCGCACGGCCGGGATCCGGGCGACCAGACCGGCGGCGCGCTGCCCGCCGGCGAGGACGAGTCCGACGCCCGCGACCACCTGCGCACGGCGGCGCATCGCACGCTGCGCGACGTGACGGTGGACTACGAAGGCTTCCGCTGGAACACGATGATCGCGAAGCTGATGGAGCTCTCGAACCTGCTGCTCCGGTATCGGGGTACGTCAGTCGCAGGATTGCCCGAGTGGGACGAGGCCGTGCGGCTGCTGCTGCTGATGCTGGCGCCGGCCGCCCCGCACATCGCGGACGAGCTGTGGGAGCGGCTGGCCGCAGCCCACGGGGATGCCTGGGAGTCGATCCACGTCCAGCGCTGGCCGGACGTCGATGAGACCGCGATCATCGAGGCGACCCGCGAGGTGCCGATCCAGGTCAACGGCAGGCTGCGTGACCGGGTCACGGTTCCCTCGGGCATCAGCGAGGTGGAGCTGGAGCAGGTCGTGCTGGCTCGTGACAAGGTCGTCGCGACGCTGGGCGGCAAGGAGCCCCAGCGGATCATCCACGCGGGGGGCGGGAAACTGATCAACATCGTCGTCCGATAGCCGCCTTGCGCGGAGTGCTGCGCCGCGCCGGGTCCGGAAGGTCCCATAGACTGGTTGCATGAGCAGGATCAAGATCGGCGCTCTCTGCTGGAACCAGTACACCGAATGGCCGCGGCTGCACGAAGCCGGCGTGCGGGCCGACCGGCTCGGCTACGACACCCTCTGGACCTGGGATCACCTGTACCCGATCGTGGGCGACTCGCACGGACCCAACTACGAAGGCTGGCTGACGATCACGGCCTGGGCGCAGGCGACGAAGCAGATCCACGTCGGCCTGATGGTCGGCGCGAACACGTTCCGCGAGCCAACCCTGACCGCCAAGCTCGCCACGACGCTCGATCACATCTCGGGCGGGCGCGCCATTCTCGGCATCGGCGGCGCCTGGTTCGAGGAGGAGCACGAGGCGTTCGGGCTCGAGTTCGGGTCCGGCTTCCCGGAGCGCCTGCGATGGCTGGGCGAGGCGCTGCCCGTCATGCGCGGGATGCTCGACGGCGGCGAGCCGTCGGCGACGGGCCCCCACTACCGTGCGAAAGGCACCCGCAACCTGCCGGGGCCGGTACAGCCGCATCTCCCGATCTGCATCGGCGGCGGCGGGGAGAAGGTCACCCTCAAGCTCGTCGCGCAGTACGCGGACATGAACAACGTGGGTGGCGGCATCGCCGAGGTGCGTCACAAGGAGCAGGTGCTGCTCCGGCACTGCGAGACGGTCGGACGCGATCCGGCCGAGATCGAGCGCTCAACCGGGGTGGGCACCGTGTTCATCCGCGACGATCGTGCCGAGGCGGAGCGGCTGTTCCACGAGGCGTTCGACCGAAATCGCGTTGCCAGGCACTGGGAGGACCAGCCGGTTGGCACCCCCGAGGACGTGGCCGCGAAGCTCGCTCCGTACCTCGAGATCGGCTACCGCCATCTCATCGCTGGCGTGCCGGCGAACTATGACGAGGAGTCGATGACCCGGTTCGCGACCGAGGTCCGGCCGCTGCTCGAGAAGGGCTAGCCGGCGACCCGCTCGTCACCGGGGTGGGCACCCTGGTGTCGTGACCGGTATCGACGGACCTTGGCCCGGTTGCCGCACGAGGTCATGTCGCACCAGCGGCGACGGCCGCCGCGCGAGGTGTCCTCGAACACCCAGCGACAGCCGTCGTTGGCGCAGATCCGGAAGCGATCGGTGGCATTGGCCGCGATCGCGTCGATCAGCGGCTGGATCACGCGCGCAAGCGCCTCGCCGGTGGGATCGTCCTCCGAATGGCGATGCCCGACGCCGCAGCAGGTGTCGCTCCGGATCAGCTCGATCCGGGGAGCCTGACGAAGCGCGGCGTTGACCAGGTCGAGCGCGTCCTGATCCGGGAAGCGCTCCTCCACCTCCGCGTCCCATACCTCGCGGAGGGCGGCGCGGATCCGATGGATGCGGTCCAGCCACCCCTGTTCGCCCTCACGGGCCACCTGCGCGCGCAGCGAAGGCTCGTGAGCGAGGCCGCGCAGCGTGAAGTACGCCACGGCATCGTCCGCCGTGGGCAGGTGCTCCTCGGGCACCCCATCCGTGAGCTCCTCGCTGTTGATGAGGTCGAGGCAGGCGTCGATCCCAACGCTGTGGGCGTGGCTCGAGCCGGTGGGTGGCCCGTCGACGATCGAGATCGGACTGCTGGTGGAGGTGGTCGAGGTGGTCGGAGTGCTCATATCGGTTAATTCATGCCGTCTTTGGACGCGTAACCACTGTAAACCTATTGACAGGTTACAGGCAAGGCGGTACAGTTCGTAACTGATAAAGACACGTTATCCGGTTACACCTGGAGCCAACGGAGACTCACCATGGACGTTCTGGTCCCCATTGCACTGTCCATGCTCGCGCTGCTCGGCCTGGTGGCGGCAATCGCAGGGTACGAAAGCCGCGACGGCTTCGAGTCCCGCTGATCCACGACCACGGACCGGATCACCCGGAGGAACAGAGAAGATGTGGATGTACCACGCGATGGTCGCGATCGACCTCGCCAACCAGCGCGCTCGCGAAGCGGAACGGGCGACCCTGCAGTGGCGTCTCGCCCAAGACCAGTGGGGCGAGGGCTGGGATGCACCCGGGCCGCGCTTCAGCCGGGTCCGTGCCTGGCTCGCCCGGCCGGTGCGCTCCGCCAGTCATGTTATGCATGCGGTCTCGGAGGCTACCTGCACGATCGCGACCCGCATCGAGGGTCGGCCAGCCTGATGGCGGCGGATCCGAGGTGAGGCAACGATGAGTCACGTCGCAGCCGTGTCCGCGGCACCCGGTCGGATCGACCTGTTCTGGGTCGGCGCCGCCCGGGTGCTGTGGCATCGAGCCCGGGAGGGCGATGCCTGGCAGGCCCCCGAGTCGCTTGGGGGCGCGCTCGCATCCGCGCCCGCCGTGACAGCCTGGGCGCCCGACCGGATGGAAGTCTTCGCCGTCTTCGATGACGGCGCCTTGTGGGACCGATACTGGGATGGTGAGAGCTGGCACCCATGGGAGTCGCTGGGTGGGAAGCTGGTGCATGGGCCGTCGCCCGCAGCCTCCTCCTCGGGTCCGGATCGACTCGACGTGTTCGCCGCCGGAGTCGACGGCTTGACCTGGCACCGCTGGTGGAACGGCACTCGCTGGGTCGAGTGGGAGCAGCTCAGCGCCTGAGTCTCATCCGGCAGGCGACGCCGGTGCATGCTCACGCCGGCGACCGCGAGTGCCATCGTGCCCGGGACCGACAGCCCCACCGCGACTGCCGCCGACGTCCGGCAGGGAAGCCGCGGCGAGGTACAACGCATCCCGCGTAAGTCGCAAGTAAGCGCCACGACGTAGTCTTCGACACGGACATCCGCCTCGCCGGAGGTGCCCCCAACGAGGCGGATGTTCGACGCCATCGCCCGCCGGCCCGCCCCGGAGTCGACCGAGACCGTGGAGCCGTCCAGCGCGCCGTGGCGCGTCCTCGAGGAAACCGAAACCGAGCCCGCCGTCCGGGAGACGTCGCCGGCCGCTGTCCCGTGGCTGGCAATCTCCGGCGTGCTGCTTGCCGCGGGTGTCACGGTCGTGGCCCTCGTGATCGCCATGAGGCCCGATCCAGGCGTCCTGGTTGACGCCCCGCTCGCCGCCGTGTCGTCGGAGCAGCCGGCCGGCGCGGTGGTGGCGAGCCCCGCTGGCAGGACCGCCGTGGTGGTGGTCGATGTCGGCGGCGCCGTGGCCAACCCGGGCGTCTATCGCCTGCCGTCCGGCGCTCGCGTGGGCGATGCCGTCGCGGCCGCCGGAGGCTACAGCGCCAGGGTCGATGCCGAACGTGTCGATGTGGAGGTCAACCTGGCGGCCGTCGTCCGCGATGGCGATCAGATTCACGTCCCGGCGCGCGGTGACTCGCCTCCAGCAGCGACAGGAACGGCAGCCCCGGGTGGATCGCTGGCAACGACGCCGGTCGACCTCAATCGAGCCACCGCCGCGCAGCTCGACACCTTGCCCGGTGTCGGCCCGGTGACGGCCGCCAAGATCATCGCCGCGAGAGAGCAGCAACCGTTCGCGTCGCTCGATGACTTCGCCACCCGCAAGGTGGTTGGCAGCTCGACGCTGGACAAGATCCGAAGCCTGGTCACAGTCGGGCCATGAGCTCGATCCGTGGGTCATGCTCCCACGGGTGGGGCAAGGGGCAACGTCGGCCGGCGATCGAATGACCGACGGGCGAGCCCCAGTCCCGCGCAGCGCATGGCTGGCCATGGGCGCGGCGGCCGGTGCGGCGGTCGCCGCAGTCGGCAGCTCGCCGTGGGTCGCGGTCAGCCTGGGAGCGGCTCTGGTCGCGGCAGCTTCCGCGGCCATCGCCGGGCATCGGCCGGGATCGACGACGCTGTTCGGGCTGGGGGCAGGCCTGATCGCCATCGGGCTCAGGCTGGCGCTCGGCCCGGTGTCGGCTCCCCCGCAGCCGCTGCCCGCGTCGGGCCACGGACCTTGGGTGGCGATCGTCGAGTCCATCGGAGCGCCGCGGGACGGTGATCAGGTTGCGCGTCTGCGACTTGGCGTTGCCCCTGTCACCTCCCCGGCCAATGCGATCGACCGGGGCGGGCTCGACAGCGTGGGGCCCTTCTCGATCGTGGTTGCCGCGACGCTGCCCGGCTTTCCTGAGATCCGCGCCGGTGATCGAATCGAGGTCGACGGTCGCCTCCGGCCGCCGCCGCCGGACGACCCGTACGGCGCATACCTCACCCGAACAGGCGCCTCGGGCTCGCTCGACGGAACGCGGGTCAGCGTGCTCGCGCGCGGCGCGTCCGGCTCCGTCCAATCGATCCGCGACGGCGCCGGCGATGCCTTGCGGCTCGCGCTCCCCGAACCGGAGGCGGGCCTCGCCGCAGCCATCCTGATCGGCCTCCGGGAGCGGGTGGACCGGGATCTCGCGGCCGCGTTCGCGACGGCTGGTGTCAGCCACATCGTCGCCATCTCGGGATGGAACATCGCGATCGTCGCAGGGATCGTCGGGGCCCTGCTCCGCGGGCGACCACGGCGCCTGATCGCCGTCGTGGTCGGGGCCACGATCGCCGGCTACGTCGTCGCCGCCGGCGCCTCGCCTTCGGTCGTGCGCGCGGCCGTGATGGCATCGGTGGTGCTCCTGGCCCGGGAGAGCGGGCGTGCCGGCCGGGCCCCGGCCGCGCTCGCCTGGGCCGAAACGCTGCTGCTCGTGTTGAGCCCCGAGATGATCGGTGACGCCGGCTTCCGGCTGTCCGTGGCGGCAACCGCTGGCCTGATCGCCTGGTCCGCGCCACTCGGCCGTTGGATCGGCGAGCGAACCGGAAAGCGTCTACCCCGATGGCTCACCGAGAGTCTGGGGATCTCCCTGGCTGCGCAGGCCGCCACCCTGCCCGACGTGCTCGCAACGTTCGGACGGCTGTCGCTGGTCGCGCCCGCCGTCAACCTGCTGGTCGTGCCCCTCGTGCCGGTAGGGATGGCCGGAGGCCTGCTCGCGCTGCTCGGCGGCTGGGCGGAATCGGTGGGGGCGCCCGGGTGGCTCGCGATGCTGGCAGGGCTGCCGGCCTGGATCGTGCTGCACCTCGTCGTGACCATCGTGCGAGCCGCTGCGGCGCTGCCCATCGCGGCGATCTCGATCCCGGCCGAGCTGACGCTGCCGTGCGCCTTCGGCGCGGCACTCGCGATCGCCGCCATCGCCGGCCTGCGACGTCGCCGGCGTCGGGGTGGCGGACCGGAGCCCGCTGGGGCGGGCCAGGCTCCGGGGGCCCTGACGTCCCTCGCGCCAGGATCGCGGCGTCGCAGCCCCGGCGGCCGGGGACGCCGGCCGGCGATCCCGCGGCTCACCGCCGCCACCCGGGCGGTCCTCGTGGCGGCCGTCATCGTCGGCTCGGTCGGTGCGACGGTGGTCGTGAGCGCATCGACCCGTTCCACGCGCCTGACGATCCTCGACGTCGGCCAGGGTGACGCGATCCTGCTGGAGAGCGCGGGCGGACCGCGCATGCTCATCGACGGCGGCCCTGACCCGGAGCGGTTGATGGTCCTCCTCGGCCAACAGATCCCGCCCTGGGATCGTCGGATCGACATCGTGGTCCTGACCCACCCTCACGAGGACCACGTCGCCGGGCTCGTCCGAGTGCTCGAGCGGTATGCGGTCGGCCGTGTCTACGAGCCGGGGATGCACGGTCCGGGACCCGGCTGGCACGCATGGGATGCGCTGCTCCGGCGTGGATCGCCGCCGCGCGGGACGCTGGCGACCGGGCAGCACATCGATCTCGGAGAGATCCACCTTGACGTCCTGTGGCCGGACCCGGGTACGGTGGGGCTCGAGCCGGGGACGACGGGCCGGCAGATCAACGACACCTCGATCGTGCTGCTGGGCACGGCCAACGGGCGGCGCTTCCTGCTCAGCGGCGACGCCGAGGATGACGTGGACCCGACGCTGGTCGCCCGCGGGCTGCCACGCGTGGACGTGCTCAAGGTGGCGCATCACGGTAGCGCGACCGCGACCAGCCAGGCGCTGATCGATGCCCTCCGGCCGTCGATCGCGGTGGTCTCGGTCGGGGCGCACAACGACTACGGGCATCCAGCCCCAGCCACGCTGGCGCGACTCCGATCCAGCGGCGCGAGGGTCCTCCGGACCGACCGGGACGGGACGGTCACCCTCGATCTGACCACCAGCGGTGTGGTCGTCCATACGAGCGGTGGCCGGGTGACCTCCCGGAGCGATGGCGTCTTGGTCGCCCGGGCCGAGGGGCAGTCACCCGGCAACCCGGGCACCATGGCCGGCACATCGATGGCGGGCGGCGCCGTGCGGGCGGCGGTGGCCGCCCGCACGGGCTACGATCCGGGGGATGACGATCCCCGACCGGCGCGAGGCCGCCCGCCTGCTGTGCTCCCTCGATCCGCCGGATTGGTTCGCTCGGCACGCGTGCGTGGTCGCCGACATCGCCGCATGGCTGGCCCGCCGCGCGTCGGCCTCCGGTGCCGCCGTGGACGTGCGGCTGGTGGAGACCGCCGCCTTGCTGCACGACGTGGACAAGCTTCCGGCCGTCCGGCCGCCCGGCCACCTCCGGCACGGCGAGGGATCGGCGGCCTACCTGGCGGCCCAGGGCTGGGGCGAGCTGGCGCCGGTGGTTCGCGGTCATGCGATCACGTTCCTGGCCGGACCTGAAGGCGCCACCTGGCTCGAGGCAGCCGGGCTCGAGGCGCGAATCGTCGCCTATGCCGACAAGCGAGGCTCGCAGCGGCTGGAGCCGATGTCGGCGCGCTTTGCCTCGTGGCGACGGCGATACCCCCCCGGGTCCGAGACCCGCGTGCCACGGACCGGTGGCACGGCGTGGACCGAGGCAACCCTCGCCGTCGCGGAAGCCCGGGCACGCGCCCTGGAACAGGGTGTGTGTGCGATCGCTCGCGTTCGACCGGATCAGGTGCGTCGGCTCCGCTGGGCCGGGCGAACGCTGGGTGAGGCCGCGCGATGACCGCCGACGTTCCGATCATCGCCTACCTGCGCGGCGACGACGGTTACGGGACCGACCGGGCGGTGGCCGGCATCGCGCACCGCATGGACCAGGCCTCTGGCGCCGCGCCGGAGCGATGGCGCGTGCAGGGTGCCGAGACGGACGCGATGGCGATCACCGAGCGAGTGGCGACCGCCCCCATGTTCGGCGGTGGCACGCTCGCCCTGATTGCCGATCCGGCGCCCCTCCTCCGCTCGAAGGCGGATCGGGAGGCGCTCGAGCGGGCGATCGGCGCGGTGGCCCCGGGCAACGCGCTCGTGTTCGTGGAGATCGGCGAACGAGGGGCCCGGCGACCGGCCGCGCTGCAGGGCCTCGAGACGGCCGTTGCTCGCGGCGGCGGGGACGTCCGGACGTTCAAGGCACCACAGGGCGGCGAGCTGGCCGGCTGGATCGAAGGCAGGGCCAGGGAGCGGGGGCTGCAGCTGGGACCGGGTGCCGCGAAGGAGCTGGCGCGCCGGGTCGGCGCATTCGTCCGCGAGGGTGACGTCGATCGCGCGCGGCAGGGCGCGCTGGCGGTCGGCGAGCTCGACAAGCTGGCGCTCTACCGACCCCACGATTCGATCACCGAGGCCGACGTCGCCGCCCTGGTGGTGGAGGTCGTGCCCGACTCGACGTGGGCGATGCTCGATGCGATCGCGGAGCGACGCACGGCCGTCGCAGCCCCTGCCCTCGACCGTCTCCTGGATACGACTCCAGAGCCGGTCGTGCTCGTGCAGCTCCATCGCCGCCTCCGCGAGCTGACCGAGGTCGCCGACCATCTCGCACAGGGTGCGACGGCGGGGAGCCTGGTGCGAACCCTGGGCATGAAGCCGTTCCGGGTCGAGAAGCTCGTCGGGCAGGCGCGCCGCTGGACGTCGTCGGAGCTCGAGGACGCGCTCGACGGGCTGCTGGAGCTCGATGCGATGGTCAAGGGGGCCCCCGGAGCCGGGGCGAGCGAGGGCCAGCGTCGACTCGCCTTCGCTGTCTGGCTTCGAGATCGTGTGGCGCCGGGTGCAGGCGACCGTGCGCTGACCGGGACCGCTGACAGCCGGCCCGCCGGCCCGTCCTATTCGGCCGAGGACCAGGCCTCTTCCTGAAGGACCACGTCACTCTCGATCGCGAACACGCATCGGCTCTCGCCCAGGTCGAGGAGCTCGATCAGCTCGGGATCGATGTACAGCTGGTGGCAGTCCTCGCACAGGCCACCGGGAACGCCGAAGCACAGCCGCTCCGTCCGGTCGGGAAGCCGGAACGTGGTATCGAACCGGGTGATGATGAGGTGGCGGCTGCAACCAGGGCAGCGATCTCGCAGGCCCGACATCGGGTCGTTCTCCGGTGGCGCCGGCCAGGATGGTCGACGACTCGAGATCGATGCTAGGAACGGTGGTGCACGCGGGACATGGCCCAGGGGTACCGCTCCCGCCGGTACCCAACCGGACCGACGCTCGACGGTGCGCCGCTACTGCACTCGAAGTACCGTCCGCGCCCCGGACCAGTGACGCTCGAGCTGGTAGTAGTCGCGCTCGGGTGGCGTGAACACGTGGACGATGACGGCGCCGAAGTCCAGCAGGACCCAGTGCGACTCGGGTGTGCCCTCGCGACCGATCGGCTTGACTGCCTCGTTCCGCAGCCCTTCGAGGATCCCGTCCGCGATCCCGGAGATCTGGCGCTCGGAGCCCCCCGAGCAGATCACGAATGCATCGGCAACCGTGGTGAGCCCGGCAAGGTCGAGAAGCACGATGTCGGCCGCCTTCTTGTCCTCTGCCAGCTCGACGATCCGCCGGGCGAGCTCGAGCGCCGCACGATCGGCGGCCGGCGCCGCCGTGTCGCGTGACGGAAGGCCATCGGGGCGGGGGGTGGTGGACGAGGCAGCGGACTTGGTCACGTGGTCAGGATCCTCCGACGGGTTCCAGGTACAGGCGATGGTCGGCGATGTAGCTCGCGACGGCGTCGGGCACGAGGTAGCGGATCGATCGCCCCGCTGCCACCCGGCGTCGCACCACGCTACCGGAGATGGGCAACAGGGGCCCCGACAGGAACACGAACCGATCCGCACGGCCCGAAAAGCGATCCATCACCCCGGCCAGATCGGGTCGATCGTTCCCGCCGCGAGGGACGACCGCCAGCCGGCACAGCTCGAGGATCCGATCGGGATCCCGCCATTCGGGGAACCCGGCGAGGGCCTCCGAGGACAGGATGAACCAGACATCCTGCACGCCGGCTGCCCGCCCGGCCTGGCGCAGGGCTTCGAGCGTGTCCACGGTGTACGAGACGCCGCCCCTGTCAAGCTCGATGCGGCTCACGCCAAAGGTCGGGTTCCCGGCCGTGGCCAGCTCCAGCATGGCCAGCCGGTGCTCGGCAGCCGTGATCGGGCGACCGCGCTTGTGGGGCGGAGAGGCCGCCGGGATGAGCACGACCCGCTCCAGGCCCAGGGTTTCGCGGGCCTCCTCGGCGATCGCAAGGTGGCCGTTGTGGACGGGGTCGAACGTCCCCCCCAGGATCCCCAGCGATCCGGGCACGACCGCGGCCGGCGGCGGGATCGCGCCGGTGGCCGCCCCGGCATCGGTGATCCCGCTGGT
The DNA here is from genome assembly GCA_963829295.1 of uncultured Chloroflexia bacterium. GTDB lineage: Bacteria > Chloroflexota > Limnocylindria > Limnocylindrales > CSP1-4 > CAIXZV01. The sequence goes on along the minus strand of CAWHHU010000006.1, from coordinate 250,318 downwards.
GCTCCCGGCCGCCGCGCTCAATCGGCATCCTCGCGGGGCTCCCACTCCAGCTCGGATCCCCCGATCCGGACCAGGTCTCCCGACCGGACCCCGGCCCGCCGCAGGGCGTCGTCGATGCCCAGCCGCGCAAGCTCACGCTGGAACCGCTCAGCCGACTCCTCGTTGTCGAAGTTCGTCTGCGCGACGAGGCGCTCGATCCGCTTGCCCCGCACCCGGAGCGCGCCTTCCTCCCGATCCAGCGCAAAGCCGTCCCCGGACGCCTCGAGCCGGTGGACGACCACACCTGCCGGCTCGGGCGACGCAGCGAGCCCGGCCGCATCGGGCAACAGGCCCGCGACGGCGGTGCGCAGCTGTTCCAGCCCCGTGCCCTGCTCAGCGGACACCGCCAGTGCCGCGACCCCCTCCCCGTCCATCGCAGCCCGGAAGCTCGGCCACGCGTCTCGCGCGGGCGAGAGGTCCAGCTTGTTGAACACCACCAGCATCGGCTTCGAGAGGAGCTCCGGGTCGTGTGCCCGAAGCTCGTCGCGGATGACGTCGTGGTCCCAGCGCGGGTCGTGGGCGGCACCGTCCACGACATGCAGCAGGACCCGGGTGCGCTCGACGTGACGCAGGAACGCGTGCCCCAGCCCGGCGCCGGTCGATGCGCCCTCGATCAGGCCGGGCACGTCGGCGATCGTCGGCCGCCGCCCGTCCTCGATGCCCAGATCCATGACGCCGAGGTTCGGCTCGAGCGTGGTGAACGGGTACGACGCGATCTTCGGACGCGCGGCGGTCAGCGCCGCGAGCAGGGTTGACTTGCCCGCGTTGGGGAGCCCCACGAGCCCGACGTCGGCGATCAGCCGGAGCTCGAGCCGGATCGACCGTTCCTCCCCCGGCTCCCCTTTCTGTGCGTGCCTGGGCGCCTGGTGGGTGGCGGTGGCGAAGTGGGTGTTGCCCAGCCCGCCCCGACCCCCGCGGGCGACCATCACCTCCTGGCCCAGCGCCACCAGATCGGCGATCAGGACGCCTGATTCGGCGTCGAGCACGCCCGTGCCGGGGGGGACCGCCAGGTACAGGTCGTCACCTGCCTTGCCGTGACGGCGAGCGCGCTCGCCTCGGCCGCCCGCGGTCGCACTGAACTGGTGGCGGTATCGGAAGTCCAGCAGCGTCGTCTGCCCGACGTCGACACGCAGGTAGACGGACCCGCCACGGCCACCATCGCCGCCGTCGGGGCCTCCGCGCGGGACGTGGGCCTCGCGCCTGAAGGTCGCTGCCCCGTCGCCGCCAGCTCCGGCACGAACAACGATCCGGACGTCATCGAGGAACATCGGCCGCATTGTCGCACGGGCAATTCGGCGCCCCCAACCGGCAGCTCGCAAACCCGCGGGTCAGCGGCGCGTGGTCACGCTCGATCAGAAGTAGCGCAGCGGGTTGACGCGGGTGCCGCCGCTCCAGATCGGACCGATCCAGACCTCGAAATGGAGATGCGGGCCCGTGGCATTGCCGCTCTGCCCGATCCGGCCCACCTGCTGGCCGCGGGACACGGTCTGTCCGGTGCCTACGGTCAGTGCCGACATATGGTTGTACGTCGTGTACAGGTTGCCGCCGTGGGAGATCCACACCTGCCACCCGCCGCCGTTCGACTTCCAGCCCGCGAAGGTGACCCGGCCGCCAGCCGCAGCCACGACCTTCGACCCGTAGCTGGCGGCGATGTCGACCGCGTCATGACCGGAGTGGAAGTACTGGCTGATGTAGTTGCCACCACCGATGACGGGCCACTGGAACCTGCCGCCCGAGTAGCGGGCCTGGGTGCTGCTGGTGCGGCTGGACGTGTGGGTCACCCGCGACGCCGATTGCGGCGCCGGCTTCGGGCTGGGCTTGGGGGTCGGGATCGGGGCACCCTTGGCGCCTGGCAGGACGAGCACCTGGCCAACGACGAGCGTCGTGTCCGCGAGCCCGTTGAGCTTGACGATGTCGGTGGCGTCGACCTTGTAGTGGGCGGCCACCGCATCGAGCGTGTCGCTGGTCTTCACCGTGTACACGACGCCCGACACCGGCGGAATCTTGAGCACCTGGCCCACGTGCAGCGCATCCTTGGACTCGAGCTTGTTGGCCCACCACAGGGTCATCATGGACACGCCGAACCTGTGCGCGATCTCGACCAGGCTGTCGCCCGCCTTCACCTTGTAGGAGCGGAGCAGATCAGCGCCGTCCTCGACGGTCGTATCCGGGTAGTACCCGGTGAGCAGGGTGCCATCGTCGAGCACCGGTCCGGGCTCCGGCGACGTCTGCTCACTGCTCGCACTGGTCGTCACGCCACCCGGGATGGTGACCGGTTGGAAGGCCAGCCCGGAGCCCGATCCCTGGTAGGCCAGCGAGTCCTGCCCGAGGGTCTGGTCGCCTCCCGAGCTCGTATCGCCCGTCGCCGGGTAGGGATCAACCCCGGCGTCGACCGGCCCGCCGCCGATCGCGATCCGGACGTCGCCGCCTGCGCCCTGCGTGCCGCCGGTGGCACCGATGGGAGCGGCCGGCAGGACCGCCAGCATCGAGGCCACGGCCACGAGCGCCGCAACCGTGACCGGGAGGGCCCGCTCAGCGGTTGCCAGCGGGCGAACGGCCCTCAGGATGGCGTTGACCAGCGCACCAGGTGCTGGTCGTCGACCCAACGTCCATGCCTGGACCGCGCGCGCGGCGCGGAGGCTCAGGCGGTTGAGCCGGGTGACCGTGGTCGCGCGCGCCTGGGCGGCAGACACACGACCCCCACGAGAACGTGGGTGATCGCGGCTTCCTGCGGCCTTGGTCTTCTGCAATACCGTCTCCTGGCGCCAAGATCGAGCCGCGGGACGATGTCGGCAAGACGTCGGCCGATCTTCCGGGGTCGCGAAGGGTCCTTCCAGGTCGTCCCCCCGAGGCCGACCCGGGATCGGGGCCAGCCAACAACTCGCGGGCGAACCCTACCAGACGGAGGACTGGCAGGGCAAACCGGACGCACGCCGCGGGCCGCGCCGGCAGTCAGGCCGCGAGAGAAGGAAACCGGCCGTCCGTAGCCTGGGGAGGGGCCAGCAGGCCCGCTTGAACGGGGCGGCGGCTCGCCCGCTTGAGCGGGGCGGCGGCTCGCCCGATCCCAGCTGTCAGTCGAGGCTCTTGGTCAGGGTGCCGAGGAACTGGGCATTGTTCTCGGTCTTCGCGATCCGGTTGAGCAGCAGCTCGATGCCCTCGTTGGTGCCCACCGCCGACAGCATCCGGCGCATCGTCCAGACCATCTTGAGGGTGCCCTCCTCGAGCAGCAGCTCCTCGCGACGGGTCCCCGAGCGCTGGACGTCGATGGCGGGGAAGATCCGCTTCTCGGACAGCTTGCGATCAAGGATCAGCTCGGAGTTGCCGGTGCCCTTGAACTCCTCGTAAATGACGTCGTCCATCCGGGAGCCCGTGTCGACGAGGCAGGTGGCGATGCAGGTGAGGCTGCCGCCTTCCTCGATCTTGCGGGCCGCACCGAAGAACCGCTTGGGCGGGTAGAGCGCGATCGGGTCGATTCCGCCCGACAGGGTTCGGCCGGACGGTGGCAGGGCGAGGTTGTAGGCACGCGCGAGGCGGGTGATCGAGTCGAGCAGGATCACCACGTCGCGACCGGTCTCCACCTGTCGCTTGGCGATCTCGAGCGCCATCTCTGCCACGTGGGTGTGGTTCTCGGTGGGCTCGTCGAAGGTCGAGCTGATGACCTCACCCTGGACCGATCGCCGCATGTCGGTCACCTCCTCCGGCCGCTCCCCGATGAGGGCGACCATGAGCAGGATGTCCGGATAGTTGGCGGTGATGCCGTTGGCGATGCTCTTGAGCAGCATCGTCTTGCCGGCCTTTGGCGGGCTCACGATCAGCGCCCGCTGGCCCTTGCCCAACGGGTTGACCAGGTTGACGAGTCGCTGGCTCAGGTTCTTGGGATCCGACTCGAGGTTGATCAGCTCGATCGGGTGGATCGGCGTGAGGTCGTTGAAGTACGGGCGACGGCGCGCGGAGTCCGTATCGACGCCGTTGACCGTGTCGACCCGGATCAGGCCCCAGTACTTCTCGCCTTCGCGCGGCGCGCGGACCGCCCCGGTGACCCGATCGCCCACGCGCAGGCCGAAGCGACGGACCTGGCTCGACGAGACGTAGACGTCCTCCCCGCTGGGCAGCAGGCCATGGCGTCGCATGAAGCCGTAGCCCTCGTCCACGATGTCCAGGATGCCGAAGGCGTAGTCGAGGCCGGCCCGCTCGGTCTGACGCTGGAGGATCAGCTCGACCAGGTCCTCGCGCCGCTCGGCCGGCTCGGATTCGATCTCGAGGCGGGCGCCGATCTCGCGCAGCTCCTTGACCGACATCTCGCTCAGGTCGCGAACGTCGAGGTCGTTCCGCTCCCGGGCAGCCTCGAGCTCGGCGACCTCGTCCTGCTCGGTCACCGGCAGGCGGCTGGTCTGGGATCGACGGCGCGGCCGGCGATTGCGGCTCGGCCGCTGGTCACCATTCGGCATGGGGATGGGCAAACCTCGACGGTTGGGAAGCCGACGCGGGCCACGTCCCGCTCGTCGGTGATGGATCACGCCACGGGCCATTCGCGCAGAATCGGAGGCCCGTCGCGCGCGACCGGTGGGGATGACGGGAGGATATCCTGCGTCGCGCCGCCGCGTCAACGGCAAGTGACGTGGTGTCAAGTGACGTTGGCGGCATCATCAGCGTATGCAGCTCGCGATCCGCTCGTTCGACGCCTCGTTCATCGACGACGCCGCCCGCCTGCTCGCCGCCCGACATCGCGCGCACCGGACGGCGTCGCCCGGGCTCGATCCGGCATTCGAGCAGGTCCCACGAGCCCGTGCCGAGATCGAGCGCCTGATGGGGAATGGGGACGCCGGCGAGGCCATGCCCGGCCTCGTTGCGCTGCGCGGCTCCACCTGTCTCGGCTTTCTCCTGGGTGTCGGTCGTGACCCGGATATCTGGCGGCCCAACGTCTGGGTCGAATCCGCGGGTCACGCGGTCGCCGAGCCGGAGACGGTGCGCGACCTCTATCGCGTGGCCGCCGAGGCGTGGGTGGCGGCCGCACACAGCCACCACTACGTCCTGGTGCCGGCCGCAGATCGGGCGCTCATCGACGCCTGGTTCGGGCTGGGCTTCGGCCAGCAGCAGGTGCACGCGCTCCGTCCGTCCCCGCCGACGTCGTTCGAGGTGCGCGTGCCCGAGGCGCTCCACGTGCGCCAGGCCAGCCGGGCAGACCTGGCCGACCTCGCCCGCATCGACCGGGCGCTGCCCGAGCACCAGGCTCGATCACCGGTCTTCTCGCGCCTGTCGATCCCGAGCCTGGAGGAGGTCGAGGCCGACCTCGATGGTGACCTCGACGATCAACGCTACATGAGCTTCATCGTCGAGCATGACGGGCACGCGGTGGGTGCGGCGACGGCCTGCTCGCTCGAGCTTTCATCCAGCAACAACGGCCTGATCCGACCCGAGCGAGCCGGGTTCCTGGGCTTTGCTGCCGTGCTGCCGGAGGCGCGGGGCATGGGCGCCGGTCGGGTCCTCGGCGAGACGGTCCTCGCATGGGCGCGCGACGCCGGGTATCCGTGGGTCGCCACCGACTGGCGGGCAACCAACCTCGAGGCCAGCCGCACCTGGCCCCGGCTGGGGTTCGAGCCGACGTTCCTGCGGCTCCACCGGGCCATCGTCTAGGGCCGCCCGGCCGGGTCGGCCGGCGAGCGCGCTACCAGGTCGGCTCGCGCAGCAGGTCGACGCGGATGACCGGGTAGCCGCCCACGTTGCAGCGGTCGATCCGGCCTCCGGCGTCGCGGAGGAACACGAGCGGCTCGCCCCCCGGTCGGCCACCCCGCATCGTGAACACCAACGGGTCGCCGGTCGGGGCGAGCTCATGGACCTCGGCGTCCGGCTCGCTGTCGGTCATCACCAGCTTTCCGTCGCGCCACTCGATGAGCGTGTCGTCACCGCCCGCCGGGTCGCGGTAGGCACCGAGCAGCTCGCGGTACGCCTCGGGCACGGGCACGAACGGGGACACGTCCTCACGGTCGCGCGCCTCGTCGACGGCCGGCAGCAGGAGCTCGAGCAGCTCGCGAGCGAGCGCGGACGCATCGCCCATGCCATTCAACAGCACGATGGCACCGACCTTGCCGCGGGCCGAGAAGGAGATGTTGCTCCGGAACCCCCACAGCGCTCCCGCGTGCCCGATCAGGATCGTCTCGCCCTTGCGAGCCCCGTACCAGCCCAGCCCCTGCGCCACAGTCCATTTCTCGTCCGCGACCCAGGTCGGCCTGTGCATCTCGGCCAGCGTCCGGCCCGCCAGCACCTGCCCCGGGCCGACCTCGGCAGCCGGATCTGCGCGCAGCTGCTGACCGAGCCATGTGCCCAGATCCTCGACCGTCGACCACAGCCCGCCATCGGCCACGAACTTGCCCGAATCGAGCTCCCTGGCCCGGCGGGGCGTGTCGTCGTGGTTCCGTGCGTCGTAGCCCACGGCCTGGCGGGCGGCCTGGTCCGCATCCGGCGTCCAGGTCGTGTCGTGCATGCCCAGGGGATCGAGGATCTCGGCACGCACGTAGTCCGTGAAGTCTCGTCCCGCGACCCGCGCGACCATCAGACCCAGGAGCTCGAACCCGAAGTTGCTGTACTTGTGGTCGACCTCGGGCGGGGTGCTGACGGTCCCGAGCTACAGCACACCCGGCAGCTCGTCGACGGTGTACGTCCAGAAGCGCTCGTCGTCCTGCGCGGCACCTCGCCCTGCAGCCCGGATGTGTGCATCAGCAGCCGGCGGACGGTGACGTGCTCGATCGGGCCTTGCGGGCTCGCTACCTGTGCCAGCTCCGGCAGGTGCCGGACGACCGGGTCGTCCAGCGCCAGGCGACCCTCGTCCCGCAGCTGGAGGACCGCGGTGGCGGTCACGGTCTTGGTGATCGAAGCCACGCGGTGGAGCGTCCGCTGGTCAGCGCGACGGCCCGCCTCGAGATCGGAGAACCCCGCTGCGTGCCACCACCGGAGCCCATCGGCTGTCGCGACCCCGGCCACCACGCCGGGCAGGCGATGCTTCCGCCGGAAGGCTCCGATCCGGGCCTGAAGCGCCGGCGCAACCGACGCGATGACATCGTCCATCTCGAGATCTCTCCGGTACGCCTGGGCGGTCGCCGCCGGGGGCGAGGATCCTGGCTCAGGAGGCCGGGGTCACCTCGATGGCGGCGTCGCCCGCGGGATGCTGCACATCCGCATCGGGCCCTGGCCCGACCTTGGCCAACACCGGCTCGCGACCCTCCTGCAGCGCGAGCGCCGTCGACACGAACCCGTGGAACAGGGGGTGCGGGCGCTCTGGCCGCGACTTGAACTCGGGGTGGAACTGGCTGGCCACGAACCACGGGTGATCGCGAAGCTCCACGATCTCGACCAGCCGGCTGTCCGGGGAGATTCCGGACAGGACCATCCCGGCGGCCTCCAGGGTCTGCCGGTAGCGGTTGTTCACCTCGAACCGATGGCGGTGGCGCTCGTAGACCACCTCCTCGCCGTAGACCGCGCGGGCCTTCGAGCCTGCCACCAGCTTCGCCGGATAGAGGCCCAGCCGCATCGTGCCGCCCTTGTCCTCCAGGTCCCGCTGGTCGGGCATGAAGTCGATCACCGGGTTGGCGGTGAACATGTCGAACTCGGTGGAGTTGACGTCCTGCGAGCCCAGGGCCTCGCGCGCGAACTCGATCACCGCGCACTGGAGCCCCAGGCACAGGCCGAGGTACGGCATGCCGTGGGTGCGGGCCCAATGGGCGGCCAGGACCTTGCCCTCGATCCCGCGATGCCCGAATCCGCCGGGCACGAGCACGCCCGCGGCACCGGCCAGCCGATCGTCCACGTTGTCGCGCGTCAGCGTCTCGCTGTCCACCCAACGCACGTGGGCATCGACACCGCTGGCCCAGGCCGCGTGCTTGAGCGACTCGGTGACCGACAGGTAGGCGTCCGGAAGCTCGATGTACTTGCCGACCAGGGCGATCTCGAGCAACAGCTTGGGGGTCTTGATCCGCGCGACCAGCGCGCGCCAGCCGGCCAGATCGGGGACCATGTCGGGATCGCCCAGCCCGAGCTCCCGGACGAGCAGCCGGCCGAAGCCGAACGCCTCGAACTGGAGCGGGACCTCGTAGATCGTCTCGGCCGTGGGTGCCGGGATGACGGCATCGACGTCGACGTCGGTAAACAGCGCGATCTTCTCCCGGATCTCGTCCGGCACCTCGCTGTCGGACCGGAGCACGATCGCGTCGGGCTGGATCCCGATCCCTCGTAGCTCCTTGACCGAGTGCTGCGTGGGCTTGGTCTTGAGCTCCCCGGTTGCGGCCAGTGCGGGGAGCAGGGTGACGTGGACGTAGAGCACGTTCGCGCGGCCCTGGTCCTTGCGCATCTGGCGGATCGCCTCCAGGAACGGCAGGCTCTCGATGTCGCCGACCGTGCCGCCAACCTCGACGATCACGACGTCGGGGTCGCCCGCGCGTCCCACGCGGGTGATCCGCTCCTTGATCTCGTTGGTGATGTGCGGGATCACCTGGACCGTGCCGCCCAGGTAGTCCCCCCGGCGCTCCTTCGCGATCACGGCCTGGTAGATGCGGCCAGTGGTGACATTGGAGGCCTGCGACAGGTTCTCGTCGATGAACCGCTCGTAATGACCGAGGTCGAGATCGGTCTCGGCGCCGTCGTCGGTGACGAACACCTCGCCGTGCTGATACGGGCTCATGGTCCCGGGATCGACGTTGATGTACGGGTCGAGCTTGAGAACCGAGACCCTGAGACCCCGCGCCTTGAGCAGCCGGCCGATGCTGGCGGCGGTGATGCCCTTGCCGAGTGAGGAGGTGACGCCTCCGGTCACAAAGACATACTTCGCCACAGGTCCTGTCCTCCGGGGTTTTTCCCATGCTAGCGGGTGGACCCGCGGCCGACAAGTTGCGGTTGAGCGGCGGCGGTTTCACGCAGCACGCACGAAGCCGGTGGTGGTGGTGCGGTGGGCACGGGACATCCGACGCTCTGGCGGATGGCTCCGACCCAGGCCCGATCGGCGGCGACAAGGGTCGTCCTCGCCGATCGGGCGTTGTCGCGGGTGGAGTCGCCCGAGAGCTGCAATGTCGGGGTGGGCGTCGGGCCGGGCACCCCGCCCTCGCCCTGCAGCGTGATGAAGTAGAAGCTCGCCAGCACCGCCGCAGCCACGAGCAGGGCCACCACCACGGACACCAGGTGGACCCGCTCGGCCGACATGGCGGCCCTGGCGTCTCGTGCGGCGGAAACGGCGTCCAGGGGCGGCACCGGGATCGATACGTGGACGCGGAGACGGCGCTCGAGCTCGGGCTCGAAGCTGGTCGCGTCACGGCCGGCGCCGCCGAGGTCACGCGCCAGGAGCACGAGCAGGGAATCCACACGCGACCGTGCGCCGGCTGGCGACAGGCCGGCCGCGCGGGCCAGCTCGGACAAGTCGCAGCCGGCGACATAGCGCAGGGCAAGCAGTGCACGGCCAGCCGGATCCAGGCCGCCCAGGACCCGCAACAGGGCAGGATCTGCAGCCGGCGGCTCCGTCGTGTCCGTCGGGTTCCACGATGGCGCACTGCCCCCCGACAAGCCTCTGCGGCGCTGTCGGCGGCCGATGAGCTCGAGGGCCTGACCGGCGGCGATCGAGCACAGCCACGGCCGCAGCCGATCCGGCGATCGAAGCGAGCCGAGACGTCGCCAAGCGGTTGGCCAGGCAAGCGCCGTCGCCTCCTCGGCGAGGGCGCGCCCGCCGCAGACCACGAACGCGACCCGGACCATGTCGTCGCGGTAAAGGCGCACGATCCGCGCGAACGCCGCGTCATTACCCTGGGCGGCGAGCCGGACCAGGGTCTCGGGAGCGTCGGGGCCGGCGGGGGCTGCGTCCATGGCCCACAGATCGTCGTTGAACGGTCAAGGGATGAATCCGCGGAGGAGCGGGCCGGTGCCGGCGCTGGCATGCGAGGACCGTGCGACGATGCCTGCCGGAGGTGTCATGGACTTCACCGAGGTGGTCATGAAACGCCGGGCCGTCCGGCGGTTCGCGGAAGGCGGCGTCGATCCCGCGGTCATCGAGCGGATCGCTCGGCTCGCCCAACGGACGCCGTCGGCCGGCTTCTCACAAGGTCAGCGGCTGGTCGTGGTCACGGATCCCGAACGCCGGCAGGCGGTCGCTCGCGCCTGCGGCGAGCAGGCGGACGACCCCGACTTCGGGCCCTGGATCAGCCGCTGCGCCGCAGTTCGTGCCGTGCGTGAGCGACGCCATCTACCACCGCCGGTATCGAGAGCCGGACAAGCTCCGGGAAGATGGCACCGAGATCGAATGGCCCGTGCCCTACTGGTGGGTCGACGTCGGCGCCACGATGCAGACGATCATGCTGGCCGCCGTCAACGAGGGCCTCGGGTGCGGGTTCGCCGGACCGGCCGTGGGGCTCGCCCCGCTGCGGTCCGTGCTGGGCGTGCCCGACGAGTTCACGCCGATCGGTGTCATGCCGGTCGGCAGGCCGCTGCCCGACGTCCGATCCCCGTCGCTTCGGCGCGGATGGGTGTCGTTCGAGGACTTCGCTCGCTGGAACCACTGGTGACGGAATCGATCACGAGCGATCCGGGATGAGCCGGGCGGGCATGCGGCCGCGCGGCACGATCGATGCCCGCCGGGTGATCCAGACGCCGGCCACGATGACGCCACCGCCCACCACCTGCGCCACGCCCACCGGCTCGCCCAGAAACGCAGCGCCAAGGAGCACGGCGCCAGCCGGAACGAGCAGCTGCATGGCCGTGGCCCGCGTCGGGCCGATGAAGCGGATGGCGTTGAACACGAACACGTTTGCGACCCCCGCGGCCAGGCTGCCCGAGGCGACGATGGCCAACAGCACCTCGGGTCCGATCCCCGTCCAGTGCCGCTCGAACCCGTCGAACAGCGCCAGGGGCGCCAGGACGAGCAGCCCGCCCACCACCGTCCAGGTCGTCGCCTGCAGCGGGTCCACCCGGCGGAGCACGCGGGTCCCGCCCACCGTGTACAGCGCCCACAGGGACGCGGCGGCGAGGGTCAGCAGGTCACCGGGCAACGACGCCCCGAGCGTCAGGTCATGTCCTCGGGCGATCACGATCGCGACCCCCGCGAACGCGATCAGGGCACCCGCCGCCTTGGGCAGCGTCAGGCGGTCCATGCCGACCGCGCCGGCGAGGAGCGCCGTCAGGACCGGCGACGCGGCGACGATCAGGGCGGAGTCGCCGGCGCTGATGCTGGTCAGCCCGATGCTCCACAGGATCTGGTAGGCCCCGAACCCGAACGCGCCGAGCGCGAGCAGAACGCGCAGCTGCCCGGCCGGCGGCTGGACCTGGCCCTGCCGCCAGCGCAGGATCGCCAGGAGCGTGACGGCAGCGACGCTGAACCGGGCCCCGGCAAACGCGAGCGGCCCGAGCACTCCGATGGCCGCCTTGACCAAGACGAAGTTGGCGGACCAGATGAGCACCGTGACCAGGATGCCCGCTTCGGCCAGGCGTCGGGCCATGGTGGCCGCGGGGGGCCAGTTGTGGTCCGGCGGCTGGCCGTCGGTCGCCGGGTCGCGGGCCGCCGGGTCGCCGGCCGCGGATGCGGGAGACACGAAGACGCCCGCCTCGAAGGCGGGCGCCTCATGTGTGGCATCGGGCCCGGCGGGCAGGGGGCCCGCCGGGCCTCCGCTCTCGATCAGGCTCCCTCCTGCTCCAGCTCGAGGGCTTCCTCGTCATCCTCCTCGGTCAGCTTGAGCCACACGAACAGCCCGGCCAGCACGACCAGGGGAATCACGATCAACGCACCCAGGGTGACCCCGAGCGCGACGGCCACCGTCCGCAGCGCCTTCATGGTTGGGCCTCCTTCGCTATGACGTCAGACCACGATTGTGCCCGTTGCGGTACGTCGCTGTCACCTGGCGGACCGCGCGTCCCGAATACCGGCCCCTCGGGGAACCGGTGGCCGAGTCCCGGCGAGCTCGGGGTCGGCGGCTACGCGGTCGGGCCCGCAGGCCCGACCCCGGCCTGGGTCTCGGCCGGTGCCTTGTCCGGCACCCGAAGCGTTGGGCCACGCTCGACCAGCGCGGCGATGTCGTCCCTGGTGAACTCGGCAAGCTCGTGATGCGGGCCTGCCTGGCCGGCGACCTGGAGCCGAACGACGTATGCGCCGTCCTGCTCGAACAGGAACACGTCCTTGGGCTTCTCCTCGTCCGCCCAGCGTCCGATCACGCGCAGCGCGGACTCGTACGGTCCCGCGTGGGTACCCGCCGTCTCCGCCTTGCCACGCCGTGCCGCGGCCTCCTCCATGAACCGCGCGATGTCCTCGTCGAGGAAGCTCAGGGTCTCCTTCGTGATCGAGCCGACCGACTCGGACCAACTGCCGCCCGCCTCACCGGCAGCTGCGAGGCCCTGGACGATGAAGCCATCGGGCACTTCGAGCAGGAGGATGTCGCGCACGCCGCGACTGTCGAGAAACGCGCCGATGGACCGGAACACCTCTTCGAAGTCCTGACGCGGGCTTCCCTCGTAGATCCGCATACGCTGCTCCCTCACCGAGGCGCTTGCCGCCCCCGGTCGGCGCCCGGCCGCTACGAGCCCGGTCGTCCGGTCCAACGGGCCACGATCCCGGGGCGAGACGCTCGCTGGATCGGAAGATTGGCGGTCGCCGCGAGTGTAGCCAGCGCCCGAGCCGCGCACAAGGCGAGGTCGCACACGAGACGAGGTCGCCACGAGGGGAGGACAACGATCTCGATAGGTGGGATGCCGGTTCCGGTGACCGCGGGCCACAGCCCATGGCGCCTGACCAGGCCTCGCCCCGAGCCCGGTCAGCGCCCGAGCTCGACCGCGAGCTGACCGCCGGCCCGGGCGTTGTTGACGATCAGCGACACGTTCGCCCGCACAGAGGCGCCCTCGGTGATGGACGCCACCCGGGCGAGCAGCCACGGGGTGAGGGCACCGCCGGTGACACCCAGATGCTCCGCTTCGCGGACCGCACGATCCACGGCGCTGCGTGTCGCGTCGTCGGGAAGCGCATCGGCCTCCGGAACCGGGTTGCAGATGACCAGGCCCGATCCCAGCCCCAGCTCCACGTGCGCCCGGATCACGTCAGCGGCCGCCTGCAGGTCCGGCACGCTGATGGGTGCCCGGATCCCGCTGCCGCGAGCGTAGAACCCCGGGACCTCCTCGATCCCCACGGCCACGACGGGCACGCCCCGCGTCTCGAGATACTCGAGCGTGAGTGGGACGTCCAGGATCGCCTTCGGCCCGGCGCACACCACGGCGACAGGCGTATGCGCCAGCTCCTCGAGATCGGCCGAGATGTCCAGGCTGGGCGGCGGACCGCCCGGGATGGTCGCCAGCGCTCCGCGATGGACGCCTCCGATCCCGCCGGTCGAGAACACGCGGATGCCGACCGCATGTGCCACGATCATCGTTGCCGCGACCGTGGTCGCGCCCCAGCCGCCGGCGGCGATCGCGGCGCCGAGGTTGCCGCGGGAGACCTTGCGCACGGCGCCCGACGGGGCCGTCGCCAGCGCCTCCAGCTCGTCCGCCGAGAGACCTACCAGCAAGCGACCATCGCGCACGGCGATCGTCGCCGGCTCGGCGCCCGCCCCGCGGACCGCCCGCTCCGAGGCCGCCGCCACCTCCACGTTCTGCGGGTACGGGAGCCCATGGCTGATCAGGGTTGACTCGAGGGCGACCACCGGCCGTCCATCGCGCAGGGCGTCCGCGATGTCCGGGGCCACGGCGAGACGCTCGGGGCTCAGCATCTGCTGAGCGTAGCGCCCAGACGGTCAGGCAGCGAGGATCGATCGACCGCCGGACCGGAAGGGCATCGAGCCCTGAACGTGGGTCCGGATGGCGCTCGTTCAGCCCGGAGGGCGGCTCGTTCACGGCTCGTTCAGCCCGGAGGGCGGCTCGTTCAGCCCGGAGGGCGCATCGACGAAGACGGCGAGACCGGCCCCCGATACGCTGGTGTCATGGATGAGCAGACGAGCCGATCGGGCCGGCCCCCGACTCCCGAGATCCTGCGTCACCAGGTGGTCGTGGAGGAGCACGACCTCGCCCCGGACGGCTCGTTCGCGATCATCTCGCGCCGGGTCGTGGAGGGCGAGCGCTACGTCTCGAGCCTGTGGCAGGTCGTCATCGACAAGCATGGCCGCGGCGGCGCCCCCCGGCGGCTGACCACCGGCCCGTTCCGTGACATGCGGCCCACCATCTCGCCCGACGGCCGGCGCGTCGCGTTCACCCGCCGCGACCCCGCCAACGAGGACGCGCCGGCATCGATCCGCGTGCTCGATCTCGCCGGTGGCGAGCCGGTCACGCTCGCGCTGGGGGAGCTGTCCGCCGGCGAGATCGCCTGGTCACCCGATGGGCGCTCGCTCGCGTTCACGGCCGAGGCGGACCCGCAGCGGTTCATCGTGGGTGACAAGCCCGATCACGGTGAGCCGCTCGCGCGGCGTGTCACGCGACTCGATTACCGGTATGACGAGCAGGGCTATGTCGACCGCCGCAGCCAGCTCCACGTCGTTCCGGCCGCCGGTGGCGGGCGCGCCCGGCAGGTGACGCACGTGGAGCGCGGGGTGTCCGGGCTCGCATGGCGGCCCGACGGCGGGGCAATCGCCTTCGTCGCCGATCCGCGTCCGGATGCCGACCGCAACCCGCGCACCTCGATCTGGTCGGTCGCGATCGACCGAACCACCGCGCCGTCTCCGGGGCAGGCCGAGCCGCGCGAGATCCTGGCCCTGGCTGGCCCCGTGCGAGCGCCGGCCTGGGCGCCCGATGGTGCCTGGATCGCGGGCGTCGGGGTCGATGTCGAGCGGCCGTTCGACGACCTTTCCCCCACCCTGTTCGTCCGTCCGACGAATGGCTCGCGTCCAGCCGTCGCCCTGGCCCCCGACCTGGACCGGCCGATCGGCAACTGGGCCGACACGGATCTCACGGGTTGGATGGCCGAGGCGAGACCCGGGCCGCTGTGGGCGGGATCCACCACCATCGTCGCCCTCGTCTCCGATCGCGGTCGGACCCATCCCTGGCGATTCCCGTTCGACCCCGGCACGGGGGTCGCGGCCGGCGAGCCTGAACGGCTGGCCACGGGCGACGTGATGTGCCAGACGCTCGCCCTGGGCGCGGACCGGATCACCGTCACGGCCACGGTTGGCGCCCGACCCCCGGAGCTGTGCCTGATCGAGCGGTCGGGCACCGTGCGCCCGCTGACGACGATCGGCTCCAGGTGGACCCGACGCCGCACCTGGCCGGAGATGCGAGTGGTGGAGGCCCCAGGCCCGGGCGGCCCGATCGAGACCTGGATCGCGTCACCGGCAGGCTCAGGCGCCGACCCGCTGCCCACGATCGTCGACGTCCACGGCGGACCGCTGGGCGCCTGGGCGCCCGCGCCATCGCTCGAGGTCGTGCTGCTGTGCGCGCGCGGCTATCGCGTCGTGCTGCCCAACATCCGCGGCTCGGCCACGTACGGGGCCGATTGGATCTCCCCCCAGCTGGGCGACTGGGGTGGGGTCGACGCGGCCGACGTCCATGCGGCGCTGGATCACGTCATCGAGCTCGGGCTGGCCGATCCGGGGCGACTGGGCGCGCTCGGCCTCTCGTACGGCGGGTTCATGATCAACTGGCTGGTCGGGACGACCGACCGCTTCCGGGCGGCGGTCTCGGAGAACGGCGTCACCAACCAGGTCTCCGCCTGGGCCCACAGCGACGAGGGCCCCGAGTACTGCAGGGCGGCGCAGATGGGAGATCCGACGACGCCCCAAGGGGTCGCGCTGCTGTGGCGCCAGTCCCCGCTGCGCAACGTGGCCAACGTCCGGACGCCGCTGCTGATGCTCCAGTCGGAGGCGGACCGGCGCTGCCCCAGCTCGGACAACGAGCAGCTGTTCGTCGCGCTCCGATGGCTGGGCCGCGAGGTCGAGTACGTGCTCTACCCGGACGAGTTCCACGTGATCCAGGCGACGGGACGGATCGACCGCCGCATCGACCGGATGACACGGGTCCTCGACTGGTTCGACCGGCACCTCTAGATGTCGGGCCGAGACCGGCGCCCCGGGCCTGCCCCATCGATCGAGCTGCCGGAGCTCACGCCCTTCGCCGGGGCGCGGCTGGAGCCGCAGGTCGATTACGAGGCGGCCGACGTTGCGGGCCTCGACCTGTCGGGCCAGCGAGCGGACGCCGCCGGGTTCCTTCGCTGCCGGATCACGCGTTGCAGGCTCGACGGGCTCGCCATGCCTCGCGCGCGCATCGGCGAGTGCCTGCTGTCGGAATGCCAGGCCGCCAGCATCGATCTGACCGCGAGCATCATCCGCGACACCCTGCTCGCCGACGCCCGGATCGGGGTCCTGGGTGCCGCCGAAGCCGGCTGGAGCAGCGTCCGGGTGCGGGGCGGCAAGGTCGACCTGCTGGATCTCAGCCGAGGGCGGCTGAACGACCTCGCCTTCGAAGGCTGCACCATCGGGGAGCTGGATCTGACCGGGTCGCGCGTGCGGACGATGCGCTTCGAGGCCTGCGAGATCGGTGAGCTGGTCGTCGAGGACGCGAGGCTTGCCGATGTCGACCTGTCGGGTGCGGCCCTGCGGCTGGTGCGCGGGCTCGGGAGCCTGCGCGGTGCAACGATCGCCCGGGACCAGCTGGTGGATCTCGCGCCGTTGCTCGCGGCCCACCTCGGGCTCAGGGTCCGCAACGGCTGAGGGCGGCGCGCCGGCGGTGTGACCGCTCAGCCGAGGGGGATCTCCCCCGGCGGGCTGGACAGGTGCCGCAGGGCCGCCCTGTTGCCCGCGACCGCCCCTCGCTGCAGCGCGGCCGCCGGGGCCAGGCCCCGCCGCCGGCCATCGAGCCAGCCCGACAGGAACCCGGCATCGAACGCGTCGCCCGCCCCGGTCGTGTCGGTCGCCCGGACGGCCGTGGTGGCGACCTCGAACCGGAGCTGGCCGCGTGCCTCGGGCTCCGGCTGCCGGGCCAGGATCGTGACGCCCTTGCGGCCCCGTTTGACAACGGCCACCGGGGCGAGGTCCAAGAGGCGCTCCTCGTGCTTCGGACCCACCAGCGCCCTGGACTCCTCGCGGGTGGCGAACAGCACGTCGGGGGCGGCCTCACGGATCAGCGCCACGGAGGCGCGCCGCCCGACCTCGCGGAGCGGCCCGCTCGAGGCGAGATCGACGGTCACCAGCGCGCCGGCTTCGCGCCCGACGCGAATCGCCGCCATGCCGGCGCGACCCAGCGGCTCGTCGAGCAGCGAGTAGATCGGCAGATGCACGGCGTCCACACCCGTGAACCACGCCGGACGGAGATCCTCGGGCCGCAGCCGCAGCGCGGCCGCCCGATCCTGGACGAAGGAGCGTTCTCCTTCGGGCTCCACGACGACGCCGATCCGCCCTGTGTGCGCCCCCGCGACACGGACCGCGCGCACGTCGACCCGATCCGCCGAGGCCGCGGCGATCAGGGCTCGGGCGGCCGCATCCCGGCCGACGGCGCACACGAGGGTCGTGATGACGCCCAGCCGGCCGAGCCAGCGCGCGGTCGTGGTCGCCGATCCGCCCTGGCGGACGAGCACCCGGCCCGGGACGTCGCTGCCCCGCACGAGCGACCCGGCAGGCGCCAGCACGACGTCGAGCACGAGGTCGCCGACGACGACGACCCGCGGTCGCTCTGCGGGCTGGCGACGAGGCCGGATGCGGTACGGGGAGGCGATGACCGGCATCGACCGAGGATAGACCCCGAGCGGGTCGGTGATCGCGGTGGAGCCAACGGTGCCGGGGAGCTCATGGTTGGCAGCGACGGTGCGTGCCAAGCCGGCTAAGGCCCTGCGATCCCGTGAGAGCGGTACGATTGGAGCCACGCGGCACGCCTGCCCGAGATGCCGCGATACAGGCGCCGTGCCGGGGGCGCCGGTCATCCCGACCGGCCGCATAGCCTGGCCCGGTCGATCAGCGTCTCGAACCCGGAGACAGCGATGACCCTTGACGCGAACCACCTCGACCAGCTGGCCGTCGACACCATCCGCACCCTCTCGATCGATGGCGTCCAGAAGGCCAACTCTGGCCACCCGGGCGCCCCGATGGGCGCCGCACCGATGGCCTATGCGCTGTGGGCGCGTCATCTGCGCCACTCGCCGACACAGCCTGACTGGCCCAACCGCGACCGCTTCGTGCTGTCCGCCGGCCATGCGTCGATGCTGTTGTACTCGCTGCTCCACCTGACCGGGTACGACGTCTCGCTCGAGGACCTCGAGTCGTTCCGCCAGTGGGGGTCGATCACGCCCGGACACCCCGAGTACCGCCTGACGCCGGGCGTGGAGGCGACGACCGGACCGCTCGGCCAGGGGCTGACCAATGCGATCGGGATGGCGATCGCGGAGCGCCGGCTGGCCGCCGAGCTCAACCGGCCGGGCCACGAGATCATCGACCATCGGACGTACACGCTGTGCTCCGACGGCGACCTGCAGGAGGGTGTCGCGTCGGAGGCGTGCTCGCTGGCCGGCCATCTCCGGCTGGGCAAGCTGATCGCCCTCTACGACGACAACCACATCCAGCTCGACGGGCCGACCGCCTGGGCGTTCAGCGAGGACGTCCCGGGCCGCTTCGCCGCCTACGGCTGGCACACGCAGCGCATCGAGGATGGCAACGACGTCCAGGCGATCTCGGACGCGATCGAGGCGGCCAAGGCGGACGAGCGGCCGTCGATCATCGCCGTCCGGACCCACATCGGCTTCGGCAGCCCGAACAAGCACGACAGCCAGAAGGCCCACGGCGCCGCGCTCGGCGCGGAAGAGGTGCGGTTGACGAAGGAGGCCTACGGCTGGGACCCGGATCGAAGCTTCTACGTCCCCGACGAGGCGCGAGCGCTGTTCCGCCGCGCGGTGGACGCCGGGCGCGACCTGGTGGCCGAGTGGAACGCCCGCCTCGATGCCTACGCGACCGCATTCCCCGCCGAGGCCGCTGAGCTCCAGCGCCGCCTGTCGGGGGTGCTGCCCTCCGGCTGGGGCGCCGGGCTCCCGGCCTATGAGGTCGGGGCACAGCTCGCCACCCGCAACGCGAGCCAGGATGCGATCCAGGCCATCGCCGCGGCGTTGCCGGAGCTGTTCGGCGGCTCGGCCGACCTGTCTGAGTCGAACCTGACCGACGTGAAGGCCAACGGCCCGGACCACTTCGAAGCCGACCATCCCGGTCGCAACCTGCGGTTCGGTGTCCGCGAGCATGCGATGGGCGGGATCGTCAACGGGATCGCCTGCCACGGGGGGTTCCTGCCCTACGCGGCCACGTTCCTCACGTTCAGCGACTACATGCGCGGCGCCGTTCGGCTGGCCGCCCTGAGCGGGCTCCACGTGACCTATGTCTGGACGCACGACAGCGTGGGTCTGGGCGAGGACGGCCCGACCCACCAGCCCGTCGAGCACGACGCAGCGCTGCGCGCCATCCCCAACCTGTGGTTCGTGCGACCCGGCGACGCGAACGAGGCGGTCGCCGCCTGGGCGATGGCGGTCGAGCGGCCGTCGATCGAGGGCGCCGAGCCGGGGCCGGTGGGCCTCGCCCTCACCCGCCAGAAGCTGCCCACCCTGCCGGGTACCGGGGAGCGGGCCCGCGACGGCGTCCGGCGCGGCGGCTACGTGCTGCGCGATGCGTCGGGGGGGGTGCCCCAGCTGATCCTGATCGGGACCGGCTCGGAGCTGCAGCTGTGCGCAGCCGCGGCGGAGTCGCTGGAGGCGGATGGCATCCCCACCCGCGTGGTCAGCCTGCCGTGCTGGGAGCGCTTCGACGCCCAGGACCAGGCATACCGGGATTCGGTCCTCCCGCCGGCCGTCCGGAAGCGGGTCTCGGTCGAGGCCGGCGTCTCGCTGGGCTGGGAGCGCTGGGTCGGAGACGAGGGCGCCATCCTCGGGCTGGACCGGTTCGGCGCGAGCTCGCCGGCGGCCACGATCTTCGAAGCGTTCGGGTTCACCGCCGATCACGTGACCGACATCGGGCGGCGCGTCGTACGCGACGGGCTCCGGGGTCGGGTTGGGGTATCCGATCCGACCATCGGCCATGGACATGGCAGCTGAGGGCCGATCGATGCGCGTCGTGCTGTCAGCCGACCACGCGGGTGCCGCGTTCAAGCGGGAGCTCATCGAGAAGCTGGGGGCGGCGCTCGACGGACGCCACGAGCTGATCGACCTCGGGGGCGACGGCTCGGACCCCGAGGACGACTACCCGGACTTCTCCCGGGCCATGGGGCTCGCGCTCCAGGAAGGGCGGGCGGAGCGCGGGATCCTCGTCTGCGGGTCGGGCGTGGGGGCGTCGATCGCGATCAACAAGATGCGCGGGATCCGGGCCGCCATCTGCCACGACACGTACTCGGCACATCAGGGCGTGGAGCACGACGACATGAACGTGCTCACCATGGGGGCCCGCGTGATCGGGGTCGAGCCGGCCGTGGAGTGCTCGCTCGCGTTCCTGGCGGCGGAGTTCTCGGGTGCGCCGCGACATCGGCGGCGGCTGGACAAGGTGCTGGCGATCGAGGCGGCCTCGATGGGCGGGAGCACCGGATCGGCCTGACCGGCCTGGCCGCCCGGGCACGCCGGTACGCACACGGGCCTATGCTCTTGCGGCCGGCGTCGTCAGGACGGGATCGCCGACCAGCGACATCCCCCAGCGGAGACCTGCAACATGCGCATCGGCTTCATCGGACTCGGGAGGATGGGCGCGAACATGGTGCGCCGCCTGCTGCGTGACGGCCACGAGATCGTTGCCTACAACCGCACCCCGGAGAAGACGAAGGAGATCGCGGACGAGGGAGCCATCCCGGCGTTCTCGATCGAGGAGCTGGTGGCCAGGCTCGACAAGCCACGCGCCGTGTGGGTGATGGTGCCGGCGGGTGATGCCACCGAAGCGCAGATCGAGGACCTGCTCGAGCACCTCGAGCCCGGCGACACCATCATCGACGGCGGCAACACCAACTTCCACGATGACCTGCGCCGCCACCCCAAGCTCAAGGAGCGCGGCATCGGCTACGTCGATGCGGGCGTGTCGGGCGGGATGTGGGGGCTCCAGACCGGCTACTGCCTGATGGTCGGCGGCGACGACGCGGTCGTCGAGCCGCTGTTGCCCGTGTTCACCACGCTGGCACCACCCAACGGCTACCTCCATGTCGGGGGCGCCGGCGCAGGCCACTACGTGAAGATGGTCCACAACGGCATCGAGTACGGGATGATGCAGGCGTACGCCGAGGGCTTCGAGATCCTGCACGCCTCGGATTACGAGCTCGACCTGCACGGGATCGCCGACCTGTGGGGCCAGGGCTCGGTCGTTCGGTCCTGGCTGCTGGAGCTGCTCGCCCTGGCCTTCGAGTCCCAGGGTCAGGACCTGAGCCACCTCAAGGACTGGGTCGAGGACTCGGGCGAGGGACGGTGGACGGTCAAGGAGGCGATCGATCGCGACGTGCCGGCGCCGGTGATCACGCTCTCGCTCCAGGCGCGGTTCCGTTCGCGCCAGGACGAGTCCTACGGCGCCAAGGTGCTGGCGGCCCTCCGCAACGAGTTCGGCGGCCATGCGGTGAAGACGGAGTAGACCCTGTCGTGCCACGCTCGGGAACGTCCAACCCGGCCTCCGACCCGGCGCCCGTGACGGCGCCGGCGGCCCCGTCGCGCAGGGAGGCCCCGCGAACGATGCGGGAGCTGCGGCTGGCCGCCGAGTCGCGCCGTCGATCGTCGTCCTCGCGGTCGCTCCAGAATCCGCTGCGCGAGGGCCTCAGGCTGGAGCGTGTCCCGGACCCGGCTGCGTTCGTGCTGTTCGGAGCGACCGGCGACCTCGCCCACCGCAAGGTCGTTCCCGCCCTGTACCAGCTGTGGCGCACGCACCTCCTGCCGCATGAGTTCACGCTGGTCGCGGTCGGCCGCCGCCCGTACACCGACGAGGCGTTCCGGGAGGACCTCAAGACCTCCCTCGACCGCTACTCGCGCGTGCTGCCGATCGATCGCGACACCTGGGACGATCTGGCATCGCGGATCGTCTACCAGCGAGGCGACTTCACCGACGCCTCGTCATTCGAGGCCCTTGGGACACGCCTCGATCAGCTCGATCACGACCGCGGGACACGTGGCAACCGGCTGTTCTACATGGCCACCCAGCCCTCGGCGTTCCCGGAGATCGTGGCCCAGCTGGGTCGCGTGGGCCTCGATCACGAGCGCCACGACGGCGGCTGGCGTCGGGTGGTCATCGAGAAGCCGTTCGGGCGCGACCTGGACTCGGCCGTACGCCTCAACCGCGAGGTGGGCAAGGTCTTCCGCGAGCGGCAGGTCTACCGCATCGACCACTACCTGGGCAAGGAGACCGTTCGCAACCTGCTGGTGTTCCGGTTCGGCAACGGCATCTTCGAGCCCATCTGGAACCGGCGCCACATCGATCACATCCAGATCACGGTCGCCGAATTGATCGGGATCGAGGGGCGGGGCGCGTTCTACGAGGAGACGGGCGCCTCGCGCGACTTCCTCCAGAACCATCTCCTCCAGCTCCTGTCGCTGGTGGCCATGGAGCCACCGACCACGTTCGAGGCCGACGCCCTGCGCGACGAGAAGGTCAAGATCATCCGGGCGATCACGGAGCTCACGCCTGAGCAGGTCCGGCAGGACGTCGTACGGGGGCAGTACGGCCCGGGCTGGGCGGAGGCACAGCCGGTCAAGGCGTACCGCGAGGAGCCAGCCGTCGACCCGGCATCCGAGACCGAGACCTTCATCGCGGCGCGACTGACCATCGATGACTGGCGCTGGTCGGGGGTTCCCTTCTACCTGCGCATGGGCAAGCGCCTGCCCAAGCGGGCGACCGAGATCGCGGTCCAGTTCAAGGACGTGCCCCACCAGCTGTTCCAGGGGAGCGCCACCGTGCCCGAGCCGAACCTGCTCGCGATGCGGATCCAGCCGGACGAGGGGATCATGCTGCGGTTCGGCGCCAAGGTGCCGGGGCTCGGGATCGACGTCCGCAACGTCACCATGGACTTCACCTACGGATCGGCGTTCCAGACCGACAGCCCTGATGCCTACGAGACACTGATCCTGGACGTGCTGCTCGGTGATGCTTCGCTGTTCACACGGGCCGACGAGGTCGAGCAGGCATGGTCGATCGTCGATCCCGTGATCGACGCCTGGGCGCAGATGCCGGCGCCGGACTTCCCCAACTACGAGGCGGGCTCGTGGGGTCCGGACAGCGCCGACGACCTGCTCGCCCGGGAGGGTCGGCGGTGGCGAAGGATCTAGCGTCGAGGGCAACCGGCGGCGAGGGCGGAGGGGTCGCACCCTCGCGACCGAGCGAGCCCACCCTGCGCTGGACCGCGCACGTGCGCTCGCTTTCGGACGTCGAGCGGGAGCTGTCGCGGATCTGGGCGCAGCCCGATCTGACGGTGGCCGTTGACGGCGGCACGGTCGGGGCGTCACATCGCGGCCCGGACCTCGGTGATGAACCTGGTCGTGGTTGCACGCCAGCCCGAGGTCGGTGAGCACGCGGCCGGGATGATCAGCCTGCTCACCGGCCGTCATCCGTCGCGGACGCTGATCGTCCAGTCAGCAGACCCCGACGGGCCGACCTGGCTCGACGCGCGGATCCAGGCCCACTGCGTGCTGCCACGGGCCGACGCGCCCGAGACGTGCAGCGAGCTCATCTTCCTCACGGCCGGTGGTGAGGCCGGCCGCCACCTGTCGGCCCTGGTGGCGCCGCTGCTCATCCACGACCTGCCGGTCACCGTGTGGTGGCCGGGTGAGCCGCCGCTCCACGCGACGCCCGCCCTGGAGCTGCTCGAAGGCACCGATCGCCTGATCGTCGACGGTGCCAGCTGGTCCGGCGACGGCCTCGACCGGCTGCGCCAGCTGGCCGACCTGTATCGACGCTTCCCCCGGCTCTCCGTCCGCGACTTTGCCCTCGTCCGCCAGAGCCGCTGGCGCGAGGCGATCGCCACCGTGTTCGACCTGCCCGACTTTCTCCCGTTCCTGACCCATATCCGACGGATCTCGGTCACCTACGGCACGCACGACGAGACGGGAGCGCCCGGCACGACCAACGTCGTCAAGCCCGTGTATCACGTCGCCTGGATCGCATCGCGGCTGGGCATGAGCGTGCTCTCGCCGATGCACCCGATCGAGCCGGGGGCGCGCGGTGCGGTCCCACCTCCCCGACGGCCGCATCCCGGCGAGCGACCCCCGCTCCACCGCGGCCTGCACGGACGGCTCCGCGCACACGCCAACGACATCGGCGTGTTCATTCGCCCCGTGGGCTCGAAGATGCGCCCCGGGACCACGCTCCGGGTGGAGATCCTGGCCGAGCGTCGCGGCTCGGAGATGCGCGCGGACGTCACGGCCGAGGCCGAGAACGTCCACGTCCACACCTGGCTCGACGGGGTCCAGGCGATGGACCGGACCTTCAGGGCTCCGCGGAGCAACGACATCGAGCTCCTGGGCGAGGCGCTCGAGGTGGGTGGCCGCGACCCGCTTTCGATGGAATTGATCCAGATGGCCGCGAAGATGGTGGAGGTGCGATGACGAGCGAAACCGTTCAGGGCCTGCCGCAGGTGCGCGTTCACAGCACGGCGGATGACCTGTGGAAGGCGGCGGCAGACGAGATCGTGGCGTCGCTGGCGGCGGCGATCGCCGAGCGGGGCGTCGCCCACTGGTCCACGACCGGTGGCAGTGCCGCGCCCGGGATCTACCGGCACCTCCGGGTCCCTCCGCGGCGAGACTCGCTCGACTGGGAGCGGGTGCAGATCTGGTGGGGGGACGACCGGTTCGTTCCGCCCGATCACCCGCTGTCGAACGTGCTGCCGCTCGAGCAGATCCTGCTCGACTCCGGCGCCGATGAGGCGCTGTCCGGCCCACCGATGGCGGCCGTTGGCGGCCACGGAGATGGGATCGCGATCCCGGTGGCCAATCTCCACCCGATCCCGATGGCCGAGGCGATCGCGCACGGGGGCGCCGCATGGGCCGCCGCACGGTACGCCGGGGAGCTGCGGGACCTCGTTCCGACCGCCGGTCCGGACGGGACGCCCGTGTTCGACCTGCTGCTCCTGGGGGTCGGCCCGGACGGTCACATCCTGTCCGTGTTCCCGGGCTCGGACGCGTGGGACGATCCGGCCAGCTGTGTCGCCATCCCCGCACCCGTGCACGTGGAGCCGCACGTCGAGCGGGTGACGCTGACACCCCGCGTGGTCGCAGCAGCCCGGCGGGTGGTGGTCGTGACCGCCGGGGCGGCCAAGGCGGACGTTCTCGCCCGGGCGTGGTCGGAGGGCGATGTCCGCGAGCTCCCGCTGCGCACGACCCGCCGGGCCGGCGCGATCTGGATGCTCGACGAGGCGGCCGCCGCCGCGCTTCCACGCCGCTAGCACCGCGTGGTCGCCCCGTTCCCCGACGAGCCCAGCCGCATCGTCACGTCTCGCGACGGCACACCCATCGCCATGTTCTCGGCCGGGTCCGGCCGGCCGCTGCTGCTGATCCACGGCACCACCGCCGACCACCGGACCTGGCGGGTGATCGGCCCGGCGCTTGCCTCTCGATGGCGGCTGCATGCGATCGACAGGCGTGGCCGCGGCGATTCCGGCGACGGGCCGGACTATGCGATCGAACGGGAGCTCGAGGACGTCGCGGCCGTGGCCGAGACGCTGGCCGCTGACTTCGGTGCGCCGGTCGATGTCATCGGCCACTCGCTGGGCGGCCGGCTGGCGCTCGGTGCCGGCCTGCGCACGACCGCGCTCAGGCGGATCGTCGGGTACGAGAGCGCGCCGGACGACGGGATCGATGCCACCGAGACGAGCGCCCGGCTCCTGTCGGCCCTGCGCGGGGACCTTGCCTCGGGCGATCTCGACGCGATGCTCGCCCGGTTCATGACCGAGGGCGTCGGGATGTCCCAGACCGATCTCGATGCGTTTCGCGCCGATCCCATCTGGGCGCGACGAGCGGCAGCCGCTCCAACGATCGTTCGCGAGCTCGAGGCGGCTCGGCACGCGCCCGAGATCTCGCGGACGGCGCTCGCGGCGGTCACGATGCCGGTCCTGCAGCTGGTGGGCTCCGAGTCGGCCCCGACCTTCCGCCGTGGTGCCCAGCGGCTCGACGGTCTCCTCACGAATGGGCGTCTCGAGGTGATCGCGGGGGCCCGCCACGCCGCCCACCACAGCCATCCGGACGCGTTCGTCGCGGCGGCCGAGACATTCCTCGGGCGCTGATCCGCGTGCGCCCGTGCCACCCAGGTCCGTGCTCGATTCGCCCGGTCGCGCGACCGCGGTTCGCGCGACCGCGGTTCGTGCGAAACTCGCGCCATGGACGCCATCTGGTGGCTGATCATCGGGTTGCTCGCGGGGTCCATCTCCGGGTGGGTGGTCGGCGTGCGCAGCGTCCAGGGCTGCCTGCCGACCATCGTGGTCGGCATCCTGGGCGGCCTGGTCGGTGGCTGGCTCGTCGACCAGATGGCGCTGGGCCGGGCGCAGGGGTTCATCGGGGCGCTGGTCGTGGCAACGCTCGGCGCCATCGTCGTGCGCATCGTGCTCCGGGCGCTCGAGCAGCGCTGAGCGTCACGCACCATCACGCCCGGCGCATCAGCATCCGGAATCGTCGGGCGGCATCAACGTCGGGCGGCGGCACGACACCGCGTCACGGGCAGCAGGACTACCATCGTGCCCATGACCGAGCCTGCCGCAGCACCCGCTGACACCCGTCCCTACTCGCCCGGTCTCGAAGGCGTCGTCGCCGGCGAGTCCTCCCTGTCCTACATCGATGGTGCGGCGGGCCGCCTGCTGTACCGCGGCTACCCGATCGGCGAGCTCGTCCGCGACGGCTCGTACGCGGCCGTGGCGGAGCTGCTGTGGACGGGCGATTGGCGGCCCGGGTCGAGGCTGCCGTGCGAGCCCGTGCCACCGGCGGTGCTGGCCGCGCTCCGGTCCCTGCCCAGCACGGCGAAGCCGATGGACGCGCTGCGGACCGCGGTCTCGGCCTGGGGCGCGACGCGCGATCTCGCCTGGCCGGCGACGCCCGAGCAGGCGCGCGCGCTGACCGCGTTCTCGCCGTCGGCGCTCGCGGCCTTCGCCCGGTTGCGGCGGGGCCTGGAGCCGATCGACCCCGATCCCGAGCTCGATCTCGTGGCCGGCTTCCTCTACCAGATCAACGGCCAGCGCCCCGACGATGCCACCGCCCGCGCGCTCGACGCGTACTTCATCTGCGGTGCCGAGCACGGCTTCAACGCCTCGACGTTCACCTGCCGGGTGATCAGCTCCACCCGCTCCGATCTCGCCTCGGCGGTGTGCGGCGCGATCGGCGCGCTGAAGGGCCCGCTCCACGGCGGCGCCCCATCCGAGGTGGTGGAGCAGATCCACCAGGTTGGCTCACCCGACAAGGCCGAGGCCTGGGTCCGCGCCGCGATCGACCGCAAGGAGCGGCTGATGGGCTTCGGGCACCGGGTGTACCGGGCCTACGATCCGCGGGCTGCGGCGCTGCGCCAGGTCGCGGAGTCGATGGACAACCGCCCGGACTGGCTGGATCTCGCGATCGCGGTCGAGGACGTCGCCCTGCGCGTGCTCGCCGAGAAGTACCCGGACCGGCCGCTCAAGACGAACGTCGAGTACTACGCGGCGCCGGTGCTGATGGGCGTGGGGCTGACGCCCGACCTGTTCCCGGCAACGTTCGCGCTTGCCCGCCACGCGGGCTGGACCGCCCATGCGATCGAGCAGGGAGCGGCGAACCGGCTGATCCGGCCCACCGTGCGCTACACCGGACCAGGGGAGCGGTCGCTGCCCGACGCGTAGGGTGCGTCTCCGCTCACTTCGCGTGCCCTACAGGTAGCCCCGACGGCGGAAGAACAGCAACACCCCGAGCAGCGTCATGATCATGATCACCGAGATCGCCACGAACTCGTTGATGCTGCCCGGCTGACCCGGCAGCGGCACGTTCATGCCGAAGATTCCGGACAGCAAGGTCAATGGCAGGATCGCGACGCTGAACGCCGTCAGGACCCGGATCGACTCGTTCAGCCGGTGTGACAGCACCGACTCGTTCGAGTCCTCGAGCGCCTCGGCGACCTCCTTGTAGTTCTCGAGCACGTCCCAGATCCGCTCAGCCGCATCGGTGATGTCGTCGAAGTAGATGTCCAGGTCGTCGGCCAGGTAGCGCTGCTTGGTTCGCTCGAGGTCGCGCAGCACGGCGCGCATCGGCCGGACCACGCGGCGGAAGTTGATGATCTCCTGCTTGGCGGTCGAGATATCGCGCACGATCTGCGCGGACCGGCCCTCGAAGATGTCGTCCTCGAGCTGGTCGAGCTTGGCGCCCATCTTGCGCAGCATCGGGAACGAGGCATCGACGCAGGTATCGACGATCTTGTACAGCAGGTACCCGGTGCCCTTGGAGAACACGCCCTCGCGAACCTCCAGGCGCTCCCGGTAGCGCTCGAACATGGCGCCCAGCGGCGGCAGGTTCTGATCGGGGAGCGTGATGAGGTAGTCGGGACCGACGAACAGGTCAACCTCGGCCGAGAGCAGGCGCCCGCTGGGCTTGTCGAACACGGGGAAGTGGAGAACGATGAACAGGTAGTCGTCGAAGGCATCCAGCTTGGGCCGCTGGTTCCGCGATGCGACGTCCTCGATCGCGAGCGGATGGAACCCGAACTCCCGCTCGAGCCAGTCGCGGTCCGTCTCGCTGGGCCGCTCGAGGTTCAGCCAGCGGACTCCGGAGGCGGTGATGACCTCGGGCTGAACGTCCTCAGGCCCGGCCCCCAGCGCTCCGGGGAGCACGCCGGAGGCGCTTCGTCGGCGTGGCCGCAGCAGCAGGTTGGGCATCTGGAGGCATCCCGGTCGGCATGTTCCGATCCTAGCGCAGGCTGCGTGACGAAGGAACCGTCCGCACGCCCGAAACCCCTGCGTCGGGCTATCGATCCACCTCGCCGGGCGAGATGGGCTCGCGGTCCGCACCTCGCCGGCCCAGGAGCGCGATGCTGAGCCCGCCGATCGCGAACACCACCGCGCCCAGGACGAACGGGCTCCCCGCACCCGCCACGGCCGCAAGGCCACCACCGACGGCCGGTCCGATGATCCCGGCCACGTAGAGCGGCAGATAGACGAGGTTGAGCGTGGCCGACCGGCGCTCCGACGGCACCTCGGTGGCCAGCAGCGAGAACACCATCGCCCCGGTGGTCGCGAACGCGGCACCCAGCACCACGGCCACCGCTGCCAGCAGGGCCACCGTGGGCATCGCCGGCATCAGGGCGCTCGAGACGCCACCCGCGAGCAGGGCCACCACCAGCACCGGCCGAAAGCCCATCCGGTCACCCAGCCAGCCACCGACCGGAGATGCCAGCGCCCCGACCAGCGCGGCCACGCCCATCACCAGACCGATCGCCGAGGCGAGGCCCTCGCCGGTCCCGACCAGCCCCTCGACCAGCACCGGTGTGTATGGCCGCGACACCTGGTTGGCGAGGAAGACGATGCCGTAGATGGCGAACAGTCGCCGCACTGCCGGGTCGCGCAGCACGCCGAGGACGGCACCGAACGCGAGCCGCAGCACCGTGCCCTGGGGCACGACGTCCGGCCGGATCTCGCGGGTGCCCAGGCCGACCAGGAGCGCCGTCCCGGCCGACAGTCCGGCAGACAGCACGAACACGTTCGAGACGGACCACCCGAGCCGGTCGATGAGGACTCCGGCCAGGGCGGGTCCAGCCGCGAGGCCGGCGGGTCCAGCCGCCCCGAACAGCGAGATCATGGTGCCCAGTCGCGCGCGCGGCACGACGTCCCGGATGGCTGCCAGCATGACGCCCGTGTTGCCGAGCTGGAGCCCGAACAGCATCACCGCCACCGCCAGCTGCCACGGCTCATGCGCCGCCGCGGCGAGAACGAACACCACGGCCTCGACCACGGCGCTGCGGATGATCACCGCCTTGCGACTGATCTTGTCGGCCCACACACCCCACAGCGGCACCAGCGGCAGCCCCAGCACGAACAGCAGGGAGCTGTACAGGCCGACGAACGGGATCCGATCTGCCTCCGCCACGCCCATCTCGCGGAGGGCCGTCGGCAGCAGCGCGAACACCTGGCTCACGCCGATGGTCTCGACCAGCTGTGTGATCCAGAACACAGTCACGGGGATCCGCCAGTTCTGGCCCGGCGACTCGCCACGAGCCGGGGTGTGCTGCGTCTCTGTCACCAGGCGACGGTACCGGAAGGCAGCACCCCAGGTTGCGGGGTTCGATGATCGACCGCATGCTTCGCTTCCATGTCCGATGCCTCCCCTGAGCACACCCGGATCGCTGGGCCGGCGCCCCGGCAGCCGGGCGCACCGCGCTGGCTGCTGCTCAACGCGATATTCCCGGGTCTCGGCCATCTGGTCGCCGGCCATGTCCGCTGGGGGGTGGTCCTGGCCGCTCCGATGGTGCTCGTGCTGGGCGCCGGGCTGCTCATGCTCCTCACGAGCAGCAGCACGACCGCGGCGGCCGTCCGGCTGGTCGACCCGGCCGTGCTCGGCGCGTTGGTCGTGCTCCAGGTCGCGATCCTGATCTGGCGCCTGTTCGCGCTCGGCGCGACCCGGATGCTGGCGACGTTCAGGCCGACCATCTCCACCATCGCCGTCGCGGCCGTCTCGATCGCGTTCATCGTCGGTCCGCAGCTGTACCTGGCCGGGGTGACCATCGACGCTCAGAGCGCGGCCGCGGAGGTGTTCCAGCCGGTCGCCGAAGGCGGAGCGTGGGTCCCCGATGCGAGCGCCCCGCCCGTGGCGTCGAACGACCCGGATTTCGGTCTGGCCTCACCGTCACCCGAGGCGGATGCCAGCACGCCGCCCTCCGCCTCGCCATCCGAATCACCGTCGGCGACACCCGGGGTTCCGCGCGTCAACGTGCTGCTGATCGGGATCGACTCGGGCCTGGGTCGAAACACGGCACTGACGGACACGATGATCGTGGCCTCGCTCGACCCGGTCGGCAGGACGATCTCGATGGCCTCGATACCGCGCGACATGGTGGACGTCCCGCTCCCCGACGGACGCACGTTCAGCGCCAAGCTCAACAGCCTCGTCTCGTACGTCCGCTGGCATCCCGGCAAGTTCCCCGGTGCCAGGGACGGCCAGTCCGTGCTCGCGGCTGCGATCGGCACC
Source organism: uncultured Chloroflexia bacterium (assembly GCA_963829295.1). GTDB lineage: Bacteria > Chloroflexota > Limnocylindria > Limnocylindrales > CSP1-4 > CAIXZV01. Next base: position 219,252 of record CAWHHU010000006.1, on the reverse strand, counting down.
CTGCTGGGCATCAGGATCGACTCCTGGGCGCAGGTGAACCTGGGCGGGTTCATGTACGTGGTGGATTCGGTGGGCGGCATCAGCATCAACGTCACCGATGGCTTCTGCGACCCGACCTACAAGGAGCCGGGGCACCCGGTCACCGGGTTCGGGATCTCGCCCGGCTGGTACCACATGAACGGCTACCAGGCCCTCGCCTACGCGCGGGTGCGCAAGGCCGCCGGTGAGAGCGACTTCACCCGTGCCGCACGCCAGCAGGAAGTCATCGCCGCGCTCCGCGACCGGCTCGTGCGCGGCGCCTTCCTCGATAACCCGTCGAGGTTCCTCCGGTCCCTAGGCCAGACCATCAGCACCAACATCAGGCCCAGCCTGATCGCCGACTACATCGATGTGGCGGCGGGCATCGGGCGCAAGGACGTGTTCCGGACGGTGATCGAGCACCCGCTGGTCAAGGCGGGATACGACGCTCGTGGATCGATCCAGATACCGAACGTCAAGGCCATCCGCGGGATGGCGACGAGGCTGTTCACCCCCACCGGCGTGCGGCCCGAAGGCTTCCCCACGATCCCGTCCAATGGCAGTGGCTCGACTCGCAGCGCGTCTTCCTCGTCAACGTGCGGGATCTCGCCGACGCCCAGACCGACGCCCAGGACCACCGCCAAGCCGACCGCAACGCCCACGGCATCGACCACGGCGACGTCCAGCCCCACCCCCACGGCGACGCCGAAGCCCACGCCGTCGCCCACGCCGACGCCCAAGCCGACGCCCACCCCCACGCCGTCGCCCAAGCCGACGCCCACCCCGACCGCGACCGCGGCAGCGACGTCGGCCTCGACCCTGACGCCGTCAACCGGGCCGTCATCGGGCGCGGGTAGCGTCTCGCCCACCGCCGCCGGCTCCGGCCGGTAGGCCGCGGCCGGCGGCCTCTCAGGGACGCGTCCCACGGCGACCATCCGGATCCCGGACCCCTCGCTGGTGCTGCTGGTCGGTGCGGCGGGAGCCGGCAAGTCCACGTTCGCGACCCGGCGGTTCGCGCCGCAGGAGATCCTGTCTTCCGACGCGCTGCGAGCGCGCCTGAGCGGGGACCCGGCCGACCAGTCGGCCACAGGCACGGCGTTCGCGATCCTTCACAGGGAAGCGGCGGATCGCCTCGCGGCCGCGAGGCTTACCGTGATCGACGCCACCAACGTCGATGGCCACGCGCGTTCCCCACTCCTGGGACTGGCCCGGTCCGCGGGTGTTCCGGCCGTGGCGATCGTGCTCGACCTGCCGCCGCAGCTGATCCTGGACAGGAACCGCGCTCGAGCGGGTCGGAGCGTCCCCGACACGGTCGTTCAGCGACAGCTTGCCCGCCTTCGCGCCTCGGTCGACGAGCAGCGCCTGGAACGCGAGGGCTTCGCGGTCGTCGTCAGGCTCACCACGCCTGACGAGGCAGATGCGCTCGTTCTCGTGCGAACCACAGCACCCGGCTGATCTCGGTCCGGCGGTCGGTCTCCTGCATCCGTGCCCTGCGTGGTATGATCGTCACTAGTTCTATAGAAATAGGCGATAAAGGTGAAATGGAAGCGCTGGAGCCGGGACGATGAATGAGCATGGACGCCGGTATCGCGTGGGCACCCTGATCGTCATGGCGACCATCCTGGCGGCCTGTACCGGACAGGGCACGGGAGGCGCCGGTCCCGGGGGATCCGATCCGGCTTCGCCGACGCAGGAAGCCGTCGACACGACCCCCGGCCCCCTTCTCGATGCGGTCACCGTCAGGTTCGGGGTGTTCCCCAACATCACCCATGCGCCTGGCCTGGTCGCGCTGGCCGAAGACGGCCTGCTCAGTCAGCTGCTCCCGAACGCCGACATCGAGGTGCACCCGTTCAACTCGGGCACGACGGCGGTCGAGGCCATGTTCGGCGAGGCCATCGACATCACGTATGTGGGCCCCAATCCAGCCATCAACGCCTACGCCAAGTCGGACGGAACCGCGGTGCGGGTGATCTCGGGGTCCACCTCCGGCGGAGCGTTCCTGGTCGTGCGGCCCGGCATCACGACGGCCGCTGACCTGCGGGGAACGAAGATCGCCAGCCCCTCGCTGGGCAACACGCAGGACGTGGCGCTCCGTGCCTGGCTCGCATCCCAGGGGCTGGCCACGGACACCGCGGGCGGTGGCGACGTGTCGGTGGTGCCGCAGGACAACGCCCAGACCCTTGAGACGTTCCTCGCCGGGACGATCGACGGTGCCTGGGTCCCCGAACCCTGGGCGACCCGCCTCATCGACGAGGGCAAGGCCCACGTGCTGGTCGACGAGCGCGACCTGTGGCCCGGCGGCCGGTATGTGACCACGCAGCTGATGGTCAGCACGGGGTTCCTGGAAGCGCACCCGGATGTCGTGCGCCGGATCCTGCTTGCCAACGTTCAGGCCGTGGACTTCGTCAACTCGCAGCCGGCGGAGGCGCGGGTGATGGTCAACGCCGAGATCGAGCGGTACACGACCAAGCAGCTGAGCCCGGCGCTCCTGTCCGCAGCATGGGCGAACCTCGAGTTCACGATCGATCCGGTCGCCTCATCGCTGCAGGCGTCAGCCCGGGCTGCGCAGGCCCTGGGTCTGCTCGGCGATACCGGCGATCTCGCCGGGCTCTACGATCTGGGGCCGCTCAACCAGCTGCTCGCGGCGCTGGGCAGGCCCCAGGTCGAGGGGCTGCAACGATGACATCCGCAGCGCCGGCGGCCGTTGCAGCCGCTCCCGGGGTCGAGGCCACAGAGCGCACGACGGCGGTCCGCGTGTCGGGACTAAGCAAGGTGTTCGGAACCGGCCACGGTGCGGTGACCGCGCTCGAGGACGTCTCGCTGACCGTCGGTCGTGGCGAGCTGGTGTGCATCCTCGGTGCATCGGGCTGCGGCAAGTCCACGCTGCTCAACGTGATCGCCGGGCTGGACCAGCCGACCCGGGGCACCGTCGAGCGGCTGGGTGAGCCATCGTTCATGTTTCAGGAGGCGGCGCTGTTTCCCTGGCTGAGCGTGGAGCGCAACGTGGAGCTGCCGCTCCGGCTGCACCACGTGCCGGTCACGGCCCGCCGGACGCGAGTGGCCGAGCTGCTTGACCTGGTCCAGCTCACGACCTTCGCCCGCCGCCAGCCGCACGAGCTCTCGGGCGGCATGCGCCAGCGGGTCGCCCTTGCGCGCGCGCTCGCCCACGACGCCGAGGTCCTGCTCATGGACGAGCCGTTCGGCGCCCTCGACGCGATGACCCGGGACATCCTCCACGACGAGCTCGAGCGAATCTGGCTCGCGACCGGCCGCACGATCCTGTTCGTGACCCACAACGTCCGCGAGGCGGCGCGCCTGGGCGATCGCATCGTGCTCCTGACCAGCCGGCCGGGCCGGGTTGCCGAGGAGTTTCCGGTCTCGATCCCCCGACCTCGCCGGATCGAGGATCCGGACGTGACCGCGCTGGCGAGGCAGGTCACCGCCTGCCTGCGCGAGGAGGTCGCCCGCCATGGCGCTTGACCTGCCGCAGCGTCCGGGCCTGTCGCACCTGGTGCCCGCTGGCATGGGATCAGCCCGAGGCCGGCGCGAGGTGGCCGGACTCGACGCCCTCGAGACGCCGCTGATCCCCGCGACCTCCCTCGGGCGGCGCGCCTGGGCCGCCCTGTGGCCGAAGCTCCTCGCCCTGGCAATCGTGCTGGGCGCCTGGGAAGCGGTGGTCTGGACGGGCTGGCGTCCCTCGTACGTGCTGCCACCCCCGTCGGCGGTGATCGGCCGGCTGTGGCAGGAGCTCGGGACAACCGAGCTGTGGTTGGCCGTGTGGACGACGCTTCGCCGGGCGGTGTGGGGGTTCGGGCTCGCGATGACGATCGGGGTCAGCATCGGGGTGCTGGTGTCCCGGTTCCGCGTCCTGCGGTCGGCGATCGGCTCGCTGATCATGGGTCTCCAGACCATGCCCTCGATCGCGTGGTTCCCGCTCGCGATCCTGCTGTTCAAGCTGAGCGAGGAGGCAATCACCTTCGTGGTGATCCTGGGCGCCGCGCCGTCGATCGCGAACGGGCTGATCCACGGGGTCGACCACATCCCACCGGTCCTGACCCGGGCCGGCCGGGTGCTCGGGGCGCGGGGATTCGACGCCTACCGGTACGTCATCCTGCCTGCCGCGATGCCGAGCTTCGTCGGCGGTCTCAAGCAGGGCTGGGCGTTCGCGTGGCGAAGCCTGATGGCCGGCGAGCTGATCGTGGTCATCGCCAACAAGGCATCGCTCGGCCAGCTGCTCCAGGTGAACCGCGAGCTCGCCGACAGCCAGGGGATGCTGGCGATCATGATGGTGATCCTGATCATCGGGATCGTGCTCGACTCGGTCGTGTTCGGGACGCTCGAGCGCCGGATCCGCCAGAGGCGGGGCCTGCTTGGGGCCTGAGCGGCTCGGGCGGGAGGCCGCCTGACCCCGAGACCGGCGCGGGGCGACCGGAAGGCCGGCGCGGGGCGACCGGCGCGTCAGTGGGCGACCAGCGCGTCCGGATCCTCGAGCAGCTCGCGAACCTCCGGAGGCAGCTCGCCCGAGACGACGTCCGCGATCGTCACGCCTTCGAGCACCCGTCGGACCCCGACGCGATTTGCCAGCCACACGTCGCGCAGGGCCGTCGCGGGACCGACGAACGACAGCGACTCGGGCCTGATCCCGCGCACATCGGCGAGCGGACCCTCCACCGCCCGGATGATGTCGGCGATGGCCACCTGGGATGCCGGACGGGCGAGCCGGTGGCCGCCGACCTGCCCGCGCAGCGAGCGCACGATGCCCGCCCGGCGGAGGTCGACCAGGATGTTGTTGAGGAACGACAGCGGGATGTCCTGGGCGCTCGCCAGCTGATCCGCCTTCAGCGGTGCCTCGGCATCACGGGCCGCGAGCTCGCACATCGCCCGTACCGCGTAGTCAACCTTCGCCGAGATCCGCACCGACCGATCCTACGACGTGCGCGGGCTAGGGTCCGGCCGTTCCGGCTCCGATCAGCACGATGGCGACCGCGGTCAACGCGATGCCCGCGACGTGCCTGCGGGTCATCCGCTCGTGGAGCAGCGCCACGGCCAGCATCACCGTGACCACGGGGTACAGCGAGCTGAGCACCGCCGCGATCGCCAGCGCTCCCGTCTGAGCGGCCACGATGAACGAGGCGTTGCCCGCCATGTCCAGCAGGCCGACCAGCAGGACCCGCCGCAGCGTCCAGCCATCGAGACGCCAGGGCTGCCGCCAGGCCACCACGACCGATACCACGAGCAGCGCCTGAACGAGCCTGATCAGGACCAGCGGCGCGAAGGCGCCTGCGCTCGACAGCTCGCCGATCGAGATGTTGAACAGCCCGATGGCCGCCCCTGCGAGCAGGGCCCAGGTGAAGCCCGAAGGCCGGTCACCGTCGTGGGTCGGGGAGCGCGTTACGAGCACGACGGCCAGCAACGCGGTGACGATCCCGGCCACCGCTGCCATCCGGGGTACGCCTTCGAGCGCGAACCCCACCACCACCGGCACCGACGCCCCGATCACGCCGGTCGTGGGGGCGACGACACCCATCCGGCCGGCCGCGAGCCCACGGTAGAGGGCCGACATGCCGACCACCCCTGCGACACCGGCAACCAGCGACCAGCCGACGTCGGTGCCCTCGGGGATCCGCTCTCCGCGGGCGAGCGCGATCGCCAGGGCCGCCACCAACCCGGTCACCTGGGTGACCGCGATCACGCCGAACAACGGGGCTCGGCGACTCAACAACCCCCCGCCGAAGTCGCCGGCGCCCCAGGTGACAGCCGACAGGAGCCCGAGCACGACGATCGCCGTGCCCGGGGCGAGGGCGTCAGGCAGGCGCCACCTCGTCGCGCTCGTGGTCGTCGACTGCCACCGGACCGGCCAGCTCCACCACCTGGTCGGCCAGCGCGTCATACCGGTCTGAGGTGGTCAGGTAGATGACCTGGAAGTCGGGGGCCAGCTCACGCAGCAGCTCGAGCGCGCGGGACGCTCGGTCGTCGTCCAGGGTCACGAACGGGTCGTCGAGGATGAGCGGCGGCCGGCGATCGCCGGTGACCAGTCGCACCAGCCCCAGGCGAGCCGCCAGATAGACCACGTCGAGCGTGCCCTGGGACAGGTCCGTCACGGGGACCCAGCCGACCCGCTCGGGCGAGTACACATCGATCCCCAGGTTGGCATCGTCCACGCGGACGCGGCGGTAGCGGCCATCGGTGATCCGGGCGATGTCTACGACCATGCGCCGCTCGAGATAGCGGGTCGCGCGCTGCATGGTGGCCTGCTCCGCCTCGCCGATCTCGGACAGGGTCCGCGCGTAGATCTGCTCGCGACGGCGGAGCGCGGCGAGCTCATCCTTCCAGCCGACCAGCCGTTCCGCGAGCCCGGCGACCTCCTCCGCATCGACCGGGTTCTGCTCCACGCGGGCACGGGCGTTGGCCTCGTCGTCGCGGGCCCGCTCCAGCGCACCCTCCGCGTCCGTGACCTCCACCTCGAGGCGCTCGCGGGCGCGGGGCTCCTTGGCGATCGGGCCCAGCGCCTCGAGCGCGGCGGTCTTCTGCTCGATCTCGAGGGCCGCGGAATCCCGGCGCAGTGGCAGCGATCCGAGCGCCTCGTCCCCGATCAGGCCCGACAGCCTGGCGCGGCGCTGCTCGATGGCAGTGACATGCTTGTCCTCTGCCTCGAGCATGGCCTCCGCCTGGGCGGGATCGGCCAGCCCGATCCGTCCGAGGAGGTCCTCCCGCTCCGCCTCCGACTGGCGCAGCTCGAGCTCCATGTCGGAGCGCCCGCGCAGGCGCCGATCGACCTCGACGTCCCGCAGCTGCTTCTCGATACGATCGCTGCGCCGCCGCCAGAACCCGTTGAACGCGAGCACCAGGCCGGCCGCGGCTACGATCCCGCCAACCAGGATCGGCACCGTGCCCAGCTCGACGATCGCGGCCTGGTCGAGGCCGAACGCCACCGCCGCGATCGCGATGCCGATGACGACCAGCACCAGGGACCAGCGCGACAGATGGCGCCAGCGGACCTCGGGTGGCACGTCGAAGCTGACATGGACCTCACCCTCGAGCATCTGCTCGAGGGTGCTGATCCGGGTGGCCACGGTCCGCAGCCGCTCCACCGCCGTCCGGAGGATGGGTAGCGGCGTTGACGATGGGTGCGTACGCTCGAGCTCGGCGATCTCGTCACGGACCGAGACCGCCTCCCGGTAGCGTTCGTAGCGCTCGTTCGCCGCCGCCCGCTCAACGTCCAGGCGCTCGGCCTGGCGCGCCTTCTCGAGCATCGAGCGTCGCTCTGCGAGCGCCGTCTCGGACTCCGAGCGGCGGCCCCTGGCCACGACCAGGTCGTCTCGATCGTGCTCCAGCTTGGCCAGCAGGTCCTCGCCTGCCCGCAGGCGCGTCTCCACATCGGTTACGGCGTCCTCGGCGACCTTCAACCGGCCGGGATTCTTGGGGCCGCGCATCTGGAGCTCATGGAGCGCCCGGTCGAGCTTCTTCTTGGCCCGGCTGGTGCCTCTGTCGGCACCGCTGATCGACGCCTGAAGCCGATCACGGAGGGCACCCTCATCGCGCTGGAGTCCCGCGAGCTCGTGGTGACGGATGGACGCGGTGGACCGGAAGAAGCCCTCGGTCGGGACGCCCGAAAGGGTCGCGAGCTCCTCCTCGGCCTTGGCCGGGTCGGTGATCACGGTTCCATCGAGCTCCAGTCGCACCTGTCCCCTGGCACCCCGGAAGGCCTTGGCCAGGCGGCCCTCGTGGGTGACGCCCTCGTCGTCCTCGTAGGTGAACGCGAGCCCGATCGCGGGCCGCGCCTCTGCATCCCCGTCCCAGGGCACCAACCCGTCGAGATCCGCGGCCGAGCTCGTGGCCCGGCGCGTGAGCGCCAGCTCGATCGCACGCTGGAGCGTGGACTTGCCGGACTCGTTGGGTCCGCGAACGATCGTGAGCCCCGGCGCGAACTCGATCTCCTGATCGCGGTATCGGCGGATGTCCGTGAGCGCGAGGCTCGAGATCCTCACAGCGTCACCTCCTGGCCCGCCAGCAGGAGCCGCCCGAGCCGGAGCACGTCGCGCAGCTCCTCCGCCTCACGGACGGCAACCTCGTCGCCGGAGGCCTCGAGGTCCGCGATCCGGCCCTCGACATTGCGGATGAACGCTCCCGCGATCGTCCCGGCCGGTGGCAGCGAACCGCCCGTGAGCGCCGGATGGCTCTGGTCGCGTACACGGACGCGCAGAAACGAGTCCTTCAGGGCGGCTTCGACCTCGGCGGGCTCCAGGTCGAGCTCGTCGGGTCGGACGCCGATCAGCCGCACGTCGAGCACGAGATCGGGATTGGCCGTCGACTGGAGGCGGGCGATGAGGGCCGGCTGCGATTCCACGGTTGCAGCGTCGATGTCGAGGTGATCGAAGACCGTCCGGCCGACAACGCGTTCCTCGAGCTTGACCTGGCGCTTGCCGTCCTGCTCGTCGAGCGTCACCAGCAGCACCTTGCCCGCCCGGTCCTGGTCCACGGCGACCGGCTCCGGGGCGCCGCAGTACGCGTAGGTCACGCCCTTGCTGGTCGCGACCTGGGCCGAATGCCAGTGGCCAAGGGCGAGGTAGTCGAGGCCCGACACGCCGATCTCCTCGACCGTGATCACGACCTCGTCGTGATCCGTCCGTCCGGGGATGGCAATTGCCGCGTGGAGGACACCGATCTTCCAGGTCGCCGCCGGGGTCTGGACCGCCGCCAGGTCCCGGAGCGGGCTGTAGGGCGCGCGCTTGGTCGGGAACACCGGGCCGTGGACGACAGCATCGAGGGCGGCCAGGTGGACCCACGGATGCTCCGGGGTCAGCACGGTGACCAGGTCGTCCGTGGGCTGGGTCCCGGCCATGGCGAACAGGCTGTAGGCGCGGTAGACAGATGACCGGTCGTACACATCGTGGGTGCCCGGCACCAGCACGCTCCGGATCCGCGATTTCGCGAGCCTCGCGAGCTCGGCCGCTACACGCTCGACCGACCGGCGCGGCTGGACGTTGGAATCGAACAGGTCCCCGGCCACCAGGAACAGATCGACCTTCTCGGCGATCGCCAGGTCCACGCTTGCGCGGAAGGCCGCGAACTGGCGCTCGCGTTGGGCTGCGGCGGCGTCACCCAGATCGGCGTGCCGGGCGCCGAGGTGGACGTCCGCCGTGTGGAGAAGTCGGAGCATGCGGTGGGCCTGCCTCCCCTAGCTGCAGCACGGCGCGGGACGGGCGTGCCAACCGGGCCCCGCGAGCCGCCGCTCCACCCGGACCACGGGGCCTGGCCCCGGGCCATATCGGGCTCGTCGGACGCTCCCGGGACCCGGCTGCGATTCGGGCGCCCCCATCGCTCCCGTCTCGCCATGCCAAGTCTGTCCATCATTGTGACAGGTCGCCTGTCCCGCTGAACCGGAAACATCACCCTCGAGGGCGAGCTCGACGACGCCTTTACGCCTGCCAGCAGGGATCTGCCACCCGGTGTAGGCTGGCGCCGCATTCACCGGTGCGCCCCGAGCTAGGGACTCCGAGAACGGCACCTGGGTCGCGCGGCCCCGGCTGACTCCCCGCCGGCACCGACGCCCAGGGGAGGGTCCCGTTTCGGTCGCGCATCAGCATCGTCCGAGCGCGCGCCCGGGAGGAACGTCGTGACCTACACCGATCGAACCATGACCTGCGTCGACTGTGGAGTGGAGTTCATCCACTCGGCTGCAGATCAGGAGTACTACGCCCAGAAAGGGTTTACCTCCGACCCCAAGCGGTGCACATCCTGCCGGGCCTATCGCCGGGCAACCCGCGACGGCGGCGGCGATCTGCGGTCGATCGGCGGGCCCCGCGGGTATGAGCGCACGGACGATCGCGCCCCCCGCGAGTACTTCGTGGCGGTCTGCTCGTCGTGCGGGAACCAGGCGCAGGTGCCGTTCAAGCCGCGCATGGACAAGCCGGTCTACTGCTCGGACTGCTTCCGCCAGGTCCGCCCGGACTGACCGCGCAGCCCCTGCCCGCGTTAGCTCCGGGCCGCAGCCCCTGCCATGCCGGCTGCGCGGGCTCGGGATGCACCGATGCCCAGGATGAACCGACTCCCCATCCTCACCCGTTCAGAGCCGGAAAGCCTCCCCTTTGTGAAAGCGCTCGCGGTGGCGGCCGTGCCAGACGGTGACCCTGCCCCGACCGTGGACCTGCCAGGCACCGTCCAGCCCGACGGCGGCCGTGTCCTCGTCGATCCCCAGGACCAGCGCACCTCGCGGCGCCTGGAGCGCGACTGACGCGGCCAGCGCCTCGGGCCATGCATCGTAGTGCGGCAGCACCGCCACTCCGTCGACGAGCGACAGTCCGGCGGGCCAGCTGATGAGGAACGGCAGCGGTACCCGAAGCCTTGGGACCACGCGAACGTGGACGGCCAGGCCGACGATCGCCATGGCGCCGGCAGAGCAGCCGACGATCACGGCGCCACGGCCGTGTGCATCGACGACAGCCTGGCCCACCGGGGATTCGCGGAGCACCCGGCTGAGATGCCGCGGGTGTCCGCCCGAGAGGTAGACGAGGTCCGCCTCGCCGATCGCCTGGAGCACGGCCGCGTCGTAGCCCTCGGCGGTGTTGCGCACCAGGACCGGCTCCACGTCGGCGCCCAGCGCGCTGAAATGGTCGACCCCCATCTCTGCCCAGGTCCGGAACGTCCGCTCCCCATCGGGGGCGGACGCGGTGGGCAGGATGACGACCCGCGGACGCGGCCGACCGATCGATCGGAGCAGGCTCCGGTCGAGCTCGACCATCGGAGCGAGGAACTCACCGGCGCCGACGAGCGCCACGGGTCCGGGCACGCGCGCAGTCTAGAGCAGCCTCGCGTCGAGCGACTCCGTGGGCATTGCCTCGCCACGCAGATCCAGGCCGGCCAGGCGAATGCCGCCCCACGCTGGACGCGATTCGAGTGTCCTGCGACACTCGGCCAACCATGTCGCGTCCCCCTGATTCGGTGACCTCGACCCAGCGCTGGACCATGCTCGCGGCGATCCTGGGATCGTCGATGGTCTTCCTCGACGGCACGGTCGTGAACCTGGCCCTCAAGCCCATCGGCCAGGAGCTCCCGGCCACCTTCCTGTCCACCCTGGAGGGCCAGGCGTACGCCGTCAGCGGCTACCTCGCGGTGCTCGCCGCGCTGCTCGTGCTCGCCGGCGCGCTGGCCGACTACCACGGGCGAAGGCGCGTGTTCCTGATCGGGCTGGCCGGCTTCGGCACGACGTCCGTCCTGTGCGGCCTCGCCCCCACGCTCGAGCTGCTGGTGGTGTTCCGGATCCTCCAGGGAGCGGCGGGTGCGCTGCTCGTGCCCTGCTCGCTGGCGATCCTGACCGCGATGTTCGATGGCCCGGCGCGGGCGCGAGCCTTCGGCATCTGGGCCTCGGCCACGTCGGCCACGACGCTGATCGGCCCGATCGCCGGGGGCTTTCTGGTCGACAGCGTCAGCTGGCGGGCCGCGTTCCTGCTCAACGTCCCGCTCGTGGTCACGGCCCTGTACGCGACGATCCGGTACATGCCCGAGACCCGCGACGAGAACGCGAGCGGGCGGTTCGACTGGCTGGGCGCCCTGGTCGCCGTGCTGGCGATCGGCGGGCTCGCCTTCGGCGCGATCCGGGGTCAGGACCGTCAGTGGCAGGATCCGATCGCATGGGGTGCGCTGGCTGTCGGGATCGTGGCGCTGGTGGCGTTCCCGTTCCTGATGACCCGGCGACGGAACCCGCTCGTGCCGCTCGACCTGTTCCGGCGCCGTGCGTTCGCGACCATCAACATCTCCACGCTCCTGATCTATGGCGCGCTGTACGTGACGTTCTCGGCGGAGTACCTGTTTCTGCAGGGTGTCCTTGGGTACACCGCGACGGCAGCCGGGCTGGTGACGCTGCCGAGCAGCATCCTGCTCACGGTCCTGTCGACCCGTGTCGGCGGGCTGGCAGGCCGGTACGGGGCCCGGGTGTTCCTGTGGGTGGGCCCGCTCCTGATGGCTGCCGGCCTGGCATGGTTCGCGCGGGTGCCCGCCAATTCGCAGCCCTGGACGTTCGCGCCCTCCGATCCCTCGACGTTCCTGCCCCCGACATCGTCGCTGGTCGACGTCCTGCCGTTCGTGCTGCTGTTCGGGGTGGGGATCTCGCTCGTGGTCGCGCCGCTCACCTCGACCCTGATGTCGTCCGTCCCGGTACGCAACGCCGGTGTCGCGTCGGCGATCAACAACGCGGTCAGCCGGATCGGACAGCCGATCCTGCTGGCCGTGATCTTCATCGTGGTCACCGGATCGTTCTACACCTCGCTGGCGACGGCGGTCCCGGGTCTCGACCCCGACAGCGCGGACCTCCGGGCACAGGTCCAGCCGCTCAACCCGCCCAGGGCGGGCACCTCGCCGCAGCTCGCCGATGCGGCCCGGAAGGCCTCGACCGAGGCCTTCCACCTGGCGGCTCTGGTGTGTTCGGGCCTGCTGGTCGCGGGCGCAGCCGCAAACTGGTACGGCCTCCGGCCCGGCCCCCAACCCGATGAAGGTGAGCGCGCCGCGGGCGAGGGAGCGGCGCCGCTCAGCGGGTGACGCGGAACGGTCCGCCGTGACCCGGGATCACGATGTCGGCGGCCGCCAGGACGCGCTCGCGACCACGCTCGATGGCCGCCTGGTCCCAACCCAGCGGATCGACCTCGGGGGTGCGGTTCTCGTACCACCAGAGATGCGTCATCGCGTAGACGGCATCGTCGGCCTCGACGATCAGCGTCGCGTCCTCCTCGGTGTGACCGGGCGTCAGCCACAGCTGGGCGTGCGGGGACAGCCGGTAGCCATCGCCGTCGTGATCGAGCCACTGGTCGTCCCGGTAGCGGGCCCAGAAGTCGACCACCTCGGCGTTGGGGAACAGGGCGATGTTGATCGTGTGATCGGGGTGATGGTGGCTCAGGAACACGTGAGTCACGGCCTCGGGCACGACATCGAGCTCGTCGAGTGGATCGCGGATCAGCGAGCGGCGGGCGACCATGCCGGGGTCGACGACGATCAGGGCGTCCGTGTCCCGGACGAGGACGATGGACGAGGCGACGCGGTCGCCCGCGTAGCCCGCGTGGAGCAGATGAACGCTGGTCATCGGCGCAGCGTACCCGCCGGCGACGCACCCGGGAGCACCGTTCGGGACGGCGGATCCTGACCATCGACCCTGACGCGTGACCGGCCCGGGGCGGACGCTTGCATCGACATGGATCGCATCAGGCGCGCGGCCGTGGGACAGGCACCCGAAATGAATACCCCGGGGGTTCCGTCCATGCTTCGCAGCATCATCTGGGATGTCGATGGCACGCTGTTCGATACCTACCCGTCCATCGCCAGGGCGTTCCGGGGGGCCCTGAACGATCTCGGGCGTGATGCGCCGCTGGACCGGATCACCAGCCTGGCCCGCGAGTCGCTCGATCACTGCCTTTCGGTTCTGTCGGCAACATGCGACGTGGGTCTCGATGACCTGGAGCACGCGTTCGGGCAGCAATATGCGAGCGAAGCGGTCGGGGACAGCCCGCCGTTTCCCGGGACCATCGACGTCTGCCGCTACATCTGCGCGATCGGCGGCAGCAACGTCATCGCCACCCATCGCAGACGCTGGGGCACGATGATGCTCCTGGACGCGAATGACATGGCCGGGTACTTCGCCGGGGTGCTGACCGGCGATGACGGGTATCCGAGGAAGCCCGACCCAGCCATCTTCGAGGGCGCGCTTGCGGCGTTCCACCTGGAACGGGGGGAGACCATCGCCGTCGGCGATCGGGACATCGACATCGCGGCGGGGCGGGCGGCCAGGCTGCGGACCTGCCTGTACGCGCCTGGAGGCGATGAGGGGGCGGCCGACCTGGTGGTTCGCGACTTCGCCGAGCTGGACCGATACCTGCGGACGGCCAACAGCCAGGACGTGATCGCCGGATGAGCGAGCTGCTTCGGGGAGCGGGCGTCGCCGATCTTGCCCTTGTGGGCGGGCGCATCTTCACGGCCGACCCCGCCCGCTCCTGGGCCGAGGCGCTCGCGGTGGGAGACGGCCGGATCCTGGCCGTGGGTGGTGATCAGGCCGTCCGGTCGCTGATCGGACGGCGCACGCGCGTGATCGAGCTGCGCGGCAGAACGGTCACGCCCGGGTTCCAGGATGCCCACGTCCATCCCATCCACGGGGGCCTGAACCGGATCCGGTGCGAGCTGCACGATACGCGCGGCAGGGATCAGGACCTCGAGCGCGTGGCGGCGTATGCGGCTGCCCATCCTGCGGCCGGCTGGATCCTGGGTGGCGGCTGGGCGATGGCGGACTTTCCGGGCGGCCTGCCGAGACGCGAGGATCTGGACCGTGTCGTCCCCGACCGGCCCGTATTCCTCCCCAATCGCGATGTCCATGACGCATGGGTCAACACGCGGGCGCTGGAGCTGGCGGGCATCACGGCCGACACGCCCGATCCGCCCGACGGGAAGATCGCCCGCGACGCCGACGGAACGCCGATGGGCACCCTCCACGAGGGCGCCATGGACCTCGTCTCGCGGCTGCTTCCCCCGCCCGGTGCCGACGAGCTGCGGGCGGCCCTGCTCGAGAGTCAGCGCTACCTGCACTCCCTGGGTATCACCGCGTGGCAGGACGCCTGGGTCACCGCCGGGGACCAGGCCGCCTACCTCGCCCTGGCGGGCACCGGCGAGCTCACCGCGCGGGTGGTCGGCGCGCTGTGGTGGGATCGCGCCCGGGGTCTCGAGCAGATCGACGAGCTCGTGGAGCGGCGAGCGGGCGGCATCGCCGGACGATATGCGGGCACCAGCGTGAAGCTCATGGTCGATGGTGTCGTGGAGCATCAGTCGGCGGCGATGCTCGAGCCGTACTTCGACCCCGATGGGCACCCCACCCCGAGCACGGGCATGGTGTTCATCGCGCCGGAGATCCTCCAGCCCGCGGTCGGACGGCTCGACGCCCTCGGCTTCCAACCCCACTTCCACGCGCTCGGCGACCGTGCCGTCCGGCTCGCGCTCGATGCCGTCGAGGCGGCGCGACGCGCGAACGGCTGGTCCGACACCCGGCCCCAGCTCGCCCACCCTCAGGTCGTTCACCCCGATGACCTGCCCCGGTTCCGGCAGCTGGGCGCGCTGGCCAATGCGCAGACGTACTGGGCCACGCACGAGGAGCAGATGGACGAGCTGACACTTCCGGTCCTGGGGCCCGACGTGAGCGCGCGCCAGTATCCCCTGCGCTCCCTGCGTCGGCACGGGGCCACACTTGTCATGGGCTCCGACTGGAGCGTGTCCACGCCCGACCCGATCCTCCAGATGGAGGTCGCCGTGACCCGCGTCAGCGACGAGGACCGAGGCCGGGAGCCATTCATGCCCGAGGAGGCGATCGAGCTGACGGACGCCCTCACGGCGTTCACGGCGGGCTCTGCGTACGCCAACCATCTCGACGAGACGGGATCGCTCACGCTCGGCAAGCTGGCGGACCTCGCGATTCTCGACCGCGACCTGTTCGACCGGGGTGCCGGGCCGATCGGCGATGCGCGCGTGGTCGCCACGTTCGTCGAGGGCGTGGCGGTCCACGACACACCGGACCTGGAGCGGTAGCGGGCCGATCAGCCTCCGCGACCGAGCGCCGGGAACGCGCCGAGCTCGGTCCACGCCTGGCCGTCGTCGGTCTGCAGGAGCAGGGTCGCCTGCCGATCCGGGTCCCACACGAGCGCCACGCCGGCGCCGCCGCCCCAGGCGTCGGCATCGAGGACGATCCGCACGTCGCCGTCGGCAACGTCGAGCGGCGACCATGTTGCCCCGCCGTCCGACGTCTCGAGCAGTGGGGATCGGGCGCCCCACAACCAGCCGGTTCCGTCGGCCAGGACGTCCATCCCCATCCCGGTGCCGGGTTCGGGTGGATCCGGCAGCCTCGTCCACGCGGTCCCGCCGTCGGTCGAGCGGTCGAGCTCCTTGCGGGCGCCGCCCGTGGCACCCTGGCCCTCGCACAGCACCAGGACTGTCCGGGCATCGAGGCGATCGGCATCCGTCGGCCCCATCGTCGGGGGGCACGGCGAGGCGACGGCCGACCAGGACCGGCCGCCGTCCTCGGTCAGCCGGATCTGCGGGGCCAGGATCCCCGAGTCCTCGCGCGGCGACCCGATCCCGAACAGGAGCCCGGCCCCCTGTGAGCCGGCGAAGGACAGCCGGGTGGACCAATCCAGACCGATCGCGCTCCACGATCCGCCGCCGTCGAGCTCGTACAGACCCGGGCGGCAGGGGTCCGCGCCGTCGGGGCAGGTGCGTCCGGCGAGCGCTCGCGTCGCGCCGACGACCCCGATGTCACCAACCTCGCCCGTGCCCAGGCCCTCCACCCGCCAGGCGGTCCCCCCGTCGACGGTCTCGAGCACGATCGCATCGCCGCCGCTCGACGTGCCGCCCACCCAGCCGTGCGCCGGCGTCGAGAAGGCCACCCTCGTAGGTGCGACGTTCCCAACCCGGACCAGGTCGCCGTTCATCGTCCCCGTGAACGCCGTCGCGTCCACGGCGCGGTCGAAGGCGATCTCGACGGCCCGTCCGACCGCCATCGCATCGCAGCCGGGCCGCGCCGGGAAGGACAGGGTGAACGTCCGGCCGTCGGTGGCCAGCGTCAGCACGGCGCGCTCGTCGCACACGCTGCCGGTCCAGCCGACGAGCAGGTGCCGCCGGTTACGACCTTGTCCGAACACGAGGTCCTCCGGACCCTCGGATCCGAGACCGGCAGGCGTCGAGCCGGTGTCGGCGACGTCGGTGATGGTGCCCGAGCGATCCTCGGCGTGGAGCGTCATCTGGAGGTCGGTCGGCGTATCGGTCAGGTTGACGTCCCAGCTCCCGATCGCCGACGGTGCCGGTGTCGGCGTTGCGGTTTCGCGACTCCAGGTCCCCTCGAACGTCGTCGCGTCGACGGTTGCCGCGAACCGAAGGTCGACCCTGAAGCCCACCCCGATCGAATCGCAGTTGCCCTGCGGCGGGAACAGCAGCGAGAGCGTGTCGGCATCGGCGGCCAGCTCGAGCGTCGCCTGCGTGTCGCAGATTCCCCCGACCCACGACACCGTGATCGAGCGGTCGTCCCGCCCCGGGCCGATCTGGAGCGCGAAGGGGCGCTGATCGTTCGGCTCCGGCCAGCTCGACGCCTGTGCGACGCCGGTCATCGTGCCGCTGTGGTCGACGACGGCAAGGTCGACCGGAACGTCCTCGTTCTGGCCCCTGATCGTGATCTGCCAAGCGGCCGTGCGCGAGGGGACGGCCGTCGCCTCGACGGTCGAGGTCGGCGAGGGGAGCGCGGACGTGGGCGATGGGCCGGGTCCGGCGACGAGCCATGCGAGCCCCGTCAACATCGCCAGCGCGAGGACGGCGGCCGCCGCGGCCAGCCAGGGCGCGAAGCGCGACGCCCGTCGGGGCCGCTCAGTCCGGATCTGCTGCTCGACGGCGTGGGTGAGCCCCTCGGGCACGGGAGCGGTGCCAAGGTCGGCGAGGAACACATCGACCAGGTCGTCGCGCGAGCCCCTCACGGCTCGACCCTTCCGATCTCGCGGCGGAGCGCCTCGAGGGCGGCGTTCAAGCGCGACTTCGCCGTGCCTTCCGGAACGCCCAGAACCTCACCGCACTCCCGGATCGAGAGTCCGGCTGCGTAGTGGAGCGCGAGCAGGGAACGCGCATCGTCGGGCAGCCGCCGGAACACCGGCCCGACGACCGTTCGCGCCTCCACCGCGGCTCGGAAGTCGGTCATCGACGGCGTTGCCTCGGCCGCCGGGCCCAGCGGAATCTCCCGGACGCGTCCGGAGCGCCGCACCGCCGACCGGCACCGGTTGAGCGCGATCCGGTGCAGCCATGGCCCGAACCGGGATGGGTCCCGGAGGCCCGGCAGGGCGCGCCATGCCGCGACGAACACCTCCTGAGCAACGTCCTCGGCCGAGCCGTCGCCCACGAACGCCCGTGCCATGCGGAAGATCGCCGGGCCCTGGGCCGTCACCAGCTCCGAGAACGCGTCCATATCGCCCCGCTGCGCGCGCCGTACGGTGTCCGTGGCTCCTGTCCTCCCCCTGTTCAGACGCCGCGCACGCACAAGCTGTTCGGTCGAAGGTGGGCCGCGAGGCTGGCCGCCGAAGGCGCGGTCAATCGGACGTCGGGTGGGGCGGGAGATCGCCCGGCGTATCGACGTCGTTCAGGGTCCGACCGGCGGGATCGAGCGCCTGCCAGGCATCAGCCGCGATCACGGTCGATGGCAGGCGGTCGAGCAGTCCCCGCAGTGCGCGGCGGTCCTCGGCCAGCAGCCTTCTGGCGGCCGCCAGGGCGAGTGCGGGCCGAACGGCCATCGGCAGTGAAGAAGGCGGGTCAGCCGCAAGCGTGATCGCAGCAACCGGAGGGACCGCAAGCAGCCGGCCGACCATGAGCCGGAGCACGGCGGGGACGAGCGCGGGCATGTCGCCCCCGGCAACGAGCGCAATCTCGGCGTCGGGGATCGCCTCCAGGCCCACGGCCAGGCCGGCCAGCGGCCCGCGATGGGCGATCGGGTCCCGCACCACCGCGATGCGATCGGCAAGGGCAGGCGGCACGGCCGGTGCGGGCCGCTCGGGGGCGATCACGAGGACGATGCGGTCCGCCACGAGACCGCAGGCGTCGAGCGCGTGATGGAGCAGAGGCCGGCCATCGAGGTCAGCGGCCAGCTTGTCCGTCCCGAAGCGGGTGCTCGCACCCCCGGCGAGCACGATCGCCGCGACGGTCATCCTGCATCGCCGTCCGGTACCGGCGTGGAAGCCGCCGCCCGGGCTCGCAGCCGCGCCAGCATCTTCGGTCCCAGGACGTGCCCGGCATCGGTCCGCCGGAGGAGCTCGCGCCGGTCGAGGTCGCCGAGGATGGCGAGCACAAATCGACGGCTGCTTCCGGTGGCGTCGCGGAAGGCGGCGGGAGACAGCGGTCCGGCGGCGGCCATCGACATCGCCCGCTTCGCCAGGTCGCGATAGGTGGCCGCCGACCAGGCGAGATCGTCCTCGACCCTGACGATCCGGCCGGCGGCCTCGAGCGCGCGCAGGCCGTCGGGTGGGCAGCCGGCGGCACGGGCGGCGGCGGCCAGCGGCGGCGGAGCGACGATCGAGAGCGCGGCCTCGAGCCGGTCCATCGCCGCGAGCGTCGCGGCCGGCAGCCCGGCGGCACGACCCGCGTCACGTACCAGGTCGCCGTCGCGGGCCAGGGCGCCTTCGGAGATCAGCCGCTCGATCAGCGACCGGGCCACGTCATCGGCAGCGGCTCGCGTGAGCGTGACATGGCGCCGGGCGGCAAGGCCCACGGCTGCCCGCAGGCTGGCCATCGACAAGCCCGGCGAGTGGGGATCGTCTGCGTGATGACCCTCCACCACCGCAAGCGTATGGACCACCAGTGCCGCATCGACGTCGGCGGCAAGCCTCCAACCGGTCGTGTCGCGCTGCGCTCCGTGCAGCTCGAGCCTCGCGTCCGGCGAGCCGACCGGCCCGGTAGCGAGCGCGGTGGCTCGCGCTGTGGTGAGGCGGCGACGGGAGATCCCTCGCGGCGGCGCCGCATCGAGGACCACCCCGCCTCCTGCGGTCGACCCCGGCGATGGCCGGCGGAGCGCGAACCTGTCGCCTGGCGCTGCCGCGATCGGGGCGTCCAGCCGGAGGATCGCCACCGACGACCCGTCCGGCAGGTCGATGGCCTCGCGCGGTCCCCGCACGACGAGCGCGGCTGCCTGCTCCGT
The DNA here is from genome assembly GCA_963829295.1 of uncultured Chloroflexia bacterium. Classification (GTDB taxonomy): domain Bacteria; phylum Chloroflexota; class Limnocylindria; order Limnocylindrales; family CSP1-4; genus CAIXZV01. Next base: position 199,550 of record CAWHHU010000006.1, on the reverse strand, counting down.
GCCGAGGTGGAGTCGCAGCCGATCACGATCCCGCGGTGGCCCGGCGGGCGTCGGGACGCTCCACGGCCCGCGAGGCTGCCCCGGGCCCCGCACGGCGCCATGTGCCGGGCCCCGCACGGCGCCATGTGCCGGGCCCCGCACGGCGGCGAGCACGCGCGACGTCGAGACGATCCTGCGGTCCATTGTCAGCACCTGGCCGCGACGGAGCCGGCTCGCCTCGATCCCGCCCAGCAGCAGGGCCGTTCGTCCTCCCTCGCCCGCATCGACCGTGCGCCCGCGAACCTGGACCTCCCGAACCCGCGCCTCCAACCCATCAGGCAAGACCCGCAGCGACATCCCCGCTGTCACGCGCCCACCCCGGAGGCTGCCGGTGACGACCGTGCCCCGGCCGCGGATCGCGAACACGCGGTCGATCGCCAGGCGCGGGCCATCCCCGACGGCCAGTCGTGGCGCAACCCGCCCGGCGAGCGCGGCGATCGCGGCGCGGACCGCGTCGACGCCCTCACCGGTCACCGCCGAGGCCACCAGCACCGGAGCGGCGGCAAGCGTCGTCCGGGCCAGCAGCCCGGCAACCTCCGCCGCCACCGCTTCGACCCGTAGTCGATCGGGCGCGAGGTCCGCCTTGGTGACGACCGCCACGCCGTCGCCGATGCCCAGTGCATCCAGCAGCTCGAGGTGCTCGATGGACTGCGCGTTGGGCCCATCGTCGGCCGCCACCACCAGCAGCGCCGCATCAATCTCGCCGGCGCCCACCAGCATGTTGCCCACCAGCCGGTCGTGCCCGGGGACGTCCACGAAGTCGACCACCGACCCGTCCGACAGGGCGAGATGCGCATACCCGACGTCGATCGTCATCCCCCGCCGGCGCTCCTCGGGTAGCCGGTCCGCGTCGATCCCGGTGAGCACGCGCAGGAGCGCGGTCTTGCCGTGATCGATGTGGCCGGCCGTGCCGACGACGACGCTCATGGTCGCCGGGGCGGCGCAACCGCGATGAGGCGGCGTGCGATCACGGGGTCATCGACCGGGTCGACCGTGCGCAGGTCGAGCACGACACTGCCGCCGACGATGCGAGCGAGGATCCGATCCGGCCCCGTCCGAAGGGCGCGCGCGGCGCGATCGGGCGACGGGAAGCGCAGGGCGACTCCCCACGAAGCCAGCGTCTGACCCGGCAGGGAGCCACCCCCGATCACCGACGAGACCTCGACGACCGCGACGTCGGAGGCGGCGCTCGACGCCACGCCCGCAGCGAGCCGCTCGGCGCGCTCTCGGAGGTCGTCCAGTTCACGGGCGATCTGCCGCCAGACGGGGATCTCCGCGATGGCCCGCCCCGCACGGTAGAGCGCGAGCGTCGCCGCAACTCCGGCCAGGATCGACTTGTCGGGCCGCATCGCGCGGGCCAGCGGATCACGCCGCAGCCGCGTGACGAGGTCCCGTCGCCCGACGACGAGCCCCGCCTGGGGACCGCCAACCAGCTTGTCGCCGCTGAACACCACGATGTCGGCGCCGGCGGCCAGCCGCTCGGTGGGCGTGGGCTCGTGGGCCAGGCCGAAGCTGGCGGTGTCGAGCAGGGCCCCCGAGCCAAGATCGTCGATTACGCTGGCGCCGTGCCGGTGGGCCAGCGCGGCGACCGCCTCGAGGTCAGCCGACTCCGTGAAGCCGGCCAGCGCGAAGTTGGAGGGATGGATGCGGAGCACGACGCGCGCGCGGCCGTCGGCGAGCGGCGGCTCGAAGTCCGCGGCGCGAGTCCGGTTGGTCGTACCCACCTCGATCAGCCGGGCGCCCGCCCGCGCAACCACCTCGGGGATCCGGACCCCGCCACCGATCTCGACCAGCTCACCCCGGGACACGACGACCGCGCCCCGTCGCCCGGCCAGCCCCACGGCCAGCAGCAGCGCCGCCGCGTTGTTGGTGACCACGAGGGCGTCCTCGGCTCCCGTGAGCGCGATCAGATGCTCCTCGACCGCGCGGAACCTCGTCCCGCGCCGGCCCGTCGCGGGGTCCAGCTCGAGGAAGCCGTAGCCGCTCGAGGCCGTCGTCGCGGCGGCGCGCGCCGCCCGCGGCCAGGGCGCGCGGCCCAGGTTGGTGTGGAGGATGACGCCGGTCGCGTTGATCACCCGCGGCGGGATGGTGAGCGCGGGATCGCCAAGCGCCTCGAGACGGCCGATGACCGCGTCGACGAGGTCCGCGTCGGACGAGGGCCTGGCGCCGGTCGCAAGCCGACCTCGCTCGTCCTCGACGACCGAGCGGACGATCGGCACCAGCGCCTCTGGCTCGGACAGCTCGACGCTGTCCCGCACCTGGACGAGGAGGTGCTCCACGCCGGGCGGGTGCGTCCTGGGCGATGCGGCCGTGCGAGACGACGGGACTGTCACGCTGCGATGATGGCACCGACGATCCCAATCTGACAGGCGGCGAATCCTTGGGAAACGGAGGTCGAGGGATGGCCAGCGGTCCGGCTCCGGACGTCATCGTCATCGGTGGCGGGATCGTTGGCACGTCGGCGGCAGCGTTTCTCGCCGGTGCCGGGGCATCGGTGGTGCTGGTCGAGCGCGAAGGCCTGGCCTCGGGAGCCTCGGGCGCGAACTCGGGTGTCGTGCAGCATCCGTTCGATCCGGTGCTGGCGGGGCTGTACCGGGAGACACTCCTCCTGTATCGAGACCTGACGGCGGACTCCAACGCGTTTCCGTTCCCCGACTCGCCCGTCGGATTGCTGTACGTCTCGGCCGACGAGGCTGCGGTGCGCCGCCAGGCACGCCTGATCTGGAACGCGTTCCCGGACCTGGGCCTCGAGGTGCTGGGCGGCGTTGGACTGTGCGAGCTGGACCCGGCGCTCGCGCCCGACCTGTGGGCATGCCGCGTCGAGATCGGGTATCCGGTCGCTCCGGGTGCCTCGACGTATGCCTACGCGACCCTGGCCGAGTCTCGCGGTGCGGCCATTCGCCTCGGCAAGGCGGCTTCCCTGGCGATCGAGGGGGACGCCGTGACGGGCGTCCTGGTCGATGGGCGGCTGCTGCCGGCGGATGTCGTGCTGGTGGCCGCCGGGCCATGGACGCCGGATGTCCTGGACGCGACCGGGCGCTGGATCCCGATCCGCCACCGCTGGGGTGTCGTGGTCGACGCCGAGCTGTCCCACCCGCCGACCCACGTGCTCGAAGAGGCCGGCATCGAGGCGGTGCTGGACACGATGCCCGCGGGCGTCGCCGAGATGACCGACGCGGTGGAGTTCAGCCTCGTCCCGCTGCCCGGCGCGAGCGCCGTGGGCTCAACGTTCCTGCCCGCCGAGCCAGACCCGGCTGGATGGATGGAGTCGATCCTGGTCCGCGCCAGCCGCTTCGTGCCGGGCGTCGCCGACGCGCCGATCCGGGGCGTCCGCGCCTGTGCCCGGCCGCAGAGCGTCGACGGGCGTCCGCTGATCGGCGCCGTCCCCGGTCGCCACAACCTGTTCGTGTGCGCGGGCCACGGCCCGTGGGGGATCTCGACCGGGCCTGCGTCGGCGAGGCTGGTCGCGGACCTGATCCTCGGCCGCAGCCCGGCCATCCCCGCGGAGCTGGATCCCGAACGGTTCTGCCCACCGGCCGGCTGACACCCACCGAGAGCAGGCGGCCGGGCCAGCCCCGGAGCGTGGCTACACTCGGTCCCATGCCCACTCCACCGACCCGTTACGTCATCTTCGATATGGATGGCGTCCTGTGCGACTCGGAGCCCTTCATCAGCGAGGCAGCGATCGGGCTCCTGCGCGATCGCTACGGCGTCGCGACGACGCCCGGGGAGTACCGCCCGTTCGTGGGTACGGGCGAGGCGAGATTCGTGACCGGCGTGGCCGAACAGCACGGCCTGCTCCTCGATCCCGATCGAGCCAAGGCCGAGCTCTACGACCGCTATGTGGCCATCATCCACGGACGCCTGCAACCGCTGCCGGGGCTGCATGGCTTCCTCGGTTCGTGCCGGGCGGCCGGGCTCCGGCTCGCCCTCGCGTCGAGCGCCGATCCGGTGAAGATCGAGGCCAATCTGGCCGAGATCGGGGTCGACAGGAGCGGATTCGACGCGATCGTGTCCGGGCTTGACGTGACTCGACGCAAGCCGGCCCCCGACATCTTCCTGCTCGCCGCCGAGCGACTCGGTGCATCGCCGGGTCGATGCCTGGTCGTCGAGGATGCGCCCAACGGGGTGGCGGCGGCGAAACAGGCCGGGATGCGTTGCCTCGGCCTGACCACCAGCTTCACGCATGGCCAGCTCGAGGATTCGGGCGCCGACTTCGTGGCCAGGGACTTCACCGACATCCCATCCGGGGTGTATCGCGAGCTCGGCGCCAGGCCGGCGCCAACGGAAGGAAAACCGTGAGCCTGCGTGTCGATGCCCCGGGACACGGCTCGGGCGCCCGTGTTCGTGGCGGGAGCGCATGGGAGTCGAACCCACCGCGCGACGCCGGGCGCCGCGCCACCGGTGTTGAAGACCGGGGAGCCCACCGGGACCCCTCCGCTCCCGCCGCGATGGTACGCGGGGGAGTCGACCGCACGCCTTCGAGCGCAGCCTGCCGGATGCGGGCCGCGCTGGCGGGCTACCTGCTCGATGGGCTGTGCTCGCGTGATGCGTCGATCGTGACCGCCTCCCGGGCGGACGTCGGCTCCCAGCTCTGGTGCCCGCCGCGCAGGAGCGACGCGACGGCGCCGATCGCGCTGGCGACCACCCCCGCCGCGAATGCCACGTGGAGCGCCGAGATGAACGGGCCCAGATCGATCCCCTGGGCGCCCACCTGCGTGCCGGAGAACACTGCGAGCAGGACCTTGGGGTCCATCGCCGTGGTGACGAGGCCAATCGCAAGCGCGATGCTGATCACGAACCCGCTCTGGGTGAGCATCATCCGGGCGCCCGCGCCAACGCCCCGCTGCGCCGGCGGCACGACGCCCATCACGGCGCTCGTGTTGGGGCTGTTGAACAGGCCCGACCCTGCGCCGATGATCAGCTGCCACAGGGCGAGCTGCCAGTAGGGCGTGTCGACCTGGAGGGTCATCAGGCCGGCCAGCCCGATCCCCGTGACGACCATGCCCAGCGTGGCCAGCTCGCGAGAACCGAAGCGATCCGCCAGGGCACCGCTGATGGGTGACAGGACCAGGAGCCCTGCCGCCAGCGGGGCCAGCAGGATGCCGGCGGTCACCGGATCGTCGCCCTTGGCGCCCTGGAGATAGAACACCAGCAGGAACAGGACGCCGTTGCGCGCGATGCCGTTGAGCAGCCCGGTCACGTTGCCCATCGCGAACAGCCGGTTGCGGAACAGGTCGAGGTCGAGCAGCGGCTCGGTCGTGTGCAGCTCGACCCACACGAACACGGGCGCAGCAACGACGAAGGTTGCGAACCCGCCGAGCACCCAGGGCGTCGTCCACCCGTACAGGCCGCCGAACGCGAGCGCGATCATCAGCGCCAGGAGACCGACGAAATACAGCGCCGAGCCGGCCAGATCGAACGAGTGGCGGCCGGTCGGGCGATGCGGGTCGGCCAGCACCATCGCCGCCAGGAGTGCTCCGATGATGCCGAGCGGAACGTTGAACCAGAACACGGTCCGCCAGCCGAACGCGGTCAGAAACCCACCCAGGATCGGGCCGAGCATCAGGCCCGCGCCGATGACCATGGCGTTGATCCCGAGCGCCCGGCCCAGCTCGCGTCGCGGGAACACATCGGTCACGATCGCGGTCGAGGTGGCCATGAGCAGCGCGCCGCCGATCCCCTGGACGATGCGGGCCGCGATGAGCAGCAGCGCATCGGGGGCGAGGCCGCACAGCACGGAGGCGGCGGTGAACACCGCGAGGCCCACGACGTACGACCGCGACCGACCGACCATGTCCGCAACGCGCCCGGCATTGAGCACCAGCACCGTGGCCACGAGCGTGTAGCCGACCACGATCCAGAGCAGCGCGAACAGGTCGGTGTGGAGGTCCCGGAGGATGTCCGGCAGCGCGATCACGAGGGTTCCCGAGGTGAGCGCGGAGAGCAGGGCACCGAGGCTGGTCACGGCGAGCACGGACCATCGGAACCGCTCGCTCGATGGCTCCAGGTGGAAGAAGCCGGGCAGGAGGGGTTGGGTGGCAGGGCGCATCGGCGCCAGTCTAGCAGCAACCTTCACGTTCACGTGAATGTAAGGCTGTCTCGTGTGCGTATCATCGCCCCGTGCCGACCCCCTCTACCCGCCCCGGCGGGCTGCCATCCATCCGGCTGACCGACCTCACGGACTGCGGCGGCTGCGCCGCGAAGCTCGGAGCCGACCTGCTCGCCGAGGCGCTCGCTGGCCTTGGGGCGGCCGGCGGCAGAGGCGCCGGGCTCGAAGGGACCGATGCGCCCGGCGGCGAGGCGCTGATCGCGGGTCTCGATCCGCCCGACGATGCGGCCGCATGGCGCATCTCGGACGACCTCGCCATCATGGGAACGCTGGACTTCTTCCCGCCGCTGGTCGATGACCCGTTCACCTACGGTGAGATCGCCGCCGCGAACGCCGTGTCGGACGTGTTCGCCATGGGCGGACACGTGCTCTTCGCGCTGTCGATCGCGGCGTTCCCCGACGACTTCCCGCCGGCGGCGCTGACGGCCGTGCTCGAAGGCGCGGTGGCGAAGGTCCGCGAGGCGGGTGGCGTGCTGGCCGGCGGCCACACCATCCGCGATCCGGAGCCCAAGTACGGGCTGGCGGTGGTCGGTGCCGGACATCCCGACCGACTGCTGCGCAAGGGCGGGGCGCGGCCGGGCGACGTGCTGCTGCTGACCAAGCGACTCGGAACGGGGCTGCTGGTCAGCGGCCGGCGCCAGGGCCGGACCAGCGACGCGGACTTGGCCGTGGCCGTCGACCAGATGCGTTCACTGAACCGGGGCGCCTCCGAGGTGCTCGTCGCGCACGGGATACGCGGCGCGACCGATGTCACCGGCTTCGGGCTGCTGGGTCATGGCCTCGAGATGGCGCGCGCATCGGGCACGCGGTTCGAATTCGAGGCCGCAGCGCTGCCGGCGCTCAACGGGGCGATCGCTGTGGCGCGGGCCGGCGTGGAGACGGGCGGTGCCGCGCACAACCGGCGGTTCACGGCGTCCGACCTCGAGCTGGCGCCAGGCGTGGCGCCCGGGATCGTCGCCCTGGCCCACGATCCGCAGACATCGGGCGGGCTGCTTGCCGCGATCCCGCCGGACGAGGTGGCGGCGGTCGTTGCCGACCTCGCGGCCGCTGGCGTGACGGCCTGGCAGGTCGGTCGGGTGGACGAGGTCGATGCCCGGGGGTCGGGACACGCAGGCCGGCTCGTCCTGCGATGAGCGAGACGCCGAGCGAACGAGACGCCGGTCGAACGGGCATTGCGACATCGATCTACACTCGGCGCGTCGGACCAACCACCCGAGGTATGCCTGTGCCGAAGGAGTACGTCCGCCTCACCACGCCGCTCGTGCGCGACGGCGACCGCCTGACCGGCACCCTTCGTCCCGCGACCTGGGACGAAGCGCTGGATCGGGTGGCCTCCGGCCTCCGGGCGGCGGGCGCGGCGCACGGCTCCCGGACGTACGGGATCTTCAGCTGCAGCAAGTCGACCAATGAGGTCAACTTCGCGGCCCAGAAGCTCTCCCGTGTCGTCCTGGGCAGCAACAACATCGACAGCTGCAACCGCACCTGACACGCCCCCTCTGTCGTCGGTCTGGCGACCGTGTTCGGCGCTGGTGGCGGAACCAGCTCATACCGCGAAGCCGAGGAGACGGATCTCGTCCTCCTGTGGGGCAGCAACGCCCGCGAGACGCATCCGATCTTTTTCCACCACCTCCTCAAGGGGGTGCGTCGCGGTGCGCGCGTGGTCGCGGTCGACCCGCGCCGGAGCAGCAGCGCCCAGTGGGCCGACCTGTGGCTCGGCCTGGACGTGGGATCGGACATCGCGCTGGCCAACGCGATGGGCCGCGAGATCATCCACGCGGGCCTCGCCAACGAGGAGTTCATCGGCCGCGCGACCGCCAACTTCGAGGCCTACCGGGCAGGGGTCGAGCCCTACACGCTCGAGCGCGGGGAGCGCGAGACGGGTGTTCCCGCCAGCGCGATCCGTGAGGCCTCCCACGCCTACGCAACCGCCGATCGCGCCCTGCTGTGCTGGACGCTGGGCATCACGGAGCACCACAACGCCGTCGACAACGTCCTGGCCTTGATCAACCTGGCCCTGCTGACCGGGCACGTCGGCCGGTACGGCAGCGGCCTCAACCCGCTCCGGGGCCAGAACAACGTCCAGGGCGGTGGCGACATGGGCGCCCTTCCCGACCGGCTGCCCGGGTTCCAGCACGTGGAGAACGACGACCTCCGGGCGAAGTTCGACGACGCCTGGGGGGTGGCCGTGCCCCCCAAGCGCGGGTGGCATCTGTCGGCGATGTTCGACGCGATGGAGCGGGGCGACCTCACGGCGCTGTACGTGATCGGCGAGAACCCGATGCAGTCCGAGGCCGACCGAACCCGCACCGAGCGCCTGCTGCGCGGCCTCGAGCTCATCATCGTCCAGGACATCTTCATGACCGCAACCGCCGAGATCGCGGACGTCGTGCTGCCCGCGGCCGCGGCGTGGGCCGAGAGCGAGGGCACGGTCACCAACTCGGAGCGCCGCGTGCAACGCGTCCATCGCGCGCTCGAGCCGCCGGGAGAGGCGCGCGACGACCTGTGGATCGTGTTCGAGATCGCTCGCCGGCTGCGCCACGACTGGGGGGCAGCGGATGCCGAGACGGTGTGGGACGAGGTCCGCCGGCTGGCCCCCGCGTTCGCAGGCATGAGCTACCGGCGGCTCGAGGCCGAGGGCGGGCTCCAGTGGCCGTGCTACGACGAGTCACACCCGGGCGAGCTGTTCCTGCACTCGCGGCTGTGGGAGGACCCGGTACCCGGCAACCGCGCACCGTTCATGCCGGTCGAGCACGATCCGCCCGTGGACCGGCTGACCGACGAGTTCCCGATCCGGCTGACGACCGGCCGGCGCCTGGACTCGTACAACACCGGGGTCCAGTCGAACCGCTACTCGTACCCCCGCCGGACCGGCGAGACGATCGACCTCTCGCCCGAGGACGTCGAGCGGCTTGGGCTCGAGGAGACCGAGCGGGTGCGGATCGTGTCGCGACGGGGCGAGGTGGAGGCGCCGGTGCGGGTCGACGAGGGGCTCCGACCGGGTCTCGCGTTCATGACGTTCCACTTCCAGGACGAGGTGGCGGTCAACACCCTGACGATCGACGCGACGGACCCCAAGGCGGGCACGGCCGAGTTCAAGGCGACCGCGATCCGGGTCGAGAAGCTCCGGGCCCCAGAGGCGACGCGCGCCGCCGCAGGCGATGCGCCCGGTTCCGGCGGGGCGCAACACCCGTGGCCCTGATCCGGAGGCTGTTCGGAGGTTCGGACGCTGGCGGCAGCCGGGACTTGCAGCTGCTCGCCAGGCTGGAGCGGTCCGGTGCCGACCTGTCGATCCCGATCGACATCACGCAGAGGCTCGTGCTGCCCGACGAACGGATGGCCAGGCAGGCTGTGGCCAGGCTGGCCAACACTGGCGGCTCGGTCACCATGACGCCGCCCCTGCTGGGCGGCAAGTGGACCGTGCACGTGACGTTCCCGATGGTCGTCACCGCTGAGCGGCTGGCAGCGATCCGGGACGAGCTCGGCGCCTTCGCCGCGGAGCACGGCGGCGAGTACGCGGGCTGGGCCGCGGCCGAGGCCAGCTAGACGCAGCACGCCGGCTCCGGGGACGGATCAGGACCCGGACGCGGCAAACGCCTACACTCGGGGCCCATGGACCTCCACGTGGTCGGTCCGGCCGCCACGCCTGACGAACGGGCCGCGATCGATGCCGTCCTCGATCCGTTGATCGGTCCCGCACGGGCTGGCTGGGATGGCGGCGACCGCGACGCCGGGCGGGTGGCGCACGGCGGCCGTGAGGCCCGGGCCCGGCGCGATCTGCTGCTGCCGGCGCTCGAGGCCGCCGTGGCCCGATCCGGCTGGCTGAGCCGGGGCGCCCTCAACCATATCTGCCGGCGGCTGTCGGTTCCGCCCGCCGACGCCTACGGCGTGACGTCCTTCTATACCCTGCTGCCGATGACGGAACGGCCAGCCGTGGTCGCGCACGTGTGCGATGACCTGGCCTGCAGGCTGGCCGGTGCCGAGAACGTGTGTGCCGATCTCGAACGGCTGGCCGGCCCCGCCGGAACGCCGATCCGGGCCGGCACCGAGGCTGCGGCGGCCGCCACCTGGCTGCGCAGCCCGTGCCTCGGGCAATGCGAGCGACCCACGGCGGCCCTGGTGACGATCGCCGGCCTGGCGCCGGGCGGGCTGGTGGTGGGCGAGATCACCGATGGCGCCGGGCTGCTGGAGACGCTCGACTGGGCGACCGAGCTGGCGAGCTCGGAACCGGACACCGTGCGAGCCGAGCTCGCCTCGGGCGATCGCGACCCGATCGAGTGGGTTCGCGGGCTGGCGCCGCAGGCGGGCTCGAACGGGCTGCGCCTGCTCGAGCGCGTGGGTCGCGTGGACCCGACCTCGCTCGACGCCTACCTCGCGGCCGGCGGCTACCGGGGTCTGCGGCGGGCGATGGCGCTCGGCGCCGAGGCCGTGGTCGGCGAGGTGACCGCGTCGGGGCTGGTCGGCCGCGGCGGGGCGGCGTTCCCGACCGGGCGCAAGTGGGCCGCGGTCGCGGCCCAGGCGTCCACCACGCGCTACGTCGTGTGCAACGCAGACGAGTCCGAGCCCGGCACATTCAAGGACCGGGTGATCCTCGAGGAGGACCCGTTCGCCCTCGTCGAGGCGATCACGATCGCCGGCTACGCCGTCGGTGCCTCACGCGGGTATCTCTACCTGCGCGGCGAGTACCCCGTCGCCCGCGACCGCCTGGCAGGCGCGATCGCGCAGGCCCACGCTTCGGGCTGGCTGGGCGCGAACATCAACGACACCGGCTGGGCGTTCGACATCGAGCTCCGGGTCGGCGCCGGTGCCTACATCGCCGGCGAAGAGACGGCGCTGTTCGAATTGATCGAGGGCGGCCGTCCGGAGCCCCGCAACAAGCCACCGTTCCCGGTGGAGGCCGGGCTGTTCGGCCAGCCGACGCTGATCAACAACGTCGAGACGCTGGTCAACGTGCCCGTCATCCTGCGCGACGGTGCCAGCGCCTACGCCAACATCGGGACGAGCACCTCGACGGGTCCGAAGCTGTTCTGCGTCTCGGGACACGTGGCCGGGCCCGGCGTCTACGAGGTGCCGTTCGGCGCGACGCTGGGGGAGCTGATCGAGCTCGCGGGTGGCGTCCCGGGCGGGCGGGCGATCCAGGCCGTGTTGCTGGGCGGTGCGGCGGGCACGTTCGTGGGCCCCGACCGGCTGGATCTGCCGCTGACGTTCGAGGGGACCCGGGCCGCGGGGACGAGCCTGGGGTCCGGGGTGATCATGGTGTTCGACGAGACGGCCGATCTGACCGATGCGCTCCGCCGGATCGCCGCCTTCTTCCGGGACGAGTCGTGCGGCCAGTGCGTCCCGTGCCGGGTGGGCACCGTTCGGCAGGAGGAGCTGCTGGCACGGCTGGTCGCGGGCCGGCCACTGGGCTCCGTCGACACCGAGCTGGCACTGCTGGACGACCTCGCGCAGGCGATGCGCGACGCCTCGATCTGTGGCCTGGGTCAGACGGCGTCGACCGCGATCGAGAGCGCGATCCGGGCCGGGCTGGTCCGGTTCGGTGAGCCGGTCGGGCCAGCGGGTCCGGCCGCCGCGGAGATCGGCGCATGACGGCGCCCGATGTCGAGCGCATCCTCCGGGAGCCACCGGCGCGACCGTCGCGGGTACCGGGTCCGCCGCCGGCGCCGGCGGTATCAGCGATCGAGCTCACCATCGATGGGGCGACCGTCGCCGTCCCGGCCGGGTCCACGATCCTGGAGGCTGCGCGATCGGTCGGGATCGACACGCCCACGCTGTGCTATCTCGAGAACCTGACGCCGGTCAACGTGTGCCGGGTATGCGTGGTCGAGGTCGCCGGCTCGCGCGCGCTGGTGCCGGCCTGCTCGCGCAAGGTCGAGGCGGGGATGGAGGTCCGGACCGACAGCGAGCGTGTTCGGCACTCGCGGCGCATGGTGCTGGAGCTGCTGGGCTCGTCCGTCGACCTCTCGCTCGCGGGGCCGGCCGAGCCGGACGGCGACCTCGAGCGCTACAGCCGGCACTACGGCGCGGACCCGACGAGGTTCGGGCCGGCGGCGCCTCCCCCGACGGCCGCCGCACCGCGCGACGAGCGTCAGCCCGGCCATCATCACCCGCCGCTCGCGGATCCCGCCATGGCCGCCGAGACCGTCGCCCAGCCGGTCAAGCTGGACAACGACCTTTACGTGCGCGACTACGCGCGTTGCATCCTCTGCTACAAGTGCGTGGAGGCGTGCGGCGAGGACGCCCAGAACACGTTCGCGATCTCGGTTGCTGGCCGTGGCTTCGATGCCCGGATCTCGACCGAGTTCGACACGCCGCTGGCGGAGTCGGCGTGCGTGTTCTGCGGCAACTGCATCGGCGTGTGTCCCACCGGGGCGCTGATGTTCCGCTCCGAGCACGAGATGCGGGCCGCCGGCACGTGGCGGCCCGAGGAGCAGCAGACCACGGACACGATCTGCCCCTATTGCGGGGTCGGATGCACACTCACGCTCCACACGCAGGACGACGAGATCGTCAAGGTGAGCTCGCCGATCGAGGCATCCGTCACCCACGGTCATCTGTGCGTCAAGGGCCGGTTCGGGTTCGAGTTCGTCCAGCTGCGGCCCAAGGGTGTGCGTGAGGACACGCCAGCCGCCGATCGCTGACGTTCACGGCATTCCCGACCAGCCCGCGAGCAGCGTGCGTCGGACGGGGGCGGGACGCACGTCGGGCGACGACGCCGGCGGCTGTGCTGGGGGCCAACCCGCGGCCGTTGCCCGAACACCCTCCCTGGATCGCCGGCAGCATGGCTCCCGGCAGCAGGGCGGGAGGGCCCCCGTCGCAGGGCCGGTCGGCCCTACGCCGCCGGATGTATCGAACGGCACAGTCCCAGGTATGAGCGACCCCTGTCCGCGCATGTCCCGCTGCCCGGGCGCGGAGCGTCTCCGGGCCATCCGATGAGCCAGCGACCGCCGGCGGAAGACCGCGGCTCCGATGGCGTCCGCAACCTCGGTCGCCTCAAGTGGGCGACCATGGTCCTGCCGGTCGTCTTCGTCTGGGTGTTCGAGCTCGTCCGGTTCCTCGTCCTCGACCCGCACATGACCGGCGACGAGGGCCACGTGGCGTCCGCAATGATCATGGGCGCGGCGATCGTCGCGTTCGCGACCGTCGTGTCCCTGTACCTCGACCGCACCCAGAAGCAGCTGGTCGCACAGAACAGGGACCTTACCGCCACCCACGCGGTGAGCTCGGCCGTCCGCGGCGGTCTGTCTCTCACCGACCTGCTCGATCAGGCGCTCGACCGCCTGATCACCGAGACCGGCGCGCTGGCCGGGATCGTCTCGATCCAGACGTCGGACGACGACCGGCTCGCCATCCAGCGCCCGGCGACGCTGACCCCCGGGCTCGGGTGGCTGGGACCGATCCTCGCCGAGCCGCCGGATCCCGCGCTCGGTGGCCCCCAGTACACGCGGCGCAGCGGCGTGGACACCGGCGTCCTCGACCTCGCCCTCGTCCGCGGCTCGAACCGGCTCGGCCACATCCGGCTCGCCTTCCATCCGCCGGTGGAGCCGGACATCTCGAACGCCGCCTTCGTCGACATCGCGGGCGAGATCGCGGGCGCCGCCAAGCTCGGCCTGACCGTGGCGGACCTCAACCGCCGGGAACGCGAGCGGGAGGCGTTGTACGACGTCGCGATCCAGCTGACCGGGCAGGCTGACCTGCGCGAGGTGCTCGACACCATCACCGGACACGCGCGCGAGCTGCTCGGAGCGGAGCGCGCGGTGGCCTGCCTCGCGGACCGACGCGATCTCGACACCCGATCGGGCCCGATGCGCGACCGACTCGCTATGAGCGACGACGGCAGCGTGTGCCACGTCGCGCACTCGGCCACCAGCGCCCGGCACGCGCAGAACCCGCTGTGCCCGCTGACCGCAGGCCACGAGACCACAACCTGGACCAGTCGCCCGCTGCGCGGTCCTGACGGAGTCCTCGGCGAGCTGTGCGTGGTGCGAACCGGCCGGCCGTTCAGCACCGCCGAGCGCGATCTGCTGGGCGGTCTCGCCGACATGGCGGCGATCGCCGTCCGGACGGCCCGCCTCCACGAGGCCGAGGAGCAGTGGACCATCCACGCCGAGCGGGACCGGATCGCGCGAGAGCTGCACGACAGCCTGGCCCAGGTCCTGGGCGTGATCCACCTGCAGCTGCGCGCGCTCGAGACCCGGGCCAAGGACGAGGCCAGCCACACCATGGCGGATGAGCTGTCGGACCTCGCCGAGACGGCCGACGAGGCCTACCAGGACGTGCGCGAGGCGATCCTCGGCCTGCGCGAGACGATCCGCGAGGACGGCGGACTCGAGGGCTCGCTGCGCGAGTACCTCCGCAAGTACAGCCGCCAGACGGGGATCGCCGCGACCCTGGCCTGTGACGGCGACACCCGCCATGCGCTCACCCCCAGGGCCGAGGTCCAGCTGCTCCGGGTCGTGCAGGAGGCGCTGACCAACACGCGCAAGCATTCGCACGCAAGCCGGGTGGTGGTGAGGATCGAGTGCGACGGCCCATCCACCACGCTCACGATCGAGGACGACGGCGTCGGGTTCGATCCGGCGCTGGTGACGAGCTCGCTGGACGGTGGCTTCGGGCTCGCCTCGATGCGGGAACGGGTGGAACAGGTCGATGGCACGTTCACCGTGCATACTGCGCCGAGCGAAGGGACCCGGATCGTGGTCCACGTCGAGGCAGAGGACACGCGTGGCACACCTACCGCCCAAGCTCCGAGTGCTGCTCGTCGATGATCAGCCGCTGTTCCGGCGGGCGCTCGCGACGCTGATCAGCAACCAGCACGACATGACGGTCGTGGGGGAAGGCGAGAACGGGCGGGACGCCCTCGACAAGGTGCGCGCGATCCAGCCCGACCTGGTGGTGATGGACGTCAACATGCCCGGCGCGTCGGGCGTCGACGGCGTGGCGGCGATCCGGACGGCGGGGTTCACGATCCCGATCGTGATGCTCACGGTGTCCGAGGACGACGACGACCTGTTCGAGTCGATCAAGGCGGGCGCCAACGGCTACCTGCTCAAGAACGTGCGCCCGGAGCAGCTGTTCGAGGATCTGCGGGGCGTCATGCGCGGTGAGGCTCCGATCGCACCCGCGGTCGCGAGCAAGCTGCTCGACGCCCTGCGCACGGGCGGCCTTCCATCACGTGGCCATGGGGCGATGTCGTCCGAGGACAGCGTGCTGACCCGACGCGAGTCGGAGATCCTGGAGCTGGTGGCGAAAGGCATGTCCAACAAGGAGATCGCCAACGAGCTCTCGATCACGGAGGGTACGGTCAAGAACCACGTCCACAACGCGCTCGAGAAGCTGCACCTGACGAACCGCGTCCAGGCGGCCGCCTATGCCGTGCGCAAGGGCATGACTGCGCCGGGGGCCGCGCCCGACTGAGCAGACCAGGGCTATCCCGTCGGATACAGCGGATCCGGCGTCAAGTGTGCCGGGCGACGGATAGGACGCCAACGGCGATGCGCCTAGGATCGCGGCCACGGACCGTGCCTGCGGTCCGCGTCTTCGCCCGGGAGCCTTCCTTGTCACCTGAGCCGGTGAGGATCCTCGTCCTGTACAGCCATGCCCTCATGGGCGAGGGCCTGGTGCGCATGCTCGCCGACGAGCCCGGGGTCACGGTCGATGCCGTGGACATCGGTCTGCCGGACGCGGTCGAGTCCGCGCTCGCCAGCGAGCCCAGGGTGATCGTGGTCGAGGAAGGTGGCGCGATCGACGCCGTCGACGTGGCCCGGCGGTCCCAGTGCACCCTGGTGCTCGACGTGGACATCAACACCACGCGCGCATGGACGCTCCGGCGGGAATCGATGTCATCGCGCCCGGACGAGTTCCTGGCTGCGATCCGCGGGGCGGTCGCGACCCGGACCGCCGGCGATGATCCGGACGAGGGAGAGGCGCGCCTGCGGCCGGCGGTCGTTCCGGGCTAGGCCGAACTTCCAGCCTCGAACAGGCGGATCTGAACGTGAATGAGGCTCCCAGGGCTGCGGCGCTCTGTCTACACGCTGCCGGGTGAGACCCCGATCAGCTCGAAGGCCCTGGCCTGGAGCGGCGTGGGCTCCGAGGGGAGCTCGAAGGCCGCCCGCTCGTCGGCACCTGCGGGCACGACCCGGTTGCGGGTGAGGGTGGCGAGCTCGCCCATGAGGGTCGCGAAGCTGCCTGCCCGCAGCCCGTCGGGTGAGCGGTGGTCGCGCTCCTTGGCGAGGGCCCCCGCGGAACGCCCCCGCGGCGCGACGGGATTGGTCCGTGGAGGTGGTGCCTCGTCCCGGAACAGCAGCGGCGCCCAGGCAGCCTCGAGGTGCCAGCGCACGTAGGCCGCGAGGAAGCACAGGAACAGGTGCGATCTGACCCGGTCGGGGCGCCAGTGGAAGATCGGCCGAACCGCGAGGTCGTCGCCCTTGAGCGCCCGGAAGTCGCGCTCGACGGCACTCAGGCGCTTGTACGTCTCGACGACCGCGGCACTGTCGAGCCGGTGGGGTCCGACGCTCGTGCGGACCACGTACAGCCCGTCGAGGGCCGCCTCGGCCGCGATCTCGTCGGTCCGTCGCCGGTACGAGAACACCCCGTCGGCGATCTCGAGCTCGACGTGCTTGGCCATCTTCTTCGCGTTGACCACCCGCCCGGCGCGGAGACCGATGGCAGCCGCGGTCCGCAGCCTGCCCGCCTCGACGGCCGCGGCCACCTTCGCGAGCGCCTCCTCGGTGGCGGCGAGCAGCGCCTCGCGCTTGCGCGCCCGCTCGACCGCGAGCGCAGGATTGCGGCACACGACGAGGCGCTCGCCCGGGAACTCCGGGCTTGTGATCTCGGCCAGGTTACGCTCGTCGAACAGGCCAAGCTGGAGGTCGCCCGCATCCACAAGACGGCGGATGGCGGGAGCGCGCAGGCAGCTCACCCAGCCGATCCCGCCGACCGCCTTGAGCCGCTCGATCCGGGCGCTGGTGAGCATCCCCCGGTCGCCCACGAGGACGATGTCCGTGAGACCGAAGCGCACCCGGAGCTTCTCGACCTGGGCCTCGACCGTGGCGGGATCCGCAGTGTTGCCCGGGAACGCCTCGACTGCGACCGGGCAGCCCCGCGCATCGGTGAGCAGGCCGAACTCGATCTGCGGCCGGTCGGGCCGGTGGTCGCGGCTGTGGCCATGGCGCGCGAGGGCGCAGTGGCTGCCCTCGACGTACACGGACGACAGGTCGTACAGCACGAGCGAGCCCGATCCGAGATGGCGGGCCGCGAGCGCCCGCTCGACGCGTGCCTGGCGGGCGAGCAGCCAGTCCATCGCCCCGTACAGCTCGTTCTCGTCGGCGCCCTCGACCCCGCAGGTCGCGCTCAGGGTGCTCTGGCCCAGGAGCGCCGCCGTGGCGAGCTTGGAGGCGGGCGCGATCAGGCGGGCAGCGATGAGCGCTGTCGCAAGGTCTCTCGCGCGCGACGGCCGGCGGTCGAGGATGCCCGGCAGCCCAAGAGCGCGGGTCATCCCGAGCACCGCCGCGACATGGCCGTGGGGCAGGCTGCGGCGGATGGACAGCGCCTCGTCCGCGGGCACCAGCCGCTCGCCCCGCAGCGAGCGCTCGATGAGCTCGATGACCGACGGGGGCAGGGCGGTCAGGCTGGCCAGCGTCCGGTGCTTCACCCTGCCGTCCTCACGGTACGACTGGCGGAGCAGGACCGAGACGTACGCCTTCCCCCCGTGGACGCTCCGCACTCTGGCCACGTGCATCGCGCCAGCAACTCGCTTCGCCATGCGCAGATCATGCCACAATCTCGCTGTCCGTCAAGGTGTATTCTGGCTACATCTCGACCGTCGCAAGAGGCTCGTTCAGGCCGTGGCTGAACACGAATTGGGACCAGGGACGGCTCGATCGGGCTGGAAGTTCGGGCTAGGCTTCGGTCGACATGCGCAATCAGGCTGACGGGACGGCATCCCCCCAACCGCGTTTCGACCCGCGCACGACGGCCGTTCCACGGCGACGCGTCCTGATCCTGATGGGCGCCGGCGCCGTTGCGGCCGGCAGCGGGCTGGGCGTGCTGCTCGAGGCATGCGCCGGACCGCCGATCCCGGTCCAGCTCGACTTCGATCCCGCCACCCTGACTCCCGAGACGCCGACCGAGGTGCCGTTCACGCTCACGGTCGGTGGGGGGACCGTCAAGGGCTCCACCTGGCTGGTCAGGCAGTCCGGCGGCGACATCGTCGCGTTCGATCCCCGGTGCACCCATGCGCTGTGCGTGTACAGCTGGTCGGCGGCGGACGGGCAGTTCAAGTGCCACTGCCACGACGGCGCCTTCGCCATCGACGGGTCGGTTCTCCACGGGCCGCCACCGCGGCCGCTCGACCGCTTCCCGTTGAAGCTCGTGGGCGACGTGATCGAGGTGGACGTCCCGTCGGGCTTTGCCACACCGCGGGAGTCGCTCTAGAGGTTCGGGGGCCGCGCCAGGGGTTCAGCGGCCGCGTCAGGGGTTCAGCGGCCGCGTCAGGGGTTCAGCGGCCGCGTTCCGCTCGGTCGCCTGTCCTCCGGCCACCGCCACCACCACGACGCGGTGGGCCACTCGATACAGGTCCCGAGGCGCGGGGACGCACCATCGCCTGTATCGCAACTCTATCCCCCGACGGATGGGAACGGCCCCGTGCGCGCGTGAGCATTGGGCATGGAGCCCGAGCTCAGGTCCGATGACGTCCATCACACGGCGTGACTCGAGCAAGGAGCGTCCACCGCAAGGAAGCTGCCGAATGATGAGAGTCGCCCGTCCCACGACCATCTCCAACAGAACCCTCAACCGGTTGATCCTCGTCTGCGGGCTGGCCCTGCTGATCGGGATCCCGGCGATGGTCTTCATCTACTGGAACGACCGCCACGTCGACCCGGGTGCGTCCCTGGCGGACCGGACCGTCGCGGCGGCCGAGGCAGCCGTGCAGGCCGCCCCCAACGACGTCCAGGCCCGCGATCACCTCGCCGCGGCCTACGTCACGGCCAAGCGCTACCAGGACGGCATCACCCAGTTCACCGAGGCGCTCAAGATCGAGGCCACCGACCGGGCCGCGCTGCTCGGTCGCGGCATCGCCTACGTCAACGTCGAGAACCCCGACGCCGCGCGCGCCGACCTACAGGCGTTCGTCGAGGGCAACAGCACCGGCGAGTTCGCCAAGTCCGATCCGCAGCTCGAGCAGGCCTACTACTGGCTGGGCTACGTCCAGCTCCAGCAGGGTCAGGCAGCCGATGCAGCGACGACGCTGCAGAAGGCGCTGGCGATCAACGCCGGTGATGCCGATGCCCTCTACTCGCTGGGCGTCGCGCTCGACAAGACGAGCGACCCCAAGGCTGCAGCATCGGCGCTGAAGCTGGCGGTGTCGTACGTACCGATCGGCTGGCGCGATCCGTACCAGGAGCTGGCCACGGCGTACACGGCGCTGGGCCAGACCGATGGGGTGGCCTGGGCCAACGCCATGGTCGCGCTGTGTGACGGCAACCTGGATCAGGCCGAGGCGGCACTCACCCCGTTGACCGCCGGCCCGATGAAGACAGACGCCCTGCTGGGTCTGGCGCAGGTCGCCGCCCAGCGAGGGGACAACGCCTCGGCCACCGGCTACTACCAGCAGGTGCTGGCGATCGACCCGTCCAACACCTCGGCTTCGATCGGCCTGAGCATGCTCGGCGCCGGCGCCTCTGCGGCCCCCTCTTCGGTCGCGTCCCCGAATACCGGAGGGTCCAACTAGATGAGCGCATCCGACATCACGCTGGGGACGGCTTCCGGCGATCCAACGGCCCTTCCCGCCGAGCAGGGCTCCCCCGAGCCGCCCGCACCGGAGGCACCCGCGCAGGAGGAGAAGGAGGACACCCGTCGCCGAAAGCTGGTGCTCCTGATCCTGTTCCTGCTGCTGCTGGTCACCCTGTTCCTGTCGATCTGGTACCTGCTGTTCCGAAAGCCGATCACCGAGATCCCGCTGCCCATCGTCCCCGAGGCGATGCCCAGCTACCAGTACTCGTTCTACGACTTCACCAAGCCGCAGGACGTCGTGGTGAGCGCCGACGGATCCCGCATCTACATCACCCAGACCGGTGCCTCGGAGGACACACTGCTGATCGACGGCCAGGGCAATACGCTGGGCGTCCTCCAGCCAACCGCGACGGCGACCGCGCAGGCCCACCAGCTGTTCCTCGCGCTCGACCCGCTCACCGGTGAGGTCTGGGCCACCGACCGCTACAACGGGCGGGTGTTCGTCTACAAGGCCGACGGGACGTACGACCGGGCGTTCGACCCGGGAAGTGCCCTGGGTGGCTGGCAGCCGCTCGGGATTGCGTTCGACCCACAGGGCGACCTGTACGTGGCCGATGTCTCGCGTCAGCCGAACGTGATCCACGAGTTCTCGCGCGATGGCACGCTCGTGCGCGACCTCGGCAGCTCGGCGGGCCTCAACCACCCGAACGGGATCGCCGTCGACAGCAACGGCAACGTGTACGTGACCGACACCGGCAACGGCCGGCTGCTCGTGTTCGACTCGGCCGGGAACCTGGCCGGAACCGTTGGCCGCGGGAACGCCGTGGGAGACCTCGGCCTGCCCGTCGGCGTGGTGCTTGACGACCACGGCCACGTCCTGGTCGCCGACTCGAGCGCCTCGACGATCCAGGCCTACGCGCCCTACCAGGCCGGGGACCGGGGGCCTGCGTACATCAACGCCTTCGGCGAGAAGGGGGCGGCAGACGGGAACCTTTCGTTCCCCAACGGGCTCACCGTGGATGCGCGAGGGCGCGTCTACATCGCCGACTGGGGCAACGACCGGCTCCAGGTCTGGAGCTACTGACCATGGACAAGGTGAGGGAGGTGGAACCGAGCACGACGAGCACGCCTGCAGCCCAGGCGCCCCACATCCATTTCAACCACGAGGTAATGACAGTGAGGAAACTCCTACTCCTCCTTGGAGTCGGCGCCCTCTGGCTGTTCGTTGCCGCTCTGCCAGCCTTTGCCGACGGTGGCCCTCACGTGATGGCCATCAACAACGGAACCTCGGGACTGTCCGCCGATACCTGCGCGGGCTGTCACCGGGCTCACACGGCAACGGCTGCTGGCCTGTTGAACAACGAACAACCAGACCTGTGCCTCGACTGCCATAACGGCACCAAGGCCACGACCGACGTCGTGGACGGGGTCCAGTACGAATCCCAGGGCGGCGGCACGGTCGCAGGAGCCCTCCGCGGCGGCGGCTTCACCTACGCTTTGATCGACTCGGCCCATCCGGCCCGGCTCTCGTACACCAGCTCCCACGGGGTCGGGAACATCGGGCACGTCCAGCCGCTCGACGTGACGTCCGCTGGCCAGGCTGTGACCTCGACCCATGAAGGGTCGGGCACGGTCTGGGGCAACGGCGACACGGGCGTCGGCGCGACCGTCGATCTCGAGTGCGCGTCGTGCCACAACCCGCACGGCAACGGCCAGTACCGCATCCTGCAGACCTCGCCCAGCCTGACGGCTACAGCGGCGGGGGCCTTCACCGTCACCAACAGTGGTGGCGTTGAGGTGCAGGACACGGCGCTCCTGACCTCCACCACCCGTAACTACACCATCCGGCCCAGCACGAACGGCTACCTCAACGGCCTCGTCGCTGATACGTCCGGCGACTACTGGCGGTACCACTGGGATCCGACCGGAGCGGTCGACTGGACCCTGACCACGGCAGATGCACCATCCGCCGACCCGATGAACACCGGCTGGACGAGCGCGACGCAGTCGTACGAGAACAGCAAGGGTGTGCAGTACTCGTTCCGATACCCGGTCAACACCACCGAGATTGCGCAGTACAACGCGGATCTCGTGGCCGCTGGCAAGACGGCGGACCCGATCACGGGTGCGACGGTTCCGCTGGCGATCGACCAGAGCAGCCTGAGCAACAGTGGCGGCCTGATGACCGCGTGGTGCGTCCAGTGCCACACCCGGTACGACGGCGTCAGCACGGTCACCGGCGACGCCCCTGCGCAGAGCCTCTCGGCCTCGTCGCTGGTGGCGAACTCGAGTGACACCACCTTCCACTTCAAGCACGGGACCACCCGGGTTGGCTGCGAGCAGTGCCATGTCTCCCATGGCTCGAACGCGGCCATGACGGGCGGCCACTCGAGCACGTACGCCGACCCCAGCGGGGCGACGTCCAATGACAGCCGTCTGCTGAAGGTCAACAACCGCGGAACGTGCCAGCTGTGTCACGACCCGACGAAGACCCTCCCGGCCGGTTGGTACATCGGCCCAACCAGTGCGAGCGGCGGCCTCTTCAGCGGGCTGTTCACCGACGCACCCTACGTCCCGGGCAACTAGCCCTCATCCGGCAGCCATCGATCCCGGCGGTCACGGTTCATCCGGGCCGCCGGGGCACACACCCCAGCCAGTCAGGATCCCTACCCCATGCGCCGTTCCCGTCCCCTCCGACGGTCGCTGCTCGCACCGGTGCTCATGGCCCCGGCGCGGCCTGGTGCCTCACGGCGCACCCACACGCTCATCGGAGCACGCTCGTGACGTCCCGTCGCCGCCTCGCCCTTCGCCTCGGCACCGCCCTGGCCGCCGGCCTGCTGGTCGTCACCGCGATGACGACCACCACACCGATGGTCGCGACCGTTCACGCCGGTGACCCGACACCGGATCCTTCCGGATCGACATCGCCCGCGGCCACGCCCACGATTGGCCCCGCGGCGACACCTTCCCCGGACCCTGCGCCATCGGCCTCGCCCACCGCCGGTGCGTCCCCGACGGCGTCCCCGGCCGTGTCCCCGAGCCCTTCGTCTTCGGCCCTCCCGAGCGGGTCTCCCTCGCCCAGCCCGTCGCTTGGACCATCGCCCAGCCCATCGCCCAGCTCTTCCCCCGAACCGCCGGCGTCGGGCTCGCCATCGGGCGCCCCCTCGGTCGAGCCCTCACCCGCCACGTCGGCATCGGCGGATCCCTCGGTCAGCCCGGAGCCGTCCGTCAGCCCGGAGCCGTCGCCGTCGGCCGGGATCGTGGTCGGCCACACCTGGGCCGACACCACCGACGCGACCGGCAAGGTCGTCGACAGCGGCGCGACGGACGCGGCGCTGACCGGCATGCAGCGGTTCGTCGTGTACGAGCTCCGGTTCGAGGTTGCCAACACCGGCGCCACCGAGATCCAGCTCGACCCCACCCTCGAGGCCGGCATCGGCGCCAGCCCGGACGTCTGGACCGCCGTCCCGGCCGTGGACCCGGCACCGGGGCAGCCGTTCTATGCCGCCTCCGATGACGGCCGGACGTTCAGGGTTCGGACCGCGCCCATCGATCCCTCGGCCTTCCGTTCGCCGGCAGCCTCGACGAATGGCACGCAGCCGAGCGCGGGTGGCGCCAGCGCCGGTGTGACCCCTGCCCCGACACCCGGCGCCCAGCCCGTCGGCGGCGTCGCCAGCGCGGGCGTCAACCCGGCCCCGACGATCACCCTGCCCCCCAACTCATACACGGAGATCGAGTTCGCCGTCCGGGCCACGATCGGAGCCGCGTGGCAGCAGACGTACGCGTTCCGGCTGCAACCGACCGACGACACCGTTGCCCCGGGAACGCCGCTGACCGTGACGATGCAAGCGCGCCCTGCGGTCAGGCTGACGCTGCCCTCGTCGACGACGCGCGACGACCCGACCGGGCTCGCCACCGGGTTCCAGCTGGCCGCCGCCTCTGCTCCCTCGAGCGGGACGCTGTACCCGCTGTCGGCCACCGTCGATCTCGACTCGCCGCACATCGCCCTCTCGCTCACCTCGGACGGCTGCGCCGCCTGCCATGCCGCCCATACGGGCATCCAGCAGAGCCTGCTCTCGGGCGTCTACCGGCTCGACCCCCTGAAGAGCTGGACTGAGGCGTACGACGGCGCCGACTTCGCGCTGTGCATCTCGTGCCACGCCGAGAGCCCGTTTGCGGACGTCAGCGGCAGCCCGAATGCCGGCACGACCTTCGCGGGTCACGGCTACCACATGGGTGACATCGAGGACACGGGCACGGGCGGCCTGGACATCACGGTGGCCGGCGACGGCGAAGGCAACGCGCTGTGCGGCGAGTGCCACTACAACCTGCATGGCCTCCCGACCTCGGAGCGGGGCCTGGTGGTCTTCGCCCCCGACGTCCAGCCGTACAACGGCCAGATCACGTACGACCCCACGACGCAGTCGTGCACGCTGACCTGCCACGACAAGCCGCACGACGGGCTGACCTTCGCGACACCAACGCCGACGCCCGGGATCTGACCCCGGCAGCTGTATCGGCCGATACAGCCAAGCGGCCCGGTATCCACCCAACAGCCCTGTCCGGTCCCGGCCGAAATGTGCGGGCTGGCGGATGGGCTCAGAGCCCGCTGCTCAGGACAATGCCCTCAGGTGTCAAGCCGCGGCTTTCCGCGGCATCAGATGAGGGCTCAACGATGAACCGGCTGCCACAGCGCAACTCGGGTTGCGCGCGTCCTGGGGGAGGCCGCGAATGAACGCGCGCGTGCTCCCTGCAACGCAACACGCCGCACTCGAGAACGAGCTGCTGTCGCAGCTCGGACTGCCACCGAGTGCGTCACCTGAAGACGTCGATGCACTCCATGAAGCCGCGAGCGATTACCTCGCGGCTGCGCCCTCGAACCTCCGGGGATGGGCCCATGCCCAGGCTTCGGCGCTCGATGCGGCGTACCTCAAGCTAACCGACCCGGTCGGTCTCGAGGGCTCGGCCCTCAGGAGCCCGACGAGGCCGCCGACGGTCGTACCCGGCGGGCCGGCGACACCTCCGGCCCGCCGGGGTTCCGCCCCGGCCACCCAGATCCCTGCCAACGCGGATGCGTACGGCGACGAAGCCGATGACGAGGAGCTCGATGACGAGGATCTCGGCACCGACTTCGACTCGCTGTACGCATCCGTCACGCCCAGCGCCCATGCGGACATGGCCCCCGACGCGAAGCCCGGCCGCCATGCCCGTGCTGCGTCGCCGGCCCCCGCGAGGCAGGTACGGTCCCGACGGCGCGCGGTCGTGCCAGCAGCGGCACCGGAAT
Source organism: uncultured Chloroflexia bacterium (assembly GCA_963829295.1). Classification (GTDB taxonomy): domain Bacteria; phylum Chloroflexota; class Limnocylindria; order Limnocylindrales; family CSP1-4; genus CAIXZV01. The sequence goes on along the minus strand of CAWHHU010000006.1, from coordinate 174,384 downwards.
CCGGAGGGATCTGGAAGAAGCTCGCCCTCGGCGGCGCGGCCGTCATCGCCGTGTTCGCCGTCGGCTTCGGGGCCAACGCCATCGTCAACGGCAACGACGCCTCGCCGGCTCCGACCCCCAATGCGGCCGAGGCCAGCCCGAGTGCGCCCGCCGTTGATCAGGCCCAGGTCGCCCAATTGATGACGAAGTACGCTGCCGACCCCAACGACACCGCCACCCTGCTCGGCCTCGCCGATGCGTTCTACGCCGGCCAGGACTACGCCAGCGCGGGTGAGTGGCTGGACAAGCTGCTCGCCATCGATCCCAAGAACATCCAGGCGCTGCTCGCGCGGGGCGCGGTCAGCTTCAACCTCAGCGACCTGCCAACCGCCGAGTCCACCTGGAAGAAGGTCGTGGACATCGCGCCCGACAACGTCGAGGTGCACTACGACCTGGGCTTCCTCTACCTGAACCAGGCTACCCCGAACTGGGCCGGCGTCCAGAGCGAATGGACCAGGGTGATCCAGCTCGACCCGGGCTCGGATCTCGCACAGACGGTCCAGTCGCATCTCGACGCGCTGGTCGCCTCGTCGATGATCCCAGCCTCCCCCGCCAGCGGTTCACCCGCAGCGGGCGGCTCCCCCGGCGCGTCCCCGGCGGCCTCGGACGCGACCACCTCACCGGCCGCCTCGGCCGGCGCGTCCCCGGCACCGACCGGGAGCACCACCCCGTGAGCGACCTCGGCAGCGCGCTCGGCCTCGGCATCGCCTTCACCGGCGGCGTCGTGTCGTTCGCGTCCCCGTGCTGCCTGCCGCTCGTGCCGGCCTACCTCAGCTACATGGTCGGTGCGACAGGTGATGAGGCGTCCGGACGCCGGGCCGCCTTCCAGCACGGGCTGGCGTTCACGATCGGGTTCTCGCTCGTGTTCGTGGCCTTCTGGGCGTCGATCGGCGCCATCGGGTACGTCCTCGCTGACCAGAAGCGCCTGCTCACGATGGCCGGCGGCGCGCTGCTCGTGTTCCTCGGCCTCCAGGTTGCGGGCGTGATCAACGTCCGTGCCCTGTGGCGCGACACGCGGGCCATGCCCTCCATGGGCGGCGCGCTCGTGGCAGCGGGCGGACCGCGAACGGGCCTCCGGAGTGTCGGGGGCACGGTCGGCAGCCCAGCCGGGTCGCCGTCGTACGGTCGCTCCTTCCTGTTCGGCATCGTCTTCGCGGCCGGGTGGAGCCCGTGCATCGGGCCCATCCTGGGCGGGATCCTGGGTCTCGCGACCGCAACCTCCACCGTCCTCCAGGGAACGACGCTGCTGCTCGCGTATGCGGCCGGCCTGGCCGTCCCGTTCCTGGCCGTCGCGCTCGGAGCCTCCTGGGTCTCGCGCCGGCTGACCTGGATCGGCCGTCATCACCACGCCATCTCACTCGCCACCGGCGCCATGCTCGCGGCGGTCGGCGTGCTGATGCTCACCAACACGCTCAGCCGGCTGGCGACCCTTGCGTCGCCGATCGGCATCTAGGAGGTCGTTTCGAATGACCCACGAGGTAGGCTCCCGGCCGCTGCCCCCGGCGGCGGTCCCGGCCGCGCGGGATGCGGACAGGCGCGGCCTGGCCGATCGCGTCGATGGCGTGCTCGAAGGCCTCTGGCACCTCCTGTCGTCGATGCGCTTTGCGATCGTCCTGATGCTGGCCATCGCCGCGCTCGGCGTACTGGGCGCGCTGATCATCCAGGCGCCGTCCGGTGTGTTGAACGATGCGTCGGCGAAGGCGGACTGGTTGTCCCAGGTCCGCCCCAAGTACGGCGGCTGGACGCCGATCATGGACACCCTCCAGCTGTTCCAGATCTTCGACTCGGTTCTGTTCCGGGTCCTGGTCGCAGCGCTGACGATCAGCCTCATCGCCTGCTCGATCCACCGGACGCCGGGCATCTGGCAGACGATCACCAGGCCCCGGGTTGATGTCGGACCGGCGTTCTTCGAGCACGCACCCCAGCACGAGGCGGTCGTGGTTCGGCACACACCCGCACAGACGCTGGACCTCGTCAACGGGGTCCTGCGCGGCAGGCACTACCGCATCCTGTCCCAGGACGATGGAACCATCCACGTCTACGGCGACCGGTTCCGGTGGGTCCAGTTCTCCGGTCTGATCGCCCACCTGTCGCTGGTCGTGATCCTCGCCGGCGCGATCATCGGGGCGATGTTCGGCTACCGCGACAGCGGCTTCACGATCGCCGAGGGGAGCACGCTCCCGGTGGCCGCGGACGCCGGCCTGTCGCTGCAGCTGATCGACTTCACCGACACCTACGACACGGCCACGGGCATGCCCAAGGACTACGCAAGCAAGGTCGTCCTGTACAAGGACGGCACGGAGGTCGCCCGCCACACGATCCGGGTCAACGACCCGCTGCATTACGGCGACACCACCTTCTACCAGGCGTTCTTCGGGTCGGCGGCGGTGTTGACCGTCAAGGACTCGAGCGGCAAGACGCTGGTGTCCGAAGGCGTCCCGCTCGCCTGGACGACCGCGGCCGACGACCGGCCGATCGGCTCGTTCACGATCCCGGACACGAACTACGTGGGCTGGGTCGTCGGGACGCTCGGTGCCAGCGACACCCAGATCCAGCCGGGCCAGATGCAGCTCGAGCTGTACACCGCGGACGGCGGCCAGGAGGTCGCTCATCAGGTGCTCGACCAGGGCACGCCCGCGACGATGGAGGGCCTGACGGTCACCTTCGATCGTGAGAGCCAGTTCACCGGCCTGAGCGTCTCGCGGGATCCCGGCGTGACCCTCGTGTGGCTGGGTGGGTTCCTCCTGGTCGCCGGGTTCACCCTCCGCTTCCTGCTCCCGCACAAGCGGATCTGGGCGCGCATCTCGCCGCGAGCGAACGGCGGGGCGCTGCTGGCGGTGGCAAGCCTCGGCAGCCGCGAGGCGGCGCTGGGAACCGAATTTCAGGAACTTGTGAGCGACATCCGCGGCGCGCTGCACGCGTCGTCGCGGTCCTGAGGGAGATCCGACATGGATAAGATGTCCGGCTACGCCTTCGTAGCGGCGATGTTCAGCACCGGTCTTGCGATCATCGTCTACCTGCTGTACGCGATCTCCGGTCTCCGGGCGGCGCGCATGCAGGCCGCCGGCGGTCCCGGCAACACCGGTGTGCTGGGCTTCGTGTCCGGGCCCAGGACCGCCGCGATGGGACGTTACGCCACGATCCTGGGCTGGCTGGCCGTGGTCGCGCTGTTCACGAGCCTGGCGTTCCGCGCCATCGCCACGGGCCATGGCCCGTTCGCGAACATGTACGAGTTCTCGGTCGCGTTCGCGTTCGGGATCCTGGCCGCCTACATGTGGTTCGAGCGCCGCTACCACCAGCGGATCCTGGCCCTGGTCGCCCTGCCCGTCGCGCTCGCGATGATGCTCTATGCGTGGACGATTCAGGGCCCCATCGAGCCGCTCGTCCCCGCCCTCCAGAACAACCTGCTGCTCACCGTCCATGTGGCCGTGGCGATCGTCGCGTACGGCAGCTTCTCGATCGCGTTCGCGGCCGCCATCCTGTACCTGATCCAGCCCGAGGGCGGCCGCTGGGGCCTGCCCAAGCCGCAGGTCCTGGACGAGATCGGCTACCGCGCCGTCGTCATCGGCTTCCCGTTCCTGAGCCTCACGATCATCCTCGGTGCCGTGTGGGCCGACGTCGCCTGGGGCAGCTACTGGAGCTGGGATCCCAAGGAGACGGCTTCGCTGGTGACGTGGCTCATCTACGGTGCCTACCTCCACGCCCGCGTCATGCGCGGCTGGCGCGGCAACCGGGCAGCCTGGCTCCTGATGCTCGGCTTCGCGGCAACCCTGTTCACCTACTTCTTCATCAACCTGTTCGCGCCCGGCCTCCACAGCTACGCGGGCCTGAGCTGACCGGGCAGGCGGAAAAGGAGCGATCGGGATGAGCGCTGCGGGTCTGGCTGCGAAGCCGTCTCGGCCCGGCGCCGGGCGTCTCCAGACGATCGTCGTGATCATCGTCACGGCGGTCCTCATCGGGGCGGTCGCCTGGGTCGTGGCGGGTCCCGGAACGGACGACGGGGTGACCTCGATCGATCTCGGCGCGCACGCCGCCGGCGCGGCGCCGGTGGTCGGGGCGATCCCTCCGAACTTCACGGCCACGACCTGGGACGGCCAGACCGTCTCGCTCTCCGACTACGCGGGCAAGCCGATCTGGCTGACGTTCGGCGCCTCGTGGTGCCCTGACTGCCGGACGGAGGCCCCGGACGTCGAGGCCACCTACCAGGCCTACAAGGATCAGGGGCTGGTCATCCTCGCCGTGTTCATCGACGAGACGGGCACGGACATCGGCACCTACGCGCAGCGCGCGGGTCTCACGTTCCCGATCGCGGTCGACCAGAACGACACGATCGCGTCGACCTATCGCACCCTCGGCATCCCGACCCACTTCTTCATCGGCACCGACGGGCGCATCAAGGACGTGCGCATCGGGGCCTTGCCCAGGACCGAGATGGACCGCGCCGTCTCGGAGATCGTCAACTAGGCACCAGCGAGTGACTGATCCCACTTTGCCCCACGATCCGGACACCGGGGGGCCCGGAATCAAGTCCGCAGGGCCGGCCGACGACGCCGCGCCCACGGGGGCCGTGCCCGCGATGGGGACCGATGCGGCAGCGCCCCGTGCGGCAGCGCCACCCGAGGCAGCGCCACCCGAGGCAGCGCCCCCCGCGGAGACGTCCGTGTCGGAGGACGGCAGCGCCGCACCCGCCGCGCCCCGCCGACGTCGTCACCCCTTCTACCTGCGCGGTCGCCGGCCGCGGCTTCCCTCCTCCCGACGGGGCCTGTTCGCCCTGCTCCTCGTGCTGGGCGGTCTGGGCGCGGTTGCCACCTTCTCGGCCGTCTCGCTGCTCAACTGGACCGAGACCGCGGATTTCTGCGGTCGCTGCCACACCATGGCTCCCGAGCTCGCGGCCTACGAGGCCGGTCCGCACCGCGACGTCGCCTGCGCCGAATGTCACGTCGAGCCCGGCATCGCCGGCTGGATCAAGGCCAAGCTCAACGGCACGCGACAGCTGATCGAGGTGGTCCTGGGCACGTTCCCGGAGCCGATCCCTCCACCCGACCACTCCCAGCTTCCGGGTGCGGCGGTGACGTGCCAGAAGTGCCACGCGGTCGAGTCCCACGCGGTCACCACGCTCAAGACGGCCACGATGTACGCGGAGGACGAGACCAACACCCGGCAGTTCGTGGGGCTCTTGATCCGCCCCAGCGGCGGCGACCCGTTCGACGTCACCAAGAGCGTCCACTGGCACGTCGTGCGCACCGTCAACTACTGGTCGCCCGACGTCAACGGCGCGCGGATCGATCTCGTCGAAGAGACCGAGGACGACGGCACGGTGAAGCAGTTCATCAGCCAGGCGGAGATCACCGACACCTCCAACGTCGCGCCGGACGTGGCCGCCATCCAGGCAACACAGACGTCGACCACGATGTCGTGCTACGACTGCCACAACCGGGTCGGCCATCCGATTCCGAACCCGCGGTCCGGCCTCGACCACGACCTGTTGATCGACGCCATCGACCCCACACTCCCGTACATCAAGCGCGAAGGGATGAGGATCCTGTGGGCTTCGTACCCGGATGATGCCGCGGCCGACGCCGCGGCCGACGAGCTGGCCTCCTTCTACGCTATGAACTACCCCGACGTCGCCCAGGCCAAGGCCCAGCAGATCGGCCAGGCGATCGACCAGATCAAGATGCTGTACCGCTTGACGGCCACACCCGAGATGAAGGTCACCGCGAAGACCTACCCCGACAACCTCGGCCACCTGGACTTCCCCGGCTGCTTCCGGTGCCACGACGGTGGCCACTTCCTGGTCGAGAACGGCGTCGTGACCAACAAGACCATCCCGTCGACCTGCGACACCTGCCACACCTTCCCGCAGATCGGGCCCGCGGTCGCCAGCCTGCCACTGGGCGCACCACCATCGACGCACACCGACGAGCTGTGGGTGTTCAACCACAGGAATGTCGCGACCAGCATCGACCCGGGGGGCACCTCGTGCGGCGAGTGCCACGCTCGCGATTACTGCGTCAACTGCCACTCGACCGGGGCCGTGACCGTCGACCACGACGAGATGGCCACCAACCACGCCAAGGTCATCCGTGACCAGGGCAACACCGCCTGTGCCTACTGCCACCAGCCGGTGTTCTGCGCCCGCTGCCACAGCGAACCGGTGCTGCCGGTCACGACGCCGTTCTCGGAGGGGCCAACCAGCCAGAGCCTGCCCGACCAGCCGTCCGGCGTCAGCTGGCCGCTGACGCCGAGAGGCTGACCAACCGGAGGAGCCGTCGCTTCTCCGCGGTTCCTGACTGACCTCGACGCCACCATCGGACGCTGATCGTCGCGCCAGCGCCCCGTACCCGCCAAGCGGCCGCTCTGCGCAAATGTGCCGTTTCTATATCCATCCGCACATTCCGCAGCCACGGTCTTCGCTCGCACAATGTCAGTCCATCAGGAGGGTTGCGATGGGCCATTAGGCCTGTCGCCGGAGGCTGCGATGGACCACGACCCTGCAACCGCGGCGGAGCCCGGGCAGTTGCCGTCGCCGGACGCCGTCCCGCCGCTGGCGTCTCCGCCCGGCCCGGCGACCCTCGATCCCCAGGGGATCCAGTCCCGTCGACGATTCCTCGCCTGGCTCGGCGGGTTCACCGTGTTCTCGACGCTCGCGATGATCGCGACCCCGATTCTCGGGTTCCTTGTCCCGCCCAGGACGAGCGGCACGTCCGGCGGCGGGAAGGTCCTGGTCGCCACGACGACCGACATCCCTCCCGGCGCTGGCAAGGTCGTCGCCCTGGGCAACAGGCCGGCGATCGTCGTAAGCACCGAGCAGGGCATCCGCGCATACTCGGCCATCTGTACCCACCTCGGGTGCGTCGTGGCCTGGAATGACCTGGCCGGCGTGATCCAGTGCCCGTGCCACGATGGCCGCTTCAACCCCGTCTCGGGGACCGTCGTGTCCGGCCCACCCCCGGCGCCGCTGCCCGCGCTCAAGGTCTCCGTGGAAGGCGACCAGATCTTCCTGAGCGAGGCCTGATATGGCGGCCCGCGACACCACCGACCACCCGGTGCGATCCGCCAGCTGGATCGAGCAGCGAACCGGCATCGGACCGGTGATGGCCGCGCTGCTTCACGTCCGGATCCCGATGTCGGCCCGGACGATGTACTTCGGCGGGATCGCCCTGTTCCTGTTCGGCATCCAGGTGGTCACGGGCACGTTGCTCGCGCTGTACTACAAGCCGACGCCCGAGGCCGCCTACGAGAGCGTCCAGTTCGTGACCAGCGACGTCAGCTTCGGGTGGCTGATCCGGAGCGTGCACCACTGGGCCGCGAACCTGATGATCCTGTTCGTTGCCCTGCATCTCCTGCGGGTCTTCTTCCAGGCGGCGTACAAGTACCCGCGGGAGCTGACCTGGGTCATCGGCGGCGGGTTGCTCCTGGTGACCCTCGGCTTCGGGTTCACCGGATACCTCCTGCCTTGGGACCAGCGGGCGTACTGGGCCACCGTCGTGGGTACCGACATCGCCGGATCCGTTCCCTTGGCCGGCGACTCGCTCCTCCAGCTGCTTCGCGGCGGTTCGGATGTCACTGGTGACACCATGAGCCGTTTCTTTGGGATCCACGTGCTGGTGCTTCCGCTCGCCCTGGCCGGGCTCATGGCGATCCACCTGGTGCTGGTTCACCAGCTCGGCCTCGCCAGCCCCAAGAAGCCCGAGCCGCGAGTCCGGCCGCTTGTCGCCGATCAGGAACCACTTCGGCCGTTCTTCCCCAACTACCTCCTTGACGAGGTCGTCGCCTGGTACGTCATCCTTGCGATCCTCGTGGTCCTCGCCTCGGTCTTCCCGGCCGGTCTGGAGGGCCAGGCGAACCCGCTCGAGACACCCGCGCACATCAAGCCCGAGTGGTACTACCTCGCCGTGTACCAGTTGCTCAAGATCATCCCGCGCACCATCGCGGTGATGGCCCCGGTCATCGGCATCGGCCTGCTCATCGCGTGGCCATTCCTGGACCGGAACCCCGAGGTCCTGGCACGACGGCGCAAGCTGGCTGTCGCGGGGGCCACGCTGGTGGTGGTGGGGGTGATCGTCCTGACGGTGTGGGGCTATGTCAGCTGAGATCCGCCGGCCGATGATCGGTCGTCGCTCCCGGGCTGCGCGGGGCGTGAGGGCCGCCCTGACCCTCGGCGTGCTCGGCCTCGGGTGGTTTGCGCTCGCGTTCACGGCGGCCGCCCAGGACCCGAGTGGTTCGCCGGCCGCATCCAGCAGCACCGAGGCCACGCCTTCGCCGACGGCGACCCCGGCACCGTCTGGTTTCGACTGGCTGTTCGCGACGCCGCTCCCGACCGCGACCGCCCCGCTCGCATCGGCGCCGCCGGTCCCTGCACCGCTCACGCACCCCCCGGCCGATGGCGCCAACGGATGCTACGACTGCCACAGCGTCGTGAACGACAAGCAGGCGGCGATCGCCGCCGATTGGCAGGACAGCGCCCATGGCCAAGCCGGCGTCACGTGTGCCGACTGCCACGGGGGAGACCCGCGCTCAGACCAGATCACGGTGGCCATGGACCCGTCGAACGGGTTCGTCGGCGCACCCGACCGCCTGGGGAGCGTCGGGCTGTGTGGCAGCTGTCACGCGGACGTGAACCGGATGAAGGCCTCGGGTCTGCCGACCGACCAGTACGCGAAGTACTGGTCGAGCGTGCACGGACAGCAGCTGTTGACCGCAGATGACAGCCGGGTGGCGATCTGCACGGATTGCCATGGATCACACACCGTCAAGAAGGTCTCGGACCCGAGCTCTCCGGTGTTCATCCTCAACGTCCCGGAGTTGTGCGCCGGCTGCCATGCCGACGCCGATCGGATGGCACCGTACGGCATCCCGACCGACCAGTACGCCATCTACTCCAAGAGCGTCCACGGCGTCGCGCTGCTCGACAACAAGGACGTCCGCGCACCGAGCTGCGCGTCCTGTCATGGTTCACATGATGCAAAGCCGCCCACGTCCGCGACGGTGGTCGGCGTGTGCGGCAAGTGCCACACGGCAACCGAGGACCTCTACCAGCAGAGCCGCCACTCGGAGCTCCAGGCGGCAGCGCCCCAATGCTGGACCTGCCACGGTACCCACGACGTCACGCAGCCGGGCTCCTACATGTTCTTCCACCCGACTCCGCCCGACTACACGTGCGATACGTGTCACGACCTGCAGACGCACACACTTCGCCTCGAGCTCAGCCGGTTCACGAACGAGGCCGATCGGCGATGTGACACGTGCCATCACCCGGATTCGCAGATCTACGCGCAGATCGACGGGATCAGCAACGCCATCACATCCGCAGAGGACGCCTATAGCCAGGCAGAGGACACGATCCAGCGCGCTGCGGGGCTGGGCATGATCACGTCCGACGCAGAGGTGAAGCTGACCGACGCGAAGACGAGCCTCATCCAGGCGCAGGCCGCCGTTCACACGACGAAGCTGAGCAAGATCGCGGAGCTGTCGACCGATGCCACGACGAAGGCCCGGGCGGCCGAAGCGATCGCGACCGGCAAGATCGACGAAAGCGTGTTCCGGCGTGAGGCGATGGTCGTCGTCCTCGCGTTCATCGCGTTCAATGCGTTGTTCCTGTACGTCCTGAAGCGCCGGCTGGACGGGGACCTCGAGAAGGGCTGAAGGCGTTCTCAGCCGGGCCCGACCGCCACACGGTCCGGACGGGCGTAGACGTTGAACCCGTCCCCACGCAGGAACCCGACCAGGGTCACGCCCAGACGCTCGGCGGCCTCGACCGCGAGATCGCTGGGTGCGGACACGGCGGCAAGAATGGGGACGCCGGCAACCGCGGCCTTCTGGACCAGCTCGAAGCTCGCCCGACCCGAGACGAGCACGATCCGCTCGTGCAGGGGCAGGCTGCCCGCCAGGACCTGGCTGCCGATCAGCTTGTCGAGAGCGTTGTGGCGGCCGACGTCCTCGCGCAGCGCCAGCAGCGCGCCACGAGGGTCGAACAGCCCGGCCGCATGGAGCCCCCCGGTCTTCTCGAACACCGCCTGGGCATCGCGCAGGGCGGCGGGCAGGCCGAGCAGGAGGTCCGGCGTGACCAGCGGTCCGTCCGGGATCGGGTCACAGCGCACCTCGACCTCGTCGATCGACGCCTTGCCGCAGATCCCACACGACGCGGTCGCGACGAAATGGCGCTCCGCGACACGGGTGACGTCGAACGGACGGTCGAGGTGGATCGTGACCTGGTCGTCCGGCTGGGCAGCGTTGCCGGGCTGGCTGAACGTGACCGCCGAGATCCGGGTCGCATCATCGATCAGGCCCTCGCTGCGCAGAAATCCCGCAGCAAGCTCCGCCTCGTGACCCGGCGTGCGCATGGTGACCGCGACATTCACCGGCTCCTGTCCCGGGCCGCAGGCGCGGATCGCCATCGGCTCCTCACCGGCCAGCCGATCCTCGCGCTCCTCGGCGACGCCCGCGTGGTATGCGAGCAGCCGGGTCGGGGCGGCCTGGCGGGGCGTCGGTTGGGGCGAGGCGCTCATGAGACAGGATCGTACCCGGCCCGCGTCTCGGACCATACTCAGGGCATGCCTCGCGATTCGCGCCCCCCGAACCTGGCTGAGCGCACCTTCGTGGGCCGGGCGCGACGGGCAACGCTGGCGACCAGTGGCGCGACGGGCCGGCCGCGGCCGGTCCCGGTGTGCTTCGTCCTGCTCGACGACACCCGCCGGCCCGGCTGGCCGATCCTCTATTCCCCCATCGACGAGAAGCCCAAGCAGGTCGCCGACCTGCTGGATCTGGCGAGGGTCAGGGACCTGCTCGCCCGACCGGCCGTGGCCCTGCTCGCGGACCATTGGGACGAGGACTGGGAGCTGCTCGGCTGGGTGCGTCTGGACGGCCGGGCCGACATCCTGGCGGCTGACGCGGGCGACGAGCACGAACGCGCCGTGACCGCCCTGCGAGCCAAGTATCCGCAGTACCGCGACCACGCCCTCGATGACCGGCCGATCATCAGGATCGAGGTCGAGAGCGCCGCGTCGTGGGGCCGCATCGAGCAACCGGCGGGCAGCCGGCCTCGTGGAGGGGCGCCAGCCGGGCCCGGCTGAGCCGGCCGGGCCCTCGGAGGTTGCCTATTCGGCAAGCCCCCGCTCGAGGTACGCGGCCGATCCGGTTGATCGCAGGCAGTGCGTCATCGACATCGCCTGCAGGTAGCCACCCGCGTTGAGGATGGCGACGAGCTCGCCTTCGGCCACGTCGGGGAACGGGTAGTCCTCCGCAAACACGTCGCCCGCCTCGTTGATATGTCCGGCCACGGTCACCCGCCGCGTGCGATCGCGAAGGGGGTTGCGGACGGGCACGATCTCCTGCGCGTAGCGATAGATGAAGTAGGCGCAGTTGACGTTCCAGCCCAGGTCGAGACCGACGAACGTCGTGTCGCCGCGGCGCTCGTCGCTGACCACCTCGCCCAGCAGCACGCCCGCGTCCTTCATCAGGAAGTCACCCGGCTCGAACGCGGCCGTGACCCCGTATGGCGCGAGATGCCGGCCGACGATGGCCGCGTATGCGTCGAGATCGATCGGGATCTCGCCCTGGCGCGCGACCTTGCCCAGACCGCCGCCCACGTTGACCTCGCGGATCGGGGATCCGGCCTCCAGGAGCCGATCCAGAAAGCGGGTGGCCCGCTCCAGCGCCACGTCGAACGCGTCGAGCTGGTGGCCGAGCCAGCCTGACCCCGCATGGAAATGGAGCGTGTCCACAACCAGGTCGTGGCGGCGGGCGGCCGCGATGGCGTCATCGAGGCGGTCCTCACCCACGCCGAACTTGGTCGGCCGCTCGCCCGAATATGCCAGGTGCTCCGTGTAGCCCGCCCCGACACCCGGGTTGACCCGGATGCCGACGGTCCGCCCCGGAGCGCGCCGGCCCACCCGCTCGATCTGGCTCACCCCGTCGAGGTTGATCCGGATGGCGTGCGCGAGGAGCACGTCGAGGTCGCGCTCGGAGACGTTGGTGCCGGTATGGCTGATCTCGTCCGCGCTCCAGCCATTTGCGAGCGCATGGAGCACCTCACCGGGAGAGCATGCGTCGATGCCGATGCCGCCAGGCTCGCCGGGAGCCCCCAGCCCCCGGAGCACGGCGAGGAGGCGCGGGTCCGGACAGGCCTTGAGCGCAAGGCGGACGACGTGCCGCACGCCGGCACGCTGGAGCGCGCCCTGCAGCGCGCGGACGTTCTCGACCGGCCGGGCCAGGTCGTACACGAACAGCGGCGTGCCGTGCTCGCGGGCCAGGGTCTCGAGGTCGGCGCCGTTGACCGACAGGCGCCCGTCCACGACGTCGAGGCCGGGTCGGCGCCACCATGTCGGCGCTGCCTGCGCCTCGACCTCGAGGCCAAGGGTCATGGGTGGCCCGGGCCCGGGCCCGGGCCCGGGCCCGCTGCCCGCCGCTGACCGGTCGTGCGGGCGGCCAGGATCGCTCGCCGCTGCACCGGGTCGGCGAACGGGTCGGGGCCCTCGGCGACGGACGTCCCGATCGCCTGCAGGAGCCGCTCGGTGACGGCGGCGATCTCGTCGACCGCGACCCGAAACGCCTCCTCGTTCCGTGCCGAGGGCGCGCGATAGCCGCTGATCTTGCGGACGTACTGAAGGGCGGCGGCCTCGGCCTCACCCGTGGTGGCGACGCCGGCGTCCTCGCCGCGCCGGAGCTGGCGAATGCTGCGACACATGCGCTGCAGCGTAGCGCGCCAGGGGCTTCGGGTGCGAGCGAGTGGCAGCCGGCCGGGTGTCTCGCGACCCGGACGAAATGTGGTGCAGGGGTGCCCTCATTGGGCTGGACCCCGGGGCCGGATGGGTGCACCATCACCAGTGGCCACAATCGGCCGGGGAATCATCGAGGTCGGGTCCGGGCGCCGGATCCGGCCTCTTCTCTTGCCGGCCATGTCGCGGGCCGGTCTTCCCGCGGACCGCGCTCGCTCCCGGTGCGACCGGGCTCCCGTCCCGGTGTCGGCCGCGAGTATCCTCGGCTTGCGATGGACCGCTGGCACACCATCTTCGAGCCGTTCCGGATCCACGCCGTCGAGCCGGTCAAGCTGACCACCGTGGCGGAGCGCGAGCACGCCCTCGAGGATGCCGGCTGGAACCTGTTCAACCTCCATGCCGACGATGTCCTGATCGACCTGTTGACCGATTCGGGAACCGGGGCGATGAGCCGAGACCAGTGGGCGGCGATCCAGCACGGCGACGAGAGCTATGCGGGCAGCCCGTCCTGGTTCACATTCCTCGACGCCGTGCAGTTGCTGTTCCCGTTCCGGCACGTCATCCCCACCCACCAGGGTCGCGCCGCCGAGAGGATCCTGTTCAGCGTGCTCGGCGGTCCGGGCAGGGTCATCCCCAACAACACCCACTTCGACACGACCCGGGCCAACGTCGAGTGGACGGGCGCCGAGGCCGTGGATCTCGTGATCGCCGAGGGTCGAGAGCCGGCGGCGATCCACCCGTTCAAGGGCAACATGGACGTCGCCGCGCTCGAGGCGCTGCTCGCCAAGCGTGCCGCCGACGTGCCGGTCGTGTTCGTGACGATCACCAACAACTCGGGCGGCGGTCAGCCCGTGTCGCTCGAGAACCTGCGCGCGGTCAGGACCGTCTGCGACCAGTTCCACAAGCCCCTGTTTCTCGACGGCTGCCGGTTCGCCGAGAACGCCTGGTTCATCAAGACCCGCGAGCCCGGCCAGGAGCGGCGGGCGATCGTTGACATCGTGCGTGAGATCGGGGCGCTGGCCGACGGCATGACGATGTCCGCGAAAAAGGACGGCCTGGCGAACATCGGCGGCTGGCTGGGGATGAACGATGGCGAGCTCGCCGACCGGTGTCGAAACATGCTGATCCTGACCGAGGGGTTCGTCACCTACGGCGGGCTCGCGGGTCGCGATCTCGAGGCCATCGCCCAGGGCCTGCGCGAGGTCGTGGACGAGGACTACCTGCGCTATCGAATCCGGTCCACCGCCTATCTGGGCGACGCGCTCGACGCGGCCGGGATCCCGCTGGTCAAGCCCATCGGCGGTCATGCCGTGTACCTCGACGCGCGGGCCCTGCTCCCGCACATCCCGCCGCTCCAGTATCCGGGCCAGTCGCTGGCGGTCGAGCTGTACCGGGCCGGCGGGATCCGTGGCTGCGAGATCGGCACGGTGATGTTCGGCCGCCGCCCGGACGGCATCGAGACGCCCGCTGCGATGGATCTCGTGCGCCTCGCGATCCCGCGCCGGACGTACACCCAGAGCCACGTCGACTACGTGATCGAGGTCGCGACCGACGTGGCATCGCGGGCGGCGTCGCTCCGTGGCTACCGGATCGTGCGCGAGCCGGCCGTCCTGCGCCACTTCACCGCCTCGTTCGCACCGCTCGAGGGCGGGAAGTCGGCGAAGCCCGTCGCCGCCACCGCTCGCCGAGCCCGGCGCCCCGCCCACGCCCGTCGTCGTTCGCGGTAGCGGGCGGGCTCGCCGCTGAGCTGAACCGAGGCTCAGGCGCGGAGGCTGATCGTCCCCGCCTGCTTGTCGACCACGATCGGCAGCTCGAGCAGCGGCTGCCGGGTGGGCCCACCGAGCACGGCGCCGTGGTTCGCCGGATCGAATGCCGCGCCGTGGCAGGGGCAGAGAAGCACGCCATCGCGCGCGTCCCAGCCAACAGGGCAACCCTGGTGGGTGCAGGTGGCGTCGTACGCGACGTACGTCCCGTTGGACAACCGCACGATGATGGCCGGGTCGCCGGCAGGATACGGCGGGGGAGCATCGAGCGGGATCCGGATACCGGCGGCGCCGCGCTGATTGACCGTCTTGATGGTGGCCAGGGTCAAGGTCGCGTTCGAGGTTGGCGCCGCGGTCGCTCCGGCACCGCTTGCCGCTGGGCTCGGCTGGCCGGCGACGGTTCCCGCGCTGGCCCCCGGCCCGCCGTCTCCCGCTCCGGGGCTGACGCCGGAGGGGACCCCGGATCCTCCATCATTGCCCCCAAATCCGCCGGCGCCCAGTGCCGTGCTGTCGCCTCCCCGCGGCAGGATGAACCGGAGCGGCACCGCGAGCGAGGCGATCGCCACCGCGAACGCACCAAGGGCGCCGGCCTGGAGCACCTGGCGCCGCAGTGGCGAGGCGTCCACCACCGGGGTCGGACGGCCACGGACGCGATAGCCGGCACCCGACCGGAGCGATCCCGGCCAGTCGTCTGCCACGTAGGCACCGAGCTCGCGCACCGACCGGTGCACCAGCAGCCCGCCGTCACCCGCAAGGGCGAGGGCGATCCAGCCAAACGCGTATGGCAGATCCGGTCCGTAGTAGTAGGGCGTTGTCGTCCATGACGCCGTGAGCCAGAACAGCAGTGACAGCGCGGCACCGGCAGCTGCCGAGACGCGGAAGGCGAGCCCGGTCACCGCTCCCAGGCCGATGGCGATCTCACCAAGGGCGATCAGCAGCCCGATCGGCAGCGCGAACGGCTGGGCCATCCGGACCAGCGGCGCCACCGGCGAGACATGGATGAACGCCGCCAGCTGACCGTAGATGGAGGCGGGGCTGGAAGCATCGAAGAAGGTCGGAGACAGGAGCTTGTCAAGACCGGCGTAGATGAACGTCAGCCCGAAGAAGAATCGGATGGGAAGGAGCGCGCGAGCGGGTACGCTCGCGCGCTCCAACTGCTCCCGGAGCGAGGGGCCAGGAGCTTCCTCGGACGGATAGGCCCCAGTCCACGGCGCCGATTCCGCGTTGCCGATGGGCCGGTATTGCGCGCGACGAGAGCCCCGTTGTCGACGGCTCACTGCTGTCTCATCCAGGGTCTCGGCACGCGGCGCGGTCCTCCGTCCAGGGGGGCACCTACCGGACTGGGCGCACCCAACTCGGAGGCTAGACGCAGCGGCCACCGGTGGTCTGTGTCGATCATGTGGATTCCCACATCAACGACGCGGGCGGGTGCCACGCGGGGGGCCTATGAGCTCATCTCGCCCGGGAGCAGCGGTCGGACCCACAGCTGCCACAGCCGCCCGGCGGAGGCGATCGCGGTCCCGGCCGTCAGCGGACCCAACGCGGCCTCGAAGGCCGCAGCCTCGGATCCCCGGACGATCCCGGCTCGGAGTCCCGGAAGCCCGACATCGGCAACCGCGGGCGCGCCGAACGCGTCCAGGCTCGTCGCGAGCGGCCACGCCGGTGCCGAGGTCGCAGACCCGGCCTCCGAGGCGGTGTCAGCTGGTGCCGCATAGACGCGGTACGCCGTGGGCCGGTACGCGACGGGTGCGACTGCCGCGGTGGAGCCCCATGCCTCCGTGGGATCGGTCAGCCTCGCGAGCAGCGCATCCGCGGCGAGGGCAGCCGCGTCCGGAGCGCCCGAGTCGCGGACGCCCGGCAGTCCGGGCTGACCCGATCCGGCCGCGGGTGCGAAGTGGTTCGCAGTCTCGGCGCCATCAAGCACCACCTTGAACACGGTGACCCCCATGTCGGCCGTCACGCCTGTGCCGGGCTGCTCGTGGTCGAGACCCGCTGCGCGGATCGCCTCGGCGATCGTGGCCGCCCCGGCCGGACCCACGTCACGAACAGCGATTGCCGGGATGAGGGGCTGCTCGCCGGCGTCGGGCATGGCGCCAGGCGTGAAGATGCGGCCGTCGTCGCCAACCACGACCTGCGGCACGGCGCTCAGCGCCACGACCGGATTGATGAACCCCCCTTCGCCGGTGACCTCCAGCAGAAGGCCGGGACCCGTGACGGGTCTGCTGCCCGGCATGGAGGCTGGCGCCGTGGGTGGCGGCGTCGCCGATGGCCCAGGAAAGGTCGACGCTGGGGCGGCCGTCTTCCCGGGCGTCGATGGAACGGGTGGCTGGGCCGCACATGCTGCGACGAGCACCACGATCAAGGTCACGAGGATGCGCGGATGAACACGGGCGGGGACGGGCATCTGGGACGCTCCAGCAAGGGCGCGGCGACGCCGCGAACGCCCGCCAGACGCCCGCAGGCCCGTGGCGGTTCCGAGAGTGCGCGGCTCAGGTCACCGTCCCGCCGAACATCGCCTGCACCCGGTTCCATGCCTCGTCGATCCGAGTGACGTCGAGCCGGCCCGATGCGACGGCGGCGGTCACCGCCTCGACCACCCGGTCGACGATCCCTTCGTCGTACGACTGCTGGTTCGCGAACAACAGGAGATCGTTGCCGGCCTCGAGGGCGAGCACTGCCGCCGCCTCGGCCCCGTAGGCATCGGTGATCGCCTTGGCCTGGAGGTCGTCGGTGATCACGATCCCATCCCAGCCGAGCTCGCCACGAAGCAGATCGGTCACGACGGCCGGCGACAGCGACGTCGGCCGCTCCGGGTCGAGCGTTCGGTTGATCACGTGGGCCGCCATCACCACATCGGTCAGGCCGGCCGCGATCAACCGTCTGAACGGGACGAGCTCGTGGCGGGTCCACGTGTCGGTGACATCCACCACGCCGTCATCGGTGTTGCCGGTGGAGCTGCCGATGCCGGGGAAGTGCTTGAGCGTCGTGCGCACGCCGGCGGCCCGGTGCGCCCGGATCTCGATGCCTGCCATCTGCACCACGACGTCCGGATCGGCCGAGAACGACCGATCGAGGCCGCCGATGGCCGGGCTGGTGGGGTTGACGTCGAGGTCGACGACGGGCGCCAGGTTGAGACCGATCCCGGCGTCCGCGAGCGTGCTCGCGATGGTCCGGCCCCAGTGACGAGCCTGCGACGCCGTGCCGCGCCCGATCTCGGCCTCCGATGCCAGCGCCGGAAACCCATCCGCCTGCGACAGGCGCGTCACCAGCCCTCCCTCCTGATCGACGGCGATGATCAGCTCGCGTTCGCCGGCGGTCAGTCGCAGGTCTGCGGTCAGCCGGGCGACCTGGGCTGGCGAGGCGACGTTCCGGCGCCCGCCTGACTCCTGGTCCTTGTTGAACAGGATGACACCGCCGATCCCGGGGTCGGCCAGCGCCGTCGTGATCCACGGCGCGTCGCCCAGACGGATCCCGCGAAAGCCCACCACCATCAGACCGGCGATCTTCGTCGCCAGCCCAGGCCCGGGCGACGCCGACGGCTCGGCCGGAGACCCGACGCTGGGCTCCGCCGTGGGTGACGGCGACGTCGATGCCGTGGAGCTGGGTGCTTCGCTGGCCGACGCGGATGGGCCGGCGGTCGGCGCGGACGTCGGCTTCGAAGGAGCACAGGCCGCCACGAGCCACGCGACTGCGGCGGCCAGGCCGCCACGAAGCATCCGGCGACGGGTGAGGAGCGACGATCGGGACACGGCTGGATTGTCGCCTATCCGCCGCCGCGGCTCCCCCAGCGCCATTCGATCGAGCCCGTGTAGCAGTGGCCGAGATACTCGCACAGGCCCTTGGACATATCCCATGTCCGACCGGACACGTAGGGTCCCCGATCGATCACGGGGACGGTGATCTGACGCCCGTTGGCCGGGTTGCGGAACGTCACCAGCGTCCCGCACGGCAGGGTTCGATGGGCGACACCCAGGATGGTCTTGGTGTACGTCTGGCCGCACGCCGTGCCGCTGCCGTAGAAGCCGGGGCCGTACCAGCTGATGTCAGGGTCGAACCGCCAGTAGTTCTTGAGAACCGTGCGCACCCTGGGTGCCGGTTGCTTCACGGTCGGGCGGCCCGACACGGTCGCCGCCTGCCCGGGCTGCGCCAATGAAGCGTCGGGCCCGAGCCAGCCGGCCGAGCGTGACGCGTTGTCAAGTGGAGGAATTGTCGTCGCCGGTGAACCGGCGGGCAGTGCGATCAGCACGGCATGCAACGACGCCGCGTCGATCGACCGGGCGGAGCTCGGGGCACTCGAGCCCGCGGGTTCTGGTAGGGCGACCAGGGCGCTCGCGGCCATGAGTGCCGCGATCGCGACGATGAGCCTGGTTCGCACGATGCCCCGACAGGCTACCCGACGTTGTCAACTGGCACGCAACACGGTTCTGGGTTTCACCTTGCGGTCGCATCACAGTCATGGCGGGTGGGAGCCATGCGGCGGCAACGCGCGTACCCTCCGGGGGACCGTGGCTTCCGCATCCGACCTCCACCGACCTGACGCAGAGCTGACGCTGCCGATCGAGGTGCCGGTGGACCTGCGCCTGACGCTCGGGATCCATCGCCGCGGCCGTGGCGATCCAGCGCTCCGGTTCGAGGTCTCCGGTTCGGCCTGGCGGGCCACACGGACACCAGCCGGCGCGGTCACCCTGTTCGTCGAGGCGGGCGTCGGGACGGTTCGTGCCCGGGCATGGGGCCCCGGGAGCGACTGGGCCATCGACCACCTGGGCGCCCTGGCCGGGCTCGACGACGAGCCGGAGGCGCTGGCGCCGCGGCATCCCGCAGTGGCGGACGCAGTTCGCCGCCTGCGCGGCCTGCGGGTCGGCCGGACCGGTGCGGTGCTCGAGGCGCTCGTTCCCGCGATCCTCGAACAGAAGGTGACCGGCGACGAGGCGCGGCGCGCATACCGGGGCCTGATGTGGACCTACGGCGAGCCGGCCCCCGGGCCTCCCGGGCTGCGGCTGCCGCCCGCCCCCGACGTGCTGGCGTCCCTCCCGTACCACGCCTATCACCCGCTGGGCCTCGAGCGCCGTCGAGCGGATCTCATTCGTGCCGTTGCTCGCGAGGCGAACCGGCTGGAACGACTGGCCGTGGCAGCGGGCAACCCCGGCGACGACCGGGCGGCGGCCTACGCCGCGCTTCGGGTGTTCCCCGGCATCGGCCCGTGGACCGCAGCAGAGGTCGGCATCCGGGCGTTCGGCGACCCTGATGCCGTCAGCGTGGGCGACTATCACCTGCCGAGCGTGGCTTCCTGGGCGCTCGCGGGCGAGCCGCGCGGCAGCGACGAGCGCATGCTCGAGCTGCTCGAGCCCTACCGCGGTCAGCGCGGCCGCGTGCTCCGGCTGCTCGAGCTCGCCGGCATTGGCCCGCCTCGTCGAGGCCCGCGGATGCCGCCCCGGAGGATCGACCGGATCTGATGCCCATGTCGCGCCGCGGCCGTGCGGAGGAGAGCGCCCCCGGATCGCCGGGCGTCCCAACGGGGGTGTCAGGGCGGCTCCGGTCCGCCGGCCCGAACCGCGCGCGTTCCAGATGGCGGCCTCGTAGCGGCTTTCGCGTCCCCCGCCACAGCCGACTGCCGGAGTGAACGCGCCGCGTTCCAGCGCCGGTGGATCTCGCATTCCAGCGCAGGAAGGACCGCCGGAGTGAACGCGCCGCGTTCCAGCGCCGGTGGATCCCGCGTTCCAGCGCCCGTGGATCTGATCGTGCCAGCCCGCTCCGGCCCCGGGTCAGCGTGCAGCGGAGACAGGCTCCTCGCGCATCCCCCACGGCATCCCGTACTCGTTGAGCAGGTCGAGGAACGGCACCGCGTCGAAAGCCTCGGGGCCCATCACCCCTGTTCCCGACCAGGTGCCGCGCGCCAGCAGCTCGAAGGCGACGATGGGGTTGACGGCCGTCTGCAGGACGACCGCCTGCGCACCGTACTCGCGCATGCACCATGCGTTGTCGACCACGTGGTATAGGTAGACGGCACGGGACGACCCATCCTTCCCTCGGCCGGTGACCCAGGTTCCGGCGCACGTCCTGCCGTGCATCCGATCGCCCAGGCCGGCAGGGTCGGGCAGGCAGGCGGCGACCACGTCGCGGGGCGAGACCTCGACCCCACCCACCCTCACCTTCTCGGTTCGATCGAGACCCAGCAGGTGGAGCGTCTTGAGCACGCCGATGAACTCGTCGCCCAGGCCGTACTTGAAGGTCACTCGCTTCGCCTTGACCCAGCGCGGGATGAGCAGCACCTCCTCGTGCTCCACGTTGACGCACTCGACCGGCCCGATCCCTTCCGGAAACTCGAACGTCTCCGGCTCGCTGAACGGGGGCGTCGTGTACCAGCCTCGACCGTCCTCCCAGATCACGGGCGGGTTCAGGCATTCCTCGATCGTCGTCCAGATCGAGAACGAGGGAGCGAACTCGTAGCCCTCGACCGTGAGGTTGGCACCGTCTCGCACGCCCACCTCATCGATCTCGCCGAACAGGTGATCCTGCGCGTAGCGCGCGAACACATCGGACAGGCCGGGCTCCACGCCCATGCCCACCAGCGCGAGCCGGTCGGCCGCCTCCCAATCGGACGCCATGGCGAACTGCGCGTCGCCCAGCTTCTCGCCGCTCTCCTCGTATGGCCGATCCGGATGCGGGTGTGACAGCGACATCGCCATGTCCATGTAGTCGACGCCGGCCGCCAGGGAGGCGTCGAAGATCGGCACGACGAACCGCGGATCGACGGCGTTGAGGACGTGCGTGATCCGATGCTCACCGATCAGGGCAGCCATGCCATCCACATCGGAGGCGTCGATCCGGGCCCCGGAGAACCGGCCATCGCCGGCCACCTGGGCCAGGGCGTGCTCCACGCGAGCGGGATCGTGGTCGGCGACCAGCGCGTGGTCGAAGAAGTCGCGCCGGGCCAGGATGCCGACGGCCGCGCTGCCGACGCCCCCGGCACCGATGATCAGGATCCGCATCGTGGTTACCTCTGCACTTGTGTGGGGACCGGGACAACCACCCATTGGGTCGATCCCGATCCGGCTCCTGGTGGGGCGCCCAGGTGCCCCACCATCATGTCAGGCCGGTCGCTGGCCAGCACCATCCGTTCCGGCAGCCGGCCTGGAGCGTGGTGCCGGGGCACCGGGAGTCGAGCTCGGTGACCAGGGGCCTGCTCGGTTGACGTCTCCACGTAGTCTTGAGCCCGGCTGATGCGCGCGCCCACCCACCTCCGTCTCGTCGCCTCGCCCCTGCTCGCCGCGCTGCTTCTGATCAGCGCGGCGCCCGCGGCCTCAGCCCGCCCGATGGGGATCGCGCCTGTGATCACCCACGCGATGGCATCGGTGGCGGACCCCGCACGGCGGTTCCGGATGAACCTCGGCCAGGAGCGCGATTTCGTCGCTCAGACCAACTTCGTCCAGTGCGTTGGCGCGAGCGTGCAGATGATGCTCAACATCGAGCGGCCCGGCGCGGACCGCACGGCTCGCACCCAGCGTCAGCTGCAGAACCTGGCCCGGGCCTCGAGTGGCCCTGCCCCCGATGGGTTCGTGCGCCAGGGGGCCAGCATCCGCGGCTGGGCCGCGGCGCTCATGGAGCATGGCGGCGGGCCGTACCGGATCGTGGGCGCCGACAGCCTTGACGAGGCGATGCGGATCGCCGCCGTCGCGATCCGGACCTGGGACCGGCCGGTCGGGCTGCTGGTGTGGCGCGGGCGCCACGCGTGGGTCATGAGCGGCTTCGTGGCGACGGCGGATCCCCTGGAGACCCCCAACTTCCGGGTGACCCGCGCCTACATCCTGGATCCGCTGTACCCGCGCGGATCGGGCATATGGGGGCCCAGCCCGCGACCCGGGGCGGCGATCCCGGTGGCCGCCGTCGGTCGGCAGTTCGTGCGCCGGCGGATCGGCGGTCCGTGGAGCGCGCTGCCCGGGATGGCCCAGCTGGCCGGAAGGTACGCGCTGCTGGTGCCGTCGGGACCCGGGCTGCAGGCACTCCAGCCCGGTCGGCAAGCCCTGCCCGCGTTCGCGTCGACGGCAGACGGGTAGATCGCGAGGAGCGACATGGGGCGGGACCGGCGGTGGGGTTCGGCCCCGGGGTGACCGGACACGGACCGGGCGGTACGATCGATCGCACGATGACCGCACCCAGCCGACCCGCGCTCAGCCGAACCACCCGCCTGGCGATGCTGCCCGCCCTGCTCCGGGAGCGGATCCTGGTGCTCGACGGCGCGATGGGCACCATGCTCCAGCGGCACCGGTTCAGCGAAACGGACTTCCGGGGAACCCGGTTTGCCGACCACCCGCGCGACGTCCGCGGCGACAACGACCTGCTCAGCCTGAGCCAGCCGGATGCGGTCCGCGAGGTCCACGCTGCGTACCTCGATGCCGGCGCGGACATCATCAGCACCAACACGTTCACCGCCACCAGGATTGCCCAGGCGGACTATGGCCTGTCCGGCATCACGCGCGAGCTCAACGAAGCGGCGGCGCGGCTCGCCCGCGGGGCCGCGGACGACGTCGAGGCACGTGGCGGGCAGCCCCGGTACGTGGCGGGCTCGCTGGGCCCAACCAACCGGACCGCCTCCCTCTCCCCGGACGTGAACGACCCCGCAGCCCGCAACGTCGACTTCGGGGAGCTGGCGGCCGCATATCGCGAGTCCGCCGAGGGCCTGATCTCGGGCGGCGCCGACCTGCTGCTGATCGAGACCATCTTCGACACCCTCAATGCCAAGGCGGCGATCTTCGCGGTCGAGGAGGCGTTCGACGCGCTCGGGATCCGGCTGCCGGTCGTGATCAGCGGCACCATCGTCGATGCGTCGGGCCGCACGCTGTCGGGACAGACGCTGGAGGCGTTCTGGACCAGCATCCGGCACGCCAACCCGATGCTCGTGGGGCTCAATTGCGCGCTCGGCGCGAGACAGCTCCGCGAGCACGTCGAAGAGCTGAGCCGGATCGCCGACGTGCCACTGGCCGCCTATCCCAACGCGGGCCTGCCAAACGAGCTGGGTGGCTACGACGAGACCCCCGACCAGACGGCGGCGGCGCTGGGCGAATGGGCCCGGGCGGGGCTGGTCAACGTGGCCGGATCCTGCTGCGGCAGCACGCCCGAGCACACCGCGGCCATCGCGGCGGCGGTCGCCGGCGTCGCGCCGCGTGGTGTTCCGACCATCGCCCCGGTCACGCACCTGGCGGGCCTGCAGCCGCTCGCGATCCCGATGCCCGGTGGCGCCTTCGTCAACGTCGGCGAGCGGACCAACGTCACCGGCTCGCGCAAGTTCGCCCGGCTCATGGCGGCGGCGACCGGTGGCGGGCCGGATGCGACGACGGCAGAGCCGGCGGCCGCAGAGGACGAGGCCGTGGCCATCGCCCGGGACCAGGTCGCCAACGGCGCCGTGATCCTGGACGTGAACATGGACGAGGCCATGCTCGACGGTGTCGCCGCGATGACCCGGTTCCTGCGCCGGCTGGGCAGCGAGCCTGATGTCGCGGCGGTCCCGATCATGGTCGACAGCTCGCGCTGGCCGGTGATCGAGGCCGGGCTCCAGCAGCTCCAGGGCCGCGGCGTGGTCAACTCGATCTCGCTCAAGGAGGGCGAGACGGAGTTCCTGCGCCAGGCACGGCTGTGCCGGCGCTACGGGGCCGCGGCGGTGGTGATGGCGTTCGACGAGCAGGGGCAGGCGGACTCGGTCGAGCGCCGGGTGGCCGTCCTCACGCGCGCCTACACGCTCCTCACCCAGCAGGCGGGGTTCGCCCCGGAGGACATCATCCTCGACCCCAACATCTTCGCCATCGCGACCGGGATCGAGGAGCACGCGCAGTACGCCGTGGCGTTCTTCGAGGCGACCCGGCGACTCAAGGCAGCACTGCCGCATGCGCGGATCAGCGGTGGCGTCTCCAACGTTTCGTTCGCGTTCCGCGGCAACGACCGCGTGCGCGAGGCGATCCACGCCGTGTTCCTGTACCACGCCATCCGGGCCGGGCTGGACATGGCGATCGTCAACGCGGGCGTGATCCCCCAGTACGACGACATCGACCCCGAGCTGCTGGAACGCGTCGAGGACGTGGTCCTCGACCGCCGCCCCGATGCGACCGACCGGCTGCTCGAGATCGCGCCCCGATTCGCGGGCGGTGCGGCGGTCGCCCGTGCAACGGACGACCTTTCCTGGCGCGAGCTGCCCGTCAACGAGCGCCTCACACACGCCCTGGTCGAGGGGATCGACGCGTTCATCGTCGATGACACGGAGGAGGCGAGGCTGGTTGCCGCGCGTCCGCTGGACGTGATCGAGGGACCGCTGATGGCCGGCATGAACGTGGTCGGCGACCGGTTCGGGGCGGGGAAGATGTTCCTCCCCCAGGTGGTCAAGTCGGCGCGGGTGATGAAGAAGGCCGTCGCCGTGCTGATCCCGTATCTCGAGGCGCAGCGCGAGGGCACGGGACGGCGAGCCGGCACGATCGTGATGGCCACGGTCAAGGGCGACGTCCACGACATCGGCAAGAACATCGTGGGCGTCGTGCTGGGCTGCAACGACTACGAGGTGATCGACCTCGGGGTCATGGTCCCGGCGGCCCGCATCATGGACAAGGCGCGGGAGGTCAACGCGGACCTGATCGGGCTGTCGGGCCTGATCACGCCATCGCTCGACGAGATGGTCCACATCGCGGGCCTGATGGAGCGCGAGGGGATGACGACGCCGCTGCTCATCGGGGGCGCGACCACGTCCCGCGTCCACACCGCGGTCAAGATCGAGCCGGCCTACTCGTCGCCGGTGGTGCACGTGATTGATGCCTCGCGCGCGGTGGGCGTGGCCGGGTCCCTGTTGGACCACCGGTCGCGCGACGCGTTCGCTGCTCGAATCCGCGAGGAGTACGAGACCGTCCGACGGGAGCGGGAGGGCCGCCGGCAGCGCGAGACGCGGCTCCCGATCGCCGACGCCCGAGCCAACCGGCTGCGGGTGACGTGGCCCGCGGATCCGCCCCGACCCACCTTCCTCGGCGTTCGGACGTTCGACCGCTACCCGCTCGCGGAGCTCGTCGAGCGGATCGACTGGACGCCGTTCTTCGCCACCTGGGAGCTGCGCGGCGCCTGGCCCGCGATCCTCGACGATCCCCGGCTGGGGCCGGCGGCCCGCGATCTCCACGCGGACGCCACCCGGCTGCTCTCGCGGATCGTGGACGAGGGGCTGCTCAACGCGTCGGCCGCGGTCGGCTTCTGGCCGGCAAACGCGACCCCGGACGACGACATCGTGGTCTGGGCCGACGAGACGCGAACGACCGAGCTCGCCCGTATCCCCGCCCTGCGCCAGCAGATGGCCAAGCCCGACGGCCGGCCCAACCTCGCGATCTCGGACTTCGTGGGGCCGGTGGGCGTTGCCGACCACCTCGGAGCCTTCGCGGTGACCGCCGGAGGCGGGGTCGATGACCTGGCGCGCTCGTTCCAGGCCGCCCACGACGACTACAGCGCGATCCTTGTCAAGGCGCTCGCCGACCGCCTCGCCGAGGCGTTCGCAGAGCGACTCCACGAGCGCGTCCGGCGCGAGCTCTGGGGATATGCCCCCGATGAGTCACTGGCCAACGACGAGCTGATCGCCGAGCGGTACCAGGGCATCCGGCCCGCGCCGGGCTACCCCGCGACGCCGGACCACACGGTCAAGCGCACCCTGTTCCGTCTGCTGGAGGCGGAGCGGGGGGCCGGGATCTGTCTTACCGAGACGTTCGCGATGCTCCCCGCCGCGTCGGTCTCGGGGCTCTACCTGTGGCATCCGGACAGCCGGTACTTCGGGATCGGGAGGATCGGCCGCGACCAGCTCGAGGACTACGCGCGCCGGGCAGAGCTGCCGATCGATGAAGCGGAGCGCTGGCTGGCCCCCAACCTCGCCGACGACGCGACCGCCTGACCCGGAGGACCCCGATGCCGAAGATGCCGTCGTTCGAGAAGTCGCCCCCGGAGCTGGTGGAGCGGTTCGAGGTGGCCGCCGGCCGTCACCCCGGGGCGCAGCGGCGGAAGATGTTCGGTTACCCGGCGCTGTTCGTCGGCGGCAACCTCGCGACCAACCTGTTCGCCGATACGTGGACCGTGCGCCTGTCGGCGGATGATCTCGAGGCGCTCCTGGCACTGCCGGGCGCCCGCCCGTTCTCACCCATGCCCGGCCGGTCCATGAACGGCTATGCCACGCTACCACCTGACGTGATCGCCGATGACGCGCAGCTGGATCGATGGCTCGAACGCGCCCTGGCGTTTGCCGGGAGCCTGCCTGCCAAGGGCTGACGCACGCTGCCGGACCCAGGCGCGATCGCCGCCAGAACGGGAGGTGATGGGGTCGGCTCGTTCATGGTCTTGGACCGTATCTTCCTTCGATCAGGCCACCCGGACGCCCGTGATCCCGATGGTGATCCGCCTGCCGTGGTGCGGGTGTACCCCCGTCTACACGGCCTTGAGCGGACGGGCGGGCCTGGGTCCGCGTGGTCGCCCGAGCGCGCGGTCAGCCGGTTGCCGGCGTCGTCGTAGGTGTAGCGCTCGTACGGTTCACAGAGTACTGGAGCTCGGCAGGTTCGATGCATGGCCGGAGAGTTCTCATTCGTCGGGCCGGCCACCTCGTCCCAATACGCGCTCCTGCCACTCAGTCGCTAGGTCGTCACTGACGATCAGAAGGAACGCAAAGCCAGTACCCAAGCTCACAGCCAACGCCGCGATGATCGTGGCCATCTCTCGGCCCAGGTCGGCGACCAGCATCCAGACCGCAAGCGGCAGCGTCCAACTCGCGATGTCGCGCCATGGACGTCGCTTGAGTCTCCAGACGACCATCCCAACGACCGATGGCCCGAGAGTCACCGCCATCATCACCACCGTCGCAGCCGGCGTATCACTAACGACCAGAGCCACGACATAGGAGATCACGAGTCCGACGCCGATCATCACTAGTGCCCCGATTCATAATGCTCGGGAGGTAATCGCACTCCCCCGAGGCCCGGCCGTGGGCCTCCCGAGCATTGGAGGTGGCGATGGCGCGCCGGGCCGAGCTCTTTGTCCGTGAGCTGAGCGACGGGGAGGCGGCCCACCTCCTCAAGCTCGCGCGGCGCAGCAAGAATCCGACCGTGCAGCACCGGGCGATGCTCCTCTTCGCCTCGTTCCAGGGCCAGAGCGTGACCCAGATCGCGCTGATGTTCCAGGCCAGCGCGACCCACGTGGCCGAGCTGATCCATGCCTTCAACGCGGAGGGCTTCGCCTGCCTGGGCCCTCGGCGGGGCGGGGGCCGTCCCCGCCGGATCGATCTCACCCAGCGCGCGGAGATCGTGAAGGTGGCCCTCGCCCGCCCGGTCGACCGGGGTGAGCCGTTCACCTCCTGGAGCCTGACCAAGCTGCGCGCGCACCTCGTCCGACACGGCGTGGTGCCGACCATCAGCCGCAGCCAGCTGTGGCGCATCCTGCACGCGCAGGGCATCCGCTTCACTCATCACAAGACGTGGAAGGCGTCGCCCGACCCCGAGTTCGAGGCCAAGAAGAACCGGGTCCTCGACCTCTACGCCCACCCACCCAGGGACGCGCGCGTGCTGTGCCTCGACGAGTTCGGCCCCTTGAACCTCCAGCCGCGCCTCGGGCGGGGCTGGCATCGCTCCAAGCACCCGGTCCGCTTCCGGGCGACCTACAAGCGGACCGCCGGCGTCCGCCACCTGCTGGCCGCCTACGACCCGGCGACCGGCCGGCTGTACGGCCACATCCGGGCAACCAAGACCTGGCGCGAGGTGCGCGAGCTGCTCCGGACGTTGCGAGCTCGGTTCCGCGAGCACCTCGTCGTGGTGCTCGACAACTTCAGCCCGCACAAGAAGCAGGAGCTGCTCGCGTGGGTCGCCGGCCACGACATCGAGCTCGTCTACCTGCCCACCTACGCGAGCTGGCTCAACCTCATCGAGTGCCAGTTCGGTGCCCTCCGCCGGTTCGCGCTCAACGGCACCGACTACCGAAGCCATGGCGAGCAGGACCGGGCGATCCACGCCTACCTGCGCTGGCACAACAGGAACGCTCGTCCCGCCAAGCCCTGGCGCATCAACGCCGAGGTCCATCATTCGCTCCCCGACGTTGCGGCATGAGGCACTAGTCAAGCAGTGCGGTGCGCTCGTCGGGACCTGCTTCCTCGACGGTGCCCGCCGGCAGCAAGGATGCCAGCTCGTCGAACCACGCCTCGCCGTCGACTTGATCGGCCCGCGATGGATCCTGATGCAACGTACGACCCTCCGCCAATGTCATGGTGGGTGGACCCTGGCTCTGGACGCGCCGAGGATCTGCGAGCCGTGCTGAACCGGCGGCCGCGACGAGACCGAGCAAGCGAGGATCGGACGACTCGTGGCCTGGGGCCAGGGCGCTCTCGCTTCCGTGGCGCACGACCGCGGTTGGAGTGGGCTCGCCCGCCTCCCCCGCTCTATCTCGGCAAGTTGTTCGGGGTGGTCATGCCGAGTGGTGCTGGCTAGTGCCCCGATTCATAATGCTCGGGAGGTAATCGCACTCCCCCGAGGCCCGGCCGTGGGCCTCCCGAGCATTGGAGGTGGCGATGGCGCGCCGGGCCGAGCTCTTTGTCCGTGAGCTGAGCGACGGGGAGGCGGCCCACCTCCTCAAGCTCGCGCGGCGCAGCAAGAATCCGACCGTGCAGCACCGGGCGATGCTCCTCTTCGCCTCGTTCCAGGGCCAGAGCGTGACCCAGATCGCGCTGATGTTCCAGGCCAGCGCGACCCACGTGGCCGAGCTGATCCATGCCTTCAACGCGGAGGGCTTCGCCTGCCTGGGCCCTCGGCGGGGCGGGGGCCGTCCCCGCCGGATCGATCTCACCCAGCGCGCGGAGATCGTGAAGGTGGCCCTCGCCCGCCCGGTCGACCGGGGTGAGCCGTTCACCTCCTGGAGCCTGACCAAGCTGCGCGCGCACCTCGTCCGACACGGCGTGGTGCCGACCATCAGCCGCAGCCAGCTGTGGCGCATCCTGCACGCGCAGGGCATCCGCTTCACTCATCACAAGACGTGGAAGGCGTCGCCCGACCCCGAGTTCGAGGCCAAGAAGAACCGGGTCCTCGACCTCTACGCCCACCCACCCAGGGACGCGCGCGTGCTGTGCCTCGACGAGTTCGGCCCCTTGAACCTCCAGCCGCGCCTCGGGCGGGGCTGGCATCGCTCCAAGCACCCGGTCCGCTTCCGGGCGACCTACAAGCGGACCGCCGGCGTCCGCCACCTGCTGGCCGCCTACGACCCGGCGACCGGCCGGCTGTACGGCCACATCCGGGCAACCAAGACCTGGCGCGAGGTGCGCGAGCTGCTCCGGACGTTGCGAGCTCGGTTCCGCGAGCACCTCGTCGTGGTGCTCGACAACTTCAGCCCGCACAAGAAGCAGGAGCTGCTCGCGTGGGTCGCCGGCCACGACATCGAGCTCGTCTACCTGCCCACCTACGCGAGCTGGCTCAACCTCATCGAGTGCCAGTTCGGTGCCCTCCGCCGGTTCGCGCTCAACGGCACCGACTACCGAAGCCATGGCGAGCAGGACCGGGCGATCCACGCCTACCTGCGCTGGCACAACAGGAACGCTCGTCCCGCCAAGCCCTGGCGCATCAACGCCGAGGTCCATCATTCGCTCCCCGACGTTGCGGCATGAGGCACTAGGACCGAGAAGTAACCGAGCACCGTTGCTGGCTCCTTGCAGACGTGCCTAGCGCCGCCTCTTCGCTTCGCCGTTCTCAGCGATGAAGAAGGTCACGCCCCCGGCCACCGTCACGACAAGCGCGCCTGCCGCGCACGTCAGATGCCGAACCTTCATGCGAGACCCCGATCTTCCTCAACAGCTCGTTGCACGGGTTCCGACGCGGGCGCTTGCTCGGTGGTCCGGGCTTAGTGATCCATCCCAATTCAGATGGACCCTCCAGGTAGTAGCGGTCTCTCACCTGCGGATTCTGAAGGGGGGGCGCCCACCGTCGTTGAGTGGGATCCTGCCGCGTTAGCCCGATGTTGATGTTGATCGGATGGTGACTGACGTAGTCGGCTATGTTGCGGGCCGTCCAAGCCGTCGCACCGACGACGAACGTGACGCCCGCAACCGCGATCTCCCCGCAGACGATCCAACCCACCACCGGGACCAAGCACTGGCCCGATGGGCCCGATATCGTCACTGGGCTGTTCTGGCCATAGCCATACAGGTTCGCCTCCGCCCCCGCCGGATCGGGCTGCAGGAAGCGACCGAAGGCCGGGCTGTAGGTGCGGGCGTGCATGTAGAGCAGGCCCAGGCCGAAGGCATCGTCCCACTGGACGTCGGAGGCGCCGACCTACAGGAACCGGAAGCCGAGGTCGGCATAGCCGTTGTGGGTGGTGGTGGTCGGTGTTCCCCAGCTGGAGTAGGTGTAGCTGTTGGCCAACGTGAGCGTGCCGTCGGCGTTCTGGCGCCAGAGACCCGACCTGCCCGACCTGCCGGTGCTCGACACCCGCGGCCCCATCGTCCGCTTCGTCGGCCTCGCACCGCGCGACAGGACCCTCGCGGCGCTCGCGGCCGAACTGCGGATCGCGAACGCGAGGCCGCACGAGGCGCTGTCCGATGCGACGACCACCGCCGCCGCGGCGCTCGAGATCCTGCGGCTCGCGTCGGAGCGCGGCATCGCCTGCACCCCGGCACCTTGCTGCCGCACCGACCGCGGGGAAGGCGGACGTTCGAGGACCGCACTCAGCGACGCTGGCGTCTTACCAGCCAAGCCACGCCGAGACCAACGAGCGTGTAACTGACCAAGAACAGGATGCTGGATCCCAACGTCAGCCACAGCGGGGCATTCATCCCGACAAGCAGTGGAACGACGGGCACCACTGCCCAAGCCACACCGACGGCGATGAATGCCACCGGTCTCGAGATCTGACCGTGATGCTCGGACCGATGGATGAGTCGAGGCGCAAGAACGACCCAGACCGCAGCAATGAGCACGGCAAGTGCGACCTGAACGGCCACAGGGGACCTATCTCCCAGAGCAGTTTACGGCTGTCAAGGTTATGAAGACGACCATGCCACCACCGAGGACAACGTGGATCGCCGTGATTGGCACCTCGCTTGGTGGAAATGACAAGCCGAGCACCTGCGCTATCTCGAAAGCTCCTTCGATGCTCCCCGCGAACGACGTCCATCCTCCCAGAGCGAACGCCGATGCGGGACAGGCATTGCGACGGACGACGATCACGATGTGCGGAGTCGGGCACGAGAGGTCCCCATAGCTGTGACGCAGCAGGATGGGGATATCCAGGCAGTGACCAGCGTGCAAGGAGATACGCCTACTCGGTAGGAGCCGAAGCCGCTGGTTCAGCCTGATGATGGCTTGGACATGGCGGGTGTTACCCCAGAAGCGTCGCGAGATGCTCTGCAGGGTATCGCCGGGCTTAATCCGATACCAGTAAGCTCCGGACGGGTCAGCACTGGTCACCGGACTGTTTCGCGCGTACTGATACAGATTGTCTTCCGCACGTGCCGGGTCGGGCTGCAGGAACCGGCCGAAGGCCGGGCTGTAGGTGCGGGCGTGCATGTAGAGCAGGCCCAGGCCGAAGGCATCGTCCCACTGGACGTCGGAGGCGCCGACGTACAGGAACCGGAAGCCGAGGTCGCTGAAACCAGAGGCAACGGTCGTGGTCGGGGTCCCCCAGCTGGAGTAGGCGTAGCTGTTGGCCAACGTGAGCGTGCCGTCGGCGTTCTGGCGCCAGAGACCCGTGGCGTCGCCGTGGCCGTTCCAGGTAACGAGGTAGACCGTGCCCGATGCGCAGTCGGGGTCGCACACCTGCACGATCCGCCCGGCCTCGTCGGTCGCGTAGGTGCGGGTGACGTTGCCCGCCACCGACTCCTGGACGATCGCGTCGCCCGCGTAGCGCAGGTCGGTGGTGGTGAGGGTGCCGCCAGCCGTCGTCTCGGTGATCTGGGTCCGGTGCCCCGCGCCGTCATAGCGGTCGTCGACCCGGTCGAACCCCGAGCCTGCGCAGCTCGTGGCCCTGCAGGCGCTGACCAACCGGCCGTCGGCGTCGTAGGCGAACGTCCAGGATGTGCCGTTGTCGGTGAGTGTCCCGGTCCGTCCCGCGGCGTCGTAGCTGATCGAGCAGGAGGGCCCTGAGCAGGAGTCGAGCTGGCCGTCGGCGCCGTAGGTGAAGGTGCGGGTAGCGCCCGAGGCGGTCGCGGTCAGCCGGTTGCCGGCGTCGTCGTAGGTGTAGCGCTCGTCGGGCGAGCTGGCGCACGAGGTCGTGGCCTTGCTGGCCGTCAGCTGGTTGCGCGCGTCGTAGCAGTAGGTACGTATGGTTGCCGTGCCGCCGGTGCTGGACTCGGTGACCGACGTCCGGTTGTCGTTGTCGTCGTAGGCATAGGCGTCGGAGCCGGTCGGAGTGGTGGACGAACAACTGTGGCCCGAGCTCACGGCGCACAGCTGGTGGGTGATCGAGCTCAACCGGTGGCGGGCATCGTACGTGTACAGGTCCTGGGCCTCCTTGCCCGACCCGGTGGGCAGGTAGAAGGCGCTGATCTGGTAGCTCTCGGTCGGATCGTAGATCGTGGTCGCCACGGTGGATGTCGAGCCGAGACGGGTGACGAGGCTGATGCGCTGGTTGTGCGCGTCGTAGCCGGTCGTGGCGGCCTGGGTCGGCGGGTCCGTCCAGGAGCTCGTGTCGGCGGGCAGACAGTCCCCGACCGTGATCCCTGGCTTCCAGTAGCAGACGTCGGTCGGGTTGCCCGCCGCGTCGTGGTCGGTCTTGGTCGTCGAGCCGTCCGAACGCGCCTCGGTCAGCACTTGGTCGAGCCGGTTGACCGCGTAGGTCGAGCCCGTCGTGGTCCCTGCCTGCTTGCCGCTGGTGGCGAGCTTGTTGCCGGCGGCGTCGTAGGTGTTCGACTCGGGCTCGTTGTCGGCGTCCACGTGGCGCAGCGTCACCCGGCCCAGACCGTCATTGGTGATGGTCGTGGTCAGCGGCGTGCCGCCGGTGCAGGTGCCCGACGCCAGGCCCTCGACCGTCTGGGTCGCGAGATCGCGGTAGTCGTAGGCCGTCGTGGCGCAGGTGAACTCGTCGTCGGTCCGCACCGCCCGACCGCCGAGGTCGTACCCCGTGGTCGTGGTCTGGAGCCCGCCGACGGTCTGCGCGATCACCCGCCCGAGCGCGTCAACGTCGCTGTCGGTGACCGACGAGGCATCGGGCGAGGAACCGGCGGCCTCGGTCGTCTGGACCGAGCGGCCCAGCTCGTCGTAGCTGGTTTCGGTGTAGCCGAGATTGCTGTCGGCGGCCTGGTTGCGATCCCTCGCGGTGAGGACCCGGCCAGCGGCGTCATAGGTGCTGACCGAGGTCACGGCGGCCGCCGTGCCACCGGCCCCGTCGGTGTCCTCGAACGTCCGGGTGGCGTCGCCGATCCGGTCGCTCTCGGACGCCGTGACCACGCCCTTGGCGTCGGTTGACTCGCGCACCGCGCTGCGTTCGTCGAAGACGGACGTGGTCGTGCGGCAGCCGGGCGACGGCGAGCAGTCCGAAACGCCAGGGGTGGTCGGTTCACGAGTCGTGAGGGTCTGGCCCAGCGGGTCGAACGTCGAGCGGCTGATGAAGTCATCGGCGTTGAGGCTGGTGCCCAGCGCGGCCTCGATCGCTTGGCGCGGGTCCGTGGTCGAGACCTGGTTGCCCGCGGTGTCGTAGGTGTAGGCGGTGGTGAGGTCGGTGCGGGCGCCGGTCGTGGCGTTGGGCGTGATGTCGTCGCCCGGGCTCGAGACCGATCCGTCGGCGTCGTTCGCGATGTCCGCGGTGACGTCGCCCAGATCGTCGTAGGTATGGCCGATCGCGCGCGAGTCGAGCAGGTTGCCGGCGGCGTCATAGTTGGCGCGCGTCTCGAGCGTCAGCTGCCCGTGGCTGTCGTACTCGGGCCATCTGGGTGGCCGCGAGATCCAGCTGGCCACGGGTCGACAGCCCGGTGATCTGAGCACCGGCGCCGGACACTGGCCCCTGCGCCGAGCCCGCGTTGATGCCGCCCGCCCGGACGAACACCAGCCCTGCGACCAGAACGACCGGCAGCGCCAGGGTCACGGCGCCGCGCACAATCCGGACCAGACCCAGGGTGACCCGGGCAGCCCCACCGGCCGCCGCACGCAGATGCCACGCCATCGCGGTCTCCCTCCATCAGCCGGCGCGACCCGGGCGACGGGAGGATGGCGGGCACGACCGGATACGGCGCATCTCGACGGGATCCCGACGAGCTACGGGCGATCGCCACGACCTCCTCAGTCCAGGCGACCGACCCCGGACCCCCCCCGCGGAGGTCCTCCGTCGGTCATTGCGGATCATCGGCGGGTCGTTTGCCGGAAGCGCAGGGCTGCTCGGCCCGCCAACTTCGGGCGCTGTGGATCGGTACCTATTCGATACCTATTCGCCGCTGGCGCGTCGCCGGCCCAAAGCTTGACGAACAGAGCACGCCGAGCGGGGGCAAGGCGGTTCGGGAGCGTTCCAGAAACTGTTGTTGGCCTCACTTGCCGTATGCCCTATGCTTTGGTGACGCCCCATCGTCGGGCGAGACCCGTTACGGCAGACTCGATCCACCCCCTCCCGGACTCCGCCGAGGCCGATCGCGGACACCGTCGCAACCACAGGAGTGGATCGATCCATGAACGTCGACAAGACGCTCACGTGCGCCGATTGCGGCCAGACCTTCACCTTCACTGCCAGCGAGCAGGATTTCTATGCCGAGCGCGGCTTCACCGAGCCGCGCCGATGCCCGTCGTGCCGTGCCGCCCGCAAGGCCGCGCGGAACAGCGACGGTGGTGGGTACAGCGCCGGGGGCGGCTACAGCTCGGGCGGCGGCTACAGCTCGGGCGGCGGCTACAGCTCCCGGGGCCCTCGCGAGATGTTCCCGGCCACCTGCTCGTCCTGCGGGCAGGAGACCGAGGTTCCGTTCCGGCCGACGTCCGGCAAGCCGGTGTACTGCAGCACGTGCTTCGCCCAGCGCCGGGCCTGAGCGCGTGTCCCAGGACCGACGTTCCGGGCTACCGCCCCGCCGGCCAGCTCCCGAGCCAGACAAGCGCAAGCACGTGATCGCGGAGTACCGCCATCGCGCGCAGCGAGTGACGTGCGTGTGTGGCTGGACCGGCAGCTCGGAGATGCTGGACGGCCGCACGTCGGAGTGGAGCCGCCATGTGGCGGCTTCACGCCAGACCCCGGCCTGACGGTCCCGATCCCGAACCTCGTGTCCTGACGCCGGGCGTCAGGCGCCGCCGCGCGTCATGAGACGTGGGGCGTCAGGCGATCCGGCCGCGCTCCTGTGGCCGGCGTCAATCACCGGCCTCAGAGCGAGCGTCAGCCACTCGCCTTGAGCACATCGAGCGCCTTCAGCAGCTGGCTGTCCGTCGAGGATGCCAGCTGCGCTGGCGTCATCGCGCGGAGGTCGTCGGGAAACAGCGGGGTGGCGTTGGCGGCGAGCGCGACCTTGACGTCGGGCTCGAGACCCTCGTGCCAGATCGGGCGACCGTCTCGCGTGAGCCATCGCTCCACGCCGATCCGGAGCGATGACCCGTCGGCCAGGTCGAACCGGCCCAGCACGGTGCCAGTCCCGAAGGTCTTCTCACCGACCACCGTGCCACGTCCCGCATCCTGGATCGCCCCGGTGACGATCTCGGCCGAGCTCGCCGTGTTGCCGTCGGTCAGGACGACCAAGGGCCCCTGGGTCCACAGCCCGCCCGGCTCGACCGGGACGTCCTTCTCCGCGCCGCTGACATCGATGCTGCGGTACACGATCCCATCGCCCACGAACTGGCTCGCCACGCCCACGGCTTCGTTCACGTAGCCGCCCGGATTGCCGCGAAGGTCCAGGATCACCGCGGTGGCTCCCGCGGACTTCGCCCCGTTGAGCGCGTCCTCGATGGCCTTGGTGGCACCGGTCGCGAACTGGTCGAGCCGGATCAGGGCGACCTTCCGGCCCGGAACCATCGTCCAGCTCACCAACGGCAGATCGAACTTGCGCCGGACGATCTTGACGTCGAATGGCTTGCCACCCGATCGCTCGATGGTCAGTGTCACGGACTGACCCTCGGGGCCGCGGATCCGGGTAACCACCTGGTCGATCGTCTCGCCGCTGGTGCTGGTGCCGTCAACGGCCACGATCCTGTCGCCGCGCTGCAGGCCCGCCTGTTGCGCGGGCGTGTTGGGGATCACCGAGTTGATCACGGGGCCGTTGCTGATGTCGCTGTCCACCTGGACACCGATGCCCACGAACGTCCCCGACAGGGATTCGTCGACCGCCTTGGCCTCGGCCGCGGTGAGGAACGAGGTGTGGCCCACGTCGCCGACCGCCTGGGTCATGCCCTGGATCGCCGCGTAGGCCATCGCCTGGTCGTCGAGGTGCGCCGCGTCGACGTAGTGGTCCTGGATCGTGTGCCAGGCCTCGTCGATCAGGGCCAGCTCGCTGCTGGCCGAGGGAGACGAGGAGGATCCGGCGGCCGCGGGCTCGCCACTGGCGGGGAGGGTGGATCGCCCGATCACGAGGCCGCCGGTGAACAGCAGCAGCCCCAGGACGGGCACCATCACCGCAGCCGACAGCCGCCATAGCCCGGAACGCTGGCGCGCCACGGAGGGAGGCGGGGGTGGCAACGGTGCCGGAGCCATCGGTGGGGGAGGAATCGAGGGGGGCTGCGCGGCCGGGCCGGTGCTCGGCCCGGGGGTCGTGATGCCGTCGGGGCTGTTCGGATCGATCATTGGCCTCAGGAATGCGGGCGCGCCGGGACGGCGGGCGTTTCTCAGCATGACGCGTTCGCCTTCAAGGCGGGTGGCGGAGCGGTGAAGTTGCCTTACCCGGGCCTCAAGGCCGCTCGCGCATCAGCCGCCTCGCCGCCCACGTCGCTCGGACGAAATGGCGCAGGTGGGTGATCGGCTTCACGTGGCTGGGTTCGCCGGCGTAGATCGTCGCGATCGGCACCCAGGCGAGGGTCCAGCGCCGCCGCAGGCAGACGGCGATCATCTCAACCTCGAGCTCGAACCCGGTCTCCCGGCTGTCCACCATCGCGGCCATCAGGCGGCGGCCCAGCAGGCGGTACCCGGACTGGTTGTCGGCGATCGGCTCGCCAACGGCCCACGAGAAGGCCGCTGTCCCGAGCGCGTTCGAGATCCTCCGCACCGGTGGCATGCGCCCGAAGTCGCGACGGCCGATGACCAGCTCCGGCCTCGGACCGGAGGGGCCGGCGACGGCGAACGCGGTGACGAAGCGCGGGATCTCGTCCGGATCGTGCTGACCGTCGGCATCGAGCGTGACCACGGCGTCCCAGCCCTCGTCGAGCGCGCGCCGAAAGCCCTCGCGCAGGGCGGCGCCCTTTCCCTGGTTCGGCTGCCGGCGGATCACCCGCGCCCCCGCGGCCTCGGCGTTCCCGGCCGTGTCGTCGCTGGAGCCGTCATCGACGACGAGCACCGGAAGATGCCGTCCCGCCGCCTCGACGATCCCGCTGATTCGTGGGCCCTCCTGGTGACCGGGGATGAGCGCCAGGACGCGCGGTGGGCGTTGCCCGGCCACGTCCACGGCTCGCCTCAGGAGCCGAACTGCAACGAGTTCACGATCGGCTGCGCCGTGCCCAGGAACGCGGTCAGCTGGCTGCCCTCGAAGTCATCGATGTCCACGATCAGGGTCCCCCCGTCGGGAAGGTCGAGCACGTACAGTCGCAGCCGCTCGCCGCCGGCGATGACCCACCGCAGCCCGGTTCCCTGGTCGACCAGCAGCGGCACCGTCGGGATGCCGTTGGCGAACGGGCAGGACGCAGTCCAGCCATTGGCGATGCGGATGTCCATCGAGCTGCCCCGAAGGCCACCCACCGTCACCAGCGCCGGGCTGGTGACGGACAGTCCCTTCAGGCCCCGGATCCAGGCGACCAGCTCGATCGATGACGTCCCCACACCCGGCTGTGGCTGCGCCGGGCAGGTCGCGTCCTGGGAGGCGGCGCTCACGCCCCGGAACAGGTGGATCCCCAGCAACTGCTGGTCGGCAGGCCGGAGCTGGAGATAGGCGGCCGAGTCGGTGGCCAGGACCCAGCCGTCGGGAACGGTGAAGGTCACCGTCGGCTGGAACGCCGTCGACGTGTGTGATCCCGCGGGCAACGGCGATTCCGGCGAAGCGCTGGGGGACTCGTTCGCCCCTGAGCTGCAGGCCGCCATCAGCAGGGTCAGCGCGAGAATCAGGGGGCCACGTCGCAAGCTGTGTGCTCCTCGCAGGGATGGACGCGCGAGCCATTGTGCCCAAGCGGGCGCGATGACGCGAACCAGTCAGCCGGCTGGACCGCACGCGCGACCTCCCGCCGGGTGCACACTCAGGAGCGCTGCCAGTGGTGGAGGAGGTCGCCGTGTTCATCCCGATGTCGGTGCTGGAGTTCCGCGATCGCGCCGCTGCGTTCTTCGGCGACAAGGTCGGCGTCGTCGACGGCGATTCGACCTTCACCTACCGCGCCTGGGCCGAGCGTACGCACCGGCTCGCCAACGCCCTGGTGGACCTCGGTGTCGCGCCCGGGGATCGGGTCTCGTTCCTCACCTACAACACGCACCAGCTGCTCGAGGGCTACTACGGCGTGCTCGAAGCGGGAGCCGTCCTCAACCCGATCAACATCCGCCTGTCGGCCCACGAGATCGCCTACATCCTCGACCATGCCGGGTCGCGAATCGTCGCCTTCCATCGTGACTTCCTGCCGCTCGTCGAGTCCATCGCGCCCCAGCTCTCGTCGCGGCCCCGGTTCGTGGTGATCGAAGGCGAGGCGGGCGGCATCGCCAGCGACGACTACGAGTCGCTGATCGCCGGCGGGTCCTCGGAGCCGCGTCATCCGCAGATCGACGAGACCGCCGTGGCGGAGCTGTTCTACACGAGCGGCACCACGGGCCTTCCCAAGGGCGTCGCGTTGACGCATCGCCAGCTGTACCTGCATGCGCTCAACGCGGAGATCGCGCTGGGCTTCGGTGAGGACGACGTCGTGCTCCACGTCGTGCCGATGTTCCATGTCAACGGCTGGGGCGTCCCGCACTTCCTGACCATGGTCGGCGGCCGGCACGTCATGCTCCGACGGTTCGACCCGGTCGCGCTGATCCAGCACGTCGAGCGCCATCGGGTGACCCGGCTGCTGGGCGTGCCCGCGATCTTCAACGCCGTGCTCCACAGCAGCGAGCGCGAGAAGCACGATCTGTCCAGCCTGCGGCAGCTGATCATCGGCGGCTCGCCGGCCTCACCTTCGCTCGTGCGCGGCCTGGAGGAGGCGCTCCGGGTCCAGGCGATCGTCGGCTACGGGCTGTCCGAGACCTCTCCGATCATCACCCTGGCATCGCCACGCGAGGTCGTCACCGCGGCCGAGCCGCCGGAACGCCGGTTCCATCGCCAGGCGATGACAGGCTGGCCGCTACCAGGCACGACGATCCGCGTGGTCACCGCCGATGGCACCCAGGTCCGTCCCGACGGCGAGCAGATCGGTGAGATCGTGGTTCGCGGCCACGGCGTGATGGAGGGCTACTACCGCGATCCGGACGCCACAGCCATGGCGATGCGCGACGGCTGGCTCCATACGGGCGACATGGGGACCATCGACGAGGCCGGCTATGTGCTGATCAAGGACCGGTCGAAGGACGTGATCATCCGGGGCGGCGAGAACCTGTCGTCGGTCGAGGTGGAGAACGCGATCGCGGCGCATCCGGCGGTCCTGGAGGTGGCCGTGGTCGCGGCGCCCGACGAGAGGTTCGGCGAGGCACCGGTGGCACTGGTGGTGCTCAAACCCGACGCGACGGCCACGGTGGCCGAGCTGCGCGCCCACTGTCGAGCCAACCTTGCCCGGTTCAAGGTCCCGCGCGAGTTCCACTTCCGAGAGTCGCTGCCCAAGGGCGGCACGGGCAAGATCCTCAAGGCGGAGCTGCGCGAGCCGTTCTGGAAGGGGTACGGGTCCCGCGTCCACTGAGCGAGCGGGGCACGCGGGATCCATCCCGCCCCGAGTTGGGCCGTCGCCTGTCGCGGAGCGGATCGGAGCGTTCGCTCTGGCGGCTGCGGGCCGTCGCGGATCGGTGAGCGTTCGCTCTGGCGGCTGCAACCCCCCAGCGGGGCAGCCCAGGGCCTGTCAGCCTCGGGTCGGCACGCCGGGCATGCCGGGGGCCGGTTCGTTGCCCCCATCCTCCGCCCTGGCCGCTGCAGTGAACGCGTGGTGTTCCAGGATCCGCGCCGCAGGAGCGACGACGCCCGAGACAGCCCCCGCGATGTCCGCGATCTGGTCCGGCGTCACGCGACAACAGCCCCCGATCAGCGTCGCCCCGTCGGCCCGCCAGCGCAGAGCCGCCGAGGCATCGACCCGCCCCACCTCAGTCCCGGTCCATCGCCGCAACGTGGCATCCCATCCCTCGCCGCTGTTGGGGTAGACCACGACCGGCAGCGGGGTGACGGCCCGGATCCGTCCCACCAGCTCGTCGATGTGCTCGGGGGCCGTGCAGTTGACGCCGACGGCAACCACCGAGGGCGAGGCGGCGGCCGCGGCGGCCGCCTCCTCGATCGGAGCGCCGGACCGGAGGTGACCGCCGTCGGCGCACGAGACGCTGACCCAGGCCGCGGCGCCGGGCGTCGCGTCCAGCACATCGACGATCGCCACCACCTCATCCAGCTCCGGAATGGTCTCGGCCGCCAGCACATCGGCATCGGTCGCCGCCAGCACCTCCAGACGCTCCCGGTGGAAGGCAGCCAGCTGCGCTCTGCCGAGGCCGTACCGGCCGTGGTACTCGGAGCCGTCCGCCAGCATCGCACCATAGGGGCCGATCGAGG
This sequence comes from uncultured Chloroflexia bacterium, assembly GCA_963829295.1. Classification (GTDB taxonomy): domain Bacteria; phylum Chloroflexota; class Limnocylindria; order Limnocylindrales; family CSP1-4; genus CAIXZV01. The sequence continues at coordinate 133,096 of CAWHHU010000006.1, read as the reverse complement.
CAGCCACGAACAGGCCGTCGGGCGCGGGCCGGCCCTCGGCCAGGACCTCCGCCCGGTACCGCGCTCGGGCGGCCGCAGCCAGCGCGACGCTGCTGCGCAACACGCCGACCGCATCGTCATGGCCCATTCCCCGCTCCGCCAGGCCCTCGAATGTGGCCTGGTAGCTGGCCGACGTGGCGACCTGCGCACCCGCGCGATAGTAGGCAAGATGCGCATCGACGATGGCGTCCGGGTCCTCCACCAGGAGGCGCGCCGACCACAGCCGGTCCGACAGGTCGGCGCCCTGCGCCTCGAGCTGGGTGGCCAGCCCACCGTCGAGAACCAGCGTGCCTCCGGCGGCCAGGGCTGCACGAAAGGGGCGACCGTTCACAGCCTCGATCGTGCCACGTCTGCGGACAACCCGCGTTGCCTCGCTCGCGTCCCCGGTCGTTCCCACGTCCGTCGCGTTGACCGGGGCAGGCGTCATGGCCTATTCTCGATAATCGATGATCACTGGAGGAACAGCGGTGCCCCTACTCGACAGGTTCAAGCTCGACGATCGGGTCGCCCTCGTGTCCGGCGGCGGCGGCGCGATCGGTTCGGCCATCGGTGCGGCGCTGGCCGGCGCCGGTGCCCGGGTCGTGGTGGTGGACCGCTCCGAGGAGCGAGCTCGGGCTTCAGCCGATCGCGTGTGTGAGGCGGGCGGCACCTGCCTGGGCGTGTCCGCGGACGTGACCGACGAGGCCGATGCCGAGCGGATCGTCAAGCAGGCGGTCGACACCTACGGACGCCTGGACATCATCGTCAACGCGGTCGGCGGCGGGGCCGGCAAGGTGCTGTTCGATGCCGAGGCCTACCCGCGCGACGCCTGGGACTGGATCATGGAGCTCAACGTCCGCAGCACGCTGGTGGCGACCCAGGCGGCCGTCAAGGCGATGATCGCGGGCGGCGAGGGGGGTCGCGTCCTGAACATCTCGTCGGTCCGGGCCCTGCTGGGCATCAACGCCGGCTACTCCGCGTATGTGGCGGCCAAAGGGGCGGTGAGCTCCCTCACCCGCCAGTGGGCGACCGAGTGGGCCAAGCACGGCATCACCGTCAACGCGATCTCGCCGACCTTCGTCGACACGCCGCAGGTCGCGATGCTGCTGGACGACCCCAAGTTCAAGGCGAGCCTCGTCGGCAGGATCCCGATCGGGCGCGTGGGGACCACCGACGACCTCGTCGGGGCTGCCCTGTTCCTATGCTCGGATGCCTCGTCGTTCATCACGGGTCAGATCCTGGGGATCGACGGCGGGCTCACCGCAACTCAATAGACTCGCCCGATCGTGTCCGCACCGGCAGGCTGCCGGAGCGTCGCCTCGGTGCCGGAAGAAGAGGAAGCAGATGCCATCGGCCACGGCGCTCGATCTGGAGCAGGTCACCGGCCACGTGTTCACGACCACGAAGCTCCGGGGCTGCAACCCGAGCTTCGTGACGACGTCCGACGGCGTGGTGGTCGTCGACACCCCGCAGCTGCCCACCAGGGCGGTCGCGATGCGGCAGCAGGCCGAGGCCCACGGCCCGGTCCGCTACGTCGTCAACACCGAGCACCATGTCGACCACATCTTCGGCAACTACTGGTTCAAGGGCGCGGGCACCGTCGTCAACCACCGCGCGCTCTACGAGCGGTTCATGGTCGTGTTCCCGGACCTCGACCCGTTCGCCTACGCCTACGAGTCGATCCCCGGTGACAACCCGAAGGGGACCAACCTCGACGATGCGGGTGCGGTCGCGCTGTGGCCGGATCGGGACGAGTACTACCGGGACCCGAACAAGGGCACGATCGTGTTCGACGGGGACCTCACGCTGCGTGTTGGCGACCACACGTTCAACCTGCTCCACACGCCGGGGCACACGCCGGGCCAGCTCGCCGTGCACGTCCCCGAGGAAGGCGTCGTGTTCACCGGCGACACCATCTTCTCGGGCTGCCAGACGTGGCTGATGACATCCGATGTCGCCCAGTGGCTCGACGCCCTGGAGCGGATCCGGGCGCTCGACGTGGAGACGATCGTGCCTGGCCACGGTCCGGTGGTGAAGAAGGCCTACCTCGATGTCCAGCGCTCGGTGCTGATGGAGTGGAAGACAGCCGTCGCCACCGCGATCGCCAAGGGCTGGACCCGCGAGGAGACGATGGCGCGCGTCCAGTTCCGCGAGCGCTTCGGACCCGTGGACGTGGGGCAGGGCTACATGATGGACCACATCCAGACCCTGAACGCCGCCTCGCTCTACGACAGGCTGACGGGCGCCATCCCGGGAGCCTGACACCTCGCGGCCACGACCTCGGCGTTGATGCGTGATCAGGCGGGCGCGACGCACCGACCACGCTTCGTCCCTCGCGCCGGTTAGCAGGAGCGGAGCCCATGCCCCAGACGATGCAGGCCCTGGTCGTCGTCGAGCCCAGCCGGCTCGAGATCCGGGAAGTGCCGGTGCCGGTGCCCGGTCCCAACGAGGTGCTGGCCCGCGTCCGCGCGGTGTCGATCTGTGGCACCGACGCCCATCTCATCCGGGGCGACTACCCGGGCTTCTGGCCACCCAGCTTCCCGTTCATCCCGGGCCACGAGTGGGCGGGCGAGCTGGTCGCCCTGGGCCCCGGCGCGGAGCGCTTCGGGTTTGCGCCGGGCGACCGGGTGGCGGGCACCAGCCACGACGCGTGCGGCGTGTGCCAGAAGTGCGTGGAAGGCCGCTACAACCTGTGCGAGAACTACGGCAAGCCGGGGCTCCACCGCCAGTACGGCCATAACGTCCAGGGTGCCGACGCGACCTACGTCGTCCACGGCGTCAAGTGCGTGTTCCCGCTGCCCGACGGCCTGTCCTTCGACGAGGGCGCCGTGATCGACCCGGCCTCGATCGCACTCCACGTCGCCAACCGGGGCCAGATCGCCCCCGGTGACACGGTGGCCATCACCGGCGCCGGGGCCATCGGCCTGCTCGCGGGTGACGCCGCCCGGATCCGGGGAGCGGCGCGGGTGATCGTGGTCGGCCGCGGGTCACGGCTTGCGAGGGCCGCCGCCCTCGGGTTCGAGGTGGTGGACACGGCGGCGGGCGATCCGGTAGGGGCCGTCCGGCGTCTCACCGGCGGCTTCGGTGCCGACGTCGTGCTCGAGTGCGCCGGGGTGCCGGCGACCATCGAGTGGTCGCTCGAGATGCTCCGCCGGGGTGGTCGCTGCGCCGCGGTGGGCATCCCCACCCAGGGTGTCGAGATCGCGATGCAGCGCCTGGTGCTCGACGAGCTCGAGCTGGTGGGCTCCCGTGCGTCGGCGGGCGAGATGCGCCGGGTCATGCCCCTGGTCGACCAGGGCCGGATGCGGGTGGGGGAGCTGATCACGCACCACTTCCCGCTGACCGACTACGAGCAGGCGCTGGCCACCTTCAACGATCGCGCGAGTGGCGCGATCAAGATCGTGGTGCAGCCGTGACGGTGTCCATCGGCTCGGGATGCCGGTGACCGATCACCCGCCCGGCGACGTCTGAGGTCGCCCGGCCGAGCACGCCAGCCGGCGATCGGATCGATGGTCAGGCGCGTCCGGCCGCCACCTCGTCGGCGCGATTGCGGCCGGCCAGCCGGATCAGGTCCTCGTGCAGCTCGAACCACACCGAGTGGTAGCTGTCCACTCGCGGCGATGCGATGAATCGGCCGTCGCCGGCCTGGGCCGCCCGGTTCGCCAGATCCAGCCTGGCGCGGTAGACGGCCAGCCGCGGCAGGCCGTCGAGCAGCCCGTCCAGCCAGCAGCCGGCGTCGGCATGGAGCGCGGCCAGGTGGGCCATCACCTCCGCGTCGTAGGCGGGATCGGCGTGGTCGTTGAACGTCTGCTCGCCGTCGATCTCGCGCATCTGCCAGGCCGTGACCGTTGCCTTCATCCGCCGGTCGAGGGCAACGAACGCATCCAGCGCGGCCTCGGCGCGCGCGATGCCCAGGCGCTCCGCGTCCTCGGCGATCCGCTCGCTCGCGGCCGCCTTGCCGTCGACGGTGAGGCGGAACGATCCCGCGGCCATCTCCGCGAGCCCGTCGGCGACCAACCGGTCGAGGACCGGCCTGGCGTCCTCGGACGAGGTCGCCAGGGCAGCACCCAGGCCCTCGGGCGTGGCGTAGCCCTTGACCGCCAGCACGCGCAGGCCTTCGCCGGTGTCGATCTCGCCCGGAGCGCTCGCGGCGCCGGGGCTCTGGTCAGGCATGGAGCCATCCTTTGCGCTCGCGCCCCCGACGCGGCCGGGCCTGGAGGCTGCGAGCGACGCCCCGGCGACAGCCGACGTGGCGGCCGCCCCTTCCGGCGAAGAAGCGATCTCGATGCCCAGCTCACGCGCCCACTCAAGGAGGATCGCAGCCTCGGGGACCACGCTCGCGATACCGGCAGCCGCCCCCGGGAACACCTCGCCCGTCGAGCCGTCGATCGTGATGACTTCGCCCGCCGTCAGCCGTCGATCGCCGATCACGACGGTACCGCCGCCGACCACCACGCCCGAGGCTCCGACCACGGCAGGGATCCCCCAGCCGCGGGCGACCACCGCGGCATGGCTGGCGAGCCCGCCGGCGGAGGTGAGGATGCCCGCCGAGCGCGCCATGCCGTGGACGTCGTCGGGCGAGGTCTCGCCACGCACGAGGATCACGCTCCGGCCGGCCTCGGCCGCCTCGACCGCGGCATCGGGCGAGGTCACGATCTCGCCGCAGGCGACGCCCGGTGAGGCGGGCAGCCCGACGGTGAGCGCCGGCCCCACCTCGGCGCGCTCGGTCACCTGCGTGGGCGGGTCGGCCAGGATGCCCTGGACCCGGCGCACCGCGTCGGCGCGCGTCACCTGAATGTCCGGGTCCTCCGCAAGATCCCGCGCGATTCGGAGCGCGGCCTGCGGGCTGCGCTTCCCCACCCGGCACTGGAGCATCCACAGGCGCCCATGCTCGATCGTGAACTCGATGTCGCACAGGTCGGCGTGCCATCGCTCCAGGCGGCCGGCGTGCTCCCGCAGCTGCACGGCCACCTCGGGCATCCGCTCGTCGAGCACCGACAGCGGTTGCGTCCGGTGGGTGCCGGCCACCACGTCCTCGCCCTGGGCGTTGAACATCACGTCCCCGTACAGCACAGGTTCACCCGTGGCCGGGTTGCGCGTGAACAGCACGCCGGTGCCGGAGTCGACGGTCCGGTTGCCGAACACCATCGCCTGCACGGTGACGGCTGTGCCCAGATCGTCGGGGATCCCCTCGCGCTGCCGGTAGGTCCGGGCACGGTTGCTGTTCCAGGAGCGGAACACCGCCTCGATCGCCGCCCGCAGCTGCTGCCACGGGTCGGCCGGGACGACATCGACCCCCACGACGTCGCGGTACATCGCCTCGAACCGGGACCTGCAGCTGGCCGCGAACCGCTGGCTTCGGGAGCGCTCAGCCAGACCGGCCGTCGTCGCGGCGTTGAGGCCGAGATTGAGGATCGTATCCATCATCCCGGGCATCGAGACCGGCGCGCCCGAGCGAACGCTGACGATCAACGGGTCGGCCGGGTCGCCGAACCGGTGGCCGACCGCCTGCTCCATGCGCGCCATGTGCACGCGCAGCTCCTCGTCCAGGCCCTCGGGCCAGCCGTTGGCGAGGTACTCGTTGCAGGCCTCGGTCGAGATCGTGAACGCGGGCGGGACCGGCAAGCCCAGCTCGGCGGCCATGACCGACAGGTTCGCTGCCTTGCCCCCCAGGCGACGCTTGACCTCGGCGAACGTCAGGCCTTCGAGGCGGTCGTCGCAGTCGAAGACGTAGGACACGGCAGATGCTCCTCGGTGATTGGCCCCGTGTGGGCGTGCGGTACCGGGGGGCGGCCCCGCAGTGCCCACCGCTCACGGGCGGATGATGATCTTGATCGCGCCGCTCGTCGGGTCGTTGAGCGTCTCGATCGCGCGCGGGTAGTCGGCGAGGTCGAACGTGTGGGTCATGATGTCCCCCACCCGCATCCGGCCCTGGTCGACCAGGGGCATGACCCGGCGCATCTCGCCCGCCGACGCCCGTGAGCCCACCAGCTCGAGCTCGTCGAGCACCAGGCGCTGCATCGCGATCTCGACGCCCTGGGTGGGGATGCCCACCGCGGCGCAGCGACCACCCCGGCGGAGCATCTCGAGCGCCCACTCGATGGTCGCCGGTACCCCGGCGCACTCGAGCACGACGTCGGCACCGAAGCCGCCGGTCATCTCGCGAACCGCGGCAGCAGGGTCGACATGGCCGGAGTCGACGGTCTCGAAGCCCATCTCCCTCGCCTTCGCCAGGCGCAGGTGGTTACGCTCGACCACGATCACCCGCGCCGCTCCCCGGATCCGGGCGGCGTCACCCGCGAGCAGGCCGATGGCCCCGGCGCCGGTGATGGCCACCGTGTCACCGGGGGCGATCTGGCCCCGGTTGGCGACGTGGAGTGCGATCGAGGCCGGGTCGATCACGGCGCCCTCGTCGAAGGACAGGCCGTCGGGCAGCGGGAACACGCACTTGACGCCGTGGACGACGTAGGTCGCGTCGGCACCCTGGACGTTATGGCCGTACTGGCGGTGGAGCCCCGGCTTGCCGTAGTTCTCGCACAGGTTGTAGCGGCCTTCCACGCACTTCTGGCACACGCCGCACGCGTCGTGGCTGGTGCCCGCCACCCGGTCGCCCGGCGCAAACCCGAAGCGCTCCGCGCCGGGGCCCAGGGCGACCAGCTCGCCCGCCCACTCGTGGCCCGGGATGAACGGGAAGCTGGGTGGCCAGAAGCCCGGGTAGTCGCCCCGGATGAGATGGGCGTCGGTGCCACAGATCGACACCGCGCGGACGCGGGCCAGCACCTCGTTGGGACCGGGCACCGGCACCGGCACTTCCCGGATCTCGAGCCGGCTGGGCTCGACGACGACCAGGGCCTGCATCGTCTGGGGCATGGGCTCCGGGGCGCGAGCGGACGCGCTCGGCACGGCGAGCGGGGTGGTCATGATCTCAGGCACGGCGGGTGTCCTTCCCGGGACGCTGGCTGCACGGCTAGACGATCGCCACAGGGTCGACCATCGACGCGGTGGCCCCGCGAATCTTGATCGGAAGCGCGACGAACAGGAACTCATACACCCGCTGGCGGGCGAGCTCCTCGAGATCGAGGCTCTCCATCAGGTAGATCCCGTTCTCGATCAGGAGCAGCGTGTGGACCGGCTGCGGGTTGCCGGTCGGGCCAGGATCGGGTGCCGGCTGAACCTCGTAGGTCTCGGTGTCGGTCCCGGTGGCGACAACGCCCCGCTCGAGCAGCCAGCGGGCGGCCGAGATGTCCGGGCCGGCGGTCTTGCTGGCGGCCATCCGCTCGGAGTCCGGCCACAGGCTCATGTACCCCGTCCGGATCACGACCACGTCCCAGGGCCGGACCTGGACCCCCTCGGCGGCGCACATCGCCTCCATCTCCGCGGCGTCGATCGGCGACCCTTTGGGCAGGTGCTCGATGCCTCGCAGACGGGGCGCATCGAGCAGCACGCCGCGGGTGAAGAAGGGCGGCATCGTCGACGCGTCGAGTCGGGTCGGCCCGAAGTCCGTGAGGTGGTCATCGGCGCGCGAGTCGCCAAACCAGTGCATGTCGTCGCCCACCGTCATGTGCGCCAGCGCATCGATGTGGGCGCCCGAGTGCGAGGTCGCCATCAGATACTCGGCCATGTACCCGAGACCCGCGTCGTTGACCGGACCCCAGGGCTGGGCGCCGGTGACCCGGATGCCTCGGGGCGTCCGGTAGTTGAGCACCTGGAACGGTGGGTGACCCGGGAACAGCGGCATGCCGGGAAAGCGCGCCGCTGCCAGCGAGATCATGCGGCCCTCGCGCACCAGGCCGGCGGCACGGACGACCTGCTCCGGCGGCAGCTTCCCAATCGGTCCGATGTCGGGGCCGGGCTGGGTCGTGGTCATCTCATGCCTCCTGACCCGCAGCGTCCCGTTCCCGGATCGCCCGCCACACCCGTTCCGGGCTCAGCGGGAGGTCACGGATGACGGCGCCGCACGCGTCTCGGACGGCCGCAGCGACGGCGGGCGCGGTGCACAGCAATGCCCCCTCGCTCATCCCCTTGGCCCCGTACGGCCCCGGCCCGTCCGCATTCTCGATCGTCTCGCTCACCATCTCGAGCGGCAGGTCCATCGAGGTCGGGATCCGGTAGTCGATGGCGCCCAGGTTCCGGATCCGGCCCGCGTCGTCGTAGATGTAGTGCTCCATCAGGGTATGGCCGAGGCCCATGATCGCGGCCCCCTCGTCCTGCATCCGGACCTGGAGCGGATTGATCGAGCGGCCCACGTCGGACACGGTGGCGTGGCGCACGATGGTCACGTCGCCGGTCGCCTCGTCGACCGTCGCCTCGATCGCGGTGCAGTTGAACTCGAAGAACGCCGGGGCGCCGCCCAGCGGGTGGCCCGGCTCTGCCTCCTTGCGCGCCTCGCCGTTGCCGATCAGCTCGCCGCCCAGCCGCCCGAGCCCGGGCTTGAGCACCTCGAGCACGCTCAGCTCGCGATCCGGCAGGCGGATCACGCCCGCGTCCACGGTGATCTGCGACTCGTCGAGGTCGTGCAGCCTCGCCGCCATGGCGCGCAGCTGGGACTGGATCGAGCGGCAGGCGCTCAGCACGGCATTGCCCATCAGCACGGTCGATCGGCTGGCCGACGTCTGCTGGTCGTAGGGCACGACCGCGGTATCGCCCATCACCACCGTGACCCAGCTGAGCGGGGCGCCGAGCTCCTGGGCGGCGATCTGCGCCAGGATCGTGCGGGCGCCCTGGCCCATGTCCGAGGTTCCTGCAAACACGACCACGCTGCCGTCGGCGAGCAGCCGGACCGTTGAGTACGAGAGGCCGGTGGTCGGACCGGACTTGATGCCCACCGCGATGCCGCGGCCGTGGCCGGGCGGGAGGGGCGTGCCCCAGCCGATCAGCTCGGCCGCCTTGCGGACGCTCTGGTGCCACTCGCCGTCGGCCGGTGTGTCGAACGGGATGAACGCATCGCCCTTGCCGGCCAGGTTCCTCAGCCGGATCTCGAGGCGGTCGATGCCGAGGGCACGCGCACCCTCGTCGAGGTTCGACTCCACGCCCCAGTTGACCTGCGGGTAGCCGAAGCCGCGGAAGGCGGTCGATGGGGTCGTGTGTGACAGGACGCTGTGGGCGACGATCCGGGCGGCGGGCACGTTGTACGGGCCGCACGCCGGATAGCTGCCCTTCCCCACCACCCGGTCCGCGATGTCTGCGTAGGCGCCGATCAGGTAGTCGGCGGCGACGTCCTGGAAGACCAGTGTCCCGTCGTTGCGGAACCCCGTTCGGACGCGCACCTCGCAGGCAGCGCGGCGCACCGCCTGGAAGGTCTGCTCGAGGGTCAGCACGAGGCGCACCGGGCGTCCCGTGTGGAGCGCGGCGAACGCGACCAGTGGCTCGAGCTTGGCGTGCTGCTTGCCCCCGAACCCGCCGCCCGGGTCGGGCGCGATGACGCGGACCCGCGACAGCGGCAACCCCAGGACCTCGGCGATCACACGCTGCAGCCAGTTCGGGTGCTGGATCGAGCTCCACACGCGGATGCCATCCCCGTCGGGGGCCGCCATGAACGCGTGGGGCTCGATCGCGAACTGGGTGACCATCGGGAAGAAGTAGCTGTTGTCCACGACCAGGTCGGCCGTCGCGGCGTCCACGTCGCCCCAGGCGACGCGATGCTCGCGCAGCACGTTGGTCGAGGCGCGCGGATCGTCGGGGCGAAGCGCGGGGTCCTGGACGAGCGGCGCGTCCGGGTGGAGCGCAGCCGCCACAGTGACGACCGCGGGCAGCTGCTCGTACTCGACAACGACCAGGCCGGCAGCCTCTTCGGCCGCGTCCTTGGTATCCGCGACCACGATCGCAACCGGCTCTCCATGATACTTGGTCTCACCGGTGGCGATCACGGGCCGGTCCGGGAACTGGGGCCCGAAGCGGGGTACGGGCTGGGGCAGATCCTCGGCGGTCAGGATCGCCCGGCAGCCGGGCACGCGTGCCGCCTCGGTGGTATCGATCGAGGTGATCCGGGCATGCGCGACCTCGAGCGTGACGAGCCTGGCCTCGAGCACGTCGGGCGGGCGGATGTCGGCGACGTACGCCTGAGCACCGGTCACACGGCCGATGCCGCCGACCCGGTTTGGCGAGCCGCCGACGCGGTCGTCGATCACGGTCATTGGTCGAGCCCCTCCGCGCTCGTTCGCGCGCCCGCCCGCGCACCGCCGGCGCTCGCGGCGGCGTCGGCAGCCATGGTCCTGGGTGAACCCACGATGCCTGCAGCGACGGCCTGGACCGCCTCGGTGATCTGCTCGTAGCCCGCGCAGCGACACAGGTTGCCGGCGAGGCCCTCCTGGATCTCGGCCACGGTGGGGTTCGGCATGCGCCGCAGGAGGTCATCGGCGGCCATCAGCTGGCCCGGGATGCAGAAGCCGCACTGGGTGGCCCCGTAGTCGAGGAAGGCCTGCTGCAACGGGCTCAGCACCCCGCGTTCGTCGGCCAGCCCCTCGACCGTCGTCACCTCGCCGCCGTCGGCCTCGACCGCGAGGACCAGGCACGAGTCCACGATCTGTCCGTCAAGGCGTACGGTGCACGCACCGCATTCGCCGACGAGGCAGCATTCCTTGGTACCGGTGAGCTCGAGGTCGTCGCGCAGGACGTCGAGCAGCGTGTGATGAGCCGCGACCTCGACGGTTCGTCGTCGCCCGTTCACGGTCATCTCGATGGGGATCAGCTGGGTCATCGAGCTCACTCCCCGGCCGCCGGTCGGCCGTCCCGCAGACGCGCGATCGCGCTCGCCAGGGCCCGCCAGCCGAGCACCCGCAGCATGGCGAGCCGGTAGTCGGGGCTCGCACGCATCGAGCGCGGGGACGGGCTGGCGTCGACGAACATCTGCTCCAGGATGGCAGCCCGCGCCAATTCGGCTGCCGTCGGGTCGGCGAGCACCCCGGAACCATCAACCACCAGCACGGGCCGCGGGCCGACGCTGCCGTACGCGAGGCGGGTCCCGCCGCCGGCATCGACCGCGCAGGCGAGCGTCACCGACGCCAGGTCGTGGCCCCGGCGCCGGGTGCGCCGGACGTGAGCCGAGCCCACCGGCGGCGACGTGAGCGGCAGCTCGATCGAGGTGACGAGCTCGCCCTGCCGGAGCGTGGTCACGCCCGACCGCACGAACAGCTCGTCGATCGGGATGCGACGGCTGCCGTCGGGACCGGCCGCCACGACCTCCGCGTCGTAGGTCAGCAGCGCGGGCGCCGTATCGGCCGCCGGCGACGCGTTGCACAGGTTGCCCGCGAGCGTCGCACGGTTGCGGATCTGGACCGAGCCGACCACGGCGGCCGCCTCTGCGAGGGCAGTGAACCGTCGCCCGATCCGTTCGTCGGCCGCGATCTGGCTCATGACGGTGGTCGCCCCGATCACCAGCCGGCCGTCGACCTCGCGGATGGCCGGGTCGAGCTCGGGGATGCGCTTGAGGTCGACCACGACGGACGGCCGTACCGAGCCGTCGCGGAGCCGGATGATGAGGTCCGTCCCGCCCGCCAGCAGCCGGGCATCCGGCCCGTGCTCGGCGAGCAGGGCGACCGCGTCGGCAATCGACGTCGGCCGTGCATAGCTGAACGTACGCATCCCGGGGATCCCTACAGCACCCGGTCGACCTCGTCCAGCAGCACCTGCGGGGTGGCTGCGCGGACGAAGTGGAACGGCCGCTCGCAGAAGCTGGCCACAAAGGCGGCGCGCTTCCGGCGCAATGCATCGTTGTCGAGCATCGGCATCACGTGCCCGGGGGCGAGCAGCTCGTTGGTCAGGAAGTAGTTCTGAAGCGAGTGCAGGAACTGGAACTGGCGCTCGAACGGGATGAGCTCGTTGGTCGCGGGGTCGAAGTTGCCGTCGATCGCGGGCACGATGACGAGGTCGATGTTGGGGCTGCCCTGGTACATCCCCCACGCAGGCATCTCCCCCCAGAACTTCTCCACCCCCTTGTTGGGCGCGGCCTTGTCCGATCGCTCGGTGCCCTCGGTCCGCTTGCGCAGGAAGGTGTCGACCGAGCCCATCACGGCCCGCCCCGCCTCGTCGATGACCGTCGTCTCGGACGCCACCTGGAGGGCGCCACGGACGCCGGCCTCGATCAGGCCCATGCTCTTGCCATGGTTGGACTCGCCGCCCAGGAACATCAGCGTGCGACCCCGGTAGTTGACGGCGGCGCTGTGCGACGGGTGGAGCCCGACCGCCTCCATCCGCAGCGCGAGGACGGCCACGATCACCTTCTGGATCGGCCCGGCGGGCCAGTCCCCGGCAAACGTCACGACCCCTCCGTCGTAGGTGACCTGCTTGGCGCCGTCCTGGTTCCAGACGATGTCGGGCTCGACCAGCGTGACCTGGGGGGAGATGCGCACCTCGGCCAGGCGGTAGTTGAGGAACGTGAGGTCGTCGAGCACGTGCGCTCGGGGAGCACCCCCGCGGACGTCGACGCGCAGGCGGGCGCTGCCCGCCGAGAACTCCTCCGTCAGTTGCAGCTGGTCGTTCATGTGGTCCTTTCGCGAGGTCGGGATCGGGGTCGCCCGGCGGTCAGCCGGGGCTCTCGACGAGCGCGGTTGCGGTCCGCGGCTTCCGGCCGGGGCGGACGGTCCCGCCGTCCGCGGTCGGGACCTCGTCGCCCGGGTCTGGCGGCGACGGGGCAGCGTCCCAGGCCGAGCCCAGCCGGGCCGCGGTCCTGCTGAAGTGCTGGCGATAGGTGAGGACGGCCTGGATCGGGTCGCGCTGTCGCAGCGCATCGAGGATCGGCTGGTGCTCCTCCGCCACCATCTGCCGGTCGACACCGGGGACGGCGAGCGTGATGAAGGTGCGCGAGTACGGCTCCAGCGTCCGCCACACGCGCTGGAGGGTCTGGTTGCCCGACAGGTCGACCACCCGGCCATGGAAGGCCGCGTCGGCGGCGGCCTCGGCATGCGAGTCGCCGGCGTCGGCCGCGGTGCGCATCGCAGTCAGCAGACCTTGGAGGTCGTCGAGATCGTGCTCGGTCAGGCGCGGGATCGCAAGGCGGGCGCCGAGCGACTCGAGCTCGGCGCGGATGGCAAACGCCTCGAGGAGCTCGCCCGCCGACGGGCGGCGGACACGAGCTCCCCGGAACGCGGTGGTCTCCACGACCCCCAGCGCCTCGAGGTCCCGCAGTGCCTCACGGACCGGAGCCTGGCTGGTGCCGAGCTCCCGGGCGACACGCGTCTCGACGATCCGCGCACCCGGTGGGTAGCGGCCGTCGACGATCGCCTGCAGCAGGTGATCCTTCACCTGGTCACTGAGGACGCTGCGCGAGATCGAGGGCTTCGAGGTCATGGCTGATGTCCCTAGGAACCGATGCCCACGAGCGGGCGCGTCGGCTCGCTGCTCAGGATCTCGACGACACCGCGGGTGCCATCGATGCGAATGCGATCGCCGTTCTTGATCTGCTCGGTGCCGACCGAAGTCCCGACGACTGCCGGGATGCCGAACTCGCGCGACAGCACGGCTGGATGAGACACGGTCCCGCCGGCATCGGTCACGAGCCCGACGATCTTGGTGAACAGGACCACCCAGGCAGGGTTGGTCATCTGGCACACGAGGATGTCGCCGGCGCGGACGTCGTCGAACTGCTCCTCGCGAAGGACGACCCGGGCGACGCCCTCGACCACGCCCGGCGAGCCGCCGAGGCCCGTGATCTGGCCGGCGACCGACGTGGCCTTGCGATAGAACTTGTCGGGGAAGCCCCACAGGTTCAGATACGGGAAGTCGAGCTGGGTCTTGGTGACCGTGCCGACCCACTCCTTGGGCCGGAACGTGTACGCCTTCTCGCGAGCGGCCTTGGCCCTGGCCACGATCGCCCGGCCGTCCATCGCAGACGGATCGCCCATGAACACGCGCAGCTCGTTGTAGCGGAAGAACACCACGTCGTCCGGGGCGTCGAGGACACCCTGGGCGACGAGCTTGCGCCCGATCGCCATCAGCACCTGGCGCACGTGCGCGTTGGCACCCTGGTCGATGTAGAAGTGGTGATCGGGCGTGAGCGGAGCCATCCGCAGGTTGATCTCGTTCGCTGCCCGCATCTCCTCGAGCGCCTCGCCCTCGAGGCCTTCGAGGATCTCCCGGGCGGCCGCATCGATGTCGGCCGCAAGGGCCGCGATCGTCTTTGGATAGTCGTAGTTGGTCTCGATGTAGCCACGGACCAGCTCGATCACGGGCTCCATCTGCTCCACGACGTTGGGGAAGATGAACTCGTGGCTCCAGACCGCGTGCCAGCCATACTCCTTCTGGTAGGGCGTCACGCGCTCCTCGATGAAGCGCCTGCCGCGCTCGCTGGCGTCGAGGCCGACGATGATCTCGCCTGCCGTCTCGGCCCTGAAGATGGCGGCCAGCTCGGGATCGGCCTTGGCCTCCTCCTTCATCTGCCAGAGGGCATGGATCGAGTCCCAGTTGCGGTCCTTGGCCGAGTTCTGGAGCCGGCCGAGGAGGACCTCGTCGATCTTGCCGTGGGTCTTCTCCATGACCGCCCGCAGGTTGAGGGTCGCGGACAGCTGGGCGAAGTTGAGCATCCAGTGGATCTTCCAGTGGCGATCGTGGATGTCGATCGCGTCCTCGAACAGGCAGGCAAGCTCCATCAGGTTGAGCTCACCCTGCTTGTCGAGCATGTTCTCGAGGTACTTGAAGTTGCGGTCCATCTCGGGAACGAGGCGGTCGCGCCACCAGTTCACGAACTGGAGCCCGTACGTCGGCAGGACGGCGCCGAGGTAGGTGCCGATCTTGGCCGCGTAGTCCGGATCCTCGGGCACAACCGGGTTGATCCGGTAGTTGTATTCCTGTGTCTCGACCCTGAGCCCGGCCTCGGCGGGGATCGCCGCCGTGTACAGGTAGCCGTTGACGTTCTTGTAGATCCAGTCCGTCGCGAACGGCGTGCCGAAGCGGCGAAACATGTGGTCGCAGCTCAGCCACCAGCCGCCGATGTCCTCGTACATCGGGCTCAGCGGGTGCGGGCAGTGGAGATCGTCGTAGACCCAGAACAGCAGCTTCTCGGTCTCCGAGGTCCACTCCACGGGGAACTTCTCGTCCCCCAGGAACTGGCCGAGGACTTCTTCCTTCAAGGGCACCGGTGCTTCCTCCTGTGCGTGGCTCGTGTCGCTCCGGGCGACGTGATCCCAGCCGTTGCTCAGTGCGCGGGGGCCGCTGCGCGCGTGATCCGCTTGAAGCGCTGCATGTTCTCTGTAATCGCCACCTCCGTCGGAAGCCGCTCCATGCTCGATGCTCCGAAGAAGCCGGCCACACCCGTCGTGTGCTCGAGGATGTACCGCGCGTCGTCCGGTTCGGCGATCGGGCCGCCGTGGCACAGGGCGATGATCTCGGGCTTGACCGAGGCCGCGGCATCGCGGATCGCCTGGACGCGCTCCGCCGACGCCTCGAGCGTCAGGGCCGTCGTGGCGCCGATGGCGCCCTTGGTGGTGAGGCCCATGTGGGCCACAATGACGTCCGCACCGGCTTCGGCCATCGCCCGGGCCTGCTCCTCGTCGAACACGTACGGCGTCGTCAGCAGGCCGGCCCCGTGCGCCGTCCGGATCATGTCCACCTCGAGCCCGTAGCCCATGCCGGTCTCCTCGAGATTCTGCCGGAACTGCCCATCGCACAGCCCGACCGTCGGGAAGTTCTGGACGCCGGAGAAGCCGACCCGCTTCACCTCGTCCAGGAACACCGGCATCAGCCGGAACGGATCGGTACCGCAGACACCGGCGAGCACCGGGGTCTCGCGCACGACCGGCAACACCTCGCCGGCCATCTCCATCACGATCGCGTTGGCGTCGCCGTAGGGCATCATCCCGGCCAGCGAGCCGCGACCGGCCATGCGATACCGGCCGGAGTTGTAGATGATGATCAGGTCGGCACCACCGGCCTCGGCGCACTTGGCCGACAGGCCGGTCCCGGCGCCCGCCCCCATGATCACGCCGCCGTCGGCGAGCGTCCTGCGCAGGCGCGCCAGCGCCTCCTGACCGGTCATTCGGATCCTCCTTCGGCGATCACCCCTCGGGACGTTGCCCACTCGCGGTACAGCTCGTCGAGACGGTCGGCCATCGCGCGTGCGAAGGCGGGGTCATTGATGTCGGTCGCCATCTCGACCACGTCGACATCGGGGCGCAGCCCCGCCTTCAGCTCGCTGATCAGGGCCGCATCGGCGGCCGGATCGTGGAACGGCGCGCCAGGCACGTCGATCATCGAGACCCCGGCGGTCGGGACAAACACCGTCAACGGCCCCCTCGCCGCGTTGAGCTTGCGGGCGATGACCCGGCCGAGCTCGGCGCATTCGGCCCGGGTCGTTCGCATCAGGGTGACCGAGGCGTTGTGCTCGTACAGGTTGCGGCCACGAAACCGTTCCGGCACGGTGTCGAGCGGCCCCCAGTTGACCATGTCGAGCGCGCCCAGGGAGACCACCTGGGGAAGACCCAGGCTTCCGGCCGCCTCCAACCGCTCAGGTCCGGCCGAGAGGACACCACCCACCAGCTCATCGGCCAGCTCGGTGGTCGTGATATCAAGGGCGCCGGTGATGAAGCCCGCCCGCATCAGGGCCTCCATGGCCTGCCCGCCGGAACCCGTGGCGTGAAACACGAGGACCTCGTAACCACGAGCCTCGAGCACCTCGCGCGCCATCGTCACGCACGGCGTCGTGACACCGAACATCGTGGCGCCGATCAGCGGTCTGGGCTCGATGCCGGACACGAACGACGCGGACGCCTGGGCCATGCCCGCGATGCCCGCCGCCGCATTGGCGAGGATCCGCTCCGAGATGCCGTTGATCCCGGCGATGTCCACGACCGAGTACATCATCGCGATGTCGCTGGTGCCGACGTACGCGCGTGTGTCCCCCGAGGCCATCGTTGACACGAGCAGCTTGGGCACGCCGACCGGCAGCGCTCGCATCGCGGCCGAGATCAGGGACGAGCCGCCGGATCCGCCAAGACCGACGATGCCGTCGAGGCGGCCCTCCTCGTGGAGCCGGCGCACGATCGCGACGGCGCCGCGCGTCATGGCCGCCACCGCCGGCCCCCGATCGCCTGCGGCGACCAGGGCGGCACGGTCCACCCCGCCGGCCGCAGCCACCTCGTCGGCGGAGATGTCGGTGGTCGACGGCGAGCCCATGACGCCCGCATCGGCCAGCACGACATCGCAACCCAGGGCCCGGATGCGGTCGCGGAGGAACTCGTGCTCGGCACCCTTGGTGTCGAGCGTACCTAGGACCACGACGACCGCCATTTGCCACCTTTCCTGCGCGCGGACCGACCGAGCGGGAGGCGCTGGGATGCGCGTCCCCTCGGTCGAGCTTCGCCGGGTTTGCCGCGTTGTGCAGGGTCGCGGGGACCGGTTGCCGCAAGGTCACGACGCGCTGGCGCACCCGTTGCATCGATAATCGATTGTCGATAACAGTAGGCTCGCCCGACAGGCCAGTCAAGCCATGGACGGGCGCACAATCGATGATCGATGATACCGTAGCGGCGCCATTCTGACGGCGGTGCGCATGCAGCACTGAGGTGCCAACCATGACCCTCGCCCCCAGGGCGACTGCCAGCCCGCTCCTGCGGATGACGCAGGAGACCCCGACCCAGTACTGGAACGATTCGTGCGCCGTCGAAGAGCTCGCCTACGCGGTCGAACGGGGCGCGACGGGCGCCACCTCGAACCCGAGCATCGTTCTCGAGGTGATGCGCAAGGAACGCGACCACTGGCAGCCGCGCGTCCGTGACCTGGCGGCGGCAAATCCGACCTGGTCGGAGATCGAGCTGACCTGGGCGATCGCCGAGGAGATGGCGGCGCGCGGGGCGGCGATCCTCGAGCCGGTGTTCGAACGGATGGAGGGTCGAGCCGGCCGGCTGTCCCTGCAGACGAACCCGGCCAATCACCGCGACCCGGCGCGGATGGTCGAGCAGGCCGTCAGGTTCGCGAACCTCGCCCCCAACATGCAGGTCAAGTTCCCTGCCACGGCTGCCGGGCTGGTCGCGATCGAGGAGGCGACCGCGCGCGGCGTCAACATCAACGCGACGGTGAGCTTCACGGTGCCCCAGGCGCTCGCGGCGGCCGACGCCGTCGAGCGCGGGCTCCGGCGGCGGGCGGCGGCGGGCGCGGATGTCGCAACGATGACCCCGATCGTGACGATCATGATCGGTCGACTCGACGATTGGATGAAGGTCCTCGTCGAACGCGATGACCTGGCCGTCCACCCGGACGCGCCCAACTGGGCCGGCATCGCGGCGTTCAAGCGCGCCTACGCGATCTTCCGCGAGCGCGGGTACCGGTCACGCCTGCTGGCCGCGGCGTACCGCCACCGGCTCCACTGGACCGAGCTCGTGGGCGGAGACGTGAGCATGACCCTGCCCCACCCGTGGCAGGTCCGGTTCAATGCGAGCGGGATCGATCCCGAGCCCCGGATCGAGCTGCCGGTGGACGCCTCGCTGATCGGCGAGCTGTACGGGCGAATCCCCGACTTCCGGCGCGCCTACGAGCCCGATGGCATGACGCCCGACGAGTTCGAAGGCTTCGGGGCGAGCGCGAGGACGCTTCGCACATTCATCAAGTCGTACCACGACCTCCAGGCCGCGATCCGGGACCTCGTGCTCCCCGATCCCGACGTCCGGCGGACCTGACCGACACAGGAGATACCCAGATGATCAAGCGCGTGTCGCGTGCGGAGGCGGAGATCGTGCCCCTCCCGGGTCGCAACTGGCATTCGTACTTCGGGCCGCACAACAGCGCCGCCCGTCAGGTCTCGATGGGCGTCTCCGTGTATCCGCCGGGATCGAGGCCGGAGGGCCACGTTCATCCCGCCGAGGAGGAGACGATCTACTGCGCGGCCGGCCGCGGTCGGATCGTCACCCCCGACGGTGTGGCAGACGTCGAGCCGGGCGTGGTCGTCCACGTCTCACCGGGCACGTTCCACGCGACCGAGGCCGACGGCCCCGACCCACTCGAGCTGGTGTGCCTGTTCTCGCCGCCGGTCGCCTCGGGCTCGTACGAGAAGGGTTCGCAACGATGAGCGCGGGCGCAGCGACGTCGGCGCCGGTCGATGCCCAGGAGCTCGACCGACTCCGGGAGATGGCCCGCCGCATCCGGGTCGAGGTGGTGCGGTCCGTCCACCACGCGCAGGCGGGCCACCTCGGGGGACCTTTGTCGGCGGCGGACCTGCTGGCGGCACTGTTCTTCCACGCGCTCAGGATCCGGCCCGACGAGCCGGCCTGGGCCGACCGCGACCGGTTCGTCCTCTCGAAGGGTCACGCATCGATCGGCCTGTACGCGGTCATGGCGCTCCGCGGCTACTTCCCGGTCGAGGAGCTGCTGACGTTCGATGCCGCGCACTCGCGGCTGCAGGGCCACCCGGACATGACCCGGCTGCCGGGTCTCGACATGTCCACGGGATCGCTGGGCATGGGCATCTCGGCAGCGATGGGCATGGCGCTCGGCGCCCGGCTGACCGGCCGCGACGTGCGAGCGTACGTGATGCTCGGCGACGGCGAATGCCAGGAGGGCGAGGTCTGGGAGGCGGCCATGGCGGCCAGCCGGTATGGCCTCGACAACCTGATCGCGATCGTCGACCACAACAAGCTCCAGCAGTTCGGGTGGCACGGAGACGGCCCCGACGGCCGGATCCCGCCCCAGGCACCGGGCGAGCTGGCCGCGAAGTGGGCGGCGTTCGGCTGGCGTGTGCTCGAGGTGGACGGCCACGACATGGCCGCGATCGTTGACGTGCTGGCGCGGGCCGCCCTGGGCCTCGGAAAGCCGACGGTCGTGATCGCCCACACGGTGAAGGGCAAGGGTGTCTCGTACATGGAGGGCCACTACTTCTGGCACACGCGGGCGATCAAGCCCGATGAGCTGGCGATCGCGATGACCGAGCTGGGCGAGCCGGTGCCGACGGCCGAGGGAGGTGCGTGATGACGCTGCCCATGGGTCGGCCGATGCGCGAGATCTTTGGCGAGACCGTGGCCGCCCTGGCGACCGAGGACCCGCGGATCGTCATGCTCGACGGCGATGTCGGCAGCTCGACTCGGGGCGACATCTTCGAGCAGGCCCACCCCGACCGCTACCTGCAGATGGGGATCGCCGAGCAGAACATGCTCGGGGTGGCAGCCGGCCTGGCCACCATGGGCCTCGTGCCCTACATCAGCACGTTCGTCTCGTTCGCGGTGGTCCGGCCGCTCGACCAGATCCGGGTCCTGATCGCCCAGACGGGGCTGAACGTCAAGATCACGCCAGGGTACGCGGGCCTGTTCACCGGCCGGACCGGCATGAGCCACATCATCGTGGACGACCTCGCGATCATGCGCGCGATGCCGAAGATGGTCAGCGTGGCGCCCGCCGACGACGTGGAAGCGGCGCAGGTGTTGCGCTGGGCGGCTGCGTACGACGGCCCGGTCTACGTGCGACTGGTTCGCGACGCGACCCAGCGGCTGTTCGACGACCGCTACCGGTTCGTGCTCGGCCGTGCGGTCGTGGTCCGTGAGGGCACCGATGTGACCCTGATCAGCACCGGCACCCAGACCCCCCGGGTGGTGGACGCCGCCGGGCTGCTCGCCGAGTCGGGCATCGATGCCCACGTCCTGCACGTGCCCACCATCAAGCCCGTCGACACGGCGGCGATCGTCGCGGCCGCGGAGCGAACCGGCCGCGTGATCACGGTCGAGGAGCATACGGTCCTCGGCGGCCTCGGTGGGCTGGTGTCAGAGACCCTGGGGGAGCACCGCCCCACCCCGGTGCACCGGCTCGGGTTGCAGGACCTCTACCCGGAGTCGGGTCCCAACGACGAGCTGCTGGACATCTACGGCCTGTCCGCGTCAAGGGTCGCGGAGCAGGTGCGAGCCATCGTCGGCGAGAGCTGACAGCCGCCGTCGGGGCCCGCCGCCCGCCCGATCCCGTGGCCGCTGCCTACGGCTGCTCGCCAGCCTCCGCGTGCCCGTCCAGCCGGTCGCGCCAGCCATCGAGGAGATGCTCGCTCGCGGCCGCGAAGTGGCGCCTCAATGCCTCGTCCACCGCGGCCGGGTCCCGCCGGCGAAGCGCCTCGACGATGGGCGGGTGGAGGCCAGCGGTCCAGTGGGCATCGGCACCCGGCGCAACCAGCGTCAGGTACGTCCGCGAGAACGGCTCGAGGCTGCCCCACACGCGCTCGAGCGTCGCGTTGCCCGAAAGATGCAGCAGCGCGGCATGGAACGCGGCGTCACGGAGCGCCACCTCGTGGCGATCGCCCGCGTCGGCAGCGTCCTGCATCGAGGCCATCAGGCGTTCGAGCCCGGCCAGGTCGCCGTCGGTCATCACCGGCACCCCCAGGCGGGCGCCCAGTGCCTCGAGCTCGGCGCGTACCTCGTAGGCACCGATCAGCTCCTCCGACGTGGGCCGCCTGACCCGAGCACCCTTGAACGGAAGGATCTCGACGACACCCAGGGCCTCCAGCCCTCGGAGCGCCTCACGAACCGGCGCCTGGCTCGTGCCGAGGTCGCGCGCGATCCTGGTCTCGATGATCCGGGTGTGCGGCGGGTAGCGCCCGGCGAGGATGTCCTCGAGGAGGTGATCCCTCACCTGCTCGGCGAGGACGCTGCGCGAGATCGTGCTGTCCGGAGACATCGGCGCTCCTGGGCGTTGGGCAAATTCAGTCTAGCGCCCCGCGCAGGTGCTCCGCGTACCCGTCGCTCCGTGCGTGGCCGTCGCCGCAGGTGGACCCCCGCGGGACCCAGACGCGGCGGTCTCAGACCGGGTCTCGCCGCGCGGCGGCGTCCTCGGCCGCGGTCACAGCCTCAGCCCAGGCGACGGGATCCGCCAACCGCGCCGTCGCGGCGACCGCGAACTCGATCTGGTCCATGCAGGATCGGCGCCACACCCCGCTGGCGATGAACGCCGCGTGGGCCCCGGGCGCGCCCAGGTCCACGCCGACCAGGTCCCGGCAGTCGAGCGACCCGTAGCCCTCTGTGAACTCGTCCACCAGGCTTGCGACCAACTCGCGCGACACGACCTTCGCCCGTTGGTGGTCCGGGATCCGCTGCCCGGCGAGGAGCCCGATCGCGAGTGCCGCGCCGGTGACGGCTCCACATGGACCCCCCGTCCAGGCGAGCCCGCCGTTGAACGGCATCGCCGCCGAGGTGTCGACCGGATCGGTCGGCAGGAGCACCTCCATGAGCGCCACGAGCGTCGCCTCGGCACATCCATAGCGGTTCGCATCATCGAGGAACGCATCGCGAGCGAGCGCGATGCCCTCCCGCGCGGCACCAGCCGGCGGCCGCCGTGAGTCGTTACGCATCGTCCCACTCCTGTTCGCGAAAACGGGCTGTTCTCTGTCGAAACGATTATCTATAATCGATCATTAGCCGATCTGCTACACGATCGGGCGCCACCCCGAGTGACGCGTCCCAGGGCGGGCAATCCGTCCGCAGCACCTCAGCCCCGGCGTCCGGACCCCGGTCGGCCAATGGAGGTACGCGGTGGAAGTCAAGAACACGATTCCGCTCTGGCTCGCGGTCGCGATCACTGTGGTCGTGAGCCTTCCCTTCGGGCTGTGGCTGAATGAATGGAGCCTCCCGCTCTGGACCGCGTTCATCGTGTGGGCGGAGTACTTCGCGCTGGGCGCCAAGCCGTCTGCGCTCAAGATCATGGTCCCCGCCTACATCCTGGGCGTCATCGGCGCCACCGTCGTGCTCGTATTCTCGCTACTGGTCGCGAAGGTCACCGATGCCAGCATCGTGAGCACCGGCGACGTCGCCTGGTTCATCGGCCTGTTCCTCGCTTTCTGCCCCGTGATCTACGCGATGAAGTACCTGCCGGTGACCGACGGCCAGGGCGGCCTGCCGTTCTTCAACGGCATCTCGATGGGCCTCGCGACCTTCTTCACGGGCCTGTACGCGACGTACGGCGGCTTCTCCATCTCCGCCGACGTCAACTACCTGGTCCCCCTCCTGACCGCGGTCCCGGCAATCCTGGCCGGCCTGCTCGGGGCGTTCCTTGGCTGGTTCAACATCGTGATCATGTTCCCGCGGCCGGTTGTCACCGAGCAGCACCAGGGCGCACACGCCTGACCCTCCTTCGAGGCGAGATGCGATCACCCGTCGGTCTCGTCGCCATCTGCAACGCGCCGGCGTCCGAACCGGACCCGGCGCGTTGCCACGTCCGTCGGCTCCATCGCCGGCCGGACGGATGTCAGGAGGGCAGGCGCGGTCCGGGCACCCGGCCGCCGCCGAATGCGACCATCGCGCTCGGCATGGTCGTCCCGCCGTTGCCAACTGACTTAGTACTCACTAGGATAACGTCCATGCATCGACCCCCTGGCCGCCTCACGGCCGATGAGCGGCGCACCGAGGTCATCGCCGCGGCCATCTCGGAGTTCGCGGCGCGCGGTTATGCGGGCGGCTCCACCCAGTCCATCGCCGGCCGGGTGGGCGTGTCGCAGCCGTACCTGTTCCAGCTGTTCGGCACCAAGCAGGACCTGTTCCTGGCCACCGTGCGCGACTGCTTCGGGCGCATCCGCACCCGGTTCGAGGACAGCGCCCGGACGCAGCGGGCCACGTCCGATGCGCCGACGGCGATCCTCGAGGCGATGGGCCGCACCTACCACGAGCTGCTGCGGGATCGCGACATGCTCCGGCTGCAGCTGCAGGCATACGCGGGGTGCGACGACAGGGGCATCCGGGACGTCGTCCGCCAGGAATGGACCCGCCTCTACGATGCCGTCGCGGCCGCCTCGGGCGCCGACGAGATCCTGCTCCATCACTGGTTCGCCGAGGGAATGCTCATGAATGTGGCGGCGTCGATCGGGGACCTGGACAGCGCGGAGGGCCTGCATCTCACGCTCCGGGATGCCCTCGGCGGCGACGCACCCTGAACCCCCTTTTTTTCCGCGGTGAACTTAGTAAGCACTCACTAGGAAGGAGACGCCCGTGACCCGCCCCCGGACCTCGACCGCGTGGACATTCACCATCACCGCGATCGCCCTGTTCATGGTCTCGCTCGACAACCTCGTCGTGACCACGGCCCTGCCCGTCATCCAGCGGGATCTCGGTGCATCGCTCCAGGATCTGGAGTGGATGGTCAATGCGTACACGCTGACCTTCGCGGTGCTGTTGCTCACGGGCGCCGCGCTCGGTGATCGGTTCGGGCGTCGGCGGCTGTTCACGCTGGGCTTGCTCGTCTTCACCATCGGGTCAGCGGCGGCCGCGCTGGCGCCGTCGAGCGACGTGCTCATTCTCACCCGCGCCGTTCAGGGCCTCGGTGCTGCGATCGTGACGCCGCTCACCCTGACGATCCTGTCGGCGAGCGTGCCGGCCAATCGTCGGGCGCTGGCGCTCGGCGCGTGGGGCGGGGTGGGCGGCCTGGCGATCGCCATCGGGCCCGTCGTGGGAGGTGCGATCGCCCAGGGGCTCAGCTGGCACTGGATCTTCTGGCTCAACGTGCCGGTGGGCATCGCGGCCGTCGCGTTGGCGGTCCTGTGCCTCGACGAGAGCCGCGGACCGGCCATGAGTCTCGATCTGCCCGGCCTGGGGCTCGCCAGCGGCGGCCTGCTGGCCATCGTGTGGGCCGTGATCCACGGCAACGGTCGCGGCTGGACCGACCCGCAGATCGTGGTCGCGGGGCTGGTCGGCGGCGCGCTGCTGGCCGGGTTCCTGGTCTGGGAGGGGAGCACCGCATCGCCGATGCTGCCGTTGTCCATGTTCCGAAATCGTGCGTTCGCGGCTGCCAACACCGTCGCGCTGCTGATGTCGTTCGGCATGTTCGGGTCGATCTTCCTGCTGTCGCAGTTCTTCCAGGTCGTCCAGGGCATGAACCCGTTCGAGGCCGGGCTGCGCGTGCTCCCCTGGACCGCGATGCCCGCCTTCGTGGCACCGGTCGCGGGTGGCCTCGCCGGGCGCATCGGCTCGCGGCCGATCCTCGTGACCGGCATGGCCCTGATGGCCATCGGGCTTGGGTGGGTGGCGGCCGTGACCGGCCCGTCGGTCGACTACCCCGTGCTGGTGCCGGCATTCGTGGTCAGCGGTGTCGGGATGGGGCTGTTCTTCGCCCCCATCGCGAACGTCGTCCTTTCGTCCGTGTCACCCGAGCTGGAGGGCAAGGCGTCGGGCGCCAGCAACACGATCCGCGAGATCGGCGGCGTGTTCGGGGTGGCCGTGCTCGCCTCTGTGTTCGCCGCCAATGGCTCGTACGCGAGCGCGCCGGCATACGTCGACGGGCTCGTTCCCGCTGTCTGGGTCGGGGCTGCGATCGTCGCCGTGGGTGCGGCAGCGGCGCTCGTCCTGCCCGGCCGGTCGGTGGTGCATCGGCGTGATGTGGTCGATCGCGGCCCTCGACCCAGTGGCGAGCTCGGCCTGGTCCCGGTCCCGGTGGCGGTCGATGAGCCGGCCGCGATCGCTCGCGACCGGTAGTCGACGCCAGACCTCGTCCGCCCCGCTCCGCCCCCGGGTGGACGAGCGCTCGCACGTGGCGGCCCGCGTGTCGCATCGGCATGGGACGGCCGACCCGGGGCCCCTGGGCGTGTCGGCATGTTCCGATGGGAATGTTGGCACTCGCAACGCCCAATCGACACCCATAGCGTCATGCCGCCGAACCGCTCGGGCGGAGGGGCTGTCCGACGGCACACGGCGGGAGGGAGTCCCACAGCCACGCCCGGCGTCCGCGTGGGAGGAGGCGGAGCAGCCATGCAGCATGTGCGCGACCTTCGGCGTCGTCCGCTGCGAACGACGCTGACGATTCTGGGCATCACGATCGGGATCTGGGCCCTGGTCGTGTTCGGTTCGATGGCCAACAAGATCGATGCCCTCGTCTCGGGGGGCAGCGACTATTACGCCGACAAGATCTCCCTTAGCGACAGCTCGGGCTCGATGGGCGGCTTCTCGAGCGCGCCGATGTCCCTGGCCACTGCCGACGCCGTGCGCGCAGTCGACGGCGTCGCGGCGGTCCGACCCGCGGTCATGGTGCTCATGGATGATGAGCAGTCCGCGATCACCATGGGCACACCGCCCATGATCACCGGCGCGGCATTCGGCGCGGACCTCGGACTCGAGAACTTCGAGGAGCACTACGCCGAAGGACGGGCCCTCACAGCCGACGACGAGGGCTCGTACGTCGCGGTCCTCGGCTCCGACATCGCCCGCAAGTACGACAAACACGCCGGCGACACGATCAACCTGCGGGGCACCCTGTTCACCGTGGTGGGCGTGCTCGAGCCGACGCTCACCGCGCCCGACCAGGCGGCATCCGTACCACTGCGGGCTGCCCAGCTGCTGCTGTTCCAGTCCCTGCCGCCCGTGCTCCAGACCAAGGTCGACCCCTTCGAGCTCGCGACCACGATGACCGTCTATCCCGTCTCCGGCATCGACACCGAGGTCCTCGCCAACCGCATCGAGGCCGCCGTTCCTGACGTCGCGACCATGACCGGCAAGGACTTCGACCAGCAGATCGGCTCGGCGACCTCGATCCTCAACTCGATCCTGGTAGGGATCGCGCTCATCAGCCTCGCAGTGGGCGGGCTGTCGGTCGTCAACACGATGGCGATGTCGATCGCCGAGCGAACGCGGGAGATCGGGATCAAGCGCGCCATCGGCGGCAGCCGCGTCCGGATCGTCCGTGAGCTCGTGCTCGAAGCCGGGTTGATCGGGTTCCTCGGCGGCGCGATCGGATTGGCGCTCGGCGCCTTGGTCGTTCTCGTGGCCAACGAGTCCGGCCGGAGCTCGGGCACGGTGCTGTTCGAGCTGACGCTTGGAACCGCGGTCACCGCCGTGCTGTTCTCGACCATCCTGGGTGCCGTCGCCGGACTGGTGCCCGCCGTGCACGCGGCCCGGCTCGACCCGGTCACCGCGCTGCGCTACGAATGACCGGCGCTCGACGAGACATGGAGAACGAGTGATGGCACTCCTCGAAGGGCGCAACCTGCGCAAGAGCTACCGGCTGGGACGTCGCAACATCGTCGCCGCGCTGCGCGGTGTCGACGTCTCGATCGAGCACGGCGAGATGGTGGCGATCATCGGGCCGTCGGGCTCCGGCAAGAGCACTCTCATGCACATCCTGGGTCTGCTGCACGCCGCCGACATGGACGACGGGCCCCGCCCCGAGCTGGCGTTCGACGGCCGGGACATGATCGACCTCGGCGACGCCGAGCGAACCCGCATCCGGGCGCACCAGATGGGGTTCGTGTTCCAGGACTTCAACCTCGTACCCACGCTGACCGCGGTCGAGAACGTGATCCTGGCGTGCGACTATGCGGGGGTGCGGGGCAAGCCGGCACGGACGGCGGCCCTCGAGGCGCTCTCGCTGGTCGGGCTGACCGATCGCGCGAGCCACCGACCGTCGGAGCTCTCCGGCGGCGAGCAGCAGCGCGTCGCGCTCGCTCGGGCGCTGGTCAACAAGCCCAAGCTGGTTCTCGCTGACGAACCCACCGGCAACCTCGATTCCGAGCGATCGGCCGAGGTGCTTGCCATGCTCCGGGCGTTCAACCGCGAGCACGGCCAGACGTTCGTGCTGGTGACCCATGACTCCGAGGTGGCCGACGCCTGCGACCGCGTGATCCGGATGCGCGATGGCAGGATCCGGGAGCCGCAACTTGCGCCGGCGCCGATCGAGGTCGCGGCGGAGGCGGCTCCGGAGCCGGAGCTCGTCCGCATCTAGCGCTGGACCGGTTGACCGCGCTCCAGACCGCGACCCGGCGCCGGTCGAACCCGCGGCCCGATGCTTCCGGTGGCGGCCGGCCGACGCCTCAGCCGGCCGGTTGCGACGAGTCGCTGCGAGAGACCAGCTCGAACATCGGGTGACGGCGAGCCTCGGCCACGAAGTCGTCCAGCGTCGCATCGGCCGGGATGGTGAAGAACCGGCCGAGGACCGCCCGGAGCAGCCGGGACCGGCGATACGGCTCGAGCGCATCGCGCAGGATCGGGCCGGCCTGCGCCGGTGCCAGCTCGATCGCGTCGACCGCCTCGCGGGTGGCACCTCTGGCCACGACTGCCTCACCGGCCAGCCGCAGGTTGCGGACCCAGTTGACCTCACCGAACGGTGACTGCACGAAGCGCCGGTTGCCGAGGGCGATGATCGCGACCGGGAACGTCCGCAGCTGACCGCTCGTCCGACCGCGGACCGAGAGCAGGACGTTGGGGCCGAACGGCAGGCCGGCCCCCAGCAAGCGCCGGACAAGGGGGTTGAGGCGCGGGATGAACGAAGGGACCCTCGGGGCCCCGAGCGCAGGGACGCCGGACATGGTGGATGCTTTGCTCCTGGTGCGTCATCGTCCGGCCTTCCGGCACGGGCGGGATTGAGGTGTCATGGAGGACACGGATCCCGGGACGCCGATGTGACAGCAGACACGCCACCCGGTCACATCCCGGGTCTGGCCATCGTTCACCGGACGGAATGACCCAAGCCGATCGCTCGCCGGAGGCTCGCCGCCGGCATCTCGCCGACGAGTTCCAGCGCCATCGTCGCTACCTGCACGCGGTTGCCTATCGGATGCTGGGCTCGGCCACCGACGCGGACGATGCCCTCCAGGAGTGCTGGCTGCGGCTGGATCGGCATCCGCCCGATGATGCCCGGGAGCTGCGCCCGTGGCTGACCACCGTGCTGGGCCGGATCTGCATCGACATGCTGCGCGCCCGGCGGTCACGCCGCGAGGAGTACGCGGGGTCGTGGCTGCCGGAGCCGATCCTGGGCACGACGAGCTCGCCCGAAGGCACGTCCGCACTTGCGGACTCGGTGGGCCTGGCCCTGCTCGTGGTGCTCGAGATGCTGAGCCCCGCCGAGCGGATCGCGTTCGTCCTCCACGACGTGTTCTCACTGCCGTTCGAGGAGATCGCGTCGATCGTGGACCGCTCCCCGGCCGCGACCCGGCAGCTGGCCAGCCGCGCGAGGCGACGGGTGCGCTCGGCGCGGCCGGACCCCGACTCGGACGCGGACCTCACCCTCCAGCGCGAGGTGGTGGATGCCTTCCTGGCCGCGGCACGGAGCGGCGACTTCGAGACGCTGCTCGCGCTCCTCGACCCGGATGTGATCCTGCGCACCGACGGCGGCGGGTCCGGGCCGCTGGCGCGACCGCCGGTCGAGGGCGCCACCGCCGTCGCAGAGGTGCTCCGGGCCCAGGCAGGCACGTTCGCGCCGCTCGGCACGCCGGCGGTCGTGAACGGCGGTCCGGGCGTCGTCGTCGGCCGGCCCGGCCACGAGATCGCGGTTGTGGGGATCACGGTGGCGCACGGGCTTATCCGCGAGATCGACATCGTGGGCGACCCCACGAAGGTGCGAGCCGCGCTCCGATCCGCCGTATCGCGGCCGGATGGAGCCGGCCAGGTTCCAGGCTAGGCGGGATCGGCCGGAGCAACGGAGACCGTGCCGTCCGTCGCCTCGACCAGGGGCGGCTCCCCGCGGCCGGCCCGCAGCCGGTTGGCGTAGGCGAGGCTGCCCTTCGCACCCGGCTCGACCTCACTCCGCGCGGGCACCACGCGGCCGTTGTAGTCGCGATGAGCCACCGGCCCCAGCACGCACGTGCCGTCCTCGAGCGCCTTCACGATGGCCTGGCTGAGCGCCCCCTCCGACTGCCAGCCCTCGCCGTTGTCGATCAGGTTCTGGAGGAACGCGACCGGGTAGAAGTTCAGGCCGTCCTGCTCGGCCTGGCGCTCGGGATCGATCATGGCTGGAGTCCTCGAATCGTGCGCACGGTTGCCCGCCGGCGGGACGAACCGGCGTCCCGGCTGCCGCATCCGCGACGGCCGGGGGTCTGGGACGCTGTTTGGACGATTTTACGGGTCCGCGTGTCCACGGGTTCGAGTGGCGCGGCCACCGCATGGCGCTCGATCGTCTCCGTCGTCGCGGATGCGCTTCCCTGGCCCTGCTATACTGACTGACCGTCAGTCACCTAGAGGCGGCGCCCGCCGAATGGCCACCCGATCCACGCGGCACCATCGAACCCGATCAGCGGATCGGCGTGCCGACCTCGTCACGGCGGCCCTCGCTTCGTTCATGGAGCATGGGGTGGCCCGCACGTCGGTCGATGACATCGTGGGCGCAGCCGGCGTCGCCAAGGGCACCTTCTACCTCTACTTCGGCTCGAAGGACGAGATCGTGAATGCCGTGGCCGAGCGGATGGTGGATCAGGTGGGCGACGCGGTGGAGGGGGCGGCCGGCGCGGCCGGGCTCGATCCCATCGCCCGCGTGCGCAGCCTGAGCGCCGCCCTGGCCGAGCTTGGCCACTCACCGCACGAGCGGGACCTGATCGAGATCTTCCACCGTCCCGAGAACCAGGCCGTGCACGACCGGATGACCGAGGCGATCATCGGACGTCTCGCCCCCGCCCTCGAGCGGATCGTGGCCGATGGGATCGCGGACGGGTCCTTCAGGGCCCAGGACCCGTCCTGGGCGGCGGCCTTCGTCCTGGGCAGCTACTCGCGCCTCCACGATGTCGTCGCCGGTCCGGATGATGTCTCCCCGGCGCTGGCCGCGCTCAACGAGTTCGTCCTCCGGGGTCTGGGCTACACAGGGGAGATCGAGCCGTGACCGAGCTCGCCATCCGGACGACGGGCCTGTCCAAGCGCTACCGCGGGGGGGTTCTCGCTGTCGACGGCGTCGACCTCCGGGTCGCCTCGGGCGAGATCTATGCGTTCCTCGGGCTCAATGGCGCGGGCAAGTCGACCACGATCCGGATGCTGCTCGGCATGATCGCGCCCACGGCGGGGCAGGCGCACGTCCTCGGGCAGCAGGTGCGGGCAGACGCCGCGGGGCTGTGGCGCCGGGTGGGCCACCTGGTCGAGACGGCGACGGCCTATCCGGAGCTCACCGTGCGTGAGGATCTTGACGTCTCGCGCAGGCTTCACGGTGTCAGCGACAGCGCTGCCGTCGAGCGCATGATCGACGGGCTCGCCCTCGGGGCCTACGCGGATCGACGCACGCGGACCCTGTCTCTGGGCAACCTCCAGCGCCTCGCGATCGCGCGGGCCCTGCTCCACGAGCCCGACCTCCTGATCCTCGACGAGCCCGCCAACGGCCTCGATCCGGCCGGTGTCGTCGAGATCCGTGAGCTGCTGCGCGGATTGGTCAGGGACCGTGGCGTCACGGTGTTCATGTCGAGCCACATCCTGGCCGAGGTCGACCTGCTGGCGACGCGAGTCGGGATCGTGCATCGCGGTCGCCTGATCGAGGAGCTGGACAGCGTCGCGCTCGAGCGCCATCGCGATCGGCGCCTGGAGATCGGAGCACGACAGCTCGATCTGGCAGAGCGGACCCTTCGTAACGCCGGTTACCGGCCGGAACGCCGACTGGACGCCTCCGGGCCGTTGCTCGAGCTCCGCGAGGCAACGGCGCTCGACGCCCCTGACGAGGTCGCGACACTGCTCGTGACGGCCGGAGCCCCGCCCATGCACCTGGCCCTCGCCCGCGAGACCCTGGAGGCCCATTTCATGCGCCTGACCGGCGGTGCCGAGGCCGTCCAATGAACGGCCTGCGTGCCGCGATCGAGACCGAGCTCCTCAAGAGCCGGCGGTCGAGGGTGCCCTGGGCCGTCGCCATCGGGTTCACGATCGCCCCCCTGGTGAGCGGCCTGTTCATGATCATCCTCAAGGACCCGGACCGTGCCCGGCAGTTGGGGCTCCTGGGCCAGAAGGCGCAGCTCGCCGGCGGCACCGCCGACTGGCCGTCATTCCTGGACATGCTGTCGCAGGCGATCGCGGTGGGCAGCGGGATCCTGTTCGCCTTTCTGACCGCATGGGTGTTCGGCCGCGAGTTCGCGGACCGCACGATCCGCGGCCAGCTTGCCTCGCCCACGGCGCGAGCTGCGATCGTCGCGGCCAAGATGCTGGTCGTCGCCGCGTGGTCCGTGGCCATCGCCGCGTGGGTCCTGCTCCTGGGGCTGGCGGTCGGTGCGGCCGTCGACCTGCCCGGCTGGTCCGCCGAAGCAACGATCGGAATGCTGGCCGGGGCCGGGACCGCGGCCGTCCTGACGATCGGCCTCCAGACGATGACGGCCCTGTTCGCGAGCGTCGGGCGCGGCTACATGCCGGCTCTCGGCTGGGCCGTGGCCACGGTCGCCGCCGCACAGATCCTCGCCGTGCTCGGTTGGGGGGCCGTGTTCCCATGGTCCGTCCCGGCGCTCGTGGCAGGCGCTGGTGGCGGTCAGGCAGGCACCGTAGGGATCGCGGGCCTGGTCGGCGTGGCGATCGTGGTCATCGGCGGCTTCGCCGCAACCGTCATGTGGTGGAGCCGGGCGGACCAGACGGGGTAGGCTCCGTCGGCGAGGCGCCGGCATCGGCGGCAGATGCGGCCGCGGCGGGGGATGCGGCCGCGGCGGGGGATGCGGCCGCGGCGGGGGATGCGGCCGCGTCCCAGGCTGACAGCCCGCTCCGTGCTCGGCCCGTCAGCCTCGCTCCCCACGGACGCTGCGACCGCCAGCTGCGCAGCCGCGCCGGGGCATGGACGACGGCATAGAACGCGATGTAGGCGTAGGCGATCCCGGCGAGGCAGTCGATCAGCCAGTGATCACCGGTGTAGAGCACGGAGAATGCCACCAGCGCCGTATAGCCGAGCGCGAGCCAGCCGATTCGTCCGAACGCCCGCCGCAGCATCAGGAAGGTAAGGAACGGATACGCCACGTGGAGCGATGGGAAGGCGGCAACGGCGTTCGGGTTGACGCTTCCAAACGCAACCGAGTACACGTAGCGGCCGTCGAAGCCGAGCGCGGTCGCCAGGCTCTCGAACGCTCCGGGCTTGAGATAGAAGATCGTCGGGTACCCGTCGGGACCGTTGAGCATCCCGTGCGAGGCGACATACCAGGGTGGCGCCGCCGGCATCAGCAGGTACGTGGTGAAGCCGGCGATGCTGAGCAGGATCAGGGCCGCGACGAAGTCGTAGTACTGGACGCGCCGCCACAGCCACAGCGCGAAGCCCGTGGCCAATGGCAGCACGAAGTGGAGCATGTACACGATCGTTGCCGTGACAGCGATCCGATCCACGCCGGCCGAGGGCCGCAGCGCATCCTGAAGCACCTGCGTCGGCAGCAAACCGAGGGCGAGAATCCGGTCGGCGTTTGCAAGGTCGGACGCGTGGAGCGGCAGACCCACATCGTCCGCGATCCCGCGCATCAGCTCGTAGGCAAGCAGCAGCGCGATGAACGGCAGCCAGTCGCGGAGGAACAACCGTCCGCGTCCGAGCAGCACGGCCACGAGGCCGAAGGCCACGGCCATGACATCGGGCGTGATCGCCACACCGGCCACGATCATGAGCACGACGACGAGCAGCCCGTAGCCGACGATCCCGACCACCAGCAGGCGGTCGTTGCGTCGGCGAAGAGCGCCCGTCCCAAGGTCGGACGCGGGCAGCGCGGTGTCCGGGGCTACGTTCATGGTTCTGCGCGAATCTACTGCAGCGGATCGATTGTCCGTAACCTCCGCGAACCCAATGGTCGAGTGATGCGGAACCATCGACCAACCGAACCCTGCCGACACCCGGGCACCACGTGCGGGTCCGAGCATCCGCGGGTCCGCGGTCGGGACGACGATGCTCGCGTCCGCATCGGCCAACATCGAACAAACGATGACCTTGCATGGCGCGGGTGCGACGCGTGCCCCACCCGCCGAGCCTGGAGCGATCCCATGCCCAACGACAACACCACCCGGAGCACATCGACCACCGGTTGCTCGCGCCCGATGAACGGATCCTTTCCGTGGCCGAGTGGGGAGACCCCGATGGCCCGCCATGGTTCGCATTCCACGGCACACCGGCGGCCGGATCAGCTTCTGGAAGGACCCCACCATCTACCGGCGCCCCGAGGACCTGGGCCTGGCGGAGGCGGGGGCAGGTCACATCGACGGGCGAGTCGAGACCTGCGCCTTCTTCGGATCGTGCTTCGAGCTCTCCGTCGCCACGCCGGTGGGACAGATCAGGCTGCGGCATCACGCGTCGCAGAGCCCCGGGGCCGAGGTGGGCGTCTCGTGGCCGGATCACGCAGGAGCGGCCTATCCCGCCGATGGCAACGAGCCGGCGCTCACCTGACGGGCGGCTGGGCCGGTCCTGCGGCGCTCCGCGGGCCGGTGCCGGGGCCGGCCGGGCTCCGGGTCAGGATCGGTCAGGGCGGCGACGCCCCCGCCCGCCACGGTCTCATGCATCGCGGCTGAGCACGGCGGGGACGTCGAGGCTACGGTGACGGTCGGGCGGAGATGGAGGCCCCGACCTCGCGGGCCACGGCATCAATCTCCTCGACGCCCCGCAGGACGCCGATCTCGAGGTCGTAGCGTCGGCATTCGCCCGGAGCGAGCTCGATGAGCTCGCCATTGCGCCGAGCCTCCCAGCGGCCCGAGTCACGATTGGTCGCAGGTTCGAGGCCGACCACGTACATGCCGGAGCCGAGCATGCGCCACAGGTTGTGGAACGGAAGCTGGCTCACCCTGAAGCGCTGAACGAAGCCGAGACCGGCGGCACGATTGACGAGCGCCACGGTCGCCATGCCATCCGTCCCCGCTGCGACCTCGTGCTCGAAGACGCGCTCCGAGGCGCCGGGGACGGGCGGGCCCAGCGACGTGTATCCGGCGATGTCCCCGCCATCCACGGCACGGACGCTGGTCGCCGGTACCAGGATCTCGGCGCCGTCATCCAGCACCGGCCAGCCGACGTTCATGTGATAGAGCAGCATGTGCGGGCTGGGAACAGCGCCCAGGTTCTCGACCTCGTCCCGGATCCGGATCGTCCGCCCGCCAAGGTCGACCTCAAGCCGACGGCGGAGGGTCAGCGCCTCGACGAACGGGGCCGCCTGGCGCACCTCGCCCTCGGCCCACAGCACGCATCGGTCGCCCTCCCAGCGCTCGCCGTAGCCATGCAGCCGTGCGGGCAGCATCCCGGCTCGTCCGTGCAGGCCGAGCCGCGCCGTGGTCACGTCGGGCGTGTGCGGGTAGACGGCGTCGTCGCCGGGTCCACCCGTGTGATCGAGGCCGCACGTGACCATGAGGCCGCCCCCGAACGTCCGAAACCAGCCGAAGTCGGTGTGCTCCGCGTACCAGGGACCGACCATGCCGGCCGGCGAGATCCAGCTGATCGGCTCACCGGCCAGCTCACATCGGCCGATGTCGAAGGCGCGATCGACGAGGACGTCGAACGACAGCGCGCCGGCTCGGAACTCCAGGACCCTCACGCCGCGCTCGATCCCGTCACCCAGGGTCACGAGACGGACCCCGCCAAGCTGCTCGGTTCGCCCGACGCGGCGCAGCAGCTCGTCGCGCCCGAGGCGCACGGTCGTTGATCGAGGCACGTTCAACCTCCTCGGCTCCTACTTGAGGGCACCTGCGGCGATCGCGCGAACCAGATACCGCTGGAAGATCAGGTACACCGCCACCATCGGCAGTGACGAGATCAGGAGCCCGGCCATGAGGGCCGGGTAGTTGAAGAAGAATTGTCCCTGGAGCTGCAGGAGACCAGGGGTGAGCGTCTTCACCGAGTCGGGTTGCAGGAGCAGCAGGGCAAACACGAACTCATTCCAGACATAGAGAACATTGAAGATCACGATGGTCACGATGGCGGGAATGGACAGCGGCGCCATGATTTGCAGGAAGATTCCATGGATGCTGGCACCATCCACCCTCGCCGCCTCGAGCAGTTCGTCCGGGACGGCCCGGAAGAAGGCAGTCATCAAGTAGGCGTTGAACGGCAGGTTGATGGCCGAGTAGAGCAGCACGACCGACCAATACGTGTTGATAAGCTTGAGGTTCACCATCTCGACGTAAATGGGCACCATCAGCAGTAGCGGCGGCACGGCCATCCAGGCGAGCAGGAAGAAGAACGTAGCCGTCCCTCCCCGCCAGCGGAGCTTGGCGAACGAATAGCCCGCGGTCGTCGCGAGGGCAACCGAGACCAGGATCGTCGCCACGGTGACGATCACCGAGTTGATGACGTAGCCTCCGTTGTTCGAAGCGGCCCAGGCGGTCGCGAATGGGTCGAGCCCAACCGAGCTTGGCAGCGACACCTTGCTGGCGGCCCACTCCTCCGGGGTCTTGAGGGCGTTGATCAGCATGAAATAGATCGGGAACACGGAGGACAGCCCGAGCAGCGTCATGCCCACCATCAGAGCTCCCCTGCCAGGGGCCGCCAGGAGGCCGCGCATCGATCGGCGCCCACCGGCGCCGGGATCGACCCTGCCGAGCTCGCGGCTGATGGGCTCGCCCTTCATGCTATCGACCCCGTTCATTCGCGGCCACTGGTGAGGGCGCGGATATAGAAGTAACCAAGGAGCGAGATGATCAGCGTGAGACTGAACCCCATCGCGCTCGCGTATCCCATGCGCTGAAACGTGAATGCATTGTTGTAGATGAGGAATTCGGTCACGTAGGTCTCGAAGCCCGGACCGCCGTTTGTGATCGTGTAGATGTACGTGAACATGTAGGCGAAAGCGGTGATCGTGTTGGTGACCAGCACGATCTCCATCACACGCCGGAGGCTGGGCACGAACACGTGGCGGAGGATCTGCCATCGACCGGCGCCGTCCATTTTCGCCGCGTCGGGCAGATCGGGGTCGATAGCGCTCATGCCCGCCAGGTACATCACGACGTTGTAGCCAAAGTTGGCCCACACGACGACCAGCAGGATCGCCGGGATCGAGGTCTGGGTCGACAGAAGCCAGTTCATCTGAAGCCCGTCCAGACCCAGCGCGCCCAGGCTCTCATTGAGCGGACCGCCCACATCGAGGATGATCTTTGCGAGCAATCCGACCACGACCGTCGAGTACACGGCCGGAAGGAAATAGGTCCACCGGAAGAACCGCCACCCGGTAACCCGCTCGTGGATCAGATATGCCAGCACCAGCGGGACCGTCAGCTGGATCGGTACCGCGATCGCAAACAGGAAGTTGTTGCGAAGGGCCAGGAAGAAGAGCGGGTCCTGGAGCAGGTACTGGAAGTTCTGCAGCCCCACCCAGACCGGCTCCGTGTACCCGTTCCAGCGCGTGAAGGCGTGGTACGCGATGCTGATCGCCGGATAGCCGATGAAGATCAGAACGACCAGGATCGCAGGCAGCGCGTAAAGGGGCCCCCACCAAGCCTCGGCTCGGCGGAGGCCCCCTCGTGACACTCGGGCAGTCCGGGTTGTCACCGGGCTAGGGCTTCCCGCCCTGCTGGTCCACGTACTGCTGGACGGCCTGCATGGCCTGCTCCGCCGTCTCCTGGCCGGCGAACGCCAGCTGGAGGTGCTTGTACAGGAACAGCGCCGTTGCCTGCGACATGACGATATCCATCTCGGGAAGCGTAGCCGTCTTGATCAGGTCGAAGGCGGCCTGAACGTGCGGATCATCGATGGATGCCTGGGCAGCCACGTTGCACGGAGGCGAGCCAAGATCATCGATCATCGACGAGCCAGCTGTCTGGTCCGAGAAGGTCTTGATCAGCTCCCAGGCAAGGTCGGGGTTCTTCGCAGCGGCCGGGATCACCCAGTCGTCACCCGAAGATCCGATCACGCCGGAGTTCAGCGGTCCGTTGCCCGAGCGCGGGAGCTTGGCAACGCTGACCTTGTCATAGATCGACTTGAAGTATGGAAGGAACTGCGGCTGGCCCTCGAACATCGCGCCCTTCTCGGACGTGAACAGGTCCGCCGAATGGAGCTGCTCCAGCGTCGATGCATCCTTGTTGACGCAGTTGTTGGTGCGCATCGCCAGGATCGGCTTCAGCGCATCCACCCACTTGGGATCCGTGAACTTCAGCGTGCCCTGCTCGAACGCCTGAACGTCACCGGGCTCCCAGTAGGACAGGATGTTGTCGACAAGCAGGTTCACGGTCGTGTAGCCGTCCTGATCGCCGTAGACGAACGGAATGATCCCCTTGCCATCGAGCTTGGCACAGTCCTGATAGAGCTCGTCATACGTCGCCGGGGGACCCGAGATGCCGGCCTGCGTCAGCAGATCCTGGTTGTAGTAGAGCAGGAACGAGTAGGCATCGCTCGGGACGCCGTAGATCGTTCCCTGGCCGTTCTGGCAGTCGTAGTCCTTGCAGGACAGATCCCACAACGACATAGAGTCATAGAAGCCGGATGTCGCGTCCACGTAGGTGTTCAGCGGCATCAGTCCCGACTGGTACGCGAGCGTGTACGAACCCGAGTACAACATCATGACGTCCGGCACGTTGTTGGCCGCAAAGGCCGCCTGTACCTGCGCCGCCAGCTGGTCGTTGTTGGGTGGCAGCAGCGAGATATTGACGTCCGACCCGGGATTCGCGTCCTTGAACCGTGCCACCTGGTCGTCAACCCACTTCCGGGCGTCCGAGCCCGGCGTCGCTGTCGTGAGGATCCCGCCCAGCCATACCTCGAGCGTGGCCGGCGCGGGCTTGGCTGGTGTCGGGGATTCGGCCGCCGAGCTGGCGGTCGACACCGGTGTCGTGGGGGGCGCCACCGAAGGCGAAGGTGACGCGGCACCACCGCAGCTTGCCAGCAGGGTGGCCAGGACCATGAACACACTGGCATGACGTCGGAGCGCCACACGGCGCCCCACGGACTCCTGAGTCACCAAAGTCGCACCTCCTCCACCTTCTCCCGGTTGGCGTACGGCATCCGTTTCCAGGTGTCCATGCCTAGGCCTTCCGGTTCGACTCCATCGAGCGACGCACCCGACAATCGGCGCCGCATTGAGGCCAAAGCGGGCCCAACCGGCCCGATGCCACCTCGAGCTGAGCTCGCCGCCACGAGGCGGCCCGCTGGCGCTTGCTGGTGAGCACCTGCCCATCTCCGCACGGGGATTCGTGAGCCCGAGGGCCAGGGCCCTCGACCGACATCACCAACTGGCTATGCCGGTCACCGGATGTGGTGAGGTGGTGAAGCGGGCCGAGCTCGTCACGTCACCTCCTGGTGTGCGATGCCGGAACGCCACGGCCGAGGCATCGCTGGTGGTCGACCGGTCTACCACTTTAGGCAGTCATCCGGGCCGTGTCAACGTTGCTCATTGACCTCCGCCGGGCGCAGCGCTAGGCTAATGGTCGACCGGTCTGCCAGTTGGGGCTCTGGAAATGAGGAAACCGAACATGGCGCGGCGGATCGACCACGTTGGGATCGCGGTCCACGATGCGGCCGCGACCGCCGCGGTGTTCCACGAGCGCTTCGGGACGGAGGTCGAATCGACGAGCGACCTCGAGGATGGATCCACCCGGCTCGTCTATCTCGTGGTCGGTGACACGACGCTGCAGCTCGTCCAGCCACTGCGGCCTGGCCCGCTGTCCGAGTTCCTCACCAGCCACGGCGAGGGCCTCCATCACGTCTGTTTGACCGTGGACTCGCTCGATCACGCGCTCGATGTGCTGCCGGGAGAGGACGGAACGATCCGTGGGGCCTACATGGGGGGCCGGGGCTGTCGCGTCGTGTTCATGCGGGAACGGGTGGCAGGCGTGCTGATGGAGCTGACCGAAGCCGGACCGGCGCCCGCATCCGGGACCAGCGACGACTGACGCACCCGCGACGCGAGCCTGACTTTCAGGCAGGACCCGCCGGCAGGCTCGACGCATGCTCGTCGAGCGTTCCCTCGAGGCGCTTGTAGGCCCCGTCCATGTGGCCCTGCATGGCATCGCGCGCCGCAACAATATCGGCGGCTTCGAGCGCTGCCAGGACTCCGATGTGCTCCGCCACGGATGGGCTGAAGCTCTCTTCGACGTGCATCACTCGCGAGATCCACACCTGGAGCAACGACCGGATGCTCGACATGATCTGAGCCAGCGACTCGTTCCGGGCGGCCTGAGCCACCCTGAGGTGGAACGCGATGTCTGCTGCCACGAACCGGTCGGGGTCGCCGGAAGCAGCCTGCATCTCCCCCATCAGCCCTCGGAGGACCGCCAGATCTTCCTCGCTGCGGCGCTCCGCTGCCAGGCCCGCGAGGATGACCTCGAGATACTGCCGTGCCTCGATCAGGTCGCGTGTCCGCTTGAGGCCCAGCAGGAGACCCCATTCGATCGACTGCGGAAGAAGATCCGATTCGGTACCGCGAAGGTAGGTTCCGTCACCCTGGCGGACATCCAGCAGGCCGAGGAGCGTCAGGGACTTGATCGCCTCGCGGACCACGGACCGACCCACTCCCAGCGCATCGGCAAGCTTCCGCTCTGACGGGATCTTCTCTCCCGGCTGCACATGGCCTGCCAGGAGATAGGACAGCAGCCGCCGGGCGATCTCGGTCGAAACCGTCTCGCGATGACTGATGTCGAATGGCTCAAGCGCCACCAACGAACTCGTTCGGTCCGTGACTGAAACCCTCCCGATGCGTGGGGCGATCGGCCGGATCGTAACGCGTGGGATGGATCTGCATTAGCCCGGGCCGTGGTGACCACGCGCGTTACTCACCATGATCATCGTCTTCTGCGTCCTGTCTGGGTTCGCAATGGCCGCCTCGATCGCGTCCTGCAGCTGTTCGAGCGGCCATCGCTGGGTGATCAGCGGAGCGACGCGCTCGCGGTTGCGACGCACGATGTCGACGGCATCCGCGTATGTGCCCTGGTTGTTGCGCGATCCGTGGATGTTGAGCTCCTTGCCCACCAGCAGCATCGCGGGGATCGAGACCGACTCGGTTGGGGTCCCGGCGACGACGACCGTGCCCGAGGCCGCAACGACCTCGATCGCCTGCTCCACGACGGCCGCGACGCCCGTCGCCTCGAACACGACTGTCGGCCCGTCTCCATCGGTCAGCTGTCCGATCGCCTCAGCAAGGGCGACGGCGGACACGTCGATGACGTCGTCCGCCCCGGTCCGGCGGGCCAGCGCAAGCCGCCCGGGCAACCGGTCGGCCGCGATCACGCGGGCGCCGGATCCTCGCGCGGCCAGCATGATTGACTGCCCGATCGGACCTGCTCCCAGCACCAGAGCGGTGTCGCCTGCCGCAAGCCCCGAGCGATGGACCATCTGGAGCCCGATCGACACGGGCTCTGCGAATGCGGCCTCCTCGGGCGTCAGATCGTCGGCCTCGTACAGGTTGCCCACCGGCACGGTCAAACGCTCGGCGAACGCACCGTCGAGGTGCGCTCCGTAGACGCGTAGCCGAACGCAGCAGTTGGGTCGGCCGCGGCGGCAGGCCACGCACGCATGGCATGGCATGAGCGGCTGTACGGCGACCAGCTGACCGACCTCGAGTGGCCCCGAGTAGCCGGGACCGAGCGCCTCGATCCAGCCTGAGAACTCGTGGCCCTGTCGGATGGGGTAGGTGGTGTACGGGTCGTCACCCAGGTACATGTGCAGATCGGATCCGCAGACTCCCACGGCGGCGATCGCCAGGGTCGCCTGACCCGCGACTGGTGCCTGAGCGTCCGGAGCATCACCGACCACGATGGTGCGCTTGCCGACCGTCCGTGCCTCACGCATGCTCTCTCCCTTGATGGCGAGACCCGGCTCATCATGGGACACTCGCGGCCGCAGCCCGTCGTCCGATAAATGGTACACCGGTCGACCACTCGTCTCCGCGGGCGCTCGCGCCCGTATGCTCGTTGAGCAACCCGTGTTGAGCAACCCGTGCAAACCAACCCGTGGCGGGGGATCGGCCACGTTGACATCGCCTCGGATCCGGGGGTAGGCTGGTGGTCGACCGGTGAACCAGTGCCCCGGTGGACGGGAGATCGGAATGGCCGAGACGTATTTCGCTCGCGCGCAGGCGGCGACCGGGATGCGTTTCTGGGTCAACAACCCGACCGGCGGCGAGCTCGTGCAGGCGATCGCCAACGGCGCGGCAGGGAGCACGACCAACCCCGCCTACGGTGGCAACCTCCTGAGACGCGCGCCCCACGAAATCCGGCCCATCATCGCCGAGTGCATGGCCGGGGGCGGTGATGATCTCGTCGTCGCGGATCAGGTCCAGCAACGGCTCGTTGGACGTATCGCGGCGCAGCTGCGCCCGCTCCACGACGCGAGCCATGGCCGGCTCGGGTACGTATCCATCCAGGGTGCGCCAGAGGTCGACGCCGATCCGGGAATGATCCTTGCCGAGGCGCGGGCCGGTCGCGCGATCGGCCCGAACGTCGCGCCGAAGATCCCCGCCACGGCGGCCGGCCTCGAGGCGCTGGACCAGCTGGTAGCCGAAGGGTCGCCGGTCATCGTGACCGAGGTCTTCAGCATCGCGCAGGTCGTGGAGGTCTGCGAACGGTGGCTGGCGGCCGTGCCTGGGCCCGCGCGACCGCCCTTCTTCATGAGTCCCATCACGGGCATCTTCGGCGACCACCTGAAGCGCATCGCCGCCGGCCAGGAGGTTCGCGCTTCGACCGACGATATGGAGATGGCCGGGGTCGTCCTGGCTCGCCGCTGCTATCGCCTCGTGGTGGATCGTGGATACCCGGTGACCCTGCTTTATGGCGGCGCCCGGACGCGGCTCGACTTTGCGGGCCTGGTGGGGGGCGGCATGGCCGCCACCATCAACTGGAGCACCGCAGCCGAGCTGCTGGATCAGGACCCAGCCGTCAGCGAAACCGTGGCAGACCCGGTCGACCCGGCGCTCGAGGCCAGGCTCGTCGAGTCGTTCCCGGACGTTCGCCGGGCCCTTGCCCCCGATGGTCTCGAGCTCGCCGGCTTTGCGGATTTCGGCCCGGTCCAGCATTTCCGGGACAGCTTCATCAGCGGGTGGCACGCGGTACTGGATGCGATTGCCGCCGCGCGCACTGCTGAACCGGTCACCGAGCGTTGAGAAAGCGTCTGTACCTGGAGCACCGTGATGGCTGAAGGACGGCTGGCAGGCAAACGGACCCTCGTCACCGGGGCCGGCACCGGCATCGGCCGCGCCGTGGCCATCGCGTTTGCCGCCCACGGCGCAAAGGTCGGGCTGATGGGTCGCCGATCGGGTCCCCTGGAGGAGACGGCGTCCGTCATCCGTTCAGCCGGAGGCGGTGCCCTCGTCCTGCCCGGCGACGTCGCCCGCGAGGAGGACGTCGAGCGAGTCGTGGCCGAGGCGGAGGCCGCGTTCCACGGGCTCGACACGATCGTCGGCGTCGCCGGCATCGAGCGGTTCGGTACCGGCGACGATCGCGTGGATCGGCTGTCGCTCGAGGTCTGGCAGCAGACGATCGACGCCAACCTCACGGGCATGTTCCTCACCATGAAGCACGGCGTTCGAGCGCTGCTGCGAAACGGAGGCGGGTCGGCGATCATCACGGGCTCACCCACCGCCATCAAGGGTCATGCGTGGAGCGAGCTCGCGTACTGCGCGAGCAAGGGCGGAACCCACGGGATGGTCCGGGTGATGGCGGCGGAGCTCGCCGTCGAACGAATCCGGGTGAACTGCGTGATCCCGGGCTTCATCGACACGCCAATCAACGCGCCGGTGTTCGCGGACGATGACCTTCTCAGAGCCGCCGAAGCGACCATCCCGATGCGTCGGGCCGGAGGGCCTGACGAGGTGGCACCAATGTACGTCTGGCTCGCATCCGACGAGGCCAGCTATGCGACCGGGGGGTTCTTCACGATCGACGGGGGCCAGACAGCCGCCTGACCCGACCACGGTCGGCAGACCGCATCGAGAATGCGCCCCGAACTGCTGGAAAGGACGGCAGAGCTCATGAACGTCGTCGTCGTCGGCGCCGGCCAGATGGGATCCATCTACGGCGCTGCCGCACACGAGAACGGTCACGCCGTCTGGTTCGTGGATGCCAACCAGGCGATCGTGGACCAGATCAACACCGTCGGCCTGAGAATCGACCGCCGGGATGGGCACTCCGACCTGTACCGGATCCAGGCAACGGCCGAGCCGGCCACCCTCGGGATCACTGCGGACGTGATCCTGTTCCAGACGAAGGGTTGGGCGACGCACGACGCGGCCGTCAACGTCCGGCCGCTCGTTGAGGCCAAGACCTGCCTGCTCACGCTGCAGAACGGGCTGGGCAACGAGGAGGTCCTTCGTGGGGTCTACCCCGACAATCCGCTGCTGATCGGAATGTCCGTGCACACGGTGATCACCGTCGACATCGCGCACTACTCGCATACGGGCGTGCGAAACACCGCGCTCGGCCCGGCGCACGGCGATGATCTCCGCACGGCCCGCATCGTTGCCACGGCCTTCGAGCACGAGGGGTTCCCGGTCGAGGTCTTGCCGGAGCGTGAGATCCGAAGCGAGCAGTGGGCCAAGTTCGTGCTCAATTGCGGCTCGCTGCCGACGATGGCGCTGACTCGTCTTCGCACCGACATCGCGAAGGACCAGGCTCTGGTGTTCGAGGTCATGGACAACCTCACACGCGAGACCTGCGAGATCGCACGCGCGGCCGGCATCGATCTCGATCCGGATGAGCGCGTTGCCTTCCAGCACGAGCTGTTCCGTACGGCCGGGGGCCGGGCATCGATGCTCGGTGACGTCCTGGCCAAGCGGCGCACCGAGATCGACACGATCAATGGGGCAGCCGTGATGTACGCCGAGCGCTACTCCGTGCCGGCCCCCCTCAACAAGATGATGGTCGGCCTGGTCAAAGGACTGGAGAAGTCGATCGAGCTGGGTGACGCATGAGCACGCAACTGAAGTTCCTCGGAGCGTCCGGCTACGAGGTCGTCGGTCCTCGCCATCGGATCCTCATGGAGCCATTCCTGCGCCACAACCCCGTGGCACCGTACACGCCGGAGAACGTGCCGACCCCCGACGTGATCCTGGTCAGCCACGCGGCATGGGATCATTTCGGGGACACGGCAGAGATCGCGCGGCGCACCGGCGCTCCTGTGATGTGCCCCGCCGATGTCGCCGAGAAGCTGTTCGAGGAGGGCATCCCGACCGAACAGGTTCGACCCGTCATCTGGGGCGTCTGCTACGTGT
This sequence comes from uncultured Chloroflexia bacterium, assembly GCA_963829295.1. GTDB lineage: Bacteria > Chloroflexota > Limnocylindria > Limnocylindrales > CSP1-4 > CAIXZV01. The sequence goes on along the minus strand of CAWHHU010000006.1, from coordinate 88,416 downwards.
TCGGCGATCTCGTCGTCCGTCCGGTGGAATGCCACCACTGGTCGAGCGTGACGTTGAACGACGGGCGCATCGTCGCCGGCGTGCCCCTGTCGTTCATCGTCGAGACCGAGCCGGGGGTGCGGATCTACCACTTCGGTGACAGCACGATCTTCCCCGGGATGCGGACGATCGGCGAGCTCTATGCTCCGACGGTGGGGATCCTGGGCTGCGCCCAGACGGACGGGTTGCCGGATCCGGGGGCCGGCGCGATCCTGACCGGAGAGATGAACCCGGACGAGGCGGCTCGGGCCGCCGAGTGGCTGGGGGTTGCCCATGTCGTGGCGACCCACTACATCCATCCTGGTCCGGAGATCGGGGAGCTCGAACGCCGTGTCCCCGCGCACGACACGACCCGGAGGCGGGTCGTCCATGCGCTCCGTGGCGGCGAAACCCTGGTGATCGAGCCCGTTCCCGGCGATCGTCCCTCGCTGACCTGGGGCCACACCTCAGACGCGTGGGATCCGACCTACCGGCCCGAGATGGCGGCCGGACCCATTCCCACCAGCTAGCGGGAGGATCGGCAGATGCGCCTCGTCCAGTATCGGTCCGCGGGTCGGCGTCGGGTCGGCGTCCAGGTCGGTGAGCAGACCTTCGATGCCGGCTACGACGACATGCTCGCGTTCATCGTCGACGGCGATCGAGCGCTCGACCGTGCCCGCGCTGCCACCGAGCGCGCCGAGCCGGTGAAGGTCGACCGGCTCGACGCGCCGATCACCAACTCCCCCACCATCTTTGGCTCGGGGCCCAACTACCTCAGCCACGGCCAGGAGGATCCCGACTGGGTGCCGGCCGAGGAGCCGCAGTGGGACTTCATCAAGCTGACGAGCGCGGTCACCGGCCCGTATGACGACATCGTGATTCCACCGGCCGACGACATCATCAAGCGAGGTCCGGGCAGCCCGGCGAAGTTTGCCGCGGAATGGGGATTCGCGGTCGACTACGAGGTCGAGTTCGCCGTCGTCATGGGCAAGGAGGCGAAGAACGTCCGGCGCGAGGACGCCATGGACCACGTCTTCGGCTACACGATCATCAACGACGCCGGATCGCGGTCCGTCCAGTTCTTCTTCAACCAGCGGGACCTGGGCAAGAACTTCGACACCTTCTGCCCGATGGGTCCGTGCATCGTCACCAAGGATGAGATCCCAGACATCACGCAGGTGCTGATCGAGGCCTACGTCAACGGCGAGAAGCGCCAGAGCGCGCTGATCAGCGACCAGCTGAACCTGCCCGACGTCGCGATCGAGTGGCTGAGCTCGATCATGACCATGCGTCCAGGCGATGTCCTGAGCACCGGAACGCCCGCCGGGTGCGGGACGTTCATGGACCCGCCGTCGTTCCTCAAGCCTGGAGATGTCGTCCGCTGCTCGGCGAGCGGCATTGGATACATCGAGAACCACGTCGTCGCCGGCACGGCACGTACACGAGGGTAGGATCGCAAGCCGTCTTGCCGTCCGCGTCCCGGCCGGACGAGATCCCGCGCGCTCGGAGCATGGGGCTGACCTCCTCCCGGCCCCATGCTTTCCTCTCGCGCTCCGGGGCTCGCTGAGGTGAGGACCGGAGCCATCGCCCGGGCGCAGCCGCTCGGACGCGGTCCCGGCCGGCCGGCGATCGCGCTGTTCATCGCGGCCCTCGCCCTGCGCCCATCAATCATCGGCGTGGCGCCGCTCGCCCCGGCGATCGCATCCGATCTCGCCGTGCCGCACGTCTACCTCTCCCTGCTGGCGGCGATTCCGATCCTGTGCATGGGGCTGTTCGCTCCGCTGGGTCCGATCGCGGCCCGCCGGTTCGGGATCCGGGTCGCCATGGGTGCGGCATTGCTGACGATCGCCGCGGCGGGAGCCCTGCGTGGGGTCTGGTCGTCGCCGCTCGCGATCCTGGGCCTCACGGTGCTCGTTGGGCTCGGCACCGGGGCCGCCGCCTCGTTGCCTCCGGTCGTCGCCAAGCTGCGGGCCGGCTCCGGAGGCATCGCGCGGGCGACGGGTGCCGCGGCCGTTGGAACCGTCGGCAGCGCGATGCTCGCCGCTGCCATCGCGGCACCCCTGGCCGCATCCCTGAACGGCTGGCGTCCGGCCCTCCTGGTGCTCGGGCTGGTCGGGCTCCTGCCGCTGATCGGCTGGATCGTCACCATCGGCCCGGGCCCGTCACACCCGGTGCCCGTCAGCCCCGGACGGCCCGTGCGCCGGCAGCCGGTGGCCTGGCTGCTGGCTCTCGCGTTCGGCCTCCAGGCCATCATCTACTGGGGCGCATCGACGTGGCTACCGGGCGCCTACGTCGAACGGGGTTGGACGCCGATCGCCGCGGGCGGCCTGCTCGGGTTGCTCAACCTCTCGGCTCTGGGCTCGAGCCTGGCGATGACGGCCGTGTCTGATCGCATCGGCCGGCGGGCGGTCCAGATCATCGGGTCCGCCGTCGCGGTCACGGGAGCAGCACTCGGCTTCGTGGCAGCGCCGTGGCTTGGCTCGGCCTGGACTGTGCTCCTCGGACTTGGTCTGGGCTGGATCTTTCCAGCACTGCTGGCCTTCTCGGCAGACATCGCCGACGACGCCGCGACGGCCGGCGCCCTCAGCGCCTTCATGCTGCTGGGCGGCTACGTCATCGCGGCAACGGGCCCGGTTGCCCTCGGTCTGGCGAGAGACGCAACCGGGGCCTTCGGCCTGTCGTTCAGCCTCCTCGTGCTCGTCGGCGCCGGGCTCATCGGCGCGGCTATCGGATTGCGCGGGCATGGCGGTGTCCAATGAGAGGCCCGAGATCGTCTGGGGAGGACGCCACGATGCGTCGGCGAGCGACGCCCATCACGGCCCGGACCGCCAGGCGAAGGCAGCCGACGGCGCGGACCGTCAGCCGACGTTGGTCACAGGGGCAGGGCCACCGCGGCGGCGCCTGCCGCGAGCCCGATCACCAGGCTTGACAGCCCGATCTGCAGCGACCGGGTGCGGTCTCGCCGGCGGGCATCGGGGTCGCCGACCTGTTGCACCTCGCCCAGCGGTCCGAAGTTAAACACGCCCCGGGACCCGAACCCGGCGCAGAACCGGAGCCGGGCCTGAAGGTAGCCGGAGGCCGCGCCGGCCGCGGGGAGGGCAGCGACGAACCGGACCCCACGCGGCGCCCCCGCGGCGATCGGGACCACCACCACGACGACCGTGGCGAGGAGCCCGACGTGGCCGGCCCGCCGGCGGCGAGCGATCTCGGCTGGCCCGATGTTGCATAGACCGGGCCGATATTCGCCACTGAGCACCGGCTGCCCGGGGACACCCGTTGCGGCGAGTGCTGTCGTCGACGATGCCATGACGAGCTCCTGATGGGACGGCCGGCGTGAGAACCGGAGCATCGCACTGATCCAGGCTCGGAGCCTCGGTGGGCCCGAGGCGCCGCCCCGTACGAACGGGGCCGCCCCGCTCCCGGTGCGTCAGATCGGCGGCGGGCGATCGCCGCCGAGGGCCGTTTCGAGGGTCGTTGCGAGCGCCAGCGCAAGGTCGTCGCGGCAGGGCCCGGCGACGATCCGGACACCGATCGGGAGCTCGCTCGCGGACGTCCCGCAACGGACGACAACGCAGGGCCAGCCGGTCAGGCTGAAGGGCGGCGTGTTACCCAGCCCGTCCTCGACGAGCTGCCCGTGGTGCATCCCTTCGCCTGCAGACATCGGCCCCGTGCGATCGCGAGCCTCCCGCGCTACTGGTGGCGAACGAGCAGCAGGAGCTCCGCCGTGCCGTGGTCGGCGACCGAGGCGAGCGGACCGTACCCATTGGGCCCCTCGATGGCCCAGTCGGAGAGGTCGATGGGGATTGACCCAAGGACCTCGATCGCCGGCCCGTCGCGGCGGGCCGACACGCCCACGCGCACGTTGCGGGTCTGCCCGTGCATCGTGAGCTGCCCTGTCACGTTGGTGGTCACCGTAGCGCCGGTGACGAACGAGGCCGGCAGGGTGACGGGCTCGGTGAGCGTGAAGGTGGCGGTGGGGTCGTGCTTCGTGTCGAGGCTGAGCGCGAACTGCGGCTGGGGCTTGCCTGCCGAAGTGACGGTCGTCAGGTCGATGCGGATGGTGGCGCTCGTAATCTGATCTCCCGCCATCAACAGCGTGCCGGTTACGTGGCTCGTGCGGCCCACGGCGTCTCCGCTCATGAACATGACCGTCTGCTCGATGCGGAAGCCCGCCACCGACCCCGCCGCCACCTCCCATGTCCCGTCGAGCGTGCCGCCGGCTGCCTCCGCCCCGGCGGCCGGCAGCGAAAGCGGCGGCTCGGCGAGCATCCCGATGTAGACGCGGGCCGCAACGAGAGCGAGGGCGATGAGCGTCGCCAGCACGACCAGCATGACCACGACCCAGCGTCGCGGGCGGCGCCACCAGGCCGTCCGCAGACGACCTGTGTCAGCTGGATCCCGGACGGACGCTGGTGCGAGAGCCTTGGAGGGAGAGGGCATGGCGGTCACCTGGGGAGGATTCGGAAGACGGGGTACTGGCAGGCGATCCGGTCGAACTCGGCAACCGGGGCGTGGTGGTGGACCGGCACGAAGGAGCGGGCCGCTGGCGCGACGGCCAGGTGACGGCGCAGGATCGGGCCCCGGAGGCTCGTCTCGACCTCCTCGAGCCGCACGCGCTCGCGCCGGCCGTGCCGGAGGATCGCCTGTCCCCCAGAGGCACGCACGTTCCGCACCCACTGGGCGCGTTCCCCCAGCATCGCCACCAGGAACCGCTCGCCCTCGTGGTCCGCGATGATCAGCGGGAACGAGATTCGCCGACCACTCGTTCGCCCGCGGACCTCCAGCGTCACCAGGCGATGCCGACCAAGCCCGGCGTCCCCGACCAGCGCCCACAGGCGGTTCAGCGACGCGGCGACCCGGCTCGGGTGGCCGTCCCGGTACATCCAACGCTCGTTCCGGTACATGAGTCGTTCAAGGCGTTCCATCTCTCGTTCTCCGGTTGGCGCCATCGAGAACACGAACTTTCCAGGCTCCGATGTGACACGTCGGGCGCCGGACCGCGACACAGCGGTGGTACCATCTCACTTGATCTTGACATACCAGACTTGGGATACCATGTCCACACAGAACGATAGCAGCGTTGTTCCAAGGGTGCAAGGACCCACCGGTCTCGCTCGCCGCCGCCCGCGCCTGTCGGACGAGGAGACCGAGCGGCGGATGCTGGACGCGGCGATCGCGATGGTCAACCAGACAGGCCTGACGGTCAGCCTCGACCACCTGAGCTTCGAGGACGTCATTCGCGAGGCACGCGTCTCGCGAAGCACGGTCTACCGTCGCTGGCCGTACAAGGATCTCTTCTTCAGCGACCTCCTGAAGGAGCTCGCCAGGGCGGCGACCCCCGCGGCGGTCAGCAGCGAGGAGTCGACCATCCCCGAGATCCGCCGGGTGATCGAGGAGCATCCGGACTGGCTGGACACCGCTGAGCTCCGGCGGGAGCTGCTGCTCGAGCTCATCCGCCAGGGCGCCCTGCACGACTTCGAGACCATGCGTCGGTCGACCGAGTGGCGGACCTACCTCGCCCTGCACGCCACGTTCCTCAGCGTGGCGGACGACACCTTCCGCGACGAGCTGCGAGCCATCCTCGCCCAGTCGGACCGGGAGTTCGTGCAGCGGATCGCGGTCGCGTGGGAGCACCTGAGCTCGCTGTTCGGGTATCGGCTGCGTCCCGAGCTCCACGCGACCTTCGAGCTCGTCGCGAGCGTGGCCAGCGCAGACGTTCGAGGGCACGTCATCATGGCCCTCGCGGCGCCGGATGCAGCGACGGAGCGGATCCGGGCACGCCCGCTGGGCGCCCGTCACGAGGCGGAGTGGTCCGCGCCGGCGCTCGCGCTGGCGGGTATCTCGATGACGTTCCTGGAGCCGGATCCGACGATCGTCTGGGATGAGGATCGGCTGACGGCCGTCCGTCGCGAGCTCGCGTTCGCGGAGAATGCCCGGGGAGGCGTCGGTCAGCAAGGCAGCGAACGATGATCGTCGGGTGGGTGACGCCCCCGGCACGTGGCGCGTCCGCCGCGCTGGTCCATGTACGATGCCCAGTGCCATGAGCCACACCATCGCCGGGCGCACGTTCCTCGCCTGGCTCGCCTCCATCTCGAACAAGAACGGCTGATCGGCCCCTTCCCTCACCGGCGTCGTTGGGAAGGGGCGAGCGCAGACGCGGGCATGCCGCCGCCGCACCGGCCGTGGTTCGTCCGTGGCGCCTCGCCGGCAGCTACCAGAGAGGAGGGTGCGGCCATGCCGATGCCGCATCGGACATTCGCACAGGTCGCCAGGCGGCGACTGGTCGGCAAGGAAGGACGTGAGCGCATCCGTGAGGTTCGCGCCCTGCTCGCCGAGCTACCGGACTACCGGAACGGCCCGTATGCGGACCTGCGCAAGGCGCTGCTGGCCGAGATCGAGGACACGCGCGTTCGGGGTCGCGCCATCCAGCGTGACTCGATCGCCGTCAAGCGCGAGGGCGTCGCCCAGATCGCGCTGGTGGGCCCGCCGAACGTCGGCAAGTCGTCCGTCCTGCAGGCCCTGTCGGACATCCAGATCCGAACCGGTGACTTCGCGTTCACGACGCTGCGGCCCGTGCCGGCGCTCACGCGCATCGGCGGCGTGCTCGTCCAGCTCGTCGAGATCCCGGGGCTGATCGGCGGCGCCGCGGAGGACCGCGGCGGGGGTCGAGCCCTGCTGGGTGTCCTCCGATCCGCCGACGCCATCGTGTACTGCGGCCGTGCCGGCACGGATCCCGCGGACCTCGGGGTCGTGATGGACGACGTGGCGCAGGCCGGCATCGAGAAGCGCGCGGTCGTGGCGGTCACGCGGGCCGACGAGATCGCCGGCGATCCGGTGCTCCCGTTTGTCACCGCCTTCCCGGGTCTGCCGGTGATGGCGGTCTCCGTGCTCGACGATGTGGCGCTCGACGCCCTCCGAGCGGCCATCTGGCGCCTGACCGGCCTCATCCGGATCTGGCTCGGAACCGGAGGCGTGGTCGACGAGGCACCGACGGCCATCGCGCCCGGGTCGACCATCGCCGACGTGGCCGATCTCGTCCACCACGAGCTGGCGGTCCGCGCGATCGGTGGCCGGGTGTGGGGACCTTCGGCCAGGTTCGATGGCCAGCGGGTGGGACGCGACCACGAGCTGGCCGAGGGCGACGTGGTCGAGATCGTGCAGTGAGCGAACACGGCCGACGGGACGGCCACAGCCGTCTTTCGGCTGCGACGCGGCGCCATCGTGGCGCTGGGATCGCCGTCATGGCGCGCGTCGCAGCGCGATGAGCCCGTCGGCGCTCGATGCCGGCTGGGTTGCGGTCCGCGCGCGTCATGTCAGGAGGCCGTCGCGCTCTCCCTTGCCGCCTGACCCCCCTGGTTCGCGGGCCAGGGAGCGTCATGGCGTCCACGACCTGCCAAGCGCGGCGAGGCGTTCGATCGACGGCACGACGTAGTAGGCGCCGGTGACCGGCCGTGCGTACCGCGTGAGGTCGTCGCGAACGCCATCCCCGCTGCCAGCCATGCTGCCGAGCATCTGTGCCAGGATGCGCTGATCGGCGCTGAAGCCGACGAAGATCGTTCCGTGCCGCTCGACCGACCCGTAGGCGATGTTGCGCCGGAAGATCTTCCCGAACCGCTCCTGGTCGGTGCGCGCGACGTGGGAGGTGGGTGGTTGCGGATCGAGCTCTGAGCTATCCCCCTTGTGGCGTCCGATGATCGCCTCCTGCGCCGCCACCGGGAGCGCCTCCCAGGCTGCCGCGTCGTGCTCCCATTGCTGGAGCAGCAGGATCGACCCGCCCTCACCCGGTTGGCCTGCCGGGATCATCACGGTGGCGGCCGCCTCGATGAGCGATGGGTTCTCGGTGCCGTCGATGAATCCGGTCAGATCGAGGTCATGGTGATACGGCCAGCCGACCACCTCGTGGGCGAGCACGGCCAGCCCGGCCAGCTCCCGGATCACGTCGCGCGAGAGGTCGAAGACGACGTCGTAGGCAGCGCCCGAGAGCCAGATCACTGCGTCGTGCTGCGTTGCGGGCATGCGGTAGCCATCAGTTCCCGCGAGTGGCTCCACGAAACCGAGCGATCCCGGTGGTGCCGCGTCAGGCGCCACCATCGCCCACAGCTCGGGTCGGAAGCCCGCCACGAGGTTCACGCCGCCGATCGTCGTGCGCGGCTCACGGAAGGAGGCCATCCGGGCGGCCATCGCGCCGGCGCCCGCCGGCGGGTCAAGATCGAACTCGAGGTAGGCGTGCGAGGCGGTGCCGAGGGCGAAGATGCCGGTCTGCGGTGAGGGCATCGAGCAGGCTCCTTGCGTGGCGGTCCCGGACCGATGGCGGTCATTCGTATCGACGGGCCTCCCGGATCACCGCCGTCGGATCTGAGCGGCTGCGGCCTGACGCTGCCCCTGGACACGGTTCCTGGCCCCCCGGGGGGGAGGACGATCGGAGGGTTGCCTCGGTGCACCGGATGGGTCCAAGGTCTGGGCAGCACCCAACGGCACGAGGAGATGATGCCTCGAAGAGCGTCCGCGGCCGCGCGACACCGCACCAGCGGGGCACCGCCGATAGCGCCCCGCCAGCCTCTGCCCCACGAGACAGGCGCCGACAGCCCGCACCTGGTGAAGGCGGTTCCGGACGACGTGCACCGCACCACCGAGGAGCGCCTGCGCGTTCTGCTGCGTTCGCTGCCCAACGCCGTGCTCGTCATCGATCAGGCCGGCACCATCCTCTCGGCCGACGGCAGGGTCCTCGAGATCTTCGGCTACGACGGGGATGCGCTTGTCGGAGCGTCCGTCGATCTTCTGGTGCCCGAGGCGATGCAGGCGGCCCACCCCGGGCATCGCCGCTCGTACACCGATTCGCCCCGGCCCAGACACATGGGTGGCAGTGACGTGGCCGCCCGAAGGCGCGACGGCACCGAGGTGGCCGTCGAGATCACGCTCAATCCAATCGTCCTGGGCGGCCGCCCGCTGGTCATGGCGACCGTCACGGACGTGGCCGAGGCTCGCGCCCACCGGCAGGAGCTGGAGCAGCGGGAGCATGAGCTCGAGGAGGCCCAGCGGGTTGCCCGCCTCGGCAGCTGGACGCTCGATCCCGCGAGCGGCAAGGCCACCTGGTCGCGCGAGATGTACCGGATCCTTGGGCTCGACCCCAACGACCGGCCGGTGGACCTCCCCGACATCACGGCCCTGTTCAAGGCGGACAGCGTGGAGCGCGTGACGGCCGCCATCGGCCGCGCCATCGAGAACGCCGAGCCGTGGCGGCTCGACCTCGAGCTCGTCGGACCGCCCGGACCACGAGGCTGGGTCGAGAGCATCGGCAGCGCGGAGCGGGATGCGTCGGGTCGCATCCGTCGGATCCGCGGAACGATGCAGGACGTGACGGCGCAGCGGGATCTCGAGGCACGGCTGGACCAGGCACATCGCCTCGAGACCCTCGGCCAGCTCGCGGGTGGCATCGCGCATGACTTCAACAACCTGCTGACCGCGATCCGTGGCTACGCCGAGCTGGTGGCCCAGGATCTCGAGGATCCCGACGCGCGATCGCATGCCGACATCGCGCAGATCCTCCAGACCAGCGACCGGGCTGCCGGTCTCGTGCGACAGCTGATGGCGTTCGCCCGACGGCAGGTGCTGGCACCCGAGGTCCTCGACCCGGATGCGGTCATCGACGCGCTCGTGCCGATGCTCCGGCGACTGCTCGGCGAGCACATCGAGATCACGACCCTGCTCCAATCGGGACCGGCCCGGATCAAGGTCGATCCGGGCCAGCTCGAGCAGGTGATCGTGAACCTCGCGGTCAACGCGCGCGACGCGATGGTCGACGGAGGTCCGCTGACCATCGAGACGCGGGTCGTCGACCTCGATCGGCCATATGCCAGCGAGCACCTCGGCGACGTCACCCCTGGTCCGCACGTCCTGCTCGCCGTCACCGACGCGGGGCGGGGCATCGAGCCCGGAGTCCAGGCCCGGATCTTCGAGCCCTTCTTCACGACCAAGGAGCAGGGCAAGGGCACCGGGATGGGACTGGCCACCGTCTTCGGGATCGTCAGGCAATCGGGCGGCTCGATCTACGTCTACAGCGAGCCCGGGCAGGGCACGACCTTCAAGCTGTACCTGCCGGTCGCCAGCGGATCCATCCCGGAGCGTGCGGCCGAGGTTGCGGTGGAGACGGAACGGCCGCTGGAACCTCGCACGATCCTCATCGTCGAGGACGACGCCGCGGTCCGTGGATTCACGCGGCGGGCGCTCGAGGCCGCCGGCCACCGGGTCCTCGATGCCGAGGGTGGCGCTGCCGCGCTGGCTGTCAGCCACGCTCATCGGGGCACGATCGACCTGTTGGTCACCGATGCGGTCATGCCTGCGATGCCAGGGCACGAGCTGGCCGGGCGCCTGCTCGCCGAGCGGCCGGACCTCCGCGTCCTGTACGTCTCGGGCTTCACCGAGAGCACCGTCATCCACCATGGGATCCGTGCGCCCGGCGTGGCGTTCCTGCCCAAGCCATACAACCGGCGGGAGGTGACCGACGCCGTGGCGCGGCTCATCACCGCCAGTCGTTAGCGGCCTCCGTCGCCGTCATTCAGGCACGAGGCAGCCAGAAGGTGAACGTTGCGCCCTGCCCCGGACCCTGGCTCGCAACACCGATCCTGCCGCCCATCGCCTCGACCAGCGACCTCGTGATCGTGAGGCCCAGGCCGCTGCCTCCGGCGTCGCGCGAGCGCGACGGGTCGGCGCGGTAGAAGCGCTCGAATACCCGGGCTGCCTGCTCGGACGTGAGCCCCGGTCCGTCATCCCGGACCGAGATGGCAACGGACGGGCCGTCGGCGGCCAGGCCAAGCACGATCCGTCCGCCCACCGGGGTGATGCGGATCGCGTTGCCGATCAGGTTGTCGAGGATCTGCCCGAGCCTCGTCCGGTCGGCGCGCACCGCGACCGCCTCCACGGCCCCGAGCTCGAGCGTCACGGCACCCTGGGCCGCGAGCGGACGGTGGCGCTCGACCGCATCGGCGAGCGGCGTTTGACCGTCCATGGCCTCGGGCTCGAGTCGCAGGTCGCGCGACTCGGCCCGCCACAGGGTCGCGAGATCGTCCACGAGGTGCGCCAGGCGAGCGGTCTGCTCGTCGAGGACCCGCCACGCTTCAGGGCCGGGTTCGAACACCCCGGCCTCGAGACCCTCGACATACCCGCGAACAGAGGCGATCGGCGTTCGCAGCTCGTGGGCGACGTCGCCCATCAGGTCGAGCCGGCGCTGCTCGGTCAACCCGAGCGTCGCCGCCATCTCGTTGAACGACGCCGCCAGCTCGCCGAACTCGCCGGGGGCCGGCGGCACCCGCTCCGTGTAGTGACCGCCGGCGACGCGCCGGCTGGCCGAGGCAAGCTGGCTGAGCGGGCGTGCGATGTACGCCGCAAGGAGCGCGGCGACGGCCGCCGCGACCACGACGGCCGCGGCAAGGCCCAGCAGCAGGGCGGTCCCGATCGCATCGCCAAAGGCGGTCCGGAGCAGCGGGTCCATCATCCCGCCGCCCGCGCCGCCGCCCATCATCCCGCCCACGCCCATCGCGTTCTCGAACGCGCCTGGCGCCGCCAGCCAGACGCCCGCCGCGACGGCGACGACACCGGCCCCCGCGACCGCCAGGTTGGCCGCCAGCAGTCGCCAGCGGATGCGGCCGAAGTCGGGCCGGCTCATCGGTCCGTGGCCCGGAGACGGTAGCCGACGCCGCGCACCGTCTCGACGAAGCGGGGACTGGCGGGCTCGTCAGCCAGCTTCCGCCGCAGGTTTGCCACGTGGACCTCGAGCACGTGGTCGTCGCCGACGAAATCCACGCCCCACACCGCATCGATCAGCTGCTGACGGGTCAGCACGACACCCGGGTCGCGTGCGAGCGCCTCGACGATCGCGAACTCGAGGGTCGTGAGCTCGACCTGCGTGCCGCCGACAGTAACCTCCCGCCGGGGCCGATCGACGACGAGGTCCCCGGCGCGGAGGATCGCATCGCCCTGGGCTGAGGGCGGGTTGCGCCGCCGGCGAAGCAGCGCCTGGACGCGAGCGACCAGCTCGCGCGGGGAGAATGGCTTGGTCAGGTAATCATCGGCCCCGACCGTCAGCCCGACGATCCGGTCCACCTCCTCCGTCCGGGCCGTGAGGAGCAGGACGTACGGATCGGAGAACGCCCGGATCCGACGCAGCACCTCGAGGCCATCGAAGCCCGGCAGCATGATGTCGAGGACCACGACGTCCGGCGCAAACGCGTGCGCCTGCTCGACGGCGACCGGTCCATCAGCCGCCTCTGCCACCTCCATGTTCGCGCGCTCCAGGAACGCTCGCAGCACGTTGCGGATCGGGGGTTCGTCGTCGACGACCAGGACGCGGATCGGGCTCGATCGGATGGTCATTGGACTCCTCGATCCGGGAGGTGCCGTGGGAGACGCTGGCCGCGGCACGCCATCGGGTTACCGGCCATCGTAAGCGGCGCCGGGCGGAGCGCCTGGTCAAGCCGGTCAGCCGACCACCGTGATCGTGCCCTTCATGCCCGCCTCGTCATGGCCGGGCGCATGGCAGGCAAAGGCGTATGGTCCGCTGCCGTCGAAGGTGTAGCTCAGCGACCTGGTCTGCATCATCCCGATGTCGGCAATCTCGGGCGTGCCCTCCCGGTCAGCCGCAACCGCATCGGCGGGCCCGACCATGAACTCGTGGACGAGCGGGCCCAAGGCGGTGACCTGGAAGGTGACGGTCTCGCCCCGCTGGACCTTGATGTCCGAGGGAGTGAACGTGTAGCCGGGACCCGCGATGACCTGGATCACGCGAGGGGCTTCGGGCGTGCCGGCGACGAAGCCCGCACCGCCGGGCTGAGGTGCCGTCTGGCCGGCTCCGGGGCCGTAGCCGCCCGCGCGGCCGCCGCCCTTCATGCCCGGGCCGTAGCCGCCCGAGGAACCGCCGCCCATCATGCCCGGGCCGTAGCCGCCCGAGGAACCGCCGCCCATCATGCCCGGGCCGTAGCCGGTGCCGGGACCCTGCGGGTCGCCGCCGCTCATGCCGCCCAGCCAGCCTGAGCCCCAGCTGCCCGAACGGGACGCCAGCACCGTGCCGGCTCCGATCAGGACGATCCCCACGATCACCAGCCCCGCTCCGGCGAGCACGATCCGTCGCCCGCTCATCGATCAGCCTCCAGGACCTGCTTGGCCGCGAGGTACTCGTCCTTCGTGATCTCGCCGCGGGCGAACCGCATCCGCAGCAGCTCGAGCGCATCCTGCCCCCCAGGCCGGGCGGTCGGAGCCTGGGACTGGGCCTGGCCGGCTCGACCGACGAGCCACACGATCAGCACGACGACCCCGATCACGACCGCGATCATTCCGAGCAGACCCAGCCAGCCACCGAGGCCGAAGCCGGCTCCGTATCCGTACATCATCTCGACAACTCCATCGATTGCGTCCCGTCACCGGGGTCAGCGATCACGATGGGGGAGCCGTCTCACGCTGGCTGCTGGACCGGCTCAAGAATGGCTCAGGATTTCCGCCCACGGGGTGGCCCCGGCCAGCCAGGCTCCGGGAGCGACCGGCGATCAGGTGCCGGATCCGCCCAGGGCACCTGGCCTACGGTGTGCTCAACGCCAGTCGACGTTCACGACCTCGATCGGCTCGGACAGCCCCTTGAGGGTTGCACTTCGTTGATCGGACGTGCGGTGCGATTCCCCAACCGTGGAGAGGCTGGCAACGATCTCACCGGCGCCGCCGAGCGCCGCGATCCGGGCTGCCTCATGGACCCCTTTGCCGTGGAAGTCACCCGCGACCCGCGTCGCATCGGAAGCATGGAGCCCGATCCGGACGCCGGGCGCGAAGCCCTGGGTGGAGCGTTGCTCGGCGAGCCGCCGCTGGATCGCGATCGCGGCCGCCACCGCAAGGTCAGGCGAGTCGAAGCTGACGAAGAACCCGTCGCCGGTGGTCGAGATCTCCTCGCCGCTGTGGGCGGTGAACACCTCGCGCAGCGCACTGTTGTGCCAGCGGAGCATCGTCTCCCAGGCCTCGTCGCCCAGCACCTCCACGAGGCTCGTCGACCCGACGATGTCCGTGAACATGAAGGTCTTGAGGACGCGCCGCGACGGTCCGGACTTGCCGCGCAGCTGCCACGGCAGCAGCTCGGCCACGTCCTCGAGGATGATGGCCGCGGTCGGGCACGAGAACGCGGCGGCGCGAAGCACCTCCTCGTCGACGCTGTCCGCACCCACCACGTCCGTCTTTCCGTAGTCGCCCGCAAGCCAGTCGAAGGCTGTCGGGGCGAGGGTGATGCAGTTGCCGGCGCCGACGCACTTGTGGCGGTCGACCCGTGCCCGGATCGCCATCAGGCGGACCCTACTGCGGCAAGCCCGCGGAACGCGAGCGACGTCGCCCCGGCGCGGGTCGAGGTACCCAGCCGGGCCTGGAGCCGGGCCAGGCGCTCCGCCACCTCCCGCTCGCCAACATCGAGCTCGACGGCGATCTCGCCATTCGTATGGCCCTCGGTCAGGAGCTGGAGCAGGGTGCGCTCTGCGTCATCGAGGCGCAGATCGGTGGCGCCCCCCGCCGAGGCTCGGGTGGCGCCGGGGGCCTGCGCGGCATCCAGCGCTGGTTCCTCCATCGGACCGGCCAGCGCTGCGAGCTCGCGTCCGTAAGGGCCGCTGAGCCAGCGAACGCGGATCGCCTCGTCGGCCGTCCCCTGCGCGATCTTGGCCAGCGTCGACCGCAGGAAGCCCCGCACGAACGCCTGGACCTCGGGCGGTCCTCCGGCCAACAGGGCCCGGGCCGCCGGGATCACGATCTCCAGGCTCACATCTTCGTGCAGCCCGGTTTGAAGGGCCTCGAGCGCCGCCCCGGCGGCTGCGGCTGCACCCTGGGTGTCGCCACGCGCGAGGGCGACGGTCGCCAGCGCGGCGTCGGCCTGCGCCCCCCAGGGCGCGTGACCCGGAAGCAGCGGCAGCAGAGCCTTCACCTGCGCCGCGGACCGCTCCACGAGCTCGATCAGTGCCGGGTCCGGCGTGCCGCCGTCAGGCGCCGCGTTGCTCTGGCCGGCCGCCGGCACGCCGAGGACGGGCCGCGCGACGAGCCGCGACGCCTCACAGGCAAGGCGGGCGAGCGCCTCGCAGCGAGCGGACGCTCGGCCCCCCTCGGCCGCGATCGCTACGGCACGCTCGAGATGGCGGCGCATGCCGTCGATGTCGCCGGCGGCAGCCCGGGCCATCCCGCGCCAGGTCTCGAGCTGGCGGGCGCGAGGTCGTGACGTCGCCATGGCGGCCGCGGCGGCAGCCAGGCCGATCCATCGCTCCGCCCCGTCGACGTCACCGAGCTCGAGGAGGCTCATCGCGACGCCTCCCGCGGCGAGGAACTCGATGCTCCGCTCGCCCTGGATCCTTGCCGCCCGATAGGCATCCTCGCCGCGGGACAGGGCCAGGTCCGGCACGACCTTGGCCCGCGAGAACACATGGACGCCGAACAGCATCTGGAGGTCCAGGCGGGCCCGCTCACTCTCGGTGACGAGCTCGGACAGGCGGCTCGTCACCCGACGGATCTCCTCCAGGTGCCGCGCCGATGACGAGAAGTGCATCACGGTCCCGTACTGCGCGTAGGCCATGGCGATCACGGTGGACATGACGCCGGTCTTGTCGCCGAGCCGCTCGAAGATGCCGAGGGCTCGCTCGAGAACCTGGGTCAGCTCGACGAACAGATACCCGATCGGCGATGCGAGGATGAACTCCTCGACGCTGGCGCCCTTCGCAACCATCTCGAGCAGCTCATTCCCGCGGCCGGCCCGGACCTCGGCTGCGAACCAGCCGCGCCCACGCGCGAAGTCGATCATCCCGATCTCACGGAGTGCGGCGGCCAGGCTACGGTCGTCGCGGAGCTGCTCCGCGAGCCCGATCGCGTTGCGGTAGGCCTCCTCGGCACCATCGAGGTCGGTCTCGATCGCGGCTCCACCAAACGACTCGCCGAGCGGACTCCCCAACAGCGCCTGGCCGAGCTCCAGGTTCGCCCGGAGCTCCATCGCGGCATCGCCCCGCTCGGCCGCACGACCGCGGACGCGACGGGCCAGCTCCGCGGCTGCGTCCTCGTCGTGGCTCATCCGCAACGCAGACGCGCGCCGAAGCTGCACGTCGAGCTCGATCTCCGGATCGCGCATCGCCTCCGCCAGCGCGGCAAGCTCGGTCAGCCCATCGAGCCGCTCGCCGGTCCGGCGGAGGACGGCGAACGCGTCGTCGCGCGTCGTCAGGAGGACCCGCCGGTCGGCCGGGGCGGAGACGACCGGAAGCGCCTGCTCGACCAGCCGAAGAGCCTCCTCGGGGGCGTTTGAACCGAGCGCGGCAGTCGCGGCGTCGATCGAGAACCGCGCGGCCCGCGCCGTGTCACCGGCTGCGAGCGCATGCTGGGCCAGCATCGGCAGGCCGGCAGGCGCCGGGTCACCTCCCTCGAGCAGGAGATCCACGACCGCCGCGTGGACCTGCCGCCGGCGAGCTGCCGAGAGCTGATTTACGGCGAACTCGCGAACCTGCTCGTGGGTGAACGTGTAATCCGCGGGCTGCTCCTGTGCCTGGACGAGCAGGAGACCGGCCCGGACCGCGGGCCTGAGATCGTCGGCCAGCGGGTCCGTGCCGTCACGCGGGTCCGTGCCGTCACGCGGCCCGTTGCCGTCGCCCGGACTGCCCGACTCGCCGGGGGGGATCGCTCCTGACGCGATCTCTCCCTCGCCCACCCTGACGTGGATCGCGCGGAGGTCACGCAGGCTGAAGCTGCGGCCCAGGATCGCCGCGTCGCCGAGCGCGGCCCGCGCTCGCGCCGGGAGTCGGGCTGCGCGGCGGTCGATCAGCGTTCTCACCGCCGACGGCACGAGCCGGGCGGCGTTGCGACCCAGCCGCCACTCGCCATCGATCTGCTGAAGCGTGCCCGCTTCGCGGTGCGTCCGGGCCAGCTCCTCGACGATGAACGGCACCCCCTCGGACTGGACGTGCATCGCGGCTGCTGATCCAGCCTCGACGGGACCCCCGAGGACGCGCTTCAGCAGCTCCGCGGATTCGACCGAGCTGAAGCGTCCCGGACGCAACCGGCGGACGAGGCCCATCCGCTCCATGTCCGCAACGAAGTTCACCGCCTCCGTGACCGATGCGAACTCGTCCGGGCGGATCGTCAGGAACAGGAAGACCGGCCGATCGGCGTCGCTCCTGACCACGTAGCGGAGCAGCCGGAGGGTGTCGTCGTCGGCCCACTGGACGTCGTCGATGAGCAGCGCGAGCGGGCGAATCCCGGCCAGCGTCGAAATTGCCACGCCGGCGAGGTCGAAGGCGCGGAGCAGCTTCGCGTCCGGTGACAGGGTCTCGAAACCGGGCTCGTCGCGCCCGGAGATCGCCTCGATCACCCGATTGACCCCCGCCTCCGCCGGTGTGTCTGCCGCCGCCTGGCGGATGCCACCCGATGCGAACAGGCTCCGGGCGACGAGGAACGGCCCACGGATCTCCTCGTCCGCGGTGATCGCGACGCACGCGAAGCCGCTCGCCGACGCCAGCTCGGCGGCGGCGAGCAGCAGCCGCGTCTTGCCGATGCCCGGCTCCCCTTCGATGGTCACGGCGGCGAGACGGCCGGAGGCCTCGCGAAGCTCCTGGGCGATGGCGTCGAGCTCTGCGCTCCGACCGATGACAGCACCACTCGCACGCCGCAGCTGGACGGCGAGCGAGCACTGCGGCCCGACGAGCGGATCGAGCGCACCACCGCCGGCACGCCGGGCGGGCGTGCCCGGCTCAGTCGATGTCCACTCGCCCTGCATGCGACGGATTATGACGCCGCGGCGCCGAGCCCGACGATCGCGCGACGGCGGGCATCTGGTGCCAGCCCTCAACACGGGCCGGAGGCGACCGCTACATCCGCGCCAGGGCTTCGAGTGCGAGCGCCTTCTCGGCGGGTTCGATCTGGGCGAGCGTGGCGGGCGGCCCCATCCCGACCGACACGTCGAGGCCGTTCGAGCGCTTGGCGAAGTCGAGCGCGGCGCCGATCGTCCCCGCCTCGGCGTAGCTCGCCGCGTCGCCCACGTCGCTCACGGGAACGAGCTTGAGCGAGCTGTTGCCCTGCTCACCGGGTGCGATCTGGCCGACGGCGCTCGGCGGCGATTGGCAGCGCGCCGGAAAGGAGATCGCTACCGGGGCGTTCGCGTTCCGGATCGGCTGCCCGCAAGCGCGTCGGAGACGAGGCCGCCGCGCGTCCACGCCAACTCGGGGCACGTCTGACGACCGAGTGGTCATTCCACCGCAGGCACATCCGAGGGATGCCGGATTCGCGGCAGCGGCGAGACGACGAGCAGCAGGATCGAGACGGCCATCCCGGCCCAGCCGATGGCGATCCCGCCGCGGACACCGATCCAGGAGGCGACAGCGGCAGCCGTGAGGGCGCCGATCGGGTAGGCGATGCCGTGCGAGAACACCTCGAGGGTCGCGTTGACCCGGCCCAGGATGCGGTCGGGGATGACGCCCTGGATGAGCGACAGCTCGGCAACGCCCTCGATCGTCTGCAGGCCATCGCCGATCAGCTGCGGGAGGAACACCATGAGCGTTGCCAGCAGCAGCGGTCCGCCCGCCAGTGGCGTCAGGACGCCGATGATCGAGGCGCCGGTCGCCGTCCAGATGAGGGCCGGGCCGAACCCGAGACGGTTGATCACCCTCGAGGCGAGGAACGAGCCGACGAGGGAGCCGACGCCGCCGGCCGAGACGACCACGCCCAGCAGGAACGGGCTGAGATGCAGGTCGTCGATGAGGTAGATCGTGTAGAGGACGCCATAGAACGAGCCGGCAACGTGGGCGATCACCGAGCGGAGGGTGAGCGGGACGAGGACGGGGTGGCGGCGCACGAGCTGCAGGCCCTCCAGGATCTCGTGCCGCATGGGTGTGGGCGAGGTTCTGGTCGGGCGTTGTGGCTCAGGGCTGCGGATCAGGAGCAGCGAGATCGCCGAGAACACGAAGGAGGTGGCGTCAACGAGGATCGCGAATGGAGCGCCGATCGCCTGCACGAGGCCGCCCCCCATCCCTGGACCGCCGATCTCGGCGAGCGATGAGCTCGTGGCCAGCTTGCTGTTGGCCTCGAGGACGCGGTCGACCCCGATCAGCGACGGGACGTACGCTGGATAGGCGGCGTCGAACAGCGCTCCGAGGCAGCCCTCCAGGAACACCACGACGTACAGCTGCTCGAGGCCGAGCACACCGGCGAGGTAGGCCGCCGGGATCGAGAACAGCAGGACCGCCCTGATGGCGTCGGCCCAGATGAGCAGCGGCCGGCGGCGCAGCCGGTCGACCCAGGCCCCGGCGAAGAAGCCGACGAGCAGCACCGCGAGGCTGGCGGCAACGACGAGCAGGGCCATCTCCAGCGGGCCTGCCCCCAGCACGAGCAGGGCGACCAGCGGCACGGCCGTCCGCGTCACCACGGAACCGAGCTCGGAAACCGTCTGGCCGGCCCAGAGCTTCATGAAGTCGGCATGTCGCCACAGGGACGCGGTCATCACGCGGAGGAGGGTACTGGAGCGTCCCCGCTCCGTTCTCTCGATCCAGCAGCGGCTCGATCAGCTCGATTGGACGAGCCGATCGGGGTTCAGGCGGCCGCGGTCGCGATAGCGGAGCCGCAGATCGATGCGCTCGCCCACGGGGTCGGTGCGCGTCCTGGCTGGATGAGAGGCAGGATCAGCCGATGCCCGGCGGCGCGACCCCGAGCTGTCGGAACAGCCCCAGAAAGTCGGCCTGGTGCCAGTGCTCCGCGATCCGCCCATCGCGAGCACGGAACAGGTGCATCTCGTCGATCTGATAGGAGCGTCCGGTCGGCGGCAGCCCCATGAACTGACCCGACTGCGTCGCACGCGACGTCAGCCAGACGGCGACGAGATCGCGCTCCGCGACCATCTCGTGGACCTCCATGGAGACGTTCGAGAGTCCGCCCGCAACGCGCCGCATCGCGGCCTTCATGCCGGCCGGACCAGGCTCCATCGGACCCCAGGTGTGGGCAGCGAAATCGTCAGTGAGCAGACGGTCGGCGGCATCCTCATTGCCATCGACGAGGACCTCGTCGATGAACCGGCGCACGAGCTCCCTGTTCTGTTCGGCCGTCATCGGCACCTCCCTGCTGGCTCCATCATCGTGCCCGGTCGGCGTTGCAGCCGCTCGCCCACAACCGGGTGCCGGGTGACAGCTCGCTCACAGACACGGGACGGAAACGCCGGCCGAGCGCAGCCCTGCGGTCCGCACCCTGCCACTTGCTGCGGCTCGCACGCCCGGTCCTTCCATCTTGACTAGCTTGTGACGAGCCGTCCGATCAGAACACCGGCGAGCGCGGCTGCTCCGGCAACCCCCATGGTCTGGAGGGCCGTCCGCCATACCGGCTCGTGCCCCACCCAACCCCGGACGATGCCAAGACCGGCCATCAGGCCGCCCGTCACGACCAGCGAGACGATGCGGGCCAGGTCGATGTCAAACTGCACGAACGGAAGGACGGGGATGCTCGCGGCCACGAGATCGGCGACGAACATCCAGGCCGCGTGGCTCCAGGGCGATGTGGCTGAGGCTCGGGGCACGCCGAGCTCGAACGCCGCGACGTAGTCGAGCAGGGCGGCGGGATTTCGCTCGAACGCGGCCATCACGCCGCTCGCTTCGAGATCGGTGAAGCCAGCCGCGCGCAGCTGGCCGGCAACACGGTCGCGCGTGCCTGCCGGGTCCGCCGCCATCCCGCAGCGTGCCGTTTCGATCAGGGCAGCTCCCCGGCTCAGCTCCGAGTGCACGTCGAGATAGGTGCCCGCCATCATCGACACCGCACCCGCGATCGCCCCGGTAGCGCCGGCGAGGACCACGATCTGGCTGTCGTTGGTGCTGGCCGCAACCCCGAACACCAGGCCGGCAACCGAGACGGCGCCGTCCTCCATCCCGAATGCCACGTCCCCGATCGAGACGAGCAGCGAGGCCCGGACGCGGCGGACGAGATCGACGATCGAGTGCACGCGCGAGCCGCCTCCTGATGCCGTGGCGGCCCAGTCTACCGATGCCGGGGCGCCCGGACCCCTGCCCGCTCTCGGGCCGCTCTCGCGGTCATCGACCGATCAGGAATCGAGAAGCGCCGATCGCGGAGCCGCGGCTAGCCCGAAGTTCCAGCGGCCGCCCGCCCGGCGGTGAGCACGAACGGATCCCCGTCTGAGCACGGATGACGCCTGTCCCATGTGCTGAGACGTAGGCACTAATATAGTTGACAGATGCACCTGGATCGGCGATGATCCGTGCGTGAGCACGCGAGGCGGCGCCGTCCATGTCTCGACGACGCGTCGGCACTACAAGGGCAAGCTGTACGAGACCCACCTGCTGCGCCGGTCGTACCGCGAGGACGGCAAGGTCAAGACCGAGACGGTGGGCAACCTCTCCCACCTGCCGGCCGAGCTGATCGAGCTCGTCCGGCGCGGGCTGCGCGGCGAGCGGTTCCTCGCCACGGGCGATCTGGATCTCGAGCGCTCCGCGAGCCTGCCCCACGGCGCGGTGGTGGCGATCCTGGGCACCCTGCGGCGCCTGGAGCTCGAGTCGCTGCTCGACCCCCGCCCGAGCCGGCGGCGCAACCTCGCTGTGGCGCTCATCGTGGCCCGCCTGCTGGCCCCGGGCTCCAAGCTCGATACCGCGAGGCGGCTGGCCCAGACGACGCTCGGCGCGGTGCTCGGCGTCGCGGACGCCACCGACGACGAACTGTACGCCGCGATGGACTGGCTGCTCGCGCGCCAGCCCCGGATCGAGGCGAGGCTTGCCGCCCGCCACCTCGAGCCCGGCGGTCTCGTCCTGTACGACCTGTCGTCCACCTGGGTCACCGGCCGCCACAACCCGCTGGCGCGGATCGGCTACAGCCGGGACGGGAAGCCCGGCACGCTCCAGGTCGAGTACGGCCTGCTCACCGACCCCGAGGGCCGCCCGGTCGCGGTCGAGGTCGTGGCCGGCAACACCGCCGACCCGGCCACCGTCCCCGCGGCGGTCGAGAAGCTGCGGGCCCGGTTCGGCCTCGCCTCGGCCATCCTTGTGGGCGACCGGGGGATGCTCACCAGCGCCCGGATCGCCGCGCTCCGCGACGCCTCGCTCGACTGGGTGAGCTCGCTCCGGGGCCCGGCGCTCGCGGGCCTGCTCGAGGCGGGCGACCTCCAGCTCGGGCTGTTCGACGAGCGCAACCTCGCCGAGATCGCGAGCCCCGACTACCCGGGCGAGCGCCTGGTCGTGTGCCGCAACCCGCTGCTCGCCGCCGAGCGGGCCCGCAAGCGGGCCGACCTGCTCGCGGCGACCGAGGCGAGACTCGCCCCGATCGTCGCCCGGGTCGCGCTCGGACGCCTGGCGGGCGCCGCCCGGATCGGGCTCGCGGTGGGCCGGGTGATCGACCGCTACAAGATGGCCAAGCATCTCCGGTGTGAGATCAGCGACGGGGCCCTCACCATCACCCGCGACGAGGCGTCGATCGCGGCGGAGGCGGCGCTCGACGGCCTGTACGTCCTGCGCACCTCGGTCGGCCCGGAGCGCCTGGCGGCACCCGACGTCGTCCGGGCGTACAAGCGCCTGACCCGGGTGGAGCGGGCGTTCCGCGCGTTCAAGGGGACCGACATCGCGATCCACCCGATCCGCCACTGGACCGAGCCGCGGGTCCGGGCCCACATCCTGCTGTGCATGCTCGCCTACTACGTGCAGTGGCACCTCGAGCGGGCCTGGGCGCCGCTGCTGTTCCGCGACGAGCAGCCGCCCGAGCTCGCCGACCCGGTTGCCCCCGCCCGCCGCTCGGCGGCCGCGGAGCGCAAGGCGCGCACCGGCCGGCTGGCGGATGGCACGCCCGCCCACAGCTTCCGGACCCTGCTCGCCGAGCTCGCGACCCTCACCCGCGACCGGGTCGCCCCGGCCGGCGTGCCCGAGGCAGCGTTCGAGATCACCGCCGTCCCGACCGCCCTCCAGGCCCGGGCCCTCGCCCTGCTCGAGCTCACACCCGCCAGCGTGTAGTCAGAACCCGACACCGTCGCCGTGCTCAGGTGAGCACGCCCGCGCGCCGGAACTTCGGGCTAGCATGGCCGCCACGGCCCCACGCCACGGGGTCGATGCGCCCCCCAACGTCAGGAGTGACCCATGACCGGCTCTTCCACCCAGGGAATCAGGACCGTCCTTCATCCCGTGACCGATCTGGCTGCGGCCAAGGCCGTGTACACGGCGCTGCTCGGCGTCGAGCCGCAGGCCGACGCACCCTACTACGTCGGCTACGACACCGAGGGCCAGCACATCGGGCTGGTGCCGAACGGCGGACCACAGGGCATGACCTCGCCCGTGGCCTACTGGCACGTGCCGGATATCGAGGCCAAGCTGGCCGAGGTGACTGCCGCCGGCGCGACCATGAAGGAGCCCGCCCGCGACGTTGGCAATGGCCGCCTGGTGGCCACCTTCAGCGACCCGGACGGCAACGTGCTCGGGCTGGTCCAGGACCGGTGACCGCCGACCCGCGGCAGACACGATGGGCGTGAACCCTGGGCAGCCGGAATCTCCTGCGCAGCACGCTGCCGACAGCCACGACCTGATCCGGGTGCACGGCGCGCGTGTGAACAACCTCAAGGACATCAGCGTCGAGATCCCGAAGCGCCGGCTGACCGTGTTCACCGGCGTGTCGGGCTCGGGCAAGAGCTCGCTGGTGTTCGACACGATCGCGGCGGAGTCGCAGCGGCTGATCAACGAGACCTACAGCGCCTTCCTGCAGTACTACATGCCGACGCTGGCGCGGCCCGAGGTCGACGTGCTCGAGGGCCTGACGACGGCCATCATCGTCGACCAGGAGCGGATGGGCGCCAACGCCCGTTCCACCGTCGGCACCGCCACGGACGCCAACGCGCTGCTGCGCATCCTGTTCAGCCGGCTCGGGCAACCGCACATCGGCTCGCCCAAGGCGTTTTCCTTCAACATCCCATCGGTCCGCGGCGCGGGGGCGATCGAGGTCGACCGCGGCGGCGGCAGGACGATGACCCGAAGCTTCAGCGTGGCGGGCGGCATGTGTCCGCGTTGCGAGGGCCTGGGCACGGTCTCCGACGTCGACCTCGGCCAGCTGTTCGATGACTCGAAGTCCCTCGCCGAGGGCGCGATCACGATCCCCGGCTACAAGGTGGACAGCTGGTGGACCACCGGGATCTTCATCGGGTCGGGGTTTCTCGACCCGAACAAGCCGATCCGCGACTACACCGAGCAGGAGCGGCACGACTTTCTCTATCGCGAGCCCACCAGGGTCAAGGTCAACGGCGTCAACCTCACCTACGAGGGGCTGATCCCCAAGATCCACAAGTCGATGCTGTCCAAGGACATCGACTCCCTGCAGCCGCACATCCGTGCGTTCGTCGAGCGCGCGGCAACGTTCACCGCCTGCCCGGCGTGCGGTGGTACCCGGCTCAACGAGGCGGCCCGGTCATCGAAGATCAGGGGGACCAGCATCGGCGAGGCCTGCGCGATGCAGATCAGCGATCTCGCCGCGTGGCTGGGCAGCCTGGATGAGCCGTCGGTGGCGCCGCTGCTCGCGTCCCTGCGCCAAAGCCTCGACTCGTTCGTCGAGATCGGCCTCGGCTACCTCTCGCTCGACCGGGCCTCGGGCACGCTGTCGGGCGGCGAGGCACAACGCGTCAAGATGGTCCGCCACCTCGGCTCGTCGCTCACCGACGTCACCTACGTGTTCGACGAGCCGACGGTCGGGCTCCACCCGCATGACATCCAGCGAATGAACGGACTGCTGCTGCGGCTGCGCGACAAGAGCAACACGGTGCTGGTCGTCGAGCACAAGCCCGAGGCGATCGAGATCGCGGACCACATCGTCGACCTTGGACCCGGTGCCGGCAGATCCGGTGGTGAGGTCGTGTTCGAGGGCACCGTCGACGGGCTGCGGGCCAGCGGCACGCTGACCGGGCGGCACCTGGACGATCGAGCCTCGTTGAAGCCATCGGTGCGGACACGGACGGGCGTGCTGGAGGTGCGTGGGGCCAGCACCCACAACCTGCAGGACGTCGATGTCGGCATCCCGCTCGGCGTGCTGGTGGTGGTGACCGGTGTGGCGGGCTCGGGCAAGAGCTCGCTGATGGACGGCTCGGTGGCCGGGCGCAACGGTGTGGTGTCCGTCGACCAGAGCGCGATCCGGGGCTCGCGGCGGAGCAATCCCGCGACGTACACGGGCCTGCTGGATCCGATCCGCAAGGCGTTCTCGAAGGCTAACGGCGTGAAGCCGGCCCTGTTCAGCGCCAACTCCGAGGGTGCCTGCCCCACGTGCAACGGCGCCGGGGTGGTCTATACGGACCTGGCGATGATGGCCGGTGTCTCATCGATCTGCGAGGACTGCGAAGGCCGGCGGTTCCAGGCGGGTGTCCTGGACTACCGGTTCGGCGGGCTGAACATCGCCGAGGTGCTCGATCTGCCCGTCGATGACGCGGCCGCCTTGTTCGGGGCTGGCGAGGCGCGCACGCCCGCCGCGCACGTCATCCTCGGCCGACTCGCCGATGTCGGACTGGGCTACGTGAGCCTCGGCCAGCCGCTCACGACCCTGTCCGCGGGCGAGCGGCAGCGGCTCAAGCTGGCCACGCACATGGCCGGGGAGGGCGGCGTCTACATCCTCGACGAGCCGACCGCCGGCCTCCACCTCGCCGACGTGGAGCACCTGCTCGGCCTGCTCGACCGCCTCGTCGACACCGGCAAGTCGGTCATCGTCATCGAGCACCACCAGGCGGTCATGGCGCACGCTGACTGGATCATCGACCTGGGCCCAGGCGCCGGCCACGATGGGGGCCGGGTCGTGTTCGAAGGTACGCCTGCAGACCTCGTGGCCGCCCGCTCCACCCTGACCGGCGAGCACCTCGCGGCCTACGTCGGCAGCTGACCGGCCCTCGAGGTCAGCCCGAGACGGGGTCCCGGCGCATCGCATCGATCGCCCCGCCGACGCCGTCGAGCACCGTCGTGCGGGCAGCTGGGGGCAAGACGTGGCACGATCGAGCGGATGACCAGCAGATCTGCCGATGCGCAGCACCTGAGCGACCTCGCGTGGCTGCGCCGCGTCCGCGACCGGATCGACCGCGAGTACGCCCAGCCGCTGGACGTTGAGGCACTGGCCCGCGGCGCACACATGTCGGCCGGACACCTCAGCCGTCAGTTCCGGCTCGCCTACGGCGAGTCACCGTACGGCTATCTGATGACACGGCGCATCGAGCGCGCGATGGCGCTCCTGCGTCGTGGCGAGCTCAGCGTCACCGAGGTCTGCTTCGAGGTCGGCTGCTCGTCGCTGGGCACCTTCAGCACTCGCTTCACCGAGCTGGTCGGTGTGCCGCCCAGCGTCTATCAGCGCCAGGAGACGGGCGCGATGGCGGGGATCCCGCCGTGTGTCGTGAAGCAGGTCACCAGACCGATCAGGAATCGAGAAGCCCCGGTCCCAAGCCGCACATAGGGTGGTGGCCATGAACATCACGATCCACTCGAGCATGCTCCCGCACGACGACCCGGACGCGTCCCTTGCGTTCTATCGCGATACGCTCGGCTTCGAGGTCCGCAACGACGTCGAATATGGCGGAATGCACTGGATCACGGTCGGCCCCCGAGACCAGCCGGGGACGTCCATCGTCCTGTATCCGACGGCGGCGACGCCCGGCATCACCGCCGACGAGCGCCGCACGATCGCCGAGATGATGGCCAAGGGGACCTACGCCAGCATCAACCTGGCCACCGTCGACCTCGACGGCACCTTCGAACGGCTGCAGGCCGGCGACGCCGAGGTCGTCCAGGAACCGACCGACCAGCCATACGGCATTCGCGACTGCGCCTTCCGTGACCCAGCGGGCAACCTGATCCGCATCCAGGAGCTGCGCTGAGCCCCTCCGATCAGGGCCACGAGCGGCGGAGTCGGCCCCGGTCAGCGCTGGGACGAGGTCCCATACCGGGCCGACGGATCGCGGCCGCGCAGCCGTCAGGCACGGGCCGATAGGCCAATCGTTCCGCCGCGCTGGGTGATCCGGGCGGTTTCGCTCGATGACGCGGTTGGGGCAACGTTCATCTGGCCTCACCCGCGTCACGGCCACCACGGCCGGACGCGCCAGGGATTGCTGCCCCGCGGCGTGGCTCACCGCCGCTGCAGCCGCACGTCTGTGATCGATGCCCTCACTGCACCTCCCCCGCGTCATGATGGCCGTGCTCGCCGCGGCGATCCTCATGAGTCTGGCGGTTCCCGCCGCGGACGCTCGCGTGCCACGGGCGAGGCATTACCACGTCGGTGGCCCGATCACGCTGGACACGAACCTGGTGTCGAAAAGCGGGGCATCGGCATGGGCGATCGACCAGTACCTGCAGTCGAGGACGACGTTGCCGCGGCTGGGAGCCGCGTTCCTGGCAGCCGAGCAGAAGTACGGGGTCAACGCGCGCTTCCTGCTCGCGGCCGCCATGCACGAATCGGCCTGGGGACGGGGCGTCATCGCTCGCGTGAAGCACAACCTGTTCGGCTATAACGCCTACGACCGCGATCCGTTCCACTACGCGAGCACGTACGCCACCTATGCGGCGAACATCAACGCCACCGCGAAGTTCATCAGGGACTTCTACCTGACGCCGGGCGGTCGATGGTGGGGCGGCCAGCCGACGCTGCGGAGCATGCAGCAGTTCTGGTCCTCGTCCCACCAGTGGGGCGTCAATGTGAGCCGGATCGCGACCTCGATCCGCCTGGCCACCATCGCTCGCCGGTCGATCAGGGCCGCCACCCCGGTGGTCAGCGGCCCCCTGCACGGCGGCGACCGGGCCTCGGTTCGCATCGCGTGGGCAGGTGGCGCCATCCCCAGGGGCGTCACGTTCATCGCCACGTGGGTGCCGGTCGAGCCCCCGTCGGACGCCCCAGCGTTGACCTCTTCGCCGTCGGTGACGAGCAGCGCCGCAGTGCTCGACCCGACCACGCTTGCAAACGTTGCCCCGCCGTCGTCGTCGGACGCATCGACTCTGGACGCCCCTGACCCAATGGCCCGGGAGACCGTTGATGCGCGCCGGACCCGGACCAGCGCCCGCTCGATCACGCTCAACGTCGGGGTCCCGGACCGGCCTGGCAGCTATGCGCTCCAGGTCGAGATGCGGGACACGGATCGGCGGGCCCTGCCGGCTGCCCAGCGAGTGCGAATCCCGGCGGTCGATGTCCGTGTCTGGGACGATCGAGCGGTCAGCGTCGATCTCGAGCCGGGCCTCGACGGCACCGGCGCCATCGTGAGGATCACCAACACGGGCCGCGAAACGATCCCGGCGACCCCAAGCCAGCCCTCCCCCAACGCCGCTGCCCCCGCCCACGAGGCGGTCCGCACCATCGTCACGGTGACCGCCATCGCCGGCGACGCTGTGCAACCGGCCCCGGTGACGCTCCTGGCCACGTCGCTCGCCACCGACCTGCCGCCGGACGAGTCGATCAGCTTCAACCTGCCGGCGATCACCGGATCGAGCACGCGGGCGACGAGCTGGCTGTCGGTCAGCCTGAGCGTCCTGGGGGATCCGGCGTGGCTGACGGCTTCCGCGATCCCCAGCGTCTCGTTCTCCAGCGCGGGGCTCGGGGCGATCGATCCGGCGCGGGCTGCTGCACAGGCAGCGAGCCTCATGGACGATAGCCCGTCGCCGGGAGCATCGACGACCGAGTCATCGCCGGGCCCGACTGCCGCACCCACCCCGACGGCCTCACCGGCGCCCACGGCCGCGCCCTCGGCCACGCGGGCGCCCACGGCCGCGCCCTCGGCCACGCGGGCGCCCACGGCCGCGCCCTCGGCCACGCGGGCGCCCACGGCCGCGCCCTCGGCCACGCCCGCGCCCTCCTCCACGCCCGCGCCCAGGAAGACCAAGCGGCGCTACTCGGAGCACAGCCACGCGATTGTCTATCGCGGCGCCTGGAGCGATGCCTCGAGCAGCGGCTACGCCGGTGGTCACGTCTCGTGGTCAAGGACCTCCGGATCGAGCGCGACGTTCACCTTCAACGGCTCGTTCGTGAGCTGGATCGGTCCAAAGGGGCCCACGCGCGGGATCGCGCGCGTGCTGGTCGACGGCCGTGCCGTCGCGCGCGTCGACCTGGGGCAGTCGTCCTTCGTCGCCCGGGCCGTCCTGTTCACGCACTCCTTCCGGACCGCGGGTCGACACACGCTCAAGATCGAGGTGCTCGCGACACCAGGCCGCCCCTACGTCGCGATCGACGAGCTCAGGATCAAGCCCTGACGCTGGAGTCAGGAAGCCACCCGGGCGCACGACTCCTTGCGCGGCCGCATCATGCCGTCCGACGGCGGAGCCGCGCGAGCCTGGGGCATCGTGGCCGCGCAGCTGGCAGGTGACCGTTCCCGGCTGCGGATTGCCGCGACTCGTCAGCCTCTCTGGAGCATCCCCTCGCCATGGAACGCGACGAGGGTCTCCCGCCGGCTCCCGGGACCGGCCTGCCGACCGGCGACCCGCGCATGACCCGACAGGACGCGCCCGTCAGCGGTCTGGCCGGACAGCTCTCCCTCTTCAACGGTCAGGAGGACACGGGTCACCACGCGGGCCTGCCACTGAGGTCGGCCCGACGCGTCGTCCCAGCAATCCATCGTCGCGTTCGGCAACGCCACCCCGGCGAAGGCCACGTCCCGAAGGCTGAACCGCTCATGTCTCGGCGCCACCCCTCAACCGTACACCCCCCTGCGCAATCACCCTTGGTCGGGACAGCCAACGGGCCTCCGGGGGGCACTGCCCTCCTCCCCCAACGCGGTCTGCAACGGATGAAGCCGGGCGGTGCCAGGGCCCACCCCTCACGCGTTGACGGGGACCTCCTCGCCCGGGGAGAACGAGAACGGGCGTAACGCCGACGTGCCGAGGAGCACCAGGAACGCGAACGCGGAGATCACCAGGAAGCCGCTGCCGAACCCGCCGCCGACGTCGAGCAGCCAGCCCACCAGGGGCGGCCCGACGATCGCCGTGACCACGCCACCCGTCCCGACGAAGCCCTGCGTTGCGGCCGGACTCGCGGGCACGCTGGCGGCGGCGCCATTGAAGATCGCAGCGTAGGGCAGGCCGACGCCGAGCCCCGTCGCGAGAAGTCCGGTCAGTGCCATCGCGAGCGATCCCGAGACCGCCATCAGGGCCAGACCGATCGCGGCGATCCCGATGCCCGCGCGGATGATGACGATCGGCGAGGCCCCACGCTCGAGCGCGATGCCGCCGCCCGAACGACCGGCGATACCAAGGCTCAGAACGACTGCGCCCACGATGCCGCTCGCGGTGAGCGGCACGCCGAAGCTGGATGTGAGGTAGCTCACGACCCATGTGCCAAGGACCATCGCCAGCCCGAACCCGCACATGTGACACATCGCGAGCAACCAGCTGTTGCGCTCGCGCAGGGCGGCGCGAAGGCCGATGCCGGCGACGTCCTGGCCCCGAGGCCGGCTCGCGGCGGGTGCCAGGCGCCACCACAGCGCCCATGCCCCGATCGTCGCGATCCCGGAGATCGCGTACGCGCCGCGCCAGTCGCCGTTCGGTCCGGCCAGCACCGGCATATACAGGAGCGGAAGCGCCGCGCCCGCCAGGAACGACGAGCCATACAGTCCCTGGGCGAGATGCTGGCCGCGTTCCGCGAAGATCCCCCGCGCGTAGGCCGCGCCGGCGGCGAACGCCAGCCCGCCACCGAGCCCGCCGACGAAGCGCCAGGCCAGGAACACAGGATAGGTCGGCGCCAGGAGCCCGCAGCCGAGCGTGCCGAGGCAGGTGACGAGAAAGCCGATCGTCACCGTTGCGTGAAGGTTCCAGCGGTCGGCGATCGCGCCCCCCGGAAGCATCAGTGCCGCGGCTCCGACGAAGAACGCCGTCGCGACCGCCCCGGCGCTGCCGGCATCGAGGCCAAACTCGCCGCGGATGAAGCCCAGCACGGGCCCGTGGTTCGTGTAGCTCGTCGAGACGCCGAGCGCCATGACGCAGACCAGCACGAGGGCACGGCGAGGGGTGGAGACCGTCACCCCGCGACTGTATCGGACGGCAGGTGCCTGGCCACGTGCCGGGACTTGACCCTGGACGCGGCCAATCACGGAAACGTCCCTCGGCCGATGGCGTCGCGGTCAAGTTCGTGGGTCGCGTCCTCGCCACCCCATGCTTGCTGCCAGCTTCGCGGCGATGATGGTGGCGTACTGGATGGGGAAGCGCCCCGATCGATGACGCGCCATGCTCGCGCGCTCGAGGCACGGCCTGCCAGAGGCACATCGCGCCGACGCCCCTGACGGCGGTGGCGAACGCCCGGCAAGGCATTGGGGCAACGCTCGCCGTACACGCCAGATCACACGCGCATCGACAGAGAGGAGCCGGGGTGACCAACGACACTGAAAAGCGCCGGGCAACCGAGCAGCACTGGGTAGCCTCCGAAGCCGGAGACGTCGAGCTCGAACACCGTCTGTACGCGGAGGATGCGATCCTCGACTACCCGCAGTCGGGCGAGCGCTTCGTCGGCCGCTCCACGATCGCTCAGCAGCGGAGCGGCAACGCCGCGCACCGCCACTTCAAATTGCGGCGGGTGCTCGGCACCGGTTCGCTGTGGGTGAGCGAGTGCGTCATCACCTACGACGGCGCACCTTCGATCTCGGTGAGCATCATGGAGTTCAGTGGTGATCTCGTCGCGCGCGAGACCCAGTACTTCGCGGACCCGTTCGAGGCGCCGGCGGCACGGGCGCGACTGGCCCAGCGGTTCGACCCTGGAAGCTGAGCTTGCCATTTAACGACCGTCAGGCGGCCCTCTTGATCGCCGGGCAGCGCGGCGCCGGCCCGCGGAGACTGCCCTTGGGACGGCCGGGGCCTGCCTTGGTGGGTTTCGGCGCTCTGGCCGGGGTGCCCAGGATCTGCACCAGTCGGCGAAAACCCCGCCGAACCCGCGTCGGGGTGAGCCGGTCGGGGTCGCGCGGAGGCTCCCAGGGCAGGCGGCAGTCGGCGACGAGACCGCGGGCGAGGCGCAGCTGGGTGTAGGCGGCCACGACGAGCCAGGTCCAGCGGTCGGCCTGCTCGGGCAGCCGGACGCGGGGCGTGGTCCAGCCCAGGGTGTGCTTCGCGAAGCGCAGCGTGTGTTCGACGTCGAAGCGGTGGATGTAGGCCCGCCAGCAGACCTCGAGATCGGGGGCGCCGGGTCCCGACCACCACAGCCACAACGTCTTCTTCGCCCGGGCGGTGGGCCGTGGCAGGTGCTCGACGACGACCCGGATCAGCGTCCCGCGCACGATCGGGGCGTGCGCTCCGACCCAGCGCCCGCGGTTCTGGAGCCTTGGGTGCAGGCCCTTCCAGGCGGCCACCTCGATCTGGCCATAGCGGGTGTCCGAGCTGGTCAGCTCGGCGTCGGGGGCTGGCCAGCTGGCAGGGTCGGCGCAGGCGAAGCGCGCCCCGTGACGGCGGGGTCTGCCCGCCGTTCCAGGCCTGGACGGAACGGGGTCGGCGTAGAAGAGCCGATCGCCACGGATCCGCACCAGGATCTGGGCGCGGACCCAGGCCAGGTCGCCCGAGAGCGCGATCGGGTCGTAGCCGGCATCGAACACGAACAGCGGCACCGCGCCGCCGCTTCCGAGCCGCCCGACCAGGGCCGCCACCTGTCCGGCGGTGGCCTGCCCGGTGTCTTCGGCGGGGTGGATGCGCCGCACGTCGAGCGGCGCGGTCCAGGAGTCGGCCGCCCAGTTGAGCTGGGCGATCCAGCTGTACGACCAGCCGGCCACGATCGGCTGGCCGTTCGAGTGGCGCGACGGGTGGTGGTAGAAGCCGCGCTCGGGGCTGCACTCGGCATCGCAGCGGGGCCAGCTCGATGTGTCGACCGCGAACACGGCCGGCCAGTCGGCCGGTCGCGTGGCGGCAAGGAGGTCGCGCAGCGCCTCCGCGTCGAGGCGACCCCGCCGGAGCGCCCCGTACGTGCTCCCCCAGCCGCGCCGGAACGGCGGCTCCAGGCTCAGATGGGGCGGCGGTCCGCTCGCCACGGCGTGTCCGGCGACGAGCGCGTCGGCCAGCTCGAACAGCGCGTCGGCCCGCCGCGCCAGGCAGCGGTAGAGGCCGGCACGGAAGGCGCCGCACGTCACGCCCTCGGCGGCCTGATCGGTGACGCCGAGCGATCCCGCGGAGTCCATGCTTCCTCCCCGGGACGCCTGTCGGACCGTATATATACTGTCCGACGCACCGTAGCACAATCAGCACGACCGAGAAGGAGCGCCATGACCACACCGCAGGATCCCGAGCCGGCCCTCGTCGAGCTCGAGGCCCGGTATGCCGCGCTCGCCCGATCGCTCGCGGGGATCGGGCTCGTCGCCCAGGGCAGCCTGAGCGAGCGCTTCACCCACTGCAACAAGCCGGGCTGTCGCTGTGGCGCGGTGCCGCCTCGCCTGCATGGCCCCTACTGGCAGTGGACCGCCAAGGTCGCCGGGCGGACCGTCACCCGGCGGCTCAGCCCCGCCGAAGCCGCCCGTTATCGCGAATGGATCGCCAACGAGCGCCGGCTGCGCCGCACCCTGGCCCAGATGCACGCGCTCGCCGAGCAGGCCCGCGCGATGATCCTGGCGGCCGAGCAGACGACCGGCTCCGCACCGTGAGCGACCCAACTCGGCCGGGTCCGACTTGGTTAAATGGCAAGCTGAGGCGTCTGCGGGTCCCGAGCCTCCAGCCAAGGCGAGGTTGACGCTTACGCACGGCGGCGGAGTCGCCTGCGGCAACCCACGCGGCCGGAGGCGCTGCCAGCGGCCAACCCGCTGTTGTGGGAGCTGCCTGGGCCCAACGGTTCGCTTGTCGGCACCTCGGCGTCCTGCCACGACATCGGACGGCAAGGGCTCCAGACCGCGGGCATGTACACCGTCAGGATCTTCTCGTATGGCCCCGATACCGGGACATACGCGTTCACCGTGCGTTCGAGTCAGCGACGCAGAAATGCCCGTGAGGTCCCGAGCCCTGCGTCGGTGGTTGCCGGCGCGTTCCGGGTCGGCGGAGGGCGGACCGCCGAGGAGCTGTGAGCTCGCTCGGGGCGGCGTACCGAGGCGTGGACCCATCCGTTGGCGGTCCATCGTCACCCACGCGTCAGCAGGGACACCACGGCCGCCAGCGCCAGCGCGACGTACCCCCGATCGCAACCCGATGCGTCGGCCAGGAGGTCGCCTGCGTTACCTCCGGCTCAGCAGGACGAAGAGGGCGCCGGCAACCACAAGCGCCGCGATTCCGGCGACGAAGACCGAGGTGCCCCACCAGATGTCCTTGTTGATCCGGCCGACCAGGATGAGAATCGCGGACACCACCGCCAGCAGGGTCAGGTATGGATGGGCTCTTACACGAGGCGGCATCGATCTCTCCGATCCAGGGTGGCCCGCCGGGGCCGCAACAAGCTAGCCACCGTGGGCGCTCCCACGGAATGCATCCATGAACCGCACCCGTGTGCCGAGGCGCAGGGCCGCGTTTGCGTACATACGGCCGGCCAGCCAGGTCAGCCCGCCGATCGATGCCACGATCAGCGCCGCGGCCAGGACCGGCTGCCAGGGTGGCACGGGGCTCGCGGCCATCCGCACCGCCATGAGAATGGGGGCGAACGGCGGAAGCAGGGAAGCCACCGTGGCCAGCGGGCCATTCGGATCCGGCAGCGCGGCGTACATGAGCAGGTACCCCGCGATCTGGAGGATCGAGATGGGGGCGACGGCGCTCTGGATCTCCTCCTGCCGCGAGACGAGGGACGCGACCGCGGCATAGGCCGTGGCGTAGAACAGGAAGCCGAGCAGGAACCAGAGGATGTCGCCCAGGATCGAGGGCAGCCCGAGCGCCGGGATGGAAGCGACGTTGGTCGCGTGGACCGCGACGAGCGCGGCCGCGCCCACGATCGTGAGCTGCAGCAGGCCGACGAGGCCGATCCCGATGACCTTGCCCGCGAGCAGGCGAATCGGCTGGATCGTGGCGAGCAGGATCTCCATGATCCGGGTTGCCTTCTCCTCGACCACGCCCTGGGCCACCATGTTCCCGTACTGGCCGAGCGCGATCCAGAGCAGGATGCCGAGGGCCAGGCTGGCGAACAGGGCCTGGGTGTCCCTGGGATTCTCGGGTTGCAGCAGCTCGACCGGGACCAGGGCCATGGCCGATTTGACGTCCGCTGGTGAGAGGCCGGCGTCGGAGAGGCGAGCGGCCTCCGCGGCCAGAGATAGGGCCGACTCGACGTTCGGCGGGACCGCAGCCTGCGCCACGGCCGTCGGCGATGTCGCCGACCCCGTGACGAGCACGTCGAGCGTACCCGCCGTGACCTGTGCCTTCCCGGCCGTCACACCGGCGATGTCGCTGACGGTCACCTTCGCACCCAGGGCTGCGGCCGATGCGGTGAATGTCCGCTCGAGCGCCTGTGATCCGCCGCTGAAGCCCACCCGAACCGGGTCGGTCTTGCCGGCGAGCAGCGACGCAGCCACGATGCCGACCACGACGAGAACCGTCATCACGATCGTGCCGCCCACGAAGACCCGCGAGCGCAGGCGCATGCGGACCTCGCGGCGGGCGACGAGCACGATCGTCGGCAGGTGACGCGATCCGCCCAGGCTCCACGATCGCGGGTTCATGCCGCCGCCTCGCCGATGACGGTCCGGAAGAGCTCGCCGAGGCTGGGCTCGACGCGCTCGAACTCACGGACGGGTCCGGTGTCCAACGCCGCCCGGAGCAGCGCCTGGTCGTCGACGCCCGGATCGAGCTCGAACAGCCGCCTCGAGCCATCGGTCTGTACGAGACGCACGCCCGCCACATCGACCTCCCAGGCGCCCGCGGCTCCGGGGACGTCGATCCACCGCCGTTCGCGACCCCCGGCGCGCAATTCGTCGACCGTGCCGCACGCAAGCATCCGCCCGTGGTCGACGATGCCCACGCGGTCGCACAGCCGCTCGACCAGCTCGAGCTCGTGGCTCGAGAAGATGACGGGAACTCCGGCGTCCGCCCGCTCGCGAAGCACCCCCGCCATCACATCGACGGCCACCGGATCGAGCCCGGAGAAGGGCTCGTCGAGCACGAGGACGTCAGGCCTGAAGACGAGCGCCGCGGCCAGCTGGACCCGCTGCTGGTTGCCCAGGCTGAGCGCCTGGAGCTCGGCGTCGCGCCGGGCGGCGAGGCCGAACCGGTCCAGCCAGCCGAGCGCGGCCTCGCGGGCTTCCGAGTCCGTCATGCCGTGGAGCTCACCCAGGTAGGCGAGCTGCTCCGCCACGTGCATCTTGGGATACAGGCCGCGTTCCTCGGGCATGTAGCCGATGCGGCGCCGGGCCTCGAACGTCAGGGGCACGCCCAGCCAGCGCACGACGCCTGCGTCCGGCTCGAGCACACCGAGCGTCACCCGCATCGTCGTGGTCTTGCCCGCGCCGTTGCGCCCCACGAAGCCGAATAGCTCGCCCGCGCGGACCTCGAACGTGAGGTTCTGCACCGCGACGGTCTGCCCGTACCGCTTCGAGATGCCGTCGATCTCAAGCTGCCGTTGATCCGTTCCGCTCATTGAGGATCGCTCCGCCTCTGCATGGCTGGTCCGGCTGCCACGGCTGATGTGTCGCTGCCGCCCCTCGCGTCGTCGGTTGCCGCGTCGCTCTCATCGATCGCGGGCCGTGTCGCCCTCCGGCGTTCCCCGGGGGCCGGCAGCCGGCCGGCGTCGCGAAGGGCCCTGCGCAGCAGGTACTCGATCTGACCGTTCAGGCTCCGCAGGTCGTCGGCAGCCCAGGCGCGCAGCGCGGCCATGGTCGCGGGATCGATCCGGAGCAGGAACGGCTTGCGCTCCATGTCGTCTCCCTGCCGCCTACTGGTACAGGGTGCCCGTGTTCACCACCGGCTGGGTCTCGTGCTCGCTGCATAGCACGACGAGCAGGTTGCTCACCATCTGCGCCTTGCGCTCCTCGTCGAGCGCGACGATGTGCTTGGATGAGAGCTGGCCGAGGGCCATCTCGACCATGCTCACGGCGCCCTCGACGATCCGGGTCCGGGCATCGATCACCGCGCTTGCCTGCTGGCGGCGGAGCATCGCGTTCGCGATCTCCGGCGCGTAGGCGAGATGGCTGATACGGGTGTCCATGACCTCGAGGCCGGCCTTCTCGAGGCGGCTCTGGACCTGAGTCTGAAGCTGCTGGCCCACCTCATGCGGATTGCCGCGCAGGGACAGCTCCGTGTCGACATGAGGTTCGTACGGGTAGGACGTGCTGAGCGTCCGGATCGCGGCCTCCGTCTGGACCTTCAGGAACTGCTCGTAGTCGTCCACCTCGAACAACGCCTCCGCGGTATCGCGGACGCGCCACACCACGACCGCCGCGATCTCGATCGGGTTGCCGTCGTGGTCGTTGACCTTGAGCTTCTGGCTCTCGAAGTTGCGCACCTTGACCGACACGCGTGGGCGGAGGGTGAACGGGTTGACCCACCAGAGGCCCTGCTCCTTGAGGCTGCCGGCGTACCGCCCGAACAGCACCAGCGCTCGGGCCTCGTTGGGATTCACGGCCGTCAACCCGCGCCACCCGAGCGCGAGCAGGAGGATCACCGCGATCGTGGCGAGCGTGCCGCCCCGCCCGACACGCTCGACCTCGACGACGCCGAAGACGATGGCGAGGACTCCCGCCACGGTGACCGCGAGCAGCGCGAACAGCATCGGGTACCCGGGTAGCACCCGGGCGTTTCGTTCCTGGATCACAGCCCACTCCTACCATCATAGTGATATCACAATGATTGTAGCATGAGGCGTGACTGCACAAGGCGCCGGTCGGCATCCGACCGCCACGCCACTATCATCAGGCCCAGCGGCGACGGCAGCGACGCTCGACCTGAGCATCGCTCGCAGGAGGGGTCGAGATGAACGACCTGATGGACCGGAGCCACCGCGAAGGGGTCGACGAGCTGAGGTGACCGGCGGCGGTTCCTTCTACGGGGCACCGATCACCCATGGCCGGCGCGACAGACGAGCGATCGTGGCCGTCATCGTCGCCGTGGTGACGATCGCCCTGGCGATCGCCAAGCCGTGGGGCGACACCGGCCGCCTCGAGGCCACCGCCCAACCCGGGTTCGCTGCGACCAGCCCTTCCCCGGAATCTGCGACGGCAATCCCTTCACCCCGGCGCAGCGCAGCCGCATCGAGGCACGCATCGCATCCGCTGCCGGTCGCCTTCACCGCGCCGGCGCCGGGAGCGCCGCCGGGAACAGCGGCATGGGGAGCGCTGGTCTGGCGGCGCCTGGCACCGGACGACCCGCTCGGTATCGTCAGGAGCGAGGTGACCGCCGGAGGGCGGTCCGTGGCGATCGGGGATATCCCGGGCACCACTTCGACGACCGTCTGGTCCTCGACCGACGCGATGCATTGGCAGCCCCTGCGGAACGCGACGTCGACATCCTTCTGGCCGAACATCACCATCATCGCCCTGGCATCCCTTCGGGGCAGGTTCGTCGCCGTCAGCGAGATGAACGACTACCTGATGCAGCACCTGCCGCCCGTCGTGGCCTGGATGTCGGCCGACGGCCTGAGCTGGGTCCCGGCGAACACGCTGCCGGTCGACAAGGTCTCGAGCCCCAGCGCCTCCACCGCGCTGGTCGCCGCCGGACCGAATGGGCTGGTCATCGCGACGAGCGGCCTCTCCGCCCGCTTCGTGACCTCGTCCGACGGGTCGCGCTGGGCCCTTTCGCCGCGGAGCGCATTTCCGGCCAACTTCGCCCTGAACGACCTCGAGGCCACAGCGACAGGCTTCGTCGCCATCGGAGGGTGGATGAAGGACGCCGGTCCCGGCCGGGCAGCAGCGCTTTGGTCGGCCGACGGACGTCACTGGCCCAAGACGCCGACGCTCCTGCCCATCGCGGCGTCGGCTTCCGATACGCCGGCCGTCTCGAACGCGGTGACGCTCACGGTCGGTGACCAGGGGATGATCGCCCGCGGCATCGGCGGCTCCACGGGAGCAGCGCTCTGGTGGCGCTCGACCGACGGCCGCCACTGGGAGGCGCTCCAGACGTTCCCGGCCCCTGGAGCGACCTGCGGTGCGCCGAACTGCGACCTGCAGCCGGACGGCGCGCTCGTGGGCGACGGACACCGAATCATCGCCTGGCGTGGCGGTACGGCCGCGACCGCTCTGGTCTCGACCGATGGCAGGCAGTGGACCGCGCTCCGCCTCGCCGGGGAGGTCCCCGGGGCACCTGCGACGCACGCGACGCTGCTGCCCGGCGGGCTCCTCCTCTCGGACGGGACGACCACCTGGTTCGGCGACGCCGAGGCGCATTGACCGCGCCCCTGCGGACGTACCACATTGGTTGCGACGTTCCGACCTCGGGCTAGTCGCCGGCGGCCCGGCGCAGGCGCTCGAGCTCGCGTCGCAGGCGCTTGCTCGGCCGGCCCTCGCCCCGAACAGCCATGATCCCCGGTCGGACCTCGGTCACGGTCGGCGGCGGGCTGTGGTCCACGTAGCAGGTCGCGGCGACGGGCGCTCCAACGCGCGACTCGATCGCCCGCACGACCTCGACCACGCGCTCGCGATCGACGAGGCGAGCTTCCACCCGATCGCCTGCTCGAACCTTCGTCGACGGCTTCGCGGGCAATCCGTTGACGAGAACGTGACCGCCGTCGCACAGCTGCATGGCGAGCGGGCGGGTCCTCACGAGGCGGACCGCGCACAGCCAGCGATCGATGCGCGTCTCGTCGGCAGCAGTAGTCACGACTCCAAGGATGGCACGGCCCGGGAACGCGAGGCGGCGTGGCACTCGGCCGCGGGCGGGTCGGACAGGCCGGCCGCCGAGCATGTCCTGGTCGCTATGATCGGTGACGAATGGACCATTCGCTCCAACCGATCTTCGAGGGATGGCGCGAGCATCAGCGGCTGCTGGTGGGTGCACTGCGCGACCTCACTCCGGACCAGGTCGCCCTCCGGACGGCGCCGCATCAATGGGCCGTCTGGCAGCTTGCGGCGCACATCGCCGGCTCGCGCGCGTACTGGTTCCACGATCAGCTCGGCGAAGGGGACCGAGCGGTGCGAGACCTCTTCCGGATGGGTCGCACGACCTTGCCCGGACTGCCGCTCGACGATGCCGGCTGGGAAGACGACGAGGATCACCCGCGAACGGCGGCCGAGCTCGTTGACGCCCTCACTCGGACGTGGGATCTCGTCGACCAGTGCCTCCGACGCTGGACCCCGGACGATCTGGCAGCATCCGTCGAGGCACCGAAACGGGCGCATCATCGCGCTTGGGTCGTGTGGCACGTGCTCGAGCATGACGTCCATCACGGCGGTGAGATCGGGCAGATCCTCGGCAGTCACGGACTGTCCGCTCTCGACATGTAGCGACGGTCGACCCGACGGCCTGGCCATGACCGGACTGGCGCGCCGTAACGTTTACCGGACGGGGCTCCGGATGATCGGGCCATCGATCCGTGGCCACCTCGACCAGGAGGAAGAGATGACCCCGACCGGGACAACTGAATCGCCTCCGCCGACAACGGCCCGGCTCGCGATCCCGGGCGCGGTGGCGGGGGCATCGGCGGCATTCGCGTTCGCCGCGGTCCACGGCCTCGTGATCACCGACATCTGGTTCTCGCTGCTGCCGATGATGATCGCCGGGGCCGTGTGTGGAGCCACGATCGGATGGTCCTACGGGCGTCTGTTCGAGCCGTCGGTCGGGACCTGGTTGGGCTACACCGCCAGCTACGTCGTCGCGCTCGCCGTGCTCGGGGCGGTATCCGTGGCGATCTTCGAGCCCAGGACGACGATGGCCGAGCTCCTCACCATGGACGGGCCACCGGTTGACCTCATCGGCGATGCCTTCCCCTTGACCATCGCGTTCACGCTCGGCACCGCAGTAGCCCTGAGCATCATGTTCCGTCGGACGGCTGTGGCGTTCGGCGCGATCCTGATCACCTGCACGGTGTTGATGGCGCTGCTCGGGCTTGACATCTCGATCATCGGGCTGATCCGGATCCCGACCAGCTCGCTGTACCTCGTGGTCGAGCTGGCCGGTCTCATCGTCGTCCTGGCCGGGTCGTTCGCGGCGGGCGTCATCGCGCCCGCCTGGGGCCAGCTCGGCCTCGCTCGGACGCCTGGCGGGCGCAGCGCCGCACGGAGGAGGACCTGAGCTCGATGGACCGTGACGATCCCGCGTACGAGGGCCAGCGCGAGTACACGCCGCTCTTCCTCCGGGTCTACGACCCAGTGATCCTCGGTTTCCTCGCGCCGGTCGTATGGCGCTGCCCGGTGGCTCGCCTCGTGGACGGCTACCGACGGCACGTCGGCCACCGGCATCTCGACGTGGGCCCCGGGACGGGCTATCTACTCGAGCGCGCGGGCATCCCTGACGCCAGTCCCGTCACCCTCGTCGACCCCAACGTGAACGTCCTGTCGCATGCGTCCCGGCGGTTGCCGCACCTGAACATCACGACCGTCGAGGCCGACGTCCTCAAGCCGCTCCCAATCGGGGGACCGTTCGACTCCGCCGCGCTCAGTGGCGTGCTCCACTGCCTGCCGGGGCCGCTTTCGCGCAAGGCGGCTGCCGTCGCCAATGTGGCCGCCACCCTCGATGCGAACGGCGTCCTGTTCGGGGCATCGATCCTCGGGCGTTCCGGGCGGCATACGTGGCCGGCCCGCCGCATGCTCGAGATCAACAACCGGCGGGGCACGTTCGACAACCTCGACGACACCGAGGACGGCCTTCGCGAGATCCTCGTAGCGTCGTTCGAGCAGGTGGAGATCGAGACCATCGGTTCGATGGCCACCTTCGTGGCCACGAGCCCGTGGGTATAGCCCGTCGCCCGGCGCGCTACCCGGCGTCCCCCGTCGCGCACCAGCGTCCCCCGTCGCGCCCACCAGGATCCCGGCACGGAGACCGCCCGATATGCTGCCAGCGTGACGTCCCTGCTCAACAGGCTCGGCCGCATCGGCGCCGAGCCGACGGATGACCCCGATACGAGGGGTCGGAAGACGCTTCTCGTCTACCTTGCAGTGCTCATCTGGCCGATCTCGCTGCTGTGGGCGACGCTGTATCTCACGCTCGGTGCCCCGTCGGGCGCGGTCGCGTTTCTCTACTTCCTCGTCTCGGTGGCCTCGATCGCGTTATTCGCGCGCACGAAGAACTTTGAGCTCCTGCTGTACATCCAGCTGCTCGACATCACGCTCGCGCCAACGCTCTCGATGTGGCCAACGGGCGGCTTCGTCTCGTCCGGGGCCGTCGGGATCTGGGGGATCCTCGGACCACTTGGCGCTCTCGTCTTCAGCAGCGTTCGCTCCAGTCTTCGGTGGTTTGTCCTGTTTGCCGCCGCGTTCCTGGGAGCGGGCATCCTCGGCGAGCTCGCGGGGGGCCTGTCCACGCTGCCGCGATGGTTCAGCACCACGATGCTGGCCCTCAACGTGGTCGTGGGTGGGGCGGTGGTGTTCACGCTGCTCGCCGTGTTCGCTCAACAGCGGCGGGATGCCCAGGACCGGGCGGAGACGCTGCTCCTCAACATCCTTCCGCGCGCCATCGCGGACAAGCTGAAGGCAGAGCCACAGACCATCGCCGATGCCTTTGCCTCCGCATCAATCCTGTTCGCCGACGTGGTCGACTTCACGCCCATGGCGCAGCGGGTCACCCCGGCTCGGGTGGTGGAGATGCTTGACGTGCTGTTCGGGCATTTTGACGTGCTGGTGGAGCGCTACTCGCTGGAGAAGATCAAGACCATCGGCGACTGCTACATGGTCGCGGCCGGCATCCCGTCACCGCGATCAGACCACGCGCGGGCGCTGGGCCTCGTGGCGCTCGACATGCTCGATGCCGTGCGGGCGCACGGTGCCGCGGGAACGCTGGGCTTCGAGCTGCGGATCGGGATCAACTCGGGTCCGGTGGTGGCCGGAGTCATCGGTCGCAAGCGCTTCCTGTACGACCTGTGGGGCGATGCGGTGAACACGGCAGGCCGCATGCAGACCGAAGGCACGCCGGGTCGCATCCAGATCACTCGCGCGACCTACGAGCTGCTCAAGGACGAATTCGTGTGCGAGCCTCGCGGCACGATTCGGGTCAAGGGCAAGGGCGAGATGGAGACCTGGTACCTCGTGGGGCTTCGCGAAGCGAGCACCTGAGCCGGCCGGCGACAGAGCGGAATGTGACGCTGATGCCGGGCCGATCCGAGCGAATCAGTGCTCGGAGCCTGAGGACCCATCGGCCCGGTGCGCGACGCACGGGTTATCCGTACCCGCGCCGCAGGAGGTGGCGTGCGCCGGCGGTCATCGCCTCAGGGCTGGCGATCTCGAAATCGAAGGCATCGGCGAGTCGATCGGTGAGGTTGAAGGCGAGACCCACAGCCAACGCATCCCGAATCTGCTGGGGCGACACGCCCGCCTCCAGAACGGCCCGCATGTCCGCCTCGGAGAGGCTGTGCTCACGGGTCAACGTGCCGAGCATGCGAAGGGTTGCCCGCAGGGGCTCCTCGATGGGGGCGGTGTCCAGATCGCCAAGGGTGGCTTCGACCCTCGCGGCGTCGCCGTACCACAGGCTCGAGGTAGCCGTGTGGGCGGCCACGCAGAACGGGCATTCATTCACCTTCGAGACGTAGGCCGCCATCAGCTCGCGGTCGCCCACGGACCACGCCGACGGGCCACGCATCGCCTCCTGGGTCAATGGGCCGGCGCGATAGAAGTCGGGCCGGTAGAGGGCCACCCTGACTGCGTCGACCACCGGCTGGCGCGACATGAGCCGGATCAGGGCGAAGAGCGCCTTCGTGCGCGGTCGATGGCCGCGGTCGAGGATGGCGAGGCGCATCGCTCAGTCGCCCTCTGCGGCCTGGAGCGCCCGCAGGCCGCTCTCGTACTGCCGGGTCGCCTGGCCGATGGCGGCGCAGACCACGAGCTCGAAGACCTGGTCCTCGCTGAAGCCGGCGTCCCGCACCGCGGCGACGTCCTGGTCTGTGACCCGGTAGGCGTGATGGGCGACCTTCTCGAGCAGCGTTCGGACAGGCTCACCGAGCCCAGCAAGCTCGAACGCGGCGCGACGCAGCTCGCCGGGTGCCTTGCCGTCGCCGTCGACCGCGCGGGCAAT
Source organism: uncultured Chloroflexia bacterium (assembly GCA_963829295.1). Lineage (GTDB taxonomy): Bacteria > Chloroflexota > Limnocylindria > Limnocylindrales > CSP1-4 > CAIXZV01. The sequence continues at coordinate 44,437 of CAWHHU010000006.1, read as the reverse complement.
CAGGTCGCGATGCAGACGGTCGATGTCAGTCATGCGCGTCCGCCATCAACTCGATACCTATGTCGGACAGCCAGCGTACCTTCTCCGGGAGTTCACGAACCTTGTCTCGCCATGCGCCCACATCGAATGCGTACGGGCCGCCTTCTCGACAGTGTCGCAGTCACGGCCAGCCTGCGCGCGGGGGCGGCGCCGGATGTCGAGCGTGCCGGGAACTCGGGCGTCGGCGGTCGTGTCACCAGACTTGGTGTAACAGCGGGGCCGTGAACGAGGGCGGCCACCACGTCATCCTCGCCGACCGCCGCGGTCGAGCGTGACAGTGATCGGGATGACCGTCACGGTCCCTGGGCTCGGGTGCCAGCTCGACGTGCACGGCCAATATCTACACCGCCTGCCCGGGCAGCTCCGGGGCGGGACGGTGATGAGCATAAGCAGCATCTGTACCGCGCGGCGCTTGCACGATGTGGCTTCATTGCTGCCAACAACGACACCGCTGCGACGACGGCCGCGAGCCGCGGCCCGGACACCGACAATGCGGCAGCTCTCCAGTCCGCGCAGGTGGACCAGCGCACCCGCGCCGAAGCGACGCCGCGCACTATGAGCACCGATCACCTCAACAACCCCGGTCTCGACGACGATGAGTCCTTCGAGCCGTTCGGTCTCGCTCGGGCGATAGGCGTCGCCAGGCCTTAGTACCGAGGTTCATAAGTACGAACACGTATGGAGTGTCGCTGTCTGCGGTATGCTCCTCGCCGAGAGGAGGGCGTTGTCATGCCCCGACGGAGTCCGTACCGTTTGGATCTCGATGACGAAACGCGCCGAGTGCTCGAGGGGCGGGCGCGACGTTATACGTTGCCGTATCGGGAGGTCGTCCGAGCCCAGCTGGTGCTCCTCGCGTCCGAGGGCCTCGACAACGACGACATCGCGGCGCGGCTCAACACCCGGCGTGAGGTGGTCAGCAAGTGGCGCAAGCGCTTCTTCGAGGAGGGCCTCGCCGGCCTCGAGGAGCGACCGCGCCGCGGGCGACCGGCGCGCTTTTCCCCCCAGCCTCGCGGTTGAGATCAAGGCCATCGCCTGCGAGCTTCCGGCGCTGCTCGGGCTGCCGCTCGCGCGGTTCCACGTGCCAGACATCCGGGCCGAGGTGCTCCGCCGCGGCCTGGTTGCCGAGATCAGCAACGCCACCATCTGGCGCTGGCTATCGGCCGACGCGATCGCCCCCTGGCGCCACCGGAGCTGGATCTTCCCGCGCGACCCCGACTTCGAGGTCAAGGCCGGGCGCGTGCTCGACCTATATGCCGGCCGCTTCGAGGGCCGTCGGCTACGGCGCGGCGAGTACGTCGTGTCGGCCGACGAGAAGACCTCGATCCAGGCGCGCTGCCGCTGTCATCCGAGCCTGCCGCCGGCGCCGAGGCAGGCCATGCGCGTCGAGTTCGAGTACGAGCGCGGCGGGGCGCTTCAATACCTGGCAGCCTGGGATGTCCACCGGGCCAGGCTCTTCGGCCGCTGCGAGCCGGCAACCGGGATCGAGCCCTTCGGGCGACTGGTGGCCCAGGTGATGAACCAGCCGCCTTATCGCACCGCCAGGCGCGTCTTCTGGGTCGTCGACAACGGCTCCTCGCACCGCGGGCAGGCGTCGGTCGAGCGGCTCGAGACGGCGTGGCCGAACCTCCGCCTCATCCACCTGCCCATTCATGCCAGCTGGCTCAACCAGGTCGAGATCTACTTCAGCGTGATCCAGCGCAAGGTGCTCAGTCCGAACGACTTCGCCGATCTCCACGCCGTCGAGGATCGTCTGCTCGCCTTCCAGGAGCGCTACGAGCAGCTCGCGACACCGTTCGAATGGCAGTTCACCCGAGCCGACCTGCACCGGCTGATGGTCAGGCTGGCGCGATCGCCCCTGGTCGGAGCTGCCGCGTGAGAGCCGGGGATACGTGCTCGAACTTCCGACCCAGAGTACTTAGGGTGACCTCTCGCAGCACGCATCGCGGAGAGAGGCGCCGGCCACGGAACGACAACCGCCCTCGACCCGTGGCGGTGAACGGGTTCTGCGTGCCCTACGTCGGCCAGTACGCAGCCATGTACTCGTAGGTCCGACGCCCGAGCAGCAACGCCTGCGCCTGCCCCATCTTCTCGACGATCGCCGTCCCCATGACCGGGTCGCCGTCGTGGCGCTGCCAGCCGCCATGGGCGAATCCGCCCCGGGGGTCCTCGTCCGGCTGCCCGGCGCCTGCATGACGCCATCGAGGGTGAGGTGGGTGGCGATGACAACCTTGCTCATGAGTTCCACTCCTTTTGCCGACCGCCGGCCGGGGAGCGTCGGGGTGGCTCGCATGCCGGGCGGACGGCGGTCATTCACGTAGACCTGCCAGAGCTCGGTTTGGTATCGGGGTCGACCTCGGCGAGGTGCGGCTGTCGAAGACCGCCGCCGCGGGACCGCGCTTGACTCCGTACCGCGGTACAGGGTTTAGAGTCGGCGCATGAACGTGTTCCTTGTCATCGGCTTCGGCGTCGATCGTGTGCTGCGTACGCGGTCGCAGGATGGGCAACAGGCGCGGATGCTGCGCGCCGGCGGGCGGCCATGAGGTCCGGAGAGGTCGCGGCGCGGGCAGGGGTCAATGCCCAGACCCTGCGCTACTACGAGCGGCGAGGCATCCTGCCCCGCCGACGCGCCGGTCGTCCGGCTATCGTGCGTATACCAGCGACGTGGTGGATGTCGTCCGCTTCGTCAAGCGTGCCCAGGGCCTGGGCTTCACGCTCGACGAGGTCGAAGCGCTCCTGGGTTTGGCGGCAGGCGGGCCTGCCAGCTGCGAGACGGCCAGAACCCTGGCCTCGGCCAAGGTCAGCGAGCTCGACAGCCGGATTGCCGCGCTGACCGCCATGCGCGGTGCCCTTGAGCGGCTGGTCGAGACCTGCGATGAGCCCCCGCACTCCCGGGTCTGCCCACTGATCGCCTCGCTGCAGCCTGCAGGAGATGGCGATGGCTGAGGGCATCGAGAAGATCGCCATGAACGATGGCATCGCCTGCCGGCTCGACGGTCTCGAGCTCCAGGTCCTCGTCGAGCGCTGGCGGAGGCTCATCCAGCGCGCCGCCTTGGACCGCCTGGTGAGCGATGACCGGGTGCGCATCCGCTTCCGTGCGGACGCGGCGACGTCGCGCGAGCTCCGCGACCTGGTGGCGGCCGAACGCGCGTGCTGCGGCGACGCGGACTGGCAGGTGCGCGAAGGGCCACAGGAGCTGACCCTCCAGGTGGTCACGACCCCCGACGGCGTGGCCGCCCTGCGCGCGTTGTTCGCCAGCGCCGATCGCGGGCGCCACGATCACCGGGTGAGGGGGACCGAGGATGAGAGTCGAGCTCGGGTACGTTTCTAACTGTCCGCACGTTCCGCCGGCGCGGCGAGCTCGAGGCGATGCTCGCATTCGGCGACCAGGTCGTGATCATGATCCGCACGCCGGGGCTCGACGCCATTCGCGCCCGACAGGCCGATGATCGAAACATCGACATCTTCACGATCCGAGACGGACGGGTGGTGGCGATTCGGGCCTGCCGCGACCGCGATGAGGCATTGCGGGTCGTGGGGCCTGCCTGACGTCGGGCAGGGACAGCGCGGTGCGTTCCCCACGTGACCACCTCGCGGAGGCTCGCCGCGATCAGCGACGCTTCGGACGTCAGAGACGTACGCGACGGGCCCGATTCTGAGCATGAGCCTGGTGGTTCTCTATTCGCCGAGGGGTGCCTGATCGCGGCCCGCCCGCGACCGGCGCCAGCGCCGTCTGCCCTGAAGCGCCAGGATCAGAATCCATACCGCATTCCATGACCACGGAGCGAGATCCGGGCTGGCAACAGCAATCGGGATGGACAGTCCGAAGACGATCGGAGCACTTGCTGCGTAGGCCATGCTCTGTCGCAGCTGTGCATGATCCAGGTTCTCGGCAAGCAACCCGTTCCGGTCGGCGTGCCACCACATGGCCAGCACCGCTCCACCGATGACCACGTTCGTGGCGGCGTACAGGATGATCGCCGTCGCGAAGGATGCGTAGCGACCGAAGACCGACGTTGGGAACGGAAGGAACGCGACCGCCGCCAGGAATGCGAAGTTCAGCATCAAGCCCCCTCGATCAATCGCCGCCAGGGCCGCAAACAAGCGATGGTGACTGTTCCACCAGACCGCGATGATGGCAAAGCTGAGGAGGAAGGCGATGAACGGTGCCTCCAAGCCCCTGAGCTCGCTTTGCAGCCCCGCTTCGGACGTCGCTGTCAGATCGGGCAACCGAAGGTTCAAGATGAGGAGGGTGATGGCGATCGCCATCACCCCATCGCTGAAGGATGCGACCCGGCCCGGCTCGAACCGACCGGGCGGATCGGGAGGGGCGGACTGCGAGCTCGATCCCCCCAAGCGCCCCACCGCGTCTCTTTTCGACATTGCCGGATCGCTGCCTCCCACAGTACCTGGCCAAGTGGCCCGCCTGATCCAGGCTGCCAGCGGACCCGGCTCCATTGTCAGGATTGTCTCTTGCCACTCGCTGAGGCCGCCTCAGCCCTGGCGCGCATTCGGTCCTCCTCCGGCTGTGCCTCGAGGCTACGCCTACCCAGTCGTCGGCGCCTGCAGAAGACCAGACGACGCCCGGCTCAGTCGGGCTCCGGCCGGCCATGAGATTCGTCCTTGCCACACCCGTCCGGGCGATCACACGGATCTGCATGGCGATGCAGCCACGCTCGCGAGCAACCGTCCTGTGATGACATGAAGACCGAAAACCCGACCCTCGTCAGGCAGGCACATACGCGCTCCGCGCAGGGCGACCTTCCGGCGATCCTCGATCTGTTCGATCCCGACCTGGAGTGGACGTTTCTTGATCCGAGCCAGGCGGATCCGGTGCCGCAGGTCTGTCGTGGCCGTCACGAGCTCGGGCTCCGCCTCGCCCGTCAGCGTGCCAAGGGACTGCCCACCACGCCCGAGGAGGTCATTGAGGCTGGAGGCAAGGTCGTGGTCATCACCCACACGCCGGGCCTCGATGCACTCCGGGAGCGCAAGGCCGATGATCGGAACTTCGACGTGCTGACCTTCCGTGGCGGACGCATCGTTGCGCTCCGCGCATGCCGGACTCGCGCGGAGGCGATGTCGCTCGCCGGACCGGCGTGACCAGTACGAGAGCTGTCGCGCCCGGTGTCCATCAGGAGTGGGTCCGGTCGCGGCCGTTACCGTCCACGACCCGCTGCGTAGCCCAGGCGACGTCGCTCCACATGCCCTTGATGAGACGCAGAAACGTCCGCACGCCGCGACCCATCGGGGTCTCCGGGCGCCCGGGCGGCAGATCCTGGTCCAACCGATCGCCGCGCTCGGTGGCAAGGTGCTCAGCGAGCTCTTCGCGCCTTCGATCCCGGGCGGCGCGGGGCACGGGCTGCGTATAGAGCCAGACCCAGGCACGCACGAACATCTGTGACACGTCGAGGCCGACGGCCTCGAGCGCGACGACGAGCGCCACGGCGAGGCACACGCCCGGCAGCAATGCGTTCATCCGGCGGCCGGGGACGGGAGTGCCCTTGGGGCCGGCAATGGCGCCGCGGCCACGCCCGCCGGGGTGAGCTGGTAGCGGCGGCGCCGTGGCCGGCCGATGAGCCCCGGCTCCTCCCACCAGCTGCCGAGGTAGCCGATGCGTTCGAGCCGATCGAGGGCTCGATACAGGCTGCCGTATCCGATCGTGGGCAGGCGTTCGGGGCCACCCGCGAGCTCCGCCGCAAGCTGGTAACCGTGGAACGTCGGCGTGCCCGCCACCATGAGACGGCAGCCGACGACGAGGATGCGCCGCTCGAGCCTGGAGAGCCGCGGCGGCGGTGCCTCGGGCAACGCGGGCGGCCCTATGCGGAGGTCGAGACCCGCAGGCCCGTCAGCCAGCCCGCCATGTCCTCGACCACGACCGGATCGACGTGCTGGCCACCGCGCATCAGGTCCTGCGGCGTGGAAGGGCCACTCCCCGCGAAGAAGAAGTGGTCATCGGCCGGGTAGATCCTGATCGTGACGCCGGGGCGATCGTCCAGCGCGGCCTGCCAGCGCGGCAGATCGTCGTCGACGGTCGCCTGGTAGTCGCGACCGCCCTGCATCACGAGGATCGGCTTGCCAAGCGCTGCGGCGGCCATCGGGGCCTCGTAGCCGCGCAAGTCCAGCCAGTAGGCGGCAGGGGTGCCCAACGGCAGCTCGCCGGCGGGCGTCGCGGGCGACAGGTCGGCGCTGTCTACCCGCTGCGCCTGGGCGGTCAGCGCCTCGATGGCCGAGCCCGATGCGGCAGCCATGGCGGGATCCAGCGAGGCAAGGTAGCGGATCTGGCGGACGATGACCCAGTGCAGTGGGGCGGCACCGCCGGCCAGGATGACGAGACCCGCGGCCGCCGGCTCAGCGGCCGCCACGCGCGGTGCGACGGTGCCGCCCAGGCTGTGGCCCGCCACGAAGATGCGCAACGGATCGATTTCCGGGCGCTGCCGCAGCAGCTCGAATGCAGCTCGCGCCTGGGGCAGGTACTCATCGGACAGGGTGAAGCCCGGCATCGACCGCACCGCAGCGGGACGAGCGTAGGTCACCTTGTCGAAGCGCAGCACCGCGATCCCCCGGCTGGCGAGACCCCAGGCGAGATCCTTGAACGGTTTGCTCGGCCCGATGCTCTCGTCACGGTCCATGGGGCCGGAGCCGGCCAGCAACACCACGGCGGGCAGCGGTCCGGCCTGCTGCGGGAGGCTCAGCGTTCCGGGCACCGCACGGTCGCCCGACCCCAGCTGGACGTCCTCCTCCTCGAACCGCGCCGGATCGGCGTAGGCGGGTGGCTTCCAGCCCGGCATCGGCGCCATCGCCTCTGGCGGGGCGAGCTGCAGTCCGGTCAATGCGCCCGTGGCAGTCACTGAGGCCACGAACGTCAGGGCACCCCGTTCACAGCGCACGGGCACCTTGACCACCGTCGCACCGGGCACCTGCTCGCTGACGGCGGTGCCGATCGAGGTCACCGCGCCAAGCTTGCCAACGGCCGCCTCCCAGGCTGACCGAAGGGCATCCGCCGCGACCATGGGCCGCAGCGGCTCGGCGAAGCGCTCCCGCAGCTCCTCGAACTGCCCGGCGCGGGCCAGCTCGAGCGCGGCGAGAACGGCCTGGATTGGAGATGGAAGCACGACAAGATCCTTTCGTCAGCTGGTGGAACCGTCCTCATCGGTCGAGGCGGCCCGGTCGGTGGGCAGCAGGATCGTGTGCAGCAACCGGCGCCGACGTCCGGGCGCCGGCCGGTTGGCGAGCCGCGGGGTCGCGGCCGCGACGATCTCGCGGGCGAAATCGCCGAGCTCGGCATCGGTCAACCACATCCCGGCGGTCTGGTAGGTGGCGCCGTCTCGCCCTGGCTGGGGATGACCAGCCAGGTAGCGGTCGAAGTCCACCAGCAGCCCAGCGACAAAGGCAAGAAAGGCCTGGCTGTGCTCGTCGAGCGTCATCGCCGCCGCCTCCTCGGGGCTGATCCGCGCTCTGGCCGCCCGCAGCTCGTACGTTCGCTCCACCGCCCCTCGCACTCGGCGCTCGGCCGCCACCTCGAGCACCCCGGCCGCCACGAGCCGCGCGACGTGGCGGTACACACTCGCCTTGGGGACGTCGGGCAGCGAGGACGCCAGCTGGCCGGTGGTCAGCCGACCATCGCCCATGAAGGCCTTGATGATCCGCAGGCGGACCGGGTGCAGGAGCAGGTTCGCGCTCGTCATCGGCCCCACGGTAGCAGATCGTTCTCATATTTGCTATCGTTACTGATAGCGAGAACGATGACGAAGCTGGAGCGGGACGCATGCCCTTCTGGAGATCAAGGCCACCGCGGACAGTCGTGAAGACCTATGGACGCGACAGCCTCATCGCACTCGTCAACCCGCTCCTCGCGCTCATGGCACGCACATTCGGGTTCCAGCTTCGGCTCAAGTCCGAGAACCAGATGGCCCTCGCGATGGAGCGGGACGCCGTCGCGATGCTGCGGAAGGGATACCGGGTCACCTCGTCGCAGCAGTTCGAGATCGCCCCCTTCGGCGCCACCTGGCACAGGGTGACGTACGGGCTGGCACGTGATGAAGCGGACGGCTCGCCGCGTGACGCCGGCGGGACGGGTCTATCCAGGCGTCGAAGGTGATCGCCGGGCCAGGGTTCCTGCAGGTTCCCAGGGGTGCCGGAGCCAGCGGCCCGCAGTCGCGGGGTAGCAGCCCTTGTGGGCGTTCGGACAAGCACGGCGAAGGGGCCCTGTCAGACTGATGACCCGGTCAGGCCTGACGACGGAGCAGCTGGTCTATCGCGGGCGGGCGGAGGGGTGGCTGGTGGTGCCCGGCCCGGAACCGGCCAAGCCCCCAGGGACAATGTCTGCAGCCGCGGAGACCGAACGCAGGACCGCGTGCGCGGGAGCACGGCAGGTGCGTGGGGCACGGTAGATTCGGGCCACGGCATTCCGCGGCCGCTTGAGTCGAGGACCGACAGTCGTCCGTTGCTCCCAAGAATGGACTTTCCGCGAGGATCGCCTTGACGTTCGATACCGAGCCCGGCCGACCGGCCATCCATCGAGCCGCATCGGTCGAGGAGTTGACGCAGTTCGCCGGACTGATCGGCCTCGTGTCCGCGACGCTCGCGGTGTCGGGAACCCTTGCCACAGCGGCGTACCTCTCCGCCTGGGACCTTCCCCCCGTCGTCGTTCGGCTCGACGTGCTGGCGGCAGCGCTTCGCTCGCAGGCCGTGATCGTCCAGGGGCTGCTTCTTGCGTTCATCGTGTACGGGCTCGACGCGATCATGCGGCAGCTGCCGAGCCGAAAGCCGGTCCGCAACGCCACCTTGTCCCTTATCGGGCTGGTGCTCTTTCTGTATGCCGCGATCTCCCTGTACTTCGGGTTCGTTGAGCCGGCTTTGACCGTGGGCGGTGGGGTGATCCTCCTGCTCCTCCACCGTCGCAGCCGAATCTCACCTCGGACCACGGCGATCGGCTTTGTGCTGGTCGCCCTCATCGCCGGCTACGCCAGCGGCGTCGAGACCGGACGCGGGGTTCGGGCCGACCCGGCCTACCAGACGCCCGTCGTCCTCACGACCCAGGCAGAGGTCGGTGGGTTAACGGGGACGGCCACCGGCTCGGGTTGGACGTACTCCGGCCTCTACCTGGTCTTCCGGGACAGCCAATCCGTCTACGTCGCCGTGCCTGGCGGAGGGTCAGAGGTGTGGATGGTCCCAGATGGAAACGTGAGGAGTCTGGGGCTCAACGGAGGCGGCTAGGAGGCGCCGGCAGGAGCAGGCGGGGGAAACCGGACACGGTCGAGCCGCCAGCTGCCGGGCGCTTACCTGACGCCGCTGTTGTCCACGAACCGGTTGAGGCGCCGCCCATCGCTGTTGCAGGGCCCCATCCCATGGGTAATGATCGGCGAGCGATGGAGCGCGTCCCACTGCCCCCCGAGCGTCGTCCGTTCCTGACCCTGATGGCAGCGGGTGCCGTCTCCCAGGTCGGGAACATGATGACCGCCGTGGCTGTCCCGTGGCTGGTCTTCGAGGAGACCGGCTCGGCCACGCTGGTCGGGCTCACCGGCGCCGCGATCGCCATCGGGGCCATCGCGCCAGCCGTAATGGGAGCCTTTCGTGTGCGAAGTCTTGGACGTTCGTGATGGCGCGTACGTTTTCGGCTGAAACGCCGGACGGGCGCCTGCTCGACCTCAAGAACGGGAGTCCGCCAAGCGGCAACGAACAGCCTCGGGGGCGTGGCCTGGCTGGCCATCGGCGACGCGGCCTTCTTCATCCACGAGGTCAATCCGGCGAACGCCGCGGAACGCAGCCCGGACCAGCAAAGGTCGGGGGCCGGACACTAGCTCCAACGGTCATCTGCCGGATGGCCGGACGCCGGTTCTCCCCGGGAGGTTAATCCGATGGTCGACCTCCACGAGGCCGTAGATCAGCCGGACGCCAGGCGGGCAAGCACGCCATCCGTCCTGACCGGCGGAAGGTCCGGCTCGTCGACGGCGCCGCGGCTGCGCCGCTCGAGCTCCGCCCCGAGCTGCTCGACCAGGCGATCCCTGGACACCTGCAACGCTCGCTTCAGCATCGGCTTCGCGAGCCCGGCGAGGACGCGCTCCTTGCGGGTCTGGGGCGCCGCCATCCGCATGTGGATGATCGTCCCGCTTGGCGTGGGCTCGAACTCCGTCGTCGCCAGGAAGCGAATGTGCCCCATCGGCGTGGGGACCGTATTCCGGAACGTGAAGTAGTCGTAGGGGCGCCAGTCGAGGAGCTCCTCGATGCTCGCGTTCTTGCCGTGTGCGCAGTGGTTCGTGGCCCCCACACCCCGGCGGTTGCCGGTGGCGATGACCTTCACCCCGGTCACCCCAGGCGTCCAGGCGACTCGTCGGCCCGGCGTGGTCATGAACTCCCAGGCGACCTGCGGTGGAGCCGGTACCGCCATGTTCCAGTCGAACGCGGCCGCGCCCGGTTCGACCATGACGCGCGTGCGCGACTCTTCCTCCTCCCAGCGCCGACCCAGGTCGTGGACCCAGACAGGCACGACGCCAATATGCTCATACGTCTCGCTGCTCGAACGCATGCCGAGCGCGGCCACATCGATGTCCATGGCGTCGACGCACTGCTGGCTCAACGCCGCGTACGCCTCGATGCCGGTGGTTGCCACCACATCGTTCTTCAGCAGCCGGTGAGCGACGATGACATCGGTCCCCACCAACTCCTCACCGCCGGCGACCTGCTGGCGCAGGATCGTGCCATGGTGGACGACGAACTTCAGGTTGAGGTCAGGGATGTGCACGCACGCATTGCATTCGCACGACGTCGCCTGACGCACGTCGCGGCGTCGCCGTCGGAAGCCGAAGTAGCACCGTTCGATCGTGTCGAGCAGCAGCGAGCCGTCGATCTTGTCGGTGATCGCGAACATGAACGCGGCGTCGCCCTCGAGCTTGGCGAGCCGGAATCCAGGCCGCAGCGCGGTGACGATGGTTCGCATCAGGTCGGCGAGGATCTCTTGGGCGTGATCGAGCTCCACGCCTGCGAGGTAGCCCGTGTACCCCGAAATGTCGGCGATCAGGAGACAGGCCAGCTCGGTGGCCACCGGCAACCTCCTCCGGGTCAACCCGTGTGCGGGAAGCGGGCGACGTCCAACCATAGTCCGCAGGTTGACCGTCAGCAAGCGATCCGCGCCCAAGGGCCCCCGTCGACCCCGCCGTCGTACGCACTGTGCGAATGGTCACCGGTCTGCAAGCAGGGCCATGATCGGCATGGGCTCGGGGCCGGGTGGTGCGGATCCTGGCCGGGGGGCTCAACCTTGCGGCGGCGGTCGGCGTCGCGCTGCTAATGGGAGCGTTCACGCCGGCTCGCCTCGGGGTCATGGCGCTGATACCGAGACTCTGAGGCAGACCGCCCGGTCGACTGGGCCGACGCAGGCGGCTTGCCCACTCGGACACCAGGTGCGCAATGACCTGGGCGACGTGGCGAGGATCATCCGTGCCTCCGGCTCGAACCTGCTCCACCGTCCAGCTTGTAACCGTGATGTCGCCTCGGATCGACGTCGCAGGAGGAGGATCGTGTCCGTCAGGCTCACTCCTCGGCTCTACCGGCTAGCGGTTCAGTGTCGGTCGAGGGTGATCCATGAGGAACGTCCAGATGACCGCGAGGTCGTCGATGCCGGGCCCGAGCCAGGTGTCGTTCAGGCCATTCGCCTCGATGAACTCGACCACGACGCCGCCCGAGCACGTCGATAAGGTGGTCGTGACCACGATCCCCTCCGTGCTGGTGGTGGGCTCGCCGGTGCAGCCATCGGCCTGGCGCCAGCGCTCCATGGTCTGGGCGACGGTCGGGCACGGTCCACCACAACCTTTCGCCCCTCCGTCGGAGAGGGTGACCGTGTCGTCAGAGCCGTAGATATCGAGCACGGAGATCGGGCGTGCAGGGGTGCAGTCCACCAGCAGCTCAGCGTTGGTGCCGACGACGGCGACGGCTGCGAACTGGATCACGCATGCGGCGCGATACGCCATCGCACCACCGGTCCCGTCGCCTCCGATGAACACCCGGTTGGGATCGACGGAGTAGTCGGCTTCGATGTGATTGACGAGGGCGGCAATGAACGTGACATCGAAGTCGGTCATGCTGCCTGGCAGCTGGCAGCAGTCGCTGGCGAGCCAGCGTTCGTGGGCGGCCTCCGGATAGACCAGTACCGCGCCGGGTTCGACCGCCAGCGCGTCCAACCCGCTGATCGATTCTGCTTCGGCCGTCGTGACGTTCGGACCGTGCAGCATCAGCAGCAGAGGCAGCGCCCCGCGGGTCGAGACGTCGGACGGCACCACGACGGCATAGTCCCGCGTCAGGCCATCGACGTCGATGTGCGCGGTCGTCCTCTCCGGAGTCGCGGTGGCGGCCGCAGGCGATGTGGCGGTGGCTGGCGGCGCGGGCGCAGCGGTGACCGGGCTGGGGGTGGCGGTGACCGATGTCGCCGCCGGCGCGGCGGCTACCGACGAGGCCGTCGGCGCAGGCGTGCCGTTCCCGCTGCATCCGGCGAGAACGAACGCCAGGCATGCCGCGGCTATTCGACCGGTGGCCTTCATCTGCGTCTCCTCCGCATCGAGACGTCCCGAATGTCCGGACGCTAGAGCCTGGGGGTAAACGCGGGCTAAACGAGGCGACGCGGAGGCCATGGTCGCAACGCCGTCGGAAAGGGACAGGGCGTTGACCGTGCCGCCGATGGCGACCAGGACCCCGGGGCGGCATCCGCCCACCGGCTCGGCCGATCGCACTCGACCGTGGGGCACCACCTGGCGAACGCGCGGTCCCAGCTGCGGTCAGTCCCCGGTCGTCTCGTCCACGATGAACGCGAGGCCCCAGTGCTCGTACGCGGCCCGGACGCGTCCCAGGATCCGCTCCGCGTCGGCCGAGGTGACCTCCGAGCCCGCTCGGGTCCCGGTCCACTCGAGCGACCGCGCGAGCAGGACCCGTCGGCGAACGCCGCCCGAGACCTCCATCCGGCGTCGCAGCCGGGCCTGGCCGCCCGGCTCGGCGTACTCGACGTGCGGCGGGTACTCCGCGGCCGAGGGATGCGCGGGCGACAGGAACTCGTCGACGAGCGACCAGCCGTCGGAGTGCTCGACGTGCGGAAAGCCCATCCGGAAACCGGACCGGACAGTGCCCGTCTCGTCTTCGACGCGCCCGTCGGGCAGCCGCAACTCGAACGGCCTGCGATTTCGCGCGTAGACCCCACGTAGGCGAACGGTCAGGGCCGCGCGATCGGCGGCGGTCATGGGCTCGCCAGCCCGGTCACCCGTCCATCGGAGCGAACCGATATCGGGCGACTCGACCGCCTGCCCGTTGCGTTCGAGCATGCGCCCGCCGTGCATTGCCGACCAGGCCTCGAACAGCGCCTGCCCTTCGGGCGCGATCAACCGATAGGTCTCGCGCCTGCCGGCCGGCTCGATGCGGACGTCGTCGGTCACGGCGGGGATCCGGATTGCATGCGCCCCTATGATGCCGCGCCTTCAGGTGGGCAGCAGGGCGAAGAACGCGAAGAAGAACGCCAGTGCCCCCAGGAGGAGCAGCAGCGCCGCGGCGGGCGGCAGCACGGCCGCCCGCCTCCACGCGACGCTGGTCGCCAACAGTCCACCGGTCAGGGCGAGCGCGAGGACGAACAGGACAGCATCCTCGGGGGCGACAAGCCCCTCGCCCGGGAAGAGGATGGGTGCCGCCGAGACGAGGACCAAGAGCAAAAGGCCGATCGTCAGTAGCGCGTGCCCCGCCAGGCCGACGGCGCCCGAGGTCTCAGCCTGGACCAGGTGCAGGGCCGGCAGCCCGAGGAGGAGCAGGCCCGCGGCCGCGAGCAGCAGGACCGCCACCAGCGGCGTCACCGAGTCCGGGCCGACCGGCCGGAGCGCGATGGATAGGAACCCCGCGGCCAGGAGGATGCCGCCGCCCGCCACTGCGACCCAGTCGTCCCTGGACGCGGGGACCGGTGCGGTGGCGAGCGCGATCGGACGGGCGGAGGGGTGGCTCGTCGTGCTGAGCCTTGGGCGTTTGGGGATTGTCGTGATCTCCGGCCCGGCCGATCTCGGGTCGATCGGCACGGCGAGCTTGTTCGCGGCCTCAATCCAGTTGGCCCTCTTCGGCACCTTGTTCGGGGCCCTTGCCCTCGGCGTCGGCGCGGCGACGGGTCGCCGCAGCGCCGTCTATGCGACGGTCGCGGTCGTTGGCGTGGCCGGCTTCTTTGGCAACAACCTCGGGCCCTCGATCGAGGGGCTCGGGTGGCTGGCCGATGTTTCGCTGTTCGGCATCTACTGGGCGGGGAACCGCTCAGGAACGGGCTCCAGATCGCCGACTCGGCCGTGCTGGCGGTCGTCGGTCTCGTGCTCGTGGCGGCCGGCGGTTTCCTCTTCAATCGGCGAGACGTCGCAGTCTAGGACGACCTACCGAGGTGAGGGAGCCCATCGGTCCCAGGGTCCGGGATGGGCGGCTGGAATCGCCCAACTGGCGCGGATCCTCGCTGCGGCGCTGCCGCCCAGCTGGGTCGGCCGGATGTCGGGGTTGGCTCCGCGAGCGTAGCACCGCCGGCGAATAGACCGCGCAAGCCAGCCCATCCGCCATTCCCTGGTCAATCGGACCGGCGTGCTCCACGAAGTCCCCGAGCGGAGACCAGGAGCCACGCTGACAGGAAGACCAAGAGCAGCGTCACTGCACCTGCATCGCCGTTCTCCGGCGAGAGCTGACCTGGAGCCGCCGTGTCCGTGGGCGGCAACGTCGGCCCCAGCCCGATCACGCCTGGGGTCGGGGTCGGGGTCGGCGTGGGTGTCGGGGCCGGCGTGGGTGTCGGGGTCGCGGTCGGTGTCGGTGTCGGGGTCGGTGTCGGTGTCGGGGTCGCGGTCGGTGTCGGGGTCGGCGTCGGTGTCGGGGTCGCGGTCGGTGTCGGGGTCGGCGTGGGTGTCGGGGTCGCGGTCGGTGTCGGGGTCGGGGCGGCGGTCGGGGTCGGGGTCGCGGTCGGTGTCGGGGCGGCGGTCGGGGTCGGCGTCGGGGTCGGGGCCGCGCACCCGCCAATGTCGATGGTGTTGGCGCCCAGCGTGACGGCGCCGTCGTTTGCCAACGCGCGCCCGTCGATCGTCGCACCGGTGACCAGTGTGATCGACGTGAGGGCCATGATGGTGCCCTTGAACGTTGTGCCACCCGCGAGCGTTGCCGAGCTGCCAACCTGCCAGAAGACGTTGCAGGCATCCGCCCCGTTGATGAGCGAGACGGCGCTGCTCGTCGCGGTGATGAGCGTGGTGGCGGTCTGGAAGATGAACACGGAGTTCGAGTCACCCTGGCCATCGAGGGTGAGCGTTCCGGTCAGCCCGAACGTGCCCGAGGCCGAGTCGTACACGCCGGCGTCGAGTGTCTGGCCGCCGAGCTCGGTCGCCACCGCGGTCGCCGGTCCGCGTCCCGCGGCGTCGGTGTAGGCGGTCACGAGGTCGGCGTTGGCCTGCTCGGCAACTGCATCAGCGGTATGGAGCGTGCCAGTGTGGGCCACCGTTCCGTAGCCCGTCACGGCGGTGCCCGGATAGATCCCGATGTCGCCGACGACCGTCGAGGTCCCGACATTCGTGATCGCGGAGCCGGCCAGGACCGCGAAGCCGCCCGCGCTTCTGAGGTTCACCGGGGTCTCCGCGGAGCGCACCGACACGCCGACCATGAGGAAGGCGAGCACTGCGACCAGGGCGAACACCGACCGCGTCGCGGCGGATGCGAGCGGGCGTCTGATTGTCACTGGGTGTTTTCTGGGCTAAGGCCGGTGCTGGTCCTTTGCACCACCGAGATCAGCCGGCGATGGCGTGGACACTCGCAAGCCTGGTGTCTCGCCGCGCTGATGTGATGACGATCCGTCATGTGGGGCGAGAGTGCTTGTGATGGTCGGGGCGAGAGTGGCTGACTTCACCACATCCTGGACATCCGTCGCAGGACATCGTGGACACCTCCGAGGAGGGTGTCGGCGATGCGACTGGCGTGCTGCGTGGTGGATGCGGTCGTGGTCGAGAGGCGCAGCCCGACGGCGATCGTCCGGCAGCACGGGATCTCGAGGAACTTGATCGCGGCGAGCGTCTCGGTCTGCTGCTTGACCGGGTGCGGATCCAGTGGATCGTCCTCGGTCTTGATCCACGAGCCCTCCCGGCTGTTGCTCCAGCCGGTGAAGCTCTGGGTCACGAACCGCTTGACACCGCTCGCCTTGGCAGCCGCGAGGAGGTGCTCAGTGCCCTCTGTCCGCAGCCGGTTCGTCAGAGCGAACCAGCGATCGAAGTGGCGCAAGCCGGGCGTGCCCGAGAGAGCAGTCATCTCGTGGATGATCGCATCCGGCTCCGCTCGTGCCACCGCTTCGCCGGTCCCGACCGCGTCCAGGCCATCGACGACAACGGCCTCGGCGCCCATGGCCCGGATCGCGTCGGCGGACGTCTCGCTGGTTGCCGTCCCGGTGACCTCGTGCCCGCACGCCACGAGCAGCGGCACCAGCCGGCGACCAACTGCGCCACTGGCGCCTGCTACAAAGACCCGCATGGTGGACCTCCTTTCTCGTCTCTGCCCTCAAGACGAGATGGAGGCCCCGTGTGTGAATACGTCTCGTTTCGGGCGACGCGCGAGCAGCCTGAGGAGCCGCAGCAGTCGGGGGTGCCGCAGCTCGGGAGGGTTCGTCTGCGTCCAGTCAGGACCGCCCACGCGCAGGACGTACTGCCAGGGCCCCCGCCGCCCCGAAGCCACCCCGACCGAACCTCCCCGAACGAGGCACTCGTCCGCTCCGGCCGCCTGAACAGGCGCCGCTCCATCTCCAGGATTGTTGCCCCATCAGTGGCCCGTAGGTGTACGCGGGCCGCCATGACGTCCACCATGAGCCAGCCCTTCGATCCCGAGAGCCGGTATCCCATCGTGCGCGCCGATCGCTACCCATCTGCCGAGGCGTGGCCGGAGGACGGCAGCGGACTGATCGAGGCGGTGATGGCACCGGCCACCGGGACGACCGGTGGTCCACCCAGCGTGTGGAATCCCCTGACGCGACGGAACGCGACCAGCGTATCGTGTCGGCCTACCGGCGCGGGGGCACGCGACCGGCCTGATTGCGGATCAGGTAAGGCAGTGGAGGGGTCTGTCGTGGCTCGCCAGCATGATCGGTCGGCCGCGTTTGCGGTCGCGTTC
Source organism: uncultured Chloroflexia bacterium (assembly GCA_963829295.1). Lineage (GTDB taxonomy): Bacteria > Chloroflexota > Limnocylindria > Limnocylindrales > CSP1-4 > CAIXZV01. Next base: position 27,280 of record CAWHHU010000006.1, on the reverse strand, counting down.
GCCCTCGTCCTTCTGGCTGGCCTGATGCCGGCCGCCATGATCGGGCCGCGTCCGGTCGCCGCCGCCGATCCGCCCGTCTTGGGCGGGCAGCTCTTCGCCACCGGCCAGCCGGTCGAGGTCGAGGTCCTCCCGGCCAGCGCCGGGTACACGAGCGAGCTGTGGCTGTTCGAGCCAGGTCCCGCCCGCCGGCTCGCGACCAACCGCGACGTCGGCACGGTCGTCAGCCTTGGCACGTTTCCTGCCGGGGTCGAGCTGATCTTCGGGATCACGGTCCTGAACACCGGCAACACGTTCAAGATGGGCCCGGGCGACCGGAACCCCGACGGGATCCCCCATGCCACCGTCCAGTTCCTCGAGCAGGGCAAGGCAAACGTCGCCTTCGAGGATCTCCTCGGCGGCGGCGACCGAGACTACAACGACAACATGTTCCAGTTCCGCGGCGGCATCGTCGAAGAGCCGCCGTCGGGGCCGACCGCCGATGCCGGACCGGATCAGACCGTCGACGAGGGCGCGGTCGTGACGCTCGACGCGACCGGCTCGAGCGATACTGATTCGCAGAACCTGACCTACGCGTGGACGATCGCCGCGCAGGCCGGCCCGCCGATCATCCTGTCGTCGAGCAGCGCTGCGCGGCCGACGTTCCAGACGACCGACGACGGGACGTATCGATTCCAGCTCGCCGTCAGCGACGGCACCGAGACCGACACGGACGAGGTCGTCATCACCGTCCGGAACGTCGTGCCGGTGCTGTCGGCACAGGCCGATCCCGCCTACGCGGGCGGCGTCGCCCTCGTCTCCACGACGTTCACCGACGCCGGCGTCCTCGACACCCACACCGCCTCGATCGACTGGGGCGACGGCACACCCTCGACGGCCGCCCCCGTCGCGGCCCAGGGCTCGGGCTGGGGCACCGCGGTTGGCTCGCACGTCTACGCGATCGCCGGCTCCTTCACGGTCCGGGTCACGATCACCGACGACGACGGAGGGTCGGCCACCACGACCGTCGCCGGGCTCGAGGTCCTCACCCCGGTCGCGCTCTGGGCGAACAGCAGCTCGTCGGACGCGGCGATGGAGTCGACCAGCGGCAAGGTCACCGTGTGGGGGCTCGTCCACACGAACGACGACCTCCGGCTGCGCGGCGACACGAAGACGTTCCACGGCCCGGTCGAGTACGCCGGGAGCCTCGGCGTCGGCGGCAACGGCGCGGTCTTCGACCAGACGCCGCTCAACACCTCGATCAAGCCGTTCCCCTTCGAGTTCGCGATCGCCGACTACCGCCCGGGCGGCCGGGCCGCCCAGGCGGCCGGCAGCGCCTGGCACGACATGTCCAGCGAGTGCGGGGCCGACGGCTTCTGGCACGTGAACGGCTCGACCCTGGCAAGCGGCATCTACTACGTCACGTGCGGCGCCAAGCTGAATGGCAACCCGCTCGGCGGCACGATCACCTTGGTCGCCGAGGAGGAGATCACGGTCTCGGGCACGGCCGCGTTCTTCGATCCGTACACCGACGGACTCCTGTTCCTGTCCGGCAGCTCGTCGACGAACGCGATCCGGTTCGACACGTCGGACTCGTCGTACCTCGGTTTCTCCTTCGCGAAGACCGGCGGGGTCACCCTGACCGGGGCCGGCAACACGTCCTACTGCGGGATCCTTGCCGACCGGATCGACATCGCCGCCCAGGACCTCCGCGTCCGCGGCTCGGGCTGCGGCCGGCCGGCCCACACGAACGCGCCGCCGACGCTCGTCCCGAACCTGACCCTGGACCTCGCCGTCGACCAGGCGGATTCGCTTCCGGGGCGCCCGATCCAGCACACGGCCACGATCACGAACGCTGGCTCGACGCTGGTCGTCCCGGGCATCCTCGGGCTCGAGAACCTGGCCACGAGCGGCAGCCCGGTCGGCGTCGCGAGCCACGACCTCCACCTCGAGACGCTTTCCGCGGCCGATGGCGCCTGGCACCCGCTCGTGGGCACCGTCACCTTCCACGTCACCGCCAACGCCGCCTCCGGCGTGACGTACCCGACCGGATCCGAGGTGATCGACGGGACGCAGATCGGCCCGGACGCGCTCGCGTCGTGGGGCTACGCCGCGATCGTCCAGCTCGATCCGACCCAGACGAACCTCCTTCTCGACACGGCGCGCACGCTCGGCGTCCGCGTCGTGTCGTCCTTCACGACGGACCCCGTGACCGCCCCGGTCCGGCGCCTGTTCCGGTTCGGCGACGACCTCCGGGCGGCGATCGAGGCGCTCGGGGCTGACGCCACGAACGTCCAGGTGACGATCCTCCCGTCAGCCGGCGACGCAGCAACGTTCCAGGCGCCGTCGACGGCGGCGCTCGGGACGCTCGCGCCCGGCGCCTCGGTGGTGGTCGATCTCGGCTCGACCGTTCCGGCGCCCGCTCCGCGGGCGGCCGACGAGCCGGATGCGGCATATCTGGCCCGCCTCCGCTCGTTCGACGGCACGCCGCTAACCGGAGTTGCGCTGGCCCGTGGTACAGCCACGATCGGCCCGGTCTTCGCGCCCGCGGCCGCTGCCACGACCACCCGCCACCTGCCGGTCGTCGCGATCGTGAAGATCGGCCCGGCCGACATCGAGTCGGGCCAGACCGCCGCCTACCAGCTCGCCTTCGAGGATGTCGGATCCGCCGACGCGTCCGGGATCGTCGTCTCCGACGCGGTCGCCAACGGCCCGACCCTGACCGTGACCGGCGCGCCAACGGCCCTCGCGGCGGGCGCGAACGCGACCGCGACCGCCACGTACGCCGTTCCGGCCTCGTCACCCAGCCAGACCCTCGACAACGCCGCCACGGTTCGCTGGACCGACGCCGCGGGCGGCGCCTATGGCCCGCTGTCAGACCATGCCGCGACCCGGGTGATCACCCCGCGCCGGCTGGCGGTCACGAAGAGCGGGTTTCTCCGGACGGCCGCCGACGGCAGCCAGTCGATCGACTACGAGATCGCCGTCACGAACCTCGGCGACACCGCCACCACGGACGTCGCGCTCGAAGACACGCCCGATGCGCTGACGGCGATCGTAGCCGGCTCGGTCACGACGACCCAGGGCACGGTCACTACCGGCAACGAGGCCGACGCGACCGCGATCCACGTCGCGATCGGCACCCTGGCGGGCCGCTCGACCATAGTCGTCGCCTTCAGCACGACGGTCCTTGGCGTGCCCGAGGGCGTCGTCTCGGTCACGAACCAGGCGATGGTGACGAGCACCGAACTCGCGCCGATCGTCTCGGACGACCCGGAGGCTCCGGGCGCCGCCGACCCGACCGTCACGCCGGTCGGTCCGACCGCCGGCTCCGGCGGTGGCGGCGGGGGCGGGGAGGGCCTCGCCAAGCCCACGATCGACGCACCGACCCCGGCCGACGGCACCACGGTCACGGAGCCGACAACGATCTCGACAACGATCACCCCGCCCGAAGGCCAGGCGGTCGCGTCGTGGAAGATCACGGCGACGCGAGCCGGCGTTCCGGGCGAGACGACCCTGGACTCCGGCAATGGCGCGGGAATCGACGAGGCGGTGACCGCGTCGGCGTCCTTCGACCCCACGGCCCTGCCGAACGGGACGTGGTTGATCGCGATCCGCTCGACCGCCTCCGGCGGCGGCGTCGAGCTGTCGATGACCAGCCTGATCGTCGACGGCTTCCTGAAGCTCGGCCGCTACACGACGACCTGGAAGGACATGGCGGTCACGCTCGGTGGCGTCGACTTCCAGGTCCTCCGGACCTACGACAGCACCGACAAGTCGGTCGGCGACTTCGGCGTGGGCTGGCACCTCGACCTGACGAACCTGCGGGTCTCCACCAACGGCCCGCTCGGTCGTGGCGGCTGGACCCGGCAGGCTGTCGAGTGCGGGCTGATCTTCTGCAAGCTTCGCTACTCGTCCACGACGCCGCACTTCGCGACCGTGACCTGGCCGGACGGCCACCAGGAGATCTTCGACTTCCAGCCTCAGGACGGCAGCACGTTCTTCGCGCCGCTTACGGCGGCGGGCTTCAAGGGCCGCTCGAACACGACCTCGACCCTCGAAGTCGAGGGCGACAACAGCCTCACGTTCACGGGTGACGGGAATCTCTACGGCGGTGCCTTCGGCATCGGTGGGATCTTCGATGCCCAGCGGTTCCGGCTGACCGACAGCCACGGCACCACCTACGTGCTCGACCGCACGAGCGGCCTGGTCAGCCTGACGAACCGGACCGGCGAGACGCTGACGGTCACGCCGACGGGTGTCACGTCCTCGCTTGGCCCGCAGATCGGGTTCACGAGGGACGCACAGTCCCGGATCACCCGCATCGCCGGTCCGGCTGGCGAAACCATCGACTACGGCTACACCGGTGCCGACCTGACGTCGGTCGTCGAAGGAACGTCGACCTACACCTACACGTATAACGGCGACCACGACCTGCTCGTGAGCAAGGCGAATGGCCAGCCGTTCCTGACGTCGACCTACGGGGCGGACGGTCGGATCGAGACCGTCACCGACTCCGCGAATCACACGACCACGATCGATCTCGACCTCGCCGCGCGCACGGAAACGGTAACGTCGCCGAGCGGCCGCCTGGTGACGATCAACAGCTACGACACCTTTGGCAACCTCGCCCGGACTGACCAGACCGGTGATGGGAGGACGCTGACCTGGCGGTACGGGTACGACCCGGACGGGCGCCCGAACCAGACGATCGATCCGCTCGGCCACGAGACGAGCGCCGTCTGGGACGACCACGGCAACCTCACCGACGTCACCGACGCGAACCATCAGACCATCCACTACACGTACGGCGAGTTCGGCGAGCTCCTGACCCGGGTCGAGCCCGGGAGTCTCACGACCCTCCGCAACACGTTCGTGGACGGGAACCTGACCGACGTCGAGGCGGCCGGTGGCGTCGCCTACCACTACGACTACGACGGCAGCCGGGTCAGCTCGGTGCGCGACTCGACCGGCTCGTCGATCGCGTTCACCTACACCCCCGACGGCCAGGTTGCGTCCGCCACCGGCGACGACGGCCGCGCCCGTCTCTTCACCTACGACGGATCGGGCCGGATGCTCACGATCCAGGAGCCCGGTGGGACGGCCACGACGACATTGGGGTACGACGCCGCAGGCAACCTCGCGTCGGTCCGCGACGGCCTGATCCATACCCACAGCTACGACTACGACCCGTTCGACCGTCTCACCAAGGACACCGACGCGTTGGGTCGAGCGATCCTCTATACGTACGACGGTGATGGCCGGCTCCTGACCCGCCGGGACCGGAACGGTGACACGACCACCTACACCTACGACGCAGACGGACGCCTCGCCACGTCGACGCTGCCGGGCGGCGTCGTCACGACCTATGAGTACGACGCATTCGGTCAGCTGACGCGGGCGGCCAACCCCGACAGCGTCGTCGAGTACACCTACGACGACGACGGAAACATCGCGTCGCAGCACACCTTCGGGACGGCGACCTCGCCACAGCCCGACGTCACGCTGGCCTACGCGTACGACCCGCGGGACGCGCCGTCGAGCGTGACCGGCCCCGCCGGGACCGTCAGGTACTCGTTCGACGAGCGCTATCGGCTCGACGCGGTTCGCGATCCCGCCGGCGATCTGTTCGATCTGGGCTATGACGCGGCCGACCGGCTCACGTCGCTCACCCGGCCGAACGGCGTCACCGACACGCTGACCTGGAACAGCGGCAACGAGCTGCTCGACCGGACGTCACGCCTCGGTTCGACCGTTCTCGCCAGCTCCGCGTACACCTATGACGGTGGCGACCGGCGGGCGACCCTTACCGATCTCGCCGGGAGCCACGGCTTCACCCTGGACGATCAGGACCGGCTCACGGCCGCGACACACCCGGCCGGCTCCGGCCTTCCGGCCGAGAGCTACGCCTACGACGCCGTGGGAAACCGGACGTCGTGGTCGGGGAACCCGGCCGCCAGCGTCGCCTATGACAACACCGATCGGCTCCTCCGCGACGCTCGGTTCGACTACACGTACGACGGCGCCGGCGACCTGATCCGCAAGGTCGAGCGCTCGACCGGCGCGGCAACCACGTACGACTGGAACGCCGACGGCAGGCTCGTTGCGGTCCACCTCCCCGACTCCTCGACGATCCGCTACCGCTACGACGCGCTGGGTCGCCGAATCGAGGTCGCCGACGGTGCCTCGATCACCCGCTCGGTCTACGACGGCGCGAACGTCGCGCTCGAGTACGACGGCTCGAACGCGCTGACGGCCGCGTTCGTCACGAGTGTGACGGCCGGAACGCCGTTCGAGACGATCCGCGGTGCCCAGCGGACGTATCCGATCGAGGATGGCCTCGGCAGCGCGATCGCGTCGACGGATCAGTCCGGCGCCGTGGTGGCCCGCTACACCTACGGAGCGTTCGGGCAGCCTGGACCCAGTAGCGCGGGCACCTACTCCTATACGGGCTACACGTGGGACGCCCGGACCGGCCTCTACTATGCCCGGGCCCGGTACTACGATCCGGGCATCGGGCGGTTCATCAGCCCCGACCCGCTACCCTCGATCAATCCATATCCGTACGTCGACAACGACCCGGTCGACCTGATCGACCCGTTCGGAGCCCAGTCGGCGGTCGAGTCGGCGCTCCAGAATGCCCGGACATTCGTCTACCGGGCGGCGCTGGGCCAGATCGAGAGCAGCTGCTGCATCGAGCTCGTCAAGCTCGCGGCGCTCGGCCTTGGCCTCGGGCCGAACGCGCTGGGCGCCGCCGGCGAAGGGTTCGTCAGCCAGGCCCTCGGCGGCATCGATCACGGCGGTCCGATCCAGGTCCCCGGCACCAACCGGGTCCGGATCCCGGACTTCAACCTCGGTTCGAACCTCGTGGAGGTCAAGAACACGAAGTACCTGTCCCTCACGTCGCAGCTTCGGGACATGATCCGGATCTCGGGCAACAGCCCCTTGACAATCGTGACGCGAGCCGGCACGAAACTGTCCGGTCCACTCCTCGACGCGATCAAGGCGGGTTCGGTCCGGGTGATTGGCTGCCTGCCTGGATGACCGAGAACCTCCACCTCGACATCCTGTCGGTCGCGCCGCTCGGGTCGGCCGAGCGCCTGGCCGCCATCGGCCGGACGCTCGATGCCGTGCCCGAGCTGGCGCCGGAGAAGATGGGCCCCAGGGACCCGCCTCGAACCCGAGTCAGCTCGGTCGCGGACCACCTGGTGGCGTGGGCGCCGGTCATCCGGCCGGGCGACTACTACAACCAGTTCATGGTCCGGAGCCGTCCGCGCGTCGGCGGCTTGCTCTGGATCACGGGCGACATCTGGGGGTTCCCCCCGGTCGCCCCGCACCAGCTCCAGCTCGACGTCGATGAAGCCTGGTTCGACGAGCCGGCGCGATCGGAGCGTCTCGCCCGGTTCGCGGACCTCTTCGTTCGCCTGTGCGAGTCGATGGACGCCCTCTGGGGTGGCGTTGAGCTGACATCCCTGCGGCGCCAACGCAACGAGTTCGTCCGATCCGCCCAGGGGGCCGGAACGCTCGTGCTGCCGGGGATGCCCGGATCCGGCTGGGACGTCCGGGAGCACGCGCTGTGGGACCTGCCATGGCTGCTGTTCCTGGGCCCGGCCTTCGTCGACCGTTGGGCACCCAGGCTCGACGGCCTCGGTGCGTGGCGCCGGGCAACGGCCAACGGCGGGCTCGTGATCGCGGCGACCGACCACCCGTTCGTCTTCCAGTCTGCGGCCACCTCGATGCTCGACTACGCCTGGAAGCGCCCGTTCCACGAGGCCCTCCCGCCCGGGGCGATCGTCCACGAGCGCTGGACCGATCCCGGCCTGGGAGTCGCGGTCCCGAGCTACGAGGACCATCGCCTGGCCGTGGCGGCGACCTGAGCGCGCCCAATTGCGGTGACGGCCCTGCCGCCGGCGCCCGCACTGATTCGTGGACCGACATTCCGTATGCGTCGACCTGTAAACACGCGTTCTCACTTGCGCAACCACGCGCAGCGGTCAGTGCGATGGAGCCGATTGGCACGTGACCATGTCGAAATAGCGGTCACTCGTTCGACAAGTGCATAGGGAGGGGTCACGCCGCGCAGAGGCTCGACCCGCCCGAGAACGACGGGAGTCTCGCGAGGGGCTCCGGAAGGGAGAGACCGTGAAGAAGTTCCTGATGCTCCACTACGGCTACGAGGAGCCGACCCCGGAGATCATGGCCGCCTGGGAGGGATGGTTCGCAAAGGTCGGCGACCACGTCGCCGACATGGGCAGCCCGCTTGGCAATGGCCTTGAGGTCACGAAGACCGCCAAGCGCGACCTTTCGCCGGACGCCGGGGCCCCGACGGGCTACTCGATCATCTCGGCCGAGAGCCGCGAAGACGCCGAGCGCCTGCTCGAGGGCTGCCCGATCATCTCGAGCGTCCAGCTCTTCGAGGCGATGCAGATGTAGCGAGACGATCACGTTGAGGGCGCGCAGACGCCGGATTGCTCGTCGCTCGTTCGACTCGTCCATCGGCGGGCTCGCACCCGCGCTGGCACGACCCGTCCCGGGATCGAAAGGAGTCAACTAATGCGCGTCATGATCTTCGCCAAGTCTCAGCCCGGAGCCGAGAACCCGCCGAACCCCACCCCAGAGGCCATGCAGGCGTTCTGGAAGTTCAACGAGGAGCTGGTCGGGGCCGGGATCCTGCTCGCCGGTGACCGTCTGCACCCGAGCTCGGAGGGTGCGAGGGTCCGTTTCGAGGGGGCATCCCGGACCGTCACCGACGGCCCGTTCACCGAGGCGAAGGAACTCGTCGCGGGCTTCTGGATCTGGCAGGTCCGGTCGATGGACGAAGCCATCGAATGGCTCAAGCGCGCGCCCTACGACGGCGGAGAGTTCGAAGTCCGGCAGATCTTCGATCAGCCGACGGCCGGTTGACCGACTCCTCGAACCGGGCAGCCTCGGGCCGGGGAGACGACGTCCATCGCGTCCTGGACGCGGTATGGCGGATGGAGTCGCCCCGGCTGATCGCCGCCTTGACGCGGATCGTTCGCGACGTTGGCCTTGCCGAGGATCTCGCCCAGGACGCGCTCGAAGCGGCGATCCGCCAATGGCCTGACGCGGGAATCCCGGATCGTCCCGCGGCGTGGCTGATGGCAACAGCCAAGCATCGGGCAATCGACGCCCTGCGCCGGCGAACCACGCTCCAGCGCAAGGCGGACGAGCTGGGCCGCGACCTCGAGCTGGAGCACGGGGCCGCCCCGGATCTCGATGCCGCCATCGATGACGCCGCGATCGGCGACGACCTGCTCCGGCTCGTCTTCATCTGCTGCCACCCCGTGCTCTCGGTGGATGCGCGAGTCGCCCTGACGCTACGTCTGCTCGGCGGTCTGCGCACGGACGAGATCGCCCGGGCCTTCCTCGTCTCGGAATCCACCATCGGCCAGCGGATCGTTCGCGCGAAGCGGACGCTCTCGGAGGTCCACGCCCGTTCGAAGTCCCGCACGGCGCCGACTTCGACGCCCGGCTCGCGTCCGTCCTCCAGGTGATCTACCTCGTGTTCAACGAGGGCTACTCGGCGACGTCCGGCGACGACTGGGTCCGGCCTGCCCTGTGCGAGGACGCCCTGCGTCTCGGCCGGGTCCTGGCCGGGCTGGTGCCCGATGAACCCGAGGTCCACGGCCTCGTGGCCCTGATGGAGATCCAGGGGTCGCGAATGCGGGCCCGCACGGATCCCACCGGTCGGCCGATCCCGCTCCTCGAACAGCAGCGCGCTCGATGGGACCGGTTGCTCATCGATCGCGGCCTCGACGCCCTGGCGCGGGCCGGGTCATTCGATGGACCTCACGGGCCCTATCTACTTCAGGCGGCGATCGCCGCCTGCCACGCCCGCGCTCGCACCGCAGACGAGACCGACTGGCCCGGGATCGTGGCCCTGTACGACGCGCTCGCGCAGCTGGCCCCGTCGCCGATCGTGGAGCTCAACCGGGCCGTGGCGGTCTCGATGGCCTACGGCCCTGCCGCCGGCCTGGAGCTCGTCGACGCGGTCGCCGCCGAGCCTTCGCTCCACGCGTACCACCTGCTTCCCGCGGTCCGCGGCGACTTGCTGATGAAGGTCGGTCGGTTCGATGATGCCGCTCTGGAACTGGCCCGGGCCGCCTCCTTGACGCGCAACGTTCCTGAACGGAACCTGCTTCTGGAGAGGGCGCGGACCGCCGGAGAGGCCGCGCTGGACGCGAAGAGGTAGGCAAGTCTGTCTCGACGGACGCGCCCCACCCTGGACCCCAGATGCGACCCTTGCCCGCCTCGTGATGACCGATTGGGCGAGGATCTCAAGCGCCTCGGAGGAACCGTCGAGAACGAGCCGCGTCGCCTCGATCCAGCGCGGCGGCCCGACGGTCGCAACCTTATGGATGAGGTCGCGGACGACGTCCGGTAGGGCCATCCGGGGGGCTGGCTCACCGCGCTCGAAATGCGCGTCGAGGGCGTTGGCCGGAATCGATACGAGATCGACGGGCTCGTGTTCACCGACTCCGGATGCCGGGCGGCACGCGATCGCCGAGGCCGTGTTCGAACGGATCGACGTCCTGGGGGTGACCGACGACACGTTCACGCTGGCCGCTCAGGCGAGGGCCCGCGGATGGGATGCAGCCTTCGGGGCTGGGGACCAATCAATCTCGATTGGTTGATCTGGTCGGGGCGAGAGGAGTCGCGACGACGATTTCGATTGCCTAGCCCGAAGTTCCGGCGCGCGGGCGTGCTCACCTGAGCACGGCGACGGTGTCGGGTTCTGACTACACGCTGGCGGGTGTGAGCTCGAGCAGGGCGAGGGCCCGGGCCTGGAGGGCGGTCGGGACGGCGGTGATCTCGAACGCTGCCTCGGGCACGCCGGCCGGGGCGACCCGGTCGCGGGTGAGGGTCGCGAGCTCGGCGAGCAGGGTCCGGAAGCTGTGGGCGGGCGTGCCATCCGCCAGCCGGCCGGTGCGCGCCTTGCGCTCCGCGGCCGCCGAGCGGCGGGCGGGGGCAACCGGGTCGGCGAGCTCGGGCGGCTGCTCGTCGCGGAACAGCAGCGGCGCCCAGGCCCGCTCGAGGTGCCACTGTACGTAGTAGGCGAGCATGCACAGCAGGATGTGGGCCCGGACCCGCGGCTCGGTCCAGTGGCGGATCGGGTGGATCGCGATGTCGGTCCCCTTGAACGCGCGGAACGCCCGCTCCACCCGGGTCAGGCGCTTGTACGCCCGGACGACGTCGGGTGCCGCCAGGCGCTCCGGGCCGACCGAGGTGCGCAGGACGTACAGGCCGTCGAGCGCCGCCTCCGCCGCGATCGACGCCTCGTCGCGGGTGATGGTGAGGGCCCCGTCGCTGATCTCACACCGGAGATGCTTGGCCATCTTGTAGCGGTCGATCACCCGGCCCACCGCGAGCCCGATCCGGGCGGCGCCCGCCAGGCGTCCGAGCGCGACCCGGGCGACGATCGGGGCGAGTCTCGCCTCGGTCGCCGCGAGCAGGTCGGCCCGCTTGCGGGCCCGCTCGGCGGCGAGCAGCGGGTTGCGGCACACGACCAGGCGCTCGCCCGGGTAGTCGGGGCTCGCGATCTCGGCGAGGTTGCGCTCGTCGAACAGCCCGAGCTGGAGGTCGCCCGCCTCGAGCAGGCCCGCGAGCGCCGGGCCCCGGAGCGAGCTCACCCAGTCGAGCGAGGCGTCGCGGAGCGCGGCGATCCGGGCGCTGGTGAGCATCCCCCGGTCGCCCACAAGGATGGCCGAGGCGAGGCCGAACCGGGCCCGCAGCTTCTCGACCGCCGCGGGGACGGTGGCCGGGTCGGCGGTGTTGCCGGCCACGACCTCGACCGCGACCGGGCGGCCCTCGGGGTCGGTGAGCAGGCCGTACTCGACCTGGAGCGTGCCGGGCTTCCCGTCCCGGCTGTAGCCGATCCGCGCCAGCGGGTTGTGGCGGCCGGTGACCCAGGTGGACGACAGGTCGTACAGGACGAGACCGCCGGGCTCGAGGTGGCGGGCGGCAAGCCTCGCCTCGATCCGGGGCTGGCGCGCGAGCAGCCAGTCCATCGCGGCGTACAGTTCGTCGTCGGTGGCGTCCGCGACGCCGAGCACCGCGCCGAGCGTCGTCTGGGCCAGCCGCCTCGCGGTATCGAGCTTGGAGCCCGGGGCCAGCAGGCGGGCCACGATGAGCGCCACAGCGAGGTTGCGCCGCCGGCTCGGGCGGGGGTCGAGCAGCGACTCGAGCTCCAGGCGCCGCAGGGTGCCCAGGATCGCCACCACCGCGCCGTGGGGCAGGCTCGCGGAGCGCTCGAGATCCAGATCGCCCGTGGCGAGGAACCGCTCGCCGCGCAGCCCGCGCCGGACGAGCTCGATCAGCTCGGCCGGCAGGTGGGAGAGGTTGCCCACCGTCTCGGTCTTGACCTTGCCGTCCTCGCGGTACGACCGGCGCAGCAGGTGGGTCTCGTACAGCTTGCCCTTGTAGTGCCGACGCGTCGTCGAGACATGGACGGCGCCGCCTCGCGTGCTCACGCACGGATCATCGCCGATCCAGGTGCATCTGTCAACTATATTAGTGCCTACGTCTCAGCACATGGGACAGGCGTCATCCGTGCTCAGACGGGGATCCGTTCGTGCTCACCGCCGGGCGGGCGGCCGCTGGAACTTCGGCCTAGCGAACGGCCGACCCGCTCAGCCCACGAGTTCGACCCCGGCTCGTTCGCAGGCGCGCCTGAGCCGCGCATCGACCGTGGCCAGGGCAACCCCGTGTCGCGCCGCCAGCGCGAGGTAGGCCGCGTCGTAGGCGGTCAGGTCGAGCTGGCGAGCGAGCTCGGCCACCTCGCCCAGCGCCACGTCCAGCGGGACGCTCTCGACCTCGATGGGAAGCGACACCAGCAGCTCGCGGACGTGCGCCATGTCGGCGAGATCGAGCCGGCCACGCCGCTCCGCGGTGCGCAGTCCGTTCGCGACCTCGAGCGGCCAGATCGCCGGGGCCAGCGCCTCGTCCTGCTCAAGCCGATCAAGGGCCCGCCCAGCGAGCTCGGATGACTCGTCGGCCAAGCACCAGGCGAGCGCAACCGAGGCGTCCACGACGAACATCAGCGCCGGCCCTCATCGATGAGGTCCCGAATCGAGAGTCCGTCGAGGGGGTGGGCGGCGCGGAACGCCCGCAGGCCCGCGATCGCCTCGTGCGCTGTCCGGGCCGGGGACGCGGACACAGGTCCGAGCACCGCGACCGCGACACCGTGCTTCGTGATCGTGATCGCCTCCCCGCCGGCCACTTCGTCCAGCAGCCGGGGAAGGTGGGTCTTCGCCTCATACGCACCGATCCGTCGCATCCGCCTCTCCATCTGGTCTGCGACTAGTCTAACCATCGGAAGCGCCCGACGCAAGACTCCATAACCGTCGAGACGATCAACCTCCGTCCGGGAGCTGCGGAGACCCAGCCGGAGGGCCGAGGGCGGATCCGGTCGCCGGCTGCTGGCTAGCGCCCCTTTCGACCGCATCGATGTTCTGGGCATCCGGGAGGCGACACTGGGACCAGCTCGTCGACGAGGCCAAGGAAGCCGAGCGCTTCAGCCGCCGCCTGTCGCGGCGGATCCGGGACGGGTACGCCTCCAAGCGGGCGAGAGAGCGAGACCCGGGCGGCCGCCCGCCGTTCGGCTTCCGGCGCAACGCAGGGAAGCTCCTCGAGCCCGACCCGGAGCGGGCCGCGGTCGTCGCCCGGGTGTTCGAGCTCGCCGCCGCGGGGATGCCCGACCGCGCCGTCGCCGAGGCGGCGGGGCTGCCGCTGTTCACGGTCCGGGGCATCCTCACCTCGCCCCTGTACGCGGGGCGGCTGCGCGACGGCGGGCCGGCGAACTGGCCGCCGCTCGTCCCCGCCGCGCTCTGGGACGCGGCCCGGTCGGCCCGGGCCAGGCGGGCGACGACGGACGGGCTGCCCGGCGGATCCCCGCCGGCCGTACGCCCTGGACATGCTCCACTGCGGGGCGTGCGGCAGGCGGCTCACCGGCGACACCGGCTACTACCGCCACCGCGAGCCGTGCGCGCCGTTCGTCGCCGCCCGTCCCGGGCACCGAGGCCGGGGGCAGTCGCCCGGGCACGCGTACCGACGCGAGGTGTATCAGCAGATTGTCGAGTGGCTCCTCGCTCAGGCCTCGGTGGGCGCCGGGGCGATCGCGGGCGTGGTCGGCGAGGTCGGTCGGGCCGCACCGGCGCCCGACCGCTCGGTGCCCGACGGGATCGCCCGCAAGCGCGAGAGCGCGATGGCCCCGGTACCTGCGCGACCGAGACGCCGCGGCCCTGGATCGGACGATGGCCGCCATCGACCGCGAGCAGGCGGCAGCCGAGCACCCCGTGCCCGCGGAGGCCGTCCCGGCCGACGTCGCGGCCCGCTACGTGCGGGAGCTGCCCGAGACGTGGCGGAGGGCCGAGGGCGGCACCGGCCCCCGGCTGCTGGCGACCGCGCTGTTCGACCGCATCGAGGTCCTGGGGATCCGGGAGGCGACTGTCCACCTCAGCGTCCACGCGGTGCGGCACGGCCTTGCGGCGGCGCTGGGAATACTCGTAGATGGTCGGGGCGAGAGGGGTGAACACGACGATATCGATTGGCTTCGGGTGCGAGGTCGCCGGCGATGACGAGACGTGACCGTCGAGCCCAACCGTTGGGAGCCGCGCAAGCCGAGGCACGGAGTGGTGTATACGTTATGGCTAGATGTATACTCTCGCAATGAAGCGACTGCAGATCTACATCGACGAGGACCTGGACGACGCGCTGGCCTCCCGGGCGCGCCGCGCGCACACGTCCAAGGCGGCCCTCATCCGGGACGCCGTCCGACGCTCGATCGGCGAGCCAGAACCCCCGACCGATCCGTTCCGCGACTGGATCGGCGGCAGCGACGCTGCGCCGGCACCCGTCGACGACGTCGTGTACGGCTCGTGAGGTTCGTCGACACCTCCTACTGGGTGGCGCTCCGGCTCCGGCGTGATGCCAACCACGAGGATGCGGTCCGCCTGTGGTCGCCCGGCCAGGCACTCCTCACGACGAACCTGGTCGTCGGCGAGACGTGGACGTTCCTGCGCCGTCGCGACGGGCACCCATCGGCCGTCGCTTTCCTCGACGCGGTCGAGTCCGCGGACTGGCTCACCGTCGTGCACGTCGAGGAGGCGATCGAGCGCGAGGCGCGGGCGTGGCTTCGACGCCACGATGAGCGGGTCTACTCGTTCGTCGATGCGACGAGCTTCGCGGTGATGCGACGAGAGCGCCTCGGGGAAGCGCTGGCATTCGACGGCGACTTCAGCGCGGCGGGCTTCGTCGAGATTCGACCCGGGACCTGAGTCTGAGCCGGCGTCCCGAACTGGTCGGCGGATGTCGCACGCCCAAGTCCGCGCCCCGGCCCGGGCTAGGCCCTCGGAGACCTCGTCCGCTCCACGGTGTTGGCGGCCGCACTGATTGGTGAGCATCCGGCAGGACTGGGTGGAGGCGTGACGGCAGCGCTCGGTGGAGACGCCGCCGCCACGTGCTGATCAGTCGCGGGTGAGCTCGGCGACCGCCTTCTTCGCGCAGGCGTCGTCGACGATCTCCTTGCCATCCGCCGCGGCGGCGATGAGCGCCGCGACCGCGGCGTTGTTGAGAGCCCGCGGGATCCCGTTGGACTGGCGGTGCAGGCGCACGATGGCGTCATCGGCGAAGAGCTGGTCCGACCGCCCGGCGAGGGCCAGGTGGTGGCGCAGGTAGGCGGTCGAGTCGCCGAGGTCCATGGGGCCGATGTGGTAGCGGACCGCGATCCGCTGGTCGAGCGCGGCGAACACCCCGAGCCTGAGGAGGCCTTTGGACCTGATGAGGTCGAAATGGTCGGGGCGAGAGGATTTGAACCTCCGACCTCATCGTCCCGAACGATGCGCGCTACCAAACTGCGCCACGCCCCGACCGTAGGTGCCGCTGAGGGCCGGGGCATGATACCGCATGCGGTGGCCAACGCCGAGGGTGACCCGTTCAGCGCGCACCCGGCGAAGGACCAACGCGGATGCGGGTGGCCTCCCCGGGCTGCATGGCTGGCACGATAGCTTCGTCGGCGCTCTCATTCTCTCCTCACTCGAATGGCGCAGGATGGAGTCCATGAACGACAGCGTCCGGCTCGGCTCGCCATTCGGTATCCGGCTCGGCATCCACTGGAGCGTCCTGCTGATCGCCTGGCTGCTCGCGGCTGGGCTCGCGACCGGCATTCTGCCGGCCAACGCCCCGGGCTTTCCCGAGCTCGTCTACTGGGCGACGGGGATGGTCGTCGCGGTGGTGTTCTTCGTCTCGCTGCTCGCCCACGAGCTCGCGCATGCGTTGTTCGCTCGCCGGGCCGGCATCCGCGTGGAGGGCATCACGCTGTGGCTCCTGGGCGGGGTGTCGAAGCTCGATGGCAACGCACGCACCCCAGGCCAGGATCTACGGATCGCGGCGTCGGGACCGATCGTCAGCGGCCTGCTGGGCATTGGGTTCGGCGGCCTTGCGGCGGGCCTGATCGCCATCGGTGCCCCTGTGCTTCTGGTCGAGGCCGCCGGCTGGCTGGCCGGGGTCAACTTCATGCTCACCTTGTTCAACCTGCTGCCTGGCGCGCCTCTCGACGGCGGGCGGATCGTACGCGCGCTGGCCTGGGGCCTCGGCCGCGACCGGCTGGCCGCCTCGCTGCTGGCGATCCGGATCGGGCGCCTGCTCGGGTTCGGCATGTTTGCCCTCGGTGCGATCGACCTGGTCCTCGGCCCCGACCTCAGCGGGCTATGGCTCATGGTCCTTGGCATGTTCATGAGTGGTGCGGCGGCCGCGGAAGGCCGCCAGGAGCTTGCCCAGGACGCGCTCGGCGGCACCCGCGTCTCGGATGCGATGCAGCGCGAGCTTCGGCGGATCCCGGGTGGGCTGAGCGTTGACGTGCTCGTCGACTCGGTCCTGGTTCCTGATCGGCTTGCGGCTGCGCTGGTCGTCGAACCCAGCGGGTCGCCGATCGGGGTGATCAGCCTGGCTCGGGCGATGGCCCTCAAGCCAGAGGCTCGTCGCGAGACGCGTGTCCGCGATGTGGCCAGGCCGATCGCGTCGCTGCCAACCGCCACGCCGGACGAGCCGCTGCTCCCCGCGCTCGAGCGGGCGCGCGAGTCCGGCGGGCAGCTGCTGGTGATGGACGGCGGTGCGATCGCCGGTATCGTCGAGCCCGCCGACATCGCGAGGCTGATGCGGTCGCGAGCAGGTGGGGCCCCGCCGCCGGCACCGCGCGGGGCGCACGGTCCCGTCAGGTAGGCCAGGCCCGGTGCGGCAAGGGCCGATCCGGTAAGCACGATCCGGCAGGGACGGTCAGGCTCAACCGGGCAGGATCGCGATCGGTCGGCTCCTTCCGGCGCGTCAGACACTCCCGCCGGTCAGGGTGGCTCCATGATCGGCCGCGCGCCCGACGGCAACGGTCAGACCCTCGGTCCGCCCGGCGATCTCAACCGTCCGCTCCTCGATCGGTGCCTCACGTCCGGCCCGATCCCATGCAGCCCGGCTCGCGAGGAGCTCGCCCGCGCCGGCGAGGCTGCCGAGGCGCGCAGCGACGTTGACCGTGTCGCCGAGGGCGGTGAAGTCGATCTTCTCCGCGCCCCCCACCACGCCCACGAACGCCTCGCCGGTATGCACACCGACGCCGACCGCCAGACCTCGCTCGGCCAGACCGTCATTCTCGACCGATGCCAGGATGCCTTCGGCCGCACGGATCGCTCGGCCCGCGTGGTTGTCGCCGGCGATGAACGGGATGAACAGGGCCATCACCCCGTCGCCCAGGAACTTGTCGATCACGCCGCCGTTGACGTCGATCGCCACGGCCGCCGACCGGTAGTAGGCCTGCAGCAGCTCGCGAAACCCGGCGGCCGAGGAGCGTTCGGCGAGACCGGTCGAGCCGCGAACGTCGGCGAACACGACGCTGATCTCCAGCTCCGCGCCACCCGGCCGCTGCGCCAGCTTCCCGAAGCACGCCTTGCACAGCATCGGGTTGTCCTTGATCGGGCCATGCCACAGAAGCCGGGCGAGGGCACCGCCGACACCATGGAACGGTGAGGCGCAGACCTTGCACCGCGGCGCCGCCGGCACGTGCCGCCACCACCGGCGCGTTCGGAGCAGCGCAGGGTCCTCGCCGGTGAGCAGGGCCCGCCAGCGTGTGGTGTCGCGGTCGATGTCGGCCATGGTCCGAATCCTACGACCCCTCGAAGACGGGGCTCGCAATCAGGGACGGGCGGCCCGGTCGTGTTCTGCGCGAGTCGCGGGGGTGTTCCGGGCGAGTCGCGGTGGTGGCGGCACGAATCGTGGTGTGCGCGAGTCGCGGTCGTGTTCGGCGCGAGTCGCGGTCGTGTTCGGCGCGAATCGCGGTGGTGGCGGCGCGAATCGCGGTGGTGGCGGCGCGAATCGCGGTGTGCGCGAGTCGGTGTCCGCGCCGCTCAACCGCGGCCGTCGGATGTGCCATCGCTGCGACGTGGCTCAGGTCTTTCAAGCCGAGCGGCGATCAATCGACGCCCCTTCACGTCGGTCCAGACGAACCCGTCTCCGTCTGGCATCGGCCGGGCGGCATCGGTCAGAGCGGCGAGCCACGCGTTCGAAGGGGCCGGATAGCGAGCGACGAACAGCGGGGCCAGGTCCCGCACCAGTGCGCGGTTCCGATGTGTGGCCCGAACGACCAGCAGGCCCTGAACGCCCCAGGCGGGGCCGAGCCGGTTGCGGATCGCGACCACCTTCAGCTCGAGCCCGCGCATCGCCGCGCCGCCGTCCAGGATGAGGTCCCAGATCTCGATCACCGCGGCCTCATGCCGCTGGCTGCGTTCGAGCAGAACGTCGATGGAGCGAGGATGCGCCGTGTCACCCGGGAGCGCCGCCTCGGGGATGGCGGCCCAGCCTCCGCTCCGGCTCAGCTCCACGACCAGGGCCTGTCGCCGAAGGTGCTCGATGTCGTGCGGGAGGTCGGCTCCTGGCACGGCCTCGATGAATGCCGCCAACTGCGTCTCGACCGCGATGGCACACGCGGTGAGCGTGTCCAGGGCGACGCCCGGCTCGAGACCACGCTCAATTCGGCTCCAGTATGGTTGCCCGATCCCGGCTCGCGCGGCCGCCTCGCGCTGGTGCAGGCCCAATGCGGTACGGGCATCCCGCAAACCGACACCGACGCGGCGCGCCAGGTAGGCAACCCGCCGCAAGGCGGTTCGCTGGCTGACGGTGGTCCTTCCCGAACCAGACCCACGGCGCATGCGTGACAGGACTAGCCGGGCCGCTTACCGGCGACTTCACACACCTCTCTTGCGCGCGGATGCCTCGCAAGAGGCGCCAGGGCCCCGCAAGACGCGCCAGGGTACCGCGCGATGCGTGTCACGCATCAGTCCGCGTCTGGCGATCGGGGTCGTGGAGTTGGTGACGTGTTCGACCGCCGGCTAAGTACCGAGGTTCATAAGTACGAACACGTATGGAGTGTCGCTGTCTGCGGTATGCTCCTCGCCGAGAGGAGGGCGTTGTCATGCCCCGACGGAGTCCGTACCGTTTGGATCTCGATGACGAAACGCGCCGAGTGCTCGAGGGGCGGGCGCGACGTTATACGTTGCCGTATCGGGAGGTCGTCCGAGCCCAGCTGGTGCTCCTCGCGTCCGAGGGCCTCGACAACGACGACATCGCGGCGCGGCTCAACACCCGGCGTGAGGTGGTCAGCAAGTGGCGCAAGCGCTTCTTCGAGGAGGGCCTCGCCGGCCTCGAGGAGCGACCGCGCCGCGGGCGACCGGCGCGCTTTTCCCCCCAGCCTCGCGGTTGAGATCAAGGCCATCGCCTGCGAGCTTCCGGCGCTGCTCGGGCTGCCGCTCGCGCGGTTCCACGTGCCAGACATCCGGGCCGAGGTGCTCCGCCGCGGCCTGGTTGCCGAGATCAGCAACGCCACCATCTGGCGCTGGCTATCGGCCGACGCGATCGCCCCCTGGCGCCACCGGAGCTGGATCTTCCCGCGCGACCCCGACTTCGAGGTCAAGGCCGGGCGCGTGCTCGACCTATATGCCGGCCGCTTCGAGGGCCGTCGGCTACGGCGCGGCGAGTACGTCGTGTCGGCCGACGAGAAGACCTCGATCCAGGCGCGCTGCCGCTGTCATCCGAGCCTGCCGCCGGCGCCGAGGCAGGCCATGCGCGTCGAGTTCGAGTACGAGCGCGGCGGGGCGCTTCAATACCTGGCAGCCTGGGATGTCCACCGGGCCAGGCTCTTCGGCCGCTGCGAGCCGGCAACCGGGATCGAGCCCTTCGGGCGACTGGTGGCCCAGGTGATGAACCAGCCGCCTTATCGCACCGCCAGGCGCGTCTTCTGGGTCGTCGACAACGGCTCCTCGCACCGCGGGCAGGCGTCGGTCGAGCGGCTCGAGACGGCGTGGCCGAACCTCCGCCTCATCCACCTGCCCGTTCATGCCAGCTGGCTCAACCAGGTCGAGATCTACTTCAGCGTGATCCAGCGCAAGGTGCTCAGTCCGAACGACTTCGCCGATCTCCACGCCGTCGAGGATCGTCTGCTCGCCTTCCAGGAGCGCTACGAGCAGCTCGCGACACCGTTCGAATGGCAGTTCACCCGAGCCGACCTGCACCGGCTGATGGTCAGGCTGGCGCGATCGCCCCTGGTCGGAGCTGCCGCGTGAGAGCCGGGGATACGTGCTCGAACTTCCGACCCAGAGTACTAAGCGTGTCACGCATCTCGAAGGTGCCTGGACCGCCGGGCGGTGAAGCTTGAACCGTGGGCGGTGGCTGCGGCCGACCGCGTGGCGATCCCAGCGCTGCGGCCGACCGCTGTGGCTGCGGCCGACCGCGTGGCGATCCCAGCGCTGCGGCCGACCGCTGTGGCTGCGGCCGACCGCGGTGGCTGCGGCCGACGGGGCGGCATCACGATCGAACGCGACGCGATCCCGGTGCTGCGGCCGGACGCGGTCCCGCAGACGGACGCGGGCACCAGGGGGGACCGCGGACAGGCGGGCACCAGGGCCGACGGCGTGGGACCCGCAGGGGTCGGGGTCTGAAGCGGCCGAGGTGATCAGTACTGGAACAGGAGCTCGCGGTACTTGGGCAACGGCCACAGATCGTCCGGAACCAGGGTCTCGAGCTCGTCGGCGACCGAGCGCAGGGCAGCCTGCGCCGGGATCACCTCGTCGACGAACGTCCGCGCCTCGCCCTCGAGCGAGTCTCCTTCGTGCGCCGCGTGTTGCGCGTGCTCCAGCGCATGGATCGCATCCACCAGCCGGTCGCTGAGCCCCGATACGGTCGTGCACACCGCCGCGACGCCACGGGACGACGACGCCGCGGACAGCTCCCCGACGTAGCGCGCGGCGGCCGGCAGGATCATCGTCTTCGCGATGTCGAGCGCGCAGCTCGCCTCGATGTCGGAGACGGTGACGTACCGCTCCCAGTAGATGTGGACGCGGGAGCCCAGCTCGCGCTCGGACAGCACCCCGAACGAGGAGAACAGCTTCTTGGCCTTGTCCGTCGTGAGCGACGGCAGCGCGTCGACCGTGGTCGGATTGTTGGGCAGCCCGCGTCGGGCGGCCTCGGCGTGCCACTCCTCGGAGTAGTTGTTGCCCTCGAACAGGACCTGCTTGTTGGCCCGGGCGATGCCTGACAGGATCCTGGTCAGCCCGTCGAAATCGCCGGGCGTCAGCTTGTCCAGCTCGTCGGCGAGCTGGGACAGGGAGTCTGCGACCGCGGTGTTGAGGACGGTCTGGGGCCAGTAGATCGGCGCCGACGAGCCCACCGCCCGGAACTCGAACTTGTTGCCGGTGAACGCGAACGGCGAGGTCCGGTTGCGGTCGGTGGCGTCCTTGGGCAGCACCGGCAGGGAGGTCGCCCCGAGCTCCAGCGAGCCGCCCCGCTTGGACGCGGACGCCCCGCCGTTCTCGAGCTGGGCGATGACGTCCTCGAGCTGCGAGCCGAGGAAGATTGACATGATCGCCGGCGGCGCCTCGTTGGCGCCCAGGCGGTGATCCTGGCCGGCGTCCGCGATGCTCGCCCGGAGGATGTCGGCATGGACGTTGACGCCGCGTATGACCGCGAGCAGGAACGCGAGGAACTGGGCGTTTGCGTGCGGGTCGGTGCCCGGGTCGAGCAGGTTCTCGCCTTCGTCGGTGCCCATCGACCAGTTGTTGTGCTTGCCCGAGCCGTTGATCCCGGCGAACGGCTTCTCGTGGATCAGGAACATCAGCCCATGCTGCGGCGCGAGCCGGCGCATGGTGCTCATCACGATCATGTTGTGATCGGAGCCGACCGAGGTGGCCTCGTACACGGGCGCCATCTCGAACTGGCCGGGGGCGACCTCGTTGTGGCGCGTCTTGGCCGGGATGCCCAGCCGCCACAGCTCGCGATCGAGATCCATCATGAACGCCAGGATCCGCTCGCGGATCGGGCCGAAGTACTGGTCCTCGAGCTCCTGGCCCTTGGGTGACGGGGCGCCGAACAGCGTCCGGCCGGTGAGCACGAGGTCGGGCCGCTGGAGTGCCAGCCGGCGGTCGACGAGGAAGTACTCCTGCTCTGGACCGATGCTCGTGAACACGCGGCTCGCACTCGTGTTGCCGAACCAGCACAGGACGCGCAACGCCTCCTTGCCCAGGGCCTGCTGGGACCGCAGCAGGGGGATCTTGTGGTCGAGCGCCTCGCCCGTGAACGACACATAAGCGGTGGGGATCGTGAGCGTGACGCCGTTGGGCTCGACCTGGAGGAAGATCGGGCTGGTGACGTCCCACGCGGTGTAGCCGCGGGCTTCGAACGTCGCCCGGATGCCGCCGGACGGGAACGAGCTCGCGTCCGGCTCGCCCTGGAGCAGGTTCCTGCCCGAGAACTCGGCGACGGTCTGACCGTCGCCGGTGGGGTTGAGGAACGAGTCGTGCTTCTCGGCGGTGGAGCCGGTCATGGGCACGAACCAGTGCGTGTAGTGGGTTGCGCCGTGGGCCATCGCCCACTCCTTGACCCCGTGCGCGACCGCATCGGCGATCATCGGGTCGAACGGCTCGAGACCGTCGATGGTGCGCCGGAGCCGTTGGAAGATCGGCTTGGCCAGGTACTGGCGCTGCGCGCGCTCGTCGAACACGTACTGGCCGTAGATGTCCGCGCCGGCGTGCTCCAGGTAGTCCTCGGTCGAGGCGACCATGTGGCTGGCGATGGCCGCGATGGCGGTGGTTCGAGCGGACATGTGAGCTCCTGCTGCGGGACGGTCTTGCGTGTGGGCTCCGGGCATTGGGCTCAGAAGGCCTCGAGATACCGGTCGAGCTCCCACTGGCTGACCTGCGTCCGGTACTCGTCCCATTCGGCTCGCTTGGCGGATACGTAGTGGGACAGGACGTGGTCGCCCATGGCCTCGCAGATCACCGGGTCCTTCTCCATCTCGTCGATCGCATCGCCGAGGGTGCCGGGCAGCTCGCCGATCCCCTTCTCCGCAATCCGCGTGGCATCCATCTCGAACAGCGACTCCTCGATCGGATCGTGCAGGGTGAGGCCCCGCTCCACGCCGTCGAGACCGGCCGCGATCATCGCCGCGAACGCGAGGTAGGTGTTGGACGAGGGATCCGGGCAGCGGACCTCGCAGCGGGTGCCCTCGATCGACTTGCCGGGCGAGATCATCGGCACCCGGATCAGCGCCGAGCGGTTGGTCCGGCCCCACGTGATGTAGGTGGGCGCCTCGTAGCCCGGAACCAGCCGCTTGTAGCTGTTCACCAGCGGGGCGAGGACGGCGATCATCCCCCGCGCGTGGGCGAGGATCCCGGCCATGTACGACTTGGCGACGTCGGACAGCCCATACGGCGACGAGGTATCGGCGAACGCGTTCCGCCCCTCGGCGATCGAGTACAGGCTCTGGTGGGTGTGCATCCCGGAGCCGTTGATGCCGTGGATCGGCTTGGGCATGAACGTGGCGTACAGGCCGTGCTGCTGGGCGATCGCCTTGAGCGCGAACTTGAACGTGACCGCGTTGTCGGCAGTCTTGAGGGCGTCGGCGTACTCGAAGTCGATCTCGTGCTGGCCCTCGGCAACCTCGTGGTGGGCGGCCTCGACCCGGATGCCGAACGCCTCGAGCGCGTCCACCATGTCCTGGCGGACCTCCTGGGCGAGATCGGTCGAGAAGTCGAAGTAGCCCGCCTCGTCGTGGGGGAGCGGCGCGATCTCACCGTCGTCGCCCCGGCGGAACAGGAAGAACTCGAGCTCGGGACCGGTGTTGACCACGTAGCCGAGCTTCCTGGCTGACTCAACCTGGCGACGCAGGACGTAGCGCGGATCGCCCGCGAACGGCTCGCCGCGAGGCGTGTACACATCGCAGATCACGCGGGCCGTGCCCCGCGGGCCGCTGGCCGGCTGCCACGGGATCTCGTTGAACGTGCTCATGTCGGGCTGCAGGTACTGATCCGACTCGGCGATCCGCGTGAACCCCTCGATCGAGCTGCCATCGAACCAGGTGCCGTGGGCGACGGAGCCCTCGAGCTGGTGGACCGGGATCGTGACCGCCTTGACGACGCCCAGGATGTCCGTGAACTGGAGCTGCACGAAGCGGATCCCTCGCGTCCTCGCCGACTCGATCAGCTCCAGGCCGGCCTGCTGCACGATCGCCAATGCCGGTTCCTCCAACGCTCGCCCGCCGCGAGACCGATTCCCCGTCGGTGCCGGGTTGTGCCGTCGGCACCAACGCGCCGGCCGCCGCGGGCCCCGCTCGACCCGAGTCTATCCGCGGGCGGAGGGCCCGGGGAGAGCGAAAGGCTGCGACTATGGGCGCCTTTCTTGTGCAGATTGCACGACGTGGACGCTGATCGCCAGCGCTAGCCGGAGGTCCGGATCCGCCAGATCCCAGCCCGTGAGCGCCTCCAGGTTGTGGACCCGGTACGCGAGGGTGTTGCGGTGGATTCCGAGCGCCGCGGCCGCCTCTCCGGCTGCGCCGTGATCGAGGACGGCGCGTAGCTCGCCAGTCGCTCCCGCACGCTCGTAGGCCGGCCGGCCAGGATCGGCTCCAGCAGCGCGGTCGACTGCACCCGGTCATCGGGCAGGTTGCCCAGTGCCGCCAGCAGGCGATACATGGGCGTCCGGTCGGCCCGGGCAACGCATGGGGGCTCGGCCAGCCGCTCGACGGCCTCGAGCGTGGCGCGGGCCGCCGCCTCCTGGGCAGGTCGCCCGGACGGATCGTCGAACGGGCGCGACAGGGCCACCGTCCGGCCCAGAAACTCCGCGACACGGCCGGCGATCCGGAGCCCGAGCGGGTCGCCGGCCTCGAGCGCCGCGATCGCCCGCACCTCGAGGCTCTCGCCCGTCCCGCGCAGCGACAGCCTGCGCGCGGCAAACCGGAAGCGCAGCTCCCTTCGCACATCCTCGCGACTCGGGGCATCGCCCTCGGGCTCGGGCTGTCGGGACACGAGCACGACCCATGGCGGACCGTCGGTCGGCAGGGCCTCGCCGCGGCCCGCCTCGTCGCGCGCGCGGCGGACCTGCGCCTCGAGGACGAGCTCGAGCGACAGCAGGGGGGCGATACGCTCGGTGGCGATGGTCTCGAGATCGGCGGCTGGGCGATCGCCCAGCAGGACCAGCCAGCCGGCCGGCGACGGCTCGCCCGGTGCCCCCGGCAGCGGGACCCGCCGCCCGGTGCTGTGCGGCCGCGACAGGTAGGCGGCGACGGCGGCGGCGGCGCCGGGGACGTCGGCCGGCGCGTGGACCGCGAGCGCGTCCGAACGCTTGCCCTCGATCGCCACCGCGCGCCGCAGAAAGCCGCCGATCGCCGCCGCCAGCGCATCGAGCCCGCGGCCGGCCATCGCCAGCTGGGCGAGATCCTGCTCGAGGACGGCCGCCTGCCGCTCCAGCTCTCCCCGGCGGTCAACGAGAAAGCCGATCAGGCGACGCTCGAGCGAGCCGGGATCGAGACCGTTCACTCGAACCGCGGGGATCCCGGCCTCGACCGCCGCCGCCTCCACCTCGGCAAGCACGTCGCGGGTGGACGCCGCCGCTGCCGGAGCGGCCGGGCTCGGCGGCACCAGGAGCAGCCCGGACGCTCCGCTGCGGGCGAGCGTCTGGACGAGATCGCGGATGTCGGCGGGCGCGGGCGCGACGACCGCGATCGCGGCCGCCGGCACGACCACGAGGTCCGACGGCTCGAGGACGTCCAGCGCGGGCACCCGCGAGCGGAGCACGCGCACCCATCCAACCTGCGGCGGGTCCGGCGCGGGCTCGATCCCCGCCCCCTCGAGCGTGGCGCCCGAAGCCAGCGCGTCGAGAACCTCGGGCAGCGTCGTCACCGCGGCCGCCTCAGACCGACGGCGCCGACGGCGAGCGGCGTTCGCCGGACCGCCGGGCAGCCACGAGATCGGTCAGCACCGTTCCGAACTCGCGCGTCACGTCGAGACGGTGCCCGGTCCGCCCGCACCACGAGCGCCAGACGCCCACCCGCGTCGAGTCGCCCCCAAACGCGGCGGCGGGGCATCCAGAACGTGATCAGGATGCCGGCGATCAGACACGCGAACGCCGCCCACGCCACCTCCTGGCCTGGGTCGCGCTTGGCGATCAGCAGGGTGTAGTTGGAGAACCCGCGCAGCTCCACGCTGAAGTCGGTGCCGCCCGGGCTGGCGGCCTCGCCCTGGGCCAGCGCGACGGGCTCCAGGCCCTGGACCTGCGCCGAGCCATCGGGGTTGGTGCCGGATGCCCGGAACGGGAGCACCACCAGGACGCCGGTGCCATCGGCCTGCCGCTGGAGCAGCAGCTGGAGAGCGACCGCGCGCCCCGGCACCGCGAACTCGGTGAACGGGAAGCCGGCGGCCTGGTCCGTCATCGGGATCGGACCCGACCACAGCGGCTGCCCGGCCTGATCGCGGATGAGCGCATCGGGCGCGGGCCCGAAGCCGTTCTGGTGGAATGTGTAGCCGTCGACGGTCAGCGGATCGTTGACGCGGATGACCTTGTCCGCGATCTTGTGCCCCGCCTGGTAGACGGCGAGATGGGTCGTGAAGTCGGTGGGGTGACCGGTGCCGAACCCCGGTGCCTCGAAGCCGAGGTTGCGCACGAGCAGCAGCCCCGGTTCCCGATCGGCTGCACGGTCAGCGCTTCGCCGTCGGCGACCACCAGGCCCTGCTCGTCGCCGAACCGGGAGGTGACGGCCGCTGCGACCAGGAACAGGACCAGCCCGGTGTGGGTGAGCAGCGTCGCCATCTTGACCCAACGGTTCCGGTCACCGTACAGGTAGCTGGTCGAGCCGACGTCCTGTCGCCGCACCGAGAACCGATGCCGGCGCAGCACCGTCTCGACGGCGCCGGCATCGAGTCCCGCGATCACCGCGCGCTCGGGAAGCACCGGGTCGTCGAACGGGTCGGGCTGGACGACC
>CAWHHU010000005.1:0-273132 GCA_963829295.1 uncultured Chloroflexia bacterium | reverse complement strand
AAACAGCAGGTCCTCGGTTCAAATCCGAGTGTCGGCTCCACTCCCCTCTTCCCCGTTCAGGAAGACCTGCTGTCTGCCGATAGCGCGGTCCTCGCTCGCACCGGATCGTGCGCCAGGACCTGCTAAGTGGTGAAGACCTGCTAACTGGACAGGATCGTCGAGCCCGCGATCACGGGCACGGGTCACCTGGACATGGGATCTCGTGCGCGGCGACACACTGAAGACCTGCTGTCTGTAGACAGCTGCTCGCCAGAGTCGCGCGGCCCTTGGCGACTACTCTAAAGATCTTAGAGTAGTTACGAGCCTTCCACGACAGTCCGCCAGTAGCCCCTCGGGTCGTTCCGATGTCCAGCCCGACCAATCTCCTCGCTGATGATCGGGAAGGTAACGCTCGACGGCGGGCTCACCCTCGGAAGCTGACCCAGCGGATTCAGGTGTGCGTTCGCCGGCTCGAACCTCTCATGCTGATATGCCGATGAGGAGGACGTCGAGCGTGGCGACCAGGTCGGACTCGAAGCTAGGTTGCTCGTACTCGCGGGATGCCCACCGGTAGAGCACCCCGACGTACGCGTCGAACAGAACGAGACCGGCCCGGTCGGCGTCGATCCGGGGGTCGACGTCGCCGCGCTGCTGCCCTGCGCGGATCTCGGCGGCGAACATGCTCGACGTCTCGGATTCCTGAGTGAGCAACGGTCCACCAGCCTGCAGCCAGGCTCGGACCATCGCCCGCCCAGTTCGAGGGTCGTGGTCGAACATTCGCGCGATCACGCGAAGCGCAAAGGCAAGGTGGGTTGATGTCTCGCTCGCGTCCTGCTCGCGTTCGGCGAGGCGTACCCCCAACTCGGCACGCCGGTCCACAAACCAGGCAAGCACGAGGTCCGACTTGCGCGGGAAGAAGTTGAAGACCGTGGCGCGCGACACGTCGGCCGACTCCGCGATGTCGTCCATCGTCGTGACGTCGTAGCCCTGCGCCGCGAACAGGTCGACCGCGCTCGCGAGGATGCGCTGCCGCGACTCGACCTTCTTCCGTTCACGGCGACCCGGGCTGCTTGACAATCTCATACCTCAGTCTAAAGATAGACCGCCACTCAGTATATCCCCGCCGCGTGACTCGGAGGAGCAACACCGATGCAGGAACTGATGGTCGACTTCATCACGTCGCTTGACGGCTACGGGGCGGCCGAGGGCTGGCCCGGGTGGTGGGGTCTGCAAGGCCCCGAGTATCTCGCCTGGCTCGCGGAGCAGCCCATGCAAGACTGCACGATCCTGATGGGGGCGACGACCTACCGGCAGATGTCGGGGTTCGCGGCGCAGCCGGAGGCATCCGGGATCGACCCGGAGAGCGACGAGGCTGCCAGCATCGGGGACTTCGCGACCGCCCCCAAGGTCGTGTTCTCGTCGACCCTGCAGGAACCCCTCGCCATGCCCAACACCCGGCTGATCCGCGGTGACCCGGTCGAGCGGGTGCGCGCCATGAAGCGGGAGGAGCCGAAGCCGATGCGCACCGTCGGCAGCCTCACGCTGTGCCGGTCGCTGATCGAGGCTGGCCTGGTGGACCGCTTCCGGGTCGTCGTGTTCCCCGTGATCACCGGGCGAACGGGGACCGACCGGATCTACGACGGCTACCCGGATGTCGCCCTCGAGATGGTCGAGAGTCGGACGTTCGACGGCCGCATCCAGCTGCTGGAGTACGTGCCTACGGTCCTGTCCGGCCAACCCGGCGGGCAGCCAACCGCGTGACGGAGCGCGGCGATCCAAGCGGTACCACCACCCAATGAAGCGCGTCGTGCGGCGTCCGACCGGAGGCGAGATCCCGCAATCAGCCCGTTCTCACCCGGTGTTCCGGCCTCGCATCCCGCGCAAGGCTGGCCTCACGAGGCAGACAGGAGCACGAACAATGTCACTGGCCCGCGTCCAGTTCTTCTCCGTCTCGCTCGACGGATTCGGCACCGGCGAAGGCCTGAGCCGCGACGAACCGTTCGGCCACGCCGGCGACCGGCTGCACGAGTGGATGTTCCTCACCCGCTGGTGGCACGAGACGGTCGGCGAGCCAGGCGGCACCCGCGGCGTCGACGATGCCTTCCTGCGGCAGTTCGCGCCCGGGATCGGCGCCGAGATCATGGGCGCCGGGAAGTTCGGCTATCCCGGGTGGCACGAGGACCCCGACTGGAAGGGCTGGTGGGGACCCAACCCGCCGTTCCACACGCCGGTCTTCGTCCTCACGCACGACACGCGCCCGTCGATCGAGATGGAGGGCGGCACCACCTTCCACTTCCTCAACGCTTCGCCCGCGGAGGCGCTCCAGACCGCCCGCAAGGCTGCGAACGGCCTGGACGTCCGGCTCGGCGGGGGGCCAACGATGATCCGCGACTTCCTGGCGGCCGGGCTGATCGACCACATGGACATCGTCGTCGTCCCGATCCTGCTCGGCCGGGGCGTCCGCCTCTGGGACGGACTGGAGAGCCTCGAAAAGGATTACGAGATCGAGGCCACCTCGTCGCCCAGCGGCGTCACGCACCTGACGTTCACCCGGAAGGGCGCCTGAACGCGTTCCACTGAACCACGACTATGCTCCGTCGGTGACGACGGTCCGCGGTTCGATCCAGGCGACGCTCACCCGGCTCGCGGGCGTCGGCGCGGATCCGGGCGACGACGAGGAGACGCGTCTGCGCAAGGCGCTCCTCGTCCTGATCGCCGTCCTGATCCTGCCGATCGCGCTGGTCTGGGGTGCCCTGTACGTTGCCTACGGCGCTGAGTCGGGCGTCGTCGCGTTCATCTACGCCGGGGTGTCGCTGGCGTCGATCGCCCTGTTCGCCCGGACGCGCGACTTCGCGCTGCTCCTGCGCATCCAGCTGCTCGCTATCCTCCTGGCGCCGACACTGTCGATGATCCCGCTCGCCGGGTTCCTCGGCTCGGGCGGCGTCGGCTTGTGGGGCGTCATGGCCCCGATGGGGGCGCTCGTCTTCGGCGGGACCCGCGACGGGATCCGGTGGTACATCGCCTTCGTCGCGGTGCTCCTCGGCTCGGGCATCGCGGGGCAAGCGCTCGGGTTCGTGTCGCCGCTTCCTGGGTGGTTCACGAACCTCATGCTCGGGTTGAACATCACGGTCGGCGGGTCGATGGTGTTCACGCTCCTCGCGCTCTTCGCCAAGCAGCGCGAGGACGCGCTGCGCGACCTCCGTCACGAGCAGGAGCGGGCGGAGAGCCTCCTGCTGAACATCCTCCCGGGCTCGATCGCCGATCGCCTGAAGGCGAGCCCGCAGCGCATCGCCGATCAGTTCACCGCGGCATCGGTCCTGTTCGCCGACGTCGTCGACTTCACCCCGCGATCGGAGCGCCTGCCACCGGCCGAGGTCGTCGGCCTCCTCGATCGGCTGTTCAGCCACTTCGACACGCTCGCCGAGCGCCACGGCCTCGAGAAGATCAAGACCATCGGCGATGCGTACATGGTCGCCTCGGGCGTCCCCATCCCGCGACCGGACCACGCCCCGGCCATGGCATCGCTCGCGCTCGACATGGTCGACGCGATGCGCCCCGGCGGCGCCGTCGGGGACCTCGAGCTCCAGCTCCGAGTCGGCATCAACTCGGGGCCGGTGGTCGCCGGGGTCATCGGCCGGAAGCGGTTCCTCTACGACCTGTGGGGCGACGCGGTGAATACCGCGAGCCGCATGGAGTCCCACGGCACCCCGGGCGACATCCAGATCACCCGCGCGACCTACGAGCTCCTGAAGGACGAGTTCGTCTGCGAGCCACGTGGCGTGGTCACCGTCAAGGGCAAGGGCGAGATGGAGACGTGGTATCTCATCGGGCGGAGAAGCAGCCCCGTTGGTGAGGTTGCGGTGGTCCAGCGGGCCGCCGGCGCAGCCAAGTCGGGCTAGCCTCGTCTGGCGACAGCGTTGGAGCCTCGCCAAGAGGCTCGCCGGGACCGGGACGGAGCCTACGTCTACGTCGAGAACCGTCATGACCTCGACGCCGTGTTCGACCACATCATGGCCCCCGTCGCCAGGGCGGCCTTGCCCGGGGGAGACTGGCGGCAACGCCTCAGCTGGCTGCTGCTCAAGGCCATCGCCACCGCGAGCGGCCATGGCGCCATGGCCGGGGTTGCGCTCACCGGCATCCCGAGCGGCCCCAATGCAACCTTGATCACCGAGCGAGTCCGGGACCTGCTCACCGAAGGTGGACTCCCGGAGCAAACCGTCCCCGCCGCGCTCGACCTCCTCGCCCTCTTCGTCACCGCAGCCGCGCTCGACCGGGTGCCCACCACGACCGCGACCCCGAGGCAGCACCAGCGGCTCCTCCGCCGGGAAACAGACGTCACCCTGAACGGCCTGATCGCCACTGACCAACCGGGTGGGGCCGCTTCGTTGGCATACCCGGCCGCCCATCGCGGCGCCGCGCGATGAATTCGGCCCTCGGTCGCTGTCTCTAGAGAGACAAGACCGCCGGCGACATCGGGAGGACATCATGGAAAAGCACCTCGATCAGCAGGCTCTGGCTGCCTTCACCAAGCGATGGTTCGCGCTCTGGACCGAAGCCGACCCGCAAGCGCGGTCCAGGCAGGTCGCCGACCTGTGGGCGAACAGCGGTGCGCAGGTCTTGTTGGACCCGCCCCAGGCGATGCGAGATGCGGTCTCCGCGTTGGCATTCCCGGTGCCTCCTCTCGAGGTACGCGGCCACGACGAGATCGATCGTCGGGTGGCTCGAGCGTACGAGTTGTTCATCGAGCCCGGGGAATACACCTTCAAGGCGACTGGCGGTGGCGATGCCGTGCTCCTCGCATCGAACCTCGTCGGGTTGGCTTGGGAGATGGTTGCCGTGGCTGGCGGGACCGTCGCCGGGAGCGGCTACGACGTGCTCGTGCTCGATGACGACGGTCGCATCCTCCTGGACCACCAGCACATCGTGAGCTGATCCCACGTCGTCGCCCAGCGCGAAACCACCATCCGGAGAAGGCATCGTGAGGCTGGACCGAGGAGCACCTCCGCCTTCCCCTAACCGTGGAGACGAAGCGAAGACCATCCTGGTGAGCTCGATTCTCCTGGCCCATCGCCGACGGACATCGTCGGCTTGATCATCAGCGCCCCCTATACAGATGCTCCCAAAGCGGAGTGAGACCAAGGGAGGTCCACGTTGTCTGCATCAGTGCTCTTCATGTCCATGTCGCTCGACGGGTACATCGCTGGTCCCAACGACGAGGTCGGCAACCCGGGCGGCGACGGCTTCGACCGCCTGCACGAGTGGTACGGGGACTTCTCCCGGCCATCCGGGGCGCTCGGCGAGTTGTGGGATGACTGGAACTCGTTCGGAGCAATCCTGGCCGGTAGGCGGACCGTCGAGCAGGTCGATCACTGGGGCGGTGACAACCGCGGCGTCCCGATCTTCGTGCCCAGTCACCGGCCGCCCGGTCCATCGGTCGCGAGCTATCCATTGGTGACCTATGTGAATGATGGGATCGCCAGTGCGATGGCACAGGCGAAGGCCGCGGCCGGGGACCACAAGGTGCTGGTGCACGGCGCGTATACGGCGCAACGGGCGCTCGAGGCCGACGTGCTCGACGAACTGCAGGTCCACCAGGTCCCGGTGCTGTTCGGTGGGGGCCGTCGGCTGTTCGAGGTCTTGCCGTCGCGCATCGAACTCGAGATCGTCCGGGTGATCGACACGCCCGAGGCGACCCACATCCGCTACCGCGTCCGCCGTTGAGCCGGTTGACCCGTGGTCAACACGATCATGGCCCGGCGGGCGGGCTCGGCCGGTCCGACGATGATGCCCTCGGGCCGCGGACTGACTAGAGGTCGGCGACTGCCGGGATCACTTCGCGACCCATGATCTCGATCGGCTTGATCCGGTCGACGCTGACCACCCAGCCGATCACGGTCTGGACGCCCAGTCGGGCAAGCCCGCGCAGCTGCTCCACGACCTCGCCGGCCTTCGCGCCATCCTCGCCGACATCGAACCCGAACGGGACCGTCTTCTCGATCGTGTCGTAGTCGCGTCCCGCTTCGTCGCACAATCGCCGCAGGACGTCGAGCTTGTGCGCGAGCTCGGGCGTCGGCGAGATGTTGCAGGCATCGCCATACCGAGCGACGAGCGGCAGGGTGCGGCGCTCGCCACTTCCGGCGATGAGGATCGGTGGATGCGGGCGGCTCGGGCTCTGCGGCAGGTTCAACGCCCGGCCGAGGCGGACATACTCGCCCTCGAGCGCTCGCTCGCTGCCGCGCTCGCCTTCCCACATTTCGAGGCAGGCCCGGATCGTCTCGTCGAGCAGGTCGAACCGCTCACCCGCCGAGGCTGGGAACGGCAGGCCGAGGCCTTCGGCCTCCTCGGCGAAGTCACCGGAGCCGATCCCGAGCATCGCTCGCCCGCCGGACAGGACGTCGAGCGTCGTCACGATCTTCGCGAGCAACCCGGCCGGACGATACGACGCCGCCGTCGCCATCGCGAGTAGCCGGACGCGCTCGGTGTGGGCCGCGATGAATCCCAGTGTGGTATAGGCCTCGACGTGGTTGGCGACCGGTCCGCCCATGATCGGATGGAGCCAGACATGGTCGGCCACCGCGATCGTGTCGAAGCCGGCCGCTTCGCCGGCTAGGACGACGTCGCGCATCACCGTCCGTAGGCCGGCGGAACCACCCTGCCAGGATGTCTCCGGGATGTGTAGTCCGAGCTTCATCTCTCCCTCCGCCCGTCGGTCGATCGGGGCCAAGTCACTACTTGCCCCGGACAAAGTCATCGGCGCCCGGTCACTCGGCCGGGTCCGGCAGCTCCTCGGTGTCGCCACGCAGGATGGCCGCGGCCGCCTGGGCGGCGAGTACCTCGAGCTCGTCGAGGATCGCCTCGGCCCGGTGGCGCTCCGCGATCCAGCCCTGGTAGAGCTTCGCCTCGGCCTCGCCGAGACGGCGGGTCCGCGTGGTCCCGCCGGTCGACCGGCTCAGCTGCCAGTACGGGCCGTGGCGTCGCGCCGGGTCGATCCGGCAGTGGCAGCCCTTCGACGAGCAGGTGGTCATCGCCGCGACGACGCTGCCGCGGGCGATGAAGCCGATCCCGGCCAGCTGCGCGGCGAGCGCCCGGTAGCGCGCCTCGAGCTCGGCCAGGCGTGCCGATGGCGCGGGGTCCGTCGTCTCCACCTGCACAGACACCTCTCGTGATGTGCTTGGACCGAGTATAATACAAGCATCGGCCAACCGCGACGAGGGAGGCACCCGATGCTCCGGCTCCAGCCCGATCAGGAGCGTGACACGATCTGGGACGCCCTGCTGCCGGCCGGCGTCACCCTCCTCCCGCCCGACCTCGCGGCGATCGACGCGCTCCTCGCCGACCCGGCGCTCCTGGCGCCGTTCCGGACCCTCTGGCGCGAGCGCGACGCGGCGTCCGGCCAGCATGCCGAGGCGTTCGGGCGGCCGACGCTCGCGATGGCGACGTACGTCCGGCTGATGGTCATCAAGAGCCGGACCGGCTGGGGATACATGACGCTCGTGCGCGAGGTGTCCGACTCGCTCCACCTGCGGCGCTTCTGCCTCATCCCGCTCGGTGATCCGGTGCCGACCGAGTCGGCGGTCCGCAAGCTCACCCGGCGGCTGGGCCCCGAGCTCGTCGCGCAGCTCACGCGCGAGGTCATCGAGCTCGCGGTCCGGGAGCGGCGCTTCGCTCCCCGCGCGCTGCGGATCGACTCGACGGTTGTCGAGGCCGACATCCGCTATCCCACCGACTCGGGCCTCGCCGCCGACGGCGTCCGGCTGCTGGCCGGGGCCGCCCGGGTGCTGGCCAGGGCCGCCGGCGCGGAGGCCGGCCACGTCCGGGACCGGAGCCGATCGATCGGCCGCCGCCTGCGGGCGCTCGGGCGGACGCTGCGCCGGCGGACCGGCGAGGCCAGGGCGGAGGTCCTGCGCCTGACGGGCGAGGCCGGCGACCTGCTCGCCCGCTCGATCGGCGAGGCGCGCCGGATGGTCGACCGGGTGGCGAACGAGACCGAGCCCGAGATCCGGGCGGCCCGCGAGCAGCTCGACGAGCTCGTCGCGCTGGCTGGCCGGATCGTCGACCAGATCGGGCGCCGGGTGCGGGGCGAGCCGATCGCCGACCGGCTCGTCTCGTTCGCCGATCCCGACGCCCGGCCCATCCGCAAGGGCAAGCTCGCGAACCCCACCCAGTTCGGCTACATCAGCCAGATCGCCGAACTCACCGGCGGCACGGGCCGCGGGGCCCGCGGCCTCGTCCTGCCGCCGCCGACCCGGGCGGGCTCGGTCCACGAGAACGCGCTCCTGCCGGCGACGATCGCCGAGCTCGGCCGAACCGGGCTGCGGCCACGCGAGGTGGCGGTCGACGCGGGGTTCGGGGTCCGGGCCACCCGCGGGGCGTTCGCGCCCTTCGGCGCCACGGTCCACGTCGTCGGCAGCGCCACCAACGCCGGGTCACGACGCACCCGTCGCAGGCTCGCCTGCTACCGGGTCGGCGCAGAGGGTCGGATCAGCCACCTCAAACGCTCGTACGGCCTCCGGCGCTCGAGGCTCCGGGGCGCGACCGGCGCGGCCATCTGGACGAACTGGGCGATCCTCGCCTACGACCTCGACACCACAGCCGCCCTGCCGGCCAGACGACCCCGCTCAGCGAGGGCCACGAGCCGAGCGGCCTGACCGAAGGGCCGAGGGGTCGGGGGGCCTGAACCGGGGCTGCCCGGATCCGCCCGAAGCTGCCGCCGTCAGCGACCCGTGGGGGCGTTTGTCCGGGGCAAGTCACT
This sequence comes from uncultured Chloroflexia bacterium, assembly GCA_963829295.1. Lineage (GTDB taxonomy): Bacteria > Chloroflexota > Limnocylindria > Limnocylindrales > CSP1-4 > CAIXZV01. The sequence goes on along the minus strand of CAWHHU010000005.1, from coordinate 264,401 downwards.
AGAGGCCGGGCTTGGCGACCATGTCCCAGACGGCGATGGCGAGGAGCACCAGAACCAGGCCGTAGGCTGCGAGCCAGCGAGCGACGAGCGAGCGCTGCGCGGCCAGATCCGTCCCCTCGTGCTCGGCCCGTCCGAGCTGGATCCCCAGGCGACTGAGGTACCCGACGCCGATGAGGAACGCCGCCGCGAACAGGCCGAGACCGATCAGGATCCACGTCTGCGAGAAGTCCCAGGCATCGCCGGTGAGCACCATGAGGATGCCGAACACCAGCACGGCCACGACGCCCGGCACGAGGACGCGCGGGCCGACGTAGGCGAGGACCCGGCCGAACTCGCGAATGGCGGTCGGATCGTCGCTCGATCGGGCTCGTAGGCCGAGGACGAACAAGGTGAGGCCGCCGCCGAGCCAGGCGGTGGCGCCGGCAACATGACCCAGGTGGAGCCAGTCTTCGAGTGTCATCACGTACCTCTCGAAGGGGTGCGGGCTTGATTCGCCGCGGACGCCCACTCTGCCATCGATCTTTGGATTTGTCCAATCATCGGGGGCGTCAAACTGATATCATTCGGTGATGAGCTCGGGACGAACCACTGGGCGCCGTTCGACAGGGGACCTATCCAAGGCGGAACTTGCGGCCGAGGCATGGCGGCCGATCATTGCCTTCATCGCCGACACCGGTCCGCGTCGCTCGCGGATCTTCGGTGAGCTTGGGCTGACCCCGAACGACGGGCGCACGATGAGCAGTCTGGATCCAGATATCGCACGGCCGATGCGATCGCTCGCGGATGAGTGGGGCTGCGACGCGTCGACGGCGACTTGGGCCGTCGACCGGCTCGAAGCGAAGGGGCTCGCGGAGCGGCGGGCGGATCCCAACGATCGACGGGTCAGGTTGGTCGTGCTCACGGAAGACGGGACCCGACTCCGCGATGCGTTGCGCGCGCGCATGCAGGACCCGCCTCCGGAGCTGCTCCAGATGCGCCGATCGGAGCTCCTCGCCCTCCGCGATGCGGCGTCGAGGCTCCCTCGTCCAGCTTGGGCGACGGTCCATCGGGGACCGAGGGTGCCATCGGTCGGCCGGGAATGATTGGCACGGACGGTGGATCTCCAAGCACAGCCGGGAGCTCCAGTTGACCGATCTTCCGGATCCCGCTACCGCCGGGGCTGATGCCTCCCCCGTGTCCGCGCTGCCCAGTGTCGCCGTGGAGTCGGACGTCGCGGCCGGCAACCTCGTGCGCCTGGCGTGGCGGCCCACGTTCGAGGTGTACACTCAGGTCGTCTGGAACGATCGGCGCTCGCTGACGCCCTCCATGGCCGCCTTCATCGACACCGCGAGGGCCACGTTCACGTCGGCGTGAAGGCGCGCTTCAGGTTTCGAAGAACGCTTCCAGCGCCGCGGCGACGACCCGGGGATCTGCGACATGCCCCTGGCCCTCGAAGGTCACACGCTTCGCGTCGGGGATGCCGGCGGCGACTGCATCGGCAGCGGGATCGAGGGCCAGGACCCAGTCCGCCGCGTGAGGGCCACGTCCTCCGATACCGGTGGCAACGAGCTCAGCTCGGTACTGCTGCCACTCCTGTGGCCAGTCGGGCGCCCATCTTGTAGGGGACCTCGTAGACCGCGATCCTGTCGGCTTTGAGCCCGGCGGCAGCAGCCTCTAAGGCGAGCGCACCACCCGACGACACGCCAAACAGGTGAGCCGATCCGCCGGCCACCTCGATCAGGGCTTCGAGATCCTCGATCTCCCGGTCGACCGCGTATGCCTGCGTGTCGCCACTCTCGCCCCGGCCTCGACGCGCGTAGTTGACGACGGTAAATCGGTGACTCAGCAGCGGCACCAGAGGGGCGTTCTCCGTCCCGTCATCGAGACCACCACCGACGAGGATGACCGCCGGGCCGGCCCCAGCGCGTTCGTAGGCGATCGAGGTGCCAACCCTGTATGCAGGTATCGAGGACAGCGATCGATGCCATTTCGGGATCAGCCGTCAGAATCGGTTGCCACTTACTAGTGTAGTGAGTTGCTAATTAGTGGCATATGTAGTATGCTCCACGCGTGGTTGCGAACCCATCTCCGGCCCGCCGCCTCGGCCGCCCGAAGGCCGAGCTGTCCCTGACCGACGAGGAGCGCAGCACGCTCGAGCGCCTCACCAGACGACGGAAGAGCGCTCAGGCGATGGCGCTGCGGGCCCGGATCATCCTCGCGTCGGCCGCGGGCGCCACGAATGTCGCGGTGGCCGAGGAACTCGGGGTGGGACCGACGACCGTCGGCAAGTGGCGCCGCCGGTTCCTCGCGTCCCGGCTCGACGGCCTCTTTGACGAGCCGCGCCCCGGCGCCCCGCGCAAGATCAGCGACGAGCAGGTCGAGGCGGTGATCGTCAAGACCCTCGAAGAGCAGCCCGCCGACGCGACCCACTGGTCGACCCGCTCGATGGCCCGCGCGATGGGCATGAGCCAGACCTCGATCAGCCTGATCTGGCGAGCCTTCGGGCTGCAGCCCCAGCGGACCGAGAGCTTCAAGCTCAGCAGCGACCCGCTGTTCGTGGACAAGGTCCGCGACGTGGTCGGGCTGTACCTCGATCCGCCCGAGCGGGCGGTCGTGCTGTGCGTCGACGAGAAGAGCCAGATCCAGGCGCTGGCCCGCTTCCAGCCGATCCTGCCGATGCTCCTGGGCACGCCCGAACGGCGCAGCCACGACTACGTGCGGCACGGCACGACCAGCCTGTTCGCCGGCCTCGACACCCTGACCGGACGGGTCATCGGCTCGCTCCACCGGCGCCACCGGGCGAGCGAGTTCCGCTCGTTCCTGGAGCGCATCGACGCCGAGGTGCCCGCTGACCTCGCGGTCCACCTCGTGCTCGACAACTACGCCACCCACAAGACCCCGGCCATCAAGCGCTGGCTGCTGCGCCATCCCCGCTTCCATCTCCACTTCACCCCGACCGGGGCGTCCTGGCTCAACCTGGTCGAGCGTTGGTTCGCCGAGTTGACGACCAAGAAGATCAAGCGCGGCGCCCACACCAGCGTCCCGGCTCTGGAGCGCGACATCCGCGCCTGGATCGCCACCTGGAACGAGGACCCCCGGCCGTTCGTGTGGCTGAAGACCGCCGACCAGATCCTCGCCTCGCTCGCGAGATATTGTGAACGAATCTCCAACTCAGCACACTAGGGCGACGTAGCGGAAGGCTCCGGTCGCGACCGATCACCGCTCGAGATAGGCGGCGAGGTTGTGCAGTGAGGAGGCGAGTCCGGCAGCGTGGTCCTCGGCCGAGATTCCGACCGGGACGTCATCGGCTCGGATCTCCACCCGCGTGCCAGCCCCGACCGGGGTGAGCAGCCAGTTCATGGTCATAGTGCCGGCGTAGGCAGGGTCGTCGGACACGAAGTCGACGGTCTGCACGACGCGCACGCCGGGCACCAATTCGACAAAGCGGGCTTCGACGATGTCCGCGTCGGCGGTGGTCTTGCCGGGTGCGGCCGATGCGTCGCTATAGGTCAGAACCAGCCGGTACAACCCGCCCAGGCGCGCATCGAACCGCTCGAACCGGCCGCTCATCCCGTCAGGAGGTAGCCAGGCGAGGAGCGCATCGGAATCGACAAGGGCGGCGTACACGCGGTCCGGCGACGCCGCGATGAGCCGAGATGCGGTGTCGGTCCGTGTCATGCGGCGGATACTACCTGCGAGGAGCGCCGGGCCGAACTCTTTGTCCGCGAGCTGAGCGACGGAGAGGCGGCCCACCTCCTCAAGCTCGCGCGGCGCAGCAAGAATCCGACCGTGCAGCACCGGGCGATGCTCCTCTTCGCCTCGTTCCAGGGCCAGAGCGTGACCCAGATCGCGCTGATGTTCCAGGCCAGCGCGACCCACGTGGCCGAGCTGATCCATGCCTTCAACGCGGAGGGCTTCGCCTGCCTGGGCCCTCGGCGGGGCGGAGGCCGTCCCCGCCGGATCGATCTCACCCAGCGCGCGGAGATCGTGAAGGTGGCCCTCGCCCGCCCGGTCGACCTGGGTCAGCCGTTCACCAGCTGGAGCCTGACCAAGCTGAGCGCCCACCTGCTGCGGCGCCGGGTCGTGCCGTCCATCAGCCGCAGCCAGCTGTGGCGGATCCTGCACGACCAGGGGATCCGCTTCGCCCATCCCAAGACGTGGAAGACCTCGCCCGACCCCGAGTTCGAGGCCAAGAAGAACCGCGTCCTCGACATCGAGCTCGTCTACCTGCCGACCTACTCCTCCTGGCTCAACCTCATCGAGTGCCAGGTCCAGGCGCTTTGGCGGTTCGCACTCAACGAGACCGACTACGCCAGCCACGCCGAGCAGGACCGGCCATCCACGCCTACCTGCGCTGGCACAACCGCAACGCGCGCCCCGCCAAGCCCTGGCGCTTCAACGCCGAGGTCCACCATTCGACCCCGAGCGTTGCGGCGTGAGGCACTAGCACTAGGCGAACTTCCGGTCCGGATCGACGCACAAGAGCGCATCGAGCCGCCATGGATGCCGCCGGACCAGTGAGCCGTCGCGACCGGCGATCCAGTCATTCGGCTTCATGGCGGCGGCCGAAGGCCGGCGCCGGTGTCGGTGATCGGGCGGACGGGCGTTCCCTGCGCTAGCTGCCGGTCTTTGCGACGCTCGGGGTGAAGCAGTAGCCCGGGCCGGGTATCGCGGTGATGAAGCGCGGATCCGGGTCGTCGTTCCGGAGCTTGACGCGCAGGCTCCGGACGTGGCGGTCGAGGACCGTGCGCTCGCCCGGGAAGTCGGGACCCCAGACCGCCTCCATGAGCTGCGCGTGCGACACCGCCTGGCCCGCCCGACTCGCGAGGACGTAGAGCAGGCTCAGCTCGATCCCGCTGAGCCGGATCACCTCCTCGCCCACGCGAACCTGCCGGGTGAGGATGTTGATCGCCACCCCGCCGAGCAAGATCGTCGGAGCGAACGGTTCGTCGCTCCCGGGTGCCCGGCGGGTGAGCACGATCGATCGGGCGAGGAGCTCCTCGGGCGCGAAGGGCGTGGCCAGGATGTCGTCCACCCCGAGCTCGAATGCCCGAAGCTTTGTCCGCAGGTCTCCGCGCCGGGTCAGGCCGAGCACCGGCGTCGTGGGCGGCGCCATCGTGTTCGAGGCGCGCCGAGGCGGCGGATCAGGGCGGTGCTGTCGACGTGGTCGATGTCGACGGCGGCCAGGTCGGGCGGCCACGCGGCCCCGCCTGAAGGAGGCCGTGTTGGAACGGCCCCTGCCACGCACTCAGGCCCGAGATCGGCAGGCTCGCGCCCGCCGTGAAGTCGACGTCACCGGGTAGAGGTGCGAGGTTGCGCGCCTTCAGCCCACCGCCTTCTTGACCAGCGCAGTGATCCTTGCCTCGTCCGCAGGGGTCATCTCCGGCAGCGCGTACATGACCGGCCACATCGAGCCGTCGTCAAGGTGTGCCTTGTCGCTGAAGCCCAGGACCGCGTATCGCGCCTTGAACTTGGCGCGCTCCTGGAAGTAGCAGACGAGCTGTCCATCCCGGTAGTACGCCGGGCTCCCGTACCAGGTTCGGGACGAAAGCTCTGGCGCGGCGGCCTTGATGATCGCGTGAAGGCGCTCGGCCATGGAGTGATCCGGCTCATCCAGCTGAGCGATCTTGGCCAGCACGTCAGCTTCGCCGTCCGCCTCGTCCTTCTTGCCGCGCCTGCCGGGGCGCGCGGGGCGCCTGCGCTCGCGGCGGTACTCCTGGATGGCCGCCCGCTCTTCGTCGGTCCACGCTTCGTCCGACTTGTGCTCGCCCGGGCGCTTCGTGGCAGTCTTCTCGTCAGGCATGGTGCCTCCTCTCGGTCGTGGATCGCTCGCATCGTCTCAACGGCGGTCTCGATGCCGGGGTTCCTTCGACAAGGATCAAGACGGGACCGGAGTCTTGCCCGTGACAGCTCGTCAGTCCGGCTGCAGGCCGATCAAGCGCTCGTCGAGGTGGCGGAGCTTGTCCGGGTTGCTGATCGCCCGCACGGCGAGGATCTGCTCGCCGGCGATGTCGAGCACAATGACGGCCACCGCCCGCGCCTCGGCATCGAGGAACGCCATCCCCGGCTGGCCGTTGAGCTCGGCATACCGCTGCTCGACGGCACCCAGGGCAGCCGGGCGGTATCCGCTGAAGATCCGCGTGACGCTCTCGCGCCCGGAGATCGGTTGCGTGAAGGCCGGGCCCTGGCCGCCGCCATCGGTGTACAGAACGACGTCGGCCGCCAGCAGGTCCACGAGCGCGTCCGTCCTTCCCCCGCCGACCGCCTCGAAGAACCGCCGGGCCAGCGCCTCGCGACGCTCCCGGGAGGCCTCGAAGCGTGGTTTCCCATCCCGGATGTGCCGCCGGGCGCGCACCGCGATCTGGCGGCAGTTGTCCGGCGACTTCCCGACGATGTCCGCGATCTCGTCGAACCCGAAGTCGAACACGTCGCGGAGCAGGAACACGGCCCGCTCGACGGGGCCGAGGCGCTCGAGCAGGACCAGGAACGCCATCGAGAGCGCCTCCGCGGTCTCGACGAACCGGGACGCGTCCGGTTCGATGTTGGTCAGAAGCGGCTCCGGGAGCCAGGTTCCGACGTAGGTCTCGCGGCGGACTCGTGCCGACCGGACGTGGTCGATGGCGAGGCGGGTCACGACGGTCGAGAGCCAGGCCCTCGGGGATTGGATGTCCGCGCCATCCACAACGGCGCGATGGAACCGCAGAAACGCCTCCTGGACGATGTCCTCCGCCTCACCGACCGCGCCCACCATCTCGTAGGCGATCGAAATGAGCAGCGGCCGCAGCGTGGCGTAGACGCCGTGGCGCTCGTCGGGGTCCGGAGGCGCCTGGCTCATGCTCATATCTGTTACGGACGGCGGTCACCCGTGACACCGCCGCCACGTCAACCCAGGGTACGACTAGGCCCCACTTGGGTGGGTTCTGTCGGGAGCACGCGATTCAAGGACTTCGTCGACCTCGCGCTCATTGCGGCCCGCGGAGAAGTGCTGCCGTCGTTAGCCCTTCGCCTGAATGCTACATCAAGGGCTTGTCGTGCCCCGTTTTCTGGATGCCTCGGATACGATTGCATCGACCATCGCGTGCATCTCGGAGGTTGGACTAGCAGGATCCGGAAACCCCCTCGAAACGAAGACCTGCTAACTGAGCAGCCTACGCTCGGCATTCCACGCTTGTGCCACAACGCATAGGCCGAACTACTTCGTAAACAGCAGGTCCTCGGTTCAAATCCGAGTGTCGGCTCCACCCCTCGTTCGCGCCCAGGAAGACCTCCTGTCTGGCGTTAGCGCGGTCCTCGCCAGCCCTGGAGTTGGCGCGACGACCTGGGTCGTTCGGGGACTTGCACACGGCTTCCAGCAGGCGGCGTTGACGAGGCTGGAGATGCCGAATCGCGGTCGGCCTCGACACGCCGACCACTCGATCGCCTCGGTGGTCGTGACCCGACCGGTTCGGTTTGAGGTGCCCGACGAACCGCTCGGAGCCGCGGGGAGCGCGATCAGGATCCGGGATCGGGTCCGCTACGAAGGTCGAGGCCCTTGAGCGCACGAACCGGCGAGGCGAGGCGACCACCGTCGAGGCGAGGGAACGAGTCCACGAGAGCGCGTCTAGCGACGCCGCGTGGGGCCGCCCGTAAGTCGTTCGAGACGGTCGCCCGCCACGAGCGGTTCGACTGAGAAGGACACCCTATCCCGGATCCAAGGTGATCCACACGGGCTGACACCCGACTTGCTGGCAGTAGGCTGGACTCCGGTGTCGGCGTGGCGGAGTCTTAAGCGCGTGGAGAGGGCGTTCAGGGTCTCCTCGGCGGAGGGCCTCGTGGGACGGGATGGCGAGCTCGCCCTGGCTGCAGCGGCAGTCCGCGAGCTCAGCGCCGGGCGGGCGTCGGTTCTAACAATCGAAGGGGAAGCCGGCATCGGCAAGACCCGGTTGGTGCAGAGCATCGTCGACGATGCGCGTTCTCGTGACCTATCCGTGTTCGCCGGCCAGGCACATCCCTTCGAGCGCTCACGTCCGTTCGGCGTGGTCGCCGGCGCGCTCGATCTGAGCCGGCGGTCACCGGACCCGCGCAAGGCTGCGATCGGCGCGCTGCTGGCCGGCCAGGGCGCCGGGCTGCCGGCGCGACCCGCCGGCGATCTACAGTTCCGGGTGGTCGAGGAGATCGTCGACCTGGTCGAGACACTGTCCGCCGAACGCCCGGTGCTGCTGGTGGCCGAAGACATCCACTGGGCGGACAGCGCCAGCCTGCTGGCGATCTTGTCGCTGACGCGGCAGCTGCCGCTTGCGGCGTTGCTCGTCGTGGTGACAGCCCGGCAGTCGCCACTGCCGGCCGAGGTCGTCCGGTTGCTCGACGATCTGGCGGCCGGAGGCGCCCGCACCCTGCGACTCCAGCCGCTGAAGCCAGACGAGGTGGCCGTGCTCGCGGCTGAGATGCTCCGAGCCTCCCCCGGCCCTGCGCTGACCGCCATGCTGGCCAAGGCTGGCGGGAACCCGTTGTGGGCCGTGGCCATGCTGCGCTCGCTGGCCGATGGAGGCATGCTGCGCCAGGCCGGGGACAGCGTCGAGCCAACGACCTTTGAGCTGCCGGCCTCGCTCAGTGACCTTGTGGTCCGCCGCCTGCGACACCTGCCGACCCCCACGCTGGAGCTGCTGCAGGTCACGGCGGTGCTGGGCGATGCCGCATCGCTTCGTGACGTCGCCACTGTCGCCCGCCGCCCGCCGGCCGAGGTCGTTGGGCAGCTCCGCGACGCGTTTGAAGCTCAGCTCCTTGACGAGGCTGATGATCGAGTCGTGTTCCGGCACCAGCTCGTGCACGATGCGATCTATCAGCACGTGCCGCCGCCGGCCCGCCGGCTGCTCCATCGTGAGGCCGCGGTCGCGCTGATGGCCGCCGGCGCCGATCAGCTGGACGTGGCGGACCATCTGATGCTCGGGGCAGAGCGGGGTGACGAGCAGGCGGTCGCATGGCTGCGCGACGCCGCGCGAGAGGCATCGACACGCGCGCCCCTGGTCACCGTCGAGCTCATCCGCCGCGCGGAAGCGCTGCTCCCGGACAGCCACCCCAACGCGGATCTGGTGACGTTGGAGGTGGTCCAGGCGCTGATGCGTGCCGGGCAGGTCGCCGAGGCCTCGGCCCGTGCGGAAGCGGTGCTGGCCCGGCCGCACGCCACCGAGGTAGAGACGCCGTTGCGCCTCGCGCTGCTGGGTGCGCTGGCGCTCCAGAACCGCGCTGCCGAGCTCATCGCCGTCGCGCAGACGAGCCTGTCCGGCCTGGGGCTGAGGCCCGCCGAACAGGTGCCGATGCTGGCCCAGCAAAGCTGGGCGCTCACATACACGGGTGACCCTCGCGCCGGCGAATCGGCCGCCGCCCGCGCGCTCGCCGTCGCCGAGCAGGCGGGCGATCCGGCGATGACGGTGTGGGCCCTGACGGCGCTGCTGGTGGCTGTCGGGCGGCTGGGCCGCTTCGGCGAGGCGTTGGCCCACGCGCGGCGTGCCGCCGCCCTGGCGGCCGACTCGCGCGACGCCGGATCGCTGCCGCTCCAGCCGAAGCTCTTCCTCGGCCTCGCGTTGTTCGACTGCGACCTCGTCAGCGAGGCGCGAGCCGCGTTCCGGGAGGCCCTGGACGACGAGTTCGGCTCGGGATGGTGGCTCTCCGACGCGCTGATGGCCGACGCCCAGGCGTCGTTCGTCATCGGGGAGTGGGGGGACGCCGTTCCCGGTCTCATCGCCGGCGGCGAGGCCGCACGGCAGAAAGACAACCAGCTCCTGGTGTCCCAATCGCTCGCGTACCGGGCCATCGTCGCGACAGCGACGGGAGACCTCCCGGTCGCAGGCGAGCTGGTCAAACCGATCGCGGGCTCGCTTCAGGGCGAGCAGCTGAGCTACAACGCGGGAATCCTCGCGTATGCGGCGGCCACACTCAAGGCCGCCGAGGGCGACGCGCAGGGCGCCTATGACCTGTTGGCGCGGTGCTGGCGGTTCGACGCCGCGCGCGAGAGTCGCTTCTACCACCGCTGGCTCGCTCCCGATCTGGTGCGCCTGGCCCTGGCGCTGGGTCATCGTGACGTCGCCGCCGAGGTGGCCGGCGTCGTCGCAGCAGGCGTCGCCCTGGCGCCGGAGGTACCGACCGTTCGGAGCCTGGCGCTGCGCTGCCAGGGACTCGTGGAGGACGCGGTCGAGCCGATGATCGAGGCGGTCGCGCTCGCCCGCCAGGCGCCACTCCTGATCGAGCACTCCGGGGCCTGCGAGGACGCGGCCAGGCTGCTCGCCCAAGCCGGGCGGCGAGATGAGGCAGCGGCGTTGCTGACGGAGGCACTTGAACGCTATGAGCAGGCGGGCGCCGAGGCCTGGGCACGCCGGGTCCGGGTGCGGCTGCGGGCCCTCGGCGTCCGTCCTGGCGCGCGCGGGTCGAGGCACCGGCCGGCGCACGGCTGGGAGAGCCTCACAGAGACCGAGCGGGCGGTGTCGCGGCTCGTGGGCGAGGGATTGACGAACGGTGCCGTGGCCAGGCGGCTGTACATCTCGCCGCACACCGTGAACACCCATCTTCGGCACGTGTTTGCCAAGCTGGACGTTTCGAACCGGGTTGCACTCGCCACGGTGGTCCATCGCTCGATCGAGTGATGTCTCCGCGGCCGGCCGCGAGCACACTCTCGCCTCGACAGCACCACCTGAATGCCGGGCGACGGAGCGCACAGCCGCGTCGATCGGGGCAGGCTCGCTGTCCTATCCGTCCGTCCCACGGAGGCGTTGGCACCATGACAACCGATCAGAACAAGGACGTCGTTCGGCGCTTCATCACCGAGGTGTTGAGCGGCGGTCAGCTCCAGCAGATCGATGACCTGCTGGCCCCGAGCTATATGAACCGGGCGTTCGGCGTCGGCCTGCCGGCGTTCAAGGGGATGCTCCCGGGTCTGGTGGCCGCGCTGCCCGAGCGGCGGTTCGACGTCGAAGAGCTGATCGCGGAGGGTGACGCCGTCGTCGCCCGGTACACCAGCGAGATGCGCGACCAGAGCGGGCAGACGATCTCGGTTCGTGGCCTGACCTACTACCGGCTCGCCGACGGCAAAATCGTGGAAGACGACCCGATCACGACACCCGATCTCACCGTGGCGCTCGGTCCGCTCCTCGCGCCTGCGACCGCTTGAGATGGGGCCTTCGACAGACCGCGCGGCCACGATGAGGCGCCTGTACGAGCTGATCAGTACGGGACCCTGGAGTCCCGACTTGGACGGAGGTCGATTCCATGCTTAGAGCGGAAGTCGGTACCACGATCAAGCGACCGGTCGAAGAGGTCTTCGCGGTGATGAGCGACGCCTCCAGGAACCCGCAGTGGCTGTCAGGTGTGAGCGAGACGACGAAGACCTCGGACGGGCCGATCGGCGTCGGCACGACCTGGCACGGTGTCGGCAAGTTCCTCGGTCGGCGGATGGACAGTGACACCGTGTATACGGAGTTCGAGCCGAACCGCAAGATCACCTTCGAGGCGACGACGCCGTTCCCAATGACGATCGCGTTCTCCTTCGAGTCGGTGTCCGGTGAGACACGCGTCCGCCAAGTCGTCGATGCGGAGCCAGGCGGCTTCTTCAAGCTGGCCGGGCCGCTCCTCGTCGCTGCCGCCAAGCGACAGTTCAAGAACGACCTCGACAACTTCAGGGACCTGATGGAAGGTGGCGCCCTCGCCGACTGACGGCGAGTGCCAGCCGGTGCATGATCGAGGTGACGACGATGCTGTCCGAGTTCCTGGCCGTCACGACGTTGGTGGTGACGGACGTCGACCAGGCCAAGTCGTTCTACGAGAAACAGCTTGGCCTGACGCTCCTCGAAGAGACCGCTGCAGGCTGCCGGTTTGGTGCCGGCAAGGGGTCACAGCTCTCGATCCGGCGTGGGCAGCCGTCTGGCACCGGCCAGACGGTCTTGCACTTCGAGGTCGATGACATCGAGGCCGTCGTCCGAGATCTGAGCTCGCGGGGCGTGACCTTCGAGGAGTACGAAACGCCGAAGACCGTCAACTTCATCGCCCAGTTCGGTCCGGCGCGAGGTGCCTGGTTCAAGGACCCAGCTGGCAACGTGCTCGGTCTGCGCGAGGGGCCGGTCCCCGCAGCAGGGTAGGGTCGCCGCCCCAGCGCTATGAGCTCCTGGGCGGATACAACCCGGACGGCACCTGGCCTGCCTGCACGGATGGCGTGTAGAGCCCTGGTCCATCGCGGACGGACAGCGGTTCCTCCAAGCGGTAAAGGGGAGTAAAGACGAGGCGCTTACACCCTCGCAGCTCGCCCTGGCCTGCGCCAGGGCGAGCTGCTGGGGTTGAGCTAAGACGACGTCGACCTGGACGCCAGCACCCTGACCGTCCGCCACACGCTCGTCTGGCTCGACGGCGTACCGCATCTCGGGCCCACCAAGTCCGAGGCCAGCCGGCGCCGCCTGCGCCTCTCCCCTTAGCTCGTGCAGCTTCTGGCCATGCAGCGGGGGGTCAAAGCGTCAGATGAACGCCGCCGGCGAGCCCGTCCACGCACGAAAACGGGCCGCGGGGCGGGCGTCGTAGCTTGGTTCGTAAACAGCAGATCCTCGGTTCAAATCCGAGTGTCGGCTCCACCCTTCCCCGCATGAAACCGTCCACCCTGGCAGCCACGCGCCCAACGCGCTCGCGCAACGTCTGGATCGCGCGAGCGCGCTCGAGTGAGGTGTCGGCCGGTTTCGCACCTGCCCGACGTCTCATGCCGCAACCCGCGGGTGTTAGCTTCTTGCTGGTCCAGGCGATCGTGAGTCGCTCATCACGAGGGAGGCACAGACATGCGCCCACTCGTCACCAGGATCGTCATCAACGCCGTGGCGCTCTGGGTTGCGGTGCGGATGATCCCGAACGTCACGTTCCCGGCCGCCCAGACCTTCCCGGCGGGCGACTGGTGGAAGCTCCTGGTCGTCGCGGTGTTCTTCGGGCTGATCAATGCCTACCTGAAGCCCATCGCGGAGCTGCTCTCGCTGCCGGCGCGGATCGTGACGCTCGGGCTGTTCAGCCTGGTGATCAATGCCGTGCTGCTCCTCCTCCTCGCGCTCGTCTCCGATGCATTCGCGCTCGGATTCAGGCTCGCCACGTTCCCGCCGCACCTCACCCTCAACGCGTTCATAGCGGCCATGCTCTGCTCGATCGTCATCAGCATCGTGTCGACGATCCTGGCCCACTTTCTGCCGGATCGCACGGGCTGGCGGTCGCGGCTGCGCCTGTGATCGTGCTCCGAGCCACACCATCAGCCGCCCAAGCTCGTCGCGACCCGCCCTCATCCCGGTCAGGCTGAGGGTCCTTCCCCTCGCCAACGGACCCGACGTTGCCATCGTGCCGCGGCCCCAAGGTCAGTGCTGGTCCCTCAGACGCGCGTCAGCAGGGCCAGCCAGGCGTGCGCGCCGTCGCCGGACAGCCGCGCGGCGAACCGCTCCGCGATGATCGAGTCGACCGTCCACCCGACCGCAAACGTCGCCCGGATCTCGGCCTGGGTGACCCGGCGGGGGCCGTCCTCACCGGGTTGGTGCTCGTTGAAGCACAGCAGCACGTATCGGGCGCCTGCTCGCAGCGTGTGGTGGAGGCTCCGCTCAAAGCGGACGCGCTCCGAGTCACCGAACGTATGGAACAGCCCACAGTCGATGGCCACGTCGAACGTGCGTCCGAGCGTCTCGAGGGCGAGGGCGTCTGCGACGAGGAACGTCGCGCTGCTGCCGCGTTGGTGAGCCTTCGCCTGCGCGCGCTCGACCGCCGTGGGTGCCGCGTCAACCCCGACGACCGAGAGGCCTCGGGTCGCGAGATACAACGCGTTCTCGCCGGTACCGCAGCCGACATCGAGGACCTTGCCCGAGATCCCACCCTGTTCTACGAGGCGGATGATCGCTGGCTGCGCCCTCCCGATGTCCCATGGCGGATCGCCGCTTCGATACGCCCATTCGAACCCCATGGTGACCACGATAACCGCTGGCCATCCGACGCGGCCGCCGACACCATTGCCTGATCGTGTGCGTTGAGAGGTGGGACCGACCGACGGTGTCCATCCATCCACTCCATCTCGTGCTCCGGAAGCCCTGCTGTCTGGCGTTGGCACGGTCCTCGCCAACCCTGGAGTCCGATCGAAGGCCTGGGTGCCTGGCGAAGGTCTGCTTGCTGGACCACTTCGTCGACGCGGCGCAGCGGACGACCTCCTCGCGATCGAGATCGAGGCCAGTGAACAGCCCAGGAGAGCGCCTTCGGTGACGCCGCGTGCGGCCCCCCGATGGCCGCTCGCAAAGAGCGCGCAGGGCATGGGTCTCGCCGCCATTGCCTCGAGCGCGCGCCATGAGGTTGGAGGATCGTCGGCCATTGGTCGTTCCTCGATGGACGCGGGTACGATGGCCGCGGCCATCGCGTTCGGCCTGGAGGCTGGAGCAAGACGCGATCTCCGGCATGCGGGTGACGTGGATGACCGAGAACGCGCTGTTCCTCCTGCCCGCGCTGAGGCGAGCGCACGACCTGATCGATCGTGATTACGCGGAGCCGCTCGACCTCGACGCCATGGCCCGCGAGGCGGGCTACTCCCGATCTCATTTTGCCCGCGCCTTCACGGCGGCCTATGGCGAAACGCCCCGCACGTACCTGACGAGACGCCGGATCGAGCGTGCGAAGGCCCTCCTGCGAACCGCGAACCTCTCCGTCACCGAGATCTGCTTTCTCGTCGGCTTCGCGAGCCTCGGCTCGTTCAGCGCGCGCTTCCGCGACCTCGTCGGCCGGTCGCCGAGCGCGTACCGCGACGATGCGGTCGCGCGGACCGGCGTGCCAGCCATCCCCGGATGCATGGTGTTGATGTGGACCCGGCCGCACCCTGACGGAGGGCATTCGGGAAGACGGATGGCAATCGGGGAGAAGCACGGCACGCCCGAACCCGGCTACGGTGCCCACGAACCACAGCCGAAGGAGCACCGATGATCAGCCGCCTCAACCACGTGAACGTGTTCGTGCTCGATCAGGACCGGGCAAAGGCGTTCTACACCGAGACCCTCGGGTTCGAGCTTCGCAATGACGCCATCCTCGACGGCTTCCGCTGGCTCACGGTGGGCCCGAAGGACCAGAAGGACCTCAACATCCTCCTCGCCTACCCCGCGCCGCCGATGTTCAGCCCGGAGGACGCGGAGGCGGTTCGCGGGCTCGTCGCGAAGGGCTCGCTGGGTGGCGGGGTGTTCGAGACGGCCGACTGCCAGAAGACGTTCGAGGAGCTGTCGGCGAAGGGGGTCACGTTCCTCCAGGAACCGGCCGAACGGCCGTACGGGATCGAAGCCCTCTTCCGGGACGACTCGGGCAACTGGTTCAGCCTCACGCAGCCCAGGTGGCTCGGGTAGTCAACCTCGACCCGGGCGCAGCACGCGGCGCGCGGCGCTCGGAACCCGGCGGCACCGCGCCGCGGCCGGCCGCGCGCGACGGCGCATCTCAGAGCCAGTGGGCGAGCAGCACCGCGAGCGCGGCCGCGAACGACGCGAGCCACAGGACCGACAGCGCCGCCTCGGGAGCGCTGATGACCGCGCGCGCGTCGATTGGCTCTCGCGAGCCGTCCGAGTACACGATCTCGCCGCTCACCCCGATGGCCCGACGGCGGATCGAGCGTGCGCGCGTGGAGAGCCGCCGCTGCGCGAGGCTCAGCAGCAGCGCCGCGAGGGCCGCGAGGGCCGTCGGCACCGGATGCGCGCCCGTCGCATACGCGGCCGTGACGACGGGAAAGGCGCCCCACCCGATCGCGAAGCCGAGATCCGTGTGCACCAGCGGCGCCTCGAACGCGTACAGCACGACGATCGCCGCACCACCGGCCACGAACACCAGGAAGGCCGGTCCGAGCATCGTCGCCGCGACCAGCCCGAGCCCGACCGCGACCAGCAGCGCCGCCGCGCCGAGCGCAACGAGCACGGGCGACGGGATCCCCGTTCGGAGGGGCCGGCCGTTCAGCTCGTCGAACGCATGTGCGCCGACACCCACGGCGAGCCCGAACGCGACGAGCGCCCCAGCGACGATCCTGGGGTCGGGCGCCGGCGAGATCGCCGCGCCGAGGAGCACGTACGAAAGGTGCCACACGGTGTACGGGGGATGGAGGAGCGTCCAGTAGTCGCGCCAGCCGCCCCTGCGCGCCGCGTAGAACGCTGGGGCCAACGGCCCGCCCGCGGGCGTTCGCGGGGGCTCGGCCCTCGTCGCGCTCATCGCCTGCTGGCGCTCATCACGACACCGCCGCCGAGGCTCATCCGCCGCGTGCGCACATCGGTGAGGCCGGCCTCGCGCCAGTAGCGCTCGATGGCCACGAGCGGATGACGGGCGTGGAAGCGCTCGATGCTCGGACCGAGGAAGGCGCCGACGGCCGACCATCTCGCAGAGACGGCGCGACCCGCGACCGGGAGGACGACGCGGGTGTACAGCCACCACGGCGGGCGCCACACGCCACCGGGCACGCCGAACTCGACCATCGCGACCCGGCCGCCGGGCTTCACGACCCGTGCGAGCTCGCGCATCGCCGCCGCCGGGTCGTCCACGTAGCGCAGGAGATAGGTGAACGTGAGGTGGTCGAACGACGCGTCGCCGAACGGCAGGGATTCTGCCCGTCCCTCGACGATCGCCTCGAAGACGCCGGTGCGTCTCCGCGCAATTCGCAGCATGTCCGGGCTCTGGTCGAGCCCGACAACCGCGCAGCCGAAGCGATCGTGCAGCGCCTGCGCCACCATCCCCGTGCCGGTTGCGACGTCGAGCACGCGGTCCTTGGGGCGGGCGTCGATCGCGTCGACGAGCGCGCGCCGCCAGCGCGGATCCTGGCCCAGCGAGAGGACCGTCGCGACCCGATCGTACGATCCGGCGATCCCGGTGAAGATGCGCTCCGCGTCTCCCGCCATCGTCAGGCAGCCTGGCGTGGGCTCGGCGTCAGGGGCCCGCCCATGGCGCGACCAGGGTGTCCCGCGATCGCCGCACCGAGCTCCTGGTGGAGGCGTACCTCGGCCATCATTTGCGCTCCCCTGCCGGCTGCCGCTGTCGTTGGCTACGCCACCGAAGGTTCGACGGTTCACGAACACCCACGGTAGTCCAGCGCCGCCAGCCCGTTCGGTGCCGAGATCGTGCACGGCGCCCCTGGCGCGAGATCGCTCGCGTTGCTGCAGCCTGCACGTTGCGCCGCCTGGCGCCAACCGGCGTGTATCTGCCGCTTTGGGCAAGCCCGAGGTGAGGAGTCGAAGCGTCGCTGACCCCTGAGCGGGCTACCCGCGCTTGCGGATCAGCTGGCCGAGCGAGATCCCGTCGGGCGCCAGGAGCTCCTCGATCCGGGTGGCGTTGACGTCGGCCACGATGATCTCGCCCACCTCGGTCGTGACGTCGCTGTAGATGCCCAGGTCCTGCATCCGGGCTGTCTGGACCTGGTTGTCCGGCGTCGGGCTGACGTAATGGACCGAATCCGCCCGGTAGCGATGGATCAGGTACAGGTGACAGAGCGTCATCAGCCGCCGGCGGCGAAGTGCCGGGTCGAACGTGTTCTGGTCGCGGACGGACAGGATGCTGCGCCCGCGGCGATCGTGGATGGGCGAGAACACGATCCCGGCCAGCTTCCGGTCGTCGGCGCCGATCAGCGCCAGCTCGAGGAGCTCGGAGCCGGCCTGGCGGGGCAGCAGCCGGACCCGCAGCCGCTGGTCAAACCCGTTGTGCTCCGCCCACAGACCGAGCCACTCCTCGAGGAGTCGCTTCGGGACCTCCGTCTGGAGCGCGTGCTGGTGCTGGGTGGAGCCCTTGCCCATCGCCATCGTGGTGGCCGTCCGGCCCGATGACGCGACGAGCGCCGCGTCCAGGCGCGGGCCCCCGACCAGGGTCTGGGGTGTCCGGTAGGGCGACTCGACCAGCCGGATCTTCCGCTGGAGGCGGGCCAGGGCGAGCATCCCGTCCTGGCGGAGCGCCGTGGCGAACTCCTCGGACGCAACGCCGTCCAGCTGGTGGCCGCCGTAGGTGATGAAGTTGAACACGAAGCCCAGCCTGCCGAGCTCCTCGGGGAACCGGCGCATCTCGTCGTCGGTCATGCCGGTCGAGTCCCAGTTGAACGACGGCGACAGGTTGTAGGCGAGCATCTGCTCCGGATGGACGGCGTGGATCGCCTCGGCGAACCGGCGCGCATCGTCGAGGTTGGCGGTCTTGGTCTCCATCCACAGCAGGTCCGCGAACGGCGCGGCGGCGAGCGACCTGGCGACCGCGTACGGGATCCCACCCGCCACCTGGTAGTAGCCCTCGGGGGTTGTCGCTCGCTCACAGTCCCAGTAGGCGTCGAGCGCGAGCTCGCGGGCGCGTGCCTGCGCCGCTGCGTGGGAGGCGCGGCGCGCGAACGTGAGCCACGCCTCGCGCGTGATGGCGAGCGGCGCTCCGTCGCCGTCTCCGTCCCGGCCGTCGACCTCGCGCGCCTCGAGCTGGTCGGCCACCGCGTCCGCATAGGTCGCCAGGCCGGCCTCGTCGTCCCAGACCTCGAGGAACCGTTCGGCCACGCGGTCGAAGGTCGTGTCGAGGTCCGCGCCGGCCAGGATCGCCGCTGCTGCCGCCGCCACCGCGTCGGCGAGCCCGGTTCGCCCCAGCCACGCCTCGACGGCCCGGACCTCGTGATCGTCGAGCGCGAACAGCCGATGCCCGTTGAGCTCCTCAACGCCTGCCCCGTGGAAGCGACGTAGCAGGCCGAGATAGGCGGCCCTGTACGCGGGCACGGCCGGGTTGGTCACGCCCAGGATGAACGGCTGGTCGCGCTCGTCGCTCCGGGACTCGAGCAGGCTCGCGGCCTCGGCATCCGTCCTGGCCACGATGATCCCGGGTACGCCCATGACGTCCAGCTGGAACCGGGCCGCGTTGAGACGCTTGATCTGCTCGTTGCAGGACACCAGCACCTTGCCACCCTGGTGCCCGCATTTCTTGGTGCCCGGCCGCTGGTCCTCGATGTGGTAGCCGGGCACCCCGGCCTCCACGAACCGCCGGATCAGGTTGCGCACGTGGGGATCGCCGCCATGGCCGGTGTCCGCGTCCGCGATGATGAACGGCCGGTAGTCGACCGCGGGCGTGGCGGCTCGCTGGTCGGGGCTCATGCGGGCGCGCTGGTACGCCTGGTTCCGGTCGGCGGTGAGCAGCGCCCGAACCAGGCCGGCAGCCTCGTCGGGGACCTGGCTCAAGGGATAGCTCGCGAGGTCCGGGCCCGGATCCTCGGACGCCGACCCCTTGGCCGACGTCGCCCAGCCGCCGAGGTAGATCCCCTCGATCCCGAGCCGCTTGATGACCACGGCCTGACCCGGCGAGTAGGGACCGAACGTCGTGATGCTTCGACCCTGCGCGAACAGCTCACGCAGCCGCTCGTGGAACGCCGTCGCGGCTTCGCGTGCCACCGTATGGTCGACCGCGATCGTGCCCCGCTGCTCGGCGATCTGGCGGGCCGAGTGGAGACGCGTTATGCGAGCGAAGCGCGGGCTTCCGATCCAGGCGCTCGTCTCCTCGATGCCGCGGTCGAGGATGGAGGCGGCGGGATCGGGAACGGCAGTCAGGGTGGTCATCGTGGTCACGCTCCGGGTTCATCGAAGTCGAGGTTGTGGGTGGCTCGCGTGCCGTCGCGCTCGAACGCGGTGAGATAGCCGGCGATCCGCGAGCCCGCCGTCGCGAGGTCGTGGTTGCCCAGGTTGAGGTTGAGCAGGTCCACGTACCACGGCGGCTTGACCGCGGCCGGCACGTACGCCGCTGCGATCGCCCGCGCCACCGGCAGCGTGGTGGCCTTGGAGTCGTCGTGGACGTCGCGGTTGCCCGCGGCCAGCAGCTTGGCGTGCTCCTCGTCGAGCAGCCGCCCGAACAGCTCGGCGGACATCTCGTCGCCGGCACGCACACCCGTCTCGGGATCGTCCTCGGTGAAGGTGGCCCGCTTGTGGAGCCACTCCCACAGGATGGACAGCCGGATCTCGCCGGTCGCCATGTCCTCCATGAGGTACAGGACGTCGTCGTTGCCGAAGAAGTCGGCGGGCTTGAGGGCCGCGGCCTGGTAGCCGCGCAGGAACGCGTTGCCGTACTGGAGCGCCACGCTCAGCAGGTCGCGCGCGCCGCGAACGGTCCGTGGCGCCGGCTCGAGCCGCGTCAGGGCCGCGGCGTCGTCGTCCGTGTAGGCGAGCGGCGGAAATGCCCGTCCGAGCTGGTTGTCCTCCCCTGCCCGCTCCCAGACGGGCCGGATGAGGTGGACCATCTTCCAGTGGGCCACCCACTTGCCGCTGGCTCCCTCGCGCTGCTCGCGCTCCGCGCCGGCCACGGCCTTGCGCATCGCAGTCGCCACGCCGTCGGCTGACCCGACCGGGATCTGCGCCTCCATGCCGCCCTGCCACAGCGCGAACCGGCCGTCCCGGTCGGGTGTGTTGACGGCACGTCGCACGCGGTCCTCGTAGGCGCGCATGTACGCATAGGTCATGCCGATCGCATCGATGTTGGGGTTGGTGAACGAGGGGTCCCAGCTGCGGGCGTCGGCCACGCTGTTGATGTAGTCCCAGCGCCCGGTGTTGAAGCCCACGAAGTGGGCACCCAGCGCCGCCCGGATCTCCATCAGCTGGAACGCCGCCTCGAGCTGCTCCACGAGGACGTAGGCCTTGATCGTCCCCGCGGCCAGCCCGAGCTGCGCCTCCAGGGTGTCCATCATGCGAGCCCAGAGCGCCGCCTCCCCGGCCGTCTGGATCTTGGGCAGGTAGAGCACGATCGAGCGCTCCTCGGCGCGGAGGGTCGCCCCGTTGCCGGCCACGTACAGGACCAGGTCGACGATCGACGCCGAGAACCCGGTCCCGTCGGCGCGGCGCAGATGCCGGTCGTCGAGATGCAGGCCGCGGGCGCGGAAGATGCGGGTGGTGAACGCGAGCTGCTGCTTCCAGCCGTTGATGATCGGCCGGCCGAGGAAGCCCAAGGCCCAGTCGTTCATCTCGGCCGCGACCTCCTCGGCCACACGCAGGAACGCCGGGTCACCGGCGAGCGCAAGTCGGATGTTCCGCTGGTTGTCGAGGGCCATCGACTCGGTCTGACCGAGCGCGTCCTCGCCGTCGAACATCCAGCCGTCGGCGCCCGACAGCAGCGCATGGGCGGCGTTGCGGAGGCCGCCCTCCAGCGACGCCCGCGGCTTCGTGGCGGGACCCGTGCCCTGGATCCACTGCCGCTGCAGATCCGGCGCGATGTCGCTGCCCGGGAAGCGTCCGGCCCGGGCGTCGCGGACCTTGATGGCGGTGCCCGGAATGGTGGCATCGGGATCGAGGAACGCGATCGACCGGCCCTCGCGTGCTCGCTCCTGGCGTCGGCGGATGCGCGCGGCCATCAGCTCGCGACGCTCCAGGTCGAGTGGTGCCATCGCTTCCATCGCGTCCAGGGCGGAGGGTGTCAGGACGTCGGCGTGGGTGCGCAGCAGGCCGTCGCGCACCGCAAGGATTCGTGGCATGGGACGCTCCAGGTTTGGCAGACAGATCCGCGAGACGACGCGCCTCCGGGCGATTGTGCGGCGAGCTCCCGTCAGCTGCTGCGCCGGCCCGGGCGGTCGGGGGGAGGGACGACCGCGGATTACTCGTTCTCGTGGTCGTGGACGCAGTCCCCGGGGCAGGTGCACTCCGCGGTCTCGGCGTTCGACCGCGGCTCAGGGGGCCAGGCCAGCCGCGGCCCGACAGGCGTCCAGGTGACGACCGTCCAGCCGGGGATCAGGACGCCCGCTGCGAGCAGGTCAGGGGTGGGGCGAGTCGGTTCGGGAAGCTCGTACATGAATGACCTCCTTCGGGAGTCGCCATCGATCCTGCGCCGGCTCACGCCATCAGTCAAATCACTTGATATGATCGAAGCATCAACCATGTTGATGGATCAGAGCCAGGAGCGGCGCACGAGCCCGGGAGCGAAGGATGCTCATCGGTCAGGTCGAAGGCTTCCTCGAGGTCGCTCGTCAGCGACACCTCACCCGGGCGGCCGACGCTCTCCACGTCACCCAGCCGGCGCTCACCGCGCGGATCAAGCAGCTCGAGGAGGAGCTCGGGGCCCCGCTGTTCGAGCGATCGCATCGAGGGATGCGGCTCACCGACGCGGGTCGCGCGTTCCTGCCCCATGCGGAGCGAGCCATCGGCGCCCTGGCCACCGGTCGCGACCTGGTCGGCGAGCATGCGCGTGGTGCCACGGGCCAGCTCACCATCGGAACGGCTCCCGCGGTCGGCGCCTACGTGCTGCCCGGGCTGCTCACGCGCTTCGTCCGGCGCTTCCCCCATGTCCGCCTCGTGGTCCGGACCGGCCACTCGGAGGAGATCGTGGCGCATGTCGATCGCGATGAGCTCGACATCGGCCTCATCCGCGAGCTCCATCACCCCGGGCTCACGGTCAGAACGCTGTACGAGGACGAGCTGATCCTGGTCGTTCCGACACGGCACGCCTTCGCGCGCCAGGGTCCGATCGGCGTGGAGCGGCTCGCCGATGCCACGCTCATCCTGTTCGACCGGACATCGAGCTACTACGAGCTCACCAACACGATCTTCCGGACGGCCGGCGTCGCGCCGCGCGGCATCATCGAGCTCGACAACATCGAGGCCGCCAAGCACATGGTCCGCAACGGGCTGGGCGTCGCGCTGCTGCCGTTGACCGCGATCGCCGGCGATGTCGCGCGCGGCGAGCTGCGGGCGGTACCCCTGGTCGGCGTCTCGCCCACGCGGCGCCGGATCGTAGCGGTCCGCCGCCCGTCGTCCGGGACCGTTCCGCTCCCCCTCCGCGGGTTCCTCGAGGTGCTCGACCAGATCCACGAGATCCTGCCGGCCCGAGGGGCGATCCTGGCCTAGCGTCGCCGGATGCCCGTCCGCCGAACGGAGGGCGCTGATCGCCCGGCAGCGGGCGGCGATGGGCTCGTCGAACCGGTGCCACTGGGGCTAGCCCCATCCCAATGACGCCGGGTGGCCGGCTGGGCAGCGGGGTCCGCCACGCCTAGTGTCGGAGTCGACAAGAGACAGCGTCCATGCGGGCCGGATCGCCGGCCGGGGTCGAGCCCACTGCGACCACGAGCCACCGGCAGCCCGGCCGATCGAAAGGGGTGTGCCGATGCGGCGCCTGCTCACGATCGCGATCTCGGTCGCGGTCCTTCTCATCCTGGTCGTCCCGACCGCGTTCGCGGCCGAGCCGACCGCCTCGGGCGGCGACCTGATCGCCGCCGTCAACGGGGTCGTCGATGTCCCGTCCGGTCAGCACGTCGACACGGTGCTCGTCGTCAACGGCAGCGCGACGATCGAAGGCGACGCCGACACGATCGTCATCGCCGGCGGCAGCGCGACGGTGACCGGCGCCAGCGTCGGCACGCTCGTCGTCATCGACGGCAGTGCCGATCTCACCGGCAGCACGCTGGTGCGTGGCGACGTGCGCACGCTGCGGGGCACGGTGACCCAGGGGACGGGCGTCACCGTCCAGGGGTCCATCCGCGCCCTCGACACCGACCTCGCCGCACTCGCGGTCCTGATGATCCCGCTGATGCTGGTGATCATGGTCGGCGTCGCCATCGCCGGCCTCCTGGCCGCCCTCGCCGTGGCCGCCTTCGGCGCCCGCCAGGTTCGCGAGGTCGAATCGCTCATCTCCGAGCGACCCGGGCACGTGCTCGTCGCCGGCATCGTCGGCTCCGTGGCGCTGCCGCTGGTCGCGCTCTTGCTGATCATGTCCGTCGTCGGCGCGCCCGCCGGCCTGGCGCTGCTGGTGCTCGTGCTGCCGGCCGTCGCCTTCCTCGCCTGGCTGGTGGCGGCGATCTGGGTTGGTGACTGGCTCCTGACCACCACCCGCGGCGCCCGGGAGCCGGGTCGTCCCTACCGGGCGGCGATCGTCGGCGTGGTCGTCCTCGCCCTGGCCGGGTTGATCCCGTTCGTGGGCACGATCGCCACCCTGTTCGGCTTCGGGGCATTGCTGCTCGCCGCCTGGCACGTCCTTCGGCCCGAGACGCCGGGCCTGGGGAACGCCGGCACGGTTCAGCCGTCGCCGATGGCGAGCTGATCGGGATCGCCAGGTGACCGGCTGCTCAGGCGCGATCGCCAGCTGACCGGCTGTACTCCAGGCACACTGAGGCCCCGTCCGCGCGGACGGGGCCTCGAGCCGTTGGATGGGTTGCGACTAGAGACCGAACATCGGGCTCGACAGGAAGTCGATGTCGTCCGTCTGGTCGAGACGATAGGCGCCACCGATGCCGGTGCAGTTCGGGCTGAGGCCGAACGACGTCACCGCCACGAGCAGCAGCGAATTCGTGTTGTCGAAGGTCGGACCGCCCGAGTCACCGAAGCAGGTGCCGCCGGTGTGGGCATTGTTCGACAGCTGGATGTAGGTGTCCTTGGGGTGGCTCACCAGGTTGAGCAGCTGGATGTCTGCCTTCAGCCGCGTATCGCCGCCGAGGTCGGCGAACGGGAGCACCTTCTCGAGCCCGTAGCCGACGACCTCGAACCGATGGTCGTTGCGGCGGCCGGCGTACTTGTCGAGATAACCCGCCGTGGGGAGCGTCGCGTAGTCGACGCCGGTGATCTCATCGTCGAGGATGATCGCGCCCGCGTCGTGCAGGTAGAACGCGCGGTCGTCGAACTGCGGGTGCGGGTAGGACGTCGCCCTGATCCAGTCCGGGTTGTCGTCCGCCCAGCTGCTGCGGGCAGCGTAGCGGGCCTGCTGGGTCGGGTAGACGAGGTTCCCAGCGGCGTCGAAGGTGGCCGGGAAGCCATCCCACTGGCTGCGGTCCGCCCGGGTGGTGAACCACATGTCGTTGCCGCCCGATCCATTGCCGCCGGCCGCCGTGTGCCGGTTGGCCGGGGTCGTCGTCGAGTGGCCGTCATCGCCAACCGCAAACGTGCAGTGGCCGGCGGTCACCACAACGGTGGAGCTGACGAGCGTGCCCGAGCAGCTGAACCAGCCGCCGGGATCCGGGTAGATGCTGGTCGGCTCGTCCGGGACGTAGAACAGGAGCTGCCCCACCTGGGGATGCTCGCCGTTGTCGTTCTGATCACCGGTCCTGGGGCCACCGGTGATCGCCGCCGCGGGCGAGACCGTGACGATGAGCAGAGCCAGCGCGGCCAGGACCGCGAGACGGGTGCGCATGCGCTTCCTCCACATTTGCAGGCGCGGCTGCGTCCGGGGGAGCTCGGGTGCCGATGAGCCATGCTAGAACGGATGGCCTCAGCTGGAATGGCTGCGTCCGCGAATGGTTCCCGGACGCACCACATCCGGCCTTCCCAGCAGGAGGGAGGGGGCTTGGCCATCACTCGAGTCCAGGTCGGCCTCGGGATTCTGTGGCTCGCGCACGATGCCGGACTGTTACGCCCCGACCCGCGTGCAGAGGAAGCGGACCCGCTCGCGCGCGGATCCATCCTGACGACCCTGCTGCGCCTCCCCCATGGACCTGCCCTGGCGCTGGCCGGGCAGGCGCGCGAGCTGGTGGCTGACGACCCGGGACAGTATGCGTATCCGGCCGAATCGCTCCACGTCACCCTCGCCGACGCCACGGGCCTCGATCCAACGCGTGCCGCGGCCGACCTTTGCTCGCTCGGTCCCACGCTCCACGGCTGCCGCGCCCGGATCGTCGGGTTCGGGCTCTCGCGCCGCACGGCCTTCGCCGCCCTGGCCGTGGATCCGGCGCTCGCCGTGGCTCGCGGTGCGCTGCGGGCGCGATGGGCCCGGTCCGGCCCGCCGGCCCTGCCCGAGCGCCTCCTCAGCCGGATGTGGTACGTGAACTTCGTGCGGCTCGTCCATCAACCGTCCCCGGAGCTCATCGACCGCGTTCGTCACATGGCCGTCGCCCCGATCGAGCCATTCGCATTTCCGAGCGTGGAGCTGGTGCGCACGAACAAGGTGATGGCCGCCGGACGGACAGCAACCCTGGCCTCGTTCGACCTCCGCTGACCGCCGAGGGCGTTCGACCTCGTCTCAGGGCGTCGCCCGTCGCCGGCGGCGTCAGCGGCTCGATCCGGCAGCACCCCCCGCCAGGGCACCGCGGGCGAACCGGGCGGGCGTCGTGCCCAGGTACCGCTTGAACGCGCGGGTCAGATGCGCCTGGTCGTAGAAGCCCACCGCCGCGGCGACATCGGCCAGGGGCTGACCGGCCAGGATCCGGTCGCGAGCCGCCTGGAGCCGGCGGCCCGTGACGTAGGTGTGGGGCGGGATCGCGAACGCTGCGGTGAATGCATGGGCCAGCCGCGTCGGTCCGGCACCGAGGGTTCGGGCAGCGTCGGCCATCGTCAGCGGCTCGAACGCGTGGTGGTCGAGGAAAGCGCGCAACGCCTCGGCGAGGTTCGCGTCGCGGACCTGGGGCGCCGGCTCGGCGGGTGCGGCGCCCAGGGCCGCTCGGATCCTGGGAGCCAACGCGTGCAACCGCACCTCGGCCTCGAAGGCATGATCGACGCAGGTGAGGGCATTGTGGATGGCGCACAGCGGTCCGAGCAGGGCGCGATCGGGCAGGATCGGCCGGTCCACGGCCGGGCCGATCAGCTGTTCGCCCAGGATCGACGTCTCGAGGTACAGCACGCGCTTCCGGTACCCGCGGCCATCGGCCGGGCGCCCGTCGTGCACGACGTGCGGGGGCAGAATCGACACCATGCCGGGCTCGGCGCCCCGGCCGCGGCCGTCGAGGTCGTATCGGATGGCGCCCCGGTCGACGATGAACAGCGTCCACACGTCGTGGGTGTGGAGCGGATAGGCGTGATCGATGAACTCCGCGTGGAGGACCTCGCGAACGCCAGGGACGGTTGGCCGCCACGCACGCACGACCGGGACGAAGGCCTGGGCACCCATCGCCGCAGGATCGTACAAGACCGCCGCCCAGTGGCTCGCTAGCGTGCACCCATGCGCATCGGGATCGGGCGATCGGGGGCCACGCTGGAGGCGGCGGCATGAACTGGCTGCCGGGCCTGGTCGGGTTCGGGTTCGCGCTCGCGGTCACCCCCGGGCCCAACAATGCGCTGCTGTGGGCGTCGGGCACGACGTTCGGGTTCCGGCGCACGCTGCCGCACGTCGTCGGGACCGCGATCGGGTTGGCCTCGATGGCACTCGCCGCCGCGGCCGGCCTGGGCGCGCTGATCGCTGCCGTCCCAGGGCTCGCGTTCGCGATGAAGGTGGCCGGCTCGGCCTATCTGCTGTTCGTCGCGTACCAGATCGGCCGCTCGGGCAACGCGGGGTCGGGAACGGTGGCGCGGCCACTGAGCCTGGTTCAGGGCGCGTCGTTCCAGCTCATCAACCCCAAGGCCTGGGTGTTCGCGCTGGGAGCCGTGACCACCTTCCGGCCGGCGGACCTGCCGATCGTCGCCGGCAGCCTCCTGGTGGCGGTCACGATGATGGCCGTGATCCTGCCCAGCGCCTCGCTGTGGGCGGCCGCAGGCGGGGTGCTCGGGCGGCTGCTCACGGACGATCGGTCGCGCCGGATCTCGAGCTTCGTCCTGGCAATGCTGGTCGTGGTGACGGTGATCTCGGTGTGGCTCTGAGCGCCCGACGGCGTTCCGGCGAATCGCCACGCACTAGACTCAGGGTCATGACCTCCTTCACACGGCGACCCGCGTCGTGACGCTTCGGATCGGGATCATCGGCGCCGGCAACATCTTCGAGCGCGGCTATCTGCCGGCCCTGCTCGAGACCGATGCGGTCCGCGTCACGGCGGTCACCGACCTCGACCCGGCACGCTCGATCGCGGCCGCGGCCCGACTCGACGGGGTCAGGAGCGAGCCGTCCGCTGCCAGCCTGGTGGCGCGCGACGACATCGATGCCGTGCTGGTCCTGACGCCGACCGACACCCATGCCGATCTCAGCATCGCGGCGCTCGGCGCCGGCCATCACGTGCTGTGCGAGAAGCCGATGGCTCGCTCGGTCGCCGATGCCCGCCGGATGGCCGACGCCGCGCTGCGGGCGAGCCGACGCCTGATGGTCGGGCACACGCGCCGGTTCGACGAGCGCTGGATGGCGATGCACGATGCGGTGAGCGCGGGCCGGATCGGCGAGCCCGTCTACCTGTTCCGATCCGAGCACGCGTTCAACGGCGCCCCGGCCGGTGCCTGGCCCTGGCTCGAGGACCGCAGCGGCGGCGCCCTGTGGGACGTCGGGATCCACGTCGCCGACTTGTTCCACTGGTTCCTCGGCGAGCGGCCCGGGACCGCGTTCACCAAGCTGCTCCGCGCACGTCCGGAGGCGGCCGGCGGCGGCGGATCCGACGCGGCCATCGTCACCTTCGACTTCGGCCCCGCGCGCCACGCCGTGCTGAGCGTGTCCTGGATCCACCCGCCGGGCTGGGGTCCGTTCTACGCCACGACCGAGGTCGTGGGCACCGGGGGCAAGCTCGTGGCCGACGATCGGGACTCGAACCCCACCACCATCGTCACGGGCACGGAGCTCGAGATCCCGCGCTACTCACCGCTGCTGTCCGCGACCGCGACGGCGTTCCGCCGGGAGCTGGAGCACTTCGCACTTGCGATCGAGACGGATGCGCCGTTCGCGATCGAGACCGCGGACGCGATCACGGCCGTCGAGATGATCGAGGCCGCCGAACGCTCGGCGAGGAGCGGGCGGCCCGAGGCCCTGAAGCCGAACGGACGCAGCGAGGGCCTGGTCCCGTGAGCGCCCGGCTCCGGATGGGCATCGTCGGCTTCGACCACCCGCACGTGCTGCGCTACGCGCCGATGATCGCGGCGCACCCGAAGGTCAGCCTGGAGTGGATCGCCGCGGATGGGGTCAACCGCGCGGCCGCGGAGGCGATGGCGGCCAGGCTGGACACCCGCTTCATCCCGGAGCCCGGCGGCGGCATCGATGCCGCGTACGTCGCGACCCGGCCGCGCGGGCACCTCGACGTCGTCCGGAGGCTGGCAGCCGACGGCATCCACCTGTTCCTCGACAAGCCCATCGCGCTGACCATGGAGGACGGGCGCGCGATCGTGGAGCTCGCCGACCGGGCTGGGATCCACCTCATGGTCCCGTTCAACCCGCGCGGCCAGCTCGGTCCCCGTGCGGTCAAGGAGCGGATCGACCGCGGCGAGCTGGGCCAGATCCTCCTGGTCCACGTGGTCAAGACGGGCAAGGTGCCGCTGACGATCCCGGGCATCGACGCCGGCTGGCTGACCGACCCTGCGGAGGCCGGCTTCGGCGGCTTCGGCGACATCGGGATCCATGCGCTCGATGCGCTCCGGTGGCTCATCGGGCGCGAAGCGGTGCGGGTGTACGCCCGGATCCACAGCGGGGTCCGGCCCGAGCTCCGGGTGGACAGCATCGGCACCGCCACGATCGAATGGGAGGGCGGGGCGCTCTCCACGCTGACGGCCGGATGGGCGAACCCCGACGGATACCCGTTCTTCCTCGACGCCCGGTTCGAGGTCGTGGGATCGAAGGGGGCCGCGCGCGTCGACCACCCGTACCAGGAGCTGCACCTGGCCGATGCCACCCGCTCGGAGCGGATCGCCGTGGCGCGGACCGACGCCATCTGGAACCTCGACGCGTTCGTCCGGTCCGTGCTCCGCGACGAGACACCACCCATCACCGGCCAGGACGGGCTCCGGGCGCTCGAGCTGCTGCTCGCCTGCTACCGGTCGGCCGCGACGGGCGAGGAGGCGGGGATCAGCGGGTAGCTCCGGGCACCACCCCATCGGCGGCGTCGTCGGTCACCGACTCCGCCACGGGCTCCGCGGTCTCGGTTGGCGCGTACCGGAGGCGGCGGAACTCGGGGAGCATGAGCGCGATGGCGCCCACGCCGGCCAGCGACAGCAGCCCGCCCGAGACGACCGAGCCCGCCGGCCCGATCACGGCCGCCACCGCGCTCGCCTCGGCATCGCCGATCCGCGGCCCACCGGTCACCACCAGGATGTGGATCGAGCTCACCCGGCCCCGCAGATCGTCGGGCGTCAGCAGCTGGACGATCGAGCTGCGGAGCACGGCGCTGATGACGTCGGCGCCCGCGGCGACCGCGAGGCACACCAGCGCCAGCGGGAAGCTGAACGTCGCCAGGCCGAACCCGATGATCCCGAGGCTCCACAGCCCGACCGAGGCCAGCACCGCCAGGCCCGGGTGCCGCACGCTGCCCGTCCAGCCGCTGAACAGGGCAGCGATCAGGGCACCGAGACCGGCCGCGGAGCCCATCAGGCCCACGCCCGCCGGCCCCGCGTGGAACACGTCGAGCGCCAGGGCGGGAAACAGCGACCGGGGCGATCCGAACACCATGGCGTTGATGTCCACGACGAAGGTCGCCATCACCTCCCGCCGGCTCCGCGCGAACCGGAGGCCCTCGACCACGCCTCGTACGCTCGGCCGCATGGCCCCCGGAGCAGGCGGGATCGGAGCGATCAGCAGCAGCGCCACGATCGCGGCCCCGAACGTCACCACGTCGATCAGATACGCGGCCGTGATGCCGGCGATCGCGAGGACCACACCACCGATGGCCGGGCCCACCACGGCGCTGGCATTGAACACCAGCTGGTTGAGCGCGATCGCCGCCGTCAGCCGGTGGGCGGGCACCAGGCGAGGGATCGCCGAGGCACGTGCCGGCTGGTCGACGGCCCCCACGCCAGCCGACACGAACGCCACCGCGTAGATCGCCGCCACCGGGGGTTCGGGCATGAGGGCGAGCAGGGCCAGCGCGAGGCTCGATGCCGCCAGGCCCAGCTGGGTGACGAGCAGCAGGCGGCGCCGGTCCACCGCATCGGCGACGGCGCCGCCGCCGAGAGCGAAGATGAGGATCGGGACGAGCTGGACCAGCGACAGCGCGCCGACCGCGAGCAGGTCCCGGGTGAGCACGTAGATCTGGTACGGGAGAACGATCGCGGTGATCATCCGGCCCGCGCTGCTGATCGACTGACCGGCCCACAGCAGCCGGAAGTCACGATCGTGGCGCAGCGGTGCCGGGTCGACGAGCAGGCCGCCCATGCGGCGGCGGGGCGCGGGCAAGGGCGGCGGCATCGGGATCCATGGTGCCATCGGTGTCGGACCGTCGCCCGGCCCCCGTCGCATCGGCGTGGCTGCGTTGCGTCTTCCGATGCTCGCTCGCACGCCCGGCCAGCCTGCGCATCGCGCCCCCGGGAGTGCAACCGCGGCACGCGCACGGCCTCCCGTCCGGGCGCCGCGCAGCTACCACCCGGGCTAGCCCTGTCGTCGATCCCGGGCGCCGGCTGAGCTCGAGCGGAGCACGGGCCGGCCCTGCCCGGGTAGGCCGTGGCCTGAACGGGCGTTCTGCTAGCATTGCGTTCCAGCGAGCCTGCACCCGAGACGGAGTGACGCTGCTGGAGTCGATCCTGGTGACCCTGGCCGCCCTCCTGGTGGCCATCGTCGCGGCGACGATGGCCGGCGGGCTGGTTGGACGACGCATCAGGCGGGGACGCGAGCAGCGGGCTTCGCGACTTGCCACCGGATACCGCGAACCCGAGGTGTCGAGCTCGGCGACAAGGGCGGCCGCGATGTCCAGGACCGCCGCCGTCGTGACGGTCCGGCCGCCTCCAACCGCCTCTGCGAGCACCGAAGCGGCATCCGTTCGCGGCGCCATGGACGGTCCCGCGATCCACGGCACCGCCACCGGGAGCCTGGCAGGATCCACCGGCGACGTCCTCGGCCACAGCGAGTTCGCGCGCCGTCTCGCCGGGGCCCCACCGACGGTGATGACCCGCCTGCCATCGCCCCTCTCCCCCGCGCTCGAGGCCCGTCGCGGCCAGCCGATCTTCGCTGGACCTGCGACGTTGCGTGATGATCCGCGGCCCGCGTTCGGCTCCTCGACGGCGGGGCTGTTCGCGAGTCATCCTTCGCCGCTGCCGGCGGGGTCTCACTCGGTTCGCCCGGCCCGCCGCACGGACCGCCGGCCTGTCCTGCTCGCGATCGCCGGGCTCGGGGGCGGTCTCGTGCTGACCCTGGCCATCGTCCTCGGCTGGCTGCGGCCGGGTCCCAGCGGTCAGATCCTCGATGCCTCAGGAACACCCGACGCCTCGCAGCCTGCGGCCATCGCAGCATCACCCGGGTGGACCTCGGCGGCCCCCACCAGCTCCCTGGCTGGCTCCACGCAGCCCACGTCCGATGGCTCCGGCGCCACCCCGACGTCCACCGCCCAGACCACCGTCGATCGCGGCCGCGTCACCGGGGGCGGCACCGCGACGACCCCGGCCCCCGACTCCGGTATCGGTACGCCGACGCCGGCGGGCACGCCGAGTCCCGGGGCGCCGGCCACGCCCACGCCGGGTTCGTCGCCTTCGCCCGGCCCCACGGCAACGCCCCTGCCGGGCGGCACACCCACGCCACGGCCCACGGCAACCGCGTCGCTACGCCCGACGGCAACGCCTGGGTCTACCCCAACCCCGGCCCCGACGCCCACCCCCGAACCCACCCCGACCCCGGCACCGACGGCAACTCCCAAGCCTCCCACCGTCACGTTCTCGTTCACCGTCGATGGCCTGAACGCGAGCTTCACCAACAAGACCAAGGGCGCGGCGTCGTGGTCGTGGTCGTTCGGGGACGGGTCGACGTCCACCGTCCGCAACCCCAGCCACACCTACGCGTCGTCCGGCACCTACATCGTCACGCTCACCGCGACAGGCACCAACGGGGCGGTCGCGAGCACCTCGCACCCTGTGTCAGTGGGAGGCTGACGGCCGCCTTGCATCGCGCGAGATCAGGTGCGCCGCCCGGCGCTCTATCGCCCGATCCATGCCATCCGGTGGACGACCGGCCCATGGTCCACCCGGGTGCGGATCGGGCGGCACATTGAGCCGATCACCGCAGGTCGATAGGGTCCTGATGCCGGGTGAGGGCCCCCGGTTCGCTCGAGGTGTCGCCGAATGGAGCCGAACGTCGTTCTCCCGCTCCTCTCATCCACGCTCAGCTTCGTGTTCGCGCTGTTCCTGCTCGACCAATGGCTCGAGCGCCGGCGCTCCTACCAGCTGATCTGGACGGTGGGGATGGTCTGGTACGGGGTCTCGGCGGCGACCGAGTTCCTGGGCGGCGCCTTCGGCTGGAGCGAGCCGCTCTACCGCGCCTGGTACCTGATCGGCGCGGTGTACGTTGCCGCATGGCTGGGCCTCGGGACGATGTACCTGCTGAGCAGGACGCGGTTCGGCTACGGGGCGGCGTTCAGCATCCTGCTGGCGGGCCTGTTCACGATGCTGTCCCAGGCCAGGGAGCAGTACCCGGACACCGGCATCCTCCCGTTCGCGGCGTTCGGGATCGCGATCGTCGGGGCCGCCCTGATCGTCATCGAGACGTACCGGGGCACCGGACGATGGGCGTGGATCGCCGGCCTGCTCGTCATCGGCGGGTCGCTCGTTGCCGTCCCGATCGTGCTTTCGGCCACGATCCAGGCGCCCGGCTACGCGCTCGATGCGCGGGGCATCCCGGTGGGTACCTCGATGCCCGGCTCGGTTCGGCTGCTGACGCCCCTGTTCAACGTCACCGGCGGGTTCGCCCTCGCGCTGGGCGCGCTCTACAGCACCTACGTGTTCATGCCCAAGCGGCGGGTGATCCGCTACGACCTCACGCGGTCCCAGGGGGCCGGCCCGTTCCTGCGCAACCTCGTGATCGCCCCCGTCGCCATTGTCGTCAACCTTGTCGCCTCGATTCCCGAAACCGTCGCCGACCTGTTCGCCGGCCGGCTCCACAGCCGGGTGCCGGCCACGATCCTGCTCGCCATCGGCGGCTTCGTGCCGTCGCTCACCAGCGGGCTGTCGCGGTTCGGGGTCACGCAGACGTTCTTCCTGGGCGAGCTGCTCGGCGCCGCGTTCCTGTTCGCTGGCTTCCTGGTCTCGATCGAGGTGTTCCGCGAGTTCCGGATCCCGTTCACCCGGCGCGTGCTGCGTGCGCGCCACGAGACGGCGTAGGCCGACGGCCTTCCGGCCTCCCGGCGGACCCGGGGTGGGCGCTGGGCCTCGCCCGGCCATTCCCGGCGGAAACGTGGTCGGACATCCACCTGGGCCGCCCGATGGGGCGGGCCGACACGACCGGGCGGGGCGACACGACCGGGCGGGCGCGGTTGACCGGCTACACCCGCGGGGCTACCCTCCGCACGGACCCAGCCTCGTGCGGGCTCGAGCTCGCATGCTCGTGGGCGGGTGTCCACAGCACGACACGTACCGAGGACAGCTCCCCCGTGGAGAACGGACCTAGACGCGCCGGAGATCGTGCCGGCACCCTCACGGTCCTCCCCGTCCGCTGACGGTACCGCCGGCCACGAGCCGGCCGGGCCACCAGGCGCGGGCCGGACCCGCCCACACAGGTGGCCACCATGCGCTTCCTCAGCCAGTGCATCGGTTTGCCGGTGCGCGATCCATCCGGCGAGCCCATCGGGACCATCGCCGACCTCATCGTCGCCATCGGCGATCGGTACCCGCCGGTCACGGGCCTGGTCGCAAGCACGGACAAGCGCCTGATCTTCCTGCCCTGGCGCAACGTCGAGGGCCTCGACGAAGCCGGTGCCCGGCTCCGGGTGCCCACGATCGACATCGGCAAGTTCCGGCAGCGTCAGAACGAGATCCTGCTCAAGGCCGACCTGCTGGACAAGCAGATCGTCGACATCGAGGGGCACAAGGTCATCCGCGTCAACGACGTCAGCGTCGATGAGATCGAGGGACGGCTGCGGGTGGTCGCGGTCGACGTCGGGGCGGCCGGCTTGCTGCGGCGGCTGGGGATCGAGACGATCTCCCGAGCCCTCGCCCGCAATCTCCGCCGAAGCCTGCCCGAGCGATACATCGACTGGGAGGATGTGGACCCGCTCGAGAGCACGATCGCAAGCGTGCGCCTTCGCGTCCCGCACGCCAAGCTCGCCGAGCTCCATCCGGCAGACCTCGCCGACATCATCGAGGATCTCGCCCCGCGCGACCGGCTCGGGGTCCTGGCCACCCTGGACGACGAGGCGCTGGCCGACGTGGTGGAGGAGATGGATCCCGACACCCAGGTCGAGGTGCTCGAGGACCTGGAACCGGCGAGGGCCGCCGACATTCTCGAGGAGATGAGCCCCGATGACGCGGCCGACCTGGTCGCGGACTTGTCGGATCGCAGCCGGGACGAGATCCTGGCCCTGATGGAGGCCGACGAGGCCGCCGAGGTGCGCGACCTGCTGGCCTTCCCCGAGGATTCCGCGGGCGGCATGATGACCACCGAGCTGGTGGCCGTGCCGGCCACGCTGACGGCCGCCGAGACCATCGAGCGGCTGCGCGCGCTCGAGCCCGATGCCGAGACGATCTACTACGTCTACGTGATCGACGACGAGGGGCAGCTGGTCGGCGTGCTCTCGCTGCGCGACCTGATCGTGGCCCAGCCCGAGGCGCTGATCGCCGACGTCATGATCGACGAGCCGGTGGCGGTGGGCGTCCTTGAACCTGCCGAGTCGGTTGCCGAGACCATCGCTCACTACAACCTGCTCGCGGTGCCCGTGGTCGACGACGACGGTGGGCTGATCGGGATCGTCACCGTCGACGACGCGATCGACACCGTGGCGCCGGCCGCGTGGCGCCGGCGGCCGCCGCGCGTGGTGGGCCGGCAGGACCGTGACACCGAGGCTGCCGGGGAGCCGCTGGCCGTCGTGCCGCGGCCACCGGGCAAGGGGCAGCAGCGGTGACGATCGGTCGGGGCCTGCGCGAGGCGGTGGTCGCCCAGCGCGGCCGGGTCGCCTCGCGCCTGCCGAGCCTTCCGGTGCCGCGCCTGCGTGGCCGGTTCCGCCGGCGCGGGCTGCTGGCCTTCCTCGCCGTCATGGGTCCCGGGATCATCGCGGGCGTGGCGGGCAACGACGCCGGCGGCCTGACCACCTACTCGGTGATGGGCGCCGAGACCGGCCTTCGACTGCTGTGGATCTTCCCGATCACGATCGTCATCCTGGTCATCGTCCAGGAGATGGTCGCGCGCCTGGGCGTCGTGACCGGCCAGGGGCTGTCCGATCTCATCCGCGAGCGGTTCGGCGTGCGCTGGACCGTGTTCGCGATGGCCGTCCTGCTGATCGCGAACATCGCCAACACGATCGCCAACCTTGCCGGTGCCGCCGCCGCGCTCGACATCTTCGGCGTCCCCAAGTGGCTGACCGTCCCGGTGGTCGCGGTCGCGATCTGGGGCCTGGTGCTGTTCGCGAGCTACCGCAGCGTGGAGCGCGTGTTCCTCGCGGTGATGGTCGTGTTTCTCGCCTACCCCATCGCCGCGGTGATGGCCACGCCCGACTGGACGCCCGTCCTGCATGCCTTCGTCAGCCCATCGCTCGAGCTCGATCCACGGACGGTGCTGCTGATGGTCGCCGTGGTGGGCACCACGATCACCCCGTACATGCAGTTCTACCTGCAGTCGGCTGTGGCCGAGAAGGGCATCGACGAGGAGGAGCTGCGGCTCGAGCAGGCCGACGCCGTGGTGGGCTCGATCTGGACCAACGTGATCGCCGTGTTCATCGTGGTCGCGACCGCCGCGGCCATCGGCGTCGGCGGCGGGGCGGCCATCAACTCGGCTGCCGATGCCGCCCACGCCCTGGAGCCGGTCGCGGGTCCGTGGGCCGAGGCGCTGTTCGGGATCGGGCTGTTCGGCGCCTCGGTGCTGGCTGCCACGATCATGCCGATCTCGACCGCGTTCGTGATCTGCGAGGCGTTCGGCTGGGAGAGCGGGGTCGGCAAGCGCTTCGGCGACGCGCCGGTGTTCTTCGGGATCTACACCTTCGTGCTGGCGATCGGCGGGCTGGTGGTGCTCCTGGTCGCCGAGAGCGCCCTCGTCCCGATCATCGTCGGCAGCCAGAACCTCCAGGGGATCCTGCTCCCGGTCGTGCTGGTGTTCATGGTCCTGCTGGTCAACGATCGGCGGCTGATGGGAGCCCACGCGAACGGCCGCTGGGGAAACGTTCTCGCCTGGGGCGCGGTCGCGGTGGTGGTTGCGCTCAACGTCGTGCTCCTCGGCGTGACGGTGCTGGGGGCCGTGGGCGTCACCCTCGCCTGAGCCTCTCTGCACCACCACGGGATCCGTGGCTCCGCTGGAACCTCGCGCGTTCAGCCCGGCGGTCGCCTGCACCGCTTTCACGCGACGCGTTCACTCCGGCGGTTGGTGGACGAGCCCACCCGCGCGGCGCAGAACGTACCCGCGCGACGCCGAACGGCCGGGTCAGATACCCCCTCCGAGGAAGCCTGCCCCGATCATCAGCCCGTTGCTGGCGATGACCTCCAGGTCCGCGTCGGTCAGCGGCTCGCCCCGCTTCGCGGACCGCGCCCTCGCGCTGCAGGCTGAGCACAGATACGCGTGCTCGCCGTCAGGGCGCGGAATCGTGAGGCGGTCCCAGTAGAACACGCTGCCGGCGGCCGTCTCCTCGCCGCAGCCAACGCACGGTTGGGCGACATTCGACGCTGATCCCTGGGCGGGCGTCTGAATGGGGGCACGTCGGAGACGGCCGACGAGCGCGCGAGCGGATGTCCGAACCTGTTCGATCATGCCGTATCGATCCCCAATCCATCCGGCATCCACGCTCGTCCTGGCCAGCGCACGTGTCAAGGGCCGGCTGATGATCCTTCGGCCGGCAGATGTCTCCGGCGGCCGCTCGGCCGACCGATCATCAGCCCGCCGACGCTCGGCCGGCTGGCGTCAGCCGGCGGTCGCGCGGGCAAGCACCTCCCCGCGACGGGCGGCCAGGAACGCTCGCTCGGGCTCGTTGGCAGCCAGGTCCAGCGCACGCCCGTAGGCGTCGGCGGCCTCGGACCACCGGCGCAGTCTCCGCAGCAGGTCCGCGCGGGTCGCGTGGAAGAAGCGGTAATCGCGCATCGACGGGTCCCGGGCCAGTGCCTCGATGGCCGCGAGGCCCGCCTCGGGCCCTGCAACCTGGGCCAGCGCGACGGCTCGGTTGAGCGCGACGACCGGCGATGGGGCAACGCGCAGCAGCACCTCGTACAGGCCGAGGATCTGCGGCCAGTCGGTATCGCCGGCCGTCGGCGCCTCGTCATGGACGGCGGCGATCGCCGCCTGCAGCTGATATGGGCCGACCCGCCGCAGACCGAGGGCCCGTGCGACGAGGTCCCGGCCCTCCGCGATGCGCCCCGCGTCCCAACGGGCCCGATCCTGGTCCTCGAGCCGGACGAGCTCGCCATCCGCACCCTCGCGTCCCGGCCGCCGGGCGTCGGTCAGAAGCATCAGCGCCAGCAGTCCCAGCGCCTCCGGCTCGCTCGGCAGCAGCTCCGCCAGGACCCGCGAGAGGCGGATGGCCTCAGCGCACAGATCGCGCCGGATGAGCGCCTCGCCGGTCGTCGCGTCGTACCCCTCGTTGAAGATCAGGTACAGCACCTGGAGCACGGGCTCCAGCCGCTCGGCGATGTGCTCTGGCGCCGGGATCTCATACGCGATGCCGGCCTCCCGAATCTTGCGCTTGGCGCGGACCAGTCGCTGGGCAAGGGTCGCCTCCGGGAGCAGGAACGCGCCGGCGATCTCGGGCGTCGTGAGCCCGCCGAGCGTTCTCAGGGTCAGCGCGATCGCCGCCTCGGGCGCGAGCGCCGGGTGGCAGCAGGTGAAGATCAGCCGGAGCTGATCGTCCGGGATCGGGGCCATCTCGTCCTCCACCGCCGCGACCAGCGCGGAGGCGCGCTGGTCCGCCTCGAACGCCGCGTCTCGCGCGAGCGCGTTCCCCCTGGCCGCAAGCCGGCCGGCGCGGCGCGCCCGATCGATGGCTCGGTTGCGGGCCACCGTCGTGATCCAGGCTCCCGGGTTGGCGGGCACGCCGTCGATGGGCCACCGCTCGAGCGCGACGAGGTAGGCGTCGGCCACGGCCTCCTCCGCGAGGTCGAAGTCACCGACGACGCGGATCAGGGTGGCGATCGCCCGACCGTGCTCCTTCTGGAACGTGCGCGCGACGACGTCCCCGGCGGTGGTCCCGCCGGGGACGGTGACCCCACCCGTCGCGGCCCGCGAGGCGTCGTCGGAGGCGGTCAGGCGAACTCCATGATCGGCCGGATCTCGATCTTGCCGGTCTGCGCGCCCGGGATCCGGGCGGCCGCCTCGATCGCCGAGTCGAGGTTCCCGGCGTCGATCAGGTAGTAGCCGCCGAGGTGCTCCTTGGTCTCGGCAAACGGTCCGTCGGTCACGGTCCGCCTGCCGTCGCGGACGGACACCGTCGTCGCGTCCGACACCGGCTGAAGCGCCTCGCCCCCGAGGTATTGGCCGGTGCCCTGGAGCCACTCCGTGTACCGCTGGTATGCCTCGGACATCTGGCGTAGTCCGTCGCCGCTTGGCTGTTGCACGGACGGCTCCTGGTAGATCAGCAGCAGGTAGTGCATCGGGAACATTGCCTCCCTGTCACGTCTTCGGGCCGATGAGCGACCCGGTCATGCTAGCGACGAACGGGCCCCGCCGAAATCGACACATCCGACGACGGCAGGGCCGGTCGAGGCCAGGGCGCAGGTTGCCGGGCCGTGCGAGCATGCGCGCATGGCACCGCGCAAGGAGGTCCTCGAGATCGGCGGCCGCGAGGTCACGATCACCAATCCCGACAAGATCTACTTTCCCGTGCCCGGCCACACCAAGCTCGACCTCGTCCGCTACTTCCTCGCCGTTGCGGATGGCGCGCTGGCCGGCGTGCGGGGACGGCCGATGGCGCTCAAGCGGTTCGTCGACGGTATCGATGCCGAGCCGTTCTTCCAGAAGCGGGCGCCGAGCCACCCGGCCTGGATGCGGACCGCGACCCTGACCTTCCCGTCGGGCCGGACGGCGGACGAGATCGTGGTCGACGAGGCGGCCGGGCTCGCATGGGTGGCTAACCTCGGCTGCATCGACCTCAACCCGCACCCCGTCCGGGCCGAGGACCTCGACCATCCCGACGAGCTGCGCGTCGACCTTGATCCGGTGCCTGGCGTGCCGTGGTCACAGATCCGCGAGGTCGCACTCGTCTGTCGCGAGGCGCTGTCCGATGTCGGGCTGACGGGTTGGCCCAAGACGTCGGGGTCGCGCGGGATCCATATCAACGTCCGCATCGAGCCCCGCTGGACGTACCCGCAGGTGCGGCGCGCGGCGCTCGCGCTGGCCCGCGATGTGGAGCAACGGGCACGGTCGATCGCCACCTCGAAATGGTGGAAGGAGGAGCGCCACGGGGTGTTCCTCGACTACAACCAGAACGCCAAGGACCGGACCGTCGCGTCCGCGTACTCGGTCCGGCCGTTGCCCGATGCCCGAGTGTCCTTCCCGCTGCGCTGGGACGAGTTGGCCGAGGTGGAAGCCGAGGACTTCACGCTGGCGACGGTGCCGGCGCTGTATACGGAGCGAGGCGATGCGGGCGCCGGGATCGACGACGCAGTCGGGTCGCTCGATGCGCTGCTGGAGCGTTCCGCCCGCCACGAGGCCGAGGGGCTGGGCGACGCCCCCTGGCCGCCCAACTACGCCAAGCAGGCGGGCGAGCCGCCGCGCGTCCAGCCGTCGCGCAGGCGCCGGGCGGACACCGAGTACGAGGGCCGGGGCGTTGACGGCGGGCCGCCACCGGAGATCGCCGCCCGGCGTGCGGCCGCCGTCGCCTCGGGCGACCCGAACGCCGGGCTGCCAACCGAGTGGCCCGGTACCCGGCCGACGCCGACCGGCCGCCGGCGCACGACGATCCCCGTGATCGAGATCGCACGCGCGGCGACGAAGAAGGAGGTCAACGAGGGCCTCGAGCGCTGGAAGGCGCGCCACCCCGAGGTCGTCGATTACCTGGAGCCAGCCGACATCCTGACCGACGGCATGCGCGGCCGCGCGTACGTCTGGTACCGGCTGCGCGTCAACCTGGTCCACGTGCCCCAGGCGCTCCGCCCCCAACAGGAGCCGCTCGACCCTGACTACAACCCGTGGGATGGCTACGAGTGGCCGGACCAATCCGGCCAGCCCGAACGAGCCCCCAGGAAGAAGCGGCAAGCCTCCGATGGGCACGGATAATGACCACACTCGAGAACCGGCCCCGCTTGACTGTCATGGCCACTTCTGGCTAGATATGGCCATGAAGCGCGTGGGCGTGGCGGAGCTCAAGAACCAACTCTCGAAGTACCTGAGAGCAGCCGAGATCGGGGACGAGGTCGAGGTCACCGATCACAACCGTCCGATCGCCCGGATCGTCGCGGCCAGCGTCTCTCACGACGTCCCCATCCGTCCAGCTCGAACGCCGTTCAGGGCCCTGCGACGGCGCTCCTATCCCTCCGCCGGGTGGCCACCCGACTCGACCGAGCTGCTGCTCCAGGAACGCCAGGGCCGTTGAACGTCTATGTCGATTCATCGGTGCTCCTCCGAGTGATCCTCGGCGAGCCCGAGCAGCTGGGTTCGTGGCGTCAGATCGACGTGGCAGTATCCAGCGAGCTCATCCGCCTCGAATGCCTGCGCACGATCGACCGAGCTCGGATCCAGTTCCAGCTCAGCGACAAGGCCGTCGCGCAGCATCGTGCCGATGTGCTCGAGGCGATCGGCGGCATGGACCTCGTCCCGCTCGCGCCGCAGGTCCTGGAGCGTGCGGCCGAGCCATTTCCAACCTTGATCGGATCACTCGACGCCCTGCACCTGGCGACCGCATTGCTGGCGCGAGACCAATATCAGGGGCTCATGTTCGCCACGCACGACGAGGCGCTCGGCATCGCGGCACGGGCCATGGGATTCGCGGTCGAGGGCATGCGACCCTGAGTCCCGAAGCCCACCGGAAACCGCCGGGGGCGACGCCCGCGACCGGCGCCGATTGACGCCCCGTTCACGCCGGATCTGGTCGTCGTCGACGATGCCGGTCGGGTCATCGCGCGCGACGGCCTGAACATCGATCCGGACGCGGCCATCGCCGGCCATCCCGTCTGCCTTGGGTCGAACGGTCTCCACATCAACTGACGCGGACAGACGAGGGATGCGTAGCATTGGGCGCAGCGCTGGATGGACCGCGAGACCTGGGGGTGCACGGATGACGAGATCGGAGTTCGAGCGCCTGATCGCGCGACTCGGCGAGGCGTGGGCTGCGGGCGACGCGGCAGCGGCGGCGGCCTGCTTCGCCGAGCGGGTCGACTACGCCGATCCGCTCCGGTACCGGTTCGGATCGCGGGCCGAGCTCGAGCTGTTCTTCGAGCCACCGCCGGGCGGGCACACCACGACCTGGCATCGAATCCTGTTCGACGACGCGGCCCAGAGCGGTGTCGTGGAATACACCTACCTGGGCCACCACAGGTACCACGGTGCGGCCATCGTGGAGCCCGACGCG
This sequence comes from uncultured Chloroflexia bacterium, assembly GCA_963829295.1. GTDB lineage: Bacteria > Chloroflexota > Limnocylindria > Limnocylindrales > CSP1-4 > CAIXZV01. The sequence continues at coordinate 222,319 of CAWHHU010000005.1, read as the reverse complement.
GAAGGGCGGATTGCCCGCTGGCGTGAGTGGCAGCATCTCGACGACGGCCGGGACTGGAACACCTTCCTCGCGGGCCGCGTGTAGCGGTCCGGGTGCAGGCGGAGGCGCCCGCGGGCATCGCCGCGGCGGCCACGCCGCCGTGACGCATGCCGCCGAGGACTGGACCCCTTCGGCCGGCGGCCGTCACGCGTCGGTGTCCGGTGCCAGCCAGCCCTTGTCGGATGCGATCCGGGCCGCCTCCGCCCGGTTCCGCGCCCCGGTCTTCTGGATCGCGGCCGACAGGTGATTGCGGACCGTACCCTCGGACAGGCCGAGCTGGCCGGCGATGTCGGCCACGGTCCCATTGGTCGCGGTCAGGGCCAATGCCTCACGCTCACGCTCCGAAAGCGGGTTGGCGCCCTCGCTGAGCGCGGCCAGCGCAAGCCCCGGATCCACGACCCGCTGGCCGCGGGCCACCCGCCGCACCGCAGCCGCGAGGTCGGCGGCCGGGGCGTCCTTGAGCAGGAAGCCCGAGGCACCGGCCTCCATTGCCCTTCGGAGGTAGCCGGGGCGCCCGAACGTCGTGAGCATCACCACCCGGCAGCGGGGAACCGCCGCGCGCAGCCGTGCCGCGGCCGACAATCCGTCGAGGCCGGGCAGCTCGATATCCAGCAGCGCGACGTCCGGCCGGGTGGCCAGCGCTCGGGCGACGATCTCGTCGCCACGGCCGACCTCGGCCACGACCTCGAGGTCGCGCTCCATCGCGAGCAGCGCGGCAAGGGCGCCGCGAACCATCGCCTGGTCCTCGGCCAGCAGGATTCGGGTCATCCGGCCTCCGCCGGCACGGCCACCAGCAGGCGAAAGCCGCGATCCGGCAGCGGTCCGGCCTCGACGCGGCCGCCGAGTCCCGCGGCCCGCTCTCGCAATCCCGCCAGGCCGACGCCGGCACGATCGTCGGACGCCCGGTCGTCTTCCGCCAGCCCGCGCCCGTCGTCCACCACCTCGACCGCGCGCGACGAGCCGTCGGTGATGATGCGGATCCGCGCCCTGGTCGCGTCGCTGTGGCGGAGCACGTTCGTGACCCCCTCGCGGACCGCCCAGCCGAGGATCGCGTCCACGTTCCGCGGCAGGTCTTCGGGCGCCGGCTCGACGTCACCCGTGATCCCGGCGGCGGCAAGGGCCGCCCGGGCACCAGCCAGCTCGATGGCCAGCGACGGCTGGCGGTAGCCGCTGACCGTCTCGCGAACCGAGGCGAGCGCCTCGCGGGACACACGCTCGACATCGGCGAGCTCCGCCTCGGCCCGGGCCGGGTCATCGGGGAGCAACCGCCGCGCGAGCTCGCTCTTGAGCGCGATCACCGACAGGCTGTGACCGAGCGTGTCGTGCAGGTCGCGTGCGATCCGGTTGCGCTCCTCGGCGACGGCGAGCTCGGCCAGCTCCCCCCGCGCCGCCTGGAGGTCACGGTTGGTTCGGGCCAGCGCCGACAGGGCGAACAGCGTCAGGCTGATGGTCCCGACGGTCACCCCGATGTCGAGACCCGTACCCAGGTCCGACGCGGCATACCCCGTGGACAGGCTGGCCGCGAGCGACACCAGACCGATCGCGCCCAGGCCCCGCCGTTCCGGTGCGATCCGGGCCGCGCTGACGCCGGCATAGAAGAACAGGGCCCCGGCATCGCCCACGCCCATGCCCATCTCGGCCACGACCGCGATCGCGGTGATGGCCACGGTGGCGAGCGGCAGCCATGGGCTCCGGTCGCCCTGCCCGAGCTCGCGCCCGCTGAACAACCTGAACAGCACGACGACGAAGATCGCCCACCCGGCCAGGAGCAGGGCGAGCACCTCCGGTCGCGGCGGGTGGGTGAGCAGGGAGACGAACGGATAGACCGTGAAGAACGCGGTGGCCGCGATGAACGGCACGCGCAGCCCGTGCCGATCGATCACCCGCCTGGGCGGGGCACCCCTGGCGATCGGCGAGGCGTCGGGGCTGCGCATCGAGGTCAGGCTCGTCCCGACCGCTCGTCGGCGAGGTAGCGCCAGGCGGCCAGTCCGCCCAGCACAAGCAACCAGGCGCCGAGGATCAGGATGTCGACGCCATCGGGCGTGCGTCCGGCCGCGAGCGCCCGGCCGAGGCTTGCGAGGTGGGACGACGGCAGCACGTGGCCAATCGTAGCGAGCGCGTCGGGAAATGCCTCCAGCGGTGCGAACAGCCCACCCAGGATCGCCAGGCTGAAGTAGCTGAGGACCATCCCTCCCTGGGCGCTGTCGGCATCGAGCACATAGCCGATGAGCAGACCGAGCGCCGCGAACGGGAGCGAACCGAGCGCGAGCGCGGCGATCACGAACAGCATCGTGCCGTTCCCGAGCTGGACGTGGTTCACGACGACCCCGGCCAGCATGACCAGGAACAGCGCCGGCACCGTCAGCACGACGGCCGACACGGCCTTGGCCGCAACGTACGCGGGTCCGGACAGCGGCGTGACCCGGAGCTGGCGGGCCCAGCCCTGGCGGCGCTCGATGGCGATCGGCGCCGCCTGGCTCATGGCAGCGCCCATGGCGCCGTAGGCAGCCATCGAAACCAGGAAGTACACCGGCCAGGTCAACCCGTCCATCGGGTCGTTGCCGTCCGCCGGCAGGATCGCCGTGTAGAGCACGTACAGGATCACCGGGAACGCGATGGTGAACAGCAGGTACCGCCGATTCCGGAGGGAGCGGCGCACCTCCAGGCGCAGGTAGGCAAGGAGCGGGGAGGCGGCGAGGCCGGGGATGGCCAGGGCACGAGACGCGAGCATCGGTCAGATCTCCAGTGTGCTATTGCTCGAGGTCAGGCGGCGGCCGATGCGTCGGGCGCGCCGTTGGTGAGGGCGAGGAACGCGGTGTCGAGGTCGGCGCCGGTGACCTCCAGGTGTCGGAAGGCGACGTTCGACCCCACGAGAGCGCGGACCGTCGCGTCGGCGTCGCCGGTCAGGAGCGACACCGTCTCGCCGTGCCGGTCGGCCGAGGTCACGCCGGGCAGCGCCCGAAGGGCCGAGTCCTGGGTGGGCTCGGTCAGCGGCCAAGCGAATCGGACCGTGCGCTCGGCGATGCTGCCCTTGAGCGCGGCGGGTGATCCATCGGCGACCACCTGGCCCCGGTCGAGCACGACGATCCGGTCGGCCACCTGGTCGGCCTCGTCGAGATAGTGGGTCGCGAACAGCACGGTCCGGCCCTCGGCCGCGAACCGGCGCATGTCGGCCCAGAAGGCGCGCCGGCTCTCGACGTCCATGGCCACGGTGGGCTCGTCGAGGAACACCAGGTCCGGGTCACCGGCGATCGCGAGCGCGAACCGGACCCGCTGGGTCTCGCCACCCGACAGGGTCTCGGCCCGACGCCCGGCGATCCCGGTCAGGCCGGCCCGCTCGAGGACGGCGTCACGCGGCAGCGGAGCGGGATAGAGGCCGCGAACCATATCGACCAGCTCGACCACGCGCGCACCGGCCGGCAGCGTTGCGGACTGGAGCATCGCGCCCACCCGGCCCGATCGCACGGCGTCGCGGGGCGCCAGATCGAGGATCCGGGCGGTGCCGCCGCTCGGCTCGAGCAGCCCGAGCATCACACCGATCGCCGTCGACTTGCCGGCTCCGTTGGGTCCCAGGAGCGCGATGGTCTCGCCGATCCCGACGCCGAACCGAGCGTCATCGAGGGCGAGGGTGGCACCGAACCGGCGGGAGACGCCGTCGAAGTCGACGGCCTGAACATGGGTCATTGGGACGGACCTCGAAGAGGCGGAAGGAGTCATGCCCCGAGGATCGGCCCGTTCCGGCACGGCGCGAAGTCACAGGCGTCGGGATCGCGCCATGACAGCCGTCACGGCTGCTGACCGGAGCACGGAGCGGTGGTCGCGCTACCCGAAGATCCGGGCGAGCTCGAACGGAACCGTCGACTCCAGCTGGTCGTAGCGGCAGGCCGAGGGTGGCTTGTCCGGCCGCCAGCGACGGAACGTCGTCCCGTGCCGGAAGCGGTCGCCCTGGAGGTGATCGTAGGCCACCTCCACCACGCGCTCGGCCCGCAGCGGCTCCCACGAGAGGTCCTTGCCCCGGTTCCAGCGGGACGTCGCCCCGGGCAGGCGCTGGCCCGACGCATCGGCGGCCCCGGCGCTCGCCCATTGGGCCCATTCGCCCCACGGATGACCCTCGAGCGCGCCCTCGCGCAGCGGTGCCAGCTCCTCGACCAGCGCCGCCCGCCGGTCCCAGGTGAACGACGACGTGATGCCGACGTGGTGGAGCCTGCCGTCGTCGTCGAACAGGCCCAGGAGCAGCGACCCGACGTGGGTTCCCGGCCCGTTCTTGTGCCATCGAAATCCGGCCACCACGCAATCCGCGGTTCGCTCGTGCTTGACCTTGACCATGGCCCGCTTGCCGGGCTGGTAGATGCCGTCCAGCCGCTTCGCGACGACCCCGTCAAGACCGGCACCCTCGAACCGGTCGAACCAGTCCGCTGCGAGCGCCCGGTCCCTCGTTGCCGGGGTCAGGTGGACCGGCGGCGAGGCACTCCCGAGCACCGCCTCGAGCCTGGCTCTCCGCTCGGCCTGCGGGACCTCCCGGAGATCCTCATCACCCAGCGCGAGGAGGTCCCAGGCGACGTACGAAGCGGGGGTCTCGGCGGCCAGCATCCGGACCCGCGAGGCTGCCGGATGGATCCGCAGCAGGAGCGCCTCGAAGTCGAGGCTGCCCTCGCGCGCGATGACGACCTCGCCGTCGAGCACGCATCGCTCGGGCAGCTGGGCCCGCAACGGCTCGGCCAGCTCCGGGAAGTAGCGGTCAAGGGGCTTGAGATCGCGGCTCTGGATGAGCAGCTCGTCGCCATCACGGAACACGATCGCGCGGAAGCCATCCCACTTTGGCTCGAACAGCCACCCCTGGCCTTCGGGCAGGCCGCTGCTGGCCTTGGCCAGCATGGGCTCGATCGGCGGCTCGAAGGGAAGGCGCATGCGCGCACCATACCGCGGGCGGCGCAGCCCGCGACGGGGGTTGCGGGACATCACCGAGCCTCTCGGTGGCTCCGAGACCGCACCATCCACGGCAGGGACGGAACCGGGCGGGGGTCCGGGGCGTCCCCGCAGCATCGCGACGTGAGCGACAGGCGAGCGGGAACGGGCACCGCCACGGTGCCGCCAGGAGGTGCGTCATGGGGGTCTCGAGACACCGAAGCCGGCGGGCCGATCGGTCAGCGATCGGCCGGCTGACCGCCGCGGTGATCGGCGTGGCGGTGGTGGCGGTCGTCGGCGCCTGCAGCAGCTCGGCGACCCTGAGCACCGTCGGCAACGCCGTCGGCGGCGGAACCCAATCGCAGCCCGAGCGTGCGGCGCAGCCCCAACCGGCGGCGTCGGCGGCGTCCGCAGCCGGGCCCGACGCGCAGTCGGGCGTTGGGCAGGTCGACCAGCAGTCCTCGGACGGCTATGCCGCCCCCGTACCGCGCGACGACCTCAAGATCGTTTACACCGGCTCGCTCCAGCTCGTCGTCGACAACCTCCAGACCGCGCTGGCCCGGGCCAGGACGGCGGTCGAAGCGACCGGCGGCTACATCGGCGCGTCGCAGGAGTCGAACGACGGCGACAAGTCGGTCGCGACCATCACCTACCGCATTCCCGCCACGCGCTGGGAGAATGCCATCGGCAGCCTCCGCGGCCTTGCGAGCAAGGTGGTTTCAGAGCAGACGCAGGCGTCGGAGGTCGGTGGCCAGCTGGTCGACCTCGATGCGCGGATCCGCAACCTGGAGGCGAGCGAAGCGTCGCTCCAGGAGATCGCGAAGGGCACCGGCAAGATCAGCGACCTGCTCCAGGTCGAGGCGCAGCTGACCGACGTCCGCGGCCAGATCGAGCAGCTCCAGGGCCAGCAGGCGCAGCTGACCGACCAGGTGGCCTACGGGACCCTCGTCACCACGTTCGGCCTCGAGGTCCAGCAGGTCCAGGCGACGGCCAAGGGGTGGGATCCGGCCGGTGAGGTCGATTCCGCGACGGCCACCCTGATCGGGGTGGGTCAGACGCTCGGCAGCGCTGCGATCTGGTTCGGGATCGTGTGGCTGCCGATCATCCTGGTGCTCGCGGTGCTCGCGGTCATCGCCCTCCGTGTCATCCGGCGCCTGCTGCCGCAGATGCGGCCGGCCGAGCCGATCGAGGGGTGGGACCAGGCCTGATCCCGGCGACGGCGCGGCCGCGATGGCTCACACGGCTTCGTACGCCACGTAGTCGGGTCGCCACATGACGGCCCCGACGGCCGCCGGGATCTGCTCCGGCGGGAACCGCCGGCCGACGCCCAGCTCGCCCAGGTGGCCGACCAGGGCGATCGCGATCTCGCGGGCCACCATCGGCATCTCGCTCACCGGCGGGAACAGGCCACCGCTGGCCAGCACCTCGGGCGTCGCCAGCTCAGCCAGCCGCCGCGCGGCAACCAGGAACGCCGAGTCGGGTAGCGTTCGGGCCTCGCTGACGATCGCGCCCAGCCCGATCCCGGGGAACACGTAGGCGTTGTTCGCCTGCGGGACCTTGCGCGCGACCCCGCCGATCTCCACCGGCGGGAACGGGCTCCCGGTGGCCACGATGGCCCGGCCGGCGGTCCATGCCAGCACGTCCGAGGGACGGGCCTCCGTGCTCGCCGTCGGGTTGGACAGCGGCATGACGATCGGGTGCTCGGAGGTTTCCGCCATGGCCCGGATGACAGCCTCGGTGAATGTCCCGGCATGCCCCGTCGTCCCGACGAGCACGTTGGGGTGGAAGGCCCGGACGACGCTCTCGAGGTCAGCGCCTCCGTCGGGATCGAGCCCGAGGCTCGCCACCAGGCCGCGCGGCATGGCGGCATCGCGCTTGTCCTCGTCGAGCTCCGCCCGCCCCTCGACGAGCAGGCCCCGCGAGTCCAGCACCGCGATGGACGCGGCGGCGTCCGCGGCGTCGACGCCATCGTCGATCATGGCGACCCGCAGCAGCCGGGCGATCCCGGTTCCAGCCGCGCCGGCGCCGGCGAACACCACGCGCGCACCGGCCAGTGACTGGTCCGAGGCCTTGAGCGCGGTCAGGATGGCAGCCACCGCGAGGGCCGCCGTTCCCTGGATGTCGTCGTTGAAGCTGCAGACCCAGTTCCGGTAGCGCTCCAGGAGGCGGATGGCATTGTGCTGCTTGAAGTCCTCCCACTGGAGGACGGCCCGCGGGTGGACCTCGCGCACACCGGCGACGAACGCCTCGACCACCTCGTCGTAGGCCACGCCACGCAGGCGCGGATGCCGCCAGCCGACGTAGAGCGGGTCGGACAGCAGCTCCGCGCGATCGGTCCCGACGTCGAGCGAGACGGGCAGGGTGAGCCCCGGGTGGATGCCGGCGGTGGCCGAGTACAGGGCGAGCTTGCCGATCGGGATCCCCATCCCGCCGGCGCCCTGATCGCCGAGCCCCAGGATGCGCTCGTTGTCGGTGACCACGATCAGCCGGATCTCGTCGCGGGCGGCGTGCCGCAGCAGGTCGGGCACCCGATCGACATCGTCGGGCGTGATCCACACGCCTCGTGGCCGGCGGTAGAGGTGGCTGAACTCCTGGCAGGCCCGGCCGACGGTGGGCGTGTAGACGATCGGGAGCAGCTCCTCCAGGTGGTCCGTCAGCACCCGGTGGAACAGGGTCTCGTTGCGATCCTGGAGCGCGGCCAGGCCGATGTACCGCTCGAGGTCGTCGGCCTTGCGCCGCATGTGCTCGAGCTCCAGCGCAACCTGGGCCTCGATGTCCATGACCCGGGGCGGCAGCAGGCCGCGCAGGGCGAGTGCGTCCCGCTCCGTGTCGGTGAACCCGGCGTCCTTGTTGAGGACCGGGTCGGCGAGGAGCGCCATGCCGCGCAGGGCGATCGGGGCCGGCCCGGCACCGGTGCGCAGCGCGTCGAGCACGCGACGCGACTTGACGAAGGGCCAACCGCTCACGCGGTCGGGCGGGGCAGCGGTAATCATCACAGACTCCGGCGACAGCTCTGCAGATCACCCCGGGGGGTGCCTGCTGGTGTTGATCTCAACGAAGGAATTGGACGATCCACGGATCAGCGCGCCACGACGACGGTCGCGTGGGCATGGCTCGCGACATGGTCCGACACGCTGCCCTGGATCAACCGGGCCAGCGTGCCCATGCCTCGCGTGCCGATCACGATCGTGTCGTAGCCCCGCTCATCGGCGATCCGCTCGATGGTCCGGGCGGGATCTCCGCCCGGCTCGAGGAGCTCGGCCTCGATGCCCGACTCCCGGAGCAGCCGGCGCGCCTCGATCAGCTCGTGCGCATGCACCGTCCGGTCATCCCAGGGGTCGGCGTTGGGGAGACTCGGGCGGACCGGCACCACGCTCACGACGCCGACGGTGGCGTTGAACCGCCGGGCCAGCTCGATCGTCTGCTCGAGCGCCCGCCTGGCCGGTTCTCCACCATCGTACGCGAGCAGGATCTTGTCCATGACTCGGCTCCTTCCGGGTGGCGTCGCGGCACGCACGGTTCGACGCGGGCACCTGCCCGTTCACCGTCGAGCATCGGGCAGGGCCGCTCCGGAAGCCAGCGGCCCGCGGACCGCCGATGGGGGGCCGAAGTTCCCGAAACGGCCATGGCACCATTGGTGGGTGATGGATCAGGAGGCGCGCTACGACCGGATCGCGGAAGGCTATGCGACCTGGTGGGCGCCGGTCCATCGCCCCTCGACGCTGCAACTGCTCGAGCTCCTCGACACCGGCACCAACGGCGAGACGGTCTCGATGCTCGACGTTGGCTGCGGCACCGGCGCGTTCGCCGCCGCCGCGGTGCGGCGCTGGCCGGCGATGGTCGTCGATGCCGTCGATGGGTCGACCGGGATGCTGGCCGTCGCGGAACGCGAGCAGGCGACGATCCCCGTCGGTGAGCGGGAGCGACTGCGGCTCCACCACGCGCCGGCGGATCGGTTGCCGTTCGGCGATCATCAGTTCGACATCGTCACCAGCGCGTTCGTGCTCCAGCTGGTGCCCAGCCGGTTCCGGGCGCTGCGGGAGATGCGACGCGTGCTCAAGCCGGGAGGCCAGGTCGCGATCGCGTCCTGGATGGAGGGCGGCGGACCGTTTGCGGCTGACGAAGCCTACGATGCGGCCCTCGACGCTGCGGACCTCGAGCCGCGCCCGGCCGGAGGTGGCCACGACGACTTGCGGTCGCCGGCTGCAACCGAGGCGGTCCTGCGCCGCGCCGGGTTCTCCGCCGCGAACGCCGTCCCGGGCGAGCTGACGCACCAGTTCACGCCCGAGTCCTATCTCGAGTTCGTAGCCAGGTTCGATGACGAGGACCTGTTCTCGACGATGGAACCCGATCGGCGAGTGGCCCTGGAGGCGGATCTGCTGGCCCGGCTGCGCTCGCTGCCGGCCGACGGACTGCGCATGGCGCTGCCCGTCGTCTACGCGACGGCGACCCGGCGCTGAGCCGGCCGCTCGATCGGCGGCGGCACACAACGACACGCGGCGACGCACGCTGACACATGGCGACCGCCCCTGCCGGGGCGCCTGGCGGACCCGAGGCGATCAGGCCTCGGGCTTCTCCTCCGAAGGAGCCGACTCGCCGGCCTCCGCCCCTTCCCCCGCTTCCTCGCCGGCGACGATCTCCGGCTCGGCCGCGATCGGGACCTCCTCGACCCGCGGCGGGAGAACACGCGCGATGACCTCGGTGGGCTCGGCCTGGATGGTCACCCCGGACGGCACCTCGATGTCGGCGACGGTGATCGTCTCGTCGTACGAGGTCAGCGGCGACAGGTCGTAGGTCAGCATCTGCGGCAGGTTCGTCGGCAGCGCCCGCACCTTCACCGAGGACACCGGGTGCACCAGGGTGCCGCCCGCATCCGCGGCCGAGGCAACGCCGGTGCCGACCAGGGGCACATCCACGGTGAGCTCCTCGGTCATCCGAACCGCGAACAGGTCGACGTGGAGGGGACGGCGGGTCACCGGGTGGACCTGGACGCCGTGCACGAGGACCGGCCGCGTCTTGCCGCCGTCGACCGCCAGATCGATCAGGGTCGACGCGCCCGAGTGCCGGCGCAGCACCTCGAACTCGTGCGCGTCAAGGCTCAGGGACTCGCTCTCGGTGCCGTGCCCATAGACGACCGCCGGCAGCACGCCGTCGCGCCGCAGATGCACGACGGCCTTGCCGGTCACGGTACGGCTGATGGCCGCGAGCTGGGGTCGGGTGGGCATACGGTTGGGTCCTCTCTGGTTTCGCGCGCCCGAGGCTATCACAGGCTGAGATCCGGCCGGGTCGCAGGGCGCGGCACGAGCCCCGAGCCTGCCGGTGTAGGATCGCGGCGCTGTGGCCGCCACCATCCTGATCGTCGAGGACGAGTTCGCCGTCGCCCGAGGCATCCAGTACGCCCTTCAGCAGGAGGGGTACGAGGTCTCGGTTGCACGTTCGGGCGAGGAAGGGCTGGAGTTCGCGACCTCCCAGGCTCCGGACCTGATCGTGCTCGACGTGCGGCTCCCGGGCATCGACGGGTTCGAGGTCCTGCGCCGTCTGCGTGCGGTCGGATCCAAGGCTCCGGTGCTGTTCCTGACGGCGCGTGGTGACGAGTTCGACAAGGTGGTGGGCCTCGAGCTCGGCGCCGACGACTACGTCACCAAGCCGTTCGCCCTGCGTGAGCTGATGAGCCGCATCCGCGCCCTGCTGCGGCGTGCCTATGGGGACCTTGCCAACGCCGCCGGCGGGCGGGTCATCCGCCACGATGACCTCGTGATCGATCTCGAGCGCCGGCGTGTCCAGCGCGGCAACCGCCGCATCTCGCTGACCGCCACCGAGTTCGAGATCCTGCGCCACCTGGCGAGCCGCCCGGGCCGGGTGTTCACGCGGCGCGAGCTGCTGGAGCTGCTGCGCGACTACGAGGCCCTCGACCAGGACGAGAAGACGATCAACGTTCACGTGAGCCATCTGCGCGACAAGATCGAGGACGATCCCTCCGTCCCACGGTTCGTGCTCACCGTTCGCGGCGCGGGCTACCAGTTCGCCGAGCGCTGACATGGCCGACACCCGGCGACCCGCCGCGGTCGAGCTCGGGGTGGATCCGGGCCTGGGCCAGGGGTTCGACGGGCGGGACACCCGCGGCCCCCGCCGGCCGACCGTTCCCCGCTCGTTTCAGGCGCGGCTCACGTTCGCGTTCATCGGCTTCGTCGCGCTGACGCTGGGCCTGGTTGCGCCGGTGGTGATCAACAGGGTCGACGACTACTTCCGCCAGCAGGAGGAGCAGAGCCTTCGGGTCCGGGCCTCCAGCACCGCCGAGATCCTGAAGCTGTTCGTCACCGACGCCGTCGGATCCGAGACGGTCGTGCTGACCCAGCCGAACGGGAAGATGCAGCTCAACCCCAAGGTCAGGAGCTTGCTCGTCGACGAGAACCGGCTCACCCTGACCGCCAACACCGTCGCCCAGGCGGACATCCGCCTCGTGTTCGGGCCGGCCCACAAGGACACCGATGGCACGATGGTGGTGGACCCGGTTCCGGGCTTCACGTTCCAGGCGAGCCTCGACATCCAGCCCGCGTGGGGCCAGGCACGCGACCCGGCGATCGCCGCCGCACGCGCGGATGCGACCCAGGTCAGCTCCAGGAATGACCAGAACCAGGACTGGGGCCTGGCCGTCACGCTGTCCAACCCGTACACGAGCCGGGCGAGCGCGCTTGCTGCGATCACCGGGCTGCTGCTGGCGATGGCGCTCGCCGCGTTCGTGGTGGCGATGCTGGTCGCCTCGTTCCTCGCCCGGCGCTTCACGACACCGCTGACCCGGCTGACCGAGGCATCGCGGCGGCTCGCCGATGGCGACTTCTCGTCTCGCGTCCCCGCCGACGAGCTGTCATCGGGAACGCTGGAGCTGCGGGCGCTGTCGATCCAGTTCAACGCCATGGCCGACCGCCTCGAGGAGAGCGTCGCCATCATCCGCCGCGATCGCGATTACAGCCGCGACTTCCTGGCCGACGTCAGCCATGAGCTGCGGACGCCGATCGCGGCCATGCGCACGTTCATCGAGCTGCTCCAGGGTCCGGCTGGTCGCGACCCGGCTGCACGTTCCGAGTTCCTCGACTCCTCGGCCGTCCAGCTCGACCGGTTGGACTGGCTGGCGCAGAACCTGCTCGAGCTGTCCAAGCTGGACTCGGGCCTCATCCTGCTCAACCTGCGGCCGGACGACCTCCGGGGCACCGTCGAGTCGGCGGTCGAGCAGCAGCTGGCCACGGCGGAGCGGCGCGGAATCCAGCTCAGCACCACCCTGCCCGATGGGCCGCTGCGCATCCGGCATGACGCCCCGCGGATCGGGCAGGTCATCTCCAACCTGGTGGGCAACGCGCTCAAGTTCACCGAGCGCGGCGGCACCGTGACGGTCACCGTCCTGCGCGGTGCCGATGGCGGTGCCCGGATCGAGGTCGCGGACACGGGCGTGGGCATCCATCCCTCCGAGCTGCCACGCGTGTTCGATCGTTTCTATCGTGGCTCGAGGGCAAACGAGGCGCGCGGGACCGGGTCCGGCCTCGGCCTGTCGATCGTCAAGTCGATCGTGGACATGCATCACGGAGCGATCGCGGTCGAGAGCCGGGTGGGCCGAGGGTCGCGGTTTCTGGTCAGCCTGCCTCGGGATCCCCGCGATGCGACGGAGGTCCCGGCCTCCACCGGGCAGGCCACCGGCACGCCAGGGGCCGATGGGTCGGCGGCTGGCAAGGTCAACGATTCTTCACCGAGTCAGGCATCCCCGATGAATCACGATCCGGCACCCTTGGTGAGGGCACCCGCTCGTCGCACGGCCGCGGGCCCATCCAGCGAGCACGAGGGAAGATCAGCCCAGTCATGAACGACGAACCCACGCCGGCAGCTCCCCAGGGCCCCGGCGCCGATCCTCAGGGCGCCGGCGGCACCGATCCCCTGGACGAGACCCAGCGGATCGAGGTTCCCCGCTACGCGCCGGCCCCCGATCCACGCCCGGACGACCGATGGGCATGGGCGTCGCCCGGCAGCCAGCCGGGTGGCGAGCGCTGGCAGCAACCGGCGCCCGCCGAGCCGACGGCGATCCCCGGTGGACCCGGCCCCGGCGGCGGGTGGGCCCAGGGAACGGCCTCGCAGGGGAGCGGCTGGGGCCAGGTGGCGCCTCCGGGCGGACCGGCCGGCAGCCCACCGCCAGCGATCTGGAACCAGCCGGTGGCGCCGGTCAGGCGGCGGCAGCGGGGCGGTCCCGGCCTGGGCATGATCCTGGGTGCCTCGCTGCTCGCGGCCGTGCTGGCCTCGGGCGGCACGGTCGCCGTGCTCGACCAGACCGGCGCGTTCAACCAGACCGTGATCACCACCGACGCTCCCGGCAGCGGCCAGTCAGCCGGGAGCTCGCAGCCGCAACCCGTCACCATCGACGAATCGTCGGCCGTCATCCAGGCCGCCGCCAAGGTCAGCCCGGCCGTCGTCAAGATCACCACCACCGGTCAGTCCACCAATCCGTTCGGCCAGGGCTCGAACGAGGGCGTCGGGTCGGGCGTGATCTACAACTCGAACGGCTGGATCCTGACCAACCACCATGTCGTCACCGGCGCGGACCAGCTGACGGTGGAGCTCAAGGATGGGCGTCAGTTCAGCGGCACGGTCTACGGCGTCGACACGCTCACCGACCTGGCCATCGTCAAGATCGATGCAACCGGTCTGCCAACCGCCCCGGTCGGCAAGTCCGACGGCCTCAAGGTGGGGCAGCTGGTGATCGCCATCGGCAGCCCGCTCGGTACCTACTCCTTCTCCGTGACCAGCGGAATCGTGTCGGGCGAGGGTCGTGACATCCAGGTCGACAGCGGCCAGCGGATCACCAACCTCATCCAGACCGACGCGGCGATCAACCCGGGTAACTCCGGCGGCCCGCTGGTCGATGCCGGCGGCTCGGTGGTCGGCATCAACACGGCCATCGCCACGGACTCCAACGGCATCGGGTTCGCCATCCCAATCGACATCGCGCGCCCGATCATGGATCAGGCCGTTGCGGGCGAGACCCTCGCGCGGCCGTGGATCGGCATCCGCTTCGTCTCGATCGACCTCCAGATCCAGAAGGATCAGAGCCTGCCGGTGGCGAACGGAGCCTGGGTGACGGCGAACGGCAGCACCGATACGGCCGTGGTCGCCGACAGCCCCGCCGCCAAGGCGGGCCTGCAGGAAGGCGACATCATCACCGCCATCAACGGGATCAACGTGGACACCGTGCACCCGCTCGATGCGCTCCTGGTCCAGTTCTCCCCCAAGGACACCGTCGTGCTCGACGTCCTGCGCAATGGCACGACGCTCAAGCTGAGCGTCACGCTCGGAACCCGCCCGGGCAACCTGCAGTAGCCTCGAATCTCTCGCGCCCGGGCGGTTTCCCCCCCACTGCCCGGGCGTTCACCCCGATCGCCGGCGCTGGATCTCGACGCCGGCGGTACGGATCGGTCCCCCGAGGCTCACCCGCGGCTTCCGGACGCGGACCGTGACCTCGAGCCCCGGAAAGCCGGCCAGCAGCTCGTGGGCGATCGCCTCGGCCAGCGCCTCGAGCAGGTTGAAGCGGGTGGACTCGACGATCTCGCGGCAGACGTCGAACACCTGCCCATAGTCGATGGTCTGCCCGAGGTCGTCACTCTGGCCGGCGGGCCGCAGGTCGAGCGTCAGCTCCACGTCGACCTCGAACGGCTGCGGCGTCAGCTGCTCTTCCGGGAGCACGCCGTGCGTCCCCTCGAACACCATGCCGTCGAGGACGATCCGATCGGTCACGACCCGGTCTCCGCGTGCCACCCGTCCGGCCGCCAGCCGCGGACCACGGCGTCGGCCAGCCTGGCGGCCCTGACGTTGTCTCGCACGTCGTGGACGCGCACGACGTCGACACCGGCCGCGATCCCGAGCGCCGTGGTCGCTGCCGTGAGCTCGACTCGCTCGTCGGGGGGCAGGTCGAGCAGCTTGCCCAGGGTGGACTTGCGCGAGGTCCCGAGCAGCACCGGCCGTCCGAGCAGGCGCAGCTCGGCCAGCCCGCCGAGCAGCGCCAGGTTATGGTCCGGCGTCTTGCCGAACCCGAAGCCCGGGTCGACGATGATCCCGTCCCAGGCCACGCCGGCATCGAGCGCCCGGTCGATCGCCCGCTGCAGATCGGCCAGGACCTCCGGCAGGAGGTTCCGGTAGCGGGCCTCGGCGCGGTTGTGCATCAGCACCATCGGCACGCCGTTTCCGGCGGCGACACGCGCCATGTCCGGCTCGTCGGCGACCCCCCATACGTCGTTGACGAGGCCGGCGCCGGCATCGATCGCGGCCGATGCCACGGCCGGGCTGGTGGTGTCGATCGAGATCGGCATCGAGGGCAGCGCGGCAGCGATCGCACGGATCGCGGGCACCACCCTGGCCATCTCCTCCGACTCCGGCACGGGTTCGTGACCGGGCCGGCTCGACGCCCCTCCGACATCGAGCAGGTCGGCGCCCTCGGCAACCATGCGGCGAGCCTGGTCCACGGCGGCCCCAACCGGGTCCGCGGCGGCCAGCAGACCGTCGCCCGAGAATGAGTCGAGCGTGACGTTGAGGATCCCCATCACGTACGTCTTGGTCCCCCAGGCGAAGCTCACCCCCCCGATCGTCGTGGGCCCCGGCGGCCCGGGCAGCCCGTAACCGGCGTCGGCAGGCAGGGCAAATGACGGGGTCGCGGCACCTCCACCCAGCTCCGGACGCCCGCTGATCACACCCCTGTCCCCGGGCAGCGGCTCGCATCCGGCCCCGCTCCCGGCCGCCCGGCGACGCGCGCTCACGGGGCCCTCACGCTGCCACCGGGTCGCGCAGCAGCGGGTCGTCCACCAGCTGCCTCCGGGCGGCCCCCACCAGGTACAGGGAGCCGGCCACGACCACGGGACCCGGCGCGTCCGCAACCGCTCGCTGCAGCGCCGCGGCGGGATCTGCCACCTCGACCACGGTCGCGCCGGGCAGCGCCGCGCGCCAGATGGTGGCAAGCCGGTTCGCCGGCAGGGCGCGTGGCAGGTCGAGCGCGGTGCACAGGATCGTGGCACCTGCCACGGCCGTCGAGGCGGCGATGGCAGCGGTCACCGCTGCCGCGTCCTTGTCGCGCATCGATGCCCAGACCAGTGTCAGCGGGACCGGCGGTGACGTCCGGCCACCCTGGAGGTACGGCCGCAGGTCGTCCAGCGCCGCCGCGAGGGCGGCCGCGCCATCGGGATTGTGCGCGCCGTCGAGCAGCACCTCGCGAAGGGTACCCCGTGGCCCTGGTGCCTCGATCAGCTCGAGCCGGCCCGGCCAGTGTGCCGTTCGATAGCCACGACGCCTGGCGTCGGGTGGGCAGCTGGCGATACCACGCACGGCCAGCGCGTCGAGCAGCGCGTCGGCGACCGCAACGTTGGCGGCCTGGTGGCGCCCCCGGAGTCCGACCTTCGTTGCCCCGAGTCGAGGCAGCTGGACATCGATCCCGTCTCGATCCCACCCGCCAAGGCGCGCCGGCTCGACCACCGTGAGCGGGACGCCGAGCCGGTTGCAGCGCCGGCGGACGACGGCCAGCGCGTCACCGGTGGCCCCGGTCACCGCGATGTCCCCGCGCTCGATGATCGCCGCCTTCTCGCGTGCGATGGCCGCGACCGTGGACCCCAGCCGGTCGGTGTGGTCGAGCGTCACGTTGGTAACCACGGCCACCCCGCCGTCCCAGGCATGGGTTGCGTCCAGACGCCCACCCAGCCCAACCTCGACCAGGGCCACATCGGGTGCCACATCGGCGAGGTGGCGGAACATCACGGCGGTCAGGAGCTCGAACTCGGTCGGTGGGCCGAGGCGCCGAGCCACGCGATCTGCCAATGGCAGCGCTCCCGCGATCAGGTTCGCGAACACGTCCGGCGCGATCGGGCGTCCGTCGACCATGATCCGCTCACGGTAGGTGACCAGGTGCGGTTTGGGCGTCGTCCCCACCCGGTAGCCGGCGGCCCGCAGGGCGGCGCCAGCGAGCGCGATCACGCTGCCCTTGCCGTTGGTACCCGCAACGAGGGCCCCGCGCAACGATGTCTGCGGGTCGTCCATCAGCCGCAGCAGGGCTCGCACGCGGGCCAGCCCGAGGTGCACCCCGAACCGGCCGCGTGCCTCGATGGCCGACAGCGCCTGGGCGTAGCTGAGGTCGGGCGGCCTGGCCGCCGGGCTCCCGGTCGCGGGCGCGCTCACGTCTTGGTCAGATCGTCCTCGTAGAACACGCACTGATTGAACCTGGGCGTCAGACACACGTCATTGACGTACCCATCGTCGAGGTGGACGCCACCGCGCAGCTGGCAGCGGGACACGTTGTTGGGCTGGCGCAGAAGCCCCTTGAGCAGGTGCGGCGCCTGGATCGGGATCGCTCCCCGGGGTCCGGTCATGTAGAAATGGGGACAGACGTTGCGCCGCAGGCTGGGTAACCCGAACCCGCGGGCCGGCGGCATCCAGGGCCGCTGCGCACCCGGCAGCGGGGGCCGTATTCCGTACGCGGGCAGTCGGCGATCCTGCACCCCCGTCCGCCGGCCGGCCACAGGGCCCGGCAGACCGATGCCGGGCGAGCCGCCCATGGTCGGACCGGCGGCGGGCAGGGTGCCCGCCTCACCGGTGGCTGCGGCACGCCGCTGGACCCGGGCGATCGGTCCATGACTCCACGAGCCTCGATCGCCGGGACTCGGCCGCACGGGTCTCCGGTCTCGTGCCTCCACACGCTCCCTCGTCTGGTCGCGCACCCCGGGCAAGGCGCCGCGACACGCCGCAGCGTATCACCGGACCCATCGCGCCGGCGTACGCCGTTCTCGTACGGCGGGCGGCGGCGAGCGGCGGGCGGCGGCGAGTGGCGGTGCACGGCGGACATGGCGGGGGTCGGCCGAGCCTCGTCTCCGGCTCCGCTCGGACGCCATTCGACGGTTCGCGGGCGCGTCGCGAGCCGGGCCTGATCCCCGCGTCCGTGTGCAGCCAGGTCCCACGCAAACTCGTGCGACAATCGCCGCCGATGGACATCCGCCGCGGGGGCCGCCCTTCCCAGGTCCGGCCTCGCCCGCCGTCAACCGGCCGGCCCACGCCCCCGAAGGCTCGCGCTGGCGGGCCATCGCCCACGCGTCTCTCTCGGCACCGGCGCATCGAACGCCGCAGGGGGCTGCCCGTTGGGGTGAAGGTTGCGCTCGTGGCTGTGATCGTGTCTCTCGGCATCGGCGTGACGTGGGTTGCCAGCGGGGCCGTGGGCCCGGTGATCTCGACGGCCGTTCGCGGCTTCGGCACCGTCATCACCTCGATCGGCGCCGTGGTTGCCAGCCCCGAGCCGACCACGGCGCCGCTGATCGCTGATGCGCCCATCATCGTCCCGCCCGACGAGCCGTACACCAACGCCGCCACCGTGGACGTCACCGTCCACGTCCCGCCGGCCGTGGTCGGCCTCGAAGGCTACATGGTCCACCTGTGGGTCACCCGGCCCGACCAGGATCCCAAGGACCAGGCCGAGGCGCAGGTCGGCGAGACATCGACCCTGGTGATCCCCGGGGTCGAGCTGGCCAAGGGTCGCAACGACATCCAGGCGTCCATCTCCGGACCCGGAGGTGAGAGCGAGCGCTCGGCGATCGCGACCTGGGTCCGGGACACGTCCAAGCCCAAGCTCACGATCATCTCGCCCAAGGACAACACATCGACGACCAAGAGCTCGGTGACCATCAAGGGAAAGACGCAGCCACAGAGCACTGTCCACGTCCGCAACGACGCCAACGGGGCATCGGCCACGGTGGACGCCGACGCAGACGGGCTGTTCCAGGCCAGGATCGCGCTGGCCGCGGGCAGCAACGCGATCGCCGTGACGACCACTGACCCGGCCGGCAATGGCAACGACACGACGCTCAACATCCGGAAGGGCCTGGGCAAGCTGGTCGTCTCGCTGACCGGATCCGCCTACACCTTCAGGGTCAGCAAGCTGCCGAAGAAGCTGTCGCTCGACGTCGTGGTGACCGGGCCCGATGGCAAGCCGGTGGCGGGGGCAACGGCGCTGTTCGCTGTCACGGTCCCAGGGCTCGAACCCATCGTCTCATCCCAGATCCCAACCGGCAGCGACGGCAGCGCGACGTTCACCACCACCATCCCTAGCGGAGCCAACGTGGGGTCCGGGCTGGCCGTCGTCCAGATCACGACCGATACGTTCGGTGACGGGACGGATCGCCAGGTGCTGACGGTCAAGTAGCGTGCCGGACAGGCGTTCGACGCCGGTCCCATACCCCTCGACACCGGCGCCGCACGCAGCTACGATCCCGCCATGCCGGTCTGGCGCTGCCCGCATTGCGGGGCCCCGCAGCCCGAGAGCTCGCGCTGCTGGGTCTGTCATCGCTCCACGACCTCATGTGGCACCTGCCGCCACTTCCGGCACGGCGTCGCCGGCGGTCTGGGCCTGTGCGGGGTCGCCTCGCGCCGGCTGGCGATCCAGGCAACCGATGTCCGTCCGTGCTGGGCAGCCCCCGTCCCGGCGTCGGAGACGGATGACGAACGGCCTCGCGCAGGCGTCCCTCCGACCGCGTCCGGTCCCGCGATGACGGGCACCCTTGCCTCGCGCCCGGCTCGAACGTTCGTGCCGGTGGACGAGCTCCAGCGGTCGCAGGCTGCCGGGTCTGCCGCAGACGGTGCCGGGACGCCGACCCCAGATCCGCCGGCGGGGGCCAGCCCGTCGTCTTGGGGAAGCCGATCGTCGGTGACCTCGGGCGCCTCGCGACCAGCCGAAGCCATGGAGCCCGTGCGAGCTGTGTCGCGGCCCGCGGCCGCCAAGCCCCGCTGGTCGCTATGGAGCGAGCTGGAGCCCTGAGCCTCCAGCTCCTGGCTGGTGCGACCGCCGGCTCCCGCAGCCGCTCGCCGGGCAAGTGACCGGTCGCAGCGAGCATCGCCTCGTGCGCCCGGCAGGCTCCTCGTCGCACCCGCGCCTCTCCGGGCGGACCGGCCAGCCCAACCGGTGGGCGACGATCAGCCTGGTGGGCAGACCACCGTTGTCGGGTCGGCCATGACGAGATCGATGGCGGTGCCGGCGGGGCGCTTCTGGCCGGCTTTCGGGGTCTGATCAGTCACCAGCCAGCCGTCGGGTGGCGGGGACGGCTCGACCGTCCCGACGGTGAACCCATCGCCCTCGATGGCGCTGGTGGCCGCGCTGAGCGTCATGCACCGGTAATCCCCGACGTTGCGCGGTGCGGGTGTTGGCGTTGGTGTCGGCGGTGGCGTGGGGGTCGGCGGCGGTGTTGGGGTGGGCGTCGGCGGCGGCGTGGGGGTCGGCGTTGGCGTTGGCGTGGGCGTGGGCTCCGGGCCTTTCGAGACCGTGTAGTCGACCGGGGACCCGGGGGCGACGATGATCCCCGGTCCGGGCTGCTGAGCCGTGACCGAGCCGGCCGGGGTGAACGGGTCGTATGCCTCGGTCCGGGTGCCAACCGTCAGGCCGTCCGTCACGATCAGCTGGAGCGCCTCGGTCTCGGTCTTGCCGCGGAGGTCGGGCACGGGCTGGGCTGCCTTGCCTCGCGCGGTCACGACGGTGACGCTGCTGCCCCCGTTGACGACCGCCTGGGGCGGGGGATCCTGGCTCAGGATCTGGTTCTCCGGCAGATCGGACTCCTGGGTCCCGCCGATCACGAGGGTGAGCCCGAGCGAGTCCGCCTGCAGCTTCGCCGCGTCGACGTCCATGCCCACGAAATCGGGCACGGTCACGCTTACCGGAGAGGCGCTGGGGCTCGGACCGGCGCTGCCACCACCCCCGGTCAGGACCTGGAACAGCAGGAAGGCGACGACCAGGAGGATGGCCAGGCCGAGCAGCCCGGCGACCCAGGCCCAGGGCCCCGAGCCTCCTTCTTCGTCGCCGTCCTGGGGTGGTGGCGGAGGCGGCGCCCCCCGGGTCGAGACAGGGGCCGAGGGCGAGCCGTCTCGCGCGTAGGCATCCGGCGGATAGGGTGCGGGCCGGTTCGGGCGTGCCTGGGCGGAGGCGACCGTTCGCGCTCCCGACGCCCCGGCAGCAGCTCCGGCCGCGTCCGCGGCAGCCACCCCCGCTGCGCCACCGGCTCCGGCACCTGCGGCGGCGCCGCGTTGGGTCGTATCTCCGAGGAAGTCCTCGAGGGCGCTGGCCATGGCGGCGGCGGACGGGTATCGCGACGCTGGATCGAGGGCCATCGCACGCAGCACGATACGGTCGAGCTCGGGCGGCACGCCAGGGCGCAGGGCGGACGGGCGCGGCGGCGTCGTGGTGAGGCGGGCGAGCGCGGCTGCCGCGGCCCCGTCGCCGGAGAAGGGACGCTGGCCGGCCAGCGATTCGAAGAGCACGATGCCCAGCGAGTACACATCGGAGGCGGCCGTGGCGACCTCGCCCCGCGCCTGCTCCGGGCTGAAGTAATGGACCGAGCCCATCGTGGTTCCGGGGAGCGTCAGCTGGGATTCGGTCATGGCCCGCGCGATCCCGAAATCGGCGACCTTCACCCGCCCGTCGCGAGAGACCAGGATGTTGGACGGCTTGACGTCGCGGTGGACCAGCCCCCGGGCATGTGCGGCCTGGAGCGCCTTGGCCACCTCGGCGCTGATGCGCGCCGCCTGACGCGGGGCCAAAGGACCCTGGGTCCGGAGGATCGAGGCCAGGTCCTGGCCGTCGATGAGCTCCATCACGAGGTAGGGGCCCGATGCATCCTCCCCGAAGTCGAACACCGCGACGATGTTGGGGTGGCTGAGCGACCCCGCCGATCTCGCCTCGTCCCGGAAGCGGGCGAGGAACTCCGGGTCGTGACCGAGCTCCGGTCGCAGCAGCTTGACGGCGACGTCACGGTCGAGCTGCGCGTCACGAGCCCGGTAGACGGTGGCCATCCCGCCCTGTCCGAGCAGCTCGACCAGGCGGTATCGCCCGCCCAGCGTGCTGCCGATCTCCGTCACGGTGTGCTGGTCTCCCCTGCTCGCCACCGGTCCCGGGTGGCCCGGGGCATCCTACCGCAGGCGGCGTACGCGACGACAACCCGCCCGATCAAGCGGCCGATGGTCAGATGTCCAGCGTGCGCAGATAGTCGCGGAACTCGGTGCCGGTGTCGGCCCGTGCCAGGGCGATCTCGACCGACGCCTTGAGCCAGCCCATGGTCGTCCCCGCGTCGTACCGCTTGCCCTCGAACGCGTAGCCGTAGACGCCCTGCTCCTCCATCAGTGCCTGGATGGCATCGGTCAGCTGGATCTCGCCGCCGGCCCCGCGCTGCGTCTGCTCGAGCTTGTCGAACACCTTGGGGGTGAGGACGTAGCGGCCGATCACCGCCAGGTTCGACGGTGCATCCTCCGGGCGGGGCTTCTCCACGATCGACGACACGCGGTACGTGCGCCCGCCGTCGAACGCGTCCTCCACCCGTTCTCCGCCGATCACCCCGTATCGGCCCGTCTCCTCGGGCGGGACCTCCATCACCGCGACAACCGACGCGTGGTGCTGCTGGTAGGCGTGGATCAGCTGCCCGATGCACGGCCGTTCGGCCACGACAACATCGTCGGGCAGGATCACGGCGAATGGCTCGTGGCCGATCAGGTCCTTGGCCATGAGGACCGCGTGGCCGAGACCAAGCTGCTCCTTCTGCCGGATGTAGGCGACCTGCGCCAGATCGCTGATGTGTCGGACCAGCCGCAGCTTCTCGATCTCGCCCTTCTCCTCGAGCAGGTGCTCGAGCTCGTAGTTGAGGTCGAAGTGGTCCTCGATCGCGCGCTTCTGCGACGAGGTGACGATGATGACCTGCTCGATCCCGGCGGCCACGGCCTCTTCGACAGCGTACTGGATCACCGGCTTGTCGACGAGCGGGAGCATCTCCTTGGGCTGCGCCTTGGTGGCGGGCAGGAACCGGGTGCCCCAACCGGCAGCCGGGAACACAGCTTTGCGAACGCGCATCGAACCTCTCGTGCGGGTGTGGGGTGTCCCGGCAGTATACCGGTGGCCCCCGTTCGCTCATTCCGGGCCGGGACCGGGGCGGTCAGGCCGCGTTCGCGTCCTGCGCGACGCCGTCCGCGAAATCCGCCACGAGCTCCGAGAACGGACCCGGGCGGTCCAGGTTCGAGAGGTGCATCGCCCGCCGTAGAACGGCGTGGTGGCCGCGGCGGCAGGCGGCCGCCCAGTGGTCGCCTCCAGGCCCGAACACCGGGTCCAGGGCGCCGTTCACCACGAGCACCGGCGTCCACAACCTGCCCAACCGCTCGAGATACCGGCGGCCGGTCAGGATCCGTAGCGCGCGGGCGCCGCCGGCAAGTCCGAAGCCACCCTCGATCAACGGATCGGCGATCGCTCGTCCGTAGCGGAGCCGGAAGAACCAGCGGTTCGCGAGGTTCAGGGCGCCACCGGGGACGAACGCCAGGATCCATGCCAGCATCCGGATGAGGACGGCCGACGGCCCGATCGGCTCGGCAGAGCAGCCGGCCAGCACCAGCCCGGCAACCCGTTCAGGGGCAG
The DNA here is from genome assembly GCA_963829295.1 of uncultured Chloroflexia bacterium. Taxonomy (GTDB): domain Bacteria; phylum Chloroflexota; class Limnocylindria; order Limnocylindrales; family CSP1-4; genus CAIXZV01. Next base: position 198,936 of record CAWHHU010000005.1, on the reverse strand, counting down.
ACTCGGCGACGTCGATGGCGACGTACCCGCCCAGCGACAGGCCAACCAGCACCGCCCGACCGGACGGCACGTTCGCCTCGATCGCGTCCACCACGGCCGCGCTGGCCGAGGCGGTCGTGAACGGCTCGGCGGATCGAGTGCCATGACCGGGCAGATCGATCGCGATGCACCGGTATCGGTCCGAGAGACGGCGCATCTGCGGCCACCACTGGCGACGGTTGAGACGCGTGCCGTGGATGAACACGATCGCAGAGGCGCCTCTCGGGCCGGCCACCGTCCACGGCTCCCGTTCCGCTCCCTCGCCAGCCAGCCCGTCGGCGACCTCGGCCATCCGGCCCGGGCGGCTGCTGTGATCAACGACACCCGCCTGTCTCATCGGCGAGAGGATAGCCCGTCCCGGCGCACCGGACCGCCGGCGCGCCAACCCCACGGCAGCGGACGGTGGCGCGAAGGTCCCTGCCTCAGGCCGGGCTGCCGGGAACGGTCGGGTCCGTACCCGTACCGGCCCGGGCTTCGACCACCTCCCGGTTCCGAGCCTGGTCGTCGCGGTGCCGCGCACGCTCCCGACTCGCCGTCGCGAGGCTGATCCCCGTGAACGGGATACGGACCTCGTGGAACACCTCCACCGACACAAGGAAGCCCGCGAACAGGAACACCACCCCCAGGAACTTGCCGACCTGGAACAGCTCGGTCGAGCCCGCCCGATCGAGCGAATCGGTGAGCGTGGGCACGAAGGCTCCGATCGCGATCAGGATCGTTGCCGGCACCCGCGAGTGGAGCCGGCCCGACACCAGGGCACGGGCGGCACCCGGCAGCGAGGCGACCAGATTCACCAGGATCGCGACCGGCGCGATGAACAGGTTGAACAGGAACTGGTCGCCGGTCTGCCCGGGATCGAGCGAGTACGGCAGGACACGATGCTTGGGCATGAACACGTAGGTCGAGAACATGGCGCCCAGCAGCAGCGACAGCGCGCCCGGGATGTTCATGATCGGCGTGAGCAGGCGCAGGTAACCTGGCATCGCGTCGCCCACGGGCTGGCCGGTGTCGGGGCTCAGGGCATAGCCAGGTGCCGGCAGCGCAGGCGTGGCGATCATCAGCGCGAGGGACAGCACGGTCACGCCACCGATGGCGATCGCGGCGATGACGGGCCAGCGATCATCCTCGAAATAGGCCGCGATCCCGATCGCGAGGGCCAGCACGACCGCACCGACCAGGTACAGGGCGGGCAACAATCCGGCACCCGCGTAGCTCGGGTTGTTGCGGATCATCAGCGAGACCATGCCCGACAGCAGCAGCAGCACCGCGTAGGTGTACCCGAAGCGGGTCCGGCCCAGCAGGAACGCCGTGCCGAGACCCAGCCAGGCCGCCGTCCATACGGCACCGGTGAGGTACCAGACGCGGTAGATCGGCTCGCTCCAGCCGGTTGCCCCGGCCAGCGCCTCCGCGCCGGATCCGAGCGCGTAGCAGGCCATGCCGAACGCCCAGGCCAGCTGGAACCCCCGTCGACGTTCGCGCCACTGGTCAATCAGCATCACCGTGAACACGAGCGACAGGGCGGATGTGAGCCCCGGCAGCAGGACCGTCATCGGTCGGACGAGCCGGCCGCTGGCGAGCCGGCGGCTGGCGAGCCGACTCCCGAACCGTCAGGCACCCGCTGGTCCGTGTGTCCCGACGACGAGCGGCCCGCCGGGGAGCCACCCGCCCCATCGCCTGGGGCTCCGTCGCCGAGCCCTTTCCCGGACCCCGCCCCATAGGCGGCGATGAACGCCAGCAGCAGCTGGTCCAGCAACCCGCTCGACTGCTCGTACAACCGGCCGATGCGGGCTGCGTCCACCCCCCGACGACGAGCCACCACCCCCAGCTCGGTCACGAACGGGCGGCGGGCGGCGACGAACAGCGTCACACCCTCTCCCAGCGACACGCCCAGGCCGGCCAGCCGATCACCCATCTGGGCCGCCAGGTCCATCGCCTGGTGCTCCGCGTCCCGCCGTCCCGGGCCGGCTTCGTCGAGATGGCGAACGAGCGCGTCGACCAGGCGCCTGCCGTTGTCGCGGAAGATCGTGCGCTCGTCCGAGGGGATCCAGGCCCGCAGATCCGAGCCATCTCCGTGGAGCTCCCCGTATCGTCGGCGGTAGGCAGCGCTGAGGCGTGTCGATGAGTCACCGACGCGAGCCAGGCCGCTCAAGGGACTCGCGCGGCGAGCCGTGAGCAGCCGCTCGATCGCTCGACGCTCGAACCGCCGGTGGCCACCCGGCGTGATGGAGGCCGGCACACGGCCCTCATCCGCCCACCGCCGGAGCGTGTCAGGGTCAACACCCAGCATCCGGCTCGCCTTTCCCAGCGGGATCCGCTCGGGAAGGGGGCGCTCGGGACGCGTGGGGTCGTCCGGCACTTGATCCTCCAGGGACCTGGGACCGCCCGTCGCAGTCGGGACGAAACTGGGTAAACCTGGGTCCCCCTCGCGGGCAGGGTGGTGACCGCGAGTGTAGGTGTGGCCCGACTCGGGCGTCAATCGCTCATCGCCAGGGGCGTCAAGCCGCCAGGGGGCGTCAACGCTCCGCTGGGATCCGCGATCGGGTGCGCCGGTCTGTCGGACAGCCACGCGCGACGGTAGCGGGACCTCGCGCGTCAGGCCGGGACGAACTCGTGCTCGTCGCGATGCACGCCGTCACACAGGCCCAGCGCGGGCGGATCGAGCGGCAGCGCAACGGGACGCATGATCTCGCGCACGTCGCCGCGCCGGCACAGGTAGTAGCCCCGGGCTGCCATCCACCGGCGCACGCAGGCGGGGTCGGCATGGAACTGGTGCGGACCAGGGTTGATCGGCGTGTGCTCCGTCCAGCCGACCGCGACCTCGGGCGACACGATGTCCAGGATGTTCACCCGCCACGGTGTGCCGGAGATCACCTCGCGGCAACCGTCGCATCGGATCGCAACGTTGTCGGTCACGATCGTGCGGATGGTGACACCCATGAGCTCCATGGGATCGAGGATAGCAGGGCGGCTGGCTCGTCGACGATCGCCGGGGCCGGCCTCCGGACTGGTACCCCCAACCGGATTCGAACCGGTGATCTCCACCTTGAAAGGGTGGCGTCCTAGGCCTCTAGACGATGGGGGCCGCGTCCCCGCGAGGGCCGGGCGAGTGTAGCAGAGCGGCTCCCGGCCTCGGCCCGCGCACCCCCCGGTGGAGGGATCCGGTCCGCGACATCAGGCGCTCTTGGTGCCGCTCCAGATGAGGCTCATGATCACGGCCCCGGCGAGCAGCATCAGGGACCCCACGGCGCACACGCCGCCCAGCAGTGCCGTGAGCACCGCCGTGCCGTCGTGTCCGTCGCGACCGGCTCGGACGACGGCCGACACGGAGAGCACGGCGATCGCCGCGAACACCAGGCCACACACGGCGAGACCGGTGGCCATCAGCGGTACCTGCAGCTGGTCCCTCACGAAGGTCGCGTAGGCAAGGAAGACGAGCCCGCCCACGAGCGCGACGGTGAGCGTGACGCGAAGCGGCGTGACCCGGATCCGGCCGAGGTGGGGGCCCGCCCGTCCGCCCTCGGTGCGTCTGGCAGCGGCAGGGCGACGGCGGCCGTCGCGGGAACGTTGGCTCATCGCCGCGAGCGTAGCAGGCGGCGCGGGACCGGGTCGTCGGTGGATCGGACGCGAGATCCCTCGAGTGGGACGTGCCGGTCAGGCGGCGTGGGACTCGCGACCGGCCGTGCCGGCGGTATCGGGGGGCTGCGCGGACGTGCCACCACGATCCCGGTGGTAGACCGCGACGTTCCAGCTGATCCGGGGCCGCTTGAGGCGGGCTCCAACGGTCTCACCGCGGGCCCCGAACGCCTCGGCCAGGAACTCGCGGGCGTCCTGGATCGACGAGAACGTCCAGAAGCAATGCAGCACGCGGATCTTGAACGCACCGTCGCGCAGGAACGGTCCATCGCGCCGGCTCCATGCACCGTATTCGGGAGAATCCGGCGATCGAAGGTCACTGACGTCGTCGCGTCCGTAGTCGTGGACGACGAGCAGCCGGCCGCTGGGTCGAAGGACGCGATCCACCTCCCCGATCGCGGCGGGTTCGATGCCGCGAAACCCGGACCACAGGCTGACCACGGCGTCCAGGCTCGCATCGGGGGCGTCGATCCTCAGCGGATCGGTGAGGGGCAGGTGGCGGCCACCGATCCCCTCCGCGGCGAGCCGGTCGCGCATCGGGCCGTCCGGCAGATCCAGCATTGCAACGTCGCGACCGGCCAGCGGACCCAGGGCATCGAGGGCGCGCGCGATCTTGCCTTCAACGTCGGCGGCAGCCCGGAGACGCAGGCCAAGGGGTTCGCTGAGGACGAAGGGCAGGTCAGCCACGTCCCGGGAGGATACGCGGGGCGACCAACCAGCGTGAGGTGCGGTGCGCCCTTCGAACGTCGCTGGGCGACGCGCGGAAGCGTCCGTTCGGCCCTGCCGGGTCAGCCGGCGCGCAGGAGGAGCGCCCCACGCGGCGGGATCTTCACCTCGACCCGCCCGCCGGCGACAAGCGCCGCTTCGCCTGCCGGCCAGGGCCAGCCGGACGGCACCATCGGCTCGAGGTCGCGTCCGTCGAGGTCGGGGACGTCGAGCGTCACCCGGGCCGCAGCCTGGCCGGCGTTGACGCAGATCAGCCAGGCAGCCTCGTCGTCGGCTCGTTGCCAGGCGACCGCCGAGCTGCCGGAGCCCACGATCGCGAACCTGCCGCGCCGCAACGCCGCGTGCCGATGGCGCAACGCGGTGACGCCCTGAACGAAGGCCAGCTGGTCGCCATCCCAGGCGGTCTCGTCGGTGGGAAACGATCCGCGGCAGCCGGGGTCGTGCTCGCCCCTCATGCCGATCTCATCGCCATAGTAGATGCACGGCGCACCCGGCAGCGTCATGGTCACCAGCGTCGCCAGCCGGACCGAGTCGCGGTCGCCACCGCAGATCGAGAGAATCCGCGGCGTGTCATGGCTGCCGAGCAGATTGAGCTGGACGCTGGTGACCTCGGGGCGGTAGGTCGCCATGATGTCGCCCAGGCGCCGCGCGAAGCCCGGACCGTCCTCGTGGGTCATCGCCGAGCTCACGTTCCCCTGCTGGGCGATGACCCGGTCATCGCGCAGCGACCCGGCCGCGAACGAGAGGGCAGCGAACGCGAGCGGGTAGTTCATGTAGGCGTCGAACTGGTCACCGCTGAGCCACCGCGGATCCTCGACCCAGACCTCGGCCACGATGTATGCCCCGGGGTTGATCGCCTTGACCCGGCGGCGGAACTCGCGCCAGAAGTCGTCATCATCGATCTCGCTCGGGACGTCCAGGCGCCAGCCGTCGGCGCCGAACCGGATCCAGTGCTCCGCGACGGTCATCAGGTGCTCGCGGACCTTCGGGTTGTCAGTGTTCAGCTTGGGCAGGGCGGGCAGGTCCCACCAGGCCTGGTAGCCGAGCCTCGACATCGACCCCGATTCGCCGGTCGACCTCTGATCGGCAGCCGCGTGGGGATCGGGTGCCTCGCTCGGATAGGCCCGCAGCGGACGGCCCGCGGCGAGCGCCTCGCGATCGACATGGAACCAGTCCACGTACGGCGAAGCGATCCCACACTCGAGGACGTGGTTGAAGGGCCAGAACCCTCGGCTCGCGTGGTTGAACACGCCGTCGAGGACGACCCGGACACCCCGCTCATGCGCCCGATCGAGCAGCTCACGGAGGGCCGCGTCACCGCCCAGGAGCGGATCGACGGCCAGGTAATCGTAGGTGTGGTAGCGATGGTTGGAGGCGGACGCGAAGATCGGATTGAGGTAGATCGCGTTGACCCCCAGCTCGACCAGGTAGTCGAGGCGCTCAGCGACACCGAACAGATCGCCTCCCTTGAACCCGTGGGCGGTCGGCGGCGCGTCCCAGGGCTCGAGCGGTCCCGGCGGTTCGACCCGCCCGCTGCGGGCGAACCGGTCAGGAAACACCTGGTAGAAGATGGCGTCCCGCACCCAGTCCAGATCGTTGGCCGCCATGTGACTCCCTGCGTTCCGTCAGAGCGGCAGTGTACGGGGGCCCGGTCCCGGCACGTGGTCCGTCGTCGAGCGCGCGACTGGCGCATGATTGGTCGCGTGCTCAGCCAGCTGCGCGCCATGCCACCCGGCGTTCGGATCTTCCTCGGCTACGCCTTCCTGCTCCTGGGCGGCATCGGGCTGTCGCTGCGCTGGATCGTGGACCAGGCGATCAGCGCGCCCATCTCGCCGATCGGCATCGTGGCGATGATCCTGCTCGCCTACACGATCTTCACCACCACCCTCGTCCTCCAGCGCAAGGAGGCCAGCCGGACCCTGGCGATCGGCCTCTCGACCCTGACCGTCCCCGCCGTGCCGCTGCTGCTGCTGGCGGCCCAGCCCGTGTTTGCGCTGCTGACCGCGATCCTCGCCCTGCTGCTGTTCTTCGGGCTCACACGCGACGACGTTCGCGAATACCTGAACGAGCCGTAGCGATTGCCGAGCGAGCCCTGGCCGCGAGCCGGTCGCATGCGAGCCCCTGGGTCGGCGATGCGGCGCTGCGAGCACGGTCCCGGCGAGTCTGGCCGCGGGACGCTACCCTTCGCCCAGCGCCCGCGGCCGCGTGCCGCTCGCTGCACAGCCGCCCGTCCCGGCTGTCGCCGAACCCATCACGCGGAGCTCTGCCACCTTGACTGATTCCAAGCGCTCGTCATCAACTCGGGGCTCGCGATCGGGGACCGCTCCCGGCGGACGTCGTGGCGCAGGCTCGACGAGCCCGGCCGGCACGCCCCGTGCCGGCCGGCGCGATGCATCGCGCCGGCGCCATGCGCCGCAGACGACCATGCAGCGATTGCGGGCACCGATCCTGGGCCTGATCGTGGTCGTGGTGGTGGTCGGGGTGAGTGCGTTCGTGTTCGCATCGGCAGCGGCACCGGCCTACGCATGCACCTCGATCGACACGGCGCAGCCGGCGGCGTCGGGCGAGTTGGGCCAGGTCCAGCAGGACATGGGCAACCAGCACGTCCAGCCGGGTGACAAGGTGACCTATGCGCACTGCCCTCCGGCATCGGGCAGGCACATCAATCAGGCCGGGTTCGGCCCGCTGCAACCCAAGGTCTACGGGCCCGACGATCAGAGCGTCCCCAACGGCTGGGTACATAACCTCGAGCACGGGGGCCTGGTGCTCCTGTACTCGTGCGACAGGGGCGCCTGCGACGATGCGGCAATTCAGCAGCTCCGCGACTTCACGGCCGGGTTCCCTGCCAGCCCGGTCTGCGGGCTGGCACCGGGCATCGTGGGGCCGGTGGTCGCGCGCTTCGAGCAGATGCCAACCAGATACGCCGCGCTGCTGTGGGATCGCGTGCTGTACCTGGATCAGCTCGACGACCAGGAGATCTACACCTTCTTCACCCGGTACGGTGAGCGGGTCGCCGCTGATGGCACGTGGCTGGCTCCGCCCGAGCCGCAGTGCGCGGCACCCTCGCCGTCACCGTCCACGTCGGCGGCACCCAGCGCGTCTGCAGCACCCAGCGCGTCAACCGGCCCGAGCGCGTCGACGGCACCCGGCGCGTCAGGCGCCCCGAGCGCGTCGGTGCCACCCGGCGCGTCAGGCGCCCCGAGCGCGTCGGTGCCACCCAGCCCGTCGGCGAGCTGATCGAGGGGCCATGCGCCTGTACGCGCACGCCGGACGCGATGGTTCGCCGCGGATCGGCGCCATCGTCGACGGCGCCCTGATCACGGGCGGGCAGCTGGCCCGGTTCGAGCGCCGGCCCACCCTCCGGACCTGGCTGGCGCCATGCTGCCTCATCGCGGGCGACCAGGCATGGCAGGGCGAGATGCGGCGACTCATCGCCAGGGCAGACCGCCGCCGCGCGACGCGTCGCGACCCCGGCGCCCGCCGGCCGCTGGCAGCCATCGCGCACCCCGGCAAGATCGTGTGCGTCGGCCTCAACTACGGCGATCACGCCCGGGAGGGTGGCCGCGCGGCGCCGGAGCGTCCGATGCTGTTCGCGAAGTTCGACAACGCCGTCATCGCGGACGGTGAGGCCATCGTCCGTCCGCCGGGCACCCGGGCGCTCGACCTGGAGGTCGAGCTGGGCGTGGTCATCGGTCGCCGTGCGCGCCGGGTGACGGAGGCGGAGGCGATGGACCACGTCGCCGGCTACGTGGTGGTCAACGACGTGAGCGCCCGTGACTGGCAGGGCAACCCGCAGGCCCTTCGCGAAGGCGAGAAGGGCGACGGCCAGTGGCTGCGCGCCAAGGGCAGCGATACCTTCCTGCCCGTCGGGCCCGTGCTGGCGACCCCGGACGAGCTCGACCCCGGCCGAGGGCTGGCGCTCCGGTCCTGGCGGATCCCCGGCAGCGGCCCGGATGCCGGCGTCCCGATCCCGATGCAGGACGGGACCACATCGGACATGCTGTTCTCCGTGCCGGCGCTCGTCAGCTTCATCTCGCGGCACATCACGCTCGAGCCCGGAGACCTGATCGCGACTGGCACGCCCGCCGGCGTTGGCGTGTTCAGAGATCCGCCGGTGTTCCTGCAGCCCGGCGATCGTGTCCGGTGCGAGATCGAGGGCATCGGGGCCATCGAGAACCAGGTCGTCGACTGGGCCGACGAACCACGGACCGAGGGTTGAGGGCGACACCGGCCGACCCGCACGGGACGAGGAGAGAGCGATGCTGGCGCTGGTGAAGGCGGAACGCGGACCCGGGCTCAGCCTCGCGACCGTGCCCGACCCGACGATCGGGATCAACGACGTGCTGATCCGCGTCCACAAGACCGGGATCTGCGGGACCGACCTGCACATCGAGTCGTGGGATCCGTGGGCGGCGAAGACGATCCAGCCGCCACTGGTGGTCGGCCACGAGTTCGTGGGCGTGGTGGCCGAGGTGGGATCGAACGTCGCCGACTTCCACCCCGGCGACATCGTCAGCGGCGAGGGGCATGTCACCTGCGGCGTGTGCCGTCACTGCCTGGCCGGCCGCCGCCATCTGTGCGCTCACACGGTGGGTCTCGGCGTGGGGCGCGATGGGGCGTTCGCCGAGTACGTGGCCCTGCCGATGACCAACGTGTGGCACCATTGGCCGGGCATCGACCCCGAGGTGGCGGCGATCTTCGATCCGTTCGGCAACGCCGTCCACACGGCGCTCGCCTTTCCCGTCCTGGGCGAGGATGTGCTGATCACCGGGGCCGGGCCGATCGGTCTCATGGCCGCCGCGGTCGTTCGTCACGCAGGTGCCCGGTTCGTCGTGGTCAGCGAGCCGAACCCGGCCCGGCGAGCCATCGCCACCCGGATGGGAGCGACCCTCGCCGTCGACCCCCGGGAGCAGGACCTGGCCGGCGTCCAGCGCGAGCTCGGCATGGTCGAGGGCTTCGACGTCGCGCTCGAGATGTCCGGCAGCCCGGGTGCGATCCGCACCGCGCTCGACAACATGGCGCACGGTGGCTCGATCGCGATCCTGGGCATCCCCACCGAGGACATCAGCCTCGACGTCAACGAGATCGTGTTCAAGCTGCTCACGATCAGAGGCATCTACGGCCGGGAGATGTACGAGACCTGGTACAAGATGACCGTGATGCTCCAGTCGGGGCTCGACATCACGCCGGCCATCACCCACCGTTTCCCGTTCCGCGAGTTCGAGACCGCGTTCGCCACGGCCCGCTCGGGCGATGCGGGCAAGGTGATCCTCGACTGGGCAGCGTAGGGCCGGAGGAGGCACACATGGGAACCGCTTCGCGTCCCAACCCGCTCGCATTTCTCGACGAGGACCTGGCTGCCCTACGCGAGCGCCACCTGTACCGGCCGCTGCGGGTGATGAGCTCAGCCCAGGGTCCGATCGTGTCGCTCGACGACCGGCGGGTGATCAGCCTCTCGTCCAACGACTACCTGGGCCTGTCCCACCATCCGAGGATGAAGGCGGTCGCCATGGAGGCCGTCCGGCAGTTCGGGGCCGGCTCGGGCGCCGTGCGCACGATCGCCGGCACGATGACCCTCCACGAGGCGCTCGAGACGGAGCTCGCCACGTTCAAGGACACCGAGGCCGTGCTCACCTTCCAGTCCGGCTTCTCCGCCAACACGGGTGTGATCCCGGTGCTCACCGGCGAGACCGACCTGATCGTGTCCGACGAGCTCAACCACGCCAGCATCATCGATGGCATGCGCCTCTCGAAGGCGCCACGCAAGGTGTTCCCGCACGCCGACGTCGACGGCCTGCGCACGGTGCTCCGCGAGGCCACGGAGCAGGGCCGCGACGGGCACGGCAGCCCGTATCGCCTGATCCTGGTGGTCACCGACGGCGTGTTCAGCATGGACGGCGACATCGCGCCGCTGCCCGGCATCGTCGAAGCCGCCGAGGCGTACGGAGCGGCGGTCATGGTCGACGACGCACACGCCTCCGGCGTCCTCGGGCGCAACGGGCGCGGCTCCGTCGATCACTTCGGGCTCAAGGGCCGGGTTGCGGTCCAGGTCGGCACGCTGTCCAAGGCGGTGGGTGTGCTGGGCGGCTACGTCGCCGGCAGCCGGTCCCTGCGCGACATCCTCGTCCAGCGGGCCCGTCCGTTCCTGTTCAGCACCTCGCATCCGCCCGCGGTGGTCGCCGCCTGCCGGGAGGCGATCCGGATCATGGACGAGGAGCCCGAGCTGGTAGAGCGGCTGTGGACCAACACCCGGCGGTTCAAGGCGGAGCTCGGCCGGCTCGGGTTCGATACGGGTCGCAGCGAGACCCCGATCACGCCCGTGATGCTGGGCGATTCGGAGACGACCATCCGGTTCAGCAATCGACTGTTCGAAGAAGGGGTGTTCGGCACCTCGGTGGTGTTCCCGACGGTGGCGCTCGACCGGGCCCGCATCCGGACGATCGTGACAGCTGCCCACACCGATGACCTCCTCGACCAGGCGCTCGAGGCCTTCGACCGCGTGGGTCACGAGCTGCGCGTGATCAGCGGGTGATCCACCGTCAGCGGATGATCCGCCGGTGAACCGGATCGCGCAGCCGTCGGCGCTGCCGGACCCGGCGGATACCCGGAGCCGCGCCGAGCGCGAGCGGGAGGCGCTGACGGCCGGCCTCGCCGCCGGCCTCGGCGAGGCGCGAGACCTGCCGCTCGACGCCCACCTCCACACGGTTCGGTCACCCGACGCCGACGTCCAGATCGAGGCCTACTGCTTCCTCGCCGTCGAGCGCCGGATCGCGGAGATCGCGATCACCGATCACGTCGATTTCGACCCCGGCCTGCCGGCCTACGGCTATGCCTCGTTCGCGGACCGCGAGCGGGACGTGCGGGACGCGGCGGCTCGCTGGGCCGACCGGGGGCTGGCGGTCCGGTTCGGGGTCGAGGTCAGCTACGAGCGCAGGCACGAGGCCACGATCCGTGGCTGGCTCAGGGACCATCCGCACGACTTCGTGATCGGCAGCGTCCATGTCAGCGCGGAGTCGCCGTACAAGGCAGCCAACGTGGGCACGTTCGTGTCCGGGCGGACGCTGCCGGAGATCGTCCGTCCCTACTTCGACGAGGTGACGGCTGCGGCGCGGTCGGGGATGTTCGACACCATCGGGCATCTCGACTTCGTCAAGCGGTACCTCGTGCCGCATGTGATGCCGGCGGAACTCGCCGCGGCCCCCGAGCTCTACGAGCCCGTGCTCACGGCGCTGGTAGAGTCGGGGACGGCGCTGGAGGTCAATGCTTCCGGGCTGCGCCAGGTGCCGCGCGAGACGTATCCCACGCCCGCGATCGTCGCCCGTTACCGGGCGAAGGGCGGCCGGTACGTGACCATCGGATCAGACGCGCACCGGATCGACTGCTTTTCGTACGGGCTTCGGGAGGCGTATCGTCATGCGGCGGACGCCGGCTTCCGTGCGCTCGCCTTCCGGCGCGGGGGCAAACGGATCTCCGTGCCGATGCCTGGTTGAGGGCCAGGTGCGCTGGTCCAGCCCTAACACGGGGGAACGCGGTTCGTTATGACGTTCGACGACGAGGCCATCACGCGCCTCGTGGCGGCGGCTCGGGACGGCGATCCGGAGGCCTTCGGATCCCTGTTCGACCACTACCACGGACCCGTGTATCGCTACGTCGCCGCCCGCGTCAACCGCCCGAGCGACGCGGAGGACCTGGCGCAGCTCGTCTTCGTCAAGGCCCTGGAGGCGCTACCGCGATATGAGTCGCGGGGCGTCCCGTTCGGGGGCTGGCTGTTCAAGCTGGCCAGGAATGTCGTCATCGACCATACCCGGACGCGCCGCGAGCATGCCCCGCTCGACCTGGCAGCCGAACGACCGGCCCCCGATGACGGGCCGGACGAGCTGGCGGTGCTCCGACAGGAGTTGGACAGCGTCGCATCGGCGCTGCGCCGGTTGACGCCGGAGCAGCGCGAGGCCATCGAGCTGCGGTTCTTCGCCGGTCTCTCGGCGAAGGAGGCAGCGGTAGCGATGGACCGGCACGAAGGCACCGTTCGGGGCCTCCAGTTCCGAGCCATCGCGGCGCTCCGGCGGGAGCTTGGCATCGAGGCCGGCTCCGACGAACGTCCGGCCAGGGTCTCGGGGGACGGCCGGTGAACGAGGACGAGATGCAGGCACTCGAACCGATCGCGGGCGACGAGCTCGAGCGGATGCTCGCTCGGTACGCGCGCGTCCGGCTGGATCCCAGCCCGGCGCAGGCGCGGCGCGCCCGGACGGTGGTGACCGAGGAGGCCTGGCGGCGGCACTTCGATGGCGCACAGGCGAGGACATCCGTCGCAATCGGCGCAGCTCCGAGGCGGCTCCCATTCTCGAGCTGGAGCCAACGGCGGATCGGTGTGTCGCTGGCCGCCGCGGTCCTGGCCGGCCTGCTGGTCGGCTCGACATCGTTTGCGGCCTCGAGGGCCGGCGGGCCACTCTATGAAACCAGGCTCAACGTCGAGACGATGCTGCTGCCGACCCAGCCCGAGGAGCGGCTCAACGCCGAGCTCGCCCAGTCCCAGGCGCGACTGGCCGAGATCGTCGATGCGGCGGGTCGGGGTGACGCGGGCGCTGTGAGTGCCGCGATCGGGGCATACGAGCGGTCGATCCAGGAGCTCGGAGCCTCGACGGGGCCGTCATCTGAACGAGCCCTGCAGGCCGTCGAGTTCCATCAAGCGGTCCTCGAGCAGCTCCTCGCATCCGCCACCGGGCCGTCGGCGACGGGGCTCGAGAATGCCCTGACTCGCTCGAGCAGCGTGATCGACAAGCTCAATGCCGGCGCAGCTGCGCCCACGACCGGGACTGGCGCCGGCGGCAACGGCGGGACGAATGGCGGTGGAGCGAACGGCAACGGCGGGACGGGCGCCGGCGGCAACGGCGGGACGGGCGCCGGCGGCAATGGCGGCAACGGCGGGACGGGCGCCGGCGGCAATGGCGGCAACGGCGGGACGGGCGCCGGCGGCAATGGCGGCAACGGCGGGACGGGCGCCGGCGGCAATGGCGGCACCGGCGGCAATGGCGGCAATGGCGGCAATGGCGGCAATGGCGGCAATGGCGGGGTCACCGGTCCAGCGGTGTCCCAGCTCCGGGCAAGCCCGGCCCCGACAAGCCTCAGCCAACTCCCAAGGGTCCCGTCCCAGCCCCAAACCGCAGGGGCACTGAGCCGCTCCGGACGCCCTCGGCCGAGAGGCATCTGCGGCGGGACCGACGCCCGCGGGCTGACCAGCTGCAGGAAGCGCCCGCCCGGTGCCGGACGAGGCGGTAGGCTGCGGGAGCCGGCTGCTGACCGCTCGCGAGGATGTCCCATGAGGTTGAACCTTCGGTGCGCCTGACCGTGCTCGGGGCCGGACCGTCGTACACCGACCGCGAGGGGGCCTCCGGGGCGGCGTATCTGGTCTCCACGGCAACCACGAGGGTGCTGCTCGATCTGGGCCAGGGATCGTTCCCACGGATCTTTCCGTATCTCCTGCCCTGCGACCTCGACGCCGTCGTCGTGAGCCACCTGCATCCCGATCACTTCATCGATCTCGTCCCGCTGCGTCACTACCTGCGCTACGAGTTCGACCCGCCGCGGCGGGTTGAGGTGCTCGGACCCCGGGGCCTCGCCGACCGTCTCGACGCCCTCTGGGGTCAACCTGGGTTCGCCGACGAGTCCCTCGACATCGGGCCGTTGGGCCCCGCCCCGCATCGGATCGGCGATCTCACGCTGGAGCCGCTACGGATCACCCATGCGGGCGAGAGCTACGCGATGCGCCTCAGCCAGGCCGACGACGCGCCCGGCCTCGTCTATACCGGCGACAGCGCCCAGGAGGATGAGGTCGAGCCGCTCGTGCGCCCCGGCGACGTGCTGCTTGCCGAGGCTGCGTTCGGCCCGGGACCGGTTCCAGCCGGCGCGATGCACCTCGATGGGCCCGCGGTCGGCAGGCTGGCGTCCGCGACGCAACCCGCCCGGGTCCTGCTGACGCACCTGCAGATGGGCTTCGACCCCGAGGCCACGGTCGCATCAGTGCGGGACGCGTACGCAGGCCCCGTGGAGTTCGTCTGGCCCGGGATCACCCTCGATCTCTAACGGTCCGCGCTCGCTGTGGGCGTGCAGCGGCCGGGATGCGAGATCGCATCCCGGCCGTGAAGGTTCGGGGACAGCGGTGAGCTGAGGAGGCCGGCGTCAGCTGGCCTCCTCACACGCTGCGGCTAGCGCTTGTTCCGTCGAGTCGCCGGTGCCGGCGTCAGCAGCAGGGCTGCCGCCAGGATCCCGGCCATGCCGATCAGGACCAGTCGCCACGAGTCGTCCGGACGGGTGGGCGTCGAGGTCAGCGCATCCGTGGGCGGAGGCGTGATGTTCGGCGTGCCCGTCACAGCCTCGACGCTACCAACCGGGGTCGGCGTGGGCGTCGCTGCCTCGACGCTACCAACCGGGGTCGGCGTGGGCGTCGGGGTGGCGGTCGGCGTCGGGGTCGGCGTGGGCGTCGGCTCAGGCGTCGGGGTGGCGGTCGGGGTCGGCGTGGGCGTCGGCGTGGGCGTCGGCGTGGGCGTCGGCGTGGGCGTCGGCGTGGGCGTCGGCGTGGGCGTCGGCGTGGGCGTCGGCGTGGGCGTCGGCGTGGGCGTCGGCGTGGGCGTCGGCGTGGGCGTCGGCGTCGGCGTGGGCGTCGGCGTGGGCGTCGGCGTGGGCGTCGGCGTGGGCGTCGGCGTGGGCGTCGGCGTGGGCGTCGGCGTGGGCGTCGGCGTCGGGGTCGGCTGCGCCTCGGTGCAGTTCAGCGAGTACGTCTTGCTCGACGAGATGGCCGTCACGTTGTCGGCGTTCACCGCGAACACGACCAGGATGCCACCGGAGCTGACCGTGAACCCGCTGATGACATTGATCGTCCAGTTGATCTTGTCGCCACTGCTGTTGTTCGCGTTGGTGAGGGTGATGGAGGCTTCGTTCTTGCTGACGTTCGCGGCCGGGTTGGCGTTCGATCCGTTGTTCGGGACCATGTACACGGTGATCACCGATCCCGCATCCAGGTCCTTGGAGAGGGTGAAGAACCCTTCCACGGTACCGACGCTGGTCCCGTCGCAGAACATCTTCGAGTCGGCCTGGTTGCCTCCCATCGTCGCGCTGCTGCCCGCGGCGGACAGGCTGCTGCCGACCGTGGCGTTGGACGTCGTCCCGTTGCCTGTCGGGTCGAGTCCGTTGTTGCCCGGGCCTGCGGCCAGGGCGGTCGACGGCGCCACCAGTGCCGTCACGAGCATGCCCGCCACCGCAAGCCATCCTGCGGCGCGGAACGTACGCGTTCCGTTCATTCTTGGTCCCCTGTCCTTCTGCTGGCGGCCATCCCGGCCGCGCTCTCGAGATGGAGCGATAAGTTCCCCCGCTGCCTGGGCGGTACAGCCATGCTGCCCGTTGGTACTGGCGCTGTCTAGTACTCAACGACTAGGTCGAACCGCGCATCACGTCACCAGACCACACCCGCGACCGATCTTTCCGTTGCCCGAGGTCACCGATCGTGCCCCCGCAGGGGCGACAACAGTACTCTGCGGCAGACATCCCAGACCAGTACTCCTGCCGACATGTCGGACGGCCGACAGCACCATGACGGCCTGTGGGTGCGGCGAGCCCGACCTCGGTTCGAAACCCGGGTCCGGGAGGTGGACGGGACGCACCCAGGCAGTGCGTCCCGTCCTGGTCTCGGGGACCACGGGCTCAACGGCTGATCGCCACGTGGGCGACTCGCCGGCGGGGCGCGTACCACGGCTGGAGGGAGGCTGCCGACCGTCCCGGGCCCGGAGGGTGGCGCGACGGCCAGGCTCCTTCGACCAGTGACGCCGGCGGCACGACTCCGGCGGATCCATCTGGGTCTGGTCCGGCAGCTCCGGCCGGGGCCGCTCTCCCCGGAGCTCGAACGATACCGGGCGTGCGGCAGCCATTGGTACTGGTGCGCACTGCGCCACAACAGCCCGGGCGTCCCCGGAACCCACCAGACCGCACGGCCGAGCGGGCGGCTTCCGGTGCGGGGCCGCAACGAGGGTCCTGGTACTCGAGCCCATCGCGGCAGTCCGGGTACGATGGCGCGATCCCATCGCGCCCGCCCAGGAGGCCCACGTGTCGAGCTCTGCCGGTTCAGCCGATCCCCGGGCGACGAGCCCTGCCGCGGTGCGCACGCTGGTTCGCGATGCGGTCACGCGGGCGTGGTCATCGGCCGTGGCGGCGGGCGAACTGGCGCGGATCGCCGCTGACCAGGCGGCACCCGACGTGGAGATCGAGCGGCCCGCAAACCCCGCGTTCGGCGACCTCGCCACGAACCTCGCGATGAAGCTCGCTCGGCCATTGCGCCGCTCCCCGATGGAGATCGCGGAGGCACTGGCCTCGCACCTTCGGTCCGCATCGGGGGCAGGCGTGGTGGCATCGGCCGAAGCCGCGCGACCCGGGTTCGTCAACGTGCGGATCGCCGACCCTGTCTACGCGACGCTGGTCGGCTCCATCCTCGCGGAACCGGCGCAATGGGGCCGCATCCCGGCCGTGAACCCGCGGCGCGTCAACGTGGAGTTCGTATCGGCCAACCCGACAGGGCCGTTGACGGTGGGCAATGCCCGCGGCGCGTTCGTCGGCGACCTGCTGTGTCGGGTGCTCGAGGCCGGGGGCCAGGATGTGACCCGCGAGTACTACTTCAATGACTCTGGCGCGCAGATCGAGAACCTCGGCGCGTCGGTGGTCGCGTTGCGGCGCGGAGAGCCACTCCCCGAGGAGGGGTATCGGGGCGAGTACGTGAAGGAGCTCGCGGACGAGGTGCCGCCTGAGGTCTGGAGCGCGGCGATCGCACCGGGTGCCGATCCGGCCGAGGTCGTCGGCGGCTGGGCGACCGGGCGGGTCCGGGCACGGATCGAGGCCAGCCTGGAGCACCTCGGCGTCCACTTCGACGTCTGGAAGAGCGAGGGCTCGCTGCATGACGAGGGCTGGGTTGCCCGGGGCGTGGAGCGGCTGCGGGACGGCGGGCAGACCTACCAGCAGGACGGGGCCCTGTGGTTCCGGTCCACCGCCTACGGCGACGACAAGGATCGCGTCGTCTACCGCTCGGACGGGCGCCCGACCTACTTCGCGGCCGATGTTGGCTACGTCACCGAGAAGTTCAGCCGGGGCTTCGACCACCTGATCTACATCTGGGGCGAGGACCACCATGGGACGGTGGCGCGGTTGCGCAACGCGGCCGAAGCGCTGGGCTTCGATCGCGACGCCGTCCAGGTGCTGCTGTACTCGTGGGTTCGGTTCATCCGCGACGGCGTCGAGATCTCGATGTCCAAGCGGGCCGGCGAGTTCATCACGCTCGACGAGCTGCTGGCCGAGGTGGGCGTGGATGCGGCGCGCTGGTTCTTCGGGTCACGCGCGCCCACCACCGGCATCGACTTCGACATCGAGCTGGCCAAGAAGCAGTCGGCGGAGAACCCCGTCTACTACGTGCAATACGCGCACGCCCGCATCGCCTCGATCCTGCGCAAGGCGGGCGAGGCGGGACTGGCGGCCGCCACGTCGATCGACGGCCTGCTGGAAGGTGAGCCCGAGGCCGCCCTGGTCCGCGTGCTGACCCGGTTCCCCGAGGTGGTCGAGGACGCGGTGCGGGCCGAGGAGACGCAGGGCATCACGGCATTCGCCACCGAGCTCGCCACGCAGTTCCATGCCTTCTACCGCGACGCGCGAGTGATCGACCCTGGCGATCCGGGGCGCTCGGCGAAGCGCCTGGCGCTGGTGACGGCCACCAGGACGACCCTTGCCAATGCGCTCGGACTGTTGGGAATCTCGGCGCCCGAATCGATGTGATCCCCGGCTGGCGGCCCGCGGACGTGTCGACGCGTCGTTCGAAGCGTTAGCCGGCCAGCCCGAGCACGTTGGCGATCCGGCCCAGCGTTGCGTCCGACTCGGCGGTCACGAGCACGACCCGCCCGGCGGCGGGCGTCAGCACCGCCGCGCTTCGGCCGGCCGCGTGGAGCTTGCCCACCAGCCCGTCCAGGGCGGCCGAGAACTGGCCGGCGTCTTCGGCCGTGTCCCACATCGTGTCGAGGGCAACCCCCGTTGCACCATCCGGCCCCTCGATCAGGGCGATCCGATCGCCGCCCCAGCCGGCAGCTGCCTCGGTGGACGTGGCCGAGTCCGCGCCGCCGGCATCGCGCAGCAGGATCCCGAGCTGGTACTCGCCCATCGTGTCCTGCAGCGGGACCGACCAGTCGCTTCCGAGCCGGTTCGCGAGGTTCGCCGGGAAGGTGACCTTGACCGGCGCCTCCCGCGACGCAAGCTTGTCCTGGTGGAGCACCTGCTCGGTGGAGTCGGGTGGGTTGCTCGAACAGCGCGTTGACGCCCGTGAAGCCGCCGGCGCCGCTGAACGCGCTGAACGCGAGCGTGAACCCCGACGTGTACGGGAACAGGAGCGGCTCGCGAAGGATCGCCGGCATCCCGTTCAGGACCGCCTGCGACGCGGGGTCGCCCGCCGAGGAGGCCACCTCGCCCAGCTGGGCCGCGGTCAGGTACCGCTGCGCCCAGAGCGTCATCGACAGCGTCGCATCGCCCTCGACCAGCGTCGTGCGGGCAAGCGTCCGGTCGCTCTGGTCCTTGGCATCGCCCACCAGCGAGCGCAGCCCGAACGCCTGATCCTGGAGGGCGTGGGTGTATTCGTGCGCGTAGGTGATCTCCTCGGTCGGCCCGATCTGGCCCGACTGCGAGACCACGTACATGCGCTTGGTCTCGTCGTCGTACAGGCCGGCGACCTGGCTGGTGAGGAGCTCGATGTACAGATCGCGCAGCGACGCGTCCTGGGGCATCAGCAGCAGCGACTTGTAGAGCGTCTCGGTGCCGCTGACGAGGGACGCGGGATTGTCGCTTCGAGAAGCTCGTCCGGATGTAGGCGCACAGGCCGGCAGTGTCGAACACGGCCCGCTCGACGGGTGTCTTCGCCACCAGCCCGCGGAGCTGGCTGACCTGGTCCTCGATCTGGGTGTACAGCGATGCGTTGGGGTCGCTCGCGTCAGGGCTCGGCGGCGGCGGCGTCGAGGCGTCGTTGGGGTCGCATGCGGGCGCGCCCGAAGGGGAGGCCGAGGCCGGCACGGTGGAGACGGCGGGACCCGTCGGCGGAGCGGAGGCGGAGGGCGTCTCGATCGCCTGGGTGCCGCTCGGGATCGCCGGCGATGACGTCGGGTTCGACGAGCCGCACGCACCGACCACGGCGACCACGGTCGCCAGGACGGCGGCGAGCGGGCGCTGACGGTGGTGAGCAGGTGACATCGCCGGCCGATTGTGCCACGAGGTGGGGGCGAATCCCCGCGAGCACCCCGTGCCGGCGGGTCGTGTCCGTGGCCAGATGTGCGTTTCTTAATCGTTCGAAGGCATGGGCTTGAATCGGGTCCGGCCTATGGTTCGGGACGGAACACCCCTCAGGTTCCATCCTCCCTCCCTCGGGCCGGAGGCGCCGATTGGGCAGGCGCCTCCGGTCCTTCTCGATTCCTGGCCTCGGGTACCCATGGGCCTGTGCGAGAATCGAGCCATGGAGCTCACCTGGTACGGACGGACCTGCATCCGGCTGCGCGGCAAAGACGCCGTTGTCGTCAACGACCCCTACCCGTCGATCGTGGGGCCCACCGGTCGAGGGATCACGGCCGACGTGATCACGTTCAGCCATCCCGACGACAGCCCGATGGCGCGGAAGGTCGCGAGGGTGTCGCGCGACGGCGGGACGGCGATCGCCACCAGCCTCGAGTCCGCGTTCGTGCTGGACGGACCCGGCGAGTACGAGGTTCACGATGCCCTGATCACGGGCGTCCGAACCTACCGCGATGACGCCCGAGGCGGGCAACGTGGTCGCCAGACCGCGTTCATGGTCGAGCTCGACGGGATCCACACCATCCATCTGGGCGATATCGGCCACCAGCTGACCGAGGAGAAGCTGGCCGACATCGGGCGGATCTCGGTCGCCTGCGTGCCCGTCGGCGGCGCCCTGACCGCGACGGGTGCCGCGGCCCTCGTCGCCCAGCTCGACCCGCGGATCGTGATCCCGATGCCCGTGTGCGAGCAGGAGGCCGACTGCGACGAGGCGGTGCGCCGGTTCCTCCACGAGATGGGCGCCGAGCGCAGCGTCCAGCCACGGCTGTCGGTCACTGCGTCGAGCCTGCCGTCGGAGACGACCACCGTGCTCCTGGAGTCCCGGGGCAGGGCCTGACCGTCATTCCCGGCCGGCCTCGGCGTCGGTCTCCCCGGCCGGCTCGATCTGCCCCGATCGGTCAGCCGCCGCGCCGGTAGACGATCCGACCCGCCTTCACCACGACCTGCACCAGATCCGCGCCCACCCAGTAGGGAAGCTCGGCCACCCTCGCGGCGCGCCAGATCGCGAGATCTGCCTGCTTGCCGGCCTCGAGGGATCCGACCTGCTCACCGACGCCCGCGGCGTGGGCGGCGTTGATCGTGACCCCGACCAGCGCCTCCGCAGGCGACAGGCCCATCTCGAGGCACGCCGCGGTCATGACCAGCGGCAGGTTTGGCGTGGGCGATGTGCCGGGGTTGAAGTCCGTGCCCAGCGCGACCGGGACCCCGGCCTCGATGAACCGGCGCGCCGGCGCCGCGTCGCCCGTCATCAGGAACCAGGTCGTCATCGGCAGCAGGGTCGCGACCGTCGGTCGCTCACCGGCGGCCGCGCGAGCGAGCGCCGCCACCCCCTCAGCGCTGGGGGCGTGGAGATGGTCCGCCGACAGCGCGCCCATCTCCGCCGCCAGCTCGGCGCCACCCGAAGGGGCCAGCTCGTCGGCGTGGAGGCGGATCGCCATGCCGTAGCCGGCAGCGGATGTGAGGATCCGGCGGCTCTGATCCTGCGTGAACACGCCCGCCTCGCAGAACACGTCGCATGAGGCGGCACGTCCCTGCGCGGCCACGCCCGGGAGCTGCTCCTCGATCACGCTCCTGACGTACGCCTCGGTCCCGTCCGGCCGGGCGCGGAACTCGGGTGGTACGGCGTGCGCGCCCAGATACGTGGGGACCACGTCGATCGGCCCCTCGCGGCCCAGCTGCCAGGCCACCTCGAGCAGCCGCAGCTCGCTCGTCAGGTCCTGGCCGTAGCCCGACTTGGCCTCGATGGTCGTGACGCCGTGGGTCAGCATCTCGTCCAGCCAGCGCCGGCCGTGCCGCGCGAGCGACTCGGCGGTTGCCTCGCGGGTCGCGGCGACGGTCGAGAGGATCCCGCCACCGGCAGCCAGGATATCGAGATAGCCGGCACCCTTCTGGCGAAGGACCAGCTCCTGCTCGCGGGACCCGGCGAACAGCAGGTGGGTGTGGGGGTCGACAAGTCCCGGCGTGACCACACCCCCGCCCGCGTCGAGCCTGGCGAATTGCGACAGCGAATAGCCGCCCAGCTCGAGCCCCTGCTCGATCCGATCCCGCGGCCCGACCCCCAGGATCCGACCCTCCCAGCAGGCGACCACCGGTGCCGACGCCGCGCCCGGCCCGCCGACGTCGCCGGCGTCGAGCAGCGCGACCTCCGCCTGCGATGCGCCGCGGCGCAGTCCACCGGCCAGGGTGGCCACCTGGCTCGCGCCGTGGACCAGGAGGCCCGGCGTGTCGTTGCCCGCCTTTCCGCCCTCGATCAGGCGGAGCGTCATCGACGTTCGCGGGCAGCCGCCAGACGCAGCTCCAGCGCCATCAGCGGCGAAAAGTCGCGCAGCTGGATCGCCTGTGCGGCGGCCGCAAGCCGGTCTTCCACGGTTGCCTCTGCCGGTGCGCCCGCATGATCCGCGACATCGAGCAGCGCGGCCAGCGGGGCCAGGCCGATCAGCTCCGACTCGGCCAGCCGGATTCCATCCTCGGCGGCCAGCTCACCTACCGCATCCCAGGCCTGCCAGATCGGCGTGGCCCGGAAGTCCAGCAGGTTCATCGACACCTGCGCCCGGACCGGATGACCTCGTTCCGGCTCCTCCACCCTGAAGCCGTTGGCCTGGATCCTGGGCAGGCCGCCACCGGACTCCCGGACACGGCGCGCAATCCGTTTCGCAAGGTCGACGTCGTCGGAGTCGAGGTTGATGTTCCACGCGATCAAGAACGGCCGAGCGCCTACGGCCACCGCACCGGCGCGGGGGTGCGTCCGATCCGGGCCGAAGTCCGGGTGGCGTCCGTTGTGGGTGATCTCGGTCCTCAGCCCCTCGTACTGACCGCGCCGAACGTCGGCCAGCCGGACCCTGTCGGAGCGGGTCGCCGCCTGCGCGTAGAGATAGACGGGCAGGTCCCAGCGCGCGGCGATCCGCCGGCCGAAGGCACGTGCCATCTCCACGCACGCCTCCATGGGTGTGTCGCCCAGGGGCACGAACGGCACCACGTCCACCGCGCCGATCCGCGGATGCTCCCCGATCTGGGTGTCCATGTCGATGTCGTCGATGGCCTGGCCGACCATCGACTCGAGACCGGCGGAGATCGCGTCATGCTCACCGGCCACGGTGAACACGGATCGGTTATGGCTGGGGTCGGAGGTGCGGTCGAGCAGGAACACACCGGGAGCGGACGTCAGGGCGCCAACCAGCCGCTCCACGACGTCGAGCCGCCGACCTTCAGAGACGTTGGGCACGCTTTCGACGAGCACCTGCTGATGCTACCGAAGCAACCGGGCTCCCGTGTCCACCGACGCGCATCAGGAGGAATGGCCGCTGGCCGCGGCGTCCCTTACGCACCATGCCGAGTGCGGCGGTCGGGTCGCAGGCACGCGTCCCGCTCGTGGGGCGGTCGGGTCGCGCAGGAGCGCGTCCCGCGGATGGTTCCGGCCAAGCGGAAGTCGTCGAGCAACATGTGCGGGAGTGAGCCGCGCATCAAGCCGATGGCGACGGTCAGGACGCTCGCCAGCCCGGGCCCCCTGGGCTCGAACCACGCAAATGCTTCCGCGTGCCTGGAACGATCTGCAGTTGCCGCGGGTGGGCGACCTGCCACGGCCGAACGAGCCCGACGCGGCCGAACGAGCCCGACGCCGCGGCCGAACGAGCGCGTCGCCGACGTGCCGCCCAGCCGCAGCTCAACGCGGTGACCGGTTGACCGGCGAGCGGCGTCAGCCGTCCAGCATCGGGATGCGAACGCCGCGCTCCCGAGCCACCTCGATCGCCCGCTCGTAGCCCGCGTCCACGTGCCGCACCACGCCCATCCCCGGGTCGGTTGTCAGCACCCGCTCCAGCTTGCGTGCGGCGAGCTCGGTTCCGTCCGCGACGACCACCATGCCCGCGTGCTGTGAGTAGCCGATGCCCACCCCGCCACCGTGGTGGATCGACACCCAGGTCGCTCCGGCGGCGGTGTTGACCAGCGCGTCGAGCAGCGGCCAGTCGGCCACGGCATCGGTGC
This sequence comes from uncultured Chloroflexia bacterium, assembly GCA_963829295.1. Taxonomy (GTDB): domain Bacteria; phylum Chloroflexota; class Limnocylindria; order Limnocylindrales; family CSP1-4; genus CAIXZV01. The sequence continues at coordinate 175,206 of CAWHHU010000005.1, read as the reverse complement.
CGTCGGCCATGGCCTCGGTCTCGCGGTTGGGCGAGGCGACCGACCCCGCGTCGAGGTGATCGCGACCGATGACGATCGGCGCCGAGACCTCGCCCGCGGCGACCAGCCGGTTGAAGGCAAGGCCGGCCTTCGCCCGCTCTCCGTACCCCAGCCAGCAGATCCGGGCCGGGAGCCCCTGGAACGGCACCCGGGCCTCGGCCATCTCGATCCAGCGTCGCAGACCCGCATCGTCGGGGAACAGCTCGAGGATGGCCCGGTCAGTGCGCAGGATGTCGGCCGGGTCACCGGAAAGCGCGACCCATCGGAATGGCCCGCGTCCCTCGCAGAACTGCGGCCGGATGAACGCGGGCACGAACCCCGGGTAATCGAAGGCGTTGATGACGCCTGCCTCCTGAGCCTGCGCCCGCAGGTTGTTGCCGTAGTCGAACGCCACCGCCCCGGCTGCCTGGAACGCGAGGATCGCGCGGACGTGGTTGGCCATCGAGCGCTTCGCCCGGGCCTCGTACACGTCGGGTTGGGTACGTCGCAGGAGCACCGCGTCCTCAAGCGAGATCTCGGCCGGAACGTAGCCGCCCAGCGCATCGTGGGCCGAGGTCTGATCGGTCACGATGTCGAACGGCTCTTCGGCCCGAGCCCAGGCCGGCTCGATCTCGGCCGCATTCCCGACCAGGGCGATCGACAGCGGCACCCCCTCCTCCGCCGCCCGCCGCGCCATGGCCAGGGCTTCGCCGGGTGAGGTCGTGAGGCGGTCCACGTAGCCGATCTCGTGGCGTCGCAGGGCTCGCGCCTCGTCGACCTCGATCGCGAGGCAGACGCCTTCGTTCATCGTCACCGCCAGCGGCTGGGCGCCACCCATCCCGCCCAGCCCGGCAGTGAGCGTCACGCGCCCCTGCAGTGATCCACCGAAGTGCTGGCGGGCGAGCTCGGCGAACGTCTCATAGGTGCCCTGCAGGATGCCCTGGGTGCCGATGTAGATCCAGGACCCCGCCGTCATCTGGCCATACATCATCAGGCCCCGGCGCTCGAGCTCGCGGAAATGCTCCCAGGTCGCCCAGCGCCCGACCAGGTTGGAGTTCGCGATCAGGACCCGGGGTGCCCATTCGTGGGTGCGGAACACGGCCACCGGCTTGCCGCTCTGGATCAACAACGTCTCGTCGTCGCCCAGGGCCCGCAGCTCGCGCACGATCACGTCGAATGCGGCCCAGCTGCGGGCCGCCCTGCCCGTGCCGCCGTACACGACGAGCTCGTCGGGGTTCTCGGCAACCTCCGGGTCGAGGTTGTTCATGAGCATCCGGAGTGCGGCCTCCTGGGGCCAGCCTTTGGCCGTCAGCGTGGTGCCGTGCGGAGCGCGGACGGGTCGTGGACCGTGTTCCTCCGACCCGGGAGCTTCGGTCGTCATGGCCGCGGAGTCTACGCCGCCCCATGGCCCCGGCGTCAGGGCCGGAGGTCGTTCATCAGCTGTTCACCGAACCGCCGGTCGCCGAGCGAGAACAGCGACACCACCACGTCGCGCCCCGGCAGGTAGGCGTGATAGACGAGCAGGCCACCGGCACAGCTGGTCACGTAGACCGTTCGGCCGCTGAGCTCCGCCTCCGCGGTGCCCACCACCCCGCCCGCCTGGGAGCAGGCGCCGTCGTTGTAGGAGTCGCGCCAGTCGCGGAAGAATGCATCCGAGTAGACGCCCGGCCGGAGCCGGGCGACCACGCCCGACACGAGGTCGCTGCCGTCGACCGCGATGGCAAAGGCGGCGGCCTCGACGCTGGCGACGAAGTCCGGGTCGGCGGTCGCGTCGGCGAACGAGCTGGGCTCGGCTGTCACCGGAACCCCGGCGATGGCCGGCGGCAGGATCGAGAGCAACGTGGGATCGAGCGCCACCCCCGGCGCGGACGCCTGCCCCGGCGAGGTGACGCCGACGGTGGGAGCCGTCCTCGAGGCGAGGGCCGATCCGGGGGCCGCCGTTGAGAGCGTCCCGGCCCCGGCGAGGCTGTCGATCGGACCCGATCCTGTGGGCGGCGGCGAGCCGCAGCCCGCGACCTCGAGCGCGACCAGCAGTCCGGCGAGAAGGCACCCGGCCAGGTCGGGCCGCGAGCTCCCGCTCCGCCTCAAGCCAGCTCCCGGCGCAGCACTGGAAACCGATCGTCGGCCGCTGCCAGGTCAAAGCCCAGGCGTGCCCAGAAGCCCGGCGCCGCGGCGCTGGTCGCATCGACCTCCGCACCCACCTCGGGGTAGACCTCGACCGCCGCGAACCCGCGAGTGGCGAGGTCGTCACACACCGCGTCGACGAGCATCGCCGCCAGCCCGCGACGCCGTGCGGTCGGGGTCGTGGCGATGCACGTGATGACCGCGGGCAGCGGCGAATCCGGCAGGCTCGGGTACAGCTCCCGGGTCCGCAGCGCACGCGGATAGGCGGACAGCGGGCCGAACTGCGCATAGCCCGCCGGTTCGTCCCCGTCGATCAGCACCTTCGCATAGCTGCCGAACACGGCGAGGCCCCGGCCCAGGAGCCGGAGCTTGCGCGGAGCATTGGCTGCGACCGCGGGCCTGGCAACAGGCCTGGGTGCGAACGGGTTGTCGGGAGCGCTGCCGGCATCGGCGAGGAATGGGTTGAACGGCGTGCTCGCCGCGGCGGGTGCGAACGGGTTGAACGCCGGCTCATCGTCCTCACCGCCGAACGGGTTGCGGGACCCGGATCTGGCCGGCGCCGACGGAACCGGGTCGGCCGACCGCCAGGACGCGCGGGCGGCCTTTGAGCCGTGGTCGGCGTCCTCCCAGTAGCTGCACGACCGATGATCGAACTGCGGGTCGGCGCACGGCGGAACGAGCGCGAACGAGGTGCCATCGGTCACGTCCAGGATCCGGATGCCCATGGCCAGCGAGTCTATCCGGCGTCGCTCGGCGCGTGACGGCTCATCGCTCGCGACGACTCACGCGAGCTCGGCCAGCGCTCCACCCCGGACGAGGCGCAGCGCCGCCTCGAGATCCGGGCCGGGCTCCCGATCGCCGGCGAGCGGCGGGATCTGCGCCCGAACCTGGGCGAGCGCCTCGCTGACACCGGCGCCGGGCAGCCGGTCAGCGGTCGGGTCACCAGGTCGTTCTGCGGCCAGGATGCCCAGCCGGAGCTCGAGCGCCTGTGCCGCGCACAGCAGCTCGATGGCCACGATCTGCTCCACGTGACGCAGGACGGTCCGCGCATGGCGGGCCGCCGCCGCGCCCATCGAGACATGATCCTCCTGGTTGGCCGAGGTGGGGATCGAGTCGACCGACGAGGGGTGGGCCAGCACCTTGTTCTCGGAGGCCAGGGCCGCCGCCGTGTACTGGACGATCATCAGCCCGCTGTTGCGGCCTGGGTCGGGCGAAAGGAATGGAGGGAGCCCACCGTTGAGTCGCGGGTCCAGCAGCAGGGCGGTGCGCCGCTCGCTGATCGAGCCCAGCTCGGCCAGCGCGAGCTTGGCGAAGTCGAGCGCGAGGGCGATCGGCTCGCCGTGGAAGTTACCGCCCGAGATGACCAGCCCGCCGCCGGTGGCGAGCGCGTCGGCCGGGACCTCGCCACCCGACGGGAACACCAGCGGGTTGTCGGTCGCCGAGTTGAGCTCGACGTCGAGCACCCGGCGCAGATGATCGAGCGCGTCGCGGACCGCACCGTGAACCTGTGGCACGCAGCGCAGCGAGTACGGATCCTGGACCTTGTGGGCCGACCCGTGATGTGCGCGCTGCAGCCCGGAGCCGCGCAGCAGGTGGCGCAACTCGGCTGCGACGGCCACCTGTCCGGGATGCGGGCGAGCCAGCTGGTACGGGGCCGCGTAGGCAACCTCGGTCCCGAGCAGCGCCTCCACGCTCATGGCCGCCGCGACCGAGGCGGTTCGAGCCAGGCGGTCGGCGTCGGCCAGCAGCAGGGCACCCAGCGCGCTCATGAGCTGCGTGCCGTTGAGCAGCGCCAGGCCCTCCTTGGGCTCGAGGACCAGCGGCTCGACGCCCGCCTCCCGGAGCGCGACCAGGGCGGGCTTGATCTGGCCGTGGAGCTCCACCTCCCCGCGACCGATGAGCGGCAGCGCGAGGTGCGCGAGTGGCGCCAGATCGCCGGAGGCGCCCACGCTCCCCTGGCGCGGAACCTGCGGGTGGATGCCCAGCTCCAGGAACCGGCAGATGCGGTCCACGATCAGGGGCCGGCAGCCGGAGTGACCGAGAGCAAGCGTGTTGGCCCGGAGGACCAGCATCGCCCGCACGACCTCGGGCTCGAACGGCTCGCCGACGCCCGCCGCGTGCGAGGCGAGCAGCCGCTCCTGGAGGGCCGCAGCATCCTCCCGAGGGATGAACGTCGAGGCGAGGTCGCCGAAGCCGGTGGTCACCCCGTACACCACCTCACCACGGGCCACCAGCTCCACGATGACGTCGCGGGCCTCCTGCATCCGGCGGCGAGCATCGTCGTCGAGCGCGGCGCGGGCCCCGTGCCGCGCGACCGCCTCCACGTCGGCGATCGAGAGGTCCGCCCCGGTCAGGGAGACAACATCGTGCGCGCCGCGCGCGGGCGATCGTTCGGGAAGAACGTTGGCGTCAGTCACCGTGCCGAGGATAGCCGTCCGTTCCCGGGTCCGGCGGCGCCAACCGTCGGGGGACGGCGGTCCTCCGCTATCCTCAGCGCCGACCCAGCACCGCCCGGGAGTCCCGAGACCCTTGCTCTCGTTCATCGATCAGATCGCCCTGCCGTTCCTGCAGTCGCTCTACGGCGCGGTCGGCTATCTCGGGGTCATGGTGGCAATGCTGATCGAGTCGGCGATGATCCCGCTGCCCAGCGAGCTGATCCTGCCGTTCGCGGGGTTCATGGTGTCGGATCCGACCCAGGTGGAGCCGCTCACCGGCGGCCCCTGGAACTTCTGGGTGATCGTGATCGTGGCCACCATCGGGAACACGGCCGGCTCGCTGATCGCCTATGCGATCGGGGCCTACGGCGGCCGCCCGTTCCTCGAGCGATACGGCCGCTATCTGCTCATTCGGCCCCACGAGATCGAGGCGGCCGACCACTTCTTCGTCAGGTACGGCGCTGCCACGGTGTTCTTCGGTCGTCTCCTGCCGATCGTCCGGACGTTCATCTCGTTCCCGGCCGGCGTCACCCGGATGCCGCTGCCCAAGTTCATCGCCTACTCCACCGCCGGCGCCGTCCCGTGGTCGATCGCGCTGACCTTTGCCGGCGTCCAGCTCGGTGCCAGCTGGAAGCAGATCCGGGAGGCGCTCCAGCCGTTCGACCTCGTCATCGCGGCCGCCGTCGTGATCCTGGCCATCGTGCTGCTGTGGTGGCGACTGGGCATGCCAGGCCGGCCCCGCGGGGAGACCGGCCCGGCCGCCTGACCGATATGACCCGGAGCTGGCTCCCGGAGCCGGCCCCGGATCCGTCCTCCGCGGCGAGGCTCAGGCCCACGGCGCCTCGGTCGAGTCGTGGAGGTGCGACCGGTCGTTCATCACCAGCAGCTTCGCCTGATCGGGCGCAGCGTCGGCGTCCCAGCGCAGGACCGTGAGGTTCACCTGACCCTGGACGAACCGCCGCCGATAGTCGGCAACCGGAACGCCGAGCGCGACGCACAGCAGGATCCGGTTCGTCGTCCCGTGGGCCACGGCCAGGACCGGTCGATGCGGCCGGGCGCCAGAACCTCCCCAGCCGGAGGTCGCCGCCCGGAACGATGCCTTCGCATGCCATGCGCGGTGCTCGTCGAGCAGGTCATCGAGGAAGCCGCGGACCCGTTCTGCAACAGCCAGGCCGGACTCGCCTCCAGGGCAGGCAAGCCGATCCGGGGACTGTGCCCACTCCCGCCGAAACGCACCATCGGCTTGGTCGATCTCGGCGTAGGTGCGACCCTCCCACGCGCCGTAGTCCATCTCGCGCAGCCGTGGGTCTGCCTCCAGCGCTGACGCGCGAGGATGCCGGGCTCCGCCCCGGACGATGATCTCGGCCGTCTCGCGCGCACGGAACAGGGGGCTCGTGATGACCCGGTCGAAGGCAACCGGGGCGAGTCGCTGCGCCAGCGCCTGGGCCTGCTGCCTGCCGGCATCATTGATCGATACGTCGAGGTGCTGGCCCAGGTGCTGCTCGGGCACGGAGCGGTCGGTGAGGCCATGGCGAGTCAGGACGAGCGTGAGCATCGGGGCCAGTCTAGGATGGCGCGGCACTCGCCGGGCCTGGCATGGGACAATGCCTATCCGGAGGTTGTGAGGACCAGATGAGCGAGACCAGCAACACCGGGGAGGCCCCTGCGGGCTCGACCAGCGGCAGCCACGTTTCCGACGAGCATGGCGCCTCGCATGCGGTGGCGGGCGTCCACGGATCCACGGCCGACCACGGTGATGGCCACGGCCACGACGATCACGGACACCAGGACCAGAGCCTCGGACCGATCGACTGGGCGATGTGGGGCGTCGGCGCGTTGGGTGTGATCATCGGGCTGATCATGACGGCGGGCCTGGCCGTCGCGACGGGGTTCGCGTTCAACGCCTGAGGCACCACCCGTCGCCTGAGGCACCACCCGTCGCCTGAGGCACCACCCGTCGCGACCTGTGGTGGCGGTCATGACGGCATCTCCTGGACGGGCCCGGCGAGCGAGCTGACGGGCACCGCGAGCGAGCGGGCCCCGAGCGGCACCAGGCCCTGCGCCTGGTCACGGGCGGCCCGCATGAGGTGGGACAGCAGGATCGCGTTGGTGAGCGGGCCGACGCCGCCCGGCACCGGGGTGATCGCGGATGCGATCGGGGCGGCCGAGGCGAAGTCGACGTCGCCCACCAGGGCGTCGCCCACCACGTTGATGCCCACGTCCACCACGACCGCGCCCGGCTTCAGCATGTCGCCCGAGATGAGCCCGGGCCGGCCGGCCGCGACCACGACCACGTCCGCGGTGCGCACCACGGCCGCGAGATCGCGCGTGTGCGAGTGGCAGACGGTGACCGTGGCGTGCTCGCGGAGCAGCAGCAGCGCCGCCGGCTTGCCGACCACGTTGCTGCGTCCCACGACCACCGCGTGGCGGCCCTCGAGCTCGATCCCGGAGCGGACCAGGATCTCGACCGCGGCGTGCGCGGTGGCCGGCAGGAAGCCCTCGTAGCCGAGCGAGAGCAGGCCGGCGTTCAGGGGATGGATGCCGTCGATGTCGCGCAGCGGGTCGAGGATGTCGATCACGGCCCGCAGCGGGATGGCGGGCGGCAGCGGCATCTGGACGATGATCCCGGCCACCACCGGATCCGCGTCGAGCGCCCGCAGCGCGGCGGTCACCTCGGTCACCGTGGCCTCGTCACCGAGCTCCACCAGGCGGCCCTCGATCCCCACCCGTCCGCAGCCGTCGAGGATCTTGTGCAGGTACACCGCGGATGGCGCGTCACGGCCGACCACCACCACCGCCAGCGCCGGGACGTAGCCGTGCTCGGCGCGGAACGCCACCACGTCCGCGGCCACCTGCTCGCGGATGGCGGCCGCGATCGGCCCGCCGCGGAGCAGCCGCGGGCCGGCGTCGGTGGGTGTGGTCACCGGCCGGGCTGGAGCGGCTCCCGGGCCTCGCCGCTCGCGACCGTCGCCCGGGTGCTGGCGGCGCGCTCGCCGATCTCATGGATCAGACGGTCCGTCTGCTCGCGCAGGTCGCGCGCATCGCTGTCGTCCCCGATGACCTGCAGGTTGATCCTGACATTGGCGGCCGCGGCCTCCGCGGCCGCCAGCGACAGCAGGGCCGACACCTCGAGGTCCGAGGCCGCGTTGCGATTGCTCCGCCCGGCCAGCGCCTCCGCGAGCGCCACGATCTCCATGCATGCTCGGATCGTGCGGAACGGCACCTCGGCCGCGCCGCGGGCCGCCTGCCGGATGGCCGCCGACCTGGCTTCGCGATCGTCATCCGTGTCCCGTGGCAATCGCATCGCCGCACCGAACACGGCAAAGGCCGCCGCGTCCTCGTCGGCCAGCGAGAGGAAGCGATCCGCGAGCGCGCGTGCGGCGCCCACGGCCTCGGCGTGAAGGGCCGCATGCTCCGCGTACCTGGGTCGCCCCTCCGACAGCGATGCGACCATCGCCACCAGGCCTGCGGCCAGGCTGCCGGCGATGGCAGCGGCGCTCCCGCCCCCCGGTACTGGCTCGGCCGAGGCGAGACGATCGACGAACCTCGCGACGCTCAGGTCGCCGAACCGTGTGAGCGGTTCCATGCGCAGGTGTCCAGCAAACCGGGCAGGCGGCGGTACCCAACGACCGGTCGCCTCGCCGGCGCCGCCAGCCTACCTGAGGACAAGCCCGCCGTGCCCAGCGTCCGGGTCACGCGTGACGCGAGATCCTCACCAAGCTCCGGCCCGGGCATGGCCCGCGGGGCGAGCGCACGGCGCCCGCCCCGCAGCCGACCCCTGGGTCGACGGGGAGGAGCCGCGACCCGTGGATGGTGGTTCCCCCGGCGGTCAGGCCACCTGATCGAGCCCTTCGGCCGCATCCATGCCATCGATCGTCCAGCGCCGCGACCGATGCTGGTACGTCAGCGCGAGCTTGGCGAACGGCGTATCCACCTCGAACAGCGTGCGAGGACCCGTGATCGCGGGATAGGCGGATCGCTCGTCTCGGACGGCGACGAGCCGGGTGACCCGCAGTCGGCGGTCGTCCCACGCGATCTCCCGAGGGACGCCGCTGAACCAATCCGTCCGGACCTGAACCCTGACCGGTGCGACGCGAACCATCGCCATTTGGTGTCTCCTTCCCCCCTGCGGCGGGATCGTCGTCAGCCGGGGCACACCGGATGAGAACGTCTGTTCGTTTCACTGTCACGCTAGACCGAACAGGTGTTCGATGTCAAGCGTCCACGTCGAGATCATCCAGTGCGTCCGTGCCACCTAGGCTGTCACGGTCGGCCGCGAGGTCAGCATCATCCGCATCCCCGGCATCGCGGGTTCCGCGACGCAGACCCTGACGGTGCTCGGCGGGCGTCATCGGGTCGCGCTCAAACGGCGCCGGGAGCGCCGCGCGAACCAGCCGCGCCCGGGTCACCGCCCGCTCCCCGTACTTGCGCCTGATGCGGTCCAGCGCCTCGGCCGTCTGCTGGCGGCGCGGATCCGACATGCCGAACAGCTCGAGCTGCTCGCGTTCGCGGAAGTTTGATGCCGTCACCCCAACCAGGCGGACCCGCTGCCCGTGGAGCTCGCGCCGCAGCAGCGACAGCGCCGCGTCATAGATCGGCTCGGTCAGGTCGGCCGGCACGTCGAGCCCTGTCTGCCTGGTGATCGTGGTGAAGCTCGAATCGCGCAGCTTGAGCGTCACCGTCCCGGCCCTGAGCCCCGCCGCCCTCAGGCGCCACGCAACGCCGTCGGACATGCCCAGCACGGTGCGCTCGATGACCTCCCGATCCGCGGTGTCCACATCGAACGTGTGCTCGTGCCCGATGGACTTCGCCGGCTCGCCGGTCGCCACCGGGTCCGGATCGAGCCCCAGGGCACGATCGACCAGGGATACCCCGTGACGGCCGAACCGGGCCACCAGCGGTTCGCGCGGGAGGGATGCCAGGTCCCCGATCGTCCTCACGCCGAAGTCCCGTAACGCCGCCGCCGTCCGCTCCCCAACGCCCCACAGCCGCGAGATCGGCAGCGGCGCCAGGAACGACCCCTCCTCGCCGGCCGTGACCACGACCAGTCCGTCGGGCTTGCGCAGGTCCGAGGCGATCTTGGCGACGAGCTTGGTCGATGCGACCCCGACCGATGCCGTCAGGCCGACCTCCTCGTGGACCGCCAGCTTGATCCGTCGCGCGATCGTCTCGCCATCGCCGAACAGGGCGTGCGAGCCGGTGACGTCGAGGAACGCCTCATCGATCGAGATCGGCTGCACCTGGGGCGTGAACCGGCGCAGGATCGCCATCACCTCCCGGCTGACCGCCTGGTACTTGCGCCCGTCCACCGGCAGGAACACGCCGTGGGGGCACAGGCGACCCGCGGTTCGCAGCGGCATCGCCGAATGCACCCCGAACCTGCGGGCCTCGTAGGAGGCGGCCGATACCACGCCGCGCTGGCCCGGACCCCCGCCGCCCACGATGACGGGCAGGCCACGGAGCTCCGGTCGATCGCGCTGCTCGACGGCGGCGAAGAATGCGTCGAGGTCGACGTGGAGAATCGTGCGCATCGTGTTCGCTATGATCGGCTGGCGGGGCGGGCGTCGCCAGCCACGCACCGCCACCGGAGGGGCAATGGGACCGTCGACGCCAGGGGGCTCGAGCGAGGAGCGGGCGCCAAACGAGGCCCCCCCGTCGGCATCCGAGCCGTCGGTATCCGAGCCGTCGGCAGCGTCGCCCACGGGATCGCCCCGCGCGGCCGGAAGCCCTGTGACGCCGGCCACCGAGGCAGAGGCGTCGTCCGAGGTCCGCCCACGGGATCCGGACACGATCGTCGACCGGTACCTGATCCCGGTGGCGCTGTTCGTCCTCGCCGCCGGCGTCTACACCTGGATCAACAACGGTCGGGTGGCCAACCTCGACTACTTCGTCCCATTGGCGAGCGCGTTCCTGCACGGACAGCTGGGGCTGACGAATGCGCCATCCTGGCTCAACGAGCTGGTGCCGGCGGCCGGGGGCTTGTCGTACGTCGTCTATCCGCCGGCTCCAGCCGTCATGCTGATGCCGATCGTCGCGGTGTTCGGGCCCGGAGTGAACCAGGTCTGGCCATCGATCGCATTCGGAGCCCTCAACGTCTCGCTCGTGTCGGTGGTCGTCCGCCGTATGGGCGTGGAGCGATGGCCGCGGGTCGTCCTGTCGCTCGTGTTCGCGTTCGGAACCATCGCGTGGTACTCGGCCCAGGCCGGCTCGTCGTGGCACTTCGCGCACGTGGCTGCGATGCTGTTCACCCTGCTCGCGATCTGGCTCTGCCAGCGCGACGGCCCCCCTGTGCTGATCGGCTTCGCCTTCGCGGCTGCGGCAATGTCGCGCCTGCCGGTGGCGATGGCGGCGCCATTCTTCGTGGCGTACTTCATCGACCGCGACATCCGCGAGTCCACCGGTGACCCGACACCGTTTGGATGGCTCGGCCCAGATCGCCCGAAGGCGTGGCGGACGCGGCCCGACCTCGTTTCCAGCCTCCGCTTGGCGTGGCCCGCCGGATTCGCGGTCGGCCTGGTCCTGCTCATGTATCTGGTCTACAACGAGACCCGATTCGGCAGCCCCTGGCAGAACGGCTACGCGCTGATCCCCGGACTGCTCCAGGAGGGCCAGTACGCGAATGGTTTCTTCAGCCTCGTCAACATCCCGCGAGTGTTGTACGCGATGCTGCTCACGGTGCCCGTGCAGGTACCGGACTTCCCATGGATACAGTCCCGCCAGCTGGGCGGCATGAGCCTGGTCCTGACAACGCCGCTGTTCCTGTGGACCATCAAGGCCCGCCGCCTCGACTGGTTCGGGGCCGGGACCTGGGCCTCCCTGCTGTTGATCCTGCTCCCGATCCTGACGCACGCCGATCCCGGTGGGGCACAGTTCGGGTTCCGGTACGCCCAGGATCTGTACCCGTTCCTGCTCCTGCTCACGGTCCGCGGCCTCGGCGGTCGGATCTCGACCGAGGCCTGGATCGCGATCGCCATCGGTGGCGTGGTCAACCTGTGGGGCATGGGCTCGGCCTACTACGACTGGTGGGCGTGATCCGAGTGTGAGCGCAAGGGTCGCCTCGCTCCGCCGCCTCTTCACGCCCGGGCGAGGGTCGGCCGTCGTGCCGGCGGCCGTTGGGCTCGCGATCCTTGCGATCGCGGCCGCCGTCTGGGCGGACCGCATCCTGCTCACGCCCGGACAGTGGCTGTGGAACCTTGACATGCCCAAGATCGACGTTCCGCTCGCGGTATTCGCACACGAAGCCGTGACCGCCGGACACCTTCCGCTATGGAGCGATCGGCTTGGCCTCGGTTATCCGCTCTACGCGGAGGGCCAGGTTGCGGCGTTCTATCCGCCGGGGTGGCTGATCTTCCGGCTGCCGCCCATGACCGCGCTCGACGTCTACCGTGTCGCCCACCTCGCGGTTGCCGGTGTCGGAGCGGGCCTCCTGGTGCTCCGGATCCGCGGATCTCGCCCGGGTGCCCTGGTCGCGATGCTCGTCGCCGTGCTTGGCGGTGCGATCGTCGCCAAGCTCGAGTGGCACAACATGGTGGCTGCCTACGCGTACCTGCCGTGGGTGCTGCTGACGCTCGTCCGGCGGCCACGCCCGACCCGGACAGGCCTGATCGCCGCGGGCCTCCTCTACGGCATCCAGGCACTGGCCGGGCACCCCAACACGTGGCTGCTGACCGGCATCGTTGTGGCGGTCCTGCTGGTCGCCGGACCGGATGGGCCGCTGGCCGGCTTGCAGCGAGCGCTTGCCGTGGGGCTGCTCGGCGCGGCGGTGGGTGCGGTCCAGTTGATCCCAACCGCCGTGCTGACCGCGATCTCCGTGCGCAGCACCGCTCTGTCACCGAACGATCTGTTCGCCTCGGCCTCGACCCCGTTCGACATCCTCGGGTTCGCGTTTCAGGGCGCGTTCGCGCCGCTCCAGGACGGGTCGTGGAACGTGTACCGGGCGTGGTATCCCGATGGCACGTTCGCACTGCTCGAAGCCGCCGCGTACGTCGGCCTGCCGGTGCTCGGCCTCGCCGCAGCAGGCGCAACGCTGCGGCGCTCGCGGAGGCTCGTGGTTGCGATCGTCGTGCTGCTCGCGATCCCGATCCTCGAGGCGTTGCGGCCCGAGTTCCTGCTCTCGGTGCCCCTGCTCAACGGCCTTCGTTCGCCCGTGCGCGCATATCTCCCCGCCAGCCTCCTTCTGGGCGTCGTCGCTGGCATCGCGGTCGGCCGGCCAACCCGGCTTGGTCTTCGGACGCCCGCCGTGGCCCTGGGGGTCGCCGTCCCCGTGGCCGCGTACGTGCTGACGCTCGGTGCGGCTGTGCTCGCTCCTGCAACATTCGACTCGGTGGTGCTCGCGTTTACCTCGTTCGGCAGCGCCCAGGATGTCGCCGCCCGGCACGACCTCGCCGTGGCGGCCCTGGAGGCGCCGTGGCCGCTCGTTGCCGAGCTCGCAACGGGCGTGGCGATCATCCTCGTCGCGGCTGGCTCGGCTCGCTCACCCAGCGTACGGCGAGTGGCGGCACCGCTGGTCGTTGCGATCGCCGCAGTGCCGTTGTTGCTGTTCGGGCCGGCCCCCAACGGAAGCGCAGCGATGGATGCGTTCACCAGCCAGGACAGCGACTTCATCGAAGCGGCGGACTCGGCTGCCCCTTACCGCATGCTCACGATCGACCCACCCGGCTGGTATGCAGGCATGCCGGACCAGCCCGCCGCGGCCGGCATCCACGACCTGCGCATGTTCTCGTCGCTCAACCTGGAGGCGGTGGATCGTGTCACGGCGTCCGCCGCGAGTCACGATGCCGGCGCGACCGCCCTCCGGCGAGCCCTCGGTGTCGACGTCGTGGTGACGTTCGATGGGACGTGCTCAGGCACGGTGGTGGCGACCTCGGAATCGGATCACGCAACCTTCTGCCGGAACCCGTCAGCGCTCCGCCCACCGTACTGGATCCCGAGCGCTGCGGCGACACCCGGCGCGCCTGGCGGCATCCCGATCCGCCCGCAAACGGCGACGGTGGATGTCGACGCGGTGGCGGCCACGGCAGTCCCGGTCGTCGTCCGGCACCGCGACGCGTTTGGGCTGGACGCCAGCGTCGACGCCCCGTCCGACGGCTGGGTGTGGATTGATCGTGCCTGGTGGCCGGGCTGGGTCACAACCGTCGACGGCTCGACGGTCCAGACGCTCGAGGCGCTTGGAGGGCAGCTGGTGGCGGTCCCCGCCGGCACGCATCGGATCGAGCAGTCGCTCGTACCATGGGACGCGATCGCAGGGCTTGGCGTGGGCCTGGTGGGCGTGCTGACGGCGTTGCTGTGGGCAGGAGCTGGTCGGCGCCTCCGGACGGCGGCCCTCAGCCCTTGGGCTCGACCACGATCGTGACCTCGGGCGTCATGCCCGAGAACACCTTGACGGCCACCTTGTAGGTCCCGAGCGACTTGATCGGCTGCTCGAGCTCGATCTTGTGCTTGTCGACCACGATCCCGCGTCGGCCGAGCGCCTCGGCGATGTCCTGGTTGTTGATCGACCCGTAGAGCTTGCCGCCCTCGCCCACCTTCACGCCCATCGTCAGCGTGGTGCTGCCGATCCGGGTTGCAGCGATCTCGGCTTCCTCGCGCTCGCGCTTTCGCTTCTCCTCGCGGCTCGCGATGTCGTGCTGGTACGCGCGATAGGTACCGCCCGCTGCTGGCACGGCGAGCTTCTGCGGGAGGAGGAAGTTGGTGGCGTAGCCGTCTGCCACCGTCCTCATCTCGCCCGTCTTGCCGAGCTTCGCGACGTCCTTGGTCAGGATCACCTTCACGCGATCGAACCCTCCTTGTTGATCCAGCCGCGGACCCGAGGCCCGAGGCGGCTGTGGCGCAGCGTATCCCCAGCGAGCACCACCGCGCCTGGAATGCGGCGGACGAGTCGCCGAACGGACGAGGGCATGAATCGCCGGATCCGGGCCACGTCATCGGCGAAGGCACGGCGGTCGATGCCGAGCTCGTCCAGCTTCTCGTCGAGCACCACGGGCGGGACGCCGTCCAGGAACAGGTCCACGGCCAGCACGACGACCACGAGATCGTCCAACCCGCCCACCAGTGGCAGATCGTCGGGAACGAGGTCGCGACCGACGAACAGGTAGCCGAGCGCAGCCGCCAGCATCGCCTTGTGGGGCCTTGGCGTCCGCTCGTCGACCATCAGCGCCCAGAACAGGCGCCCATACATCGGGGCCCGAGTGGCGAGCGGCAGCAACGCCGCCCAGCCCAGCAGCCGCCGGAGCCCGACATGGCCCCGACGCCCGGTCCGCTTGCCCTTGTGGTCGCCGCGGCCGTCCCGCGAGCCTCGACCCACCCCGCTTCTCTCCTGTCTCCCGGGGCTCTACGAATCCGGGGATGGCGAGTCTATCAGCCACGCTGGCCGGGCCGTCCCGCCGACCTCGAGACGACACACCGCAGGCCGCATCGGTTGACATCGAACGTCCGTTCGGTATGATCTTGGTGGAAGGAGGCGCCCGGTGACCCGTCACGACGCCGAACGCAAGCGCAAGATCCTCGACGTCATCGCGGCCACGATCCGCGCGCGCGGCTACCCGCCGTCCGTCCGTGAGATCGCGAAGGCCGTCGGCTTGGCATCGACATCCGCCGTCCACCACCACCTCCAGATCCTCGAGCGAGAGGGCTACCTCGAGCGCGGGGCCGCCCAGTCTCGAGCGATTCGCCTGACGCCGATGGCCGCCCTTCGCCTGGGCCTCGCCGCGGAGCTGACCCCGCAGTCGATGGCCACCGAGGCGCACAGCCTGCCGGTCATCGGCGAGATCGCCGCGGGCGGCCCGATCGAGGCGTATCAGGATGCATCCGAGACGCTGGCTGTCCCGGACATCCTCGCGTCCGCCGGCGATGCGTACATCCTGCGGGTCCGCGGCGACTCGATGATCGATGCGCACATCGCTGACGGGGACTTCGTCGTCATTCGGCCGCAGGACACCGCCCGGGACGGCGACATCGTGGTCGCCCAGGTCGAGGAGAACGCCGTCACGCTCAAGACCTTCTTCCGCGAGAAGGACCGGGTTCGTCTCCAGCCAGCCAACCCCGCCTACCCGCCCCAGTTCTATCCCGCCGTTCGCATCCAGGGGAAGCTGATCGGCGTCATCCGCCGTCTCGACTAGCCCTGCCTCCTCTGGCTTCCCGTCGATTCGCAGCCCTCGGCCAGCGACGCTCCAGCGTCGGCGCGTCCACCAGCGGCACGACCGGCGCCCAGGCACCCATCGGCCCGGATCCCCCGCGTTTCCACCATGCTGTCCACCGGCCGTCAACAGCCCGCGCGAATACGTGGACGGCGGTGACCCGCGCCGGTCGGTCCTGTTGACCCACCGGCGGTCCTCAGCGGCGAGGATCTTGGGTACCCATCCACGTCACGTCGCGATCCGTGACAGGGAGCTGTCACGCCGGTCGCCTAACGTCCGAGCCACATGATCGATCGACTGCCCCCGCAATCCATCGAAGCCGAGCAGTCCGTGCTGGGCTCGATCCTCATCGACCGCGATGCGGTCATCGAGGTCGCCGAGTTCCTCAAGGCTGAGGACTTCTACCGCCAGGCGCACGCTCTTGTCTTCGCGGTCATGCTTGACCTGTTCGAACGGCGGGAGCCGATCGACATCGTGACCGTGGCCGAGGCGCTGGAACGATCCGAGAACCTGGAGTCGATCGGTGGCCGGGCCTATCTGGGCACCCTCTCCAACCAGACACCCACGGCCGTCCATGCCGTCCAGTACGCACGGATCGTGGAGCGCAAGGCGCTGCTTCGCAACCTCATCGGGGCCGCAGGCAAGATCGCCGGCATCGGCTACGAGGATCCGGCAGAGGTCCAGGAGGCGATCGACCGGGCCGAGGCGGAGCTGTTCGCCGTCAGCCAGCGCCGGGTGGCCGCCGGCTTCTCGCCCCTTCGGGGCCTCCTCCATGACGCGTACGACCGGCTCGACTATCTCCACGCTCATCGAGGCGAGATCAGCGGGATCCGCACCGGATTCGGTGACCTCGACGCCTTGACCACCGGGCTTCAGAAGAGCGACCTGATCATCGTCGCTGCCCGGCCGTCGGTGGGCAAGACGAGCTTTGCGCTCAACGTCGCCGAGCACGCCGCGGTCAAGGATCGCAAGAGCGTCGGGGTGTTCAGCCTCGAGATGAGCAAGGAGCAGCTCGTGCTGCGGCTGCTCTCGTCGGTCGCCAAGATCGACTCGCAGCGGCTTAGAACCGGCTTCCTGGAGGAGCTCGATTTCGCCCGGATCGCGCCCGCCATGAACGATCTGTCGGAGGCCGCCATCTACATCGACGACACTCCCAACATCTCGACGATGGAGCTGCGGACGAAGGCGAGGCGGCTGCAGGCCGAGTCGGGCCTGGACCTCGTCATCGTCGACTACCTCCAGCTCATGCAGGCCTCGACCACCAGCCGCGACGCCAACCGCGTCCAGGAGGTGTCGGAGATCTCACGTGGGCTCAAGGCGCTCGCCCGCGAGCTCAAGGTTCCCGTGGTCGCGTTGAGCCAGCTGTCCCGCCAGCCCGAGATGCGCGAGTCGAAGGAGCCACGTCTGTCCGACCTCCGGGAGTCGGGCAGCATCGAACAGGACGCCGACCTTGTCGTGTTCCTGTGGCGCGAGAAGGATCGCGCCTCCGACGACCAGGTGACCGACGGCGAGGTCGTCAAGCTCAAGCTGTCCAAGCACCGCAACGGCCCAACGGGCGAGATCGACCTGTGGTTCCAGAAGGCCCAGACGCGGTTCGTCAACTACGCCGGTGATCGGTTCGCGGGGGTGAGCTGACGTCACCGCAATGGACGAGTGGCCACAACTGCCACGTCCGTAGCGACGGTCCACCCCGTGATCGCCACCCGTTCGCCGGTTGACGGCGCGCGTATCCTCCGCGGAAGAGTTCGGAGCCCAGCGAGCCCACCTGCCTCAGGCCCATGCCGTGTGCGCCCGGTCGCAGCGTCGCCGGATCCGAATCGGGACGCGTGGTCGGAGGAGGGGCACGAGGGGTGTTCGAGGATCGCACGCTGACCTGCCGCGATTGCGGAGAGCCGTTCGTGTTCTCGGCCGGTGAGCAGACATTCTTCGCCAGCAAGGGACTGGTCAACGACCCCCAGCGGTGCGTGCCATGCCGTGCTGCTGCGAAGCGGGCACGGGGCGCGGGGCCAGGGGGTGCAGCCCGCGAGTATCACGCGGCGATCTGCAACAGCTGCGGTGGCCAGGCCATGGTGCCCTTCCAGCCGCGCAATGACCGACCCGTCTACTGCAGCTCGTGCTACGACAGGGTCAGGGCCACCCCGGGCACGAGCCCATCGTCCTGAGCCGCGCAACCCTCGGCTGACTATGCTGGGCACTCCGCAGCAAGGAGGAGCGCGTGGGCGTGATCATCATCCGCGAGATGGTCGGCACGAGTCCGAGATCCTGGAGCGACGCGGCCCGGCAGGCCGTCGCGACCGCTTCCAAGACCGTTCGCAACATCCGCACCGTCGAGGTCGTGAAGTCGACGGCCCGGATCGAGGACGGCGAGATCGTCGAGTACCAGGTCGAGCTCAAGATCGGCTTCGAGTACGAAGGCTGAACGCCAAGCGCTCGCCAGCCGCGTGCTCCGTCGAGGAGCCCCCGGTCCCGAGATAAGCGGGTGATGAGCGCGGGTCGGCAAGATCTGCGCCATGCCCAGCACGGCCGTCAGTCGCTCTCGCGTCCCCGCAACCTCGACCAATCAGGATGTTCACGAGGCCCCCGGGACCGCCCTGACGGCGCCCCCGCGCGTTGACGATAGCCAGCGATCGTCCGTATCGTTCGCGACAACGGGCGCATCGGTTCGGGGGGCTGCGGCACGAATCGATCCGCCAACCAGGGGGCAGTTACCTCATGGGCTTGTCGGTGTCGGACCGGGTGTCCCCGGTCCGATGCTGCTCGGCGGACGAGTTGGTGCGCCCGGCATGATCACGTTCCCGATCGTCGGGGCCCGCATCCACCCGCCCCTGCTCCGTCCCGACGTGCTGTCGAGAGACAGGCTCAACACCTGGCTCGACGGTGCCGCCACCGGCCGGCTCGGTCTGATCGTCGCCGAGGCCGGCTTCGGCAAGACGACCCTGCTCGCCGATTGGGCGCGACGAACCACCCGCGTCACGGCCTGGTATCGCCTCGAGCCCGACGACCGGGACTGGCTGACCTTCTCCAGGCATCTCGTCGCAAGCGGTCGGGAGCTCGACCCTGAGTTCGCCCCGGACACCTACTCGCTGATCATGCAGCTCGGCCCCGGCGGGCCATCGGCGGAGGACATCCGCAACTGCCTCGCCAGCGAGTTTGCGTCGTTCGGTGCTGCCCATCCCGACGGCCTGACCCTCATCTTCGACGACTACCACGCGGTGGACGGCAGCAACGAGGTCACGCCGACCGTTCGCGCCCTGCTCGACGCAACGGGTCCCGGCTTCAGCATGATCATCGCCTCCCGATCCCTCCCCAAGCTGCCGCTCAGCCGGCTCCGGGCCCGCGGCGCCATCTCCAAGCTGACGGGCGATGCTCTGTGCTTCGAGGCCGCCGAGGCAGATCGCCTGTTCCGGGACGTCTACCGGCTGCCACTCGAACGCGACGTGGTGGACGAGCTCGTCGAACGCACGGACGGCTGGGCCGCCCTCCTCAGCCTCGTCCGTGTCAACCTCGAGGAGCAGGGCAGGCCGGACCCACGCGCACTTGTATCCCAGATCAGTGCTGGCGCCGGCGACCTATACGACTACTTAGCCGAGGAGGTTGTCGCCAGGCTGTCGCAGGATCTCCAGGCGTTTCTCGATCGAGTCGCTGTCTTAGGGTGGGTGGACTTGCGGCTGGCCAGCCTGGTGGACACGAGATCGTCGGATGAGATTGCGGCATCCATAGCCAGTGCCGAGCGAATCGGGCTCCTGACACGGCCCGATCCGGGATCGCCTCATCGGTTCCACCCCCTCGTGCGGGAGTTTCTGTTGGCACGGCTGCAGGCCACCATCGGGCCAGACGCCATAGCAGACCTTCACCGACGCATTGCCGCGACCCTTGAGTCGGAAGACTGGCAGACGGCCGCGTGGCATTTTCGGGCTGCAGGTGATACGGCGGCTTCAGCCCGGGTGATCGACTCCTCCGTCGACGAGATATACGCATCCGGGCATTTTGAGCAAGCGCGACCATTTCTGGACGGATCGGCCGGCCCAGCAAATCGCCCCGCTGCACTCCTCCTTCGCTCACGAGTGGCCCTCAGCCGCGGAAACCACGAGAAGGCACTCGAATTAGCCGACGCCGCCGCACAGGGAGCGCGAGGAGGACCACTCGCAGGCATGACCCTCCTCAACCTCGCCTCGGTTCTCGGGATCGGTGGCATCCCCGAAGCGGCATTTGAGTCCGTGGAGAAGGCACTCGAGACCGACCTGACACCAACGCAACGCAACCTCGCCACCGCAACAATCGCCCTCTGGGAGGCTGAACACGAAGGCAACCTCGACACGATTGCAGACAGCCTCCGCGAACTCGTGGTCCGCCAAGATCATGCCGGCCATCAACGCTATGCGGGGGTAACGCGCGTCAACTTGGCTGGGATCCTGTTGTGGCTGGGCGACACGCTCGACGCCGTGCGCACCGCTGCTCGCGCCGAGGTGGACCTCGGTGCCCCGGGGAGCCCCGAATACGTCGCCGCCGTCGCCGCACGAGCCACCGGCCTTGCCCAACTTGGTCGACTTGACGATGCCGTGAACGCGCTGCGGGCGGTAATGGACAGTGGATCGAGGTTGGATCGCGACGAGGCGGCCATCGAACTTGCCAAGATTCTGGTTCATTTCGGTGCCGTCGAGGCAGCCGAGGCAGTCTTCGGTCATGTTGAGCCTTCTCTGACAACGCCACCTTTCAAGGGTGTGCGGCATCTCGTTGGAGGCCACCTGGCCATCAGGCGAGGTGATCTGGATGCAGCTCAGCGCATGTCCGACGCCCTGCAAGTCGAGCCGTGTCACGACGCAGCGGGGACCCTGCGTGGCCAGCTTCTAAGAGCGCGAATCGCTGTGCTGAGGAAGGCTCCCAACAGCCAAACCGAGGTCTCCGAACTAGAGAGGATTGCCGGACGACAGCGCTCGCGACCAGGCACACGGTGTGCAGAGATATTGCGCCGTGTCGCGGGCGAGGGCCTGATTCGGGCAGAGATTGTTCAGTTGATGCCCGAGGAGACCTTCGTGTTGTCGATGCTCGCCGACGAGCTGGTTCCGAGCCTGGATCGTCTGGCTGAAGACGCGCTTGAGGTCGTTCTTAACGAAGCGCGATCGCGTCCGTCGCGTTGGTCGAGCGCGCTTCGGCAAGACATCACCACGAATGGCGGATCGAGCATCACCGCTGCCAGGATCCTGGCCGCGATTGGGGGAAGGGACGATGCGAGCTTCCTCCGGGTCATCGGGGCCTCGAGCAAGGCGCTCCGGCCGATGGCAACCGCGATCAGTCGGCGACTCGCCCCAACGGTCTATCTCTGGGACTTGGGTCCGGTCCGACTGGATATCGGGGGATTGCCCGTCAGCCAGCGACTGCGTCGGAAGGTGCTCGGCCTCCTCTGCTTTCTCGCATCGCATCCCGGCCAAGCAGCATCTCGTGATGAGGCCATCGACGCTCTCTGGCCGGACCTCGGTCCCGACACTGCAGCGAACTCCCTGCATCAGACGATCTACTTCATGCGCAGGGTCTTCGAGCCAGACTACCGAGAGGGAATGAGTGCCGGCTACATCGGATTCGATGGCGAAGTCCTCAGCCTGAATGACCAGCTCGTTGGTTCGTCTAGCCGTGACGCCTGGGCTCTGGTTCGTGCAACCAAGCGAGGCGAGCCCGGTGCGATCGATCGTCTCTTGGCCCTCTACTCGGCCAAGTACGCGCTTGACTTCGCCTATGAGGAGTGGGCCTCGGCCTACCGCGACAACCTGCATGCTGCGGTTCTCGGAATGGCCGAGCGCGAGATCTCGAAGGCTCTCACGGCCGGTGACTCCGAGCGCGCGATCTACCTTGCGCATAGCATCCTGATTACAGATCCAACCGCCGACGGGATCGAGCTCCTCCTCGTGCGCGCATACAGAGCCGCGTCGAGGCCCGCTGCAGCCGCGGAGCAATACGCTCACTACGCATCCGTGCTGCGCGAGCAACTCGGTGTCGATCCGCCTCCGATCGACAGCCTCTAGAGCCCGCTGCGAAGGCCGCCTGGCAGGTGCAAACTGGGTCCTATGGCCTGATGGTCATAGGTAGGGTGGCGTATTGACCCGTGCGGTCCGGGACACCTATAGTCCGCCCCGCACTAGTACTTAGGTACGGTGCATCAAGGAAACGCTCGGACGCGCCGATGCCCCACCTGAATTGGGCACTTAGGGTGGGGCGGAGCAAGTAGTGCAACCGACCGACTTTTGAGTCAGGTCGGTTTTCGTGTTCCTAACGGACACGGAGGCCGCATTGGAGGAACGAGCGTGGCACCGAACAAGTCCTTCAAGGGCTGGTAGGTCTAAGGCGACCGCGGAGGATCGACCGATGAAGGATCGACTCATGCGAGCCTTGGCCGCCCTCAGTGCAGTGGCCGCAGTGGCCCTGGCCGGGGGAGCGTCGCTTAGGGGCTTCTGATTTAGTCTTGCCTCAGTACTCAAGTCCTGTTTCCCGTAATGGGCGGAACTGGCTAGAGTCCGAGAAGTCGGAGACTGAGGTGGGATGCCCAGACGCCTGAAGCTCTACATAATTGGAGTCGTGGCAACCGGCGCGTTTGCGCTGGTGGTCACGACTCTTCTGGTACCCGTTGACGACGCGATCGGGACCGGACTTGGGTTGTCGGGCGCCGAAGGGCGATTTGGAGGCGTGGCCTTCTGGATCGCGATGACCTTGCTGGCGTCGGCATTGCCGGTCCGGATGCCCCGGGGGGCGACCTGGACAGTGTCGATGGCGACAATAATGGCAGCAGCCATCCTCGGAGGCCCCACGGCGGGTGCATGGGTCGGCGTGTTTGGCCCCACCGAGATCCGCGAGCTCCGTGGGCGGATCCCCTGGTACGGCTCCCTGGTCAACCACGCGGGCATCGTGATCCCGGCAATCCTTGCCGGAGGCGTATTCAAGTTCTTTACTGGGCCAAGCCACACCTCCGCTGCACCCATGGCGTTCGGCGCATCTCTGGTCGCGGCTTCGATCTATCTCGCAGTCAACGCCACCTTGACCGCTGTGCTTGTCGCCCTTCGAACTGGCCAGGGTTCCTTGGCGATCATCCGTACGGAGGCCCGCGGGATCACCACGAGCGTCGTTGGGTTGGCGCCGCTCGGGTGGCTCATGGCGCAGATGTACACCGTGGCGTGGTGGGCGAGCCTGCTGTTCGCCCTTCCCCTGTACACCACCAGGCTGGCGTACCACAACTTCGTCGAGATGCGCGAGATGTTCACCCAGACCATCACCGCCCTTGCCGGGGCGGTGGACAAGCGCGACCCGTACACCAGCAAGCACTCCTGGCGCGTCAAGGAGATCGCCGGCGACATCGGACGGGTGATGCGGGTTGGAGACGCGGACCTCGAGGCGCTCGAGTGGGGTGGCCTGCTCCACGACGTCGGCAAGATCGGGGTGCCCGACAACGTGCTGCTCAAGCAGGAGCGGCTGAACCGCGAGGAGCGGATGATCATGAATGCGCATCCGGTGCTGGGAGCGCAGATCATCGCGCCGGTTGCCCGCCTGGCCCGAGAGCTGCCGATCATCCGGCACCATCACGAGTGGTACAACGGCTCGGGCTATCCCGATCGGCTGATCGGCGATGAGATCCCGTTGCTGGCGCGGATCCTCCACGTCGCGGATGCCTTCGAGGCGATGACGGCGCAACGGCCGTATCGCATGACGCCACTGACTGCCGAACAGGCGCTGGGTGAGCTGCGCAAGTTCGCCGGGGTCCAGTTCGATCCGAAGGTGGTCGATGCCTTTGTCAGGACGGACTGGGTGGCCGGCGTCAGCGACCCGGGTGGGACGCTCCAGCCGCGACCGATCCCGATGATCGCGCAGCACGCGAGCCGGGTGGCTTCCGTCGCCTCGCCACCCGTCACTACCGTGGAGCCGAGCTGAGGCAAATCCGACCCGGTCCGTGCGGAGGCTGCCACCGCACCGAAGACCCTTGCCGTCCGTTGCCGCTCACCCTGGCGGTAGGAGACGAGTCCCGGCCGTCCGCTGAGCGTCGCTGTCCCTGCCGATGCCGCTGAGCCTGCGCACGCGACCCCCGCGGCACCCCACAATCACGACATGCTGATCGGCGGCGTCGCGCTCGGGTTGGTCGTCGGACTGCTGCTGGGCGGCCGCCTGGAGCGGCTGGCCGACGTGCGGCTTCGCCTCCTGCCGCTGCTGTTCGTGGCGGTGATCGTCCGGTTCGGCACCGAGAGCATGCTGGGCCTCGGCGTGCCGGCGGTCGAGTCGGCCCGGCTGCCGCTGCTCGCCTTTGCGTATGGGTTGCTGCTCGTCACGCTGTGGCTCAACCGCGGTTACCCGGGTCTCGCGCTGGCATTCGTCGGGGTCGCCAGCAACGCGATCGTGATCGCCGTGAACGGCGGGTACATGCCGGTCTGGATGCCGGCGTATGAGGCGGCGGGGTTCACGGGTCCTCTGACGTCCGTGCTGCACGTCCCGCTGACGTTTGGCACGACGCCCGAGTTTTTCGTGCACCTGGGGCCCCTGGGCGACCTCATCCCAATCCCCGTTCCGGTGGTTCGAAACGTCGCCTCGGTCGGCGATCTGTTCCTGACCTCGGGGCTGGCCTTCTTCCTGTTCGCAACGCTGGTCCGCGAGCCACAACAGGACCTGGCCGAGCTCGACGAGGAGTCGGTTCGACGTCGACTGGGCCTCGCGGGCTCCGGGCTCTCGCCGCGATTCGAGAGGGCCGCTGCGCTGGATCGGCCGCTGGTGCTGGGGTCGCCGGGCGTGGGCATGGCCGCGCCGACGTCGGTCCCGCTGCCCGCCCAGGGCCCACCGCCTGTCCTCGTCCGGTTCCGCGAGCATCCATACGTCCGGCTGGCGCTCAACGGCTCGTTCTCCGCGCTCTGGACGGGTCAGCTGATCAGCCTGTTCGGGGATCGGGTCAATCAGCTCGCACTGATCGCGTTCGTCTACGAGATCACGGATTCCCCGATCGCGGTGGCGCTGACGTTCCTGATCTCGACGCTGCCGAACCTGCTGTTCTCGCCGATCGCCGGCACGTTCGTGGATCGCTGGGACAACAAGCAGGTGCTGGTGGTCTCGGACATCCTGCGTGCCTCTCTGGTCCTGCTCGTACCGGTCGCGATCCTGATCAATGTGTGGTTGGCCTACCCGCTGGTGTTCCTGGTCACGACCGTCTCCATCTTCTTCCGACCGGCCAGGGTGGCGATCCTGCCGCGAATGGTGGAGGAGCGCGATCTCCTGGCCGCCAACTCCGCGATGTGGGTGGGCGAGACGATCGCCGACGTTGTGAACTACCCGGTGGCGGGCTTGTTCGTGGTGTTCCTGGCATCGTCGCTGCCGGTGGCGTTCTGGTTCGATGCCGCCACGTACCTCGCCTCGGCGCTGCTGCTCATGACGATCGCGGTGCCCCCGCTCGCCCGCCGGGTGCTCGATCGCCGCGCCGGCGCGGGCGCGCGCGTGACCGCGAGCGAGGAGGCACGTTCAGCCGCGGCGCCTGGCGGCGCCCCTGCGTCATCCGTGCTCGACGACCTCAAGACAGGCTGGAGCTTCCTGCGCCACGAGACGGTGCTGCTCGCCAACACGATCCAGGGCACGGCCGGGCAGCTGTCGCTGGGCGTGATCACGGTGGTCAGCATCATCCTCGCGAGCCAGCTGACACCGGGCACGAGCGACGAGTATCGAGCGACGTACGCGTTCATGGAGACGGCGATCGGGGTCGGGAACCTGATCGGCGGCTTCGCGCTGGGGCTGGTGAGCACGCGGGTGCGCAAGGGGATGCTGATCATCGCCGCCTACGTCGCCTACGGGATCCAGATGATGGCCCTGGGGGCGGTCGACAGCGTCCCGATCGCGCTGGGGCTGCTGCTCGGCATGGGCATCGCGAACATGGCGTTCGTGGTTCCCAGCCAGACGCTGTTCCAGGAGCGGACCCCGCCCGAGCTGATGGGCCGCGTGGTGAGCCTCAGGTTCGCGCTCGTGTTCGGCGGGATGTCGGTGGCGATGGCCTTCGGCGGGCTGCTCACCGGGGCGTTCGGGCCGGGCCCGGTGATCGCGGCGGCGGGCGTGATCTCGATCGCGGCCGGCGTGTCGGGCCTGCTGGTGCGTGAGCTGCGCGAGGCCTGACGGGAGTGTCGGGCGCGTGGGGCGGCCTTCGATCGGTACACTGACGGCCGCGCGGGTGACGTCCGGCGAGGCACCGCACGCCGGACCCGGCACGTGGCATCCAGACCCGCCGAGAGGAGACCGATCACCGGATGACCGAGAAGGATCGTGACCGGGCGGCCGCAACGGGCCCCGACGGCGCGGCGGACGAAGCAGCGACGGACGAAGCAGCGACGGACGCGACGGACGCGGATCTCGACGAGGACCAGGACGAGGGCGAAGACTTCGACCAGGGCGAAGACGAGGACGAGGGCGAAGAAGGCTTTGCCGAGGAGGAGGACGAGGAACGCGCTCCTGCGGCCCGGCCTCTCGGACGCCGGAGCCGTCGGCCCGCGCCCAGGCCGGCTGCCGGGCCCCCATCCGTCTCGGAGCAGGCGGTTCACGTCCAGGATCGGGTGTCCGCGATCTTCGTGGTCGCGCTCGTCGCGGTGTTCCTGCTGATCTTCGCGTACGCGATGCTGCTGGGGCACAAGGGCACGTTCTCTGGCCTGCTCCCGACACCGGTGCCCACGCCGACGCCGGTGGTCTCGGAGAGCCCCGTCGCGAGCCCGAGCGAGTCCCCGGGCGCCAGCGGATCGGCCGCGCCGAGCGGGTCCGCCGGGGCCAGCGGGTCGCCCTCGGTCAGCGCATCGCCCGGAGCGAGCGCAGCGCCATCCGCCATTCCGTCCGCGTCATCGCCGGCCTCGCCATCCGCGGGACCGCCGAGCCCGTCTGCGAGCTGAGCCCGGGCGATGGACGAGGGCCCGGCACGCTCGAGCGAGTCCAGGGCCCGGATGGTTGCCGCCCAGCTGCGGGCACGCGACATCCGTGACGAGCGAGTCCTCGCGGCGATGGCCGCGGTGCCGCGGGAGGCATTCGTATCCGAGCTCGACCGTGACGCTGCCTACGCCGACAATCCGCTGCCGATCGGCGGCGGCCAGACGATCAGCCAGCCCTACATCGTGGCCAGGATGACCGAGCTGCTGGGCGTCGGCGCCGGGGATCGGGTGCTGGAGGTTGGGACGGGCTCCGGCTACCAGGCCGCCGTGCTGGCCGAGCTCGGCTGCCGCGTGACCTCGATCGAGCGCGACGCCGACCTGGCGGCCTCGGCGCGGACGAGATTGACGGCACTCGGCTACGGGAGACAGGTGGACGTCCGGGCGGGGGACGGCAGCCTGGGCGTGCCCGAAGAGGCGCCCTGGGACGGGATCGTCGTGGCGGCCGGTGCGCCAGGGATCCCGATGGCGCTCCGCGAGCAGCTGGGCGACGGACGCCGGCTGGTGATCCCGGTCGGGTCCCGGCACGAGCAGGAGCTGATGGTCGTCGAGCGGCGGGGCAGCGAGTGGCTCGAGCGGTCCGATGGCCGTTGCGTGTTCGTGCCCCTGGTGGGCGAGGGTGGCTGGGAGCCCTCCGGATGGCAGGCAGGCTAAGCGGGCGGCGGGCCTCCCTGACGCGATCGAATGGCCACGACCCGGGCTGCTAACACTCGCAGCGGACTCGGGCAACGGGACCAACGGCTCTCAACGGCGCCGCGGGAAGGGTCGGACACTCCTTCCTGAGCACAACCGATGGGCCGGGCACAGCCTTTGGGACGGGGCACAGCGGTTGGGCGATCCGCCAAGGCATCGGGAGGGTGCGGTGACCGTCACGCTTGATCGCGGCTCGGACGCGTCCGAGCCGTCGCCGGTCGCGACGCCGGCGACCGTCACCAGGGCTTCGGCACCCGTCCTCAGCTGCCGCGATCTCCGCAAGTCGTTCGGGAG
This sequence comes from uncultured Chloroflexia bacterium, assembly GCA_963829295.1. GTDB lineage: Bacteria > Chloroflexota > Limnocylindria > Limnocylindrales > CSP1-4 > CAIXZV01. Next base: position 147,594 of record CAWHHU010000005.1, on the reverse strand, counting down.
CCGCGAGGCCGTCCGGGGCGTCAGCTTCGAGATCGCCCCGGGCGAGACGTACGGCCTGCTGGGCCCGAACGGCGCGGGCAAGACCACCACCATCTCGATGGCCTGCGGGATCCTCTACCGGGACGCGGGCGAGGTCGTGGTCGCCGGTCGGCCGATCGACGTCGGGGCGACCGCGGTCAAGGCGTCGATCGGGCTGGTGCCGCAGGACCTGGCCATCTACCCGGACCTCAACGCCCGCGAGAACCTCGCCTTCTTCGGTCGGCTGTACGGGATGCGCGGACGCGAGCTCGCCACCCGCATCGACGAGGTGCTCGAGGTCGTCGACCTGACCGACCGCGCGAAGGATCGGACGGAGCACTACTCCGGCGGCATGAAGCGCCGCCTCAACATCGCGGTCGGCCTGCTCCATCGTCCCCGGCTGCTGGTGCTCGACGAGCCCACCGTGGGGGTCGATCCACAGAGCCGGAACGCCATCCTCACGAGCGTCGAGGCGCTGAGCGCCGAGGGCATGGGGATCCTGTACACGACCCACTACATGGAAGAGGCGGAACGCCTGTGCGACCGGGTGGGGATCATCGACGAGGGCCGGATCATCGCCGAGGGCACCCGCCCGGAGCTGGTCGCGCTGGTGGGCGGCGAGGACAAGGTGACCCTGACCGCGAGCGGCAACCTCCGCGTGGCGGCCGAGGCGATCGGCTCGATCGACGGCGTGCGGGCGGTCACCGTCCATGACGGCGGCCTCGACCTGCTCGTCCACGGGGCGCGGCGGCTGCTGCCGGCGCTGCTGGAGGCCGCGTCGCGCGACGGCGTCTCGATCCGCTCGGTGGAGGTGATCGAGCCTGATCTCGAGGCGGTGTTCCTCCACCTGACCGGCAAGGCGCTCCGGGACTAGCGCGGGAGGGGAGACGCGATGCGGGCAGCGCTGGTCATCGCCGGCCGGATCCTCCGTCAGCGGTTGCGCGATCGGTCGGCCATCATCTTCTCGGTCGTCACGCCGCTCGGGCTGGCGCTGGCCTTCTCCCTGCTCATCCCCAACGAGTTCTCCTCGTACCACACGAGCTTCGCCGTGGTCGACGGGGACGGGGGGCACGTCTCGCAGATCCTGGTCGACGACGTGCTGGGCGCGATCGTGCGGGCGGGCGTCGCGGACGTCACGCCAGAGCCCAACGAAGCCGCGGCCGCCGATGCGGTCCGGGCGGGCAGCGTTGGCGCGGCGATCGTGATCCCGGCCGGGCTCACGACGAATGTGGAAGCCGGCAAAGCGGCCCAGGTCAGGATCCTGGGTCGCGAGTATTCGGTCGCGGTCGAAATCGCAAGATCGGCCGTGAGCCGGTTCGCCGACGACGTCGGCTCGGTCCAGCTGATGGTGGCGACCACCGCCGCCACGGGCGGCACGGTCGACCAGGCCACCATCGCCCAGGCCCAGGCCGCGGTCGCGGATCCGGGCCCGATCGAGGTGAACGAGACGGCCACGGCACGGCTCCAGGCCAGCCTCGCCACCTTCTACGGCGCAGCGATGGCGATCATGTTCGTGTTCTTCGCCACGCAGTACGGCTCGCTCGCGCTGCTCTCGGATCGGGAGACGGGCACCATGCCCCGGCTGCTGGCGGCCCCGGTCAGGCCGGGCTCGATCATCTTCGGCGCCTCGCTGGCCGGGCTCGCGCTGGGGCTCGTGTCGATGACCGTGCTGTGGGTCGCGACCACGCTGTTCGTCCACGCCAGCTGGGGATCGCCGCCCCTGGTGGCGCTCCTGATCCTGGCCGCGGTGATCGCGGCGATGGGCATCTCGACCGTGGTCGCGACGCTGGCGAAGACGCCGCGCCAGGCCGGTGGGTTGAACTCGATCGTCGCCCTCGTGCTGGCGGCCATCGGCGGGGTGTTCATTCCCCTGAGCCAGGCGCCCGAGGGGCTGGTGTTCGTGTCCCAGATCACGCCCCACTACTGGTTCCTGCGGGCGATCAACACGCTCGCGTCGCCGGCCAGCGGGCTGGCGGACATCCTGCCCTCGATCCTGGTGCTGGTGGGCATGGGGGTCGTGCTGGGCGGGATCGGGCTGGCTCGCGCCCGACGGGCGCTGATCGCATGAGCGGGGCAGCGGACTTGCACGGGCCAGCGGACATGCACGGGCCAGCGGCGAGCCCGGTGCGTCAGATCCTGGCCATCACGCGGGTGAACCTGATCCGCGCCGGGCGCGACCGGCAGTCGCTGTTCTTCATCCTCGTGCTGCCGATGATCCTGATCATCGTGCTGGGCATGACCTACGGTGGCCAGGGCTCGGCGCGGGTGGGCATCGTCAAGGGGGACGGTGGACCGTTCGCCTCGGAGCTGGTGACCGACATCGGTGCCAGCCCGGACCTGCAGATCGACATCCGGACGTACGCCGGCGAGGATGCGCTCCAGGATGCCGTCGCCCGCGGCTTCGTCGAGTTCGGGCTGGTGATCCCGCCCGGCTACGACACCACGCTCCGCAGCGGCGGCAACGCCACCCTTGGCTACGTCGCGCCGCAGACCACCGTCTCGGGCGCGGTCCGGCCGATCGTCGAGCGAGCGGTCGCCGCCCAGGCAGCGCTGGTGCGGTCGGCACGGTTTGCGGCACGGGCGAGCGGCATCTCGTTCGATCAGGCCCTGGCGGCCGCCCGGAGCGCCCGCAGCAGCGCCCCCGGTGTCGGCGTCGCGGTCGAGTCCGTGGCGAGCTCCGAGACCGCGGGCGTCAGCGGCTACACCCTGGGCGCCCAGAGCCAGGTGATCCTGTTCATGTTCCTGACCGCGCTGACCGGCGCCATCGAGCTGATCACCACCCGCCAGCTGGGCGTATCACGGCGGATGCTCTCGACCCCCGCCGGCAGCGCGACGATCATCGCCGGCGAGGGCGTCGCCCGGGTGCTGCTGGCGTGTTCCAGGGGGCGTTCATCGTGTTCGCTTCGGCGCTGCTGTTCAACGTCGCGTGGACCAACCCCGTGGCCACGACCGCCATCGTCGTCACGTTCGCGTTCGTCGCGGGCGGCGCCGCGCTGCTGATCGGTGTCGTTGCACGGAACGCCAGCCAGGCCGGGGCGCTGGGACCCGCGCTGGGGATGCTGCTGGGGCTGCTGGGCGGCACGATGGTGCCGCCGGAGGTGTTCCCCGACGCGGTGCGGACCCTGTCCCACGTCACGCCCCACGCCTGGGCGATGGACGCGTTCCGCAAGCTCTCGTTCGACGACGCGGGCCTGAGCGACATCGTGCCGGAGCTGCTGGTGATGGCGGCGTTCGCGGTCGTCCTGCTGGGGCTCGCGAGCTGGCGGTTCCGGCGGGTGCTCGCGTCGGGCGCCTGAGGATCGGGCGCCTGAGAGGGCGATTGGCCCGGCTATACTCGGGCGGCCATGACCCACGTGTTCATCGCGCCCCACCCCGACGACATCGCGCTCTCCTGCGGCGGGCTCATCGCCAGCCTGCGCGAGCTCGGCCAGAGCGTGAGCATCGTGACCCTCTACTCGGGGACGGGCGACGCCAACGGCCTCAGCGCCTATCAGCGCGAGGCGCTGGGGTTCGGCACCAAGAGCGTGTGGCCGGTCACCGAGGCCTTCAACCGGGCGCACCTGCGAGCCGACTTCCCGGTGGACGATCCGTCCGCCGTGCCGCCCTGGCAGGCGACCAAAGAGCAGCTCGACGCCACCCAGTCGGACGCGGACACCGCCGCCCGACGGTTCTGGCAGCGGTCCTCGTGGTATCGCCGGGCGAACATCCACAATGCGCCCCTGGCCGGCCAGCCGCTGATGGACGACGTGTCGTCGCAGGGGGCGGTCCTCACCACCGAGCGGACCGAGGTTGCCGAGGCGGGTGATCTGAGCGCGACCCGGCGCCTGGAGGACGAGCGCTACGCGGCGTTCGCCGAGGTCTCGATCGTGTGGCTGGACCTGCCCGACGCGGTGTTCCGCGGCTACGAGGGCGATGACGAGCTGCTGGGGACGCCACGGGACGATGACCCGGCACCGGTCGAGCTCGTCCGGCGCGAGGTCGCGCGGCTCGAGCCCCAGCGCGTGTACCTGCCGCTGGGCATCGGCGGTCACGTCGATCACCAGCTGACCCGAGATGCCGGGATGGCGCTCCTCGGGGACCCCCGGCGATGGGTGATGCCCGGGGTGGCATACACGGGGCAGATCGCCTTCTACGAGGACTTCCCGTACGCCTGGTGGGAGGAGTTCGGGAGCCTCGACGACCTGCCACCGGGCTGGCTGGGCGGGCTGCCGACGAACGTCTCGCTGGCGGCCGAGTTCGCCGACGTGGGCGACCAGCTCGAGCGCAAGATCCGGGGCATCGCACTGTACGAGAGCCAGCTCGAGCGGCTGTTCGACGATCAGCGGGCGATGGCCACCGCGGTCCGTGGCTTTGCCGCGAAGACCGCGGATCTCGGGCGGGTCCCCGGCGGCGCCGCCGAGCGCTACTGGGTCACCACGCCGGCCTGACGGCGCAGGCTGGGCCGCCGTGATCTCCGGCCTGCCGCTGCCCGACACCCGTGGCGGCTGGTCGCCGTGGCTGATCCTGGCCATCCCGATCCTGTTCGCGGCCGGCATCGCGGTCCGGCTGTGGGTGCTGCCCGCGAAGGGGGTGGCCGGCGACATCGACCAGTTCGTCGCCTGGGTCCACGGGATCGCGGTCAACGGCTGGGACCACGCGTACGACCAGAACCTCTCGTTCCCGGCGGTGATGGCCTGGATCTGGGGCGCCCTGGCGGCGCTCGAGCCCGCGTTCCGGACCGTGACCAGCTCCTCGGACGCGGCGATCCGGGCCCTGATGAAGGTCCCGGCCAGCCTCGCCGACCTGGGCATCGCGACCGGGGTGATCTGGTGGTTCCGCGAGCGCCCGGGGCTCGCCGTCCTGGGCGCGGCCGCGGTGCTGCTGTGGCCGGTGACCTGGTACCTGTCCGCGTGGTGGGGTCAGTACGAGTCGATCTACGTGCTGCCGGCCCTGCTCGCGTTGCTGGCGGTCCGCGCTCGCCGACCGGGCCTCGCCGCCGCGCTGCTGGCGATCAGCCTCATGACCAAGCCCCAGGCGCTGCCGTTCCTGGTGCCATTCGGCGCCTGGTTCCTGGCCACCCAGGGCCTGCGCGGGACGGTCCGGGCCACGATCATCGGCGCTGCGGTCGCCGTCGCCCTGTGGATCCCGTTCCTGTCGGCCAACGGCCCGGTGAACTACCTCCACAACCTGGCCACCTATCAGAGCCAGATCTTCGACGTCCTCTCGCTGCGTGCCTGGAACCCGTGGTGGCTGGTCCAGGAGCTGGGCGCCGGTGGTGACTTCGTGAGCAACCAGGGCGTGATCATCGGGCCGCTCACGCTGGCGATGCTGGGCTACCTGCTGGCGGCGGCGGTGGCGTTCGTCGTGTTCTTCGCGGTCTGGGAGCGGCCCACCCCGGAGCAACTGGCGCTGGGTCTGGGTGCGATCTCGCTGGGCGTGTTCGTGACGATGACGACGATGCACGAGCGCTACGCGTACCCGGCGTTCGTGTTCCTGCTGCTCGCGGTGGGCCGGCCGGGGATGCGCACGACCTTCGCCTGGTTCGCGGTGGCGTTCGCGGCCAACCTGATCGTGACCTTCCCCCCGCAGGGTTGGACGATCCCCGAGGCGCGCCTGCTCTCGGTCGCCGGCGCGGTGGTCATCACCGGCGCGGCGGTGGTCACGTTGGCGCGGCTGATCATCGATCCCGGAACGCGGGAGCCGCGCCCGTATCTCGCCTGACCGGGTGCCTGCTCAGCGCTCGACGGGCCGCTCGGGGTGTCCCAGCCATCTCGACCGCATGGCCACCCGGTACCAGCGAAGGTAGTGCGGCAGCCACTGGCGGAGCTTGAAGTTGCTCTCGCCGGCGGACCGGTCGCGCCACGTGGTCGGCACCTCGGCCACCCGGCGACCGGTGATGGTGGCCTTGACAGTGAGCTCGAGCGCAAGCTCGAAGCCGGCCTCGCTCCGGATCGGCGTCGCGTCCAGGAAGCGGCGGCTGTAGAGCTTGAAGTTGTTGGTGGGATCGTGGGTCGCGACGCCGCCGAACCAGTGCAGCGAGAGCCCGGCGGTCCGGCTCATCAGCCGCTTGAGCCGCGGGCCGCCCAGCTGGTGCCCGCCCGGCATATAGCGCGAGGCGCTGACCACGTCGGCACCGTCACGTGCAAGGCCCACCATCCGGTCCACGACGTGCGGCTCGTCCGAGCCGTCTGCCATGGAGATCAGGACGTAGTCGCCCGCGGCTGCGGCGATCCCTGCCTTCATCGCGTTGAGCACGCCGCGCCCGAGGTCGTTGCGCAGGCCCCGGATGGCCGGCAGCTCGGCGTGGAGGCGCTCGATGACCGGCACCGTCGGATCCTCGTCGAAGTCGTAGACGACGAGGATCTCGTGGCTGGTCATGACCCCGATCGTGAGCGCGCGCAAGCACCGGATCGACAGCCTCGCCTTCCTTGAACACGGGCACGACGATCGAGAGCTCGGGACGATCGCGCGGCCCCGCAACCGCCATCTCGACGCCCTCCCCCGCCGCGCTCACAGCCGGCCGGCCTCCAGCTCGGCGCGGAGCCACGGGATGACCTCGTCGAGCATCTGCGACAGCGTCGTCGTCGCCTCGAAGCCCAGCACCTCGTGCGCCTTGCGCACGTCGGGCACCCGACGCTGGACGTCGTGCTCGAACGGCGGGTCCGTCACGTAGCGGAACGGCTTCTCGCCGCCGGTGACCTTGTCCCAGATCGCCTGGGCCAGCTCGAGCACGGTGGTGGACGCCGCCGTGGACAGGTTGAAGTCCTCGTTGACCGCGGCCTCGGACTCCATCGCGACGCGGATCCCGTGGGCAAGGTCACCGCCGTACGTGTAGTGGCGGACCTGGTTGCCCTCGCCCAGGATGTGGAGCGGGTCCTGACCCTTGAGCGTCTTGAGCACCAGATCGGGCACCACATGCGAGAGCGCGAGCTTCACGTTGCCGCTCATGACATCGGAGTCCCGGACCGCCCGCCGCTCCCCGATCCCAACGCAGTTGAACGGGCGCAGGATCGTGTACGGCAGCTGGTACTGCTCCCAGGCACCGTGGGCGAAGTACTCCGACGCGAGCTTCTGGAAGCCATAGGTGGAGATCGGCGGTGGCGAGGTACGCTCGGCGCCCTCGGGGGTGGGAAAGACGGTCGTGGACTCGAACACCATCGAGCTCGACAGGACCACGATCCGCTGGAGGTGCCCGGTCCGGCGGGCCTCGATCGCCGCCTCGAAGGTGGCGGCCAGGATCCGCTCGTTCTCGGCCAGCAGGTCGAACGCGAACTCGTGGAAGTAGCTGATGCCCCCGATCATCGCGGCCGCCGCGATCACCTGGTCGACGTCGGCGGCGAGCTCGGTGAGCAGGGCCACGTCCTTGGCATCGCCCTCCACAAAGCGATAGCGCGGGTGATCGTCGTACGACTTCGCGACCCGCCCGTACTTGCTGAAGTTGTCCAGCCCGACCACCTCGTGGCCGGCGGCCAGCAGCTCCTCGACGAGATAGCCGCAGATGAACCCGGCGGCGCCGGTCACGAGGACTCGCATCACATCTCTTCCTGGCTGATCTGGCTCATTGGCTCGGCAGCGGCACGGCGTCGAACTCGTAGGTGAGGTGGCCGCCGCCGCTCGATCCGCTCTCGCGGATGGCGATGGTCTGGATCGGGCTCCCGAAGGCGAATGGCGCTGAACCCTGGGCGGCCGCAGGAACGGACATCACGAGTCCATCCCCGGTGGTGGCTGCAACCAGACGGTAACCAGCGCCGTCCAACGTTACCTCCCATTGCGGGCCCTTCCACACGACGGAGCGCAGCTTGCCTGCGATACCGTCATCGAGCCCGCGGACCCGAACGATCACGATGTCATTGGCCGATGGCGCGGCAGGCACCGAGATCGTTTCGCCGCGCGCCGCCGTCACCGTGCCGATGGCACGGGGCGCGCCGCAGGCGAGGCCGGTGTCGGCAAGCACCTGCCAGCGGGCGTTGGCCGCGATCTCACGATACCTGCACAGGCGCTCCAGGGTGGCGGCCGGTGCCTCGAACCAGTAGTTGCGCCCGTCCAGGGCGTAGGGAACGATCTGCGTGCCGTTGTTCCGCCTCTCGAAGCGACGGAGGATCCGCTCCGGACGGTCGACCGATCTGAGCAGGCCCGCGTTCAACTCGTCCAGGTATGGCGTGTACGCCGAGTAGGACTGGAAGACCGGCTCCGGGCGCCAGATGAAGCCCTGGTACGCCGTCGCCACGGAGGCCTGGTACGGGTCGATCGCGACGGTATGGCCCGACAGCTGGGCAAGGATGTCAGAGGGGACGTTGAACCCCGCCTGCAGCTGGTGCCGGGTCCGGCTGGCGGCCGCGTCCCATCGCCACGGCAGCAGGCTGACTCGTGCTTGATGTGTCAGCTGCGTCACGGATGCGGCGATGTTGAGCGATCGGGACGGCGCGGCATGTCCGGCGGTGATCAACGCACCGGCGGCGACGAGCAGGACGGCGGTCGATCCCCACCTGGGCAGAGATCGCTGGGTCAGGAGCGGCACCGTCAAGGCGAGGGCGGCGAACGAGGCCGGGTAGTGGTCGCGCACGAACCCCTGCTTCCAGAGCGCGAACAGCAACACCGCGAGCAGCGCGGCCAGGGCAAGCCGCTGCGCGCGTGCCCAGTCGCGCGACGTCACGTATGCGCTGGCCGCCAGGACCACGGCCACCGCAGCGAACGCCCCGGCCAGCCAACGGAGCTCGGGGTGAACGACGCCCATCGAATCCGAGTAGCCCGAGATGATCTCGGCGGAACCGCGCGCGTATGCAACGAGGTCAAGAGGCTGCTGGCCGAGGGCCAGCCACCCTCCGAGCACCCAGGCGGCCAGGGCCGCCAGATACGTGGCCAGATCCCGAATGCGGTGACGCGAGATCGCCAGCACGACGATCCCGCCCCCTGCCGTGATGAACACGCCCACATCGACCTTGCCCAGGACGGCGATCGCCGCCCATCCGGCCGCGGCGATCGGAACCCATCGTCTCCCGTCCAGGCGACTGGAACGCAACAGCTCCACCCCGAACGCGAACGCCAGCCACTGCAGCACCTCGAACGGCAGCATGAAGATGAGGGCCCGGGCGAGCACGAGCGCCGTGAGCGCGGCCGCCAGCAGCGGGAGCAGGCGCCTCGTACCTCGGAGCGTGACCGCGCACGCGGCCAGGTAGACACACGCCGTCGAGATGAACGCGAGTGCGCTGGTGGGTCCGACGAACGGGGCCGGGCGGCTGAGGAAGCCGAGGGGTCCGTAGGTGAACAGGATCTCCTGCCCGTATCGCAGCCCATCCGCGAATGCCTGATGGAGCGCGATCTGCCAGGAGAGGTCGATGCCGGTGCGAGAGTAGGTGGGAAACGGCCACGCGATGACGAGTGCGACCAGGGCGATGCCGAGCGACGGCAGCCAGCGCCAACGGGCATCGAGACGCCACCCACGCCGGAACCTGGCGCGCGCGAGCTCGGGGTAACTCGTGGGGTCCTCGATTACCATCAGCGAAATGCTCGCGATCCCATGGCGTCACGAGCGCGCGACCCCATGGCCGCGAATGCCCTTTGCCCGACCTGCCGCGTTACGCCAGGCTCAGAGCCGGATCCCTTCGCCGGTGGCATTCCAGATGTCGACGACCTCGTGACCGGAAAGGTCAAGCGAGCGATAGGCGCGATGCGGAGCGCCGATCACGATCGTCTCCGCCCGCTCGAGCACCTCCGAGAGCGGCACGAGGCGATCGTCGGCAACGTACTCGTCGGTGGCGAGCACCGTGGCGCCCGCCCACTCGAGCAGCTTGCGCAGCTTGAAGCTGAGCGAGGCGCGAATGTCGTCCGACTCCGCCTTGAACGCCATGCCCAGGATGCCGACCGTCCGGCCGCGCAATGTCCCGTGTCGCCGTTCCAGCGCGGACACGATGTAGGCAGGCATCCCCTCGTTGATCTGCATCGCCGCCTGTCCCAGGGGAAAGTGGTCCGAGGTGAACGCCGCCAGCTGCATCGTGTCCTTGAACAGGCACGGACCTGCCGCAAACCCCGGGCCCGGCAGGTCCTGGGCTCGCGGATAGTCCTCGCGGATGGCGTGCAGGATGTTGGTGTAGTCCACGCCCGCCTGATCGGCGATGGAGAAGAACTGGTTGGCGACGGCGAACTTCATGTAGCGCCAGGTGTTGGTGAACAGCTTGGAGAGCTCGGCCTCCTTGCTGGAGGTGCGGATCGTCCTGGCCGCCAGCCGTCCGAACAGGGTCGCCGCGCGTTCGGCCGCGCGGTCGTCGTCAGCACCGACGATCTGGGGCAGCGAGTGGAGCTCCTCGAGCGCGTGCCCCTCGGCGATCCGCTCGGGGCAGAAGGCCACATCGACGCGGCAGCCGCGCGCCGCGAGCGCCGTGGTGACGAACTCGGTCGTGCCCGGATAGACGGTGCTCCGCAGGACCACCAGCGCCCCGTCGCGCAGGTGGGGCGCGATCTGGTCCACGGCCCGATCGAACACGCGCATCGACGGCCCCAGGAACTCGTCCACGGGCGTCCCGATCACCACCACCACCGTGTTCGCCCGACCGATCATCTCGGGCGCCGAGCCCAGCTCCAGCCGGCCGGTGGCCAGCACCTGGCCGAGCAGCTCGTCCGCGCCGTTCTCGAGGAACGGCATCTCACCCTGGCCGATGCTCGCCAGCGTGTCCCCGTTGATGTCGAACACGCCGACCCGAAGGCCCGCGTCCGCGAATGCCAGGCTCAGCGGCAGCCCAACATGGCCACCGCCGCCCAGGACCACGACGTCGAGCGTGGCGCGAGGAACGGGTGCATCGGCAGCCGCGGCGTTCCGAGGCAATGTCGATCCGTGGGTCATGCTTGGCCTCCCTAACTTGCGACGATAGCACCGCCCAACCGTCATCTCGCCGCCGTAAGGTATCAGCGACGGCAACGTCGGGCGCGTCAGTCCGCGGGAGTCGGGAGTACGGACCCGACAGCGTCCCTGATTATCGCCGTCACGCCTCGCGCCCGATTCTCCCCAGGATCGCGGCGGGTCCGACCCAGCCACGCTGCGATCGGGATCGCCAGCAGCAGCAGATCGAACAGGCTGTACAGCAGCCCGCCGTGCGAGTTCCCGAGGGCGGTGATCCAGTCGAACCAGAGCGTGCCGAACGGCAGTGACAGCAGGAGCAGGCCCGCAAGCGTCAACCACCACCACCTCCGACGGACGCCCACCAGCGCGAACGGGAACACCGATGGCTTGAGCAGCACCAGGACTCCCCAGCCACCGCGGCACAGGCCGAGCGCCAGGAACCCGGCGATCCACATGGTGGGACGGCCGGTCAGGTAGATCCCCTGGACGAATGGGGCCATCGCGAGGAGGGCCATTGCGGCGAGCCACCAGCCACCGGGCCGCATCCAGACGATCGCGCCCACCACCATTCCGACCGGCACCACCCACCACAGCAGGGCCGGAAGATGCGCGAACGGCACCAGCAACCACAACATCACGGGCGGATAGAGGATCGGCGACGAGTGAACGGGCGGTCCGCCGGTGAGCTGTTCCGGAAAGAAGTAGCCGCCGCCAGCCTGCCATCGGAGGGCCGCGTCGCGGTACAACCACCAGTCAACGGGCGCCTGGATCTGGGTCCAGAGGATGAGCCGCCCACCCGCGACGAGCGCCAGGGCAGCGGTGATGGGGCGTCGCCAGCGTTCCAGGCGTTCGCGGAGGCGTTGACCCGGTTCCACGGCAAGGCGCGCCAGGATCATGACCCGGGCCTTCCGGCAAGGGTGCCCGCATCGTCCGCAAAGCTCACGTTCCAGCCGGGCGGCGCGGTCTGACCTGCCGGCAGGACCATCACCTGGATCCCCCAGCGGTCGAGCAGGGTGGCAGCATCGGACGCGTCTGAGGCAATGGCCACATCGTCGTTCCACACGGCCGCCCGAAACAGCTCGAAGCGAGAGTCGAGGAAGTAGCGCGCATCGGGCACCGCCCACTCGAACCACGACGCCCAGGTCTGGGGCACGAACACTCGGTGCCGGCCGGCGCGGCCTCGCGAAGGGCTGTTGCCAGACCGGATGGCGCGTAGCTCAGCAGCCCCGTCCGACCGGTCAGGGGATCGACGGGCCGCCACCAGGGCAGGGCGGCGATGATCGCCAACGCGATCGCGGCTGCCACGACCGAGTTGAGCCGGCTGGGCCGGCCGACGCGGGCCGGCACGCCGATGCCGGCGAGCGCCGGAGCCAGCGCGTACACCGCGCCGAGCGGCCACCAAGCAACGCCGCGCTCGGCCCAGGCGCCGATCAGGAACAGACCCGCGAGCCACAGCCAGTCCGGCCAGCGCAGGGCCGCACGGCCTCGGACCGCGACGAGCAGCCCGGCGATGGCCGAGCCATAGAACAGCAGGCCCTGGACGGTGAGCGGGCTCGTGCGCTGCCATTCGCTCACCTGGTTGGTGATGGTCGGATCGGTCCCGATGCCCGCGGCATACGCCCAAACCGCCGGACCGAAGGGGTTGACCAGGGTGGCGATCGTCCCCACGACGAGGACCGCGAGCGAGCCCCGCCAGCCGCGTCCACGGATGACGTCGTCGAGCCATGCGTACCCAAGCAGCAGCGGCGCGAGCACGAAGCTGCCGTGGACGTTCGCCCACAGCGCGACCAGCAAAGGCGCCAGCCAGTACAGGCGAGGATGGCGATGCCGGTGTGCCGCGAGCTGCAGCAGCAGCGCGAACACCACCATCCCCAGCAGCTGTGGACGGAGCGCGAGTGCCGGGACCGCGACCAGGAACGCGGCCAGCGACACGATCGCGGCGATCCGGGGCGTCGCTCCGCGAGCCATCGCGACCACGACCAGCAGCCCGACGATCAGCGCCACCATGACCGCCCGCAGCACCGCCAGCAGCTCCCAGCCCCCGAGGCGATATCCGACATCCAGCAGCACCTGGGCCAGCCATTGCTGGTCCGTCCACGGCGTACCCGCAACCGTGAACGTGTAGGTGTCCACAGCCGGCAGCGCGCCGGAGCGGAGGATCTCGTCGCCGGCGCGCACCTGGTAGGCGAGGTCAACGGCGGGCATCGGCACCAGGAGCGCCACGAGCGCCGGCAGGGCGATCGCGAGCACGAGCCAGAGGCGCTGAAAGGTCACGACGAGGCGGGCACTTGCGCGAGCCGGGCGGCCCGGACCTGCTCGGCGCGCGCAACCAGGCACACCCCGGCGATCACGACGTCCATCGCAACCACGTAGAGCATCGGCGAGACGAGCAGGATGAACGTGGCGTTGAGCGCCACGCCAACGATCAGCGCCCACCACTGGCGGCGGGCCAGCAGCCAGGCGATGGGCAGGAACACCACCAGCGCGTAGTGGTCCCACATGACCGGCGAGACCATCTGCGACGCCACGGCAGCGACAAGGATCGCGGCATCGCCGGGCAGCCAGCGTGCCGCCGCGACGACCACCGCCAGCAGGACCACCGTGTGGATCACGCCGACAGCCTGCGCAGCCGGCGCGGGCAGGCCCAGCTGGTACGCGTCCGAGGCCGGTGCGACGTTGGCGCCCGCGTCGAGCGCCGTCGACGACAGCTGGCGGACCATGGTCGCGAAGTCGAGCCACAGCTGCCCGTCGAGCACGAGGCCCACGACCCCCACCCCTGCCAGGGCGGCAACCGCGATCACCAGTCCTCGCCATCGGCGCGAGACGAGCATCCAGACCAGGAGCAGCCCCGGCTGGAGCTTGATCAGGGTCCCGATCGCAACCGAGGCCGCGAGGGGGGCCGGCTGGTCTCGCCATCGCCAGGAAAGCGCGAACAGCAGGAACAGCAGCGGCCCCACCGCACCCACCTTGATGGCGAACAGCATCGGCCAGGCGGTCCCGGCGAGCGCCAGCGTGATCAGGCGGACCTCGAACGGGACCGGCATCAGGGCAACGCCGGCCACCAGGGCCGCGATGCACGCACCGATGAACAGCCACGTCGCGGCCTGGGCGGGGACCAGCGCGAGCGGCGAGATCATCGCCAGGAACGCGGGTGGGTACTGGTAGATGCCGCAGCTTCCGGTGGCGGTGATCGAGAGGTCGTACACCGTCTCGCCGGACAGCAGCCGCCGGAGCGCCCCGTCATAGGCGAGGTAGTCGCAGCCAAGCGTGTACGACGCGTTGGAGAGCGTGAAGTACAGATACCCGGCAACGACCGTCAGCACCAGGGCGACCGAGACACCTCGCACCGCCAGCGTCTGGTTCATGCCGGATGCACCATCCGCACGGCTCGCGTGCTCCCAACGGCCGCCGGGGAATGCACCCTGTCCGGCCACAGGATCGGGACGAGCGCGGCCAGCACGGCCAGGCTGTTGAGCCACAGCACCGGCATCGCCAGCAGGACGGCGATCGGCACCGTCCATCGCCGGTCACCCAGTGCCCCCCAGACCACGAGCACCGCTGCGGCCACCAGCCGCGGCAGCAGCGGGACCGGCAGGTACCAGCCCACCGTGACCGGCGTGCTCGAGCTACCGGCGAGGATGTCCAGCCAGGCGCGCCAGGCGGCCGGGTCGAGCACGTACGAGGCGGCGGCGAGCGCGGCGGTCACGCCCAGCGCGATCTCCAGCGATCGCCACTCGCGCCGAACCGCGAACCACAGCACCCCGATGCCCGGGCTGACCTTGGTCAGGATCGGGAGGGCCCAGCTGGCCGAGTACCGGAACCCGAGCACGATGGCCGCGGCGTACAGGAGATGCACGTTGCCCGACACGATCTCGAACGGAATCGGCAGGAACACCATCGCGGGCAGCGACCAGCGCCCGAGGAGCCACCACACGATGGCGAGATTGAGCCCCGTCCAGAGGGTGACGAACACCGCCCACGGCAGCCAGGTCAGGGGCACCAGGACCTGCGCGAATGCGGGAGAGTACAGATAGGCGCCGATCGTGCCCGCCGTCTGGGCGTCATAGAGCGAGCCGCTCCGGGTCGCCCAGTACGCGTAGGCATCCACGCTCTGGTCCCAGGGCCGGACCTGCAGCAGGCGCAGCGCCAGGAAGGCCACGCTCAGACCCGCGTAGCCATCGCGCAGCAGGCGGTCGCGCAGGCGGGTCACGACACCGGGGCGGGCTGCCGGGCCAGGTGCTCGACCAGCCGCTCGGCCAGCTCGATCGAGTAGTTCTGGCCGCGATCATGCGGATACACCTGGAACATCGAGGCGCCGAAGACCCCCGGCAGCGCGGTGTCGAAGCCCGGGATCCGGTCGCGAAAGCCGGTGTCCACGATGGGCTGTGCGAACGGCGCGTGGAACGACCAGGCATCGGCCACCCAGTCAGGGCCCCAGGCGGGGTTCAGCGTGCGGAGCAGCTCGCCGGCCACCTCGATCTGCTCGTCGATCGGTTGCCCTGGGAGGGTATCGCCCGCCGGCCGGTAGGCGCCCAGGTACACCAGGTGGCGGCCTCCGTAGCCGTCGGGCGGAAGCATGGCCGTGTGCTCCACCACCGCCAGGAACGGCCACGCACGATCGGCCGCCCCGATCCAGTAGATCCCGGTCAGCGGGCGATCCAGGGCGAGCACCAGGCAGTGCGCCGACAGCGGGGCGCACGGACCCTGGCCGGTCCTCTCCCCTGCCAGGCTCGGGTTGAGGCGAGCGGTGAGGGCCGGAGCAAGGGTGGACACCACGCGGTCAACGTCGGCGGTGACGGGCGAGTCCCCCACCAACCAGGTGACGCGGAGGGAACCGTCCTCGCGGGTGATGGACTTCACGGGGGCGCCGTACCGGATCGTGCCGCCCCCCTGTTCCACGCGCGAGGCAAGCGCCGAGTACAGCTGGTGGAACCCGCCATCGAGGTAGCCGAGCGACGGCGTCCGATCGTGGATCCGGGCCCACAGCCAGCCCATCGACACCTGGTCCCAGGTCTCGCCGAACTTGCCGCGCAGGAGCGGCTCCCAGACCTCCGCGTGCCCGGCGGCACCGCACGCCCGCCGCATCCAGGCGTGGGCGGTGGATCGCTCGAGTGGCCGCGGGCTGGGCATGAGCTTGATCAGCCCGATGGCCGCTGCCATGCGCAGCCGCTGGGCGATCGTCAACCGCTCGAACCGAAGCAGCGAG
The DNA here is from genome assembly GCA_963829295.1 of uncultured Chloroflexia bacterium. Lineage (GTDB taxonomy): Bacteria > Chloroflexota > Limnocylindria > Limnocylindrales > CSP1-4 > CAIXZV01. Next base: position 131,557 of record CAWHHU010000005.1, on the reverse strand, counting down.
CCGGCCGAATCGAGCTGCCGCGGCACCCCGTCCACCATCACCGTCGTGACCGGTCGGTGCCACCGGAGCTGTCCGCCGAGGCCGAGCTCACCGATGAGGGCGATCGCGCGCTTGTCGGTGCCGAAGAGGTGGTGATAGAAGCGCTCCAGCCAGATCCCGGGCTGGACCTCAAAGCTGGCCGCCAACCCGCCCGGAACCGCGCTCTGCTCCAGGACCGTCACCTGGTGCCCCTGCTGCCCCAGGCGGAGGGCCGCGGTCAGCCCCAGCACGCCCGCCCCGATCACGGCGTATCGCATCAGTCCATGCTACGTGCGCCGATTCCCGGCGGAATGGCCAGATCGTCCGGGTTGAGCGGGCGCGGGCGCCATGCCGCCTAGAGGGCACCGCGGCGTGGGATGATGATGTGTGCCACGCAGCACCCAAACGAGGGACGTCTTGCCCAAGCTCGATCCTCGGTTTCCGATCATCGCGATGACCGTTGTCGGGCTCGTCGCGGGTGTTGGCGAGGTCGCCGGACTGCTGCCGCTGCCCGGTGACGCGACCCAGTACTGGTGGGCCGCCGTGGAACCGCCGCGACAGATCGGTTATCCGCCGGCCCTTGCCCAGATCCTGGGACCCGTAGCAAGTGTTGGCTATCCGGCATTCGTCGTCGTTTGGACAGCGCTGTGCTTCGCGTCGCTCGGGTACGTCGCCAGCTGGTGGACCTTCCCGCTGTGCTTGCTCGGCATCGCGGGGATCTGGTTCCCCGGCCCGTGGAACGCACCGCTGGCCTCGGTCCTGCTGGGCAACGTCATGATGCCGATGGTCGCCGCGATCGTGCTCGGCATGCGCTATCCGGGCCTGTGGGCGGTGCCCTTCCTGACCAAGATCACCGTGGGCGTCGGGGCGCTCTGGTTCGCTTTCCGGCGCGAGTGGCGAGCCTTCGCCATCGCGATGGGGACGACCCTGGTTCTCACTGGCATCCTGTTCGCGCTTGGGCCGGCCGCCTGGTTCCAGTTCGCGCAGTTCGCGATGGTCCACGCGCAGGACACCTCCAACGGCGTCCCGATCGTGGGGCCACCATGGTGGCTGCGGCTCCCGGTCGCCATCGTCCTGGTGGCCTTCGCCGCGCGAACCGACCGGCCGTGGCTGGTGCCCATCGCCTGCGCCACCGCGATCCTCGGCCTGTACGGCTGGGGCACCTTCTTCTCGGTGGCCGTCGGCGGGCTGGTCAGGGCGCCGTGGAGCAGCCTTCGCGGTCTGACGGTGCGCGCCGGCACCCGATCGCCAGCGTAACGAGGCGGGCGCCCTCGTCAGCTGGCGGCGACCGACCCGAAGCCCGCGGCCGTCACCACCTCGCGGGGGCGTACCGCACGGGCCCCCTCGTCGTAGAGGTCCTGGATCGCGTTGACCATCAGCTGGACGCAGAACCGGTCGTGGGTCATGTCGTGGCCGGCGCGACCGATGACGTCGGCCAGCTGGTGATCCTTGAGCAGGCGCGCGATGGCGGCCGCGAGCGCCGGCGGATCGTGCGGCGGCACCAGCAGCCCGGTGACCCCGTCCTCGATCATCTCGGGGATCCCGCCCACGTTGGACGCCACCACCGGGCGCGACAGCGCCATCGCCTCGAGGATCGTGAGCCCCTGCGCCTCGCGGTACGAGGGCAGCACGGCCACGTCGAAGGCCGCGGTCACGGCCGGGATGTCGTCGCGCCGGCCGGTGAACACCACGTGGCGCGTGATGCCCAGCTCGTGCGCCGATTCCTGGAGCGCGTCGAGGCGGCTGCCCTCGCCCACGATCATCAGGTAGGCGAGCGGCACCTCGCGCAGGACCAGCGGCCACGCCTCGAGCAGCGTCGGGTGGCCCTTCTCGAGCTCCAGGCGGCCCACCACGCCCACGATCTGCGATTCGGGCTCCATCCCGAACTCCTCGCGCAGCGTGCAGCACGGCTCCTGGTGGTCGTAGCGCTCGAGATCCACCCCGTTGTAGATGAGCGAGCGTGGCGCGGCCGTCCGCCCCTCGGCGACCACCTTGCGATCGATGGCGTTGGAGACCACGATCAGGTGGTTGATGAACGGCGTCAGCCGGCGCATCTCCTCCTGGTCCTCGCACGAGCGGACGCGCGAGGAATGGACGGTGGAGATCACAAACGGCCGGCGAAGCCCCGCCTCGCCCAGCGCGATGGCCGCCTTGGTGCCCACGAGCTCGGCGCGGTACATGTGGTTGTGGATGACGTCGGGGCGCACGTCCGCCAGATGCGCCGCCAGGATTCCGGTCGCGATCGCATCGTCGGGCTCGTCGATCACGGTCACCGGGACGTCCAGCCGCTCGATCTTGCGCGCGCCGCTGCCCGGCGAGAGCGACACCACGGACACGTCGTAGGTGTCGCGGTCGAGGCGCGAGATCAGGTTGTAGACGTGCTCCTGGGCACCGCCGTTGGTGCCGGTGGCCATGATCTCGACCACGCGGATCCGATCGGGGCCGGACACGGGCGGTCGGCGCACGGGCAGGCAGGGGTTGCGGTCGAGCAGCGTGCTCATCGGTCCCTGGTACGCCGGACGAGGACCCGCCGGATGGGCTCGTCCACGGCACCCCACTCGTACTTGTAGGGCTCGTCGCCGCGCAGGAAGTCCAGCCGGGTGATGCCACGCTCGAGCGCGCGGCGCAGGTAGCGCTCGATCATCACCACGCCGGGCGACAGCTCACGGGCATCGGGATCCACGCCCGCGTTGTAGTACAGGAGGCTGTCCGGCGACTCGAACGTGAGCCCGGCGGCGATCCGGCGACCGGCGACGGTGAGGAACGCCAGCCGCAGCGGCCCGTCGGGGCCCAGCAGCTCGAACAGCCGGCGCAGGAACACCCGGCTCTGCGCGCCGCCCGGCGTGTCCGGGAACAGGCCCCGATCGCCCCACTTGCGCTGGTGGAGGTCGATGAACGCCTGCACATCGGCCAGCGGGTCCGGCGAGTCCTCGAGGCGGACCTCGCCCAGCGTCTCGGCGCGCCGGACCTTGCGCCGGATCTCGTGGCGCTCCTTCTTGCCCAGCACGGCCATGACGTCGTCGAGCGACGCCCCCGCCGGCAGCGTGGCCACCGGGCACACGTCCTCCTGCTCCACGCTCAGCGTCCAGCCGTGGGCGATCTCGCGCCGCCCGAACGCCTCGGCCAGTGCGTCGCCCGCCGGGTCGGCGCAGCGCAGGCGGCGCAGGTCCACGACGTCCCAGGGATCGGGGTGGACCGGGTCGCCGCCCGAGCCGCAGTACGTGGCCAGGGCCTCGGCAGCGGCGGCGAGATGGGCGGGCGCGGCCAGCAGCGTGGCGTAGTCGGCGTGGTAGCTGGCCCCGAAGAACACGGCCTTGGCATCGGGCGGGACGGGCGTCAGGTGCGCGCCGTCCTGATGGCGGATGCTGGTGTGCAGCTCGAGGTCCCCCGGCTCCACCTCGTGACGGTGCATGAGCGGGACGATGGCGGCCGGCCGGGCGTCGTCGGGCCCGTCGGCAGGGACGAGGACCAGCGTCTCCTCGTGGGCGTTGGCACCGTACGCGTCCCACCACGCGCGCTGGAACGCCCAGCCGCGAGAACGGGGTGGCCCACGGGTTGGCGGCAGCGAGGGTGTCCCAGGTGGCCGGATCGATCGCATCGAACGGGCGGCGGATGGCGCGCAGGGAGCCGGTCACGGCCGAAGGTGACGCCTGGTCACCGACGGCCGGCAAACAGGCAGGCTCGTCGGTCATGGTGGGGGGCACGCTCGCGAGCATAGCACCGGGAGCCGGATGTGGTTGCGGAGGCAACGACGGAGGCGACGACGGAGGCGACCTCGGCTGCCCTTTCGCGTCCTATTGCGGGGCCACGTCGTAGGGCATGAAGCGGTCCTGGTTCTGGGCAGGTCCGTAGAACAGGTCGTTCGAATGCATCGGAAGCGCGGTCCCGAAGTAGGCGTTGAACAGAATCGGCAGCACGTTCACGAGCGTGACATCGTCCGGGAACAGCTGTGGATGCCCGGGGTGCTGGCCGCAAACAGGTTGGCGAACCGATCCCCGAGTCCCGGCTCGTCGGGCTGGCGCCAGTCGAGCAGCGCCTCCGGACCGTGATCCGAGAACACGATGACGACAGCGCCGGGGTCACGCGTCACCAGCTCCCGCACCGCCGGCCCAACCAGATGGTCCACGCACGCTCGTCTGCTCGGCGACCAGCCGCACCGCGACCGCGTCCCCCTTGTGGTTGTCGCGCCCGATCGCACCGAGAGAATAGCCATCGGTTGGACGCAGACTGCAGTCGGCGTTGAGCGCGATCGGCCAGTGGGGAGTCGGCAGGTGGAGGAAGACGAACCGTGGGCTCGCGCGACGACTCGCGCGCCAGCGCCGCTGAGCGCATCGACCTCGCGGAGCGTCCGTTCGCGCATCGCGGGCACGAGGCCACCGGTTACCTGATCGATGAGCCCCCCGATCGCCGTACTGGAGATCAAGGACTCCTCGAGCTCATTGCGTGGGCCGACGTCGATGTAGCGGTCGGCGCCGCGCAAGCCCAGGTGCTCGAAGCCCGGGCGACACTGACATGTCTCGTAGCCAAGACGCTGGCAGGAGCTGTTCCGCGCTGTTGGAGTCGAGCGCCGCGTAGGCGATCCGCTCGTCGACGGCGGCGGACATGTCCTGGCCCGAGCTCCGACAGCGGCCGGCCGTTGAACAGCACAGCAAGCGAGAACCTTGTCAACACGTGGTTCGCATGGCTGTCGCCGCGACTCTCGAACCCCAGGCCCGCAGCGACGACTCGAAGGGCGACATGTCATATCCGTAGTCACGCGCCATCACGTCGGCGCGTCCATGCCCATCGGCGAGGATGACATAGATGTCGGGCGGGTCTGCAACCGATGCCGCGGTCCACGAACCGGGCGCCGGAATGCGCGGACCTCCCGTCTGGAAGGCCGTCGCGCGGGCAAGCTGGATGACGAGCAGCACTGCAAGCGCGACCGTGAGCCCCTCGTTGATGCGTGGCCAGGGCACGTGAATAGCAGCAGACCTCGAGCGTGCAGCAGGCCCTCGACGCCGATCAGCGCAACCGCGGCTACCACGAGTGCGATCCGATCCGGGGTCGTGGCGATCGCAAAGCCCATGACCACGATCGCGGCGGCAGCTGGGCCGCGATGGGGCCCGAATGCGGTGCGTCCGACCAGGGTCGCAACCACCCCGATCGTCAGGGCGACGACCAGGGCGCGACCGCCGGCCGTGGGGGCCATGTCCTTGTTGGTGTACGGCTCTACCACGAAAACGATGGCGAGCAACGTCGGGTACCAGGACCACGCAATCAGTCGGTTCGCCACGCTTACAAACCTGTGGTGCCAGACTGGCGGGTTCCCGCCCACGTCCTGGCCGTCAGCAGGCAAGGCACGCCCTGTCACGGTGCGCCGACCGCCGCGGTTGGCCGAACGGACGGCTGTAACGTGATCCCCGGCGCCGGGACATAGGGGGCGAACAGACCGTCCTGCCGTGTCGCGCCGAGAAAGATGTCGTTCGCGTGCAATGGGAGACGCGATCGCGGCCATCGGTACCGGCGTCGCCAGCCGCCATGAGTAGGGCAGGCGGACCAGACGGCGATGAGCACGTACACGCAGATCGCCGCAGCCCATGTTTGGCGATGCCACGTCCGGGCGAGGCCAGCGCTAATCCAGGCTGCATTCCACCTCATCGCCCGCCAGCAGGTTGGTGCCGTCCGACACACACCGCCCATCACTGCAGGTCTACCCGGATGAAGGCGTTGTCGCCGGGGCGGGGGCCGAACCAGAACTCGTTGGGCTGCAGGTTCAGGCGGGTTCCGAGATAGGTGTTGAAGAGATCGGGCAGCACGTCGATGAGGCTGATGTCGTCGGGGAAAGCACCCTGCGTCCCGGGAGTGCGGGCCGCGAACAGCGTAGCGCTCCGCTCATTAAGCCCGGCACGGTCCGGAGCAGCCCAGTTCAGGTGCTCATCCGGGCCGTGGTCCGAGAACACGATGACGACGGCACTCGGATCGCGCTCGACGAGACTGGCGAGCGACGCCTCGAGGAGCGTGTCCACGCACGCGGTCTGCGCCGCCACTGCCGCGACAGTCGTGGGATTGCCGCCGAGACCGATTCCCGCTGGGGGATCAATGACCAGCGTCGATGGCCGGCAGTCGGCGTCAAACACATAGGGACCGTGAGGGGCCGGCACGTGGACCAAAACGAATCGAGGCGCGTCGCTCGCCTCACCCGCGAGCCGGGCGACCAGCGCGAGGTCATCTCGGGTGCGATCACGGAGGGCCCCGCCCCGCACTGCAGGCCAGGCAGCGTCCACCAGCCTGGCGACGCCGACGTTACCGATCAGCGCATCCTCGAACTCGTTTGGCTGGCCTGTGTCGAGGTACCGGTCGGCGCTCCGCAGGCCCAGGTGCTCGTACCCGCCGGACACCACGATCACCCTGTAGCCATCGCGTCGCAGCATGGAAAAGGCGGGATTCTGACTGATGGTCGTGCGCGCGAGGGCATCCTGTCGCGCGGGATCGGGCATCGCGTTGAGCGGGGTGAGATACGAGGCCGTGAGCATCGACGCCAGCGAGAAGCGAGTCCGTCCGTAATTGGCGCGACTGTGTGTCGCGACCTGGAATCCGAGGCCCTGAAGCGACAACAGGAATGGGTGATCGTCGTATGCGTAGAGATCCTGCAGCACATCCTGTCGACCGTGGGCATCGACGAGGATCATGAATACGTCGGGCCGTGCCGCTGTGTTCAGCGGCTGCTGGCTCCACGCCTGCGAATCCAGCAGCGGCGCCGGATCCGCGTACATAAGGCCGGTTGCGACCGTGACCAGGATCAGCACGGTCACTCCGATCGACAGTGCCTCGTGGATCCAGGGCCAGGCGCGCCGCAGTGCGCTGGCCTGCATCCGATGGTGATCGATCGTCAGCAGGAGGACGCCTGCGAGCACTAAGACGGCGACCATCGCGTCGGAGACGGCGATCATGCCCATCAGCACCAGGGCTGCAGACAGGCTGCCACGGTAGGTGCCCAGGCACCGGACGGACACCGCGGTCACGACCAGTGCCATGCCCAGACACACCACCAACGACCTGGCGGCGGCGGGCGCTTCGACGTGCGACACGTGATAGATCTGGACGAACCACACGAGGGCAAGCAGGGCGGGGTACCAGGGCGTCACCGCGAGCACGCGGATTACCGACCCCCGCCCTCGGCGCGCATCCCGACGAGACGCGGTCGCGTCCTGGGTCACCGGCGGACCGCCTCGTAGATGGTGCGCGGCGTCGCGCCCACGCGATTGGATCGCCCGATCCGCCAATGCGTCGAGAGCGCCGCCTCGAAGCCCGCGGCCGTGTACTCGGGAAACACGTCCTCGCGCGCCGCCAGCAGCCGCTGCACCATCGGGTCCTGTTTGGGAACCCACTCGATGATCAGCCGATCGCCGAGGCGGGCGAGCGTAGCGGACAGCATCGGAAGCGGGACGTTGCGCCCGATCGCGAGATGATGCACGAGGGCGAGCGCGAGCAGGGTCGCACCCTCGGCACGGTCGAACAGCGACCGCCGCTCCCTCGCGTCCCAGCCGATCGCAGGGCTGGGGTTCGCGAGGTCCTGGAGGATGGGCAGGACCCTCGTTTCCCCGCGCGCGACGAGATCGCGCCAGTGGCGCTCGCCGGCAGCCGGGTCGATGTCGAGCGCGACGACCCGGCCGGCCGTCCGCGCCGCGATCGCGGAGTAACGGCCGTTGTTCGCCCCGAGGTCCCACACCACAGACGGTGACACGTCCCCGATCAGGGCTCGCACCACGTCGTCCTTTGCCTTCGCGCTGGCGTCGTCATACGACGATACCGTCCCATAGTCGGCCCATTCGGTCCCGGCCGGCGTCCAGCCGAGGCCGTCGATGAGGCGAACGAGGCTGTCGTGGAGCGCAGCCTGACGGGTGGGGCTCATCTTCCTGGTTGCTGCCTCGCCCGCGGCCTCGGGACGATCGGCGTGGCGCCGTTGGGCCCGCGCGTGCAGGTGGATGTGGCTGCCCAGTCCGAGGCTCAGGCGAGTCCGGGCGGGAAGCAGGCGGGCCGCGAGATCGAGCGGAATGCCATCGAGGTGATCCCGCAACAGCCCGCCGAGCCGGATGTCCCGCCGCGCCATCAGCGCCATCGGTGCGAGGAAGTGCTCACAGAACTGGCGATACCCGACCCACGGCGCGCCTGGCGTGGCTCGCCTGAAGGACAGCGTGTCGATGAATACGGGACGGACACCGATGAACTGCACGTTGTAGGCGCTGGCATCGCGCAGCTCGAGGCCGTGGGTCATCGCCTGGCGCTGGACCTCGAGGGTCAGCAGGGCCGCTGCCTTGAGCTGCCCGAAGGTCCATTCGTACGGGTAGCTGATGAACGGCACGGGCTCCGGCCGGATCACCGTCAGGACCAGGGATGGGTCGGCGGCCCAGTCGAGCGGCGCGGGTTCGTGACCGATCAGCAGGCCCGCGGTTTGGAGGTGCCGGAGGAACCCGCTTCCTTCAGTGGCTTCCCATTCCGCGGCGGCCGCGCTGTTGACCTGCCGGAGGAGGACGCCGTCGCGCCGGTAGACGAACCCGAACGGGTCTCGCCACGATCCGGGATCCGGCTCCGGTCCCCCCTCGATCACCCGGCCGGATCGGTGTCCGTCGGCGCCGAGCTCGTTACCGGCTCCGCCTGACCGCGCACCCGACGCACCAGGCGGGCGAGCTGCTGCCGAAGCACGAACGGGGCGGCCACGAGGCCGGCGATCAGCGCCTGGATCATCAGGCTCCCGGAGCCGGGATCGATGTACGCGAGAACCAGGTGCATGCCTTCTCTCCGTTGCGTGCCCGTCGATGACCGCGGCCGAATGGTGCGCCACAGCAACGTGAGCGTCAAACAACTGAAGGTCCTGCCTGCCGTGGGAGGGAAGTCTCCACGGCCTCAGCATCAGAGAGCAATGGTCAGGACAGGTTGTACGCCCAGTACACGCCGCCCAGGCCCACCAGCACGCCCCAGCCGATCAGCAGCCAGCCCCACCAGCGCACGGAGCCGCGGCGGACGATCCCCATCGCGACCAGCGCCCAGACGAACGGGGTCGAGTCCAGGAAGTACCGGTAGCCGTACTGGAGCCAGCCACCACCGTAGTAGAGCAGGGTGGGGATGAGGATCAGGACGGCCCCCAGCAGCAGCCACCAGGAGCGACGGTCCCGCCACGGCGCGAACACCGCCAGCAGCAGCGCCGGGCTGGTGATGAACACCGACATCCCCAGGCCGTCGGGCTGGAAGTAGGGGAACTCCGAGATCCGCGCGGGCACCTTGAGGAACAGGTAGTCGATGTTCATCTGCACGTGCGAGAGGGAGAACAGGCCCTGGTCCCGGAGCGCCTGGAGCCAGGGGGGCAGCGTGGCCAGCGCGTAGCCCGATTCGAGCGGATCGCCGAAGCGGACCTCGTTGTACCAGAAGAAGAACAGCACGGCGGGTGCCAGGCCCAGGCCCAGCAGCACCCACTCCCGCCACGGCAGGCGCCGCAGCCAGCCGCCCACGGCCTCACGGATGGGCAGCAGCGGGACGGCGTCCGGGATCAGCCACAGCGCGACCATCGGCGCCGCGAACGCAACAGGCGCCCGGGTCAGGAACGCCATCCCCACCAGCACCCCCATCAGCCATGCCCGCCGCTGCCCGAACATCTCCGCGATCAGGAACAGGCTCAGGATCAGGGCGATCAGATGGCCCGTATGCCACACCCCACCGCGGGTGGTCACCCACCACACCTGGGTGGAGAAGCCCAGCAGCACCGCCAGCGCGAGCCGGTCCCGCCAGCGGGTGACGCCGATCCGGCCCGGCACCCACCAGGCCAGGAACACCACGAACGCGGCCAGGCCGGCGTTGATCCCCGTCTCCCACTGGTCCGCCGTCACCGGGCCGATCAGCGCGACCAGGGGCATCAGCACGATCGCCGGGAACGGCGCGAACGGGACGTAGGTGTGGCCACCGAACTCGATGACATCGTTGGGCCCCAGCACGACGTCGATCCAGGTGTGGCCGTGGAGGAAGGCGTCGGCGAGATAGAACAGGTCACCGCGTCCCGCGTCGAACAGGCGGTTGGACAGCCAGTAGACGAGGAACGCCGCCAAGGCGACGGCCATGCCGGCGAGCAACCCCGAGGAGCGCCGGGCGACGTTCACGCGTGGAATCTGCACGGCAGGACGATACCCGGATCGTCCCTCGCGCTGGAGGCCTGGACTGTCTGAGGTCACCGTGGGCTCGGATCCGGCCGGGGGCCAGCAGATCTCAGGAGTGGACGGCGAGCCCTCGCGTGACGGGCATCGACCGGAGGCGATCGCGATAGCCCTCGACCATCACCGCAACCAGCGTCAGGCGAACACCAGGGGGTACACGAGCGGTGGCATCGTGCCCACCAGGAACACCGGTGTCGCCAGTGGGATCAGCACCGCCCAGCCGTGGCCCCGGTCCAGCAGCCACGCCGTTGGCACCAGCAGCACGATCGCGTAGTGGTCCCACAGGATTGGCGACACGAGCTGGGCGGCGACGAAGGCGACCATGACCGACGCCTCGGCGGGCAGCCACAGCGTCGCGGCCAGAAAGACGCCCACCACGAGCACCATGGTCAGCAGCTGGACCAGCTCCGCCAGCTCGCGCGAAGCGCCCAGCTGCCAGGCGATCGCACCGGGAGTGCAGTTCTGGGGGGTCGCGATCGGATCGGACACGCGGCCCAGCAGGCTCAGGAAGTCCGGCCACGCCCCAATCCCCATGAAGAGCAGAGCAAGCCCCGCGAGGCCCAGGACACCGTAGCGCGCCGGCGATGACCGCCGTCCACTGTCGCCGCAGCAGCGCCCAGACCAGCAGCAAACCGGGCTGCACCTTGATCGCCGCGCCCAGCCCGCTGGCGACCCCGAACACGACCTGGCGGTCACGCCATCGCCAGGCCATGGCGAACAGCAGCAGCAACAGGGGCCCCACCTGCCCGAGCTTGATGTTGTAGACGAACGGCCATGACAGGCCGGCCAGGAGCACGATCCACCAGCGCGTGCGCCAGCTGACGGGCATGACCACGACCGCGACCGCGAAGGCGGCCAGCAGGAAGGACGTCCAAGCCCAGATCGCGACTTCCACGGAAAGCAGGACAAACGGGAGCACGAGCGGGATGAAGGTGGGTGGGTAGTAGAACAGGCCTCCCGCGCCCGCCAGCTGGTATTGCTGGTCGTAGGCCGACTGTCCGTGAAGCACCCGCGCGGCAGCTCGTAGTAGGCGCGGAAGTCGTACCCGTGCGTGTCCCCGGCCACCGCCAGCGTGGCGCCGACCGTCACCATCAGCACGCCAACCGCCAGGACCGGCAGGAGCCTGGCAGCGCGTCCCTGAGCCTCATCTCCCGCCTTCGATCAGGCCGTCGCCTGGTCGCCGGTCTCCTTCGCGACCCGTTTCACATCACGATGCAGGAACGGGATCCGGAACAGGTCCCAGGCGACCCGAAGCGCCAGCATGAACCCCGGGTGCATGCGCGAGCCCCGGCGATCCGCCCACTGGATCGGCAGCACCGACCAGCGTGTAGCCGCGACGCCGGACGAGGTAGATGACCTCCACGTCGAACACGATGCTGGTGATCCGCTGCCGGGCGAACACGTCCTGAGCCACGTCGCGCCGGAACCCCTTGAACCCGCACTGGGTGTCCTGCACGGGCCCACCACCCACAGCGAGGCGAGCACGTGGAACGCGCGGCCCAGCATCCGACGCCAAGGCGGCTGGGACTTGCGCATGTCGCTGCCGTCGGGCTGGATCCGGCTGCCGTAGACGGCATCGGCCGTATCGAGGGCCTGCACGAGCGGCGCCAGCTCATCCGGCGGCGTGGCCATGTCCGCGTCGGCGAACACCACGAGATCGCCCCGGGCCGCGAGCATCCCCGCCCGAACAGCCGCCCCCTTGCCGCCGTGGGGAACGCTCAGCAACGCCAGATCGCCCGCCGCGAGCTCGGGCCGGGCCTGCACCAGCTCGGCTGTACCGTCCGTGCTGCCGTCGTCGACCACCAGCACGTCGATGTCCTGCGGACAGCTCGTGCGCGCCCGGCCGTCCATCGCGGGCGTGATCGCCCCGCCGGTGGAGGTAGCCGAACAGCTCGTCGAGGGCCGGCCCGAGACGGGCCTCCTCGTTGAACGCCGGCAGGACGATGGTCAGGCTGCGATCAGGCATTGGTGGTCAGGGGCGCGGTGCCTGGCGAGCAGGCCTGGTTCCCCATCCTCCTTTCGAACCGTGCAAGCGGTTCTCCCGCACACGGCTCACCGATGGTCGCTCACGCATGGTTACGCTGCCTCCGGATAGCGGATGGTGCCACGCAGTCGGTACAGGCCGAGACCATCGAACCAGTCCTCGGTCCACCGGTTGGCCTCGCCAGGTCGCAGGTCTCGGCCCTTTCGCTTCATCTGGAAGCGTCGTAGCCGGTCCACGACGTAGCGGTCGACCTGAGTGAACTTGGCAGCGGCGTTGCCAGTGCGGAAGTAGTTGCCCCAGCCGCGCAGGACGGGGTTGAGATCCCGGATCAACACCCGGACATCCTTAGCCCCGTTGCGGTTGCGGCCGGTCAGCTCCTTCACCCGCGAGCGAACCCGCTTCATGCTCCGGACCGATGGCCAGCGGTGGAGGTAGTAGCGGCGGATGCCGCGCTCCAGCAGCCGGCCCGAGACCCGGGCATGAAAGTGGCAGCCGAGGAAGTCGAAGCCCTCCCGACCCTCTCTGAGATCAACGATCCGCGTCTTGTCCGGGTGGAGCTCGAGCCCGAGACCGGTGACGATCGCTCGCACCAGCCCAAGGGCCGCCTCGGCCTCGGCCTGCGTCCGGCACAGGATCACGGCATCGTCGGCATAGCGCACCAACGTGCCCTGACCGCGCCTCGCGAAGGCCAGATCGAACCGGTGGAGGTAGATGTTGGCCAGGAGGGGGCTGATCACCCCGCCCTGCGGCGTGCCAGAGACCGTCTGGCTGAGCACGCCGTCCTCCATCACCCCTGCCGTGAGCCACATCCGGATGAGCTTGAGCACCCGCCGGTCGGACACCCGCTCTGCGACGAACTCGAGCAACCGATCGTGGTCGATCGAGTCGAAGAAGGAGCGGATGTCCAGCTCGACGACCCAGGTCCTGCCCTCGATGAACGAGCGCCGGATGACCTCGAGCGCCCCAGTCGCGCTCCGCTTGGGCCGGTAGCCGAAGGAGGCGGGCAGGAAGTCCGCCTCGAAGATCGGCTCCAGCACGAGCTTCGCCGCCTGCTGCGCCACGCGATCGCGAACCGTCGGGATGCCCAGCGGCCGCACGCCGCCGTCTGGCTTCGGGATGCCCCGTCGCCGCACTGGCGAGGGGTGGTATCGACCCTGCCGGAGCGAGTCCGAGAGGTCTTGGAGCATGCGCTCCGCGCCGTATGCCTCGACCTGCGCCAGGGTCTCCCGATCGACCCCGGCCGCTCCCCGATTGGCGAGCACCCGCTTCCACGCCTCTTCCAGCACGTCAGGCCGGAAGATCCGGTCAAAGAGAGCGTGGAAGCGCCGCTCCGGCGACCGCTTGGCCGCCACGTAGAGCCGGTGTTGGAGTCGTTGCACCTTGTCCATGGGCAGATGCCCACGGGGGTTGCTGGACCGGGTGGTCCCGGCCATGCCCTGACGCGTACCTCCGCTCCCGGCGTGACCAAAGTCGGGGCCCTTCCCGGGCACGCCCGGTACTACGACCCCGCCGGACTCCCGCTGCGCTCCGGCCGACTTCACCATCGGCTTATACGACCGGTCTTTGCTGACGAGGCTGCGCAGACGGGTCTCTCCTGTTCCGGACCAGACCTTCGAACGCGTGCCGATCCCCCTACCCCGGAGAGACCCGGCAGGTCATCCCGAACGCGACCCACCGGACGTGGCCTTCGCCGTGAAATGAGCGGCTCGGCTCCCTCGTTGTCACTGTGTCGAGGCTGCAGGACTCGCGACTGCTCGCTACGGCCCGTGTTCTTGCTCCCTCCAAAGAGGCTCTTGACGCCCCGCTCAGCCGAAGGGCTCTCACCGTCCGACCGGGGCCTGCTACCGGGCGCTCGGGCGCCTACCCGGGCGGGACTCACACCCGCTGGCCTGGTCCAGCTTTCAGGACGCACCATCGAGGCAGTCTAGAACCCGGTGGTGCGTCCCGTAACCGGGACTGGAGGACCACTTCCCGGCTGGTACCCACTGGTGCAACATGCGAGGATCATCGCCCGAGGGATCCGCACCACCAAGAGCATGCTCCCGACCATGCAGCCCAGCGCGAACTCGCCCGTCACCAGGCTCGAGCAGCGCCTCGAGGGTTTCCGCGATCGGCCGCGATCGGCCGGCCGATCAGGTTCTACCTGCGCCGGCGCGAGCAGCTCCTGTACCTGATCGTTGGCGCGTGGAACACGCTGTTCGGGTACGCCGTATGGGCGATCCTGCAGTACCTGCTCGGTGGCACCTGCACTACCTGGTGATCGTGGTGCTGTCATGGCCGATCGCGGTCCTCAACGCATACCTCGGCTACCGCTACGTCGTGTTCCGCAGCCACGGGCCGATCCTCAAGGAGCTCCCTCGCTTCTCGACGGTGTATGTGGCAAGCCTCCTCGCCAACCTCGTGCTGCTGCCGATCGCGCTCTCACTGCTGCCGCTGAGCATCTACATGATCCAGGCGCTGTTCACGGCCGGTGTGATCATCGCCAGCTACCTGGCGCACAAGTACTACAGCTTCGGCGGCAGCTGGCGTGGCGACAGCAACGCGCGAACCCTTACGATCCCTCCGCTACCACCACGCTGACCGATGCCGGCCTGCCGAAGGGACGCTGCCGTGCCGCTGTTGACGATCCTACGCCCTGCTTCAACGAGGAGGAGAACGTCCGCGATGTCTACGAGCAGGTCAAGGCGGCGATGGCGACGCTGCCCGGCTACGACTACGACCACCTGTTCATCGACAATGCCTCAACCGACCGGACCGTCGAGATCCTTCGTGAGCTCGCGGCCGAGGACCGGCGGGTCAAGGTCATCGTCAACACGCGCAACTTCGGTCACGTCCGCTCGCCATACCACGCCTTCCTCCAAGCACGCGGCGACGCCGTCATGAGCATCGTCGCCGATCTTCAGGATCCACCGAGCTGATCCCACAGTTCGTGCATCAAGTGGGAGGAGGGCTACAAGGTCGTGATCGGCGTCAAGAACGGCAGCCAGGACTCCTGGCTGATGGCCCGCATGCGCCGCTTCTACTACTGGCTGGTTGCGAAGCTCTCGTCCGATGTCGAGCTCGTTCACAACTTCACGGGATTCGGCCTCTATGACCGCGAGGTTGTCGAGCAGTTCCGCGCAACGGATGAGCAGTATCCCTACTTCCGTGGACTCGTCAGCGACTTCGGCTATGCGCGAGCCGAGATCCAGTACGTCCAGCCGGCCCGCAAGCATGGCAACACCAAGAACAACTTCTTCACGCTCTACGACATGGCGATGCTGGGCATCACGAGCCACTCGAAGGTCCCGCTGCGCCTCGCCACGATGGCCGGCTTCGCGATGTCGATCCTCTCGCTGCTCGTCGCCCTGGCGTACCTGGTCCTGAAGCTGGCTTGGTGGGACACGTTCGATCTCGGCCTGGCCCCACTCGTCATCGGCGTCTACTTCCTGGGAGCGGTGCAGCTGTTCTTCATCGGCATGCTCGGCGAGTACATCGGCTCGATCCACACGCAGGTCCATAAGCGGCCGCTGGTGGTCGAGAAGGAGCGGATCAACTTCGATCGGCCAGAGTCAGGCCGCCTCGCTGGACCTGACGATAGGATCGACGCCCTGGCAGTCGTCGAACAAGCGTTCGTGGCCGACCTCCGAGAGAAGGATCGTGTGGCCGTAGAGGGATCGAGCCCTGAGCCACGTATGCACGCTGTACGTAAGCTCAGACTACCCACCGTGCCGCCCGTCGAACGAGACCGGGGCCGGGTGACGCGCTACCGGCCAGCAGTGGCTGGACCTCGGACGCCTGATAGCTTCGGACTTGAACAGCAGGTTCCAAGTCTGACTGGGGTTCTTGGTTCTGACATGGTCGACCCAACACGATAATCCCAGACGACGGTTCCGTCTGACGTGATCTCCATCAGTTGTCCCTTCTCCCGAGCGTTGCGAGCGTGTTTCCATTTGCCAGCCGCTGGGCACCGCCAGTGATAGCAGAGTAGAAGTTGGCCCCGAACACTCCATAGCCCATGTATGACCAAACGACCTGATTGGTGGTTGGGTCGATCTCGAGCACCTTCGAGGCGGATGGCGCACCGCGAAGGTATTGACCGTCATCGAAGAGCAGGACGTGGCCGTTCGGGAGCAGCGTCGCATCGTGCTGCTGGTCGAGGACCCAGGGACCCCCGTACGACCAAATCACTGGCCTGTCGCCCGCGATACGAGCAGGATCTCGCTGACGACCCGGAAGCTGATGAGATACGCCTCCTGATGGGTCAGCGGGTCGGATGCTGTGTAGAAGATGGAGTTGGCGTGGGTCCACTCCGCGCGCTGCATGAAGTCGGGGATCGAATGGTCCTCTGGTCGCCATGCGTCCGCGACGTCAAAACACCCGTTCCTGCTTGGTCGCCGGGTCGATCTCGACGATCTGATTGCCCCAGACTTGGCCATCTAGCTCACTGCCCGGAATGCCCCCTGAGATGCGCGCGGCGAAGTCCGTCGGCAACTCGCTAAGCCGGAGCACTGCGAGCGTGCCGTCGGGGAGTTCGATGAAGTCGTGGCTGAACCGCCAGTCGTTGGTCGACCACTCGAGGTGACCGTCCCAACCGACACGCTCCAATGCAGCAGCCGCGCCAAAGTCATTCGGAAGGACCGGTTGACCATCCTGCGGGGGTGCAATCCCCATGTAGACAAGACTGCCGTCGGTGTCCATTGTCGCCATACCTTGCAGCGGGTGGTTGAGCGCCCATGAATGGACGATCCTGCCATCCTTGGCAACGAGGTCTACCCCATATCCGCCGAGGACTCCCGTCGACACGTACCCATCATCCGTGTGCTTGCGATCGAATGTCACAACGGCAGCATTGCCTACCTCGGGCTTGAACACGGATCGCCCCACCCCGAAGGCACCAGCGGCCACAAGCCCCGCAAGAAACAGAGCCGAACCAACCACGGCAATCACAAGAAGCCAGCGGACCTGCGGGATCAACGCACGGCCTCGATCAGGCACGATCATTCTCCGGTCCGGGCGTCGCGAGGCTTGCGACGCGTTGCCAGCGTAGGCGACGCCGGCCTGAGGTCAAGTGGGCGTCGAGGGGAAAGAGGAAGCCGCTTGGTGGAAGCAGACTCACCAAGCCCGAAGCGAGGCAGAGCCCTTCCTGTGCTCCCCGACTTCATGGATGAATCAGAGGCCTCGTTCCAGGATCACGCGCTTGAGTTCGTCGTTATTCGCGTACGGGCTGTCGATATCGTCAATCCCGATGGCCTCGTCCGCCCGCATGTCCCGCATGACCACCTCTCCCCGCATGAGCTCGCGGCACGAGATCTGGCCCTTCTGTAGCGGAATGGCCAGGTAGACATCCTCGTCGCGCAGCGCGTGCCCGGCTGGGAGATCGCGCGCCGCGTAAACGCCGCGGACAAGGCCATCGAGATACTCGACCTCCGCAGGAGGGCTGACCTTCCACGTGTCACCAGAAGGGCCGCATACTTCCTTCGCATTCTTCCAAGCCTTGAACCAAGTGTCAACCTGCTCCGGAAGTGAACAATAGGGCGACACCTCCACGCTGCCATCCTCGATGTCCACGTGACGTTCGAACGTTCGTGCGCCTTTCGCGTAGGCAACGGTGATGGATCTGGCCCAGTCGTGATACTCGTGGGTCGAGAACCCGACAGTCTGATTCGGATATCGTCGAATAAGGAACTCGACTTGGTTGAGTTGGAGGTCAGAGTCCTCGCTCGGATACAGTGAGACACAATGGTTGATCGCAAGTGGAATGTTCCTGTTCTCGAAGAAGGTCACCAAGTCGTCCATGTCCTTCAACGAGCTACCGCCTGTGGAGACGACGACCGGCTTCCTCGTCGCGGCGATCTTCTCGATCAGCATCCAGTCGTTGAGGTCCGAGCTGGCAATCTTGATGATCTGGACACCAAGCTCCTGGCAGAGATCGACAGACGCTTCGTCGAACGGCGTCGCCATCGTAATGCAGCTGGCCCTACGGGTCGCATCGACGAGGGTTCCGTAATCATCAGCACTCATCTTTGTGTCGAGCGTCTTCTTGACATACCGGATGTCGGTCCGATCTCGAAAGTCGCGATGAACGAAGTGGTCGACGTCCCGGAACTGGAGCTTCATCGCCGCCCGAACGTTGTTGAAGCGCACAACCTGGGAGTAGGCAGCGATAATCTTCAATCCACGCTCGACGCTGCCCCGGTGGTTGTTCGCGATCTCGAGGACGAACAGGTCTTCAAAGATGTCGCGGTTCACGCATTCCTCCCCGGACGCTCTGCTAGCACGGACGTCGCAGCGTCCTCAAGGCCAGCTACTTCTACTCTGAGCTTGTCGCCGGGCCTATGACCCAGTGGTCCCGCTCCCGACGTCACTGCGATGAACGCGATGCCCTGTCCTGCTGCGGCAATCCCGTCCTGGTCGGAGTCGCCGATCAGGACTGCCTCACGTGAAGTGAGTCCGGCGTCGCCGAGGCAGCGCCCCACCAGCATCGACTTGGCGAGCGGCGGGCCGATGTCGGGTTGGGCAATCACGGCTTCGAGGTGCTCTGCCATCCCGAACCGATCGAGCAACAGGGTTGCCGAGCTAACGCGCTTGTTGGTTACAACGAACAAGCGCAATCCGGCGTCATGGAGGCGGTCGAGGCATGCCGCCGCGCCACGGTACACGGTGGCGTCCGCCCAGAACCGAGCGTCATAGTGGCGCCGAAAGGCATTGCCGATCTGGCATCGCAAAGGCGTCGACAACTCCGGAGCAGCCGTCCTTATCATTTCGTCCAAGGGCAGGCTGATGTCCGTGCCAGGGTCGGATCGCGAAGAACCGGTGACTTCAGCCATGGCCGCCGCCAGCGCGCCCATGATGCCCGGGCGCGTGTCCAGGAGCGTTCCATCGAGGTCGAACAGAACGGCGGACCACCTCGTTGGGCTGGGAGCCTTGACACTCATGACCTTGTGGCAACTCGATCCCGGCCGCACGCGACGGCATGTTCGCGGCGAGCTCGTCCGCGTCCAGGAACGGGTACATGTCCTCCAGTGCGGGCGACACGATCGTTCCGTCGGGCAGCACCCGCGACTTAACGCGCGGCTCGAATGGCTGATTGGGGTCAAGGGCGACCTGACACACGGTCGGCCCGTCAGCCTGCAGAACCCGCTCAATCGTCTGATCCATGTCACGTGGCTCGGTGAGATGCAATGCGTCGATACCGTACGCTGCGGCCACTTTTGCGTGTTGCGGGAACGAGACACCATCGTCTGGCCCGGAACCTATCGTCGCCCCGAAGAAATTCTGTTGGGTCGTGCGGATGGACAGGTATCCTCCGTTGTCCAGAACGAACAGCTTGACCGGAAGCTGATGGTGCCGAAGGGTCTGCAGCTCTTGGATGTTCATCTGCAGGCTGCCATCGCCGGCCAGGCAGACGACCCTCTGACCGGAACGCGCGACGGCGGCACCGATCGCGGCTGGTAGGTCGTAGCCCATGCTCGCCGAACCCGAGTTCGAAAACAGGCGCTGGCCTCGCTTGATCCGGGCTGCCTGGAACGGCACGATCGTTGCCGTGGCATCGCCACACGCGACGACATCGTCCTCCGCCAAGTGCTCGAACAGCCGCTCGATGAAGTGGTACGGATTGATCGGGCCCGAGGTGGTGCGCTGTTCATCGCGGACCGGCGGATAGCGCTCGACGAGGCCCCGGCACCAGGCGAGCCACGCTGTGTGTTGGTCTGGCTCATCCGGCACTGGTCCAGCGCCTCCGAGCAGCTGGGTCAGGAACCGACCCGCGTCGGCATGGATCGGCAGGTCGACATTGATGAACGGCCGTTGGAATTCCGCGGCGTCGATGTCCACTATGGCCTTGAAGGCACCGGGTGCGAACGCTTGCCAGTTATAGCCGACCTGCCTCACTGTCAGCCGGGCACCCACAACCAGCAGCAGGTCGGCGTTCTGGACGGTGAAGTTGCCCGCGCGAGTACCGATCGTCCCCTGTCGGCCGCAGAAATGCGGATCGTCGCTGGCGATGACGTCGTGCGTCCAGGCGGTCGTCACCGGTATGCCCAGCCGCTCGACCAGGCGCGTCGAACGTATCGAGCGCACCCGACAGGCGAACACCGTTACCCGCAAGCAGGACCGGCCGTCGCGCCACGGAAAGCCGGTCAACGAAGCCTTCGACAAGCCGCCTGGAAGCACCGCCGCGGCTGCCGCGTGGGCGGGAGAGGAGGCACGAACCCACCGAGGACGGTGGATCGATCGGTGCGGCCTGGATATCGATCGGCACGTCGAGCCAGACGGGCCCTGGGCTCCCGGTCTGAGCTTCGTACCACGCGCGTTCAAGGCAGTACTTGCTTATTCGGGTCATCGACGAGCGTGGCGTACTTGGTGATCCCCTGTACGAGGTCAACGATATCGACCTCCTGGTCACCAAGCTGGCGCATGTCCAGGCCCGGGTACGAGCCAAGGATCATCTCCCGCTTGACCTGGCCGGACACGATCACCATTGGGATCGAATCGGTCCATGCGCCGAAGACGCCGTTGAGCGCGTTGATGCCCCCGGGCCCGGTCGTCACACAAGCGACACCCGGGCATAACGAAACGCGAGCGTAGCCTCCGCGGCCATGGCTGCCGCCTGCTCGTGATGGCAACTGACCGCGCGAATCCGAGCTGCTGGCGGCGGATGGCATCGTTCAGGAACATCGCTCCACCGCCGGTCACGAGGAACACGTCGGACACGCGGCGTTCGGCAAGGAAGGCGAAGATGTAGTCCGCCACCGTCACGGGCATCGGGTCTGCTGGCCTCCCTACCTGTCCACGAGCAGTGCTTCGGATCGATCGTGCCCTGTTGGCCTCGTACCACGCGTAGAGAGATCGATGGCCGAGTCGATCGGCGTGAAATGGACGTCGGGCATCGCCCGCCGGAGTCGCTGATTGTCTGCCGAATAGGGGAGGCCATTGCCAGGCGACCCGACGTCGATACGTGGGACATGCCCGACCGTGACCTCACCCGTTCGGCGAGCGTGAACAGATCGTCGGTTGAGTCCGGTACGACGTTGAACACGCAGTGAGCTGGCCACCGGCGAGGCACCGCTCCACGATCGGCCCGAGGTCATCACATAAAGGTAGCTGAACGTCCAATTCTGGCGCAGGGTGATCGGCAGGTCGAACAACGTCTTGCAGATCGCGTTCGAGATGAACCTGATCGCGTAGTCCTCGTGCCTCCCGAACACGCCGAACAGGCGAAGCTCCACGACCTCGGCCCGCCACGAGCCAGCGCCTCGAGATGCCTGGCGATCACGTACTTGGAGAGCCCGTGCTCATCGGATGGCATGGACCTGCCGAGATCGTCCTCCGTCACGCGATCGAGCGGTTGCGCGATGTCGTAGACGGCGCCCGAGCTCAGAAACAGGAGCCGACCGAACCGATGGGAGTTCCGCATCAGCCCGAAGAACATCCGCAGGTTCGTCCACAGCTGTCGAGATGGGTCGGATCAGGGGCGTTGCGATGACCCGGCCGGACCGCCCGTGAACGACAGCATCGACGTAGTGATGAGCGAACCAGCCGTCGAAGCACATCAGGATCGCTGAGTCGAGCTCCGCGTGTGTCGGGGTCAGCACGTCGTGGTTGGCGTTGAGGTAGGCGCTCAGGTTGCGGCCGATGAAGCCGCTGCCGCCTGTCAGCAGGATCCTCACGCCGCTACTCCCATGCATCCGTCCGGATCGCTCCCGGGGCACGCCGCGTTCCCACAGCTGATCGGTGAGTGCGTCAGCATCGCCGGCGGCCCGCTGAGGTAGAAGAGCGGGTCGTCGAGCGGCGCGATCGCCGGCCATGCAGCCGCCACCGACAGCCGCCCATCCGTTGCCTCGCACACGAGGTGGCACGATCAGGCCCACTGACCTCGGCCGCGCGGCCTGTCGCGAAGTCGCCGTACACGAACAGGTCCGGGGTCCGGGCGCCGTAGAACAGCGCCACGCGCTGCGATCGTCCGGCGCGAGGCTGACCGCAGGAACGCGGTGAACGCGGTGATCCCGGTCCCCCCGGCGAACAGGACGGCATCACGCGTCCGGGTCCACCATGAACTCGCCGTACGGCAGCTTCGCCCACACGGGGACGCCCGGCGCAAGCTCTCGCTCCATCCGGGTCGTGAACACGCCCTTCACCGCGTACGTGATCGTCAGGCGGTGGCGCTCCCCGGGCGAGCTCGCGATCGAGAACACGCGCGAGTCTGGCCAGAAGCCGCCGGGCTCGTACGGGTCGAGCGCGAGGTGCATGAACTGGCCGGGCTTGAAGCGCGGCACCGGCATCGAGGGCTCGAGCTCGACCGTGTAGACGCGCTCCCCGTGATCGGTCACCGAGCGCACCTCGCAGGCCAGCTTGCGGGTGACGGCCACGCCGGCTCAGACCTCGCCCCGGGCTGCCAAGTCGCACGCCCGTCATCGCTCGCCGTCCATGAAGCGCCCGAAGACGTCGGCCACGTAGTCGAGCCGGGCGTCGTCGATGCCCGGGTACACGCCCACGAAGAAGGTCGAGCTGGTGACGGTGTCGGTGTTCGCGAGCTCACCGACCACGCGGCGCTCGATCGACTCGAAGGCCGGATGGCGGAGCAGGTTGCCGCTGAACAGGCTCCGGGTCTCCACCCGGTTCGCCTCCAGGAAGCCCGTCAGCTCGCGTCGCGTGAAGCCGGCATCCTCGCGCACCGTGACCACGAACGCGAACCAGGACGGATCCGCCTCGGCCGCCGCGCGGCGGGCAGCAGCAGCCGATCCTCGTACGGCCGCAGCGCCTCGAGCAGCCGGGCGTGGTTGCGCTTGCGCGCCGCGATGAAGCCATCCAGCCGGCCCAGCTGCACGCTGCCGATGGCCGCCTGCATGTCGGTGGCCTTCAGGTTGTAGCCGAGGTGGCTGTAGACGTACTTGTGGTCGTAGCCGAACGGCAGGCTGCCGAACTGCTGCGCGAAGCGCTTGCCGCAGGTGTTGTTCTCACCACCCGCGCAGTAGCAGTCGCGGCCCCAGTCGCGGATCGAGCGCGCGATGCGGGCCAGCGCCTCGTCGTCGGTCACCACCATGCCGCCCTCGCCGGTGGTGATGTGGTGGGCGGGATAGAACGACGAGGTGGCCAGGTGGCCGAAGGTGCCCGTCAGTCGTCCCCGGTAGCGCGCACCGAGCGCGTCGCAGTTGTCCTCGACCAGCCACAGGTCGTGCCGCTGCACCAGGTCCATCACCGTGTCGAGGTCGAACGGGGCGCCCAGGGTGTGGGCGAGCATGATCGCCCGGGTGCGAGGCGAGACGGCCGCGCGCAGCTGCTCGGGATCGGCGTTGTAGTCACCCAGCCGGACATCCACGAACACCGGCACCAGGCCGTTCTGGACGATCGGCGCGACGGTGCTCGGGAACCCCGCGGCGACCGTGATGACCTCGTCGCCCGGCCGGAGCCGCCGATCGCCGAGCTTGGTCGAGGTGAGCGCCGTGAGCGCGACCAGGTTGGCCGATGACCCGGAGTTGACGAACAGGGCGTCCGAGAGCCCGAGGTAGTCCGCGAACCCGGCCTCGAACGCCTCGGTGAACCGGCTCGCGGTCAGGTAGAAGTCGAGGCTCGAATCGACCAGCGCTTCGAGCTCCTCCTCGCCGAACACGCGGCCCGCGTAGCGAACGGGGTCGCGCTCGGGGTCGAACGGGCGAGGCGCATGGCGCTCGCGGTAGTAGCGGCGGACGAGGGCCAGGATCTCGTCGCGCGTCGCGGCTGCCTCCGATCGCGGATCCGTCACCTGGCTGCCCCTGCCTCCCGGGCGCCCGCCCAGGCGTGGCCCGCGGCCCGGGCATCGTCCCGTAGGCGCGGAGCTGATCCTGGACCAGGCTGCGGCGCGTTCGCAGGGGCCCGGTCGTACTCGCGGTACCAGTCCGCGGTGCGGCGGACGGCGGTCTCGACATCCCAGACCGGCTGCCAGCCCAGCTCATTGCGGGCCTTCGTGCTGTCGAGGCTGAGGCGGTGCGCCTCGTGCGGCTCCGCGGCCGAGCCGGCGGCCGGTGTCCAGGTTCCCGACCCCAGGCCTCGAGGAAGCGCTCGACCACCCAGCGGACCGGCCGGTCGCCGGAGGAATCGGCGGGCCCGAAGTTCCAGGCACCGGCCAGCGGCGCGGTCTCCGTCGAGGAGGCGCGCGGCCAGCTGCAGGTACCCCGACAGCGGCTCCAGCACGTGCTGCCAGGGCCGGACCGCGTCGGGGTTCCGCACCACGATCGGTTGCCCGGCGGTCAGCGCCCGGACCGCGTCCGGCACCAGGCGGTCCACGGCCCAGTCGCCGCCCCCGATGACGTTGCCGGCGCGGACCGAGGCCACCAGCGCGCCCTGCGCGAAGAAGCTCTCCCGGTAGGCGTGGGTGACCAGCTCGGCGCACCCCTTGCTCGCGCTGTACGGGTCCCGGCCGCCCATCGCGTCCGTCTCGCGGTAGGCCCGGCCCGTCTCGTGGTTCTCGTAGCACTTGTCGCTGGTCACGATGACCACCGCCCGCACGGACGGGCAGGCCCGCACCGCCTCGAGCAGGTTGACGGTGCCCATCACGTTGGTCTCGAACGTCTCGCGCGGTGCTGCGTACCCCTCCCGCACGATCGCCTGCGCGGCCAGGTGGAACACCACCTCGGGCTGCGCTGGCGTGCAGCTCGGCCGCCAGGCGCTCCGCATCGCGAACGTCCGCGACCACGTGTCGGATCCGGCCCCCGAGCTCGAGCGCATCGAACAGGCTCGGCTGCGTCGGCGGGTCCAGCGCGTAGCCGGTCACGCTCGCGCCCAGCGAGTGCAGCCACTCGGTGAGCCAGGCGCCCTTGAACCCGGTGTGCCCGGTGACCAGGACGCTGCGACCGGCGTAGGTCTCGGAGAGGCTCATGCGGCGCTCAATACAGCAGGATCAGCGGGACGTCCGGGCCGAACCGCTGGCGGGCCGCATCCGCGATCCCGGACTGGCTGACGGCCGAGGAGACCAGGATCGGCGCGTCGATGGCGGGCAGGGTGGAGGGCGCGATCACCGGGCGTCCGGCAAGCGTGGCGCCGGCATAGTGCGGGTTCGAATCGAGGAACGCCTCGATCCGGCAGTCCGCGAGGCGCGATGTTTCCAGCAGGTGGAGGGTGTGGGTGCCCGTCCCCCAGACGTAGAGGCGCTCGCCGCTCGAGGCGAGGCCGGCGATCCGGGCGACGACCGACGCCTCCCGCTCCCTCGATGCCTCAACGTAGGCGCGGACCGCATTCGCGCCAACCCGATCCGGGTTCGGCGACACCGGGACCGCGCCGTCCCAGCGGTACACGGCTTCGAGGGCTGGCCCGCGGCCATCGGTGCCGAATGCCAGGACGGGGGTTCGCTCGGCGACCGGTCCATAGCCTTCGGCGGCCATGAGGTTCCTGAGCGATCCTGACGTGAAGAAGTTGATGTGCTCGACGCTGAACTCCTGGAACGGGGCGTGCATGTCGTCCGCAAACCCGCCGGCGTTCGGCATGCTCACGAACAGGCATCCGCCGGGCGCGAGGATTCGCGTGACGGCGCGGATCTGGTCGCGGGGCGAGAGGACATGCTCGAGCACGGCGATGTAGGTCACCAGCCCGAACCTCCGTCCCCACGATCCGGCTGCGTCCAGCCCGCCGACCCGCACGTCGAGCCCGAACGTGTCCCGGGCCACCCGAACCGCGTCCGGTGATGGATCGACGCCATGCACAGCCTTGAAGCCGGCGTCACGCAGCGCCACCATGAACCCGCCCGCCGCCGTGCCGACGTCGAGGATCGCCGTCTCGCGATCCGGCACGTGAGCCGCCACGAACGCCGCCTGATCCGCGTACCGGTCGATCTCCTGGGCCGAAAGCTGGGCCGCATCGGCGCCGAGGTCGTACTTCGACGAGTCCGCGTAGTACTGGGCAAACCGCTGCGCTCGGGAAGCCCGCTCGCGAAACACATTCCGCAGCTCGCGCAGGCGACCACGTCGTAGCCGTCCCCGATGCTGCCCGCGGAGAAGCTGGCGAACCGCTGGCGATACAGCAGCTCGACCTCCGCCCCCTCGCAGACGGGACACGGCCGCGCGGCCGTCAACCGATCGCCCACCTAGGATCGCCCGCCCGGCATCCACACGGCCCATGGCGCCTTGCCGCTGTCCCACAGGGACTCCAGCGTCCGCAGGTCGCGGAGCGTGTCCATCGGCTGCCAGAAGCCGGGGTGACGATAGGCGCGGAGCTCGCCGTCGGCGGCCAGGCTCTCGAGCGGCCCGTTCTCGAACAGCGTCTCGTCGCCCGGGATCCGGTCGATGACGCCTGGCTCGAGCACGAAGAAGCCGCCGTTCACCCAGGCGCCGTCCCCCTCGGGCTTCTCCTGGAACGCGCGCACCGCCGGCGCCGAGAACTGCCCCACCACATCGTCATCGGCGATCTGCATCGCCCCGAACCGGCCCAGCGGCTGGACCGCGGTCACCGTCGCCAGCCTGCCGTGGGCATTGTGGAACTCGACCAGCTTCGCGATGTCAACGTCCGCCACGCCGTCGCCGTAGGTGAGCATGAAGGTGCCGTCACGCACGTACTCGGCCACCCGCTTGATGCGGCCGCCGGTCGACGTGCTGGCGCCCGTGTCCACCAGCGTCACCCGCCACGGCTCGACGGCGCGCTGATGCACCTCCATCGAGTTGTCGCGCATGTCGAACGTCACGTCGGACATGTGGAGGAAGTAGTTGGAGAAGTACTCCTTGATCATGTAGCCCTTGTAGCCAAGGCAGATCACGAAGTCATTGAAGCCGTGGTGGCTGTAGCCCTTCATGATGTGCCACAGGATGGGCCGCTCGCCGATCTCCACCATGGGCTTGGGGCGCGACGCGGTCTCCTCGGACAGGCGCGTGCCGAGGCCGCCCGCCAGGATCACGACCTTCACGACGCGGCAGCCTCCCCGGGTGCTGACGTCAACATCAGGACCGAAGTGTAAGCGCGGGCCTGATCGGGTTTGCGCCCTCGGTGGTCCCGGGACGGCAGGACCTTGGTGGGGTTCACGGACTCGTCGCAGCGGGTGGCGACGGGCACCCGTCTGCCAAGGCGCCGTACAGGTAGAGCGGCTCGGAGCGGCCGAAGAACAGGTACTGGCGGTAGGCCGATGGGTTCACCTGGATCAGGGTGTAGCCGTCGCTCTCGAGTGGGTCGTTCGACACGACCCCGCACGGCTGAGACGCCGCCAGTCCGTCGT
This sequence comes from uncultured Chloroflexia bacterium, assembly GCA_963829295.1. Lineage (GTDB taxonomy): Bacteria > Chloroflexota > Limnocylindria > Limnocylindrales > CSP1-4 > CAIXZV01. The sequence continues at coordinate 104,217 of CAWHHU010000005.1, read as the reverse complement.
CGTACCAGGTCAGGCCGTAGTCTGCCCATGGCGTGTTGCCGGCCCCACGTGCGTGGAAGCCCACCCATTCGTAGCCGGCATCCACCGTCCGCGCGTCGTAGCCCATCGCCATCGCCGTCTCGCCGGCTCGCCAGCGGGCCGCATCGTAGGCCACCGAGTTGGCGCCGATGGCAAACGACGAGGCCATCAGCCATGCCAGGGCTGCGTGGCTGAACGCCTGGCTCCGGCCCACCCGGAACGTGCCCTGCGTCCCCCATAGCAGCAGGATCGCGGCCACCGGCACCATGGGGTACAGGTAGCGATCGAGCGGATAGCCGCTCAGCGAGATCAGGACGGCGAGCTCGCCGATGTAGGCAAGCAGGAACAGCAGCATCGGTGCCGCAGGGCCTCGGGCGATGTGCAGGGCCCGCTCCCAGGCGCCGGCTGGGGTGGTGACCCCGGTGAGGTGCCGCTGCCCCCACCGCAGGATCAGGGCCACGAGGATGATCCCGCCCAACAGCGCCAGCTCCTCGGACATGGCCCAGGCACGGTCATTGATCACCGGGTCCCGTGCACCGTTGAGCAGCGCGTTCTCCGCCAGGCCGTCGGGCGACCACAGCTGGCCGACCAGTGGGGGAATGGGCAGGACGAACGGAATGCCGACTAGGATGGCGCCGAGGATGAGGTGCTGCGGCGTGAGGGTCTTCATCCTGCTGACGACGCCGAGGGCGATGGCAGGGAGCAGGACCGCCGCCAGCGTGGTCAGGACCGGCCCCAGGAGAGCCACATGAAGGAGTTGCGGCGATGACAGCCCGCCCCGTCCAGCCGCCGACGCCCCGATGAGGAGAACGCCCACGCTCCCAACCGCGAACAGCCCGGACACGCCGGCGAGCCAGACGCGATCGCCCGGGCGGCTGCGGACCCAGGCGGCGACCAGGATGGCGGCCGGCGCGGCGAGCGCGAACTCGCGGATGCTCAGGCCCACCAGGCCCATCGCCAGGGAGGCGACGAGGGCCGACCGCCGGCCGCCCTGGAGCCACAGGGTGCCCAGCAGCAGGCTCAGCATCGTCAGCGTGTAGGTGGGCCCGTCGGTCATGAACGTGGCCGACTCGCGGGCGAAGCCCGGGAAGACCAGGACCAGGAGCGCGACCATGACCGCCGACCCCGTGCCGACGAAACGCCGGGCGAGGAGGTACGTGGCCAGCACCCCGATCAACGTCATGCCCAGCCCGAACGCCGTGTACGCCCACCGATCGCCCCCGGACAGCCACAGCAACGGTTGCACGAGGTACAGCTGGCCGATCGCGGCGGCCGTGTGACCGGGCATGTCGAGGACGCCGGTCCGGAACAGGCTGTCCGCACCCCGCATGTAGACCCAGTCGTCGTTGCTGGGGATGCCGATGGCGCCCGCCGCCGCCACCAGCCACAGGGGGATGCCGGCACCGGCGAGACCCAGGATCGCCATCGCGGCGACGTCACGCCGGGTGAGCTCCTGGTCGTGGATGGGCGCGCTCATGGGCCCGGCGTCCCGTGGCGGGGCCGCCGGTCCGGGGGCGCCACCACCGCGATCAGGGTCATCAGCAGGTAGACGAGGAGGCGCGGGGTCCCCACCACGCTCAGCGTGATCGCGGCCGCCCAGCCCCACCGCGTCGGGGCGAGACGGAGCACCACCAGAACGCCGATCGCGACGAGCACCGCCCACAGGAGCGGCGAAACGACGTACGGAGAGAGGTTCCGGACCTCGCCCACCTGGTGCAGCGAGATGGCGGTGAGGTATTCGAGGCTGGCCTGCGGCGCCAGGATCAGCTGGATCAGCGCGAGAACCGCGATCGAGAGGACGAACTGCCCGAACCGCCGCCAGTCACGCCGACCGATCCACCACAGGCTGACGGCCGCCGGGAACAGCTTGATGTTCGCCGCGAGCGCGATCGACCACGGGGCACCGATGGCCGTGAACAGGGTCAGCACCACCTGCGCCTGACCGATCGCCACGCACCAGCCGATCGGCAGGGCAAGGATGCCGAGCGCGAGCCACGTCTCGCGCCGCCGCGGTCCGATCCACCACACGGTGGCAAGCAGGCTCACGACCACGACCACCTCCCAGATGGCCGCGGCGGCCTCGAACGGCAGCAGGGCGAGCGGGCGGAACAGGATCGCGAGCAGCGGCGGGTACGGATAGCCGAGCGGAGTGCTGACGCTCTGGTCGGGCGGATAGAGCGACAGCCCGGCGTTGAGTCGGCCGCCGGCCCAGTAGTAGGCATGCACGTCGTTGAGCGCGTCGCCCGTGACGTGGAGCACGAACACGTAGGCGCCGGCGAGGGCCCCGACCACCGCCAGCGCGAACAACAGCAGCGAGATCGATCGCTCGCGCGCCGTCGTGCCGCCGCCGCGGTGCTCGGTCACCACCATCTCGCTCACCTCGCGATGGCCGGTCGGGTTCGCGCGCTCGTCCGGCTCACCGACGCGGCGCTGGCCACCAGGATCAGCGCGACAGCCAGCCACAGCAGTGGCAGGTACGCGATGGCCAGGTCGGCGACAAGCACCGCGAGCGCGACGTGCAGCCTCGTCCCGGGATGCCTGACCGCGAGCGCGATCGCCACCGGGATGAGCACGACCGGGTAGTGGTACCAGGTGACCGGCAGCGTCACCAGCGATGCCACGCTCGCGATCGCCACGCTGGTGATGGGATCGCGGACCCGCCAGGCGGCCAGCAGCGTCGCCCCAACCGCGACCAGTGACACGACAGCGTGGGCCACCTGCAGCCCACCGCCGCCGAGACCGGTTGCCTGCCCGAGGAGCGACACGGGCCCGGCGTTTCGCACGTCCACCAGCCCCGCTCCGGCGCCCGCCCGCACGACCGCCACGTAGTCCTGCCATGGCCCAGGCCCGCCGACGGCAAGACTCGCCAGGGCGACCGCCAGCCCCGTGGCAGCCGCCACCGCGAGGACACGGGCCTGCGGCCCGCCGCGGTCCCGGATCGCCCGGACGGCCACCCACAGCAGGAGCGGTGCCGGGTGGAGCTTGGCGATGGTCGCGACGGCGACGGCCACGCCCGCCGCCACCTGCATCCGCCCGGATGCGCCCGGCAACGCAGCCAGGAGCAGCGCGCCGTAGGCGACCGGGAACCACGCGTCCAGGTTCCCGAATAGTGCCGCGATCCCGAACGGCAGGATGAGCGGCGCCACCGCGACGGCCCGGACGGCAAGGAGCCGGCCGTCGGCGCCAAGGGCGCGGGCGATCAAACCGGCAACCAGACCGAGCCCCGCCGTGGCGCCGGCGATCCAGACGATCAGGGCCACGCCATCGTGCAGCCAGGCCAACAGGATGAGCGCCTGCGCGACGGGCGGCGGGTACGAGTAGAACAGCTCCGTCGCCTGGGGCGAGGTGCCGGCGAGCATCGCCGGGTCATACGGGCTTCCACCGTCCATGACCCGGCGTGCGGCCTCGAGCAGGAGCGTGAGGTCGAAGCCGGCCCGATGCGGCGTTCCCTGCCACAGCGACCAGCCAATCCAGGCCAGGCCGATCCACGCGATGACGCCGGCGACAAGCCACGGGGCGAGGTCAGCGCCGCGCCGCTTCACGAACCTCCCTCGCGTCGACGCGGATGATCGTCTGGCCCGCCGAATGCGGCCATCAGGGATGACAGCTGGTACCCGAGCAGGCGCGGTGTGGCACCGACCCCCAGCGCAACGGCAGCCGCCCAGCCCCAGCGAGTCGGCGCCAGGCGCAGGGCGAGCAGGGTGCCGAGGAGAACGACGACGACCCACAGCAGCGGCGACACCGCATACGGCGAGAGGTTGACGACATCACCCACCTGGGTCAGCGACGGGAATGTCAGGTAATCGATGGTCGCCTGCGGTGCGAGGGCAAGCTGGACGAGGCCGATGACCAGGACCCACACCAGCATCCATCGCACGGCCGCGAGGTCGCGGCGTCCCACCCAGTACACGGCCACCAGCCACGGCGTGAGCTTGAGGTGGCCTGCGAGCGCCACACCGAATGGGGTGCCGTAGGCGAGAAGGAGCGTGACGAGGACCTGTGCCTGCCCGATCGCGAGCGTCCACAGGATGGGCATGGCCAGCATGCCGGTGGCCAGCAGGAGCGGCAGGCCACGGCTCAAGCGCCACAGGGTCAGCAGGGTCGCCAGCCCCAGCACGATCATCCAGGTGGCGGCGGCCGCCGCGAATGGCAGCAGGGCCAAGGGCCGGAACAGGATCGCGAGCAGCGGCGGATACCGGTAGAAGCCGGGATCGTTGGTTGTGGCGGTCTGTGTATAGAGCGGCAGCCCGGCATTGAGCCGCGCTCCCGCGTCGTAGTACGCGTGGACGTCCGCCAGCGGGTCGGTCGCGAGGTGAAGGCGAAGCGCGCCCAGGCCGATCAGGAGGCCAACAACCGACCCGACGCCCAGGACGATCCAGACCATCCTGCGCCCCGACGGCGAGAGCGTGAACGTGCTCGTTCGCGATCCGGCTGACATCACGCGGGAGACGATACGCGCTGAGACACGCACTCAGCGACCCACCGGGTGACGTCCGCGCTAGCCAATTCGTACCCCTCTTTCGGGGGGAACCCCGGTGCTAGGCTGCACCAGCCGTGCGGATCCCGGTCGTGCTCTATCTGTTCGCCCTGGTGGCCCGACTGCTCGTCGCCGCCATGTTCCCCGACCCCGCCTACCCCGATTCCTTCTATTACGTCGACGTCGCGCGGCAGCTCGCGGCCGGCCACGGCTTCAACGTGGACGTGGTCTGGATCTTCGCCGAGGTGGGCGGCGTGATCCCGGCCAACCCGGTCCTCCCGATCCCGTCCAACGCCCACTGGATGCCGCTGGCCTCGCTGGTCCAGGTGCCGTTCATCTGGCTGCTCGGCCCCACCGCGATGGCATCGGCGCTGCCGTTCGCGATCAGCCGGCGCGTTCGCGGCGCCGCTGGCGTGGCTGATCGGGCGCGACGCCGGGGCACCGGTGTGGGTCTCGCTGGGCGCCGGCATCCTGACCGCGCTGCCCGTGCTGTCGTTCGTGTTCATGGCCCAGCCCGACAACTTCTCGCTCTACCAGCCGCTGGTGGCCGGTTCGCTGTGGCTGGCGGGGCGGGCGCTCAGCGGGCGGCCCAGGGCCGGGCGTGACTTCGCGCTCGCCGGGCTGCTGGCGGGCGTGGCCACGCTGTCGCGCAACGACGGGCTGCTGGTGCTCGCCGTGCTCGGCGTGGCCTTCCTGTGGGATCGGATCCGGCAGCGGCAGGATCCCGTTCGGCCGCGGCCTTCGGCCTCGGTGGCCCTGTTCGCCGGTGGTCATGGCGCCCTGGTACGCTGCGCCAGCTGCTGACGTTCGGCTCGCTGTCGCCGTCCACCGCATCGGGCAAGGTGCTGTTCATCCGCAACATCGGCGAATGGAACAGCATCACCACGCCGGCCAGTCTCGATCACCTGCTGGGCATGGGGATCGTCCCGTTGCTGCTGACGCGGGTCGGCGGCCTGGTCTCCGCGGCGTTCATCTTCAGCGTCCTGGTCTGTGGCCTGATCCTCGTCCCGTTCCTGGTCATCGGGGCCTGGAACCGGCGGCGCGACGCGATGTTCGGGCCGTACCTCGGCTACGCGTTCCTGCTGTTCGCGTTCAGCGCGCTCGTCTCGGCGGTCCATGTGCCGGGCGGCACGTTCATCCACTCGGCGGTGGCGCTGGCGCCCGCACGGCTACGTGCTCGCGCTCGAGGGCGTGGTGCTCGCGGCCGGCTGGGCGGCCACGAAGCGCGCCCGGCCTGGGAGCCGACGCAGGCGGCCCGGGTGTTCATCGCGGGGGCGGTCTCGTTCGGGGTGCGTGGCCGCGTGGCTGGGCGCCGTCACGGTCCACAACGGATGGGAGGCGAAGGCGGAGCGGATGCAGGCGGTGGGGATCGCGCTGGACCTCGCCGGGGCCCCCGCCACGGACCGGGTGATGTCCATCGACGCGGCGGGCTACCGCTACTGGACCGGCCACCCCGGGGTGGTGCTGGTCAACGACCCGCTGATCACGGTCAAGGACGGTCGGCGACGCGTACGACACCCGCTGGCTCGTGCTCGAGCCGGGCGATACCGTCCCCGCCGTGACCGCAGATCCTGACCAACGGTGAGCGGCCGCCGTGGATCGGGCCGCCGATCCTCCAGCACGCGGACGTGACCGTGTATCCGATGTGCCGCTCGTCGGACGATCAGCGGTGCGCGACGCCTTGAGCCGGCGCGAGGCATGGCTGACCGCTGCCATGATCTTCGCGGCGGCGCTGGCCGTCCGGATCGCGGCGGCATCGCTGATCCCGTTCCCCAAGCCCGAGGACACGGCCTACTACGTTGGCGTGGCGCGCAACCTGGTCGAGGGCCGGGGGCTGGTCTCGGATGCGCTGTGGAGCTACGGCACGCCACCGCTCGTCTTCCCGCGCCCGGCGTTCGAGGTGTGGCTGCCGCTGCCATCGCTGCTGGCCGCGATCCCGATGGCGCTGGTCGGCTGGCCCGTCGCCGATCTCGCTCGAAGCTGCGATGCGCGCGGCGCAGGTCGTGCCGGTGCTGGCGGGCGCGATCGTGGCCGTCCTCGCCTGGCGGCTGGCCGCCGATGTCGCCGCGGAGCGCGCGCTGCCGGCCGGTCGCGCGCGGACGCTCGCGGTCGGGACGGGCCTGACCGCTGCCGTGTACCTGCCGCTCGTGCTCCATTCGGCGCTGCCCGATTCGACCATGCTGTTCGGCGCCCTGGCGCTGGGCGCCTGCCTGCTTGATGACGCGGGTGCTCCGGGACCCGCGTGGCGCCCGGCTGACGGATCCTCGCCTGATCGGGATCGGGCTGCTGCTGGGGGCCGCGGCGCTGACCCGCAACGAGGCGGCCTGGCTCGCGCTGGTCTGGGCCTGGCTGGCCTGGCGACGTCCAGACGAGACGAGGCGCGGTCCGTGGCCGGCTGATCGGCGTGGTTGCCGTCGTGAGCCTGGTGGTGTTCGTGCCCTGGGCCGTTCCGTGACTGGGTCGTGTTCGGCAACCCGCTGCCGGGCCAGGCGCTGTCCAACGCGCTGTCGGTCAGCGGCTACGACATCTTCGCCTGGAACGACCCGCCCACCCTGTCGCGCTACCTGTCGGTGGGCGCGGGCACGCTGGTCCAGATGCGGATCGACGGCCTGGCCCACAACCTGTTCAGCGTGCTGCTGTTCCTGGGCGTGCCGGTGTCCCTGATCGGCGCGGTGGCGCTGCCCTGGCAGGCGCGCGATCGGGCGCTTCGTCCGGTGCTGCTGCTGAGCGCGGTCACGTTCCTCGTCACCAGCCTGCTGTTCCCGGTGGCGACGACCTGGGGGACCTTCCTCCATGCGGCCGTCCCGGTTCACGTCCTGCTGCTCGTCTCGGCAGCTCGGGGTGCTCGACGCGCTGATCGCTGCGGTCGGCCGCCGCCTGGGCTGGACGCGGCCGGTGGCCTGGCTGGGGCCGTTGCTGGCCGTGTCGGCCTCCGCGCTGTTCACGGCGGCCCTCCTGCCCGGCTTCGGCGCTGGCGCGCGGGACACGCAGCGAACCTACGCCGTGCTGGAGCGCGAGCTGGCCGAGGTGGGCGCGCCGCTCGATGGCAGCGCACCGGTGATCCACGACTTCCCGATCTGGCTGGCGGAGGCCGCCCGCGTCCCACGCTGGGGCTGCCCAACGAGACGCCGGCGGACGTGCTGGACCTGGCCACCCGGTTCGGGGCCCGCTGGCTGATCGTCGCCAGCCGCGGAGCGAGGCGCATGGCCGGCCATCCTGGATGGCCCGGACCCCGACGCGACCTGCTTCCAGGAGGTCCTGCTGCCGGTTCCGCCCGACCCGGCCGACGCCGCGGCCATCGCGGGGGTCCGCGTGTTCCGGATCGCCTGCGCGGGCGTGGCGCAGGCGGACCTCGACGCTGTTCCGGCGGCAGCAGATCCACGTCCCCTCGCTGCACCGGCGGTCGCGGCACCGTGAGCGCGGCCGATACACTCATCGCGATGGATCCCAGTGGCCCTCCCGCCGGGGGCCGGTACGACGAGCTGCTCGCCGAGTCGACGGAGGCGCTGGCCTACGCCGCGAACACGGTGCGCGCCGCTCGCGACGGGTTCCGCCAGGCGTACCTGGAAGAGGCCGCCCACCTGGAGCTGCTGCGCGACGAGCTCGAGTCGCTCGAGCAGGCCGACGAGGTGCCGCTGGTCGCCGGCATCGGCGCGGCCGCGGCGACCGGCGAGGCGGACGGGCGCCTGCGCACGGCCCGCGCCGACCTCAACCGTGCCCGGGACGCCCTCGGACACCGCGAGGCGGAGCTGGGCAGGCTGGTCCACGCTGTTCGCAACCTGGAGGCCACCTGGCTGTTCCTGGAGCGAGGCGACAGCTCGCTGATCACCGACATCGAGCTGCCCAAGGGCCCGGCCGAGCTGCAGATGCGGATGGTGGAGGCGCAGGAGGCCGAGCGGGTCCGGATGTCCAAGGAGGTCCACGACGGCCCGGCCCAGGCGCTGTCCAACGCCATCTTCCAGGTCGAGTTCATCGACCGGGTCTTCGATTCCGACCAGCCGCTGGCGAGGACCGAGCTCCGGATGCTCCGCGAGCTGCTGCGGCGAGAGCTGGACGACGTGCGGAGCTTCATCCGGCGGTTGCGCCCGCCCGTGCTGGCGGAGCTTGGGCTGGACGGTGCGATCCAGGACGCGGTGAGCTCGCAGGCCGCGGTGGGCGGGCTGCACGTGACCACCGATCTGCGCGGGTCAACGAGCGATCTCCCCGAGGCTTCCCAGACCGTGGCCCTTCGCGTGCTGCAGGAAGCGCTGCAGAATGTGCGCAAGCACGCGGTGGCCAAGAACGTGACGGTTACCTCGATGCTCGACGATGGACAATGGGTGCTGGAGATTCGTGATGATGGCCGAGGGTTTGAGACCGGTGCCGTTGCCGCCCGCGGACGCCGCAACTTCGGCCTCCAGTTCATGCGTGAGCGAGCCGAGCTGATCGGCGCCATGTTCGAAGTGCGATCCAGCCCCCAGGCGGGCACGGTGGTCCGGCTGGCGATCCCGTTGACGCGAAAGGAGAACGGATGACCGAGTACCAGGGGCCCGAGCGCCGGCGAGGTGGCTCGGATCGGCGGAACGAGTCGTTCGAGCGGGTCCAGATCCTGATCGTCGACGATCACGCCCTGTTCCGCGTGGGCATCCGCAACATCCTCGAGCGCGAGCCGGACTTCGAGATCGTCGCCGAGGCCGACGATGCCCGGTCCGCCATGGACGCCTCCCTGGCGACCAACCCGGACGTGATCCTGATGGATCTCTCGCTGCCCGCCCCGGGTGGCATCGAGACCACCCAGCGGGTCAAGCGCGAGCTGCCGGCGGCGGCGATCATCGTGCTGTCCACCGAGGAAGACGAGGACGCCCTGTTCGAGTCGATCAAGGCCGGGGCGGCCGCGTTCATCCTCAAGGACATCGCGCCCGAGGACCTGGTGATGGTCATCCGGCGGGTGGTCGCGGGCGAGTACCTCATCAACGACAAGGTGTTCAGCCGGCCGGCGGTCGCCTCGCGGGTGCTCAAGGAGTTCCGGGAGCTGGCCGTCTACGGTCAGGAGGCCGCGCCGATCTTCGCGCCGCTGTCGCCGCGCGAGGTGGAGATCCTCGACAACATCGCACAGGGCATGACCAACAAACAGGTCGCCTACGCGCTGTCGATCTCGGAGCAGACCGTCAAGAACCACATGAGCTCCATCCTGCGCAAGCTGTCCGTCAACGACCGGACCCAGGCCGTGGTGTACGCGATGCGACAGGGCTGGATCCGGATGCCGGAGGATTGAATCCTCGGACCGATGGCTCGCGGAGCGTCGCCTCGGTCCTTGGAGGGCGCCTCACAGATGCGGCCACCGAATCAACGATGACTACGCCATCCCAATCGGACGGCGGCTCCACTCCCGAGCTTGCCGCCCGGCTGTCGGCCGAGGTCGCCACCCTGGACCGGGAGCTGACCGAGATCGACATGCTGATCGGTCAGGCCAGGACGGAGGCCACGCGTCACGAGCAGAAGCGGGCAAGCGCGGCCGACAAGGTCACCGCCCAGGCAGGCGATGCCCAGGCGGACGCGTTCAACCAGCTGGTGGGCCTCACCAGGCGCGCCGTGCTGATGGAAAGCCAGGTGGATCTGCTCGAGGGCAAGCGCAAGGCGCTGGCCCGGCATCGGGACGCCCTGGCCGGGGTCGTCGCCGCGCTCGAGGAGACCCCGCCGGGTGAAGCCGCAAGCGCGTCCGACACCGGCACGGTACCGGCGCTCCCGGCCGACGAGGCCCTGTCGCCGTCGGTGTCCAGGGTGGTCCTCAACGCCCAGGAGGACCTCCGCCGGGAGATCGCGCGCGCGATGCACGATGGTCCCGCGCAGTCGCTGACCAACATCGTGCTCCAGGCACAGATCCTGGCCCGGTTGGTGAACCGCGACCCGGACCAGGCGCAGCACGAGCTGGAGCAGCTGATCGCGATGGTTCAGCAGACGCTCGATGCCACCAAGAGCTTCATCTTCGACGTCCGGCCCATGGTCCTCGACGACCTCGGGCTGCTGCCGACGCTCCGACGCTCCGCCCGCGATCGCGGACGCCGCGAGGGCATCCCGGTGACCTTCGATTCGCTGGGCCAGGACCGGCGCCTGCCCATGGAGACGGAGTCCACGGTGTTCCGGATCGTGGATGAGGCCCTGACCGCCTACCTGCACCTGCGGCCCGAGCGGATGTCGCTCACCCTGGACTGGACCGACGAGCTCGAGGTCCGGCTGGCCGCCGTGCGGTCGGCGGCGCGGTCCGAGGAGGAGCCGCTCCCCGAGGTCCCCACCGACGACGTGCCCGACGCGATCCGCCAGATGATCCAGGACCGGCACGATGCGCGACAGGCCGCGGTCGAGGCAGCCGAAGCCGCGGCGGTCGTCATCCTGCCCGACGTGACCCGGCGGGACGTGATCGGTCGCGCGGAGACCATCGGCGCCACGGTGGAGATCCTGGGCGGTGGTTGCGAGCTGCGGCTGGTGGTCCCGCTCAAGGTGGGCGCGGCAACCGAGGAAGGCGACGACGGTTCGGCGCAGGCGACGGAGTCGCCCGCAGCGGCCGCGGGCGAGGTGCCCGGCGAGGGATGACCGGGCCGCAGGCCGGTGGCGAGACGGGCCCCGGCATCCTCGAGACCACGCTGATCCTGGGCCTGGCGGTGGGCCTCGCGCTGGTCATCATCGTGTTCTTCGGCGGCGCCCTGGCGAATGCCATCGGGATCCTGGTGGACGCGGCCCACGGCGGGGGATAGGCTGTCGCCCGGAGCGCCCTGGCAACGGGACTTCTCGGTGGCACGACCCGTGGGCGCGTTTCACTCGGGACGGGCCCCGGTGCACAGGACCATCGTCCCATTGGCGCCCCTTGACGCAGCCCTTACGTTGGGTGTCGCCCTGGACCTCAGGGTGGGCCCTCATCACTCTCTCGGGAGGAACCGCATGGCACTCATCACCTCGCTCATCGCCTCGATCCGCACGGACGAGGAAGGTCAGGGTCTCGCAGAGTACGCGCTGATCCTCGCCCTGATCGCGATCGTCGCGATCATCGCCCTCATCTTCCTGGGCGGCCAGGTCTCGACCATCCTGTCGACGGTCGGCAACTCGGTCTAGCCACAACCCGGGCAACACGCGAAGGGCCGCCGGCTTGCCGGCGGCCCTTCTCCATGCCTGGAAATGGGTGCCGAGGTGCACCGATACGCCGTTCGTCGGGGTTGACGCGAGACACGAAGCGACCTATCGTCCCGTTCGCCGCGGAGGGATCCGCGAGCTCTCAGGGAAGGAGGTAAGTATCCATGACGCTGTTCAACGCACTCATCTCGCTCGTCTCTCGTGACGAGGAAGGTCAGGGTCTCGCAGAGTACGCGCTGATCCTCGCCCTGATCGCGATCGTCGCGATCATCGCCCTCATCTTCCTGGGCGGCCAGGTCTCGACCATCCTGTCGACCGTCGGCAACTCGGTCTAACCAGACCCTCCGACCTTGAGACGAGAGCCGCCGGCTTGCCGGCGGCTCTTCTGTTCGCTCTTGCGACGGGTGTCGGGGTGCACCGACAACGACATCACCGGGGTTGACGCCGCCGCCGGAGCGCCCTATCGTCCGCTCGCCGCGGGCGTGGCCTGCGAGCTCCAAGGGGAAGGAGGTGAACCATCCATGGCGCTCTACAACGCAATCATCTCGTTCTTCGATCGTGACGAGGAAGGCCAGGGTCTCGCAGAGTACGCGCTGATCCTCGCCCTGATCGCGATCGTCGCGATCATCGCCCTCATCTTCCTGGGCGGCCAGGTCTCGAAGATCCTGTCGAACGTCGGCAACTCGGTCTAGCCCGGATCCCACGTCGTGAGCCGAGGCGCCGGCCGCCCACTGGGCGGCCGGCGCTCTTCTTTGGTGGGTCGGTGCACCGACAGGGACGATCGTCCCGTTGCAATCCCGGAAACCCGATCTACCGTAAGGGGCTAGCGGGGGCCGTAGACGCCTTTCGCGGCTGCATCGCCACCGCAATGAGCCCATTGCTCCGGAAGGGAGGTGATCAGTCCATGCTGGTCAAGCATCTTGCAAGCCTCGTGTCGGCTGCTCTTGGCAGAGACGGCGAGGACGGCCAGGGGTTGGCCGAATACGCACTCATCCTTGCGCTTATCGCGATCGTTACCATCATCGCGCTGCTGTTCATGGGCAGCCAGGTCAGCTCCAAGCTCAGCATCATCGGCGGCACGCTCCAGTCGTACGCGCCCTGATCTTGGCCAAGACGCCCCGCAAAAGCCCGCCGGCAGCCGCTGGCGGGCTATCGCGTTGGGCTCGGTTGTCGGCCCGCCGACACCGCGCCTCCGGCGGCCGGGCCAGCCTTGCAATTCACCTTACGATGTGCAGCGTCTCTGCCCATTTCCTCCCAACGGTCCTAGCCCTTTTGGGCGGTAACGGGGCGGAATCCCGGTGCTAGAGTGGTGCCACCTGTCACACGGCTCGGGGAGGTTTCGTTGAAACGCTCAAACCGGTTGGTCCTGCTCATCGGGATCTTCCTCGCGGTAGTCGCGTTCGTCCTGATCCTGTTCACGCTGAGCAGCAACAACAACCCGTCATCGGGACCGGGCGGACCAAACGCGACGACCGCGATCGTCGTGGTTGCGGCCCGGGACATCCCGCTCAGCACCAAGATCACCGCAGACGACGTCACGACCAAGGAGATCCCGATCGCTGACAAGCCCGCGAACGGGTACGGCGACACCTCGTTCGTCGTCGGGCAGACGGCCCGCAAGGCCGTCTCCGCCGGGCAGCTGATCACCACCGACATCGTCAACGCGTCGGGCACCGTGACCAGCGTCGACGTGCCCGCGGGCTACGTTGGCGTATCCCTGCTGGTCGATCAGACGACCGGCGTTGGAACGCTCATCAAGTCCGGTGACTACGTGGATCTGGTAATGGGGATCACGGGCGACGCCGTGCCGCTGGTCGAGTACGTCACGCCGGCCCCGGCGGCAAGCCCCAGGCCGAACGCCACGCCGGGCGCGCCGACCGCCACGGAAGGTCCGAAGTTCAACCCGACGACGGTCAAGGTGCTCGCAGAGGGCCTCCAGGTGCTCGCGACGCTGTTGCCGCCGCCCCCCGCGGCCGCCGGCAACACCTCGACCGGCGCCACGGGCACCAGCCTCAACACCGACCAGCAGGAGATGGTGATCGTGGCCGCCACGGTCCAGCAGGCCGAGGTGATCAAGTTCGCCCAGATGCAGGGCGACATCTCGCTCGTGCTCCGCGCCACGACCGACTGCCAGACCGCGAACGGTCAGCCGACGCCGTGCCCGATCATCCCGACCACGGGCATCACGCTCCGCGTCCTGGTTGACGATTACGGGGTCCTGCCACCGCAGATCGTCCAGGTGATCCAGCCCTCACCGCTGCCCAACGTCCTTCCGTCCGGCCACCCGGCCGTCGTCCCGAGCCCCAGCCCGAGCCCCAGCCCGAGCGCGGCTCCGTAGGCTCCCGAATCATCCATCAGGCTCCGCCTGGCGGAGCCCACGAGCGACCCGATGGGCCGGTGGCATCCGGCCCATCACCATCCTGACGGGACCTCGTCCCGCCGCCGGAACCAACATCCTTCGAGGCACCACGACTGACCGATGCCCGACCAGATCCGCGTCCTGATCGTCGATGACATCCCGGAGACCCGCGATCACCTCTCGAAGCTGCTCGGCTTCGAGACGGACATCGAGGTCGTCGGGACTGTCGCGTCCGGTCGCGAGGCGATCGAGACGGCCGGCAGCCTCCGGCCCGACATCATCCTGATGGACATCAACATGCCGGACATGGACGGCATCACCGCCACCGAGCGGCTGTCCGCCGAGGTCCCGACCGCGGCGGTCGTGATGATGTCCGTCCAGGGCGAGGCGGACTACCTGCGCCGATCGATGCTGGCCGGTGCGCGTGAGTTCCTGGTCAAGCCGTTCTCGTCGGACGAGCTGACGGCCTCGATCCGGCAGGTCTACACGCGTGAGCGGGACAAGATGTCCCGGATCGCGTTGCAGCCGGTTGCGGGCGCGCCCGCCGCAGCTCCTCCGCCCGCCCACTCGGCGCGCGAGGACCAGGAGCCCGGTCGCGTGATCGCGGTCTTCGGCCCCAAGGGCGGCGTGGGCCGGACGACGGTGGCGGTCAACCTCGCCGTCGCCGCCGCCACCGAGCTCGGCCAGCGAACGTGCCTCGTGGACGCCTCGTTCCAGTTCGGCGACGTGGGCGTGCTGCTCAACCTCAACCCCAAGAACAAGTCGATCGCCGACGTCATCCCTGAGCTCGAGAGTGGCGAGCCCGAGTCCCTGGAAAGCTTCCTCATCAGCCATTCATCGGGGATCCGCGTGCTGCTCGCCCCGCCGTCGCCCGAGATGGCCGAGCTGATCACGCCCGCCGGCGCCAAGGCCATGATCGAGAACCTGCGGCTCGACAACGACCTGGTCGTCGTCGACTGCATGTCCAACTTCAACGACACCACGCTCGCCATCCTGGACCAGGCCGACGTCGTGCTCACGATGCTGTCGCTCGAGATCACCTCGATCAAGAACATCCGCCTGTTCCTGGAGGTCGCCAACCAGCTGGGCTACGCTGCGGACAAGATCCGGCTGGTCCTCAACCGGGCCGACTCGTCCCTGGGGATCCGGGTGGCCGACGTGGAGCATTCGATCGGTCGTCGCGTGGACCACACGATCGTCTCGGACGGTCGGAGCGTCGTCTACGCCCTCAACCGTGGGGTGCCGTTCTTCCTGTCCAACCGAGAGGCCCAGGTGTCGCAGGACATCCTCCGCCTCGCCTCGGCCGTGGTGGGTGCGAAGGCCGTTCCGGCCGGCGAATCCGCGAAGAAGGCCAGCCAGAAGAAGTCACTGTTCGCGTGGCGATGACGCGGCAGCGTGTGCATGGCCGTTCGCGGCCGAAGGGGTGTGACTGATGTCCCTGCTGAAGCGGATCGAAAGCGCCCGTCCCGGCGCCGGATCGGCGCCCGACGGATCCAATGTTCCCGTCCCGACGCCGGGTGGCGGGGGCGGAGGCCAGGCGCCGGCCTCGCCGAGCGGGCGGCTGATGACCCAGGCTCCCGTGCGGGAGTCGTTCCGGGACGTCAAGTTCCGGATCCAGAACCGGGTCATCCAGGACCTGGACCCCAAGCTCGATCTGTCCAACCAGGTCGAGGTTCGCCGGCAGATCGAGGAGATCTTCGGCAAGGTCATCGACGAGGAGGGTCTGGCGCTCACCCGTGCCGAGCGGGTGCGGATGCTGGAGCAGATCACCGACGAGATCATCGGTCTCGGCCCGCTGGAGCCATTGCTCCGCGACGAGAGCATCTCCGAGGTCATGGTCAACGGCCCGCGCCAGGTGTACATCGAGCGCTCCGGCCGCCTCGAGCTGACCAACGTCGTGTTCCAGAACGACGACCACGTGATGCGGATCATCGATCGGATCATCGCGCCGATCGGTCGACGCGTCGACGAGTCTTCGCCGATGGTGGACGC
This sequence comes from uncultured Chloroflexia bacterium, assembly GCA_963829295.1. Classification (GTDB taxonomy): domain Bacteria; phylum Chloroflexota; class Limnocylindria; order Limnocylindrales; family CSP1-4; genus CAIXZV01. The sequence goes on along the minus strand of CAWHHU010000005.1, from coordinate 88,267 downwards.
GCGCCTCACCGACGGCTCGCGCGTCAACGCCATCATCCCGCCGCTGTCGCTGGTGGGACCCGTGATCACGATCCGGAAGTTCTCCGCCTCCCCCTTCACGGTGGACGACCTGATCCGGTTCGGGACCGCCACGCCCGAGATGTTCGAGTTCCTGCGCGCCTCGGTGGAGGCGCGGCTCAACATCTTCGTCTCCGGCGGCACCGGCTCGGGCAAGACGACCACGCTCAACGTCCTGTCCTCGTTCATCCCCAACGACGAGCGGATCGTGACCATCGAGGACGCGGCCGAGCTCCAGCTCCGCCAGGAGCACGTGGTGACGCTCGAGTCCCGCCCGCCCAACATCGAGGGCAAGGGTCAGATCCCCATCCGGGAGCTGGTCCGCAACTCGCTGCGCATGCGGCCCGACCGGATCATCGTCGGCGAGTGCCGTTCGGGCGAGGCGCTGGACATGCTCCAGGCCATGAACACCGGCCACGACGGCTCGATGTCCACCGGCCACGCCAACAGCCCGCGCGACATGCTGTCGCGGCTCGAGACGATGGTCCTGATGGCCGGCGTGGATCTGCCGGTCCGCGCGATCCGCGAGCAGATCGCCTCCGCGGTCGATGTCATCGTCCACCAGTCCCGCCTCAAGGACGGGACCCGGCGGATCACCAACATCACCGAGGTCCAGGGGATGGAGGGCGATGTCATCGTCATGCAGGACGTGTTCGTGTTCGAGCAGACGGGCGTCGAAGAGGGCAAGATCCAGGGCCGGCTCAAGCCGACCGGGATCCGGCCCAAGTTCGTGGAGAAGTTCGAGGTCCAGGGCATCCACCTCCCGCCCGGGCTGTTCGGCTTCAGCTACTAGCAGGGACTGGGGAAACCGCTCGTGGATACGATGACGATCGCCATCGCCGGTGTCGCCGCCCTCGCGATCCTGGTGATCGCGGTCGGGATCGCGATGTCGGGCGGCAGCTCGGGCGTCAATGCCCGCCTCCAGCGCTATGCCTCCACCCGTCCGGATCAGCCCGAGGCGGCCAGCCAGGTTGGTCTTGCCGAGGCGCTCCAGTCCAGCCAGGCGATGGCCGCGCTCAACAAGGTCGTCGAGCAGCGCGACTTCGGGGCCAACCTCGCGCGCGAGATCGCCCGCGCGGACCTGCGGCTCAAGGTCAGCGAGTACCTCATGATCTGGGGCGCCTGCATCGTTGGCGTCCCGCTGCTGATGATCGTGCTCTCGGTGGCCATGCCCACCCTGCGCAACCCGATCGTGCTGCTGATCGGTGTGGCGTTCGGGTTCTTCCTGCCACGCCTGTGGCTGGGCCGGCGCAAGTCGAGCCGCCTCAACGCGTTCAACAAGCAGCTGCCGGACACGATCACCCTGATCGCCAACGCGCTGCGCGCGGGGTCCTCGTTCCTCCAGGCGATCGAGCTCGTGGTGCGCGAGTCGCGGCCGCCCATCTCGACCGAGTTCGGCCGCGTCATCCGGGAGGTCAACCTGGGCCTCGCCTTCGACACGGCGCTCGAGAACATGGTCCGGCGGGTCCGGTCCGATGACCTGGAGCTGATGGCGACCGCGATCTCGATCCAGCACCAGGTGGGCGGCAACCTGGCCGAGATCCTCGACTCGATCGCGTACACGATCCGCGAGCGGGTGCGGATCAAGGGCGAGATCCGGACCCTCACCGCCCAGCAGCGCCTGTCCGGCTACGTGGTGGGGTTCCTGCCCATCGGCCTGGCCGGCTTCCTGTTCATCGCGGCCCCCGGCTTCATGCAGCCGATGTTCGACGATCGGGTCTCGGTCATCGGGCTGCCGGCCGGCGTGATCATCCTGTTCATCGGCGGATTTGCGATGTTCATGGGCTTCATGTTCATCCGCAAGATCGTGGATATCGAGGTCTAGCCCATGGACCCCATCACCCTCATCGTCGCGGTCCTGGCAGCGGGCGCGATCCTGCTGATCTTCCTGGGTCTCGCAGGCGGCTCGCCGGTGGACCCGGTGCAGGCTCGCCTGACGCAGCTGGGCACCATGCAGGCCAAGAACCTGGAGGAGCTCGAGCTCCAGCAGCCACTGTTCGAGCGCACCATCCGCCCGCTGGCCAACCGGCTGTCCGGGTACGTGGCCCGGGTCACCAGCACCTCCTTCACGCAGTCGACCGAGAAGCGCCTGGCGCTCGCCGGCAACCCGGGCGACATGCGGGTCGCCGACTGGCTGGGCATCAAGGCCGTGGGCGCGATCATCGGCGCCGTCGTGTTCTTCCTGCTGTTCGTGATCGTCAACATCATGGGCCTGCCGGTGCCCATCGGGCTGGTCATGGTCGTGGTCGGTGGCTTCCTCGGCTACACCATTCCCGAGTTCTGGCTGGGCGGCCGGGTGCGGGCACGCCAGCACGGGATCCTGCTCCAGATCCCGGACGCCCTGGACCTGCTGACGATCTCGGTCCGCGCGGGCCTCGGCTTCGACGGGGCGCTGGCCAAGGTGGTCGAGAAGCTGGTGGGACCGCTGACCGACGAGTTCCGCCGGGCGCTGGCCGAGATCCGCGTGGGCAAGGCGCGGCGCGATGCGCTGCGCGACATCGTTCCCCGGACCGAGGTCCCGGCACTCACCAACTTCATCGGGGCGATCATCCAGGCCGAGCAGCTGGGCGTGTCGATCAGCAAGGTGCTCCAGGTCCAGTCGGAGCAGCTGCGGATCGAGCGCCGGCAGCGCGCCGAGGAGATGGCGGCCAAGGCGCCGATCAAGATGCTGTTCCCGCTGGTCGGGTGCATCTTCCCGTCGCTGTTCATCGTCATCCTGGGGCCCGCGATCATCCTGATCGTCATCAACCTCAAGGTCTGACCGGCTCCTTGGCGGGGATCGCGCGCAATCTCGACCGGGGCACCGTCCTGGCCGGCGAGCTCGAGACGGCGGGCTCGCTGTTGGCCAAGTTCCTGGGCCTCATGGGCCGGCCCGCCCTGCCGGCGGGTACCGGGTTGTGGCTGCCCGCGAGCAACGGCATCCACATGATGTTCATGCGCTTCCCGATCGACGCCGTGTTCGTGGGCCGGCCGGCTGCGGACGGCGCTCGGCCCGTGCGCTCGGTGCACCGCCGGCTGCGCGCGTGGACCGGGCTGGTGCCCCTGGTGTGGGGCGCCGACGGCGTGCTGGAGCTGCCGGCGGGCACGATCGACGCGACCGGGACGGCCGTGGGCGATCGCCTGGAGGTCCTCGAGGCCAACCCGGGGTAGCTGATGGCCGAACTACGTGTCAGCCGGCGACCAACTCGTCGAGCTCGACAAGCCGGATGTGCGTCTCGCGGCCGGCTGCCTCCCGGAGGCCATCGGTGAAGCCAGACCGGCTCACGAGGACGATCTGTGGCTGGGCAACGACCCTGGCGGCGTGACGGAGAGCGGGCAGCTTGAACCGATCAATCTCGCCCAGGATCCCGACGTCCATCCGCTTGCTGCGCCAGCGGACCTCTCCGATGAGGGTGACCCGGCCCCTGGCGATGCCAACGACATCGATCTCCTCTCTCGTCCGCTCGCCAGTCGCTCGGAACTCGTCGAGCGCCTGTCCCCACCACGAGCCAACACGCGTAGCACCGGCCGCACCGGTCCGACGGACCCACCCCCGCGCGATCTCCTCGATGGCCGGCGAGAGGTGATCGGCGAGGTCTGGCAGGATCTCCGAGTTGAGAACCGTCGCCGGAGCAAGGCCCGCCTCCAGATCGGCTTGGAACGGAAAGACGAAGCGGAACCAGAACCGCAGGAACCCGTCATCCAACTCGTAAAGCCGATTGCGGCCAGTGGCGTCTCTGTCCGTCACCGGCAGCCGTGCCGTGACGAGGCCCAGATTCTCAAGCGTCTGGAGATAGCGTGTCAGCCGGCCTGACTCGACACCCGAGCGGGCGACCACCTCGCCCCATGGTTTCGGGCCGGAGGCTATCGCGGCCAGGATCGAGAAGTAGGTGTGTGGGACCTCGAGCTCCTGTGCGAGGATGGCTCTCGGCTCATCGAACAGCGATCCGTGCGGATCGAGACACACAGACGCGAGGCGCGTCACCGGATCCTCGACGTCGGCTACCTCAACGAGGTAGCGGGGTAGGCCGCCGGCGATGGCGAACGCAGTCAGTTGCTGCTCGGGTGACCCCGGTCCAAGGATCTCGCGAGCACGCCAGAAGTCCAGGGCGCGAACGCGGAGGGGGCGCAGACGGTCCCGGAGCGGTTCCCTCTCGGCGAGAAGCCGCTCCATCATCCCAACGTGGCTGCCCGCGACGACGAGCTTGAGTCGCGACGACGCGGCCTCCTCCTCCATCACCTTCAGCAAGATCGATGGGAGGTTCTTCTCGGCCGTCCACAGATAGGGCAGCTCGTCGATGACAGCCAGTCGTCGGCGCTCTCGGGCACGCCGGTAGAGCAGTCTGAAGAACGACTCCAGGTCTGGCATTGCCGGCCGTTCTCTGTCCCGCTCGAGCACCTCCGCGAACCCGGCGAGCTGGTCAGCCAGGGCGCGAGTGCTCGCCACGAAGATGTCCGCCTCGCGTCCATCCGCGAAGGCGCGAAACAGCCAGGACTTCCCGGCGCGCCGACGCCCGTAGAGCGCCAAGGCACGCCATTCAGCCTCGTCATCGAACCAGGCGTTGATCGCGGCTCGCTCCTCGAATCGGTCGCGGAACGCATCGATCCCCGGAAACGCGTAGGTCCCAGCCATGCCGGGAGTCTAACATGATCAAGCGTATGCTACGTCGGCTCATGTAGCCCGTCGGCCTGTGCGTACGCCAGACTATCTGCCTCGATTCGAGGGCCATTGGCGGGCGGGGCAGCCGCACCCAACCGAGACGGTGCCCGACCCCTGCGGATGACTTGCGCTCTGCGCCGCTGCGTCCCACACTTGCGGTGAGCATTCACCCACTCGTGAGCAATTGCTCACGCCAGGCATTCGAAGGCACTTCCGGGGATCCCCGTTGGTTGCGCTCGACGATCTCACGCACGATGAGTTCGAGCTCCTTGCCCGTCTCTCGCTGGGCTACTACGAGGACGGTCTCACGCAGGAGGCGCTGGCCCGCAGCTTCGGGTTGTCGCGCCCGAAGGTGCAGCGGCTGCTCGACCGGGCGAAGGCGCTGGGCGTCGTCGACATCCGCGTCTCGACCCCATCGTGGCTGCACGTCGATCTCGAGCGTCATCTGCGGGACTCGTTCCCGCTGGGGGAGGTCATCGTGGCCCCGGCGCGTGATGATCCGCAGGCCCAGCGCGAGGAGGTGGCACGGGCCGCCGCGCGCTATCTCGAGCGCGCCGTCGGCGACGGCTCGGTGGTGGCGGTGAGCCACGGACGGGACGCCGGCGAGGTTCCACGCTTCTTCAACCCCGGCCGCCAGATCCGGGCCACGTTCGTGAGCGCCATGGGCGGGTCGGCCCGGGCGGACGTCCCGACCAACCCCAACGAGATCGTGCGCCGGCTGGCCGATCGCTGCGGGGGCACCGCCGTTGGCCTGTACGCGCCGGCGTACGTCGAGAGCTCGCGGATGCGCGACCAGCTGCTGCGCCAGCCGGCCATCGCCGAGCCCCTCCAGGTGGCCGCGTCGGCGTCGATCGCGCTGGTGGGGATCGGGGGCACCGACGACGACTGCACGATGGTTCGCAGCGGGTGCTTCTCGCTCGAGGAGATCGCCCGCCTGCGCGCGGCAGGTGCGGTGGGCGACGTGCTGGGCAACTACGTGGACACCGATGGCCGCCGGCTCGACTCGCCCGAGACCGGGCGCCTGGTGGGCCTCGGCCTGAACGAGCTGGGCGCGATCGGCACGGTGGTGGTCGTGGCCAGCGAACGCGAGAAGCCCGCGGCGATCCTCGGGGTGCTGCGGACGGGCGTCGTGGACGTCCTGGTCGTGGATGAGATCAATGCACGGGTCCTGGCCGGGCAGGACACGGGGCCCGATGGGCGTCCCATGACGGAGGTGTGAGATGCCGGTCGTGCCGACCCAGGAGATCCTCAAGCGGGCGTTCGACGAACGCTACGGGGTGGCGGCGATCAACGTCGTCAACGACCTCACGATGGAGGCCGTCCTCGCCGCAGCCGAGGCGCTCAGGGCGCCGCTGATCGTCCAGACCTCGGTCAAGCACGTGCAGCTCACCGGCGTCGAGCTGATGTCCGCGATGTGGACCGAGCTGACCCACAACCTCACGGTCCCGGTCGCGCTGCACCTGGACCACTGCCCGGACCGATCGGTCATCTCGGCGTGTCTGGCGGCGGGCTGGAACTCGGTCCTGTTCGATGCCTCGAATCTCACGGTCGAGGAGAACCAGCGCCAGTGCATCGAGGTCGTGGCCGAGGCCCGCCGCTACGGGGCCGCCGTCGAGGGCGAGATCGAGGGCTTCAAGCGGACCGAGGACATGACCGGCGACGAAGCGGAGCAGGTGCAGCGGCTCGACACGGTGGTCGAGTTCATCGTGGCGACCGGCGTCGATGTGTTCGCGCCCGCGATCGGCAACGCGCACGGCACGTACGCGGCGACGCCCAGGCTCGACTCCCAGCGCGTGACCGACATCGTGGCCGCGACCGGCATCCCGGTGGCGCTCCACGGTGGGACGGGCATGAGCCCCGAGCAGTTCACCGACCTCGTCGGTCGCGGCTGCGCCAAGGTCAACATCAGCACCGCGCTCAAGATCGCATTCATGAAGTCCGGCTACGACTTCATGACCGAGCACCCCGGCAAGTACGACCCGCCGTCGATCTTCAAGGTCCAGCGGGCCGCGGTGAAGGAGATGGCCGAGCACCACATCGGGATGTTCGGCGGCGCCGGCAAGGCCTGGTGAGGCGATGAGCACCCTCATCTTCGACTGCGACGGCGTGCTGGCCGACACCGAGCGGTTCGGTCATCTGCCGGCGTTCAACCAGGTCTTCGAGGAGCTTGGGCTCCCGCTCCACTGGTCCGAGGAGGAGTACGGCACCCGGCTCAAGGTGGGTGGCGGCAAGGAGCGGATGGCGAGCGCGCTGACGCCCGAGGTGATCAGGGCGGCCGGCCTGCCGGACGATCCCGAGGCGCTCGCCGCCGAGGTGGCCGGCTGGCACAGACGCAAGACCGCCATCTATACCGGGATGGTCGCCGATGGGAAGCTGCCGCCGCGCCCGGGCATCCGGCGGCTGATCTCGGCGGCCCAGGACGCGGGCTGGACGCTCGCGGTGGCCTCGACCTCGGCCGAGCCATCGGTGCGCGCCATCCTCGAATACGCGGTGGGCAGGGACCGCGCGGACCGGTTCGACCTGCTGCTTGCGGGCGACGTGGTGCCGCGCAAGAAGCCCGACCCGGCGATCTACCTTCTCGCCCTCGAGCGGCTGGGCGTCGCGCCGGCCGGCGTGCTCGTGGTCGAGGACTCCCGTAACGGGTTGCTGGCCGCCGTCGGCGCGGGCCTTCGTTGCCTGATGACCGTCAACGGCTACACACAGGAGGAGGACAACGGCGAGGCAACGTTGGTCGTGACGTCACTGGGCGACCCGGACGGTGAGCGGACGCGCGTGATCGCCAACCGCAGCCGGGCGACACCGGGGGACTACATCACGCTCGCGGATCTCGAGGCGGTTCTGGCCTCGTAGCGCGGCGGCAGGAGGTGCAACCTCGAAGGGAGGCAGGGATGACGGCATCATCCCTCGGAGATCTCGATCTCGTGATCAAGACCATGGCCCGGACGATCGTGGACCACGCGGACGACTTCGCCCAGCTCGACTCGATCGTGGGCGACGGCGACTTCGGGTACTCGCTCCGCAACGGCTGGGAGGTGGTCCAGGCGGACTACGACGGCTGGGACCGCCCCAACGCGGGAGCGGTGCTCAAGAAGGTTGGCCTGACGCTGTCCGGCAAGGTCGGTGGCGTGAGCGGGCCGATGTGGGGCACCGCGTTCCTGCGCGCGGGCGTCACCGCCGGTGAGCAGGACCTCACGCCCGGGCTCGTGATCGAGATGCTGCGGGCGGCCATCGCCGGGATCATGGCTCGTGGCGGGGCGTCGCTGGGCGACAAGACCCTGCTCGACGCCCTCTCCCCGGCAACCGACAGCCTCGAAGCCAGCTTCAAGGAACCATCGACTCTCCAGGACCACGGCGTCGCCGCGGTCCAGCAGGCCGCGGACGTGGCCGTCAAGGCGGCCGAGGACACCAAAGGGATGCTCGCCCTGCGCGGCCGGGCCGCATACACGGGTGAGCGCAGCCGGGATTCGGTGGACGCTGGTGCCACCGCCATCGGCGTCATCTTCCAGGCCGTCGCGGCGGCCTGGCGTGAGAAGTACGGCGAGGCATAAGGGGAATCGCACCGTGAAGAAGTTCGTCAACGATCCCAAGCAGTTCGTGCCCGAGTTCCTCGAGGGGATCCAGCTCGCCAGTGGTGGCGCGCTCAAGTACGAGCCCAAGTACAACCTGATCTACCGGGCCGATATGCCCAGGGCGGACCGGGTTTCGATCATCCAGGGCTCGGGTTCCGGCCATGAGCCGGCGCATACCATGATCGTCGGCCCCGGCATGCTCGACGCCGCCTGTCCGGGTGACGTGTTCGCAGGCCCGCCGGTCGAGTTCGTGACCGAGACGTCCAAGCTCATGGAGACGCCCAAGGGCGTGCTCTACATCGTCAACAACTACACCGGCGACCGCACCGCCTGGGAGATGGCCAAGGAGCTGCAGGAGGCCGAGGGCCAGAAGATCGGCTATCTGCTCGTCAACGACGACGTGGCGGTCAAGGACTCGACCTGGACGGTTGGCCGCCGCGGCGTGGCCGGCAACTTCTTCGTCATCAAGGCGGCGGCCGCGATGGCGGACAAGGGTGGCTCGCTCGAGGAGTGCGTGCGCGTTGGCGAGAAGGCGATCGCCAACGTCCGGACCATGGGCGTCGCTCTCTCGTCGTGCACGCCGCCGGTGCGCGGCAAGCCGCTGTTCGAGATCGCCGACGACGAGATGGAGGTGGGCATCGGCATCCACGGCGAGCCCGGGCGCCAGCGGACCAAGATGATGTCCGCGAACGAGATCGTGGACCTGCTGCTCGACGCCATCGTGCCCGACCTTCCGTTCCAGTCGGGTGACGAGATCGCGCTGATGGTCAACGGTCTCGGAGGCACGCCGGTCAGCGAGCTGTACCTGCTCTACGGCATCGCCCACAAGCGACTCGCCGACAAGGGGATCAAGGTGTTCCGCAGCTATGTCGGCGAGTACTGCACCTCGCTCGAGATGGCCGGTGCCCACATCTCGCTGCTCAAGGTCGACGACGAGCTCAAGGAGCTCCTGCTCGCCCCCGCCGAGGTGGCGTATCGGGTGTTCTGACCCCATTCCGCGCAGTCACAGGCGGCGCCCGGCTTCGACGGGCGCCGCCTTGATTCGTGTCCGGGCTCGCCCGCTCGTCACCTCCCGCCCCGTCCGGGCCCTGGTAAGGGGCTGATGAGGCGCCGCAAAGCCGCTGATGAGGCGAGTGCGGCACGCTGGTCGCGTGTCGTCGCTGCTGCGTGCCTCGGTGGGTCGAGCCCTGGACCTCGCGCTGCCGGCCGTCTGCCCGGGCTGCGGTGCCGAGGGTCGGCCGCTGTGCGCTCGCTGCCGGCCGGCCGTCGATGCGCGACTGGACCTGCCCGCGGGCGCTCCGCTCGGACTCGCGGAGGGGCCACCCGAGCCTCTCCTCCAGCTCGAGTGGTGCGCGCCGTTCGCGGGGGTCGTGCGCCGCGCCCTGCATGCGCTCAAGTACACGGGCGAGCAGCGGCTGGCGCGGCCACTGGGTGAGGCGGTCGCCATGCGCTGGGAGCGAGCGGGCGCGGGAGGCGAGATGCTCGTCCCGGTGCCCGTCCATGTCGCCCGCCGCCGCGAGCGAGGCTACGACCAGGCGGAGCTGATCGCGAGCGTCGCCGCGACATCGCTCGGCGTGCCCTGCGCCTCCGCCCTGGTCCGCGACCGCGCCACGGTGCCCCAGTACCGCCTCGACCGGCGCCATCGGGCCGCAAACGTTCGTGACGCCTTCACCGTCCATCCCCGGGCGGCCAGGGTCGTGGCCGGGCGATGGGTGGTTCTGGTCGACGACGTGGTCACCACCGGCGCGACGCTGACCGCCACGGCCGGCGCCCTGCTGGCGGCCGGAGCGAGCGCGGTGAGTGCGATCGCGGTTGCCCGAGAGCGCTGACCGCACCCACCGACACCTCCGATCGCACCGGGCGGCCCTACCGGACGATCGGGGTCGCGCGGCTATACTCGAATCACCGAGCAGGGCCGGCACGCCGGCCCATCCGCCCCCACAGCCAGGCGCTCGCATCGCGCCGGGAGGTCAGTCGTGAGGACGATCGTCAGGGGCAAGAACCTCGAGGTCCCGGATCGCGTCAGGCAGTACGCCGAGCGCAAGTTCGCCCGTCTCGAACGGCTCCTGGACGATCGCTCCGACGCCATCGTCGAGCTGTCCAACGAGGCACATCGCAGCGCCGCCGACGCCCACATCGCGGACGTCACCCTCGTCATCGACGGGCGGACGCTGCGCAGCCGAGCGGCCGGCGCCTCGTACCAGGCGGCGCTGGACGTCGTGGTGGACAAGGTCGAGCGCCAGGCGATCGACTACAAGGAGAAGCCGCGCGTGCGGGCGCGACCCGAGGAGGAGAAGACGATCCTGCGCCGGATCGCCGACGGCACCGCGGATGTGGATCGGGAGCGCCAGGTCGTCAAGACCAAGCGGTTCGCCATCGAGCCGATGTTCGAGGAGGACGCGGTCACCGCGATGGAGGAGCTGGGCCACGACTTCTACGTGTTCGTGAATGCCGAGAACGAGCGGGTCAGCGTCCTCTACCGCCGCAGGGACGGTGACTTCGGATTGATCGAGCCGGTCGTGGGCGGGGACTACACCCTGCCTCGCGGCAGGGGCGGCACGGGACGAACGGGGCGCGGCTGATCGCGAGACCCTCTCCCCGCCCGCCGGGGCGGCGCCTGGTCCGAGGTCAGGGCCGCCCGTCCGGGCGGCGCCTGGTCCCAAGTCGGGGCCGCTCGCCTCTCCCGCTCCGCTACGCTTCGCTCGATGCTCCCGAACGGCCGGCGACTTGGCGCGCACCTCTCGCTGGGCAACGGCATGGTCCGGGCGGCGGATCGAGCCGCCGAGATCGGGGCGTCCGCGATCCAGGTGTTCAGCGACAACCCGGCTTCCTGGCGCCGCAGGCACACCCTGCCGCCCGAGCTGGCCGCGTTCCGGGACCGGCTGAAGGCGCTCGACATCGCCCCGCTCGCGATCCACGCCCCGTACCTGGTCAACCTGGCCAGCCCGGATCCGGAGTTCTTCGACCGGTCCGTCCGGACCATCGCCCACGAGCTCGAGGTGGCAGGGGCCTACGGCGCCCTCTACCTCAACGTCCACATCGGGTCGCACCGTGGCGCTGGGCATGACGCCGGAACCGAACGGCTGGCAAACGGCCTGGTGCGCGTGCTCGAGCTGTGGGACCCCGCGCCTTCGGGCGTGGTCCTGGTGTTCGAGAACGGTGCCGGCGGCGGGTTCGGGATGGGTGCCCGGGTCGAGGATCTGGCCGCCATCGATGCGGCCGTGGTGGCCGCCGGCGTGGGTCACGAGCGGTTCGGGTTCTGCCTCGACACGGCCCACCTGTGGGGCGCCGGCTACCCGATCGGGAGCGCCGCCGGGGTCGACGCCCTGGTGGAAGCGTTCGATGCCCAGCTCGGCCTGGACCGGTTGCGGATGATCCATCTCAACGACTCGCGCCACCTGTGCGGCTCGCGGATGGACCGTCACGAGCATGTCGGGGCGGGCGAGATCGGGGTCGAAGGGCTCGCCCGGATCCTGCGTCACCCGTCGCTCGAGCAGGTCACCTACTACATCGAGACGCCGGGCATGGACGAGGGCTACGACGCGATCAACATCCGGCGCGCCCGGGAGCTGGCGGCGGGGCGGCCGCTCGAGCCGCTGCCGCCCGAGGCATTCACGATCAGGAGCTCCAGGGGGCGCAGCGCCCCGGCCGAACACGACGATGAGGGCTCGGGCCGGTGAGGGTCCGCCCGGGGCGCATCGAGGCTGGGGCGCTGCTCGCGATCCTCGCGCTCGCGGCTCTGGTCCGCCTGCCCGGGCTTGACGTTCGGGGAGCGTGGGATGCCGATCAGGGCCACGACATGATCGTGCTCGACGCGCTCGTCCAGCGCGGCGAGGTGCCGCTGCTGGGGCCGCGCACGTCGGTCGGGACCTTCCACCACGGGGCGGTCTACTACTACCTGCTTGCCCCCGCGGCCGCGATCTCCAACGCGGATCCGGTCGCCGTCACGGCCGAGATCGCGCTGTTCGGGATCGGCGCGGTGGGGGCCGTCTGGTGGCTGGCCAGGCGCATCGGGGGCCCGCTGGCGGGGATCGCCGGCGGCCTGCTGGCCGCCGTCTCGCCGGCCGGGATCGACGAGTCGACGTTCATCTGGAACCCCAACCTGATCCCGTTCGCAGCGGCGGTCGCCTATGCCGCAGCGCTCTACGCCTGGCAGTCCGGCCGGCCCCGCTGGTGGCTGCTGTCCGCGCTCGGCGCGATGGTCACGATGCAGTGCCACGTGCTCGGCTTGATCGCCCTGCCGCCGCTCGTGATCGCCTACCTCGCCGACGTCCGGCGGCGGCGCGCCGCGGGCACGGGGAGCGGGCCGCTGCTGCGTGCGGGCCTGGGCAGCGTGGCGATCATCGCCGCTGGCTATCTGCCGCTGGCGATCAACGAGCTGACCCATGACTTCGCGGAGACGCGCGCCATCCTCGACTACCTCGCTGGCGGTGGGCGCGGATCGCCGGGCGGCGGGTTCCCCGGGAGCGTGGTCACCGTGGCGCTCCGCTCGGTCACCTGGCCGTTCTCGGCCCTGATCACGGACCGGCCGGCGACGGCGGTGCTGGTGTTCCTGGTGGTGGCCGGGCTGGCCGGGCTGGCGGTGACGACGGGGCGATCGCCGGATCGCCGGGCGGCGTCCTGGCTGCTGCTCACGGTCGGCTGGTCGGTGCTCGCCCTGGCCGCGTTCGCACCCAGTCTCGCCGTGGTCACCCCGGGACTGCCCAACGACCACTACCATGCCTTCCTCGATCCGCTGCTGCTGGCACTCGCCGGCGTCGGGCTGGCAAGGCTGGTGCACCTGAGGTCGCTCGGGGCAGCGATCCGGGCTCCGGTCGGGGGTCTCCGCGGGGCCGGCCCGGACGAGCTCCAACCGCCTGCGGGTGAGCTGCAACGGGGCGCGGACAGCCAGCGAGGCGAACACCAGGTCGGTCGCCTGGCGCCGGTTGGCGGCGCGGTCGGGGTGCTGCTGGTGGCGATCGCGGTCTCCGCCTGGCCGCCGGCGGTGTCGCCCGACGGCGGCTGGAGGCTGGTCGACCAGGCCGCGGCGCGCGTGATCGCCTCGGTCGGCGGCTTGCCGTTCGCGCTGGACGGCATCCCGCCGTTCAAGTCCGCCGATGCGCTCCGGTTCCCGCTCGAGCATCGCGGCGCGAGCCCGTTGCCGGCCGACGCGCTCGCCGGGAGCGACCCGCCGCCGGCTGCCGTCGTCGTGTGCGACCCCCTGTTCGCCGACCCGGTGGGAGCGGCGTGTGGCGGGCCCGCGGAAGCGGCCTGGCTCGCGGGCTACGCTCCGGCGCTCGCGCTGGCCGAACGATTCGACGCCGGCCCCCGGCGCACGATCTCGGTCTACCGCGTCTCGGCCGCTGCCCGCTGAGGGCTGCCAGCAGGGGAACAGACCTCCGCCCGTCCCGCACTGGCGCGACGTGCGGATGAATTGCGAACGCCGGCCCCCGCGGACCGGCGTTCGCTGTCCCCGAGACCCGAACGTGGAGGGACGTTCAGGCCATGCCTGGAGTCTTCTATTGTCGGCCCGGCGTCCTCGTCGGCGGCCTGACGGCCGGTCGCTGGACCCCATAGCGCGGCGGTGCGGATCGGATGACCGGAGGTGCCGCCACGCCCGCGCCACCGACGCTGGTGACGGTGGGACCGTGGCCATAGAGGCTGGCCGACGCGCTGGTCGACCGCGGATTGCTGGTTCCGGGCTCGCCGCTCACGCCCTGGTAGGTTCGGGCGAAGCGACGGATGCGAACGGCCAGGTAGTACTCCATGATCTGGCGCACCTGCGGCTCGCTCAGGACCTCGTCGGCGCGCAGCGCGTACTCGACGCGGGCGGTCGGGTTCTGCGGGCCAACCGAGACCACGCCCAGCGCCGTCGACGTATCGGAGTCGTCGCGGATCTCGCGCAGGCCGCGGGCAAGCTTGGTCGCCGTCCCGAGGGACGGCATCCGGTCGCCCCGGATGAGCCGGGAGATCGTCGAATGGTCGACGCCCGACTGCTGCGCCAGCTGGCGCTGTGACATCTTCTTGGCTTTGAGCTGGGCTCGAAGCCACTCGTTGAACGCGCGGCCGTTCTCGCTCGTCATGCTCGCCTTGGGCTAGGCTCCCACGCCTTGTGCATGGGATCGACCTGCAGTGTCAACCCGGCGGCATCTCGTCCCAATCCCCCGTTGGTACTCCGATGCGTTGCTTCTGCGCACAAACTCGGGTGGGGTGCGGTGAGGTTCGGGCGAATCCGCGCATGACCCGATCGGGTCATGGGGTCCCGGTACCGGCTGCCGGCCCTCCCTGGCTGCCTGCGCGCGAGCAGGCCCTCCCCGGCTGCCTGCGCGCGGAACAGGCCCGGCAGCAGGTCACTGGACGGGTGCGCCCGCCTCGATCGGCTGCGAGAGTCCCGCTCCCCGGCGGAGCGGAGAGATCGCATAGGCGATCGACCCCAGGAGGATGATCGAGAACACGCTGATCGTGCGGTCCACCAGTGCGATCGTGGTCGCCTCCGTGAGCGGGATGCCGTAGGCCGCCACCAGCACGCCCACGACGCCCAGCTCCACGATCCCCAGCCCTGCCGGGCTCAGCGGCACCGCCGTCAGCAGCGAGCCGATGAATGCGACGAAGAACGCACCCGAGATCCCGAGCGACACGTCGGGCAGGTTCAGGGCCTGGACCACGAGCCACAGCCGCATGCCCTCGGTGGTCCAGACCAGGATCGTGAGCACCGCCAGGGGCACCACCGACCGGCGACCAACCGCCCCGAACACCCCCTCCTCGAACCGGTCATAGAGCTCGGCCACGCGGTGGGGCAGCGGCAGCCGATCGAGGATCCGACGCCCGAAGTTGCGGAGCGAGAACAGCAGCACGCCCAGCACCACCACGACGCCGACACCGAGCGCGGCCACGAACTGGATCTCTGGCGGGAAGCCGGTCCGGAAGCTCCAGAAGCCGGCGGCAAGACCCATGATCGCGATCGCGAACAGATCGAAGATGCGCTCGATGAACACGGTCCCGAAGGTGCGCGACAGCGACACCGGGCTGTTGATCTTGAGCAGGTACGCGCGGTACACGTCGCCGAGCTTGGCCGGCACGAGACAGTTCACGAGCCATGACAGGAACAGGATCTCGGTCGAGTCCCGCATCCCAACCGGGCATCCAACCCCTCGCAGCAGCACGGCCCAGCGGATGCCGCGCAGCGGGAAGCCCGCGTAGAACACGACGAATGCGGCCAGCAGCAGCCACGGGTTCGCGGCCGACACGCTGTGCACGAGCTGGGCGACATCGACGTTGAGCAGAACCCGGAACACCAGGACCAGCAGGACCAGGGGCAGGATGATCGAGACGATCGTCCGTGGCTGGCGGAGGCGCTCGCCGAGCGTGATCGGGCCGCTCCTTTCGTCGACCCCGGACAGCTCCGCCGAGCCCACCGCTTCGGCCTCGTCGCCGCGCGCTGCCTCGCCCGGATCGGCGCTCGACGGGGCCGCCTGGTCCGGATGGGGCGTGGCCGCCGGGTCGCCGGCGCGGGCTGGGTCGGTGTCGGGCACGGGTGGTTCACTCATGGTGGAGGCCGGTCGGGCCGGCGGACGTCGGGGATACACGCCGGTGCCCCCGGGCACGATTGACGAGCTTGGCGAACGGCGTGAGCGTCCGCACGATATACGATGCGCGGCCCGGCACAAGCTCGACATTGGTCAGGGCGGCCAGCAGGCCATCCGGTGTCGAGGGATCACCATCCACGACCGTGTAGGCGACACCCACCTCGAGCACGCTGTGCGCATCGGACACCGCGACGCCCGGCAGGTGCATGTCGAGCGCGAACGCGGCGGCGTGCTCGTTGCCCGCGCTGCCCACGACCCGGGCGTTATACGCCTCGATCCAGTCCACCCGGGCGGCCATCGCCTCCAGGCTGGGGTCGTTGAGCATCGAGCCCCGGAAGCGGTCGAACGGATGCGGGATGCCAAGCACACCGCCCTGCGCGCGAACGGCGGCGATCGTGTCGGCGGCACTGAGCCCGGGGGGCACGTCCCGCTCGAGGAACAGCGCGATGAGGTCGCCGTCGGCGGTCCTGATCTCCTCGCCGACGATCACCGTCAACCCCGGGGGTGCCGCGTCTCGCGCGCGAAGCGCCCCGTCGATGACGTCGTGATCGGTGATCGCGAGGTAGCCGAGCCCTCGTTCGGCCGCGGCCTTGACGACCGCCTCGGGTGACGCAAGCGAATCGAACGACGCCGCCGTGTGGCAGTGGAGATCGATGAACGCCTTCACCCCGTTCCCCCGCTCGATATGGGCTCGGCCACCACGACGGGCTTCAGATCTGCTGGACCAGGGACTTCTTGAAGAAGTCGAAGTGCTCGAGGGCGAGCCCCGTGCCGAGGGCAACGCAGTTGAGCGAGTTCTCGGCGACGTGGCAGGGCACGCCCGTCACCTGCGTCAGCAGCTTGTCGATGTTGCGCAGCAGCGAGCCTCCCCCCGACATCACCATCCCCTTGTCGATGATGTCCGACGAGAGCTCGGGCGGCGTCTGCTCCAGCACGGTGCGAACCGCGGCCACCAGCTGCTGGAGCGGCACCTCGATCGCCTCCATCGCCTCGGACGAGGAGATCGGGATCGTGCGGGGCAGCCCGGCGATCAGGTCGCGGCCGCGGACCTCCATCGTGAGCTCGCGCTCGAGCGGCAGCGCGGTGCCGATCTGGATCTTGACCTCCTCGGCGGTCCGCTCGCCGATCATCAGGTTGTACTTCTTGCGGACGTAGGTCGCGATCGCGTCGTCGAACCGGTTGCCTCCGACCCGGAGACTGTGGGACACCACGATCCCGCCCAGCGCGATCACCGCGATCTCGGACGTGCCACCCCCGATGTCGATGATCATGTTCCCCGACGGGCCGCTGATGGGAACGTTGGCGCCGATGGCCGCGGCCAGCGGCTCCTCGATCAGGAACGCCTCCTTGGCGCCCGCCTTGAGCGCCGCGTCACGGACGGCACGCTTCTCCACCGAGGTGACCCCGGCCGGTACCGAGATCATCACCTCGGGCCGCGAGAGGCCGATCCGGCCCCGGGTCGCCTTGCCGATGAAGAACCGGAGCATCGCCTCCGTGATCACGTAGTCGGCGATGACGCCATCCTTCATCGGGCGGATCGCCTGGATGTTGCCGGGGGTGCGCCCGATCATCTCGCGGGCCTCCTCGCCCACGGCGACGATCCGGTTGTCGTCACCGACCGCAACGACCGAGGGCTCGGTGATGACGATGCCCTTGCCCTTCACGTAGACGATGACGTTCGCGGTGCCGAGATCGATCCCAATCTTCATGACGGCGGGAATGCTACTCCGGTGGTCGCGCGGCACCGGCAGGCGACGAGCCGCGCAGGGTGAACAGGGACGGGTCGGGGACGTGCGATATCAGGCAGTGCCCGCCCGACGATATCAGGCCGTGTCGGCCGAGCGGGTGATGCTGGCGCCCAGCTGCTGGAACTTGCGGTCGATGTTCTCATACCCCCGTTGAACGTGATGCGCGCCGTGGATCAGCGACGGCCCATCGGCGGCGAGCGCCGCCAGGATCAGTGACGCACCGGCGCGCAAATCCCCGATGGTCGCCTCGGCTCCGCGAAGCCGCACCGGTCCGTGGATCGACGCGTGGTGGGCATCCTCGATGTCGATCCGGGCACCGAGCTTGCGCAGCTCCGAGAGCCACTCGATGCGGTCCTCGAACACGGCCTCGTGGACGCGTGACGTGCCGGCGGCCTGCGTGAGCAGGACGCACAGCGGCGGCTGGATGTCGGTGGCCAGACCCGGGTACGGCGCGGTCTCCACGTCCGAGGCACGCAGGTCACCCGGGCGCATCCCGGTGGCGTCGATCCGGATCGAGTGCAGGCCGCAGACCACCGGCACGCCCATCGACCCGAACAGCTCGGTCAACGCGGAGACGTGGTCGCAGGGCGCGTTCTCGAGGGTCACGCGGCCGCCCGTGACGGCGGCCGCGATCAGGAACGTGGCGGTCTCGATCCGGTCGGGCACCACGACGTGATCGGCACCCCGCAGCCGGCGGCGACCATCGACCTCGATCGTGTCGGGGCTGGTCCGCCGAACCTCCGCGCCCATCTCGCACAGGAACGCGATCAGGTCATCGATCTCCGGCTCCTGCGCCGCCGGCCGGATGACCGTGTGGCCCTCGGCCAGGGTCGCCGCGAGCATCGCGTTCTCGGTGCCCATGACGGTGACCTGGGGAAAGGTGACCAGGCCGCCGCGCAGCCGGCCCGGCGCCTGGGCGAAGTAGTAGCCGTTGCGGTAGTCGATCCGGGCGCCCAGCGCGCGCATCGCGTCGACGTGCAGGTTGACCGGCCGCCGGCCGATCCGGTCGCCGCCCGGGTTGCTGATGATCACCTGGCCGAAGCGGGACAGCAGCGGGCCGAGCAGGATGAACGAGGCCCGCATCTTGGCGGCGGCCTCGAGTGGGATGAACAGCCAGTCGACGTCCCCCGCGGCGACCTCGTACACGCCCTCGGCCGGGTGGTCGACCACGACGCCGAGATCGGTCAGGACGCCGACCATGACCCGGACGTCCTCGATCTCGGGCACGTTCTCGAACCTGCACCGCTCGCCGGTCAGGGTGGCGGCCGCCAGCAGCTTGAGCGCGGCGTTCTTGGCTCCACTGACGTGCACGGTCCCCGTCAGCGGCCGGCCGCCCTCGATCCGGAACGCCTCGGGCGCTGGCTGATCGGGCCGGTACTCCCAGTGGAACAACCGTGCGTCAGCCATTGGACGCTCCAGGAGCCGTGGCGACGGCCCTGCTGGCCATCGGCGTGAGGTTTCGCGCATCGGCCATGGTCAGCCTCCGCGGCGCGGGCCCTCGCGATACCGCCGGCGCTCGGCGACCCGGACCCGCAGCAGGGCCTGCTGGAGCTGGGCACGAGCGCCGGACAGGTCGGCTCCCTCGTGGAACCCCGACTCCAGCGTACGCTCGGCCTCGCGGCGCGCCTCCTGGGCGCGCTCGAGATCGATGTCCGAGGCGAGGTCCGCCGTCTCCGCCATGACCACGACCTTGTCCGGCCGGACCTGGAGGAACCCGCCGACGATCGCGAAGCTCTCCTCGTCGACGCCCTTGCGGATCCGGAGCTCACCCACGCCGAGCAGGCTGACCAGCGGCGCGTGATGGGGCAGGATGCCGAGCTCGCCGTCTACGCCCGGAACGAGCACCATGTCGACCTCGTCCGAGTAGGCCAGCCGCTCGGGGGTCACGATCTCCAGCTGCAGCGGCATCAGCCCATCTCCCATCCGCGGCCGGCTACGCGGCCAACGGAACCGGCGCCCGCGTAGGCGGCTGGATGGCGGTGCGCCTCAGGCCCGCAGGGCATGTAAGCAGCCGCCAGCCGGACGCCGAGAGCGGCTGCCGACCGCTGGACGGCGAGAGCGGCGGCGGGATTCGAGTGCATCAGCCTTCCAGCTTCGCCGCGTTCTCGCGGACATCGTCGATGGTGCCAGCGAGGAAGAATGCCTGCTCGGGCAGGGTGTCGGTCTTGCCCTCGAGGATCTCCTTGAACGAGGTGACCGTATCGCGGATCGACACGTACTTGCCCGTCCGCCCGGTGAACACCTCGGCCACGAAGAACGGCTGGCTCATGAACCGCTGGAGCCGGCGTGCGCGTGAGACCGTCGCCTTGTCCTCCTCGGACAGCTCGTCGATGCCCAGGATCGCGATGATGTCCTGGAGATCGCGGTAGCGCTGGAGGACGCGCTTGGTCTCCTGGGCCACGTCGTAATGCTCGTTGCCCACGACCAGCGGGTCGAGCACCCGGGACGTGGAGGTCAGCGGGTCCACCGCGGGATAGATGCCCAGCTCGGCGATCGAGCGCTCGAGGCGGATCGTCGAGTCGAGGTGAGCGAACGTGGTCGCCGGCGCCGGGTCGGTGTAGTCGTCGGCGGGGACGAACACGGCCTGGAGCGAGGTGATCGACCCCTTGTGGGTGGAGGTGATCCGCTCCTGGAGGCCCGCCATCTCGGTGGCGAGGTTGGGCTGATAGCCCACCGCGGACGGCATCCGGCCGAGCAGCGCCGACACCTCCGAGCCCGCCTGGGTGAAGCGGAAGATGTTGTCGATGAACAGGAGGACGTCGCGGCCTTCCTCGTCGCGGAAGTACTCGGCCATCGTGAGCGCGGTCAGGCCCACCCGCTGCCGGGCACCGGGCGGCTCGTTCATCTGGCCGAACACGAACGCCGTCTTGGCGATGACGCCCGACTCCGTCATCTCGTGGATGAGGTCGTTGCCCTCGCGCGACCGCTCACCGACGCCCGCGAACACCGACACGCCCTCGTGCTCCTGGGCCACGTTACGGATCAGCTCCTGGATGATGACGGTCTTGCCCACGCCGGCGCCGCCGAAGATCCCGATCTTGCCGCCCTTCTTGAACGGACACACGAGGTCGATGACCTTGAGGCCCGTCTCGAACACCTCGATCTCGGTGGTCTGGTCCTCGAACGAGGGGGGCGCGCGGTGGATGGGCAGCATGCTGGTCGCCTCGACGGCGCCCTTGCCATCGATCGCCTGGCCCAGCACGTCGAACACGCGGCCCAGGGTCACCTCGCCCACCGGCACGGTGATCGCCGCACCCGTGTCGCGGACCTCCGTGGCACGGGCCAGGCCGTCGGTGGTGGTCATGGCCACGGCGCGCACCCAGTTGTTGCCCAGGTGCTGCTGCACCTCGCACACCAGCGGCGGCTCGCCCTCGCGGATGATCTCCACCGCGTTGAAGATCGCGGGCAGCTGTCCGGCAGGGAACTCGATGTCGACGACCGGACCGGTGATCTGGATCACGCGCCCCCGGGCGGGGCCGGTCGCGGGCTGGGCGGCTGTCGCCATGATCGGGATTGCCTCCTCGTGTGCGCCGGCCTACCGGGCGCGGGCGCCGCTCGCGATCTCCACCATCTCGCGAGTGATGTTGGCCTGGCGGACCTTGTTGTACGACAGGGTGAGGTCCTCGATGAGCTCGTCGGCGTTCTCGGTGGCGTTCTTCATCGCGACCATCTGGCTGGAGAAGAAGCTCGCGTTGGTCTCGAGCACGGCGGCGTACAGGCGGGTGGAGACGTACCGCGGCAGCAGGGCCTGGAGGAACGCCCCGGGATCGGGCTCGAACAGGAACTGGTGGCCGGGTATGCCCTCGGTGTCACCGGCGGGCTGGATCGGGAGCAGCTGCTCCAGGACCGGGCGCTGGACGAGCGTGGAAACGAACCGCGGGTAGACCACGTCGACGCGGTCGTAGATGCCGGCGACGAAGTCGTCGGACACCAGGCGGGCGATGGGCAGGATATCGGCGAACGCGGGGCGCTCCCCAAAGCCCTCGAAGAAGGCGGCGATGGGAACGCGGGCGCGGCGCATCGCGTCCCGGCCCTTGCGTCCCAGCGGCACGACCTTGAGCTCACCCGGGTGCTCGGTGATCTCGCGGGCGGCGAACCGGACGGTGTTGGTGTTGAGCGCGCCGGCCAGGCCGCGGTCCGAGGTCATGATCACCAGCAGCCGGCTATGGGCCTGGTCCAGGTTGCGCTCGGCCAGCAGCGGGTGGTCCTCGCCGCTGAGCACCGCCGCGAGATCGGCGATGACCTCGTCGAGCTTCTCACGGTAGGGGCGGGCGGCCAGCGTCTGCTGCTGCGCGCGGCGGAGCTTGGAGGCCGCCACGAACTGCATGGCGCGGGTGATCTGCTTGATGTTGCGTGCCGACCCGATCCGGCGCCGGATCTCGCGCTGGCTAGGCACGGGCGATCGCCTTGCGCGCGCGCGCGCCGACGGCGGGGCGCGCGTCGACGGCGGCGCGAGCCGGGACCGTGCCGGGCGGCCTCATGCCAGGAAGCCCTGCCGGAAGCTGTCGATGGCTTCGTGCAACGATGCCGCCAGCTCATCGGGCAGGGCCTTGGTCCGCGCCAGCTCTTCGAGGATCTGCGGGTGGTCCGTCTCGAGATAGCGGTACAGCTGGATCTCGAACTCCTTGACCCGGGGGGTCGGGACATCGTCGAGCTTGCCGCTGGTGGCGGCGACCAGGATCGCGACCTGCTTCTCCACCGGCAGCGGCTGGTACTGGGGCTGCTTGACGATCTCGGACAGCTTCTCGCCGCGGTTGAGCTGGTCGCGGGTGGCCTTGTCGAGATCGCTCGCGAACTGGGCGAAGGCGGCCAGCGAGCGGTACTGGGCGAGGTCGAGCTTGAGCGGCGCCGCCACCTTCTTCATCGCCTTGGTCTGGGCATCGGAGCCGACCCGGCTGACCGAGATGCCGATGTTCATCGCGGGCCGCTGGCCGGCGTTGAACAGGTCGGTCTCGAGGAAGATCTGGCCGTCCGTGATCGAGATCACGTTGGTCGGGATGTAGGCCGACACGTCGTTCGCCTGGGTCTCGATGATCGGCAGCGCGGTCAGCGAACCACCCCCGTTGTCGTCGTTCATGCGT
This sequence comes from uncultured Chloroflexia bacterium, assembly GCA_963829295.1. Classification (GTDB taxonomy): domain Bacteria; phylum Chloroflexota; class Limnocylindria; order Limnocylindrales; family CSP1-4; genus CAIXZV01. Next base: position 65,608 of record CAWHHU010000005.1, on the reverse strand, counting down.
GCGGCGCGCTCGAGCAGCCGGCTGTGGAGGTAGAACACATCGCCCGGGTAGGCCTCGCGTCCCGGCGGGCGGCGGAGCAGGAGCGACATCTCGCGGTACGCCCACGCGTGCTTGGACAGATCGTCGTACACGCACAGCGCGTCATTGATCCGGCGGCCACCCACCTCGACCCCGTTCTCCATGATCTCCTCGCCCATCGCCACGCCGGCGTACGGGGCCAGGTACTGGAGCGGAGCCGGATCCTCGGCACCGGCCACGACCACGATGGTGTGCTCGAGCGCGCCGTACTTCTCGAGGACGGCGACGGTGCCCGCCACCGTCGAGAGCTTCTGACCGATGGCCACGTAGATGCAGACCAGGTCCGAGCCCTTCTGGTTGATGATCGTGTCGATCGCGATCGCGGTCTTGCCGGTCTGGCGGTCGCCGATGATCAGCTCGCGCTGACCGCGACCGATGGGGATGAGCGCGTCGATCGCCTTGATCCCGGTCTGGACCGGAGTGTCCACCCGCTGGCGGGTGATGACGCCCGGGGCGATGCGCTCGACGGGGCGGGTCGCGGTGGCGGCGATATCGCCCTTGCCATCGAGCGGGCGCCCGAGCGGGTCCACCACGCGGCCCAGCAGCGCCGCGCCGACGGGCACCTCGACCACGCGGCCGGTGGTCCGGACCTGGTCGCCCTCCTTGATCGCGGACGGGTCACCCAGGATGACCGCCCCGACCGTCTCCTCCTCGAGGTTGAGGGCCATGCCCATCACGCCGCCGGGGAACTCGAGCAGCTCGGATGCGAGCGCGGCGTCGAGCCCGTAGATCTGGGCGATGCCGTCGCCAACCTCGACCACCGTCCCGACACTCCGGGTCTCGCTGGTCGCGTCGAAGCCTTCGATCTGGCTCTTGATGATGCTGATGATCTCGTCAGACCGGATGGCCATCGCGTCTCCGTTCGGGCGTCGTGTTCGGGGTTTCGGGGCTTCGGGGTTTCGGGGCTTTGGCTCGGGCCGGGACCCCGCGTATGGGCTAGCGGAGCCGGCGCCCCGTCTGGAGCTGGTCCCGCAGCCGCTCCAGCCGGCCGCGGATGGATGCGTCGAGCAGCTGGTCGCGAAGCTGGATCGTCAGCCCGCCCAGGAGGGTCAGGTCGACGGTGGTGCGGAGCTCGACCTCGGCCCCGGCCATCGCTTCCACCCGGGCGCGAACCGCCGCCGTCTCGTCCTCGGAGAGGGGCGCGGCGCTGGTCACGCTTGCCATCACGATGCCGCGCTGGGCATTGAGCTGGCGCTGGTACTCATCGCTGACCCGGGGCAGGATCCGGATCCGGCCGCGCTCGATGAGCAGGCCGACGAGCCGGAGCACGGCCGGCTGCACGCGGGACTCCAGGAGCCCGGCCAGCACGCCCAGCCGCTGCTCGACCGGGATCGCGGGGCTGTCCACGATGGGTGCGACCTCGGGCCGCCCGAGCATGTCCGTGGCGAGCACGAGATCGTCCCGCCAGCGATCGAGCTGGTCGGTCTCGAGCGCCACCGCGAGCGCGGCCTCCGCATAGCGGCGGGCAGCGGCGACGGGGCGGGCCATCAGCTGCCGGTCTCCGCGCTCGTGGACGAGTCGGCGAGGAAGTCGGCCACCAGCCGATGCTGGCGATCACCGGTCATCGACTCGCCGACGACGCGGCCGGCGGCCGCAAGGGCGAGCTCGGTCACCTCCGAGCGAAGCTCGGTGATGGCTCGCTGCTTCTCGGCGTCGATCTCGGCCGTGGCGCGGTCGCGCATCCGGTCGAGCTCCTGGCGCGTCGCTGCCACGTCCTGCTCCCGCGTCTCGGTGGCAACCCGCTGGGCGCGGTTGATGATGTCGTTCGCCTCCCGGCGGGCTTCCTGGAGGGCCGCCAGACGCTCCTGCTCGGCCGCCTCGCGGTCGCGCCGCGCCTGCTCCGCGTCCTGCAGGCCCTGCTCGATCCGTGCCCGGCGCTCCTCGAGCATGCGCGAGATCGGACCGAACGCGAACAGCTGGAGCACGACGTAGAGCAGCACGAAGTTGAGCAGCGCGACGATGAGCCAGAACCCGTTGATCACGAGCCCGCTCCCGCCGCCGTCGGCGTTGAAGGCGAGCGCCCCCGGCAGGGCCCCGGTGGCGACCGCGAGGTGGTCCATGGCGTCCGCTCGGTGAGCCGGCTACTTGGCGGCCGGGTTGAGGAAGATGATCAGCACGCCAACCACGAACGCGAGCACGCCAAGCCCTTCGGCGAACGCGGCGCCGATGATGAACGTGGCGCGGATGACGCCCGCGGCGTCCGGGTTGCGGCCCATCGCGCTGGTCGACATGCCGGTCAGGATGCCGATACCGATGCCGGGGCCAATGACGCCCATCGCGGCAAGGCCGGCGCCGATCAGTTCCATCGAGTCTCTACCTCCTCTGGCATCCGCAGGGCGCGGATGCTTCCTCGGGCCAACGGGTCATGGAGCCGCCTCATTGCGTCGGGACGGCGGACAGGGGCGGGCCGACGCTGCCCTCGGGCTCGGTTGCCATGGCGGGGGTGGCGTGCGCCTCCTCGTCGTGGCTCTCGATGGCGAGCAGCGTGAACATCAGGGTCAGGACGCTGAAGATCAGGGCCTGGACGAAGCCGATGAACCCTTCCAGGAACACGAACGGCAACGGCAGGACACCCAGCAGCAGGGCGGTGAACACGCCCAGCATGATCCCGCCACCGTACAGGTTGCCCCAGAGCCGGAAGGCCAGCGTCACCGGCTTGAAGAACTCGAGCAGGAACTCGGTGAGCCCCACGAACAGGTCGATGACCCCGTCCGCGAGGCCCCGCCGGAACCCGCCGAAGTTGAAGAACTTGCCGAGGTAGCGCCGCACCCCGAGCTTCCGCACGCCCTCGAAGTGGAACAGGACGAAGCTGAACAGCGCCAGCCCGACGGTGATGTTGATGTCGCTGGTGGGCGTCCGAAGCCAGCTCAGCTTGTCGCCAAAGATCAGCAGGTCCGTCCAGTTGGCCAGGGCGATGAACACGAACAGCGTGATGAAGATGCCGATGTACGGCCGGGCCGCCGGCCCACCGAGCGCCATGGCGAAGTCCTCGAGGGCCTCGTAGACGTACTCGACGGCGTTCTGGACCCGGCCGGGCAGCCGTGCCAGGTTCTGGGCGATGCCCACGAACACGACGATCATCAGCACCATCACGATCCACGACACCACGATCGAGGACGTGATGCTGGGGTGGAAGTCGATCACCAGCGAGCCGCTCGGCTCAATCGCCCGGGGCGCGAAGTCGTACACGACCGTCGGCGGGATGAGCTCCAGGTTTCCGTTGATCCCATCCTTGGGACCCGGGAATCCCGGCGGCGCGAGCATGACGACCGCGAGGGCATCCAGCACGACGATGGCGACGATCGCGACCAGCAGCTTGCGGCGAGTCGTCCAGCGCACCGGAGCCGCCTCGTCGCCGGTGTCCGGTGTCGCAGCGGGGGAGGTCTCGTTGGTCACTGGTCGCTCGTCTGGCCTCGTCTCGATCTCCGTCCCGGGCGGGCGGTCAGTCCTGATGCGTATCGAATTGCGAGAGAAATCGGCGGATCAGCCTGGCGACGGCGAGTCCACTGAGACCGAAGCCGGCCAGTGCACCACCGACCGCGAACACCGGCAGCGTGTTGAGCTGCTGATCAACCCACCATCCAGCGAGTACGCCCGCGATGGTCCCCACGAAGAACGTGACCCCGATCTCGGAGAAGAGGACAACGTAGATCCCGAAACCGTTGAACATGGGGGACCGACCACCGCGCGGGAGACTATACCAGAGGCCATCCGCAGCCCGGACCCCGATCTCATTGCGGGTGATCGTCCACCGACGCGGGCGGGCGGGCCGGGGGGGGCCCATGACGCGACGTTACGGGCCGCGGTTGTCGGATCCGGGTGACTCGGCCTTCGAGATGATCGCCTCGTACGCCTCTGGCTCCAGCGCGTGCGCGGTCTCGAACCGGGTCAGAAGGAACAGCCCGAAGCCGAAGACGAGCGCCAGACCGAGGAACGCGTACACCTGGCCCGTCCCCGACAGCACGAACGACAGGACGGCCAGCGTGAGGCAGATCGCGTAGATCACCAGCACCGTCTGACCGTGCGACAGGCCAAGGTCCAGCAGGCGATGGTGGATGTGCCCACGATCCGGCGTGAACGGCGATCGCCCGGTCGCCAGCCGGCGGACGATGATCCAGAAGGTGTCGATGATCGGAACGCCCAGCACCAGCAGCGCAACCGCCACCTTGGCGGTACCCAGGATCGCGAGCAGGGCGAGCGTGTAGCCCACGAACATGACCCCGCTGGTGCCGATGAAGATCGACGCCGGGTGGAAGTTCCAGCGCAGAAAGCCGAGCAGCGATCCGGCGAGGGCGAAGCACAGCAGGCCCACAAACGGCTGCGAGATCGTGGCGGCCACCGAGATCAGGCCGAGCGTCACGGCCGCGATGAGGGTGATCCCGGTCGACAACCCGTCCAGGCCGTCGATGAAGTTGATGCTGTTGATCATGCCCACGACCCACACGATCGTGAACGCCGCGGCGAACGGCTCCATGAACCGGATGTTGTCGGGTCCGAACGGGTTGTTGACGAACCCAACCGAGAGCCCGGCGACGACGGCGAACGCGGCCAGCGCGAGCTGCCCCAGGAGCTGCCAGCGGGCACGCAGCTGCAGCGTGTCATCGAGGGCTCCGAGGAGCGCCGCGGCGGCGCCACCAACGAGCAGGGCGAGTATCTCACCGGGCTCGATCTCCCGGCGCACGGCCGCCACCTCCAGGCCCCCGTTGACAACCAGCAGCGCGGCGGCCACGACCAGGAAGGCGATCGCGACCGCAACGCCTCCGCCGCGGGGCACGGGCGTGGCGTTGACCCGGCGATGATCGGGACGGTCGACGTTGTCCAGGCGGATCGCCAGCCGCCGGACCAGCGGCGTGAGCACCAGTGACAGCAGCGCGGCCGCGACGAACGTGACGGCCAGCAGCGGCAGGTCCCGCCCGATATCGCCGGTCAGCTGCATCGCGCCCGTCAGGCCATGTCGTTGGGCAGTCCCGGGACGGGGAAGCGGCCGACGAGGTCCCGAACGCCGGCCCGGATGGCATTCCGGGCCGCATCGTCATCGCGCAGCCGGATCGCGTCCACCACCCAGCGACCGATCATGCGCATCTCGTCGGGACCCATGCCCCGGGTGGTGGTCGCCGGTGTGCCGATCCGGATCCCGGACGCGATGTTGGGCGGGTTGACGTCGAACGGGATCGCGTTCTTGTTGACGGTGATGCCCACCTCGTCGAGCAGCGCCTCCGCCTCGCGTCCCGTGACGCCCAGCGGCGTCACGTCGACCAGGGCCAGGTGGTTGTCGGTCCCGCCGCTCACGATCCGGGCGCCGGCCTCGGCGATGGTCGCGGCCAGGACCTTCGAGTTCTCGAGGGTGCGGACCTGGTCGCGGCTGAACACCTCCCCCGCCGCGAGCCGAAGGGCGACGGCCTTGGCGGCGATCACGTGCATCAGGGGGCCACCCTGGACGCCCGGGAACACCGACTTGTCGACGGCCTGCGCGAGGGTGCTCTTGCCGAGGGCCGGAAAGTCGGCCCGGTCGACGGCATCGGGCAGGTCCGCGCGCGCGAACACCATCCCGCCGCGCGGGCCCCTGAGCGTCTTGTGGGTGGTGGTGGTCACCAGGTCCGCGTGTGGGAAGGGGCTCGGGTGCACGCCAGCCGCGACCAGACCGGCGAAGTGCGCCATGTCCACCATCAGCAGGGCGCCCACCTCGTGGGCGATGGCCGCCAGGCGCTCGAAGTCCCAGGTGCGTGGATACGCCGATGCCCCGGCGACGACGACCTTGGGTCGAACCTCGGCCGCCTGCGCCTCGAGCGCGTCGTAGTCGATCTGCTCATGCTCGCGCGTGACGCCGTAGGCGTGGACCTCGTACAACCTGCCCGAGAAGTTGACCGGCGAGCCGTGGGTCAGGTGGCCGCCGTGGGCGAGGCTCATGCCCAGGATCCGATCGCCGGGACGAAGGACCGCGAAGTAGGCAGCCATGTTGGCCTGCGCCCCCGCGTGCGGCTGGACGTTGACGTGGTCGGCGCCCGGGAACAGGGCCAGCGCGCGGTCGCGGGCAAGATTCTCGGCGATGTCGACGTACTCGCAGCCGCCGTAGTAGCGCCTGCCGGGCAGGCCTTCCGCGTACTTGTTGGTGAGCCACGTGCCCTGCGCCTCGAGGACGGCCTGCCACACGTAGTTCTCGCTCGCGATCAGCTCGATGTTGTCGGCCTGGCGGTGCCGCTCCGACTCGACGGCCGCCCACACCTCCGGGTCGACGTCGGCGAGGGGCGCCCAGGCAGCGTGCGGGACGCCCGCCGCGGATCCGGCGCCATGGCCGGCGGCGACGCGTTGGCCCACGGTGGCCGCGGGCGAGGCGGCGGCCTTGGACGAGGCGGCGACGTCGGACACGAGCGGACCTCCTGGCGGGCGCCGGCTCAGGGCGCCTTGGGCTGCGGTGACGGCAAGCCGTATCTTCCCACGGGCGCCCGGTGGGATGCGGCATCGGGAAGCCTGGGCACGGAACCCGAACCGGGGGGCGACCTCGATTGGTCGTCACCTGCAACGATGCTGCAACGCGACGCCAATGCCGGTCATTGCGACCTGGGGGAGACTGGCGCATGCTCGATGAAGCCAGTCCGGCGGACGATGGTGACCTGGTCCCTCGCGGGGGGCCAGGGGCCGGCAAGGGTACATGCGCATGAACAACCAGCCCCTCGTGCTCGTTGCGGACGACGAGCCCCGCATCGTCAAGCTCGTCTCCATCACGCTCAGCGACGAGGGGTTCAGCGTGGTTACGGCGGCGTCCGGCGAGGAGGCCCTCCAGAAGGCGGAGGAGGTCCGGCCCGACATCGTCCTGCTCGACATCGTCCTGCCCGGTCTCGACGGGATCGAGGTGATGCGCCAGCTCCGCGAATGGCGGCCCGTCCCGGTGATCCTGCTGACGGCCAAGGGATCCACCCAGGACAAGGCCCTGGGTCTCGATCTGGGCGCCGATGACTACGTCGCCAAGCCCTTCCACCCCGACGAGCTCGCTGCCCGGGTGCGGGCGGTGCTGCGGCGGTCGACCGGGTTGCCGTCAGGGGGCATCGTCCACATCGGCGACGTGGAGATCGACCTGGAGCGCCGGATGATGACCCGCGACGGCGAGCTGGTGCAGCTGTCCCGGACGGAGTGGCTGCTGCTCCAGCACCTGGCCGCGAACGCCGGCAAGGTGGTGCTCCACAGCGAGCTGCTGACCAAGGTCTGGGGACCCGAATACCGCGATGACCTGCAATACCTTCGGGTGTGGGTCAGCCGCGTGCGGCGCAAGCTCGGCGCAGCGCCCGGCGAGCCGGGGCCCATCACGACGTTCCAGGGCATCGGCTACGTGCTCAACGTCGACGAAGCTCGGGCAACGAGCGGCAGTCCCGTCGCGGCGCCGGATAGCCGTCCGGACGATGCCGTCCCGGAGGCCGCGCCGAGCCTGGTCGTCGCGCAGGTCGGCGACTAGGCGGGGTTCCCCCGACCGGCGCCCATCGGCGCACCCGTGCGCTCTCGGAGGTTTGTTGGGCGCGCATCGGTTTGTCGGGCGCCCCTCGGTGATGGGGCGGGGGTCGAGCGGGCGTAAACGAGCCCGGCCGTCAGGAGGTCACGGCCGGGCTCAAGAAGGTCGACGCTGGCACAGGGGACCATTCGGCCAGCGCCGGATCCGACACTACGCCCCCGGTCCCTCCGCAATCGTTTCGGATGTCGGTACGACCATTGCGGCCGCATTGCGTACAACGCGGCGCCACTCGAGGCCTGCGACGAGGTCAGACGGGATCGGCGGTCACGAGACGGGATCGGCGGTCACGAGACGGGATCGGCGGTCACGAGACGGGATCGGCGGTCACGAGACGGGATCGGCGGTCACGAGACGGGATCGGCGGTCACGACGGGATCGGCGGTCACGACGGGATCGGCGGTCACGAGACGGGATCGGCGGTCACGAGGAACGTCGCGACGGACCATCTGGATGGCATCACGAGGGACGTCGAGACGGGCAGCCGGCCGGACGGCGGCGTCTCATTCGAGGCTCTCGCCGATGCCGTCATCGGACCGCAGGCCGCCACCAGCACGGCGGCGGCAATCCCCGGGATCGCGATCCATCTCTTCATGGTCGACCTTCCTTCTCGGTCGGGCCGGCTCCGGGCGTCCGGTCGAGGCCGGCTCCGGGGCGTCCGGTCGAGGCCGGCTCCGGGGCGTCCCGTCAGCCGCCGACGGCCGGCATGGCCTCATCCGCAAGGATGGCCAGGACCGCCGCGCGAAGGTCCCGGACGACCACATCCGCGGGCCGGCTCACGCTGCCGCGCGCGGTCGTTCGGCCGATGAGGAGCGTTCGGATCTGCGTGGCATGCACCGCACGGAGCGCTGCAGGGCGATCCGTGACGAACCAGCGCTTCCCATCGCCGGGCACCGGATCTGCGATGGTGCCCTCCGGTCGGGACGAGTCCCCCGGGTCGAGGTCCACGATCCGAACGTCGTGGCCGGCTTCCACGAGGTGATCGATCGCATCGCGATCGGGTCGGGCGATCGCGTGGGATCGATCATCGCCACGCGCGAGCTCGAGGGCCGCGCGGTCGACATAGATGACGGTCATCTGGCTACCTCGCTCAATGATGGTCCGAGCTCGATCGTCGGAACGACCAGCCCGCGCCGCATCGCATGACGAGGCCGGCACGTGATGCTAGGCATGAGCCGGTGACGGTCGCCATACCAGGGCCGGCCCTCGACCTTGCAGACCGGCGACGAGCCGGCCATGTGGGGATCGACCTTCGCCGGCCGGCGACCCTCAGTCGGCTCCCTGGCCGCGCCGACTGACGCAGGCGTTCATCCTCCGGCGATGTCGTGCTCGATCCCGGCCGCATCGAGGGCGGCCGAGATCGCGCCGCGATCGATCGCACCGATCCGCCGCAGGACGGGGCGCGAGCTCGTGCAGTCGACCACCGTCGAGGCCGGCCCACCACGGATCGGGCCGCCGTCGACGACGAGCGCGACGGCGTCACCGAGCGCGGCGGCCACCGCTGCTGCGTCGCGGGCATCCGGCTCGCCCGACAGGTTTGCCGACGTGGTCGGCAGCGGACCGAGCTCCGAGGCCAGGGCCCGGGGGCACGGATGGTCGGGGACGCGAACGCCGATCGTCGGGGTTCCGGCGGCCAGCACGTCCGGTAGCCGCGCCCCGGACCGCACCGGCAGCACGAGGGTCAGCCCACCGGGCCAGAAGCGCTGGGCAAGGGCCTGGGCGGCCGGACCCATGACCCCGAGCCTGGCCGCCTGTCCCGCACCGGCCAGCAACACGGCCACCGCCTTCTCGGGCGGCCGCTGCTTGGCGGCGAACAGGCGCTCGATCGCATCGGGCAGGGCGAGGTCCGCGGCGATCCCGTAGACGGTATCGGTGGGGATGGCCACGATCTCGCCGTCACGCAGGAGCCGTGCTGCGAGCGCGCGCGACCCAGGACCGTCGGGGAGGATCCGGATCCCCGTCACGAGGCGCTCCCCGCCGCGTCGCACGCCTCCTCGGCCAGCCGGGCCGCGTTCCGGGCGGCGGTCGCGGGCGGTGCCAGCACCAGCGCCTCGATCAGCATCGCGGCCCCGTCCTCATCCACCGGCGGCGCGACATACCGGGCGGCGGCCCGCACGGCCGCGGGCGCGGTCACCATCGACGCACCGTGGCCGGCCGCCTCGATCATCTCGAGATCGTTGAGCGCATCGCCGATCGTCATCACCTGGCTCATCGGGATCCCGGCCTGGTGCGCCAGCCACGCGACGGCACGACCCTTGGACACGCCCGGCGCCGTGAACTCGAGGAACCGGGGGTGCGAGAGGGTGACCCCGGCCCGGCCGGCGAACGCCCGGCGCGCCTCGGCAACCAACTCCATCGGTCGCGGCGGCTCCCCCACGGCGATCACCTTTGACACCGGGCGGCGGATCGCACGGGCCAGGTCGGCAACGATGATGGCGTCGGGGCCGAGATAGCCGGAATAGTCCTCGAACTGGCGGTCGCCGCGCCACGCAACGATCCGCTCGAGGGTGTTGACGTGCGGATCCAGGTCCCTTGCGAGGCACCAGGCGATCGCCTCGCGCGCGGTTGCCGCATCCAGTGACGTGTGGTGCAGCAGCCGGCCCACGCGGGCGCGGAACGGTGGCTCGTGAGGGTCGATCGCAGCCGGGCGGGTGGGCATCATCCGGACGACGGCCCCCTGGTGGCCGATGATCGGCTCGGTCAGGCCGAGCTGGTGCGCATAGACCGCCCCGGAGCAGGCCATCCGGCCGGTGGCCAGGGACACCCTGACACCCGCACGGACCGCCGCCCTGATCGCCGCCGCCGTTCGGTCCGAGACCCGGAAGCTGTCGCCGACCAGGGTCCCGTCGATGTCGAGCGCGAGCAACCGGATCGGGAGCTCGGGCACGGGCCGGGTCGCCGGGCGATGGTCCTTCATGGGCGCAGGCGGCACGGGAAGCCGCGCTTCATCGGGAGCCGCTTGGATCGGGAACCCCGTTTCATCGGGAGCTGCGCTTCACGGTGGAGCTGCGCTTCACGGTGGAGCTGCGCTCGATCCGCACCAGGCGCGGGCGTCCCGACAGATCCGGCGACACCACGCATCGCCAGCCCGGCAGCCGCGTCTCGACCTCACGGCTGATCGCCTCCTCCTGGTCCGCGCCGATCTCGAGCAGCGCGATGCCGTCGATCGCGAGCGACGTCGGCAGATGGTCCAGCAGGCGCCGGATCAGGTCCAGCCCGTCCAGCCCGCCGTCGAGCGCCTGCCGGGGCTCGAACGCGAGCGCAGGTGACAGACGCTCCAGATCCGCGCTGGGGACGTAGGGGAGGTTGGCGCACACCATCGTGTACGGCGGATCCACGTGGTGCGGGATCAGGTCCGCCGCGACGAACACGATCCGGTCGGCGGCCGCGTGCCCCACCGCGTTCTCGCGGGCCAGGTCAAGGGCAGCCAGCGAGGCATCAATCGCCACCACGAGCACCTGCTCCGCCAGCCGGCGGCGCCGAAGGGCGACGAGGATCGCGATCGCGATCGCCCCGGTGCCCGTCCCGACGTCCGCCACGCGCAGCGCGGGCGCTCCGGGCAGTTGCGGCCGACTCGTCAGTCGGGCGACGATCTCGGCGATCGCCGCATCGACCAGCAGCTCCGTCTCGGGACGCGGGACCAGGGCTCGCGAATTGGTTGCGAACGCCAGGCCATGGAACTCGCGGAAGCCACGGATGTAGGCGACCGGCTCCCCTCGCTCGCGCCGCATGACAGCGGTCTCGAATGCCTCGCGATGGCCCTCCCCGACCGGGGCGTCGGCATGGGCCAGAACGCCCGCCCGGTCCATCCCCAGGGTCTGGCCGAGCAGCAGCTCCGCGTCGAGGCGAGGCGACTCAGAACCGGATGCGGCCAGCCGTTCGGTCGCCAGACGGAGCAGCTCGGACACGGTGAGCGCGGCGCCGGTCATCGAGCCCACCCCCTAGCTGCGGACGCTGACGGCGAGGTCGTGGCTCCGTGCCAGGACCTCCACCGATGTTCCGTCGCGATCGCGGCGGAGCCCGAGGTCCGCGGACAACGCTCCCACCCGCAGGTTCCGGACCGTCACCCGCGTGAGCGGGTCCGGCAGCTCGGGGCGGATCGGCCCCAGCCTCAGCCTCAGCCCCAGCCCCAGCCCCAGCCCCAGCCCCAGCCCCAGCCCCAGCCCCAGCCCCAGCCCCAGCCCGCGAGCATCCGGAGCGGCATCCCCCAGCGGATCGGTCAGGAGGCACACGTTGCCGTGCTTGAGCACCCCCACCGATCCGAGGTCGGTTGCCGCGATGATGGGAGCGACGACGGGGTCGATGAAGCGGGTTTGGCCGGCCCCCTCGGGGAGGGATCGGAGACCGTCAGCGTCAGGCGCGGGCGACTGCGCTCGGCGTCGCGCCATCGCTGCTCTCCGTCAGGTGGCGAAGCCGGTCGGCCTGATCGGCCATCACCAGCGCATCGATCAGCGGATCGAGCTGCCCGGCGAGCACGCCGGGCACATTGTGGATCGTGGTCCCGATCCGATGGTCCGTGACCCGGTTGTCGGGGAAGTTGTAGGTCCGAATCTTCTCGGACCGGTCGCCGGCCTGGACCATGGTCCGACGGGTCGCGCTCTGCTCCTCGCGCTGCTTCGCGAGCTCCATGTCGTACAGGCGGCTGCGCAGCACGGCCATCGCCTTGGCCTTGTTCTTGTGCTGGCTCTTCTCGTCCTGGATCTCGACCACCAGGCCGCTGGGCAGGTGAGTGATCCGAACCGCCGAATTGGTGGTGTTGACCGACTGCCCGCCGGGACCGCTCGACCGTTTGACCTCGATCCGGAGGTCCCTCTCCTCGTCGATGTCGACCTCGACCTCGTCCGCCTCGGGCATCACGATCACGGTCGCGGTGCTGGTGTGGATGCGGCCGCTCGACTCGGTGGTGGGCACTCGCTGGACGCGGTGCACGCCCCCCTCGAACTTCAGCCGACTGTAGGCCCCATCGCCGGTGACCTCGAGGATCGCTTCCTTGATCCCCCCGATTCCCGTCTCGTTGGCGGTCATCACGTCGACGCCGAAGCGGTGCTCCTGCGCGTAGCGCGTGTACATCCGGAGCAGCTCCGCGGCGAACAGCGCGGCCTCCTCGCCGCCGGCACCGGCCCGGATCTCGACGATCACGTTGCGATCGTCGTTGGGGTCCCTCGGCAGCAGCTCCACGCGCAGGTCATCGAGGAGCGCCTGCTCCCTGGCCTCCAGGGAGGCGATCTCCTCACGCGCGAGCGCCTTCATCTCGTCGTCCGGCTCGGCGTCGCGCATGTGTCGGGCGCCGTTGAGCTGGGACCGGATGTCCAGCAGCTCCCGGTGGGTCTCCACGACGGGCTCCAGGCGCGCGAGCTCCCGGCCCAGCCGCTTGAGCTGGGCGGGATCGCCGAGCACCTCCGGGGTCGCGAGCTGCGCCGAGACCTCATCGTATTGCGTGGCGAGCTCGACGAGCTTGGCGTCGAGACCGTGCTCGTCAGCCATGACATGCGTCCGCGCTGCGCATCAATGGTTCGCTCAACGTCCGGCTCGGCGGCCGGCTCAGGGTCCCGGTCAACGTCCGGCTCGGCGGCCGGCTCAGGGTCCCGGTCAACGTCCGGCTCGGCGGCCGGCTCAGGGTCCCGGTCGGCGGCCGGCTCGGCCGCCGCTCAAAGGCCCGGCTCAAGGTCCCGCTCGGCGGCCGGCTCGGCGGCTGCATCAGCGGCCGGCCCAACGTCCGGCTCGGCGGCCGCTCGAGGGCAAGGCTCAAGGTCCCGCTCAACCCAGGAGCGGCGGATCGATCGAGACCGGCGAGATCGCCTCGCCCTCGACCGCCGGCTCGCTGACGTCTGACACACCGCGCACCGTCGCTGCCGTCTGGCCCTGGAGCGGCATCGGATCGCGGGCGAGCTCGAGCCCGCCCTCCGGCACCGCCTCGCCGTCGGCCCGCAGCGCCTCCTCGATCGCGACCACCGCCACCTCGATCATGTCGTCGCTGGGCTGCTTGGTGGTGATCATCTGGACCAGGATGCCGGGCCACATGATCACCCGGACCACCGGGTTCGATCGGTGACGCGCGCCCAGCCGCAGCAGCTCGTAGCCCACCGACGCGATGACCGGGATGAGCAGGATCCGGCTGCCAACCATGATCAAGGGCGTCTGGCGACCGACCAGGCTGAAGGCGAGGATCGAGAGCAGGATCACGACCACCAGGAACTCGGTGCCGCAGCGCGGATGCGCCGTGGGGTACTTGCGGATCGACTCGGGCCGCAGCGGGTCGCCATGCTCGAGGGCGTGGATCGTCATGTGCTCGGCACCGTGGTAGCGGAACACGCGCGCGATGTCCGGAGTGCGGGCGATCACCACGAGGTACCCAAGGAAGATCGCGATCCGGACCAGGCCCTCGATGGTGTGCTGGACGAGATCGTTCTCAACGTTGCCGGCCGCGAACGTGGCCACGACCAGCGGCAGGATGAAGAACAGGCCGATGCCGAGGATCGCCGTGATGCCGAGCATGATGGCGACCGATCCCTTGCCGATCTCGACACCCTCGCCCTCGACCTGGAGGCCCGCCGAGCGGATCAGCCAGCGCGTCCCGACGACCAGGGTCTCGTACAGCACCACGAGGCCCCGAACGAACGGCGCACGCGACACGCGATTGCCGTGGAATCCGGAATCGAGCCGCTCGGTCGCGAACACGATCCGGCCGTCCGGGTGGCGAAGGGCGACCGCGATGGCGTCTCGGCCACGCATCATGACGCCCTCGATGAGCGCCTGGCCGCCGTAGCTGAAGCGGGGCATGCCCGAAGTCTACCGGGTGTCCCTGTGCGCTCCGCGGCAGGGATCCGAAGAAGGGAAGATCGAGGTCATCGATGGCGAAGATCGAGGCAATCCCTGCGGCCACTGCGGCCGCGCGCAGCACGATGGACACGTGACGCAGGGTCGCCGAAGCGCGGCAGGCGTTGGAGCAAGGGGTCGGCGCGTCCCGACGATCCGACGCGACACGCAACCGCCAGATAGAACTGGGAACGTATGGTCGGCGTCGTCCAGGCCCCGGCAGGCGGTCGAGATCGTCGATTCGGTGCCCATATAGACCTGACCGGTTCTGGCAGGAGGTGAATCCGCAGGTGTGGCCCGTCACCTCGGCTGGGATGGCTGCCGCAAATACCTTTGGGCGTCTGCATGGCAGGATCGGTCGGATCGGACATCGCGCATCGGATCCGAGGCCCATCAAGATCGGGGCGGGACCATCAACATGCGCCGTCCGGTGGCACCGCGCCGTCCGGTGGCACCGCGCCGTCCGGTGGCACCGCGCCGTCCGGTGGCATCGCGCCGTCCGGTGGCACCGCGCCGTCCGGTGGCACCGCGCCGTCCGGTGGCACCGCGCCGTCCGGTGGCACCGCGCCGTCCGGTGGCATCGCGCCGTCCGGTGGCACCGCGCCGTCCGGTGGCACCGCGCCGTCCGGTGGCACCGCGCCGTCCGGTGGCGGCGCGCGGGCATTGACGCGCGTTGAGCCGCATACTCGCTGCGATGCGTCTCGAGCTCACCAAACGTGGCGACTACGCCGTCCGTGCCATGTTGGCCCTCGCCCGGGGAGCGGGCGGCGGGCTGCTGTCGGCGCGGCGGATCTCGGATGCGATGCGGATCCCGGTTCGGTTCCTGCCCCAGGTGCTCGCCGATCTGCAGCGGGCAGGGCTCGTCGCGGCGGCGCCCGGACGCGCGGGTGGCTACCGGCTCTCGCGTGATGCCGCGAGCATCAGCCTGCTCGACGTGATCGAGGCCGTCGAGGGAGATAGTCGGCGCCGGACCTGTGTGCTGCGCGGCAGTCCGTGCGGATCCGACGGGCATTGCGACGTGCACGATGTGTTCTTCCGCGGCCAGGAGGCGATGCTCACCACCCTGGGCGCCGAGACGCTGGCGGATCTCGCGGGCGCCGGCGGGACCGCGCGCAGCTAGTGCCTCATGCCGCAACGTCGGGGAGCGAATGATGGACCTCGGCGTTGATGCGCCAGGGCTTGGCGGGACGAGCGTTCCTGTTGTGCCAGCGCAGGTAGGCGTGGATCGCCCGGTCCTGCTCGCCATGGCTTCGGTAGTCGGTGCCGTTGAGCGCGAACCGGCGGAGGGCACCGAACTGGCACTCGATGAGGTTGAGCCAGCTCGCGTAGGTGGGCAGGTAGACGAGCTCGATGTCGTGGCCGGCGACCCACGCGAGCAGCTCCTGCTTCTTGTGCGGGCTGAAGTTGTCGAGCACCACGACGAGGTGCTCGCGGAACCGAGCTCGCAACGTCCGGAGCAGCTCGCGCACCTCGCGCCAGGTCTTGGTTGCCCGGATGTGGCCGTACAGCCGGCCGGTCGCCGGGTCGTAGGCGGCCAGCAGGTGGCGGACGCCGGCGGTCCGCTTGTAGGTCGCCCGGAAGCGGACCGGGTGCTTGGAGCGATGCCAGCCCCGCCCGAGGCGCGGCTGGAGGTTCAAGGGGCCGAACTCGTCGAGGCACAGCACGCGCGCGTCCCTGGGTGGGTGGGCGTAGAGGTCGAGGACCCGGTTCTTCTTGGCCTCGAACTCGGGGTCGGGCGACGCCTTCCACGTCTTGTGATGAGTGAAGCGGATGCCCTGCGCGTGCAGGATGCGCCACAGCTGGCTGCGGCTGATGGTCGGCACCACGCCGTGTCGGACGAGGTGCGCGCGCAGCTTGGTCAGGCTCCAGGAGGTGAACGGCTCACCCCGGTCGACCGGGCGGGCGAGGGCCACCTTCACGATCTCCGCGCGCTGGGTGAGATCGATCCGGCGGGGACGGCCCCCGCCCCGCCGAGGGCCCAGGCAGGCGAAGCCCTCCGCGTTGAAGGCATGGATCAGCTCGGCCACGTGGGTCGCGCTGGCCTGGAACATCAGCGCGATCTGGGTCACGCTCTGGCCCTGGAACGAGGCGAAGAGGAGCATCGCCCGGTGCTGCACGGTCGGATTCTTGCTGCGCCGCGCGAGCTTGAGGAGGTGGGCCGCCTCCCCGTCGCTCAGCTCACGGACAAAGAGCTCGGCCCGGCGCGCCATCGCCACCTCCAATGCTCGGGAGGCCCACGGCCGGGCCTCGGGGGAGTGCGATTACCTCCCGAGCATTATGAATCGGGGCACTAGTGTGCTGAGTTGGAGATTCGTTCACAATATCTCGCGAGCGAGGCGAGGATCTGGTCGGCGGTCTTCAGCCACACGAACGGCCGGGGGTCCTCGTTCCAGGTGGCGATCCAGGCGCGGATGTCGCGCTCCAGAGCCGGGACGCTCGTGTGGGCGCCGCGCTTGATCTTCTTGGTCGTCAACTCGGCGAACCAACGCTCGACCAGGTTGAGCCAGGACGCCCCGGTCGGGGTGAAGTGGAGATGGAAGCGGGGATGGCGCAGCAGCCAGCGCTTGATGGCCGGGGTCTTGTGGGTGGCGTAGTTGTCGAGCACGAGGTGGACCGCGAGGTCAGCGGGCACCTCGGCGTCGATGCGCTCCAGGAACGAGCGGAACTCGCTCGCCCGGTGGCGCCGGTGGAGCGAGCCGATGACCCGTCCGGTCAGGGTGTCGAGGCCGGCGAACAGGCTGCTCGTGCCGTGCCGGACGTAGTCGTGGCTGCGCCGTTCGGGCGTGCCCAGGAGCATCGGCAGGATGGGCTGGAAGCGGGCCAGCGCCTGGATCTGGCTTTTCTCGTCGACGCACAGCACCACCGCCCGCTCGGGCGGATCGAGGTACAGCCCGACGATGTCGCGGACCTTGTCCACGAACAGCGGGTCGCTGCTGAGAGCTTGAAGCTCTCGGTCCGGTGGGGCTGCAGCCCGAAGGCTCGCCAGATCAGGCTGATCGACGTCTGGCTCATGCCCATCGAGCGGGCCATCGAGCGGGTCGACCAGTGGGTGGCGTCGGACGGCTTCGCCTCCAGGGTCTTCACGATCACCGCCTCGACCTGCTCGTCGCTGATCTTGCGCGGGGCGCCGGGGCGCGGCTCGTCAAAGAGGCCGTCGAGCCGAGACGCGAGGAACCGGCGGCGCCACTTGCCGACGGTCGCCGGTCCCACCCCGAGTTCCTCGGCCACCGCGACATTCGCGGCGCCCGTGGCCGACGCGAGGATGATCCGGGCCCGCAGCGCCATCGCCTGAGCGCTCTTCCGTCGTCTGGTGAGGCGCTCGAGCGTGCTGCGCTCCTCGTCGGTCAGGGACAGCTCGGCCTTCGGGCGGCCGAGGCGGCGGGCCGGAGATGGGTTCGCAACCACGCGTGGAGCATACTACATATGCCACTAATTAGCAACTCACTACACTAGAAGGGCACGCCGTGCCAAGTCTGCCCGCCGTCGTTGGTCATGAAGAAGCCGTTGGCGTGGCACGGCGTCCCGGACGGGAGGGAGCAGCCGCTGTCGTCCTGACCGCGGGCCACGCCGTGGAGGCGGTCGAACCACCCCGTCGACTGGCCGTCGATCAAGCCCAGGGTCCCGGTCTGGACCCACGTCCGGCCGCCGTCGGCGGTCTCGAGGATCGGGACGGGGGCCGCCGTGGATGACTGCGCCGCAGCGCCGGTCGCTAGCCAGTGGCTCGGCCCGAGCGCGGCCACGGTGTCCAGCGAGATGGCCGCCGGGGGTGTGAAGTCATAGACCTCCCGCCAGCTCGCGCCGCCGTCGTGGGACTCGGCAACGATGACTCTTGGGGACGTTCCCGATTGGCCGTCGCCGCGCTGGACCCAGTAGGCGAGGCTCGGGGACCCGTCCGGCGCAGCCGTGAGCACGACGTACATCGGCGCGTCGTCGACGCCCACCCCCGGCAGCGCCCCGCTCCGCCACGTCAGCCCGCCGTCGAGCGTTAGCGACACGGTCGGGCCTCCGTCGGAGGCGGGCATGATTATCCCGACCAGTGGCGTGGCCCAGTCGTCGTGGTCGGAGCACGGCGCCCCTGCGATCGACATCCACGTGGCCCCGCCGTCGCTCGTCGACCAGCCGGCGCACGCGACCGCCCGCATCCCCGCCCCCGCGTGCCCCGAAGGCACCGCACCGGAGCGGTAGTCGCCCGCGAGGACCACCCCGTGCTCCGCGTCGGTGAAGTGGGCGGTCAGGCTGTTCGAGTCGCCCGCCTGCGAGGGGAGCGCCCCGACCTGGGTCGCCGACCAGGTCCGGCCGCCGTCCCGGGTGAGGTACACCCAGACCGGGGTCGGGTTGCCGACCTGCGGGGCCCAGACGGCGTACCCGGTCGACCCGTCCATGAAGGTCGGCCCGCCGCGCAGCTCGTCCTGCGGCCGCGGAAGCGGCCGCGCGCTGGACCAGGTCAGGGCCCCATCGGTGGTCATCCGCAGGCCGTTCTGGTCATCCACCAGCCACGCGACGGTCTGGCTGGCCCAGGCCCCGGCGACGACGGGCGTCGGGGTGGCCGCGCCCGGGGGGAGTGAGGGCTGCGTCACGGGCGGCAGCGTGGGGACGGCCGGCGACGCCACGCCGTTCAGGCTCCCGAGGCGCGTGAAGAGGACGAGGCCGCCGAGGGTCGCGACCACGAGGACCAGCGTCACGAAGGCGAGGCGCAGCCAGGGCGCGCCTGCCTGGAGAGCCGGCCGCCGCCGGCGGATCACCCGGGCCTGCCGCGGGATGCCCGACGCCCGGATGAGCAGGTTCCCGGGCACGTCGCTCGGCGCCCTCGCCCGCAGTCGCGACCGGATGAGGTCCTCGAGCTGCTTGTCGTTCATCGCCCTGTCCCTGCCCGCTCCTGCGCCTCGTACGCCGCTCGCACCGCGCTAAGCGCGAGGCGGAGCCGCGACTTCACCGTGCCGACCGGCGCGCCCGTGCGCGCCGCGATCTCCTCGACCGAGAGGTCGAGGAAGTAGCGCAGCACCACCGCGACGCGCTGATCTGCGTTCATGTCGGCGAGCGCCCGGTCGATGGCATCGCGCTCGGCGACTGACGCAGCGGCGTCGGGAGTGGACCCCTCGCCGATCCAGGCGACACGGGACCGGTGCCGGCCCCGGAGCCGGTCGCGGCACGCGTTCACCAGGATCCTCCCGAACCACGCCCCTGCACGGTCTGGGTCGCGGAGCTGGTCCCAGCGCAGCCACGCGAGCTCCAGCGCATCCTGCGTGACGTCCTCGGCCTCGGCGGGGTCACCGAGTAGCAGCGCGGCGGTCCGGTAGGAGGATGGTAGCTCTCGAGCGACGAGGCGCCCGAATGCCTCCTCGCGCTCGAGATGCTCGCTCGATGCCGCCACCGTCTCAGCCACTCGATCCCCGCTTCGCCATGCCCGCTGCACACCCTATCGACGCGCGAACCCTGGCGTTCGGATCACTCTTTGGGGTCGCGCCGTACACGATCCTGCCGGCTCGCACCGCCATGGTCGCGCAGGCGTAGCACCGCAGGCGAATAGACCACGCCACCCTGCCCGCGGACGATCTGCTGGTGAAGCTGTGCACGGTCTGTGGTGTCCTCACCAGCCGCGCGGGTAGCCGCTGTTCCGAGCACGCCCGCCAGTCCAACCGCAGCCGCCACAACCCCCTCTACAGCACGCGGGCCTGGCAGCGGCTCAGTGCCCGCGTGCTACGCGCCTGGCGCGGTGAGCACGGCGACTGGTGCCCGGGCTACGGCCGCCCCGCCCACCGAGCCTCGGACCTGACCGTCGACCACGTGGTCCCGCTGGCCGCTGGTGGCGCGCCGCTCGACATCGCCAACACCGCCGTCCTCTGCCGCTCGTGCAACTCCAGCAAGGGCGCTTCAACCGGCGGGGGCGGGGTAGACCCTAGGGCGCGCGAACGCTTGCAGACTGGCGCCCGGCGGCTGTGTTCCCTCGGCCAGGTTTCGGGATTCTTGGCGCATTTTCGCCAGGGGGCGATCCGTGAGCGCTGACCTCCTAGAGGCGATGGCCGCGTCCGCGACGATGGCCCTCCGTGCGAGTCTCGCCCCGCCGCGCCGCTGCCCGGCCTGCGGCGCCGAGCTCCCGTACCTCGGCGGGCGGGGCAGACCGCGCCGATGGTGCGACGCCCACCATCCGCGTCCCGTGCGTCTCCGCCCACGGGCGGCAGGGGGTCGTGGCTCGCTCGCTGCTAGGACCTGATGCGTGCGGCCGCCGTCTTCCCGGCGCCCGACGCTATCGCCTTACCGCCAGGTTGCCGGTCTCGTGACCGAGCGCCCCGTAGGCAGATGGACCGTATCCGGGAACTGGCACCGGGGCAGGAGCGATGGGTCCAGCCGGCCGTAGGTGGTGGAGGCCAGCGCGAGGTCGCTGTGCACATCGCGCGGGTTCCGGACGTGCACCGGGCCGTACCGGCGGTTCGCCTCGCGGATCGGCTCGACCAGGTCGGAGTCGCCCGAGATGACGACGGCCTCGTCGTAGAGGCTGTCCTGGCCGTCGAGCAGGAGCCGGGTGGCGAGGTTGACGTCCGAGCCCTTCTCCTCGGTCTTCCACACGAGGGCGGTTCTCGGTCCCGGTTTCGGAGGGGTCACGAGCGCCATCCGGACCTGGTGGGCGGTGAAGTGACCGAACTCGACCGTCACGTTCGGCAGCGTCTCGAGGGCCTTGAGGTAGAGGCGCTGCCGCATCTCGGAGGTCGGGTCGGGCACGCGGAGCACCTTGGCCGTGAAGTAGCGAACCGAAACGGTATCCCCGGGGCGGAGGGCGGCGCCCAGGGCGGCAAGGTCAAGCCATCGAACCGCCGGGGTCGGCTTCAGGAGCGCGTAGTACAGGTTGAACCCGTCGATGTAGATGGTGACGCGCCGAACGCCGCTCACAGGTCCTCACGGAAAAGGAAAACCCGACGGGCGGAACCGCCGGGTGTGTAACAAGAGTCTCGTCGCCACGATGTCCCGTGTCAAGTTGCGAATGGTCATGTGTCGGACGTCAGCGATTCTGTCCGACCTAAGGCGACAGCGACTTTGTCACCCTCGATCCCATGCAGACGAGGGAGACGATCACGTTGGATGCCAAGGCGCAGCAGCGCCTCTTGGTCCTGACTCATGTGCTGGCCGGCGAGCTCGACCCCGGTGAGGCGGCCGCGTACCTGCAGCTCTCGACCCGCCAGGTGAAGCGGCTGGCCGACCGCCTCCGGTCCGAGGGAGCCGCCGGCCTGGTCCACGGCAACCGTGGCCGGCGGCCGGTCAACCGGGTCGACGACGTGGTCCGGGCGACGATCGTGGACCAGGCGCTCACGACGTTTGCCGGGTTCAACCCGGTGCACCTGGCCGAGACCCTGGCCGAGGGCGATCCGGCGATCCCGTCGGCCCGCACGGTGCAGCGGATCCTGACCGAGGCGGGGTCGCGCCGCCGCGGACCCGGCGACCACCCGCGCACCGCAGCCGGCGCGAGCGGATGCCCAAGGCCGGGATGCTGCTCCAGACCGACGGCTCGAAGCATGACTGGCTCGAGGAGCGGGGTCCCGAGCTCACCCTCGTCGGCGGCATCGACGACGCGACCGGGACCGTCACCGGCGGCCGGTTCCAGGCCGCCGAGGATGCGGCCGGGTACTTCGAGATGCTGGTCCAGACGATCCGCCGCCACGGGCTCCCGCTCGCCCTGTACACCGATCTGTCGGGGGTGTTCATCAAGGACCCCAACCGGCCGCCCACGCTCGCGGAGCAGCTCACCGGACGGAGGAGCCTGACCCAGGTCGGCCGGGCGCTCGACGTGCTCGGCATCCGCTGGATCGGCGCCCGCAGCCCCGAGGCCAAGGGCCGGGTCGAGCGGCTGTGGGGAACGCTCCAGGATCGGCTCGTCTCGGAGTTGCGGCGGGCACGCGTCACCACGCTCGAGGGCGCCAACGAGCTGCTCGCCTGGTACCTGCCCCGGCACAACCGCCGGTTCGCGCTCGAGCCGGCGGACCCAGCGCCAGCCTGGCGGCCCTGGCCGTCGGACCTGCCACCCGAGGCCGTGCTGTGCTTCGAGTACCCGCGCCGGGCCGAGCGTGACGCGACGGTCAGCTGGGACGGCGGCAGCCTCTCGCTGCCGCGACGCCGCGGCGGGGCCGGCTGGGCCGGACGCCGGGTCGTCGTCCAGGAGCGGCTCGACGGCAGCCTCTGGGCGCGCGACGAGGGCGACCTGTACCAGCTCGTCGCCGCCCCGCCAACGGCGCCGGTCTTGCGGGCGCGCAAGGTCAGCCGGGTGCCCGAGCTCACCACCCCGCCCGAACCACGCGAGCCGCGCATCGATCCCGCGCCCTCGGCAGCCACGGCATCCCGGGCTCGTCAGGACCACCCCTGGCGCAGGTACCCTGCCGTCAGGCCCAAGCCACGGTGACAGAATCGCTGTCGCCTTGGCGGTCAGAGTCGCTGTCGTCCGACAGTTGCGAATGGTCATGCCCGGGAGTGATCGGCGGGCAGGCGCAGGGTCCGGGATCTGATCGTCATGTGCGGCGCCACGATGACTGAGACGCGCGACAACGAGACGAAGCTCACCTACGAGGCCGCCATCCGGTCGTTCACCGAGGCGGAGGTAGCCCTTCGCGAGATCGTGTCCGCACTGGAGCGGTACGGGGCGGCATCGGACTCGGTCGAGACGGCTGAGGCCGCGGTTTCCTCGTCGCAGGCCGCCCTCGCCTCTGCCTTGGCAACCTTCGAGACGACGTCGGTCGAGCTCGCCGGCACCGCGACCTCGCTCCGCGGCGCAGCGACAACGATCGCCGCCCTGGACCCTGAACGGTTCTGGTCGTCGTTCGAGGAGCTGCGCGCCGAGGTGAAGGCGGCGAACGATGCCCAGGGCGAGAAGCTGGGATCAGTCGAAGCCAACCTCTCAGGCGAGACCGCGCGCACGCGTGAGCACGTGACAACGGCTGTCGCCGAGGTGCGCGCGGTGGCCAGCCAGGCGCGTGCAGCAGCCGCGATTGGCGCCGTCGCGGCGATCCTGGCTGTCGCCCTGAGCGTCGCGGTCCTGCTGCGATAGCGCACGTGCCGCGTCCGGGCAACGGGTCCGGCTGGCCGTCGGGCGCTCGTTCAAGTGGTGATGCCTCGGGCAGCGCTGCGCGCCACCAACTCGATCTATGGCCGCTGCAATCGAAGCGTGAGGCGGGCGGCGAGCTCTGCACCGAGCTCGGGGGCGATCCGCGGAAGGCTTGTCGTGGCATAGGCCTCGCGCGGCTCGAGCCTCGCTGCCCGCCCCGACGCGCCCACAAAGGGGAACGTCATCGAGTCCGGCCCAGTCGCCACGCCGAGCATGTCGACCTTGTTGAGGCCGACCGCGACGGCGACCTCGTCGGACCGGTGCTGGCGCAGGTTGCCGGCATCACGGTCGACGACGACACGATCGCCTCGGTGGTCGCGGTCCTCGGCTCGACCAGGCGCCCGGTCGAGATGGACCGGGCCAGGAATCGACCGGCGGATCCGCGAGCTCGCCCTGGAGCACGCGGGTGGCGATCTCGCCGACGACGCCTACCTCGCCCGGCTCAGGGCCCTGCGAGAGGCGCGCGACGCGCTCGCTGAGGAATCCGGTGCCGGGGTCCCGGCACAGCGCGCCATCGAGTGGCTGCGGGCGCTGGCCGAGTCAGTTCAGCAGGCAGACGTATCGAAGGAGAGGGCAGACCTGATGCACGCCATCTACGACCGGATCACGGTCGCCGGACCCGAGATCGTGGGTGTCCGGCTGACGCAGGCGGCCTACGCGCACGGTTTGGCGCTGGCGCTGCCGGAAAAGGTTGCAATGGCGCGCCCGACAGGAGTTGGGCGCGCGTTAGCAACCTACGAGATCCCGATCGAGGGTCGCGATGAATGGCTCGCGGCGGCGAGGCGGCTGGCGTGAGAGAACGGGCTCCGGCTCGCGCCACGGAGCGCGAGCTCGTGGTCGTCGCCGCGGTCCTGGAGGCGGGCTCCGAGAAGGCAGCCGCCCACCGCCTCGGGCTGTCGCACTCGACTGTGAAGCACCACCTGGCCAGCGCCCGGTCGAAGGTGGGCGCGACGACGACGGCGCAGCTGGTATGGATCCTGGCGCCGCGGCTGCCGGAGCCTGAGGGCGCGGCCGCGAAGGATGACTAGCGGTGGCTCGAGAGGAATTGGAAAAGATCCGCGGCCGCTTGGTGACGGTGGGTGGCGACAAGGGCCACCGAGCCATGTGCGAGGATCTGTGTGAAGTCCCTGCCCGGGCCTCGTACGTTGCGCTGGTCGTCCGCCGCATGAAGTGACCGCATCCGGCACCGGCTGCTGAGCGCCACCCGGACGGACCGCCGATGGAGGGCATCGTGATGGGCAGCGAGTGGACAGTCGCCGAGCTGTGCGCGCTCCGACACAAGGCCGTCGAAGAGTACGTGCGGGTCGGCGACGACAGGGAGTCATGGCAGGTCGACCTCCGTGCCGTCGCGGTTGAGCTGGACCGGGCGCTGACACAGCCCGGCGACTCCGCGTCCGTCGAGGCCAGAGCGCAGCGGGTTGCTGCCGCTCTCGACGTCCCCGACCGGGAGCCCACGCCGCTCGAACAGCACCAGGGGCGGGCGCGGGCAATTCGGCACGAGTCGCTCATGCGGCGGATGCGCAGGGACAAGCCCGAGCTGTTCGAGGAGTGGACCCGTCGGGACAAGGAGCGCGAAGAGGAGACGGAGGCGCTGATCGCCGCGGCGGACGCCGAAGGCCCGCCCGAGGCGAGACTCCAGCGGCGCCTCGTCGAAGCCCTCAGCTCGCCGTGGCCAGACGACGCGACGCCGGCGGAGCGAGTGCGGGCTCTCGCGGCGCGACCGCTCCCCCCGGATCCCTTGCGCGTGCCAGCGAGGGAGGGCGTCACCTGGACGGTCGGCGACTGGCTGGGGTGGGAGGAGTTCATCGACGGCGTGCCGTGCCAGGGCTGCGGACTCGCGTACTTCAACCGAGCGATGCAGGAGCGAGCCGACCGGCGCCAGGAGGGCCGGGCCGTTGAGCCGTACGACGCGTGGCAGGCCCGCGTCCGGCCGCTCGAGCTGGAGAGCGAGCGGGCGTTCCACGAACTCCACCCCGACTGCGGGGCCGGGCACCACTCCTACAACTACGGCCCGTGGCACTGCGACCGCTGCTGCCCGCCGCCGCCACTGCTGGAGAACCCGGACGTCCAGCGCGCCTTGCGGGCGGCCGCCACGCGGGATGCGCCGCTGGCCGTTGCGCCGCCCAAGATCCGCCGATGCGGCACCTGCCACCAGGAGCTCGGCGAGGGCCACGTCTGCCGGCTCGAAGACCTGCCGAAGCGGCTCCAGGCGGTCGTCCTCGCCGTGGCGGAAGCTCATCGCGGTGGCTAGTAGCGCAGGGCGACGCGTCCAGTCACAACGCGACGACATGGCCCAATCGGCCAACTAGAAGCTGAAGCGCGCCGCCCGCACCCTTGGGGCATGACGGCGCGCTGGTCCGATCCAGGTCGACTCCCGGTTCCCCCCACCGGGTACGTCCGCGCCGTCAACTCCGCGAAGGCCCGATGAGCGAAGTCGAGCTCCTCCTGGCATTCCTCGCCGGCGTGGTCGTGGGCGGCGCTCTCGACCGCTTCGTGCTCCCGCTGCTCGTCGATGCGTGGATCGACCGACTGCGCCGGCATGGGCGATGAGCGGGGTGACGATGCGGACCAGCGCCGGGCCGACGTCTACAGCTCGGCCCGGATCGGCGCGGCTGCGGCGCTCACCATCGTCCTCGTCGTGCTCCTCGTCCTCGACGTCGCCGTCCCCGACTACGACATCAGCCCAGGCATCCTCCTGCCCCTCCTGGGCGCGATCCTCGCGCTGCTCGGGCTCGAGGCCTCCGCATTCTGGAGCCGCGTGAAGTGAGCACGGTCCCGGCGATGCTGACGAACAAGGCCTACGGCTACCCGACGCGCGGAGCGCGGCGGCGTCGGAAGCCGACGATCCTCGCCTGCCTGCACCAGACGGCCAACGCCAAGGCGACGGCAATGCAGGAGCGCAACTACGCCAACCGCACTGGCTCTTGGGGCCCCTCGGCCACGGCGTACATCGACCGCGACGGCACGATCGTGCGCGCCATCGACCCAGTGAAGTACTCGGCCTGGAGCCAGGGCGATGTCGCACATCCCAACACGAAGATCCCGACGATCGCCGCCGCGGTCGCCTCGGGCGTGAACATGAACGAGTGGGTGCACGAGTCGATCGAGTGCTCGGGCGCTGGGACCGAGCCCTTCACCGACGCCCAGTTCGAGAGCGTCGCCCACCTTGTCGCCGCGGCATCGAAGGCGATGGGCATCCCCGTCAACCGCAGCACCGTGGTCGTGCACGCCGACATCAACAGCGTCAGCCGACGCAGCGACCCCTGGCCGCCGGCCACAAGAGAGGCCCGGGTCAAGCGCGTCATCGCCCGGGCGAACGCGATCCTGCGGCCGCCGATCGTGACGGTCACCGTGAAGTCGGGCGACACCCTGAGCGAGATCGCCGGCGCGCACGGGCTGACGCTCAGGACCCTCCTCGCCTTCCCTGAGAACGCCAAGTACCGCGCCAACCCGGGGCTCATCCACCCGGGCGACATCGTCCGCGTGAAGTGACGGGAGATGTGATGGACAGCCAGCCCGGCACGATCTGGGGCCGCGAGCCCGCGATGGTGCTCGCCCTCGTCCAGGCGGTGATCGCCCTGGTCGTGGCGTTCGGCCTCAACCTCGCCCCCGACCAGATCGGCGCGATCCTCGCCGTCACGGCGGTGATCCTGGGGCTCATCACGCGCAGCCGGGTCAGCCCGGCGTCATGAGAGACGGGTACATGCGCGGCGTGCTCCCGCGGACGCCGACCGCACGCCAGGTCGACGTTCTCGCCGCCTTCGTGACGGGCGGCGGCTCGGTTGCGGACGCGGCGGCGCTCGTCGGTATCCGGCCGAGCACCGCCAAGCGGCATCTCGCCGATCTGCGTGCCCGATCAGGTCTCACGACCGAGCAGCTGATCTACCGCGGACGTGCCGAGGGATGGCTGGTCGTTCCGAGTCTTGATCGAGGGGACACCGGCCTCTCCTGAGATCAGAGGCCCTGGTCGGGGCGTGCCAATCCGAACATCTGGTCGGCTGCCGCTGAAGCCGTACCCACGATGTCCCAGCTCGCGAGTGCGGACTGGCGCAATCAAAATGTACCTGCTAGCGTAGCTGTAACGCTCATCGAGAAGCACCGAACGAGGCCGCCCATTGGCTCTTGTGACGCTCAGGGAAGCCGCCGCTCGCCTTGGGATTACCCCGGACACGCTCCGAGCGCAGATCAGGCGAGAACGACTTCAAGCGACGAAGCTCGGGCGTGACTGGCTCGTTGAGGAGAGCGAGGTGGCCAGGTACGGCCGGACATCGCTCGGGCGGTCGGGCCGTCCGTCGCGGGCGGCGACGGCGGGGCGGAAAGGTCGCGATGCACACCGGTAGGAGGGCGAGACCTATCCACAGCCAGGGCGCGGTCGTCCACCGGTCGGCGCGGGATGTGGACGAGATGGGGACCGACTTCGTTGAGAAGCCGCTACCCGTCCGGACCGGCGGCCCGCAAGATCGAAGGCGCGCGGTTCCTGATGCCAAGGCCCTCGTGACGAAGCGCGCCGAGCGGGCGTTCTGGAGAGCAGGAGAGCACACCGCGTGAACGCCCAACTGCGCATCCTTGATCTTCCGCCTGACAGCCTGCCCGCCTCACCTGCCCTGACGCCATTCCTCAAGTGGCCAGGTGGCAAGTCGCAGGAGCTGGCGGCGATCGCGGCGGCAGCTCCGCCATTGACCGGCAGGTTCATCGACCCCTTCGTCGGCGGCGGCTCCGTGCTGCTCGCCATCCCCGAGGAGATCGACGCCTGGGCGAACGACGCCGCCGAGGACCTCATCGAGTTGTACCGAGGTGCAGCGGAGGAGCGGTGGTCCTTCCGTCACGCGGTCGAGGGGGTCGCTCAGGGGTGGGACGCGCTCCGAACGTTCGAGGGGATCTATCGTGCCCTCGCCGATGACTTCCTTTCCGGATCGTCCGGCCCTGGTGTCGTTCCCAGCGGTCGCGTTCGTTCGTTGAGTCCCGTCCTAGCGCTGGCGGGCCCTGGCCTCGAGGACGCCTTCGCAGCCCGGCTCACGAAGGACCTGCCATCGAAGTTCGAGCGCATGCGGAAGATCCAAGTCGCGCTCGGCCGCAAGCTCAGCGATCCCGACTTGCTCGACAACGTCGAAGGGGCGGTCCGGGCTGCGTTCTACATGTCCGTCCGAGCTCGGTACAACCGCGCGCGGCTCTCACAAACATGGAGCGACGTCCGCCTCGCGGACTTCTTCTTCCTCAGGGAGTTCGCGTACGCTGCCATGTTCCGGTTCAACTCGCGTGGCGAGTTCAACGTCCCGTACGGCGGCGTCTCCTACAACCGGAAGTCCCTCGCGGACAAGATCGACGTCCTCTTCGCGCCGGCCATGCTGGCGCGCCTGCGGAACACGGCATGGCGATGTGGAGACTTCGAGACATTCCTCGGGGAGGCGAGTCCCGCTCGCGCCGACTTCGTCTTCATCGACCCCCCATACGACAGCGACTTCAGCGACTACGACAACCTGCCCTTTGGCGGTCGCGACCAGGAGCGGCTGCAGGGGGTCCTCGAGGGTCTCTCAGCAAGCGTGATGGTCGTCATCAAGGACACCCCCATGATCCGTCGTCTCTACCGTTCGGATCGATGGCGCGTGGAGTCCGCTGACAAGACCTACATGTGGACCATCAAGTCCCGCAACGATCGCGAGACGACCCACCTCACTATCACCAACTACTGACGAGGCCGCCCACCTCAAGCGACGGGGGCCGTCTCGAGGCGGTCGAACTCACCCGGCCACACCAGCGTCACCCCGTGGGCTGCGCACAGGGCGACCCAGCGTGGATCAGTCGGAGCACGCTCAACCGCCAGAACGGCGCGGATGGGTCGGCCGTTGGCCCCAAGCAGCATCGCGTAGTGCAGGACCTGACCGAGCCCAAGGCGAAGCTGCCCGGTCTCATTGCCGCGGGTGATGCTCTTGACCTCGGCCACCGTGAATGTCACACCGTCATCCCAGCCGAGGTCGAAGTCCGCCGCGCTGCCGCCCGGGCGAAGCGGGGTCATGCCCTTCGTGCGGACCCAGGCCGCCAAGGCATTCTGGGTGGCCGCGTGTGCACCGAGCGCACGGTCGACCAGATTGGGGTCGACCACGAACGGCTCTCGCGGCTGGGTGGTCGGCGCCTCGTTCGCCGGCTGGTAGTCGGGGAACACTTCGGCAGGTGGCAACGTTGGGCCCGGGGTGAGTTGCTCGGCCACCTCGCCCCGCTCGCGCGCCTCGCGAAGGTAGCGACGGCCAGCTGGAGTGATCGCGTGGTGCTGTAGGGCAGGGTCGTAGGTCTCGAGCCCGGGTCCTACCAAGGTTCGATGCGAGACGAGGTTCCTCACCTTCTGGCTGAAGTACGTGTCGTTCCGACCCGCGAGGATCTCGTCGTCATGTCCATCGGGCTTGAGGATCACCGTGAGTTCGCGGATGAGGTCCGATGTCGTCAGACCCTCCGCACTCTGGTCCAGCAGGGCGAGAGCCGGCAGGATGAGTTCGCGCTCGGTGTACTGAGTCACAGGTGCATCGTACGGTGGGCTCCCTGTGCCGCGCCGCAGTAGGTCGCCACGGGGACCGCTCAGCCGGGATCGGGGGCCTCCTGGCCTCCACGCGATCGAGTGCCTCGAGCGCGAGCCGAGACCTTGCGCCCCTCCTCCCGTGCCGTGGCCTCGGTGTTCTCGGCTTGGCGAAGCCGCGCCTCCAGGTCGCGGGTGACGTCCCCGAGGTAGGCCGGGAGCCGCTCCACAAAAGCAACGTAGTCGTCGTAGTCCGCCAGCGCGATGCGACGCGATCCCGGCTCATCCGAGTCGCCGGGGTCGAGGGACGCCGTGGCGAGCGCCCGCTTCGCCGCCTCCCCGCCGCACAGGACGGCGTAGCGATACCGGTAGCCGTCCCGCTCCTCCTCGAGGTAGGCGGCTGCCAGGCAGAGGACGCCGTCGACCGGGAACGCATGGAGCCCGATGCCCCGCCGATGGTGCATCTCCCCCGGCTGCATGAGGTCGGCGAGGCCCTTGGCGAGTACCTGGATCCTCCGGCCGAGGAGGCGCTCCTTGCGCTCGATCTCCCGCTGGAGCACCACCGCGCGCTGGAAGGCCGCCTCGAGCTGCCCTGCTGGAATAGCTAGCGCGCGTCTGCCCAATGCAGCCACTGCGCCAGCTCGGCGCGCGAAGGCGGGCCGCTGTTCCTGGTGATCACGACCCAGTTGTACTCATCGATCAGCTTTGGTGGTGTGGACTCCGGGCGCCGGACGAGCGCCGGCAAGTTGGGAACACTGACGCTCGCCTCCGCTGATAACGCGCGCAGGTTCTCAGCCACCGTCTCCAAGTAGGTCCCGAAGCTCAGAGCACTGCCGTCAAGACGCAGTCTTACGCGGATGGGCTCGTCCCATGGTGCAAAGACGTTCGGTCGCAGCGCGAACAGGGTCTTTGCCGCCCCGGTCGCGCCGAAGCTGACGGGTATCGATCTCGTGCCGCGGTGGCTTGCGATCTGAGTCTGAAGGGCACCGTATGCGCTGGCAGCCCTCTGCAGGTCGGCTCGTCCGAGTTCCTCGAGTCGAGCGTCGGGACTAGGCAGTGAGTCGAGCCACCTCTCTGCCCACCGCACAAGCGAGACAGCGGCGATTGTCTCGTGATGCTGCTTCGCGAATTGCCGGCAACCCCACTCGTTGAGCCACTTGAACAGCGCTGCCTGGTGTTCCGATTGAAGTGGATCGAGCTGTAGCCCCACAACCTTCCGGAATTGCACAAGGGCGCCGTCGTAGTCGGTCATGTGGGCGTAGACCCGGCACGCGTAAGCAAGCTCGAACAGCCTCATCGCATTCTCCTAGCGTCCAGCAGTACGACGCTGTTCGGTCCGGGTGTTCGACGTCAGAGACATGCGGGCGTCGCGGCTTAGGGCAGAACGAGCGGCGTGTACTTCCATCCGGCTGCGCGAAGATCGGCAGCGCTCATGGCCGGTGCGTCGTGAAGACCGATCCTGACCTTGTAGAACTTCGCCTCTGGAACGCCGGTGAACGAATAGACAAAGTTGCACGTGAATGGCACCGACTCTCCGAGCGTAGCTGGGCTCCCGAAGGTCAGGTCCGCGACCGCGATCAGGGCACCTGTCTCGTCCAGAAGCTGGACCTGCTGTCCTCGCCGGATGTCGGTCCACGATTCCGCGACTAGGCAATCGGCCTGTCGGTTCGCCGTCACGTAACCATTCTTGAAGTTCCCCGGCACCTGGATCGTGCCAGTCACGTCGCGCGCGCCGGATGAGGGGCTCCCCGATGGGCCCGAGCAGCTCACCAGTAGCAGGCTCGCGACGAAGGTGATTAGCAGGCTGTTCCGCATCGACGGCCTCGACCCCCAGCGTGATGTGATCTGCAGCCGATTATGGTCCCGCAGGCGTAGCACCGCGAGCGAATAGACCGCGCCAGCCAGCCCGTCGACGATTCACGGGTGAAGCTGTGCACGGTCTGTGGTGTCGTCACCAGCCGCGCGGGTAGTCGCTGCACCGAGCACGCCCGGCAGTCCAACCGCAGCCGACACAACGCCCTGTACAGCACGCGGGCCTGGCAGCGACTCAGCGCCCGCGTGCTCCGCGCCTGGCGTGGCGAGCACGGCAACTGGTGCCCTGGCTACGGGCGCCCCGCCCACCCCGCCGCCGACCTGACCGTCGATCACGTCGTGCCGCTCGCCGCTGGCGGTGCGCCGTTCGACATCGGCAACACCGCGGTGCTGTGCCGCTCGTGCAACTCGACGAAGGGTGCGTCGACCGACCGGGGCGGGGTAGCCCATATGGCGACGCGCTTGCGCCGCGACCGCGCCTCCGCGACTGTGTGCGCACGGCCGGGTTTCGCGAATTATCCCGGTCGCTGATCGGGGATCCGTCCAGGTTCGCCCGTGTGCGCCCACGTTGGCCCACGTGCCGCGATGAGCCCGACCGTGGCCAATCGACGCGACCGAACGGAGAAGGGCCCCGGGCTTGCGCCCGGGGCCCGAGGATCGATTGGCGAGGGTGGTTCTATCCGGCGTCGCCCTGCGAGCCGGCCTCCGGCGTGATCGGCGCTTGGCGTCCGGCGCTTGGCTCGCGCTGTCTTGGATCGGCTCTCGGACGGGCTCCGGCTCGGCCGCCTCGCCCTCGGCCGCCTTCCGGGCCAGGGCCGCCTTGCGCAGCGCGTTCGTGTACTGGTTCCAGTGGGGCTTGCACATCCGCCCGAGACCGTCCTTCTGGCTGGGCTGGGCCGGGAAGTCGGTGGCCGGCGCCTCGTGCGCCTCGATCCCGAACTCTCGCCGACCCGATGCACCGGCGCATCTCCGTCGTGGCGCTTCGTGGTCATGGTGTCGATCTCCTTCTTGGCTCAGAGGCCGAACGAGGCAGCGAGCGCCTCGCTCTCCTCGGGTCCAGCGTCGAGGGCGGCGGCGAGCGCCGCGTACATCGCCTCGGTGAACTCGCTGCCGCGACAGGCCGTCGAGGGTCGGGTGCTCGAGGCGCATCCAGGCCTCGACGTGGCGGGGGTCGACGTCCTTCGTCCGCTCGGCGATGAACCGCTGGTAGAAGGTCCAGCGGGCCATCTCGCCCATCGTCGGCTCCGGCATCGCGCTGCCTCCTTTCGCTCGCCCACGCCCATCTGGCGTGCGGCGACATCCATCACGCTGTCGTCGCGACGATGCAAGGCCGAAGATCGGCGGCCGCCCGATGACCGCGACCGGCCGCCGACCAGCGCGCTGGCGCAACCGGATCACCGGGTCCGGCGAGGAGGCGCCCGACCAGCTCCTCGCCAACCCCGCGAACTGGCGGATCCACCCGAAGGCGCAGCAGGACGCGCTCGCCGGCGCGCTCGACGCGGTCGGCTGGGTCCAGCAGGTCCTCGTCAACCGGCGCACCGGGCTTCGTCGTCGACGGCCACGCCCGGGTGGCGCTGGCCCTGTCCCGCGGCGAGCCGACCGTCCCCGTCCTGTACGTCGACCTCGACGCCCGACGAGGAGGCGCTCGTCCTCGCGACCCTCGACCCGATCGGCGCGATGGCCGGGCGCGACGACGAGAAGCTGCAGGCGCTCCTGGCGGACGTCACGGTCGACGACGCCGGGCTGCTCGCGCTGCTCGGCGACCTCGGCGGCAACGAGCCGAAGGCCGGGCTGACCGACCCCGACGAGGTGCCCGAGCCGCCCGAGGAGCCGTACGTCAAGCCGGGCGAGCTCTGGCGCCTGGGCGACCACCGGATCCTGTGCGGCGACGCCACGAACGCCGACGACGTCGGCGCGGCTGCTCGACGGCGCGGCGCCGACGCCTGCTCGCGACCGACCCGCCCTACGGCGTCCAGCTCGACCAGACCTGGCGCGACGGCGTCTACAACGGGCCGCGCAAGCGGGTGAAGGGCTGGGGCGTCGTCGCCGGCGCCGAGAAGCCGTACATGATGCGCGAGGTCCCCGATGGCCGACGCGAGCGCGCAGCCGGCCAAGCGCGGGCACCACACCGCCGGCCACCGCAACACCTCGATCAGCATGGACACCCGGGCCGACTGGTCCGAGGCGTTCGCCCTCGTGCCGTCCCTCCAGGTCGGCTACGTCTGGTACGCGAGCATCCACACCCTCGAGGTGCTCCAGGGCCTGCTCGGCATCGGGTTCGAGCTCGCCGGCCAGATCATCTGGGACAAGGGCCTCTTCTCGGTCGGGCGCTCCTGGTACCACTGGGCCCACGAGCCGTGCGTCGTCGTCCGGCGGCCGGGCGTGCCGCACCTGTTCATCGGCGAGCGCGACCAGTCGACGATCTGGCGGGCGCCCTGCCCCAAGCGGATCGGGGGCGGCAGCAAGGAGGCGAAGGAGGACCACCCGACCCAGAAGCCGGTGCTCCTCTCCGAGATCCCGATCCGCAACCACCTCCGCGCCGGGCGAGGCGGTCTACGAGCCCTTCTCAGGCTCGGGCACGACGCTCATGGCCGCCGAGACGCTCGGCCGGCGCTGCTACGCGATGGAGATCGACCCCAAGTACGTCCAGGTCGCGATCGAGCGCTGGCAGGCCTTCACCGGGCCGGACGGCGGAGCGGCTCGATGGGTAGGCGAGGCCCGGCGCCGACGCCGACGAAGGTCAAGCGCCTCCGCGGCGAGACGCGCCCGAGCCGCCTCAACCTGCCGAGCCGATGCCCTCGGCCGACGTCCCGAAGATGCCGGCCGACATGGACCCCGACGCCAAGGCCGTCTGGCGGCGGGTCATCCGCGACATGCGCCACACGGGCGTCATCCGGGCGGCGGACGCCGACGTCCTGCGCTGCTACTGCGAGGCGGTCAGCCGCTACGCCGCGGCGGCCCGCGCTGTACGCGCAGACGGGCCCGCTCGTCCGCGGCGCGACGGCGAACCTCGTCAAGAACCCGCTCCACCAGGTCGCCCGCGACAACGCCGACGAGGTCCGCCAGTTCGCCCGCGAGCTCGGCCTCTCGCCCTCCGCCCGGGTCGGCCTGCGGATCGACCCGAGCGCGCGCGCTCGACTCGCTCACCGCCGACATCGGGCTCCCGCCGCGGCTTCGGGTGGTCGGCGATGTGGGCTGAGCCGTGGTCCCCGATGCCCTCGTCCGGCGGCCCCCACTTCGCCGCGTACTGCGAGCGCTACATCCGCCACACCAAGGGCCGCTGGGCCGGACGGCCCCTCGTCTACGAGCCCTGGCAGCGCGAGTTCTGGTGGGAGGCGCTCGAGTTCGACCCCGCGACCGGCCTCCGCATCTACAACGAGGTCGGCCTCGGCATCCCGCGCAAGAACACGAAGTCCACGATGGCCAGCGCCGCCGGGCTGTACATGCTCGACGCCGACGGCGAGCCCGAGCCCGAGGTCTACGTCGCCGCGGCCGCCCGCAACCAGGCCGGCATCGTCCTGGGCCAGGCCCGGAGCATGGTCCAGCCGCAGCCCGCTCCTGCTCGACCGCCTCGTCCCGCACCGCTACGTCATCGAGTGCCCGCGCAACGGCGGGATCATGCGCTCGCCTGTCGTCCGACGCCGCCCTCCAGCACGGCCTCAACCCCTCGGCCAACATCGTCGACGAGCTCCACGCCCACAAGTCCGCCGAGCTCTACACCGCGCTCACGACCGGCACCGGCGCCCGCGAGCAGCCGTTCACGCTCTGGATCACGACCGCCGGCGTCGCCGGCGAGGGCATCCTCGCCGAGCTGTTCGAGTCGATGTTCACCGGATCCGGCGAGCTCGAGGACCGCGGCTCGCTCCTCATCTACCGCGACCGCGTCAACGGCACCCTCATCTACTGGTACGGCGCGCCGCGCGACGCGGACATCGAGGACCCCGCGGTCTGGTACGCCGCGAACCCCGTCTCCTGGCTCCACGACGGCAAGTACCTGGGCGCCCAGTTCGCGCGGCTTCGGGCCCGCGGCGCGCTCCTCGAGTGGCGCCGCTACCACCTCAACCAGTTCGTCGGCTTCGAGGACGCCTGGCTCCGCGACGGCGCCTGGCGCGACACGACCGGCGACCTGCCGCTCAACGCCGGCGCTGCCGATCGGGGTCGGCATCGACCGCAGTCCTGGCGGCGAGCAGGGCGCGATCGCGGTCGCGCAGCGCCAGGGCGACCGGGTCGTGGTGAGGGCGCAGGTGTTCGCGCCCGAGTCGGCGACCGGCATGGCCAGCACCGAGGCGATG
Organism: uncultured Chloroflexia bacterium; assembly: GCA_963829295.1. Lineage (GTDB taxonomy): Bacteria > Chloroflexota > Limnocylindria > Limnocylindrales > CSP1-4 > CAIXZV01. The sequence continues at coordinate 29,522 of CAWHHU010000005.1, read as the reverse complement.
CGCGTCCGCCTCCGCGAGCTCCGCGCCGAGTTCCCGCTGCCGCAGGCGCGCGACGAGCGGACGAAGCGGGCGCTGCCGGGCCCGCCTTCGCCTTCGACCGCCAGGCGTTCGGCGAGTCGGCCGAGATCCTCGGCCACGACGGGCTGAACATGGTCGAGGTCCCGATGACCGCGGCGGTCATGGGCCCGCCCTCGACGCTCGCGTACGAGCTCATCACGACCGGGCGCCTCGTCCACGAGGCCGACCCGATCCTCGCCGACCACGTCGCGAACACGACCGCGGTCCTGACCGACCGGGGCATGAAGGTCACCCGCAGCAAGCACGGCTCGACCCGCCCCAACGTCGCCGCCGTCGCGATGGTCCGGGCGATCGCGATGGCGATGCTCGAGCCGCCCCCGGCGCCGAAGCCCCGCGTGTACGGGAGCTTCCGGTGACCGCGGCCCCGACGTCGGCAGCCCGACCTGGTGGCTCGACCGGCTCGGCCGCCGCCTCACCGAGCGGGCCGGCCGGGCGACGTTCACCCGCGCCGGCCGGCGCGACGACGTCGGCGTCGATCGCCGCCTCGTCGACGCGACCGGCATGGCCCTCTACCAGGCGTACTACGAGGGCCGCACCGCGAGACGTACAAGATCCGCCGGGTCATCGAGGCGTTCGGCCTGCGGATGCCGATCTACGTCAACTACGCGGGCGTCGTCGTCGACTCGATCAGCGAGCGCCTCGGCGTCGACGGCTTCACGTTCGGCGGCGACGACCGCGCGTCTGCGGCCGCCTGGGAGATCTGGCAGGACAACAACCTCGACGCGGGCTTCAAGCGGGGCATGCGCTCGGGCCTCATCAAGGGCGAGTTCAGCCTCGTCCTGTGGCCCGACGAGGACTGGGCGCCGCGGATCTGGGTCGAGGACGGCGCCGAGGTCATCGTCTCGGTCCACCCCGAGACCGGGCGTGCGCCGGGCCGCGCTCAAGCGCTGGACCGACGACGACGAGCCGGGCGCGATGTTCGCCAACCTGTTCCTGCCCGATGCCGTCTACAAGTACCGGACGCCGCTCGCGGCGAACACCGCCGGCGCCGAGCTCGCGACGGTCGGCGGCACGGCCTGGGAGCGCCGGATCGTGCCCGGCGAGCCGTGGCCGCTGCCCAACCCGCTCGGCGAGGTGCCGGTCATCCCGTTCCCCAACAAGCCCGACCTGCACCTCGTCGGCGAGTCCGAGCTCGGCAAGGTCGTGCCGATCCAGGACGCGATCAACGCCAACATCGCCAACGTCATGCTGGCCGGGCTCTACGGGGCCTTCCGCCAGAAGGTCATGCTCAACTTCGCGCTCGAGGTCGACCCGGCCACGGGCGCCCCGGTCCAGCCGTTCGATGTCGCGCTCGACTCGCTGATCACCGTGCCGCCGAACGCAGCCGGGCGAGCCCGAGCCGCGGCTCGCCGAGTTCAGCCAGACCGACCTCGCGGGCTACATCAAGGTCCACGAGACGCTCGTCCAGGCGATCGCCACCGCGAGCCGCTTCCCGCCCCACTACCTGCTCGGCACGCAGGGCACGTTCCCGTCCGGCGAGAGCCTGACCGCGGTCGAGCGCGGCATCAGCGCGGTCGCGGGCGAGCGGGGCGACGACTGGAAGGACCCGCTCGAGGACGCGATGCGCCTCGCCTTCCGGATCAAGGCGCGAGCGCCGGGCAACTCCGCCGCGGCCGCCGCCCGCTACGAGAAGTGGGCCGCGATGACCGGCGCCGAGGCCGCGTTCCGCAACCCCGAGACGAAGTCCGAGAGCCAGCACGTCGACGCGGTCACCAAGAAGAAGGACCTCGACGTCCCGCGCCGCCAGCTGTGGACCGAGCTCGGCTACAGCCAGCAGCAGATCCTCGACTGGGAGGCCGAGCTCGCGGCCGCGCCGCCGAGCCCGCCCAGCCCGTCATCGCCACCGGCGCCGGGCACCCTACATCCCCGGGCCGATTGACAGCACAGGAGGCGCGCAGCCACCCTCATGAGCGAACCGACCAGTCCCGCGGGCGCAACGCCCGCCGCGGGAGGCGCAACGCCTCCCCAGACGCCGCCGGCGGCCAGCGCGCCGGCCCCGACCCCGCAGGCCCAGCCTGCCGCCGACCCCTGCCCCGGATCCGTCCGCACCGGACGACACGCTGGGCCTGGGCGACGCCGGCAAGCGGGCCCTCGACGCGATGAAGGCCGAGCGCAACGCCGCCCTCGCTGCGTCGAAGGCCGCCGAACGGGAGCTCGAGCAGCTCCGGACCGCATCGCTGTCCGAGACCGAGAAGGCGATCGCCGCCGCGCGCAAGGCCGGCGCCGACGAGGTCACCGAGCGGCTCCACGCCCGGGTCCGCCGGGCCGAGGTGAAGCTCGCCCTCGCGCGAGCCGGCGCCGTGCCCTCGCTCATCGAGGACCTCGCCAACGCCGCGGAGTTCGCGGCGCTCACGGTCGACGACACCGACCAGGTGACGGGCCTCGACGACGCGCTCAAGGCGCACCAGGCTCGCGGGTGCCCGATGCGTATCGGGCGCCGGCGACGCCCGGCCCGGGCTCGGTCGACGGCGGGCCGCGAGCGCCAGGGGCGCCGCGGGCCACCGATCTGGCCAGCGCCGTCGCGGCCCGGCTCGGATCACGAACCGGCTGACACCGCCCGCCCGAAGGGGACGGGCCTGAGAGGAGAACCACGCGATGCCCGTCACCCTCGCCGAGGCGGCGCTCAACACCCAGGACGACGTCGACCGCCTCGTCATCGACGAGTTCCGCAAGCAGTCGGCCCTGCTCGACAGCCTGCTCTTCCACGACACCGTCAACCCGATGGGCGGCGGCTCGACCCTCACCTACGGCTACCACCGGGTCATCACCGAGCGGGCGGCCGCGTTCCGGGCGATCAACGCCGAGTACACCCCGGCCGAGGCCGCCAAGGACCGCTACACGGTCGACCTGCAAGCCGCTCGGCGGCGCGTTCCAGATCGACCGCGTCCTGTCCGACCTCGCGCGCGGCGCCGAGACCGCCTTCCAGCTCGAGCAGCTGGCCAAGGCGACCCGGACGAAGTTCACCGACGAGCTGATCAACGGCGACACCGCGGTCGACCCCGACGGGTTCGACGGCCTCGATGCCGCGCTCACCGGGACCTCGACCGAGATCGCGGCCTCGACCCTCCCGGGCGGCGGCGACTGGACCGACTTCGACGTCGCGGCCACCTCCTACATGAAGGCCCTCGACGCGATCGACCAGTGGCTCTCGGTCCTCGACGGGCCGCCCTCGGTCATCGTCGGCAACAGCCTCGCGATCGCCAAGTTCCGGGCCGTCGCGCGGCGGGCGAACCAGTACGTCGAGCGCCCGGTCGAGGGGCTCACCGGCGGGTGCCGGCGCGCCGATCCGGCGCGAGTTCTACGGCAACGCCCTGCTCGTCGACGCCGGCGCGAAGGCGGGCTCCAACAACCCGATCATCCCGGTCGCCCTGCGGGCTGACCGACCTGTACGCCTACCGGGTCGGCCTCGACGGCTTCCACGGCGTGACCGTGTCTCGGGCCAGCCGCTGGTCCGGACCTGGCTGCCCGACTTCACCGAGGCCGGCGCCGTCAAGACGGGCGAGGTCGAGATGGGCCCGCTCGCGGTCGCGCTCAAGGCGACGAAGGCCGCGACGGTCCTCCGCGGCGTGACGGTGTCCTGATGGCCACCCGCACGATCAGCACCCCGGACCCGGGCTTCACCGGCACCCGGGCCGGGGTCGTCTTCCGCGACGGCCGGGGCGAGGTCGAGGCGGACGACGCCTCGGCCCTCGCCTACTTCGCCCGCCACGGCTACCCCGTCGACACCCCCGCGCCGGCGCGGCGGGGCAAGCCGAGGCGGCCGAAGCGCCGGACGACGAGGCCGCGAGCCGACCCGGAGCCGGACGCCCCGGCTGAGGAGGGCTGACCCGCGTGCCGACCCTGCTCGACCCGGACCACGTCGCGGCGCTGATGTCCCCGGGCATCGACGCCGACGACCTCGTGCTCGTCATCGAGCGCGAGGAGGACTGGCTGGCCAACGACCCGGTCGACGGGATCGGCCAGCTCGTCGGCGAGCGGACCGACACGATCTGGGTCACCCCCGGCGACGACCGGCCGCTGCTCCTGCGCCGGCCGACCGCCGCGGTCGAGGTCGTCGACGGCGGGGTCCCGCTCGCCGCCGACGACGTCCCCCTGCTCGGCGGCACCCGCGTCGAGCGCTTCGGCGCCTGGCGCGGTCCGACCGTCGCCGTCACCTCCACGCCCGTCCGACCAGGCGGCGGTCGAGCGCGTCCTGCTCGAGCTCGTCCGGCTGACCCTCTCGGCGAGCCCGTACGCCGCAGGAGTCGTCGGACGGCCACGCTACACGCGCCCGGCCGACCAGGGCGTCACCCGCTCGCGCCTGGCCCGCTCGCTGTGGCCCCACCGAGGCGCGATGAGCACGAGGCTGCGCACCGGCCTCGCGAGCGCACGGGTGACCGCGTGAGCGGCGTGTTCGTCCCGGTCGTCGACGCCGTGCGCGCGATCCTGCCGCTGCCGACCGGCTTCACCGCCGACGACGGCGCCACCGAGCCGACGCTGCCCAAGCCGCGCCGGCTGTACGTCTGGCCGCGCCGCCTCGCGCTCCAGCGGGTCGAGGAGGCGGACGGCCGGTTCGACGAGGCGGGCATCCGGCTGCGCGTCCTCTACACCGTCGGCGCCAAGGGCGAGCCCCGGGTCCAGCGCAACGACCGGGCGGTGACCCTCGCGCTCGACGCGATCGTGCCGGACGTCGTCGCGGCGGTGGCCGCCAACCGGCGCGGCGACCTGTGGTGGGACCTGTACATCGAGAGCGTCGTGCCCGACGCCGTCCGGACCGCGGACGTGCGCGGGCTCGGCTTCGACCTCGTCGTCCGGGTCGAGGCGGCCTGATGAGCGGCCTCGAGATCACCCGCGTCGAGCTGGGACGCGGCCGCGGCGCTCGACACCGCCGACGTCGCTCGGGCGCGACGCGCCTCGAGCGGGCCGGCGAGCGGCTCCTGGCGGCCGCGGCGCCGCCGCACCCCGTACCGGACCGGCGCGCTGGCCGCGAGCGCCGCAGCTCGTCGCCGACGACGACGGCGTGGCGTCGGCTACACGGCGCCCCACGCCCGCTACGTCCACGCCCACCCCGAGTGGCAGTTCGCCGGCGGGCGCTCGGGCCGCTGGCTCGAGGAGACGCTCGACGCCGAGGCCGACGCGTCGGGCCAGCTGATCGCCGACACGTTCCGCTCGGGCTGGCCGGGCTAACCGAAGGAAGGAGAGCACCCATGGCCACCACCAAGATCCCGGCCCGCGACTTCACGATCGAGATCGACTCGGCCTACCCGGGCACGCCCGCGTTGATCGCGATCGGCGGCCTCAACTCGCTCACCCCCTCGCCCTCGACCAACCGGGCCGACACGACCGACTTCGACTCCAACGGCGTCGCCGAGCACCTCGTCATGGAGCGCGGCCTCGAGTTCACGATCGCCGGGCCACCACCTCGAAGACGCCCTGACCGGCGACCGCGACCCCGGCCAGGCCGCGGTCGAGGCGCTCGCCCGGGCGGTCGGCCTCGCCGCCCTGGGCTCGCTTCCGGGTGACGAGTCCTGGCGGCAACGTCGACTCCTTCCTCGCCTCGGCCGAGGTGACGACCGCGGGCGGCGGCCACAACGACCCCGCCGCCTGGTCGGCGAAGCTCACGATCTCGGGCGCGGTCACCCACGCCTGATGGCCACGCCCGACCCGCTCCTCATCGACTTCGACGCCTTCCGCGCCGAGCAGCAGAGCACGGCCGCTGCATCATCCGGGTCGGCGGCCAGGACTACGCGCTGCCGTCGAGCCCGCCGGCATCGGTCGCGCTCGACGGGATCCGCCTCGCCCGCAGCGGCGCGACGACCGTCCCAGCGGACGAGGTCGCCGACCTCGCCGAGGGCCTGTTCGGCAAGGCGGTGCTCGACGAGCTCGTCCGGGTCCACCGGCTCACGGTCGCCGAGCTCCAGGCGCTCATCAGCGCGGGTCATGGACGCCTACGCCGCCGAGGCCAGCCCACCCCCAAACCGGGCGAGCCGGCGGACCCAGCGCCGGACCCCTTCGACCTGATGGCGAGCTGGGCGCTCGTGGAGGCGGACTTCATGCGCGAGTACGGGATCGACCTCGTGACCGACCTGCCGCGCCTCACCCTGCGCCGGTTCATGGTCCTCGTCCGCGGGCTCGGGCCTGACAGCGCGGTCGCCGACCGCCAGGCAGCGCGCCACGACCTGGGTGGCGGGCGTCGCGCATGGCGCGGACGCCGGCTGAGTCGGAGGCCGTCCTCGCAGGCTTCTTCGGCCGGCCGCCGGGGCGGGTGAACTAGCCATGGCCAGCGGGATCTCGGTCGGCGCGCTGTACGCGACGCTGCGGCTCGATAAGAGCAAGTTTGATGCCGATGTCCGGGGCTCGAAGGGCCTGTTCGGCAGCCTCGCTGATGCCGCCAAGAGCTCGGCGCTCCTCGATCGGTGCCGCGCTCGTCGACCGCGGCAGCCGCCAAGATCATCGACTACGCTCGGGATCGACCGGTCGATCGGCAAGCGCCCGAGGACCAGGAGAAGTGTACGACCGCGCGGCGAGCGTGTGGCGGCCGTCTTCGGCGCGTCGGGGTCGATCGCGGTCAACCGCTGGGCGGAGCAGGCCAGCCGCGCGCTCGGGGTCACCTGCCGACCAGCTCGAGATGAGCGTCGCCAACTTCGCCGAGTGCGGCGATGAACGCGGGCGTCTCGACCGACGTGGCCACTGAAGGTTTCCGAGCCCAGGCGATGGCCGAGCGGGCGAGCTGAGAATCTGACTTGCCTCGCCGACCGGCAAGTCCTACGACGAGGTCTTCAGCGCGCTCCAGGAAGGGGGCCTCCCGGGATCGCTCAAGGGCCTCAAGGAGTTCGGCGTCGCGATCGACACGAATGCCGTCAAGCAGCAGGCCCTGACCATGGGTCTGTGGTGACGGCACGGGTGCCCTCGACGCGAGTGCCGCGGCCCAGGCGCGGTCGGCCCTGATCCTGCAGCAGACGACGGCCTACCAGGAGCAGGTCGGCCGGCATGACCGGCACCCTGGCCGACAGCCAGCGCAAGTTCGGCGTCATCGTCGACGAGGTCCAGGACACGGTCGGCGCCGCCTTCATGAACGTCGCCCAAGCGGTGCTGCCGGCCTTCCTCGACGCGTTCACCGCGGTCTCCGACTGGGTCACCTCGGTCATCCCGACCGTCCAGGCGACGCTCGGTGCGTTCCTCGACGGCACGAGCGGCGGGATGGTCGTCATCACCGACACCATCCTCCCGGCGCTCGGTGCCGCGTTCGACTGGCTGACGCCAACATCCTGCCGCCCCTCCAGAGCATCTTCCAGACCTGGGCGGAGAACGTCCTCCCAGCCCTGCAGCGCGCCTTCGCCTTCGTCCAGGGCTGGATCTCGGACAACTGGCCGCTCATCTCCAAGGTCGTTGGCCAGGTCGCGGGCTTCGTGAAGAGCGCGATGGATGCCGTCGCCGAGGTGTTCAAGGCGGTCATGCCGGTGATCACGAAGGTTGCCGACGTCGCGTTCCCGGTGGTCGGCGCCGCCGCGACGCGTCCTGCTCACCGTGATGTCGACCGTGTTCGACGCGATCGGCGTGGTCTGGCAGACCGCCTGGGACGCGGCGACCGCGGTGACCAAGGGCATCGGCGACGCGTTCGCGGGCCTCCAGCGCGGGATCAAGGTCGTCTGGGACGGGATCACCGGGATCATCAAGGGCGCCATCAACACCGTCATCGACGCCGTGAACGGGATGATCCGGGCGCTCAACGGGATCCAGATCCACATCCCGAAGGTCGGCGTCGGCGACGTCGCGGTCGGCCCGTTCGACTGGAACGGGCTCAACCTCGGCACGATCCCGCGCCTCGCCACCGGCACCCGCGACTTCGGGGGTGGCTGGGCGATGCTCGGCGAGCGCGGTCCCGAGCTCGCTCGCCTGCCGCGGGGCACGGACGTGTTCACCGCCGCCCAGAGCCGCGACCTGCTCGCCGGCGGCGCCGGTCGCGCCGGGCCGCTCATCGGCAGCCAGACGATCTACGGCGTGCAGCCGGGCGACGTCGAGCGCGAGACCCGGCGCGCGCTTCGGCGGGCCGCTCTCGCCTGGTCGCTCGAGGGCGCGTAGCGGTGGCCACCCTCGTCGAGTGGTTCCCGGCCGACGGGTCGGCGCCGGCCCGGTTCACGACCGGCCCCGCGGCGCCGCTTCGGCTGCTGCGGCTCGAGGGGACCGAGCCCGTGGCGGTCGAGCCCGTGACGGTGAAGTCGCCCGAACCAGCCCGGCGCGACCGCGCTCGACGTCGTCGTGCCGCCCCGGGTCGTGACCCTCGGCGGGCCTCCTCCAGGCAGCCACGCCCGGCCGCCGCCTGGGACCTGCGCGCGGGCCTCCTGCGCTCGCTCGCCCAGCAGCCGACCCGCCTCGGCGAGACCTACGCGCTCGGGCGCCTGCGGGTGACCCTCGACGGCCGGCAGCCGCTCGAGCTCCGGGCCCTGCCGCGCAGCGCGTCACGTCGAGCGCCCTGCCGGCACCAAGGCGATCGCCCCGTTCGACCTCGAGTGGCTCGCGCCCGAGCCGTACTGGCGCGCGCGTCGCCGACACCCAGGTGCTGTTCACCGGCACCGGCGGCTTCGCGTTCGCGCGTCGATTTCCCGCTCGAGATGACCTCGAACAACGTCGAGGTCGAGATCGCCAACCTCGGCGACGTCGACGCGCCGATCACGGCGCGCCTGTACGGCGACGTGACGACCGCCCGCATCCGCAACCTCACGACCGGCGAGGAGCTCGAGATCACCGGCCACATCGCCGCCACCGAGTACGTCGAGGTCAGCACGGCGTTCGGCGACAAGCGGGTCGAGCAGGTCGTCATCGCGACCGGCGAGCGGACCTCGGTCATGGACCGGATCAACCTCGCGAAGCCCGACTTCTGGGCGCTCCGCCCGGGCCTCAACGTCGTGACCTTCGAGGCCGACGTCAACGTCAGCGGGCGGGCCGAGCTCTACTGGCGCCAGCGCCAGAGCGGGTTCTAGACCGATGACCCGCGCGTACGTCCTCGACCCCGTCACCCGCGCCACCCTCGGGCTCGTCGACCAGAGCTGGGAGCGCCTGTCCTACACGCGCCGCTACGTCGCGATGGACACGTTCGAGCTCGTCATCAACCGGACGCCGCCTGTGGGCGAGCGAGCTCGCAGAAGAACCGCCTCCTCTACCTGCCCGACGAGGGCGACCTCGTGTTCCTGATCGAGCAGATCGCGAGCACCGCGGAGGGCAGCACGCGCAACGACGAGATGACCGTCACCGGCCGCTCGCTCGAGGGGATCGCGATGGCCGAGCGCCTCGTCGAGCCGCCGGCGGGCGAGAGCCACGACCGCGTGACCGGGGTCGCGGCCGAGACCGCGATCAAGCACTACGTCCGCGGCGCACGCGGCCGACCTCGCCGACGCCGGCCCGCCAGGTGCCCGGGCTCGTCGTCGCGCGCCGACGCGGCCCGGGGCCCGACCGTCACGGTCGCCGGCCGCTACCAGACCGTGCTCGACCTCGTGCGCGAGATCGGCCTCCTGGCGGGCCTGGGCTGGGAGGTCACCTACGACCCCGCCGGCGACGCGTTCGTGTTCGACGTGGTCGAGGGCGCGGACCGGTCGCGCGTCGGTGTTCTTCGACTTCGCGTTCGAGACCCTCGAGCGCTGGGACGAGCTCGACTCGGTGCTCGACGCCAAGACCCTCGCGCTCGTCGCGGGCCAGGGCGAGGGCGTCGACCGCGACATCGCGACCCGCTGGTCCAGGCGCCGAGCCCACCGGCTTCGACCGGCGCGAGGCGTTCCTCGACGCCCGCGACGTCGAGCTCGGCGCGACGACGATCCTCGAGCAGCGCGGCGACGCGTACCTCGCCGCCACCGGCGCCGAGACGCGCCTCGAGGCCGGCGTCCACCAGTACGGCGCCTTCCGCTACCGCGAGCACTGGGACGTCGGCGACGTCGTCCTCGTGCGCAACGCCGAGCGGGGCATCAGCTACCCCGCGCGGATCGTCGAGGTCGAGAAGGCGTTCGAGCGCAGCGCCGCCGCGCCGACGATCACCGCGACCCTCGGCGCGCCGTTCCCGACCCTGCGCTCGCAGGCCGCCGGCGGCCGAGCTCGCCGGCGACCGCCGACGGGGCGGTCGGCACCGCGACCGGCGGCGGCGTCACCGGTCGGCTCGGTCGTGCTCTGGCCGGCGCCCGCGCCGCCGACCGACTGGCTCACTGTGCGACGGATCGTCGCTCCTGCGCTCCGCGTACCCCGCGCTGTTCGCCGTCCTCGGCACGACCTACGGCGCCGCGGACGGGACGCACTTCAGCCTCCCCGACTACCGGGGCCGTGTCCCCGTCGGCCTCAACGCGGCCGACACCGACTTCGACACCCTCGGCGAGACGACAGGCGCGAAGACCGCGACCCCGTCGGCCCACGCGGTGACCCAGCCCGCCGCCCACACCGTCACCCAGCCCGCCGCGCACGCGAACCACGCGGTCACCCAGCCCTCCGCGCACGCCGCGCTGGCCCACAGCGCGCACACGGGCGCCGACGTCTCCTCGCACGCGGGCGCCGCGGTCGCGGCGCACTCGACCCACAACCACGAGCTGCCGTTCGTGATCGACGACACCCACGCGATCAGCTCGCTCGACCAGACCGTGTTCGGGACCGGGACCGCGCGGACGCGCAGCTGGACCTCGTCGACGTCGTCGGTGTCCGGGTCGTACGCCGTGGCCCAGTCCCAGGCGTCGGCCTGTCGGCGCACTCGGTGACCCAGCCGTCCGACCACACGGTCACCCAGCCGGCCGCGCACAGCGACCACGCGGCCCAGAGCCACACCGGCGCCGCGGTCGACGCCCACTCCGCGCACACCGGGACCGGCCGTGTCGGCCCACACCGGAGCCGCGGTCGGCGACCACGCGGCGATCTCGGTCGTCCAGCCCAGCGTCGTCGCCAACTACATCATCAAGGCAGCCTGAAGGAGCGCCCGATGGCCCAGCGAACCCGGTTCTTCGACAGCTCCGGCGGCGACCGGATCTACACCTCCGACGCCTGGGCGCAGGTCCTCGGCGCGATCATCGGCGACGGGGTCGTGGCCAGCGGCAACGAGCTCGCGGTCGCCGAGGCGAGCCCGCCCGCGATGAGCGTCCGGGTGAACACCGGCAAGGCGTTCATCGGCGGCTACTACTTCGAGGTCCACACGGGCCAGGAGACGCTCGCGATCGCGGCCGCCCACGCGACCCTGCCGCGGATCGACCGGGTCGTCGTCCGCCGCGACCTGGCGGGCCGGACCGCCGCCCTCGCCGTCCTCGCCGGCACGCCGGCCGACACCCCGACCGCGCCCGCCCTGACCCAGGTCGCGGCCGGCGTCTGGGAGATCAGCCTCGCGCAGGTCGCGGTCGCGGCCGCGGCGGCCTCGATCGTCGACGCCAACATCACCGACGAGCGCGGGCCCCGGGCGAAGGGCACCGACATCGAGAACCTCTCAGACGACGCTCCTCGATCCGCGACCGGCCACCGCCACGAGGGCACCGCCGGCACGGGCGCGAAGGTCCGCCACGCCGACCTCGGCGGGCTCACGACCGACAACCACCACGCCAAGAGCCACACCCACAGCGGCGACGGCTCGGGCTCGCGTCGCCCACGCGGCGACGACCGGCCAGACCGCGACCGACCACCACGCCGCGCCCGTCGGCCGGCCCCGACGCGAACGTGACGGTCGACGCCGCTGGCGCCGCGGGCACGGCCGGCGCGTTCGCCCGCTCGGGCCACGGCCACCAGGTCGCGAGCTCGAGCGCGACGCCGGCGGCCGTGGCGGCGGCCGGGTCCGCGGGCGCGACCGGCGCCCTGGCCCGAGCGGCCCACGTCCACGCCCACGGCTCGGGCTACCTGCCCGACGCCCACCACGCCGAGGTCCACGCCCTGGACTCGCACACGGGCACCGCGGACGACATCAACGCCTGGGCGCAGGCGTCGGCGGGCGGCGGCGCGGCGGGCGTGAAGATCTGGGTCGGCACGACCGACCCTGGCGCGCTCGGCGGCCGAGGGCGACGTCTGGGTGAAGAAGTGAGCCGGGAGGCCTAGACGATGCCGACCGCGGGCTATTCGGCCGAACCCTCCTACGGCTCCGAGTGGTGGGGCTCGGGCGTCAACAACCAGCACTGCACCGCCGTCACGATGCCCGAGGCCGGGCGGATCACCCGGATCGGCGTCTGGCTCCGCGGCAAGGACGCGTCGTGCTCGTTCCGCGGCGTCGTGTGGAGCAGCACCCGCAACACCGTCCTCGGCCAGACGGCGCTCCAGACGGCGTCGGGTGCGGCGCTCGCCGTCGGCGCCTCGCTCAAGTACGAGGCGGCGGTCGTCACGCCGTTCGACGTGGCCGCCGGGACGATCTACGTCGGCTTCACCCGCAACCCGACCGGCGCCATGCAGTTCGGGTTCGACAACACGGGCTCCCACTACGACGACGACAACGGCTCGTCGAACCCGTCGGGGATGAGCGGCGAGTCCTCCCACTCGAGCCGCCGGATGGGCGTCTACGTCGTCTACGAGGTCGGGTCGGAGACGTACGTCCGCCGCTCGGGCGCCTGGGTCAAGGCCGACAGCGTCCAGGTCCGCCGGTCGGGCGCCTGGGCCGACGTCGGGCCGGACGTCTACGTCCGGCGCGGCGGGGTGTGGGTGAAGGCGTAGTCCAGATAAGTGCCCGGTGGATGGCTGTCGCTACCGTGGCGACGGCCCCTACTCCGCAGGGGTTGACCGCCTCACCGACGGCGCCACTTCGAGCCCGGGCGGCGGTCATCGCCCTGTCTTCGCGTGCCACCGAACCTGTCACGAACTAAGGCGACGTTTACCTGCTCGCTCGGAAGTGGACGCCTCATCGAACGACTTCACGGAGGCGCGTCCGGTGTCGAGGCTCCCGGCAGGTTGCGCGGCCCTCGAGGATTGTGCATCATGACTCAGGACAATACTTGTACTCGAATTAGTGTGCCGACGTTGATAGAGCTGAAGAAGGCGTTGCTCGCCAACCGAGACGACATCGCAGCGGCCCTCGAATCCGCTGTGGCCGAGCTCGAGCTCTGTCGGGCGAAGTGCATGGAGCTGGAAGGACTCATCGAGCGCGGTCGGCTTGTGCTCGGCGTCGAGGACCCCAAGGTCGAGCCCCTGACGCTCCATGCGGCGATGGAGGTCGTTCTCCGCGAGCATGGCGACGGACTCAGCGCGCCCGAGCTGGCAAGAGAGCTCAACAAGAGGCACCTTTACCGCCCACGGAAGGGCGGGCCCGTCGAACCCGGACAGATCCATGCTCGCGCGGGCGCCTACCAAGGCCTATTCGCGCGGCAACAGGGCCGGATCATCCTCCGGTCCGAGTCTCTCGTCCCATGACAAGAATCCATGGGCGGACAGCCGATCGCGACGCTTTCGCTCACCGGGTGCGGCAGGATATCCCCCGTCCTGGCTCCCCGCTCGGCACGGCCGCCGAGCGCGTGGCGGTCCGGTTCCGAACCGCCGAGGCAGCGCTGTTGAGCGGCAGCGGGCGCGACCTCTCCGCGCTGTACGCGTCGCTCTTTGGGACCCGTGATCGCGGATTGGACCAGTCTGGTGATGACCACAACGTTCGAGCCACATGGGCGCTTCTTGGCGTCTGGGCTGTATCACGCATCGCTGGGCCAGGCTCCTCAACGCTCGAGGAGGCTGAGCAGTGGTTCTTCGGTCGAGGGGAAAGCACGCTCGCCCAGTGCTTCTCAAGCGGGGCTAGACAGGAGGTTCACGACCTTCTGCAGTCGATCGATGAGCCAGCGCTTGCGGACCTGCTTCCTTACGTGTTTGACCCGCATGGACCAGGTACACGCCGCTCGGTTCTCCGGGATCCGGCGCGCGCCGATGCCAGATCCGCGAAGCGACGCCACGGGATCTTCTACACGCCAGGGGACGTCGCCGACTTCATGACGGAGTGGGCCATCGAAGACGAGGACGTGAGTGTGCTCGACCCCGCATGCGGCACCGGCGTCTTCCTTCGCTCGGCGGCCAGACGGTTCATGCATAACCAGTCTGCCGGTGATGTGCTGGCGCGTCTCTACGGTGTTGATCTAGATCCCCTCGCGATCGATGCTGCGTGTTTCGTGCTTACGGCGACCCTCGCGCCCGTCGCACCCGATGTCCCCCCGTCTCGCCTATGGCACCTGGCCCGCCTCAACATCGCCCGAGGCGACTCGATTTCGCTGCTCCTTGCCGACGATGGGTTCGCCCGCACTCCGGCCGCGCGCAGCGCCCAAGTCGCAGACTCGCGCAAGCTTCTGCGGACGGCGATCGCCCAAGACCCCGACCTACCCGATCCAGTTGACCTAGGGCGGGCCGAATGGTCGGCGACCTTCTCGAGTCTCTTTCCGGAGGCCCAAGAGGGGTTCGCAGTCGTGGGCAATCCACCGTATTCGCCTCTTGGGCACCGCCCCGACATCGGAGCGTTCGCGGCGAGAGCGGCCGGGTTCGGCGGTGTGGCTGTGTCTCCATCCACCAGCGCCTTTCTCCCATTCATGGAGCTCATGTGGCGACTGGCACATGGCAAGGCGAGAGCTGCCTTGGTCGTTCCGTTGTCGCTCGCCTACAACACCACGCAGCCCTACCAATCGGTGCGACGCGCCATCGCGGCCGCCGAAGGCACGTGGACCATTCGCTTCTTCGATCGAACGCCTGACGCGCTGTTCGGGGACGACGTGAAGCAGCGAGCCGCCATCGTGTTTCGGCAGCCGGCGAAGGGGCTTCGCCTTCGGACTTCAGGGCTCATCCGCTGGACGTCACGTCAGCGCTCGTCGCTGTTCGACGGCCTCCCGGAGCCCGTCGAGTGTCCGCCGATCAACATCGCCAAGGGGATTCCGAAGCTGGGCGCCAACTGGGAGTTGGAGATCTACGGGCGCTTGCCGCGACACGGCGTCCGATTGCACAACACCGTTCGTGAGGGCGTGCCATCGGGATCCATGACCGCTGGCACCAACGCAGTCTTCGTGGGCTCGACGGCCTACAACTGGCTCGTTCTGTACCGGGAATTGAACGCTGATGGCCGGGTCAATTCTCGCCGACTCGTTGCAGAGTCGGGGGCGCAGGCCGATTGGGCGTACGCCGTCCTTGGCTCGGGCCTGGTGTATTGGCTGTGGCGGGTAGAGGGCGATGGCTTCCATGTTCCCGCTACATGGCTGGCGAACCTCCCCTTCCAGTGGGACGGATCGCCGGCGTCGATCCGGGTCGCCGAGTTAGGCCGTCAGTTGTGGAGTGACGCCCGCCGCAACGCCGTGGTTGCCGTCAACAACGGTCTCCGGACGGTGTCCTTCCGACCAAGCAGCTGGGCACTTGTCGCGGCTGTCGATCGGCTGCTGCTTGAAGACCTGGGCTTGGATCCGGCCGCCGAGGGTCACCTTTCTCGATTCCGCAATGAAACCATCGAAGTGGGTAGGGAGACGAACCATTGACGACCGAGATCAGCGCTGACGCTGCCAAGCTCCTCGACGCTGCCAAGCTCCGCAAGGAGGAAAGCAAGCTCACGAAGGAGGAGTGGCGCGAGTACACGAAGACCGTCTGGCACATCGCGAACGTCACCAACTCGGGGCACCCGGCGGTCTTTCCCGAGGAGATCCCTCATCGCCTGATCAAGCTCTTCTCGTTCGTCGGTGAGACGGTGCTTGACCCTTTCGCCGGCGTGGGTACCACGGCGGCGACGGCCCTCAAGCTCGACCGCAAGGCAATCTCGCTCGACACCAATCCTGACTACGTCGCCCTGATCAGACAAAACGCCCCGTCAGAAGACTCGGAGGTCCACGAGCGAGACAGCCGTGACCTGTCCTTCATCGCTGACTCGACGATCGACCTTGTCGTGACGAGCCCGCCCTACTGGAACAAGGCCGACTACGGGACATCCGCTTCGAATCTCGGCAACCTCGAGGGCTACCGCGGCTTCCTCAGCGAGATGCGAGGGGTCTTCGATGAGGTCTATCGCGTCCTTCGTCCGGGGAGGAAGTTCTGCGTCGTGACGGCGAACGTCAACCAGCACACTGACCATGGACTGCTGACGTTCCCCCTCGCCGCGGACTTCACGATCCAGCTTCGCGACGCGGGCTTCGTGATGATCAATGAGTTGATCTGGTCCAAGGACCGCACCGGCGGCCGATGGGGCTCGGCAGGCGTTCAGCGGCCCATCTTTGGATCGTATCCGTACCCACCGAACTTCCTGTTCAAGAACGTTCACGAGTACATCTTGGTCTTCGCCAAGCCACCCGCCCGGCCCACTACCGGCCCGAAGGTTGTGAACTACGATCGTCTCATGCTCCAGTCGGAGCCCGTGACCGCCGAGGTCATGGAGCGCGGCCGGAATGGAGAGGGGACCAATGGCAGGCGAAACGGCAACGGGAACGGCCACCATACCGAGTGAACACCCTGCCTTCGTGGGCTGTCGGTTCCGATTGGGTCGAGGTCGGGGATGACGTACGAGCTGCGGATCCAGGATGCGTCTTCCCCCTACACCAAGTATCTCGACGAGGAGATAACGGCTCTCCTCCTCGACCCGGAGGTAACCGAGATCGAGGGGATATTCGCGTTCGCCTCCGTGGCCGGCGCGGTCGGCGTGGTCGGGGACCCGGCGTTCGCTGACTACATTCAGCGAGGAGTCTTCGGTCGCGTCCGGGATCTGCTGGAAAAGCGCTGACGGCACGGGCTCCTCGGCGCTCGTAGGTTAGGCGATCAGCTCCTCCGTCTGCGGGACGGCCCGGGCGGCAATCAGGCCGGCGATGGCGTGACGATCGGGCAGCGTGAGCCCGAGGCCGTGGGCCCCCGCGATGACGAGGTCCATGACGGCCCAGGCCATCGTGAGACAGCTGGTCTCGCCCGGGAAGCGCCCGATCACCTTGGTCCTTCTCCTCACCTCCTCCAGAGACCGCTCCAGCAAGTTCGTCGAACGGAGGCGCTTCCGCAGCCGGAGCGGATACCGCAGGTGGACCGTGAGCGCGGGCAGGTCGTCGGCGAGACACGCCGCGGCGGACGGGAAGTCCGAGCTGAGCTCACCGACGAGGACCCGCAGCCCGTGCTCGGCCTCGGCGGGCGTCGTGGCGCCATCGAGCGCCGCCCAGTACGCCGCGCGCACCCGGGCATGGAGCCCGGGTCGCTTGGGCAGCTTGGCCAGGATGTTCCGAAGTCGATGGACACCACACCGGCCACGATCGGCGTCGGGCCACAGCTCGGTGATCGCTCGGATGAGCCCCGGTGCCCCGTCGGACACGACGAGCAGCGGGCTGCGCAGGCCGCGCGCGATGAGGCCCTGCCCGAGGTCGGTCCAGTCCTCCGTGCGCTCGCGCTGGCCGAGGCAGACGTCGAGCAGGACCCGCTCGCCGTCGGTCGTGAAGCCCCAGGCGACGAGGACGCCCTCCCTGGGCCCGTCGGGCCGGACGGGCAGGAAGATGGCATCGAGGAACAGTGCGAGCAGGCGGACGTCGCCGAGGCTGCTGGCCCGGAACGCGCGGTACCGGTCGCGCAGCTCACGGCACACGGTGCTCACGGCGGTTCGGCTGATCGCACCCAGCCCCGCCTCGCGGGCGAGGCTCTCGATGTCCCGGTCAGAGAGGCCCCGGACGTAGGCGCCGATGACGAGCGCCTCGAGCGGCCGGGTCCGGACGATCGAGCGCGTGTCGGGGATGACCCCCGAGACGAACCGGGTGAGCGTGCCGCGCACCTGGGGCATGGCGATCACGATCTCGCCCTCGGCGGTCTGGACCCGTCGCGGCCGGGTGCCGTTACGCGATCCCGCGGCGTCGGGGGTCCGGGCATAGCGGGCGCGCCCCAGGAACGCTGTGAGCTCGTCCTCGACAGCGCGCTGGAGGATGAGCTGGGCGCCCAGGCGCCCGAGCTCGCTCAGCTGGTCAGCGCCGGCGACGCCGCCGGTCAGCGCCGCCTCGATGGCGGCCTCGATCTGGACGCTGGGGGCTATTCTTCGATCCACGGCGTGGTCTCCTGATGCGAACTTCCAAGGTCCGCTTCGGAGCCTACGCCGTCTTCACTTTTACAGCGGTCTCAGGACGCGGCCGAGTCTTCAGACTCCTGGTCGGACTCGATGCTGTGACCGATAGGCGCACCCTGGAGTTCCTCCTCGCCACCCGAGCCAAGGTCGGCCCCGCGTTTGAGCTGAAGGTGTTCCGGAACCAGCGCAATGGCCTGTTTCACCCGAAGCTACTGCGGTCTCGGCGGGCTGACGGGTCCGGAACTGTACTCGTCGGATCAGGCAACTTCACACCAGGAGGGCTCCGCTCCAACCTCGAGGCCTTCTCTGTACTCCGTTACTCGTCAGAGGCGCCGGCGGACGACAGTGAGTGGGATCGGTTCCTAGAGGAGCACGCCGACGAGATTATCGACGTTGACGAAGAAGCCCTTGAGCGCGGCGCGCAGAACGGACGGCGGATGGCGCTCGGGAGGCGTCTCGCACGTCGGAAACCAAGAGGACGGGTTCGGCGCGAGGAAGCGGACGAGGCAGCGGCCGCGCTTGAGGAGGAGCGGATCGACCTCGAGGAGGCGGCGTCCCCAGGTGCGGCAGATCGGATGCTCGTGGCCGTGGTTCCGCGGGCCAAGGGCAGATGGCACCAGGTGCACTTCAACGCGCCGGCGATAGACGACTACTTTCGCGCTGAACCCAATAGCCCGGAGCGCGTTCTCCTATATCGCGTCGAGCCTGGCGGGGTCGTTCCTGAGCCCCCGCGGCCGGTCGTGTATTCCGTCGCGAACAAGAACCACAAGATCGAGTTTCGCGCCCACAGGGGCGAGTCCTACCCCGCGGCCGGCCCCCCGATCCTGGTTCTCCGCGAGCTGGGCTTGAGGACGCATTCGTACGTCATGCTGTTTCCTGGCGAGCCCGGATACGCGGAGATGGCGGCGTTCCTGGCGTCGCGCGAATTGATCGGGCGAGGCGTCAAGCGAGTGATCACCACCCGGCCAGAGGTTGAGGCTGCCTGGCCATCGGTCCCGGTATAGCCCGGCACTCTTACCCGCGATCCCCTCGTTGTGAGCCGCTGCCTCGAGTTGTCAGTAGCCTCGGGCGCAGCCGAGCGACGGGATCCGGCGAGGATGGCCAGAGGGAAGAGTCCCATTCAGCCGTGGCTCAGCCAGCGCGCCTTCCCGCGGACATCGGAACCACCTTACCCTCATGGAACTGCCTGCGAAGGTGGTCGAGCTGACGGAGCGCGCCGTCGCTGGTCCGGTACTCCCAGAACGTCCAGCCGTTCGTCTGCGGGTAGGGGCGCCCTGGCGGCGAGCCGACGATGCTCTTGCGAGCCATCCCACCGGCCGTCGACAACGAGTCGTAGGCCTCGCCGGCGAACGTGATCGAATCAGCGCCCTCGATGCGGGCGGTCAGGTGGGCTCCCTTGTAGCGGTGCTCTAGGTCCAGCGGTACCCGCACAAGACCGACGTCGATGAGTTGCCCGAGGGTCACGCCACGCCATGGCGTCCCCTCTGCGACGCTCGCGGCCGCTGGCCCTACGACCGGGGACCGCACCGCGGCTGGCGACTCTTTGGGCGGGGCCGTGATCGAGGCCGCCGGCACGCGAGCCACAGGGAAGTCGAAGGTGGTTCGGAGTCGACTCAGGCTTGCGCGGATTTCGGCCGGGCTGAGGGCGGCAGCCCGTGCGCGGACGAGGCGCACCAGGGACGGGTCGGGCTCCGGGCTGAACAACCCGACAAGCGCCTCTCGGACCTGGCGATCGACGAAGTCCGATTTCCAGAGTACGTCGATCAGGTGATCGGCCATCTGGCTCTTCGCCAGGAGCCGAAGGGTCTGCTCCGCATGGTCGTCCGAATCGGCGATCCGCACGACGCGGAAGAGCTTCTGCTCGACAGGCACCGTGGCGTGGCTGTTGTAGATCCGCCATTCATTCCCGTCGGTGAGGGCAACCCACTCGACTCCGGCGACCGTCGCGTAGGCCAAAATCTGGCTCGCCCACTTGCCGTCGTCGATGCGGGCGCCGAGCGACTTCGCCTCGATGAACAGGCGCGGGCTTCGAAGCAGGAAGAGCGCGTAGTCGACCGGGTTGTCGGCTGGTCGGCGGCGGTACTCGAGCTTGACGTCTTCGAGGTCTTCGACGTCCCAGCCGAGAGCGCGCAGGACCGGAACAATCAGCGCAGCCTTCGTGTCCTGCTCGCCGATGTTCTCCCGCTGATGCCTCGCGATCCGCTCGCGCACCGTGTCGAGCACGAGGCCCAGATCCGTCACGGTCATCTCCCCGCTGTCGCGTCGCCGCCGTAGTGTGTCCCATAGTGTCGGCCCGCCGCCCGGCGCACAAGGGTCGTGCTCACAAGCCTGGTCAGTCTGGCCGTGCCGCTCGCTCTCGACAGGCTTTCGTGGACATCCCAGGGATCGTGTGGACATCCCTGTGGGCCACGACACCAAGTTCGTGGATAGAACACCTGTTCACACGACAGCTGCCTGGCTAGACTGAACTGCTCGAAGCACTCCTGCTCGCCGACCAGCCTCTCGGCTGTATGTCATCCCGGAGGGCATTCCCTCGTGTTGGAACCCTTCTAGCTCATCCACTTGGAGCTTGGCCAAAACTAGAATGAAACCGATCCGGGTGGTCCGGCCGATTTCAAGATCCAGGGCAAGGTGGTCGGAGTGGCCAGGATCATGAACGGTCACGGCCCGGTAAGGAGAGGCGGATGTGGCGAAGCACCGGAAGTTCAACGCTGATCGGTTCCTTGACACGTTCCAGGGGCAGGAGCAGCTCCTGCGGGCGTACGTGGCCCAGTGGGACGGCCATCTTCCGCTCTCCACTGCGGCGCTTGACGTCCCCGTCCTGAAGGAGTTCCTCGCCAACGGCGATGGTGACGGAAAGGACGCGATGATGGAGGGGCTATATCGCGCCCACGACCTCTCCACCGAGCGCGGGCACGAGGATCTCATCGCTGCCTGCCGCGACTGGGACATCGATCCGGATCCGGGCGGACAACTCCCCGTGGAGTGCCTCAGCCTCAAGGTTCTGACCGAGAACGAAGAGGCCTTCAACCTCGCCTATGACCGCAACACCCTCTGGCACGCCGAGCGGTTCTCGATCTTCCGGGGCAAGAACGCGAAGGCGATCCCCGACCCGGCCGCCGTGGCACGAGAGTTCCAGGAGAAGTTGGCCGAAGCGTTCAGGGAGGACAAGGACAGCGACCGCGTGCTGGTCCGGCAGTACCGGGAAGAGACGTACGTCAACTTCATCGTCTACCACGAGAAGCGAACCAAGGCCGAGCTCGTGTTCATCGGGCCGAAGAGCAAGCAAAGGGTCATGCCCCAGATCTGGCGTCCAGCGCAGCAGGACTTCATCAGCTACAACCACGAGACCGGCCAGGTCGACATCGAGGCCCGTTTCGAGCATGAGGAGACGGCGCTGCGGAAGCACTTCGCCGAATGCTGCCTCGCTGACGCGGAGTTCTTCGAATCGCCGGAGGCCGGCCAGCGCTTGAACCTGACGCGGATCACCGAGTCGGACTTCAGCATGCCGGTGAACGAGGACCACACGGCGGAGCTCGTCGAACTCCAGTTCAGCCTGATGCAACAGCACGGGCCGTCATTCGTGGTCCGCTCGAGGAACGTCCTGGAGACGCTCGACAAGAACTACCTGCGCAAGAAGCTGGCCGGAGGCACGATCCGGCGGGCGGTGTTCAAGATCGGGTTCCCCGACGACCGTCGGGGCAAGCGGGTCGAGCTGTCCGGCTCGAACAAGGTGAAGTTCAAGCGGGCCACCCATGCCGAGGACGTCTTCCGCTACCTGAACAACTGGGGGGTCGTCCTTGCCTGACACGCTTCTTGGGCTCGTCCTGACCCGCCTCGACCAAGTCGAGGACCCGGTACTGCTCCATCGCGAGGCGGCGGCGTATCCGACGGAGGAGTTCGAGGCCCTGCTTTCGGCGGGCATCGTGAAGGAGACGTCGCGGGCCCTGCAGGTCCCCAGATCCGCCCACATGCCGCCGGGGGGCGATCTGCTGGTCCGGGAAACCGCAAAGGGCCTCTTCGGGGTCGCGGGAGAGGACGACTACCATGAGCCCGTCCCGCTCGCCGAGGACGATGTCCGGCAGTACGAGATTGTGGTCTCGAAGCTGGTCGATCGGCTTCGCCAGGAGAACGAGCTCGAGGGAGCGCCGGTCCAGAATGGGAGGCGGCTCACGCTCGTAGGCGAACGGCCTCTGCCCGGCGGCCAGCGGGCAGACGTGTACCTGTCCCTGCTGAATGACGACCAGTCCGAGTTCATGCTGGTTTGCAAGCACGTCCACCCCACGAACCCGCGTCCCGTGGTGATGCTGGTGCCCAGCTCGGTCCCCCTGTCGGTCGAGAACGCCGAGCTGCTTCGAAGCTGGGACGTGTTCGTTTCGCCCCTCACGACCTACCTGAACGGCACACGTTGCAATCTCCCGTGGGATCGCATCCTGAAGAAGGCCGCCGACATTGAGACGCAGGAGGGAACGGCCCCCCGGGCGGTCTACTGCCGTGTCATCACGCGCGAGGAGCCCCGCCCCCTGAGCAGGGCACAGTACGAGGAGCTCGTCAGGGAGACGGACAGGTACGACATGTTCATCGACGGGATGACGCAGGAGGCAAGCTGCCGGGACGGCAAGGCCAAGCCGAGGAGATCGAAACTCACGCCCAGGGAATTCGGCATCCTGAGCGACTTCATCCAGGCGGCCAAGCCCATGCGCCCTGGGAGCACTAAGACCGGTGACACATGCACCAGCTCCGACGCCGCACGCCGGCTCTTTGAGGAGGCGCGCAGGAAGGCCGACGTGAAGCTCGGGCGCTACAAGTACCGGGCCTTCCGCATCCACAAGAATCCGCACGACGCGAAACTGAATTCCTACGAGTTTGCGCCGCCCGCAAGTCTGACGTACTGCCTGATCCTCCCCGCCTGACGACGGCGCACGCCGTCCACTTCGCTCCCTTCTCGCTCGTCTCTCGCTCCGTCCTCGTTCGCCCTCCGCAAGATTGAGGTCAGCGCGCCAACAAGGTCGCCTGACCTCTTTCTTATTCCGCGCGGAAAGGAGGCGAACGCATGGAAGCCGAGAGGGAGTGGCGCTGCAAGGAGTGCGAGACGCTGCTCGGCGTTGAGCGCGGACCGCGCCTGCATCTGCGCTACAAGCAGGCGCAGTACGTAGTGGACGGCGGCGACTACATCGTGATCGCCGTCTGCCGCAACTGTTCTGCAGTCAACGAGCGCAGCGCCAGCAGGGAACTGCCTCTGCCCGTCGCCGCGAGCGAATAGCGGGAACGAACTCAGAGAATCATGAGGCGCATGACGCCCTAGCTGGCCAATCGAGGTGACCCAGACGCCCGGCCGGGAAGGGAAGGCGTCGTGGCGGTCGTGTCATCACTCACGTTCAGACTCCCCGAGCGAGCCACCGCGGCTATCCAGGACCTAGCCCAGGTTGAGGGCGGCTCGCCGAGGGATCAGGCCGCGTTCCTGATCCTCAAGGGACTGCGCGCGGCCAAGCCGGCCGCGACCAGGGCAGTTGCGCGCCGACCCCGGCGGGACCGTGCCGTCGCGTCGGCGACGAGGGCCGCGGCGGAGGTCCACCCGTGACGCGACCGCGGGTCACCTGGACCGCCGACCGCGACGGTCAGGCGCACGCCGCGATCACCCGACGCCTGCGCACCCCCTGCGGCCGGCGGCCGATCGACCCCCGCTTCGGCTGGCCCGAGACGCGGCCGCGCTGCGCCGTGTGCCTGGCCGGCTGTGGAGGAGGTGATGCCCGCGAAGCGCCGGTAGCCGTCCACGACCCCGCTCCCCGCACACCCAGCACAGGAGCAACTCCAGCCATGACCGACGACATCATCACCATCAGCGCGGGCGCACCCGCCAGCGACCTCACGCCCGGCGTGTACGAGGTCACCCTCGTCGACATCTCCGAGCCCCGGACGATCTTCCCGCAGACCGGACCGAACGCCGGCAAGGAGGTCCAGCTCCGGGACTGGACGTTCGCCCTCGAGGACGGCACCGAGGTCACGGGCTCGGCGTCCACCGCGTCCGGCCCGAAGTCGCAAGACCTTCGCCTGGCTGACGGCGCTGCTCGGCGGCACCCCGCCCGCGGTGGCCAGTCGCTACCCGAAGTCCCAGCTCCTCGGCCGCGAGGCGCTGGCGACGATCACGATCGACGAGGGCGGCTGGGCCAAGATCACCAACCTCTCGGCCCGCCCGATGGCGCGCCCCGGCCGCACCGGTCGCGGCTCCAGCCGCCCCGGCCGCCCAGCCGGTCGTCGAAGACCAGCTCCCCTTCTAGCCGTGATGCCCGCTCCGGAGTCGGTCGTGACCGCCGCGATCGCGCAGATCGACCAGGGCTTCGCCGTGTTCGCCCTCCGGGCGGACGCGAAGGTCCCGGTCACGGAGCACGGCTTCAAGAACGCGACGACGCGCCCGGACTGGATCCGGCGGCAGCTCGAGGCCCCGGCCGCCGGGAACTACGGCCTCGTCTGGCCAGCGGACCGCCCCGAGCGCGTCGTCGTGTTCGACCTCGACGACGGCGGCGGGGCGGACCGCCCCTGGCGCGACCGGATGCTCGACCTGGTCGCGGTGCACGGGCCCCTCCCCGCCACGAAGATCACGACGCACCCCCTCGGGCGGCCGCCACGCCTTCTACCGCTGGCCGGCCGACGTGCCGATCCCCGCGGGCGACGAGCTGTTCGGCTTCACCGTCCGCTGGCCGGGACGCGGCTACCTCGTCGGGCCCGGCAGCCGGATCGGCGACCGCGAGTACACCGCGGGCCCGGTGACCGACATCGCCGACGCTGCCCGGCAGCGCTGGGTCGCGGCGGCGCTCGCCGAGCGGCCCGCGCCTCGCGGCCACGCCGGCGACCCGGGCGTCATCACGATCGCCGGCGGCTTCGTGCTGCCCGACCGGATCCCCAGCGGCCGCCGCTACGCCGCCGTCCGCGACTACGTGGCCAGCCGGTACAACGCGGGCCTCGGCGCTCGACGAGCTGTGGGAGCTCGTCCGCACCCAGGTCGCCCCGCGGTTCGAGGTCGCCAAGACCGAGGAGGAGCTCCGCGCCGACTTCGACCGCGTGACCGCCAAGATCGCCGAGCGCCTCGGCGCGCCGGCGCACGCGCCCCGCCAGCCGCGGTCGACGCAGGAGATCGAGGCGAGCTCGATCGACGCCGACGGACCTCCTTGAGCTCGACATCCCGCCGCTGCAGTGGATCGTGCCCGACCTGCTGCCCGAGGGCACGACCGTCCTCGCCGGCCCGCCGAAGCTCGGCAAGAGCTGCCTCGTCTACCAGATCGCGGTCGAGGTCGCCCTCGGCGGCGAGCTGCTCGGCCGCGGGATCGAGCAGGGCGACGTCCTGTACCTGGCGCTCGAGGACGGCAAGCGGCGCGGCCAGACGCGCCTCCGAGCCGCCCTGGGCGACCGCTCCATGCCCCGCGGCCGGCTCGAGGTCCGCTGGTCCGCCGCGAAGCTCGGCGAGGGCCTCGAGCAGGAGCTCCTCGACTGGCTGGACCAGCACCCCGACGCCCGCCTGGTGGCGATCGACACCCTGCAGCGCGTCCGCGCCCGCGGCGACGCCCGGCGCAACGCGTACGAGGTCGACGTCGAGGACCTCGCCCGGCTGCAGGACATCTTCAAGGACCGGGCGGTCGGACTGCTCATCGTCCACCACAGCAAGAAGGACGCCGGCGACGACTTCCTGGCGTCCGTGTCCGGCACGTACGGGATCACGGGCTCGGCGGACACGACGCTCGTCATCCAGCGCAAGCGCCTCGAGACGTTCGGGAAGCTCGTCGTCACCGGGCGCGACGTCCAGGAGGTCGAGGAGCCGGTCCAGTTCAACGGGATGACCTGGTCATCGGCCCCGCGGTCGCTCGCCGAGGCGAGCTTCGAGCAGGCCGAGGTCTACAAGGTCATCGAGGCCGAGGGCCCGATCTTCCCGAAGGCGATCGCGGACCTGATCGGGTCGACCCGCGACGCGGTCCAGAAGCTCGTCGAGAAGCTCGTCGCGGGCGGGTCCGTGGCCCGGGCGCGGGGCGGCTACGTCGTCGCCCGCGTTCGGATCGACGAGGACGCGGAGGGAGCGGACGAGGCCGAAACGGGCGTCATCGCTCACTCCGCTCACTCCCCCTCGCGCGCGCGCCCGCGGGTGGGACCACTCACTCCACTCACTCCCCTCACTTGGAAGAGCGGTGGATGAGGGAGCGGAGGGAGCGGGGACACACGTATCGCGGCGATGCGGGCGCGCCGACAAGTGCCGGGTCCGGACCGGTCGCCGTCCGGGTCGTCCCGGCCGACCCGACCGGCTGGGCCAACCCCTGCCACTGGTACCGCGACCACCAGTCCAAGCACCGCCAGACGCCGTCCGGCTGGACGTGCGACGCCTGCTACCCAGAGGAGGGACCCATCGCATGACCACCGCGACCGTGCCCGCCCGCCGCAGCCCGGCAGCAACGAAGGCCGAGGGCGTCGTCCGCACCGCCCGCCACCTCTACTACTTCAACGGCCAGGGCCCGTGGCCCGGCGTCACGTCGATCACCCGGGTGCTCGACGCGCCGGCGCTCACCAACTGGAAGCTCGGCGAGGTCGCGCGCTCGGCGGTCGAGAACGCCGAGCGCCTCATCGAGGACCGCGAGGCCGGCAAGGTCGACGCGGCGGTGAAGTACCTCACGACCCTGTCGACCTCGGCCATGGACCGCGGCTCGCGCATCCACGGCAACATCGAGTCGATCCTGCGCCGCGAGCCGTTCACGCCCGACCCGCGCGACGCGGACGCGGTCGCCGGGGCCCGCGCCTGGCTGAACCAGCAGGTCGAAGGAGCACGGCCTGCGGCCGCTCGAGGTCGAGGCGTTCCTGATCAACGAGACCCTCGGCTACGGCGGCACGCTCGACCTGATCGCCGAGCTCGACGGCGAGACCTGGCTGCTCGACTGGAAGACCGGGAAGTCGGTCGCCTGGCCGGACGGCCGGGTGTACGCCGACCACCGGCTCCAGCTGGCGGCCTATGCCAACGCCGGGTTCATCGCCCGGATCGGCGACCCGGAGCGGCACCCGCTGCCGGCGGTCACCCGGTTCGGCATCGTCCACGTCACCGACGGCGGCACGCGGCTGTACGAGGCGGACGTCACCGAGCGCGACTGGATCGCCTTCCGCGCCTGCCTGAACCTGTGGGACTGGCAGAAGAACGGCGGCAAGGCGGCGTGACGAGCGTCCTCGCCATCGACCCCGGCTCGGCCCGAGTCCGCCTGGCTGCGGTTCGACGGCGACCGGCCGCAGGGGTTCGGGATCACCGCCAACGACGTGCTCGTCCGAGGCGCTGCGGACGGGCGGGCTGCCCGACGTCGTCGTGATCGAGAAGATCGAGTCGTACGGCATGGCGGTCGGGCGCCGAGGTGTTCGACACCGTCCTGCTGGGCCGGCCGCTTCGCCGAGGCCGCCCACCGCGTCCCGGTCGTCCTGCTGCCCGCGGCGGGCCGTGAAGCTCGCCCTGTGCGGCGACTCGCGGGCCAAGGACGCCAACATCCGCCAGGCGCTCATCGACCGCTTCGGCGGCTCGGCGCGCGATCGGCCGCAAGGCCGCGCCCGGGCCCGCTGTACGGGATCAGCCGCGACGTCTGGTCGGCGCTCGCGATCGCGGTCACGTACACGTCCAGAGCGCGAGCTGACCGATGAGCGAGCAGGTGCGGCGGCCGGTGGAGCGTGATCCGCTCGTCGCCGCCCTGGCCCGCTACGTCGAGGCCCTCCACCGCCGCTATCCCGACGGTCCGGACCAGCTGCGCCGGGAACGCTTGGCTGTGGCGCCCGACAGCGCGAATGTGGTCGCCATGGACGCGAAGCGCGAGGCCGGGGCGGCATGAAGGAACCCCGCACGCTCAAGCGCCTGCCCCGCTCGCTCGACGACGTCCGGGGTCTGCGGGTCGCCCGCTGGATCCGCGAGTCCACCGCGGGCCAGTACGACCGCTACGGCCCGGCGAGCCAGCGCGAGCAGCAGGACCGGTTCATCGAGCGCCACGGCCTCGTCGACACGGGGCTCGTGTTCCAGGTCGCCCACAGCGGCACCACGGTCTGGCGCTCGGCGACGATGACCGAGATGCTCGCCGAGGCGCGCGCCGGGGCGTTCGACCTGCTCCTCGCCGGGTACTCCGACCGCTGGCAGCGCAACCTGCGGCGGACGCTCGAGCTCCTCGAAGACGGCCTCCACCCGGCCGGCGTCGCGCTCGTCATGTGCGACCGGCGGATCCTGTCGTCCGACCCGCACGACTGGGACGAGCTGATCTCGCGAGGCGGCCGGCGCGGAGAAGTACAGCCGCCGGCTGTCGGAGCGGATCACCGACGGCTACGCCGCCAAGTTCGACCACCGCGACGACCCGGGCGGGCACGCGGGCCTCGGCTTCCGGCGTCTGCCCGAGCCGCCGCACGCCCTCGAGGTCGACCCCGACACGATCGGCGACCGCGGTCGCCCTGTTCGAGCGCTACGCCCTCGGCAACGTGAGCGCCAAGGACCTCGCCGAGGAGACCGGGCTCGCCGAGAGCCGGATCCGGATGATCCTCATGAACCCGCTCTACAACGGCTGGATCCGCCGGCACCGCCGGAGCCGACCGCGAGACGCGCAAGCCGGCGCCGTGGCGGGCGAACCCGCCCGTGTCGGACGAGCTCTGGGCGCGGGTCGAGGACGTCCGGCGGTCAAGACCCGCGGCGGCGGGCCGAGGCGCCGCGACCGGGTCGACCTCCTCGGGCGGCCTCCTCGAGTGCGTCTGCGGCCGGCGGCTCCGGAGCGACGGGACGTTCGCCGACGGCCGCCACCGCAAGCTCCACGCGAACCCGTGCGAGGCCTGGGGCCGCAAGGCCCGCCTCGGCGACGAGGTGTGGGAGGAGCCGATCCTGGCGCAGCTCGAGGGGATCGAGCTCGACGACGACACCATGGCGCCGGTCGTCGCCAGCCTCGGCTCGAGCCCCCGACCGGTCGCGATCGACCGGGCCCGGATCGACCGCCAGATCCGCGAGCTCGCGCTGGAGCACGCCGCCGGCCGCCTCGAGGACGCGGTCTACCTCGAGCGGCTGCACGGGCTCCGGGAGGCCAAGGAGATCCTCGAGCGCACGAGCGCCGAGGGATCTCGGCCGAGCGGGCCGTCGAGTGGCTCCGGGCGCTGTCAGCGACGTGGAGGGCGGCCGAGGTTCCCGAGGAGAAGGCCGACGTGCTCCACGCCATCTACGACCGGATCACCGTCGCAGGGAGGAGATCGTGGCTGTCCGGCTCACTCCGTCGGCCTACGCCCACGGATTGGCGCTCGCGCTACCCGAAAAGGTTGCATGGCGCGCCCGACAGGAGTTGAGCGTGCAGACGCCACAAATATCCCGGTACCGATCGAGGGAGCGGACGGCTGCTTGATGGCCGCGGGCGCGGGCGCTTGATTGGGAGGCAGGTTCCCCTTGGGCCGTCTGTCAAATCGCCAGCGCCTCGATAGCGTCGGCTCATTGTCATTCGGCCCAACGCGGCCACCAGGACGTTGAGGTCGGAGGTGCAAGCGG
>CAWHHU010000004.1:0-45626 GCA_963829295.1 uncultured Chloroflexia bacterium | reverse complement strand
TAGTGTCCTGAGTTGCTAATTAGTGGCATATGTAGTATGCTCCACGCGTGGTTGCGAACCCATCTCCGGCCCGCCGCCTCGGCCGCCCGAAGGCCGAGCTGTCCCTGACCGACGAGGAGCGCAGCACGCTCGAGCGCCTCACCAGACGACGGAAGAGCGCTCAGGCGATGGCGCTGCGGGCCCGGATCATCCTCGCGTCGGCCGCGGGCGCCACGAATGTCGCGGTGGCCGAGGAACTCGGGGTGGGACCGACGACCGTCGGCAAGTGGCGCCGCCGGTTCCTCGCGTCCCGGCTCGACGGCCTCTTTGACGAGCCGCGCCCCGGCGCCCCGCGCAAGATCAGCGACGAGCAGGTCGAGGCGGTGATCGTCAAGACCCTCGAAGAGCAGCCCGCCGACGCGACCCACTGGTCGACCCGCTCGATGGCCCGCGCGATGGGCATGAGCCAGACCTCGATCAGCCTGATCTGGCGAGCCTTCGGGCTGCAGCCCCAGCGGACCGAGAGCTTCAAGCTCAGCAGCGACCCGCTGTTCGTGGACAAGGTCCGCGACGTGGTCGGGCTGTACCTCGATCCGCCCGAGCGGGCGGTCGTGCTGTGCGTCGACGAGAAGAGCCAGATCCAGGCGCTGGCCCGCTTCCAGCCGATCCTGCCGATGCTCCTGGGCACGCCCGAACGGCGCAGCCACGACTACGTGCGGCACGGCACGACCAGCCTGTTCGCCGGCCTCGACACCCTGACCGGACGGGTCATCGGCTCGCTCCACCGGCGCCACCGGGCGAGCGAGTTCCGCTCGTTCCTGGAGCGCATCGACGCCGAGGTGCCCGCTGACCTCGCGGTCCACCTCGTGCTCGACAACTACGCCACCCACAAGACCCCGGCCATCAAGCGCTGGCTGCTGCGCCATCCCCGCTTCCATCTCCACTTCACCCCCACCGGGGCGTCCTGGCTCAACCTGGTCGAGCGTTGGTTCGCCGAGTTGACGACCAAGAAGATCAAGCGCGGCGCCCACACCAGCGTCCCGGCTCTGGAGCGCGACATCCGCGCCTGGATCGCCACCTGGAACGAGGACCCCCGGCCGTTCGTGTGGCTGAAGACCGCCGACCAGATCCTCGCCTCGCTCGCGAGATATTGTGAACGAATCTCCAACTCAGCACACTAGAAGGGCACGCCGTGCCAAGTCTGCCCGCCGTCGTTGGTCATGAAGAAGCCGTTGGCGTGGCACGGCGTCCCGGACGGGAGGGAGCAGCCGCTGTCGTCCTGACCGCGGGCCACGCCGTGGAGGCGGTCGAACCACCCCGTCGACTGGCCGTCGATCAAGCCCAGGGTCCCGGTCTGGACCCACGTCCGGCCGCCGTCGGCGGTCTCGAGGATCGGGACGGGGGCCGCCGTGGATGACTGCGCCGCAGCGCCGGTCGCTAGCCAGTGGCTCGGCCCGAGCGCGGCCACGGTGTCCAGCGAGATGGCCGCCGGGGGTGTGAAGTCATAGACCTCCCGCCAGCTCGCGCCGCCGTCGTGGGACTCGGCAACGATGACTCTTGGGGACGTTCCCGATTGGCCGTCGCCGCGCTGGACCCAGTAGGCGAGGCTCGGGGACCCGTCCGGCGCAGCCGTGAGCACGACGTACATCGGCGCGTCGTCGACGCCCACCCCCGGCAGCGCCCCGCTCCGCCACGTCAGCCCGCCGTCGAGCGTTAGCGACACGGTCGGGCCTCCGTCGGAGGCGGGCATGATTATCCCGACCAGTGGCGTGGCCCAGTCGTCGTGGTCGGAGCACGGCGCCCCTGCGATCGACATCCACGTGGCCCCGCCGTCGCTCGTCGACCAGCCGGCGCACGCGACCGCCCGCATCCCCGCCCCCGCGTGCCCCGAAGGCACCGCACCGGAGCGGTAGTCGCCCGCGAGGACCACCCCGTGCTCCGCGTCGGTGAAGTGGGCGGTCAGGCTGTTCGAGTCGCCCGCCTGCGAGGGGAGCGCCCCGACCTGGGTCGCCGACCAGGTCCGGCCGCCGTCCCGGGTGAGGTACACCCAGACCGGGGTCGGGTTGCCGACCTGCGGGGCCCAGACGGCGTACCCGGTCGACCCGTCCATGAAGGTCGGCCCGCCGCGCAGCTCGTCCTGCGGCCGCGGAAGCGGCCGCGCGCTGGACCAGGTCAGGGCCCCATCGGTGGTCATCCGCAGGCCGTTCTGGTCATCCACCAGCCACGCGACGGTCTGGCTGGCCCAGGCCCCGGCGACGACGGGCGTCGGGGTGGCCGCGCCCGGGGGGAGTGAGGGCTGCGTCACGGGCGGCAGCGTGGGGACG
Source organism: uncultured Chloroflexia bacterium (assembly GCA_963829295.1). GTDB lineage: Bacteria > Chloroflexota > Limnocylindria > Limnocylindrales > CSP1-4 > CAIXZV01. The sequence continues at coordinate 43,323 of CAWHHU010000004.1, read as the reverse complement.
GCCGGCGACGCCACGCCGTTCAGGCTCCCGAGGCGCGTGAAGAGGACGAGGCCGCCGAGGGTCGCGACCACGAGGACCAGCGTCACGAAGGCGAGGCGCAGCCAGGGCGCGCCTGCCTGGAGAGCCGGCCGCCGCCGGCGGATCACCCGGGCCTGCCGCGGGATGCCCGACGCCCGGATGAGCAGGTTCCCGGGCACGTCGCTCGGCGCCCTCGCCCGCAGTCGCGACCGGATGAGGTCCTCGAGCTGCTTGTCGTTCATCGCCCTGTCCCTGCCCGCTCCTGCGCCTCGTACGCCGCTCGCACCGCGCTAAGCGCGAGGCGGAGCCGCGACTTCACCGTGCCGACCGGCGCGCCCGTGCGCGCCGCGATCTCCTCGACCGAGAGGTCGAGGAAGTAGCGCAGCACCACCGCGACGCGCTGATCTGCGTTCATGTCGGCGAGCGCCCGGTCGATGGCATCGCGCTCGGCGACTGACGCAGCGGCGTCGGGAGTGGACCCCTCGCCGATCCAGGCGACACGGGACCGGTGCCGGCCCCGGAGCCGGTCGCGGCACGCGTTCACCAGGATCCTCCCGAACCACGGCCCTGCACGGTCTGGGTCGCGGAGCTGGTCCCAGCGCAGCCACGCGAGCTCCAGCGCATCCTGCGTGACGTCCTCGGCCTCGGCGGGGTCACCGAGTAGCAGCGCGGCGGTCCGGTAGGAGGATGGTAGCTCTCGAGCGACGAGGCGCCCGAATGCCTCCTCGCGCTCGAGATGCTCGCTCGATGCCGCCACCGTCTCAGCCACTCGATCCCCGCTTCGCCATGCCCGCTGCACACCCTATCGACGCGCGAACCCTGGCGTTCGGATCACTCTTTGGGGTCGCGCCGTACACGATCCTGCCGGCTCGCACCGCCATGGTCGCGCAGGCGTAGCACCGCAGGCGAATAGACCACGCCACCCTGCCCGCGGACGATCTGCTGGTGAAGCTGTGCACGGTCTGTGGTGTCCTCACCAGCCGCGCGGGTAGCCGCTGTTCCGAGCACGCCCGCCAGTCCAACCGCAGCCGCCACAACCCCCTCTACAGCACGCGGGCCTGGCAGCGGCTCAGTGCCCGCGTGCTACGCGCCTGGCGCGGTGAGCACGGCGACTGGTGCCCGGGCTACGGCCGCCCCGCCCACCCAGCCTCGGACCTGACCGTCGACCACGTGGTCCCGCTGGCCGCTGGTGGCGCGCCGCTCGACATCGCCAACACCGCCGTCCTCTGCCGCTCGTGCAACTCCAGCAAGGGCGCTTCAACCGGCGGGGGCGGGGTAGACCCTAGGGCGCGCGAACGCTTGCAGACTGGCGCCCGGCGGCTGTGTTCCCTCGGCCAGGTTTCGGGATTCTTGGCGCATTTTCGCCAGGGGGCGATCCGTGAGCGCTGACCTCCTAGAGGCGATGGCCGCGTCCGCGACGATGGCCCTCCGTGCGAGTCTCGCCCCGCCGCGCCGCTGCCCGGCCTGCGGCGCCGAGCTCCCGTACCTCGGCGGGCGGGGCAGACCGCGCCGATGGTGCGACGCCCACCATCCGCGTCCCGTGCGTCTCCGCCCACGGGCGGCAGGGGGTCGTGGCGCGCTCGCTGCTAGGACCTGATGCGTGCGGCCGCCGTCTTCCCGGCGCCCGACGCTATCGCCTTACCGCCAGGTTGCCGGTCTCGTGACCGAGCGCCCCGTAGGCAGATGGACCGTATCCGGGAACTGGCACCGGGGCAGGAGCGATGGGTCCAGCCGGCCGTAGGTGGTGGAGGCCAGCGCGAGGTCGCTGTGCACATCGCGCGGGTTCCGGACGTGCACCGGGCCGTACCGGCGGTTCGCCTCGCGGATCGGCTCGACCAGGTCGGAGTCGCCCGAGATGACGACGGCCTCGTCGTAGAGGCTGTCCTGGCCGTCGAGCAGGAGCCGGGTGGCGAGGTTGACGTCCGAGCCCTTCTCCTCGGTCTTCCACACGATGGCGGTTCTCGGTCCCGGTTTCGGAGGGGTCACGAGCGCCATCCGGACCTGGTGGGCGGTGAAGTGACCGAACTCGACCGTCACGTTCGGCAGCGTCTCGAGGGCCTTGAGGTAGAGGCGCTGCCGCATCTCGGAGGTCGGGTCGGGCACGCGGAGCACCTTGGCCGTGAAGTAGCGAACCGAAACGGTATCCCCGGGGCGGAGGGCGGCGCCCAGGGCGGCAAGGTCAAGCCATCGAACCGCCGGGGTCGGCTTCAGGAGCGCGTAGTACAGGTTGAACCCGTCGATGTAGATGGTGACGCGCCGAACGCCGCTCACAGGTCCTCACGGAAAAGGAAAACCCGACGGGCGGAACCGCCGGGTGTGTAACAAGAGTCTCGTCGCCACGATGTCCCGTGTCAAGTTGCGAATGGTCATGTGTCGGACGTCAGCAATTCTGTCCGACCTAAGGCGACAGCGACTTTGTCACCCTCGATCCCATGCAGACGAGGGAGACGATCACGTTGGATGCCAAGGCGCAGCAGCGCCTCTTGGTCCTGACTCATGTGCTGGCCGGCGAGCTCGACCCCGGTGAGGCGGCCGCGTACCTGCAGCTCTCGACCCGCCAGGTGAAGCGGCTGGCCGACCGCCTCCGGTCCGAGGGAGCCGCCGGCCTGGTCCACGGCAACCGTGGCCGGCGGCCGGTCAACCGGGTCGACGACGTGGTCCGGGCGACGATCGTGGACCAGGCGCTCACGACGTTTGCCGGGTTCAACCCGGTGCACCTGGCCGAGACCCTGGCCGAGGGCGATCCGGCGATCCGGTCGGCCCGCACGGTGCAGCGGATCCTGACCGAGGCGGGGTCGCGCCGCCGCGGACCCGGCGACCACCCGCGCACCGCAGCCGGCGCGAGCGGATGCCCAAGGCCGGGATGCTGCTCCAGACGGACGGCTCGAAGCATGACTGGCTCGAGGAGCGGGGTCCCGAGCTCACCCTCGTCGGCGGCATCGACGACGCGACCGGGACCGTCACCGGCGGCCGGTTCCGGGCCGCCGAGGATGCGGCCGGGTACTTCGAGATGCTGGTCCAGACGATCCGCCGCCACGGGCTCCCGCTCGCCCTGTACACCGATCTGTCGGGGGTGTTCATCAAGGACCCCAACCGGCCGCCCACGCTCGCGGAGCAGCTCACCGGACGGAGGAGCCTGACCCAGGTCGGCCGGGCGCTCGACGTGCTCGGCATCCGCTGGATCGGCGCCCGCAGCCCCGAGGCCAAGGGCCGGGTCGAGCGGCTGTGGGGAACGCTCCAGGATCGGCTCGTCTCGGAGTTGCGGCGGGCACGCGTCACCACGCTCGAGGGCGCCAACGAGCTGCTCGCCTGGTACCTGCCCCGGCACAACCGCCGGTTCGCGCTCGAGCCGGCGGACCCAGCGCCAGCCTGGCGGCCCTGGCCGTCGGACCTGCCACCCGAGGCCGTGCTGTGCTTCGAGTACCCGCGCCGGGCCGAGCGTGACGCGACGGTCAGCTGGGCGGCGGCAGCCTCTCGCTGCCGCGACGCCGCGGCGGGGCCGGCTGGGCCGGACGCCGGGTCGTCGTCCAGGAGCGGCTCGACGGCAGCCTCTGGGCGCGCGACGAGGGCGACCTGTACCAGCTCGTCGCCGCCCCGCCAACGGCGCCGGTCTTGCGGGCGCGCAAGGTCAGCCGGGTGCCCGAGCTCACCACCCCGCCCGAACCACGCGAGCCGAGCATCGATCCCGCGCCCTCGGCAGCCACGGCATCCCGGGCTCGTCAGGACCACCCCTGGCGCAGGTACCCTGCCGTCAGGCCCAAGCCACGGTGACAGAATCGCTGTCGCCTTGGCGGTCAGAGTCGCTGTCGTCCGACAGTTGCGAATGGTCATGCCCGGGAGTGATCGGCGGGCAGGCGCAGGGTCCGGGATCTGATCGTCATGTGCGGCGCCACGATGACTGAGACGCCCGACAACGAGACGAAGCTCACCTACGAGGCCGCCATCCGGTCGTTCACCGAGGCGGAGGTAGCCCTTCGCGAGATCGTGTCCGCACTGGAGCGGTACGGGGCGGCATCGGACTCGGTCGAGACGGCTGAGGCCGCGGTTTCCTCGTCGCAGGCCGCCCTCGCCTCTGCCTTGGCAACCTTCGAGACGACGTCGGTCGAGCTCGCCGGCACCGCGACCTCGCTCCGCGGCGCAGCGACAACGATCGCCGCCCTGGACCCTGAACGGTTCTGGTCGTCGTTCGAGGAGCTGCGCGCCGAGGTGAAGGCGGCGAACGATGCCCAGGGCGAGAAGCTGGGATCAGTCGAAGCCAACCTCTCAGGCGAGACCGCGCGCACGCGTGAGCACGTGACAACGGCTGTCGCCGAGGTGCGCGCGGTGGCCAGCCAGGCGCGTGCAGCAGCCGCGATTGGCGCCGTCGCGGCGATCCTGGCTGTCGCCCTGAGCGTCGCGGTCCTGCTGCGATAGCGCACGTGCCGCGTCCGGGCAACGGGTCCGGCTGGCCGTCGGGCGCTCGTTCAAGTGGTGATGCCTCGGGCAGCGCTGCGCGCCACCAACTCGATCTATGGCCGCTGCAATCGAAGCGTGAGGCGGGCGGCGAGCTCTGCACCGAGCTCGGGGGCGATCCGCGGAAGGCTTGTCGTGGCATAGGCCTCGCGCGGCTCGAGCCTCGCTGCCCGCCCCGACGCGCCCACAAAGGGGAACGTCATCGAGTCCGGCCCAGTCGCCACGCCGAGCATGTCGACCTTGTTGAGGCCGACCGCGACGGCGACCTCGTCGGACCGGTGCTGGCGCAGGTTGCCGGCATCACGGTCGACGACGACACGATCGCCTCGGTGGTCGCGGTCCTCGGCTCGACCAGGCGCCCGGTCGAGATGGACCGGGCCAGGAATTGACCGGCGGATCCGCGAGCTCGCCCTGGAGCACGCGGGTGGCGATCTCGCCGACGACGCCTACCTCGCCCGGCTCAGGGCCCTGCGAGAGGCGCGCGACGCGCTCGCTGAGGGATCCGGTGCCGGGGTCCCGGCACAGCGCGCCATCGAGTGGCTGCGGGCGCTGGCCGAGTCAGTTCAGCAGGCAGACGTATCGAAGGAGAGGGCAGACCTGATGCACGCCATCTACGACCGGATCACGGTCGCCGGACCCGAGATCGTGGGTGTCCGGCTGACGCAGGCGGCCTACGCGCACGGATCGGCGCTGGCGCTGCCAGAAAAGGTTGGAATGGCGCGCCCGACAGGATTCGAACCTGCGACCTTCGGCTCCGGAGGCCGACGCTCTATCCACTGAGCTACAGGCGCGCGAGCCACGATGATACCGCCGAGCGTGGATAGAGCTTCGGCTTCTGCTTCTACGCTCTACCAGAGCCCTTTCCACACCCGTGTCGAGCAGCCAGGTCCGCTAGTAGAGCGCAAAACCCTCCCGGGCCAGGCCCGACGCCCACCCCTCTACGAGGCGATCTTGCGGCGGTAGGTGCGCATGGCGAAGGCGTACGCGACGATCAGCATGCCGACACACCAGGCGAGGGCGATCCAGATCTCGGTGCCGACCGGCTGAAGCGTGAACAGGTTGCGGATCGTGTTGACGATCGACGTCACCGGCTGGTTCTCGGCGAACACGCGCACGGGACCGGGCATGGTAGCCGTGGGCACGAATGCCGAGCTGATGAACGGCAGGAAGATGAGCGGGTAGGCGAACACGCCCGCGCCCTCCCCCGAAGATGCCGAGAGACCGGCGATCACGGCGAGCCACGTCAAGGCGAGGGTGAACAGGATCAGGATGCCGGCGACCGCGAGCCAGGCCTGCAATCCCGCCGGTGAACGGAAGCCCAGGAGGAGTGCGACGAGCACGACGACCCCGAGCGAGATGAGATTGGCGACCAGCGAGGTCAGCACGTGCGCCCACAGCACGGACGACCGCGCGATCGGCATGGACTGGAACCGCTCGAAGATGCCGCTCTGCATGTCCGTGAACAGCCGAAGCGCGGTGTAGGCGATGCCCGACGCGATCGTGATCAGCAGGATGCCGGGCAGCATGTAGCTCACATACGAATCCGACCCGGTGGTGATCGCGCCGCCGAACACGTAGACGAACAGCAGCATCATGGCGACGGGCGTGATCACGGTCGTGATGATCGTGTCCGGGCTGCGGGTGATGTGGCGCAGGGACCGTCCGGTCAGGACGGCGGTGTCGCGAAAGACGTGCGTGGTCATCGTTGGATCCTTACTTGGTGTCGTTGCTGCCCGCAGCGTCGCCACTGCGATTGCCGCCGTCGCCGACGAGGGCGAAGAAGATGTCCTCGAGCGTCGGCTGCTTCTCGACGTACTCGACCTTGGCGGGCGGGAGCACCTGCCTGAGCTCGGCGAGGGTGCCGTTCACGACGATGCGACCTTCGTGCAGGATCGCGATCCGGTCGGCGAGGTGTTCGGCCTCTTCCAGCTGCTGCGTGGTGAGCAGCACCGTGGTGCCCTGCCCGGTGAGCTCCTTGACGGCCTGCCACACCTCAATGCGCCCTTCGGGGTCGAGCCCGGTCGTCGGTTCGTCGAGGAAGATGACCGGTGGGTTCCCGATGAGGCTCATCGCGATGTCCAGGCGGCGGCGCATGCCGCCCGAATACGTCGACACCCTCCGCGCGGCGGCATCGGTCAGCGAGAAGCGAGCGAGCAGGTCATCCGCGATCTTGCGCGGGTCCTTGAGGTGCCGAAGCCGGGCGATCAGCACGAGGTTCTCGCGCCCGCTGAGGATCTCGTCGACGGCCGCGAACTGCCCGGTGAGGCTGATGGACGCCCGCACCTCCGGGGCCTGGGTGGCGACATCGAAGCCGTTGATTTCGACGGTCCCCGCGTCGGCCTTGAGCAGCGTGGACAGGATCTTGACGACCGTGGTCTTGCCGGCTCCGTTCGAGCCGAGCAGCGCGAAGATGGCGCCGCCCGGAATCTCGAAGTCGACGCCGCGGAGGACCTGCAGTTCCTTGTAGGACTTCTCAAGGCCTTGGACGCGGACCGCGGGCCCTTGTGCCTGTGCAACTGCCATGGGTCACCTCATGCGTGTTATCGCTGTATGCATACAGTGTAGACTAATGGCTGTAGTCTAGGTATGCGGCGTAACACTTGTCAAGCAATGAAGCAGCGGGACGCCACAGATCACGGGCAGCGGCCAGGGCGCCGCGCCCTGACCCGCGAGGCCGTCGTGGCCCGGGCGCTCGAGATCGGCACCGCGGAAGGCCTCGGGGCGGTCAGCCTGCGGCGCCTCGCGCAGGAGCTCGGGGTCACGCCGATGGCCCTCTACCGCCATGTTCGCGACAAGCAGGACCTCATCAACGCCATGACGGAGGTCGTGCTCGAGGGGATGGACGCGACCCCAGGCATTCGGCCGGAGATGACCTGGACTGAACGGCTGCGCCTGGAGATCGATAACTACAAGGATCAGATCGACGCCCGTCCGCTTGCCCTTCCCCTCAGCATCGCGTACAACGCCGAGGGGCCCCCGTCATTCTGGAGAGTGCTCGAGCGCCTCCTGGCCATCCTGCTCGATGCGGGATTTGCGCGGCGCGAGGCGATCGTCCTAATCCGCATGATCTCGAACCTGCTCGCCGGCTACCTGCTACTTCTTCAGCAGGGCACGCCCGCGGAGGCGGTGCCGCTCGACCCCCACCAGCTGGACCTGATGCGGCGGCGCTTCGTACTCGCGCAACTGAGCCTGCCCCGCGACGAGTTCCCGAACCTGATTGAGAGCGCGGAGGACACAGCTGAGGTCTGGCTGACCAATCCGAACCACTGGTGGCGGAACACCGTCGACCTGATCACGTTCGGCCTGGAGCGATTGCTCGAGGGCAGCCTCGAAGGTTCACAGCCGCAGGGAGGTGGCGCCTCGCGGCCACGGGTGGCCGTCGGGCGCTCTACCGACAGTGCCACCGCGTCAGATCTCACCGCCGAGCCGGTCGCGGAAGCGCCGCACTGAGTGGCGATCATCCTCGACCCGGGCCCTCTCCACACGGCCCTCGACGTGGCGTACCCCGTCACGCGTCGTGCCCAGTTGCAAGCGCTGGCGTCCCGCCCGACGCACCGCAATGCCGGATCGAGCGCACCTCAACTCGATCTGTTTCGGCACGAGTGAGCACGATCGTGACCGGAGGTCAGCCCGTTGGCGTGGTCGGGGCGTGGCGCATCGTCGAGATGGACTTGTGGGACATCGATGACATGGACCTTGTGGTGCCGGCGTTCGTTGCGTTCGAGGTAGATGGCCGCGGGGGCATCCAGTTCGTGGCGGTCCAGGGCCAGCTCGACTGGCGCACGAGCGCGCAAGGACCAGACGGCAGGGTCGAGTTCACGTGGGAGGGCGACGACGAGGGGGATCACGTCAGTGGACGAGGCTGGGCACAGGTTGACGAGGATGCCTCCCTCCGTGGCCACATGTACTTCCATCTCGGGGACGACACGGGCTTCCGGGCAGTCAGCGAGAGCGTCGCAGCGACCTGACCTCCGTGAGAGGAGCGTTGGCGGCCGGTCCTTTCGCGCCATGCCAGGCGCTGACCACCTTGCCCATGCGACGCACATGTGACATGCTGCGCGCATGTCGATGATCCAGGTCCGCAACGTGCCCGACCGCCTCCACCGCGAGCTGGCGAAGCGGGCCAGGCGGCGCGGCGTGACCCTGACCAGGTACATCCAGGACATCCTCGAGCGCGAGATGGCCAGGCCGCCGGCGGACGAGGTGTTCGACCTCGTCGACGCGAGCCCCGCCGTTCAGCTCGGTCGACCGGCCGCCGAGCTGGTCCGCGAGGAGCGCGCGGACGAGGAGCAACCCTGAGGACGGTCGTCGCAGACGCGTCGGCGCTGCTCGAGTACCTGCTGCAGACCGACCGATCCGCACCGGTCCGCGACGTCTTGCGCATGGCCGACGTGGATCTCCGGGTGCCCTCGCTGTGCGACGTCGAGGTCGCGGCCGGGCTCCGACGAGCCCTGCTGCGCGGGCTCCTCCCGCCCGAGCGGGCGCAGCTCGCCCTCGACCACTACCTGCTCCTGCCGCTCACGAGGCACGGTCACCAGGCACTGCTGGGGCGTGTGCTCGGCCTCCGCTCGAACTTCAGTGCCTACGACGCCTGCTACGTCGCGCTCGCCGAGGTCTTGGGGGCCGAGCTGCTGACGGCCGACGAACGCCTGTCGCGTGCTGTCAGGACCCACACCGCAGTCGGCGCCCTGCCATGACGGAAATGAACGCCACGCCTAGAGCGTAAAACTCGGCCCGTTTCGCTCGGGGTCCCACTCGGGTGGCCACTACGCTCACGCGGTCAGGCTCCGGAGGCCGACGCTCTATCCGCTGAGCTACAGGCGCGCGGAGCCAGATCATACCGTTCGTGCGCGGGGAGAGCTTCGGCTTCCGGTTCTACGCTCTATCGCAGCAGCTGTTGCAGGCTTGTCTGGCAGAGCGATCGGTCTTTAGAGCGTAAAACCCACCACTTCAGCCTGTCGGATCTGGGCCGGAGGGGGATGCCCGCTCCACCAGGCCCACGAAATCGGGCGCGAATCGTCGGAGGCTCTCGAGCACCTGCGCTGCTGTGAGCGCAGGCCGACTCGTCGATGCGGCCATCGCAGCCAGCTCCTCGAGGACCCCTGCGGGATCGAGCCACCACTGGTGGACGAGGAACTCGTCAGCCGTGTGGACGAGCAGGCCAACCTCGGCAAGCCTGTCGGGCGCGAAGTGGCGGACGTTGTTGGTGACGATCACGTCTGCGCGCGCCGCGAACGCCGCCGCCACGACGTGCCGATCCCCGGCGTCGACCTCGTCCGGGACGGCGGACGCGAAGCGGCCGGGCTGGTGCGTCATCGCCTCGGCGAAGGCCGCCTCCATGCGCTCGCGCCGGCGGCGGAAATGCTCCTCATGGTCCGGCTTGCGCCGCGTCAGGCTCCCGACCAGCTCGTCGAGGATCTCGGGGCTCCAGGCCGGACGGAAGAGGCCGCGCTCCGCGAGGCGCAGCAACAGGTCGCAGACGACCCACGGGTGCAGGACGCTGGCGTCGAGTAGGGCGACGAAGGCCACGTCGGGCTACTCGTCGTAGATGCCGAGGTCCTGGGCCTCCGCCGCCATCCCGGCGAGCATCTCCCTCCGCTCCTCGCTCCGGCGGCGCCGGTAGGCGAGCAGGTCGTCGAGCCGGATCCGCCGGTGCGTCCCGACGCGGTGGTACGGGATCTGGCCCGCCTCGAGCAGCCGGATCAGGAACGGCCGGGACACGTTGACGAGGTCGGCCGCCTGCTGCGTCGTGAGCTCCATGCCGACCGGCAGGATGGACACGCCGCGACCGCGGCGGAGCTCCTGGGCGGCGCGGACGAGGACCGCGTAGAGGGACTCGGGGAGCTCGGTGCGCGTGCCGTCGGGCCCGACGATCTCCGCCCGCTGGTGGTCCGCGACAGGCCGTAGCGCGCGCTGGATCGCGTCGAGCGCTCCGCGCTCGGCCTCATCTGCGACGATCGGCTCACGCTCTGCGACTGCCGTAGTCATGGTGGACCTCCTGCCGCGATGCTAGACTGCAATCGAAATAAACGCAACCGACCAAATGGTCCTCGGTGGCGTGGCCAGCAGGAGGCTCGAGTGGGTAGGTCGACCCCCGTGGCGACGGAGTATGTCTGGCCGACGACCCTCGTCCTGCCGACGCGCCCACCGAAGCTCGTCTACCTCGACCTCCTTCACTGGGTCTCCTTGGCCAAAGCGAACAGCGGGCACCGAGATGGCGGCCGATATGCCGATGCCCTGGGCGCCTGTCTACAAGCTGCCCGAAGTGGGATTGCGGTCTTCCCGATCTCGGACACCATCTACATGGAGGTCGCGAAGATCGGCCAGCACCGGCGGCGGCGCGACCTCCGCGACGTGATCGAGCTGGTCTCGCGGTACCAGGTCATCACCTCGCGCGTGATCATCGCCAACCACGAGGTCGAGGCGCTCCTCGACGCGCTCGTCGGCCCCAGCTCCCGTCCGATCAACACAATGGACTATCTCGACTGGGGCGTCGCCCGGGCGTTCGGCATGGTCGGCGGATTCCGGATCAGGGACCGCCAGACTGACGAGGACGTGACCGAGGAGGCCGCGGCCAAGTTCGTCGATGGACCCGACGCGTTCCACCGCAAGCTCGCCCTCGCCGAGTTGGAGCTCAACCGGAAGACCCTGGAGGGTCCGACTGCCGACGAAGAGCCCGCGCTGCGCGCCGACGGCTGGAACCCTCGAGCTGGATATGAGGTTGCCGCCCAGAGGGCCGCCCAGGAGTTGGACCAAGTCGAACGGTTCAACGGCGACCCGTCATGGCGCGGCGAGCGGATCCGCGACGTCATCGCGGCGCGTGAGGTCGTCATCGAGATCAACCGCATGCTCTACGAGGGCCTTGCAGATCGCAACGCGAGCCTCGATGACGTGCTGGACGAAGACGACATCGAGAAGACCAGGCGCTTCTTCAACTCCATGCCGAGCTTCGATGTCTCGGTGAGCATGAAGGCGGTGTACCACCAGAATCCGGCCCATCGGTGGAAGCCCAACCACATCCATGACATCGATGCCCTCGCATCGACGGTCCCGTACTGCGATGTTGTCGTGACGGACAAGGAGGCCGCGTCACACCTCATTCGGACAGGTGTCGCGGGGCGGTTCCAGACGACCGTCCTCGCCCGCGTCGAGGACCTCATCCCGCTGCTGGGCCAGGCCTGACCCCTGTCTGATCGGTGGGGGTGGAACCGTAGAGCGTAAAACCACGCCCGATTCGCTCGGGGTCCCACTCGGGCGGCCACAACGCTCAGGCGGTCAGGCTCCGGAGGCCGACGCTCTATCCGCTGAGCTACAGGCGCGCGAGCGACGATCATAGCGGTCGAGCGTGGATAGAGCTTCGGCTTCCGGTTCTACGGTCCAGTCCGTGGCGGTCACCAGCACGGATTCGGTGGCCACTGCGCTTGTAGAGCGTAAAACCCCGCGAGCGCCATACGGCCGGCGCCTCGCGAAGGGGAGGCAAGGTGGGCGTCCAGGGGGCTTGATCCCGGTCGGCCCGGACATACAGTTGACCGGTGCCCGCGCCGCTCCTCGCCACCAAGCTCTACCTCCCACCCCTGCGGCTACGCAGCATCCCCCGTCCGCGACTGGTGGAGCGTCTGAACGAGGGCCTCGCCGCCGGCAACAGGCTGACCCTGGTCTCCGCTCCTGCCGGCTTCGGCAAGACCACCCTGGTCAGCGAATGGGTCGCGGGCTGCGGGCGAGCGGCGGCGTGGCTGTCGCTCGATGCCGGCGACAGCGACCCCAGCCGCTTCCTGACCTACCTGATCGCGGCGCTGCAGACGGTTGCGCCCGGGATTGGAGACGGGATGTTGACCGTGCTCCAATCGCCGCAGCCCCCGCCGCTCGAATCGACACTCACGGCCCTGCTCAACGACATCACCACCATCCCGAGTCCTGTCGTGCTCGTCCTCGACGACTACCAGGTCCTCGACGCCAGGCCGGTGGACGATGCCCTGGCCTTCCTGGTGGAGCACGCGCCGCCCCAGGTGCACCTGGTCATCGCCACCCGCGAGGATCCCGCGCTGCCCCTGTCGCGACTGCGGGCCCGGGGCCAGCTGACCGAGCTGCGCGCCGCCGACCTCCGCTTCACCCCGGACGAGGCCGCCGAGTTCCTCAGTCAGGTGATGGGCCTCGACCTCTCCACCGACGAGATCGCCGCGCTCGAGGCCCGCACGGAGGGCTGGATCGCCGGCCTGCAGCTGGCGGCGATCTCGATGCAGGGCCGTGGCGACGCCGCCGGCTTCATCGCGTCGTTCGCCGGCAGCCACCACTTCGTGCTCGACTACCTGGTCGAGGAGGTCCTCCAGCGGCAGTCGGACCCCGTGCAGGCCTTCCTGCTGCGGACGTCCATCCTCGATCGGCTGTGTGGCCCACTGTGCGATGCCGTGCTGCTCGATGCCACGGCTTCCGGCGGCCAGGAGACCCTCGAGTACCTCGAGCGGGCCAACCTGTTCCTCGTCCCCCTGGACAACGAGCGGCGCTGGTACCGCTACCACCACCTGTTCGCCGATCTGCTGCGGCAGCGGCGCCGGCAGATCGCGGCCTCGGGCGGAGGCGTGGATGAGGACCACCTCCGTGCCAGTGAGTGGTATGAGGCCAACGGCCTCGAGATCGAAGCCTTCCAGCACGCGGCCGCTGGCAATGACGTCGCGCGGGCCGAGCGTCTCATCGAGGGAAGAGGGATGCCCCTGCACTTCCGGGGCGCACTGGTCCCCATCCTCCACTGGCTGGAGTCGCTGCCAACCACGGCGTTGGATGCCAGCCCGTCCCTCTGGGTGACCTACGCCTCGGTGCTGCTCAGCTCGGGCCAGACGACCGGCGTCGAGCCGAAGCTCCAGGCCGCCGAACGAGCGCTGCAGGACGCCACGCCGGACGACCGGACCCGGGACCTCGTAGGACGGATCGCCTCCGTGCGGGCCCTGCTGGCGTGGAGCCCGGACCAGGCCGAGGCGATCATCGCCCAGTCGCGCCGTGCCCTGGAGTATCTGCACCCCGACAACCTCCCGTTCCGCACCTCCGCCTTCCTCAAGCTGGGCCACGCATATCAGCTCCTGGGCGACCGCTCCGGGGCGCGGCAAGCCCTTACGGAAGTGACAGCGATCAGCGCGGCATCGGGGAACACCATCAGCGAGATCCTGGGGTCGATCGGTCTGGGCTTCATCCAGGAAACGGACAACCAGCTCGATCTGGCGGTCGAGACTTTCCAGCACGCCGTGGAGCTGGCAGCCGGCCTGCCGTTTCCCTTCGTCTGCGAAGCCCACTTGGGCCTGGCCCGTGTGCTCTACCAGTGGAACGACCTCGGTGCCGCCCGACAGCACGGGGAGCAGAGTCTCCAGCTGGCACGACAGATAGCGGACACCGACCGACCCGTCGCTTGTGAGGTGTTGCTCGCCCGCCTGGCTCTTGCCCGGGGAAACGCGGCCGGCGCCGCCGCGATCCTGGCCGAGGCCGATCAGGCCGCGCGCCAGCATGACTTCGTTCTCCAGGTGCCGGAGGTCGCCGCCGCGCGAGTGCTGACGCTCCTTCGCCTGGGCGACGTGGCGGCGGCGGCGCACGTGGCCCAGGCGCACGATCTCCCCCTCAGCAAGGCTCGAGTCCACCTCGCCCAGGGAGATCCCAGCGCAGCGCTCGCGGTGCTCGAGCCATATCGCCGGCGGATGGCGGAGAAGGCCTGGGCGGATCAGGAGCTGATGGCCCTCGTCCTGCTGGTCGTTGCCTTCGATGCCCATGGCGAGAGGGCCAAGGCCGAGGAGCTGCTGGACGAAGCGCTGGCATTGGCCGAGCCGGGGGGCTTCATCCGCATCTTCGTCGACGAAGGTGCGCCCATGGCTCATCTGCTTCGCGAGGCCCTTTCACGGGGTATGTCGCCGGACTATCTCCGGCGGCTGCTCGTGGCGTTCCCCGCATCCGGACTTGAGCAGGCTGCCCCCTCGAGGGCGGCCGCCGGGATCGGTCTGGCAGAACCCCTCAGCACGCGGGAGCTCGAGGTTCTCGACCTCATCGCCGCAGGGCTGACCAACCAGCAGATCGCAGCCAGGCTGTACCTGTCCCTGCACACGGTGAAGTCGCACGCCCGCAACATCTACGCCAAGCTCGGCGTGAGCAGCCGCACGCAGGCCGCCGCCAAGGGACGAGTGCTGGGACTCCTGCCCCCGAGCCGCGGCCTAGGCGCCTGAGCTGGACACCTTCGGCCGGGAGGCCGACCGGCCTGACGGTCCGCCGGTCGACCCTCTCCGCCCTCCAGGACGCCCGCGAATAGTCCTCCGAAATCGCTCCTTGGAGGTATGACACTCATCCCGTCGAGGGGACACGCTGCCTGTGCAGACCAGCGACCGGGGCTGCCAAGGACCGGCCGGCCTGAGCCAGGTGTGAGCGAAACACACCAAGGAGAACAGGTATGACATCTTCGAGAAGGACCGCAGCCGTCGTTGGTCTGCTGTTCCTGACTGCCACCGTTACGTTCATCGCGGCGGATACGCTCATCAAGGGGGTCCTGGATCGCCCGAACTACTTGATCGGTGCTTCCGGAGACGCCACCGCGCTGGCCGCCGGCGCGCTCCTCGCATTCGTCGACGGCCTCGCGGTCGTGGGTATCGCGGTCCTCATGTTTCCGTTCCTGAGACACACCAGTGAGCCGCTCGCCCTTGGATACGTCGGTCTGCGAGTCGCCGAACTCGGCGTGGTGCTCCTCTACATGGTGGGTCCGCTCATCGTGCTCGCGCTCGGCAACGGAGCGCGCGACGGCACGGTCGATGCAGCCGCTTCGCAATCGCTGGGCTCGCTGCTCCAGGCACTACGCGACGTGACCCTCGTGCTGCTCTATCTCTTCACGGGCGCATCCGGGATCATCTTCGCTTTCCTGCTGTATCGATCGAGGCTGGTCCCGCGCCCGCTTGCCGTCCTTGGGCTCATCGGCTATCCGGTGCTGCTCGCGGGAGCCGCCCTGGCCATGTTCGGGGTGACCGACGTGCAACAGGGCACAGGGATGCTCGCCATGCTCCCTGGCGGCCTCTTCGAGCTGATCCTCCCGATCTGGCTCCTCGCCAAGGGGTTCAGCCACCCGGTCGTGCCGGGGGTGACGTCTTCTGACCCGACCGAACGCGGGTCCGTCGCGGCCCTGGGTCAGGCCACCGTCACCACGTAGTGCTCCGGGGCGGCGACCCTCGGCCGCTGCCCCGGTCCACCATTCCGTCCAGCGTTGAGACCGGGCGATCGTCGCCATGGGCAGCGACTCCTACGCGGGCAAGATCGTCGTGACCGACAATTCCGGCTGCGCGTCCGCCCGGAGCCCGATGGAGATCGCCGTGGCCACGACATCGCCGCGCTCGACGTCAGCATCAGCCGCAACGGGCACGGAGCGATGTCCCAGGAACTCGACCCACAACCCGACTCATGCCGACCGATGGCCTATCAGATACGGATCACCGGCCAGCTCGACGCTCAGTGGGCGGACTGGTTCGAGGGCCTGACGATCACGCTCGACGGCGGCGACACGCTCATCACCGGCCCGGTGGTGGACCAGGCTGCGTTGCATGGGCTGCTCAAGAGAGTGCGTGACCTGGGAATGCCCCTAGTCTCGGTCAGCCCTGTTGAATCTGGCCCCCCGACGACGCTCGGGACCGGCCTAGCAGGTGTGTCAGATGTCGAGTCGAACGTTGGCGTGGGCAGCTCGTCGACGTCAACGTCGCCCACAACAGGGAGATAGAGAATGAATACGGGCGCACGAACCGGAGAACCATGAGAGCGATCGTGTGCACGGACTACGGACCGCCGGATGTCCTCCAGCTCAGAGACGTGCCGAAGCCCGTCCCCAAAGACGACGAGGTGCTGGTTCGAATCCGCGCCACGACGGTCGGCGCGGCCGACTGCGAGCTGCGGAGATTCGACTTCGCCCCTTGGATCTGGGTGCCCATCCGGCTGGCGTTCGGCATCCGCAGGCCGAGACAACCCGTGCTCGGGCAGGAGCTTGCCGGTGACGTCGAGTCGGCAGGCAGAGAGGTCAGGTCGCTCAGGAAGGGCGATCGGGTCTTCGCGGCGACGGGCATCGGCTTGGGAGCCTACGCGGAGTACATCTGCCTGAGCGAGCACCCCAAGACCGGGGCGATCACGACGATGCCCGCGAACCTGGGCTACGAGGAGGCCGCGGCCGTCCCGTACGGGGGAGGCGAGGCGCTGCAGCTCCTGCGGAAGGCGAACATCCGGAGCGGGCAGCGAGTCCTGGTCAACGGAGCGGGGGGAAGCTTCGGCACGTTCGCGGTCCAGCTCGCCAAGGACCTCGGGGCGCACGTGACCGCGGTGGACAGCGCACCGAAGCTGGAGATGCTGCGCACGATCGGCGCAGATCGCGTCATCGACTACGCGCAGGAGGACTTCACCGCCAGCCCCGAGACCTACGATGTCATCTTCGACGTGGTCCGCGGCACACCGTCCGCTCGCATGGTGAGGTTGCTGAGCGAGAACGGATGGCTGCTCATGGCCAACCCGGGCTTCCTGCAGATCGTCCGCGCCAGGTGGGCGTCGAGGGGGAGCAGCAAGCGGGTCTCGTTCGCGGCGTCGGGCGGAACGAGCGAGGACCTGGCCCACCTGCGAGGCCTGGTCGAGGCGGGACGGCTGCACCCGGTCATCGACCGGCGCTTCCCGCTCGAGCAGACGGCCGAGGCGCACGCGTACGCCGAGACCGGCCAGAAGCTGGGGAACGTCGTCGTCCTCGTCGCATAGTCGCGGCCGCGATCGCAGCCTCCCCGCGTAGGCGGCGAGGACATCCGTCTGGCGCTGCGTTCGCCCGCGGCGAGAGGGCGCCCGCGCAGGTACCCGTCTCTCACCCAGGCCCGACCACCCGGCAGGGCAGCGCCCACCCTGCCGGGGCAACAAGGTCGGTTCTGGCGGCCCGTCTCTTCTCGCCCCGACCAGTTCTCCGAGAAGCCTCAAGCCGGACCCTGCGGACCGGCTTCCTGTCGCCCGCCGCACGGACGCCGCTGCCGCGATCAGTACTCGCCCTTGATCCGCGCCGCGCCTGATGCCGCCACTGGGGCGCTCAGGGATGAGGTCGGTTCCGCGGGGTCGACTCCTCTTGGCCCGACGACCTCATCGGTCTTGGCCGCTGCAGCCTGGGTCCGCTCGACCGTACACAATTGCCTTGACCCGGAACGTGGCGGAGGAGCAACGTCGTCCCATCGGACCGGCCCGCGAGACGAGGCGGAAGAGACCCGACACACCGGCCGCTGGCGCGAGGAGCGGACCGGGGGTTCATGGCCGCGCCCGACAGGAGTCGACGGTGCGATGTCGTTTGCCGGACCAAGAAGGAGCTCGCTGAGGTAGAGCGTAAAACTCCACCGGTTTCGCTCGGGGCCCCACTCGGGCGGCCACAACGCTCAGGCGGTCAGGCTCCGGAGGCCGACGCTCTATCCACTGAGCTACAGGCGCGCGAGCCCCGATCATACCGTTCGAGCGTGGGTGTGTTGCCGGCCGCGCTGTTTGGTGACGATCCGGCAGGTTTCGGTGGGGACGTGACGGCAGCGTTCGGTGGGGACGCCGCCGCCTGAACCCCGTTCATTCGCGGGTCAGCTCGGCGACGGCCTTCTTGGCGCAGGCGTCGTCGACGATCTCCTTGCCGTCCGACGCGGCGGCGATGAGGGCCGCCACGGCGGCGTTGTTGAGCGCCCGGGGGATCCCGTTCGACTGGCGGTGGAGGCGGACGATCGCGTCATCGGCGAAGAGCTGGTCGCTCCGACCGGCGAGCGCGAGGTGGTGGCGCAGGTAGGCGGTCGAGTCACCGAGGTCCATGGGCCCGATGTGGTAGCGCACGGCGATCCGCTGGTCGAGTGCCGCGAACACCCCGAGGCGGAGCTGGCGGGCGAGCGAGGGCTGCCCGAGCAGGATCCCCGCGAACGGGCTGCGGCTGTCCATGTCGGCGTTGGTCAGGAGGCGCAGCTCCTCGAGCTGCTCGGGGCTGAGCAGGTGGGCCTCATCGACCACGATCACCACCCGCCGGTGGCGCTCGGCCTCCTCGGCCTCGAGGAGCTCGCTCGTCTGGGCCATGACCTCGGCCTTGTGGAAGCGCGGGCTGGCACCCAGGGCCCGGACCACGCTGACGTACAGCCCCCGCGTCCCGAAGGCCGGGTTGGCGATGTAGATGAGGGCGTGACGCGACGGATCGAGCGACGCCCGGGCGGCCCGGGCGGCGACGGTCTTGCCGGTGCCGACCTCGCCCGTGATGACCCCCAGGGCCGCCTCGGCGATGCAGTGGCGGATCCGGGCGACGGCCTCCTCGTGGGGTCCCCGGGTGAATAGCTCCGACGGGGCGAGGGACTTGCCGAAGGGGGTCCTTGTGAAGCCGAAGTGGGTTTGCCAGGGTGCGCGCTCGCTCATCAGAACGGCTCTCCCTCTTCGCCGCGCAGATCACGGTACGCGATCGGCCCCGACACCGTCGCCTCGTGGTCGGCGAGCACCTGCCCCAGATAGTCGATGCCGGTCGCGGGCGCCGGCTCGGGCGGCGGCGGGGGTGCCTGGCGGTGGACGTGGCGGGCGATCCGCCGCGGCGTGCACCAGCCCACCTGGCGGCCCTGCCACCAGACCTCGATCGCGAACAGGTCCTCGGGCCGATAGCGCAGCTCGACCGTCCGCCCGACGAGGGCCGCGTCGACCTCGTACTCGTTGCCCTCGAAGCTGACCGTGGCGGTCCGGCTCACCCGCCGGTGAGCCGACCACAGGAACGCCGAGCGCAGGAGCTCGGGGTGGGCGGGCCTCGCCTCGCGCGTGCTGTATCGGGCGAGCGGCGACTCACCGGTCTCGGTGTGGACGCGGACGTTGAGGTAGCGCTCGACCCAGGCGGCGAAGCGGTCGTTGAGCTCGTCGAGCGAGGCGATCCCGACCGTCGTGGCCTCGAGCAGGAAGCGCTCCCGGATGACCCGGTTGAGGCGCTCCTGCTTGCCCCGACCTTCGGGTGCATAGGGCCGGGAATGGATGAGCCGGATCCCCAGGATCGCGCAGCTTCTGGCGAGCTCGGCGCCGCTGTAGGCAGATCCGTTGTCGACGTACAGGGACTCTGGCAGCCCACGCCGCAGGATCGCCGCGTGGAGCACCTCCTGGCCGGCGCGCAGGGTCTCGTTGCCAACCCAGCGGCCGTGCACCAGCAGGCGGCTGTGGTCATCGGCGAGCACGAACAGGCGCGCCCGCACGCTCCCGGGTGCCCGGGGATAGGGCACGAACGGACCGACCAGGACGTCACCGATCCAGCGCTCATTGGGCGCCTCGGCCTCGTACCGTCCGAAGGTCCGCCCGTCGCGCAGCAGCTCGCCTCTTGTGAGTCCGCGTGCCCGGAGCTGTTCGGCCAGCGTGCGCTCGGCGATGCGCACGCCGTGGCGGGTCCGGATGATCTCGCTGATGTGGGCGGCACTCCGGGCCGGTGCTTCGAGGCGCAGGCGGATGGCCTCGTCGAGCAGGGCAGGATCGAGGCGCGCCGATCCCCGGTCCGAGCGCGGCCGGTCGCGCAGGCCCGCGAGCCCTTCCGCCCGATAGCGGCGGATCCAGCGGTCGAGCGTGTTGCGGCTCACCTGCCGGCGATCGCCGGCAGGCGTGGCGTGCTCGTCTGCGGCGATGCGCCGGACGAGGAGGCCGCGCTCGCGGCCAGTCAACTTGGGGTCGAGGACCTCGGCGATCAGGTGATAGCGCCAGAGGGCGAGTGCTTCGGCCGGGTCGCGGGCCATGGGGCACCTCCATCGAGTGATGTCCCGGCCATCACAGGCGAGATCCCCGAGGGTGCCAAGGGCGAGGTCGTGTTGGGAGCGAGCCAGGCGCCGCCGGTGACGAGGACCGCCAGGCGCCAGGGTCCGACGGGACCGCCGCGGCGGGCCCAGGCCGAGGCGAGCGCCCTGACCGCGGCGAGGCAGCGGGGTCCGGGTGCGGTCGGCAGGTCGAAGCCCGACCAGCCCGCCCGAACGGCGGCCGCGAGGAGGTCCCGGGCGAGGTCGGTGGCCACCGCACCGAAGCGCCGGCACCACTCCCGGACGGTGGTCTCGGGTCGACCGAGGCCTGCCGCGATCCGGCGCACGCCCACGCCCGCCGCGCTGCGCTCGAGGGCTCGCCCGATGACGTCCGTCGTGTCCCAGCGGAACGGGCTCACGAACCAGGGCAGCAGGGCGTCCGTCCTCCCGCA
Source organism: uncultured Chloroflexia bacterium (assembly GCA_963829295.1). Taxonomy (GTDB): domain Bacteria; phylum Chloroflexota; class Limnocylindria; order Limnocylindrales; family CSP1-4; genus CAIXZV01. Next base: position 22,679 of record CAWHHU010000004.1, on the reverse strand, counting down.
GCGCCGGCAGCGAACGCGGGGCACGAAGATCCGGTGGAGCTCCGCGTCGCGCAGGTGGCGCAGGTAGCCCGACCAGGCCCCGGTCGGTCCGCCGCAACGCGGGCAAGCCACCCGCGGCGGGGCGACGTCACGTCCACGCGCCGCGTATGTGCTGACATCGAGCCGGCAGGGCCATACGATCACCGACGGTGGACCACTTCTCCACCACCGACCCCCCGAGGGCCAACTTCCCTCGGGGGGTCACTTGGTTGTGTCGGTTCAGATCATCCCGCTGCGTGCCGCCCCGTGTCGACGTCCCCATTCAGCGCGGCCATCACCAGTCGGTTCATGCCCATACAGTCATGCCGCCAACAGGGTGAAGCTTCGGCTTCTTGTTTCACGCTGTATCAGAGGGCTCTTTCGAGTTCAGTCAGCCCACCCGATGTCCTGTAGAGCGTAAAACCAGGCGGAATTTGTCCCGGACGATTTGCTCCTGGTCATGACCGCTTGTGGCGACGATTGAGCACGTAGACTCCCAGGTGGATCGTGTCCTCGATCGCTGGCGGGGCTGGATGCTCGAGCACTGGGAAGATGACATGGACAACTGGGGTACGGACCTAGAGCCCGGCGGGTGCGCTCCTCTTGAAGACCTTATCGCCCTGCACACCGCGGCCAGCGTCGAGGAGTTGTGGCGGGCGCTGGTCGTTGGCCCTGGCCTGCGCGGTGGCCAGTCCTTCGAAGCCGTCGGGCTGTTCAAGAAGCACCACGCCCACGGCGACGCCGACGCGCTGCGCACGGCACTCTTGCTGTGCACCGACCGGCGCTGGGATCGCGATAGCGGGCGACTGGTCAGAGCCTTGGTCGAGACCGGCACCCTGGGCGACACTGACATCGGCGAGCTGATCGTGTGCTTTCTCTGGTCCGATCGCTACCGGGTCACATATCCGGCCGGGTGGGTGAGCGTGGAGTGGCTCCAGATCGATCTTGGCGATGCGCCTGACACGCGCGGATCGAGATTCGTGCGCATCGATCCGGACTCACCGGTGTCCATCGAGCGTCCGATCGCGCCGCCATTGCGCCGCTGGGCCGCCGCGGCCGACCTACGAAGGGATCCGGGCCGGCTTGCGGCCCTCGCCGGTCGTGCCCTGGAGCTGGATTCCCGTGACGGCGCGGCGGTGATGGCCGGCGTGCTCGACGCCATCGAAGTCCTCGATGACCGCACGGCCCGGCGAGCGATCGAGCTTGGTCTCGACTGGCCGCGTGGGTCGGTCAGGATCCAGGCACTCGATCTCCTGGCCGCATTCGATGCCGAACTGGCGCGATCGCTGGCCGCCGTCGATCCCGATGCGAAGGTTCGCCGCTCGATCTCGCGTCGTGCCCGGCGGGATGCGCTGGCGTCCCACCCAACGCACCGCGAGGCTGGATCGAACCCAGCCCAACTCGACCTGTTCCGGGACGGGTGAGCACGATCGTGACCGGAGGCGAGCGCGTGGGGGTGGTCGGGACGTGGCGGATCGTCGAGATGGACTTGTGGGACATCGATGCGATCGACCTTATGGAGCCCGCATTCGTTGCGTTCGAGGGGGACGGCGACGGGGGCCTGCAGTTCGTGGCGGTCCAGGGTCAGCTCGACTGGCGCACGAGCGCGCAAGGACAAGCTGACAGGGTCGAGTTCACGTGGGAGGGCGACGACGAGGGGGATCGCGTCAGCGGCCGAGGCTGGGCGCAGGTCAACGAGGACGGCTCCCTCCGAGGCCACATCTACTTCCATCTCGGGGACGACTCTGGCTTCCATGCCGTCCGCGATAGCTCCGCGGCGACCTGACCTCCCTGGGCGGCCCGCTCGAGACCCTCCGCGGCATCACAGCTGCGCGCTGCACTAGCACGAGCCGTTGCACGGGCGCGGCCCGCATGCACCATGGTCGCCGGCGGTCGCGAGATCGACCTGCTCGGCGACCTTGGTGCCTTGCGCCACGATCCTCAGTTCGAGTCCGCCACAGGCCGGATGCATGCTTGCACTGCCGCCATGTTGTGCTAGCATGTGGCGATGACATCAGAGCGCAGCAGCTTCACCATCGACCGAGATCTCGCAGAGCGCGCACGCCGGCTCAAGATCAACTTGTCCGCGGCCGCCCGCGAAGGCGTGCAGGCGGCGGTGCGAGAGGCGATGGCGCAGGCCGACCGAGATGCATATCAGCGTCGTCCAGAGCGACCCGATCCCTTCTGGTCCGAAGTCGAAGCCTGGACTGAGGAGTGACGCGCGGCGAGATCTGGCTCGCGCAAGTTGGCCGCAAGCGACGGCCGGTTCTCGTCCTGACGCGCCCCGAGGTGATCGAGGTCCGCGCGCTCGTGACGGTCGCTGAGGTCACCACCTCCATCCGTGGCATCGGTGCGGAGGTCGCCTTCGACCACGAGCAGGGCGGCCTCGACCGGCAATCCGTGATCAACTGCGATGGACTTCACACGATCACGAAGGCGTCGCTGACGACGTACGCTGGATCCGTGGGCGAAGACACGATGGAGCAGGTCTGCGAGGCCGTGAGTTACGCGCTTGGCTGCTGACAGGGCGCCGGAGCTCGGTCATCCCGTTGCCACCACAAGTAGAGCATAAAACTCCACCAGTTTCGCTCGGGGTCCCACTCGGGCGGCCACGACGCTCAGGCGGTCAGGCTCCGGAGGCCGACGCTCTATCCGCTGAGCTACAGGCGCGCGAGCCACGATGATAGCGGTCGTGCATCGGTATGGCCTTGGCGTCTGGTCTTGCGCTCTATCGCGGCAAGCTCAGGCAGGTCCATCTGACAGCGCGCTCATCAGCCGTGCGCGCGAGCAGCCCGACCTCGGCCGGGCCGGTCGGGCGCGAAGTGGCGGACGTCGTTCGGGACGATCACATCGGCGCAAGCGGCGAGCGCCGCCGCCACGACATCGCGAATCCCCGGCGTCGACCTCGCCCGGGACGGCGGACGAAGCGCTTGGCTCGTGCGTCATCGCCTCGGCGAAGGCCGGCTCCATGCGCTCGCGCCAGCTGATCCAACGTCCGCGAACAGACCTCACCGCCCTGGCCAATCACGCTCATCGCGATGTCGACGGGGACGAATTCGAGCGTCGCCAGCGGACGCGGTACGGGAAGAGGTCGGGGCAAGCGGTTGAGCCGTGCTGGCTCAGCTCACCGGGCGCCCGTGGCGAGCCAGTCCTCGAACGTGATGCTGCCCAACCGTGCACCGTCTCCGGGCAGCAGCACCTCGCCGGCCATCGAAGTGTCGTAGATGCCCCGCCAGGTCGGCACCAGCCGTACCTTCTCGCCGCGTGCTGCGAAGGTGCGCCGCGCCATATCGACCAGATCCTGCGTCTCCGGCCCAGCGATGTCGATCCGGCGGCCGAGAGGGGCGCCTGTCGCCACCTCGGCCAGGATCTCGCCGACCTCCCGTTGGGCGATCGGCTGGACGAGCAACGGTGGGATCGTCGCCGTGCCGTCGACAAGCCTCCAACCGGCGACCATCGCCGCGAAGTCGTGGAACTGCGTCGAGCGTACGACGCTCCACGGGATCGGTCCGGCCATGACTCGCCGCTCCTGCTCTCGTTTGCCGGCGTAATGGGGCACGTGCCGGTCGTGATCGAGGCCGACGATCGAGAGCAACACATGATGCCCAACGCCAGCACGGTCCTCGGCGGCGAGCAGGTTCCCGGTGATGGTCGCGAAGAAGTCGACGATCTCCGCCTCGTTCTGCGACCGTGTGTTGCAGACGTCGACGAGGACGTCCACCCCGACCAGTGCCTCGTCCAGACCGGCGCCGATGTATGCGTCGACACCCGTCGACCGGCTGATCGCCACCGTCTCGTGGCCCGCCTGTTTCAGCGTTTCGAGGGTATACCGGCCGATCCGGCCCGTCGCGCCCGACACCGCAACCCGCATGGCAAGTCCTCCGATCAATGGTGGATCACGTTCCCTCTCTCCGACGAACGGCCAAGGCGAGATTCGACAGGGCAAGAGGAAGCGGGCGGCAGCCGCCGCGCCATCGAGGCGCCAGAAGGCTCGTGGAGCGCGACCTGAACCGGAGCACGGCATGATCCCCGATCGTGGCATCCGGGCCGGGCGTTCGAGCCTCAAGGACGAGCACAGCACGCGTTGGCGGCATCAGCCTGGCTGGCTCTTGTGACTGCCTCCTACCGGGTGCCGTACGCCGAAAGAAAGGTACGCGCGGCCGATCGGGCCTGGCGCTCGATCGCGTCGGCCGACGGAGGTTCGTCGACACCGAGCAGCATGGCATCGTTCATGGGCGCTGATACCACGAGCCAGTTGAACTGCGCTGCCGCGAGCTTCGGGTCATCGAGCCGCAGCAGGCCCCGTGCGGCGAGCTGCTCGAAGGCTGATGCCAGGGCGAGGATGGTGCGCCCTGGACCCCGCTCGTGGAAGACGCGTCCGAGCTCGGGGAACCGGCTCGCCTCACCGATGACCAGGCGACGGAGCTGCAGCAGTCGTGGCTGCATGATGCTTGCCAGCTCGCGACACGCCAGGTCCTGGAGGTCCGCTTCGAGGTCGCCGCTGTCGCCGAGTCGGCGGACCTCTTGGTACACAGGGTCGCTGATCTCGTCGACGATGCTGGTCACGATCTCGACGAACAGGCGTTCCTTGTCCGCGAAATGCTTGTACACGGTCTGCTTCGATACGCCGGCTCGCGCGGCGATCTCGTCCATGCTCGTGCCGCGGTAGCCGCTCTGCAGAAACGCCGTCGCGGCGGCCGCCAGGATCGCCTTCCGTTTGCGCTCCGACCGCCGTTCGTCGGTTGCCTCGTCTCCGGGGTGGTTGAGAGACACCATCTGGGACAGTGTACTGGACGGTGTGGTTCCATGCCTAGTACCATACGGTCTAGTTCCGAAGGCCAACGCGGCAGGAGATCGAGATGGGCCGAATTGTCGTGATGAACCATGTGACCCTCGACGGGGTGATGCAGGGTCCGGGCCGCCCCGACGAGGACACCCGGGGCGGATTCACGCACGGTGGCTGGGGCAGCCGCTCCGCGTCACCGGACGACGCCGCGGGCAAGGCGATGGGCGAGCGGATGGCCGCCGGGGGCGGGCTGAAAGGGTGGCTGTTCGGTCGGCGGACCTACGAGGACTTGCTGGCGAGCTGGAACGCCAGGGGCGGCCCGTTCAGGGAGAGCCTCAACAACACACCAAAGTACGTCGCGTCGAACACCATGAGCGAGCCACTGCGGTGGCCAAACTCGATGCTGCTGCGTGGGGACATCGCCGAGACCGTGGCCGCCCTGAAGGCAGAGACCGACGGCGTGCTCGGGATCATGGGCAGCGGCGAGCTGATCGGCTCGCTCATGGCCGCGAACCTGATCGACGAGTACCTGCTGTTCATCCACCCGCTCGTGCTCGGCAGGGGCCGGCGTCTGTTCTCGGACGGCATGGAGGTGCCGCTGCGACTTGTCCTGGGCGTCGTCGCCGCTTCCGGCGTGGTGATCGCGAGCTACGAGCCGGCCGGGGAGTAGGCGCCGCCACGACGTAAGGCCATGTTGACGTCCGACGGCGTGGGGTCCTCGAAGATCCGCGGGTTCGTGACGATCCTGATGAAGCCAACCGCGACCAGCACGCTCGGGGCGAAAGGCTCGGTCCGTCGACGGCGTGCCTACGCCCCGGTCAGGACGTCGCGCAAGGTGGCCGCGAAGGCGTCGGGTTTTCCCGTATGGCCGTACTCGCCGCCCAGGAACCCATCGTGGCCACCGGGAAAGATCACGGGCGGCGTGCCCAGCCGTTGGGCCACCGCAGCCCCGCCACGACCGGCCATGGCCTTGCCCGACTCCTCGCCGACACCCAGGACGATGCGCGTGGATGCGTTGCGCAGCGCGTCGAAGTCGGGCCGGTAGTGGGTGCACGAGATGATGTTCTGTCCCACGAGTGGATCGTTCCGGGAGCCGTCGTCCTCGGTCGGCAGCCCGAACATGGCAGGGTCCGGTGCGGGGCGATCGGCGAAATCGGCCGGGATCGGTCCTTCGTGGCTGACGAGCACGATGAACTTGGCCATCGCCGGTCCAGCGCCGCTGTGCAGGTAGGTCTCGTGGATGTCCTGGGCGGCCGCCAGCGCCGGCTCGCGGTCTGCCAGGACCTGGACCGTCGGCGGCTCATGGGCGACGAGGAGACGGACCTGCTCCGGATGGCGGGCAACCAGCGCCAACGCGTTCACCGCGCCCCCGCTGGAGGCGAACAGATCCACCGGTCCCGCATCGAGCGCCGAGATCAGCCGGTGCAGATCGTCCGCGTGCTCCTCGGGTGTGGTTTCAGTGGCGCCGTCGGTGCGTGGGCTGCGCTCCGCGCCGCGAGGGTCGTAGGTTACGACGGTGCGATCCGCGAAATGGCCGGCCAGCGTGATGAAGCCGGAGGCGCCCATGGGCGATCCGATGATCAGCAGGACCGGTGCCGCGCTGGTCTCGTTGGCGCGGACGTCGTAGGTCAGCACGGCGCCCGGAACCTCCAGGGTGTGGGTCGTGGGTTCGGTCATCACGATGCTCCTCGATGTGAACGTGCTGTCGATGCTTCAGACGAGCGTCGGCGCCCGGACTCATCGGTCGACTTCACGACCGCCACCCGCGGCGATGCGGCCGGGGCGCCCACCCACGAACAGGGCGCACGGCGTTGACATGCTCGCGGCGACGCGTACCTTGGCTCGATGGCCCACCTGCCCGCTCACGCCGATGGATCGAAGCTGATCGATCTCAGCCACCCGATCGAGGTCGGGATGACCACCTACCCGGGCCTGCCCGCGCCCGAGATCCACGCCGTGCTCGATCGCCTGTCGAGCGCCGCGCACTATGCCCCCGGGGTGTCGTTCCAGATCGACCTCATCACCCTGTGCGGCAACACCGGCACCTACCTCGACAGCCCGTTCCACCGCTACGCCGATGGCGTCGACCTGGCGGGCCTCCCGCTGGAGCGCCTGGCCGACCTGCCTGCGATCCGGGTTGACGTGACGGGAATCGCGAACCGGGCGATCGACGCATCGGCGTTCGCCGGGCTCCAGCTCGCGGGCTGCGCGGTGCTCGTGCACACTGGCTTCGATCGCCACTGGCGGACGGACGCCTACCTCCGGGACAACCCGTTCCTCACCCGCGACGCCGTCGATCGACTGATCGATGGGGGTGCTGCCCTGGTGGGTATCGACTCGCTCAACATCGACGACACGACCGATGCCGCCAGGCCCGCCCACTCGGGGCTGCTCGGTGCCGACATCCCGATCGTCGAGCACCTGACCAACCTCGGATCGGTCCCGCGCGAGGGGGCGCGCTTCACGGCGCTCCCGATCCCGATCCGCCGCACCGGCACCTTCCCGGTTCGAGCGATGGCGCTCGTGCGCGGAGCCTGAGACTCAGCCGGTCCCCCGGCGGCGCCGCGCCGCCAGCGCCTCGAACGGCGCGAGCGATTGCGGGTCGGCCAGGGCCTCCTTCGAAGCCGCCGCGTCGGGTGGCAGCCCGGCCAGGATTCGCTTGACCGGGACCTCGAGCTTCTTGCCCGACAGCGTACGTGGTACGCGCGGCACGACCAGGATCTGGTCGGGCACGTGACGGGGCGACAGCGCGGAGCGCAGGGCATCCGCGATCCTGGTGCGCAGCGCGTCGTCCAGCGAGGCGTCCGATCGAAGGGCGACGAACAGCAGCAGCTCGCCCGGCCCGCTGCGCTCGTCATCCAGGTGCACGACCAGCGAATCGGCGATCCCGGGCAGGGCCTCCACGACGGTATAGAACTCGGCTGTCCCCAGCCGCACGCCGCCGCGGTTGAGGGTGGCGTCGCTGCGCCCGCTGATGACGCACGAGCCACGGTCGGTGATCGTCAACCAGTCGCCGTGGCGCCAGACACCCGGCCACGGCTCGAAATAGGCGGACCGCATCCGCGACCCGTCGTCGTCGCCCCACAGGCGCACCGGCATCGACGGCATGGGCGCCGTGATCACGAGCTCGCCCTGGCTCCCGACCAGTGGCCGGCCGGCCGCATCGAACGCCTCGACCCTGGCGCCCAGCATCCGGCAGCTGATCTCGCCCGCCCACACCGGCACCAGGGGTGAGGGGCCCAGGAACCCGGTGCACAGGTCGGTGCCGCCGCTCAGCGAGCCGAGTGGGATGGCATCCGAGACGGCTTCGGCGACCCACCGAAACCCGGCTGCAGCCAGCGGCGCCCCGGTCGAGCCCACGCCCCGGAGCATCGAGAGGTCGAGATCACGTCCGGGCATCAGGCCCGCGGCCCGGCAGGCCATCAGGAACGGCGCGCTCAGCCCCAGGTAGGTCGACCGCGTCTCGACCGCCAGTCGCCACAGGGTCGTGAGGTCGGGCCAGGCGGGATTGCCGTCGAACAGGACGACCGTGGAGCCCACGGCGAGCCCCGACACCAGGTAGTTCCACATCATCCAGCCGGTGGTGGTGAACCAGCAGAAGCGGTCGGCCGGCCCGAGATCCGTGTGGAGGGCGAGGGCCTTGAGGTGCTCGAGCAGGATCCCGCCATGGCCATGGACGATGGGCTTGGGCAGGCCGGTGGTGCCCGAGGAGTAGAGCACGTAGAGCGGGTGATCGAACCGGACGGGGTCGAAGGTCAGGGGCGCGACCTCCGCCAGGAGCGATGACCACGGGACGGCATCGGGGGTGCGCGCCACGGCGTCGGCCTCGGGACGGAGGTAGGGAACGACCACGGTCGCGTGCAGGCTGGGCAGGCCCGACCGGATCTCGGCGATCTCCCGGGTCCGGTCGACCGTCCGATCTCCGTACCGATAGCCGTCGACCGTCAGCAGCAGCGTGGGCTCGATCTGCGCGAACCGGTCGACGACGGCCCGGGTGCCGAACTCGGGCGCGCACGAGGACCAGGTGGCGCCCAGCGACGCGGTTGCCAGCATCGCGATCAGGGCTTCGGGCACGTTGGGCAGGAAGGCCGCGACCCGATCGTCGCGCCGTACTCCCAGGCGAACAAGGCCGGCCCGGCATCGCGCCACGGCGTCGCGGAGGTCGTCCGCCGTGAGCTCCACCGGGTCTCGCGTCTGGGAGCGGGCCACGACCACGACGTCCGAGCCGGCCCGCCCGGGCAGGTCGAGGACCTGGCCCGCGTAGTTGAGCGTCGCGCCGGGGAACCAGCGGGCGCCGGGCATGCGAGCGTCAGCGAGGGCGGGCCCGGCCTTTGACGCGGACCGCACGCCGAAGTGATCCCAGATCGACTGCCAGAAGGAACCCGGCTCGTCGACCGACCATTGCCAGGCCGCGCGGTACCCGCCGAGCGTGATGCTCCGCTCGGTCGCCAGCCAGTCGAGGTAGCGTCCCATCCGGGATCGGGTCCGGGAGTCGGGCGCCGGCAACCAGAGCACCTCGGGTGCCGGGGAGCTCCGATGGGGGACCATCCGGCCGCTCGTCATCGCGCAGATTGTCCGACATCGCCGACCGCTCGGTGCGGTTGCCCGGCGCCTCGGTTGCCCCGGTTCGGTGGGCCTTCCACGCCGCCGGGGAGATGGCCACTCAGCACGGACGTCGCAGGAAACGGCGAGGCGGCTCCCGAAGGAGCCGCCTCGTTGCTGTCCCGGTGAAGGCGTCCACCCGAAGGCGGACCTTCTGCCACGCTCCAGGATCATCTATCGCGTCGGCTGAACCGACTACCCTAACCCTACCTACCCATGATCCTGATGCTGGGGCAGCGCTGGCTGACTGGCAGCACGGATATCCTAGCGGCCAGGTGCGGATTAGGAAAGGGGGAGAACGGCGCCCGCGGGTGAAAATTGCTTAACGTTGCGCGCATCACACCCGCTCCGCCACGTTCGTCGGCGGTCCCCGAATGAGCCGCCTACCCCTCGTCGAGGATGGTCACCGACGTCATCGCGACCGGATCGTTGGGCAGGTCACGGCTGTTGCGCGGAGCGTCCGCGATCTGGTCGACGATGTCGAGACCCTTGGATACCTGGCCGAAGATCGTGTAGCTCTTGGGCAGCTTCCCGGCCAGGTCCTGGTGGCAGATGAAGAACTGCGAGCCGTTGGTATTGGGTCCGGCATTGGCCATCGCCAGCGTGCCCCGCTGGTAGTCGCCGCTGATCGGCTCGTCCTCGAACTTGTAGCCCGGCCCGCCGGTGCCCACGCGACCAGGGTTGAGCGATGACTTCTTGCCGTGCTCGCCGTCGCCGCCCTGGATCACGAAACCCGGGATGACGCGATGGAAGATGACGTCGTCGTAGAACCCGTCCTTCGCCAGCTTGACGAAGTTCGAGGTCGCCTTGGGCGCTCCCTCGTTGAACAGGTCGACCTCGATGTCGCCGAGCTCGGTGGCGATGATGGCACGGGTCATGTGCGGCCTCCTTCGCGGATCGCGGGGTGTGGTGAACAGGGTAGAGGGTCGCGACGCCGGGCTAGGGATTGGACACGGTGACGCTGGTCATCGGGACGGGATTGGTGGGGATCTCCGCGTCGGCAGCCGCGTAGATCGCGTCGGCCACGTCCATGCCGGATGTGACCGTGCCGATGATCTGGTACGTGTTGTACTGGGCGAGCACGGCCGCGTCGGCGTCGTCGAGCACGATGAAGAACTGCGACCCTACCGAGTTGGGCTGGGAGGTGCGGGCCATGGCCACCGTCCCCCGCCGGTATGTGGCGGTAACCGGCTCATCCTGGATCGTGTAGGGCGGACCGCCCGTGCCGACCAGGCTCGGGTCCACGTTCGGCGCGCGCCCGAACTGGCCGTCGCCGCCCTGGATCACGAACGGCGTCCCGTCCTGGAGTGTCGCTGCGCGATGGAACACGACGCCGTCGTAGTAGCCGCACGACGCGAGCGCCACAAAGTTACCGGTGGCGATCGGCGACAGGGCGCCTTCCACCTTGATCACGATGTCTCCCTTGGGTGTCGTGATCGTCACCGTTCGGATGTCGTCCTGGCCGAGCGCGGCCGGTTGCGACGTCGGGCAGCCCGGCGGATAGGCGGACCCGGGCATGCTGGGGCTCTGGCGCGGCGCCTGGCTGGGTGCCGTGGTGGGCGCAGGGTTCGAAGGCCCGCTCTGGGCCGGGACCGGCGAAGAGACATCGGGCGAGACAGGCGGGATGGTGAGCGACGGGGCGCCAGCGCTCACACAGCCGGCGAGGGCGAGCATCAGCGACCCCGCGATGGCGACGGGCAGGGTTGCGGGTCGGAAGGACGGACGGTGGGTCATGCGGCGGCCTCCAAGGCGCGTGGCAGTTCGATGGCACCGGCGAGCAGCGGCTCGCCCAGGATCAGGCCCGCGACACCCGCGTCGCGCAGGCGTCGCACGCCGTTGAGATCAACCGCACCGCCGGCGACGAGGATGTCCGCGTCGTGGCGGCGGATCAGGGCGTCGAGCAAGGCCGGGTCCGGAGTCAGGCCGCCGTGGCTCAGCACCAGGCGCCGCACGCCTCGGGCCACCAGCTCCTCGACCAGCGCGTCCAGTGTCGGCGGAACGGTTCGCCGCCAGGGAAACGCGGCGATCCGCTCCGGACGCGGGTCGAGACCCACAGCCAGCCAATCGCCGGCGACCGCCAGGCATTCGCGGAGCGTCTCCGGCCGCTCGATGACGGCCACCGAGAGCACGACCCTGGTCGCTCCGGCGGCGAACGCGAGCCGGACGTGGTCCGCGTCCTCGAGGCCGCCGGCGAGCTGCAGCGGGACCGCGACACGCGATGCGACTGCGCCGACCGTCTCGAGGTTGGCCGGGGCCGCGCGGCGAGCACCGTCGAAGTCGACCAGGTGGATGACGCGGGCTCCCTGGGCCACGAGCTGCTCCGCGATCAGGTCGGGCCGGTCCGTCGGTGAACCCACCCCGGCACCTGCCCCGGGCCAGTACACGACCCGCGACCGGCCGCCCTCGACGTCGATCGCCGGAATCAGGTCCATGTGGCGCGACGGCCGGTGGTCAGGCCATGCTCGAGGCGGCTGCCCCGGTGCTCGGCTCGTGCGTCCCGGATGCGACCGGGCCCGGGCGCCGCGGGAGCTCGTGCAGCACGCTCGCCACGGTCTCGATCACCCTGTCGATGTCCCTGGCTCCGATCCCATGGTGGGTCACGGCTCTGACCTGCCCGTTCGCGTAGGGAACCATCAGCACGCCCTGCCCTTCGAGCCCTGCGAGGAAGGCGGTGCGATCCCGGTCCGGGCTCAGCCGGAACAGCACGAAGTTGGTCACGGTCCGGACCGGGTCGAGCGGTCCCTCCTCTTCCGGCTGGGCGATCCCGCCGGGGGAACGGATCCCTTCGAGCGCTGCAAGGCCTTCGGCGAGGCGACGTGCGTTGGCATGGTCATCGGCCAGCCGCTCGATCATGCCGTCCGGCCCGTCACCCAGCGCGACCAGACCGGCCGCGGCCAGGACGCCGACCTGGCGCATGCCGCCACCGAGCAGCTTGCGCGCGCGACGCGCGCGCAAGACGAACTCCCGCCGGCCGACCACGATCGAGCCGACCGGGGCAGCAAGGCCCTTGGACAGGCAGAAGGTCACCGAATCCGCCGGAGCCGCGAGCTCCCGGGCCGTCGTCCCGAGGGCGACAGCGGCGTTGAACAGCCGCGCCCCATCCACGTGGAGTGGGACGCCGCGCTCGTGGGCGATCGCGGCGACTGTCTGCGTGTAGCCGACGCTCAGGGGCTGGCCCCCCGAGTGTGCGTGGGTGTTCTCGAGCACGACCAACCCGGTGAGCGGCTCGTGGAGGTCGTCCGGATCCCGGAACGCAGCCGCGATCTCGGCCGGATCGAGCGTGCCATCCGGACGCTCGTGCAGGGGTCGCACGGTGGCGCCGACGACGACCGCGTGGCCGCCTGCCTCGTCCATCACGGTGTGGGTCGTTGCGCCCGCGATCGCCTCGTGGCCCCGCGGGAGGTGCGCCATGAGCGAAACCAGGTTACCCATCGTGCCGCTGGCGACGAACAGGCCGGCCTCCTTGCCGAGGAGCTCCGCCCCGCGCGCCTCGAGGGCGTTGACCGTGGGGTCGTCGCCGAACACATCGTCGCCGAGCTCGGCCATGGCCATGGCGCGGCGCATGGCGTCGGTCGGGTGAGTGACGGTGTCTGAGCGAAGGTCGATCGGAGGCATCGCCCGGCGAGCATAGCGCGGGTCCATCACGGCGGCCGCCAACAGGGCAGACGCGCTCATACGAAGGCACCGTTGGGGCCTTGCGACGAGCGCGCCGCTGGCGGCCCTCGGGGGTCGCCTGCTATGATCCGCCACCGACCGCGGACCCGTGGTGTAGCGGCCCAACATGCCAGCCTGTCACGCTGGAGATCGCCGGTTCGAATCCGGTCGGGTCCGCCATCACTATCGATTTCTTCCTACGCCCCGTCCGCCCGCCCGGACGGGGCGTTCCTCTACCCCGCGTCTCCCGCCTCCTCCCGCGCTGCCTCGACGAGGGTGGCGGGGAACGAATCCACCGCGGGGGCTGCCGTGGGTGCACAGCACCGCCCGGTGTCGGCTACCCTGCGCGCGTGAGCGTGCGCGATCCCGCCTACGACCCCCGGCGCCGACCCGATGGCGCCGACGCGGCCCAAGCGCGCCGCTCTGGTGCGCCGCGCTCCGGCGCCTGGCGCTTCCTTCCGGCGGCGGCCGGAGGGCTGGTGTTCGTGGTCCTGCTGGCCATTGGCGCGGGACTGGTCGGGTTCCGTGGTGGCGCGCTGACGCCTCCAGCCGGGCCCATCGCGCTCACGACCGATCACCCTTCGTCATCCCCGGCCGCCGGCGGTGCTTCGGCGACTCCAACGGCCGACCCCGGTCCAAGCGATCGGAACGCCGCCTCGCCGGAGCCGACCGACGCTTCCACCACGACAGCGGACGTCGCGATCGTGCCGGTGGTCAACTTCCGCTCGACGCGCACCGCGGTTCGGGCCGCCGACATCGAAGCGATCGCGCGCGGCACCGGCTCGCTCAAGGCACTGGTCCTGGTCAGGGCGGATGCCGATGGGATCCTGGCCGCGCTCGGGCTGGACCGCGGGGTGTTCGGCAAACGCCTGGTCACGGCGGCCGATTCGACGGCACTCGCGTCGTATCTCGCCGCACACCGCTCGACCGCCGGCTTCCTGCGCGCCGACCAGGTCGACCCGTCGGTCCGCGCCCTGGCCTGGGGATCGAAGTCGCTGTTCGGCGAGGGCCGCGTGGCGAAGCTCTCGGCGTGGCCGCTCACGGCCCAGCTCGAGGTCCTGAAGGACGCGGCACCGGCATACGACCCGAGGACCGCCTGGACGCTGGTCGCAGGCGGCGACATCCTGCTCGACCGAGGCGTATCGCTCGCGATCGGTGCCGCCAAGGACGGTACCGATTTTCCGTTCGACGGCGGCACGGCCGAGATCACCGGGATCTGCAAGGACTGCTCGCCGCTGGGCTGGGACACGCCGTACACGAGGCGCACCGGCAACGCCGGTGCCGTCCGCGACCTCGTGAAGGGCGCGGACCTGGCGATCGCCAACTTCGAGAACCCGGCGCCCAACGCGTGGCGGTTCCACGATCACGGGACGGTGTTCTCGGCGAACCCGAAGAACATCGCGGTCCTCAAGTCGGCGGGGATCGACTGGGTCTCGATGGCCAACAACCACATCGGCGACGCAGGGCGGAACGGGATCATCCAGACCGCGGCCAACCTGGACAAGGACGGGATCGCCCACTCGGGAGCGGGGGCCGACACGACCCAGGCGCACAAGGCCGCCTTGATCAAGGTCGGTGACGTCACGGTCGGGCTGCTGGGCTACGACACCATCGCCGCCTACTACAAGTCAGGACCCGACACGCCGGGCAGCGCCCGGATGACGGTGAGCGCGCTCAAGCGTGACATCAAGGCCGCGCACCAGGCGGGCGCCGATGTCGTGATCGTGTTTCCGCATTGGGGCATCGAATATCAGGCCTCGCCGACGGCGCTCCAGGAGAAGCTGGGGCACGCGGCGATCGACGCCGGCGCGGACATGGTCATCGGCAACCACCCGCACTGGGTGGAGGCGATGGAGGTCTACAAGGGCAAGCCGATCTGGTACGCGCTGGGCAACTTCGTATTCGATCAGACGTGGTCGATCCCGACGATGGAGGGGATCACGCTGGAGCTGACGTTCGACGGTACCCGGCTCGTGCAGGCTCGCATCCGTCCGCACCTGATCCTGAGCCGGGCGCAGCCCAACTTCCTCGACCCGGCGGCCGGCGACGGTAAAGCTGTCATGAGCCAGATGTTCAAGGCGTCGAAGGGCTTGCTGCCCTGGTAGGCGGGTAGCTTCTGCGGAGCCGCGCGGGAGCCGCGAGGATCGATCAGGAATCCCAGCCGAGCGGGCCCGGCGACCGGCCCTCGAGACCCGCGAACAGGTCGTCCTCGCGATCAGGGGCAGGCACCCGCGACTCGCGGCGGATGTACGCCTCGCGGTTCCAGTACTCAGCCCATCCTTCCTTCCCGAACCGCACGAACGGGTTGTCGTCGGAGATCTGGGTGACGTGTGCCTTGATCGCCGCCCATCGCTGATCGAGGACCGATGACACGTCGATCCAGGCGGTGATCGCCTCGTCGGGGACGAGCATCCGCGCCATGGCCTTCTCGAACTCGGCCTCCTCCTCCGGCGTCGGGTTCTCGGGCGGCGACCAGAACGAGCGCTCGCCGATCGCCTCCAGCCGGTCCTGCATCGCCTGCCGAACGGAGGCCGGGATCGCCTGCTCGTAGATCTTGGCGGGAGTCCACGGCGCGAGGCCACCGGCGTCTGCCGCCGGACCCGTGCCGCCGTGATCAGGCGTGAGCTGCGCCGGGTACCAGGACGGGTCGCCCGCCCGCTCGAACGCCCCCACCGCGACGACGTGGCTTCGGATGTGATCGGGATGGCCGTACCCACCGAAGTCGTTGTAGGTGGTCATGACGTCGGGCTGGAACCGGCGAACCATCCAGGTTGCGCGCCCGATGGCCTCGTCAATGTCCGCCTGCCAGAAACAGCGCGGATCCTGGTTGCCGGCGCGGCCCATCATGTCTGAGTCGCGATAACCGAGGTTGTCCCAGTCCGTGACCCCGAGCGCCCCCATCGCGCGCTCAAGCTCCACCGCCCTCGTCTCGCCCAGGCGTCGATGGTTGTCCGGCGTGTCGAGCTCGGGGACGACGATCTCGCCCATCTCGCCGCGAGTGCAGGTGACGAGGACCACCCGCCTCCCTTCGCGAACTGTCTTCGCCATCGTCCCGCCGGTGCCGATCGTCTCGTCGTCGGGATGCGCATGGACGGTCATCAGGGTGGGGACGTGGGGGGTGAGTTGGGACGTCGACTCGCTCATGGACGAATTGTAGCGCGAGGTGCAGCCCGAACCCCGACTTCGATGTGACGGGACGGTCACAGCCCGTCACGGCGCCGTCACGAAGGCCGGGGATCATTCGCCGCCCGGAGCAGAGCTCCTCCATCACGGACGCGAAAGAGGCCGTACCTTGACCCGATCGATCCGCTCCCCCGGCGCCGCCCCACGGACCATGGCCGCGACCGCGCTCATCGGCATCGCCATCGTGATCGCCGGCTGCACGAGCCCCGCATCGACGCCGGCGGCGTCCATGGCCCCCGAATCCATGGCCCCCGAATTGCCAGCGTCCATGGCCCCCGAATCCATGGCCCCCGAATCGCCAGCGTCCATGGCCCCCGAATCCATGGCCCCCGAATTGCCAGCGTCCATGGCCCCCGAATCCATGGCCCCCGAATCGATGGCACCCTAGGTAGGCGACCGCCGTCCGTCACCGCTAACCAACGCGGCCGCAGCCGGAGGACGTCGTCCCGCGCTACCCTGCCGATCCATGACAGACCCGGACGCCGACCCTGCCACGGCTGCTCGCGCGGCAGAACCATTCCGCTCGCCGGCGATCGATGCCCTGGAGGCGATCGGGATCCCGTTCCGGCTCGTGCGGACGCAGATCGCCCGCCATGCGGAGGAGAGCGCGGCCTTCCAGGGCATCCCGCTGGGCTCGCTGCTCCGAACCATCCTGGTCCGGCGGTCCGCCGATGACTACGTGTTCGTGCTGGTTCCGGGCGGTCGGCGCTTCGACTGGCCAAAGCTTCGGGTCCTGCTGGGCACCAACCGACTGAGCCTGCCCGATGCCGAGCAGGCGAAGGCGATCACCGGCTACGAGCGCGGCGCCATCACGCCGTTCGGCGCGGCCACGGCATGGCCGGTCATCGCCGATGTGTCGATCGCGGGGCTCGGCCTCGTCGCCATCGGCGGTGGGGCACGCGGCGTCAACGTCCACGTCGCACCGGCGGACCTCATCCGGTCGACCGGGGCGCAGGTCGCCGACATCACGGTCCCGGAGGCTGACCCCGGCTGAGGCCACGACCCGATCGGGGACGCCGCGACCGGTCGGGAGGCCGCCGGCGCAGCACGCCGGCCCGAAGCGCAAAGCCCGAGCTGCCCGACACCCCGCTACCATCGGCTCTGATGCCCGAACCTGCGGCGCCCGGACCCCTCGACGGCCTTCGCGTCGTCGACTGCTCGACCGTGCTCGCCGGGCCCTTCTGCACCATGCTTCTCGCCGACCTCGGAGCCGACGTGGTGAAGATCGAGCCGCCCGAGGGCGACGGCACACGGGGTTGGGGCCCGCCATGGGTGGGATCCGAGGACGACGGGACGCGAACCGCCGCCTACTACCTCGCCGTCAACCGCAACAAGCGCTCAATCCGGCTGAACCTGGGAAGCCGTCGCGGGCAGGCGGTGCTTCACCGATTGCTGGCGTCCGGCGACGTGTTCGTGGAGAACTTCCGCGTCGGGGGACTGGAGCGGCTCGGCCTCGACGACGAGGCACTGGCGGCGATCAACCCGGCGCTCATCCACCTCGCCGTCTCGGGTTTTGGGTCTGACGGACCGGATGCCGCCAAACCCGGCTACGACTTCGTGGTCCAGGCCGTCGGAGGGCTGATGTCGATCACCGGGGCGACCGACGAGGACGGCGGGCGGCCGACGAAGGTGGGGGTGGCGATCAGCGACGTCGTGACCGGGCTGTTCGGGGCGGTGTCCGTCCTCGCGGCCCTGGTCGCGCGCGGCGGAACCGAATCGAGGGGCAGTGACCCACGCGCCGGCGCCGGTAGCCCGGCGTTCGTGCCCGGCCCGGCGTTCGCGGGCGGCCAGCGGATCGATGTATCGCTGCTCGAGTCCACGCTGGCGGTCCTGGTGAATCAGGCGCAGAACGCGTTCGTGACCGGGAACGCACCCCGCCGGTTGGGAAACGCTCACCCGACGATCGTGCCGTACGAGACATTCCGCACGCGGGATGGCGAGCTGGCCCTCGCGGTGGGCAGCGAGCGTCAGTGGCCGCGCCTGTGCGATTGCATCGGGCTGCCCGAGCTTGCCGGAGATCCCCGGTTCGCAACCAACGGGGATCGTGTGGAGCGGCGGTCCGACCTTCGGCCCATCCTGGCAGCACGGTTCCTTGCCCGAACCACCGGGGAGTGGCTGGACTCGCTCGCCGCCGCCGAGATCCCCTGCGGGCCGATCAACGACATCGTCGCCGCGTTCGACAGCCCGCAGGCGAAGGCACGCCGGATGGCCGTCGAGGTGGAGCACCCGGTGATGGGCCCGATCCGGCAGGTCGGGCTGCCGTTCACCCTGTCCGCGACCCCGGCGTCGATCCGGACGGCGCCGCCGCTGCTGGGCGAGCACTCCCGGGAGATCCTGGGCGAGCTCGGATACGACATCGACGAGATCGAGGCACTCGCATCTGCGGGCATCGTCTAGAGATCCGGGTCTCCCCGGGTCGCTCCCTGTGCGGTGACCATCGCTCCCGCAGACCATCGCTCCCGCAGACCGTCGCGCTCGCGATCAGCGGATCTTGTCGAACTTGACCGGGTCGTAGATGTCGGGCGCCGCCGGGCCGGTGACCACCAGCGTGCCCAGCGCCCCCTTGTGGGTCCGGAAGATCGAATGGTCGACGATCACATAGGTGCCCGGCACCTCGACCTTGAACTCGACGCCCACGGCGCCGCCGGACGAGACCACCGTCGACTGGACGCTGTGGTTCTCGAGCGCGAACGACCCTTCGACGTAGACGGTGTCCAAGATCTCGCCGATCACGTGGAAGCTCGAGACGAGGTTGGGGCCGATGTTGCCGACGAACAGGCGCACCCTGTCGCCGGTCTTGATCTCGTTGTCGAACGTGCCCAGGGAGCGGTCGCCCACAATCGAGTCAGGGCGCCCGTTGAACACGACGAAGGTCGGCCGTTCCTCGTTCCCCATCTCGGGTGAGTACGTGAGATGGCCGGCGTCGTGCAGCTGGGCATGCGCCTTCTGTGCCCCGAGCGTCGTGTAGAACTCGCTCTGCATCAGGAAGTACTCGTGGTCGACCGCGGGCAGCCCGGCGGCCGGCTCCACCACGACCAGCCCGTACATCCCGTGGGAGATGTGCATCGGGATGTCGGGGAAGGCACAGTGGTAGATGAAGATGCCCGGGTGGAGCAGCTTGACCTTGAGCTCGCTCTCGTTGCCGGGCAGGGTGTCCAGGCTGACCGAGCCTCCTCCGGGACCGGTCACGGCGTGGAAGTCGACGTTGTGGGGCATCGAGTTGCCGGGGTCGTTGCTGAGGAAGAAGTCGACCGTGTCGCCCACCCGCGCCCGGATCATGGGGCCCGGGATGCGCCCGTCGAAGGTCCAGAAGTCCATCGTGGTTCCGGGCACCACCTCGGCCACCACCTCACGCGTCGTGAAGTGGACCTCGTGGTTCATGGGTCCGCTGCGCTTGGTCTGCTTCTGGTACGTCCCATCCTGGTAGAGCGCGAAGTCGGCTGACCGGGGAAGCTCGCTCGGGTGCCGCGAGATCTCGTCCACCGTGACGGTCTTGGCCGGCTGGCCCGACGGAGCTGCCGGCGTCCCTGTCGGGGCGGCCGTCGGTGCGGCGCTGGCCGGAGGGGCGGTCGGAGTCGAGCCGGCCGCAGCCGGTGCTCCGGATCCGGCCGGCTGTGCGTTGGGGCCGAACGTCCACTGGGGCGCGGCCGCCGGTGCGCAGGCAGCCAGGAGCGCCACGCCCGATGCCCCAGCCGCGATGGACGCGCCGCGCAGGATCTCGCGGCGGCTCAGCCGGCGATCTGTCGGAGTTTCGGGAGGCTGGCGGTCATCGGCAGACATCAGGTTCGTCCTCCGTGCGGTGCCGGATCGTGCGGTGACGACCGGGTGTGCTGGGTGTCCTGGGTGTGCTGGGTGTGCTGGGTGTGCTGGGTGTGCTTCCTGTTCGTCCTGACCCGTTCGCCCGCTGGGTGCCGGGTACGTGGTCCGGTGATCCTTCCACTATGATTACTAAGTTACTGCATATTTGGATTGTGACGATGTGACCATTGTCGCCGGGCCAGGCGACCTCATTCGGGCCCGTCGAGGGCAGGTCAGGTCAGGTCAGGTCAGGTCAGACGGGGGGACGCGCGGCGATCGGCACCTCCCGGTGGGATGATGGTCGCGTCTCCAAGAGGTGACGATGTTGGTCCCGGAAAGCCCGCTGCGTGCAGCGGTCGTCCAGGCGGCCCCTGCCGCCTTTGATCCCGAGCGCACCATCGACCGGATGGCCGATCTCGCCGATCGCGCCGATCGCGCCGCGGCGGGTGGCGCGCGCATCGTCGTGTTCCCGGAGGCGTTCGTCGGTGGTTACCCCAAGGGTGCCGACTTCGGCGCGAGGGTTGGGTCGCGCAGCCCGGAAGGGCGCGAATGGTTCCGGCGCTACATGGCTGGCGCGATCGATATGCCCGGGCCTGGAACGGAGCGGCTGGGCGCGATCGCACGGTCATCGGGCCTGGTCATGGTGGTCGGCGTCGTCGAGCGGGACCGGGGAACCCTGTACTGCACCGCTCTGATCCTGGGATCGGACGGCACCCTGCTGGGCAAGCATCGGAAGGTGATGCCGACGGCGATGGAGCGCCTGATCTGGGGGTTCGGGGACGGATCCACCCTGCCGGTTGTGGAGACGGCGGTGGGCCGGGTTGGCGCGGTCATCTGCTGGGAGAGCTACATGCCGCAGCTGCGGCTGGCGATGTACGGACAGGGTGTGCAGCTGTACTGCGCGCCGACGGTCGACGATCGCGAGACGTGGCTGCCCACGATGCGCCACATCGCACTCGAAGGCCGCTGCTTCGTGCTTTCGGCCTGCCAGTTCGCCCGCCGCTCGGACTACCCGACCGATTACCCGGTCGAGACCACGGATCCCGACGCCGTTCTCATTGGCGGCGGCAGCTGCATCGTCGACCCGCTCGGGCGGGTGCTGGCCGGTCCCGCTCGGGACGGTGAGGCGGTGCTGTTCGCCGATCTCGATCTCGCCGACCTTGATCGGGCGGTGTTCGATCTCGATGTCGTCGGTCACTACGCCCGACCCGATATCTTCCGGCTCGAGGTCGATACCAGCCCCCGGGCGAGCGTGGTGCTCGGCCGTGCGCAATCGGAGGCGAAGGAACCTGACTAGTGCCCCGATTCATAATGCTCGGGAGGTAATCGCACTCCCCCGAGGCCCGGCCGTGGGCCTCCCGAGCATTGGAGGTGGCGATGGCGCGCCGGGCCGAGCTCTTTGTCCGTGAGCTGAGCGACGGGGAGGCGGCCCACCTCCTCAAGCTCGCGCGGCGCAGCAAGAATCCGACCGTGCAGCACCGGGCGATGCTCCTCTTCGCCTCGTTCCAGGGCCAGAGCGTGACCCAGATCGCGCTGATGTTCCAGGCCAGCGCGACCCACGTGGCCGAGCTGATCCATGCCTTCAACGCGGAGGGCTTCGCCTGCCTGGGCCCTCGGCGGGGCGGGGGCCGTCCCCGCCGGATCGATCTCACCCAGCGCGCGGAGATCGTGAAGGTGGCCCTCGCCCGCCCGGTCGACCGGGGTGAGCCGTTCACCTCCTGGAGCCTGACCAAGCTGCGCGCGCACCTCGTCCGACACGGCGTGGTGCCGACCATCAGCCGCAGCCAGCTGTGGCGCATCCTGCACGCGCAGGGCATCCGCTTCACTCATCACAAGACGTGGAAGGCGTCGCCCGACCCCGAGTTCGAGGCCAAGAAGAACCGGGTCCTCGACCTCTACGCCCACCCACCCAGGGACGCGCGCGTGCTGTGCCTCGACGAGTTCGGCCCCTTGAACCTCCAGCCGCGCCTCGGGCGGGGCTGGCATCGCTCCAAGCACCCGGTCCGCTTCCGGGCGACCTACAAGCGGACCGCCGGCGTCCGCCACCTGCTGGCCGCCTACGACCCGGCGACCGGCCGGCTGTACGGCCACATCCGGGCAACCAAGACCTGGCGCGAGGTGCGCGAGCTGCTCCGGACGTTGCGAGCTCGGTTCCGCGAGCACCTCGTCGTGGTGCTCGACAACTTCAGCCCGCACAAGAAGCAGGAGCTGCTCGCGTGGGTCGCCGGCCACGACATCGAGCTCGTCTACCTGCCCACCTACGCGAGCTGGCTCAACCTCATCGAGTGCCAGTTCGGTGCCCTCCGCCGGTTCGCGCTCAACGGCACCGACTACCGAAGCCATGGCGAGCAGGACCGGGCGATCCACGCCTACCTGCGCTGGCACAACAGGAACGCTCGTCCCGCCAAGCCCTGGCGCATCAACGCCGAGGTCCATCATTCGCTCCCCGACGTTGCGGCATGAGGCACTAGCCACACATGCGGCAAGCCCCGGGGGCGGCCGTCCCGCAAGTCGAGGATTGCCGACACACTTGGCGCCCGGCTGCGCGCGGTCGCCTCAGAACGTCGTCGTGACGTGAGGATCGCGCGAACCTGGGGGCGGGATTCCACGTCGTCTCAGGCGATCGTTGCGATGCTAG
>CAWHHU010000003.1:0-945607 GCA_963829295.1 uncultured Chloroflexia bacterium | reverse complement strand
GGTCGTGACGTCCGCCGCCGCCTGCGTCCTGATCGCCCGCCGCGACGTCGCCTGAGAGGCGGCACGACGGCACGGCGGCTCGGCCGCGGCGGCCGGCGCCCACGCCGCGAGGATGGGTGGGGCAGCCACGGGGAGGGTGCACCACGGCTGCGCTCCCGCAACACCCCGTCGCTACGGCGTTCCCGGGTGCACCAGGCCGCTCTCGTAGGCCGCGATCACCAGCTGGGCCCGGTCACGAGCATCGGTCTTGGCCAGCAGGTGGCCGATGTGGGTCTTGACGGTCGCCTGGCTGAGGACGAGGTGCCCGGCGATCTCGGTGTTCGACATGCCGCTCGCGACCAGGCGCAGCACCTCGACCTCGCGCTCGGTGAGGGCGCCGAGGGACGGCGGCACCGAAGCCGTCCGCTCGGGCCGGCGGGCGAACTCCGCGATCAGCCGCCGGGTGATCCGGGGTGCCAGCAGCGCGTCGCCGGCGGCGATGACCCTGATCGCGTCCAGTAGCTCGGCGGGAGGCGAGTCCTTGAGCAGGAATCCGCTGGCGCCGGCGCGCAGCGCGTCGTACACGTAGCTGTCGAGATCGAAGGTCGTCAGGACCAGCACCCGGGTGCGCGGGCCACCGTCCGGTGCTCCACGATCCGGCTCACCACCACCCGGCCCGCCATCACCCGGCCCGCCACCCTTTGGCCCGCCACAGATCCGCCGGGTGGCTTCGATCCCGTCCATGACCGGCATCCGGATGTCCATCAGGATCACATCAGGGCGCTTGCGACGGGCCAGCTCCACCGCTTCGGCCCCGGTCGCAGCCTCGCCCACCACGAGCATGCCCGGTGTCGTCTCGACCAGCAGCCGGAAGCTCCCACGGACCAGCGCCTGGTCGTCGGCCACGACGACGCGGATAGGGTCCACGGCGCTCGCGTCGGTCACGGGGCGGTCGGCCGCGATGGCTCCACCGCGGCACCATCACCGCCGGCGGGCCCGTCCATCGCACCATCGACCACCGCAGGCTCGACCCACGCACCATCCATGACTGCCCCTTCGGCCCCCGGGGTCGGGATCCGGGCAGCCACGCGGAACCCACGGCGGCCGATCGGCCCCGACGTCAGCTCACCGCCCAGCAGCCGCACGCGCTCGCGCATCCCGATGAGCCCGTGACCGATGGTCTCGCCCCAGGATCCCGGTCGCGCGCCGGCTCGCTGCCCGTCGTCGAGTACCTCGACCCGGATCTCGCCACCGCTCGACACTACCGACACCCGGCAGTGGGCGGGAGCCGCGTGCTTGACCACGTTGGTCAGCGCCTCCTGAACGATCCGATACACGGTCAGGGCCATGCCCGATGGCAGCGCGTCCGTCCCCTGAAGATCGAGCTCGACCGACACGCCGGCCATGGCGACGCGATCGCCGAGGGCCGTCAGCTCGGCCAGGCCGGGCGCCGGCTGGAGGTCCTCGGCCGCGGGTGGTCGATCGTCGCGAAGCACGTCGAGCATCTGGCGCATCTCGCCGATCGCGGAGCGGCCGGTGGACTCGATGACCTGCAGGGCGTCCTCCGCCTCCTGCGGTCGCGCATCGATGACGTGGTTCGCGGTGGCCGCCTTGACGACGATCAGGCTGAGCCCGTGGGCCACGATGTCGTGCAGGTCGCGGGCGATCCGCAGCCGCTCCTCGGCCACCGCCTGCTGGACCCGCTGCGCGGCAGCACGCTCTGCGAACCGGCGTCGCTCGCGCACTGCACGTCCGATCGTCCACGCGGCCCCGAGCACGACGGCGCCGGTGACGATCGAGGCGGCCAGGTCGGGGATCGGCACCGGGCTGCCGGCCCCGATCAGCACCACGATGCCGACCAGGCTCAGGGCGGCGATCGGGGCCGTCGGCTCCCGGCGTGGCATTCGTTCGACGGCGGCCACCAGGTACAGCACGAACGCCGCGCCCACGAAGTCATCGCGCACGATGCCCGCGATCAGCGCGATCAGTGACGCGCCGAACACGACGGCGAACGCGGCAACGGGTCGGAGCCGGCGGATCGCAAGGGGCAGGCCCATCGCGAGCACGACCAGCCAGCGCGCCCACATCGGCACGCTGCCGAGGGCGGCCCCGTCGGTTGCCCCCGAGTCACCGGGCGCCTGGGCCACCATCATCGCGGCGACCACCAGCGTGTACGCCGCGGCCGCCAGTGCATCGAGCCCGATGAGCTGGCCGCGGGTCAGCTGGCGCGTGAACAGCCGGTCGTCGTCGCTCATCGCGGCATGTCGTCGCTCATCGCGGCCTGTCGTCGCTGCTGCGCCCATCACCCCAGAGGGTAGCGACGCCGCTCCGGGCCGGCATCCACCCCGGGGCTGACATTCCCGGGTCGGATGCCGGTGACGGTAGCCGGGCGGGCTCCGTCCACGGGCTGATCGCCGGTTTCGGGCACCGGTCCGATGACGGCGCGGCTCCGGCATGCGAGGCTCAGGGCATGATCGAGCTGCGCGGGCTGACCAGGCGCTACGGGACGATCCTCGCGGTCGACGACCTGTCGTTCACCGTCCGCCCGGGGGCGGTGACCGGGTTCCTGGGACCCAACGGGGCCGGCAAGTCGACGACGATGCGGCTTGCGCTGGGCCTCGATCGGCCGACGTCCGGCGAGGTGCTCGTCGCGGGACGGCCGTACGCGCAGCTCCGGCGGCCGATGGACCGCGTCGGCGCACTGCTCGATGCGACCGCGATCGAGGGTGGACGCTCCGCCGTCGATCACCTGCGATGGCTGGCCCGGACGCACCGCATCGGCGATGACCGAGTTCGGCTGCTCCTCGAGCAAGTGGGTCTGGGCGGCGTCGCCCGGCGGCGCATCTCCACGTTCTCGCTGGGGATGAAACAGCGGCTGGGGATCGCGGCGGCCCTGCTGGGTGAGCCCGAGATCCTCGTGTTCGATGAGCCGGTCAACGGGCTGGACCCCGACGGCGTCCGCTGGATCCGCGAGCTGTTCCGCAGGCTGGCGTCGGAGGGCCGGACGGTGTTCGTGTCCAGCCACCTGATGAGCGAGATGGCGATCACCGCTCATCGGCTGGTGATCATCGCCCGGGGACGGCTGGTCGCCGACACCACGGTCGAGGCGCTGGCGGCAACGCACGGGCGCGGAGTGATGGTCCGGACGGCGCGCGCC
Organism: uncultured Chloroflexia bacterium; assembly: GCA_963829295.1. Taxonomy (GTDB): domain Bacteria; phylum Chloroflexota; class Limnocylindria; order Limnocylindrales; family CSP1-4; genus CAIXZV01. The sequence goes on along the minus strand of CAWHHU010000003.1, from coordinate 942,471 downwards.
ACCGAGCTTGCCGCCGCGCTGGGCTCGGCCGGTGGTGACACGGCGCTCGAGCCTGGTGGCGCGATGCTGGTCACGGGCCTCGACGCGGCCGCGGTCGGCGAGATCGCCGCGGGGCGGGGGATCGCGCTCCACGAGCTCCACACGCGTCAGGCCTCCCTCGAGGAGGCCTACCTGCGGTTGACCGCCGACGGTGCCGAGCTCCGCGCCCGATCCGTCCGGGAGCCGGTCGATGCCTGACCAGCCGGGGGCGAGCGGGGTCCACGCAGACATCGCATTCGCGGACGTCCTGGCGGCCGAGTGGCGCAAGCTCCGGACGGCGCGAGCCACCGCCTACATCGTGGGCGTGATCGTCGTGTTCACGGTGCTCCTGCTCGCGATTGCCTGGTACTTCGTGGTGACCTGGGATTCCCTGCCGCGCGAGGGACGAGCCCACGCCGCCCTTGGCTCGCTGCCCGAGCTGATGGGCTGGATCACCTCGCTGATCATGGCCGTCTTTGGCGCCCTCGCGATCACGACCGAGTACTCGAGCGGGATGATCCGTACCACCTTCCTCGCGGTGCCCGGACGGACCCGGGTGCTGGCCGCGAAGGCGGCCGTGGTCGCCGCGATCGCGTTCGTGCTCAGCGAGACATGCGTCGCGCTGACGCTTGTGGGCAGCGCCGCGATCATCGGCGACCGTCCCATCACCGGCCAGGCGTCGCTCGATGGGTCAGGCCTGGTCCTGGTGCTGGCGCTGGGCCTGTCGTCGACCACGTTCGCGCTGATCGGGCTTGGGCTGGGGGCGATGATGCGCTCGGCGCTGGCGGCCGTGGTGACCCTGATGCTGGTGTGGTACGTCGTGCCGCTGGTGGCGATGCACCTGCCGATGCCGTGGAGCGATCTGCTGGGCTCGGTCCTGCCGGGCGCCCTGGCCGGCGAGCTCGCCGGCACGGGGAACGCGAACTCCGTGTTCGCGGCCGGGCTGGCGCCCTGGGCGGCCCTGCTCGCGATGGCAGTCGAGGCGTTTGCGCCGCTCGCAGCCGCGGCGGTCCTGATCCGGCGCCGCGACGCCTGAGCTGCTGCCAGACGTCAGCGAGGCTCGACGGCGGGAAACCCCTCTCGCTGGGCCGCAAGCGCCAGTCGCTCGTCCAAGGTGACGAACGGGAACGTACCCGGCTCACCAGCCGCCACCACGACGGCGGCCGCCAGCTGGAGGGCATCGGCCGCGCGCAGGGGATGCACGCGGAGCAGCCGGGCGGCCGTCTGTCGAGCCTGCACGGTTGGCTCGACCTGTCGCCAGGACATCGCCAGCAGGCTCAGCCGGTGAATCGAGACCGCCGCCGCCCGCGCATCGAGGGCATCGTCGCGCTCGCGTCGGGCGATGGCTGAAACGCATTCGAGCTCGGTGGCCCACCACACCACCAGTTCCGGGTCCTGTTCAACCGCCGCGAGGATTGCGGGGCTGGTGGGCTCGTCAACCAGCAGCGGCACGATCGCGGAGCTGTCCCAGAACCTCACCGTCCGGTCCGTCGCTCCTCGATCAGCGCATCGACGACGCTGAGCCCGTCCCCGGGCTTCGGCCCGGGTGTGCGCAGCAGCTCGAGCGGAACCGCCCTGCTGCCGCGCCGGATGACCCCTTCCCGCTCCAGGTGCGCCAGGCGCTCGTCCGCATGGACCTGCGAGGTCACCGGCTCGAGCACCGCGACCGGCACGCCGCGGTCGGTGACGAGGACCGAATTGCCGGCCTTCACGCGGTCGATGTACGAGGACAGGCCGTTCTTGAGGTCCGTGATGGACGCGGTCTTCACCTGGCTAGAATGGCCAGATCCACCTGGCCTGTCAAGCGCGTGACCCTTGCCCATCCCCTGGGCCAGCACAGGTCGAACGGGCCATTCGGCTCTGGGGGTGAACACTGGCAGGGAGATGCTAGTGGCATATGCATGCCGATCACCACCCGCACCTCCATCACGATGACCACCGGGGCTGGGTCCGCCCTCGCGGTCGGCGCGGCCGCTGGGTCGAGCCATTCCTGCTCGCGCTGATCGGCGCGGACGAGGAGGCCCATGGCGGGGCGCTGATCGCCAGCCTGGACGAGCTCTGCCTGGCCCCTAACGGCGTCGATGTCGGGATGACCTACCGCACGCTCCGCGAGTTCGAGGCGGAAGGCCTTGTCTTCTCTCGCTGGGTCGCCGACAACGGGGCGCCGCGGCGCGCGTACCGGCTGACCGATGCGGGTCGGGCGGCACTCGACGAATGGACCTCGGTGATGTGGGAACGCCGGCGGTTGGTGGACGCGTTCCTTGGACAGGCTGAGCGCCTCACGCGAGGCAAGGAGGCATGAGATGAGCTGCCGGCACGGCTGGCATGACTGCGGGCCCTGGTACGGCCCGCCCTATGAGATGGGCTGGTACGGCCCCGCTGACTGGTACGAGGCGGAGGAGCGACCGATCCGCCGCCGCTACGGCCGGACCCGGCGTCTCGATCGTGGACCGGCCGCCGAGAACCTCGAGGCACGGCTCAGCGAGCTGCGCGACGAGATCGGCCGCCTCGAGGCCGAGCTCGGCGGCATGCGGGGCGCGGAGGCGAAGGGCTCGTAGGCAGCGATCAACGGCGAAGCAGCGATCCGAAGCCCCAGGGAGGTGAGGATGCAACCCCTGACCAGGATCTCGCACGAGCACCACGATCGCATGTGGCGCCACGTGAATCATCTCAACGATGTCGCCGAGTGTCTGAGCTGCGATTGCCTGGACAGCGGCCGGCTGGCCGCCGAGGTGCCGGAGCTGCGCGAGACCATCGACGGGCTGAACAGCCTCCTGATCCCGCACATGGAGGCGGTGGAGGCCGCCGTGCACCCAACTCTGGAGCGGATCCTGGCCGATCACCGTCGCGTGACGCCCATGGCCGCCGAGCACCAGGAGATCCGGCGGCTCGTGGCGTCGCTCGCAGTGTTCGCGGACGATCCGTCCGCGCGCGCCGATCGGGTCGCGGTGCTCGCCCTGCGGCGCGTCCTGCTCCGGCTGTACGCCCTGCTCAACACCCATCTGGCCGAGGAGGAGATGTATATCCCGATCCTGGAGGATCGGCTGACACCTCCCGAGGAGGCGGCCCTCGCGAGAGCCCTCGATCACCTGGAGGCGGAGCGGCTGTAACCGATCGCGCTAGGCCACGCCGGCCGCAACCTCCGCCGATGCCCGCGCGGTCTGGCGCCCGATGCCGTCCGCGAGCGCGTCGCTCAGCAGCCGGGTCAGCTGGTCCCACTCGGTCAGGAACGCGTCGTGGCCCTTGATCGAGGTGAGCTCGCGGTAGCCGGCGTCGACCCCGGCCGCGGCAGCCTCATCGACAAGCGTCCGGACCTGGTTCGGACCGTACAGGATGTCGCCTTCGATGCCGATCCCGGTGAGGCCGATGCCGGCGTCACCGAGCCGGCCGAGCGCCGGCAGGATCCCGCCCCGGTCGCGCCCGATGTCGTGCCCGTCCATGACCCGGACGAGGACCCGGTACGTGTCGGGATCGAAGCGGTCGAGCAGCTTGCCGCCCTGGTGGTCGAGGTAGGAGGCGACCGAGAATCGGCCGTCGGGCTCGTGGGCTCGACCGAACCGGTGGTCGAAGTCGGCCTCGGAGCGATAGGTCGTCATCGCGAGCTGGCGGGCCAGCGCCAGGCCGTCGTCGCCGAGGCGATCGATGAGCTCGAGCTGGATGTGGTTCCAGGCGATCGCGAGCGCGCCCGTTGCGGCCGGGGCGGCGATGGGGACGACGTGGTCCACCCGGTCCGGGCGTTCGAGGGCCACCTCGAGCGCGATCATCCCGCCCAGCGAGCCGCCGCCGACGAGTGCGAACCGCTCGATGCCGAGCGCGTCGGCGAGCGCCCACAGGGCGCGGGCCTCGTCCCGGGCGGAGACAGCCGGGAAGGTGTCGCCCCATGGCCTGCCGGTCTCAGGATCGGTGGAGGTCGGCCCGGTCGACCCATAGCGGCCACCGATCAGGTTGGCGCACAGCACGCCCACGCGGTCCGTATCGAACGCGAGCCCAGGCCCGATGAGCGGTGCCCACCAGTCGCCCGCGGCATCGGCGGATCCGGTCAGGGCGTGGATCACGAGGACCTGGGGCGCGTCGGGTGCCGGCCCGTCGTGCCGATAGGCCAGGGTGAGGGACAGGGGAGTGCTGCCGGCCTCGAGCGTGAACGGCCCGAGGTCGGTGGCGATGACCTCCCCGGTGCCCAGCGGGTAAGGCCGGGACCGGGGAGTGCCGGGACGCCGTTCCGAGGTTGGCGCCATGACCACGACCTCAGGCCGTCACGAGCTCGCGCTCGGGCGAGGGTCCGGTCGCGGCGCGCAACGCCTGGTCGAGGTCGGCCAGGATGTCGTCGATGTGCTCGATCCCGATCGAGAGCCGGATCAGGTCGGACGTGACGCCGGTCGAGACCTGCTCCTCGTCGCTGAGCTGCTGGTGGGTGGTCGAGGCGGGGTGGATGATCAGGCTCTTCGCATCACCCACGTTGGCGAGCAGGCTGAACAGCTTGACGCTGTCGATCAGCCGCCGGCCGGCATCGGTGCCGCCCTTGATCCCGAACGTGACCAGGCCGCCGAAGCCGCCGTTGAGCGTTCGCGTTGCGACCTCGTGGCTCGGGTGGGAGGCCAGGCCCGGGTAGCTGACCCATTCGACCTCGGGCCGATCCTGGAGCCACTGGGCGACCGCGAGCGCGTTCTCGCTATGGCGCTCGATCCGCAGCGGCAGGGTCTCGAGGCCCTGGAGCAGCAGGAAGGCGTTGAACGGGCTCAGGGCCGAGCCCAGATCCCGAAGGCCCTGGACCCGGAGCTTGATGATGAAGGCCAGCGGCCCGAACGCGTCGGTGTACGAGACCCCGTGGTACGAGGGGTCGGGCGCCACGAAGTCATCGTGGAAGCGGGGCGAGGCTGCCCAGTCGAACTTGCCAGAGTCGACGACGACACCCCCGATCACCGTCCCGTGCCCGCCGATCCACTTCGTCGCGGAGTGGACGACGATGTCGGCGCCGAGCTCGATCGGCTTGGCGATCAGCGGCGCGCAGGTGTTGTCGACGATGAGCGGGATGCCGGCGTTGTGCGCGATGTCGGCGATGCCCCTGATGTCGGCCACGTCGAGGCGCGGGTTGCCGATCGTCTCGAGGTACAGGGCGCGCGTGTTGTCGTCGATGGCAGCCGCCCAGGCCCCGAGATCGGAGCAGTCGACGAACTTCACGCCGATGCCCAGCTTGGGCAGCGTGTAGTGGTACAGGTTGTAGGTGCCGCCGTACAGGCTCGTGCTGCTGACGATGTTCTGGCCCGCCCGGGCGAGGTTGAGCACGGTCAGGGTCTCGGCCGCCTGGCCCGAGGCGAGGCCGAGCGCCCCCACGCCACCCTCGAGGGCCGCGACGCGCTCCTCGAACACACCGGTGGTGGGGTTCATGATCCGGGTGTAGATGTTGCCGAACTCCTGAAGTCCGAACAGGCGCGCGGCATGCGCCGCGTCGTCGAACACGTAGGACGTGGTGGCGTAGATCGGGACGGCCCGAGCGTGGGTGGTGGGATCGGGGACCTGTCCCGCGTGCAGGGCCTGGGTCTCGTCGCGCAGGGAGGGCAGGGCGCTGGGGTCGAAGCTCATGGGTTGTTCTCCGGGTGGTGTCGAGTGGTCAGACGTCCGAGGGCCCCTGAGGGGGTTGGCTCGGCGGCTACCCGTCGTGTGTGCCGGAGAACAGAAGAGCCGCGAACCCTCGTGGTTCGCGGCCCCGGGACCTCGGCTCCGAGATCCCCGCTGTCACTCGCTGCTGGTCAGCGCGGGGAGACTCGGCGCCCGTCCTCCGAACGACGGGGCCGCCCACGCATGCACATGGACCAGCTAACGGTTGTGTGACTCATCAGGTGCCGAAGGATGGGGGAGCCGCAGCGGTTCCGTCAAGCCCTGCGCCCTGCTCGCCACCGAAACGCAACCCGGAGCCCGCTGCGTCGCCCCTTACGTCGCCCTCGCCCGCTTCGTCGCCCTCGCCCGCTTCGTCCGGTCGCCAACCGGATCGCCGCCGGCATACCTCTCCCCCGGCAGCCCCCGTTCCGGCGACGTCATGTACCGCCCCATCGCCCCCGGCTGTCCGCGGTCCGGCTGTCCGCGGCCCCGGCGAGGTCACGGTCGAGGACGTGTCGGACGGCGGCGTCCCTACGCGGCGTCCCTACGCGGCGTCCCCACGTGGCGTCCCCACGAAGAACCTCCCGCGGCCCACGAAGACCCCCGCAGCCCACGAAGACCCCCGCAGCCCACATAGAACCTCACGCGAATGTCCGGAGACGATGGCAACCCCTTCGAACTGGATCGCGGCCCGCGACTCGCCCATCCAAGACCTGGGGCGCATGGATGGGGGTCGAATTGGCCCGGTCCGCGCCTCCCGCCGTGTCGCTACCCCTCCCGCCGTGCCGCTTAGACGCCCCGGCGCATATCTGGCCGAAACCGGTCACGTCCCGAGAGGCCGCCAACCTCGGCCGATGCCGCCGCGCGGCGAGGACAGCAGGTAGAAAGGGGAGCCCGCCGTTGCCGGCGGGCCGTTGGCGTATCGCCGGGGAGCGGGAGTCAGCCGCTCGTGCCGGCGGTCGGGGACGGGGAGCCCGCCGTTGCCGGCGGGCCGTTGGCGTATCGCCGGGGAGCGGGAGTCAGCCGCTCGTGCCGGCGGTCGGGGACGGGGAGGGCGACGCCGCCCGCGGACCCCCCAGACGGCCGCCGAACAGTCGCGGGCCGAAGCCTCCGCCCATGCGTCCGCCTCCGCCGAGGTCACGGAGGATCCCGCTGCCCAGCGAGCGCAGCTCGTCGGTCGTGATCTTGCCGTCGTCCATGAGCGATGTGAGCTGCCGCAGCGGGCTGTCGGCCGGGAGCTGGTTGAGCTCGTCCTGCGTGATCTGGCCGTCGGACAGGAAGTCCTTGATCTGCTGCCGCTCGGCCTTGAGGGCATCGGCCGCGGCCTTGCGGTCGGCGGCGATCTGGTTGCGCTTGGCACGGAGGCCATCGAGGATGGCCGTCTTCTGAGCGGCGGTGATCGTCCCCTTCGACACCAGGCTGTCGAGGACGTCCGAGAGCACGTTGTCCTTGGCGGACGGCTTTGCGGCCGGGGTCGGCGTGGGCGTCGCGGTCGGGGCAGCCGGCACCACCCCGTCGGTGGCCGCGGGGGCGGGCGTGGCGGTGGCGGCCAGCACGGCGCCGGCGCCGACGATCAGGAGCACCCCGATGATCGGGATCGCGAGGGTCTTGCTGAGCTTCACGGGTGACCTCCGATTGAACGGATGGCAGGCGGGCGCTTCGTTGGTGTGGTCACATCGTCGACGGGACGTCTGAACTCCGCCCGGGGACTGGCTGTGACTTCGCTGTGAGCGGGAGCCGGATCCCGAACGTCGCGCCGCCGCCCGGGGTGGGCTCGTGCCAGATGTCCCCGTCGTGCGCGGCCATGATCGACGCCGCAATCGACAGGCCGAGACCGGTCCCGCCGTTGTCACGCGAGCGACCCGGATCAGCACGGAAGAAGCGGTCGAACACGCTCGCGCCGTGCTCGGTCGGGATGCCCGGTCCGTGGTCGACCACGCGAAGCTCGCCCGAGGCCGCAGCCTGCGCCCCGAGTCCCGCCTCCGTGGCGTGCGGGCTCCCTACGCCTCGGACCACCACCTCGAACCGGGTCGAGACCGGTGTGTGGGTGCGCACGTTGGCGATCAGGTTGCCCACGACCTGGCGCAGCCGGTCCTCGTCGCCGAGCACGACCACGTCCGGGTCGATCGCGCCCACGATCGGCCGGTCCGGCTCGAGCGCCCGCGCATCGGCCACCGCTTCGGCCGCGATCCGGGACAGGTCGACTGCGTCCCGCCGTACGGGTCGCCCCTGATCGAGACGTGCCAGTGTGAGCAGGTCGTCGACCAGCGAGCCCATGCGCCGGCTCTCCGTCCCGATCCGGTCCATCGCGATCGCCAGCTCGCCGGGGTCCGACAGCCCCCCGGCCCGATACAGGTCGGCGTAGCCCCGCACGGCGGTCAGCGGAGTCCGGAGCTCGTGCGAGGCGTCGGCCACGAACCGGCGGAGGCGGTCCTCGCTGCGCGCCTTGGCGTCGAGCGCGGCCTGCTGCTGGCCGAAGCTGGCCTCGATCTGGTCGAGCATGGCGTCGAACGCCCTGCCCAGCCGGCCCACCTCCGTCTGGTCGTGCGGCACCCCGGCGCGGTGCGAGAGATCGCCGCCGGCGATCGCCTCGGCGGTCCGGGCGATGCGTTCAAGCGGGAGCAGGTCTCGACGGACGACGATCCAGGCCACGACCAGCAGCCCGGCGAGCGAAAGAAGGCCGACCAAGAGCAACGTCCTGACCAGGGCGGCGATCACGGCGTCCACGCCCGACAGCGGGGCCGCGATGGCCACGATCAGGTTGGGCCGGGCCTGCTCGACGAGCACCCGGTAGTGCATCGAGCCGTCCACGGAGGTCCGCTCCTCGATCGTCCCATATGCCGTGGATGGGATGCCGTTCGGATAGACCGGCATCGTCGGCAGCGGGTCCGGGTCGCTGCTGAACCCCGATGGGATCGACTGGACCACATCGCCCCGACGGTCGAGGCGCATGACGGCAAGGCTGCGGCCCGCCTCGCTGTCGGCCGCGGTCAGATCGGCGAGCCGGAGCAGCCTGCTGCTGGTCGATGCCACGTCCTTGAGCTCGGTGTCGACGCGCGCCACGAGGCTGACGCGGGTCAGGCCGACGAGCAGGATGCCGGCCAGCACCAAGGCCACCGAGAGCATCGCGGCCAGCGAGACGAGCAGCCGGACGCGAAGGCTCATCCCGCCGGCCCGTCGGCGCGGAGCACGTACCCGAACCCCCGCACCGTACGCAGCAGCCTTGGCTCCACATCATCGACCTTCCGGCGCAGGTAGCTCACGTAGGTCTCGACCACGTTGTCCTCGCCGTTGAAGTCGTACTGCCAGACGTGGTCCAGAATCTGCTGCTTCGAGAGCACCCGCTCCGGGTTGAGCAGGAAATAACGGAGCAGCCGGAACTCGGTGGGGGAGAGCTGGATCTCCCGGCCGGCCCGCCAGACCTGATGGCGGTCCTCGTCCATCTCCAGATCCCGGTAGCGCAGACGCGAGGCGTCCTCGTCGAGGCTTCCCCGGACGCGACGCAGGAGGGCGCCGATCCGGAGGGTGAGCTCCTCGAGCGAGAAGGGCTTGGTCACATAGTCATCGCCGCCCCGGACGAAGCCGGTGATCCGGTCGTCGTCCGAGTCGCGCGCGGAGAGGAAGATCACCGGCACGAAGTCGCGCGCGGCGCGGAGCTTGCGGCAAACCTCGAACCCGTCGATGTCGGGCAGCATCACGTCGAGCACCACGAGGTCGGGCGCAGCGGTGGCCGCGGCGTCGAGCGCCGCACTCCCGGTGGCCGCGGTCGTCACCCGGTAGCCCATGTAGCGGAGCGCCGTGGACAGCAGGTCGGTGATCGCGGGCTCATCGTCGACCACGAGGATGTGCGCGGGACCAGTGGGCACCGTATGCATGGCCCCATGACACGACTCCCAGCTGAGAGTTTGCTGTGAGCTTGCCGTGAACTGGGGCCACGGGATCGGCCCGCTGCGGGATTGCCCTTGTGCCCGCGCAGCCGACATGGCCGATGGGCCGGCGCCCGAGCCCGATGGGCCGGCGCCTTATGATCGGCGCATGTCCGAGCTCCCGCTCACCTTCCGCGCGTACGTGGTCGACCGGCCCGAGGGAGGAGCGTTCTCACGCGGGCTGCGCTCGCTCACGCCCTCGGACCTGCCCCAGGGCGAGGTGACGGTCCGGGTCGAATGGTCGAGCGTCAACTTCAAGGACGGGCTCGCGGCCCGCGAGGATGGCCGGGTCGCCCGCACCTACCCGCTGGTCCCGGGGATCGACCTCGCGGGCATGGTCGTGGCCTCGGATGACGGGGCGATCGTGGTTGGCGCGCCCGTGCTCGCCAACGGCTACGAGATCGGAACCGCCCGACACGGTGGCTACGCGGAGCTGGCGCGGCTGCCCGCGAGCTGGGTGGTGCCGATGCCGGACGGGCTCACGGCGCGCGAAGCGATGGCGATCGGAACGGCCGGGTTCACGGCGGGCTTGAGCGTGGAGGCCCTCGAGCATCGCGGCCTGCACCCGGGCGACGGGCCGGTGCTGGTCACGGGAGCGTCGGGCGGGGTTGGCTCGGCGGCGGTCTCGATCCTGTCCGCGCGCGGTCACGAGGTGTGGGCGGCGACCGGCAAGCCCGATGAGCACGCTCGGCTGCGGGCGCTGGGGGCGGCGGGGTTCCTGACCCGGGACGAGGTGTCGGCGCCGGGACGGCCGCTCGAGCGGGCGCGCTGGGCGGGGGCGGTGGACACGGTCGGCTCGGCGACGCTGCCGTACGTGCTCCGGACCCTGCGCGTCGGCGCCGCGGTCGCGTCGTCGGGAAACGCCAGCGGCGCCGAGCTTCAGACGACCGTGTTCCCGTTCATCCTGCGGGGCGTGGCGCTGCTGGGGATGGACAGCGTGAGCATGCCGATCGGGGAGCGCCGCGCGTTCTGGGCGCGGCTCGCGGGGGATCTCCGGCCGCGCAGCATCGAGGGTGGGATCACCGAGATCGATCTCGACACCCTGGAGCCGGCCCTGGACGCGATTGTGGCGGGCCAGGCTCGGGGTCGCTGGCTGGTGCGCGTCGGCGGCTGATCGAACGAGGGCGCCGGGACCTCGGCCGGCAAGCGTCCCGAGGCGATCGCGGACTCGCTCCGCTGGCCCGGCCGGTGGCACGCCGTGCCGGGCACGTCGACGCGATCGACGTGTGCCTCATCGGCCTCGATCCGTGCCTCATCGGCGTTGAGCCGCGATCGCGCCTCGAAGGTGGGGTCAGGCCACCCGATCGATCCTCGGCGATCAGGTGTCCCCGGCCGCAGCGTCGAGCTCGCCGCGCAGCTGGGCCAGGGCCCGTTCCAGCGGCTCGCGGGCGGCCTCCACCGGGTAGGGCGCGATCCCCACTGCCTCGTCGATCGACAGCTCGCCGGCATCGATGCGCCCGGCCAGCCCAGCGACCGCTCGCAACGCGGCGAGCGAGCTCTCGACGAACTCCCGGCCGGCGGGATCGCCGTGACCCGGCACGACGACGGTCCGCTCACGCACCAGCCCCAGGATCCCTTCCACGGTCCGCGGCCAGTCGATGGGGAAGCCATCGCCGAAGTAGGGAGGCGCGCCGTTCTCGAGCAGATCCCCCACGCACACCACGTCCGCGTCCGGGATCCGGACCACGATGTCGTTGTCAGTGTGGCCCCGGCCCAGGTATTCGAGGTCGACCTGTCGCCCGCCGAGATCGAGCGACGTCCGCTCCGTAAACGTCCGGTCCGGCGGATCGAGCACCACCTCCGCGAGCTCCGCGGCCAGCGGCGAGAGCTCGGCGGTCGCGATCGCGCGCGACCGCTCCCCACCGTCGCGCACCATCGCTGCGCAACGCTCGTGACCCCAGATGACCGCGGGACGGAACACGGAATTGCCGAACGTGTGGTCGTAGTGGCCATGGGTGTTGACGACGATCCCGACTCGTGGCGAGCCGAGCTCCCGCAGATCGTCGCGCAGCTCACGCGCCTGGCGGAGGGTGGTGCGGGTATCCACCACCAGCGTCTCGTCGCGCCCGAGCACGGCAACGATGTCCTGATCGTAGAAGCGGTATCTCCCCACCAGCACGCGATCGCCGATCTCGGTCCAGGTTCCGGTCATGGACAGGATCGTAGCCGCGATGCCCCCGAAGCGGATACCCTGATGCGAGCTGGAGGTCGTCGATGATCGATCATCAATCATCGCGGGGGGACGAGGAACGAGGGGCCGGCGTGCAGCAGCCGGGTGACGCGCAGCTCTTGGGTGACGCGCAGCCACCGGGCGGTGGCGCTCGCGGGAGCGCCGCGGAGGCAGCAGGTGGCAACCGGCCCGTGACCCTGGAGCCGGCCCAATCGACGGCCCGAATGGCCGACGGCACCCTGCTCCGCACGCTCCGCTGGCAGCCGAACGGCGAGCCGTGGGCCGTCGCGCTGATCGTCCATGGCCTTGGGGAGCATGCCGGCCGGTACGCCACGGTGGCGGCCGCGCTCACCCGTGACGGCATCGACGTTCACGCCTACGACCACCGGGGGTTCGGGGAGTCCGCGGGCCAGCGCGCGGATGTCGACCGCTGGGGCCAGTTCCACGACGATCTCGAGGCGCGCGTGAGCGCGCTGCGGTCCCAGGGCCCGGAGCTGCCGCTGATCATGTGGGGTCACTCGATGGGCGGCCTGATCGCGTGCGGCTACGTGCTGTCGCCCTCGCCGCGCCCACTCCCGGACCTGCTCGTGCTCTCGTCGCCCGGGCTCGACATCGAGGTCGCCGCCTGGAAGCGGTCGCTGGTGGCGGCCCTGGCGCGCGTGCTTCCCGGGCTTCGGCTGTCCAACGGTCCGCTGGAAGACGGGCTGTCGCATGATCCGGCCATTCGGGAGGCCTATGCGAACGACACGCTGCGGGTGGGCTCGTCGACCACCCGATTCGCCAACGAGGCCTTCCGGGAGCAGGCGAGGGTTCGCGCCGCCATCGCCGGGCTGGATGCGATGCCGGTCCCGACCTATGTGTTCCACGGCTCGGCCGACCCGATCGTGCCGGTGGCGGCGTCCGCCCCGCTGGGTACCAAGGGCAGGGTGACCCGGCACGTCCACGAGGGGCTGCGCCACGAGACGCATCACGAGTACGAGCACGCCGCCGTGCTGGGCGAGGTGGTCGCCTGGCTCGAGGGACGGCGACCGGACTTGGGCGCGGACGCGGACGCCACCGGGCCGGCCGCTACGGACGCGATGTCGGCCGCCTCGTCGGCGGGGGTCGCGGCGGCCGAGGTGTAGACTCCCGGGCACAACCGAAGAGTCGCCTCCGGGGAGCGCGAGCAGCGCTGAGAGTGTGGTTTCGGACCACAGACCCGCGGAACCTGATCCGGTTCGTACCGGTGTAGGAAGCAGGCCCGCACGTCAACGTCGCCCCGGCCCCTGGGGGTGGCGCGCATGCATGCTGGAGGACTCTGATCGATGGCGACGATGGTTTCGAGTCACGGCGCGATGACGCCCGACGCGGCCACCTGGCGAACGCGCGACATCGTGGTGACCGCGATCATCGGCGTGACGTTCGGGGTGGTGTTCTGGGTCTGGAACGTGCTGTGGGACGGGTTCACGCCGCTGTTCGTGCTCGCGCCCCCCGCCAAGGACCTGCTGTACGCGGTGTGGCTGGTGCCGGCCGTGCTGGCGCCGCTCATCGTGCGCAAGCCGGGCGCGGCGCTGTTCGCCGAGATGGTCGCGGCCGGGGTGTCCACGATCATCGGCAGCCAATGGGGCCCGGATACGCTGCTGTCTGGCTTCGTCCAGGGCGCGGCGGCCGAGATGGTGTTCGCGTTCACGCTCTACCGGTCGTGGTCGTACCCCGTCCTCGCGGTGGCGGCCGTGGCGTCGGCGGCGGGCGCGTGGGTGCATGACTGGGTCCTGTACTACGCGGACGTGTCGCTCGAGCTGCAGCTCCTGCGCGGGTTGATGATGGGTATCTCCGCGGTGGTGATCGTGGCCGGCGGTTCGGTGCTGCTGGTGCGCTCGCTGCGCAGCGCCGGTGTCCTGGAGGGCTTCCCTGCTGACCGCTGACCGGCCCGCCGGGCACCCGGGCGCGATCCTGGCCGACGGGCTCCGGTTCCGCTATGCCGCCCGCCCGGAGCCCGCATTCGCCGACGTCTCGTTCGAGGTCGAGCCGGGCGAGTGCCTGCTGGTCATCGGGCCCTCGGGCTCGGGCAAGAGCACCCTCGCCCTGGCCCTCGCCGGCCTCGTCCCGCGCGAGCTCCCGGGCGAATGGCAGGGATCCCTGCGCGTGGACGGCCTCGACCCGGTCACGGCGTCGGGGGTCGAGATCGCCGCTCGCGTCGGGATGGTGTTCCAGGATCCCGCCAGCCAGCTGGTGATGGACCGCGTCGAGGACGACGTCGCGTTCGGCCTCGAGAGTCGTGGCTGGCCGCGCGATGCGATGCGGAACCGGGTGCCCGAGGCCCTCGCCGAGGTCGGCCTCGACGGGATGGAGCGCCACCGGACGACGCGCCTGTCCGGGGGTCAGCAGCAGCGCCTCGCGCTCGCTGGCGCGCTGGCACCGCGGCCCGGGATCCTGGTCCTCGACGAGCCGACGGCCAACCTCGACCCGCCGGCGGCCCGTGCCCTGGCCGCCCGCCTGGCGGCGTTGCGCGCGGCCCGGGCGGTGACGCTGGTGCTGGTCGAGCACCGGGTCGACATCGCCTGGTCGCTGGCCGACCGGGTGCTTGCGCTCGGGCCGGATGGACGCCCGATCGATGTCGGCAGGCCGGCCGACGTGCTGGCGCGATCGCGGGACCGGCTGCTCGCGGCCGGCGCCTGGCTGCCCGATGAGCCATCCGCTGGCCGTGTCCCGGCCACCATGATCCCGGGGCCCTCGCTCGGGGGCGCACCGGTGGTGGTCACGGCCCACGGCCTCACGTTCGCCTACGACGGTCCGGACGTGGTGCATGGCGTGGAGCTGGCAATAGGCCCGGGGGAGCGGGTCGCCCTGGTGGGCACCAACGGCTCGGGCAAGTCGACGCTGGGTCGCCTGATGGTGGGCCTGCTGCGCCCGGACAGGGGGGAGGTGCGGCTCGGCGGGCAGCGCCCGTGGCGCCTGCCGCCGGCCGTGCTCGCGAGCCACGCCGCGTACCTGTTCCAGGACCCGGAGCAGCAGTTCGTCACGATGCGCGTCCAGGACGAGGTCACGCTCGGGCTCGATCGCGTTGGCCGGCGGAACGCCGAGGCGCTGATGGACCGGATCGACCTGCCGCTGTCGGCGTTCGGCGACCGGAGCCCGTACACCCTGTCCGGCGGCGAGCAGCGACGACTGTCCCTGGCGACGGCACTGGTTCGGCACCCTGACCTGCTGGTCCTCGACGAGCCCACCTTCGGCCAGGACCGTCGCGGCCACGAGACCCTGCTGGAGATCCTGGCCGAGCGCGTGGATGCCGGCGCGGCCGTGCTGTCCGCGACCCACGACGAGCGCTTCATCGAGGCGTTCGCGAGCCGGATCGTGCGGATCGAGGCCGGGCTGATCGTCGCCGTCGAGACGGCCGCGGGGACGTCAGCGGCAGGGGAGACAGCACCCGCCGCCCGGGTCCCGCCGGCGCCCGTCCCGGGACTGCCTGCCGAGCGCATCGCCGACCGGGTGGCGGGCAGCAGGGACCCGGTGCGGAGGTTCGGTCGATGATCGTCGGCCGGATCGAGCCGTCCGAGGTCCAGCTGGCGAGCATCCTCGGCCGCGTCAGCCCGCTGACCAAGCTCACCATCGCGCTGGTCCTGCTCGCCGGCCTGGCCCTGACGCGCGCCATCCCGCCGCCCATCCTGATCACCGCGGCCGTGCTCGCGGCCGGGGCGATCCTGGGCGACGTCTCGCCCGCCCGGCTGCTGGCTGGTGTGGCGCCGCTGTGGCTGGCGGCCCTCGGGATCGGGTTGTCGAACGCGCTGTTCTCGGGCTCGAACGCGGACCCGTCGCTGGCCGTCGCGGTGACGTTCGGGCCGTTTCACGTCACCTGGGCGGCGATGACCGCGGGAGCCGGGCTGGCCGCCAGGGTGATCGCGATCGCGTCGGTTGGGGTGGTGTTCGCGCAGACGACCGACTCCACCAGGCTCGTGGATGCGCTGGTCCAGCAGGCGCATGCGCCCGAGCGGTTCGCCTACGGAGCGCTGGCGGCGTACCAGGCGATCCCGAGGCTGGCCGAGCAGCTCACCACGCTCCGGCAGGCCCGACGCATCCGGGGCCTGCGCGGCTCATGGCATCCGCGGGTCCTGGTCGCGATGCTGGTGCTCGCGATCCGTCACGGCGACCGGCTCGCCCTCGCGATGGACGCCCGGGCGTTCGGCTCGGGTCCGCGCAGCCGGTACCGGGATGTCGGCTGGACGTGGCTCGACGTGGCCCTCGGGGCCGGGTCGCTGGTGGTGCTGGTCGCAGCGCTCGCGACCGGAGGTCGCTGATCGACGCCGGACCCGGCGCGCTGGCCGGTTCGACCCGCTGCCTGCGTGCCGGAACGGCTTCGGATGGATGGACCGCGAGCGTAGGATGCGTCGCATGGTCACGTCCCCGCCGGCAGGGTCCCTCTCGCCGGCCGACCCGCAGCAGATCCGGTTCTCGCGCACCGTGGACGGGGTCCGGATCGCCCATGCGCGCCATGGCGACGGGCCGCCGCTGCTGGTCGTGGCCTGCTGGCTGAGCCATCTCCAGTACGACTGGCAGAGCCCGGTCTGGCGGCACTTTCTCGATCAGCTCGGCGAGTTCACGACGCTCATCCGATACGACCTGCGCGGGCACGGGCTCTCTGACTGGGCGGTGGACGACTTCTCGCTGGATGCGCTGCTGCTGGACCTGGATGCCGTGGTCGCCGCGGAGCGGCTCGACCGGTTCGCCCTGATGGGGATGTCTGGCTACAGCCCGCTGGCGCTTGCCTATGCCGCTCGCCATCCAGACCGCGTCACCCGCCTGGTGCTGTATGGCGGCTGGGCGGGCTTTCCGAAGCTTCAGACGGACGCCGAGCGCGAGGAGGAGGCTGCCTGGGAGGCGATGCTGCGCGCTGGCTGGGCCCGACCCGACCCGCTCTTTCGGCGCGTGTTCACGCAGGCCTTCATCCCCGACGCAAGCGAGCAGCAGATGCGCTGGTTCGACGACCTGCAACGCATGTCGACGTCCGCGCGGAACGCGGTCGCGGCACGGATCGCCCGCCGTGCGATCAACGTCACCGATGAGCTGGAATTGATCGCGGTGCCAACCCTGGTCCTGCACGCGGTCGACGACGCGATGACCGACTTCCGCGCCGGCCGCGACGCCGCCACCAGGATCCCCGGTGCGCGGCTGGTGCCGCTCGGGTCCCGGAACCACATCCTGCTCGCGGACGAGCCCGCCTGGCAGGTGTTCGTCAACGAGCTGCGCGCGTTCATGGCGCCGGGCGAGGATCCGGCCACGGCTCGGCGCTTCGCCGACGCGGTGAGCCAGCTCAGCCCGCGGGAGATCGAGATCATCCGCCTGGCCGCCGCGGGCCTTGACAACGCGGCCATCGCCGAGCAGCTGGTGCTCAGCGTTCGCACGGTCGAACGCCATCTCTCGAACGCCTACGTCAAGCTCGGCATCTCGGGCAAGTCGGCTCGTTCGGCCGCGGTCGCCGCTCTCCTCAGGCGAGAGCTCGGCTAGACCCGTCTGCGTGCATCGCGCCAGGCTGGCGCGAGATCGATCCCAACATTGGGTGCATGCGCGGATGGCCGCTGGCGGCGCCGCTTTGTAGCGTGGTGGCCCGGGCCACGATCGGTCATCCAACCCGCCGATCGACCGCGACGATGGAGGATCCAGGAGCATGCCAACGAGCGTGATCGAGCGCACGCGCCAGCGGTTCGAGGCCGACGCCGCGGCGGCCGTATCCGCGCCTGCGGTGACCGCCACCCTGGCCAACGGCCGGGCGCGGCTGACCGCAGGTGCCTTCAACTGGGACTCGGACCTGCCGCCGGCGCTGGGTGGCGGGGGCCTGTCGCCCAGCCCCACGGCCTACCTGCTCGGGGCGCTGGCCGGCTGCGCCGTCGCCTTCATGCACGACACTCTCGCGCCCCAGCTGGGCATCCGGCTCGACGGTGTGAGCGCCGTGGCGCGCTGCAGGACCGACGCCCGGGGTCTGCTTGCGATGCCAGGCGCGCTGCCGGACCTGGAGTCGATCGAGGTCCAGGTGACGGTGGAGTCGCCTGAGCCGGACGAGCGCCTGGCCGAGCTGTACCGCGCCTGGCTGGAGCGGTGCCCGATCTACCTGGCGATCAGCGGCCCGAACCCGGTTGCCACGCAGTTCCTGCGCGGCAACCCCCACAGTTGAGGAGGAAACCATGCGCAGGATCACGAGCGCCCTGCTGATCGCGGGTCTGACCGCGATGTTGTCGGCTGCGACCACGGCCGCAACGTCGGCCGGGAACGCCAGCCTGGCCGATGTCAGGGCCGCCACCGCCCAGTACCACCGGCTCGGGACCGCCGAGGCGGCCGGCTACGGAGCTTTCTACGTGTGCACCGATGAGCCGGGCGAGGGTGCCATGGGCCAGCACTTCGTGAACCTCGGCCTCCTGGTCGACCCCGCCATCGACCCGCTGCAGCCCGAGGCCATGGTCTACGAGCCGCTGGCCAACGGCGGATACCGCCTGGTGGCGGTCGAGTACCTCGTGTTCGCGGACGCCTGGAACGCGGCCCATGCGGGACCGCCCAGCCTGTTCGGGCACACGTTCGGGCTCGAGGGGACCGGAAACCGGTACGGCCTGCCGCCGTTCTACGAGCTCCATGCCTGGATCTGGCAGCACAACCCGAGCGGCACCTTCTACGAGTGGAACCCGAACGTCAGCTGCTCGCGCTGACGTCGCCGACGCCGGTGGGGCCGACCCTCGGTCCCACCGGCAGCCCTCGGACCCACCGCGCCAGCGGGACCGCGCCAGCACCAGCGCGCCAGCGCCGCCGGCCCGCTACATCCCTTCGCGAAGCAGACGCCACACCGTCCGGGCGCCCGGTCGCTGCCCGTACAGGAGCACCCCGGCCGCGTAGATCCGGGCCGCGACCCACACCGCGACCACGATCGCGACGCAGAGCAGCGCGACCGACAGGATGAGCTCCCACGGCTCAGCCGCCCCGATCGCCACCCGCCCGAGCATCATGAACGGGCTGAAGAACGGGATCTGGGACAGGATGGTGATGGCGCCGGACCCGATGTCGAGCAGGCCCATCGCCGCATAGGCGCCGACGAAGTAGCCACCCATCGACAGGAAGGTCATCGGCATGACCGCCGCGCTGACGTCCTCGATCCGGCTGACCAGCGAGCCCGCTGCCGCGTACAGCGACGCGTAGAGGAGGAAGCCCAGCACTCCATACACGCCGAACGCCAGCAGCAGGCCGGGGGTCAGCCCGCTGGGCAGCGACAGCGCCGAGGCACTCTGTCCCAGGACCAGCGACCCGACGGGATCGAGCAGGGCCAGCGACACGAGACCCGCGACGACCACCGCCCCATACTGGGTGAAGGCGACGCCGCCGACGCCGAGGATCTTGCCGGCCAGCAGCTGGAACGGGCTCGCCGCGTTGAGCACCACCTCCATGACCCGCGACGACTTCTCCTCGACCACGCTCATCGCGATCCAGTTGCCGTACATCACGATGATCATGAAGATCAGGAGCGTCATCCCGAACCCGAGCATGTCCTGGCCGATGGCGGCGAGGGTGTCCTGGGTGGGGTCGGTCCGGGCCGGATCGGGCCAGCTGACCCGGAACTCGGCCGGCCCGAACAGCGTGGCCTGATCGCCGGGAGCGACGCCGGCCTGCTGGAGGCGGTCCGAGATCGCGATCGCGTTGGCGGCCTGGCGGACGAGGGTGGCCGTCCGACCGGTCGCGGCGTCATTCGTGTACAGCACGAAATCGAGCTCGCCAACGGCCGATCGGGTGATGGCGAGGCCAGCCCCGGCATCGCCGTCCATGACAGCCTGGCGCGCCGCCGCCGGGTTGGCGACGACGGTGACCACGTATGCTGGGTGCTCGTTGCCGGTCGTGTTCTCGGCGGGCGGATTGAGCAGCTGATCGAGGGTGACGGCTGCCACTGACGCCGTGTCCTGGGTCTCGGCGGCCACGGCGATCCGCGTCTCGTCCATCTGGTCGAGAGCCCGAATGATCACCGGCAGCAGTGCGATGACGACCACACCCAGCACGAGCAGCGCCGTGCCGAAGATGAAGCTACGGGTCCTGACGCGGACGAGATACTCGCGCCGCGCGATCGTCCCGATGTTCCCCGTGACGCTCACCGCTGCACCTCCCCGACCGTGGCCAGGGTCCGCTCGGTGACGTCCACCTCCCCGACCCGCTCGACGAACACCTCTTCGAGGGACGGATCGGCGACCTCGAACCGGAGCACGTCGCCGCCCTGGGCGATCGCGGCCCGGAGCACCGCCTGGGGATCCGCACCGGCGCCGACGAGCAGCTCCGTGTAGTCGCGTCCATTCCGGGTCACCGTCACGTCCGGCAGCTGCGCGAGCCAGCCGCCGTTCCCGTCGCCGGCCGTGGCGAGGCGCACCACCTGATGGCCCGTGGAGCGCTTGACCTCCCTGGTCGTCCCGGCGGTGATCACCCGGCCGTGATCGATGATCGCGACCGAGTCGCATAGCTCTTCGGCCTGCTCCAGCTGGTGGGTGCTGAACAGCAGCGCCTTGCCCCGGTCCCGGAGCTCCAGGAACGCTGCCTTGAGCAGCGCGACGTTCACCGGGTCGAGCCCCGAGAACGGCTCATCCATCAGCAGCACGTCGGGATCGTGGAGGATGGTTGCGATGAACTGGACCTTCTGCTGGTTGCCCTTGGACAGGGTTTCGGCCCGCCGGTCCGCGTACTCGGCGATCCGGAACCGCGTCAGCCACGCCATCGCTTCCTTGCGGGCCTTCGTCCGGCTCATCCCGTACAGCGAGGCGAAATAGACGAGCTGGTCCATCACCGGCATCCGCAGGTACAGGCCCCGCTCCTCGGGCAGGTAGCCCCAGGTTCGGCGCGGACAGTCGCGGGCAGGCCGACCGTCGAGGGTGATCGTGCCCTCATCGGCTCGCAGCAGGCCGAGCGCGATCCGCATCGTCGTCGTCTTGCCGGCCCCGTTCGCGCCCAGGAAGCCGAACACCTCGCCTGCCCGGACCTCGAACGAGACGCCATCGAGCGCCTGGACCTCGCCGAACCGCTTGCGCAGGCCGGCGATCGTCATCGTCATCGCGTGTGTCCCTCTCGCGTTCGCGCCCGCCCAGCGGCACGCGGTCGCGGCCCCTCATGAGCCGATCCCCGACGGAACCGAGTGTCCCGTCAGCGCTGCCGTGCGACACGTGCCAATCCGGCCGATCGGGAGGGGCCGGCAGGTCGGACCGACCCGGGCCAATCGCATCGGCGCCATGAGCCAACCGCATCGGAGACATCCGATGCTGCCGGGCCACCCGCCATCGGCAACACGCCCGCCATCGGCAACACGAGCCGTCCATGCGGCCGGGCCGTGCGATGATCGGGTCCAGGGAGCGACCGAGCAGCACGAGCTCACGAGGGGTGCACGGGTGGCCGACGGCCGAACGATCGCGTTCTTCCCCGAAGGCGCCTACGGGCCGACCAACAACTGCGCCGGCATCGGAGACGTCCTTCGGAGGCGCGGGCACCGCGTCGTGTTCATCGTCGAGGAGTCGTTCGCTGGCAGCCTCGAGGCCAGGGGGTTCGAGGAGCGGCTGATGCGGCTGGGTCCGCCGCCCGCCGAGCCGGAGGTGCCCGGGCAGTTCTGGATCGACTTCATCCGGGACACGGCGCCGGTGTTCCGCAAGTCGACCCTGGAGCAGATCGGCGAGTTCATCCAGCCCACCTGGCAGGCGCTGATCGACGGTGCGAAGTACGTCAACCCGCGGCTGACCGAGATCATCGGGGAGCTGGAGCCGGACGCGATCGTGGAGGACAACGTGGTGTCCTTCCCGGCGGTGATGGCGTCGGGCCGGCCCTGGGTCCGGATCGTGTCCTGCAACCCGGCCGAGCTGCCCGACCCGGTGGTGGCGCCATTCTCGTCGGGGTACCCGGCCAGGGACCCGTCCCGGTGGACCGCGTTCCGGGCCGAGTACAAGCGCGTGCATGCCGACTCGTGGGGCGACTTCGACGCCTTCTGCCGCGACCGGGGGGCGGGCGGCCTGCGGAACGGTGACCTGGGCCCGGAGTTCATGCACGAGTCACCGTTCCTCAACCTCTACGCGTACCCGGCCGAGGTGGACTACCGGCGCGCCGAGCCGCTGGGTCCCACCTGGCACCGGCTCGAATCGACCGTTCGCCCGGCCGATGGCGCCTGGGAGCTGCCGTTCTCGCTGGCCGCCCGACAGGGTGCCCTCATCTACCTCTCGCTGGGCTCGTTGGGCTCAGCCGATGTCGAGCTCATGCAGCGGCTGGTCGACGTGCTGGGGCGGACCGCGCATCGGGTGATCGTGTCCAAGGGCCCGCTCGCCGATCAGATCCGGCTCGCGGACAACATGACCGGCGAGTCGTTCCTGCCGCAACCAGCGATCCTGCCCCGGGTCGATCTCGTGATCACGCACGGTGGCAACAACACCGTCGTCGAGAGCTTCCACCACGGCAAGCCGATGATCGTGCTGCCGCTGTTCTGGGACCAGGTCGACAACGCGCAGCGGGTGGACGAGACCGGGTTCGGGCGACGGCTCTCCACCTACGGGTTCCGGGATGAGGAGCTGGTGGGCGCGATCGAGGCGCTCCTCGCCGACGCGGGCCTGAAGGAGCGGATGGCCGCCCTCTCCGTGCGCATGCAGTCGGCCGCCGGCACGGTGCGCGCGGCGGACCTGATCGAGCAGGTCGCGACGACGCACGCGCCGGTGACGCGCGCCGGCTGAGTTGTCCGCTCGCGCCGGGACCCGGCCCGGCCGGCCGGGCCACACAGGCACGGCCCGGTATGTCGCCCGACAAAAGTCACAGACCGGCGACCGCCGAGCTCCTAACCTCGAGAGGTACGCGAAAGGAGTTGGACCATGACAGGGATCGCCACCAGGACACGGGTCGAGTACAGGATCGAGCCGGCGCCATACCACGAGGACGAGACCACTCACAACGCCGAGTTCCTTGCCCGCCTCAACGACCTGGGCAAGGAGGGCTGGCGCCTCGTCACCCTCAATCCGCTGCAACGCGTCACCGGCGGCTGGGTGCCGACCCAGCCGATGCCGATGTTGCTGATGCGCGAGGTCCCGGAGTGATCGTGGGCAGTGCCAGCGAGACGTCCGCTGATGCCATCCGGACGCCGCTGCTATCCGGACGCCGCCCTCGACATGCCGGTCGCCTGCTCGCGCAGCCTCAGGGGATCGCAGACCACGATCCCCTTCCGCGACGTGGCGACGAGGCCGGCCTCCTTCAGCTCGCGGATCGCGCGTGAAACGACCTCGCGCGTGGAGCCGATGGCGTCGGCCAGCTCCTGCTGGGTCACCCGGCTTACCAGTGAGCCGTCCGGCCGATGCGCGGCGAGGTCCAGGATCTGGCGGGCCACGCGTTGGCGGACTGTGAGAAATGCCTGCCCGGCGATCTCGTCGAACGCGTTCAAGAGCTCGCGGGCGAGCTCGGCCGCACAGGCCTGCGCCACGGCTGGGTCGCGCTCGACGAGGCGACGCAGCGTGCTGACCCGGAGCGCCATGATCGAGACACTGGTGAGGGCCTGGATCGTCACCGGCGCGGGGCCGCCCAGCACGAGCGCCAGGCCCAGCACGTCACCGCTCCGCGCGTAGCGGACGGACACCTCCCGGCCGTCGAGCGAGCGATGGTACAAGCGCAGCAGGCCTTCGCGCACGACCACGACGCGGGGTTGCTCCTCGCCCTGGTAGACCTCGCCTCCGGCCGCGACGTTGATCTCCAATGCGTCCGCCAGCAGGTCCGCGGCGGCCGACTCGGGGAGGCTGCCGAGGAACCCGGCCGTGATCGGCTCCCCGCCCGGCGTGTCGCCCTGTCCCATGGGATCTGCCACCGTGCCTCACCGCCTCAGGAAACGGTAGCGCAAGGCTGTGGGCGCCGCCCAACCGCTGTGTCGCACCGCTCGGAGGGCCGGCCATGCACCGGATCGAATACCGGATTGAACGCATTCCATTGAACGGCGCAGAGCCTCGTCTGCTCCTGCTGGTCGAGCGATTGGCGCAGCTGGGGCGTCAGGGCTGGCACGTCGCCAGCGTGGACCTCACCCCCCGCCCGGACGGCGAGCCGCTCACCGTCCTGCTCGAGCGCGACGTGGACGGGAGCCATCGCACTGACGCCGGCGCCGAGGTACGGCGCACGGGAGCCTGCTGATCCCCGAGGCCCTGATCCCCGAGGTTGACGTCCCGGCGGGTGGGCTCGGGTGGAAGGTGACCCATGGTTGGCGCACAATCGTCGGACCACGTCATCCGGTCCCTCGACCGTTCCCGTCAGGACCACCTCACCAGCGGCAGAGCGCGCCCAGCCCGCGCGCATGGAGGCCCACGTGACCGAGACCCTCAACCGCGTCAAGTCGTACCAGCAGCTCATCGGTGGCAAGTGGGTCGATGCCGTGTCGGGCAGCACGCTCGACGTCGAGAACCCTGCCGTCGGCGAGGTCATCGCGACGGTCCCGGCCTCGTCGCAGGAGGACGTCAACCAGGCCGTCGATGCGGCGGCCGAGGCCTTCGAGACGTGGTCGTTGACCACGCCCCAGGACCGGAGCCTGGCCCTGCTCAAGGTCGCCGACATCCTCGAGGCCAACGGCGATGAGCTCGGTCGTCTCGAGTCGCTCCAGACCGGCAAGCCGATCGGGGCCGCCATCGACGAGATGGCCGTGTGCGCCGATCTGTTCCGGTTCTTCGCGGGCGCCTGCCGCGTGCCGGAGGGTCTCGCGGTCACCGAGTACCTCGAGGGCCACACCTCGATGATCCGGCGCGACCCCGTCGGCGTCGTGGCCTCGATCGCGCCCTGGAACTACCCGCTGTACATGGCGGCCTGGAAGCTCGGACCGGCGCTGGCGACCGGCAACACGGTGGTGCTCAAGCCGTCCGCGCGCACGCCGCTGTCCGCCCTCCGGTTCGCCGAGCTCATCGGGGACCTGCTGCCCGCCGGCGTGCTCAACGTCCTCGCCGGATCAGGCGGCGCCATGGGTGACATGCTCGTCGGCCACCCCAAGGTGCGCATGGTCTCGATCACCGGCGACACGGTGACCGGCAAGCACATCGCGCAGATCGCGGCCGGGACGGTCAAGCGGCTCCACCTCGAGCTTGGTGGTAAGGCACCGGTCATCGTGTTTGACGATGCGGATGTCGAGCTCGCGGCCGAGATCCTCAAGTCATCGGGCTACTGGAACGCGGGCCAGGACTGCACCGCCGCCTGCCGGGTGATTGCCGGGCCCAAGGTCTACGAACCGCTGCTGGCCGCGCTCGAAGGCCAGGTCAAGACCATCAAGTGGGGCAACCCGGCCGATGCCGAGGACCTCGACATGGGCTCGCTCATCGCCCAGGCGCAGGCGGACAAGGTCGAGGGCATGGTGAACCGCGCCCTCGAGGCGAACGCCGAGCTGGTTCTCGGTGGCCACCGTCCCGAGCGGCCGGGCGCCTACTTCGAGCCGACGATCATCGCCAACCCGGACCAGAGGTCCGAGATCGTGCAGGACGAGGTGTTCGGCCCGGTCGTGACGGTCCAGCGCTTCTCGGACGAGGAGCAGGCGGTCAGGTGGGCCAACGACGTCAAGTTCGGCCTCGCGTCGTCGCTGTTCACGGGTTCCATCGGCCGGGCGATGCGGGTCGCGCGCCGGCTCCAGTTCGGCACGGTGTGGATCAACGAGCACTTCACGCTGGCGTCGGAGACCCCGCACGGCGGCGTCAAGGAGTCGGGCTACGGCAAGGACGGCTCCAAGTACGCACTCGAGGACTACACGACCATCAAGCACATCACGATCAACACCGCGATCTAGGCAGTCGGGGCGCCGGCCCGGCCGCAAGGCGCCTGCGGCGCTGACCGTCGATCATCACTGAGTTGGTTTGCCGCCGCCTGGCGCGCTCCTCGGTCAGAGGCGGGCGCCGCGACGGTGTCGGCGATCGCCCCGCTGGCGGAGAGCGCAATCCGTTGTTGAGCGGCGGGCCCTCAGGCGATGCCGAGGACCCGTGACAGGATGACCCCGACGCCCAGGGCGAGCGCGAGCGAGCCTGCGCTGATGCCGAAGGCCGCGCGCGCACCGAGCTCGCCGCGGAGCGCCGCCAACGTCGCGATGCACGGGATCGACACGCTGGACACGACCGCGTAGACGAACAGCTGGGCGGGCGTCATCAGCTCGCCCAGCGACGCCTGCCGACCGAGCTGGACCGCGGCGAACACGAGCAGCAGCTGGAGCGCCAGCTCCTTGCGCAGGAAGGCGAACACCAGCGCGATCCCGGCGATCGCGGGCAGCCCGAACAGGGCCTCGACACCAGGGCCGATCGTGGCCGCGATGCCCTGCCAGGCCCCCGCTTCGTAGATCAGACCCAGGATCAGCGAGCCGACCAGCATGATCGGGGTGGCGGTCACCACGAACGATCGGAACCGGAACCAGGCTTTGGCGATGACGTGGCGGGGAACCGGCCACCGGAGCGGGGCGAGCTCGAGGACCAGCGAGGGCTGGCGGCCCGGGATGAGGACATTGGCGCCGACACCCGCGGCAACCGTGGCCAGCCCCACGACCCCGAACGCCGCCAGCGCGGCGCCGATGCCAGCGAACGGTGCCAGCGCCGCGATCACGACGGCGGATCGCGCCGAGCATGGCGTGAGCGTCACCAGGAACGATCCCAGCACGCGCTCCCTTCGCGTCCGCAGCGCCCGGGTGCCGTAGATGGCCGGGACGTTGCAGCCGGCTGCGGCCAGGAGCGGGATCGCCATCCGGCCGGGCAGGCCGAGCGCCCCGAAGACGCGATCCATCAGCACCGCCGCGCTGGTCAGGTAGCCGGAGTCCTCCAGCACCGCCAGCAGCAGGTAGAACGTGAGCACGTACGGGATGCCGACCGACAGCATCGACAGCAGGCCGCCGTCGAGGGCCCACAGCAGGGCGCCTGCGAGCACGGGAACCGGGACGAGGGTCGGCACGATCGCGGCCAGCGACGGGGAGACGGTGGCGGCCCACGCCGTGGCGAGCTGGGCCGCGAGCCAGCCGCCGACCAGGATGACGGCCAGGAAGGCCGCAACGCTGACACCCAGGAACAGCGGGATCCCCGGCAGGGGCGCGATCGACCAGCGGGCGAGATGGTCGGCAACCGGCTCGGGGGTCGCGATTCGACGCTCGATCTGTCCCACGAGCGATCCCGCGGTCGCCCATCGGAGCGGTTCCAGCTCAGCCGCAAGGAGGATCGTGGCGCCGCCACGGCCCGAGATCCGGCCGCCCAGCACGCTGACCTGCAGCGGGTCGAGCACAGCAGCCGCCCCCAGGGACCGTGGCCCGGCGGCCAGCACGGACGCGGATTCAGCCAGCCGCCGTTCGACCGGATGGGGGTAGCCCAGCGCCGGTGAGGTCGCGCGTGGGGATCGCTCGCCGTCCCGCACGGCGCGTCGATGGTGGGCCAGCCGGACGGCGTCGGCGACGGCGGCATCGACCCCCTGTCCGGTTCGGCCGCAGGTTGGGTGAACCGGCACGGTCAGGAGCTGGGCGAGGCGGCCGCGATCGACGGCAACCCCGCGCCGTGCCGCCTCGTCGGTGAGGTTGGCGGCCACGACCACCGGCAGGCCGAGGTCGCGGCAGGCGAGGACGAGGGGAAGGTGTCGCGCGAGGTTGCCCGCATCGGTGACGACCAGGATGGCGTCGGGTGCCGAATTGATGAGCATCTCCCAGAACGGCCGTTCGCCCGCCGGGTCGTCGTCGAGCGATCGGGTTCCCGGAAGGTCGACGAGCCACGCCGTCCGCCCGCCGGACTCGATCCGGAGCCGCTCGAGCGCCATCGTGGTGCCCGGGGCGTTGGCGGTCTCGACGAAGCGCCCACTGGCACGGGCGAGAAACGTGGACTTGCCGACGTTGGGGCGCCCGACCAGGGCGACGACCGGGAGGTCCGACGGGTCGCGGGTGACGCCGACCGCGGTCGGCGACTCATGGCACGAGGCCGGCAGGGCCGTCATGCGCGCTCGGGAGCTGGTTCGCAGGGGACGATCCGTACCTGGGCCGCGACATCGGTGGAGATCGCGAGCCGCACACCGCCCAGGTCGACCACGAACGGGCCTCCGAGCGGAGCGCGCGATACGACCGCGACCTCGATGCCGGGGAGGACGCCTTCCCAAGCCAGCTCGTTGGCGGTGGAACCCTCGACCGAAGCCACGATTCGCCGATCGCCGGGCCGCATGGTCGCCAGCGTCGTGGGCGGTTGCGGCCGGGACCCGGATCGATCGGCGGACAAGGTCGCCGGGGACGCGGACAAGGTCGCCGGGGACGCGGGCGGAGTCATGTGACCATGGGAAGCCGCCGTGGCCGGGACGGAAAGGGACCAACCGCCCCTGCTCGGTGGGACCCTCGGCACGGTCGAGTGTGAGGTCGTGGCGCCCGCCGGCCGAGCATCGGGTCCGAGACACCCAGATATACCCAGATTCCGGGCGCCGGACCGACTCCTCCGACAGGCCGAGGCCCGGGCCGTTCGGGCGGGATGCAAAGCCCAATGGCCCTGACACCCCCGGGCCGATCCCGGGGTAAGATCACGGGACCTTCGACCACTTTTGGAAGATTTGGGAGGTTTTCCGCGCCGATGCCCGCCCGGTCGAGTGTGAAGGATCCCGGTTGGGTGACCCTGACCGAGGCGTGCCGGCTCCTGGGCGTGTCGCCCTCGACCATCCGTCGCTGGGGCGACACCGGCATGGTGCGGACGTTCGTCACTCCAGGTGGCCACCGGCGCTTCTCCAGGGTCGGCCTCGAGGCGCTGCTGCCGGGCCAGGTCTCCACGGCAAGGCCGTCGTTCCTGGAGATGGGGGAGACGCCGGGACGAATGGCCCGGGGCTACCGACGCGCCGCGGAGGGTGCGCCCGCGCGGATCCCGTGGGTGGCCGAGCTGGACGAGACGCAACGGGAGCGGTTCAGAACCTACGGTCGAGGCATCGTCGCGGCGCTCATGTCGGCGCTCGACGCCGAGGATCCCCGGCGTCGCGATTCCCATCTTCGCGAGGCCGAGGACGCCTGCGGGGAGTATGGGCGGCTGGCCGGGCGGGAGGGGCTCGCGTCCACGACCACCGCGGACCTGTTCCTGCGCTTCCGCCGGCCGTTCCTCGCCGAGCTGGGTGCCATGGCCCGGCGCCGCGAGCTCGACGCCGCCGCAACGACCACGCTCATCGCCGACGCCACCGCGGCGCTCGACGACCTCCTGCTGGCCACGCTGCGCGGCTGGGAAGCCGCCGCCCGCGCCGGTGACCGGGGGCCCGAGCCGTCGGCGCCATCCATGCCACCAACGTCCGGGAGCTGAAGTTGACCGTCCCCGTCGCCGTCCCCGAGCCCACCCTGGATCTGGTCGCCATGGTGGCGCACGCCCGTCGCGTCGCCAGCGACGAGCGCGAGGCGTTCGCCGCGGCGGCCGCACCCATCGCCAGCGATCCGCGCGTGATCCTCGTTCGGACCTGTCATCGGGTGGAGTTGTACGTCGCGCAGAGCCGGGACGGCCAGCCGGGCTCGCGGCACCATCCCGTGCCGCCCCTTCCCGCGCTGCCCGAGGGCGGGCGCCGCTTCGAGGGCGCCGCCGCCGCCCGCCACCTGTTCAGCGTGGCGGCCGGGCTCGACAGCGTGGTGGTCGGCGAGGACCAGATCCTCCACCAGCTCCGCGAGAGCCTGTCCGACCGTCACGTGCCGGCGGCCGATCGGTGCCCGGTCGAGATCGGCTCCCATGAGGCCCGCGCGAAGGGCCTCGACCCGGTGCTGGAGCGGCTGTTCCAGATCGCGCTGCATCTCGGCCGCGAGACCCGATCGTGGCGTGAGGGTCCGCCTCGTTCGCTCGCGGACGTCGTCGTCGATCGGGTCACCCCGCTCACGGGACCCCTG
The DNA here is from genome assembly GCA_963829295.1 of uncultured Chloroflexia bacterium. Lineage (GTDB taxonomy): Bacteria > Chloroflexota > Limnocylindria > Limnocylindrales > CSP1-4 > CAIXZV01. Next base: position 912,956 of record CAWHHU010000003.1, on the reverse strand, counting down.
ACCGGCCGCCGGCTCCTGGTCGTCGGTGCCGGCCGGATGGCCAGGCTGGTGGCCCTTGCCGCCGCCCGCCATGGCGCGCGGGTGCTCGTCTCCAACAGGAACGGCGAGCGCGCCGCGTTGCTGGCCCACGATGCGGGCGGGAGCACAGTGCCCTTCGGGGCAAGGGCGCCCTTGCCGGAGGTCGATGCGGTGGTGCTGGCCATCGGCGGGCTGTGGCCGCTGTCGCCCGGGGCACGGGCGGATCTGATTGCTGCCGAGGTGCCTGTCATCGATCTGTCGTCGCCGCCGGCGGTTGCCCCCGAGCTTCACGAGCGGCTGGGAGCGCGCTACACCTCGATCGATGATCTGGCGCGCAGCCCGCAGGACGCGCTCCGGGCTCGGCTCGTCCGTCGCTACGAGCGGCTGCTCGACGATGCCGAGGCGAGCTATATGGGCTGGGTTCGAAGCCGATCCGCGGTGCCCGCGATCCAGGCCCTCAGCGATCTGGCCGAGGAGCGCCGGGCCGAGGAGCTCGAGCGCCTGTTCCGGCGGGTCGAGCTCGAGGACCACGAGCGGGAGCTGGTCGTCCAGATGAGCCATCGGCTGGTGGCCGGGCTCCTGCACGGACCGCTGGTGACGCTGCGCGAGGACGCGAGCGGCGATCTCGAGCGGGCCGCCCGCGCGCTGTTCTCGCTGTAGGTGGGGAACCGTCCGATGGGCTCGCGTCCCGACACCGGCCGCGCCGCGTGGCGGGTGCTTCGGATCGGCACCCGGGGTAGCGCCCTGGCCCTGGTCCAGGCCCGCTGGGTGGCCGGGCGCCTGGCCGGGCACGGCGTGCCGACCGAGCTCGAGATCATCCGGACCGAGGGCGACGACCGGCCGGTCGACACCGCCTGGGGCGAAGGCGCGTTCGTGGGCAGGATCGTGGCCGCGCTGCTCGACGGGAGCGTCGATCTCGCGGTCCACTCGGCCAAGGACGTCCCCACCGACGAGCATCCCCGCCTCGCGATCGCGGCCTATCCGGGCCGCGAGGACCCACGGGACGCCCTCGTCTGCCGCGTCCGGGGCACGACGCTGGCGACGCTGCCACGGGGGGCGCGGGTGGGAACCGACAGCCCCCGGCGGACCGCGTTCCTGCGCGCGGTGCGCCCCGATCTGGTGATGCATCCGCTCCACGGCAACGTCGATACCCGGCTCGCCAAGCTCGACCGCGGAGACAGCGATGCGCTGGTGCTCGCCGTCGCCGGCCTGACGCGGCTCGGCCATGCCGATCGGATCGATGAGGTGCTGCCCTCGTCGATCGTGCCGTCCGCTCCCGGCCAGGGCTCGCTCGCGATCCAGGTGCGAGCCGACGACGCAGAGGCCATCGATGCTGTCGGGCTGCTCGACGACGCCGCCACGCGGACGGCGGTCGAGGCCGAGCGAGCGCTGCTCAACGCCACGGGCGGGGGCTGCCGGTCGCCGATCGGCGCCCTGGGCAGCGTGCTCGCCGGACGGCTGGACCTGATCGCGGGTGCGCAGCGGTCATGGGCACCGGATCCCGGCGCCGCGCTCGCGCCGTCCTCGGTGGTGTGGGTCCGTGGTGCGGGCCCGGCGGGTGAGCACCGGGTCCTCGCGGAGCGCCTGGCGGCGCGGATCGTCGATCTCCGGCAGCGCCCGCGGGTGCTCGTCGCGCGACCGTCCGGCCGCGCCGGGGCGCTGATCGATGCGCTCCACGTGGAGGGTGCGGCGACCGTCCACGTGCCCGCGATCGAGACCGTGCCGGCTTCGCCCGAGCCCGTCGATGCGGCGTTCCGCGCGACGGGCCCCGGCGACTGGATCGTGGTCACCAGCGTGACCGCTGCTGAAGCTGCCATCGCGTCCGTGCGTCGGGCTGGCATCGACCCCGCCGACAGGCGCTGGGCCGCCGTTGGGGCGTCGACAGCCGAGGTCCTCGCGAGCGCGGGGATCGCCGACCCGTTCCAGCCGTCCGAGGCCTCCGGGGCCAGCCTCAGTCGCGAGCTGCCGATCGACCCGGATGCCCGGGTCCTGCTGCCGCATGCCGACATCGCCGATGCGGGGCTGCCGGTCGCGCTGCGGGCCCGCGGAGCGACCGTGACCGAGGTCGTCGCGTACCAGACCCGTGAGGGGCCGCCGAGCTCCCGCACCCTGCTCGCGAGCGCGCTCGACGACGGCCCGCTCGATGCCCTCGTGCTGACCAGCGGCTCGACCGCCCGCGGGCTGATCGCCCTGGCCGCCGACGATGCCGCCCGCCACCACCTGCTGGCCACGCCGGTCATCGCGATCGGGCAGCCGACCGCGGCCGTCGCGTCCTCGCTCGGCTTCGCCACCGTCCTCGTCGCATCGGGCCCGCAGGCCCCAGCCGTCGCCGCGTTCAGCGCCGTCGCGCTGGGGTTGCCCGGCCGCTCCCCGCAGCCCGAATCGCCGCAGCCCGAATCGCCGCAGCCCGAATCGCCGCCGCCCGCCGTGCCGGCGGCACCCGGAGGATCCCGATGAGCCTCGTCACCGACCAGCCTCGCGCCCTCGAGCTCGAGCCGGACCTCCCCCCGCCCGCACACCGGTTGCGACGCACCCGCCGAACCGAGGCGCTGCGGGCCTTCGTGCGCGAGACGCGGATCCACCCGCGCCAGCTCGTGGCGCCCCTGTTCGTGTACCCGGGTCGTGAGGGTCGTGAGCCCGTCGGCTCGATGCCGGGCGTGGATCGGGTCACGCCCGACGAGGCGGTTCGCGACGCCCGGGCGCTGGCGGCGCTCGGCGTCGGCGGGCTGATCCTGTTCGGCCTGCCGGCCGAGAAGGACGCCGTCGGGACCGGGGGCTGGATCGCCGACGGCATCGTCCAGGAGACGCTGCGCCGGCTGCGTGATGCGGACCTCGATCTCGTGCTCATCGCAGACACCTGCCTGTGCGAGTACACCGACCATGGCCACTGCGGTCCGCTGCTGGCTGATGGCCGGGTCGACAACGACGCCACCATCGAGCTGTACGCCCGCACGGCGGTCTCGCAGGCGGAAGCCGGCGCCGACATCGTGGCCCCGTCGGGGATGCAGGACGGCCAGGTGGCTGCGATCCGGGCCGGGCTCGACGCGGCCGGAGCGCACGATGCCGCGATCCTCGCCTACGCGGCCAAGACCGCGTCCGCGTTCTACGGTCCATTCCGCGACGCCGCGGGCTCCGCGCCCGCCTTCGGCGACCGGCGCGGCTACCAGATGGATCCGGCCAACGCCCGTGAGTCGATGCGCGAGATGCAGGTCGACCTCGACGAGGGCGCCGACATGCTGCTGGTCAAGCCTGCGATGCCGTCGCTCGACATCCTGGCCGCGGCCCGCGCCCGGTTCGACGTCCCGATCGGTGCCTACCAGGTCAGCGGGGAGTTCGCCGCGCTCGAGGCTGCCGCCGAGCGCGGCTGGTTGGACCGCCGGCGCGTCCTCACCGAGAGCGTCACCTCGATCCTGCGCGCGGGCGCCGGGTTCGTGATCACCTATGCCGCGGCCGACCTCGCGACCTGGGCGCGGGAGGCCTGAGGATGACGACCCCGACCACGAGCCCGGCCCCGCATCGCACCGGGGACACCCCCCAGGCGGACCTCAGGGAACGCGCCGCCAAACTGTTCCCGGGTGGCGTCAACAGCCCGGTTCGCGCCTTCCGCTCGGTCGGCCGGCCGCCGCTGATCCTCGACCGCGGCCAGGGGCCCCGGGTCCGCGACGTCGACGGGCGCTGGTACCTCGACTACATCGGTTCGTGGGGGCCGGCGATCCTCGGCCATGCCCGGCCCGAGGTCGTCGAGGCGGTGCGGGCTGCGGCGCTCGACGGGTTTGCGCTGGGAGCGACCGGCCCGCTCGAGATCGAGCTCGGTGAGCGGATCCGGGCAGCGATGCCCTCGATGGAGCGGATGCGCTTCGTGTCCTCGGGGACCGAGGCCGTGATGAGCGCCATCCGGCTCGCGCGCGGCGCCACCGGCCGCGACCTGATCGTCAAGTTTGCGGGCGGCTACCACGGCCACGGCGACAGCCTGCTGGTCGACGCGGGCTCGGGGCTCGCGACCCTGGCGATGCCGGGCTCGGCGGGCGTGACCGCGGCCACGGCCGGGGACACGGTCGTGATCCCGTACAACGACGCCAACGCCGTGGCGGCAGCGTTTGCCGCCCATCCGGGCCGGATCGCCGCGATCATCGTCGAGCCCGTGGCCGCCAACGTGGGCGTGATCCCTCCGGCGCCGGGCTTCCTCGAGGCGCTCCGGGAGCAGACGACCGCCAACGGCGCGCTGCTCATCTTCGACGAGGTCATCACGGGGTTCCGGGTGGCCCGCGGGGGAGCGCAGGAGCGCTTTGGCATCGCGCCCGACCTCACCACGCTGGGCAAGATCATCGGCGGCGGGATGCCCATCGGCGCGTACGGTGGGCGGGCCGACCTGATGGGCCGGATCGCTCCCGAGGGCGGCGTCTACCAGGCCGGCACGCTGTCCGGCCACCCGCTGGCGATGGCCGCGGGCGTGGCGACCCTCGACCTGCTGACACCCGACACCTACGACGGCCTGGAGCGGACGGCGTCCGGCCTGGAGACCGGGCTGCGGGCCGCGGCTGCCGAGGCGGGTCGCAAGGTCGCGATCACCCGCGTTGGGTCGCTGCTCACCGCGTTCTTCCGCTCGGGCGAGCCACGCGACGCCGCGCAGGCGCTCACCGCTGACCGCGAGGCGTATGCCCGGTTCTTCGGCGCGATGCTGGACGCGGGCGTGCTGCTCGCTCCGTCCCAGTTCGAGGCCTGGTTCATCTCGGCGGCCCACGGCGAGACCGAGGTGGAGGACACGCTGGCCGCGGTTCGAACGGCGATGGCGGCATGAGCAGCGCACCGATGGCAATCACGACCGCCGCGGATGACGGTTCGGCGACCGGCGAGCCCGAGGCCCGCTTCCTGCGGGCCGCGCGCAGCCTGCCGGTCGACACCACCCCGGTGTGGTTCATGCGCCAGGCCGGCCGCGCGCTACCCGAATACCGGGCGATCCGCCAGCGCGCGACGCTGCTGGAGATCACCCGCGATCCCGCGCTGTGCGCCGAGGTGACGCTGCAACCCGTGCGCCGGCTGGGCGTCGATGCCGCGATCCTGTTCGCCGACATCACCACCCCGTTGTCGGCGCTTGGGGTCGCGTTCGACTTCCGCGAGGGTGTGGGGCCCGTGATCGAGCACCCGGTGCGCTCGATGGCCGACGTCACGGCGCTGCGGGCGGCGGAGCCCGAGTACGCCGGGACTCCGATCATGGACGCCATCAGGCTGATCCGTGCCGAATCTCCCGTTCCGCTGATCGGCTTCGCGGGCGCTCCGTTCACCCTCGCCTGCTACCTCGTCGAGGGTGGGCCGTCGCGCGACTTCGCCCAGACCAAGCGGTTCATGCACGCGCAGCCCGAGGCATGGGCGGCGCTGCTCCACGTGCTCACCGAGAGCACCATCGGCTATCTCACCGCGCAGGTCGACGCCGGCGCCCAGGCCGTCCAGCTGTTCGACTCGTGGGTGGGTGGCCTGAGTCCGCTCGACTACGGGCGGCGGGTGCTGCCCTGGATGCGACGCCTGTTCCACGCCGTCTCGGGGCTCGGGGTGCCCACCATCCATTTCGGGGTCGGCACCGCCGGGATCCTGGGCATCCAGGCCTCCGCCGGCGGCGACGTGATCGGGCTCGACTGGCGGATCTCGCTTGCCGACGGCCGCCGGATCGTGGGCGATCGCGCGGTCCAGGGCAACCTCGATCCGGCCCTCCTGCTCGGACCCTGGGAAGGGGTCGACGAGGCCACCCGCTGGATCATCGGGCAGAACCACGGGCGTCCGGGCCACGTGTTCAACCTCGGACACGGGGTGCTGCCGGCGACCAACCCCGATCACCTCGCCCTCCTGGTCGATCTCGTCCACGAACAGGGAGCTTCCCGATGACCCGCGATGCCGTCCTGCTGATGGCCTACGGCAGCCCCGACCGCCTCGACCAGGTCGAGGCCTACTACACCGACATCCGGCGCGGCCACCCGCCGACGCCCGAGCTGCTCGAGGAGCTGATCGATCGCTACCGGGCGATCGGCGGTGGCTCGCCCCTGTCGCAGATCGTCGAGGCGCAACGGGCGGCGGTCGCCGCCGAGCTGGCGTCCCGCGGGGTGCGGCTGCAGGTGTACGCGGGGATGCGGCACATCGCGCCCCGGATCGGCGACATCGTGCGAGGCATGGCCGCCGACGGTGTGGAGCGGTTCGCGGCGATCGCGCTGGCGCCCCAGGCATCGTCCAACGCCGCCGGCTACCGGCGGGCGGTCGACGAGGCGCTGACCGGGCTGGGCGCTGGCGCTCCGGTGGTCGAGCACGTGACCAGCTGGCACGACCAGCCACGGTTCATCGAGGCGCTCGCGACGACGACCAGGGAGGCACTGGCGCCGTTCCGCGATCCCGCCCAGGTGCGGGTCATGTTCACCGCGCACAGCCTGCCGGCGCGGGTCCTGGCCCAGGGTGATCCCTACCCGGATGAGCTGGCGACGACCGCCCGGCTGGTCGCGGAAGCCGTGGGCCTGGAGCGCTACGAGTTCGCGTTCCAGAGCGCCGGCCGGACCGGCGAGCCATGGCTCGGACCCGACATCCTCGACGAGATCCGGCGCCTGGCCGCCGATGGGGTGACCGAGCTGGTGATCCGGCCGGTCGGCTTCGTCGCCGATCACCTTGAGGTTCTGTACGACATCGACATCGAGGCGCAGGGCGTCGCCCGCGAGGTGGGTGTCCACCTCGAGCGCGCCCGGTCGATGAACACCGATCCCGTGTTCATCGCTGGGCTGGCGGACGTCGCGCAAGCGGCCCTTCCACCCGTAGCCGCTGCCCGGGCATCCGCAGGAGGCTGACATGACCACGATCACAGGCGACGTTCCGGGCCAGGCCGTGCCCGCTCAGCCCGGGGGGCATTCAGACGGGCATCCGGACGGACATCCGAGCTCCGGCCATTTGGCCTCCGGCCACCCCGGCGGCCATCCTGGCTCCGGCCACCCCGGCGGCCATCCGGGTGGCATCAGCGGCGTGGGCGCCGTGCGCGCGGAGGGCTATGTCTACGCTCGCGCGCCCATGCTCGTCTACTGGGAGACGACCCTCGCCTGCGGGCTCGCCTGCCGCCATTGCCGCGCATCGGCCATCTCCGAGCGAAACCCGCTCGAGCTGACCACCGACGAGGGCTACCGGCTGCTCGACGAGATCACCCGCTTCGGGCGCCCGTACCCCCACGTCGTGTTCACCGGCGGCGACCCGCTCAACCGGCCCGACCTCCACGATCTCGTCCGCGGCGCGACCGAGCGCGGCATCGGCTGCTCGCTCGCCCCAGCCGCCACCAGCCTGCTGACCCAGGACGCCCTGTTCTCGCTGCGCGAGGCGGGGATCCAGAACATCTCGCTGAGTCTCGACGGCTCGAACGCGAAGCGCCACGACGGCTTCCGGGGTGTGCCGGGCACGTTCGAGACGACGCTCCAGGCGGCCCGCTGGGCCCGGGCCGCCGGCCTCCCCATCCAGGTCAACACGCTGGTCACCGACGAGACCCTCGCCGACCTGCCCGCGGTGTACGAGCTGCTCAAGGGCATGGACATCCTGCGCTGGGCGCTGTTCATGCTGATCTCGGTGGGGCGGGGGACCGACCTGCGCGAGATCAGCGCCGGCGAGTCCGAGAAGCTCAATGCCTGGCTGCTGGAGCTCTCGAAGACGGCGCCATTCCAGGTGAAGACGACCGAAGCCACCCACTACCGCCGGCTCGCCATCCGCCAGATGGAGGCGGCCGGTCTTGATGCGGACGCCATCGCCGCGACCCCGGTCGGGCGCGGGTTCGGGATCCGGGACGGCAACGGGATCGTGTTCGTGAGCCACGAGGGGACCGTTCACCCGTCGGGCTTCCTGCCGATCCCGCTGGGCAACGTCCGGACCGAGAGCATCATCGACCTGTACCGCGACCACGAGGTGATGCGCGGTCTTCGCAACCCCGAGGGCTTCAAGGGCCGCTGCGGCCGATGCGAGTTCGCGCGGGTGTGCGGCGGCTCGCGAGCGCGGGCGTACGTCTGGACGGGCGATCCGCTCGAGTCCGATCCGCTGTGCCCGTACGTCCCGACCGGCACCGTGCCGGCCTACGGAATGCCGGTCGCGGCGACCGGCGCGTCCTCGCCGACCGGCGCGTCCTCTCCGGCCTGAGGTCGCGGTGGGCGTCCTCGTCGTCGGCGGCGGCATCACCGGGCTCGCGGCCGCGCGCGCCCTGGCACGGGACGGGGTCCCGGTCATGGTCGTCGAGGTCGGTGACCGGCTCGGTGGGAAGGTGTCCACCGAGCGCGTCGACGGCCTGGTCATCGAGCGTGGCCCGGACTCTTTCCTGGCCACTCGACCCGCGGCGGTGGCACTCGTCCGCGAGCTCGGCCTGGGCGACGACCTGGTCGGGACCCAGGATCCCCGCAAGGTGTACATCCGCCACGCCGGGCAGCTGATCGCGATGCCCGAGGGCCTGGGTCTCGTGCTGCCGACCAGGGCGATGCCGTTTGCCCGAACCCGGCTGTTCTCGTGGCCCGAGAAGCTGCGCATGGCGAGGGACGTTGTCTGGCCACGGTTGCTGGGCGCCGACGATGTTGCCGTGGGCACGTTCCTGCGCCAGCGCCTGGGCGACGCCCTGGTCGACCGGCTGGCGGGACCGCTGGTCGGTGGTGTCTACGGCACCCCGATCGACGAGCTCTCGCTGGACGCCGTGGTGCCACAGCTGCGGACGGCCGAGCGCGACCACCGGAGCCTGCTGTTCGCGGGCCTCGCGGACGGCCGCGCGATGCGGCGGGCGGCCAGGGAGCGAGCGGCCGCAGTCTCCGCCCGCGGCGAGTCCGCCCAGCCTCCGCGCAAGCCCCTCGGCGTGTTCGTCTCCCTGCGCGGCGGCATGGACGGGCTGACCGAGGCGCTTGCAGGCTCGCTGGGCGACGCAGGTGTCGAGGTGCGGACCGGCCTCGGCGTGCGGTCGCTATCCCGTGCGGGATCGGGGGTCCAGGCACGGTTCGGGGACGGCACCGGCGGCCGGTTCGAGGCGGTCATCCTCGCGGTCCCGGCGCCATCGGCCGCGGCGCTGCTCGAGGGCGAGCTGCCCGCGGCTTCGCGGGCTCTGGGGGCCATTCCCCACGGCACCAGCATCCTGGTCACGCTCGCATACCACCACCGGGACGTCGGTCGCGAGCTCGTCGGACACGGGTACCTCATCCCGCCCTCGGAGGGCGGCGCGATCGCCGCCTGCACCTGGTCCTCGGAGAAGTGGCCCGACCGGGCGCCCGATGACACGCTGCTACTCAGGATGTTCGTGCGCGACGAGGGCGCCTGGACGTCGCTGAACGACGAGGATCTGGTCGCCGCCGCCCGCGCGGACGCGCAGCGCACCCTCGCGATCGCGGGTGCGCCCCTGCTGGTCCGGGTCGCGCGACACACCGGTGCCATGCCGCGCTACACGGTGGGTCACCTCGATCGGGTGGCCGCCGTCGAGGCTGCGGTCGCCGGCTGGCCTGCGGTCGTCACCACCGGTGCCTCGTACCGTGGCGTTGGCTTGCCCGACTGCATCACCCAGGCGCTGGCGGCTACGGAGCGCGTTCGGACGCGGCTGACCTCCCGCGACGCCGACACGCGCACGGAGCCGGCCGCGGTCGCCTGATTCGGCCATCAGCCGCGCCAGCCGATCGCCCTACCCGGTCCCTCGGCCGCGCCAGCCGCCATGGCGATGCGTGACAGGCTTAGGGTAGCGGCACCTGGCTTCGAAAACTGGGGCCTGAGAGCCACCTCATGCCTGTGGGACATGAGCGTGGCCGCAAGGTGTTTCGTGCTGCGTCCGTCAGGTGTCGCCCTGCTGGCCACCCATATCGCTAAGCGTGTCACGCATCAGACGGGATGGTTCCCCGGCATCAGACGGTGAGGGGTCGCAGGACCTCGAGCGCGTCGTCACCGGGTGGGGGCTGGCGGTCCGCCGGGCCACGCCCACCACCTCACCCGTCGCCCCTTCAGCAGACGAGCGCCGCACGCAGCTCCGGCAGGCGGTCGATGGTTTCGTCGTCCCAGGGGGTCCGGAAGATCAGCACCGGGTGCTCGAAGCCGACATCCCGGTAGGCGGCCAGGGTGGCGGCAACCTCGTCGAGCGAGCCGCCGGCCTCGAGGTCCCGCTCGTCCTCCTGCGGCAGGTGCGAGTCGCGCCAGCCGGCCCAGGCGCGCTCAGCGGACGCCCGGTCGGAGCGGATCATGGTGTTGAGGTTCACCGTGCGCTCGATCGTCGAGGGATCCCGCCCGACGGCTTCGCAGGCTGCCCGCAGCGTCGCGTCGGCCGCCGCCACTTCCTGCGGCGTGCCATACATGTTCCACAGGTCGGCATACCGCGCGACCAGCGGCAGCGTCTTTCTCGGTCCCGAGCCGCCGATCAGGATCGGCAGGCGGGCCTGGACCGGCTGCGGCGCGCACACGGCGTCGTCGAACCGGTAGAAGCGGCCGTCGTGGGTGACGGTCTCGCCGTCGAGCAGGCGTCGCAGCAGCGGCACGGCCTCGCCCAGACGGTCGAGCCGCTCGCCGAATCCGGCACCGAAGTCGAACCCGAACGCCTCGTGCTCGCGCTCGAACCAGCCACTGCCGATGCCCAGGATCGCGCGACCGCCCGACACGTGGTCGAGCGTGGTCGCGAGCTTGGCCGTCAGCCCCGGGTTGCGCAGCGTGTTCGCCCCGACCATCAGGCCCAGACGCGGGCGCGTCGTCACCGCCGCGATCGCCGTCAGGGTCGACCAGCCCTCGAGCTTCGGAGCGCGCCAGTCGCCCTCGTCCGAGAGCAGGTGGTCGTCGATCCACAGGTCGTCGAAGCCCGCCGCCTCGGCTCGAAGAACGCCCTCGCGCAGCTCGGGCCAGCTCGTGCGCTGGACCCAGAACGCCGCCCCGAACCGCATCGTCATCGACCGCCTCCTCGTCCTCCCACCCGTATCGTACGGAGGTGACCGCCGATCCCGACGCCCCCGATGCCTTCCCGCCCGCGCTGCGCGACGCGATCCTTGCCTGGTACGCCACGGCGGGGCGCCGGCTCGCGTTCCGGATCACCCGGGATCCATACGCGATCCTGGTCTCGGAGCTGATGGCCCAGCAGACCCAGGCGGCCCGCGCGGCCGACGCATGGACCGCCTGGATGCGCCGGTTTCCGACCATCCAGGCGCTCGCGACGGCCTCCCCGGCCGATGTCCTGCGGGCCTGGGCGGGCCTCGGCTACAACCGCCGGGCGATCAGCCTCCACCGGGCGGCCAGGCTGATCGTGGAGGCGTATGGGGGCCGTGTGCCGGACACCGTCGAGGGCCTGCTGTCGCTGCCCGGCGTGGGGCCGTACACGGCGAGGGCCGTGGCCGCGATCGCGTTCGGGCGGGCCGTGGGCGCGGTCGACACCAACGTCCGCCGCGTCCTGGGCCGGCTGACGGCCGGCGACGCGAGCGTGCTCTCTCCATCCGGGATGCAGGCGCTCGCCGATACGGCGGTCCCGCAGGACAAGGCGGGGGACTGGACCCACGCGCTGATGGACCTCGGGGCCGGGCCGTGCCGGCCGCTGAACCCGCGCTGCGATGCATGCCCGGCAAGTCCGTGGTGTCGGTATGCGGCTCAGGGTCCTCATCGCACGGGGGCCCGTACCCCGCGACGTTTGGCGAGACAGCTGCCACCGTTTGCGTCGACCAACCGCTGGCTGCGCGGTCGCCTCCTCGCCCGTGCCCGGGACGCGGCCGTCGGCGGCTGGGTGGCGTTCGGCGACCCGGTGGGCGTGCACGACCCAACGGCAGTGCTTGACGCGCTCACGGCGCTCGCGTCCGAGAGCCTGCTCGAGGTGCGAACCACCCCCGACGGTCCTGAGGCGCGGCTGCCCGTCGATCCCCAGGACGACAGCCGGTCGCGGGCACCGTGATGACGGCTCGTCATGACGGGGGCGCCGGAACCCGGGAGACTCGCCCCTTCGGAAGCCGCACGGAGGTACGCGAGCAGCAGCAACCGCCGCATCAGGCGGCCTGTCCCACCTCTTCCCACCTGTCACTGCGGTCGGCGTGCCCCTCCTCGCCGACCGCAGGGGCACGAGTCGCGACCGACCGCGCGGGCCCCGACCCACGCCCCTGGGACCCGGGTGGTCGGTTGCCGTCTGTCGTGGATGTCCGGCCGGCCGCTCGAGCCCCAGCATGGCTTTCCAGTGCGGTTGCTCGTGCCCGGCTGGTACGGGATGACCAGCGTCAAGTGGCTGACCCGAATCGACGTGGTTCGGGAGCCGTTCCGCGGCTACCAGCAGGCCGACGCCTACCGCTACCAGCAGGCCGAGGACGATCCCGGGGAGCCGGTCACCCGGCAGCGGGTTCGTGCGCTGATGATCCCGCCCGGCATCCCCGACTTCCTCACCCGGCACCGCTACCTGGATGCCGGCACGGTCGAGCTGTCGGGGCGGGCATGGTCGGGCGTGGCGCCGGTGACGCGGGTGGAGGTCTCGATCGACGGTGCCTGGGCGGATGCCGAGCTCGGGCCCTCGCGTGGGGACTTTGCCTGGCGCGGCTGGCGGTTCGCGTGGCCGGCGACGGCGGGCGAGCATGAGCTGGCCTGCCGGGCGACGGATGCGGCGGGTCGGGTGCAGCCGCTCGAGCCGCCGTGGAACCAGCAGGGCATGGGCGTGAACCACGTGCAGCGGGTGGCCGTTACCGTTCGCTGAGACCCGGTCATCGGGGTTGCATCGCGCCGCACGCAACCAGGTGATCGACCGGCCATCGGAATGGTTCCCTGCCGGATCGCGCCGGGCCCGCGGACCCCGGTACCCTGTAGCCGATGCCCACCGACACGGTTCCGCTGCCCGCGGACGACCCGGATCTCGCCGCGCTGTCGCTCGATGAGCTCGCCCTCCGCTGGGCCGATGCCGCCTCGCGAACCGCGATCTCTGCCGAGGCGATGACCGGCACCGACCGCAAGGCCCAGGCGCAGGGCATCCCCGGGGAGCGGCTGATGGAGCACGCGGGTACCGCGGTGGCCGCCGCAGCCCGGGCCCTGGCCGTTCGCAACGGGCGTGAGGACCGGCCCGTTCTGGTGCTCGCCGGACCCGGCAACAACGGCGGCGACGGGTTCGTGGCGGCGAGACACCTGGCCCGCTGGGGCATGGCCATCATCGCCGTCCTGGTGGCTACCGAGCCGCGACCGCGGACCGCCGATGCCGCGCGCAACTGGGACCGTCTCGAGGGTCAGACGCTGGTGACCAGGATCCATGCCCCCGTGGCACGCGACGTGGCGATCCTCGGCCAGGGCATCGAGAGGGCCGGTGTGATCGTCGATGCCCTGCTCGGGACGGGGGTGAGCGGCCAGCTGCGGGAGCCGATCCGGACCGCGGTCGAGGTCGTGCGACGAGCACGCGAGGCGGGCGTTCCCGTGCTTGCGGTCGACACGCCGACGGCCGTCGACCTGACGTCGGGCGACCCGTCCGATCCGGTCGTGCGCGCCGATCTGACGGTGACCTTCCACCGCCCGAAGAGCGGCCTGCGGACGAAGCGAGGTCGCGCGTTCGCGGGCCGCGTCCTGGTTGCGCCGATCGGGATCCCGCCCGAAGCGGATCGCGGGTGACCGGATGGCTGACGATCGGCGCCCTCGCCGAGGCGACCCAGGGTGCCTGCCCAGGCGCTGCACCGGGCCTACCCATCGTGTCTGAGCCGAGGCAGCCCGGAGTCCGCGAGGTCCTCATCGTGGCCGCCATCGTCGTGATCGTCGTGCTGGCTGCCGCCGCGCTGACCGCCGTCCTGCCGTCCCAGGGCCAGGAGGTCGTGTTCCACACGCCGCTGCTCATTGTCGTCCTGCTGGTCGGCACCAGCTTCGTCCTGTGGCGGATCCTGCGCACCCCACGACGGTGACGGTGCCCTGACCGGCGAGGTCTGACCGCTTGCGCCGCGTGTTCGGCCCCACGTACGAGCCTCCACTCGCGAGCCGGATGCGAGCCGGAGGCGGGTCTCATGACCGCGATCGACGCCTGCCGCAACGTTTCGGGCAAAAAAGGGGTGCAAAAGGTATCGCCACGGTTGCGGTTTGCCCGTACACTCCGCGCGTGCACGGATCGCCATGCACGCTTACACCTGATCGCACGCGCGAAACTTGGTCTCCTCCGGCACAACTCGAGGACCCGGGCAAGAGGCGGCGAGAACTGGAGGAGATCGGCACGTGGCCGACAAGACCCTGACCTGTTCGGATTGCTCGATGGAGTTCGCCTTCACGGAGCGCGAGCAGGACTTCTACGCCGAGAAGGGATTCTCGGAGCCCCGCCGGTGCCCCTCGTGTCGCGCAAGCCGCAAGGCCGCGCGCTCGGGAGGTGACAGCGGGTACGGTGGCGGCTCCTACGCGGGCGGCTACGACTCCGGGTACGGCGGAGGCGGCGGCTATTCCGCCGGCGGATACGGTGGTGGCGGCGGCGGCTTCGGCGGCCGAGGCGGCGGACCGCGCGAGATGTTCAGCGCGACCTGCTCCAGCTGCGGCAAGGAGGCTCGCGTCCCGTTCCGGCCAACCAACGGCAAGCCTGTGTACTGCTCGGACTGCTTCCGCACGGTTCGCGGCGGCTGACGAGAGACCTTCGGGGCCGGGTCGCGGGTTTCCGCGGCCCGGCTCTTTCGCTATCTGGAGATCGCATGCCGGGCTCTGGATGTCGAGCCACGGCAGGGACTCTCCCTGCTGGTGCCGTCGGCCCCGGCATACCGCCGTCCACGGGGCCTCGCCGCCACCCCTGGACCGTCCGGTCGTCCCGGCCCATCGCGGGGCCGTCGGAGCGGACCGCGCGATCGCCGTCCACCAGGTGGCTCCGCGCCGCGGTGAACGGCGCGCTCGCCGGTGGACGGCGCCCGTAGGATGTCGATATGGCCGCGGCGGGTGTTGCGGACGCGAGGTTCGCTCAGCCACAGGAGATCAGATTCTGCCAGGGACAGGGTGGGGTCCGGCTGGCCTACGCGGTCCATGGGACCGGGCCGCCCCTCATCGTCGTCTCGTGCTGGCTCAGCCACCTGCAGCACGACTGGCGAAGCCCGGTGTGGCGCCACTTTCTCGAGGAGCTTGGCGAGCTCGCGACCGTCGTCCGGTACGACGAGCGGGGCTTCGGGCTCTCCGACTGGTCGATCAGCGACTTCTCGCTCGACGCGCGCGTCGCTGACCTCGAGGCCATCATCGATGCACTCGGGTTCGAGCGGTTCGCGATGCTGGGCATGTCCGGCGGAGCGCCGGTCGCGATCAGCTACGCCGCTCGCCATCCGGGACGGGTCTCGCGCTTCGCTCTGTACGGGGGGATCGCGAGCGGTTGCTTTGGCGCGATCGACGATCCTGCGGGCGAGGAAGCCTTTCGTGCCCTGATCCGGGCCGGATGGGGGCGGCCGGACGGGGTCTTCCGCCGGGTCTTCACGTCGATCTTCATCCCCGATGCCAGCGAGCAGCAGATGCTGTGGCTGGACGACCTCCAGCGGATGTCGACCTCGACCGAGAACGCGGTCGCCAGTCGCATCGCGCGACAGCAGATCAACGTCATGGGCGTCCTTCCCCAGATCCCGATGCCGACCCTCGTCCTGCATGCACGCGGCGATCGAGCGTCCACCTTCGATCATGCCCGGGACATCGCCGTGCGGATCCCCGGCGCACGCTTCGTGCCGCTCGAGTCGCGCAACCACATCCTGCTGGCGGACGAGCCCGCGTGGCGCACGTTCATGGCCGAGGTCGCGGCCTTCCTCGAACCGGAGCGGTGGGCCGCCGGGCATGGAGGCGTCGGGGTGCCGGGGATCGACATGCTGACCCCGCGCGAACGGGAGATCCTGGGCCTGGCGTCGGGAGGCCGCACCAACGCGGAGATCGCCGAGAAGCTGGTCATCAGCGTCCGAACGGTCGAACGCCACCTGTCCAACACCTACCTCAAGCTCGGTATCAGCGGCCGCTCTGCCCGGGCCGCTGCGGTCGCCGATCTGCTGCGGACAGGTCACCGATAGCCGGAACGGTCATCGGTCCCTTTGTCGGCTGCGTGCCTGCCCCCAGACGGCCGCGTCGTGGATCGACGAGATTGCGTGTCGCCACGGATGGTCGTCGCGTGGCCGGTCTCCTAGGTTGGGCACACGCTCCGGGGCGGACTCTCGGCGAACCGCCCCTCGAGGCGCAGGAGGCCCACCAATGTCCGTGTCAGCGACCGCCCAGATCGACCAGACCTATGCCAAGCTGAAGGCGGACCCGGCGTCCGGACGATCGGCCCCGTCAGTCACGGCGACCCTGGTCAACGGTCGCGCACGGCTGTCCTCCGGGCCGTTCAACTGGGACGCGGATCTCGGCCCCGCGATCGGTGGCCAGAACCTCGCCCCGAGCCCCACCGCGTATCTGCTCGGCGCTCTCGCGAGCTGCGGCGTCGTGTTCCTGTGGGACACGCTCGGCCCCCAGTTCGGCGTCGAGTTCGAGGAGATCAGCGCGGTCGCGAGGTGCACGGCCGATACGGGCGGCCTGCTGGGCGTCGAGGACGTCGAGGCCGCCCTCGGCGGCATCGGTCTCGAGATCTGCGTCCGCTCGACCGCACCCGCCGAGCGTCTCGATGCCGTGCTCGCGGCCTGGAAGGCCCGCTTCCCGATCTACCTGGCGATCCGACGACCAAACGACGTCGACGTCCGATTCAACGTGGCAGCTGCGACCATCTCGGGCTAGGGCGGGCCACGTTGGCTGGGCCCCGGACCGCCCGCTGGCAACCCCTTTCGATGGAGCCGGCCGACGCGTTCGAGCGGTTCATGGTGCCCGCGATCCTCGAACCACTGGCGCGCATGCTCGTGGACGCGACCCATCCACAGCCGGGGGACCGTGTCCTGGACCTTGCCTGCGGAACCGGCATCGTGGCCCGCGTGACCCTGGATCGCATCGGCCATGCTGGTGTCGTCGTCGGCGTGGATACCGACCCCTCGATGCTGGTCATCGCCCGGTCCCGCTCCGATCGGATGATCGATCTCGTGGAGTCGGATGCTGCGCACCTCCCGTTCGGCGCCGGGATGTTCGACGTCGTCATGTGCCAGCACGGGCTGCCGTATTTCGAACGACCGCGAGAAGCCTTGCTCGAAGCTCGCCGCGTTCTCCGGCAGCAGGGAAGACTCGGCATCTTGGTTTGGGGCTCGATCGGCGACCAGCCAGTGTTCGCGGCCATCGGCCGAGCGCTCACGGCCCACGGCGACCGGGCAACCGGGCTCGGCTTCTTCGCCACTCCGTCGTCGCTGGGCGGACCGGACACCCTTCGTTCGCTCCTGGCCGACGCCGGCTTCCGGACGGTCGAGCTGCTGCGGCTCGAGCACCGTGCGAGATTTGCGTCCGTCGGTGCCTTTCTTGAGCAATATGCGGCCGCGAG
Source organism: uncultured Chloroflexia bacterium (assembly GCA_963829295.1). Taxonomy (GTDB): domain Bacteria; phylum Chloroflexota; class Limnocylindria; order Limnocylindrales; family CSP1-4; genus CAIXZV01. The sequence goes on along the minus strand of CAWHHU010000003.1, from coordinate 895,618 downwards.
CGGCTTCGGGGGCATGCTCGCGGCGCTCGCCCCCGTATCGGCTGACGCGGTCATCCATGCGGCAGCCGGCGAGCTCGCCGGCTTCGAAGGTGAGCATGGCACGACGCTGCCGATGACCGCCTTGCTGGCCGTGGCGACGCGCTGATCGACGCGGGACCCAGGCATCCGGTCCCGCTCCGGGGGACCCGTAGTACGATCGATTGCGATGTCCCGTTCCCTTCACGCCCGCCCGCGACAGCCTGCCGCCGGGCGCGTGACCCCAGCGGAGAACCCCTGACCGATGGCCGTCGGCTCCTCGAACGATTTCGACCTCGTCGTCCTCGGCGCGGGCACCGGCGGCTATGCCGCGGCGTTCCGGGCATCGCAGCTGGGCCTGAAGGTGGCCCTGGTCGACGAGGACAAGATCGGTGGCACCTGCCTCCACCGTGGCTGCATCCCGACCAAGGCGCTGCTCGAATCGGCTTCGTTCAACGAGCGGCTGCGCCACGCGGCCGACTTCGGTCTCGTGCTCGGTGGCGAGACGAGCATCGACTACGCGCAGATGGCGAAGCGTCGCGACCAGGTCGTCAACCGGATGTGGAAGGGCCTCGGGAGCTTGGTCAAGAAGTACGGCGTGACCTGGATCCAGGGTCGCGGCCGGCTCGAGGGCGCGACCAAGGTGCGGGTCCAGATGGCGGGCGATGATGGCACGCCGGGCGCGGGTGGCGAGCGCGTGCTCAACGCGACCGACGTCATTCTGGCCACCGGCTCCCGCGTGAAGAGTCTGCCCGGGCTGGAGCCGGATGGGACGCGGATCGTGACCTCGGACGACGTGCTCCGAAGGGACACCCTGCCGGCCAGCGTGATCGTGATCGGCGCGGGCGCGGTCGGTGTCGAGTTCGCCTCGATGTACCACGACCTGGGCGCGACCGTGACGCTGCTCGAGTACCTGCCGGCGGTGGTCCCGCTCGAGGACCGCGACGTGAGCAAGGAGCTCGAGCGGACCTTCAGCCGGCGCGGGATCAAGGTGATCACCAACGCCCGGTTCGACCCGACGTCGGTCGTTGCCGGCAAGGACGGCGTCCGGATCACCGTAGGCCCGGAGGGCAAGGAGGCCGCCGAGCTGCACGCAGAGCTGCTGCTCGTCGCCACCGGCCGGGCCACCAACGTCGAGGATGTGGGGCTCGAGACGACGATGGCACAGGTCGATCGCGGGATCGTCAGGGTCGATGGTCAGATGCGCACGGCCGAGCCGCACCTGTACGCGATCGGGGACATCGTGGGTGGTCTGATGCTCGCCCACACGGCCGCCCACGAGGGCATCATCGCGGTCCACACGATCGCCGGCGAGACGGACGTCCATCCGATGGACTACGTGAAGCAGCCCCGGGCGACGTACTGCCGGCCGGAGATCGCGTCGGTCGGGCTGACCGAGCAGCAGTGCGAGGAGCGCGGCCTGCCGATCAGGGTCGCCAGGGTCCCGTTCCAGGCGATCGGCAAGGCGATCATCGGCGGCGAGTACGAGGGGTTCGGCAAGATCATCGCCAATCGTGAGACGGACGAGACGCTGGGCGTGCACATCATCGGCCCGCATGCGACCGATCTGATCGCCGAGGCTTCGGTCGCGCTGACCCTGGAGGCCACGCCCTGGGAGATCGGCGCGGCCACCCACGCGCATCCGACGCTTTCGGAGATCATGGGCGAGACCGCGATGGCGATCGACGGGCGGTCGATCAACTTCTAGCCGGCCGGGCGCACCGGTTCACCCGGACGGCCGCAGCAGCGGGCAATGGAGGACGCGATGACGGTCAGCGGCCGCGGCGATGCCGCGACGAGCCCCCTCGCCGCCTCGGTCGGGCTGACCGACGCCGACCTGCTCGGGATGTACCGGACGGTCGCGCTGGCGCGCGCCATCGACGAGCGGATGTGGATCCTCAACCGCGCCGGTCGGATTCCATTCGTGATCAGCGGCCAGGGTCACGAGGGCGCCCAGGTGGGCCTCGCCTGGCCACTCCGCCGGGAGCACGACTGGATCGCGCCCTTCTACCGCTCGATCGCGACCTGTCTCACGTTCGGGATGACGGCCCGGGACCTGATGCTCGCCCAGTACGCGAAGGGTATCGACCCCTCGTCGGGCGGGCGTCAGATGCCCGGCCACTATGGTCACGTGACCCATCACCTGGTATCGGTCTCATCGCCCGTCGCCACGCAGATCCTGCACGCGGTGGGGATCGCGCTGGCCGCCAAGATCCGCCATCTCGACCAGGTCGCGGTCGCGATCATGGGCGAGGGGAGCTCGAACCAGGGCGACGTCCACGAGGCGCTCAACTTCGCCGCCATCCACCGACTTCCGTTCGTGTTCATCGTCGAGAACAACGGGTACGCGATCAGCGTGCCGGCCGAGAAGGAGCTGTCGGTCCGCGATGTGGCCGATCGGGCGAGCGGGTACGGCATTCCGGGCGTCGTGGTCGATGGAACCGATGTGCTCGCGTGTTACGTGGCCGGCCGTGACGCCGTCGACCGCGCTCGCCGAGGCGAGGGACCAACGCTGATCGAGGCGAAGGTGACCCGGCTCACCGCCCATTCGTCCGACGACCAGCAGACGAAGTACCGGTCGGCGTCCGATCTCGAGGAGGGCAGGGCGCTCGATCCGCTGCCCATCTTCCGCGCCCGGCTCCGGGACGCCGGTGTGCTCAGCGACGAGATCGAGGCAACCCTGGCCACGGAGATCAAGGCGGACGTCGACGACGCCACCGACTTCGCGGAGGCCGAGCCCGATCCCGATCCGGCGACTGCGACCGACTGGGTGTACGCCGAGCACTGGCCGGGTGAGACGGCACCGCCCTGGCACCAGGGGTCCGGAGCGGCTGGCACGGGTGGTGCCGGCAGCTCGACGGCCCCGGTCGAGGGCCCCCGCTGATGGCCGTCAAGACGTTCATCGAGGCGATTCGCGACGCCCTGGCCGACGAGATGCGCCGCGACGGGTCGGTCGTGGTGCTGGGCGAGGACGTGGGCAAGAAGGGTGGCGTGTTCCTGGCCACCGACGGCCTGTGGGCCGAGTTCGGCGATGATCGGGTGATCGACACGCCGTTGACCGAGTCGATGATCGTGGGCGCCTCGATCGGGGCCGCGCTCAACGGCCTGCGTCCGGTGGCCGAGATCCAGTTCGCGGACTTCATCTATCCCGCCTTCAACCAGATCGTGTCCGAGGCCGCCCGGCTCCGCTATCGGACCAACAACGCGGTGTCGGTACCGATGGTCATCCGGGCGCCGTACGGTGGCGGCGTCCACGGCGCCCTGTACCACAGCCAGTCGGTGGAGGCGTTCTTCACCCACGTGCCGGGGCTCAAGGTCGTGATCCCCTCGACGCCGCACGATGCCAAGGGGCTGCTCCGAACCGCGATCCGGGACGATGACCCGGTCCTGTTCTTCGAGCACAAGAAGATGTACCGGAGCGTCCGGGGCGACGTCCCGGACGGGGAGTACACGGTGCCGCTCGGGCGGGCCGTGGTCCGCCGTCCGGGCAACCAGGTCACGCTGATCGCCTACGGGCTGATGACGCACTACGCGCTCGAGGCGGCCGAGCGGGTCGCCGGCGAGGGGATCGACGTCGAGGTGCTCGACCTCCGGACGTTGCGGCCGCTCGACCGGGACGCGGTCCTGTCGTCGGTGCGCAAGACGGGCAAGTGCCTGATCGCCTACGAGGACAACCGGTTCGGCGGCTACGGGGCGGAGATCGCGGCGATCGTCGCCGACGAGGCGTTCGACTACCTCGACGGCCCCGTATCGCGGATCGCCGGTCCCGACGTGCCGGGCGTGCCCTACAACCACGCGCTCGAGGACTGGTTCATGCTCAACCCGGTCAAGATCGCGGACGCCATCCGGAAGCTCGCGGCGTACTGACGCCCTCGGCCCCGGCGGCCGACCAGCTGGCCGCCTGCGGTTGCGCCTCGAAGCCGTCCTCGATCCGTATCGCGACCGGATGGAGCTGCCTCGGGCAGCCGAGCCGTGCCTCGGGCAGCCGAGCCCGGCCGCGCGCAGCCGTGCCGGAGTCGGGGCTGTGGCGAGGGCAGCCGAGCCCGGCGGAGGGCAGCCGAGCCCGGCGGAGGGCAGCCGAGCCCGGCGGAGGGCAGCCGAGCCAGGCGGAGGGCAGCCGAGCCAGGCGGAGGGCAGCCGTGCCGAGGGCAGCCGAGCCCGGCGGAGGGCAGCCGTGCCGGAGTCGGGGCTGAGCCGAGGGCCGCTGAGCCCGGCCGTGTGGCGCGCAACCGCGAGATAAGTGGGCGGGGCCATGCTCCCGGCGTGGAAGACGTCCGTCTCGGCGCCCGGTTCCGCTTCCTTCGGCACCATCTGGGCTGGCGACAGGCCGACATCGGCTCGCGTGCGGGTGTGAGCCAGGACCTGATCTCGCTGGTCGAGACCGGGCGCGTCGAGAACGTCTCGCTCCGCGCCCTGCGGCGACACGCGCATGCCCTAGGCGCCGACCTCCGGATTCGGCTCCAATATCGCGGCGGGGAGCTCGACCGTCTGGCCGACGAGGGCCATGCCACGCTCGTGGGCACCGCCACGCGCAGCCTGTCGGCCCTCGGCTGGGAGACCAAGCCGGAGGTTTCGTATTCGGTCTACGGGGAGCGCGGCTCGATCGACATCGTCGCGTGGCATGCAGACACGAGAACGCTGGTCGTGACCGAGGTGAAGACCACGCTGACGTCGATCGAGGAGACCCTGAGACGACACGATGCGAAGGTCCGCCTTGCCGCTGGCGTCGTCGGTGAGCGGTTTGGCTGGAGGGTCGCCCGCGTTGGCCGGCTGCTCGTGCTGCCAGACTCGACAACCGCTCGACGCAAGGTCCGCAGACATGACGCCGTCCTCCGGTCGGCGTACCCGACGCGCGGCCTCGCGCTTCGCGCCTGGTTGCGGTCGCCGGCCGTTGGACCGAGCGGGCCCGTGGGCGGCCTCTCGTTCGTGTCCGATACGAACGAGAGTCGTGGCCCCGGTCGCGCCGTCAGCCGATGCAGGATCTCCGCTGGTCGCGCCTCGGCAGCGCGTCGCGGGTAACGCTCAACGTCAGCCCGAGCACGACTGTGGGTCGTGCTCGGCGCGCTGCCTGGACCCCACTCCTGTCGAGCACGAGCTCTGATCGTTTCTGTTGCCGGCGGCCGGCATGCGCCCGGCCGGCACGAACGCCCGTCGTACCGGGTGGCCGTTCACCTCATGCGCCCGGCCGGCACGAACGCCCGTCGTACCGGGTGGCCGTTCACCTCATGCGCCCGGCCGGCACGAACACCTGTCGTACCGGGTGGCCGTTCACCACACCCGCCCCGATCGGCACGAACACCCGTCGTACCGGGTGGCCGCACCCGACGCCTGTGAGGCGACGGCCACCCACTCCCGGCGGCACGTCCATGTCTCGTATTGGGGCGTGTGGGCAGAGTTTGGGGGCCTGGGGGCCTGGGGGCGGTTGGGGGGCCTGAGGGCGGTTGGGGGGCGTGTGGCAGCCTGGGGGCGTGTCGGCAGCCTCGCCAGGCGGCCCTGATTCGCGGACGCCGTCATTGCGGCATGGACCGGCCGGATGCGCGACACTAGGACCAAGCACGCGCCTCCCAGCAGCGTCCCAATCGGAGGAAGTCGACCATTGGCCAAGGTGACGATGCCGCAGCTCGGCGAGAGCGTGGCGGAGGGCACGATCGGGCGCTGGCTCAAGCAGCCGGGCGACACGGTCGAGAAGTACGAGCCGCTGGTCGAGGTGATCACCGACAAGGTGAACGCCGAGGTCCCGTCGCCGTTCGCAGGCGTGCTGAGGGAGATCCTGGTCGAGGAGGGGGCGACGGTTCCCAACAATGCCGAGATCGCGGTGATCGAGACCGCAGACGAGGGCACGGGGGCGACCGTCGAGCCTGTCGCCGAGGCACCGCTGGTCGCGGCGCCCGAGCCCGTGGTGGAGGTCGCGCACGGGCCGGCCGGATCGGATGAGCGTCCCGTAGCGGCGGGTTCGGCGCCAGCCCCGCAGTCGGCTCCATCGTCAATTGCCGCCCCGGTTTCCGCGAATGGCGCCGGCTCTGCCCCGCCGAGCGGCGCATCGGCGCCCGCGGCCGTCGCGGAGCCTCGCGCGGTGCACGACGCCAGCGCGCGGATGACGCCGGCGGTCCGTCGGCTCCTGCGTGAGCATGGACTCGAGGCGGCGCAGGTCGCGGGCACCGGCGGCGGAGGCCGGATCACGCGCGAGGATGTGCTCGCGGTGGTCGAGGCCATGCGCACCGGCAGCCAGGTCCCGGCTGCCTCCCCGGACGCGGTCACTGCGTCTCCGGCAACGTCCGCCGCGGCAGCAACGTCGGCCGCGTCTGCAACGTCGACCCCCGGAGCAACGTCGGCCCCGGCTACGTCAGCCGCTGCCCCCTCACCTGCGCGACCAACCGCAGGGTCGGCACCCTCGGCCGGCCCCGCCATCGCGTTCCCGCCCGGCGCCGACGAGGTGCTCGTGCCGATGAGCCAGATGCGCAAGGGCATCGCCGCGCAGATGACGCGTGCCCTCCAGGCGCCGCACGCCTACGTGCAGATGGAGGTCGATGCATCGCATCTGGTCGCGCTGCGCGAGCGGGCCAGGAAGTCGTATCAGGCCAAGGAGGGGGCCTCGCTCAGCTACGTCCCGTTCGTGGTCAAGGCGTCGGCCGAGGCGCTCAAGCGCAACCCCAGGTTCAACGCCCACTGGACCGACCAGGGCCTGCTGGCCAAGCGACGGATCAACATCGGGGTGGCGGTCGCCGTCGATGACGGGCTGATCGTGCCGGTCATCCGCGATGCCGATCAGCTCTCGATCCACGGCCTCAACATGGCCATCAACGACGTCGCGGTTCGCGCCCGCAACAACAAGCTCCGGCTCGACGACTTCGGGGGCGGCACGTTCACCGTCGACAACACGGGCTACCTCGGGACGAACCTCGTCATGCCGATCCTCAACGTGCCGGAGGTTGGCATCGTGACCATGGAGGCGATCACCAAACGGGCGGTCGTGGTCAGCACCGACGACGGTGACGTGATCGCGATCCGGCCGGTGATGAACATGGTCCTCGCGGTCGATCATCGAGCGAACGACGGCGCGGGCGGCGCGGCGCTGCTGCGCGACATCAAGGCCTGGCTCGAGGCCATCGGTCCCGAGACCAGCGTCTACTAGCAGGGAGGGTCGACCGAGCAGCCGATGGCCCGAGAGCTTCCGATCTTCGACCCCAATCCCGGTCACGGCCACCACGCCTCAGCGGCCGACCTCTCGATCGCCGTCGGTGGCGGCCCGTTCGCGCCCGCGGCCGATGGCGGCCAGGCGCCGCGGCGTCACCCCGACTGGATCCGGTCGCGGATGCCGTCGGGCGAGAACTATCACGACCTCAAGGGGCTGCTCCGGGGCCTCAACCTCAACACCGTGTGCGAGGAGGCCCGGTGCCCCAACATCGGGGAGTGCTGGGAGCAGCGCACCGCCACGGTCATGATCCTGGGCGATGTGTGCACCCGCGCGTGCGGCTTCTGCGCGATCAAGACCGGCCGGCCCACCTGGTTCGACGACGACGAGCCGCGACGGGTCGCCGAGGCGGTGTCGGCGATGAACCTCGACCACGTCGTGGTGACCAGCGTTGCCCGCGACGACCTGCCCGACGGCGGCGCCGGCGCCTTCGCCGCCACGATCCGCGAGATCCGCGCCCGAAGTCCGCTGATGGGGGTGGAGGTTCTGATCCCCGACTTCAACGGCGATGAGGCCCCGCTGCGGGCGGTGATGGAGGCGGGACCGGACATCCTCAACCACAACCTCGAGACCGTGCGCCGCCTCCAGGGGCCGGTGCGCAGGCGCGCGCGATGGGACCGTACCCTTGGCGTCCTCGAACGGGCCAAGACCTATGCGGCCGAGTACGGGCATGCGGCGCACACCAAGAGCTCGCTGATGGTCGGCCTGGGCGAGACCCGCGCCGAGCTCAGCGAGTGCTTCGAGGCGCTGCGCGCAGTCGATGTCGATGTCCTGACCATCGGCCAGTACCTGCGCCCGACCGAGCAGCATCTGCCGCTGCAGCGCTACTACCACCCCGACGAGTTCGCGGACATGCGAGCCGAGGCGCTGGCGCTCGGCTTCAAGCACGTGGAGTCCGGTCCGCTCGTGCGCTCGAGCTACCACGCCCGCGACCAGGTGCCGGGCGCCGAGCTGCGCAACCTCCGCCGGCGAGCGACGCTCGATGTCGACGGCCGCGTCGTGCCGGGAGCCCTGGCCGGCTGACCGAAGGGGGGGATGATGGCACAGCCTGCCGGCGCGCCAGACGGGCAACGGCCGGGGCCCGCCGGCCGGAGCGCGCGGCTCGGACGGCGGTCCTGGGTCGTCGTGCCCCTGGCGACGGCCGTGGTCTCGCGCCTGTTCTCGATCCTGATCACCGAGCTCATCGCGGCGGTCGTCGAGAAGCCCCGACCTCATCTGCTCACGATGTGGGACGGGCAGTGGTACCTGCGGATCGCGAGGGACGGATACCACGCGGCCGTCAACCACGGAGGCCACGACTTCGCGTTCTTCCCGGGGTGGCCGATGGTCATCCGGGTCGGCAGCCTGGGTGGCGCCCTGCCGGCCGATTTCGCCTCGGTCGTTGTGGCCAACCTGCTGTTCATCGTGGCCCTGGTCGCGATCTGGCGGCTGCTCGCGGATCGCATGGATGCGGGCGTGGCCACCAGCGCCGCGATGCTGCTCGCGTTGTCGCCGCCGGCCTACGTGTTCTCGCTCGCCTACTCCGAGTCGCTGTTCCTGCTGATCGCCGCCTTGTTCTACCTTGCCAGACCCGGATCGAGATGGCGCGTGCCCCTCGCTGTGGTCGCCATGCTCACGCGTGTCGCGGGGATGGCGGTCGTCGCCTCCAGTGCCGTCCAGGCATTGCGGACGAGAGGGCGTGAGCGGCACATCGCCGTGGCCGCGGCGATTGGCGGGCTTGCAGCGTTCGCCGCCTGGTGGACGTTCATCGCGGTTCTGACCGGCGATCCGATGGGGTACCTGCTGGGCTCACCGGGCTGGGTTCATCGGAGCGTCATGGCCGCGATCCGGAGCACGCTCCATCTGCGGCCGTTCGCGCTCCTTGCCTGGGCCGGCTTTTTCGGCACCATGGTGGTCGGGACGGCGCTGCTGTACCGGCGTGACCGGGAGTTGACCGTCTACGCCGCGGCCGTGCTCGCGGTGGGGCTCATACCCGTGCTCGCGGGCGGGATCCTTCACTCGCTGCCTCGCTACGACGTCGTCGCGTTCCCTGCGTTTGCAGGGCTGGCCGACCGGCTCGGCCGGAGGGGATCGGCTGCGCTCGTGATCGTGTTCCTGCTCGGGCAGGTCGTGTTCCTTGGCTGGGCCATTCCCGCTGCTGGCGGCATGCCCCCGTAGGGCGGCCGTGCGAACAGGGGCGTGCGGTCGCGGCCCCGGGACACCGCCGGGTCCTCCTCCGCGCCAGACATCCGCCATCACCGCCTGTCAATGTGCTGCAGATGACGGCAGGGCCCCCGATTGCGGCCCCCCGACCGTGGGGTGGCCCTCGGTCAGGGTCGAACCCAGAATCACCGGACGCGGCGCCACCGGGAGAATCCTGGTCTCCGTCGCGCGGAGCGCGCCGTGAACGTCCGCACCGTTCGCGTCCTGGCCTGGCTGATGGCGTATGTGGCCACCGCCGCGCTGTCGGTCGTGCTGGAGCAGGGCGGCGGGCGTGCGCCATGGTGTCTCTCCACCGCCGTCGGCATCGGGCTCCTGCTGCGTAACGGCCTCCGCTGGTGGCCGCTGGCGCTCGTGGTCGAGCTCGCGGTCGCAGCCATCCAGTACGACGCCGGCCCGATCGTGACGCTCGCGATGGCCGGGGCGACGGTCGCCGAGGAGTTGGCGGGCGCCTGGCTCATCCGGCGAACCGGGGCCCGCCTCGGGTCGGCCGAGGACGTGCTTCGTCTGGCGGCGGTGTCGACCCTGACTGCGGCGATCGGGGCCTCGCTGGCGCTGCTGGTGGACCTGGTCCTCGGTCCGGGCCTCGACCCTCCGGCGTTCTGGCTGGCCTGGTGGGCGGGTGACGTCACGGCCTTCGCCACCGTCCTGCCGCTGGTCCTGCTGGCGGTGATGACGGACCGCGACCTGCCGCGGATGGCCGACATCGATGGGCGCTGGGTGGAGGCGTCCGGCGTCATCGCGGCCTCGGCGGGTCTGGTGGCGCTGGCCGTTGCGATGACGACCGTCTCCCCCGATCACCGGGCATCGTTCAGGTTCCTCGTCGTTCTGCCCGCGCTGTGGTCGGCCGTCCGCTTCGGCCGCCTGCTCACGGCGATCTCGGTGGCCGTGATCACGCTGTTCGCCTTCGCGGCGCCGCAGCTCGTGGTGCTTCCGTTCGACAATATCGACCGCATCAGCATCCAGGGCACGGTGATCGCCACGAGCCTGATCGGTCAGGCCGTGGCCGTGACGCTCGTCGCCCGCCGCCGCGCGATCGAGGCGCTCGAGCACACGCTGACGGCCCTCGACGTCAGCGAGCGACGGTACACGTCGGTGTTCGAGGACAGCCCCGCGATCCAGCTCCTGGTGGACCCGGCGACGTCGGCCATCGTCGACGCGAACCGCGCGGCGGCATCGTTCTACGGCTGGTCTCGCGAGCGCCTGCGGGACATGACCGTCACCGATCTCGTCGCGGGCGAGCGAGCCGGAGCCTCTCCGCGGGCTGAGGCCGGCGTGTCCGGCCGACGCGAGGTCCATGGCGTGTCCTCCGGGGAGACCCGCACCGTCGCCCTCGACATCGGGGCGATCCAGCTCGCCGGGCGCACCGTGGACCACTGGCTTGTGCGCGACATCTCGGCCCGGCTCGCGGCCGAGGCCGACGTTGTGCGTCTCGCCTCCGTCGTCGAGTCGGCCGCCGAGGCCATCGTCACGACCGACCTCGACGGCAGGATCACCGGCTGGAACGCCGCCGCCGCCCAGCTCTACGGGTACACGCATGCCGAGGCGATGGGTCGCGCCGTGACCGATCTGCTGGGACCGGTGGCGGTCCCCGTGTCGGAGCTGGTCGACATGGTCCGGAACGGGAGATCGGTGCGCCTCAGCCATGTCGTCCGGCATGCGGCGAGCGCCGCAGAGGTCCCCGTCGACCTCTCGATCGGCCCGATCATGGATGACGGCGCCGTGGTGGGCATGAGCCGGATCGCGCACGACGTCCGCGATCGCCTGCAGAAAGAGGAGAGACTCCGTCGACGGCAGGCGCTGCTCGCCGACGCCGCCTCGATCGGGCGGCTCGGCTCCTGGGAGCTCGATCCGGCGACTGGAGAGACCACCTGGGCCGACGAGCTGTACCGGATCGCGGGGATCGAGCCGGGCACGCCCGTCGGTCCCGACACCCTGGCCGAGCTCGCCCATCCCGACGATCGCCCGCTCGTGGAGGCAGCGCTGGAGCACCGGGCGGAGGGCACGCCGGCGATCGCGTTCCGGCTGGTCGGTCACGACGGTGCCGAGCGTTCGGTCGTGGCGGCCTGGCGGCACGTCCCGGGGATCCATGGTGGTGGGCGCGAGGTCGGCGTCCTGCGCGATGTCACCGAGGAGCGCGAGCTCGAGGAGCAGCTTCGTCAGGCCCAGCGCCTGGAGTCGATCGGTCTATTGGCGGGCGGGGTCGCCCACGACTTCAACAACCTGCTGACCGCGATCGGCGGGTTCGCGGAGCTGGCCCGCGCCGCGGTCAACGACGGCCAGTCACCCGACAGCGAGCTGGGGCAGATCGTCGCAGCCGTGGAGCGTGCCCGGTCGCTCACGACGCAGCTGCTTGCCTTCGGACGGCGAGCGATCGTCATGCCCCGGCCGGTCGACCTTGGTGATGCGGTCGAGGCGCTCGTGCCCATCCTGTGCCGGGTGCTCGGGGAGCGGATCACGATCGTGTCCGAGCTGCGGCCCGGGGTGGTGACCCTGATCGATCCGGGACAGCTCGACCAGATGCTGGTCAACCTGGCCGTCAACGCCCGTGATGCGATGCCCGGCGGCGGCCGGCTGCGGATCGCAGTCGGTCGCGGCGACGGGGCCGACGGCACGGGCGCATCGAGCGAGGCGCGAGCCTGGATCGAGGTCGAGGACGACGGCTCGGGGATCCCCGCCGCGATCATCGACCAGATCTTCCTGCCGTTCTTCACCACCAAGCCGCGGGGACAGGGAACGGGCCTCGGGCTGTCGACGGTCCAGGGCATCGTCGCTCAGGCCGGCGGCTCGGTGTCGGTCCGCTCGCACCCGGGCGAAGGCTCGACGTTCCGCCTCGAGCTGCCGATCGCCGCCGCCACTCCAGCGGCCGAGCGCACGCGGCGCCCGGCGCGCGCGACCGGCGTCGCCAGCGGGCTGGTGCTCCTGGTCGAGGATGAGGATCTGGTGCGCCGCGTGGGCGAGCGGGTTCTCACCCGGGCGGGGTTCTCGGTCGTGTCCGCCGCCAACGTCGCCGATGCCCTCGCCCTGGCGGACCGTGGCCGTCCCGACGTCCTGGTCACCGACGTGGTGCTGCCGGGCGCCGGCAACGGGATCAACCTCGCCGAGACGCTTCGCGCTCGCTGGCCCGACCTGCCCGTGGTGATCACCACGGGCTACATGGAGCAGGCGCCGCCGCCGTGGGCGAGGCTGCTCACCAAGCCGTTCAACCTCGAGGAGCTCGCCGCCACTGTGCGCGAGCTCGCCCGGGCGAGCCGGGGAACGGCGGGCTCGCATGGCTGACCGGCCGCCGCGATCGCGGCGGCCGGTCAGGAGCGGGCTGGATGGTACAGGCGTCAGCCGGACCGGACGGGCCGCTACGGCTGGATGGGCAGCGAGCCGCCGAACGTCTGGAGCAGGTTCGTCAGCATCGGCACGATCGGGACGTCGGTGGATGCCGCCGGTGCGTCAAAGGACGCGGAATCCGGGACGCTCACGAGGATCGTGACGTCCGTCTTCGACCCGTCCGAGGAGCCGGCGTGGAGGTCGACCTCGTTGAGGCGACCGTCCGACCGGTCGAGCCACAGGTCGGCTGACAGCGTGTCGCCACTGGCCATGTTCTGGAGCTGGCCGAGCTGGCTGGGGATCTGGTTGGCCAGCGGGCTCGACGCGAGCTTGGAGGGATCGACAGTCGCCGTGAGGTGGTCGGAGTCGGCGCCGTTCCGGCTCTCGGTGCCCACGTAGCTGAGCGTGACGCCCGAGCTCTCGAGCTCGGACTTGAGCTGTGCGGGGTCGAGGCCGGCGAGGGGCGACGGCATGGCTGACGCATCCGGTGCTGCGCTGGCCATCCCGCCCAGCGAGTCGGCGATGGCGGCGAAATCGTCGGCCGTTCCGAGCTTCAGCCAGCCCGTCAGGTCGCCCGTGATCGGCTGGCCCGACTGGGCGGTGAGCATCGGGATGAGCGTCGCGGCGAGCGGGCTCTTGGCGTACAGCGCGGTCCCGTCGTAGATGACGTCGAGATCGAGGGTGTCCCCGGTCACCCCCAGGATCTGGAGCTGGGTGGCGTCCGAGCCGAGCGCGGCGACGGGCAGCGACAGGTGGACGCTGGCCTTGCCCGCCTTGGTATCGAGCACGAGCTGGATCGCGCTCGGGTCGATGGAGATGTCGCTGCTGCCGCCCGTGCTCTGGATGCCGAGCTGGACCTTGACCTGATCCATCGGCGCCTGGAACGCGCGTCCCGCCGTCTGGTAGGCGTCGGCGGGCGACGGGGAGGGCGTGGCCGATGCCCCGCACGCGGCGGCGACCAGCATCACGAGCAGCAGGAGGAGGCCGGGGCGGCCAAAGCGGCGCCCTCGGATCAGGTCGAGTCCCCGGGTCATCGTCTCATCTCCAGCGAACGGTCATGGGAGCGGCAGCATCGAGCGCCGCCGCCGCCAACGGTAGCCGTTCTCTGCCGCCGGGGCATCCGCCGAAGGTCCCGGTCTCGCATCCCCCACGACCGCTATCCTTCGGGGGATGGCGTCCACCCTGAGCCGCAAGGTCCCGCTCGCCGAGCTCCACTGCCATCTCGGCGCGGCCGTCACCCCCGCGATCATGTGGTCGATCGCGCACGCCCAGGGGATCAAGCTTCCCACCCGCGACTACTGGGAGTTCCGCGACCTCATCACCGTCCATCCGCGGCGGCCCAAGAGCTTCGACAGCTACCTGCAGCTGTTTCACTGGACCGAGCTGATCCAGTCCAGCCCGATCGCGGTCGAGCGGGCCGTGTACGAGGTCGTGGGCGGCGCCTACCGCAAGAACAACATCACGACCATGGAGCTGCGCTTCAACCCGATGAAGCGGAACCGCGGCGGCGAGCAGGACCTCGACCACATCATCGCGGCCGCGGTGCGGGGGATGGACAAGGCGACGCTCGAGTACCCGGTCAAGCCGGGGCTGCTGTTCTGCCTCGACCGTGCGTTCCCGTACGAGCTCAACGAGATCATCGCCGAGAAGGCGATCACGTGGCGCGACCGCGGCGTGGTGGGGATCGACATCGCCGGTCCGGAGTCGGCGACCTTCCGGGTGGCGGACTACCGGCGGCTGTTTCGCCGCGCGCGCCAGTACGGGCTCGGCATCACCGTGCATACCGGTGAGTCCGGACCGGTCGACGAGGTTGCCCGGGTCGTGGAGCTGCTCGAGCCCGACCGGATCGGTCACGGGGTCAAGGCGGCCTATGACCCGCGCACGATGGCGATGCTCCGCGAGCGAGGGATCGTGCTCGAGATCTGCCCCACCTCAAACCTCAACACGGGCGTCGTGTCGAGCTGGGAGGAGTTCCGCTGGATCTTCGACCAGCTCCATCGCAATGGCGTGCGGTACACGATCAGCACCGATGGGCCGGAGATGCTCAAGACCTACATCCGCGACGAGCTCGCGACGCTGGGCCGGCTGGGCATCCTGGCCCTCGACCAGCAGCGCCAGATCGCTGCCACCTCGCTGGCTGCCTCGTTCGTACCCAACGTGTCGGACGTGCCGCCGCCGAGCGTGGTGCCGGCCTCGCGCCCCGTGGTCGAGCGCGAGGAAGGCTGAGGCGCGATGGATCTTGACCTGTCGCCGGATCACGTCCTGCTCCGGGACACGATCCGCGAGTTTATGACCGGCGAGGTCGCGCCGCTGGTCGACGAGCACGAGCACGAGCACCGGTTCCCGGTCGAGGTGGTGCGCCGGATCGCCGACCTGGGCTGGCTCGGGATCAACGTGCCCGAGCGCTGGGGCGGGGCCGGCATGGACACCCTCGCCTACGCCATCGCGGTCGAGGAGATCGGACGGGTCTGGGGCTCGCTGGGGCTGATCGTGGCCGCCCACACCAGCCTCGGCTGCGGTCCGCTGCTGATCGCCGGCAGCGATGCGCAGCGTGACCGATTCCTGCCGCCGCTCGCGACCGGCCAGATGCTGGGCGCATTCGGGCTGACCGAGCCCGGCGCAGGGTCCGATGCCGGGGGTACCCGCACCACCGCCCGGCGCGAGACCGGACCCGACGGCGACGAGTGGGTGCTCGACGGCCGGAAGCGGTTCATCACCAACGCGGGGCAGGCGGGGCTGTACGTGGTCACGGCCCGGACCGGGACCCGCCCGCACGGCGGCGCCGAGATCTCCGCCTTCATCGTCCCGGCCGGCACGCCGGGCTTCGCGATCGGGCGACTCGAGGACAAGATGGGCCTCCATGCCTCGGCCACCGGAGAGCTCCTGCTCGATGGCGTCCGCGTGCCTGCCGGCAACCTCCTGGGCCCCGAAGGCGGCGGGTTCCGGGCCTTCCTGGAGGTGCTCGACGGCGGCCGGATCTCGATCGCGGCGCTCGCGCTCGGGATTGCGCAGGCCGCGCTCGATGCCGCGGTGCCGTACGCGAAGGAGCGCGAGCAGTTCGGACGCCCCATCGGCACCTTCCAGGGGGTGGCGTTCATGATCGCCGACATGGCGACCGAGATCGAGGCGGCGCGCGCCCTGGTCTACCGCTCGGCGTGGCTCAAGGACCAGCACCGCGACTACGCGCTGGCGGCCGCCCAGGCGAAGCTGTTCGCGTCCGAGGTGTCGTCGCGCGTGACCAACGCCGCCATCCAGGTCCACGGCGGCTACGGCTACGTCGACGACTACCCGGTGGAGCGCTACCTGCGCGACGCGAAGCTGACCGAGATCGGGGAGGGGACCAGCCAGATCCAGCGCCTGGTCATCGCGCGCCGGATCCTGGGCCTGCGGATCGCCTGAGCTCCCGGGCTGCAGGTGTCCAGGGTCGCGATAGCAGCCGCAAGCCCCGGGCTGTTCCGGGGTCATGTCGCTCACCTCACACGGTCGCCGTGCCCCCCGGCCCTCGCCCTGCGCCCTTGACCTCGCCGGAGGCCGCGCTGCCCTCGCCCTGCGCCCTTGACCTCGCCGGAGGCCGCGCTGCCCTCGCCCTGCGCCCTTGACCTCGCCGGAGGCCGCGCTGCCCTCGCCCTGCGCCCTTGACCTCGCCGGAGGCCGCGCTGCCCTCGCCCTGCGCCCTTGACCTCGCCGGAGGCCGCGCTGCCCTCGCCCTGCGCCCTTGACCTCGCCGGAGGCCGCGCTGCCCTCGCCCTGCGCCCTTGACCTCGCCGGAGGCCGCGCTGCCCTCGCCCTGCGCCCTTGACCTCGCCGGAGGCCGCGCTGCCCTCGCCCTGCGCCCTTGACCTCGCCGGAGGCCGCGGTGCCCTCGCCCTGCGCCCCCTTTCCGTCATCGAGTCAGAGCACGTGTAGCTGGCGCTCCGCTCCCTCGCGATCCCGCCAGCCAGCCGCCAGGTGACTCATTGGCAGAAGGTCGACCCGTGCCGTGCGGACCTCGTGCACGGGGACGGCGGACCCGATCGCTCAGGGCGCTGTCGCCGAGTCGTGCCTGGACTCGGTGGCATGAGCAGGGCCCGGGACGAGCGAACTACCGCCGAGACCCGGGGTCTCCTATGCCTTCACCTGGACAAGGCGAACCATGAGCCGGTAGGCGCTGTTCCTGCCCACGCACGTCTGGAGCGTCATCGACGGCTGGCCCTGTGCGGCCCACGCCCAGCTCGCGGCCGTGGTCGGGGCGGTCACCCTCCACCACTTGACCTTGAAGGTGTGGACCCGGCCCTTCGCATCGGCGTAGTAGGCCTTGAGCCCGACCCGGAGACGACCCCTGGCGTAGGCGTCGTGGAGCGGCTTGAACACGCTGTAGGCGTGCCCCAGGAGGTACACGTTGTTGCTGCCCGCGCAGCCCCAGCGATAGACGTAGTTGTCAGGCGGGCGCTTGCGGTCGCAGGGGAACCAGGACACGGAGCGGCTGATCCCGAGGCTCGGGATCCAGACATGGTTGCGTCCCGTCCTGGCGGGCGGCGCCTTGGTCCTGGCGGCCGGTGGCTTTGCCTTGGCCGATGCTTGCTTCGTCGTGACGGGAGCCTTCGCACTCGCCGCTGCATCGATGACGGCTGCCGGCCTGTGGGCCGTGGAGACGGCGAGCCCGGTGATGACCGCGTTCTCGGCGGCGGTGGCAACCCGAACCCGCGCGAGCGCAGCGCTGCCGTTGACGAGCGCAGCCACCTCCGAATCGCGGCCTGCGCTGGGGCTCGTTGCGGCGCCGGCCGTGGGGCTCCGTGGGGACGGCTCCCAGGCCGCTAGCCTCCACTCAATTACCTCTCGTTATGCCAGTGCTTGGCGACGAGCTTCCTGTTGTGCCAGCGCAGGTAGGCGTGGATCGCCCGGTCCTGCTCGCCATGGCTTCAGTAGTCGGTGCCGTTGAGCGCGAACCGGCGGAGGGCACCGAACTGGCACTCGATGAGGTTGAGCCAGCTCGCGTAGGTGGGCAGGTAGACGAGCTCGATGTCGTGGCCGGCGACCCACGCGAGCAGCTCCTGCTTCTTGTGCGGGCTGAAGTTGTCGAGCACCACGACGAGGTGCTCGCGGAACCGAGCTCGCAACGTCCGGAGCAGCTCGCGCACCTCGCGCCAGGTCTTGGTTGCCCGGATGTGGCCGTACAGCCGGCCGTCGCCGGGTCGTAGGCGGCCAGCAGGTGGCGGACGCCGCGGTCCGCTTGTAGGTCGCCCGGAAGCGGACCGGGTGCTGAGCGATGCCAGCCCCGCCCGAGGCGCGGCTGGAGGTTCAAGGGGCCGAACTCGTCGAGGCACAGCACGCGCGCGTCCCTGGGTGGGTGGGCGTAGAGGTCGAGGACCCGGTTCTTCTTGGCCTCGAACTCGGGGTCGGGCGACGCCTTCCACGTCTTGTGATGAGTGAAGCGGATGCCCTGCGCGTGCAGGATGCGCCACAGCTGGCTGCGGCTGATGGTCGGCACCACGCCGTGTCGGACGAGGTGCGCGCGCAGCTTGGTCAGGCTCCAGGAGGTGAACGGCTCACCCCGGTCGACCGGGCGGGCGAGGGCCACCTTCACGATCTCCGCGCGCTGGGTGAGATCGATCCGGCGGGGACGGCCCCCGCCCCGCCGAGGGCCCAGGCAGGCGAAGCCCTCCGCGTTGAAGGCATGGATCAGCTCGGCCACGTGGGTCGCGCTGGCCTGGAACATCAGCGCGATCTGGGTCACGCTCTGGCCCTGGAACGAGGCGAAGAGGAGCATCGCCCGGTGCTGCACGGTCGGATTCTTGCTGCGCCGCGCGAGCTGAGGAGGTGGGCCGCCTCCCCGTCGCTCAGCTCACGGACAAAGAGCTCGGCCCGGCGCGCCATCGCCACCTCCAATGCTCGGGAGGCCCACGGCCGGCCTCGGGGAGGCGTCATCTGCGCCGCGGCGACGGGCGTGATCGTCGGTTGGGCCGGGGTCGCCTTTCGGACCGTGATGCCGGCGGCGGCGACGGCCGAGACGGACTCGGCGGCCAGCACCAGGGCGAGGAATGTGGACAGGGCGCGGCGGCGGCGGGGTGTGACCTCCATGTGCCGAGCATCGGCAGGGAGCGGTCTCGTCTCGACCGCCCGGACGTCACCCGGGCGATGGGAGGGAAG
Source organism: uncultured Chloroflexia bacterium (assembly GCA_963829295.1). Classification (GTDB taxonomy): domain Bacteria; phylum Chloroflexota; class Limnocylindria; order Limnocylindrales; family CSP1-4; genus CAIXZV01. Next base: position 876,765 of record CAWHHU010000003.1, on the reverse strand, counting down.
CCACGGTACCGGTGGGGTCGGGTGCGCTCAGGTTGCGAGCGGTGCAGTACGCGCGACAGGACCCCCCATCCGGGCACCACTGGCGAGCGTGGTCGGGCAGGCCCCCTTCGTGCTCGGGCAGGCCCCCTTCCCGCCCAGACACCGCGCCGATCAGCCGCCGGTGCCCGCCGCCTCCGCGAGCGTGGCGCGCAGAGCGGCCTCGAACGCCGTTCCCCATGGACCCTGCCCGGCCACCACGAACGGCGACTGCTCGATCTCCTCGAAGGTCTGCGGATCCGTGATCCAGGACTGGGCGCATGGCCCCACCTGCGCGCGGTGTCGATCGAACGCCGGTCGATCCTTGAACATGTACAGGTAGAGTTTCACCGGCTGGGCTTGGTCGAGCCCGCTGGCCTGGAAGCTGACCGAGGACGACACCAGATCCGGATCCGTGCAGCCGGCGTCCCCGGACACCCAGTTGCGGGCCTTGATCTGGGCGACGTTCAGGCGCCCCGTGATCCCTGCAAAGTCGGTCGGGGTGGCGGGCGGCGGCGATCTCGAGATCGTGCCGCAGGCCGCGAGGACGAGTGAAAGGGCCGCGACCGGGAGCGCCGCGCGGAGCAGGCGGGCGCGAGGTCGGTGGATGGTGGGAAAGCGTGCCACGCGGTGGAGGCTAGCACTCGCCCCTACCGTGCGCGTGGTCGTGCCCGGCCGGACTGCGCCTGCGCACGCTACGCTAGGGTGGTGTCATCGAGGATCTATGATCGTGCCGGAGGGATGTAAGGCGGATCCGACTCCCGGGTGGCAGCATCTACCGGAGGTGAGGCCCCCAACACCAGGGCTGGCTTCGCCGGCGGCCTGATCATGATGGCTGTAATGACCGGCTCAGCCGCGCTCAGCGGTCGCGCGCCCGTTGCCATCGCGGATGCCGTCGCAGGACTTGTGCCAACCGTCCTGCTCACGCTCTTGATGATTCGAACAAACCGTCGAATGCGGGGTCACGGGGCCAATAGCCTTGCCTCGGCACTGGAGCGGGCCTCGTGGCTCGCCTTCGTCCCGGCTGCCGAAGGGACGAGTCATGCTCGTTGCATCGACTCATCCTCCTGGCAGCGCCGGATCCGTCGAGTCAGGTCGTTCGATCACCGGCGTCGTGAGACCACCTGCCTCGTCCGTTGACCGTTGCGCGGCACCGTCCAGATGCGAGCGGCCGCCGGAATGGCGCTGCCCGGGTGATCGTTCGCCCCGCATGCGGACGTGGCCGTACCAGCCGCCGGAAGCGCATCCGTCTTGAACCGGATCAGCCGATTTCGTGCTCGAATGCGCCGCTCGGGGCGCTGGAAGTTCGGCCTGAGTATTGATGACCAGTTGGCCGAAGAAGTCTGCTTTCCGCTGGCCTTGGAGAGCTGGGGTCCTGAACTTGCCGCTGGGCCGAACGACCGCGCGCATGCAGACGCTGGGGGCGCCCTTCTGCACGGTCGTCGTGACGTACGAGCCGGACATCACCCTGCCACCTTGATCGTCTATCCGCACGACGCAGTCGGGTACGTGCCACCGATGCGGCTGGGCCATTGCCAAATTCCTGACGTCAGGTCCTCTGGCTCTTGATCGTATCCGTGCCCGGCTGCCAACATCACTGGTTGGCTAGCACTTCCAGCAACTGACGGGCGTGCCTGAGCACGAAATCCGCTGATCGAGCTGCGGCACTCTGGCTACACGCTCGCCGGCGTGAAGCCGAGCAGTTCGAACGCGCGGGCCTGGAGCGGGGTCGGCTCGTCCTGCTGCCAGAAGGCGGCCCGCTCGTCGAGCCCGGCCGGGATGACCCGGTGCTCGGTGAGCGTGGCGAGGTGGGTAAGCAGCCGGCCGAAGCTCCCGACCGGGAGCCCGTCGAGTGTCGCCTTGGCGGCCTCCTTGGCGAGCGCGCCCGCCGAGCGACCCCGCGGCGCGACCGGGTCCGTCCGCTGGGGCGGCGCCTCGTCGCGGAACAGGAGGGGTGCCCAGGCAGCTTCGAGATGCCAGCGCAGGTAGGCGGCGAGGAAGCACACGAACAGGTGCGCTCTGACCCGGTCGGCGCGCCAGTGGAAGATCGGCCGGACGGCGAGGTCGTCGCCCTTCATGGCCCGGAAGTCGCGCTCGACTGTGGACAGGCGCTTGTACGTCTCGACGACCGCTCCGGCGTCGAGACGCTCGGGGCCCACGCTGGTGCGCACGACGTACAGCCCGTCCAATGCTGCCTCGGCCGCGATCGAGGCCTCGTCCCGGCGATAGGCGAACTGCCCGTCGGCGATGGTCAGCACGAAGTGCTTGGCCATCTTCTTGCGGTTCTCGATCCGGCCCACCCGACGGCCGATCGCGTCGGCCGTGTGCAGGCTGCCCCGGCTGACCATCGCCGCGACCCTGGCCAGCTCGGCTTCGGTGGCCGCCAGCAGCGCCTCGCGCTTGCGGGCGCGCTCATCGGCGAGGACCGGATTGCGGCACACCACGAGCCGCTCGCCCGGGAACTCGGGGCTCCGGATCTCGGCCAGGTTGCGCTCGTCGAACAGGGAGAGCTGGAGGTCGCCAGCCTCGACCAGGCGGCGGATCGCGGGACCGCGCAGGCAGCTCACCCAGCCGATCCCGCCGATCTCGCGGAGATGCTCGATCCGGGCCGACGTGAGCATCCCCCGGTCGCCGACCAGCACGAGCTCGGTGAGGCCAAAGCGCCGGCGGAGCTTGTCGAGCTGGGTCTCGACGGTCGCCGGATCGGCCGTGTTGCCGGGGAAGATCTCGACTGCGACCGGGCAGCCGCGGGCGTCGGTGAGCAGCCCGAACTCGATCTGCGCCCGGTCGGGCCGGTGATCGCGGGAGTACCCGAAGCGGGCGAGCTCGCAGTGGGTCCCCTCCACGTACGTCGAGCTCAAGTCGTACAGCACCAGAGCGCCCGGGGCGAGGTGCCGGCGGGCGAGGGCGGCCTCGAGCCTGGGCTGACGGGCGAGCAGCCAGTCCATGGCGGCGTACAGCTCGTCCTCGTCGGCACCCTCCACCCCCAGACGGCGGGCGAGCGTGGTGTCCTCGAGCCAGCCCGCGGTGGCGAGCTTGGACGCCGGCGCCAGGACGCGGGCCACGACCAGCGCGGTCGCCAGTTCCCGGGCCCGTGATGGCCGCCGATCGAACAGGGCCGCCAGCCCGAGCGAGCGGGCCATGCCCAGGACCGCCGCGACGTGGCCGTGGGACAGGCTACGCACCGTGCGCAACGCCGCGCCGGCAGGGGTGAACCGCTCGCCCTTGAGCGAGCGGGCGATGAGCTCGATCACGTCCGCCGGCAGCGCCGACAGGTTGGCGAGCGTCCGGTGCTTGACCTTGCCGTCCTCGCGGTACGACTGGCGCAGGAACCAGTACGTGTACTCGCGGTCCTTGTACGGACGGGACACTTTGGCCACGTGCATCGCACCGGATCCCCGCTTCGCCATGTACGGATGATCGCACATCACGGCGTCAACGTCAACGATATTAATGGCTACATCCCGCACCGCAGAACGGTCGTCTTGAGCCAGATCCGAACGGGAAATGGGCTGGATCAGCCGAGATCAGCGCTGGAAGTTCGGGCTAGATCTCGCTGGACGCGAATCCGGAACGACCGGCAACGTCACGACAAACAATTCGCATGGGGAGGATCGAACAGTGAACCGCATCGCGGATCTCAGCCTGACCAAGCGAGTTGCTGTGTTCACGATGGTCGGCATGATGGCAATGAGTCAGTCCTTGGCGACTGGGCATCACGTCTTTGCTGCCACACCGACCGATGATGCCTCGGCCACCACGAAGTCTGAAGAGGCCCTGTCCTTCCGACGGAGCTTCGGCTTAGAGGCAACCGACGCCATCGTGCAGCAAAGCCTTGTCGATCCAGCGTTCTCCGATGCGGATTGGGGCGTGCCCTTGAGCGCGACCGAGATCGCTGATCTCAATCACCGGGTCGAGGTTCAGGAGGCAATCGACCCCGCATTTGCGACCGCCCAATCGCTTGGCACATCCGGTGGCGTATACCTCGACCAGCTCAACGGAGGCATCCCGGTCTTCCTGACGACAGAGGATCCGGCCGAATTCGCGACAGCACTCGCAACTCTGGTTCCGCGAGCTATCAGCTACATGGTCGAACGGGTCTCGTTCTCTATCTCCGAGCTTTATGCGGTACAGGCGGAGATAGACGCGGATACGCCGAAGCTCCTTGACGACGGGGTCGACATCGGGAGTACCGCCATTGACGTGATCAACAATCGGGTTCTGGTTGGAGTCCGTAGCCTCGGCGGTGGAGATCTGACGCTGCTCCAGCACCAGTACGGCGCGGCCATCTCGGTTGAAGAGGAGCAGGAGTCTCAGGGCGGTGACAGCTGTACCTCTCGGGCCTCTTGCCCCCCGATCAAGGGGGGTATCAATATCTACCTCAAGGACCATCCGGAGAAAGCGTGCACGTCGGGTGTGATCGTCCGCAAGTCAACGGGCCCCGTTGACTTGTACGTCCTCACCGCCGGACACTGCATCGAGAAGAACGGTGGAGTCGGAGCTCGCTGGAAGCACGATTCCACCGTTTTCGGGACAGCGGTGACGGAGGCATGGGGGAACCTCTCGGATGCCGACGTCGGATTGATCGACATCGACAATGGCGACTACCCCTCAACCATGAACGAGTTCTACGCACAGTACTCGTGGAGCATTCGGGCTGCGACGACTTGGCAGGTTTCTGACCATCAGAACGTCGGCGATGCCGTCTGTCGGAGCGGCGAATACTCTGGCTATCACTGCGGCACTATTGTCAACATCAACAAGACAAAGGACGTGGACGGGAAGCAAATCAAGCACCAATGGGTGATGGACTCGGACGCGTGCCCGGGTGATAGCGGTGGTCCGTATTTCATTGGGTTGTCGATCTACGGGATCCATAGCGACTCTACCGATGGCTGCAACCCAGGCACGAACCGCGCATGGTATTCACCAATCGACTGGGCACTCGCCAAGCTATCGAGCAAGGGCTGGCCGTCGTTGATGTGCTTCACGTCCAACTGCCAGTAGCGGGCAACTTGAGCTGGGAGCGCCGCGCCGCTTGCTGGCTGTCAATCAGCAGGACGCAAGCCGCGTGCAGCAACGAATGCCCGCGCGCGAGCCTGACCCCGTCAGGGTGGGGGCTTCTCATGGTCACGAGTCGGGGATTTCAGATGGCCATTGACACTCGCGCGTCTAGGAGGGCGGGTTCACGACGTTTGGTGGCGAAGAATGAACCTCGCGTCACCGGCCGTCCGTCGTTAGGGTGGGAGCAGGACCGTGGGGATACCGATGACCGACACCCTGGCGACGTCACCTGATCGCCGTCTCGAGCGGGAGCAGGCCTTCAGCCGTCTCGTGGCGCGGGAGCTCGCGTCTGCCTACCGAACGGCGAGCCTGGTGTTGGGCGATCCGGCCGAAGCGGAAGACGCGACGCAGGATGCGCTGCTGCGTGCGTGGCAGCACTGGGATCAGCTCGACGACGCGGACCGCGCTGGCGCTTGGTTCGGGCGGATCCTGGTGAACGTGTGTCAGGATCGGTTGCGCAAGGCGCGCCACATCCAGGTGCGCTGGATCCCCGACCGGCCCGTGCCTGACGCCGCGGCCGTAAGGGCGGAACGCGACGCCCTCGGACTGGCGTTCCTGGAGCTGAGCACGAACCAGCGGATCGCCGTCGTCCTCCGCTACTACCTGGACTTGCCGATCGAGGCGATCGCGACGCGGACCGGCGTGCCGGAAGGCACCGTGAAGTCACGTCTCCACCTCGCTCTGCGGGCGATGCGGGCGGCCTACGACGCGCAGGAGCGCGCTCTGGAGAGCACCGATGAATGACCAGGCGTTCGAAGATCACATCCGCTCGATGCTCCACGAGGCGGCGCCTGCTGACGTCCCCGTGTCGCTGCTGCTTGGCGCGGAGGCGATCCCAAAGACAGCGCGGCCGGTCACCGGGTGGCAGCCACGGCGCCACCTCAGGGCGTTGGCGGGTCTCGCCGCCGTGCTCGTCGTGACCGTGATCGTGGGGACGGGCCTCACCTTCCGGGCCGCGGTGAGCGACCGCTCGACGCCGTCGCCGCCCAGCGCCACCCCTGCGCCGTCGAGCCCGGCGCCCTCGCCGAGTGTGAACCCATGGCTCTCCGGGGCCCGCATCACCGAAGCGATCCGGTTCAGGGAGGATTTCGGCCTGCGGTCCGATCTGGCATGGGTTCGATCCGTGGCCCGGATGCCAGATGCCATGTTCGAGTTCGGCATTCCGATGACGCCGGATGAGCTGGCCACCTTGCAGCGGCGGAACGCGAGCGCCGACGCGATCATCGAGACCGTCAAGTCGTATGGCGCCGAGCATCCCGACGCCTGGGCCGGCGCGTACATCGACAGCGATCGCAACGTCGTAGCCATGTTCACGCAGGATCTTGACGTGCACGAAGCCGCCCTGCGATCGCGACTTGGACCTGCAGCTCCGCTGATCGTCCGAGGGGTCGATTGGACGGACGTGCAGCTCCAGGCGGTCTTCCGGCGCATCCAGGACGACGGGCTCAAGCGCGGGTGGTTCCTGGCCCACGGCATCTATCCCCTGGGCCTCGGCGTGGACACGATCGCCAACCAGGTGGAGGTCGAGGTGTCGAGCGCCCGGACCGACCTCGACGCGGTGCTCGAGGCCCGATACGACGCGTTCGGCATGCTCGAGATCACCTCCGATGGCACCGGGGCCAGGCTCATGCCCACCGGAACGCTCGCCGGTCGGGTGGTCGATGCGACCGGGGCCCCGGTCGCCCTCGCCGGTATCGAGCTCACGTCCGACGTCACGGGCGCCGGGACCGTCAGTGACGTCGGCATGATCACCGACTCCAAGGGCCGCTTCGAGATCCCCGACGTGACGGCTGTCACCTACGACGTGATCGTCTACACCTTCGATAGCTCCGATACCAAACACGTGCTCGGGCATGCCCCGGCAACGGTGCTTCCTGGCAGAACGACCAATGTCACGATCACCATCCGCACGGCCGAGCCGGCCGCCAGCCCCGGCGACGGCGGTACCGACTCGCCTTTGGCGTCTTCCGGCCCGATTACTCGGCCTCGATGAGTCAGAGCCCATCCCAATCCCACGCCCAGTCGTCAAGGCCTGCAACCGGACGCCGCTTCATCGAGGAGGCCATCTGTCGGCATCGGGGCATGGGATAACCGGGGTCAGCCGCGGGTGCGGCGTTTGGCCTCGCGTAGGCGGCTCAGCGTGTTGCCGTCGATGTCGTCCGACGCCGGCAGGCGGGGCTGCGCCGGGCCAGGTGACGCCCCGCCGGGTGGCGTCGCGCTGGCGACAGGTCCCTGGCCAGGGCCGCCGGCTCCCTGTTCGATCACTCGGTCCCGCTCGGTTGCCTCGCGCAGGATCGCCGTTCGGGCGCCGGCCGCGCCCGCCCGGTCTCTGGCCGCAAGCATCCCCGCGACCGGCGCCGTGCGTTCCGCCACCCGTCGTCGCCGCACCCGGTCCGCGAGCCAGCGCCTCCCGTCGGCCAGCTCCCGGCGACCGACCGACACGCGACGGAGCGCCACGTCCAGCGGCCACAGCAGGAGCGCCAGCACGAGCAGCCATGGCCAGAGGTCGGTCAGCTCGCCGGTCGTCGCCAGGTCGTGTTCCCAGACATCACCCGGCGCGGCAACCGCCGTTCCACCCGTCGCGCTCCTGATCGCGGCCAGGAGCGGCTCGTTCGTTCCCAGCAGCCGGTACTCGGCGGACGTGGGCGCCACGAGGCCGAGCGTCCGGCCCAGCGCCGTCGCACCCGGCTTGGTCTGCGTCACCCGGACCGCGTAGGCGCCGCTCTGCAGCGATGTGACCGGCGCCTCGTACACACCCGACGCGACCTGGCTGAGGCTGACCGTCACCGGCTCGAGATCGGGCCCCACCATCGCGACCGAGGTCGAGTAGAAGTCGCGCGCAGAGCCGTCGCTGTTCTGGCTCTGCACCCGGAGATAGGTTCGGCCGCCGCGATCCAGGAACGAAGCCTCGATGCCCCCGCTCTCCTCGCCGGGGAACGTCCAGGCCACGAGCTGGCTGAAGAAGCGCGGGAAGCCGCCCCAGCCAACCCAGCTCTTCGCCCATCGACCCGTGGAGTCGGAGGTCCAGGCGACCGCGCGCCCGAGCCCGTACTGCCACTGCGAGAGCAGGGGATCGTCGCGGTCGGTGACGAGCACGGTCTGGGCCGCCGGCTTGGCCGTGGTGCCGTTGTAGCCCAGCAGCTGCGGGAACCCGGAATCGAAGCCGCGCACGATCGGCGAGCTGGAGGTCTGGATCGGATAGAAGGGCTCCTCGACGATCTGCTGGCCCGACACCTGCTGGGTCTCCTTGAGGAAGATGTCGGGGATCGAGGCCGGGTTGGCCGCGGCGTAGTAGCGCCCGCCACCCTGCTTCGCGAGCTGCTCCAGGAACGGGTTGGCGCCGCCGCCGGCGCCCACCGTCGAGAGCGTGATCCCGTCGGCCTTCATCCTGGCCAGGATGGCGGCGTACTGGCCGTTGGTCGACCAGCCGTCGGTCAGCAGGATGATGTGCCGCCGGGTCGCCGTCGCCTGCTCCAGCGACTGGACCGCCTGGTCGAGGCCCGAGAAGATGTTCGTCTGGCCGTTGGGCTGGATCCCGGCGATCTGCGCCTGGAGGTCCTGGAGGCCGCCGAGCGGCGCGGTCCTGACCACCCAGTGCGCCGTCTGGTCGAACGCGACCACGCCCAGCTCGTCCTGCGCGGTGAGCGCCGACGCCGCGCGCAGGATCGCCTCCTTGCCGATGTCGACCTTGCGCACCCCCGAGATCCCCGAGCTCCCGTTGTTGATGCCGTTGTTGAAGCTGTTGCAGTGGCAGGCGTCCATCGAGCCCGACTTGTCGATGACCACGACCAGGGCCACGTCGGGCTGCTTCTGCCGATCGCGAACCCCCATCTCGACGGGCAGCGTGTCCTCGAGCGGGGTGCCCGTGTAGCCGCCGGCCCCGTACGAGCTTGGACCTCCGATCACGACCAGCCCCCGGCCCAGGTCGCGGACGTAGATCTGGAGCACGGCCAGGGCCTGGTCCGTGAGCCGAAGACGGGGCACGTCCACGAGCACGATCGAGTCGTAGGCGGTGAGATCCGCGAGATCGGTGGGGACCGCCTCCGGGATCACCGTCTCGACGGTCTCGCGCTGCGTCCGAAGCGCTGTCACGAGGTCCGCCGCGACCGTCTCGTCCCCCTGGACCACGAGCACCTTCGGCTCGCCCTTGACGATCGTGCTGGCGTCGGCGCGGTCGTTCTCGTTGAACGTGTCGCGGGCCGCCTCCACGACCATCCGGAACCGGAGGAACCCGGAGTCTGCCGGCTTGAAGGTGAACGTGACCTGCTGGTCGCCCGCGCTGAGATCGAGGGCCCTGGTCGCGGCCAGGTCGCCGTTCACGAACAGGCGCACCCTTGCCGGCTGGGCGACGGTCGAGGTGACGTCGCCGATGACGTCGATCGACTCGCCCAGGTGGGCGGTCGAGGGCGCGGTCAGCCGGTTCACGAGGACCTCATCGCTCGTGCCCAGGCCGGTGACGATCGTCTCGACCTGGATCCCGCGCGCGGCCGCCAGGGCCGCCTCGGTCTGACCCGAGCCCGTGGTGTCGTTGCCGTCCGAGAGCAGCACGATCCGCTTCTGGGCGTCGTCGGGGAACAGGGCCGATGCCAGCCGCAGGGCGGCCCCGATGTCGGTTGCGGATCGAACGGGCGTCGAGGCGATCCGGTCGATCGCCGCCAGGTCCGAGGGCAGCCGCTCGACCAGCGCATCCCCGCCGAACGCGACGATCCCTGCCACGTCCCCGTCCCGCCTGGCCGCGAGCGAATCGCGGATGTCGGCCAGGGCCACCTCGCGGCCGGCGGTGCCCACCGAGTCGGACAGGTCCACCACGTACACCACCGCCAGCCGGTCCACCGGCAGCACCAGCCGAAGGCCCGCGAGCGCACCGACCAGGGCCGACAGCAGCAGGACCCGCACCGCGAGCGCCGCGCGCCGGCGCCCGAGGCCTGTCCGCCGTCGCGAGCCCAGATGGAGCGCCACCACGATCGCCAGCAGCGGCGGGAGGAGCAGCAGCGCACGCGGATCGTCGAACGCGATCCCCATCAGGCGCCCCGTTCCGCCGGGTCGCGCCGGCCCAGCCGCGTGGCGAGCGCCCGGCGCAGGCGGGCAAGGGTGTCGCGCTCGTAGACCAGCCACTCGGCCGTCAGGGCGGCCAGCGCGAGCACGAGCAACGGGCCCCACAGCTCGTCCCGCGCCTGCGGTCGGTCGTCCGCGGCGGCCCCTGCGCCGGCGCCCGGAGATGCACCGGCGCCGGACGACGCACCCGGGCCGGCGGCCCGGCCCAGCGCCACGAGCGATGCACCGTCGCCGGGCGCGATGTTGGACTCGTCGACGTCGAGCAGGTCGACCGCGAACCGGACGGCCGCCGCCGGGCCGGAGGTGCTCGCGGTGCCGCCAGCCAGCCCCGATGGACCGGCAGATCCCGATGGACCGGCAGATCGCGACGCGGTCGCGGAGGCGGAGGCCGATGGAGCGGTCGAGCTGCTGGATCCGGCGACCGGGGTCGCCGTGTAGACGCCCAGCAGATCGGTCCGGGCGAACGTCACCGACGAGGCGCCCGACGTCGGGGCCGGAAGCTCATCGACGCTGCCGTCGGGGCGCTCCACCCGGATCCCGACGGCCCCGGCCGGGATCGCCAGGGTCACCGGCGTGCCGGGCGCGATCGCGTCGGCCGGGGTTGCAGAGCCGCCCATCAGCTCGCCCGCAAGGTTGGCCATCAGGACCGGGAACGCGACCTGGAGCGGCAGGTCCGAGTGGCGCGGCTCGAATGCCAGCACGGCGGCCGGACGGCCGGCAAGCTCGCCCGCGTAGAGCAGCGGTGAGGATCCGGGGCCCGGGATCACGGCTCGCGCCCAAGCCGGCAGCGCCAGCCGCTCGGCGGACGCGATGTGCGTGGTCGACAGGTCGACGTAGCGCAGGATCGGGTCGGTCGGGTCGAGGGTGCCGATGGGGGGATCGGTGAGGGTGCCCGTGACCGTCCCCAGGTCCGAGGTCGCGGGCGGCGCGATCGCGAGGATCGGCTTGGCCGGCAGCTGGTCGGGCAGGAACCCGTTGAAGATGATCAGCTCGAACTGGTCGAGCCCGGTCAGCGATGACCAGTCGGCGCCGTCGCGGAAGTAGAGCTCGGTGTTGGGCAGGTAGCTGAGCGCGGTCTCGAGATACGGATCGGGCTGCCCCGCGAGCAGGATCTGCCGGGGCGCCGTCGAGGGCACGATCGCCCATGCACGGTCGTCCACCGCGAGTGCATCCGGAGCACCGGCGGAACCGGCGCCCGTCGTGGCCCCGGTTCCCGCGCCACCCGCGCCTGCGGCGGTCAGGCGGACCTCGATCACCGAGGCCGGGTGCGCCGGGTCGTCGATGTCGTCGATCGAGACGTCGGTCCGGCGCTGCGGATCGAGCGTCAGCGTGCGTGCCTCGCGAAGCTGGCCGTCGGCGTACAGCTCGATCCGGCGCTGCGCCATCTCGAGCCCCGTGTTCGCGACCGAGATGAACGCGCTGTGCGACAGGCCGCTGGGGGCCGTGCTCACGGCCAGGGCCACGATCGCCTGGTTGGTCGCGTCGCGGCCCACCCGGAGCACGCGAACCGGCGCGTCCACGACCCCCGCCGGCGGCGTGGCCAGGGCGGCGTCCGTGGCGACCAGGATCTCCGCATCCCCGGACCTCGCAGCCAGGGCCGAGGCGAGCCGCATCGCGTCGCCCAGGTCGCCCACGTCCGAGGTGGGCTCGATTCCGGCGATCGCATCCTTCACGTGATCCAGGTCGTCGGTGCCGTTGGCCACGACGCGCGCCGTCCGTCCGGCGGCGATCACGCTCACCTTGCCGCCGGCCGGGAGATCGCGCAGGGCGTCGATCGCAGCGGCCTTGGCCGCCTCGAGCCGGTCGGGCGCGACATCGGTGGCCTGCATCGACGCCGAGGTGTCGACGACCACCACGATGTCCCGGGCGAGACCGGCCGGCCGCTCGACGAACGGCCGGGCGGCGAGCAGCGCCAGGAGCACGACCAGCAACAGCTGGAGCAGGAGCAGCAGGCTACGCCGCAGCCGCTGCCAGGGGGCGTTGGCCTCCACGTCGGCCACCAGCCGGTGCCACAGCATGGTCGATGGCACCGGCGTCCGATCACGCCGCAGCTTGAGCAGGTACATCGCAATGACGGCCGGCAGGAACAGCAGCCCGGCCAGCGCCAGCGGCGCGAGGAAGCTCACCGGCTCATCCCTGCCCGACCCTCACCCGACCACGCGACGCCGCCGGAGCTCGGCGAACACGAGGTCCGCGAGCGGCACGTCGGTGGACAGCGGCACGTACGCGGCTCGCCGCTTCGCGGCCAGGCTGGCCAGCGACGCCTGCCATGCCGCGAGCCTGGCCTTGTAGGCATCGATCGTGGCCAGGTCCACCGTGACATCGATCCCGTCGCCCGTCTCACTGTCCACCAGCCGGAGATCGCCCTCCAGGACCGGCTCGAGCTCGTCGGGCGAGAGCAGGTGGAGCACGATGAGCTCGGACCCGGTCGCGGCGAGCTCGCGGATCACGCGATCGGCGCCCGGGTCCAGGAGGTCGGACAGCAGCACCACCACGCCCCGGCCCGAGAGCATCGCCCCGGCACGCCGGGCGGCCGCGACGAGATCGGTGGGGCCGTCCGACGGCTGGATCGATGACAGGTTGGCGAGCAGCCGGAGCACCCGGCCCGATCCACGGAGCCCGCCCTGGCGGCGGGCCGTCCGGCCGGTCAGCGTGGTCACCACCACCCGGTCCTCGGACGCGAGACCGATGTACCCGAGCGCCGCGGCCGCGCGCTTGGCGAACAGCAGCTTCTGCGGCCGCCCGAACCCCATCGAGGGGCTGGCATCGACGAGGAACGTGATGGTCACGTCCTCCTCCTCGATGAACAGCTTGACGAACAGCCGCTCGAGGCGGGCGTAGACGTTCCAGTCCAGCTGGCGCAGATCGTCGCCCAGGGCGTAGTCGCGATAGTCGGCGAACTCCACGGACTGGCCGCGCTTGACGCTCCGGCGGCCGCCCTTGAGGCCGCCACGGACCGGCTGCTTCATCAGCAGGCCCAGCCGCTCGAGCTGGAGCAGGAACCCCTCGTCGAACACGGTGGGATCGAGCTCGTTGGGCAGGAACACCCTCACGCCACCGCGTGGCGCCGCCGACGGCGTGCGATCGGTGTCGCCCGCGGGCTCGGCCGGCGGGGTGGGGGAGAGCGTCATGGTGGTCGCCCGCGTCGCGTCGCCTACTCCACGGCGGGCGGCGCAACCTCGTCGAGGATCGTGCGGACCACGGCCTCGGACGTGATCCCCTCGGCCTCGCCCTCGAAGTTGAGGATCACCCGGTGGCGCAGGGCCGGCATGGTCGCGGCCCGGACGTCGTCGATCGCGACGTTGAAGCGGCCGTCCATGAGGGCCAGGATCTTGCCCGCGGTCACCAGCGCCTGGGCGCCTCGCGGCGAGCCCCCGTAGCGAACGTACTGGCGCACGATGCCCGGAGCCCGGCCGCTGTCCGGATGGGTCGCGGCGAGCAGCGATACGGCATACGCCGTGACGTGGGGCGCGATCGGCACGGCGCGGGCGAGCTGCTGCATGTCGACGATGTCGGCGGCGGTGGCCGCCCGATGCGCCGCCGGCGTCTCCGATCCGGTCGTGCGGTCCAGGATCGAGACCAGGTCCTCCTCGGACGGGAAGGGGACCATGACCTTGAGCAGGAAGCGGTCGAGCTGGGCTTCGGGCAGCGGATAGGTGCCCTCCATCTCGAGCGGGTTCTGGGTCGCCAGGACGAAGAACGGCGGGTCGAGCGGATAGCGGTTGCGGGCGACCGTGACCTGGTGCTCCTGCATGGCCTCGAGCAGCGATGACTGGGTCTTGGGCGTGGCCCGGTTGATCTCGTCGGCGAGCACCAGATTGGCGAACACGGGTCCCGGCTGGAACCGGAACACCCGGCTGCCGCCCTCCTCGACCAGGATGTTGGTGCCGGTGATGTCGGCGGGCATCAGGTCGGGTGTGAACTGGATCCGGTTGAAGCTGCAGTCGATCACGTCGCCGATGGTCCGGATCAGCATCGTCTTGCCCAGGCCGGGCACACCCTCGAGCAGCACGTGGCTGTTGGCGAGCAGGCCGACCAGCGTCTGCCGTACCAGCTCGTGCTGGCCGACGATGACCTTGCCGACCTCGTCCAGGATGCGCTGGGCCCGATCGGCGAACGCCTCCGGCGCGAGCCGGGCAGGACCCGTGTCAGCGATGGCGTCGGGGGCGGCCGAGGCGTCCATGTGGTCCTCCGGGTGGGTGAGCGTCGATGCCCGGTGGTCGGTCACCGGTTGGGGTCGAGCGAGGTGAAGTAGTCGTGGACGTAGTCCTTGATCGAGAGCGGGATGTAGGAGCGGTCGAGCGTCGTCTGCGCGTACTGGTTGAAGTCGCCGAACACCTGCTGGTACGGGACGTAGGAGCCGTTGTCGGTTCCCTGCCCCTGCTGGCTCCCCTGCTGCGTCTGGCCGTCCCCGCCGGTGCCGGCCACGTACGACGGGTCTCCGGGCTTGCCCAGCCGGTCGAACGGTGCGTAGACCGAGCTGATGTCCGAGCCCAGCTGATACGGACGATTGGGGTTCGACGGTCCGGCCGCACGGCCGGTGGAGGTGCCGCTGCCGAGGTAGGCGGCGTTCGAGCCACCGCCGCCGAGCGAGCCCCCGCCGGCGCTCTGCCCACCCTGGCCGCCCTGCCCACCTTGGCCCTGCTGCCCACCCTGGCCCTGCTGCCCACCCTGGCCCTGCTGCCCACCCTGGCCCTGCTGCCCTTGGCCGCCCTGGCCCTGCTGCCCACCCTGGCCCTGACCCGCGCCGGCGGACTGGCCTGGCTGACCGCTCGCCTGCGCGCCGCCCGTCCCGCCGCTCGCGCCGGGTGACTGCCCCGGAGCCGGCGTCTGGCCCTGGCCCGTGCCCTGCCCCTGCTGCCCGCTCTGGTTCGCCGTCTGCTGGCCGGGCTGCCCGCCGGCGTCGGCGAGGCTGCGCCGGGCGTCCTGGAGGCTCGACGCCGCGCCGGCCAGGTCGCGGTTCACCTGGACGCGGCCGTTCGCCGTGTCCAGGGCCTGACCCAGTCGGTCGAGCGCCGTCCTGGCGCCGGCGGCATCACCCTGCGCGAGGCTCGCCGCCGCGTCCTGGAGCGCCTGCCCCGCGGACCCGTCCGCCTGGCTGGCCAGGCCCTGGAGCGCCGTCAGATCGCGGGCGAGGGCCTTCCGTTGATCCTGGCTCATGGTGTCCAACCCATCCGCGAGCTCCTGGAGGTTGGACTTCGCCTCCTTCGGGTCGCCACCCGGGTTCGCCTGCGGATCGCCCGTTGCGGCCCGCGACAGGGACCGGGCCAGCGAGGCGAGCGAGGCGGCACGCTGCTCGTTGGCCGGATCCAGCTGCGACCGCACGCTGTCCTCGACCGAGCCAAGCTTGGCCAGGTTGACGTCCAGATCGGTCGGGTCGGCGCGCAGCTGCGCGGTCAGCTGACGCAGCTCGTCCGCCAGCCGGCTGCGGGGATCGTTGACGTCCGCGCCCTTGGCCGCGAGGTCCCGCGCCACCGCGTCGATGCGCTCGGCCTGCCGCTGCGCCTCACCGGCGATCTGGCGGCGCTGGGCGATGACGGCATCCTGGGGATTGGGCAGCAACGTCGCCGGGATCAGCAACGCGGCGGCGGCCAGGGTCACCAGCACGGGTCGGACCGCCAGCCTCGGACCGAACAGGCCCGGGGCCACCGCATGCAACCGGGCAAGCGCCTCCGTGCGCTGCCGGCGGACGAACCGTTCCTGTGCGTCCTCGAGGTCGAACGCGTCGCCGACCGCGATGGTCGAGGCTTCCTCGGTCGCCGATGGCCGCGGCCCGGGCGCTGACGGGGCGAATGCGAGCGCCGACGCGACGGCATCGCCCGTCCCACCCTCGGCGTCAAGAGCGAGGGCCGTCTCGCCGAGCGTGGGCCGGACGCGAACCACCACGAACAGCAGGGCCACCGCGCCCGCCACGGGGACGGCCGCCGCCAGCTGCGGACCGGCCTCGAGCGGCGCGAGCCGCATCGCGACCGCGAGCACCAGGTCCACCACGAACGTGACGGCGAGCGCGAACAGGGCGCGCCTGACCGCTCGTCGAAGCCACAACCGGCGGCGGTGAGGGAGCAGCCCGGCGCGGAGGGCCTGCAGCTCGGGGTCGAGCGCCACGCCGAGCGAGATCGGATCGGGCGGCACCGCCAGGTCGGCAGGTCGTGCGGCGGATCCTGGCGATCGCCGCGGCCAGCGCGCGCGGATGGCCGTCATCCGGAACCCTCCATCGCGCTGGACCGTCGGCGACGGAGCCGCCAGCGGCGGGTGGGTGACACGAGCTGCACCGCCAGGACCACCAGGATCGCCGACATGATCAGCATCGCTGCCAGCGCTCGCGGCCAGTACGAGTCGCGCCGTGCGGCCAGGGGCTGGCCGACGATGCCGTTCGAGACATCCTGGCCGAGGGTGCTCGCGCCCGTCACCGCATCGATGATCGAGCAGGTGCCCCCGCCCCCCGCCTCCGTCCCGCAGATCACGTCGAGCTGGGTCACGAACGGGTTGAGGTACAGCAGCACCTCCGGCGGCCGTCGGGTGATGGCGGCCAGCGGCGACGTATCGCGGGTCGCGGTTGCGTTGGGCAGCATGCCGTTCTGGGTCATCACCGACCAGAAGACGAACAGGATCGTGGCACCGACGGTGACCGCGATCGTCATCACCAGGTTGATCACCGTGGCAGCCTGCGTCCGCTTCACCAGCGCGGACACGAACAGCCCGATCGAGCCGAAGGCGATCGCCGTGCCCAGCAGCACGACGTAGGCGCGGATCATGTCCTCGGGTCCCACGCCACCGAACGCGAACACCAGCGCCGCGACCGGGACCGACGCCAGCAGCAGCAGCAGCAGCCAGCTGAGCGCCGAGAGGAGCTTGCCCAGGATGATCGCAAGCGACGAGATCGGCGTGGTCGTCAGCAGGTCCAGCGTCTGCTTCTCGCGCTCGAGGCTGATCGCACCGGCGGTCGACGCAGGCGCCAGCACCAGCACGATCAGGGTGAGCAGCATGACCAGCGCGGTGAACAGCTGCCGTCCGATGTCCGCGGAGGCCGACAGGCTGCCGCCGAAGCCGCTCGAGTAGCTCCGCTCGGCGAACGTCTCGATCATCCAGGCGAAGCCGGCCACGACCAGCAGATGGACCGTCAGGACCACGAACGCCCGACGCCCCCGCATCCGGCCGCGCAGCTCCTTGACCCCGACCGCCGCGATCCCGCTGCCCACGTCCCGCAGCGCCCCGAGCCGCCGCGCGCTGCCGGACGGATCGGTCATCGCCCGGCCTCCGTCGCGACCGGATCCATCGCCGCCCCGGGATCCTGCCGCCTCGCGGCCGACGCCGTCGCATCCGGCGCCGTCGCATCCGGCGCCGCCGCTTCCGGCGCCGTCGCATCCGGCGCCGTCGCGTCCGGCGCCGCCGCTTCCGGCGCCGTCGCGTCCGGCGCCGTCGCGTCCGGCGCCGTCACCTGCAGGAACAGCTCCTCGAGGTCGCTGGCCGCCCGGGAGAAGGTCGCCACCCGCAGCTCCGCCCCGACCGCGGCCGCGAGCAGCGCTGCCGCCCCCTCGTCGTCACCATGGAACCCGATCTCGATCGTCGCGTCCGTGGTGCGCTCGGCCGACACCACGCCTGTCTGGGTCACCAGCCACGCCCGGGCGGTCTCGATCGCATCCTCGTCGCCCAGCACGTGCATCCGGTACACCGCGCCCACACGCAGCCTGCGCTCGATGTCCGCCACGCGGCCGTGGGCCAGCACCCGGCCGCGGTCGATGATGGCGACCGAGGTGCACAGCTCCTCGAGCTCCGGCAGGATGTGCGACGAGACGAGGATCGTCTTGCCCAGCGAGCGCAGCTCGCGGAGCAGCTCGCGCAGCTCGACCCGGGCGCGCGGATCGAGCCCCGACGCCGGCTCGTCCAGCAGCAGCACGGCAGGATCGTGGACCAGCGCATGGGCCAGGCACAGCCGCTGCTGCATCCCTCGTGACAGCCCCTGCACGTAGGTCTCGCGTCTGGGCCCCAGGTCGACCAGCTCGAGCAGGTCACCGATCATCCGTCGCCGGCGATCCGCCGGGATGCCGTAGCAGCGGGCGAAGAAGTCGAGGTATTCCCAGACCTTCATGTCGTCATACACGCCGAACGAATTGGGCATGAACCCCAGCACGCGTCGCACGGCGTTGGGGTCGCTCCGGATCGAGGCTCCGGCGACCTCGGCGTCGCCGGCGTCGGGGACCAGGAGCGTGGCCAGGATCCCCAGCGTCGTGGTCTTGCCGGCCCCGTTGGGCCCCACCAGCCCGAAGATCTCGCCCTGGGCCACCTCGAGATCCAGCCCGCCAAGGGCGAGCGTCCGATCGAAGCGTTTGACGAGACCCGTGGCCCGGACGATGGCCGTCATCGCACCGTCCCCGTGAGCGCCATGCCGAAGCCGAACCCGATGTTGTCCTGCCGCTCGTTGACGAACCTGACCTGGACCTCACCCGTCGGCGGGTCCACCCACCGGGCGGCGTCCGGCAGCTCGTAGGCGAGTCCTGCCCGCATGTGCGCGAACTGGACCCATTCGCCCGTCCCGATGTCCAGCACCTCCAGGTCCGGCAGGCCATCCTGTGGCGGAGCACAGCCGGGAGCGGACGGGTCGCAGCGCACGGTCTCCTCGAGCGGGGAGGTGGTGCCGGCGGGCAGGCCGACGTCGCCGCCCTGGTTCATCGCCACGACCAGCGACTCCGGGTCCAGCGTTCCATCGAACGCGATCGGCCGGTAGGCCATCCCCACCTCGCCGATCCCGATGCTGATCGTCCAGGGGTCCTTGCTGAACCAGCTGGCATTGACCTCCACCGGGCTGGTCCGAAGGAGGTCGTTGCTGAACGTCACCGGGCCGCGGATGGTGACCGGCAGCGGGACCTCGTACAGCACGTTGGCGACCCGGCGGACCTGCGCGCCCTCGATCTCGGCCGTGACGACCGGATCCGTGCCCCAGGCCAGCAAGGTCACGCCATCGCCCGGCAGCGAGCCGTTGTAGCCGGTGTTCGGGTCGTAGGTGAGCTGGTCGATCACGTTGCGTCGGACCATGGCCCGCTGGGCTGCCTCGTCCATGGGGCCGCCATCGAACTGGAATGACCCGATCACCCGGTCCGACAGGTTCATCTGGTTGACCAGACTGCTGGACAGCGCGAGCTGGACATCGGCCGAGCCGCCCGGCGGGATGTCCTGGAGCCGGGCCGCCGACGATCCCAGGACCAGCGCCGGCGCCAGCAGCGGGAGCGAGCCCTCGTTGGTGATCGTGCCCTTGATGCTCCCGTTCTCGAGACGCAGGCTCGCCGACACGACCGGTCCACGGGCGCTCGCGTCGGCCCGGACCGTCCGCAGCGAACCGTAGCCGACCTCGAGGTTGCGGATCCTCGAGGGATCGCCCTGGACCACGTCGAGCGAGGAGTCGGAGCTGAAGAACGTGTCGCCGTTCATGGGCGCTGCCAGCAGCGCGTCGCCCGGAACGCGGACCTGGAACGTGGCGCGCGACGGGCTGAAGATCCCGAGGTACGACTGGGCAACGGCCTGGTCGGTGCCCGGGGCTCCGCGGACGATCGACACCTCGTTGACGATCACATCCGATCCGCGCAGGAAGGCGCCGATGCCGAACGAGCCCACGGTGAACACGGCGATCAGCGCCGGCACCGTGACCCAGGCCCACTCCCGGCGATCGATCCACCGCAGGACCAGGTAGTTCACCGGGCCCACCAGGACGATGTAGCCGAGCAGCAGCACCAGCAGGCCGCCGATCGGCGGCAGCGCCAGGCTGGGCAGGTTGGCGAGCGTGCTGACGATCCCCTGGTCATCGGCGAGCGACACCACGCCACCGGAGCGCGGCGGCAGCAGGCGGCGCCACATCGGGGCATCCCAGCTGTCGCCCTGGGCGATCCACGACGTCGTGGGGTCGAACCCGAGCAGGGTCACCGATCCCGCGCCGTACGACTCGTCGGCGGCGATCACCCGGTCACCCGAGGTCGCCAGGGCCCGCCCCCGGGCGAGGGTTCCGGCATAGGCCGTGAGCGTCGCCGCGTCCTCAGGCAGCCCGCCGAGGACCGGCCGCAGGACGGCCGGATCGACGTCCAGCACACCCGTGGGACGGTAGGGAAGCAGGTCGTCGGGGAACCCGGTCAGCACGTCTGCGCCGGACGTTCCGCCCACGATGACCAGACGCCCGCCGCCGGCGACCCAGGTCTGGAGCGCGGCGATCTGGCCCGGCGTGAGCGACGCCGCGTCCACGTCCTGCCAGACGAGGCGATCCAGCGGCGCCCAGGCCTGCGGGCGCTCGGGCAGATCACCGGGCTGGAGCGGGACGATGACCGGTTGCAGGCCGTTCTGGCCCGGCAGCAGGTCGAGCTGGCCGACCACCTTCGCGGGATCGTCCGAGACGACTCCCACCACGAGCTGGGACTGGTCGTGCAGCGCGATCGCAACCTGCGCCTTGCCCAGCAGCCGCTCGCCGTCCACCAGCTGGACGGTGAGGTTGCCGCCGAACGTGGGCGGCAGCGCATACAGCAGGTACTCCTTGCGCGACCCGGTCGCGAGCTCGACCGGCGTGCTGAACACGGTCTGGGAATTGGCGCCGCCCGTGATCTGGAGCTCGCCGGTGACCGTGGGTCCCGCGTTCTCGAGATCCACGGCGATGGCAAACCAGGCGCCCGCCCGGACGTGCCCCTGGAGCAGCGCGCGGGCCTTCATCGTCGGGCCGTCCGCAGCGCGGATCGGCTGCGGTGGCAGGAGCACGGCCAGGATCAGCGCGAGACCCGCGACGAGGACCAGGGTGGCGATGAGCGACCGTACGGGCCGAGCGGAGCGCGAGATGGTCATCGGGCGCGCCCGCCGCCGGCGCCCGCAGGGTGGACGCAGGCCACGACATCGCGACGAACCACGGGGCGCTGTTGAGTCAACGATCCGAGGGGTCGAACGGACCCCTGCTGGCGAGGGGCAGGCCGGCGCGCAGGCATCGATGGCACGCTCACTCCTCGACCGCGGGCGGAGGGCTGGACGTGCCTTCGACGTCGGCTCGGCCCGAAAGGTTGCACCCGGACCCCCATGGCGGCCACCGCTGCCACCGTCGGAGTGGCCGCCCGACCGCGCCTATCGTACGATGCTTGGGCCCCGGGTCCGACCGTCCGACCCGCCGCGCCCCGCGCACCAGCTGCGCCCAGAGGAACCCGTGCCCGACCTCCGCCCGTTCCGTGCGCTTCGCTTCGACCCCACCGTCGTGGGCGATCTGACGCCGGTCGTCGCGCCACCCTACGACGTCATCGGCCCCGAGCTGCACCGGACGCTCCTCGCACGTCACCCGCTCAATGCCGTCCGGCTGGACCTGCCTCGATCCGAGCCCGGCGAGGATCCGGACGAGCGATACCGGCGCGTCGCCCGCACGTTCGCGGCCTGGCGGTCCGATGGCAGCCTGCGCAAGGACCCCCGCCCGGCCGTCTACGTCTACGAGCAGAGGTACCGGGTGCCCGGCACGCGGCTGGAGCGAACCCAGCGTGGCTTCTTCGCCCGGCTGCGGCTGGAGCCGTTCGGGTCCGGCGGGGGCGTGCTGCCCCACGAGCGCACCATGTCGGGCCCCAGGGAGGACCGCTACCGGCTCCTCCGGGCGACGGGCGTGAACACGTCACCGGTGGTCGCCATGTTCGAGGACCCGCAGCGCGAGGCCGCGGCGATCATGGCCGGCATCGCAGCGACGCCGCCGGCCGTCGATGTGACCGACGACGACGGGGTACGCCACCGTCTGTGGGTCGTGCCCGACGGCAGCACGGGCGGGGAGGGGGCGGATCAGGCTCGGGAGACGCCTACGTCCGAGAGCCCCGCCGCGAGCCTGCTCCGCATCGCCGGCACCGGGCCGGTGTTCATCGCGGACGGTCATCATCGCTACGAGACGGCCATCCGGTACCGCGACGAGCGGCGGATGACGCGGTCCTGCGAGCCGGACCCGCCGTTCGATTTCCTGCTCACCCTGCTGCTCGACGCGGGCGATCAGCTCACGGTGCTGCCCACCCACCGGGTGGTGCGCGGGCTCGGCGACGACGGCCTGGCGAGTGTCAGGGGGGGCCTGGATCGCCTGTTCTCGGTCGAGGCAATGGACGAGGCGGAGCTCCTCCAACGGTACGAGGCGGCCGCTGAGCTCGCCGGCGGCGGCGGGCGGATGGGGCTGCTCACGCGCGATGGCGCCTGGCAGCTGACTGCCCGCCGGCCGGCCTTCCATGGACTGCTGGCGCCCGGCGGCGACGCCGTCAGGTCGCTGGACGTCAGCCTGCTGGGAGCGGCGCTGGAGTCCCTGGCCGGGATCGATGCGGCGGCGGTCGCCGCGGGGAGGCGCATCGGCTATACCAAGTCCGCAACCGAAGCGGCCATGCAGGTGGCCGGCGTCGTGGATGGCGCGGACGCCGCCTTCCTGCTCGAGCCCACGCCCGTGGCCGCGATCCTGGCGGTCGCGCGCGGCGGAGACGTCATGCCCCAGAAGTCGACCTACTTCTATCCCAAGGCCTTGACCGGCCTGGTGCTCAATCCACATGAGTGGTGAGATTGCCAGCGGCCGGACGAGAGGCGAGGGAGGAACCGGAACTTGAACGAGGGCCCTCCATGACCGACCTGACCGCCCCGGATCGTCTGCTTGCCAGGTCGGCCCCGTCCAACGGCCGGCCGGTCCGCAAGGATGAGATCGAGCTCACCGACCGCGGCCTGTACATCGAGTCCTGGCTGCCCGAGCGTCGCTCGCGCCGGAAGCCGATCCTGTTCGTCCACGGCGAGCTCGGCGGCTCGTGGCTCTGGGAGCGTTATCTGCACCACCTCGCGGGCCGCGGCTGGGAGGGGCATGCGCTCAACCTGCGCAACCACTTCTGGAGCCAGACGGCCGACCCCGCGACGCTGGACATCGACTCCTACACCGAAGACGTCGTCGCCGCGATCGAGCACCTGGGTCCCGGCAGCGTGGTAGTCGGTCATGGCCTGGGCGGGCTGCTCGTGCTGCGGGCCATCGAGCGAGCGACGGTCTCGGCCTACGTGCTCATCGCGCCCGAGCTGCCGCGCGAGATGCGCGAACCCGCGCGTCCGCACGTGATCCGCGATGTTCCCGACACGTACGGCCGGGCGGAGCTCGGCTGGGAGACCCTGCCCGAGATGCTGGTGCGGGAGCATCGCGATCTGACCCTCGCTGACGTGCTCCGCATCCAGCATCTGCTGGGGCAGAAGCCGTCCGAGTCCGGCCGTGCCAGGCGCCAGGTGCTGCTGGGCGTGCCGGTGGACCGGGCTGCGCTCCCCGATGTGCCGAGACTGGTCATCGGCGCAGGCCTCGACACCAGGGTCCCCGAGCCGGATGTCGAACGGCTGGCGGAGTGGCTGGCTGCGACATACGAGCCGTTCGGAGCCCACTCACACTATGGCCTGGTGCTCGGCGAGCAGAGCTACCTGCAGGTCGCCGAGACGCTGCGCAGATTCCTCGAGGCGAACCGGCTCTGACAGGCCGGTCCCCGCACACCGATCTTCGTCCGCCACCCGGGCGCTCACCCACGAACGTCGGGGTTGGCGAGATCTGCGGTCAGTTGGTATCCTCCGCCCCCGGGTACGGCCTCGCCGTGACCTCAGATGCCGCATTCGTCTAGAGGCCCAGGACACCGCCCTCTCAAGGCGGAGATCATCGGTTCGAATCCGATATGCGGTACCAACTCCGCCAGGTTCAGCCCGATCCAGCCTCGGATCGGGCCTATGCGTTTGGCCCCATGGAGTTCCCTTGTTGGAGCCCTGATGGCCCGCCCTGCTCCGGGCCGCGTCGTCGCCCGGCCGAGGATCGTATCGAGCCGGACCATGGGCGTGGTCTGGAGCGTCGGCAGGCGTGGCTGCAGCGGGCGGGGCCAGTGACCTCGATCGCACGCGCCCGGGACGCCGTGGGGAGCTAACGTTGGGCAATGCCCGAGCTGGAGCAGCTGCGTGCCGGTCATGCCCCTGCGGTCCTGGCCTTTGAGCTGGCGAACCGCGCCTACTTCGCTGCCTGGGTATCCGACCGCGGCGACGACTTCTTCGCCGAGTTCGCCGACCGGCACAGCGCCTTGCTGGCCGAGCAGGAGGCCGGCATCTGTGCGTTCTACGTGCTCGTCGCTGATGACCGCTCGGTTCTGGGCCGGTTCAACCTGTACGACTTCGAGGACGGCACTGCCAGACTCGGCTACCGGGTCGCGCAACAGGTCGCCGGCCGTGGCATGGCCACCAAGTCCGTCCGGGAGCTGTGCCGGATTGCGGCGGCACGGCACGGGCTGCGCACACTGCGGGCGGCAGCCGCCCACGACAACGCCGCGTCCCGGCGGGTGCTCACGAAGGCCGGCTTCGTCCCGGTTGCCCCGGCCGACCCGGCCGATCTCGGCGGTACGTCCGGCACCTGGTACCAGCGCGACCTCCAGCCATAGACCTTGATCCTGCTGGTGGATCGGCTGTCCACCGAGCCATCCTGCCTCATCCGCTTGTGTCGCCACGGGCGCGCGCCGCACGGCCGGGGCGAACATCGGGACGACCCGTCACACTTGCGCAGCGGGCAGATGCCGACCTGTGAGGTCAGGACGTTGAGCATTTCGAGCCAGGCACCCCACCCCTGGACCGAGGTTGGGGATCGCACCTACGTCCGACGGTATGCGTCGTGGCACGCCGAGCCATTCGATCACAAAGTGGGCCGTGCCGAGCTTGCTGAGGAACGAAGGTGGGGGATCGCCCACGGGGGAAAAGGAGTCGGCTTCACGTGTCTGACCGCGACGAAACCGGGAAACTCGCGTGGGTCCCGGAGACGCCGGATGTGCGCTCCCGTCGCGAGGTCGCGCCCCGCAGGCAAAGGGCGCGTGCGGTAGAGCGGGTCGGCGCGGCTTCGGTGTCGTAGCCAGCGCGAACCGTACCCGGAGGGTCATCGCCCGTTGCATTCACTGCTTGCCGGGTGGCGGATCAGCCTCAATCGCACCCGTGCCGATTGGCCGATCGTCGCCGCCGCGTGGCTGATCACGCTCCTTGCCGCCGTTCTGCTCGCCGCGGGACCGATCTACTCGTCGGCCGCCTCGGCGGCCGGCCTGCGGCGCGCGCTCCTGGACGCCCCAGTCGCGGATACCAGCATCCAGGTCTCGCTCTACGGCACGCCGTCCGATGGCGCCGCCGCGGAGGGCGCCGTGGCGGTGGAGCTGCAGCGAGCCATCGCGCCCCTGGGCGGCAGCATCGTCCGCGACGGACGAAGCACCGGGACGCTGGCGCTGTCGGGCCAGTCCGGGGGCGACGGCGGCGATCAGGCGATCCTCGGCTTCCTGGACGGGTTGGCCGACCACGCGAGGTTGGTCCAGGGTGGCTGGCCGGCCGATAGCAGCGATCCATCCCGGGCGATCCAGGTCGCGGTCGTGGACGCGGTCGCCACGGCGCTCCACCTCGGCGTGGGCGACGAGCTATCCCTCGTCTCGCACCACCTCGACCAGACGCTGGTGGTCCCGGTGCGATTGGTGGGCATCTTCGCCATCGACGCCCCTGACGACCCGTACTGGAACGGGGACCAGCAGCTCGTCACCGGGATCGCGGACAACGGCAGCTATCGGACCTTTGGACCGTTCCTGACCACTCCGAACGGCCTTCTGCAGCGTGCCGGCATTGCATCGGTCCACATCGTGTGGCGCACCTTCCCGAACTTCGAGGGGCTGACGGTGGACGGGGCCGGGCCGCTGCGGAACCGCCTGGACGCCCTGCCCGAGCGCCTCCAGATCGCCACCGGTGAGGCCCTCGACGTCAAGACCGGGCTGCCGGCGATCCTCAGCGACGCCGAGCGCTCGCTCCTGGTGAGCCGCACCGGCGTGCTGCTGCTCATGGCGCAGCTGGCGATCCTGGCCGCCTACGCGATCATCCTCACCGCGTCGCTGCTGGTGGACCATCGGCGGATCGATACTGCCCTCCTCCGCTCACGGGGCGCGGGAACCTCGCAGGTCGCCCTGCTCGCGCTGGCGGAGGGGCTGCTGCTCGCCGTCCCGGCGGTGCTCCTGGCACCCTGGCTGGCGGTAGCCGCCCTGACCCTGCTCAACGTCGTAGGCCCGCTCGCCGACGTTGGCCTGAACATCGCGCCGCTGGTCACCCCGGAGAGCTACCTGGCCGCCGGCGCGGTGGGCGTCGTGTGCGTGGCGCTGCTCGTGCTGCCCGCCCTGCTCGCCGCGCGTGGCTTCACCGCCGAGCAGCGAGAGCTCTCGCGGCAGGAGACGCGCACGTTCGGCCAGCGGATGGGACTCGATGTCGCCCTCCTGGCGGTCTCCGCGATCGCCCTCTGGCAGCTGCATCTCTACGGCGCACCGCTCACCCGGACGGTGCAGGGCAGCCTGGGCCTCGACCCGCTGCTGGTGGCGGCGCCCGCCATCAGCCTGCTGGCCGGTGGCGTGCTGGCGCTGCGCATCCTGCCCCTCCTGGCCGAGGCGGCGGAGGCAGCGGTCTCGCGCGGACGCGACCTCGTGGCGTCGCTCGGCTCGCGGCAGCTCGCGCGACGGCCGCTGCGCTACACGCGCGCCGCGCTGCTGCTGATGATGGCGCTGTCGATGGGGGTCTTCGCCCTGTCGTACGGCGCGACCTGGGCGGTATCCCAGCGTGACCAGGCGAGGTACCAGGCTGGCGCCGATGTGCGCGTGGTGCCGGGACAATCGCTCGGCGGACTGCCGGCCTGGGCCCTGCCCGCCGCCTACACGGGGCTGACAGGCATCGACGAGGTGTCGCCAGTCGAGCGGATCTCGAACGGCGTCTCGTTCGCCGCAGGGTCGGGCGACGTCCTGGCGCTCGATGCCTCCACCGCGGCGAGCATCGTGCTGCTTCGCGCCGACGAGTCGGACAGGCCGCTCGCCGAGCTGATGCAGGCGTTGCGCGCGGGACGCCCGGATGTGCCCCTCGCGACGCTGCCGGCGGGCGCCACCAACCTGGGCATCCGGCCCGCGCTCGACGTTGCGTCGATCGGCAAGCTCGTGTTCGACCCCGACACCGGCGAGGAGCACACCGAGAAGCTCGACCCCGCCACGCTGCGCGGCGTGAGCATGAGCGTCAGCGCCGTCGTGCGGGACGCCGGCGGGCTGCTCTACCGGATCGCGTCGAACCCGGTGCCCATCGAAGGGTCGGCGGCAGCCATCGTGCTGCCGTTGGCGCCCATCGAGGAGGGCGGTCAGGTCGCGACCCAGGCGGGCGCCCGGCTCGACGGGCCGGTCCAGCTCGCCGCGCTGGGCGTCGAGGTCTGGCTGCCCCAGGACGCCGTGCTCACCGAAGGCCTGGTGGGGGTGGCCGCGGTGTCGGCCGGCAACGATCCCGGCGGCCCGTGGATCGAGGTACCGCTGGCCGCCACCGGCGACTGGAGCGCCCGAATGGCTCCCGGGCGTCAGGTGCTCACCTCCGTGCCCGCCGGCCGGACGCAGGGCACGGCCGTGCAGCTCACCGGGTCCAGCGCCATGTTCGGCGACGGGACCGGTAGCCCGGCCGCGCGGCTCAGCTTCCTGCCTGCCTCCCTCGCCTCGATGGACGCTGAGCTGCCGGTGATCGCCAACCAGGCGTTCCTGGCCGCCACGGCGTCCGCACCCCGTGACACCGTCACGGCCACCCTGGACGGTGCGGTCCGAACCCTCTCGATCGTTGGGGCGGTCGACGGCTTTCCGACCACCGACCCGGCACGTCCGCTGCTCGTTCTGGACGAGCCCACGCTGGGTCTGCTGCGCCTGCAGGACACGGGCGATGCGCGAAGCGCCGACGAGTGGTGGATGGCCGCGACCGGCGCCGACACGGAAGCGCTGGCGTCCACCCTGCGCAGCAGCCCGTTCGACAGCGCCGAGGTGGTGACCGTCGTCGACCGCATCCGCAGCCTCAGCACGGACCCGGTGGCGCTCGGCATCATCGGGGCCCTGCTGCTCGGCTCGGTGGCCACCGGCCTGTTCGCGATCATCGGCCTCACGGTGAGCGCTGCCGTGTCGGCCCGCGAGCGCCGCACGGAGTTCGCGCTGCTCCGCGTGCTCGGCCTCTCGGGAGGACAGCTGTCCGGCTGGCTGTGGCTCGAGAACGGGAGCCTGGTGCTCGTCAGCCTGGTCGCAGGGACGGGCCTGGGCCTCCTCGTCGGCTGGCTGGTGCTGCCGTTCGTCACGGTCACGCAGCAGGCCGCCGCGCCTGTGCCATCGGTCCTCGTTCAGGTGCCCTGGGATCGGATCCTGCTCCTCGATGTCGTCAGCGCCCTGGCGCTCGCCGTCGCGGTGGTGACGATCGGTGGCGTTCTGCGCCGCCTCGGGGTGGGCAGCGTTCTCCGGATGGGGGAGGACTGAGCGATGCGTTCGCTGTGGGCTGCGGGTCTGCTGCTGCGCCGGATCCGCACCGAGCTGGGCATGATCCTCCTCCTGTTCTGCGTCATCGCGGCAACGAGCTTCCTGTTCGCC
The DNA here is from genome assembly GCA_963829295.1 of uncultured Chloroflexia bacterium. Classification (GTDB taxonomy): domain Bacteria; phylum Chloroflexota; class Limnocylindria; order Limnocylindrales; family CSP1-4; genus CAIXZV01. Next base: position 848,239 of record CAWHHU010000003.1, on the reverse strand, counting down.
GCCGCGCCGCGCCTGTTCAACCGCGTCTCCGACGATGGCCTCCAGTACGCGGCGCGATCCGCATCCCCGGCTCAGCGAAACCTCGCGCTGGGGCTCGTCGACCGCCTTTCTCCGGGCCGCGATGGTGGCGTCGCGCAGGTCCGCGCGTACGGCGACCAGCTCGCGACGAAGTTCCCAGCAGCCCTCGCCGCGCTGATCTCCGAGCGCTCGCTGCGCATCACCAGCGCGCGGTTCGCGGTCACCGATCCGCCCAGCTACGAGACCTATGTCTCGCTGCGCTACCAGGACGGCCTGACCGGGGCAACCCGGCTCGTCGCCGGGCGCTGGCCCGTCGACCGCGGCGTGGCGATGCCCAGGGCGAGGTTCGCGTCCGGGACGTCCTCGTCGGACGGCGGCGACCAGGCGCCGCCCGTGATCCTCGAGGCGGCGCTCTCGACCGCCGAGGCCACCGAGATCGGTGTCCACGTGGGTGATCGCCTGGCGGTCACGCTGGACGACACCGATCCGCTGATCAGGGGCATCCCCCTCCAGATCGTGCCCACCGAGATCCAGGTGGTGGGCCTGTTCGAGCCGCGCGACCCGGCCGCGGAGTACTGGTCCGGGGACGCCAGCCTGCTGCAGGTCTCGCAGGTGGGCACCGACACGCATCCGGTTGCCCAGGCCGCGGCGTACATCCCGGCCGAGACGTACCCCAACCTGTGGAGCAGCGACCTGCCGTTCCGCTACGAGTGGCAGTTCCGGATCGACCCTCAGCGCCTCGAAGCGGGGCAGGTGACACGGCTGCAGGCCGATCTGCGGCACCTGGACTTCCTCACCAGCTCCTCGGAGCTCGCGGTGCCCGGCACCGTGGTGCTCCACACCGGGCTGCTCACGATCCTCGACAGGTTCGCCACCCAGCTCGCCACATCGGAGTCGGTCCTGTCGATCGCCGCCATCGGTCCCTTCGGCCTGGCGGGCGGCGTGCTGGGCATGCTCGCGATCCTGCTCGCCACCCGACGACGCGCCGCCCTGGCGCTGGCCCGCGGCCGGGGCGCATCGGGCTCCCTGGTGCTGGGCACGCAGCTGTGGGAGGCCATCCTGCTCGCCGGCGGGGCCTCGCTCGCGGGGCTGCTGGCCGCGGTGAGCCTCATCCCCGCTCGCGCCAGCACGCTTTCCGGGGTCCTCGCGGTGGCGGTCGGCGGCACGGCGATCCTGCTCCTGCTGGCGGCCAGCTGGCCGGTGGCACGGCGACCGCTCGGCCAGCTCGGGCGCGACGATCCATCGGCGCTCGGTGTGTCACTGCGCCGGCTCGTGGTCGAGATGACGATCGTGGGGATCGCCGCCGCGGCGGCGCTGTTGCTCCGGGACCGTGGCCTGACGGTCGGCTGGGATGGCGGCGTCGCCGGAGCCGCGGGAGCCAGCGGCACCATCGCTGGCTTCAACCCTCTGTTTGCGGCTGTGCCGGTGCTCAGCGGCCTGGCGGCGGGCATCGTGGCCGTCCGTCTCTACCCCCTGCCGGTCCGCGGCCTCGGCTGGCTTGCCGCCCGACGTCGCGACCTCGTCCCGGTGCTCGGCCTGCGGATGATCGGCAGGCACCCGGCCGCCGTGAACCTTGCCGTTCTCGTGCTGATGCTGACGGCCGCGTTCGGAGCCTTCGCGTCGGTGATCGTGTCGAGCATCGACCGCGGCCAGGTGGTCTCCTCGTATCTGGACGTGGGCGCCGACTACCGGATCGAGAAGATCGGCCTCGGGGCGCTGGCACCATCGCTGGATCCTGCGGCGATCCCCGGCGTCGAGGCCGTGGCGGCCGGCATCGTCGACACCTCGGCCGACTTTGCCAGCCTGGCGTACCAGCGAGCGGCCATCTACCTCGACGCGGTCGACCCGCAAGCCTATGAGGCGGTCACCACCGGCTCGCCCGCCGATCCGGGCTGGCCGGCGGCGTTCCTCGCCCAGCCGACGGGCGCCGGCCTGGCCACGGAGCAGAACCCCATCCCGGCCATCCTCTCCACGCGGCTCCCGGTGGGCAGCGCCAGCCTCGCGGCGGGCGACACGTTCCAGATCACGGTACAGGGCCAGGAGATGACCTTCCGGGTCGTCGAGCGGAGGGCCGGCTTCCCGGGGATCGGCGAGCCATCCTCGTTCGCGGTGGTGCCCTTCAACTGGGTCCAGGCCGCGTTCAACAGCAAGCCCCTGCCGCCGTCGGTGATGTGGTTGCGGGCTCCCCGGAGCGTCGCGGCAGACCTGGCGACAGCCGTCGCCGGAGCCGTGATATCGGCCCGCATCGTCTCGCGCTACGACGCCTACGGCTCGCTCCACGATGCGCCACTCGGGACGGCGACCGCCACCGGCTACGAGCTCGCCCTGGGGGTGGCCGCGCTGTACATGGCGCTCGCCATCATGGGGTCCGTCGTCCTCTCAGCCGCACGCAGAACCCAGGACCTTGCCTACCTGCGAACCCTCGGTGTGACCACGACCCAGGCGCTGGCGCTCACCATCATGGAGCACGCACCGCCCGTGCTGCTGGCGCTCATCCCCGGCGTCGCGCTCGGGATCGGCGTGGCCTTCCTCCTGGAGCCCGGTCTGGGCCTCGCCACGTTCGTGGGGACCAGCGGCCTTCCGCTGTACGTCGATCCGGGCGCACTGGCGCTCATGGTCGCGGCTCTGCTCGGGGTCGTGGCCGCGGGCGTCACGGCGGGGACCTGGCTCTCGCGACGGACACGCCTGGTGGATGCGCTGCGGATCGGCGAGGATTGAGCCGCATGGAGAACGCATGACCGAGGACCTCACCAGGCACATCGACTCGCCGGGGGGTGGTCTCGGCCCTGGGAGGCCTCGGCCCGCCCACGCCGCACCGGAGGCGCGCCGCGCCCGCTATGAGGGCGCGCTGATCGTGTGCGACAACCTGGTGCGGATCTACAAGGTCGCCAACCTCGAGGTGGTGGCCCTCCAGGGCCTCGACCTGGTCGTGGAGCCGGGCGAGTTCATCGCCCTGGTCGGAGCCTCGGGCAGCGGCAAGAGCACGCTCATGAACATCCTGGGCGGGCTCGACGTCCCGTCGGCCGGACGGGCCGTCGTCGCCGGCCACGTGCTGGGCGAGATGGGCGGTCGGGAGCGCACGGACTACCGTCGCCGGGTGATCGGCTTCGTCTGGCAGCAGACGGCCCGCAACCTGCTCGCGTACCTCACCGCGCGCCAGAACGTCGAGCTCCCGATGCTGCTCAACGGGGTCGGCCGCCGCGAGCGCGAGAAGCGGGCCATCGACCTGCTGGCGCGGGTCGGGCTGGCGGACCGTGGCGACCACCGTCCCGAGCGGCTCTCGGGCGGCGAGCAGCAGCGCGTTGCGATCGCGGTCGCCCTTGCCAACGAGCCCGCGGTCCTGTTCGCGGACGAGCCCACCGGCGAGCTCGACACGGTCACCGCGCACGAGGTCTTCGACCTGCTGCGCGCCGTCAACCACGAGCTCGGGGTCACGATCGTGGTCGTCACCCACGACCCGCTGGTCAGCGAGCGGGTGAGTCGCACGATCGCCATTCGTGACGGCCGGACGAGCAGCGAGACGCTCCGCCGGCGCGCCGTCTCCCTGGAGGGCGACCACCACGTCATCAGCGAGGAGTACGCGGTGCTCGATCGCGTCGGGCGCCTCCAGCTGCCGCGCAGCCACGTCGAGGCGCTTGGCCTGGAGCGTCGGGTACGGCTGGCGCTTGAACCCGATCACATCAGCGTCTGGCCGGACCGGGACCGCTCGGCGGATGAGGGGGGCGGCCACGGAAGGAGCGATGACGGGGGTCATCGGCAAGGCCCCGAGGACGACCGGGGCCTCGAGGACGACCGGGGCCTCGAGGACGACCGGGCCGCTGAACGCGACGCCCGACGAGGCGCGTGATGGACGACCTGCGGTATGCGCCGCCCGAGGTGCGCCTGCGCGACGCTCCGGGCAGCACGGCCATGGTCGAGACGCGGGACCTCTCGCGCGACTATCCGATGCCCGGTGGGCCCGTCCACGCCGTGCGCGACGTGAGCCTTCAGGTCGGCCGCGGGCAGCTCGTCGCGCTGCGCGGGCGGTCGGGGTCGGGCAAGACGACCTTCCTGTCCCTGCTCGGCGCCCTCGATCGGCCGACGCGTGGCAGCGTGTCGGTGGACGGCATGGTGGTCTCGGACCTGCCGGAGTCACAGCTCATCGGCTTCCGCCGGCGGAAGATCGGCTTCATCTTCCAGGCGTTTGGTCTCATGCCCATCCTGTCGGCCGCGGAGAACGTCGAGGTCCCGCTCCGCCTGGTGAAGACCGAGCCACGAGCACGCGACCGGCGGATCCACGACCTGCTCGAGATGGTGGGCCTGGGCGACCGCGCCAACCACCGGCCCCACGAGCTGTCGGGCGGCGAGCAGCAGCGGGTGGCGATTGCCCGCGCGCTGGCCAACCGGCCGGACCTGCTCCTGGCCGATGAGCCCACGGGTCAGCTCGACACGCAGACCGGGCGCAGCATCATGGCGCTGCTCCAGCATCTCGTACGGAGCGAAGGGGTGACGGCCATCGTGGCGACCCACGACCCCACGCTCATCGACCTGGCGGACCGCGTGATCGAGCTCCGGGACGGCCGGGTGGTGGACTCCAGCGACCCGGCTGCACGGGTGGACGCCGGGCGCTCGGGTCGGTGAGCCCCGCCTTCGCATCGACGTTCTCCCGCCGTGCGACGCGGGTTCCCCCCATGGCAGGATTGATCCTCGGAGGAAGCCATGCCGACCATCGAGGTAAACGGGACGAGCGTCGCCTACGACGAGGCCGGCAGCGGCCCGCCGCTGGTGCTCCTGCACGCCGGGATCACCGACCGCCGGATGTGGTCGGACGTGCTGTCCGGCTTTGCACGCGACTTCCGGACCATCGCTCCCGACCACCGCGGCTTCGGCGACACGCCGATCCCGAACGCGAGGTTCAGCTGGACCGCCGACCTCGCCGGCCTGCTGGAGGCGCTCGGCATCGAGCGTGCGAGCCTGGTAGGGGTCTCGATGAGCGGCCGCGTCGCCATCGACCTTGCCATCGCCCATCCGGAGCGCGTCGACCGGATGGTGCTGGTGGGCGCCGGCCTCGAGGGCTGGAGCCACGACCCTGAGATGGACGCCGCCGACCAGGCAGAGATGACGGCGGTCGAGGCAGGCGACCTCGACGCGGCGGCCTGGGGACAGGTTCGATTCTGGCTCGACGGCCCGGAGCGCACCGCCGCCGACGTCGATCCGCGGCTCCGAGAGCGCGTGTTCGAGATGCAGCGGCACGCCTACGCCATCGACGAGCCGGCTGCCGAGCTGACCTGGCTGGTGCGCGAGTACCGTCCGCGGCTGGGTGAGATCGGCGCTCGCACGCTGGTGCTCGCCGGCAGCCTCGATCGGATCGACATGCGCCGGATCGCGCCGGTGCTTGCAGCCGAGATCCCTGATGCCCGCTACCTGGAGCTCCCGGGCGTGGCGCACCTGCCGCCGATGGAGGATCCGGCGGCCTTCGTGGAGGTGGTCCGCGGGTTCCTGCTCGAGGGATGAGCGGACCCGCGGCAGGCCAGGGTGACCACGCCGGCCCAGGCTGACCACGTCACGGATCGTCCGACCACGGCTCGACCCCTCGAGCGTTCGACCCTCGAGCGCTCGATTCGCGGGCACGGCGTGGTCCGCGTCGCAAGCCGATACACTCGCGAAGATCGAGCCAGCCATCCGTCACGGAGGAGGCATGCCGCTGACCGCCGAGCGTCGCCTCGTGATCCTCGCCGAGGGCAACTTCGGCTTCCACCACGGCAAGACGGCGATGGGGGTGATCCGGTTCGGACGGGACCGGGTGGTGGCCGTCATCGATTCCACGCAGGCGGGACGAAACGTCCGCGAGTGGCTGGGCGACTCTGGCCGCTACGACATCCCGATCGTGGCCTCGCTGAGTGACGCGCTGGGGTTCCTGCCCCGGGCCGACACGCTCCTGGTGGGCATCGCACCCACCGGCGGCAAGCTGCCCGACGAATGGCGCGGGGTCATCCTGGCCGCGATCCGCTCCGGCCTCGACGTGCATGCCGGGCTCCACACGTTCCTCGCCGACGATCCCGAGCTCACCGAGGCGGCACGGGCCGGCGGCGTTCGGCTGGTCGACTATCGGCGCCCGCCCGATCATCTTGGGACGGCTGTCGGAAGGCGTCACCTGCCGCACAGGCGGGTGATCCTCACCGTGGGCACGGACTGTGCGGTCGGCAAGATGTCGGTTGCGCTGGAGCTCCGCCGTGCCGCCCAGGCGATGGGGCGCTCGGCCGTGTTCGTCGCCACCGGGCAGACGGGGATGATGGTCGAGGGCTGGGGGGTGGCCGTCGACCGGGTCATCGCCGACTTCCTCCAGGGCGCGGTCGAGCAGCTGATCGCAGACGGGGAGGAGCGAGGCGATTGGGTGATCGTCGAGGGCCAGGGCTCGCTCGACCACCCCGCCTACAGCAGCGTCACGCTGGGTCTCATCCACGGCGCCACGCCCCACGCCATGGTCATGATCCACAAGCCAGGGCTCGCGGATCATGACTTCGAGCACCTGCCCGAGGCCCGGTTCCCGATCGCGGACCTGCCCGGCCTGATCGCGGCTCACGAGCTGATGGCGGGGCTGGTCGCCCCTTCGAAGGTGGTCGCGGTCGCCCTCAACACGTCGTTGATCCACGACGACGCCGAGGCTCGCCGGATCATCGCCGCCACCGCAGCCGAGACGGGACTGCCTACGGCCGATCCGCTCCGGTTCGGCGGCGAGGAGCTGTGGGCCACGATCGAGGCCGCGGTCGACGCGCTGCCATGGGTGACGCTCAGCGTGCCCCCCGAGCGGGAGCCGGAGCCCACGGCGGCGGCATCGGCATCGGAGCCGCCCACGTCCGGTTCGCCCACGTGACGTTCGCGCTGTCGCTGCGAACGCTGGTCCTGCCGCTGCGGGATCCGTTCGTGATCGCCCGTTCCGCGGCCGACCGGCGGAGCGTCACCACCGTGCTCGCCTTGCTGCGCGACGAGGCCGATGGTCCAGACGGCCCAGTCGGGCTCGGCGAAGGCTATCCGGACGCCTACTACGGGGAAACGCCCGAGACGATGGCCGCCGTGGGGCCGCTGCTGCTCGCGGCGCTCGAGCCGATCATGGCCGAGCTTCGCGGCTCGCCCGGCGAGGCGCGGTCTGCGCTCGAGGTCGCCGAGGGTCTGATGACCGCGGCGATCGGGCACCACGGTGCGATCAAGTGCGCCATCGACATCGCGCTCCACGATCTGGTCGGCAGGCGGCTCGGGATCCCGATCGGGCAGCTGCTGGGTGTCGAGGGCGAGATCCCGCCCACTGACTTCACCCTCGGCATCGACGAGCCTGCGGTCGTTGCCGAGCGTGCCCGTCGCGCCGGAGACTTTCCGGCGCTGAAGGTCAAGGTGGGCGGTCCCGCCGATGTCGCCACGCTGGAGGCCGTCCGGGCCGTCTACGCGGGCCCGATCCGGGTGGATGCGAACACGGGCTGGACGACCGCGGATGCGGAGGCGCTGCTCCCGCACCTGGTCCGGCTGGGCGTCGAGCTGATCGAGCAGCCGTTCCCCGCCCGGCGCCTGGACCAGCTTCGCTGGCTCCAGGAGCGCTCGCCGCTACCGGTCATCGCCGACGAGAGCGCGGTCACGATCGAGGACCTCGACGCCCTCGCGGGCGTGGTGGCCGGTGTGAACGTCAAGCTCGCCAAGTGCGGCGGGGTGGGGCCGGCGAGGCGGATGCTGGAACGCGCGCGCACGCTCGGATTCCGGACGTTCCTTGGCTGCATGGAGGAGAGCTCGGTGGCGATCGCCGCATCGGTCGCGGTCGCGCCGCTCGCCGAGTGGGTGGATCTCGACGGCTGCCTGCTGCTGGCCGATGACCCTGTCGCCGGCCTCGAGATGGGGCCCGACAAGCGCTGGCGAGCGTCTGTGGCCCCGGGGCTTGGGCTCACCCTCAAGGCGGACGTTGCAGGGTAGCGATCAGGGTCCGCCCGGGACCGGAATGCGTCCACAACCTCGGCTGGGCGCGGGGCCGCTGTCCACCGATGACCCGGGCGTGTGGACAAGTCGCCGTGGCACATCGTGGAGAAGCCCCTTCCGGACACCTCCCCGAACCCGTAGGATTGACGGGTTGCCGGTGCCCGAGGGAGGACCGAGGGGTCGCGCCGGTTGCCAGCACTCATTCCGCTGGTGGTCGGGGCAGGTTTCGCCAGGCCATCGGCCAAGCCCCGAGCGTCCCGGGACCGAGGAGATCGATCGATGCTGCCTGTCGGCGCCGCCGCATGCCCGACATCGCCCGAGGCCGAGGCCTTTGTGCGCTTCTGCTATCAGCGTCGGCGCGTGGGGTGGCCCGAGCTGTACGACGAGATGTGCGCCGTGGCGACACGCGGCCTGTTTCGAGGCATGGGCCACGACGAGCTGGCCGAGGTGGGCGTCGGGTTCAGCCTGTTCGAGACACCGAGGCTGTCGGAGCTGGTGTGCAAGGTCGCGAGCGAGGAGCAGGCGGCTCGCCGGGCGACCAGGGCCGCGGCGCTCGAGGCGGCACGCAACAACAGCGAAGAGCCCGAGCTGACCCGGCCGCTGGCGGCGAGTCCCGCCTGACGCCTGACCATGGCGGCCGGCGCCGCCTGGCCATGGGGGCGAAGAACGGGGCCGGCGCCATGGACGTCTCGCGGCCTTCACCCGCGCCCCCAGCCCAAGCCCCGCCGGTTGACGGTCAGGCGCGGATGCGCCGCCTCGCCATCTCGCCCTCGATCTGCCGCTCGGCCTCGACGTAGCGATCGATCTGCTCGCGCAGCTGGTTGGCCTCGGGCGTGTACAGGTGGACCTGCTGCTGCAGGATGTACGACAGGCGGCGGCTGGTCATCCGGACGTGATCCAGGTTCTTCATCAGGACCAGGGGGTCCATCGCGGCAAGATCGGACGGGGGGTACATCTGGTTCATCGAGGCGTCATGCTAGCCCAACCGGGCATTCCCGCGAGGGCGGAGCCAACGCAGGGCCACAGGACGGGCAGGCAGACCGCCTGGATGCCCCGGCGTTCGTGTCGGTGATCCCGTGCGCGCCGGGCGCGACCCGCGGCGACCCTGTGTGGGTCACCGCGGGTCAGCAGCGCCGCCTCGCCCGGGTCGGGTTACGGCTTCGCCTTCAGCTCCGCCAGGCGAGCGTCGACCTCCTGCGCGTCCTCGTCTGACTCGAGCTCGGCGAACTGACTCTCCAGCGAGGACGCCGCGACCTCCTCCAGGCCCCGGGCCTGCGCCTCCTGGTGGCGGATCTGCTCCTCGAAGCGGTTGAGCTCCGAGGTGGGATCGAGCACGGACACCGACTTGAGCGTCTGCTGGACCTTCACCTGCGCCTGCGCCATCTTCGCCCGGCTGACCAGCTCGTCCCGCTTCTGGACCAGCTCCTCTCGCTTGACGCGGAGCTTGTTGAGCCCGTCCTTGAGCTTGTCGGTGAGCTCGCGCTGCTGCGTGATCTGGCCGTCGAACGTGGCCACCTGCTGTTCAAACGACAGCTGGCGACGGAGGGCCAGCCTGGCCAGGCCGTCGAACCGGTCGGCCTCGGTGGCATTGCCCTGGGTCCGCATGGCGTCCGCGCGATCGGAGGCGGCCTTGGCTTTCGACAGCCAGTCGGTCGACGCCGCGCGTGCCTCCTTCTCGTCGTCCTCGAGCAGGCGCAGATTGCCGATCGTCTGGGCGACGGCCTCCTCAGCCTCGGCGATGTTGTTGGTGAAGTCCCGGATCAGCTGATCGAGCATCTTCTCCGGGTCTTCGGCCTGATCGAGCAGGGCGTTGACGTTCGCCCGCACCAGCTGCCCGATCCGGCCAAGGATCGTGGTCTGCGCCATTCCTGGTTCCTCCCGCTTGCTGGACCTTGATCGATCGTCGAGTCGAGCGAAGGCATCGTCGACCCTTCATGTCGTCGGGCATCACCACCCGGGCGTCACCAGCGCCCGCCGCGCACCCGGCCCCCGCCGCCGCCGGACCCGCCGAAGCCGCCGCCTCCGACGCGGCCGCCACCACCACCGAACGGTCCCCTTGGCGCGCCGAACCCGCCGCCCCGGCGGCCGCCACCGAGCGGACCGCCCCACGGGGTGCCGCCCCAGCCGCTGCCACGCCCGCCGCCGGCGAGGATGCCGCCGATGATCCCGCCCAGCACGGCTCCCGCGATGTCCGAACCGGCCGGGCCGCCGCGACTGTAGGGACCCGCGACGGGGCCGTTGCCCGCGTCCCAGGCGTCAAACTGGCTGGTGGCGAGGCGATAGGCCTCGTCGGCGAGCTGGGTGGCCCGCTGGGCTCCCGCGACCGAGGCATCCGGGTCCGAGCCGGCGAGCCGCTCGGCATCGGCGAGGCTCGCCTGGGCCTCGGTCACCCGGGTACGGGCCGTCTGGCCGACGCCGTGGCGTCGGGTCGTGATGTAGTCGGCCGCCCGGTCCACGTGGCCCCGGGCCGATGTCACCGCCGCGGCTGCGACCTGCAGCCGTCGCGCGCGGCGTGCCTCGAGCTCCTGGATGCCGGCGACGATCGCGTCGGCTGATGCGTTCGCCCGGGTGGCGAGCTCGAGCGCGGCGAGCGGGTCGAGCGGCCGAGCCGCCGCGGCCTCGCGGGCGTTCGCCAGCAGCTGCCGGGCATCCGCGAGCGCCCTGGCCTGATCGTCCGGGGCCGCGCCAGGCTGCGTCGAGCCGGCCCTGGCCACCGCGTCGGTCGCGGTCTCGACGTCGGCAGCGGCAGCGTCGATCTCGGCCGGAAGCCTGGCCGCAGCCTCGTCCAGCCGCCGTGCCAGCCGCTCGACGGCGTCGAGCAGCAGGGTCGCCCGGGCGATTCCGTCCTGGGCGCGGCGCAGGGCGATCACGGCCTGCGGCCGCTGCGAGTCCTGGAGGCCGGTGCCCCGGGCCGCCTCGCTCGCCGCCGACGCCAGCGCCTTGTCCGCTTCGGGCAGGTTGCCGCTCACCGACGCGATCGCAGAGGGCGCGAAGGCACCCGTGAGGCGATCCATCGACACGCCGGCCGCCTGGCGACGCCGGCGCTGCGCGTCGATCGCCTCCGGCAGCGCGGCGAGCTGCGCGGGAGCGGCCTGCTCCAGGTCGCGCAGCTGATCGAACCGGTGCTCCTGCTCGTCGAGGAGCCTGCCGGCGTCGGCCGTCCGGGCCAGGATCTCGCGCAGCATCCGCTCGCGCTCAACGGGGGTCTCCGGCTCGGCGTCGTCGAGCCGCTGGCGGATGGCGAATGCGGCCTTCACCGTCTCGTCGGCCTGCTCGATCGCCCGCCGATAGGCGGTGACCTCGTCCTCACCCCACTGGGCGGCGGCGAAGTCCACGTCGTTGGCCGCGTCCTTGAGCCCCTCGTCGGCGGCCAGCAGCGCCCGGTTGGCATCGCGGTTGAGCCGGTCGAGCGTCGCGGCCGTTGCCCGTGCGGCCTTCCGGCGGCTCCAGAGCGTCGAGCCGACGAGGACCAGGCCCCCACCGACCAGGAGGATCGCGACGATCGGGCTCAGGTCGATCCCCGGGGGCTCGGGCTGCCCGGTCTCCCCGGCGGGCACGGTGGTCGCTGCCGCCGTCGGAGGCGCGGCCGTCGACGGCTGGCTTGCGACGGCGTCGCCGATGGCCGCCGCGCCGTCGATCATGGCGCCCGCGAAGTCGCCGTCGTTCAGCCGTGGCTCGACGGCCGAGGTCAGGATGGCGTCGATCTCGTCGTTGGTGATGGCGCCCAGGGAATTGCCGACCCACAGGGCGTCCGAGCGGTCCTCGACGGCGACCAGCAGCAGCGCGTCGTTGCCACCGAGCGAGTTCGCCTCGGCCGTGGACCGCGTGAAGTCGGTGACGGCGGCCGGTTTCGTGCTTGTCACGTACGCAACGAACAGCTGGACGCCGTGGGAGTCGCGCAGCTGCTGGAGGGCGTCGGCGACACCGGCTTCCTCGGCAGGCGTCAGAACGTCGGCCTGGTCGGTGACGCTGTCGCGGAGGGTGGGCTCGCCGTCCGCGAGGGCGGGACCCGGCATCGCCAGCAGGATGGCGAGGACGACGATCGAGAGCCACCAGCCCAGGACCGGGACCCGGCGTCTCGCCGGGCGCATCGCGATCCATGGGGCCCGTCCGACGGGCAGCGGGCACGCCGGCAGCGGGGGACGAGCATCGGGGTCGCGGCGTCGGAGCCAGGCTCCCGGCGACGCCGTCTCGTGACGATCCATCGTGCTTGTGGATCGTACCCCGGGTCGTCAGGCCGCCACCACCGCGACGGCAACGGAACGCCGGCAGGCCGGCAGGCCGGCAGTGAGCGGTCGCTGACCTGCGACCGGACGACCCGCCCCGCGGGCCCGGCCCTTCCCGACCACCTGCAACCTCTAGAGCACCCGCAACCTCGTCGGGGGCCAGGTCCAATCGACCGGCACCGTGGCCGCGGCCAGCGCACGCCGCCGTCCCGCCTCGCTCGACCCGAGGACCAGGATGCGGTCGGTCTTGGTCGCCCGCCCGGCCTCGTCGCCCCACAGGCGAGTCATCTTGCGGTTGGCGGCCACCTCGTCCCGCACCAGGCCCGCGAGCCGGAACCCGGCCGGGTACGCGGCCTCCTCCCAGACGCGCTCGGCCAGCCCGAGGCCGCTGGTGGAGGGCTTGCCGCGATCCCGTTCGACATCGCCGATCACGAGCACCGCGATGCCGTCATCGGTCATCGCCGGGCGGAGGTCGGTGAGCACATCGCGCAGGAACGCGAGGTACGGCTCCCGCTGGTGCGCGTCGTCGAGCGTCGCGTCGATCTGGTGCGCGTCGAAGCCGAGCAGCCAGGTCCGCAGCCAGTTGTAGTAGCCGTACTTGAGGACCCGAAGGTAGGGCGGGGAGGTGATCACCAGCCTGGCGCGATCCGGCAGCCCGCGGGCGCGCAGTGCCGCCTTGGCGCGGTGACCTGCGGTCCGGGCATCGCCCAGGAGCGGGACACCGGTCGTGGACGGGACCGGCTGGTGGTACAGGCGATCCAGCTTCGCGGACAGCGTGTCGAACACATCGCGCTCGGGAGGCCGGAAGCCGGTCCGGGTCACGAAATCGCGTACGTAGCGCGGTGCCATGCTGAACGTGTTGGGCATGACGGTCGAGAGGTACGACGGGGTCTTGCCGTGGAGGGCCCCGGCCAGCGCCCCCGCAAGGAACCGGTCGGTCGGGTCGTCGAGGCGGAGCCATGAGCGAACCATCAGCAGCTGACCCAGCGTGCGCGGGTGGAACGAGATGGCGACCTCTGCCGGCACGGGCTCCCGACCGCCATGCGGGCCTGACCCGCTCCCGGCGGACGGGACCAGGATCGCCGGGTCGCCCGGGGACGCGACGACCCGTCCCGCCATCTCCAGCCATCCGGCGGCATCGGTCGCCCAGGCCAGGCGAAGCGCGGTGAGGCGGGTACGGGACTCCGCCGGGGTCGCGGGCTCGAGCTTGGCTGCAGTCAGCACGTGGGCCAGCGGGTTGAGGTCGTTGCCAACCCCGATCCGCCCCTCGGCGGCGGCCTGGACCGGTGCCGTGCCTCGCCCCGAGAACGGGTCGAGCACCACGTCGCCGGGACGGCTGTAGCGGGCGATGAACGCGTGCGTGAGCGCCGCCGGGAAGCTCGCGAGGTACGAGCACATCGGGTGGAGGCTGTGGCCCCACAGTCTCGGCTGCCGCTTCCACTCGGGTTCGATCGCCAGGCCCGGCAGGACGACCGGCAGCTCCAGCGCAAGCTGTCCGGTGTCGGATGGGCGAGTGACGGTGATCTGGTCGGACATCCCGGGCTCGGCGATCGCGCGGGCTGGGCTGCCCGTGCTCAGGGGCCGCGGAGCATAGCACCCTGCTACCCGCCGCACGAGTCGGTCGTTCGCCGGATCGGATCCCCGACCCAACCATCCTGCAGGCTGGCTACCCTTGGGCGATGGGGTCCACGTCAGCGGCGGCGCGCCACTCGGGCCGGCTCGCCGGGGCCGTCGCCATCAGCCTGGGCATCCTGATCCTCGAGCTCGTCGCCGGGTTGGCCGCCAACTCGCTCGCGCTGCTCGCCGACGCCGGACACATGTTCGCCGACGTGTCCGGAATGGGCCTCTCGCTGGCCGCCGTCAGGCTGGCCGCCCGACCTCGAACCGACGAGCGCAGCTACGGCCTGTACCGGCTCGAGATCCTCGCCGCCACGGCCAACGGCGTCCTGCTGCTGATGATCGCAGGCGTGGTGGCCTTGGAGGCGTTCCGGCGACTGTCGAGCCCGAGCGACGTCCAGCCCGCGGTCGTGACGGCCGTCGCAGCCGTCGCGCTGCTCGCGAACCTGGTCTCGATCCGGCTGCTGGCTGCCGGCCGGGATGAGAGCCTCAACATCCGGGGCGCGTACCTCGAGGTGCTCGGCGATGTGCTGGGTGCAGCGGCCGTGCTGGTCGCGGGGGTCGTGATCCTGGTCGCCGGCTGGCGGCAGGCCGATGCCGTCGCGTCCCTGACGGTTGCCGCGCTCATCGTGCCCCGCACGGCCACCCTGCTCCGCGACAGCCTCGACGTCCTGCTCGAGGCCACACCCAAAGGGGTCGATCTGGAGCACGTGCGGGGCCACATCCTCGAAGCGCCCGGTGTCATCGACGTCCACGACCTCCATGCCTGGACGATCACGAGCGGGATGAACGTCGTCTCGGCGCACGTCGTGCTGGGGGACGAAGCGCAGCCGGGCGATGTCCTCGACCACCTCGGAACATGCCTGTCCGAGGACTTCGACGTGGACCATTCGACGTTCCAGCTCGAGACGCCGGAGCACGTGACCTGGGAGGCGCGGGCGGCTCGGCCGCGCCACTGAGCCGCCGCAGGCCGCCCGTGGGCGAAGGCCGGTCACGGGCGACGCCTGCCCGGTCGTGGGCGTGGCCGCCCGTCATGGGGCGAGGTCGCCGGCTACGTGCGCGGCCGCGGCGCCTCGATCCGGACCCGGGCGTCGACCACGACCGCGCCGGCCGGCAGCACCATCACCGGGTTGCAGTCCATCTCGACGATCTCGGGGTGCGCCTCGACCATCGCGCTCACCCGCAGCAGGGTCTCCTCGAGCGCCCCGATGTCCGCAGGTGGCGCGTTGTGGTACCCCTCGAGCAGCGGGAACATGGCCAGCGAGCGGACCATCTCGCTGGCGTCCTGGTCGGTCAGCGGGGTGATCCTCACGGCCACGTCCTTGAGCAGCTCGACCTCGGAGCCACCCGCGCCGCACGCGATCACGGGCCCGAACAGCCGGTCGTGGACGACGCCCACCAGCATCTCCACGCCCCCGGAAACCATCTTCTGGACGAAGAAGTGCTCGACCGGGTGGCCCGCCTGCTCCAGGTCTCGCGCCATCTCGACGGCTGCTCGCCGGACCCCGGGTCCACCTTCGAGCTCCACGACGACGGCCCGCGCCTCCTTCTTGTGAACCACGCCGGTCGCGACCGCCTTGAGCGCCACCGGACCGCCGATGTCCTCGGCCGCCTGTCCGGCGGCCTCCGGACCATCGACCAGCCGCCACTCCGCCGTCGGGATCCCGTAGCAGGAGAGCATGCAGGCGACCTCGTCGGGGCGAAGCCAGCGCGAGGCCTCGCCCGTCTGGGACTCGGCCAGCGACGATCCGGCCAGCGTGCCGGCCGTGGCGCGATCGTCGGGTCCGATGTGGGCAAGCGCGGCCGCGATGACACCTGCCGCCTCGTCGCCTCGCAGATCATCGAACCGTGGCACGTTGCCGGGCGGCGTCGCCCTCCACGACGCGTACGCCGCCGCATGGGCGAGGGCGCGGACCGCCTCCTCGGGGTAGCTGTAGGCGGGAACCCGCCCCGCGGAATCGCGGAGGGCCGCCGGGCCGCCCTCGGCCGACATGAACACGGCCAGCACCGGGATCGTCCGGGGCAGGCTGACCACGGTCTCCCGGATGGCCGCGGCCACATCCTCGGTCCGCGCACCCAGGGGTGGCACGAACAGGACGATGATCGCGTCGATCCCGTTCCACGCCGCCAGGGTGGAGATCGCCCGCCTGAAGGATTCGGGCGCAGCGTCGATCGTGTCGACCGGGTTGTTGAGAGCCGCTTCGGCCGGCAGGAAGGAGGCGAGCTCGCGCCGAACGTCCTCGGGGAGCTGGGGCACGCTGAGACCGTCCGCCTCGCAGGCATCGACGGCGAGGATCCCCGGGCCGCCGCCGTTGGTGAGGATGGCCACGTTGCGGCCTCCCGGCAGCGGCTGGTTGGCGAGCAGCGAGGCGACGTCGAAGAACTCGGCCAGCGTGTCGGTGCGCACCACGCCGGCCTGCCGGAAGAGGGCGTCGACGGTCACGTCCGAGGCGCCGATCAGCGCGCCGGTGTGTGATGAGGTGGCCCGCGCGCCCGCCGCCGAGCGGCCACTCTTGACCGCGATGATCGGCTTGCTCCGGCCCACCCGGCGTGCGATCCGGGCGAACTTGCGCGGGTTGCCCACCGACTCCAGGTACAGGGCGATCACCGCGCACCCAGGGTCCGACTCCCAGTACTGGAGGAAGTCGTTGCCCGACAGGTCCGCCTTGTTGCCGATCGAGATGAAGGTGGACAGGCCCAGCCCCAGCCGGTTTGCATGCTCGATGATGGCGAGGCCCAGGGCGCCGCTCTGCGACAGGAACCCGACCCGCCCCGCGATCGGCAGGGTGGGGGAGAAGGTGGCGTTCAGCCGGCTCTCGGGATCGAGGCTGATGATCCCCATGCAGTTCGGGCCCACCAGTCGCATGCCGGCGCCGCGACACACCGACACCAGCTCGCGCTGCCGTCGCAGGCCCTCGGGGCCGACCTCCGCGAAGCCGGGCGACACGACGACCACGCTCTTGACCCCCTTGGCCGCGCAGGCGCGCGCCGCATCGACGACGACCGCCGCCGGGACCACGATCACGGCCAGGTCCACGGGGCCCGGGATGTCGGTCACCGAGCGATAGGCAGCGACCGACTGCACGACATCGGCGGCCGGGTTCACGGGATAGACGGGCCCGGGGAAACCGCTCGAGAGCAGGTTGTGGAACAGCTCGCCGCCGGTCGTGCCACGGCGCCGGGACGCGCCGATCACCGCCACGGCCGACGGGTGGAGGAGGGCGCGCACGGCTGCGGCGGCAGCCTCCTGCTCGCGGCGCTCGAAGCGCTCCCGGGCGGCGCCGGTGAGCTCGGTCGGGAACTCGACCACGATCGATCCCGGCTCCGCATGCACCCGGAGCGGGAAGCCGCTCGCCCGAAACACCGCCAGCATCCGCACGTTCTCGGGCAGCACCTCGGCCACGAACGCGGTGATGCCGGCCTCCTGGGCGCGTCGTGCAAGCTCCTCGAGCAGCAGCGTTGCGACCCCGCGACCCTGGAACTCGTCGGCGACCACGAACGCGACCTCGGCCGTGTCGCTGCCCACCCGGTCGTAGCTGCCGTTGCCGATGATCCGCCCGTCGATCCCGGTCTCGGCGACCAGCGAGCAGTCGTCGGGACGTTCCGGTACCGCCCACAGGTGGGCGCGTGCCGCCAGATCCGTGCCCTTGCTCGCGAACCGGAGCCAGCGCGACTCGGCGTCGAGACCTTGGAGGAACGTCTCGAGACCCGCCGCGTCGGCGCCGACCGCATCCCTGATGCGGATCGAGGCCCCGTCCCGGAGGATGGTGTCCCGTGCCCGATCTTCGGTCGTTGCGGGGCTGACTCGGTGCACGTTCATTTCCAACCCCGAGGCCTCCGGGTACGTTGCGTGCTACTTTCGCCCGACCCGATCCGCCCGGGTCTTGCGCTCGTCGCGATGGTAGCGCGCTCGACGTGAGGCCCCGCACGAGGGCCGCCTCCGACCATGCCGCCCCCTGCCGGCAGCAGCCCGGCTCGACCACTCCTGATCTACGGGTCGGCGTCGCACGAATACGACTTCGGGCCCGATCATCCATTCACGCCCCGCCGATTCAGGCCGGCGATCGATCTGCTGCGCGAGCTCGGCGCGCACGCCTTCGAGGCCCCTCGACCGGCGTCCGATGACTGGATCGCGCGCGTCCACGACCCCACCTACATCGCGACCGTCAGGATGCTCTCGGACTATCCGGAGGCCGGCGAGATGACCGGCTTCGACAGCCGCGATACGCCTGCGTTCTACGGCATGCACCGGGCCGCGGCGGCCGTGGTCGGTGGGACGCTGGCCGGGATGGACCACATCCTCGCGGGTGACCGGCGCCACGTGTTCCACCCGGGCGGCGGGCTCCACCATGCGTTCCCGGCCCTCCCCAGCGGGTTCTGCATCTACAACGACCTGGCGGTCGCCATCCGGCGCGCCCTCGATGCCGGCCACCGCGTCCTGTACATCGACCTCGACGTACACCACGGTGACGGCGTGGAGGCGATCTTCTGGAACGAGCGCGACGTGCTCACCCTGTCGTTCCATGAGACGGGGCTCGCGCTGTTCCCCGGGACCGGGTTCGTGGAGGAGCGAGGTGGCCATGAGGCATACGGCAGCGCGATCAACATCCCGCTCGAGCCCGGGACGTCGGATCCTTCCTGGCTGGCGGTGATCGAGCTCGCCCTGCCGCGTGTCGCCGAGGCGTTCGGTCCGACGCTGCTGGTCAGCCAGCACGGCTGCGACAGCCATGCCCTGGACCCGCTCGCGCATCTCGAGGTGACCACGGCCGCGATGTCCCGGGCGGCGCGCCTGGTGGACAGGGTTGCCCACGAGCATGCGGGTGGACGATGGCTCGCCACCGGTGGTGGTGGCTACGACGTGTACCGGGTCGTGCCCCGGGCCTGGTCGCTGGTCTGGCTCGCGCAGGCGCATCGCGACGTTCCGGAGGCAACCCCCGCGGCATGGCGAGAGCGCTGGGCAGAGGAGGCGGCGCGCTATCGACAGGGTCCGCCGCCGGCAGCCATGCTCGACCTCCCCGGCGTTGCGGCACCGGAGCCCGACGGCGTCATGGAGGCCAACCTCGCAACCGCCCGTCGCGCGCTCGAGCACACGTTGGGGATGCTCTCCGAGCGCAGCGGCCACTAGCGCAGCGGACCCTGGCGCGAGGGGTGCGCACACCTTCGTGGGGTCGCTCGCCGATCTCCCATCATCCAGGTGCCGGATTTCGTCCGTTCATTGGTTGCCAGGGGGCAATCACTTGACATCTGCATGGCACCCATTAGTGTTCGCATATGGCCCCGCGCAAGGGCGTGGAGCTGGTGGCCCCAGAGACGATGGTCGAGGCATATCCGCGTATCGTCGCGCGCCGAAGCGCGGCAAACGGAGGAAGGAGGGTCTCGCGTGGCTCAGGCGCAATCGGCGTCACCCGCACCCAAGGAGGCGAACCCAGCCCCGCTTGGCCTGGCAGGCTTCGCGCTCACGACGTTCGTCCTGTCGCTGACGAACGCCGGGATCATCGGAGGGTCCAGCGTTCAGGTCGTGCTCGCGCTCGCCCTCGGCTACGGCGGGCTTGCCCAGTTCGCGGCCGGCATGTGGGAGTTCAAGAACGGCAACACGTTCGGGGCGACGGCATTCACCTCGTACGGAGCCTTCTGGCTCAGCTACGCGTTCTTCGTCTGGTTCTTCGCCGCGAACGTCGCCAGCGGCGACGCTGCGGGTGCGGTCGGGGCGTTCCTGCTCGCATGGGGCATCTTCACGTTCTACATGTGGATCGCCACGCTCAAGCATCCGTGGCCGGTGATGATCGTGTTCCTGTTGCTGTGGATCACGTTCCTGCTGCTCGCGATCGCCGAGTTCAGCGGGAACGGGACGATCAAGCAGCTCGGCGGCGCCGTCGGCATCCTGACCGCGATCGCGGCCTGGTACGCGTCCGCACGCACCATCATCAACGAAGCGTTCGGACAGGAGCTCCTGCCCGGCTAGGTCAGCGCGGGTGGCAAAATCGATGGGGAGTTGAAGGACCGGCCGGTTCCCGGCCGGTCCTTCCGCGTACGTTCCCGCGTCGACGCCTGCGACCCGGCGCCGTGCTGCCGCCGATAGACTGGCAGCCGCGCCCCCGTAGCTCAGCGGACAGAGCAGCCGCCTTCTAAGCGGTAGGTCGCAGGTTCGATTCCTGCCGGGGGCGCCACTGCCGGGGGCGTCATCCCCTTCCAGGCGGCGGCTCGCACCGCTCGACGTGGCTCCGGGGATGACCCGCACCATGCAACGCAAATTCCTGAGCGTCGTACAATCCACCCTCTGGCCCAGCCGCAACCAAGCCCCGACATCTGGTGGCCACCCAGTCTGCTCACGGGGCCGGGTCCAGGGAGGTTCTCCGGTGCGGCGCGCGTCCCGAACGTCTCCAGGCGACGACCGATCCGATCGGTCCGCGCACCCGACGCGCTCAAGCCACCGGCAGCCATCGTGAGCCCGAACGGCTCCGCGAAACCGGATTGCAGGAGGCTGAACCTTGGAAACAAACGTCGGGGCAACCGATGCCCAGGTGTCGGAGGCGCAGATCGCCGTCCACTGGCGGGAGGAGGAGTACTACGACCCGCCCTCCCGCATCAAGTCCGTAGCGAACGCCAACGACCCGGCCATTCGCGAACGGTTCTCCGAGGAGCATTTCCCCGAGTGCTTCGTCGAGTACGCAGAGATGCTCACCTGGGACCGCAAGTGGGACACCATCCTCGACACCTCGAAGGCGCCGTTCTTCAAGTGGTGGGTGGGCGGCAAGCTGAATGCGTCCGTCAACTGCCTCGACCGGCACCTCGAGACGCGGGGTGACAAGAACGCGATCATCTGGGTGCCGGAGCGCGAAGAGGACGCGACGCAGGAGATCACCTACCGCGATCTGCACCGGCGCGTGAACGAGTTCGCGGCTTTGCTGCAGGACTTCGCCGGTGTCAAGACCGGTGACCGGGTGACGTTCCACCTGCCCATGGTCCCGGAGCTGCCCGTCGCCATGCTCGCCTGCGCCCGCCTCGGCGCTCCGCACTCGGAGGTGTTCGGCGGATTTCAGCGGAACCGCGTGCGGCCAGCGGATGGCCGACGCTCAGAGCACGATCCTCGTCACGATCGACGGCTACTATCGCAATGGCGCGCTGATCGACCACAAGGTCAAGGCCGACGAGGCGATCGAGGCCGCGCGCAAGGAGGGGCTCGAGGTCGACAAGGTCCTGGTCTTCCGGCGCATTCCCGGCGAGTACCACTCGGAGAGCCCGATGGTCGAGGGCCGAGACTTCTTCGTCGATGAGCTGCTCGAGCGCTACAAGGGTCAGCAGGTCGAGCCCGTCTCGATGCGGGCCGAGGACACGCTGTTCCTCATGTACACCAGCGGCACGACCGGTCGTCCCAAAGGGGCCCAACATTCGACCGGCGGCTACCTGTCCTACGTCACCGGCACCTCGAAGTACTACCAGGACATCCATCCGGACGACACGTACTGGTGCTTCGCCGATATCGGCTGGATCACCGGGCACTCGTACATCGTCTACGGGCCGCTCGCGCTGGGGACGACGAGCGTCATGTACGAGGGCGTTCCGACCTACCCGGACGCGGGGCGGCCGTGGCGGATCGCGGAGAAGCTGGGCGTGGACATCTTCCACACGGCGCCCACGACGATCCGCATGCTGCGCAAGCTCGGCCCGGACGAGCCGGCGAAGTACAACTATCACTTCAAGACGATGACGACGGTCGGCGAGCCGATCGAGCCCGATGTCTGGCGCTGGTACTTCAACGTTGTCGGCAAGGGCGAGGCGTCGATCACCGACACCTGGTGGCTGACCGAGACCGGCGGCTTTCTCGGCTCGACGCTGCCGGGGCTCGAGAAGATGAAGCCCGGCAGCTGCGGGCCGACGGTGCTCGGCCTCTACGGCGTCCTGTACGACGAGAACGGGCAGGAGGTCCCGAAAGGCTCCGGCAAAGCGGGCAACATCTGCATGCGCAACCCGTGGCCCGGGCGGATGCTGACGATCTGGGGCCAGGACGAGCGGTACATCCAGACCTACCACGCGAAGTACAACCGCGATCCGAAGAGCACCGACTGGCACGACTGGCCGTGGCTCGCCGGCGACGGCGCGGTGCAGGCCGCGGACGGCTACTACCGGATCCTGGGCCGGATCGACGACGTCATCAACGTCGCCGGCCATCGGCTGGGGACGAAGGAGCTGGAGTCGGCCGCGATCGAGGTCGAGGAGATCGCGGAGGCGGCGGCCGTGCCCGTGATCGACGAGCTTCGCGGCCGGGCGGTCGAGATGTACGTCTCGCTCAAGCCGGGCTACTCGAGCGACGGCGTCGCGCAGAAGGTCATGGCCCAGATCGAGAAGGACATCGGCAAGATCGCGCGTCCCAAGAACGTGTGGATCGTGGCCGACATGCCCAAGACCCGATCGGGCAAGATCATGCGCCGCGTGATCGCGAGCATCTCGAACTTCGCCGATGTCGGTGACGTGACGACGCTCGCCAACCCCGAGATCGTCGACCAGATCAACGAGCACGTCCGCGCTCAGAAGGTCGCACGGGGCGAGGCCCCACGCGCGCTGTCGGAGCAGGAGCTCGCGGAGATCAAGGCCTTCGGCCAGGCGGAGTAACGGACTCCAGCCGCGACATGAGCCCCCGGCACCGCCGGGGGCTCATCCGTGCCGGCGCCGCCGACGTGGCGGCCGACGCCTGTGGTTCGCCCCGACGAGCCGTTGGACGCCGTCCGCAAGGCGCGGCGGCAGGGGCCGACGGCCGTTGGTCCCGTCGGGGCGGACCGGGCGGCCCGCCGGCGGCATCAAACCGACTCTACCGGTCGGGACCTGCGGCACGCGTCACCCGGGTCCGCGTTGCCTACCGTGTCCGATGACAGATCGCGCCGCGCGGTCCGTGCATGCCGACAGACTCGGCGCCACCGGCAACGTACCGGAGACAGGGATGCCCGCGCTCTACGCCAAGACCGCGCCGCCCAGCGACGACAAGCGCTGGAAGATCGTCGAGACCCGGATGCGGCGGATGGGTGATCGGCCGGCGGCCCTGATCGAGGCGCTGCACGCGGTCCAGGAGGCCTTCGGCTACCTCGACCCCGATGCCCTCACCTACGTGGGCGACACGCTGGGCGTCCCGCACTCGCGGGTGTACGGCGTCGCAACGTTCTACTCGTTCTTCACGCTCAAGCCGAGCGGCGAACATACCTGCGTGGTGTGCACCGGGACCGCCTGCTACATCAACGGCGCCAAGGACATCCTGGCCGGCATCGACGCCCGCCTCGGCGTCAAGCCCAAGCAGACGACCGCGGACGGCAAGGTGTCGCTGCTCACGGCCCGGTGCCTCGGTGCCTGCAGCCTGGCACCGGCGGTGATCGTCGACGGCGACGTCAGGGGCCATGTCGGCGCGGACGAGCTGGTCGCGCAACTGGAGGCGATGTGAGCGAGATGCCCGCGCCCGAGCGGCCCACGGTGCGCCGCACAGCCGGCGAGGAGCCCCCCCAGACGCCGGTCCGCGCTCACGCGTACGTATGCGAGGCCGCCAGCTGTATGTCGGCCCAGTCGCACGACGTCACGCGCCGTCTCGGTGCGCTGACCGTCGAGGCGGGCCTCGGCGATGTCATGGTCAAGCGCGTCGGCTGTCTGGGGCTGTGTGCCGCCGGGCCGCTGGTGGAGATCGGCGAGACCGGCCAGCTGTTCGAGCGGGTGGCGCCCGATGACGTGGAGCCGATCGTCACCGCCCTCAGGAAGGTCAAGGCGACCGACACCCGGCAGCCACAGGGACCGTTCTTCGAGCGGCAGGTCCGGGTGGCCACCGAGAACTTCGGACGGGTGGATCCGGAGAGCCTGCAGGACTACCTCGATCGAGGCGGCTACACGGCGCTCCAGCGCGTGCTGTCCGAGATGACCTCGACCGAGGTCCGCGAGGAGATCAGCCGCAGCGGCCTTCGCGGGCGCGGCGGCGCGGGCTACCCCACGGCGCTCAAATGGACGACCGTCGCCAAGGCGCAGGGCACCCAGAAGTACGTGATCTGCAACGCCGACGAGGGTGACCCCGGGGCGTTCATGGACCGCAGCGTGCTCGAGAGCGATCCCTACCGCGTGCTCGAGGGCATGACGATCGCGGCCTTCGCGGTCCATGCCAGCGAGGGCTACATCTACTGCCGCGCCGAATACCCGCTCGCGGTGACCCGGCTGCGGGCCGCGATCCGGGCCGCCCAACGGGCCGGCTGGCTGGGCGCCGGGATCGCCGACACCTCGTTCAGCTTCGACATCTCGATCCGACTCGGGGCGGGCGCCTTCGTGTGTGGCGAGGAGACGGCGCTGATCGCGTCGGTCGAGGGCAAGCGGGGCACGCCGCGGCCACGACCGCCGTACCCGGCGGTCCAGGGCCTGTTCGACTGCCCCACGCTGATCAACAACGTCGAGACGTTCGCCAGCGTCCCGACCATCCTGCGCGAGGGCGCCGACTGGTACGCCTCGATCGCCGAGGGCAAGAGCCGCGGGACCAAGGTGTTCGCCCTGGCCGGCCGGGTGGTCAACACCGGCCTGGTCGAGGTTCCGATGGGCACCACGCTGCGTGAGATCGTGTTCGACATCGGTGGCGGGATCATCGACGGGCGCCCGTTCAAGGCCGTCCAGACCGGCGGACCCTCGGGCGGCTGCATCCCGGCCGAGCATCTCGACACGCCGGTGACCTACGAGTCCCTGCTCGAGCTCGGCTCGTTCATGGGCTCGGGCGGCATGATCGTGATGGACGACACATCGTGCATGGTCGACGTCGCCAAGTACTTCATGGACTTCTGCCGGGACGAGTCGTGCGGCAAGTGCGTGCCGTGCCGGGTGGGCACGACCCAGATGTGGATGCTCCTCGACCTGATCACCCGCGGCCAGGCGACGCTCGCCGACCTCGCTCAGCTGGAGCGGCTGGCGCGGGTCGTCCAGCGAATGTCGCTGTGCGGCCTCGGCCAGGGCGCCCCCAACCCGATCTTCAGCACGCTGCGCTACTTCCGTGACGAGTACATGGCGCACATCGTGGACAGGGTGTGTCCGGCCGGCGTCTGCGCGATCGAGCCGGCGGAGGTGATGGCATGAGCACCGTCCACACCTTGACCATCGACGGCAAGGACGTCGCCGGCTCCGAAGGGCAGACGATCATGGAGGTGGCCGAGGAGAACGGGATCGACATCCCGGGCCTGTGCCACCTGCCGGGCATCCACGATCGCGGCGCGTGCCGGCTGTGCGTGGTCGAGATCGCGGGCTCTCCCAAGCTGGCCGCCGCCTGCGTGACCCAGATCGCGGAGGGGATGGAGGTGGCCGCCCACTCGGATGCGCTGACCGAGTACCGGCGTAGCGTGACCGAGATGATCTTCCTCGAGCGCAACCACGTGTGCGCGGTGTGCGTGGCCAACAACCATTGTGAGCTCCAGGACCTCTCGGCCGACCTTGGCATCACCCACTTCGACCTGCCTCGGATCAATCCCCAGGTCGACATCGACGCCAGCCACAAGCTGTTTGCGATCGATCACAACCGATGCATCCTGTGCCTGCGCTGCGTCCGCGTGTGTGACGAGATCGAAGGGGCCCACACCTGGGACGTCATGCATCGCGGTCTCGAGACCCGGGTCCAGACCGACATGGGCCTGCCGTGGGGTGAGTCCCCAACCTGCACCAGCTGCGGCAAATGCGTCCAGGTCTGCCCGACCGGTGCCCTGTTCGAGAAGGGCCGGCCGGTCGCCGCCGGCAGCAAGGACCAGCGTCCGTTCCTGCCCTGGCTGCGGACCGTCCAGGAGGAGCGAGGGCTGTGAGCACCAACGACGCCGGGGCCGCCGGCAACGCCCGGCCCACCGCCGCGCCCAGGCCGCGGGTGGCCACCGTGTGGCTCGACGGCTGCTCGGGCTGCCACATGTCCCTGCTGGACATGGACGAGCGGCTGCTGGACATCTTCACGCGCGCGGACCTCGTCTACAGCCCGCTGATCGATGTCAAGGACTATCCCGAGGACGTGGACGTGTGCCTGGTCGAGGGCGCCGTGTCCAGCGAGGAGGACCTCCACAGGATCCGGATGGTCCGCGAGCGGACGAAAACGATCGTCGCGTTCGGGGACTGTGCGGTGACCTCGAACGTGCCGGGAATGCGCAACCCGATCGGCGCTGCCCCGTTGCTCGAGCGTGCCTATCTCGAGAACGTGACCCTTAACCCGGGTATCCCGGACCGGAACGTGCCCAAGCTGCTGCCGACCGCGCGCCCCGTGCACAAGGTGGTCCCGGTGGACGTGTTCCTGCCCGGTTGCCCGCCCCACGCGGATCTCATCTACACCCTGCTCGACGACCTGCTGTCCGGACGCGTCCCCGAGGCGACCGGCGCCCGGTTCGGACGCTGATCGAGGTACCCATCGTGAACCAGACGATCGTCATCGACCCGATCACGCGGATCGAGGGGCACTCCAGGATCACCATCCAGCTCGATGACCGGGGCGAGGTCACCGATGCCCACTTCCACGTGACCCAGTTCCGCGGCTTCGAGCGGATCACGCAGGGCCGTCCGGTCCACGAGATGCCGGCGCTGATGGCCCGCATCTGCGGGATCTGCCCGGTCAGCCACCTGATCGCCTCGGCGAAGGCCGTCGACGACATCATGGCCGTCGAGCCGACACCGACG
Organism: uncultured Chloroflexia bacterium; assembly: GCA_963829295.1. Lineage (GTDB taxonomy): Bacteria > Chloroflexota > Limnocylindria > Limnocylindrales > CSP1-4 > CAIXZV01. The sequence continues at coordinate 821,795 of CAWHHU010000003.1, read as the reverse complement.
GGCGCCGACCTGCGGCGGATCATGAACCTCGGCCAGATCGTGCAATCGAACGCCCTCTCGTTCTTCCATCTCTCGTCGCCCGACCTGCTGTTCGGGTTCGACGCCGACCCGGCCGTGCGCAACATCCTCGGCGTGGCCCAGAAGAATCCCCAGCTCGCGCGCGACGGCATCGAGCTCCGCAAGTGGGGCCAGCAGATCATCGAGTGGCTGGGCGGCAAGCGGATCCACCCCGAGGGCATCGTGCCCGGAGGCGTCGCCTTCCAGCTCACCGAGGACATCCGCGACCGGATCCTGGCCGGCGTGCCGGACGCGATCGCGGCGGTGGAGCGAGCGATCGCCTGGTACAAGACCGACATGCTGCGCTGGGAGGAGGAGGCGGCCACCTTCGGCAACTTCCGCTCCGCGTTCATGGGCCTGGTCGATCGAGCGGGCAACGTCGACCACTACGGTGGCTGGATCCGGGTGGTGGACGCGGACGGGCACCACCTGGCCGACAAGGTCGATCCGAAGCAGTTCAACGACTACATCGGGGAGGCGGTCGAGCCCTGGTCGTACCTCAAGTCGACCTACTGGAAGCCGATGGGCTACCCCGACGGCATCTACCGGGTGGGCCCGCTGGCCCGGCTCAACGTGGCCGAGCGGACGGGGACGCCGCGCGCCGACGAGGAGCTCGAGAAGTTCCGCTGGCGGGTGGGCCGGGTGGCCGGCTCGTCGTTCCACTACCACTACGCCCGCCTGATCGACACCCTGCACGCGATCGAGAAGGTCGACCAGCTGCTGCGCGGTCCGGACATCCTGTCGAGCCACGTCCGATCCGAGGCCGGCATCAACCGCAACGAGGGGATCGGCGTGTCCGAGGCCCCGCGCGGCACGCTGATGCACCACTACAAGGTTGACGACGACGGGATCGTGCAGTGGGTCAACCTGGTGATCGCGACCGGCCACAACAACATGGCCATGAACCGGGCCGTGCTCCAGGTCGCCCGCCACAACGTCAAGGCCGATCGGCTCGAGGAGTCGATGCTCAACCGGGTCGAAGCCGTGATCCGGTGTTACGACCCGTGCCTTTCCTGCTCGACCCACGCCCTGGGCCAGATGGCGCTCAAGATCGATCTGCTGGCACCCGACGGGGCGGTCCTCGACACCCTGGTCCGATGATCGAGGCATCGGATGCGCTCGAGGCGCAGCCTCGAGACGTCCTCGTGATCGGGTACGGCAACTCGCTATGCAGCGACGACGGCGTGGGATGGGCGGTTGCGCGACGGCTGGTCGAAGACCCAAGGTTCGCTGGTATCGACGTCCGCGCCGAGCACCAGCTGGCGCCCGAGCTCGCGATCGATGCGAGCCGGGTGTCGTTGATGGTGCTGATCGACGCGGCCGCGGATGTCGCTCCCGGGACGGTCCGGGTTCGGGCGTTGGACAGCGACCTCCGCTCGGCGTCGGCCTGGACGCACCACCTCGAGCCCGAGGACCTCATCGTGCTCACGCGCGAGCTGTGGGGCCGTGCGCCGGCCGTCGTCGTGGTGAGCATCGGCGCCGAATTGCTCGATGTCGGCGAGGTGCTCACGACAACGGTCGAGGCGGCGGTCCCGAAGGCGGTCGAGGCTGTGCTGGCGGTGATCTGCGGGCACCGAGCCTCGCGGTCCTCAGGCCGGGCCGCGGGTGGCCTCGGTGCTCCCGAGGTCGGTGCCCGCGAGGACGGGACCCGTGAGATCCGAGTCCGCGAGGCGGGCGTCCGGGAGTCTGCCGTCCGAGCGTCGAGCCGCCGCGATGCATGAGGTGTCGCTCGTCGAGCGCCTGGTCGAGGCTGCCGCGACCCATGCCGGCGGCCGGACCGTCACCTCGATCCGGGTCCGCCACGCGACCACGATCCCGAATCCGGTCCTGCGCCAGGCGTTCGAGATGCTCACGGTCGACGGGCCGCTGGCCGGCGCCACGCTCGAGGCCGAGCCGTTCGACGTCCGGCTGCGCTGTGCGTGCGGCTTCGACGGGCCGCTCGGCCACGACGATGTGGTCGGCCCAACGATGGCGATCTGCCCGTCGTGCAGCGCACTGTCGGCGATCCCGCCAACGGCCGAGCTCGAGCTGGTCGAGGTGCGGCTCAGCGACTGATCGCGCGGCGACGAGGAGCTGCCGCGGTCGGGAAGCGGACCGCCGGCGACCTGCCGCGGACGCGGATTCCTCGCATCAACGGGGCCATCGATCGAGCCTTCGATGCTGTACACGCTGCCCCGCGCGTCGCACAATGCGCGAGTCGCCGACCCACCACACCGGTGGGGGAGACGATGCCCGGGGGCCGGCGGTCGTGGGATCGACGCATGGCAGTGCCCCCAGGCGTGGGTCTGCGACGCCGGCCCCCGAGCGCAGCCCCGGCGACGCCTCTGAGCGCGATGGGCGTGGCGTCGGGCAGGCCGACGCCAACGTTCGCGCCGGCCCCGCGAGCGGGGATCGCCGATGGCTGGTACCACCGGGCAACCGAGAGTACGGCTTGATACGACTGCCTCGTACCCGGATGCTCCTCTCAGCAACGAGCCGGACCGCACCGCAGTGCCCCCAACAAGCTCGGCTTTCCAGGCAGCAGAGGCAACCCCCTGATGGCGTCAATGGCGATCACTGAACTCGGACCCATGCTCACCGCGAGCGAGGTCGCCGACATGTTGCACCTCCACGTGAACACCGTGAAGCGCCTTGGCGATCGCGGCGAGCTTCCCTACTACCGCGTCTGCAAGCGAGGCGACCGTCGCTTCCGCCTCGAAGACGTGATGCAGTTCCTCGCCCGCAACCGCTAGACCCACCGCGCCGACGGCGCAGGGGCCGCCCGGCGATTCCGGCTGCCGCAGATACCGCCCATCCGGCTGCCTCCAGCTCGGCCCGATGTGATCTCCCCCGGGCTTCTCGCCGCCGGGGGCTCAGCCGCGCAACGCTGTCTCGAAGATTCCGAGCGCCTCCTCGACCTCGGGCACCGTCACGTCGAGCGGCGGGATCCAGCGGATGACCTGGTGATGGATCCCGCAGTTGAGCAGGAGCAGGCCCGCATCGCCGGCCCGCGCGGCCACGGCCTCCGACGTCGCTCCGTCCGGCTCCCGGGTCGCCCGGTCCTTCACGAACTCGACGCCGATCATCAGGCCCGCCCCGCGGACGTCGCCGATCACGGGGGTTTCGGCCATCAGCTCCCGCAGACCGCCCGACAGCTCCGCACCGCGCGCGCGGGCATTGGCCACGAGATCCTCGTCGTGGATGGTCTCCAGCACGGCGATGCCGGCCGCGCAGGCCACGGGGTTGCCGCCATAGGTTGTGCCGTGGGCGCCCCGGCCCCATCGCTCCTGGAGCTCGCGACGGGTGACCATCGCCGACAGTGGCAGGCCGTTGGCGATCGCCTTGGCCACGCACACCACGTCGGGAACGATGCCCGCATGCTCGAAGGCCCACATCTCCCCGGTGCGACCGTAGCCGCACTGGACCTCGTCGGCCACGAGGAGGATGCCGTGCTCGTCGCATAGCGATCGCAGCTCCTGCAGGAAGGCCGGCGGCGCCGGGTGGTAGCCGCCCTCGCCCTGGACGGGCTCGATCACGATCGCGGCGACGTCCGAGGGCGAGACGATGGTCTGCAGCATCGAGCGCAGGGCAGCCAGCGAGGCCGCGGTCGCCCGCTCGTCATCGCCGTCGAACTCCGGATAGGCCGCCGGGAACGGCGCGAAGTACACGCCCGGCAGCAGCGGCTCGTAGCCCACCCGGTAGTTGAGGCTGGAGCTGGTGAGACTTGTGGCGCCGACCGTGCGCCCGTGGAAGGCGCCCCGGAACGCGACGATCGCCGGCCGACCCGTCACCCGGCGAGCGAGCTTGATCGCGCCGTCGATCGCCTCCGAGCCCGAGTTGAGGAACAGCACCGTGTCCAGGGGCGCGGGAAAGGTCGCCGCCAGCATCCGCGCCAGCGTCACGGTGGGCTCGGCAAATCCGATCGCATGGACGGGGCCGATCAGCCTGTCGACCTGGGTGTGGATGGCCGCCGTCACCCGCGGATGCGCGTGGCCGAGCGCGGTGACCGCGATGCCGTTGGCGAAGTCCAGATAGCCGCGTCCCGCCGTGTCGAACAGGCGGTGCCCGACACCGTGCGACCAGCTGCGGTCCATGTAGCGGCCCAGCACGGGCGACATGTTGGGTGCCGCGAGGGCGGCGAGGTCAGGCGATCCGGGGGCGGCGTCGAAGGTGTCCACGGCGCCGAGTATAGGGAGCCGCGAAGGGTCCCCGGGAGCAGCACCGGACGGCGGTAGCATGGCCCCGACCACCATCCCATCCCGCCCCGAGGCCATCGCACCGCCGTGATCGACTTCAGCCTGACCGACGAGCAGCGCCTCGTACGCGACGCGGCCCGGGCGTTCGCCGAGGCCGAGATCCTGCCCCACATCCGCGAGTGGGACGAGCGGGGCGAGGTCCACCGCGAGCTGTTCGACACGATGGGCGAGCTCGGGTTCCTGGGTGCGCCGATCCCGGAGCGGTACGGCGGTGGAGGGATGGACTACATCAGCTTCGCGCTGCTGTGCGAGGAGCTCGAACGCGCCGACACCTCGTTCCGCGTCGTCCAGAGCGTCCACGTCGCGCTCAACAGCCTGACCCTGCTCCAGTGGGGGACCGAGGAGCAGCGTCAGCGCTGGCTGGTGCCCCAGGCGAGAGGCGAGCGGCTGGCCACGTTCGCGCTCACCGAGCCGGGCGTCGGGACCGACGTCGGCAATCTGGCGACCACCGCGCGCCGCGACGGTGACGGCTACGTGCTCAACGGCCACAAGATCTGGATCAGCCTGGCCGACCTGGCGGACCAGTTCCTGGTGTTCGCGACGGTGGACCGCGCGAAGCGCCACCGGGGCGTCACGGCGTTCGTGGTGGAGCGGGGGATGGCGGGCCTGACCACGGGCACCCTGCACGGCAAGATGGGCATCCGGGCCGGCAACACCGGGCTCATCGACCTCGAGAACGTCCGGGTCGCGGCCGCGAACCGGATCGGGGAGGAGGGCGAGGGCTTCCTGATCGCGATGAGCGCCATCGACCAGGGCCGCTACACGGTGGCCGCGGGAGCGGTCGGGCTCGCTCAGGCCTGCCTCGATGCCTCCCTGCGGTACGCCCACGAGCGCGAGACGTTCGGCACCGAGATCGGCCGCCACCAGCTGGTCAAGCAGATGATCGCCAACATGGCCAAGGGCACCGAGATCGGGCGGCTGCTGGTGTTCCAGGCGGGGGCGCTCAAGAACCGTGGACGGCGCAACACGCGCGAGACGTCGCTCGCCAAGTGGCACGCGACGGAGCACTCGGTGCAGGCCGCGCTCGACGCGATCCAGATCCACGGAGCCAACGGGTACTCGAGCGAGTTCCCGGTCGAGCGCTACCTTCGAAACGCGAAGGCGGCCGTGATCTACGAGGGAACGAGCCAGCTCCACACCCTGATCCAGGCCGACTACGCCCTTGGCTATCGCGAGGACCGGCCGCTGCGCTGCGAGCCATGGCCGGCGGAGGGGTTCGAGCGCCCCGCATAGGTCCCGCGCGGGCCGCGTCCGTCACGGGCCGTGGCTGCACGGCAGCTGACCCGGCGGCACCTGACCTTGCGCGGCAGCTGACCTTACGCGGCAGCGGTGGCCGGACGGCAGATGCGGCACGGTCGGTATCCCGCTGCCCGTGCCTCACGGGTCGAGCGGAACGAGACCCGGTAGCGGTCCTGGACGCGCCTCGCATGGCGGCAGGTCGGCAGGCAGAAGATGTGCGTCGTCCGGGACCCGGCGAGGCGCTCCCCACGCTGGGCCGCGGCCTCCATCGCGTCCGGATCCAGCCCCTCGGCGGCGAGGATCGTCCGCTTGTTGTGGGGGCCGCCGAGGCTGTACTGGCCGATCGTCCCGTCCGTTCGCACCACGCGGTGGCAGGGCACGATCAGCGGCACCGGGTTGTGACCCAGCGCCGTGCCGACGGCACGAACAGCCCTGGGTCGCCCGATCTCGGCTGCGATCCATCCGTACGGGCGAACCTCGCCGCGCGGGATCTCGAGCGCCTTGGTCAAGACGGCGACCTCGAACTCGGTCCGGCCGCGGAGATCGAGCGGGATCCGAACCCGGCGATCCCCGGCGAGGCGGCGTGCGATGGCATCCGCCAGCGACGAGGGCAGGTGCGCGGCGACCCCCGTCCGGCGGCCCACATGTTCGGCGTGCCGGGCCGCGGCGCTGGCGCCGTCGGTCGCCTGCTCGACCCCCGAGACCCCACGGCCGTTCCAGGCCACCCACAGGGTCCCGATCGGCGACTCGACCGGCGCCATCCGATCGGCCAACCCGACCTCCACCAGCACGTCATCAGCCAGGCGGCGGGGCGCCGGCTCGGCCAGGAACGCGAGCGCGCCCGGCCGCTCGTCGCTGAGAACGGAATTCGATGCAGCGCGGATCATGCGGTCAGCTCCTCGACCTCGGTGCCGGCCGCGGCGGCGCGCAGGAGCGCCAGCCCGCGTGACACCTGGGCCTTGACGGTTCCTTCGGGCCTGCCCAGCACCTCGGCCAGCTCGGCGTAGGAGAGGTCGTCGACGTGGCGGAGGACGATGGGGACCCGGTAGCGGTCGGGCAGGCCGGCGAGGAGGGCGCTCAGCCGCTCGCGGTCCGCGGTCCGCATCGCCGCCGCGGCCGGGTCGTCGGCGACACCTGCCCTCGGTTCCAGCCCGTGCTCGACGAGCGGCGACAGGGGCGTCGTACGTGGCACACGCCGCCGCGTCCGGTTCCGGCACAGGTTCACGACGATGGTCGCCAGCCAGGGTCGAAGCCTCAGCTCTCGGATCCGCTCCGGCGGGTAGCCCTGCAGCGCGCGATAGGCCCGCACCATGGCGTCCTGGGCCACCTCCTCGGCATCATGCGCATTGCCGAGCACCCGCAGCGCGATCGCATAGCAGCGGTCCACCTGCGAGCGCACCAGGGCCTCGAACGCCCCGTCGAGGTCGCTCGCAAGCCCGTCGAGCAGGGTGTCGTCGTCCATCGCTTCATATAACTCGTCGTGAGGGGGAGCGGTTGCAGCCAGGGTCCGCGTGACGCACATCGTGCCTCAGGCCGAGGTCCGAAGCGACCGCCGTGGGTGCCCGGACGGCAGTGCCTGGAGCCGGAGACCGCGTGTCACAATCGGGCCATGCGGATCGACGACCGGTTCGACGACCTGGTGATCAGCCTGGGCGGCTTCTACCGCACCTGGTACATCTACGCCGGGCTCGAGCTCGGGCTGCTCGCTGCCCTGGACGAGGCCGGGAGCCAGGGGCTCACGATCGGCGAGCTCGCGCAGCGGACGCGTACCCGACCCGAGCTGGTGGGTCGCTGGGCCTGGGGCGCGGATGCGCACGACCTGGTGGAGCTCACCGGCGATCGCGTGGTGGTTCCCGAGGACGTCGCGGATGTGCTGCTCGAGGCCCACAGGGCGGAGTACCTGGGCGGTCAGTTCCTGTATGCGGCCATCGGGAGCCTGGACTTCGCCGGCCTGGAGGAGGTCATGCGGACGGGCCGGCCGCTGGAGATGCGACCGGATCGGTACCGCGCCGCGATCGAACGCCTGACCGTGCAGGACATCGGCGTGTTCTTCAAGGAGGTCCTGGCCGCCCTGCCGCAGCTCATCGTGGACCTTCGCCCCGGGACGCGGATCCTCGATGTCCACTGTGGCGGCGGGCGCTGGCTGACGGCAATGGCCCGCCAGTTCCCGGACACATTGCTCACCGGCATCGAGTTCGAGCCCGACTCGTTCGTGCGAGCCTGCGCCAACGTCTCGGCGGCCGGGCTCGAGGATCGGATCACGATCGAGGCCGGTGATGTCGCCGCGGTCGGCCATGAAGCCGAGATGGAGCTCGTGTACTTCCAGTACGCCCTGCACCTGCTGCCCGACGCGACCGCGGCCCTCCGTTCCGCGTGGGCGGCCGTCCGGGACGGCGGCTGGCTGATCTCGCTCGAGTGGTACGTGCCGAGCGAGCCCGATGAGCTGCGGACGCGGCACGCGGAGGTGATCGCGGGGATCCAGCTGGACGAGATGCTGTCGGGGACCCGGTTGGTGACCCGCGCCGAGGCGCTGGGCTGGTTCGACGCTGCCGGCCTGCCCGCGCCGGAGCTGGTCGAGCTTCCGTCGGGTGCCACCGCGATCGTGGTTCGCCGCCCCTGACGGCCGTCCGGACAAGGGCGGTTTCGCCAGCCGGGCCATGCTGGCCCAACGCGGTGCGATGGGTATCGTGGGCTCCGTGATCCCGGCCATCCGCGTCGACGACGCGACGATCCGCGCCCTGGAGCGGCACGAGACACGCGCCCACGCGATCCCGAATCGGGTGGTGCGGGATCTCGGCGACTCGATCGTCCTGTTCGACGAGCTGGACCCCGATCCGTTCTGGAACCGGATGGCGAGCATCCGCTGGCCTGCCGCCCCGGCGGCGTTCGATCTGCGGTTGACGGAGACCATCGCCCTGTTCGCGCTCCGCGGCCGGCAGCCGCACCTGTGGCCCTCGCCCGACCACTCGCAGCCCCCGGACCTCATCCCGCGGCTGGTCGACCACGGGTTCTGCGACATCGGCGGCGGCCACGTGATGGTGCTCGACCGCTCCGCCGCCTGTCCACCGGTCCGCCCCGACGAGCTCGCGCGGGACGTGACGATCCACACGATCCGGCAGGGGGTGGACGCGGGCGCGAGCGACACGCGTGACATCGCGCTGGTTCTCGCCGAGGCGTTCGGCGCCCTGCCCGGACGCGAGGCCGAGCTGGCCGCCGACCTCGACCTCGTGCTCGATGATCCGCGGGTGTCGCTGGTCATGGCGCGGGTGGACGGCGAGCCCGCGGCGGTGGCCAAGGCGACCACGTTCGACCGCCTGACCTACCTGTCGTCGATCGGCACCCGGCCGCGGTTTCGTGGGCGGGGTCTGGGCGGCCTCGTGACGCGGCAGGCGGTGGCGATCGATGCCGGTTCCGGCCGGAGGTTGACGTACCTCGGCGTGTTCAGCGGCAACGCAACAGCCCAGCGGATGTACGCGCGACTGGGGTTCGCGTCGATCGGTGAGGCGCCGGACATGCTCCTCGAGTGACGCACCCGCTGACACCGTCCGGGCGGGCGCCCAGGTGGGCGCGGCTGACGTGGCAGGCCGCGGACGCGGTCGCCCTGAGCGGTGACCTCGAGCGCTGGCTCGGCGTCCCGTCTCGTCCGCATCCCACTCTGCCGGGGGCGCGTGTGATCGAGCTGGGGGAGATGCTGGAGATCGTGCCCTGGCGGGTCGAGCAACAAGGTGACGCGCCGCAGCCGCGCGGGCGCCTCGTCCTCGAGCCGATCGTCGCCGCCACGCTCGATGGAACACCCGTACCCCAGACCACGATGGCGCCCGGCGGCCCAATCGGCTCGCCCGATGGTCTGGAGATCGTGGCGCTCGCCTGGGCCACCGTGGACCTCGATCAGGCGGCGATCGACCTCGAGCCGTGGCTGGCTCCACACGACCGAACGGTGGAGCCACCCGATGGGCGCGATCCGCATCTCGGCGCTCGGACCCGGGTCAGGACCTCGGCCGGCTTGCCCGGGGCGCTGCTCGTCCTGGCCGAGCCGGACACGGAAGGCCGGGTGTCGGCGTCGCTGGCCAGGCACGGCGAGGGACCGTGCGCGATCTACCTGCGGCCGTGGGCGGGGCTTGAGCCATGGATCCTCGGCGCGAGGGCACGGCAGGTGTCCCTGAGCCCGCAGCGAGGAGGACCCCTCGGAGCGTCGGTGCTCATCGCGACCACGGTTACCGGCAACGCCGCGTCCATCGACATCGGCGCCCCCAGCGACACCGCCGCTCCCACCGGAACCGCCGCGACAAGGGGCGCCACGATCCTCCCGATCGGTGCGCTCGCCGGCCCGCAGATCATCGTGGTCACCGGAGGATCGCCCGCCTCCGGCCCCGCCGCGAGCGGTACCATCGGCCCATGAACGACGTGGCTGCGGTCTCGATCCGCGCGGCGACCGCGGACGATGCCGAGCGTCTGGCAACGCTGCTGACGGACGAGGGCTATCCGGCCGGGCCCAGTGATCTCGCCACCCGCATTGCGGCCTTCTCCTCCCGGACGTCACGCGTCCGGGTCGCCGAGGTGGCGGGCGTGGTCGTGGGGTTCGTCGCCTTCCACGTGATCCCGCGCTTCGAGACTGTGGAGCGGTTTATCCGGTTGATCGCCCTGGTCGTCGATCCCGGCGAGCGGGAACGTGGGATCGCACGCCTGCTGCTCGCCGACGTGGAGCGGATCGCCGTCGAGGAGGGAGTCTCGTTCCTGGAGGTCACGGCCGGCCACCACCGACCCGAGGCGCGCCAGCTGTTCGAATTGCTCGGCTACGATGCCGGGGTGACGGCGTACCTCCGCAAGCGGCCCTGAGCCGCAGGCGACGTCCCTCGCGATGTCCTGGCCCGATCGCTGATGTTTCCCCGGCTCGTCCTGCGCGACGAGGTGGCGGGCCTGCTCGACCTGCCATGGGAGCAGCCCCTCGCCTCGTGGGACGCTGACCGTCACCAGTTCCGCCAGTTGCCGGTCGGGCCGTCGCGGCACCTCGTTCGGTTCCTGGTGTCCGAGGGTCTCGTTTACGCCATCAAGGAGCTGCCCGAGGAGGTTGCCGAGGGCGAGTACCGGGTGCTGCGGCATCTCGAGGACGCTGGCCTGCCTGCGGTTCGTGCGGTAGGGCTGGCGGCGCGTCCCGACATGGGTGACGCGATCCTGATGACCGAGTATCTCCGGCACTCGATGCAGTACCGCCGGCTCCTGATGCGGCTGCGAACGGCGAGTGCCTCCTACCGGGACCGGCTGCTCGACGCGATGGCGCTGCTGCTCGTCGACCTCCATCGGGCCGGCGTGTACTGGGGCGACTGCTCGCTCGCCAACACGCTGTTCCGGCGCGACGGAGACCGGATCCAGGCCTACCTCGTGGATGCCGAGACGAGCGAGGTCCACGAGACACTCTCGGACGGTCAGCGCGAATACGACCTCGACATCCTGGTCGAGAACGTGGCGTTCGGGTTGGCCGACCTCGCTGCCTACCTCGGCCAGGACGAGGAGATGGACCAGGCGATCCAGGCGGCGGAATCGGTACGGATCGGGTACCAGGCGGTGTGGTCCGAGCTCTACGGTCAGCCCGATGTCATCCCCGGCGATCGGCAGCAGATTCGATCTCGGCTGCGACGTCTCAACGACCTGGGCTTCTCGGTTGATCTGGAGGTGGATCCGGTCGGGCCACTGGGCTCGGTGCGGCTCCGGACCGCGGTGACCACCCGCCGCTACCACGCCAACGAGCTGGAGCGCCGGACGCGCCTGCGGGCCCTGGAGGGACAGGCCCGGATCCTGCTCAACGACCTCGCCGAGTACGCCGCGTGGCTGGAGTACACCGAGGGGCGACCGGTCGATGCCGACGAGGCCGCCGATCGCTGGCTGCGGGAGGTGTACCGGCCGACGCAGGCGCGGATCGCGCGCGCCGTTGGCCCGGATCGCGACCTCGTTCAGGCCTATTGTGACGTGCTCGAGCACAAGTGGCTGCTCTCGGAGCGGGTTGGGCGGGATGTGGGCCTCGACGCCGCGATTCAGTCGTACCTGGCCGAGGGTGCACCGGCGCCCGAACGGCCCGACGGCGCGACGGCCGGCGATGACCCGCTGGCCACCCTCGACGTGGAGGCGGACGACCTGGCCTACGAGGGTCCGCCGAGCTAGCGATCGACGTCGCGACGGCGGGACGATCCCAGGGTCCCGCCGATACGGGACGCTCGGCAGGGTCGGACATGCCATCGGCACGCCGGAACACGGACCGTCCTCCCTATCCCGCGCAGCCCGCACGCACCACGATGGTGGAGGGCAACCGTGCGACCGCGACCTCACGCGACCGCGCCGTGTCCGGCCCGTGGACCCGGGCTGCCCGCTGCATCGGTGGTCATATGCACTGCATCGTTCTCGTCAAGCAGGTCCCCGACGTGTCCAACATCCCCGAGGATGCCTGGGACCGTGACAAGGGCACGCTCCGGCGAGCCATGCTCGAGAGCGTGCTCAACCCGCTCGACCTCCACGCGCTGAGCTTCGCCCACCGGGTGACCGGGGGCGACCCCGCGGCGAAGACCGTGTACCTCACGATGGGCCCGCCGCAGGCGCGTGAGGTCCTCGTGGACTGCCTGTCGCGCGCAGGGGGCGAGGCGGTCCTGCTTACCGATCGTGCCATGGGTGGCGCCGACACCGTGGCCACGGCGTACTCGCTGGCGATGGCCATCCGGCGCATCGAGCGCGAGCTGTTCGAGGGCAGTCGCGACTATCTGATCGTCACCGGGATGCAGTCGGTCGACGGCGATACCGCGCAGGTCCCCCCGCAGATCGCCGAGGATCTGGGCATCGAGCAGGTCGCGTACGCCCAGGGCGTTCGCACCGAGCCCGAGCTCACCTTCCGCCGGATCGGTGCCCAGGGCACCGAGGACATCGTGCCGCGCCGGTTCCCGGTCTTGGTCACCGTGACCTCCTGCACCGACACGCTGTACGCGAGCTTCCACGCCACTCGCGACGCGCGCCACGCGCAGATCCACACGTGGTCGGCAGCCGACGTCGAGGCCGCCCCGGGGCGCATCGGCATCAAGGGCAGCCGGACGCAGGTGTACCGGATCTTCTCGCCGTCCGAGGATCGCGAGAAGACCTGCCAGATGGTCGCCGATCCGGCAGACCTGATCCGCCGCGTCAAGGCCAAGTACAGCCTCGCCGGCGGGGGACCCGCCGCGCACGAGGAGGGCGCCTACGTGCTCGACGGCCGGGAGCCCGGCTATCACGGGGAGTTCTGGGTGCTGGCCGAGCGCGAGGGCACGGGCCTGCGCTCCGTGTCGCTCGAGCTGCTGGGCAAGACCCGCGAGCTGGCGGCGTTCCTGGGTGAGAAGGTCGGGGTCGTGCTGCCTGGCCACTCGGCCGGTGACCTGCCGGCCGAGCTGATCGCGCACGGCGCCGACGTGGTGTATGCCCTCGAGCATCCGATGCTGGCCGAGTTCTCGCCCATCCCCTGGAAGAAGGCGATCGCTGACCTCGTCCGCGAGCGGAAGCCGCAGGTGATGCTGTTCGGGGCCACCCCGATGGGCCGCGAGCTCGCGCCTCGGGTGGCCTACGCCTGCGACTCGGGGCTGACGGCCGACTGCACCAAGCTCGAGATCGGCGACCACGCCAAGGGCGGCCAGGAGCTGGTCGGGATCCTCAAGCAGACCCGCCCCGCGCTGGGCGGCAACATCATGGCCACCATCATGACCAAGGACTCGCCGACCCAGATGGCAACCGTCCGGCCGGGGGTGTTCAAGATCCCGCCCCGCGACGAGGTCCGTGTCGGCGAGGTCGTCCGGATCGTGCCCGAGCTCGAGCAGCACGATCTCGGCGTCGAGATCAGGACGGTCGAATTGTTCGCCTCCAAGGTGAGCATCCGCGACGCGAAGATCATCGTCGCCGGCGGCCATGGGATCCGATCGAAGGGCGAGTTCGAGAGGTACCTTGAGCCGCTGGCCGACGGGCTGGAGCGGTTGCTGGGCGACGAGGCGAAGGTCGCCGCCTCCCGCCACGCGGTGGAGGACGGGTACACCACCCACGACTACCAGGTGGGACAGACCGGCCAGACGGTGGCGCCCAAGCTGTACGTCGCGATCGGGATCTCGGGTGCGGTCCAGCACGTGTCGGGGATGCAGATGTCGGACACGGTCGTCGCGATCAACAAGGATCCGCGGGCACGGATCTTCAACTATGCAGACTTCGGGGTCGTTGGCGACCTGGAGACGGTTGTCCCCGAGCTCGTCCGCGCGGCGCAGGAGGCATGACGATGGAGCCCATCGACGTCCTGATCGTCGGCGGCGGCCCAGCGGGCCTCGCCGCAGGCATCCGGGCCAGGCAGCAGGCGACCGAGGCGGGCCGTGACCTGTCCGTGGTGGTGATCGACAAGGCCCCCGCGCCCGGCAACCACGCCCTGTCGGGGGCGGCGTTCGAGGCCGCCTGCCTCGACGAGCTGGTCCCGGGCTGGCAGCAGATCCGTCACCCGTTCACCGAGCACCTGGTGCCGGTCGAGCACGACGACATGATGTTCCTGCTTCCGAAGTCGGCAGTCCGGATCCCCTCCGCCGTCGTGCCCGGCCGGATGCATCACACCGGCGACTACGTGATCTCGATCGCACGGCTGGTGGCGTTCCTGGCCGATCAGGCCGAGAAGGCCGGCGTGGAGCTGTACGAGGGATATTCGGCTCGTGATCTGATCGTCGAAGACGGGATCGTCCGGGGTGTCCGGCTGGCCGAGCTCGGACTGGGAGCCGACGGAAAGCCCAAGGGGAACCACATCCCGGCGGAGGAGATCCGGGCGCCCGTCACGATCGTCGCCGACGGCTCGCACGGCGTCATCTCCACCCAGTTCGCCGAGCGGTTCGGAGGCGGTGTCAACCCGCAGGTCTACTCGCTGGGGATCAAGGCCGTCGTCCAGTTCCCCGAGCAGAGCCCGTTCGGCAACAACCGCGTGATGCACACCCTGGGCTACCCCAACAGGCCCAGCACGTTCGGCGGCGGGTTCCTGTACTCGCTGGGGGAGCAGACCGTTGCCGTCGGCCTGATCCTCGGGCTGGACTGGAAGTACGGCGACCTCGACCCGCAACGCGAGTTCGAGACGTTCCGGGCGCACCCCTACATCAGCGGCCTGCTCAAGGGCGGCGTGACGGTCGCCACCGGCGCCAAGACGATCCCCGAGGGCGGCTGGTTCGCGGTGCCCAACCTGGCGGCGCCCGGCGGGATGCTCGTCGGCGACGGAGCGGGTCTCGTGAACATGGAGAAGATCAAGGGGATCCACTACGCGATCCTGTCCGGCATGGCTGCGGCGGACACGGCCGTCGAGGCGATGGGCGACGGCGGGTCGATCGGGTCGCTCGACGGGTACCGTGCGCGGCTGGGCGCCCGCGGCGTGCTACAGGAGCTGCGGCACGCGCGCAACTACCGTCAGGTGTTTCGCTTCGGGCTGTTCGCCGGCACGCCGCTGTCCCTGGTGCAGTCGTACATCCCGCGACGGCTGGGGATCCACCGGGACGGGCCCGCGACGAAGAAGGGGGCCCGTCTCAACCGACCCGATCCGGGCCGGATGGATGGGGCGACGTTCGTCTCGCTCACGGGTGCCCTGCACCGCGAGGACGAACCGTCGCACATCACGATCACCGACCCCTCAGCATGCCTCTCGTGCGAGGCCGACTACGACCACGCCTGCACCCACTTCTGCCCCGGTGACGTGTACCGCTGGAACGGATCGCAGATCGTGCTCTCGCCGTCCAACTGCCTGCACTGCATGACCTGCACCGTGAAGTGCCCCACGGGCGTCATCAAGTGGGTGCCGCCCGAGGGCGGTGAGGGACCGCACTACAAGCTCATGTAGCCGCACCGCCCGGTCACGGCGTCGTTGACCGGCTCCATGCGCTTCGCGCTCGTTTCGGCATCCAGTCTGAGCACGTGTACGGGACGCTGGGTCGGTCGACGCGACGACCTTCCACCGCCGTCTCTGCCCGGATTCGCTGCCACATCCGACGTGTCATGACTGGCTCGCATCGACTCGACGTGATACCCGTCCAGAAGCGCCGACGCGCAGTCGTACCCTGACTGGCTGGCGGGACGTGCCCGGCCTGACGCGCCTGCGGGGTGGGCTGGCGACCCGACGGACCCGGCAGGGCGTGCCTGACGACCCGACGCGCAGACGTACTTGGACTATCTGGCGGGACGTGCCCCCGGCCTGACGCGCGGGCGGGACGTGCCCCGGCCTGACGCGCGGGCGGGACGTGCCCCCGGCCTGACGCGCGGGCGGGACGTGCCCGGTGGCCGGGTCCGCGCATCGGCCGCGCAGGGGCCGCGGCTCAGCTGCCCTGCCAGCGCTCGTGGTGGACGATCTCGTCCAACGGCAGCCGCCCTCCGGGTCGATTGGGTGTGGTCAGGGCCGAAGGGTCGGCGGGGTAGCCGAACGAGAGCACGAACTCGCAGTGCATGCCTGCCGGGTAGCCAAGAATCTCCTGGGCCAGACCGTGCTCGTACACCGTGGCCGGGCAGCTCCCGATGCCGAGCTCCCAGGCGACCAGCATCATCTGGGTCGCAGCGCCGCCCAGGTCCCACGTGATCGAGAGCGGAGCGTCGGGCAGGTGAGGATCGGGCGTCACCAGTGCCACCGCAACGGCGGCGCCAGCGATATGCCCCGCCCATGGCCCGACGGTGGAGAGGTCGCGCAGGCGGTCACGATCCTGGATCACGATGAATGCCCAGCGCTGGCGGTTCTTGGCGCTGTGGGCACGGCGCCCAGCGTCGAGGATCGCGTCCAGATCCGCCCGGGCGATCGGGCGGGTGTCGAACGTGCGGACCACCCGCTTGCCATGCACGGCGTCGCGAACGTTCACGCCCCAACCAACGGCTCGCCGGCCGGCTCGTGGGCCGGGCGGTCGTACATGATGCCCACCAGCGACCGGACGCCGCCGGGCTCGCGATCGACGGCGGACAGCCGCTCCGGCTCTGGCAGACGCCGGGCATCGACGCGGGCAGCAAGGTCGGCTGCGGCGTCGGGTGCCACGGGGCCACCCAGCGATGCGGCCAGGAACCGGGCGATCGCGGCCCGATAGGCGGGCATCTCGTAGAGCCATGAATGCTGGCCTCCGGGCACCACGAGCGTCTCGGTCGTCGCGCCGGGCTGGGCCTGGCGCCGGGCCGTCGCCAGCCGGTCGAGATGGGCGGCCGGCACCACGGCATCGTCCGAGCCGTGGGCGAGCATGACCGGAGCCTGGATCTCGCGGATGGCGCGGCTCGCGCTGATCGAGGACACCGCGTGCCGGCGTGGCTTGAGGTAGACACGGGTCGTGAGCCATGCCAGCGGCCACGCGATGGGATCCGGGATCGGCAGCCGTGCCAGGCGGAACGTCTGGCGGGTGAGGCGGTAGGGATCCGCCGGCGCCGCGACCGCGACCACCGCATCGACGTCCGGGTTGCCCGCCGCCGCCACGAGCGCGCCAGCCGCCCCCATCGAGTGCCCGAGCAGCCCGATCGTTGTCACCTCGGGTCGACATCGCATGGCGGCCACGCCGGCCCGTGCATCGGCGGCGTATTCGCCCACCGACATCGGCAGCGCCTCGGGCACGTTGGCGCCGTGCCCGCGGACGTCGAACGTGAGCACGTGGAAGCCGGCCGCGTGGAGGATCTGGGCGTGGGGCAGCGTCCGGTCCCGTGCCGACTCCCAGCCATGGACGAGCACCACGCCCGGTGCGAACACGGGTCCGGCGGGGATGAACCAGGCGGGGAGCGCGACGCCGTCGGCCGATGGGATCTCGATCTCCTGGAACGGCAGCCCCAGCGCATCGGGGGTCCATGTCGGCGGATGCCGGTGCGGGTATCCGGCCCGAACGCGGTAGACGAGGGCGAACCGGTACGCGAGCGCAAAGGGCAGCGTGGTGAGCGCGGCGATGAGGCTGGCCCGCCGGACGCGGTGTAATCGGGACATACAACAAGAGGACCGCGCAATGGGGACGATGTCAAGCGCAGCCGTCGCATGGCGACGGAGGTCTCAGGTCTCAAGCGCGGCGGCCTCCGGGTGGGCTGCGGGGCGCCGTCGGTACACTCATGGGGTGCCTGCAAAGGAACCGCATGCCGTGCTCGGCATCGAGCGTGGCGCCAGCCCGGACGACATCAAGGCGGCCTGGCGCAGCCTTGCCCGGCGGCATCACCCGGACCTGACCGGCGACGAGCCCGAGGCAGCGCAGCGAGCGACGCGGCGCATGGCCGAGATCAACGCGGCATATGCGGCCCTCACTCGAGCGGGCGAGACGCTGGAGGGGCGCCGGCGAGCGGGCCAGGGACGTGGATCCCGAACCGGTCACGCCCCGCCCACCAACGGCGCGGCGGGGACCTCGGAGCGTCGCGGTGGGCCGCCGCCCGATCGCCCGACGCGTCCGGTGACGGGCCGGCTCGATCTCAGTGGGACCGTCCGGCCCCGAAATCAGACGATCACACCACCCGGCCTCCGGCTCGCGCTGACCGGCCAGCCGCCGCGGCGGGCGCGTCGCCGGACGCCCGAGCTCCGGGCCTCCCAGCCGTCCGGACCGCTCGAGCGAGACATCCTGGCCGGCCACGTGCCGCCGGTCGTCCCGGACCTGGACGAGGCGCTGGGCGTCGAAGTCGGGTTCGGCAAGTTTCACGGCCACACGCTGGGCGAGATCGCCGCCTTCGAGCCTTCATATATCGACTGGCTGGCAGGGACGATCGTCCGGGACCCGGAGCTGGCGATGGCCGCACGCGTGATCCGATCCGAGCTGGACCGGCGCGGGATCCGCCGAGTACACCGGCCGTCGCGGCCCGGCTGGCAGTCGAACCCATTCCGCTAGCGTCCGCGAATTGTCGAGATGGGCGGATGCTGGCACGCATCGGCCGGCGCGCCCCCGCCTCAAACGTCGGCCGGCGCGCCCCCGCCGCAGCATCGGCTGCGCGCCCGCACGCATCGGCGCGGTCCCGCCGCTCGCAACGATCGGCCCGCGCTTGTACGCCTCGGCGGCACACCGTCCCCCGGGTTCCGG
This sequence comes from uncultured Chloroflexia bacterium, assembly GCA_963829295.1. Lineage (GTDB taxonomy): Bacteria > Chloroflexota > Limnocylindria > Limnocylindrales > CSP1-4 > CAIXZV01. The sequence continues at coordinate 803,251 of CAWHHU010000003.1, read as the reverse complement.
GCAACGAGGCGCCCCCGGTGAGACCACCGGGGGCGCGATGAGCGCGGATGAGTGCACCCGCCCCGCGACCGGGCCTGCCGGCCGCCTACGCTGTCACTCGGCTCGTGATCCTGGACCCGGAACCCCCGGGCCGTCGAGCGTCCCCGACGGCCGGGTCGTCCGGCCCAATGATCCGTGGCCGACGCCCCAGGTTTTTCCCCGGTGCGTCGCGGGGTCGGTGCGTTGCGAACGCGATCTAGACCGTAGGGCCCGGCGCACGGGAACTCAATGGCCTTCGGGTCCCGGGTGGGTGGTGGGCGATGGTCAGGCGCATGCCGGCACCGCCGGGACCATCGGATCGGGCCCAACCGCGACCATCGGCGACATAGGGAATCCTCCGCAATGGCGGCCCCGGGCGCGCTGCGGACCCCGCGGCGACGCCCCGAAATCGCGGCCCCGGGCGCGCTGCGGACGCCGCGGCGACGCCCCGAAATCGCGGCCCCGGTACGCTCAACCCGTGCACCCCGCCCGCTCCCGCCCGAATGCCTCCCGTCGACCGCCGGAGCATCGCCTGCCGCTGGCCCTGGCATTGCTGGTAGTGGCCCTGATCGTGGCTGCGTGCGGCTCCGCGATCCCGGTCCTGAGCTTCGATCCGTCGAGCTCGTGCACCACCGACGGCCGCCAACCCGGTGCCTACCCTGACCTTGAGGCGCGGCTTCCTGCCACCTACCAGGGCCGGGCGCCCGACAACGTCGACTCGGGTCGAAGCTGCACGCGGGCAGCCCTTGGCACGCTTGCGGATCACGGGATCGCAGGCGTCCGGTTCGCAGGAGCCACCTGGGACCTCGATGGCACGACGGCGCTGACGGTGGCGGTGTTCGAGGCCGACGGGCTCACGGCGAGCGAGATGATCGATTTCTATCAGGCGGGTGCCGCCGGCAACGGGAAGGTGGACAAGATGGTCACCGCGGACATCGCCGTCGGCGGCCGGCCGGGGTCGCGACTCGACGTGCTCCTGAGTGACGGCACCGGCCAGACGATCGTGGCCTGGCCGGCCAGGGAGTCGGGCCGCGTGTTCGTCCTGCTCGCCTCGGACCTGGGCGACGCCAACGTCCTCAAGGCGCTCGAGGTGTTCGGATCGCTGTAGCCGCCCAGCCGCCGTCAGCCGGATGGACGGGGTCGCGCCGGCTGCGTCCCGTGGCGGTGCTAGAGTCGCGGCCATGAGCGATCGTTCCGACGCCTGGTCCGAGCGCCGCCGGGCATGGCGAATCGAGCGCCTGGCGCCCTCGCTCCAACGGCTGCCCGAGCGCCGGGCGCGGTTCAGCACCATGGGCGATCTCCCGGTTGATGGGCTGTACGGCCCATGGGATTGGGACGCGGCGGACGGCGACCAGCCAACCGACGACCAGCCAACCGGCCCCGGCGGGCCGACCAGCGTCGACCATCACGGCGACCCGTTGCGCGACGGCGACGGCCGGTACTCGAGCTTCGAACCCGCTCGCGATGTCGGCCTGCCCGGGGAGCCACCGTTCACGCGGGGGATCCACCCCACCGGCTACCGAAGCCGTCCGTGGACGATGCGCATGTTCGCGGGCTTCGGGAGCGCCGAGGACACCAACGCCCGCTTCCGTCAGCTGCTCGACGCCGGTCAGACCGGGCTCTCCGTCGCCTACGACATGCCAACCCTGTACGGATACGACACTGACGATCCCGAGGCCGAGGGCGAGTTCGGCACCTGCGGGGTCGCCGTGAGCAGCCTTGCCGACATGGAGCTGCTGCTCGCCGGGCTGCCGCTCGAGCGGGTGAGCACATCGATGACGATCAACGCCCCGGCGGCGCCGATCTGGGCGATGTACATCGCGGCGGCCGAGAAGGCAGGCGTGCCCCGGGCGGCGCTCGAAGGAACGATCCAGAACGACATCCTCAAGGAGTACGTCGCCCAGAAGGAGTTCCTGTTCCCGCCCGAGCCGTCGATGCGCCTGGTGGTCGACACCATCGAGTTCGGAACGCACGAGCTGCCACGCTGGAACACGGTCTCGATCAGCGGCTACCACATCCGTGAGGCCGGCTCGACGGCGGTCCAGGAGCTGGCGTTCACGATCGCGGACGGCATGGCCTACGTCGAGGCATCGATGGCGCGTGGCCTGCGGGTCGACGAGTTCGCTCCCCGTCTCAGCTTCTTCTTCAACAGCCACTCCGACTTCTTCGAGGAGATCGCCAAGTTCCGGGCGTCGCGCCGGATCTGGTGGAAGCTGATGAGCGAGCGCTACCGGGCCGAGAACGAGCGCTCGACCTGGATGCGGTTCCACTCCCAGACTGCGGGCGTGTCGCTCACGCCGCAGCAGCCGCTCAACAACCTGACCCGGGTCGCGACGCAGGCGCTGGCAGCGATCCTGGGCGGCACCCAGAGCCTGCACACCGATGCGTATGACGAAGCCCTGGCGGTGCCGACAGCCGAGGCGGCCTTGCTGGCGCTGCGCCAGCAGCAGGTGCTGTTCGAGGAGACGGGCGTCGCCTCCACCGTGGACCCGCTGGGCGGGTCCTGGTTCGTGGAGGCGCTGACCAATCGCGTCGAGCGCGAGGTGTGGCGCTATCTGGACGAGATCGACCATCGGGGCGGGATGGTGGCGGCGATCGCCGACGGCTACCCGCAGCGCGAGATCGCCGATTCCGCATACCGGTTCCAGCGCGAGCTCGAGGCGGACGATCGCGGCATCGTCGGTGTCAACCGGTACGTCCAGGCCGAGCCGATCCGGGTGCCGGTGCTCGAGGTACCGGAGGGTTCGCTCGAGCGCCACCTGGCGCGGCTGGCCCGGGTTCGAACCGAGCGCGACGCCGAGGCCGTGGGGGCGGCGCTGGCGGGCCTGCGCGACGCGGCGTCGCGACCCGGATCGGCCGACGCCAATCTGATGCCGCACTTCCTGCGTTGCGCGGCGGCCTACGCGACGCTGGGTGAGCAATGCCAGGTCCTGCGCGAGGTCTTCGGGGAGTACCGCGAGCCCGTCGCGGTCTGAGGGATCGGCCCCGCGGCTCACGGCATCCCGGTCGGGTCGCCCGGCAGCCGATGACGGTTGGGCGACGCGGCGGCCCGATCGTCTCGTGACACCTGGTCCTTGATCTCGATCGTCGGGGGACGACCATGCCTGCCAGGGCGGCTGAGGAGGTTGACGAACATGGTCGAGCCCATGGGCGAGGTCGACGAGGTGCGCGGGGAGGCAGACCTGCGCGCGGCGATCGACGCGATCGAGCGGCTGCGCATCGACCCCTCCGATGCTCGCCTGTCGTTCTACCGGGGCATCCCCGGCGGCCTCCTGCTGAAGCTTGGTCGCGGCTGGGTCCTCGGGCTGGAGATCGCCATCCTGGCCATCGCCATCCTGGCCATCGATGTCGCGCTGACGATCAGCCTCGGCTCGTGGTTGGTGGCCGCCGCCGGGCTGGTGCTGCTCGCCCTCGTGTCCGGGTACGCCGCCGTCCAGGTCGACGATTGGGTTGCCGAGCACAACGCACACCTCGACGGCCAGCCCCGTGCCCTGCTCGCCGGCGTTGGTCGCGGTGCCACCTGACCCGGCCGCCGCCCTCGTCCGCTAGGATGCCGCCATGTACCTCGATGCGCTGTCCTTCCTCGAAGACGAGCGCGACGCCTTCCGTCCCTACGAGGCGCTCGCCGAGCTGACCGACGAGCAGCTCGAGCGGCCGGTCGACGGCGCCCACGGCTGGTCCGGTCGCGACCTGATGGGGCACATCCTGCTAGGGCAGGAGGAGGCGCTGGCCAGCGCCAAGGAGCTGGCCGTGAACGAGGACAGCCCGACCATCACCCGGCTCGACGCCGAGTGGGCATCGTCGCCGGACGCCGGAGACCGGATCAACGACGAGGCGGTCAGCCGCTTCCGCGAGGTGCCCATGGCGGAGCTTCGGCAGCGGTTCTTCGCCACCGCGGGCGAGCTGCGCGGCTACCTCACCGTGGTGCCCGAGGCACGCTGGATCAAGCACGCTGGCCACCAGGAATGGTTCTTCGGCGACACCACCGAGCACTACGAGGCGCACCTCGCCGACCTGCGGGCCGTGCTGGAGGCCGCGGGACGGTGAGCCGGCACGGACCGGGCGATCCCGACGAGCTCGACGCGGCGGCCCTCGACGCCCTGCCGCTGGACGAGGCGGAGGCCACCAGCGGGGCGGCGATCGCCGGCCAGGGGACGGGGGAGTCGCTGGAGGTGCGCATCGGGATGGTGATCGCGGATCTCGACGGCGTCACCCGGACGCCCGAGGGATCGGCCCAGCGCCTGGCCGTGGAGGGCCGGGTGTTCGCCGTCGTGGGACCGGGCCTGCTCGAGGTTGCGCTCGACCAGCGGATCGCGACGGCCGCGCTGGCCACCCCGGACACGCAGCCGTCCGCGCGGGGCGCCGGCTGGATCGCGTTCACGCCGCTCGCACCGGATCGGTTCGCGCTCGATCGGGCCGAGTCGTGGATCCGATTCGCCCATCGTCGCGCCATCGAGCGCGGGCGGACCTGACGGACGGCGATCCGGGAATCCAAACGACCCCGGCCGATGGCCGGGGTCGCGCGAGGTGTGTGGGTGCCGAGGTCAGGAGACCTTTGGCGCCGCCAGCGAGGTCAGTCCGAACGCCTGCTCCAGCTGGTCGAGCGGTCGGAAGCCGATCACGCCCTGCGGCTGGGCACCGGGCTTGAAGAACGCGATCGTCGGGATGCTCATGATCCCGAACGTCTGCGAGAGTCGCGGGTTGGCGTCGACGTCGACCTTGACCACGTCGACCACGCCGTCGTACTTGGCGGCCAGCTTTTCCATCTCCGGGGCGACCATCTTGCACGGTCCGCACCAGGTGGCCCAGAAGTCGACCACGACCGGCTTGTCGTTGTTGAGCACCAGCGTCTCGAACGTGTCGTCGGTCGCTGCCTTGATCTCCGCCACGAGGCGGCTCCTTTCTCCCGCCGGATCGGCGGGACGTCAGCGCCCGCTCAGCGGGCGATCGTCTGAAGAAGCTTGTAGGCCTCGAGGACCATGGGGTCCGCAAGGCGGTAGTACACGGTGTTCCCGTCACGACGGGTCGTGACGAGCCCGGCCGAGCGAAGCACCGCGAGGTGCTGGCTCATGTTCGGCACCTGACAGCTCACGCGCGCTGCGAGCTCGCCCACGGACGCTTCTCCGCCGGCGAGCGACTCCAGCACGCACAGGCGCTTGGGGTCGCCGAGAGCGCGAGCCACGATGGCGGACCGTTGTCGCTCCGTCTCACGGCTCATCCCGGTGTCGATCACGGCTTGAGTCTCTCACTAGTTGCGCAATAACGCAAGTGTCGGTTCGAGAGAAACCACACCCCAATGGGAATCGGGGGGTCGCTCGGGCGGCCGCCCGAGCACACGTGAGCGGGCGACTAGCACACGGGAGCTCGGATCCGGCACCCGCGAGCGGGCATACTGCGGTCCGTGGCCGACAGCGCGATCAACCTGACCGCCATCCGCGCCATGCGGAAACGCCTGCGTGGGCGGATCCACCACACCCCGATGCTCTCATCGGCGTCGGCCGCCTCGATCGCGGCCACCGCCTCGGGTGTTCGCCTCGGCGACGGCCGGCTGTACCTCAAGGCCGAGCATCTGCAGAAGACGGGCTCGTTCAAGCCTCGGGCAGCCCTCGCCCGGATCGGCTCGCTGTCACCTGCGGAGCGGAGGCGCGGTGCGATCACGATCTCGGCCGGGAACGCTGGTCAGGCCTACGCATGGGCGGGCCGCGAGGCGGGCGTTCCGATCACGGTCGTGATGCCCGAGGATGCGGTCGAGGCCAAGGTGGCCGCGTGCCTCGCGTACGGCGCCGACGTCGTGCTCCACGGCTCGCACGTCGGCGAGTCGCTCGTCCACCTGGAGCGGCTTCGCACCGAGCGCAACCTGGTCCTGGTTCACCCATACGACGACCCCGAGGTCCTGATCGGGAACGGCTCGTGCGGGCTCGAGATCCTCGAAGACCTGCCGGACGTCGACGTGGTCGTGGTCGGGGTGGGGGGCGGGGGATTGATGGGTGGCGTCACCACCGCCCTCAAGGAGGCGCGCCCGGCGGTCCGGGTGTTCGGCGTCGAGCCGACGGGATCGAGCGCCATGCGGAGCGCGCTCGATGCCGGCGCGCCGGTCGCGGTCACGCCGCGCAGCGTGGCCGACGGGCTGGGAGCCCCGATCGCGGGCAAGCTGGCGTTCGACGTGGCCCGGCGCTATCTGGACGGCGTGGTGCTCATCGACGACGAGGTGATCCTGGCCGGCGTGCGGTTCGCGGTGGAGCGGCTCAAGCAGGTGCTGGAGCCGGCCGGCGCGGCCGCGCTGGCGGCGATCCTGACCGCGTCGATCCCGCTTCGGGACGGCGATCGGGTGTGCGCGATCCTGTCCGGCGGCAACGTCGCGGTGGAGCGCCTGGGCGAGCTGATGGCCGCCGCCGGCCCGCTACCGGCGCGCGGCAGCTGAGTGTCGATGCCACGCGGCCGGGAGACGGATCGAACCTGCGCGCTCGGGCCTGCGCGCTCGAGCCTGCGCGCTCGGGCCTGCGCGATGGAAGCCGCGCCGGTCGCTCACCCGCACGCCGGTCGCTCACGCCCGTGTCGGTCGGTCGCCCAGCGCCCTAGTCGATCCCGAGCTCGGCCAGGTGGTCCTCATCGTCAATGCCCAGGTGGTGAGCGAGCTCGTGGAGGATCGTGATCCTGACCTCGTCCGCCAGCTCGTCGGGGTCGTGGAAGTCCTCCTCGAGGGGCAGGCGGAACACGAGGATCCGGTTCGGCTCCGTGGTCCAGTCCGTGCCCCATTCGCTGAGCGGCACACCCTCGTACAGCCCGTACAGGGTCTCGTCGGGACCGAGGCCGTTCTCGCGGAGCTGGTCGGGCGTCGGCTCGTCGGCGATCACGATCGCGACCACGTCGAGCGCCGCGCGGAACGGAGACGGGATCCCGGCGATCGCGCGATCCACCAGACGCTCGAACCGGGCATGGTAGGCCGCGCACGGCCGCCTGGCTGCGGCTTGCGATCCACGACGGCGCTTGACCATGGCGTCCGTATGCTAGCTGCGATGGCGCCTGTTCCCGACCCGACCGTGTCCGATGGCCTGGCACCGTGGATGCCCGATCCTGCCCGCAGCCCCGCCCCTGATCCGGATGCCGAACCGCAGGGATTCGTCGTCGCCGGCGACGACGTCCGGATCCACTTCCTGGACTGGAGTGCCGCGGCGGATCCGGCCCTTGCGCACGGTGCGGCGTCGCAGGCCGGATCGTCCGGTGTCCTGCTCGTCCCCGGGCTGCTGCAGTCGGCGTGGACGTGGGCTCCCGTTGCACGCCGCCTGCGCCGGGTACGGCGGACGGCCGTCGAGGATCTGCGGGGGCAGGGCCTGTCCGATGCGCCGCCCGCTGGCTATGACCTGGACACGCTCGCGGGCGATGCCATCGCGGTCGCCGAGGCCGCCGGGCTGCCACCCGGGCGCGAGGGGCCGCTCATCGTCGCGGGCCACGGGTTCGGCGGGATCGTTGCGGCGGCAGCGGCCGCCAGGCTCGGCCGGCGCTGTGCGGGTCTGGTCATGGTGGACGGTGGCTGGGAGCGGCTGGAGACCACGACCGGGCTCGACGTCGACGAGTTCCTGCGCGGCCTGGCCGAGCCACCCGAGGTGATGCGCTCGATGGATGCCTGGCTCGCCGATCGCCGCGGCTTCGATCCCCCGTCATGGGACGAGGACCAGGAGCGAGCCGCCCGCGAGGCCGTCGTGGAGACGGCCGCCGGACGCCTCGTGCGCACCGTGCGACCGTTCGTGGCCGAGGCGCTGGTGCGGACGATGTTCGAGTACGAGCCGGCCGGGATCCTGGCATCGGTGGAGGCACCGGTCACGGCGCTGCTGGCGCTGGGCGGCGGCGATGGGTCCGAACGGCTGGAGGAGCTGCGACGCGTCGCCGGCTCCCGCGATGGCCGGGGGCGCCACGGCCCGATTCGGGTCGCCACGTACCCGGACGCTCACAACCTGATGCGCTACCGGCCGGCCGAGGTGACGACGGCGATCCTGGCCGCCGCCGGCTGATCCGCGCAGCCGGTACCATCGATCGACCATGGATGACCGCCCCTCCGACCGCAGCGCAGTCCGCGACCTGCCCGAGCACATTCGCCTGATCGTCGAGGAGATCGAGAACGAGATGGGCGATGACGGGCCGACGCCGCTGGAGGCGAGCACGCCCAACGGCCGGATCGAAGCGGCCGTACGCGAGATCCTGATCGAGATCGGCGAGGACCCCGAACGCGAGGGCCTCAGGGCGACGCCCGAGCGGATGCACCGGATGTACTTCGAGCTCACCGCCGGGTACCACGTCGACCCCGAACGGCTGATCAATCACGCCGTGTTCGAGGTCGACTACTCCGAGATGGTGGTCGTGAAGGACGTGCCGTTCTACTCGCTGTGCGAGCACCACCTCCTGCCGTTCTTCGGATCCGCCCACGTGGCCTACGTGCCCAACGGGCGGGTCATCGGGTTGTCGAAGATCCCGCGCATCGTCGAGATGTACGCACGCCGGCTCCAGGTCCAGGAGCGGATGACGCAGCAGATCGCCGAGTTCCTGATGGACCGTCTGGAGCCGCGCGGCGTGGGCGTCGTGCTCGATGCCACCCACCTGTGCGCTGCGATGCGCGGGGTGCGCAAGCCGGGTACGGTGATGACCACCGCGTCCGTGCTGGGCCTGTTCCGGCGCAACGACAAGACCCGCGCCGAGTTCTTCGCCCACCTGGGCCGGTCTGCGCCGGGCGCCTGATCCTCGCCGCCGACGCGGCAGGGCACCGCGAAGCGTCGTTGCCGTTCGGCCGCCCTCTCCGTTCCCGCCGGCCAGTCGCCGTTTGCGCCAGCTGGTCGCCGTTTGCGCCAGCTGGTCGTCGTTTCTGCGCCGAGCCCGGTCGTCGTTTCGGGCCGGCCCCGTCGCCGTTTCGGGCCGGCCCCGTCGCCGTTTCGGGCCGGCCCCGTCGCCGTTTCGGCCAGTCGCACCGTTCCGCCATTTAGCACGAGCACGACTGCTCGACCGGGCGGCCGGACTGAATTCTCACGCGGGACCCCGGGCGCCCGGCGACCCCACGCACGAATGGACCGACCTGACGGCCCATGGCACGCTCCGGGTTCTGCCTCGCGGGCCAATTCCTCGACGCCGAGTCGTCCTCGGACTATGTGGCGAAGAGCAGGACGACGGCGCTCAGCGTTGCCGAACGGCGCGTAGGGGACCCGAGCTTGGCGAACAGCGCGAGACGAAGCCCTGCGTCGCGAACGGCGCCTGGCGGCGCTCAGGGTTGGCGAACGGCGCGAGACGAGCCCGGCGTCGCGAACGACATCTACGAAGCCCATCCCGGCGAGCGACGTTCCGGCGATCGGAGCGACATTCCGGCGGTGGGCTGCAGGAGCCCGAGACGGGAGGCTGATCCAACTACAATTCGGGCCATGACCGACCGACCGCTCAAGGTCCTGATCGCGAAGCCCGGTCTCGACGGCCACGATCGTGGGGCGAAGGTCCTCGCGCGTGGTCTGCGCGACGAGGGCTTCGAGGTCGTCTACACAGGGCTGCGCCAGACCCCCGAGATGATCGTCACCGCGGCGCTCCAGGAGGACGTCGACGTCGTCGGGCTGTCGATCCTGTCCGGTGCGCATATGACGCTGGTGCCCAAGGTCTGCCGCCAGCTCAGGGAGCGTGGTCTCGCCGACGTGCTGGTCACGGTCGGCGGGATCATCCCCGACGACGACGTCGAGCCGCTGAAGGCGGAGGGGGTTGCGGCGGTGTTCGGCCCCGGCACCACCATCGGCGAGGTCGCCGAGTTCATCCGTGCCAACGCCACGGCGCGCGAGTAGCGGCGGGGGGGGTGCGGGCGCCGGTGCCCCGGCGGACCGTGCTGCCGCGCCGGCGGACCGTGCTGCCGCGCCGGCGGACCGTGCTGCCGCGCCGGCGGACCGTGCTGCCGCCCCGGCGGACCGTGCTGCCGCCCCGGCGGACCGTGCTGCCGCCCCGGCGGACCGTGCTGCCGCCCTGGCCGGGGCCACCAGGACAGGGGATCGGCGATCGCTGGCACGTCTGCTGACCGCCGTCGAGAACCGGACGGCGGTGGCCGAGCACGCGCTGCGCCGCCTCTACCCGCTGGCCGGGCACGCGCACCTGATCGGGGTCACCGGTCCACCAGGTGCGGGCAAGTCCACCCTGGCGGCCGCGCTGATCGCGGAGCTGCGACGGGCCGGCCGCTCGGTCGCCGTCGTTGCCGTGGACCCGTCCTCGCCGATCACCGGCGGCGCGCTGCTCGGCGATCGAGTGCGGATGCAGGCGTACGCGGACGACGACGGCGTGTTCATCCGATCGATGGCGTCGCGCGGCCATGCCGGGGGCCTGGCCGCCACGTCGACGGCCGCCGCGGTCGTGCTCGACGCGGCCGGGTTCGACGTGGTGCTGCTCGAGACCGTTGGGACGGGACAGAGCGAGGTGGAGGTGGCGGCCGCGGCCGACACGACGGTCGTGCTCGAGGCCCCCGAGATGGGCGACGAGGTGCAGGCGATCAAGGCCGGGCTGCTCGAGGTGGCCGACATCGTGGTCGTGAACAAGGGCGACCGACCGGGCGCACAGCGCACCGCGTCACAGCTGCGCGCGATGCTGACGCCGATGACAGGGCGCGGAGCCGGCGACCCGTCGCGCCCGGCTCCGAAGCGGCCCGACGTCCTGATCACGACCGCCGTCACCGGGGAGGGGATCGCGGCGCTCCTTGCCGCTCTCGATCGCCACCGCTCGGATCGACCGGTGGTCCACGAGGCAAGGGTGGTCCGCGCCGAGGCCCAGGTCGCCGAGGTCCTGGCGGAGCGAGTGCGGGCGCGACTGACAGAGCGGGCGGGCGCGAGGGTCGCCCGCGACGTCTACGACCGCGTGGCACGTCACGAGCTCGACCCCTATGCGGCCGCGGACGAGCTGCTGGCGCAGGTGGATGGGGAGCGATCGCCGACATGACAGGGCCGCCCGTGGTGCCGGCCTGGGGTCGACGGACGCTCGCCGACCTGTTGCCGTCGCTGATCGTGGCGATGGGGGCAAGCCCCGCGAGCCGGGCCTCCGAGCGGTCATCGCCGGGGGCAGGCGCCGATCACCCCGCGATCGAGCTGCCGGCTGCGGACCGCGTCTGCCTCCTGCTCATCGATGGCCTCGGTCTTGACGTCCTCGCCGACGCCGACCCGGCGGATGCCCCGTTCCTGCGCTCCATGCTGCCTTCGGTCGAGGAGCTCGACGCAGGGTTCCCGTCGAGCACGCCGATCAGCCTGTGCTCGCTGGGCACCGGCCGGCCACCCGGCGAGCATGGAATCGTGGGCTTCGCGATGCACGTGCCGCCGGTGCCCGCCGTCATCGAATGCCTCGGATGGACGCGCTACGGCACCGCTGAGCCGCTGGTGGGCGTGCTTCCGCCGGAGCATCTCCAGCCGCACGACCCGTGGGCCGGGCTCCGGGAGGACCCGGCGGCAGCGATCACGGTCGTGTCACTCGAGGAGCACACGGCGACCGGCCTGACCCGGGCCGCGTTCCGAGGCGCCCGGTTCGACCCGATCGCCACGTTCGCCGACGATGACGGGCGCGACGCACGAGTGCGGACGGGGTTGGCGCTCGGTGACCGGGCGCTCGTCTACACGTATGACGGCAGGCTCGACACGGCTGCGCACGAGTCGGGCGTCGGGTCAGAGACATGGCGCGGCGCCTTGCGGGCCGTCGACGGCGTCGCCCGTCGCCTCCTGGCGGCGCTGCCCACGGGCGGCCTGCTGCTCGTCACCGGCGATCACGGCGGCATCAACATCCCTGCCGGCCCGCGGGTCGACCTCGCGGATCGTGCCGATCTGTCGGCCGACGTCGCCTGGCTGAGCGGTGACCCGAGGGCGCGTCACGTCCACACCCGAGAAGGGCGGGAACGGCAGGTCCTGGATGCCTGGCGAGGCGGTCTTGGGGACGCGTGGACGGTGCTCTCGCGTGACCAGGCGATCGCCGCCGGCCTGTTCGGGCCGTGCGTCCTGGACGCCGTCCGTCCCCGGATCGGCGACGTGGTTGCGATCGCGGACGGCATCGGTGGGATCTTCGATCGTGACCGGTTCCCCTGGGAGCAGCGGCTGGTGGGGTTCCACGGCGGGCTCAACCGAGCCGAGCTGAAGGTCCCGCTGCTGCACCTGGCCGGCTGACGGCCGGCGCCGTGGCTCCGGGCGCAGTACGCTCGCGGCGGACTTGACAGAGGAGCAGTGCATGACGATCGAGCGAGTGTTCGTGGCGGGAGCCGGGCTGATGGGCCACGGGATCGCCCAGGTCCATGCGGCCGTTGGCAAGCACGTGACGATCTACGAGCCCGGCCTCGCCAGGGCCCAGGCGGGACGCGACCGGATCGCGGGCAACCTGGAGCGGGCGGTGGCGAAGTCGCGGCTCTCCCCGGAGAACCGCGACGCGACGCTGGCCCGGCTCGAGGTGACCGACGACCTGGGGGCGGCGGAAGGGGCCGACCTCGTCGTCGAGGCGGTGTTCGAGGATGTGGACGTCAAGACCCGACTGTGGGCCGAGCTCGACGCCGCCGCCCCGGCCGCCGCGATCTTCGCGTCGAACACGTCCTCGATCTCGATCGACCGCCTCGCGTCGTCGGTGAGCCCGAACCGCCGGGAGCAGTTCGTCGGGATGCACTTCTTCAGCCCGGTGCCGGTGATGCCGCTGATCGAGCTCATCCGCGGCTCGGCAACCTCGGACGAGACCGAGGCGGCCATCCGCGAGCTGGCGGGTGAGCTGGGCAAGCAGGTCATCGTGTCGGCTGACCGGCCGGGGTTCATCGTCAACCGGATCCTGATGCCGTTCCTGGGCGAGGCGATGCGCGCCTACGAGGAGGGACTGGGCACGGCCGAGGACATCGACACCGGGGCGAAGGTGGGGCTCAACCATCCGATGGGACCGCTCGAGCTCGCCGACTTCATCGGGCTCGATGTGTGTCTCGGGGTCATGGAGGTGCTCGAGGACGGGTTCGGGCAGCCGCAGTTCGCGCCGCCTGCGGTGCTGCGGGACCTCGTTGCAGCCGGGCATCTGGGACAGAAGACCGGTCGCGGGTTCCACGTCCATCCGCCCAGGGGCCTCGGCTGATGCCTGCCGCTGCGTTCGGGTGATCGCCCGGGACCCACCGGCTGCGCCCCTCGTGGCAGGCACGGTTGCCTGCATGAGGGGCGCCCGCGTCACCTGTCGAGCAGGTCGCTCACGATGGCCGGCACCAGGCCCAGGTTGAATGGCTTGGCGAGCACCGGCACCCGCCATCGGCCAGCGAACGCGACGACCGCGGGATCGCCCGGATCTCCGGTGATGAGCAGGAACCGTGTCGCGAGGTCCGGGCGAAGCCGGACGATCGCGCCGTGCAGATCGATGCCCGTCATCGCGCTCAGCCGCTGGTCGGCCATGACGATGTCGACCTGTGTCGTCGCGAGCAGCTCGATCGCCTCGCGCCCGGTGGCCACCGGCAGGGCGCGGTGGCCGGCGCGTTCGATGATGCGGACCAGAAGCAGGCGGACCGACGTATCGTCGTCACAGACCAGGACCGTCGCGGCGGAGCCCGGCACGGGGGTGGCCCCGGATCGCCGACCGTGTCCAGCCGGAGCGGCGGGTTGCGGTTTCGCTCCGGATGTTCGCGCCACATCCGCACCGGCGCAGCGGGGGAGGTGGCGCGAAGCGGGCGACGCTCGCAGCCTTCTCGACTCCGAAGCTTCCATCGTTGCGTGCCCCTCCCCACGTTCCCGGCGATGAGGTAGCCATCCTACGACCGCGCACCAGACCCTCGGGATAGCCCAGGTGTACTCTCGCCGCGATGCAGGAGGTCAGTCGCCCCGGCGGTGCCGCGTTCCTGGTGAGCGCGGCGCGTACGCCGATCGGCAAGTTCGCAGGGGCGCTCTCGGCCGTGCCCGCGGTGGAGCTGGGTGCCGTCGCGATCCGGGCCGCGGTCGAGCGTTCGGGGCTGCCCGACGACGCCCATTTCGACGAGGTGTTCATGGGCCAGGTCCTCCAGGCGGGGGCCGGGCAGGCGCCCGCACGCCAGGCGCTGCTCCGCGCCGGGCTGGCCGATACGACGCCCGCGACCACCATCAACCGGGTCTGCGGATCCGGGCTCAAGGCGATCATGCTGGCGGCGGCGGCGGTGCGCGCGGGCGATGGCGAGCTGTTCGTGGCCGGCGGTATGGAATCGATGAACCAGGCGCCGTTCCTGCTGCGCAAGGCGCGCTTCGGCTACCGGCTGGGCAACGGCGTGCTCGAGGACTCGACGGTGCTCGACGGGCTGTGGTGCTCGGTGGAGGGCTGCCACATGGGCACCCACGCCGAGCGGGTCGCGATCCACGCCGGCGTCAGCCGCGAGGACCAGGACCAGCTCGCCCTCGACAGCCATCGCAAGGCGATCGAGGCGATCGACGCCGGGCGGTTCGATGCGGAGCTGGCGCCGGTCACGGTCAGAGACGCCAGGGGCCGCGAGACCGTCGTTGCGGTGGACGAGGGTCCACGCCGGGACACCACCGCCGAGGCGCTGGCCCGCCTGAAGCCGGTGTTCGACCTGCCGTCGGGTGAGGACCGGGGATCCGCCACGACCGGGACCGTGACCGCGGGCAACGCGCCCGGGATCACCGATGGCGCGGCGGCGACGGTGGTGGCCTCCGAGCGAGCCGTCGAGCGGTACGGGCTGACGCCGCTCGCCCGCATCGTCGGGTATGCCCAGGCGGAGGTGACGCCCAGGTGGCTGTTCCTGGCGCCGATCCAGGGCGTTCGCGGGCTCGAGGCGAAGACCGGGCTCGGTCCGGCCGACTTCGACCTGATCGAGATCAACGAGGCGTTCGCAGCGCAGGTGCTCGCGGACGGCCGGGAGCTCGGCTTCGACTGGTCGAAGGTCAACGTCAACGGCGGTGCCATCGCGCTGGGGCACCCGATCGGGGCATCGGGGGCGCGCATCGTCGCGACGCTGCTCCACGAGCTGCGGCGGCGGGACGGCCGGTACGGGATGGCGACGCTGTGCCTCGGTGGCGGCGGGTCCGTTGCGATGGCCTTCGAACGGGTCTGACGCGACCTCCGACTCGGGCGGGCGGTGGCAGGCCGCCTTCACGATCGCAGCAGCTCGGCCCGCGGCATGGCCCCGCGACACCCGAGCGCGTCGTCGGAGGACGAGCCCTTGGCTGAGATCTCCGCACCGGCCGGAGACGAGCCTGCGCCTGTCGCCCGACGAGGTGGCCCTCCTGCGGGCGGCCCTCCGCTTGCTGCGGGCGACGCTCGGTCGCGACGAGGCCGGGGAGCTCGAGGAGGTCAAGGCGCTGCTCGGGAAGCTCGATCACGCCTGATCGACAACAACCCAGCAGCCCGGCCTCGGTGGCTGACCCCGTCCCGCCCGCCCGAGCGCCGACGATCGCTCCCGTCCGGCTGCGTCACTTGGTTCCGTCTCGTGCCCGCGCCCTCGACGATCGTGCATCGTGCAGAGCGGGCACCCACCGCACCCCGCGCGCCACCAACGAGCGACCTTCGTGCAACCGGACGCCCCCACCGGGCGTCGGCACCACGCACGACATCGGATCGTACTCGGCAGGAGTCGGCGCGCCGGCAACGAGCCAGGTTCGTGTCCGATCCACGTCGACCGGGGCGTGAGCAACGTTACGATCGCGTCAGGCCCATCGCGATCCTGCGGCAGGATCCCCGGTGGTTGACAATCGAGGTGCACGATCGAGCGTCGTAGACCGTGGACATTGCCCGTGGACGCCTGGGCGGTCGAGCTCGAGCGCTGCGCCGACGCGCGGCCGGTGACGCTCACCGGTGATCCCTGACGACCTCGCCGGCGCTGCCGGAGCGAAAGGCAGTTGACGCTGCGCTCGCCGCCCAGGACTATCCGACTGTCGCGGGGCCCATCCCCGGGCACCGCGTCATGCCGTCTCTGGCCTGCCCGCGCATCCAGCGTTTCGACTCTCGGGAGGTTCCGATGCCCGACACCGCCGCCCCTCCCGACACGCACCAGCTGTTCGTCGCCGGCCGCTGGGTCGACGGCGTCAGCAGTGAGACCTTCGACAGCGTCAACCCGGCCGACACCGGCGACGTCGTGGGTCGCTTCCAGGCCGGGACGGCCGCGGACGTTGCCATGGCAGTTCGCGCTGCGGACGACGCACGGCCGGCCTGGAAGGCGACGCCGGCACCCAAGCGCGGCGAGATCCTGTACCGCCTTGGCGCGCTCATGGCGGAGCACAAGGAGCAGCTCGCCCGGGCGATGACGCGCGAGATGGGCAAGGTCCTGACCGAGGCCCGAGGCGACGTCCAGGAGGGGATCGACATCGCGTTCCTCATGGCCGGCGAGGGCCGTCGGATGTTCGGTGACACGGTGCCGTCCGAGTTGCCCGACAAGTGGGCGATGAGCATTCGCCAGCCGATCGGGATCGCCGGGATCATCACGCCCTGGAACTTCCCGATCGCGATCCCGTGCTGGAAGATGATGCCCGCGCTCGTGGCTGGCAACACGGTCGTGTTCAAGCCCGCCTCGGACGCGCCGCACTGCGCCACGCTGCTGGTGGAGCTCATGGCCGATGCCGGCTTCCCGGCCGGGACGGTGAACCTGGTGACCGGGTCGGGTGCCGACGTCGGCGACGCGATCGTGGACAACCCGGACGTGGGCGCGATCTCGTTCACGGGCTCGTCGCTGACCGGTCGCCGGATCGCCGAGCGTGCCGGCCGGCGGTTGAAGCGCCTGAGCCTCGAGCTGGGTGGCAAGAACGCCGTGGTGGTCCTGGCGGACGCGGACCTCGACCTGGCCGTCGAGGGGATCCTGTGGTCGGCGTTCGGGACCACGGGCCAGCGCTGCACGGCCTGCTCGCGCGTGATCGTCGACCGTCCGGTCGCGGACGAGCTCGTGGCGCGGCTCGAGGCGCGCGCCAGCATGCTGCGGCTGGGTCCCGGGCTGGACGAGCGGGTCGAGGTGGGGCCGCTCGTGAACGCGCCGGCGGTGGACAAGGTGGAGCACTTCGTCGAGATCGGGCGGCGCGAGGGCCAGCTGGTCACCGGCGGCGCGCGGGCGACCGGCATCGATCCGGCCACCGGCGCTGATCTCGACCGCGGGTTCTTCTTCCAGCCGACCATCTTCGCCGGCGTCGCCCCCATGGCCACCATCGCCCAGGACGAGATCTTCGGCCCGGTGCTCTCGGTCGTGCCGGTGGATGGGTACGCGGCTGCGATGACGGCCGCCAACCAGGTGCGCTACGGCCTGTCGGCCTCGATCTTCACCCAGGACGTGAACACCGCCTTCCGGGCGATGCGCGATTTCGAGACCGGAATCGCCTACGTCAACGCCGGGACCACCGGAGCCGAGACGCATCTCCCGTTCGGCGGCTGGAAGGACACCGGCAATGGTCACCGGGAGGCCGGGCACGCGGCGCTCGACTCGTTCACCGAGTGGAAGGCGATCTACGTCGACTTCAGCGGCCGCCTGCAGCGCGCCCAGATCGACAACCAGTAGCCGACGGTCGAAGTCCGACGGGTCGAAGCCTGGAGGCCGCTTTGGCTGCCCGCGGCCGGCGTTGTGCGATATCCTTCCGCGGGTCCGGGCCGGTAGCTCAACGGTAGAGCAAGTGACTCTTAATCACTAGGTTCAGGGTTCGAATCCCTGCCGGCTCACCATCGATCCATCCACGAGCCGGGCCCCTCCCGGGGGCAGCCGAAGGGCGGTTCGATTCGATGGGTTGACCCGAGACCCACCCCGACCACCTCGCGGATCGCGGGTGACCCCCGGTGGTGCATCCGCGCACAGGCCATCAGTGGGTCCCCGAGGTCGCACGGAGGGCCGGATGGCCGGTAGTCACGGCCCCGGACGACGAGCATCGTCAGGAGGTGGGGGTCCATCCTGTGTTGACCAGAGGGTCTGCGTCCGATGATCCGCCTCACCGTCGCCTTCGCGGATCGCGGGCATGCGCGGATTGCCGTCCGGTTCCTCGCCGGCTCTTCGCTCTCGGTGACCACCGTCGAGCGCCCGACCAACGATGACGCGGACCTGGCGCTCGTCGAGATCCAGATCCCGAACCATGAGCTCACGCGCCTCGAGACGCTGATCGAGGGCGCCCATGGGATCGTGATCCGGGAGCCGGAGCAGTCGGCGGTCAGCGTCGCGTAGCGCCGCACGCGGCTTCCACGCCACCTCGAGTCGCGCAGATCTCGTTCGCTGCGCCCGGGCCGTCCACTGGACCTTTACCTTCGGACGGCCCATTCGGCCCTGCATCCGGTTGATCCGCGTGCCTAATGTTCTCCCAGCTCCGGTCGTATCCCCCCACGGCCGGAGCGCCTCCGATCGGGATACCTTCCGGTTTGATCAGTCCGAGAACGGCAGCTCGATCTCGTGGAGCACGGCCTCCCGGGCAGCGACGTCCCCGCGAGGACAGGAAAGCCACAGCGCCCAGGCGCCCGCCTCGGTGTCGATGAAATACTGAAGGTGCACCTGGTCTCCGTCCGATCCGTCGGCGCCGGCCATCTCGAGCCGCAGGGCCTCGCCGAGCGGCAGCTCGACGCGACCGAGCGAACGGACCTGCGCGCCCTTCGCCGACGGATGGATGCCGTACCGCCACCCGCGCACCGGGACCCCTGTCAACTCGGTCATCGTCACGCCTCCCGTGCCCTGCTCGCGCCTCCCGTCGAAATCGTCAACGACCGCCCGGATCGCGCTCTCGAGCAGATTATGGCGCTGCCAACCGCGATCCGGGTCGGCCAACGCCGGCGATCATGAGCCCGTCCCCGGTGCGCCAGCGCACCGGGACCCCCACGACCCGGGGTCTCGTGCAGGTCATTGCGCGGCAGCGGCGTCGTGCCCATCGTGAAGGCGCTCCCAGGCCTTGCTCTTGACCGGGCGGAGATCAAGCGCCAAGCCGAACGATGTCGATCGGGCACCCTTGGGAGCGGTGCCCGCCATGTCCCCGGGTTCGGGTCAGCGCAGGTCCCCATTGCTGCACCTCATCGTCGCCTTTGCCACCGTCGCCCACGCGACGAGCGCTCTCGAGTTCCTCGCCCAGGGCTCGCTACCGATCAGCGCCAGCCCGCGACCCGTTGCGGCCGAGGGCGACCTTGCGCTCGTTGACATCGAGATCCCGATCCAGGAGCGTTCCCGGCTGGCGACGCTGCTGGGCGGGGTCCATGCGCTCGTGATCGAGGAGTCGGCCGGTCTCGGCGCCCTGATCGCCTGACGCGAGCCCGATGGACCAGCGCAGGATGCGGGAGGTGCGCGAGCATCCCCCGACTTCCGGGCCATTCCGGATCCCCCGCCGAACGGGCATCATCCGGACCCTCCGCCGAACGGGCCTCAACTGGTCATCATCAGCATCAGGCGCGCATGAGGGTCGCGCGGATTGGAGTCGTCGAGCTTGTCCAGGTCATTCCGGGCCGCGGCTGTCCCCCTCGCGATCGCGCTCTGTTTGGCTGGAAACCCCGGGGCGGGCGCGGCCCTGGCCGGCCACGCGCAGGGCGGATCCGTCGACGCGCGGAACCTGGGCACGAGGCCGATGGAACGCGTCGTCGTCCGCTGGCGCAGCGGGCACGCCTCCATCGCTGCCGGCGATCGAACCGCTCATCTGAGCGCCGCGCTGCCGGGCCTTCGCAAGGCGGCCGATGTGGGCGATGACACGACGGCGTACTGGCTCCCCGTTGCTCGCACGGGGACGGCTGCGATGGCCGAGCTGCACGCCCTCGCCGCGGTCGGCGGCGTGGCCCAGGTCGCTCCGGACGTCCGGGTGACCGCAGACCTGATCCCCAACGACACCTACTACGCGTCGTACCAGTCCGACCTGTTCGGGACATACGGGATCGACGCGCCGGCGGCCTGGGACATCACGACCGGCAGCGGCTCGGTGACCGTGGCCGTGATCGACACCGGGATCACGACCCACTCGGAGCTCGCCCCGCGGGTGCTCCCCGGCTACGACTTCATCAGCGATCCCGAGACCGCGAACGACGGTGACGGGCGCGATGCCGACGCATCTGACCCGGGTGACTGGGTGACGGCGGCCGAGCAGACTCCTGACTGCCCTGCCGAGGACTCGTCGTGGCACGGCACGCACGTGGCGGGCACGATCGGAGCGGCCGGCAACAACGGGGCGGGCGTGGCCGGCATCGCGTGGTCGACATCGATTCTGCCCGTTCGGGTTCTGGGCAAGTGCGGGGGGTACCTGTCGGACATCGATTCGGCCATCCGCTGGGCGGCTGGCGGCAGCGTGCCGGGTGTGCCCCCGAACGCGCATCCCGCCCGCGTCCTGAACCTCTCGCTTGGTGGTCCCGGCAGCTGCGACCCGGTGACGCAGTCGGCCATCGACGATGCGACCGCGCTGGGCGCCGTGGTCGTGGTTGCGGCCGGCAACAGCGGTGCCGACCTGGCGGGCTTTTCCCCTGCGAGCTGCTCGGGGGTGATCGTGGTCACCGCCACGACGAGCGCGGGTCAACGCGCGTCGTTCAGCAACGACGGCTCGGGCGCGACGATCGCCGCCCCGGGCGTCTCGATCGCTTCCACCTGGAACAGCGGCACGACGACGCCGGGCGGCGAGGCCTACGCTCAGATGTCGGGCACCAGCATGGCCACGCCGCACGTCAGCGGGGTCGCCGCCCTGGCGCTGGCCGTCGATCCGGCCCTCACGCCGACGCAGGTCAGGTCGCTGATCGTCGACCATGCCCGCGCCTTCGCCCCCGACGGCAGCCCGACCGGCTGTCAGACGGTGGGTTGCGGGGCGGGCATCGTGGACGCGGCTGCGGTGGTCGAGGCGGCCGCGTCGGTGACACCGCCGGCGGACACCACGCCGCCCTCGGTGGCCTCGTTCGCGCCGACCACGGGCTCGCCGTTCGGCGGGACCACCGTCCAGTTCTCCCTCCAGTTCAGCGAGCCGGTCACGGGCCTCGCCGCCGGCGATTTCGCCGTCGCCGGGACGGCGGGCGGGTGCTCGGTCGGCGCGCCATCGGGTTCGTCGGCCAGCTACGCGGTCAGCGTGTCCGGATGCTCGGCCGGCACGGTCGCGTTGAGGCTCAACGCCGGCACCGTCAGGGATGGGGCTGGCAACCCGGGCCCGACCACGGCGCTGACGACCGCGGCCATCACGATCGATCGCACAGGGCCGGTGACCACGGGCCCGGTGACCACCCTGCGCACCGGCGCGAGGGTGAACCGATCGGCGTTGCCCATCCGCCTCACCTGGTCCGGCACGGACACCGGTGGCGCGGGCGTCGCAAGCTACCAGGTCGCTCGGTCCACCGATGGCGGCTCGACCTGGGCCACGATCGCGACGGGGCTCACGTTGCCCTCCATCTCGACCACGGTGACCGCATCGGGCACGGTCCGCTTCGAGGTTCGCGCGATCGACCGGGCGGGCAACAGCGGCGTCTGGACGGCGGGTCCCGCCCTCCATCCGCGGCTTCGCCAGCAGGGGAGTCACACGGTCCACTATCGCGGCCCGTGGAGAATGGCGCGGGCCGCGGCCTACTCGGGCGGCTCGGTCAAGGATGCGAAGGCACGGGGAGCACGGGCGACCACAACCTTCACCGGACGCTCGATCGCCCTGGTGACCACGCGAGCACCCAAGCGCGGCAAGGTCCGCATCTACGTGAACGGAACGCGGGTCGCGACCATCGATCTGCGGCGGTCCTCGCGCCTCACCCGGAGCGTGGTCTGGCAGCGAACCTGGGCCACGAGCGCAACCCGGACGATCAGGATCGTCGTCGTCGGTACCGCGGGCCGGCCCCGCGTCGACCTGGACGCCTTCGCGATCCTCCGCTGATCGGGCCGGCCCCTGCCGCTCGGCAGGCGCAGAACCGCCATCCGGGCCCTCCGACGGTGCCCTTCGCCACCTTCGAGGGCGACCTGTGGCTCGTGGCCTCGTGGCTCGCGGGGCGGATGATCGATACCGACGTCCCCCAGGTTCTGTCGCGGCTGCCCCGGTGGGCCGGCGTTCCCGCCCGACGCGACGAAGGAACGTGACACGGACGTGATGAGCGAAGACGGTCTCTATCCTGCGCTGGTCCGGCGCGGGATGTCCCGTCGCTCATTCCTGAAGTTCTCCACGGCGATGGCGGCGGCGCTCGCCCTGCCGGCGGCCTACGCTCCACGGATCGCGAGGGCGGTGGAGGCGGCCCCGAGGATCCCGGTCATCTGGCTCCGCGGCCAGAGCTGCGGCGGCAACACCGAGGCCATGCTCAGGAACGCGGACCCATCCGTGTCCTCGTTGCTGCTCGACGTGCTCTCGGTCGAGTACCACGAGTCGCTGCTGGCCGTACCCGGTCCGGACGCCGAGCTGGCCCGAACGGCGGCTATGGATCGCTACCCGAATGGCTACATCGCCGTGATCGAGGGTGCCATCCCGACCGGCGCCGGCGGGGCGTACTGCCTGGTTGGTGGCCGGCCCCTGACCGACATCGCCCGCGAGGTGTGCGACGGCGCGCTCGCGACGATCGCCCTCGGGTCGTGCGCCTTCGATGGTGGGGCACCGGCTGCGAGCGGCGGTTCGACCGGCGCCGGCGGCGTCCGCCAGGTCGTCACCGATTCGCGGCTGGTGACGCTTCCCGGCTGCCCGATGAACACCGTCAACCTCTCGGCCACGATCGTCCACTACCTCGCGGCAGGCGCGCTGCCGCCCGCGGACATGATGGGCCGGCCCCTGTTCGCGTACGGCAACCTCATCCACAACCAGTGCGAGCGGCGGCCGCATTTCGAGTTCGGCGAGTTCGCCGTGACCTGGGGTGACGAGGGCGCCCAGAAGGGCTGGTGCCTGTACAAGGTCGGGTGCAAGGGCCCCGAGACGATGGCCAACTGCCCGACGGCGCGCTACGGCGACGGGGTGAGCTGGAACGTACGGGCAGGGGCGGGCTGCGTGGGCTGCACGACGCCGCGCTTCTGGGACTCGATGCTGCCGGCCTATCGCCGTCTCGGGTCGCCGATCCCGTTCATGCCCGGCGTCACCGCCGACACCGTTGGCACCCTGATGGTGGGCGGGATCGGCGGGGTGGCCGCGCTTCACGGCACGGGCATGATCGTGCGCCAGAAGCGGATCGCCGCCGCGGCCCGGCATGAGGCCGAAACGTCGGCCCGGCAAGCGACGACGCCGGCTGCCCGGCTGGAGGCGCAGGCGATCGCGGGGCCCGCGGTAGAGTCCGCGGACGAGCGGACGACGGGCGCCGAACAGGACACCGACGCTGAGGGCGAACCCGCCGCAGCGGTCGGCGAGCCCGCAACCGGGGAGCCGGCGGCGATCGCGGAACCCGCATCCATCGAGCCGGCTGGCGCCGCGCAACCGGTGATCATCGACACGGAACCGGCGATCGACGCGGCGCCCGACGGCGATGCTGAGCCGGACGCAGAGGCCGTCGTCGCCACGCCGGCCCCGCCGACGATCTCCGAGCCGCCGGAGGCCCGCTCGTGAACCGAATCGTGGTGGACCCGGTGACCAGGATCGGCGGCCAGCTCAGGATCGAGGCCGACCTTGAGAATGGCGTGATCCAGGAGGCGTGGAGCTCGGGCACGATGTTCCGCGGCATGGAGCTTGTGCTTCGCGGACGCGACCCACGCGATGCGTGGCTGATCGCCGAGCGCATCTGCGGGACCTGCTCGAGCGTGCATGCCCTGGCCTCGGTCCGTGCCGTTGAACAGACGCTCGGCATCACGATCCCGACCAATGCCCGCGTCGTCCGCAACCTGATGGCGGCCACCCAGCTCGTCCGCGATCATGCCCTGTCGTTCTATCTCTCGCAGCTTCCGGACTGGGCGGATGCCCGGTCGGCCACGACGGCTGACCCGGGCGTCACCTCGTCGCTCGCACGGGCGATGGGCAGCTGGCCCCGGTCGGGCGTCAGCTACTTCTCGGGTATCCGCGACCGCCTCAAGGGGATCGTCGAATCCAGGTCCCCGGGTCCGCTCGGATCGGGCTGGTGGGGCCACCCCGGGTATGCGTTGTCACCCGAGCAGAACCTGCTCCTCTATGCCCACTATGTCGAGGCGCTCGACTGGCAGGCGCGCTTCATGCGCGTCCATGCGGTCCTGGGCGGCAAGGACCCCCACCCGCAGACGTACCTCGTCGGCGGCATGTCGCTCGCGCCCCCATGGGGCGGCCCCACCGTCCGCGTCAATCGGGGTCATCCCGACGTGCCCGAGCACAACTCGCCCGACCCGCTGGGCGAAGCCGGGCTGACCATGATCGACGACCTGTTCACCGAGGCCCGGACGTTCATCGAGCAGGTCCTCGTACCCGACGTCCGGCTGCTCGCCCAGGCATATCCGGACTGGGCGGGGATCGGCGGCGGCGGCGACCGTTACCTCGCCTTCGGCGACTACCCGCAGGCCGACGGCGCCGCGCCCAACCTGTACCTGCCCGGTGGACGGCTGGCGGGCGGGCTCGAGGTCCAGACGGTTGACCCCTCGAGCATCGCGGAGACCGTTGCCCATGCCTGGTACCAGGAGGACGGCACCGACCGCCTGCGGTCCCCGGCCGATGGCGAGACGAGCCCGGCTTTCGATCAGCAGCTGCCCCTCGCCACGCTGCAGGGAGCCCAGCGGTACAGCTGGCTCAAGGCGCCACGCTACGGCGGCGTGCCGATGGAGACCGGCCCGCTGGCCAGGGTCATGGTGGCCTACGCCAACGGCCACCAGGACATCGGGGCGGCGCTCGCGGACCTGCTCCGCAGCCTGTCCGTGGGTCCGGAGGTCATGCCCAGCGTCGTGGGCCGCATGCTGGCCCGGGCGGTGGAGGCGAAGGTGATGGTGACCCGAGCCGGGCGCTGGCTCGAGGAGCTGCGGCAGCGCCTGTCCACCGGCGACCTTGCCCTGGCCGACATCGGCTCCTGGGATCCCGGAACCTGGCCTGCGGAGGCGGCGGGAGGCTCCCTGGGCGAGGGCTCGCGGGGCGCCGTGGGCCACTGGGTGACCATCCGCAACGGCGCGATCGATCGCTACCAGGTCGTCGATGCAAGCACCTGGAACGCCTCGCCGCGCGACGCGTTCGGCTTGCCAGGGCCGATGGAGACGGCGCTCGTGAGCACCGCGATCGCCGATGACTCGCAACCGATCGAGCTGCTGCGCGTGGTCCACAGCTTCAACCCCTGCCTTGCCTGCGCGGCCCATGCCCACGGTCCGCACAACGTCGGGCCGCTCGACCTCCGCATCCACAGCCGGGGGACAGCCCGATGGCAGTGATCCCGCACCTGCACCCGCGTCGGCTCGGCGACCCGGCCCCGGCCAACCCGGCCCCGGCCAACCCGGCCCCGGCCAACCCGGCCCCGAACGAGCCGACTCCGACCGACCCTGGGCCCGTGGCCGTGGCTTCGCTCGCGGCAGACGCTCTCACGGTGGACGGCCAGGCGGTGGACGGCCGGGCGGCTGACACCATGCCTGCGCACCACGAGCTCGAACGTCCCGGTGAGCGGGTCCGCCTGTACGTTTGGCAGGCGCCCGTGCGGATCACGCACTGGATCACCGCCGCCTGCATCGTCACCCTGAGCCTAACCGGTGGCTACATCGCGGACCCGTTCCTGATCCCGCCGGGTGGCAACGTGATGTCGACGATCCGGCTGATCCACATCGTCACCGCGCTGGTGTTCCTGCTGTCGGGCATAGTGCGCACGTACTGGCTGCTCGCCGGCAACCGCTTCGCGCGCTGGTCCGCGTTCATCCCGACCAGCCGCTACCAGGCGACGGAGCTGTTCCGGCAGGCGGGTTTCTACGGGTTCATCCGCAAGGAGATCCCGAAGGTCCTGGGCCACAACCAGCTGGCTGCCACCGCATATCTCGCCCTGTTCGCGCTGCTGCTGGTCGAGGTCGTCACCGGGTTCGCGCTCGATGGCCTGATGGGGGCCGAGCCCGGGCGGACCCTGTTCGCCCCGCTGCGCGAGCTGGTCGGGGCCCAGCAGCTGCGGCTGATCCACCACCTCTCGATGTGGGCGATCCTGGCCATCGCGGTGTTCCACGTCTACAGCTGCATCCTGGTGGACCATCTCGAGAAGAACGGGCTGGTGTCGAGCATCGTGAGCGGCTTCAAGTTCCCGACCCGCGAGGAGCTGGTCGAGTCGCGCGATGGCGGGCCCGAGCTCCTGGAGCGCGTCGAATGAGCGCCCTGTCCCCGCTGCGCGCCACGTCCGCCCTGTCCCCGCTGCGCGCCACGACCGCGACGCCTTCGCCGGCCACCCGGGCCGTACGGGCCACTGGGGCCGCACCAGTTGGCCAGGCCACACCGGCAAGCCAGGTCGCACCGGCAAGCGAGGCCGTACCGGCGCCGACGCCCGCCAGCCCGATCGTCGCGATCGGCATCGGCAACACGCTGCGCGGCGACGACGGCGTGGGCGTCCGCGTCATCGACGAGCTGGCCCTCGCCGCCGCGCATGACCCGTCATCGCTGCCGGCCGGCGTGCGGCTGATCGACGGCGGTATCCGGGGGATCGACCTCGTGGGCGCGATGTCGGCTGGGCAGTTCCTGCTCCTCGTCGATGCCCTGGATCTCGGCCTGCGGCCGGGCACCGTCGAGGTGCTGCGAGGCGACGCGATCGCGGCGGCGTCGAACGGGGCGCCGTCATCAGGCCCGCCGTCCGTCGGCAGCGCCGTGCAAGGGCTGCTCGAGGCGGCCCGGCTGATGGGCCGGCTGCCACGGGCGGTGACGCTGATCGGGATCCAGGTCGGGACGACCGAGATCGGAGCGGGGCTGTCGCCACAGGTGACGGCCGCGGTGCCTGCGGCGGTCGATGCCGTCAGGCGTGAGCTTTGGGCCGCCGCCACGCGTTCGCAACGTGGCGCCCGGCCGGTCACCAGGGACGGCACTCCCGTTCCCGCGCCTGGGGAGGCCATGCCATGAAGACCAGGGTCGATCGCACGCTTCGCCTGCTCATCGTGCTCAACCTTGTTGTCGTCGCCCTGCTGGCGGGCACGATGGTCGCCAACTGGCTCGAGCTCATCCCGACCACGCCGGGCACCGTGGCACAGGAGGGGAACGAGCCGTCGGCGTCTCCATCGCCGCCCACGATGTTGATGGGTCTCGCCCACATCCCGACCTCGAACAGCTGTCTGCTGTGCCACTACGAGGGCGGTGAAGCCGGTCTCAAGCCGGTTCCGGCCCTGGGCCATCCGCTCGCCGGGTGGACGGCGTGCCTCACCTGCCACACCGACGAGAAGCTGGGGCGGACGGCGCCCGGCCACCAGGGAATCGCGGAGTCGGAGTGCCTCAACTGCCACAAGGAGGCGCAGGACGGTCCGCCGATCACCCAGGCCCACGCCAACCTCAACAAGCCCTGCCTCGACTGCCACGGAAGCGTGGCGCACCTGCCCTCGAGCATGGTGGGGCGAGACCAGGACGAGTGCTGGCTGTGCCACAAGCCCAACCCGTCGCCGCCGCCCGTCAACCCGCATCCGGACATGGGCGACCTCGACTGTCGCAGCTGCCACCAGTCGGCCGACGTGGGGGCGCTCCCGATCGATCACGCGCTGCGCGGCGATGACACGTGCGTCCTGTGCCACGAGGTCGATCTGTCCCCGGCAGCCAGCCATCGAGTGAGCGCGACGCCGGCCCCCGGCGCATCCGCCGCCGGCTCCTAGGTCACCGCCCACCGCCCGCGGGCTCTCAGCATCTTCTCAACAACGGGCGCTTGAATACGTCTTGACGCGGCGCTCCCGGTGACTCCTCTCCTCCACACCGAGAGCGCCGTTCGTCCTTCCTGCCAGCAGACGCGGACGCCCCGGAAGGCCGCCACCCGGCCGGGCACCCCCGGTCTCAGCCGGCTCTCATCGTTTCGGCCGACGATCCCACGATGGCATCCGCCCCATTCACCCGGCCCCGGACGGTGCCGCTGCCCCGCGTGTGGGGCATCCGCGCGACCGACGTCGTGGCGCTGCTGGTCGCGAACGGCGCCCTGATCGTCCTGATGTGGGTCCGCCACGGCGGCTTGGACCAGCTGTCGACGCCCGGTGGCCCGTTCACCGCGGCGGGCCAGCTCACGGGGCTCCTGGGCGCCTACCTGGCCCTGATCCAGCTGGTGCTGATGGGTCGCAGCCCGTGGCTGGACGAGGCGTTGGGCATGGACCGGCTGGCCTGGGCCCACCGGTGGCTCGGGTTCGCCACCGTCTGGCTGATCGGCGCCCACGGCGTGCTGATCGCCACCGGCTACGGGCTGGGCGACGGCCAGGGCCCGATCGGGGAGGCGGTGACGCTTCTGACCACGTATCCGTACGTGCTATGGGCGACCGTCGGCTTCGGGCTGTTCGTGCTGGTCGGCGTCACGTCGCTGCGCGCCGCGCGCCGGCGGCTGACCTACGAGACCTGGTTCTACCTTCACCTGTACGCCTATCTCGCGATCGCCCTCGGGTTCCTGCACCAGCTGTTCACCGGTGCCGACTTCCTCCACGACCAGCTGGCCGCCGGCTACTGGATCTCGCTGTATGTGACCGCGGCAGCGTTGGTGATCGTGTTCCGGTTCGGACAGCCGCTCGCGACCACGCTGCGCCACCGGCCGCGGGTTGCGGCGGTGGTCGAGGAGTCGCGGGGCGTGGTGTCCATCTACCTCACCGGTCGCGATCTGGATCGGCTCGCGGTCCGCTCCGGCCAGTACTTCGTCGTGCGGTTCCTGACCCCGGACGCGTGGTGGCGCGGCCATCCGTACTCGATCTCCTCGGCGCCAAACGGCCGTTGGCTGCGGATCACAGTCAAGGCGATGGGCGACGACAGCGCGCGGATCGCCGCCGTACCGGTGGGCACGCGCGTGCTGCTCGAGGGGCCGTACGGCATCCTGACCGGGGCCCGCCGAACCCGCCCGCAGGTCACCCTGATCGCCGGTGGTATCGGGATCGCGCCTCTCCGAGCGCTCCTCGAGTCGCTGCCGGCCCGGCCCGGTGACCTGACCCTCATCTACCGGGTGAGCCACGAGGCGGATCTGGCCTTCCTGCACGAGCTCGAGGTGCTGGCCGGCCATCGCGGCGCCCGCGTGCACTGCGTGGTGGGTCATCGCCACAACCACGCGGCCGACCAGCCGCCGGCGCCGCCGTTCGATCGGACCACGATCGCCCGCCTGGTGCCGTCGATCGCGGATCAGGACGTCTACGTGTGCGGCCCGACCGGGTTCATGCAGCTGGTGGAACGGGAGCTCAAGGGCCTTGGCGTGCCCCATCGGCAGGTCCACGCGGAGCGTTTCAGCTATTGAGCTTGACCGCGGGCCGCGCGCCCATTCTCGTCCCGCGCGGCTCCTTCTCATTGGCCTCTCAGGTGGAGGCTCGATGGTTGGCCGCCAAGGGGCGCCATCGCGCGCCCGCGACAGCCGATCCCGCCCGTCACGGAGAACCGCTCCATGCCCAAGCGAGGCGCCGTCGCCCTCGGGCTCACCGCGCTGGCTCTGGCGCTGCTGCTCAACTTCCAGGTCCCGGCCGACACGCTCACAGTGGGCCGGCCGCTCGGCCCGAATGGCGCCGGCGGGGCCGGCGGCATCTCGAACGGCGGGGCCTCCAACGGCGGCGCCTCGAACGATGGCCCATCGACCGGGCCTGGCGGCGGTACCGGATCCGGCGGCGCAGCCGGCGACCAGGGCGGCGGCGGGACCGACCAGGGCGGCGGCGGGACCAACCAGGGCGGCGGCGGGGCAACCAGCTCACCGGATGCCGCGGGATCCGGCGGCGGCACGGGGTCCGGTGGGGCGACGGGCCAGCGCACCGTCATGGGGCCGGTCGTGGACACGCGCTGGGGACCGGTTCAGGTGGAGGTGACCGTCAGCGGCAGCCAGCTGGTGGACGTCGCGGCGCTCGAGCTGCCCTCGGGTGGGCGCTCGAGCCAGATCTCCCGGTTCGTGGAGCCCATCCTGCGCAGCGAGGCGCTGCAGGCACAGAGCGCCAACATCGACGGCGTGTCGGGCGCCACGTACACCAGCGCTGCCTACGCGCAGTCGCTCCAGGCCGCGCTCGACAGCGTCGGTGGCTGACGGCCATGCGGGGGCGCCCCGACGGTGGTGCCCGGCAGATGCGGGTGGAGCCCGTGATGGGGACGGAGGTCTCCATCGATGTCCGCCCGCCGTGCGTCGAGACGACCGCGATCGAGGCGGCGGTGGCCTGGTTCCACGCGGTGGACGAGCGATTCAGCATGTACCGGCCCGAGAGCGAGCTGAGCCGGCTCGCCGACGGCACCCTGGCGCTCGAGGATGCGAGCCGGGACCTGCGGGCCATCGTGTCGCTGTCCGAGGCGTTGCGCGATCGAACCGATGGCTACTTCGATGCCCGCCGTCACCGCGACGACGGCCGCCTCGACCCGACCAGCTTGGTCAAGGGATGGGCGGTCGACGAGGCCGTGACGATCCTGCGGCTGGCCGGGGCGGTGAACCTCCAGGTGGGCGCCGGCGGCGATCTCGTCGCAGCGGGCGAGCCGGAGCCGGGCCGTCGCTGGCGGATCGGGATCCGGCATCCGGACCAGGCGGACCGGTTGGCGGCGGTCATCGAGGTCACCAACCTTGCCGTCGCCACCTCGGCGACCTACGAGCGCGGCGCCCACATCCGGGACCCCAGGACGGGACGGCCGGCTAAAGGTCTGCGGAGCATGACGGTCATGGGTCCAACGCTCACGCTGGCCGATGCCTTCGCGACCGCGGCGTTCGCGATGGGGGAGCGCGGCATCGCCTGGGTCGGCCGTCAGCCGGGGTTCGGGGCGCTGGGGATCACGAGCGACGACCGCGTCGTGTGGACGCCGCTGGTCGATCAACTGCGGATCGCCGATCCGACCGTGGAGACACGCACACCCGATGGGGCGGGCTCCGCTCTCACGCCGCTCTCAGGCGACCAGGGTTGACTGGTGGCAATCCGATCCCAACCTCCTCCAGGGAGCCCAACGCGATGACCTCGCCATTCCCCCCGAACGACCCGGAGCCCGACGCGCTCGGTTCTGCGTCTCCGTGGGGCGTACCGCCGACACAAGCCATGCCCACCCCGCCGCCCCCGATGGGCGGCCCCGGCTGGGAGCCGCCCGCACCGGCCCAGCCCTTCGACCCGTTGGCACCGGCCAGCGTTCCGCCGGTGTCGTCGACCCCGCCCGTGGCCGATGGGCCCGGCCCGGGCGGTCGTCGCGCTCGAGGTCGTGGGTTCGGGCCGGTGCTGGTGGCAGCCGTGCTGAGCGCCGTGCTCGCGTCCGCCGGCACGGCCGCCGTCGTCCATGAGGTCGTGCCGACGACCACGGTCGTCGAGCGGACCCCGGCCGCCTCGGTCACCAGCGCCAGCACCGGCACCACGACCGTCCAGACCGCCGACCTGGCCTCGGTCGTCTCGGCCGCACGTCAGTCCGTGGTCACGATCACCGCGGATGGCCAGGCGGTTAACGGCTTCTCTCCGTTCGGCGCCCCCACCGGCGGCATCGGCTCCGGGATCATCGTCTCGAGCGATGGCTACATCCTCACCAACCGGCACGTGGTCGAGGGCAGCCAGACCCTCAGTGTCGAGCTGTACGACGGCCATACCTATCCGGCAACGATCGTCCAGCAGTCCACCACCAACGATCTGGCCCTGATCAAGATTGACGCAACCGGCCTTCGCGCGGCGCCGATCGGTGACTCGAGCAAGACCCAGGTGGGCGAGACGGTCCTCGCGATCGGCAGCCCGCTCGGGACATACACCGAGACCGTCACCAAGGGCATCCTGTCGGGGGTCGGCCGTGAGATCACGGTACGCGACGAGATCACCGGACGCCCCACCCAGCTGACCGGCCTGATGCAGACCGATGCGGCCATCAACCCCGGCAACAGCGGCGGCCCGCTGCTCGACTCGACGGGCGCCGTGATCGGCATCAACACCGCGGTTGCGACCAGCGCCCAGGGCCTGGGCTTCGCGATCCCCATCAACGATGCCAGCTCGCTGATCAGCCGTGCGACGGGCGGCCAGGGCGCCTGATCGCACGTCGCCGGCAGGGGCCGGCACAGCCGATGACGACGGCGCTGCGTCCGCGAGGGGCGCGGCGCCGTTGCTCCCGCTCTCAGGTGTCTTTCATCTCCATCTCAGATCCTGCCTGACGCCCCAAGCCTCTGGGCTTCGCGCTTCCATCCGGAAAGGAATCGCATGCGCCTCCGAGTTGTCGGCATTCTTCTGTTCGCGATCGTCGGTGTCGTGGCGATCGTCGTTGCCCTGTTCCCGCTCGGCGGCACATCGGGCGCCGATACCCGCTACCAGACGGCCGCCGCGACGACCACCAACGTCGTCCAGCAGGTCGTCGCCACGGGCAGCGTGGGCCCGGTGGACGTGTACGACCTCGAGTTCGGCTCGCCGCCCGTGCTCCAGTCGTCATCGAGCAGCGCGTCGGCCGCCAGCTCCAACAATGGCGGCACCAGCGTGTCCTGGCGGGTGACCAACCTTGCGGTGAGCCCCGGTCAGGCCGTCGCCAAGGGCAACACGCTCGCGACCGCGGATGACTCGGACGCCAGGCTCGCGCTCACGGTCGCGCAGGCCAACCTTGCCTCGGCCCAGGCCAAGCTGTCGTCCGACAAGGCGGGTCTCAGCTCCTCCGACAAGGCGGCTGCCAAGCTGTCGGTCACCCAGGCCGAGCAGTCGCTCAGCCAGGCGAAGGCCAGCAGGACCCAGACCGCGAAGCAGAACAGCCTCAAGCTGTCCCAGCAGAAGCAGGCCGTGTCGGCCGCCAAGGCGCAGCTCGCGGCCGATCAGGCCGCCAGCCCCGCGGTGTCTCCAACGCAGCTGTCGCAGGACAAGAACGCCGTGACCCAGGCGGAGAACGGCCTGGCCACGCTCAGGCTCCAGATCCAGCAGTCGAACGCCCAGGCCACCAACCAGGTAACGTCTGCGCAGAACCAGGTCAAGTCCGCGAAGTACGCCTACCAGTCCAAGGTCCAGGGCGCCACCGACGCCCAGCTCGCGTCCGATGAGGCCGCCGTCGCGACGGCCCAGCAGTCGGTCGCGAGCGCGCAGGCGACCCTCGATGCCGCGTCGCTGGTCAGCCCCGTCGACGGGATCGTGGTCACGGTCAACATCACCGAAGATGTGGACGCGCCGTCGGGCGCGGCGATCACTGTCCAGTCGACGGCGTTCCAGGTCTCGGCCAGCGTCGCCGAGTCCGACCTGCCGTCGCTCAAGCTTGGCCAGGCGGCTGACATCTCGATCACCGCGACCGGCCAGACCGCAACGGGCAAGGTCACCGAGATCAGTCCGATCGGCAGCGGCGGCACCGGCGGCGGGGTGGTGAGCTATCCGATCGTCGTCTCCCTGCCGACGCCGCCCGCAGGTACGGCGTCCGGGATGAGCGCCGACGTGAGCGTGACCACGGCAGCCGCCGACAACGTCCTCGCGGTCCCCTCCATCGCGCTCGTCGGCAGCAGCGGCGGCTACAGCGTCCGTGTCCTCGACGGCTCGGGCCAGCCACAGCTCGTCGCGGTCCAGGTGGGCCTCGTCACCTCGTCGCTGGCAGAGATCCAGAGCGGGATCGCCGAGGGCACTGCGGTCGTCGTGGGCACCTCCTCGACGCGCCAGGGCACGAGCGCCGGGCTGGGCGGTGGTGGCAACATCCTCGGCGGCGGTGGTGGCACCTTCGTCGGCGGCGGCACGTTCCGGGGAGGCGGCAGGTGACCGCCGCCATGGGCCCTTCGACCCAGGGCTGGGGCTTTCAGAGCTGGGCGCCGTCGCCGACCCCAGTCATCGAGCTGCGCGGCGTCACGCGCGTCTACAGCAGCGGTCGGCTGGAGGTGGCGGCGCTGCGTGGCGTGGATCTCGACATCTGGCCGGGGGACTTCCTCGCGATCGTCGG
Source organism: uncultured Chloroflexia bacterium (assembly GCA_963829295.1). GTDB lineage: Bacteria > Chloroflexota > Limnocylindria > Limnocylindrales > CSP1-4 > CAIXZV01. The sequence continues at coordinate 769,538 of CAWHHU010000003.1, read as the reverse complement.
GCCGTCGGGCAGTGGCAAGTCGACCCTGATGAACATCATCGGCTGCCTCGATCGGCCCACCAGCGGCGCGTATCGCCTGGGCGGCACGCCGATCGAGTCGCTCACCGACGATGACCTGGCGCGGGTCCGGGGCCGGGCGATCGGGTTCGTGTTCCAGTCGTTCAACCTGCTGCCCCGCACGTCCGCGCTCGAGAACGTGGCGACGCCCCTGCTGTACCAAGGGGTGGGGCGCAGGGAGCGCCACGAACGGGCGGCCGCGGTGCTCGAGCGGCTGGGCCTGACCGACCGCGCCACCCACGAGCCATCCGAGCTGTCCGGCGGACAGCAGCAGCGGGTCGCGATCGCGCGGGCGCTGGTCGGTGAGCCCGCTCTGATCCTCGCCGACGAGCCGACCGGCAACCTCGACAGCGCCTCGGGCGCGGAGGTGATCGCGCTGCTGCATGAGCTCAACGCGGGGGGTACGACGATCGTCCTCATCACCCACGACGCGGACGTCGCCAACCATGCCCGCCGGCAGGTCCACGTCCTCGACGGGCAGCTGCTCCAATGAGCCCGCTCGAGCTCGTCCGGCTGGCGATCTCGCGACTCGGGACGAGCCGGTTGCGGGCTGTCCTGACCATGCTCGGGGTGGTCATCGGTGTGGGGTCGATCGTTGCGCTCGTTGCGGTGGCGCAGGGGGCGACCAGCGGCATCACCGATCGCATCCAGGGCCTGGGCACCAACCTGCTCACCGTGACGCCCGGCGCGACCTTCACCAACTTCACGCGGGGGGCCGCGGGCTCGGCCACGACGCTGACCGTCGAGGACGCGGATGCCCTGGCGAAGCTCACGGGGGTTGCCGCCGTCGAGCCCGAGGTCGATACCCAGAAGACGGTGATCGCCGGGCTCCAGAACACGACCACCTCCATCATCGGCACCACGCCCGCGTTCCCGGCCGTGCGCAGCTACACGATCTGGCAGGGCTCGTTCCTCAACCAGGCGTCCGTGGATCAGCATCTCCGGGTCGCCGTCCTGGGCGCGACCACGGCCGACGATCTGGGTCTCGACGGATCGTCGATCGGGAGCTACATCGAGATCGGTGGGCTGCCGTTCCAGGTCGTCGGCATCCTCCAGCCCAAGGGCTCGACGGGTCCAATCAGCCAGGACGACCAGATCCTCATCCCCATCTCGACCGCCCACCGATACTTCGTGAGCGGCGATTCGGTGCGCTCGATCGGGGTGAGCGTTGCCAGCGCCGACCAGATCGACGCCACCCAGGCCCTGATGACCGTGACCCTCGAGCAGCGCCACGGCACCAACGGCACCAACGACGACTTCTCGATCCAGAGCCAGGCCCAGCTGCTGTCGACCTTCTCGTCGGTGACCGGCCTGCTCACCCTGCTGCTGTCGGGCATCGCGTCGATCTCGCTCGTGGTCGGCGGCATCGGGATCATGAACATCATGCTGGTCTCGGTGCGCGAGCGAACCCGGGAGATCGGCATCCGCAAGGCCGTCGGCGCGCGCAGCGGCGACATCCTGTTCCAGTTCCTGGTCGAGGCGCTCGTGCTGTCGCTGCTGGGTGGCCTGATCGGGATCCTGGTCGGCGTTGCGGCGTCAGCCGCGATCGGCGCCGTGGCCGGTTGGGGGTTCGTGTTCAACCCGCTGACGGTGGTCGTCGCCGTCGGGTTCAGCCTGCTCGTCGGGGTCGTGTTCGGGGTGTGGCCCGCGCGGCAGGCGGCGCGCCTGGACCCGATCGCGTCGCTTCGGTACGAATGAGCAGCGACGTGAGCAGCCACCCGAGCCCTGGCGCCGGCCGCGACCGCGATGCGGCCGCCCTCCGCCCGTCCCGCAGCGAGCGGTCGCGCACCCGCTCACGCCTCACCCTTCGCGCCCCAGCGGCCAGCAACAGGAGCCAGCGATGACGACACCCCCGTTCAACCCATCGAGCGACAACCCGGGAGCGGCCGCCGATGCCACCCAGCCCGTGCCGGACCTGGCGGCGCCCGTGTACCGTCCGGGTCCACCGCCCGGGGTCCCGGGCGCCCTTGGTCAGCAGGCCTGGCAGGCACCGTCTTCATCGGGTCAGGGCCCGGCCTCCCAGGCAGGATCGCCGCCGCATCAACCGGGCTCCTCGTTTGGGCCCGGCTCGTCGCCCACCTCGACGGGCTCGCCGTACGCCCCCGGCGTGACCTTCGAGCCGGCACCCTTCCGACCGCTCGGGCCGGAGCCCGCGCCGGTGCTCGTTCCTCCAGTGACCGGGCGCCGCTCGTCGGGTTCGTCACGGCTGATCAACGTGGCGCTTGGGGTCGCCGTCCTGGTGGCCGCGGCGGGCGTCTCGTTCGCCCTCGGCCGGGCGACGGCTCCGCCCGCCGCGGCGTCGACGGGTCGCTTCGGCCTCGGCAGCGGCGCCGTCCCCAATGGCAGCTTCGCGCCCGGCGGCAACGGCACCTTCCGTGGCGGCAACGGCGGCTTCCTGGGTCGTGGTGGCGCGGGTGCCGGCCTCACGATCCAGGGAACGGTTGCATCGGTGACCGGTGACTCGATGACGATCACGACCACGGGCGGCCAGACCATCACCATCGGGCTCGATTCCAGCACGACGTACCATCAGCAGGCGCCGGGGTCGTCGTCGGACGTCCAGACGGGCAAGACCGTGATCATCGACGTCACGGGCGGGTTCCGCGGGGGCGCCGCCGAGGGCAACGGAGGTGCCAACGGCAACGGCGGCACGAGCAGCCTCGGCACGGCCGCCGACGTCACCGTCGTGCCGTGAACGAGGAAGGCTGACGAAGATCATGCACCTGCTCCTGGTCGAGGACGATGAGCGCCTGTCCCGGGCGCTCACCCGCCTGCTAGAGGAGGACCGCCACGTCGTGGAGCGCGCCCCCGACGGGCGCACCGGCCTCGAGCTCGCCGGTGCCATCGAGGGCCTCGACGCGGTGATCCTCGACATCGGCCTGCCGGACATGTCCGGCCTCGACGTCGCCCGCCGCCTCCGCCGGGATCGGGTGGACGTGAACATCCTCATGCTCACGGCTCGCGACACGATCAACGACAGGGTCACGGGCCTCGATGCCGGGGCGGACGACTACGTGGTCAAGCCGTTCGCGTATCAGGAGGTGGCGGCCAGGCTGCGGGCCCTCGCACGCCGGTCCGAGCCGGGTCCCCGGCGGGCCGAGCCTCGGCTTGAGGTGGGCGAGGTCGTCCTCGACGAGGCGGCACGTCGGGTGACCGTGAGCGGCCGCAACGTGGACCTCAGCCCGCGCGAGTTCTCGCTGCTCGAGGCGCTGATGCGACACCCGGGTCAGACGCTGACCCGCGACCAGCTCCTCGACCACGCCTGGCCGTTCAGCGTGGCGGTGACGCCCAATGCGGTTGACGCCTACGTCCATTACCTCCGGACGAAGCTGGGCGAAGCCGGATCCCAGGTGGAGACCGTGCGTGGCGTGGGCTATCGAATGGGCGACGGCGGATGAGAACGACACCGCTCCGCGACCGGCGGCCATGGCCGGGGGCAGCAGGCAATGCCTGATGGCCCGCGCATCGACCCCATCGACGACGACGCCGAGCAGACGGCGCGCGCCGGGGAGGGCCGCCTCATCCGGAGCGTGCGGTGGCGGCTCGTGGCGTGGAGCGGGATCTCCACCCTGGTGGTGCTGGTCGTGCTCGGCGCGGCGCTGTATGCGGCGGTGGCCAACACGCTCGCGGCCGCCTCGGCGGCGCAGCTCGAGGATCGGATCGACCCGGCCGTGCGCCTGCTCCAGGGCACCGACACGCCGTTCCGGCGACCGGATCTCGGCTATGTGCTCGGCAGCGGCAACACGCTGCTCTACCTGTTCGATGCCGATGGGCAACCGGTCCAGTCCGAGCGCCCGGTCGCCGTCCCGGTGGGCCTGCCGGCAACGGCGAGCCTGACCGCCGCGCAGGCTGCCTCCGACGGCACCGATGTTCGCACCGGCAGCCTCCAGCTCAGCGGGACGCCCGGGTCGGACCTGCCCGTCCGGGTGATGACCCGGATGGTCGTCGCCCAGGACGGCAACACCTACTTCCTCCAGGCGCTGCAGGACCGCTCGACCGAGGTGGCGACGCTGAACGCAGTGCTGACCGTCCTGCTCGTCGGCGGCGTGCTGGTCATCGTCGTCGCGCTGGGCTTCGGGACCATCTACGCCCGCCGCGCGCTGGTGCCGATCCGGGAGTCCCTGGGCGCTCAGCGCGAGGCCCTGCGCCGCCAGCGCGAGTTTGCCGCCGATGCCAGCCACGAGCTCCGGACCCCGCTCACCGTGATCCGCTCGTCGGTGGAGCACCTGAGCCGCCACAGGGATCGGCCGATCGGCGACGCGAGCGAGGCGCTCGACGACATCGACGCGGAGGTGTCCCATCTCAGCGCGCTGGTCGATGACCTGCTGCTGCTGGCTCGCTCCGACTCCGGCGCGGTCGCCCTGGAGCCGATGCCGCTCGACCTCGGCGACGTGGCGTTCGAGGCGGCGTCTGCCGTGGGCCGGGCGGCCGAGGACCGCGGCGTCCGGGTACTCGTCGACCCCGAGCCGGCGATGGTCGCCGGCGACAGCGCGCGGCTTCGGCAGCTGGTGATGATCCTGGTCGACAACGCGGTCCGCCACAGCCCCCGGGGCGGCCAGGTGGGCGTTACCGTGCGGGGTGCGGGCACCCTGGCCTCGATCGAGGTCACCGACGACGGTCCGGGCGTGCGCGAGGAGGACATGCCGCACGTGTTCGACCGGTTCTGGCGGGCGCCGGGCGCACCGAGCGGTGGCACGGGCCTCGGCCTCGCGATCGCGCGCTGGATCGTGGACCAGCACCAGGGCCGGATCGGCGTCGCCAACCGCCCCGAGGGGGGTGCGGCGTTCCGGGTGGAGCTGCCGGCCATGCCGGGCCCGGCAACCAGCGAGAGCACCCTGGGCGGCGACCCGCGTCCGGTTGACACGCCGACCGCCGGTGCGGGACAGCGTCGGCTGATCCGGGGACGGCGTGACGCCTCCCGGCTCGAGCGAAGCCGGGTGGCGTCCTGTTCAGGATCGGCATGCAGCCGGGCGCGGTCGCAGGCCTGGCCGGGTCACGCCTGGTTCGGGTTCTGCACCAGGGCGCCACGATGGCGGGCCGATGGCGTCAGGCACGGGTCGCAAGGTCACGAACCCGCTGGGGGCGCGCCGGGGGCGCGGGACCCGTCGCGGGTCGCGACGGTCGCGCGCGTGCTAGAGTCACGATGTCCTTTAGAGCCGGTCCTGTGAGGCCGGTGTACCGGTCCCGTGAGGCCGGCGAGGAGGCCTGATGCTCGTGCGCATGTCCGCCTGCGGCACAAGTTCGCCGCGGCCCGCCGGGATCTGAGTGATCGTCCCACCGTCCGTCGGTCATCCGCCGCTGCCGCTTGCCCGCGCGATCGTCGATCCGCGCGTGGGCGACGCGGGTCCGGCACTGCTGGCACTCGAGGATGGCACCGCGTTTCCCGGCATCGCCTTCGGGGCTCCGGTCGCCGCGGGCGGCGATCTCGTGGTCAACACCTCGCAGACCGGCTACCAGGAGATCGCGACCGATCCGTCGTACGCCGGCCAGGTCGTGGTGATGACCTATCCCGCTGATCGGCAACTACGGGCGGCTCGAGGCCGACGATCAGTCCGAGCGGCCGTGGCTTCGCGGCCTGGTCGTCGCCCATGCCACGGCCGCCGTCCTCGACGACGCGCGCCAGCTGGCGACGCTGCTGCGCGCCAGCGGCATCCCCGCCATCGCAGGCGTCGACACCCGCGCCCTGGCCCGCCACCTTCGCTCGCAACGGCTGCCTGCGCGGGATCATCACCGAGCCCGGGCGCACGGATCCGGACGAGGCCACGGCCCGCGCCCGTGCCGTGGCGCGCTGGGAGGACCAGGACTTCGTGGCCGAGGTCTCGCCGGCGGTGGTCCGCGAGGTGGGCGACGATCCCGGTATCCCGCTGGTCGCCATCGTCGACTACGGGCTCAAGGCGAACATCATCCGGTCGCTCCGGCGGCGTGGCGTGCGCGTCCGCGTCCTGCCGCACACGGCACCGGCCGCCGAGGTCCTGGCGCCGACGTCGCCGGCGTGGTCCTCTCGCCCGGCCCCGGGGACCCCGCGCGCCTCGCCGGTCCGGTCGCCGTCGCCCGGGCCGTCATCGACGACGGCCGCCCGCTGCTCGGCATCTGCCTCGGCCACCAGATCGTCGCCCGCGCCGCAGGCGCCGAGACGACCCGCCTCCGCTTCGGGCACCACGGCGCCAACCACCCTGTGCAGGACCTCGACACGGGGTATGTCCAGGTGACGGCGCAGAACCACGAGGTCCAGGTGGTCGGGGACAGCCTGCCGGTGGACTCCGGGTTCCGGGTCAGCCAGCGCAACCTCAACGACGGCTCGGTCGAGGGCCTGCGGCACGCGGACCAGCCGATCGAGACCGTCCAGTACCACCCCGAGGGGGCCCCGGGCCCACTCGATGCCCTGGCCGTCTTCGACCGCTTCGTGGATGCCTGCCGCGCGACCAGCCCGTCGTCGTGAAGCGCGTGGCCGTGGTCGGGAGCGCCGGGTCTGGCAAGTCGACGCTTGCGGTCGAGCTCGGCCGGCGAACCGGCCTGCCGGTGATCCACCTCGACCGGCTGTACTGGGGCCCGGGCTGGACGCCGACGCCCGACGCCACCTGGGAGACGATCAACCGCGACGTCGCAGCCGGCGAGACCTGGATCATCGACGGCAACTACTCGCGCACGATGGACATCCGCCTCGAGCGCGCAGACACCGTGGTGTTCCTCGATCGCCCGCGGCTCGTCTGCATCTGGAACGTCACCCGCCGGTCGCTCACGCACCGCGGCCGCTCCCGCCCCGACATGGGCGAAGGCCTGAACGAGAAGCTCGATCTCGAGTTCCTCCGCTGGGTCTGGGGCTTTCCGACGCGCTCCCGGCCCGCGGTCCTCGAACGTCTCGCCGCACTGCCGTCCACCATCGCTTGTCGTCCACCTGACATCCCCACATGCCGCGCGGGACTGGCTCGCCTCGATCGTTCCCGTGGAGAGCGGATCGTGACGCGCGCCAAGCCGGCGTCCGTGCTCATCCTGGGCAGCGGCCCCGTCGTCATCGGCCAGGCCGCGGAGTTCGACTACGCGGGCACGCAGGCCTGCCGCGCGCTGCGCGCCGAGGGGGTGCGCACCATCCTCGTCAACTCCAACCCGGCCACGATCATGACCGACCCCAGCGTGGCGGATGCCGTGTACCTGGAGCCGCTGACGGTGGATGCGATCGAGGCGGTCATCGCGCGCGAGCGACCCGAGGGCCTGCTCGCCGGGCTCGGCGGTCAGACCGCGCTCAACCTCGCCACGGCGCTTGCCGAGGCGGGTGTCCTCCAGCGCCACGGCGTCCGGATGCTGGGCACGCCCCTCGAGGCGATCAGGATGGCCGAGGACCGCGAGGCGTTCCGAGACCTGCTCGACCGGATCGACCAGCCGTACGCGCCGTCCGCCATCGTGGCGGGTGTCGACGATCGGGCGCGCCACGCCTCCGCCGTGACGGCGCTGGCCGAGATCGGGCTGCCGGCGATCATCCGGCCGGCGTTCACCCTGGGCGGGACCGGTGGCGGCATCGTGGACACCGAGGATGCGTTTTGGGAGCGCGTCCGCTCCGGGTTGCGGGCAAGCCCCATCCACCAGGTCATGGTCGAGCAGTGCCTCGTCGGCTGGCAGGAGGTCGAGTACGAGGTCATGCGCGACGCCGAGGACACGTGCATCGCCGTGTGCTCGATGGAGAATGTCGATCCGCTGGGCGTCCACACCGGCGACTCGATCGTCGTCGCGCCGGTCCAGACCCTCACCGACGCGGTTCACCAGCGGCTGCGCAGCGCGGCGCTCACGATCATCCGCGCCCTGGGCGTCGAGGGCGGCTGCAACGTCCAGTTCGCGCTCTCGCCGGATTCGACCGAGTACGCGGTGATCGAGGTCAACCCTCGCGTGTCGCGCTCGTCGGCGCTGGCCTCGAAGGCCACCGGCTACCCGATCGCGAGGGTCGCGGCCCAGATCGCGGCGGGACGGACGCTGGCCGACATCCCCAACGTCGTCACCGGCACGACCGTGGCCGCGTTCGAGCCCGCGCTCGACTACGTGGTGGTCAAGCTGCCGCGCTTCCCGTTCGACAAGTTCCCGACCGCGGACCGCCGGCTCGGGTCGCAGATGAAGGCGACCGGCGAGGTGATGGCGATCGACCGGACGTTCGGCGCCGCGCTCAACAAGGCGCTCCGCGGTCTCGAGCAGGCCGGCGCCGGCCCGCTGGGCGAGGATCCATCGTGGAAGCCGACGTTCGACTACCTGGCGGCGGTGTATGCGGGCGCCGGGGCGGAGGCCGACGACACCGGCTGGGCGGCCGGCGAGGACGCCGTCATCCGCTGGATCGACGAGCATGGCGAGGCGTGCGAGAGCACCCGGTTCGCGCAGCGCTCGGCGGCGCCCATCGTGCTCCGCGGGTTCCTCGAGCCGTCCGACTCCCGGCTGTGGCGGATCCTGGGGCTGCTGCGCCGGGGCGTGCCGCAGGAGATCGTCCGCGCGACGACCGGCATCTCGCCCTGGTTCCTGGCCGAGATGGGTCGCAACATCGAGCTCGAGCACGACGTGCGTGCGGCGGGCCGCCGGCTGACCGACCCCGACGACCCCGAGGGCGCGACGCTGCTCGCGACCGCCAAGCGCGCTGCGTTCGCCGATCGGGACCTGGCGACCCTGACCGGTGTCCCGGAGGCGGCGATCCGGGACGCGCGCTCGGCTCTTGGCCTCGAGCCCGGCTACGCGATGGTCGACACCTGCGCCGCCGAGTTCGCGGCCGAGACGCCGTACTTCTACTCGACCTACGCCTCGGCCGGGTCACCGCCCGAAGCGCCGCCGGTCGAGCGACCCGCCGCGCTCGTCATCGGCAGCGGTCCGGTGCGGATCGGGCAGGGGATCGAGTTCGACTACTGCGCCGTCCAGGCGGCCGACGTCCTCCGGCGCGAAGGCTGGAGCGCGGTCATGGTCAACTCCAACCCCGAGACGGTGTCGACCGACTTCGACGCGTCCACCCGCCTCTACTTCGAGCCCCTCGATCCCGAGAGCGTGCGCAGCATCATCGAGTTCGAGCGCGGCGGGGCGGCGGGCATGGGCGCAGCCACGCGGGACCTCGACGCCACGCTGATGCCGGCCGTGGTGGCGTTCGGCGGCCAGACTCCGCTCAACCTGGCCGCGCCGCTGGTCGCCGCGGGTGTGCCCCTGCTGGGCTCGGATCTGGAGGCCATCGACCAGGCCGAGGAGCGAACCCGGTTCGCCGCGCTGCTCGACCGGCTCGGGATCCCGCAGCCCGATGGCGGCATGGCCGAGTCCGTGGAGGAGGCGCTCACGGTCGCGGAACGCATCGGCTACCCGGTCATCGTCCGCCCCTCGTTCGTCATCGGCGGGCTCGCCATCGACTTCGCCTACTCGCCCGAGGACCTGGTCCGCCACCTGGCGGCCGCAGCGATCGTCGATCCCGATCGCCCGGTCCGCATCGACCGCTTCCTGGAGGGGATCGAGGTCGACGTCGACGCGGTGTGCGACGGCACCGAGGTGCTCATCCCGGGTCTGCTGGAGCATGTCGAGCGGGCCGGCGTGCACTCGGGCGACTCGATCGCCTGGTTCCCACCCCGGAACGTCGGCGAGGGCGATCGGGCGCTGATCGTGGCCACGATGGAGCGCGTCTGCCTCGCGCTGCGCGTCCAGGGCCTCGTCAACGCGCAGTTCATCGTCCGCGACGACGGCGTGTACCTGATCGAGGTCAACCCCCGGGCGAGCCGGACCGTGCCGTTCCTGTCCAAGGTGACCGGCGTGCCGATGGTCGAGCTGGCGGTCCGCATCTCGCTGGGTGCGACGCTCGCCGGCCTGGGCTGGACCGGCGGGCTCCGGCCCGAGCCCGCGTTCGTCGCGGTGAAGGCGCCCGCGTTCTCCACCGCCAAGCTCAAGGGCGTGGATCCCTCGGTGGGACCGTTCATGCAGTCCACCGGCGAGGTCATCGGGATCGCCGAGGATCCGCGGGTCGCGATGGCCAAGGCGCTCACCGGCGCCGCGCTGATCCCGCCTCGCGCCGGCGAGGGCGATCCGCCGCTGGCCCTGCTCTCGATCGCCGATCGCGACAAGTGGGGCCTCGACGACCTCGGTCGCGCGCTGGTCCGCGCCGGTTACCGGCTGGCCGCGACCGCCGGCACGCGCGCGCAGCTCGAGCGGGCCGGGATCTCGGGGATCGCGCCGGTCGCGAAGCTGGGTGCGGACCCGGAGGGGGACGAGGCGGGGATCCTGGACCTCATCGCGTCCGGCGAGGTTCGGCTGGTCGTCAATACGCCCACCCCGCGGTCGGGGCCGGTCCGCGATGCCGCCGACATCCGGCACGCCACGATCGCGGAAGGGATCCTGTGCTTCACCTCGATCGAGACGGGGGTCGCGGCCGCCCAGGCGCTCGACCCCGAGATCGTCGGCGCCATCGGCGAGGTGCGGTCGATCACGGACTGGGTCCCGCTGGCCGCCTCGGCGAGGCCGGCTGCCCCGAGCGGGTAGGTCCACGGCGTCTGCCTCGGCGAGGTCGCCTGCCGCGAGCCTGCCGGCGCACCCGCGGGCTCGTCCCCCCGGTTCGCCGACCCATCGGCCGGATCGACCCTAGCGTGATGCGTCCGCCGCCGGGGTCGCCGAGGTCGCCGGGCTCGTGCCCTGGACCGCCGGCGCCTGGACGATCGACTGACCCAGTGACCACAGGGTGAGCGTGGTCAGGGCGACCATCACCACGGCCAGCGGGATCTCGCGCTGGCGAACGTTGGGCGTCAGGGAAGGCATCCGTCCCGGGATCTTGCGATGGCGCATGTCTCGGGCCGGCCTGGCACTGGCCAGCGCCTCCATGTCGCGCTGGGCGGTCACGTGGCCCGCCCATGCACCCAGCATGTGCCCGCCGACCACGCTGGCCAGCTGGACCGTCCACACGAGCCCTGGCGGAAGCCAGCCCGAGTTCACCGTGTAGAAGGCCGTGCCGAACAGGTCGGCGCCGGTCTGGAGCGGGTCGGAGATCGCGATCACGATCCGCTGGCCGTCGATCGCGAGGTAGGTCAGGTAGTGGGCCACGAGGTAGCCGACGGCGATCGGGACGAGCCCGGCACCGATCGCCCCGGGGCTCACGACGCGGGCCACGATGACTGCAGCGGCCGCGATCAGTCCCAGGAAGCCCAGCAGCAGCAGCGTCTTTGGCCCCGCGGCCGGAGCGCCGAACAGTGCCCCGAACGGGACGGTCTGGCTGAGGCCGTCGAACAGGATCGAGCCGACGCCGATCGCCACCAGGACGATCCGCGGGATCTCCCATCCCGCATCGAGCAGGCCGCTCGCGAATGGCCGGCGCACGATGACCGACACATCCACCGCGTCGGGGTCGAGCGCGTCGGGGTCGAGCGCATCCGGATCGAGCCCGTCGGGATCCACCGCGCTTGCGTCGAGCGCCTCCGGCGGATCGGCGATCTCCGCGGCTTCGGATGCCGGCGCGGAGGCCGGCGCGACCCCGTACGGCGCCAGCCGGTTGAGCGTCCGGAACCAGACCGTGAACGTCTCGCCCTGGGCGCGCCACTGATCGCGGCCGAACTGGGCCATCATCGCCAGCGTCAGCAGGGTGTAGCCCGCCAGCACGACGCTGAGCGTGGCGTTGCCGGCCAGGGCAACCAGCTCCAGCCAGGCGAAGAAGACCAGCCCCGTGGCCGCCGGCCACAGCCGGATCGCCTCGGGCATCTCGGACACCGCCCAGCCGCGCAGGCCGACCAGACGAAGGCACCGGGCCAGGACGTCGTGGATGGTGGCGAACGGGTCGAGCCACTCCCAGATCGGACCAAGCAGCGCTGACACCGCAGCGAGGCCGACCCACCCATAGACCCACAGGAACAGCGTTGCCACCGCAGCGTCCGAGGAGCCACCGGCGATGCCCTGGGCGATGATCCACACCCAGCCGACCAGCCCCACCGCACGCAGGCCCAGGCGCAGGATCGTCGGGACCCGGACCAGGTGCCCCGGTGGCACGGCGGCCGCGCGCATGTCGCGGGCCAGGACGAACACGAACGACAGCGCCACGGTGGCGGCGGCCCCGGCGAGATAGATGGCGAGCGGGAGAGGGCTCTCGTACACCGTCGAGAGGTTGTGGGCGGCGACCGTTGCCGGCACCGCGGCCACGACAGCGACGGCGGCGCCGAGCCCTGCGAGCCGGGCGACCGACGCGCTTCGCAGCCTGAGCATCGTCACGCGGTCACGCGGCGCGGCTTCGCCGGATCACGTAGGCGCCCACGATGGCCACGAGGACCAGGGCGATGACGATCGGCAGCGCGATGTCGCCGTCGCTGGTGGCCGACGTCGTCCCGGCATCCGCCGTCCCCGTCCGGCTCGACGCGGCCGGGGACGGGCCGTCCGACACGGTGAACGTCAGCGTGCCGCGCAGGATGTCCGTGTCGAGCGAGACCGAGGTCCACTTGATCGTGTAGCTGCCGGGTCCGAGCGCGAGCCCGCCCAGGGCCATGGCCTCATCGCCGTCCTTGGCCGCCGTACCCGTCCCGACCTGGGAGCCGTCCGGGCCATCGAGCTCGAAGCGACTCTCCGATGCGTTGAGGCCCTCGCTGAACGTCAGCGTGACGGCCGTCGGGGGAGTGGCGAGGACGGCGCCGTCCGCCGGATCGGACGACACGAGCTCTGCGTGGGCCGCCACCGATCCGGCCCAGAGCATCAGCGCCAGCACGGCAACCACCGATGTGGCGGCGCGGCGGGACGCGGTGAGAACAGGCCGCGGGACGCCGCCCCTGGCGACCCTGCCCTTGGTGGGGATGCTCACGGCAGGGGAGTCTAACGGGCCACAGGGATTGCTGCCCGCGAGGGCCCTCGTTGGACGGCCGGGTTGGATCCGATCGGCAGGGGTCGCGCGCAGGCCTCGAACCGAGGGCTCAGCCGCAGAGAACCGAGGGCTCAGCCGCAGAGAACCGAGGGCTCAGCCGCCCACCACGCGGACCGACGCCACGCCGCCAGTCACGCTCACCGCCACCCTGTCCGTGGCGCCGGTGTAGCCCGGTGTCTGCGACGGCCCGCTGGTCGTGACCAGCCCGCTCGTGGTCACCCGCGCCTCGACCCCGATCGGGATCTCGAACGTGAAGCTCGCTGCGCCGCCCTCGACCTGGATGGGGACCTCTCCCTGCGGTCTGGGCAGGATCACATGCAGCTCGGCGGCGCCGATCGCCATCGAGGCTCGCGCGATCGCGATGCCGGACAGGTCGAGATCGAAGCTCCCCGCCCCGGCCTGGACCTCGAGCTGGGTCGGCACCCCTGCTGCGACCCCGATCGTCCAGTCGAGGCTTCGACCCCAGCCCCAGAGCCAGGAATCGCCCGACGTCGACAGCCGGACCCGCGCCACGTCGCCCCGGCGCTGGACCTCGTGATCGATCGTCGTGTCGTTGGCGGTCGCCTCGACCAGGGCCGGCCCGCCCGCACGCAGGCGGTAGCGACCGGCGCCCAGCCGCAGCAGCAGCTCGAGCCGGGCCGCGCCGTCGGCAGGGACCGAGACGTGCGCCGAGCCATTGCCGCGGGCGGGCCCGCGCAGGGCCGCCACCAGCACCACGGCACCGGCGATCAGCAGGATCAGGGGCCAGAGGAGCCCCCAGTCGAGGCGGACCACGCCCAGGTTGCGAAGCAGGAACCCGCCGCCGACCAGGAGCAGCACGACCCCGACGACCAGCGACAACCAGGGGGTACCACCACGCGAACCGGTCACGACTCACTCTCCTCCGTCGGGATCCCGTGTGCGCCATGGTTGCACCCGACCATGCCCTCGCGCGCGGTCCGTGGGGCACGCCGGGCCGGGCCGATGGCCCTGCGCCACCATCGGCTCGGTGACGGCGGGGAGCCGCCGACGGGTGTTGCGGCTCCGCACCCTACAATTCGCATCCCACCCCGCACCCTGTCCCGCAGCCCCGCCCGAGGACCGTTCCGCATGCCCGTTCCCGTCGTCGAGTTCAGCGACCAGCGCCTGGCCAACGGCCTGCGCCTGATCGTCGTCGAGGATCGACTCGCCCCCGTGGTGGCCGTGAACATCTGGTACGACGTCGGGTCCAAGCACGAGGTCCCGGGCAAGACCGGGTTCGCGCACCTGTTCGAGCACGTGATGTTCCAGGGCTCGGCGCACGTCGCCAAGGCGGAGCACATGGGCCTCATCCAGGCCGCCGGGGGGACGCTCAACGGCACGACCTGGCTGGACCGCACGAACTACTTCGAGACGATGCCCTCGCACCAGCTCGAGCTCGCGCTGTGGCTCGAGGCGGACCGCATGGGCTCGCTGCTCGAGGCCCTCAGCCAGGAGAACCTCGACAACCAGCGGGACGTGGTCAAGAACGAGAAGCGCTGGAGCTACGACAACCGCCCGTACGGGACGTGGAACGAGAAGCTGCTGGCCCACCTGTACCCGGAGTCGCACCCCTATCACCATCCCACCATCGGGTCCATGGCGGACCTCGACGCGGCCTCGCTCGACGACGTCAAGGCGTTCTTCCGGACCTACTACGTCCCCAACAACGCCGTCGTCTCGGTCGTCGGTGACTGCGATCGGGCGCAGGTCCGGGCCTGGGCCGAGCGCTACTTCGGCCCGATCCCACCGAATCCCGACATCCCGCCGCTGCCCGACCTGGACCTGCCCGCGGTCCTCGGGGAGGAGCGGCGCGAGACGGTCGTCGACCGGGTGCCGCTGCCGCGGGTCTACGTCGGCTTCCGCGCCCCCGTGTTCGGTGACCGCCGGCTCGACGCGCTCGACCTCGCCGCGCAGGTGCTGTCGGGTGGCAAGGGGAGCCGCCTGCATCGCCGGCTCGTCCGCGAGGAGCGGATCGCCCAGGACGTGGCGGTGTTCACGCTGCCGTTCGTCGGCGGGGCCTCGCAGTTCCTCGGCTGGGCCACGGCCCGCCCGGGGGTCGATGTCGCCCGGGTCGAGGCAGCCCTGGTCGAGGAGCTCGAGCGGCTCGGAGCGGACGCTCCCACCGATGACGAGCTGGCCCGGGCGAAGGCGTTGACCGAGGCCGACGAGCTGGGGGCGCTGGCGCGGGTCGAGGAGCGCGCCGACCGGCTGTCGATGTTCGCCACCCTGTTCGACGATCCCGGGATGATCAACACCCTCCTGCCGCGCTACCTGTCGGTGACCTCGGAGCAGATCCGGGACGTGGCTGCCGGCGTGTTCCGGGCCGACAACAGGGTGGTGCTGACCTACCTCCCGGTTGCGGGTGGAGCGGGCGAGCGAGAGAGCGACGAGGCGGGCGAGGTGGCGGCATGAGCCCCCGGAGCGATCTGGTGGCCGAGCGGCCGGTCCCGGGACATCCGCGTATCTACGAGTTCCCGACCACGGTCCGGACCGCGCTGGCGAACGGGCTCCGGGTCATCGTGACCCCGATGCCCGGCCGGGCCCTGATCTCCGCCTCCCTGGTGACCCGCAGCGGCGCGTCCGATGAGCCGGATGCCCTCGGTGGCGCGACGGTGCTCTCCGCCCGCGGCATGACCGAGGGCACCGAGGTCCGGGACGCGATCGCGCTGGTCGAGGCGGCCGAGCGCCTGGGAGCCTCGCTCCACAGCGAGGCCGGCTGGGATGCCACGTCGGCCGGGGTCGACGTGCCGGCCAGCCGCCTCGAGCCCGCCCTCGCCCTGCTGGCCGAGATCATCCGCCAGCCGGCCTACCCCCCGACCGAGGTGGAGCGCATCCGGGACGAGCGCCTCACGGACCTGCTCCAGGCCAGGGCCGATCCGCGACGTCGTGCCGACGAGGCGTTCGTGGGCGCGATCTACGCCCCGTCCAGCCCGTACCACCGACCCGCGGGCGGCACGGCCGAGACGGTCGCGACCATCGGGCCCGATGACCTCCACGCCGTCCATGCGCGGGGCTTCGTCCCGGCTCGCTCGGCGATCGTGGTCGCCGGCGACGTTGATCCCGACGGCGTCGCGCGCGCGGTCGAAACGCTGTTCGGGGACTGGTCAGGGGACGCGGGCGGCCCCGCAGCCACGATCGATGACGCTTCGGCCGTGACGGGGCGCTTCGTCCGGGTCGTCCACCGCCCCGGCGCGGTCCAGACCGAGATCCGGATCGGCCACCCCGGTCTGCCGCGGCGTCATCCCGACTTCCACGCCGTGTCGGTGATGAGCGCCATCCTGGGCGGGCTGTTCAACTCGCGGCTCAACATGAACCTGCGCGAGGAGAAGGGCTACACGTACGGCGCCGGGGCCGGCTTCGATCTCCGCCGTGCGCGCGGGCCGTTCTCGGCGCGCGCCGCCGTCGATACCGACGCCACCGTCCCGGCGCTCCGCGAGTTCCTGGTCGAGCTCGAGCGGATCCGCGAATCACGCGTCACCGATACGGAGCTGAGGGCCGCGCGCGACTACCTGGTGGGCGTGTTCCCGCTGCGCTTCGAGACGCCGGGCCCGGTCGCGGGCTCGCTGGCCGGTCTGTTTGTCCACGACCTGCCCGACGATGAGCTGGTCCGCTATCGCGCGGCCATCGAGTCCGTGACCGCGGATGACGTGCTGCGCGCCGCCCGCGATCACGTCAGGCCCGAGGCGGCGGCGATCGTGCTGGTCGGGGACCACGACCAGTTCGGCGGCGACCTCGAGGGAGCATCGTTCGGACCCGTCGAGGTCGTCCGCGATCCGGAACCGACCGCGACCGCCCCGGTCGCCGATCCGACCGAGGCTTCCGGACCGATCGACGCGAGCGAGGCCGACGGGGCCGGGGGTGGCGACGCTCCCGAGCAGCCCGGACCGGACGAGCCGGCGGACTCCCAGGACACACACGGCGGGACGGCACGCTCGACGGGCTGAAACCTTTGCCCGGGACCGGGCCTCGGACAGGATGAAGCGACCACCAGCGAGGAGCGTCGCCCCACCTGACGGAGCCCGGATGAAGCCCTCCCACCGCATCGCCCAATCGATCGCCACCTCGATCGTCGCCCTGTTCCTGATCGCCGGCGCCGCATTCGCCACCACGGCGTTCGTCGGCGGATCGCGCGCTGCCGACACGACCCCGGCCGCGCTCGATGCGACCGAGACCCCAGAGGCGACCGAGACCCCAGAGGCGACCGGGACCGCGGAGCCCACCGAGACCGCGGAGCCCACCGAGACCGCGGAGCCCACCGAGACCGCGGAGCCGGCTGCCACGGCCGAGCCGACGGAGACGCCCGACCCGACCGAGACGCCGGAGCCCACCAAGGCGGCTGCCACGCAGCACGGGGACCATTCGTCGGCCACGGACTCGCCTCACGCGACCCAGGGCCCGGAGCAGCCCACCGCCACCCCGTCGTTCGATGACCAGGGAGACCAGGACAAGGACGGCAGCTCGGCGGGCTACCAGGATCAGGGCGCCCAGGGCGGGCAGGGCGACCAGGGCTCCGGCAGCGATGATGGCGACCAGGCATCCTTCGACAGCGGCGGTGACCATGGAGGCGATGGCGGACACTGAGGCCATCGGTCCTACCGGGACCCGTGACCACCGGCGTGCGATGGTCTTCAACCCGATCGTCGATGATGGCCGCGGGCGCCAGACCGGCGGTCGCGGCATCACTCGAGCGGGTGCTGTCGGCCACACACGGGACGGAGAACGGGGTAACGGACCGGACCTGGATGCGCGCGCGGGACGCCGGAGCCACGATCGATGAGCGCCAGATCGTCGCGGACGTGCTGGCCGGGGATCGCGATGCCTTCCGCGGCCTGGTCGAGCGCGAGAGCCGCCAGGTGGTCGCCGCGTGCGCCCGGATCCTGGGCGATCGCCACGAGGCCGAGGACGTTGCCCAGGAGGCGTTCGTGATCGCCTACCGGTCGCTCGCCTCCTGGCGCTCGGACGGGCCGTTCGGCGCCTGGCTGGCGCGCATCGCCGTGCGCCTGGCCACCCGGCGTGCGGGGCAGCGCCGGCAGGTCGTCTGGCTGGACCCGCTCGCTGCCGATGCCGATCAGCCTGGGCGGGACCGCTTTCGCACCTCCGGGGTGCACGACGCCGTGGATCCGGCGAACACGGTGCTGAGGTCGGAGCGCGATGCCCAGCTGCGCGCGGCCGTGGCGGCGCTCGACGAGCCGTACCGTGAGGTGGTGGCGCTGCGGTTCTTCGCCCAGCGTTCGCTCAACGAGATCGCCCAGGCGACCGATCGTCCCCTGGGCACGGTCAAGACGCATCTCCACCGTGGTCTGGCGCGCCTGCGGCGCTCGCTCGAGGAGTCCGACCGATGACCGGCCCGGGACCCGACCACGACCCGCGCCCGTTCACCATGCGAGAGCTCGGCGACGTCCCCGACGCGACGGCGGACGAGCTGGCGACCGAGATGGGTGTCGCCCGCGAGCTCGAGGGCATCGCGGAGCGCTCGAGCGCGCGACCGGGTGCCGACTTCGCGGAGCGGGTGATGACGGCGGTCTCGCGCGAACCGACGCCGGCACCGGCGCGCGCGGCAGGGATCGCGCTCCGTCGTGGCGCGCTGGCTGCGTTCGTGACGTCGTTGCGGGACGCCTGGCGAGTCACCACCAGGTCAGGCTTCCCGATCGCTGTGCGCGCCCAGGCGATGGCGCTCGTGCTCGTGGTCGCCGGCCTCGTGGCCGGCTCCGGGCTGGCCACGGCCGGTGCCCTCGGGCTGCTCACGGATCGCAGCTCTCCCTCGCCCGCGCCCACGGTCCAGGTGCCGTCGCCGACACCCGCCACCGAGACGCCATCGCCGACGGATTCGCCCTCGCCCTCCACCCGGCCCACCGATACCGCCGAGCCCAGCGCGACCACCGACACGGAGACGCCCGAGCCATCGGGCCCCGAGGAG
Source organism: uncultured Chloroflexia bacterium (assembly GCA_963829295.1). Lineage (GTDB taxonomy): Bacteria > Chloroflexota > Limnocylindria > Limnocylindrales > CSP1-4 > CAIXZV01. The sequence goes on along the minus strand of CAWHHU010000003.1, from coordinate 750,741 downwards.
ACCGACAACGGTGAGGACCACGGCGGCGGGACGACGACCTCGCCGACGCACACGCCGTCGCCCACCGGGACCCTGTCACCCACCAGGACCCAGATGCCGACCGCCACGCCATCGCCCACCAACGAGCACGACGACGGGGGCGATCACAGCGGCGCGACCGAGACCCCCCGGCCGGACCCGACGGCAACACCCACCCCGGGGCCGGGCGAGGACGGCCTGACTCAGGGCTGAGACCCGTCGCGCGGGGCGCCCCGCCGGGCGGTGACGCGGTCGGCCCACGCCCAACGCCGCCTCCCCCCAATGCCCAGCGCCGCTCTCCCCCCGGGAGGCGGGCGCCGGCCTGCGTCTGCGGGGTTCACGCGCCCCGGGATGGCCGGGTCGCTCGACCTCCGGGCGGGCGGGGACGGTAGGCTGTCCGGTGGGCGTCTCGGCCTGGACGCCGCTGGACGGCCCTGGGTCCGCACGAACCGAGCTGGAGGTGGACGATGATCACCGTCGTTGGCAGCCCAGGCTGGCGCCCGGACCAGCCTGGGCGTCCTGCCGGACGGGCGTGCGAGATCGCGATCGCGGCAGCCGATGCCGGGTCGGCGGTCGAGATCGTCGGCCGCACCGGGGACGATGCGGCGGGCGATGCGCTGGTGCTGGCACTGGCGGCGGCAGGCGTGGGGCACGTGGCGCTGCTGCGGGATCCGTCGAGACCGACGAGGCTGGACATGCGGACGGCACGTCCGGACCTCACGGCGCCCGGGCTCGAGCTCCGGCCCGGACTCGAGCTCGATCTCCAGCCCGCGCTCGAACCCGCGGCCCGGCCCGCCAACCTTTCGGGGCGCGACGACCCCGAACCCGGTCACCCGCGTCTCGAGCCCGCCGACGTCGCCCTCGGTCTGCGCTACGTGCCCGCCTTCGGGGTGGTGGTCGTGAGCGACGACGCCCCGGTCGACGTGGTCCCCGCGTGCATCGAGGCCGCGACCTACGCCGGCGCACGCCTGCTCATCGCCATGCCGGCGAGCCACGACCTGCCGCCGGATCTCGAGCCGGCGCTCCCCGCCGACGCGACGGTCCTCATGGCCCCGGCGGCGGGCGATACCGCGGCCGATGCGGCGTTCGCCCGCATGCTGGGCACCTACGCCGCCGGGCTGGATCAGGGCCGGGACCCGGATCAGGCGTTCGCGGTCGCCCTGGAGCGAGTCGGCTGGGCATCGGTCGCACCGGGAATCTGATGGGTGCCGAGCTGATGCGTGCCGGATGGCGGCCGGCGCCCGGCCGGACATCGGCGTCGCGACCTCCTGTACAGTCGCCCGCGTGACCGATCCATCCTCGTTCGACTTCCAGGGCGCGATGGCGCACGACGGGCCGCTGCCCCGCGAGGCGGCGGTGGCCGCCCTCGACCACGCCGCCGAGCTCATGGGCTCAGCCGATTTCGTCGATGCGGCCCGCCTCTACCAGCGTGTCATCGGGTTCAACGATCCGGGCATCACCGGTGCCGCGATGCTGGGCCTGGGCGAGGCCCTGTACCGCCTGAACGAGGAGGGCCAGGCGCTCGCGACCTGGGAGGAGGTCACTCGCCTCCCGGAGAGCCCGGCCACGTACCCGGCCTGGCGCAACGTGGCGGCCGCCCGCGTGCGGGGGGGCAACCTGCAGGGCGCTCGGGCCGCCTACCGCGAGGCCGACCGGCGGGCGCCGCGCGAGGACAAGGCGGAGATCGCCTCCCGGCTCGGCTGGCTGTCCAAGGAGCTGGGCGAGCAGCGGACGGCGGGACGCTACTTCGCCCGCGCCCGCGGTGATGCGGGCGTCTCCGCCGCGGTCCTCCTCATCGCGTTCACGTCGATCGTCTCGCTGGTGGTGGACCTGGCAGGTCCGGCCGGCAACGATCTGGGCAACCTGCTGCTGATGGACAAGGTGGCGATCGCCAACGGGGAGATCTGGCGGTTGTGGACCGTGACCCTGGTCCACGCGCCCATCGCCCAGAACCCGCTCCACCTGATCTTCAACATGTACGCGCTCTGGCTCGCCGGTCCATTCGTGGAACGGATGTACGGCCGGGCGGCAATGCTCGCCTTCTACGTGCTCGCCGCGGCCGGCGGCTCGCTCGCCTCGTTCGCGCTGGGCCAGGCGCAGTACGCCGTCGGCGCGTCGGGCGCGATCTTCGGCCTGTTCGGTGTGCTCGTCGCCGTCCGGTTCGTGCACCGGCCGGTGCTGGATCGCCAGAGTCGCGGGTTCCTGGGTCAGATCGTCGCGCTGGCGGTGCTCAACGTGGCGCTCGGGTTCCTCGAGGCCGGGGTCGTTGACGTCTGGGCGCACCTCGGCGGGCTCGCGACCGGCCTGTGGCTGGGCGCCCTGTTCGCCCCGACCCGGGTCCCCACGCTGCGGTCGCTGTGGATGCGCCCGGGTTTGATGCCCGGAACGATGGCGCCTGCCTTCGGGAGCGGCGGGATGCAGGCGCTCCGCGTCGCCGGGCTGCTGTTGATGGCTGCGGCATTCGTCGCGCTCTGGACCCAGGGTGTGGCGGTCTGGGGCTGACGATCGATGTTTGCGATGCTCAGTGGCCGCTGGCCGCGGATTGCCGCCGATGGCAGCCGACTCGCCTCGCTCGAGCAGGAGGTGGCGTCGTTCGAGGCGCCGGGCCCCGCGCAGCAGGCAGCCCAGGTACGGCTCGCTGCCGCCGTCGATCGCCTGGTCGAGGAGGTCGTCCAAGCCCAGGAGGCCGCCGGGCTCGACCTCGTGACCGACGGCCAGGTGCGCTCGGCCGATCCCGGCAGCGACCTGCTGCGAGCATTCCAGACGGGTCGCACCGGCGACCGCGGGCTGCTGGTCCGGTCGTGGCGGGCGACGAGCGCGCTGACCGATCGGACCGTGGCCCAGACGGTGCCTGGCCCGTATTCGCTCGGCCGGCGGGTGACGGAGGGCCAGGAGGCCGGGGCGCGGTCGGACTTCACGCTCGAGCTTGCTGACCGCCTGGGTGGCGAGCTGCGCGCCCTGGCCGCCGCGGGTTGCCCGGTGGTGCTGGTGGAGGAGCCCGCGGCGGTCGCGATCGGGACCGACGACGCCGAGCGCGCGCTGTATGCGAATGCCCAGGCACGGCTGCTCGCCCCGGCCCCGGATCTCCACGCCATGCTGGTGATCGCCGGCGGATCGGCCTGGGAGGCGGGAGCCGAGACGATCCTGGCGGCTCCCTACCGCTCGTACCTGTTCGACCTGATCGCGGGTCCCGACAACTGGTACCTGGTCCGTGCGACGCCGGGCGATCGGGGGATCGTGTGCGGCGCGCTCGACGCACGGTCCAGGGCGGACCAGGCGCCCGTCCTCGACTGGGCGGCCCGCTACGCGGCGTCGGCCAACGGGCGTGGACCGGAGCGGGTGGGCGTGAGCAACGCGTCGTCGCTGGAGGCGCTGGCGCCGGACGCCGCCCGGGAGGCGCTCGCGACGCTCGCCCGCGCGGCGCGGCTTGCCGTCCTGCCGCCGACCGAATTGGTCGCCGCGGGGATGGATCCCCGCACCTTCCCGACGGGCCACGGTCGGGTCAACCGGCGCCGCCGCCGGGAAGGCTGATCGGTTCGGGAGGCATACGTTCCAGGAGAACGAGCCAGAGCGTGCGCAGCCTACCGGGGATTCCGCGGAGCAAAGCGGTCGCTGACATGCCGCGGAGCGACGGTCGGCCCTGCGCTGCGGAGCTCCTGGGTCGGAATGGCAGTCGCAACCGATTGCCGGACGCCTCGGCTGTCGCGACCACGCTCGTCCTCGGCAGGGTGCGGATCGTGACCGCAGGCGCGGGCCGGCCCGAGGCTGGCGTCCTGGTCGACGGCACCGCGGATCCGGCTGAGCAGATTGCCCTCGCGCACGTGAACCGCGTACCCAAGACGGGGCACTGGGGGCCAGACCAGACGACCGACAGCCCTTGACGACGATGTCCTGGAAACGAGAGTCTGCCGCAAGAAATCACGCGTCGTCATTGGGCGCGGAGATGGAGGTGGTGGGATGTTGACATCATGGATGAGGAACGCGAGGCGCGGCACGCGTCCTTTCCTCACGCCTGTCGGCAGCCTCGTTGTCGTGACCGCGCTCGCGATGTCTATCATAGGCGTTGTCGATGCGGACGCCGTGGCTTCCCATGTCCTCCCTGCCTCAGCGCCTGACTCGGGGGTCGGCGAGGCACCGTTATCGATCAGCGACGCGATTTCCTTCCGACAAGAGCTTGGTCTCAATGACGATCCGGCTTACGTCGCGAAGCTGGAGGCTGATCCGATGGCGTCTCGACAGTACGGAATCGCCATGACTGAAGGCGAGGTTCATATCATCGACCAACGCGTCGTCATCCAGTCGAGCCTAGATCCACTCACCAAGCTTCTCCTGAGCGATCCATCCTACGCAGGTCTGTGGGTCGATCAGAAGGCCGGAGGCGAGATTGTCATTGAGACCACAGGTGACGAGGCGAGTCTCTTTGACGAAGTCCAGACAACGGTACCTGGTGGAGCTCGCGTCCGCGTGGATCATGTCCCGTACAGCCTCAACGAACTGACGGCGCTACAAGAACAGATTTCCTCCGAATCCGCTGACTGGCGTGCTGCTGGCGTACAAATCGTCACAGTCGGTACCGACATCCAACTCAATCGCGTGATTGTCGATGTCGTCGGCCTGACCGACGGAATTGCGGCGCGACTCGCAGCGCAGTATGGCCCCATGGTGCTCGTCGAAGCAGGAGAACAGCCTCAGGCTGGTTCTTGCGTTTCGCGAAGCAACTGTGGCTCCCCGATCAAGGGCGGCTTGTACATAAGTGGGGGTGGCTGGGCTTGCACATCGGGGTATCTTGGCCGCACCCAGCCGAGCGGGAGACTGGTTCTCGACAGCTTACCCGTCATTGATCGGATGTCAGTGTTGCTGCTCGCGTTACGGCAGGCCATTGCATAGACGACTCCGGCTTGTCGGCGACCTGGTATCACCACAGCGTGGCCAGAACGCCAACCAACCAGTTGGCGGGCTCATCTGCCTCTCAGGTGCCTCGAGCGACTGGGTGTGCAAGACGGTTCTTCAAACAAATCAAGACGTCTACGTCAACGGAAAGCTCATCCACCACTTGTGGAGAACAGCGAAGTCCGGTACGAATGGTGACAGTGGGGGGTCGATGCTGCTGAACTACAAGTGGGCCGGAGAATGGGACGCCTTTACGTCACAATCCTCTTGGTACACGACCCAAGATTGGGTGCCTCGACGCTCTCGATCTATCCATGCACCGTCTCCAATTGCTAGGCGAAGGATTCCTGCGGGTGATGTTGCGTGCGATCATCGTGCTCGGAGCAAGCCTGCTCCTCGCTGCGTGTAATGCTACTGCGCCATCCTCCACGAGTGCACTAGGCCCAACCTCGCAGGATTCGGCGAGCGCACTCGCACCTGGTTCGGCCGAGCCCCCGACCGCATGCGGCCCGGTTATTGTGACGCTCATGCGCATCCACATTTCGTCCGGCGGATACAGTACGGCCGACGTCCTCGACACAAACGCGGGTAATGCCGTCACTGGGACTTACGAGTTGGTGTGGCCCGATGGATACTCGATCCAGACAAGGGGTGGTGCCCTCGTCATCGTGGCTCCGACGGGCGAAGTCGTGGCCGAAGATGGCTCAACCCTCGCGAACGTTGGTGTGTGTGGCAAGCAGGCGGACGTTCTGGTGTTGGATGAGCAGACCATTACGTACGCGTCGCCATCTCCGTAGGGTGGCCCGGAAGGAAGATCCGAATGCCCCCGCAGCCGGAGTCCTCGTCGAACGGCTTTGGCACCGCGCGGTCAGCGCATAGCGGCGCTCGCGCGAGGCTGCGAGCCGCTCCCCCGGGACGGGCTCGAGGCCCAGTTCAAACCGCATGCGTGTCGTTCAGGCAGTTCGCCCTGCAGTCCACCACGGCGGCAGGTAGCAGATAGCGTTCCGTCCAGCCCTATCGATTGCCACTGATGGCAAGGCGCTTGCGGGATGTGGACCGCGTGGAAGGAGACCGGCCAACTCATCGAGATCGCCATCTCGGCCTGTTCCCGCCTCAATTGCAGGGCCACTCGCCGGGACCCTGTTGCGCTCGATCCGTCGCGGTGCCACCATCCGGCTCTCACCCGCCCGCGCGCCAACCCCGCGGCGCCCGACGCCGGGCCGGCCAGCCGGCCCGCGCGTAAGGCCCCACGGATCGCGGCTCGTCCGGCGGCCCAGCACGTTGCCACGGCGTTCGCCCCGCGATCCAGACGACCGGCGGTCGAGCGCCACTCCCGCGTCGCCACCCCCGCTCGACGGGGGAAAGGAGGTCGTCCCGGTGGCCGAGCTGCATGTCGCGCTCGAGGTGAACGGCGAGCCCAGGGAGGTGGACGTCGAGCCAAGACGGCTCCTGGTCCAGATGCTGAGGGAGGATCTCGGACTGACCGGCACGCACGTCGGCTGCGACACCAGCCAGTGCGGCGCGTGCACGGTCCAGGTCGACGGGAAGGCGATCAAGAGCTGCACGATGCTCGCGGTGCAGGCCGACGGCGCCTCGGTCGTGACGATCGAGGGCATGAGCGACGGCATCAGCCTGCATCCGATCCAGGAGGCGTTCTGGGCCAAGCACGGGCTCCAGTGCGGGTTCTGCACGCCGGGCATGATCATGGCCGCGGCGGACCTGCTCGCCCGCGACAGCGATCCGACCGAGACCGAGATCCGCCACGCGATCGAGGGCAACATCTGTCGCTGCACCGGTTACCACAACATCGTGGTGGCGGTTCGCGAGGCTGCCCGCCTGATGCGCGAACCCGCCGGCGCGCCGGCGCCCGCCACGGCGTCGGCCACCGCGGCGACGGCCTGAGGAGGGACGACGTGACCACCGACGTCCTCGGCAGTCCGGTCAAGCGGGTCGAGGACCCGCGGTTCATCACCGGCAAGGGCCGCTATCTCGACGACATCAGCCTCCAGGGGATGGTCCACATGGCCATCCTCCGCAGCCCGTACGCGCACGCCAACATCCGCTCGGTCGATACCGCCGCCGCCAAGGCCGCGCCGGGCGTGCTGGCCGTGTTCACCGGTGCGGACATCACGTACAACCCGCTGCCGATGGCCTGGCCGGCCGGCGGCGCGAGCGGGATCCAGAACAACGTGAGCACGCCACGCGTGCTGGCCACCGACGACGTCAAATGGACCGGTGAGGGCGTGGCGGCCGTGGTCGCCGAGACCGCGGCGCAGGCGACCGACGCACTCGAGCTGATCACGGTGGACTACGAGCCGCTGCCCGCCGTCGTGGATGCGGAGAAGGCGACCCAGCCGGGCGCGCCGCAGCTCCACGAGAACGCGCCCAACAACGTCGTGTTCGAGTGGTCGGTGGGCGACAAGGCCGGTACCGACGCCGCGTTCGACGGTGCCGAGGTCGTGGTCCGGCAACGCCTGGTCAACCAGCGGCTGATCCCCAACCCGATGGAGGTTCGGGGCGACATCGGCTGGTACAACCCGGGCACCGAGGAGTACACGATCTGGATGTCCAGCCAGACGCCGCACATCCAGCGGCTGCTGCTGGCGGCGTTCGTCACCGGTGTCCCGGAGCAGAAGATCCGGTGCATCAGCCCCGACGTCGGCGGCGCGTTCGGCACCAAGATCTTCTGCTATGCCGACATGGCGCTCGTGATGCACGCGAGCAAGGCGATCGGCGGGCGGCCCGTGAAGTGGGTCGAGACCCGGCGCGAGAGCTACCAGAGCACGATCCACGGGCGCGACCACATCACCTACGTCGAGGCCGCCGCGACGAAGGACGGCGAGGTCAAGGGGATGCGGGTCAAGACGTACGCCAACCTGGGCGGCCGCCTCTCGACCATCGGCCCCGGCATCCCCACCACGCTCTACGGACGGATCCTCTCGGGCCCGTACAAGATCCCCAACGTCCATTGCGAGGTCACCGGCGTCTACACGAACACCACGTTCGTGGACGCCTACCGCGGCGCCGGACGTCCGGAGGCGACCTACGTCGTCGAGCGGACCATGGACCTGGTGGCCGACGAGCTGGGCATCGATCCGGCCGAGGTCCGTCGGCGGAACTTCCTGCCCCCGGATTCCTTCCCGTACGACAACCCATCGGGCCTGCTGACCGCCGTCAACGGGGCCAAGCTGTACATCGACTCGGGCAACTACGAACCCGCCATGGACAAGGCGCTGGCGATGGCCGGCTATGCAGACATGGCCGCGAGGAAGGCCGAGGCGAAGGCCCGCGGCAGGTTGCTCGGCGTCGGCCTGTCGACTTACATCGAGGTGTGCGGCGTGGCGCCCTCGAAATGGATCGGTGCGGTCGGTGAGGGCTGGGGCGCCGCGATGTGGGAGTCCTCCAACATCAAGGTCCATCTCACCGGCAAGGTCGTGGTCACGATGGGCACCCAGCCCCAGGGCCAGGGCCACGAGACCACGTTCGCCCAGATCGTCAGCCATGAGCTCGGGGTGCCGATGGAGGACATCGTCGTCCAGCACTCGGACACCCAGGGCACGCCGTTCGGCTACGGCTCGTATGGCAGCCGGACGTCAAACGTCGGGACGGGCGCCGCGATCAAGGCCGCGGCCAAGATCCGCGACAAGGCGAAGCGGTACGCGGCCCACATGCTCGAGGCCAGCCCCGACGACATCGAGATCGACGGCGCCGAGTACCGTGTCAAGGGCTCACCCGACAAGAAGAAGACGCTCCAGGAGATCGCGTTCGCGCTCGACCTTGCGTTCGACACCCCACCCGGCATGGAGCCGTACCTCGACGAGACGGCCTACCACGACACCGACAACTGCACGTTCCCGTTCGGGACCCACATCGCCATCGTGGAGATCGACGAGGAGACCGGCAAGGTCGAGCTCGTCCGCTACGTCGCGGTCGACGACGTGGGCAACAAGATCAACCCCATGATCGTCGACGGCCAGCTCCACGGCGGCATCGCCCAGGGCATCGGCCAGGCGCTGTGGGAGGGCGCGATCTACGGCGACGACGGCCAGCTCCTGTCGGGCTCGATGCTCGACTACGCCCTGCCGCGGGCGTCGTGGCTGCCCTCCTTCGAGCTCGACGAGACGGTCACCCCCTCGCCGGTCAACCCGCTGGGGGTCAAGGGCGTGGGCGAAGCCGGCTGCATCGCCAGCACGGCCGCGGTCTCGAACGCGGTCATCGACGCGCTCAGCCCGCTGGGCATCCGTCACCTCGACATGCCGTACACGGCGCAGAAGGTGTGGGGCGCCATCCAGGCGGCGTCCGATGCGAGCGCATCCGCGAAGGGAGGCCAGGCATGATCCCGGCGGCGTTCGAGTACACCCGGGCCGGGAGCGTCGAGGAGGCGCTCCGGGCGCTCGCGTCGGGCGACGGCACCAAGGTCATCGCCGGCGGGCAGAGCCTGCTGCCGCTGATGAAGCTGCGCCTGGCATCGGTCGAGACGCTGGTCGACATCGGGCGGCTGACCGAGCTGCGCGGGGTCGAGAAGCTCGATGATGGGCGATTGTCGATCGGTGCCCTGACGACGTATGCGGAGCTGGCGGACTCACCGGCCATCCACTACGGCGTGCTTCGGGACGCCCTGCCCGGCATCGGCGACGTCCAGGTTCGCAACCGGGGCACGGTGGGCGGCGCCGTCGCGCACGCGGATCCCGCCTCGGACCTCGCCGCGGTGGTGCTCGCGCTCGATGGTGAGCTGGTGCTCCAGTCGGCCTCGGACACCCGCACGGTGAAGGCGGATGGGTTCTTCCAGGGCCCGTTCACCACGACCATGGCCCACGACGAGCTGTTGACGCGGGTCATCCTGCCCAGGCCGCTCGACAATGCGGGCTCTGCCTACGCGAGCCTCGAGCAGCCGGCATCGGGCTACCCGATGGTGGGCGTGGGCGCCGTGGTCATCACCGGGTCCGGGGGCGTCATCGAGTGGGCGGGGATCGGGGTCACCGGCGTCGCCGATCACGCCTACCGGGCGACCGACACCGAGGCGGCGCTGACCGGCACCACCGGGAGTGCCGCCGAGGTCGCCGCAGCCGCGGCGAAGGTGGTGGGCAACCGGACCGTCAGCTCGGACATCCACGCGTCGGCCGAGTACCGCGGGGCCATGGCGGTGGTGTACGCACGGCGGGCGATCGAGGCGGCGCTGGCCCGGCTGGGCTGAGCGGCCACCAGGATTCGGACGGCGGGTTGCGGCTCGAGCGGATCGTCCCGGGCCGCCGTTCGCCGTCCGGGCTCGCGGGAGCCGTGCTGGCGCGCGACCTGCGGGTGGGCGGCGAGCGCTGGTCCAAGGGCCGGCGCCTGACGACCGCGGACCTCGACGCCTGGGCCGCGGCAGCGGCCGACGACGTGTCGTCAGGCGCGTCCCCGGTGACGGTCCTGGTCATGGAGCCGGGCGATCTCCACGAGGACGATGCCGCGCTGCGGCTCGCGGCCGCGGTCGCCGGTCCCGGCCTCGTGCGGAATGGCCCGAACGAGAGCCGGGTGGACCTGGTCGCCGCGGCCGACGGCGTCCTGCACGTCCGGGTGCGGGAGCTCGAGCTGCTCGACCGGATCGACCCGCTCGAGGTGTTCACCGCCTTCGACGGCTCCGTGGTCCGCGCAGGGCAGCTCGTCGCGTCGGTCAAGGTGGCGCCGCACGTGGTGCCGGGGGCGGTCGTGGAGGCCGGCCTGCGGGTCACCGGCTGGGGCCGGCGGCCGATCGTCAGCGTTGCCCCGTTCGTGCCCCGGCGGGTGGGCGTGCTCGTCAAGGAATTGATCCGGGCGGCGAACCGGGCCAGGTTCGAGCGCAGCGTTCGCGACAAGGTCGAATTGCTGGGCTCTTCGGTCGCCAGCTTCGGCTACGTCCCCGACGCGGTCGACGCGGTCGAGGCCGCGCTCCGCGAGCTCACCCGCGGTCCCGGGGCCGTCGACATCGTGCTCACCGCGGGCGGCCGATCGACCGACCCCGGTGACCCGTTCTTCGTCGCGCTCGACCGGGTCGGTGGGCGCCTCATCCGGCGCGGCGTGCCGGCCCACCCGGGCTCGATGCTGTGGCTGGGGCGCGTGGGGCGCACCGCCGTGCTCGGGTTGCCCACCTGCGGCGCCTACTCGAAGGCCACGGCCGCCGACCTGCTGCTCCCGCGGCTGCTCACCGGTGAGCCGCCCAGCCTCGGCACGGTGTCGCGGCTCGGGCACGGGGGGATCCTCACCCGCAGCCAGCGGTTCCGGTTCCCGGCATACGCGCGGGACCTCGAGGCCCCCGACGGCTGATCTGCCCGGTGCGTCTCGCTGCCGATCGTGCCGCGGTCCGCGATCCTGTCCGGTGTAGCATCGCCTCCCATGGACCCCGATCAGCCAGCCTCAGGCCCCGCTGCCAGCCCCCCCGACCGTGCGGCCATCGCGCCCGTCGAGCGTCCCGAGGCGACCCGAACCATCGAGGGCATCTCGGAGGCATTCCGCGGCCACGGCTACATCGCCGAGCGGTCGCTCGCGACGACCGTGTACCTGGCCCTCGAGCTCGGCCGCCCGCTCCTGCTCGAGGGCGAGGCCGGCGTGGGCAAGACCGAGCTCGCCAAGGTGCTCGCCGCCTCGCTCGAGACCCGGCTGATCCGGCTCCAGTGCTACGAGGGCCTCGACGTCAACACCGCCGTCTATGAATGGAACTACCCGCGCCAGATGCTCGAGATCCGGCTGCTCGAGGCGCGCGGCGAGATCGCCAAGGCGACCGCGCACGACATCTTCGGCCCCGACTTCCTGCTCAAGCGCCCGCTGCTCCAGGCGCTCGAGGCGACCGACGGCAACGCCCCCGTGCTGCTGATCGACGAGATCGACCGCGCGGACGAGGAGTTCGAGGCCTACCTGCTCGAGATCCTGTCCGACTTCCAGGTGACCGTGCCCGAGATCGGTACCATCACCGCCGCCCAGCCACCGCGCGTCGTCCTCACCTCCAACCGCACCCGCGAGGTCCACGACGCGCTGAAGCGGCGCTGCCTGTACCACTGGATCGACTACCCGAGCGCGACCAAGGAGTACGAGATCGTGGCCACCCGGGTCCCGGGCGCCCCGCCCCGGCTTGCCCGCGAGGTCGTCTCGTTCGTGCACCGCCTGCGGGCGGCGGACCTGACCAAGGTGCCCGGGGTGGCCGAGACGCTCGACTGGGCGGCCGCGCTGCTCTCGCTGGGGGCGACCGAGCTGGCGCCCGACACGGTGGACGAGACGCTGGGCGTGGTGCTCAAGTACGAGGAGGACATCCGCCAGGTCCGCGGGGCGGTCGCCCGCCAGTACCTGGCCGAGGCCGGGGCCCAGGTCTGAGCCATGGGCGAGGGAAGGGAGTCAGACGCCACCCCGACCGAGCCGCCGACGGCGCGCGTCGATCTCCACTGCCGCACGCGGGCCAGCTTCGACGGCGTCGCGGACCCCGTGGCCCTGGTCGCGCGGGCGGCCAGGCGCGGCCTGACCCACGTCGCGATCACCGACCACAACACGGCTTGAGGGCGCGCGCCTGGCTGCCGATCCGGGTTGGTCAACACCCCGGGCGTGCACCTCTCGATCTGCATCGACGAAGGAGCTTCCGCCGTATCGGGTTCCGATGCTGAAGGGCCTTGTGGCCTGGTTTCCGGTCGTTGCCTGGGCGACGGTCATCTTCGCGTTCTCGGCCCAGCCCAACCTTCGCTTCGTATCCGACGACGGCCTCGACTTCGTGGCCCGCAAGATCGGGCACATGGGGGTGTTCGGGTTGCTGGCCCTGCTCATCTGGCGCGCCCTGGGACTCACGACGGCCTTGCGGCGGCCCGGGACCGGGGTGGTTGCGCTGGGGCTGACCGTCCTCTACGCGATCGCTGACGAGCTGCACCAGGGGTTCACTGCCGGACGCCACCCGTCACCGGTGGACGTGGGGATCGACGGCATGGGGGCGCTGCTCGCGATCGCCGTCGTGCTGGTTGCCATCCGCCCTCGACGCGCGTCCCGGTAAGTGGGCGGCGTGATGCCCGGCTCCGGCGCGGCGCCACGCGCCTTGATATGAGCGTCGGCGCACGGTCGACGCGTCCCTCGCGGACCTGCGAAGGATCGGCGGCGGGACCAGCCCGGTGGACCGAGTGACCCTCGCGTTCGCGGCGCGCCACGGGATCGGGCGGGCCCTCGCCTACGATGCGAACATGGACACCGCATGGCTCGCCGCGCCGTCCGCGACGTGACTCGCCTTACGAGAGACGGCGTGGGTTCCGCCGGGTAGTCAATGCACGCGTGCCGGCACCCGTCGATCGTGAGCCGGCCCCGATTCAGGCCCGCATGGTGCCAGATATGCGTGTCGTAACTGGCTGACACCATATTTCTGCCAGCCAGTCCTAGGACGACTGCCCGACCACGACCGACGGTGTCCGGAGCCCGGATTCGGGGACTGGCTGGCAGAAACGAGGGCCGGAGCGGACGGGCAGGATCAGCGCGAACCGGACGCGGGCCCAGGCACGGACACGACCGCTGCGAAGCGCTCCGACCAGAGTCGTGGCAGAGTCTCCCCATGCGAGGCCCCGTGCAGAGCCCGACCATCCTGCAGGCTTCCACAGGCGAGCTCATCGACGGGCGCCGGCTGCTGGCCGAGGCGGTCGGCTTTGGCCGCGCGCTGCGGGCCGCCGGCCTGGCCGTGGATCTGGGTGCCTCCATCGACTTCGCTCGGGCCCTGACCCTGGTCGACATCGGCCGCCGGGAGCTGGTTCGCGACGCGGGGGCCGCGGTGTTCGTGCGCCGGCGCGACGAGCGTGAGGTCTACGACCGCGTGTTCGACCGCTTCTGGCGGCGGCGCGGGCGATCGCTGCCCGGACCGAGGCTCGAGGGAGTGGCCCCCGATGCCGAGCGCGAGGAGGGAGGCGAGCCCGGGCCGGCCGAGGAAGGGGGCGAAGGCCGCGAGGCCACGATGACCGAGCTGGCCACGATGGGCGTCCAGCTGACCGATGCCGATGACGGCGCCGAGATCGAGGGCACGACGATCTCGCCCGATGCCTACTCGCGCGGCGAGATCCTCCGGCACCGCGACTTCGACCGGATGACCTCGGCCGAGCTGCGCGACGCCGAGCGCTTCGTGGATCTCCTCCGCCCCCGCCTCGAGCGCCGCCGGACGCGCCGCCACGAGCTCCATCCGCACGGCCGGCGGCTGGCACCGCGGGCCATGTTCCGCCAGAACCTCGCGACCGGCGAGCTCACCGAGTGGGTCTGGCGGCGGCCGATCCGCGAGCCGCGCCAGCTGGTGGTGCTGTGCGACATCTCGGGCTCGATGGAGCGCCACTCGCGGCTGCTGCTGCGGTTCATCCAGGCCCTGGCACGGACGAACGAGGTCCGCACCGAGTCGTTCGTGTTCGGCACCCGGCTGACGCGGGTAACCCGGCTGATGAAGGACCGCGACCGCGATCGAGCGCTTGCCCGGGTGGCGGACTCGGTCACCGACTGGGCGGGCGGGACGCGGATCGGGGAGTCGTTCCGGGACTTCAACCACCGCTGGGCACGCCGGACGCTGCGCACCTCGGGCGTCGTGATCGTCGTGTCGGACGGCTGGGATCGAGGTGACCCCGCCCTGGTCGCGGCCGAGACCGCGCGGCTGCGCCGCAACTGCCACCGCCTGGTGTGGCTCAACCCGCTGGCCTCGACACCCGGGTACCAGCCGCTGGCCGCCGGGATGAAGGCCGCCTTTCCGTTCATCGACGACTTCCTGCCGGCCGGCACCCTGGCCTCGCTCGAGCGCCTGGGCCGGGTCCTGGCCGGCACCTCGCGGGGCAGCGCCCGGCGCGGAACGGCCGTGACCCATGCCACCTCGGTGACGCCGTCGCTCGGGCTGTTCGCGCCGGAATCCGGCCCGCCTCGGCTCCTGGACGAGGAACCCATCGACGCGGGTCGCGCGCGCCCGCTGGCCTGATCAGCCGGGCGCTCGCGACCGGGGCACCGAACACACCACCAAGCGAACAGCGCAAAGGAGCCGAGATGCAGGAGCTGCTGGACTCGCTGGAGGCCTGGCGTGCGGAGGGGGCCGGTGTCGGCCGCGCGGTCGTCGTGCGCACGTTCGGCAGCGCCCCGCGGCCCGAGGGCGCGGTGCTGCTGGTGACCGACGACGGGCGGCTGGCCGGATCGGTCTCGGGCGGGTGCGTCGAAGGTGCGGCGGCCGAGGAGATCGGGGCGGCGCGCAGGAGCGGCCGCCAGCGGGTCATCCGCTACGGAATCAGCGACGAGCAGGCCTGGGACGTGGGGCTCGCCTGCGGCGGCACGATCGACGTGCTGGTCTCACCGGTCGTGCCAGAGGTGGCGATCATGGCCGCCCGAGAGACGCGCGAGGGCCGTGGCGACGGGCGCGCGATCGTGACCCGGCTGCCGCCCGACGCGCCGCCGGCAGCGTTCGGCGCGCACGCGCCGGACGAGGGCGCACCGCCGGCCGAGCCGCTGGTCGTCCACGACGACGGCCGGCTCGAAGGCACGCTGGGTGACGCGGCGGCCGATGCCGAGCTGGTGACAGCGGCGAGGGCGGCGCTGGCCAAGGGCGTGTCGCGGACGGTGGAGATCGCGGGTTCGCAGCTGTTCATCGAGGCTTATCCGGTCCGCCCGCGGCTGGTGGTGGTCGGCGCCGTGGAGGTGGCCCGCTCGCTGGTCCATCTCGCCCGGGAGCTGGGCTATGAGACGGTGGTGGTCGACGGCCGGGCGGCGTTCGCCACCGAGGCGCGCTTCCCCGATGTGGACCGGCTGCTGGTCGGCTGGCCGGACGAGGTGGCCGACGAGATCGGGCTGGGGGCGGCTGACGCCGTGGCCGTCCTGACCCACGACGTGAAGTTCGACGAGCCCGCGATCGTCGAGGCGTTGCGCCGCGGCTGCCGGTACGTGGGCGCGGTCGGGTCGCGCAAGACGCAGGCGGACCGCCGGGCGCGGCTGCTCGAGGCCGGCGTATCGACGGCCGAGCTGGACCGGCTCCGGGGGCCGATCGGGCTCGATCTCGGTGGGCGGCTGCCGGCCGAGACGGCGCTCGCGATCATGGCCGAGGTCGTCGCGGAGCGGCGATCGGGCACGGGTCGCCCGATGCGGGACCTCGCCCGGGCCCGCGAGGCGTCGGCTGCGCCCCGGCCCGCAGCGCCATCCCAGGCATCCGCGGGGTGAAGGTCATCGCCATCGTCCTGGCCGCCGGGGCCAGCAGCCGGTTCGGATCGCCCAAGCTGCTGGCGCCGCTCAACGGCCGACCCGTGCTGCAGCACACGCTTGACGCGCTCGCCACGAGCGGTCACGCGAACACGGTGGTCGTGCTGGGCGCCGATGCTGCGGCGATCGAGGCGGGCATCACCTGGCGCACGGAGCGGCGCGTCGTCAACCCGCGCCCCGAGGACGGGCTGTCGAGCTCGCTGCGGGTGGGTCTCGACGCCGCGGCCGAGCTCCCGGACGTCGATGCGGTCCTGATCGTGCTCGGCGACCAGCCGGCGCTCGAGCCCGCGACGGTCCGCACGGTGCTCGAGGCAGGGAGCGCGACCGAGCGCCCGATGGTGCGTGCCAGGTACGCGCGCGATGGCGCCCCCAACCCGGTCCTCGTCCGGCGCGTCGCCTGGGCGCTGGCCGCCGGCCTCGAGGGCGACCGGGGGCTGGGCCCGCTGCTCGCCGCGCGGCCGGACCTGGTCGCCGAGGTCGCCGTCGAAGGCGCCAACCCGGACGTCGACACGCCCGACGACCTCGCCCGGCTGTCGGGCGTATCGTGAGCTCGATGCCAAGCGTCGAGCGCGCCTCCGCCGATCGCCTCGAGAGCGCGTGATCCGAGCGCGTGCTGGCCAACCGCGAGCAGGCCGAGCGACTTCGCGAGACGCAGCTGCCCGACTTCTACGCGCCCGTCACCGCCAAGTTCGTGGCCGACCCGAGGCGAACCGATGAGCCGGCCCTGGACGTCTCCGTGCCTCGGCTCGTGGCGACACCAATTTCAGGCCCCATCGGCCTTGACATACCCCCCCCGGGGGGAGGAAGATCTTCACGCTTGGAGCGTGAAAGCAACGCTCTCACATGGGCATCCCGGGGCCATGACGCGTGGTTCAGAAGTTCGTTCGCCTTATCTGCGTGGTGATGTGCGCAACATTCTGGATCTCTGTGCACCCAAGTGCTTCGAACGGCGCGATCGGATGCTCAGGTCAGCAAGGGCTCTTTGACGGCGAGTATGCCAACGCCAACACTGGTCTCGACATGGCGGAGGGGGTGCGAGCGAGGATTCGCGTCGAGAACGAGGCGCTCTGTCCTCAGAGGACAGACGCGGCCAACACGAGCTCCGTTTGGTCCCTCATCGCGGAGAACATCAACCACGCTGCCTCACGCGGTGTCGAAGGAGGCTTGGCGCAGGTTGGCTATCTCAAGAGTCCGCAGCGTCCTGATCTTCCCCGATGGTTCTATGAATATGGGCGAGACGATGCCGGTTCCACATACCATCTATGGCACGCCGAAAATGGTCGATCGCCTGGCGAAGTACACACGTTTACGGTCCAGTGGGACCCATACTGTGGCTGTTTTGCAATGATTATTGACAGCCGAACGCTCGCCCAAACCACTTGGAATCCCTATTCCTATTGGGGGTATCCCCTCTCGAGCAATCCATGGGAATCGCAGTTCCTCGGAGAAACCCACGACTACGGCACGGACATTGCCGGTGGCGATAGCGGCGGGATTGCCACTGTGTTTCGTGACGTCAGCCTTCAGGATTCGGCGACCGACGACTTCTCGCTAGCTCCCTGCCTATACACGCCCGAATTTGGCACGTCCAGATACGGACAGAATGGATCCGGGAATCATGGATGCGGTTCTTGGAGCATCTTTACGAAGGGTATCTGACGAGAGATCGATGGCAGCAACACAGCGCGCCCACCGGTTCGGTCGCATGACGCCTGGGCTGTTGTCCGTCCTCGCCGCCTGCGCAGTCGCGGGCGTCGCGTTTGCGGGGTCCGCAAACGTCGAGTCGGGCGAAGGGCCTGTCTTCGTGACCGGAGCGAGTCCCAGCAAGACGTACAATCCGCAGGCTTCAGAGCGGCTGTGGACGTATCCGGATGCCCCAAGCGGGACCGTCTATTTCCCCCACGACGGCGTGCGGGTGGAGCCAGCTGGATCCTCGCCAACCGCGGACGGCACGGTCAGCACCGCAGAGCAGGCACTGGCGTTCCTCGGGCGGTACACCCCAACACCGTCGGACAGCCAGGTCTCTGGCGCGGGACCAACGATCGTGCTTGGCTACTTCACCAACGACACATCGGGCGATCGCGCGCCGAACGGCGAATTGAAACTCGTCGACGTACACGAGCTTGGCTGGCTCTTCATGTGGCCGCTCAAGGACAGGATCGTGGCTGACGGGCCGGCCGGCCCCGGGCGGCCGTCCTCGGCACCGTATGAACCGGGGCAATGCATCTGGTGGGGTTTCGTGACGACCACGGGCATGATCCCGATCGCCGGCCAGGATTGCAGCCGGGATGCCGCCGCGCCGGCAGTGGCCGTCGTGCCCTGACGGCAACGAGGCGAACAGGCGAGCAGATCGCGATGCACGGGTCTACGTATCGAAATCTATGAGGCGGCTCTTCCGCTCAGTCTCAGGCCGGCCGGCGCCGGCCTGAGCGTCGAACAGGATCTGCGACGCACAGCGGCACGTTCGGGGTGCCACCAACGCCACCCATTCGAGACGCTGGCAACGGACGACAAGGGACCCGGCGACAAAGCGGGTCCACTCGCCCGGCCGTCGGGCGTATCGTGAGCGCGATGTCACGCTCGGACGCCTCCACCGTGCAGCGCCTCGAGGCCGCCTGGTCCGAGCGAGTGCTGGGAAACCGGGAGCAGTCCGAGCGGCTGCGCGAGACCGAGCTGCCCGATTTCTACGCGCCCGTGACCGGCCAGTTCGTCGCGGATCCGAGGCGGACCGACGAGCCGGCCCTCGAGGTCCTCCGCGCCACGGCCCGCCCAGACCACGTCTGGCTCGATATCGGGGCCGGCGCGGGCCGCTACACGCTGCCGCTCGCGCTGGCGGTGCACGAGGTGGTCGCGGTCGAGCCGTCGGCGGGCATGCGCAAGGCGCTGCACGCGGGGATGAGCGAGCACGGCATCGAGAACATCCGGATGGTCGCCGGCACCTGGCCGGACGCGGCCGGTCAGCTCGGGCAGCTTCCGGCGGCCGACGTCTCGCTCATCGCTCACGTGGCTTACGACATCGAGCCCATCTGGCCGTTCCTGGCCGCGATGGAGGCAGCCGCCCGGGAGCATTGCATCGCGGTCCTGAGCGACCGCAGCCCGGCCGCCGTGGTCGATCCGCTGTGGCCGTTGATCCATGGCGAGGCCCGGGTCCCGCTGCCCGCGCTCCCGGAGCTGCTCGAGATCGTTCGGGCCCACGGCCGCGACACCGAGGTGCTCCGCGTCGAGCGCGCGTCGCCGACCTTCGAGACGATCCCCGCGCTGGCTGCGGCCCTGCGCCGGCACCTGTTCATCGCCGAGGGCGGGGAGAAGGATCGGCGCCTGCTGAAGCTCCTCCCGGACCTGATCGCGGTGCGGAACGGCGGCTGGTCGCTCGCAGCGCAGACCCCCGCCTCGATCGGCATCGTGACCTGGGTGCCCGGCAGCGGTGCCGTTCCGCGATAGACGGCCGCGCCCGACGGGCGCCCACCGGCGCCGTCGCCGGTGTGCGCGCGGTGCGCAACCCCGTTGACGCCCTGCCGACATCACGCAGATACTCGCGCAATCGCAGCTCCCTGGGGGCTCTCCCCGTCACCTGGCGACTGACCGCAAACCGGCGGCGTCCGCCACCCGTATGTCATGGCATCCCCGAGCTCGTCCCCTCGGGTGGCGAGCCCGACATCGGTCCCGCGCCCCCCGCGCGGGAAGGAGGGTACGCGGCGCATGATCCCCGGCCAGTTCGACTACGTCCGTCCAGCGTCCCTGGACGAGGCGCTCCAGATCCTGCGGGATCGGGAGGGGGAGGCCAAGGTCCTATCCGGCGGCTACAGCCTGTTGCCGCTGATCAAGCTCCGCCTGGCGCAGCCGGCGCTCCTGGTCGATCTCCAGGCGGTCGGCGGGCTCGACACCATCATCAGGGCCGACGACGGATGGCGGATCGGCGGCCGGGTGACCCACCGCCGGATCCACGACCACGATCCGCTGGCCTCCCAGTGGGGGATCATGCGTGACACCGCCGGCGGCATCGGCGATCCGCAGGTCCGCAACTGGGGCACCATCGGCGGCTCGTGTGCCCACGCGGACCCGAGCTCGGACTGGCCGGCCGTGATCCAGGCGCTGGGCGGCACCTTCGTCTGTCGCAGCGCCACCGGGGAGCGGCAGCTCCCCGCTCGCGGCTTCTTCACCGACCCGTTCCAGACCGCGATCGAGCCCACGGAGGTGCTGACCGAGGTCCGGATCCCGCTCGCGGGCCCGCGGACCGGGAGCGCCTACGTCAAGCTCGAGCGTCGCGCGGGTGACTTCGCGACCGTCGGGGCGGCGGCCATGCTGGTCCTGGGCGCCGACGGCCGCATCGAGCAGGCCGGGATCGGTCTCACCGCCGTCGCAGACGCGCCGTTCGCGGCGACCGGGGCGGAGACGGCCCTCATCGGGGCGGCGCCGTCCGAGGCGACGTTCGCGACCGCCGCGGCGGCTGCCGCGGCGCAGGCCCGGCCGGTGTCCGACAGCCACGGGCCGGCCGAGTACAAGCGGGCGATGGTCCGCGAGATCACGACCCGGGCGCTGCGTCTGGCGGCCTCACGGGCGCAGGGCGCGTAGGAGGACCGATCGATGACGACGCAGCACATCTCGGTCACGGTCAACGGGGTCGCGCGCGAGGCCGACGTCGAGCCGCGCCTGCTCCTGGTCCATCTCCTGCGTGACGTGTTCGGGCTGACCGGGACCCATACCGGCTGCGACACCAGCAACTGCGGCGCGTGCACCGTGCATGTCAACGGCGAGAGCGCCAAGTCGTGCACGATGCTCGCCGCCCAGGCGGACGGCGCGGCGATCACGACCATCGAGGGGATGGAGCAGGGGGGCAAGCTCCATCCGCTCCAGCAGGCGTTCTGGGACCAGCATGGCCTCCAGTGCGGGTTCTGCACGCCGGGGATGATCATGCAGACGAGCTGGCTGCTGGGTCAGAACCCCGAGCCCAGCGACCAGGAGGTGCGCGAGGGCATCTCGGGCAACCTGTGCCGCTGTACCGGCTACGTGAACATCGTCAAGGCGGTCCAGCAGGCGGCGGCCGAGCTCCGGACGGCACAGGCGGAGCCTGCGCCCGAAGCCGCCGCCGCGGCCTCGGCCTGAGCGCCGGAAGGAGAGCCACGATGACGGAGGCACAGGCGCCGACCACGACCGCCGAGGTTTCGGGGATGGGCCATTCGATGAAGCGCAAGGAGGACCCGCGCTTCATCCGTGGCCAGGGCGAGTACATCGAGGACGTCGTCCTGCCCAACATGGTCTGGATGGACATCGTCCGCAGCCCGTACGCGCACGCGAAGATCAAGTCCATCGACGCCAGCGAGGCGCTGGCCATGCCGGGCGTGCTGGCGGTGATCACCGGCAAGGACCTCGAGAAGGCGGGGCTCCACTGGATGCCCACGCTCGCCGGCGACAAGCAGATGGTGCTGCCGGTCGACACGGTCATGTACCAGAGCCAGGAGGTGGCCGCGGTCATCGCCGAGACCCGCTACCAGGCGGCCGATGCGATCCAGGCGGTGTACGTCGACTACGAGCCGCTACCGGTCGTGATCGATCCGTTCAATGCGCTCGAGCCGGATGCACCGGTCCTGCGCCCGGACCGCGGCGAGGACAAGCAGAACAACCACATCTGGCACTGGGAATCGGGTGACAAGGCGGCCACCGACGACGCGCTGGCTGCCTCGGACCGCATCGTCCCGATCGACGTCTACATCCCCCGCATCCACGTCTCCTCGATCGAGACCTGTGGCTGCATCGCCGACTGGGACCCGGTCAACGCCCACCTCGACTTCCACGTCACGAGCCAGGCGCCGCACGTCTATCGCACGGTCATCAGCCTGGTCTCGGGCGTGCCCGAGTCATCGATCCGGGTGAAGACCCACGACATCGGTGGCGGCTTTGGTGGCAAGGTCCCGGTCTACCCGGGCTACGTGTGTGCCATCGTCGCCTCGCTGACCCTCGGCCGCCCGGTCAAGTGGATCGAGGACCGCTCCGAGAACCTCCAGGCGGACTCGTTCGCCCGCGACTACCACGTCCACGCGGAGCTCGGGCTCGGCAACGACGGGACCATCAACGGTCTCCGGGTCAAGACCCTCGCCGATCATGGCTACAGCGATGCGGCGGCCGACCCGTCCAAGTTCCCGGCCGGTCTGTTCAACGTGATCACCGGCTCGTACCAGATCCCGCAGGCGTTCGTCGAGGTCGATGCCGCCTACACCAACAAGCCCCCGGGCGGCGTCGCCTACCGCTGCAGCTTCCGGGTCACCGAGGCGGTCCATACGATCGAGCGGCTGGTCGACAAGGCGGCAGGCGAGATCGGGATGGACCCGGCGGAGTTCCGGCTCAAGAACTTCATCCGCAAGGACCAGTTCCCGTACCACACGCCAACCGGCTGGGACTACGACTCGGGCGACTACCACACGGCGCTCCGCAAGGCGCTCGATCTCATCGGTTACCAGGACCTGCGCAAGGAGCAGGCGGAGAAGCGCGCCCGCGGCGAGCTGATGGGGATCGGGATCAGCAGCTTCACCGAGATCGTCGGCGCGGGCCCCTCGCACACCTTCGACATCATCGGCATCAAGATGTTCGATTCGGCCGAGATCCGGGTCCATCCCACGGGCTCGGCGATCCTGCGCCTCGGCGTCCAGAGTCAGGGCCAGGGCCACGAGACCACGTTCGCCCAGATCGTGGCCGAGGAGCTGGGCATCCCGGCCTCCAAGGTCAAGGTCGAGGAGGGCGACACGGACACCGCGCCGTATGGCCTGGGCACGTACGCCTCGCGATCGACCCCCACCGCCGGTGCCGCCACCGCGGTCGCCGCGCGCAAGATCCGCGAGAAGACGCGGCTGCTGGCCGCCCACCTGCTCGAGTGCTCGCCCGACGACCTCGAGTGGAAGCCCGGCCAGTGGAGCGTCAAGGGCTCGCCCGACCGGGTCAAGACCATCGCGGAGCTCGCGTTCGCCGCCTACACCAACCATCCCGAGGGCATGGAGGCCGGGCTCGAGGCGGTCGACTACTACGATCCGCCAAACCTGACCTTCCCGTTCGGGAGCTACGTCTGCGTCGTGGACATCGACAAGGGCACCGGGCAGGTCAAGGTCCGCCGGTTCGTCGCGGTCGACGACTGCGGCAACATCATCAACCCGATGATCGTGGACGGGCAGATCCACGGCGGGCTGACGATGGGCTTCGCTCCGTCGCTGCTGGAGGAGATCCCGTACGACGAGCAGGGCAACAACCTCGCCGGCACGTTCATGGACTACCTGCTCCCGACCGCGGTCGAGACGCCCGCCTGGGAGACGGCCAAGACCATCACCCCCTCGCCGCACCATCCGCTGGGCGCCAAGGGAGTGGGGGAGTCGGCAACCGTCGGCGCCCCGCCGGCGATCGCCAACGCCGTCGTCGATGCGCTGTCGCACCTCGGCGTCACCCACATGGACATCCCGCTCACGCCCCACAAGGTGTGGCAGGTGCTCCACGAGAAGGGCGTGGCCTGAACCGATGGCCGGTCGCGCCCTGTTCCGCCGCATCGCCGAGCTCGAGGCCGCCGGGGGCACGTTCGCTGTGGCCACCGTGGTGGCGGTGCAGCGACCGACGTCGGCCCGGCCGGGCTCGGCCGGGATCGTTCACCCGGACGGCACGATCGAGGGCTGGGTCGGCGGCAGCTGCGCCCAGCCCGTGGTCGTCCGCGAGGCGCTTCGGGCGCTGGTCGACGGCCACCCCCGTCTGCTCCGGCTCTCGAAGGAGGCCCCGGCCGAGGGCCGCCGTGCCGACGGCGTCGTGGAGCTCGTGATGAGCTGCCACTCCGGGGGCACCCTGGAGATCTACGTGGAACCGCATCTTCCCGCGCCCTCGCTGTGGCTCGCCGGCACGACGCCGATCGTGGGCGCGCTGGCGGCCCTCGGCGCCGCCACCGGCTGGCGGGTGTCCGTGTTCGACCCGATCGCCGATGCAGAGGCCTTTCCCGATGCCGAGCGGGTGACGACCGAGACCGCGCTCGGCCGGGTCGACCCCGATGTCTCGCCTTATGTGGTCGTGGCGACGCAGGGGGTGTGGGACGAAGAGGCTCTGGCGGCATCGCTCGGACGAGACGTCGCCTACGTTGGCCTCGTGGCATCCCCAACGCGGGCGCGGGTCGTGCGCGCCTGGCTGCGCGACGAGGCCGGGGTTGAGGAGGAGCGACTCGCCGCGTTGCGTGCCCCGTGCGGCCTGGACCTCGGCGCCGAGACGCCCGAGGAGATCGCGATCTCGATCCTGGGCGAGTTGATCCAGGTCAGGCGCGGGCGGGCCGACTTCGTGGCACGTCCGGGCCCGGCGACCGTGGCCGGCGAGGCGGCGTCCGACGCAGCCGCGGCCGGCGCCCTGGGTGCCGGCGCGGTGGGTGCCGGCGTCCGTGACGGACCTGGTGCGTCGAGCCCCGCTGTCGACGACATCGTCCTCCTGGACCCCGTGTGCGGGATGACGGTCGATCGCGCCCACGCGCGCCATCTGGCCGAGCACGAGGGCACCGTGTACGCATTCTGCTCGATGGGTTGCCGGACTGCCTTCATCAAGGAGCCCGGCGCCTACGTCACCGGATCGACGACAGCCGGGGCGTGACGGCCGCTGCGTCACCCCCTCCGAACCGGTCCGCCACTGGAGATCCAGATGCAGTTCAAGGGCACCGTCCAGATCACCGCACCCCGCGATCGCGTGTGGGCCTTCCTGATGGACCCGGACCAGGTCGGATCGTGCGGGCCGGGCGTGGAGTCGATCGAGGTCATCGACGCCGATCACTTCAAGGCGAAGGCGAAGGTCGGGGTGGGCTTCATCTCGGCCCGCTTCGTCGTGGACATGACGGTGGCCGAGCGCAACGAGCCCGACCTCGCGGTGCTCAAGGCACACGGCCAGGCGCCCGGCTCGGCCGTGGACGCGACCGCGGACATGCGGCTGTCCGGACCCCCTGACGGTCCGACGACCATGGATTGGTCGGCCGACGTGGCGATCGCGGGCACGCTGGCATCCGTCGGCGCGCGCCTGATCGAAGGCACGGCCAACAAGATGATTGGCCAGACTTTCGACTGCATCCGGGCCAAGCTGGAGGCGGGCTGATCGCTGCCCGGATGTGTCGGCGCTCCCGGCGACGTCGTGGGGAGCTGAGCGCCACCGGGTCGGCTACGGGCGCCGGATCCGGCTTCGCCGGATGTGACCGCGGCTAGGCGTCCCGGAGCACCCGCCAGTGTGAGGTGTGCTCGAGTGCCTCCTGGACGGTCCGGTCCACCTCGACCCGCGCGTTCGGGAAGCCAGCCTCGTGAAGCATTCGCTGGACCTCGGCCGCAGCCTGCGGTCCCTCCGGACAACAGCCGGATCGATCCATCTCGGCTCGTGCCCGCTCGAACGCCCGGACGAATTCGGGATCGTCCCAGGGGGTGATCCTGGCCTTGATACGGACCATGGTCTTCATCTCGATCACCTCTGGCACCGATTCTGCAGGCACCCGGTTCTCGTGACGAGGGCCGGACGTCCCGGTTCGCCGTGCTCACAGCCCGCCATGCGAGACTGACGGCATGGATCGGATGCATGCGGTCGTGGGTCCCCTGGCGACGAACGTGCATGTGCTGGCCGATCCGAGGACCCGCGAGGCGATCGCGATCGACACCGCCACACCGTCGCTGGCGTGGATCCGCGACGCGCTCGCGGAGCGGGGCTGGACCCTCAAGCTGATCGTGAGCACCCACGGCCACTGGGATCACACCGGCGACAACGCGGCCGTCGCGGCGCACACCGGCGCCGAGATCGCCGTTCACCCGGCTGACCGTCACCGCCTGACCAACCCGGAGCCGTTGTTCGCGCCGTTCGAGATCGTCCCGTCCGTGCCGGCGGTCGAGCTCGCCGAGGGTGGGGAGGTCCGCTTCGGCGAGATCCGGCTGCGCGTTCTCCACACGCCCGGTCACACCGAGGGGTCCGTGTGCCTGCTCGCCGGCGACGAAGGCCTGCTGTTCAGCGGCGACACGCTGTTCCAGGGCGGCTGGGGACGGGTCGACCTGCCCGGTGGCTCGGCCGACGAGATGGCGGCTTCCATCGCACGCCTCACCGACCTGGAGGACCCGGTCCGGGTGTTCCCGGGCCACGGGCCGGACACGACGATCGGCCGGGAGCGTCCGTGGATGGACCTGGTCCGACGTGGGGGCCGGCTGCTGCTCTGATCGATCGACCTTCCGTGAAAGGCTTCAGGGCGCCCTCAGCCGCCGCGGTGATAGCGCCCTTCGAGCACGGCCTTGTCGAGCACCTTGGCCTTGGCAAGTGCCGCGCGGACGGCCTTTCCGTCGGGGGTTCCCGGCAACGCCAGCGGTGCCCCCAGCGCGTACAGCGTGAACGTGTACCGGTGGGTCCCGGACGGCGGACAGGGGCCACCCCACCCGATCCGCCCGAAGTCGTTGCGGCCCTGCGCCGGCGCGTCGGGTGAGGTTCCGACCCCGTGCGGCAGCGCGCCACTGGCGGTTCCGGTCATGTCGAGCACGATCCAGTGCACCCAGCCGTGCGCGTCGGGATCATCGACCAGCAGCACCAGGGCCGTGGTACCCGACGGCGCCCCCTCCCAGGCGAGCTCGGGCGAGATGTCCTCGCCGTCACACGTGAATCGCTTCGGGATCGAGCCACCGGCATGGAACGCGGTGGACGTGAGGACGAAGTCGGGCATGGTGGCCTCCGGTGCGGGCGATGAGGTCGCAATCGACGAAGGAGTCGCTGACGTGGACGCTGTGGCCGCAGCCGACGCCGCGGGTGTCGCAGAAGTCGCAGAAGCCGTGGAGGCGGAAGGCGCCGACGGGACGGGCGCGATGGTCATGGTCGGCGAACCGGCGTCCTGCGTGGAGCCGGCGCAACCCGCCGCAAGCAAGGCGACCATGACCGTGCTGACGAGCCAGCGGGGCAATCGAAGCGGTGGCACCGGTCCATCGTCCACCGTCGCGGCTCGACGCGCAACGCGGCTGACGGCCACGGCCCCGCCGCGGGCGGCTCGACGCGCAACGCGGCTGGCGTGGACGCCTCGAGCCTGGCGGGTCGGCGCATGCCGGCGTGGTTCAGGCGGGCCGCTTGCCGCCCGCCAGCCAGCCTGCCGGCGCCGGAGCGTCCACCGGGCGTCCATACGCCTGCCACCGTCGCGCGACCTGGAAGCCGAGGCCCTCGTACAGCGCGACCGCGCCCATGGGGTTCGAGCCGTCGACGCCCAGCCAGGCTTCGTCCAGGCCGTGCTCCCGCAGCACCCGCAGCGAGGCCGCGCACAGCGCCTTGGCAACGCCCCGGCCCCGCCACGGGCGGCGCACCGAGACGTGTTCGAGCCAGCCGCGCCGAATGCCCAGCCGCTGGTTCTCCGTCTGGTAGATCGTGTTCATCACGACCCCGGCCACCTGGTCGCCGTCCCATGCGACGCGCCACAGCGAGGTGTCGACCGACGGCCCCTGGAACTGCGCGACGTAGTCTCCTTCGCCCGGCGGTCGATGACCCCAGTGATCCTCGAATGCCTCGTTGTCGGCGTCGAAGATCGCCCGGTGCTGGTCCGGGGTCACGGGCCGCATCTCGATGCCCACAGGCAGCGTGCGCTCGGGCAACCTGCCGGACAGGAAGCGTCGCATCTCGAACCCGAACCGGATCGGGACGAACCCCTGGTCGGCGAGCAGCGCCTGGGCACCGGTCTCGGCGTCCATCGCGAACGAGCGCAGCTCGCGCGGACCGGGACGCGGATCGACCGCGAGCTCGGCTGCCAGCCGGGTCCTTGTCATCTCGAACAGTGCCGTCCCCACGCCCCGCCGCCGGAAGACGGGGTCGACGGAGCCCCACACCTCGCCGATCAGGACGCCATCGCGAACGACGCGCTGCCCGCTCGCGAAACCGATCACCTTCCCGGCGACCTCGGCCACCAGCACGTCGCGGGCCATGTCGAAGTCATCGACCTTCGTGTGCTCGGCGGCGAGCACCTCACCCGACTGTGCCTCCTCGACGCCGTCGGCCGCGTTGCCACGGTTCATGACCTCGGCCAGCGTGTCCCAGTCGGCAGGATCGCCGCGGCGGAACGTGAGCTCCGGGAGCTTCGGCGACCCCGGAACCTGGATGTCGGATGTGGTCATCGATCGCTCCCGTACTTGTGCTTCATGTGGATGGCCACCGATGCGTGGATTGCCTTCCAGCGCCGCCGCTCGGCAGCCCGAAGGAGGGGATCGGTCGTCCGTGCCACGTGGGCCGCCTCCCGCTCCAGCTTGCGATGACTGGCCAGCCGATCTGGATCCAGCCGGCCGTCAGCGACGGCCGCCTGGACGGCGCAGCCGGGCTCGCCGTCGTGGCGACAATCGCCGAAGCGGCAGGCATCCGCGATCTCGGCGATCTCAGCGAACGTCGGGTCCAGGCCCTCGGCCGCGCCGGCGACGCCCAGCGATCGGATGCCCGGGGTGTCGATCAGCAGCGCGCCGCCCGGAAGCCGGACCAGCTCGCGGGTGGTGGTCGTGTGGCGGCCACGGGCGTCATCCTCGCGGACCGCGGCCGTGCGCTGGCGATGCCTCCCGACCAGGGCGTTGACGAGGGTCGACTTGCCCGCGCCCGACGAGCCAAGCACCACGGCCGTTCGTCCCGGCGCCAGGTGGTCGGCTTCGAACGCCGGAAGGCCGTCACCGGTCAGCGCCGAGATGGTGCGAACGGTCACGCCCGGCGCCACGGCCTCGGCGGCCAGCCGGAGGCCGGCCAGGTCGACGGCCAGGTCCGCCTTGTTGAGCACGATCACCGGGTCCGCGCCGCCCGCGTAGGCGACCGCCAGGTAGCGCTCCAGCCGACGCAGGTTGAAGTCCCCGTCGAGGCCCGAGATGATGAGGGCGACGTCCACGTTGGCCGCCAGGATCTGCTCGTCCTGGGGTCGCGCGCCGGTTCTCCGGCCCGAGTCGGCGGCGGTCCGGCCAAAGGCCGCGCGCCGGGGCACGACGGCCTGGATCACGACCGGACTGGACGGCTCGAGATCGTTCCCGGCCATCCCGGCCGTCCCGACGGTCGAGCCGGTGGCCACCCAGTCGCCGACCGCCGGCAGGTCCGCCGGTCCGATGGCCTCGTGCCGCAGGCGGCCCGCGACGACCGCGTCCCGCTCGCCCGCACGATCGGCCACGACCCAGGAGTCGCGATGGGCGGCCACCACCCGGGCCGGCTGCCACCCCGCCGCATCGAACGGGAGGAAGGCGGCGGCCCAGCCCGCGTCCCAGCCAAGCGCGGTCAGCGTCCCATCGTCGTCGGGCAGCGGCGGGACGTCGGTGGACCCGTTCCGGTCCATCTCAGCCGACCCGCTTCAGCTTGCCGGTCCGCTTCGCGTATCGTTCCGCGCGACCGAACGCCCAAAGGCCAGCCGGGATCAGCACTGCACCCATCACGATCAGCGGCAGGATGTCGCCGACCAGCGCGGTCACCGGGGTGCCGTCGAGCAGACCTGCCCGGACGCCGTCGAGCACGAACGTCGCGGGCGAGATGTGCGACAGCGCCTGCATCCAGCCGGGCAGGATCGACACCGGGTAGTACACCCCCGACACCAGCAGCAGGCACGACTGGAGGACGAACGTCATCTGCGCGCCCCGCTCCACGTAGAGCAGCGGCAGGATGGCGGCCATCATCCCGATGCCGACGAAGCTGAATGAGCCGAGTGCGACGAACAGGACCGCCGTGGCCAGATTCATCGAGCCGGGCTCGAGCTGCGGGAAGAACAGCACCAGCACGACCAGGATCGCGGCCGTGTGGACGAGCCCGTACGCCATCGCGTACAGGCACGAGCCCAGCAGCTGCGTCCAGCGACGCACGGGCGCCATGAACGTGTACTCGAGCGTCCCTTCCCAGCGCTCGACCGAGATCGTCTCTGCGATCCACGAGAAGACCACCGAGAGATAGTTCCAGAACACGGCACCGATGATCAGCGTCAGGAGCAGGCGGTCGTTGCCCGACGCCGCGCCGATGAACGAGATCGAGAGCGCGCTGGCGACCGAGTAGACGAGGAATGCGACCTCCCAGCCCCAGTAGCGGCGGGTGAGGAAGAAGTTGCGCTCCACGAAGGCGTACGACGCCTTCAGCTCATGCGTGAGGAGTGCCACGAAGGGTTCCTTTCGAGGGTTGAGGGCCCCCGGCCCTGACCGCCTCAGGCGGTCAGGGCAGGGGAGGAGCGACGGTCGTCGGACAGCCGCTCGCCGAGCCGGATGAGCGACTCGCCCAGGCGGCGCCGCATCGGGCGCGCCCGGCGGCGGGCGATCCGCTCGTCGGCCAGCTGCCGTCGCTCGACGGCCTGCTCCCTGAGACGCGCGGCCAGGTACATCTCCCTGTCGTACATGTCAGCGTTCCTTTCGAGAGGTGGGGGTGATGGCGGGTGGTCGTGGCGGACCGGATGGTCATCGCGGCACCTCCTTTCAGCTGCTGTTGGTCGATCGGTCGTTGGTCAAGCGGTCTCGTCGTCGGGCTCGACGTCCTCGTCGAGCGAGCGACCGGTAAAGGTCATGAACACGGCTTCGAGCGTCGGCGGCTGCCCGTGGTCCCTCGCGACGAGTCGCTTGAGGCCCTCGGGCGTGTCCTCCGCGACCACCCGACCCCCGTCGAGGATCGTGATCCGGTCGCACAGGCGCTCCGCCTCGGCCAGGTCGTGCGTGGTGAGGACGATCGTCGCGTCGTGCGCGGCGTTGACCTCTTCCACGAAGGCCTGGACGTCGAGCTTGCTGCGCGGGTCGAGGCCCGTCGTCGGCTCATCGAGCAGGAGCAGCGTCGGGCTCGTCAGCAGGGCTCGCGCGATGGCGACCTTCTGCTGCATCCCCCGGCTCATCTGCTCCACCGGCCGGCCGAGGCGGCTCTCCGCGATGCCCAGCCGGGCCAGGATCGCCGTCGCCTGCCGCTTTGCGTCACGGACATCGAGGCCGTAGAGGCGGGCCGCGAACAGGAGGTTCTCCATCGGGCTGAGCTTCTTGAAGAACGCCGCGTCGACGCTCACCCGGTTGATGAGTCGCTTCACCGCGAGCTCGTCGCGCTCGATGTCCAGGCCGAACACCTCCACCCGGCCCTCGTCCAGGGTCAGCAACCCGGAGATGAGGCGGATGAGGGTCGACTTGCCGGAGCCATTGGCGCCCAGGATCCCGTGGATCGCGCCGCGCTCCAGGCGGAGCGTCACCTTGTCGATCGCGAGGAGCGGGGCCTTGCGCCGGGCTACGTTGAAGCGCTTGGTGACGTGCTCGACGAGGAGCGCCGGCGGGCCGGCCGGTGTCCGGGGTGTGGGCGCGATCACGTCCCCCACACCCGGGGCGGCCGGGACCCGCTCGGCGGACTCGCGGTCGGCGAGAGGCGCCGGCAGCGGGCTCGACGTCGGAGTGGTCGTCTTCGGTTCGGGTGCGAGGGTCGTCGTCATGGGACTCTCCTGCGGTTGATGGAGTGGCTCGAGTGGTCGGGCCGGTCCACGGGGTCCCGGACATGGGACGAGCCGCGGGCCCGGTTGTCCGGGGGGTCCACGGCTCGTGTCGATGGGCATCGAACATGCCCGAGAAAACACTTGAGCCGCGGGCCCGGTGGGCCCACGGCTCGGTGGTCGCTCCTGGGGCGCCTGGCCCCGCGTCCTACCTGCTGGTGGGCACACCTCTCCCGCAAACAGCGCCGTTGATTGGCGCCGTGCGCGGCCGGAAGAGGGAGATGTACGCCATCTGGAGATTCGCCTCCGATTGGGTGGACAGGCGAGCGACCTGCTCGACCGCCGCGCAGTCTACGCGGCCGCCCGGGACCCCGTCAAGAGGATCGTGACGGAGGATCCGAAAAGGGGCCAGATGGCCCTTGTGCCGTCGGCCGGAGGAGCCGGGGCCGCCGGCCCGACGTCACGGTACTTGACGCCGCGGCGACGATCGAGCGCAAGGCGAAGTCCGGCCGCGTCCCCTACGAGCGACGCGGAGCGGCGAGAGGAGCGTCAAGCGATGGCCCACGAAGCCCTTCCCGTCACGACCCACGGCACCACCCCGCCGTCTCGCGGCGAGCCCGGTGGCGACCCGCGCGAGGCCCAGTTCCTGGCGACCGAGCACTGGAGCCTGCTGGCGACTCGGTCGTTGAGCTGGAACGAGGCGTTCAGTCGGACCGGCATGTTCCTCTCGACGCTCTCGGCAGCGACCGTCGCGCTTGCTCTCGTGGGGCCGGCGACGGCGTTTGGGCCGGAGTTCGTGATCTTCGCCCTGGTGATCCTCGCGACCACCCTGTTTCTGGGGCTGGCGACGTTCGTCCGCCTGACGCAGGTCAACAACGAGGATCTCTACTGGGTCGCCGGCATGAACCGCCTCCGCTCGGCGTATGTGCGGTTGGTCCCCGGGATCGAGCACGAGTTCTTTGCCGGCTGGACGCTCGATTCGCCGGGCATCTCGCGGTCGTTCGCGGCGATCGATGTCATCAGCAAGCCGTCGCCTCTCCACATGCTGGTGACCACACCGGCCGTCGTGGGCATCATCTCGTCCGCCATCGCCGGGGTGATTGCCGGGCTGGTGGCGATCCAGGTGTCGATGGGCATGGCTCCGGCGGTCGGGCTGGGGCTGCTCGTGTTCGTGGCCGGCATCCTGCTGTGCGCCTGGTACTCGATCCGAGAAGGCCGTCACTACCTCGACCGGATCACCGCCCGAGTCAACGAGGAGACCCGCCACCGCGAGGCGGGCCCCGAGCGGAACGCCGGCGGCCAGGCGTGACCCTGGATCGGCGGGACGGGCACCCGGACGCCGGCCCGGGTGCCTATCCTTGACAGGACCGCGACAAGCGCCATCGGACGACACGTGCGTGGGTGCGTGATGCGGCCGACGGGAAGGAGTCGAAATGCTGCGTCGCCTGCCTGCCGTGACCCTCGTCCTCGCGGGTGTCCTGAGCCTCGCCGCGTGCGGTGGCTCGTCGTCCACGGAACCACCGTCCTCGCCCAGCGCGGCGCCGAGCCAGAGTTCGGCCATGTCCGCCGAGCCGTCGTCCCCGCCCAGCGCGGTGCCGACGACCGCCGATGCGCTGCCAAGGACGGTCGTCGCCGCCTGCAACGGCGTTGCCCTGCGAACGAGCGCGTCGACGACCGGGCGCCTGATCGCACGCATCTCGACAGGAGTCAGCGTTCGTGCCGTCGAGCTCGTGACCGGCGACAGCTACACGACGGGCGCGTGCGGCACGGCCGGCGACAGCTGGTACCGCATCCGCAGGGTCGGCGGCAAGACGGTCAAGTCGCTGTACGGCGTGACCGACGTCTACGCGGCTGCCGGGTTCTTCCAGTAGCCGCTGGTCGCGGGCAGCCGCTGGTCGGGCGACCGGGACGTTGCCCGGCCTGTCACGAGGGTGCGGCCCGTCATGGCCACTCGATACGCTCACGATCGTGACCCGCGAGCATGACCCCATGTCCGGCGCGCCGCGGCCGACACTCGCCCGACTGGCGCGGCTGATCCGCGATGGCACCCTCGACCCGGAGCTGGCCGCGCTGGTGTCGCTCCTGGTGGAGGCCGGGGTTCCGGCCCTCCTGGCGTCCGCGGATGATGGGCGCGCCGACGCGGTGCGGGACGCGCTTCGGGACGCGCTGTTGGACCTGCTCCCGAACGGAACCACGGTTGTCCGGATGGTGGGAGCGGACGAGGCCTTCCGCTGGCTGCCCGAGGCTGCCGACCTCGGCTGGGTCCAGGACCAGAGGGACGGGCCCCCTGACGAGGCATCCGGGGAGATCTCCGGTCTCGCCCTCGCCCGGGCGGGACCGGGTTCGACGGTGCTCGTCGCCGATCTCGACCCGGACCAGCCCGGCGGCACCTGGGGCGAGCGGGCGCTGGTGGCGATCCGGGCGCTTTCGCTCGGCTACGGCATGCTCGCAACCGGGCGCGGGTCCAGGCTCGAGGACGTCCTGGGCCGACTCTCTGCCCGCCCGGTGGGGGCGCTCGACGATGAGCTCACGCGACTGGGCGTGGTGCTGATCCTCGCGGCAGCCGGGAGGAGCCACATCCGAGTGACGGCCGCCCACTACCTGCGTCCGGTCGCCCGCGATGTCCACGCGCACATCCAGCGCCTGCCGCCCGCGGTGCTCGCCACCTGGAACCCCACGACCGGCCGCTGGGACCACTTCGCCTGGGGCATCGTCGACGAGCTCGCCGGCCGGGTCGGCAGGAGCCCGCGCGAGCTCGACCGCGAGCAGGCCCGGATCGCCGGGATCCTTGCCAGGACTGCGGGCCGGATGCACGACTCGACCGTGGACGACCCGCCCGTTTGACGCTTTCCGGTCCGCGTGCCACGCTGGCCGCCCGAGTCGCAACCGCCTGCATCCCGGAGTCCCCGCCGTGGTTCGCTCGTCTTCGTCCCCCTCCCACGCCGCCGATCGTCCAGTCACGCTGGGCGCGCTCCGTGCGTCCGGCTGGAAGCCGCGAACCGTCAAGGAGGAGCTGCGGACCAACCTGCTGCGCCGGATGGCCGCCGGCGAGCGGATGTTCGAGACGATCGTCGGCTACGACGCGACCGTGATCCCCGCGATCGAGAACGCGATCGTCGCGGGCCAGGACATCGTGTTCCTGGGCGAGCGCGGCCAGGCCAAGACGCGCCTCGCCCGGCTGCTGGTGGGGCTGCTCGACGAATGGCTGCCGGTCATCCGCGGCGGCGAGCTCAACGATGACCCGTTCGCGCCCATCAGCGCGGCGGCCCGCGGGATCGTCACCGGGCAGGGCGACGACACGCCCATCGACTGGATTCCGAGGGACCGGAGGTACGCGGAGAAGCTGGCCACTCCCGACATCACGATCGCCGACCTGATCGGCGAGGTGGACCCGATCCGGGTGGCCGAGGGTCGCTACCTGTCCGACGAGCTCACCCTCCACTACGGCCTCATCCCGCGAGCCAACCGGGGCATCTTCGCGATCAACGAGCTGCCCGACCTCGCCGAGCGGATCCAGGTGGGCCTGCTCAACATCCTCGAGGAGCGCGACGTCCAGATCCGCGGCTTCCAGGTGCGCCTGCCGCTGGACCTGTTCGTGGTCGCTTCCGCCAACCCCGAGGACTACACCAGCCGGGGCCGGATCATCACGCCCCTCAAGGACCGCCTGGGTTCGCAGATCCGGACGCACTACCCACGATCGCTCGAGGATGAGGTCGCCATCGTTCGCCAGGAGAAGCAGACGTTCCCATCGCGGGACGACATCCCGCCCGTCGTCGTGCCCGCGTTCATGGAGGAGCTGGTCGCCGAACTGACCCATCTCGCCCGCCGGTCGCCGGACATCAGCCAGCGCAGCGGGGTCTCGGTCCGCGTCTCGGTGTCCAATCTCGAGGTCCTCGAGGCCGCCGCGATCAAGCGCGCCGTCCGTCTCGGCGAGCCGGTGGCCGCTCCACGGATCTCCGACCTGGGCGCGATCCTCGCCTCGACCTCGGGCAAGGTCGAGGTGGAGACGGTGGGCGAGGACACACCGGAGGACCGGATCGTCGAGCGGCTGGTGACGAAGGCGGTGTTCGCGACCTTCAACCGGCACGTCTCGCTGGACCGCCTGGCCCCGGTGATCGAGGCGTTCGACGACGGCCTGGTGATCGAGACGGGCGAGCTCGTGCGGTCGCGCGAGTACGTCCGCTGGATGCGCGAGATTCCCGGCCTGCGCGAGGCGGTGGAGCGGCTCGGTGCGTTCGAGCTCACGGACGGCGCGCAGGATCCGGCGCTCGTGGCCTCCGCGGTTGAGTTCCTGCTCGAGGGCCTCCACCTTCAGCGCCGCGTCAACAAGGACCGGGGTCACGCCGGCGTGACCTACCGGCGCTGAGCGGCCCGGCGGCGACCCACCCCGATGGCCTTTCTGACGCCCGATCCCCGCCACCTCGGCCGGGCCGATCTGCGGGTGTCCGACGGCGAGCAGGCCCTCACCCCGGCCGCCCGATACCGCCGCTGGGACGGCAGCCAGCAGCTGCCCGACCTGAGCGCCGACGAGATCCTGGACGCGATGGCCGACGATCTCCTCGAGAGCGGCGATCTCGCGGAGGCGATCCGCAACCTCGCCGAGCATGGCCTGCGCAGCTCCGATCCCTCGCGGACCGATCTGCACGGCCTGCGCGACCTGATGGAGCGGCTGCGGCAGCGACGAAGGGAGATGCTCGAGCGAGGCTCGCTGGCGGACCCGCTGGCGGACGTGCGCCGGGAGCTGGACGAGATCGTGGCCACCGAGCGAGCGGGCGTGGAGCGCCGTCTCGACGCGACCGAGCCGCAAGCCGATGCCGACGAAGGCGATGCCGATGCCGACGATGCCGACGATGCCGACGCGGGCGGGGCTGCCTCGGGCATGACGGCGCCCCCGAGCGACCGGGCGAACGACCCCCCAAGCGCCGAGCTACGCCAGATGCTCCGCAGCGTCGCGTCAAAGCACCTCGACCGACTGGACTCGCTGCCGCCCGAACTCGGGGCGAGGATCCGCGCCCTGGACGACTACGACTTCCTCGAGCCGGAGGCACGCGAACGCTTCGAGGCATTGCTCGACCGCCTGCGCGGCGGCGTGCTCGATCGGATGACGAGCGGCCTCGCGGACGCTGTCAAGGGACTCAAGCCAGAGGACCTCGACGCTCAGCGCTCGATGGTCCGCGACCTCAACCAGCTGCTGGATCGGCGGCTGTCGGGCGACGAACCCACCCCCTCCGAGGTCGAAGACTTCCTTCGCCGGCACGGGATGTTCTTTCCCGGCGCGTCGACGCTCGATGACGTCATCGAGCAGCTCGCCGAGCGGATGGCGGCGGTGCAGTCGCTGCTCCGCTCGCTCTCCCCCGAGCAACGCGCCGAGCTTCAGGACACGATCGATGCCCTGCTCCGGGACGACCGGCTTCGGTGGGACCTCGCCCGGCTGGCCGCCTCGCTCGATCAGCTGCTGCCCGATGGGCTGGGCGAGCCGATGCCCTTCTCGGGCGATCGTCGGCTGGGTCTCGAGACGG
Organism: uncultured Chloroflexia bacterium; assembly: GCA_963829295.1. Lineage (GTDB taxonomy): Bacteria > Chloroflexota > Limnocylindria > Limnocylindrales > CSP1-4 > CAIXZV01. The sequence continues at coordinate 713,760 of CAWHHU010000003.1, read as the reverse complement.
CCCTCGAGGAGATCGAGCGCGTGCAGGCGATGGATCGCCTGGAGTCAGATCTCGACGGCGCAGCTCGATCCGGGGACCTGGCCGCGATCGATCGCTCCGCCCTGCGCGAGCTGCTCGACGAGGACGCCGTGCGCAGCATCGACGCGCTGGACGACCTGACCGACCGGCTCGAGGCCGCCGGCTACCTGGAACGATCGGGGCAGCGGCTCGAGCTGACGCCGCGCGGGACTCGGCGCATCGGCCAGAAGGTGCTCGACGACCTGTTCTCCCGGCTGCGTCACGATGCGCTGGGCGGGCATCGCGAGGATCGATCCGGGCGCGGCGGCGAGCGCGAGGAGACCTCGAAGCCGTTCGAGTTCGGCGACCCGTTCCATCTCGATCTGCGGTCGACCATGGCCAACGCGCTGACGCGCGAGGAGAACGCGCCGCCACGACCGGCGGGAGCGTCGCCCGTCCGTCTGCGCGCCGGCGACTTCGAGGTGTTCCGTACGGAGCGCACGACGTCCGCCTCAACCGTGCTGCTGGTCGACATGAGCCGCTCGATGCTGCTTCGCGGCTGCTATCTCGCTGCCAAGAAGGTGGCCCTGGCCCTCGAGACGCTGATCCGGACGCAATACCCGAGGGACCGGCTCGCGATCGTGGGCTTCGCCTACGACGCCCGCGAGATCCGGCCCGAGACGCTGGCCGGGCTCTCGTGGCACGAATACGAATACGGGACCAACCTTCAGCACGGGCTGCAGGTCGCGCGCCGGATCCTGGCGCGCCAGGGGTCCGCGAACCGCGAGATCGTGGTGATCACCGATGGCGAGCCGACCGCGCACGTCGAGCACGGCGAGGTCGAGTTCAACTATCCGCCCACGAGCCGCACGATCCGGGCGACGCTGCGTGAGGTGATGCGCTGCACCAGGGACGGGATCACGATCAACACGTTCATGCTCGAGCGGACGCCGGCGTTGACCGACTTCGTGGGGCTGGTGACCGAGCTCAACCGGGGCCGGGCATTCTACGCGGAGCCAGAGCGGCTGGGCGAGTACGTGCTCGTCGATTTCGTCCAGCGCCGCCGCAAGCGCGTGTCGTAGAGTCACGCGCGCAGGGCCGCGTCCCGCTCGATGATGAGAGCCGGCCCGCGAGCTTGAGGGAGGTCGCATGCTCCAGTTGTTCCTGTTCCTGCACGTGCTCGGCGCGATCGCCGTGTTCGGGCCCACGTTCGCCTTTCCGCTGATCTCCGGTCAGGCCGGCAAGGCCCCGCAGCACGGCCACTTCGCGGCGGTGGTGATGGACCTGATCGAGCGCCGGATCGTCATTCCTGGGGCGATCGTGCAGGGCATCACGGGTGTTGCGCTGATCCTGATCATCGGCCCCGATCTCACCAGCTCCGCCTGGCGCTGGCTGATCGCCGGCATCGTCCTGTACCTGATCGCGGTCATCTACGCGGTCCTCGTCCAGGCTCCGGCGGCCGAGAAGATGGTCGAGCTGACCGCCGGTGGCCCGCCGGCGGGTGCGCCGCCTGCCGGAGCTCCGGCCGGCCCGCCGCCCGAGATCGCAGCGACAGCCCAGCGGCTGCAGCGCGGGGGCATGTTCCTGAGCGTGATGATCGTGCTGATCGTGGCGCTCATGGTGGTCAAGCCAGGGGTCTGACCGGAGGCAGAGATTCTGCCCGGGGCGCTCCACCCGGACGTTCCGGCCCCTCGCGGGGGGCCGAGCGACCTCCGATCTGCGCCAGCAGGCCCGCCTGCCTTCGCTCCGTTGCGCCTGTTCCCCGTCGTACGCATCGGGCAGCATCGGGGTGCCGCCAGCTTCCACTCGGGACGATTTCGCCCGGGCGTGCGCCACCCCGGCTACCATCAGCGTCGACACGAACAGGAGACCACCTGATGCCCCACGTCGCCACGTCGCCCGCCGATCTGATCGCCCTGCTATCCGGGATCGCGCACATCGAGGGTGGACGGCTGGTCATCGATGACGAGGCCCGATTCCGCTCCGGAGCCGCCTACGATCTCGCCTGGACCGCGGCGTTCACGGCAGACGATTCGGCCGCAGCGGCCGCCCGATGGATCGTGTGGGAGGCAAGCCAGGCCCTGGGCGCGCGCTCGGCGAGCATCCAGGAGCTCTACATGGCTCGAAGCCGCGGCGAGGTGTCCGGCTTCACGGTGCCGGCCATCAACCTGCGTGCCCAGACGTTCGACATGGCCCGGACGTTCTACGAGACCGCGGCGCGCGCGGACGTGGGCGCGGTCATCTTCGAGCTCGCGCGCAGCGAGCAGACGTACACCTACCAGCGGCCGATGGACTACGCGACGTCCGTGCTGGCCGGCGCCATCGCGGCCGGCTGGAAGGGACCCGTGTTCATCCAGGGCGATCACTACCAGTTCAACGCCAAGAGGTACGCGGCCGACCCGGAGGCGATGACCGAGGAGATCCGCCGCGCGTGCCGGCTGGCGATCGACGCCGGCTACCGGAACATCGACATCGACAGCTCGACGCTGGTCGATCTGTCCCAGCCCAACCTCGATGCCGAGCAGCGTGAGAACTACACGCGCGCCGCCGAGCTGACCGCGCTCATCCGGAGCCTCGAGGTCGATGGCGTGACCATCAGCGTGGGTGGCGAGATCGGCGAGGTCGGCAAGCAGAACTCGACCCCCGACGAGCTCAGGGCGTATCTCGACGGCTACAACCGCGAGCTGGCCGCCAGGGCGTCCGGCGCGAGGGGACTGTCCAAGGTCAGTGTGCAGACCGGGACCTCGCACGGTGGCGTGCCGCTGCCGGGTGGCGGCGTCGCCGAGGTGAAGCTCGACTTCGACGTGCTGGCCAAGCTCGGCGTCATCGCCCGCGAGCGCGGGCTGGCCGGAGCCGTCCAGCATGGCGCGTCGACCCTGCCCGACGAGCTGTTCCACCATTTCCCGGCCGTCGAGACGGCCGAGATCCACCTCGCGACAGGCTTCCAGAACGCGCTCTACGACCATCCGGCATTCCCGGCATCGATGACCGAGGCGATCAACGACTGGTGCCGCGCGAATGCGGCCAACGAACGCAAGGACGGCCAGACCGAGGAGCAGTTCCTGTACACCACCCGCAAGAAGGCGATCGGCCCGTTCAAGCGGGAGCTGTGGGAGCTGGAGACCAAGGACGAGATCCTCGCCTCGCAGGCGACCAAGATCGCGTTCCTGTTCTCGAACCTCAAGGTCAATGGCTCGATGGCGCTCGTAGACCGGCACATCACCCCGGTGTCGGTGTCGCGGCCCATCCCGGACGCGCTGGGGGTCGCGATCGCCCGCTGATGGCATGCCCCGGCGTGCCGCCGCTTCCTCCGGTGACCGCCCGCGGGCGCTGCTCGTTCCGGCGACTGCCTCGTGGCTGACGGTGCCGACGGGCTGCTCAGGCTACGGCCCGCGCCGCTGCCAGTCTCCATCCGCCTCGAGGTGCCCGGTGACGAGCCGGGGGTGCGGGCCGTGGAGCTGGCCGCGTTCACCGGACCCGAGGAGGCCGCGATCGTCGACCGGATCCGTTCCGAGGCGCCCGACGGGTGGCACTCGCTGGTTGCCGTCGACGAGAGCGGCCGGATCGTGGGGCACCTGCTGCTCTCGCCCTGCCCGGTCGAGGATGCCGCCGGCCGTCCCGTAGCACGCGTGTTGGCGCTCGGCCCGGTGGCGGTCCAACCCGAGGCACAGCGGCGGGGCGTGGGGTCGGCGCTGATGACGGCGGCCCTCGGCCTGGCCGTCGCCCGCGCCGTACCCGCGCTGGTGCTCCTGGGTCATCCGTCGTACTACCCTCGGTTCGGGTTCGAGCCGGGTCGTGGGCTCGGCCTTGAGCCGCCCGCGGCCGCGTGGCCCGACGCCGCCTGGATGGCTCGCCGGCTGCCGGCCTGGACCGATGCGATGAAGGGGACGGTGCGCTATCCGGAGGCGTTCGAGCCGCTCGCCTGATCGGCCGCTCCGGCTCCCGACCGACGGCTCCGGCTCCCGACCAGGCTCCGGCTCCCGACCAGGCTCCGGCTCCCGACCAGGCTCCGGCTGCCGACCGACGGCGCCGACTAGGGCATCATCAGCAGCATGACCGCCGCCGAGTACGGGCCCGCGTGGTCCGCATCCCTGGTTCGCGCATCTCAGTCCGCGCTCGCTGCTTGGCTGGCGTTCGCCCTCGAGGCGTGCGACACGGCGGACCGCATGGCGCTGGCAGGCTTCCGGCGGAACCTGAGCGTCGAGCGCAAGCCGGATCGCTCGTTCGTGACTGCGGTCGACCAGGCGATCGAGCGCGAGCTCCGGGGTCGCATCCAGGAGCGGTTCCCCGATCATGGACTGGTCGGCGAGGAGTATGGCGAGCAGGCGGGCGATGCGGCCACCCGCTGGTTCATCGACCCCATCGACGCCACCCATAACTACATCCGCGGCATCCCTCTGTTCGGGACCCTGCTGGCCGTCGAGCATGAGGGCGAGATCCAGGTGGGTGTGATCTCGGCTCCCGCGATGCGCGAGCGCTGGTTCGCCTGGCGTGGTGGCGGCGCCTGGAACCGAGGGCCGGACGGCGAGCGGCGGATCACGGTCTCTGGGGTCACGGCGCTCGAGGATGCGCAGCTTCTCTACGGAAGCGGTCGCGACAACGTCGCGAGCGGATTGATGCCGGGCTTCGACGCGCTGATCAGCGCCGCATGGCGCGAGCGCGGGTTCGGCGACTTCTGGGGCTATGCGCTGGTCGCCGAGGGCGCCGCCGAGGCGATGCTGGAGACGGGGATGCATAGCTGGGATCTCGCCGCACCGCAGGTGCTGATCGAGGAGGCCGGCGGTCGGGCGAGCGATGTCCACGGCACGCGCCGGATCGACGCTCCGTCCTTCGTGAGCTCGAACGGCCCGCTGCACGAGGAGATCCTCCGCCGGTTGCTGGTGCAGACGTAGGCACTGGCTGCGACGCGCGATCGGCGCGCGTCTGCCGGTCGGGTGCGGGCCGTCGCCCCGGCTCCGGAGCACGGCTCCCGCCATGGAGTTCAGGCACGACTATCGGTCGCGACGATCGATCGATGCGCGTCCAGTCTCTCGTCGAGCGAGCGAGGGACCGTGCGGCGGCGAGCGCGCACACGCCTGTGACGAGCCGATCAGGGGCGCTGAGGCTGCCGCTCCAGTGGTTCCCCGGCCACCTGCCAGTCGTGCTCTGACTGCGTGGCGACGACTGGCGCCCCGAGGATCGGTTGACGCCCGGAGGATCGGGTGGCGCCCGGGCGATCCACCGGCGGCCGCGCGACCACGAGCAGCCCCGCGGATGGTCGATGAGCGGCAGCCCGGGCGATCCACCGGCGCGACGCCGACCACGGGCAGGCCGCGGATCACCCCTCAGATGGGCGCAATGCGTGGGCCGCCGATCTTGGCCTCGCGGCTGACCGCGCGCCGCGCGGAGATGGCGATGCCCCGTTCGCGGCAGCTCAGCCGAACAGCCACGCGAGCAGCGCGACCGCCGCCACGATGATGACGAGCAGGGGGAGCTGGTCGGCGGCGAACCCACCTGCGAGGGCCCCCGGGATCGTCACCGCGGCAACGATCGCGAACACGGCCGCGCGCCGCGCTCGGGGGTCTACCTCCGGTTCCTCTGCGTCGGCCGCTTCGACATCCGACAACCCCTCGGCGTCACCTGGCTCGTCGACATCGGCCGCTTCGGTATCTGCCGGCTCCACATCGGATGTCTCGTCCCTGACAGCCGGGCTGCCCGACGCCTCGCCTGGCGCGCGGCCGGCAGCGGCGCCGGGCAGCGGATCGAGACCCAGCAGCCACCGCCCGGGGTTGGCAAGCGCTGCAGCCGAAGCGGGCTCCAGCAGATCCTCCACCACGGCGACCGAGACGGCATCCTCGATCGCCAGCAGGACCTCGACCACGTCCTGGGCGCGACCTCCGGTGCCGAACGGCATGGGTCGGGCATTGGATGTCCACATCCCGGACGCGCGTGCGAGGAGCGCATCGCGAAGCCGCCCTCGGGCTTCATCGAGCAGGGCTCCCCGGTCGTGGGCATCGGCGGCTCGCTCGAGGTCGACCAGCAGGACCTCGCGTTCCTCGAGATCGCGGCGGGGCACGATCGAGTCGTTGAGGTCGCCCGGACTCAGCCCGTCAGCCGCCAGAAAGATCACCTCCGCTCGCTCCCGGGCAGCACGCTCGCCGGGCGCCGACAGGACGTTGGGCACCGACGGGAGGTTGGGCACCGACACCACCGTCGGTCGAAGGAGGCGCCCGCGCTCGTTCACGCGCGCTCCGATGGCGACGGTATCGCGGAGGGGTCGCGGTGCGCTGGCAGTCGATCGGTGCGGCTCACCCCCGGATCGTGCGGTCAGGCGCCCGCCACGTCCAGTGCCTCGGTCACGATCGCGAGGGCCTGATCGACCTCCTGGGCGGTCGTGACCAGCGGCGGGATGATCCGGATCACATTGACGTAGGTTCCGGCCGTGAGGACCAGCAGGCCACGATCGAAGCAGGCTTGCTGGATCCGCTTGGTCAGTGCCGCATCGGGTACCCGGCCGTCGCCCTCGCCGCGCCGCACGAGCTCCAACGCCACCATCAGCCCGAGACCGCGGACGTCACCCACGGCCGCCCGCCCTTCGCACGCGGTCCGAAGCCCTCCGAGCAGCTGGGCACCGCGGTCACGCGCGTTGGCGACCAGGCCCTCCTCCTCGATCACGTCCAGCGTGGCAAGTGCGGCCGCGCAGGCAACCACGTTGCCGCCGAACGTGCCCCCGTGGCTGCCTGGCGGGAAACGGTCCATGATCTCGGTCCGGGCCAGGATCCCCGAAAGCGGCAGGCCCGACGCAATCCCCTTGGCCATGACCAGGATGTCCGGTTCCACGTCCCAATGCCGGACGGCGAACAGCTCACCGGTCCGTCCGAACCCCGTCTGGACCTCGTCCGCGATGAGCAGGCTCCCGTGCTGACGGGTGATCTCGCGCAGGCGGGGCAGGAACCCGGGCGGCGGCACGATGTAGCCACCCTCGCCGATCACCGGCTCGACGATGATCGCCGCGACGTGGTCGGGGTAGACGAGCTGGTGGAACAGCAGGTCGAGCTGGGCCTCCCAGTCGCAGGTGCAGTGCTCGTCGGGGGCGTGGGCACCACCCGACGCGCGATAGCAGTACGGGTATGCCGCGTGGTAGACCGACCCCGGCAGGGGCTCGAATGCGCCGCGGTAGACATCCTTGGCTGCCGTCAGGGCCATCGCCTGGCCGGTCCGACCGTGGAAGGCGTAGCGGAACGCGATGATCGCGGGTCGGCCGGTTGCCGCCCGGGCCAGCTTGACGGCCGCCTCCACGGCCTCGGCGCCCGAGTTCGAGAGGAACGCCGACCACGGCCCGCCCGGCAACAGTCCCGCCAGCCGCTCGTACAGCCGCAGACCGGGCTCGTGGTAGACGATGTTCTGCTGGCCATGGAGGAGCCTGGCCGCCTGTGCCTGGACGGCGGCCACCACCCGTGGATGCGCGTGCCCCGTGTTGGTGACGCCGATGCCGGACGTGTAGTCGAGATAGCGGTCACCGTCGGTCGTCACCAGCCACGACCCTTCGCCGTGATCGACGACGAGGCTGGTGATCCGGCTCCAGACGGGTGGCACGACCGAGCGATCGGGCAGGGGAGTGGCGGGCAACGCGTCGACCATCGGATGGCTCCTCGGCGGGCTCTTGGGCGATCAGACGGAGCTGGCGATCAGACGGAGCTGGCGATCAGACGGAGCTGGCGATCAGACGGAGCTGGCGATCAGACTCCCTGCCGGCGCCGGCCGAAGACGACGCTCAGGAACACGAAGCCGATGCCGATCAGGAAGATCATCGTGCCGATGACGTTGACCTGGACCGGCACGCCGATCCGCGCCGCCCCCCAGATGAACATCGGGAAGGTCACCGTCCGGCCGGCGGTGAAGTTGGTCACCACGAAGTCGTCGATGGACAGGCTGAACGCCAGCAGGGCCGCCGCCATGATGCCGGGCAGGATCAGCGGGAACGTCACCCGCCAGAAGGTCACCCACTCGTTGGCCCCGAGGTCCATCGCGGCTTCCTCGAGGTTGCGGTCCAGGCCGGCCAGCCTGGCACGCACGGTGACCACGACGAAGCTGATGTTGAACATGATGTGGGCGATCAGGATCGTCAGCACGTTGAGCGGGAAGAACGGCGGATGGGCGATCGCCACGAACAGGGTCAGCAGCGAGGCCCCCATCACGATCTCCGGCGTCGCCATCGGCAGGAAGATGATCCCGTCGATGGGCCCGCGACCCCGGAACCGGTAGCGAACGAGCGCCAACGAGATCAGGGTCCCCAGGAGCGTGGCGATGATCGTGGACGCGAACGCGATCTGGAGGCTGATCGTCACAGCGTCGCCCAGGCCGGGCACGCCGAACGGATCGAGCCAGTACTTGACGGTGAAGCCACGCCAGGCGAGGTTGCTCTTGCCGATCGGATCGTTGAAGCTGAACAGGGCGATGACGGCCACCGGCAGCATCAGGTAGGCGAACGCGGCGAACACGTAGACGAACGCCAGGTAGCGGTTGACGAAGCGCATCACGCGGGCCCCGACCGACGGTCGGGGCCGGGCGGCAAGGGTGATCGCGGTCGCGCTCATCGGCTCACAGCCCGCGGGTCGAGGTGAGGTTCTCGGTGCCCAGGATCCGGCCGTAGACCGCGACGGCGACCAGGATCATCGCCATCAGCATGAAGCTGAGCGCGGACGCCGTCGGGTAGTCGTTGTTGGTCAGGAACCGGCTCTGGATGACGTTGCCGATCATGTTCGTGCTGGGGTTGCCCAGCAGCGATGCGTTCACGTAGTCACCCATGGCCGGGATCATCACCAGCAACGATCCGGCGAACACTCCGGGCAATGACAGCGGCAGGGTGACACGCAGGAACGACTGGGACACGAACAGGGTGCCGATGATGACGCCCGCGATCGCGCCGGCGGCGATCATCCCGATGTAGTCCCAGCCGAACGCGTAGGCCAGCACGCCGGCGAGGCCACCGCCGATCAGCAACCCGGCGATCGTGCCGCCGGGGCGCCAGGGCCCCGCATACAGGTCCTGGGCGGCCTCCACGAGCCGCCGGTCGATCTTCTCGATCGAGACATAGATCGGCAGCGTCATGAACGGCAGGAAGTTGTAGGTGATGCCCGAGATCACCGCCACGGGCGTGGCCAGCACGCGGAAGTCCGAGTTCAGCAGGCCGAAGTCCTTGAGCGGGCCGAGCAGGATGCCCGTGTCGCCCAGGATGATCTTCCAGCTGATCGTCCGCAGCAGGAAGCTGGTGAAGAAGGGTGCCACGATCATGAACAGCAGGAGGTTCTTGTAGCGCCCGCCCCGGAACGCAATCGTGTACGCGAGCGGGTAGGCGATCAGGAACGTCAGGATCGTTGCCGAGCCCGCGTACAGGACCGAGCGCAGGAACTGCCCCTGGTAACGATCCAGGGCGTCGGGGTAGGTGGTCCAGTTCGACAGCGAGAACGTGAAGCCGGTCTCGAGCGTTCCGGACCAGAACGAGGCGATCAGGATCTGGAGCGCCGGGTAGGCGTAGAAGACGATCAGCCACAGGATGCCGGGGGCCAGCAGCAGGTACGGGACCGCGCCGCGGTACCGCTTGATCAGGACCCCCATCGGTCGCTCCGTGCCTCCCAGGCGCCGGTGGTCAGACGCCGATCAGGTTCGAGAACTGGTCGTTGTAGCTCGTTTCCTCGGCCTCGGACAGCGAGCGGAACTTCTTGAGCCGAGCCGTGATGTCGGCGGGCGGGAAGATCAGTGGGTTGTTGGCCAGGTCCTTGTCGATCTTGAGCATCTCGTCCTTGGCGCCCTTGACCGGGCAGATGTAGTTCACCCAGGCCTCAACCTCGGCCGCGATCGACGGCTGGTAGTAGAAGTTGATGTACAGCTCCGCGGTGTACTTGTGCGCGGCGCCCTTGGGGATCAGCAGGTTGTCGTACCACAGCATCGCGCCCTCGTCGGGCACGGTGAACCTGAGCGAGGCGCGCTCGAGCTGCTTCTGGATGATGTCGCCCGACCAGGCCATGGCCAGCACGACATCGCCCGAGACCAGGTCCTCGGCGTACGAGTTGCCGGTGAACTGGCGCACGATCCCGGCATCGACCGCCTTCTGCATCTCCGCGATCGAGTCGGCGAACTGGGCGTCGGTCACCTGCGACGGGTCGTCGCCGAGCTTGAGCAGGGTGAGCCCGACGGAGTCCCGCATCTCGGTCAGGTAGGTGATCTGCCCGGCCCACTTCTCGTCCCACAGGGCGGCGACCGTGGTCAGGTCGCCGGTCTTCTTGCGGTCATAGCCGAGGCCGGTCATGCCGCCCTGCCAGGGTGCGTGGTACTTGTTGTCGGGATCGAAGTCGGGGGCGACGTAGGCGTCCTCGAGGTTCGCGACGTAGTTCGGCATCACCGACTTGTCGAACTCCTCGAGCCAGCCGAGACGGACGAGGCGGGCCGCCATCCACTGGGTGAGCGTGACGATGTCCCATCCGGTGTCCTGGCCGGCCTGGAGCGGTGCCTTGATGGTGCCGAAGAACTCCTCGTTGTCGTTGATCACCTCGGAGTAGTTCACCTTGGTGCCGTACTGGGCGGTGAACGCCTCCAAGCTGGCGTGCTTGGTGGGGTCGTTGTCATCGGTGTCGATGTACAGCGGCCAGTTGGCGAAGTTGAGCACGTCCGATGGCGTCGGCTCGGCCGTCGGGCTGGGCTCCGGGGTCATCGACGCGGGTGCCATCGACTCGGGCACGGTCCCGGACGGTGTCGCAGGCGCCGTGGTCGGGGACGGGGTGCCCGTGCCGCTGGTGCCGCAGGCGGCCAGAAAGGCGCTGGCGCCCACCAGGCCGGTGCCCTGCAGGAAGCGTCGGCGACTGACAGGCAGTCTCTCGAGAGGGCTCGTCTGGTCGGTCATCGGTCTCCTCCGACGGTGATCGCCGGATCAGCGCCCGGCGGTAGCTCTGCGTCATCACCCCCGGTCGCGATGACAAAGGTGTGATCCGGTAGCCAGGTCAGGAAGACCTGATCGCCCTGGTGATGGAGCGACCCCTGGACGGTTCGCTCGACGTTCTGCTCGTAGACGCTGAGCGTCTGGCCGGCCCTGGTTCTCACCTGGTACTGGGTGCTTACCCCGATGTACGAGGCGTCCGCGATGGTGCCCTGGAGGCGGTTGAGGGCCTCGCTGGGGGCGGCATCGGTTGCGGCGGTAAGCCGGATCTTCTCTGGCCGTACCCCGATCTCGACGTCGTCGCGCCCGTTCGCGAGGTCGGCCGGGATCCTGATCGACGTCTCGTCATCGAGGCGGACCACGCGATAGCTCCCATCGGCGCCCGCGAGACGTCCGGGCAGCAGGTTGCTCACGCCCAGGAACCCTGCCACGAACCGCGTCGCCGGGCGCTCGTACAGGCTCTGCGGGTCTCCCAGCTGCTCGTAGTGGCCCCGGTTCATCACGGCGATGCGATCGGACATCGTCATCGCCTCCTCCTGATCGTGGGTCACGTAGATGAACGTGATCCCGACCTCCTGCTGGATCCGCTTGAGCTCGACCTGCATCTGCTTGCGCAGCTTGAGGTCGAGCGCGCCCAGGGGCTCGTCGAGGAGCAGCACGGCCGGCCGGTTGATCAGTGCCCGGGCAAGGGCCACGCGCTGTGCCTGACCGCCCGAGATCTGATTGGGTCTGCGACCCTCGAACCCGGGCAGCTCCACGAGGTTGAGCATCTCGGTGACCCGCGACTTGATCTCCGGGTCGCTGACCTTCCTGCGGCGAAGCCCGAAGGCGACGTTCTCGTAGATGCTCAGGTGCGGGAACAGCGCGTAGTTCTGGAACACCGTGTTGACGTTGCGCTGGTACGGGGGCAGCCAGGTCACGTCCTGGCCCTGCAGCTCGATGCGCCCGCCGGTGGGTTGCTCGAACCCGCCGATCATGCGCAGCGACGTGGTCTTTCCGCAGCCGGACGGACCGAGAAGGCTGAAGAACTCGCCGTCCTGGACCTCGAGGTCGATGTGGTCGACCGCCAGAACGTCCCCGAAGGCCTTGGTGACCTGAATCAGGCGGACATCGACATCGGGCACGGGTGAGGCTTGCTCCTCATATGCAACCGGGGCTGCCGGGTTTGACGGCCCGGCGGCCGTGCGGACGCTGCACGTCGACGCCCCCTGGGGGCTCGAACGATAGGCGCGCGGGGACAGGGGTGTCAAATCGACGATCCATGAGGTTTTCTGGCACGCAGGATGCGAGATTCGCAGGACGGGCATCGACGCGCGGCTGGATTCGCACGCCCGAGCCGTTCGACGCGTGACTGGCGGGACCACGGCCTCGCCAGGTCCAGGGACCTGCGACGCCGGCTCGAGGCAACCGAGGGGACGCTCCGGAGATCACGAGTAGGATTACCCGTGCGTTGTCATCACCGGCCAGGAAGGCCGGTCCCGCAGACCCACCAGGAGCAGAGCAGCAGCGTATGACCGCCATCACCGAGTCCGCCGTCATCGACGCCCTCCGTACCGTCCAGGAGCCCGAGCTGGGCGGCGATCTGGTGACGCGGAACATGGTCCGAGACCTCGTGATCGACGGCTCGAGCGTCTCGTTCACGATCGAACTCACGACGCCGGCCTGCCCGCTCAAGGATCAGATCGAGGCCGAGGTCCGGCGCGCGCTCCAGCCGCTGGGCGTCACCGGGGTGTCGATCGCGTGGGCGGCCACCGTTCGCCGGGCCGCGCCGCGGACCGCGGAGCAGCTGCTGCCGGGGGTCAAGAACGTGCTCGCCGTCGCCTCGGGCAAGGGTGGCGTGGGCAAGAGCACGGTGAGCGTCAACCTCGCGGTCGCGCTGGCGCGCGCAGGTGCATCGGTCGGCCTGCTCGATGCCGACATCACCGGCCCCAACATCCCGATGATGATGGGTGTCGAGGGACAGCCCACGGCCAGCGAGAACAACCGCATCGTGCCCCTCGAGCGGCACGGCGTGAAGGTGATCTCGATCCAGTTCTTCGTCCCCGAGGGGCAGCCGATCGTGTGGCGCGGACCGCTGATCGGGGGTGCGATCTCCCAGTTCCTGCGCGACGTCGAATGGGGCGAGCTGGACTACCTGGTGGTGGACCTGCCACCCGGCACCTCGGATGCGCAGCTGACGCTCGCCCAGGCGGTCCCGATCAGCGGCACCGTGCTGGTGACGACGCCACAGGATGTGGCCCTGTCCGACGTCACCAAGGCGCTCGCGATGCTCCAGCGTCTGAACGTGCCGGTCATCGGGGTCGTGGAGAACATGAGCGGGTTCGTCTGTCCGCATTGCGGCGAGACGACCGAGATCTTCGGGCACGGCGGTGGGGAGCGGTTTGCCCAGCAGCACCAGCTCGACTTCCTGGGCAAGATCCCGCTCGACGTCACGGTGCGCCAGGGCGGCGACGCCGGCGTGCCTGCGGTCGCCCAGCGTGAGCCCGGTCCGGCGGGCCTGGCGCTCGAAGCGGTGGCCGGGCAGGTGGCGGCCAGGATGAGCATCCGCGCGGCCACGGCCCAGGCTCCGGTGCTCTCCGTTTCCTGACGATCCGGCCGTTCCGCGGGCGGGCAAGGAGCCAGACAGACGAGCAGGTCCGAGACCGTGAGCGAACCTCACCAGCCACCGGACGAGTCGACGCTGCGCACGGCCCTCGAGGGGATGCCGCTGTTCAGTGACCTCCGCGTGGAGGACCTGGCTGCACTCGCGGCGACCGTGAGGACGCGTCGCTACCGGCGAGGTGAGGTCATCTTTCGCCAGGGAGACCCGGGCGACGGCCTGCACATCATCCTGAGTGGGCGGGTGAAGATCTCGACCGTGAGCGAGAGCGGGGGCGAGGCGATCCTCGTCACGCTCCGGCCGGCCGAGTTCTTCGGCGCGCTCGCGCTGCTTGACGGGGAGCCACGGTCCGCGTCTGCGACCGCCGTCGAGGCGTCCGAGACGCTGATCCTGCCCCGCGACCGTTTTCGGCAGCTGGTCGATGAGGTGCCCGGGATCCGTGATCACCTGCTGACGCAGCTCGCCCGCGAGCTGCGCCGCCTGACCAGTCATGTCGAGGAGCTTCATTTCCTCGATATCGCGGGCCGGCTGGCAGCGCAGCTGGCGCGGATGGGCGAGGAGCAGGGCCGGCCATCCGACGACGGGGAGCTTCGCCTCGATGGCCCGATCACCCAGGGCGAGCTGGCAGCCATGGTCGGCAGCACCCGCCAGAGCGTGAACAAGCTCCTCGGCTGGCTGATCGATGACGGCCTGATCCGCCTCGAGCGCGACTCGATCGTGATCGTTGACCTGCCGGGACTGCAGCGGGCGGCGCGCCGCTGAGAGATCGGCTCCACCGCCAGGTCAGGCGCCCGGACGATCCACGCCCCGGAGGTCGGGATCGCCGATCAGCGTGCCCCGGGGCGTCCTCGCTGGGCTGTCCGCGCGCGGCGTCCGGTTACCCATCAGCCCCGGCCGCCCCGGCCCGGTGCGGGCTGCTCCCGGAGGATCGAGAGCAGCACCGATGCCGCCGCGATCGCCCCCCGATCGGCCCCCTGGCTGCCGCGCATGAACGCCAGCCGACGCTCGCTGCGGGCACCCGCCGGGGTGACCACCCAGACGCGCACCGCCGAGTCGTCGCCGGCTGGCTCGACCTGCATCGCCAGCCCGACATCGGCGCCCGCGTCGCGTCGAACACGGTCTGCCTCGGCCCCGCCGCGGGTCCTGGCCTCGGAATCCACCCGCAGCTCGGCCAGCCGGATGGCCGCGGCCCCGCGCAGCAGCCCGATCAGTGCCCCCGCCGAGCCACGCTCGGAGGTCGCCAGCGTCCACCCGCGTGAGGTGAGCTCGGCATCGATCGCCTGCGCCCAGGTCGTGCCGCCCCGGGCCCACACGTGGTCGCCCACCACGGCCAGGACCGCCTGCTCCGCGGCATCGGCAAGCTCGACCGCCGTCCGGCCGTCCGCGGCTCGGGCCGAGATCCGGACGTCCACCGCCTCCTGTCGCGCATACGTCGCCACGATCGGGTTGGCGGCGCGCAGCAGCGACTCCCCGAGGTCGTCGACCAGCTGCGACTCGCCGATCCCGGTCAGTCGCAGCGTGCGGACCTCACTGTCGGCACCCAGGCCGCGCGCGACCAGCCTCGGCAGCACCTCGCCGGCCCACATCGGTCGCATCTCGCGAGGCGGCCCGGGCAGGAGGACGATGACTCGCCCGTCGGGACGGTCGACCCACCAGCCGGGAGCCGATCCGTGCGGGTTGGGAAGCCCGGTCGCCGAGGGAATGAGCCATGCCTGCTTGACGTTGGACTCGGGAAACGGCTGGCCGCGACGGCGCCAGCGTTGATGCAGCCAGGCCAAGGTGTCCTGATCCACGACCAGCGCCTCGCCACACGCCTCGGCCACCGCCTCTCGCGTCAGGTCGTCCGGCGTTGGACCGAGGCCACCCGTCGTAACCACCAGGTCGGCGCGCGTGAGCGCGACGCGCAGCGCGTCGACGACGACCGCGAGGTCGTCGGGCAGATCTGCGATCCGGGCCACCGTTGCACCGTGGGCGACGAGCGATCGAGCCAGCTCACCGCTGTTGGTGTTCGTGGTCTCACCCACGGTGAGCTCCGTGCCGACGGCCAGCAGCTCCGCGGTCAGCAGGCTTCGGGACGATGGCGTCGCGGCGTCCGGGCACATGTCGCGGAGGGTACCCCGCCTGGGAGGACCCCAGATGTCGCTGGTATGATTCCGGGGCTCCCCCGAACTGCCCAGCCCACCCGGGAGGACGACCGCTGGATCCCAACCAGACCGACCCCGAGCCCACCGGCGCCCGAGCGGCGCCCGACGAGACAGCCCAAGGACAGCGGCCGTCCGGCCAGGCGGCGCCTGCGGAGGCAGCGCCTGAGGAGGCAGCTCCCGAGGGGCCCGCGCCCGGGATCCGCGCTCAGCTCCAGGCGACGCGGGACGCCGTGATGCGCGTCATCCGGGCGCACCTCGATCTGGCCCGTGCCGAGGCCGACGAGATCAAAGGCGAGATCGTCCGCGCTGCGGGCCTGGGTGGTGCCGCGATCGCGCTGCTCGTCCTGCTCGCCTTCCTGCTGCCCATCGGCCTGATGCTGTTCATCGGGGAGTGGATCTTCGGGTCAATCGGGTGGGGCGTGCTGCTCGGCACCGAGCTCCTGATCGCGCTGGCCATCGCGCTCGTGCTTACGGCGTTGCGAGTGCCGCGCCTGTGGCTCGACCTCCTGCTGGCCGTCGTCATCGCGGCCGTCCTCTCGATCGTGCTGGGGGCGAACCTCGCCAATGAGCTGTGGCGCCGGATCGGTGATGCGGCGAACCTCGGCGAGCCTGCGTGGCGGCCGCTCGTGACCGGCATCATCGTGATGGGTGGAGCCGGTGCGCTGATCGGCCTCGTCCGGGGTGCCATCTCGGGTGGCGCCGGGGCGGCGATCGCAGGGCTGGTGGCCGGCCTGATCCTGGGCGCCGTTGTCGGCGCCTTCGTCGCGATCACCTTCGGCTGGCGGGTCGGCGTCGGCGTCGCCGTGGCCGTCGGCTTCGTTGCCTGGCCGGTCTTGATGGCGAGGCGTGTGGCCCGGGAGGGCATCGACGGCGACGCGCTCAAGGCGCGGTTCATGCCGCAGACCACGATCGACACCACGAAGGAGACGATCGAGTGGGTGAAGGCCAAGAAGGCGCGAGTCCCGTTCATGCCCAAGTCATGACGGTGCCCGAGGAGATCCTCGCCGCACGCCCGGGGGTCGTGGCCGCGCGTCACGAGGCTCGGACGGCGCTTGCCGCCCTGGACGACGAGCTTGACCGGCTCCAGGCGTCAGCACTGGCGGCGGTCGACATCCCGGCCAAGATGCGCCGCAATCCCGTGCGTACCGCGGGCGTCGCGGCCGGCGCCGGCTTCATCCTCGTGGGAGGGCCGCTCAAGGTCCTGCGCCGTGCTCGAAACGCCGTCTTCGGCAAGCCGGACCCGCTGCCCAGGTCAATGCTGCCCCGGGAGATCGACAAGGCGGTCTCGGAGCTCGGAACCGATGGCGCCCGGGTGCGCGGCACGATCGAGCGCGAGTTCGCCGCGTACCTGCGTGAGAAGGCACCCGAACGCAAGGAGCGGGACCTCACGGGCACGGTATCGTCGTTGCTCGCGCAGGCTGCGACGCCGGTCGCGCGGCGCCTGGGTCGCCAGCTCGCCGAGCAGCTGCTCGCTCCGGACGGCCCGGGGTTCCAGGAGCAGCTGGCGAAGGTGAAGGCCCGGCGGGCGACCGCAGGCACCGACGCCGAGCCCAATCCACGCGATCCGCAGGGGGGACCGGGCCGGCCTGACCGTGCGCCCGAGGACTGATAGGACCGCGCACACTGGCGCGCGCCTGGGCTGGCACGCGAGCCCGGGGTCGAACCGACCCGACGCTCCGTCGATCAGGCAGACATGTGCTACGGCCGGGCGAGCGCCCGCAAGGCCGATGACAGCCCTCCCATGCGAGAGTCGCGGCGTGATGCGAGATTCCCATCGCCGCTCGGCGCCGCCACGGCCGGGCCCCAACCATGCTTCCGCGGTGAACCCGCGGCCGGGCCCGGACCATGCGGCCGCGGTGAACCGCCGGGCCCGTGCCGCATGAGCGAGCCCCTGACCGCCATCGCGGTCGGATCGGTGGCCGTCGCAGCCACGTGCGCGATCCTCATCGTCGCGGACTTCGCCGTGGGCTACCGCCAGCCGATGACGGTGATGGCGGTGGTGTGGCCCGTGACCGCCCTGTACTTCGGACCGGTCGGGCTGTGGGCCTACGCTCGCTGGGGTCGTCCGAGGACCGAGCGCTGGCGCGCCGAGCACGGGGTGCGCGAAACGATCCCGGGTGACGTGCGCACGGACGGAAACAAGGCTCCCGACCACAAGGCTCCCGACCCGGCGCCGAGCGTGATCGCCCTGGCCGACAGCCACTGCGGGGCCGGCTGCACGCTGGGCGACATCCTGGGCGCCAGCGTGGTGTTCGCCCTGGGCCTCGAGTTCGCCGGGCGGGCGCTATGGGCCGAGCTCGTCGTCGACTTCCTGCTCGCCTACGGCCTGGGCGTCGTGTTCCAGTACCTCACGATCGCACCGATGCGCGGCCTGGGTCCGGTCGATGGCCTGATTGCCGCGCTCCGAGCCGACACCCTGTCGCTGATCTCGTTCGAGATCGGGCTGTTCACGTGGATGATCCTCCTGCAGCTTGTGCTGTTCGGGTCCGACCCACTCACGCCAGCCGGCGTACTGGCTGATGATGCAGGTGGGCATGATCCTGGGCTTCGCAACGGCCTACCCGGTCAACGGGTGGCTCATCCGGCGCGGCTACAAGGAGCCCATGTAGGCGGCCTTTGCGAGACGATTGACGGTAGGCCGAGCCGCCCGCCCAGGTCCGATCTCTGGGGCGCCCGAGCCGCGGAGTGGCATGCGCTTCGGCGAGCCGGTGGACGTCGAGTTCGAAGGCGTACCTGTCGGGGCGAGTCGAAAGCAGGCCGACCGCAGCCTGCGCCAATGGACTGCCAGTCATCGTTGGTAGGCGAGGTCGGGGTCGAACCGACACGTCCCTCACGAGACACCGGCTCCTAAGGCCGGCGCGTCTGCCATTCCGCCACTCGCCCGTTGGTCGAGTCTAGCGGTCGTGGACCTGTCTAGCGGTCGTGGACCTGTCTAGCGGTCGTGGACCTGTGGCTCCTGACCACCACCGATGGGGCGCCCGCCGGCGCCCATCCGGGTGCGTCTGCCCGCGGGCCAGAGATCATCCCGCAGGGACCCGTCGCACCCGGAATCGTCCCGCAGGGGTTCGCCCGGCAAAGATCCATCGGGGGACGATACGTGAGCGGCTCTCGCGCACGCCTCGCCCGAGGCTCGCGCACCCACCAAGCGACCCAGGCTCGTGCGGGTGGCCCGGGAGAGCCGATCGTGGCACCCCCCACGCTCCAGGATCGGCGGCGGCGCGGTGGTCGCGGCGACGTGGCACCACCCACGACCATGGCTCGTGCAATCCGCGCGTCCGCGCCCCGCAGCGGCCGCCCACGAGCATGGCTCGTGGGCGGCGTGGTGGTCGCGGCGACGCCGCACCCAACACGAGCAGGACTCGTGCATGGCGCACCAGTCTCAACGCAGGACCGCACTCCTGCCAGGCGCTACCCGGCGGCCGAGCGGGGGACCGAGTTTGCGGCCGAACAGTCGGCGCGGACACGAGGCTGGCTCGTGGGTGGCGAGTGGGGCATCACCTGTGCCAGCCAGCGACGCCCGCTGGCCGAACAGTCGGCGCGGACACGAGGCTGGCTCGTGGGTGGCGAGCGGGGCATCACCTGTGCCAGCCAGCGACGCCCGCTGGCCGAACAGTCGGCGCGGACACGAGGCTGGCTCGTGGGTGGCGCAATGGCCCCGCGCCAACCCTAGGCTGGGCGTCGACGCCCGCGGCACCCAGGTTGCTGCATCATCATTGCCGGACTCGCGGCGCCTCCCGGACCGTCCACCCACCCTATACTCGGCCGGCGATGCAAGTGACCGCTACCCCTGCCCCCAAGAGCTCAATCCTGCTTGAGATCGAGGTCCCGCCCGACCGGCTGGATCGCGCCGTCCGCGACGCCGTGGGTCGTCTGTCCCGACGAACCCGGGTGGCCGGGTTTCGTCCCGGCAAGGCGCCCCGGCCGATCCTGGAACGCGTGCTCGGACCCGGCGCCGTGCTCGATGAAGCCGTCGATCACCTCGTCCAGGACGCGTACCGCGAGGCCGTCATCGAGCAGGGCATCGTGCCCCTGACCAATGCCGACGTCGAGGTCGTCGAGGCGGTCGAGGGCAAGCCACTCCGGTTCAAGGCGACCATCCAGGTGCGGCCCGAGGTCGAGCTCGGGGATTACACCGGCTTCAACTTCGCGCCCGAGGTCGAGGCGGTCGATGACGAGAAGGTCGACAAGGTGGTCGACGAGCTGCGGGACCAGAACGCGACCCTGGCCGCGGTCGAGGATCGCGGTGCTCGGGACGGCGACTGGGCGGTGATCGGCTTCGTCGGCACTCGCGACGGCGAGGCGTTCGAGGGCGGCACGGCGGAGCGGATGCCGCTGATCGTCGGCGAGGACCGCCTGATCCCCGGCTTCGAGGCGAACCTCGTCGGTCTCAAGCCAGGCGACCACAAAGGTTTCGACGTCACCTTCCCCGAGGACTACGGGGAGGAGAGTCTGGCCGGCAAGACGGCGCACTTCGAGGTCGACCTCAAGGAGCTCCGAGAGAAGATCCTGCCCGACGCGGACGACGAGTTTGCGCGCTCGATGGGCGAGTACGCCGACCTCGCTGCTCTCCGGGCGGAGGTCGACCAGCGCCTGCGCCGCAGCGCGCTCGACCGGGCCCGTCACGAGTTCAGCGACCGGATCATCGACTACGCGGTCGCCAACGCCACGATCGATCTCCCGG
Organism: uncultured Chloroflexia bacterium; assembly: GCA_963829295.1. Lineage (GTDB taxonomy): Bacteria > Chloroflexota > Limnocylindria > Limnocylindrales > CSP1-4 > CAIXZV01. The sequence continues at coordinate 693,427 of CAWHHU010000003.1, read as the reverse complement.
ACATCCTGGTCGACCAGGAGGTGGAGGTCATGCACGACGAGTTCCGCTCCACCCTGGCCAGACAGGGGATCGGCGAGGAGGCGTATCTCAAGGCCACCGAGCAGACCGACGCCGACCTGCACGCCGAGTTCCGCCCGCGGGCCGAGCAGCGGACCAAGGTGCTGCTCGTGCTGTCGAGGATTGCGGAGGCGGAGGGCATCGAGGTGCCCAAGGCGGAGGTCGAGGCGCAGATCGAGCTCGCCCGGGCCCGATACAAGGATCAGAAGACCGTCCGCTACTTCGAGTCGGATCGTGGACGCAGCTTCATCCGGAGCACGCTGCGCCGGACCCGGACCGTCGAGATGCTGGTCGATCGCTGGCTGGAGGCTCACCCGGAGCACCCGGCTCTGCCGCACTTCGAGGACGACACGCCATCGGTCGAGGCGGCCCACGAGTCCGAGGCGGCCCACGAGTCCGAGACGGCCCACGAGTCCGAGACGGCCCACGAGTCCGAGGCGGCCCACGAGTCCGAGGTCGTCCTCGAACCGGGCGCGGCCGCAGCGATGGATGCCACCGATCCCGGGGCGAAGGCTGGCTCCGAAGCCACCGGGGCGGAGAGCTGACAAGGACGCCCGATCCGTCGAACGCCCGACCGAACGCAGGGAGACCCCACATGCTCGTCCCGATGGTCATCGAATTGACCAGCCGCGGAGAACGCGCCTACGACATCTACTCGCGCCTGCTGCGGGAGCGGATCATCTTTCTGGGCGACGCCATCGACGATCACCTCGCCAACCTGGTGATCGCCCAGCTGCTGTTCCTCGAATCCGAGGACCCCGAGAAGGACATCAGCCTGTACATCAACTCGCCCGGTGGCGTGGTGACGAGTGGCCTGGCGATCTACGACACGATGCAGTACCTGCGGGCACCGGTGAGCACGATCTGCATCGGCATGGCCGCGTCGATGGCGGCCGTGCTGCTGGCCGCCGGTGCCAACGGCAAGCGGTACGCGCTGCCCCACAGCCGGGTGATGATCCACCAGGGATCCGGCGGCTTCCGCGGCAACGCCCCCGACGCGATCATCCAGATGCGGGAGTGGGAGTACCTGGTCCACGTCAACCACGAGATCCTGGCCCGTCACACGGGGCAGCCCCTGGACCAGGTGATCAAGGACACCGATCGGGACCATTTCATGGGTCCCGACGAGGCCCGGGACTATGGCATCATCGACGCGGTGTACACGCTGACCGGTGATTCGCTCATCGCGCAGGCGCACGATGCGGAGACCGCCGGTGGCAAGGGCCCGGGCCCACGATCGGCAGCACGCGACGAACCCGGGCCAGCAACGGAGCGATAGCGCAGGGATCTGATGCCGGTGACGACCTCGGGCTCGAAGGGGACGAAGGTTCCCTATCGATGCTCGTTCTGCGGCAAGAGCCAGGAGCAGGTTCGCAAGCTCATCGCAGGCCAGGGGGTCTATATCTGCGACGAGTGCATCAACCTGTGCCAGGAGATCATCGAGGAGGAGATGCTGGAGGCGCCCAAGTCGCGCCCGTCCCAGCAGAAGCTCCCGAACCCGCGCCAGATCACCGGTTTGCTCGACCAGTACGTCATCGCGCAGGAGAAGGCGAAGAAGGTCCTCTCGGTCGCCGTCTATAACCACTACAAGCGGATCAACGCTGGCTCATCGGTGGACGATGTCGAGCTCCAGAAGTCCAACGTCCTGCTGGTGGGCCCTACGGGATCCGGCAAGACGCTGCTGGCCCAGACCCTGGCGCGAATCCTCGACGTCCCGTTCTGCATCGCGGACGCCACCTCGCTCACCGAGGCCGGCTACGTCGGCGAGGATGTCGAGAACATCCTGCTCCGGCTGATCCAGGCCGCGGACTTCGACGTCGCCCGGGCCCAGCGCGGGATCATCTACATCGACGAGATCGACAAGATCGCGCGCAAGGCCGACAACCCCTCGATCACTCGTGACGTGTCGGGCGAGGGTGTCCAGCAGGCGCTGCTCAAGATCCTCGAGGGGACGGTTGCCAACGTGCCGCCCCAGGGCGGCCGCAAGCACCCGCACCAGGACTTCATCCAGATCGACACGACGAACATCCTGTTCATCTGCGGCGGGGCGTTCGACGGGCTGGAGAAGATCGTCGAGGAGCGGGTGGGCAAGCGCTCCATCGGCTTCGGCTCCGAGGGTGGGATGTCCGCCGCGGATCGAGCAAAGATCATCGAGCGCCTGATGCCCGAGGATCTGCTCAAGTACGGGCTCATCCCGGAGTTCATCGGCCGCCTGCCGGTGATCGTGACCCTGTCGCCGCTGACCGCCGAGGACCTCATGCGGGTGCTGGTCGAGCCCAAGAACGCCGTCACCCGGCAGTTCCAGAAGTTCCTCCAGTTGGACAAGGTCGAGCTCGTGTTCACGGAGGCGGCGCTGCTCGGAGCGGCCGAGGTCGCGATCGACCGCAAGACCGGCGCCCGTGCGCTCCGCTCGATCGTCGAGGAGGCGCTGCTCGAGGTGATGTTCGATATCCCGGAGCGCACCGACGTCCGCAAGTGCATCATCACCGAGGAGACGATCCGGGAGGGTCGGGCGCCGCTGCTGCTCACCAAGTCGGATCTCGACAAGGGCGTCGACGAGACGAACTACGAGGAGTGGTTGGCGGACCGAGCCGCCAGCGCGTAGTCGTCGCGAGCCCGCGCTCGATCGGGGCGCCCAGGGGCTCCCAGCCCGCGCGCGAATCAGCCTGTCGCGAATCAGCCGGTCTGGAACAGACGAAGCACGAGGGCGGCGAGAACCACTCCGCCGAGCCCGACCGCGACCGCCCGGTGACGGGCCAGCCGATCCCAGAAGCGCACCACGGGCAGGATCACCAGGGCGACCCCCGCGTACAGGAAGTGCAGGGGATCCGCGGGTCGCCCACCGGTGGCGAGGATCCCGAGTCCCAGCAGCGTGCCGAGCGCCACAAGGGCGAGGCCGCCCAGGATCACCCGATCGCGCGCGAACCGGACGTCCCGGTGCATGGCTCGGCCGGCCACGACCACCAGCACCACCGCGCCGCCGGCGATGGCGACGAGGATGGCGTCGAGGAGATGAAGGGTCGCGATCAATGGAGCTCCTGGCGGTCGTGCGATTCGGTTTCTTCGGGCGTTTCGGCTTCTACGACGGCTTCGCGCGCGATGCGTACCCATCGCACGCAACAAGGGATCGGTCCCAGGGCCCCTCATGGCGCCAAGAGGTAGCATGAACCGGTAGCCAGCAAGGAGAGATGGTAGACCGCGTCCCTGCCTCCCCCAACGGCATCGACCCAGCCGGACGACGGCGGCCGACCCATGGCCGGTCACCCTCCGGCCGCCGGGTCCTGGTCGGATACGCCGTGATCGTCGGCCTCCTGGCGCTCGGTCTGGTCGCTGCGAGCACCGTTGTCGGATCGTCGTCTCGTTCTGCCGCGCCCACCGGCCTCGAGCTTGCCGCGACCTCCGTGACCGAGGCCGCGAGGGGGGAGCAGCTGTTCCTGACCAGCTGCGCCGCCTGTCATGGACCGCAGGGGGCCGGCACGAGCATCGGTACGGACATCCGGTCCGCGGGTGCGGCGTCGGCCGACTTCGTGCTCCGCACAGGACGGATGCCCCTCGCCGATCCCGCCGGCCCGGCACGGCGCGGCACGCCGAAGTTCAACGACGCGGACATCCGGGCGCTGGTCGCCTACGTGAGCTCGCTCGGCAACGGGCCGGGCATCCCCAACGTGGTCACGACCGGAGCGTCGACCGGCGAGGGTCGGGACCTGTTCGTGGCCAACTGCGCCGCCTGCCACGGACCGGCCGGCGGCGGTGGCGCGGTTGGTGCCGGGTTCGTGGCGCCTGCCCTCACCAGTGCCGACGCGACGACGGTTGGCGAGGCGGCGATCACCGGCCCCGGTCCCATGCCCCGGTTCTCGTTCTCGACCCAGCAGCTGAACGACATCGCGGCATACGTGCAGTTCCTGCGCAATGCGCCGCACCCGGGCGGCGCGACTGCGCCGGCGGTCGGTCCGGTGACCGAGGGGTTCGTGGCGGCGCTGGTTCTGCTGGGGCTGCTGCTCGTCGCTCGCTGGGTGGCGGTCCGCCGTGAGCGGGAGATCGCGGCGTGAGCGCGCTGGCGGTGATCGTGCGATGAGCGCCGGCAACGCCCCCGACACCCGACGGATCGAGCGCGTCATCGCGCTCCTGTTCGCCGTCTCCGCGGTTGCCGGCGTCGCGCTCCTCGGGGTGTATCTCGCCGGCGGGCAGACGCAGGTCGAGGCCGTCCTGCTGGCGCTGTCGCTGGGCGGTATCGGCGCCGGGATCATCGCCTGGTCGCAGTGGCTCCTGCCGGGAACCCTGAAGATCGAGGCCCGCCATCCGGCCGAGGAGGCCGCGAACGCGGCGGCCGAGCAGGAGATCCTCGACGAGGAGGCGCTGATCACGCGCCGATCGCTGCTCGTCCGGGCGCTGGCCGGAGCCCTGACCGGTCTCGCGGCGGCGCTGGCCATTCCGGTGCTTTCGCTCGGACCCGCCCCCGGCCGGGGCCTGTTCCAGACGCCCTGGCGGCGCGGCGGGCTGCGGCTGGTGGGTCTCGACGGCCAGCCGATCAATGCTGCCAACCTGCCGCTCGAGGGCGTCGTGACCGCGTTCCCCGAAGGCTACGTCGGCTCGGCCGACGGTCAGACGCTGTTGATCCGCGTCGCGCCCGGTCTGCTCCGCCTGCCACCGGATCGGCAGGCATGGGCGCCCGACGGCTATGTCGCCTACTCCAAGCTGTGCACGCACGCAGGCTGTCCCGTTGGCCTGTACCGCGCGACGGAGCATCGCCTGATCTGCCCCTGTCACCAATCGACGTTCGACGTCCTCGACGGTGCCCGACCGGTGTTCGGTCCGGCCGCCCGGCCGTTGCCCCAGCTGCCGATCCAGCTGCAGGCGGACGGGACCTTCGTGGCCACAGCGGACTTCTCGGCGCCGGTCGGGCCGGCATTCTGGAACATGACCGATGGCTGATCGCGTGGTGCGCGCCTCGTCGGCGGCAGGTGCTGGCAAGCGCGAGCCGAACCGTTCCGATCCCCGCCCGACCGAGCTGGAGCGCCTGGTGGGCTGGGTCGACAAGCGGACCGGGCTGGCCGGCCCGATCCGGGTCGCGATGGGCAAGGTGTTCCCCGATCACTGGAGCTTCCTTCTGGGCGAGATCGCGCTGTTCTCGTTCGTGATCCTGCTCGCAACCGGGACCTTCCTCACCTTCTTCTACACGCCGGACGCCCGCCAGGTGACGTATCAGGGCTCGTACCAGACCCTTGACGGCGCCCAGATGTCGGCCGCCTTCCAGTCGGTGCTCGGGCTCTCGTTCGACGTCGAGGCCGGACTCCTGATGCGGCAGGTCCACCACTGGACGGCCCTGATCTTCATCGGCGCGATCGCCGCCCACCTGGCGCGGATCTTCTTCACCGGTGCATTCCGGCGTCCGCGGGAGCTCAACTACCTCCTCGGCATCGGGCTGCTCATGTTCGCCCTGGGCGAGGGGATCACGGGCTACTCGCTGCCCGACGACCTGCTGTCCGGCACCGGGCTGCGGATCATCGACTCCGCGATGCTCTCGATCCCGTTCATCGGCCCCTGGGTCGCGTCGCTGTTCTTTGGCGGTGAGTTCCCGACGGCCGACATCCTCAGCCGGTTGTTCGTGTTCCACGTGATGCTGCTGCCAGGACTCCTGGTGGGCGGCATCACCGTCCACCTCGCCCTGCTCTGGTTCCAGAAGCACACCCAGTACCGAGGTCGCCTGGCGCGCGAGGACAACGTGGTGGGGCTGTCGTTCTGGCCCGGCCAGGTCTTCCGATCGCTCGGACTGTTCTTCCTGACCGCGGCGGTGATCGTGCTGGTCGCCGGGCTGATTCAGATCAACCCGGTCTGGCTCTACGGGCCGTACGTTCCCTACGTCGCGACGGTGCCCGCGCAGCCCGACTGGTACGTCGGCTGGCTCGAGGGGGCCCTGCGCCTGGGGCTGCCGATCGAGCCCACGATCCTCGGTGTCACGATCCCGTCGCCGTTCGTGCCGGGCATCCTCATCCCGGGCGTGCTCGTGGGGATCCTGGCCCTGTGGCCATTCCTGGAGGCGCGGCTGACGGGCGACCACGCCGAGCACCATCTGCTCGATGCGCCCTGGCAGACACCGATCCGCACCGCCACGGGGGCGGCCGGCGTGGCGCTGTTCCTGACGCTCACGATCGCCGGCGGCAACGACGTGCTGGCCGTGATCTTCGATGTCCCGGTCGAGGGCATCACCGTGGTGTTCCGGATCCTGCTCGTGGTGGCTCCGGTCGTGACCTGGCTGGTGGTGTACCGGCTGGCTCGTGACTACCGGGCGGGGCGCGAACGCCACGAGCGGGAGGCGATCCAGGAGGAGCCACCCAGCGTGATCCTGGTGCGCAACGCGTCCGGTGGCTTCAGCGAGGCGGAGGTCGAGCGATGACCGGCCGTCCGGCGCTGACGGGCCGCGCCGCGATGACCGGCCGTCCGGCGCTGCCGGGCCGCCGACGGATTGCGGCGGTCGCCGCTGTGCTCGCCCTGAGCGCGGCTGGCTGCATGCCCGCGCCGGCGTCCAGCCAGGCCAAGGACATCTCCGATCTGTACACCGTATTCCTGGTGGGCGGGATCATCGTTGCGACGATCGTCTGGGGCCTGGTGACCTGGGCGATCCTGCGCTATCGCCGGCGGGACGATCGGCTCCCGGAGCAGACGACGGGCAGCCTTCGGATCGAGGCCGTGTGGACGATCATCCCGCTGGTGACGGTCCTGGTCCTGTTCGTGCTCACGGTCCGGACGATCTCGGCGGTCGACACGGTTGAGCCGGGTGGCGTGGACCTCCACGTGACGGCCTTCCGCTGGCAGTGGCAGGCGACCTATCCGAGCGCGGACGTGACCCTCACGGGCACCAGCGAGCAGCACCTCCAGATCGTGCTGCCCGTGGATGTGCCGGTCCACGTGACCCTCGAGTCGCTCGACGTCAACCACGCCTGGTACGTGCCGTCGTTCCTGTTCAAGCGAGACGCGATCCCGGGCAGGCCGAACCACTTCGACATCCGCGTGACCGCGCCCGGCGTCTACCAGGGCGCCTGCGCGGAGTTCTGCGGCATCGGCCACGACGAGATGCTGTTCACCATCCGGGCCGTGGACCAGGCCACCTTCCAGCAGTGGCTTGCAGGCCAGGCCGGCGCCCACAGCCAGGCCCCAGGGAGCCAGGCCCCAGGGAGCCAGGCCCCATGACCACCGATCTCCGGAGCCATGCTCGATGACTGCGATCGATACCCCGCTCCGCGCCCTGCCGCGGGTCACCCTGCTCGAGTGGCTGACGACCACCGACCACAAGCGCATTGGCGCCCTGTACATCACGGCAGCCTTCGGTTTCGCGCTGGTCGGCGGTGCCATCGCCGAGATCATCCGGCTCGAGCTCGCGGCGCCCGGCCAGCAGCTGGTCGACGCCTCGACCTACGACCAGCTGTTCACGGTTCACGGGACGCTGATGCTGCTGTTCTTCGCGGGGCCCCTCGCGATCGGGTTCGCCAACGCGATCATGCCGCTCCAGATCGGCGCCGCCGACATGTCGTTCCCGCGCCTCAACGCTCTCTCGTTCTGGCTGTTCCTGTTCGGGGGCCTGATCGTGATGTCCGGGTTCCTCACGACCGGGGGCGCGGCTGCCGCCGGGTGGACCGGCTATCCGCCGCTGTCCGGCCCTGGCTTCTCGCCCAACGCCGGCATGGACCTGTGGATCATGGGGGTGGCGTTGGTTGGGGTATCCGGGATCCTGGGGGCGCTCAACTTCCTGGTGACCATCTACACGCGGCGGGCGCCCGGCATGCGCATGTTCCGGATGCCGATGTTCACCTGGACCATCCTGGTGACCTCGATCCTGATCCTGTTCGCGTTCCCGGCGGTCACGGCGGCGCTCGCGATGCTGTTCATCGATCGCCATTTCGGCGGCGGGTTCTTCGATCCGACGCAGGGCGGCAACCCCGTGCTGTGGCAGCACCTGTTCTGGTTCTTCGGGCATCCCGAGGTCTACATCCTGATCCTGCCGTACTTCGGGATCATGAGCGAGGTCGTGCCCGTGTTCTCGGGCAAGCCGCTGTTCGGCTACCGGCTGATGGTGTTCGCGACGATCGCGATCGCGGGCCTGTCCATGGGCGTCTGGGCCCACCACATGTTCACCACGGGCCAGGTTGACCTGCCGTTCTTCTCGATCATGTCGCTGCTGATCGCGGTGCCAACCGGGATCAAGATCTTCAACTGGACCGCGACCATGTTCCATGGCAGCCTGCGTTTCCCGGTGCCGATGCTGTGGGCGCTGGGGCTGCTGTACGTGTTCACCATCGGGGGGATCACGGGGGTGATGCTGGCGTCGCCCCCGATCGATTACCAGGCGCAGGACACGTACTTCGTGGTCGCCCACATGCACAACGTGTTGATCGGCGGGACGGTGTTCGCGGGCTTCGCCGGGATCTACTTCTGGTTCCCGAAGCTGACCGGCCGGATGCTCGATGAGCGACTCGGGCGGCTCCATTGGCTGGCCTGGCTGGTCGGGTTCGCGCTGACGTTCATTCCGCAGTACATCCTGGGCACCGAGGGAATGCCCCGCCGGATCGCGGACTACCCGGCGGGTCGAGGCTGGACGGAGCTCAACCTGATCTCGACCATCGGCGCGCTGGTGCTGGCGGCCGGGATGCTGCCGTTCCTGCTGGCGGTTTGGCGGGCCATGCGCCGGCCCCCCGATCAGCCCGCCGATCCGTGGGAGGGCAACTCGCTCGAGTGGGCCACCTCCTCGCCACCGCCGCATCACAACTTCGACCACCTGCCGCCGATCCGCTCGCTGCGGCCGGTGTTCGATGCCCGCATGGAGGCTCGAGCGGCCGCGGCCGCCACGGGCCCGACGACCACTGCCACAACGGCCACGGGGACCGGCGCCCATGCCCCCGACCCCGCGGTCGTGGCATCCGCCCGGCCCGATCGGTCCGACGGCGGGCCGGAAGGCCGATCCGATGGCTGAGGAGGTTCGGTTCTTCGGACGGCTGTCGCTGTTCGCCATCACGGCGGGCGTGGCGTACTGGTTCATCAGCTACGAGAACGCGGGGACCGTCCTGCTGCTCGGTTTCGGGATCGCGACCGGTGTCGCGTTCGTCGTCCTGCGGCGCGGGCAGCCGGCTGCTGCCAGCGACGCAGGCGCGGCCGGGGCAGCGGGCGGATCAGGCGAGCCGGGCAGGCCCGACGGCCCGTTCGGCGATGAGTCGGGACCCGTCCCAACGCGCAGCGCCGCCCCGCTGGCGGTCGGGTTCGGCCTGGCGGTGATCGCGCTCTCGGGCGCCTTCGGGCCGTGGTTCGTGCTCGCGGGCACGGTGCCGTTGCTGATCGGCGCGACCGACTGGCTGCGGTCCGCCAACCGGGAGCTGGATCAGCGCTCCCGGACCGATGACGCCACCGGGGCGCGGGATCCGTAGCAGCGCCCGCAACGACGGCCGACCGGGAGACCTGACCCCATGCAGCACGCCGACCATCTCGCCCTGATCCGGGGTGGCGTTGCCGGAGCAGGTCCGCATTGGCTGGAGCTGGGCGCCGGCGAGGGCGAGTTCACGCTCGCGCTGGCCGACATCCTGGGAAGCGCCGGCCATATCCTTGCCCTGGATCGCGATCGCTGGGCGCTGACCGAGCTGGCCGAGCGCGTCGCGGCCCGGTTTCCCGGCACCCCCGTGCACACCCGGACCGCCGACTTCACCCGCGAGCTCCCGTCGGGCCCGTTCGACGGCGTGCTGGCCGCGAACAGCCTCCATTTCGTCGCCGACCTGGCGCCGGTGCTCGCCGCCGTCCACGCGAGGCTCGCCCCGGATGGACGGCTGCTCCTCGTGGAGTACGACGCTGAGCACGGCAATCCCTACGTTCCGCACCCGATCTCGTTCGTGCGCTGGCAGCGGCTGGCTCCGGAGGCCGGGTTCGCGGCACCCGAACTGCTGCACCGGGTCCCGAGCCGCTTCCTGGGCTCGATCTACGCGGCCGTCGCGGCGCGGCGCGAGGGACACCCCGGCGGGGAAGCCGGGCGGGAGGATCGGGCGACCAGCGTGCTACACTCCCGGCCTCACGGCGGAGACCGAGAGGAGTAGGTCCGGGAACGGCCCCGAGCGAGCGCGGGACGGTGCGAGCCGCGCGGGCACGGCGGACCGAAGGTCGCTCGCGAGCTGTGCGCCTGGCGCCCGATAGCGTGCCGAGAGCGTGACCGGAGCAAGGTCCACGGCGATGACCCGCGAACCCCGGTCGCAGAACCAGCAGGTGGTACCACGACCCTGTTCGTCCGCTGGACGAGCGGGGCTTCTTGTTCTTCTACGCGGAGCCCGACCGAGATGACCCAGCCGACGCCCGAGACGCTCGCCAAGGCCTTCGTGCCGGCCGAGTTCGAGCACGACATCTACGAGCGGTGGCTGGCCGCGGACGTGTTCGCGCCCGATGGATCCGGGTCCACGGCGGATCCGGGCCTCGCGCCGTTCGTGATCATCCAGCCGCCGCCCAACGTCACCGGGAGCCTCCATCTCGGCCACGCCCAGCGGACCACCGTCGAGGACCTGATGATCCGTCACGCGCGGATGCTGGGCCACCCGGCGCTGTTCCTGCCGGGGCTCGACCACGCCAGCATCGCGGCCCAGTTCGTGCTCGACGGGATCCTGGCGAGGGAGGGCGAAAGCCGCGCCACGCTGGGTCGCGAGCGCTACCTGGAGCGGATGCGCGCCTTCGTGGAGGAGACGCGCACCACGATCCTCTCCCAGCAGCGCCGGCTCGGGGGCAGCTGCGACTGGGGCCGGCTGCGGTTCACGATGGACGAGGTCTCGGCCCGGGCCGTTCGCGAGGCGTTCCTCCGGCTCCACCAGCGGGGCTTGGCCTACCGGGCCGAGGCGCTCATCACCTGGTGTCCCGGCTGCCGGACCAGCGTCAGCGATCTCGAGGTGATCCCGACCCCCGAGACCGGCGCGATCTGGCGGGTCCGCTACCACCTCATCGACGAGACCAGCGGCCGGCCCGACCCGGACGCGACCGTCACCGTCGCCACCACCCGGCCCGAGACGATCCTGGGCGACACGGCGGTGGCCGTCCACCCAGGCGACGCCCGATACGGATCGTTCGTCGGTCGCCGGGTACGGATCCCGTTCGTCGACCGGGACGTGCCGATCATCGAGGATCCGGTGGTCGACCCGGCCTTCGGCACGGGGGCAGTCAAGATCACGCCCGCCCACGACCACGACGACCATGAGACGGGACGGCGGCACGGCCTGGCCATGCCCACGATCCTTGACGATCTCGCGCGGGTGGCGAACACGGGCACCGCCTACGACGGCCTGGATCGCTACGAGGCAAGGAGGCGGATCCTCACCGACCTGGCGGCGGCGGGCGATCTCGAGGGCGAGCAGCCGCACGAGATGGTGATCGGTCGCTGCCAGCGCAGCAACGACGTCGTGGAGCCGCGGCTCAAGACCCAGTGGTTCGTGCGCACCGGCCCGCTGGCGGCGGCGGCGCTCGAGGCGACCCGCTCGGGACGCACCCGGATCCTGCCCGACCGGATGGAGAAGGTCTGGGAGCACTGGATGACCAACATCCGCGACTGGAACGTGTCCCGCCAGCTGTGGTGGGGCCACCGGATCCCTGCCTGGTACTGTCCCGATGGCCACGTCACGGTCAGCGCCGATCCCGACGGCCCGGCCGCGTGCGAGGTGTGCGGTCGCCAGGCCGCGGACCTGGTCCAGGACCCGGACATCTTCGACACCTGGTTCAGCTCCGGGCTGTGGCCGTTCTCGACCCTCGGCTGGCCCGAGGCCACCGACGATCTCGCCCGCTACTACCCGGGCTCGGTCATGGAGACGGGCTACGACATCCTGTTCTTCTGGGTGGCCCGGATGATGATGCTTGGGCTCGAGCTCACCGCCGACATCCCGTTCCGCACGGTCTACCTGTCGGGTCTCATCCGTGACCCGAACGGCGCGAAGATGTCGAAGACCAAGGGCAACGTCGTCAACCCGCTCGGGCTGATCGACCAGATGGGCGCCGACGCGCTGCGCTTCGCCGTCGTCCACGGCACGACGCCGGGCAACGACCAGCGGCTGGGGATGGCCAAGGTCGAGAACGCCCGCAACTTCGGCAACAAGCTGTGGAACGCGACCCGGTTCGTGCTCGGCGCCCGGCCCGCGAGCATCTCCGCAGCGTCCGAACGCCGCCTGCCCGACGGGACATCCCTGGGTCCGGCCGACCGTTGGGTGATCTCGCGGGCGGCTGCGACGGTGGCGGCGGTGGACCGGGCCATGGCCGAGTTCAACCTCGGGGAGGTGACCCGGCTCCTGTACGAGGCCATCTGGAACGAGTTCTGCGACTGGGGCCTGGAGCTCGCCAAGGTACGCCTGGCGGACGAGCGGCTCACCGATGCCGAACGCGAGGCGACGTGGTGGGCGCTCGTCGAGGCGCTGGACACGTACCTGCGGCTGCTCCATCCGGTGATGCCGTTCGTGACCGAGCGCCTGTGGCAGGCATTGCCACACCGGGCGACGGATCCCGACCTGCTCATCGTCGCCCGCTGGCCCGGCGCCGGCGAGCGGAACGAGGCGGTCGAGTCGCAGGTGGGTGCGCTGGTGGACCTCGTTCGTGCCGTGCGCAACGCGCGGGCGGATGCAAAGGTCGAGCCGGCGGCCTACCTTCCGCTTGACGTGTACGTGGAGCCCGAGCTCGGCCACACGCTCGAGGCGCTGCGGCCGGCCATCGAGCGGCTGACGCGGGCGCGACCACTCCGCCGCCACCTCACGCGCGAGGAGCTTCGTGGCGGAGCCGAACGGGGCCTGGGGGTGGTGGTCGGTCCGACCGAGGCCGTCATCGGGCTGGCCGGCGAGGATCCGGCCGCGGCGGAGGCGGACCGGGCGCGGCTTGAGAAGGAGCTCGGGGACGCGCTCCGCCTGCTGGATGCGGCGCGTGCCAGGTTGGCCAACGAAGCGTTCGTCTCGAAGGCGCCGCCGGCCATCGTCGGGGGCGCCCGGGCGCGCGAGGCCGAGCTCGCGGACCAGGCCGACCGGCTCCGTGCGCGTCTCGATGCCTGACGGCGGTCGATGACCGCGGTCGTGCTCGCTGCTACGATCATGGCGGCCAGCGAATTGGCCGTGCCCCGGAGGTTTCCGTGCCCCTCGATTTCCTGAAGCGCCGCGGCGGTGAGCCCGAGAAGTCGGCCCCGCAGGCCAAGCCCAAGGCAACCATCGCCCTGCCCGAGGAGGTTGTCGCCCAGGACTACCAGCTCAAGCTCTACTACGCGGGCAAGAGCACTGAAGGCGTGCGCATGCAGGCGGGACCCAACGCCATGGCCGAGCTGCCAGCGATGCTGGCCGGCATCGCGCAGGGCGACGTGGAGGTCGTGGAGCCCCTGCAGCTCGAGTACAGCCAGGCCGTGCCGCAGATCGCTCGACCATCGGAAGCGATGCAGTGGCTCAACGCCCACCACCAGCTGAGCCCGATCACCCGCCATGCGCTCGTGGTCCTGGAGTCGATCGACGCGATCGACCTCGCCTTTGACAGCTTCGCCGGCGCGCTGCTCGACGGCGAGACGGACACCTCCGGATACCCTGAGTACAACGCGATCGTCGGCGGCGTCGCCTCGCACTGGGACGAGGCCACCGGTGACATGATCGTACGCGGCGTGGTCGGCTGGGGAGGTCGTGGCGTGCGCGGCGATACCGACCGCATCGCGCAGCGCATCCTGGGCGGGATCCTGACCAACATCCTTGCCAATCAGTTCGCCCTCGGTCTGACCGCCGTCGACCGTCCGGTGCCGGCCGCGGGGCGGGGCGGTCTCGTCTGCGCGCATTGCGGCTTTGCGTCCGGTCACGAGCGCGCGTTCTACTGCCCCAAATGCGGCATGCGCCTTCTGCGCGGCTGACGGATCGACGGACCCCACGATCGAGATGCCAGTCTACGAGTACGTCTGCACCGCCTGCGACGATCGCTCGGACATCCTCCACGGGCTCAACGATCCCGGGCCCCTTTTCTGTCCCGCCTGCGGCCGGGAGGGGACGATGCGCAAGCAGTTCGCAGTTCCGGCGATCCATTACAAGGGCTCGGGGTGGGCCAAGAAGGATCGCGGCGCCTCGAGCCGAACGAAGGCGTCGGGCGGATCATCGGGCGCTCCGAAGCAAGCCGAAACGGGCGAGGGCTCAACGGGTGCATCGAGCAAGGACGCGCACGCCTCGGCCGGTGAGAGCTCGACGCGGGAACGCTCGGCCGGTGAGAACTCGACGCGGGACCGATCGGTTGGCGAGAGCTCGACCAGAGAGCGCCCGGCTCGCGAGAGCTCGAGCGGTGAGCGCTCGGCTGGCAAAGGGCACGCCTCGAGCGGCAGCAGGGAGGACTGAAGCGATGCCCGCAGCGGCCGATTGGATCACCCTCGCGGAAGCCGCCGAGATCCTGGCCACGGCAAATGTCCGCTTTCAATCCGCCACCATCGGTGGCTGGGCGCGAACGGGGCGGCTGTCGAGCATCAAGCTCGGCGGCCGGCGGTACGTCCGCCGAGGAGAGGTGAGGGCCCTGATCGCCGCGCCCCGCCGGGTGCGCGTCGACGACGTCCAGCCCGGGCTGTTCGAGGACGTGGGCCGCTGACCGCATGAGCGACTCCGACGAGGCCGACCGGGTCAACCGGCTGCGGGCGCTCGCGGAGGGCTTCGTCGGGCGGGCCAGGGAAGCCCCGGCCGTCCAGACGCTGACCTCGGTCCTCGCCACGTACGATGCAGCCGGCGGGGGCCTGGTCGCGGGCGGGCTCGCCTACAGCGCCCTGCTTGCCCTGCTGCCCGGTTTGCTGCTCGTCCTGTCCGTGGTCGCCCTCATCGTCAATGACCCCGGCGTGCGAGACCAGATCGTGACCCTGATCGCGCAAGCCGTCCCGCCCCTCCACGACGTGGCCAGGACGGCGCTCGAGCAGGTGTCGGCGGGCGCCGCCCCGACCGGGATCGTTGCGCTGGTCGGCCTGGTCTGGGGGTCGAGCCGGTTCTACGCTTCGCTGGACACGGCGATGTCGCGAGTCTTCCGCTCGGCGCCGAGGCGCAATGCCGTCGTGCAGACGGTCCGCGGCGTGCTCGTGTCGGTGCTGCTGGTCGCGACGCCGGTCGCCGCCCTGATCGGTGGCTCGATGCTGTCGTGGCTGCTCGATCTGGCGCCCGCCGGCGTCGAGATCCAGGGCCTCGTCCGAGGCGTGCTGCAGATCGTGGCGCCGTTCACCTCGTTCGTGGTCTTCGTTCTTGGTACGACCGTCGTCTACCGGTTCGTGCCGGCTCGGCATGTCTCGATGTGGGCCCTGATGCCTCCGGCCGTCTCTGTCGGGCTGGTGCTCGCGATCATCGCCCAGGTGTTCACGTTCCTGGCACCCCGGTTGGCCGGGACGGCGGCCCTGTTCGGGGCGTTCGTCGCCGTGTTCACCGTTCTCGCCTGGCTGTCGATCAGCTTCAACGTGCTGCTGCTCGGGGCCTGCTGGACCCGGGTCAGGCTGCTGGCAGCGTCGGCCCCGCAGCCCGCCTGAGGGTCGGCGTCGGTGCGCCTGGCGCCGGTGCCATGGGCGCCGGTGGGTTGGGCGCCGGTGGAATGGGCGGCGGGTCAGCCCTGACGGGTGCCGCACCGCCGGCAGAACCTGGCATTCGCCGACAGCGACAGGCCGCATTGCACGCAGGGCTGCGGCGACGGCGTCGTCGGTGGGATTGGTCCGGTCGCTGGCGCCGGGCCGAGGACCTCGCGCGCGGAGGCCGCCCACAGCGCGGAGGCCTCGTCGCGCGGCAGGAGCGGTCGTCCGGCCAGGGTGGGGTACTCGCGGTCCGCGGCGCCGCGCCAGATCGGCGCAGCTGGCCACTGGGGACCAGGGGTCCCGCCACCGTCGTCGGGTGCGACCCGAAGCCAGGTTGCGGGCGCCGACGGGGCACCGTCCTCGGCAGGGGCGCGATCGGCCGTCGCCGGCTGAACCGACGGGCGAACGGGCCAGGTGGGCTGCTCGATGACGTCGTCGGGTGGAGCGGCCGGAGGTGTCGCAGCCATGGGAGCGGCCTCGGCCGGCGCCTCGGCCGGCGCCTCGGCCGGCGGCAGCTCGACGCGGTCCGGCTCGACGCGGTCCGGCTCGACGCGGTCCGGCTCGACGCGGTCCGGCTCGGCGCCGGCAGCCGCGATCTCGCTTGCGAGGTGGGTGGCATCGGGCGCGGTCGCGGCCAGATCGGGCTGCGGTGCCTCGGACGCCTTCAGCTTCTCGGGCTCCTGCAGGATCTCCGCAGCCGGCGCGATCCCCGCCTCGGACGCGACGTCTGCGACCGAGCCGCCGACGGCGAGCGCCTCCTCTTCCGCCGCCAGCCTGGTCTCGTAGGCCGCGAGCGCGTCCTCGAGGCTCTGGCCCGGCTCGACGCCGATCAGTTGGCTGGTGGCCGAGTCTGCGGCAGCTGCCTTCGCGGCGGCTGCCCATTCGGTCGTATCGATATCCGAGGATGGACCGACAGGACCCTGAGCGGTGATCGGTTCGGGCGAGGGCGTGGGCCCCATCTGCGTTGCCGGTTCGCCGGCAGGGCCCTGGGCGGTGGATCCGGGCGACAGGGTGAGCGCGTCTCCGGCCGGCGCCGCCGCCAGCTCGCCGTCGATCGAACCAGGTGTCTCGTCGCTGCCCGAGTCCCCCAGGGCACGCGCGGCCGGCTGGTCGATGTGTGCCTGGTCCTCATCGCCTGGCCCGGGCGTCGCATCGGGCGTCCCGAGGACGTCCGCGATCCGGGCCAGGTCGGCCTCGGGCCAGGTGTCGTCGACACCGACATGGGCGTGGCCGTTGCCGCCGACCGAGGTTTCGTCCGCCAGCTGGGGAGCGCCGGCCGCGTCCTCCATCCCGGGGATCGGAGCACAGGTCAGGCACCGCCCCTCGGACGAGTTCCAGCACGAGCCGCAGGTGTACTGGCGGCACGTGAGACAGAAGTTGAACGTCTGGTGGAACGCGTCGAGCTGGTGCGTGGTCGCGCTGAGCTCCTCCTCGCTCCGGGCCTCGGCCATCGCCTCGGAGAAGGAGGATTCGTCGGACATCACGAAGTTCCGGACGCCCTTTGAGAACGTCCGCATGCGGCCCAGGCGCGATCGACGCGGCGCGTTCGATTCGAAGGTGTATCGGGTGCCGCACCGTTCGCAGAACGACTCGGTGAGGATCTCCGTCATCGGACCCCCGGGGGGACGCAGGACAAGACGCCCGGACGTCGGCCCGGGCACGGCCAGAGTATACCTGCGCCCTGCGAGCAACCTCCCCGCACCGAGGTACCTGTCCCGGATGCCCGTTGGTCCCCCGACCACCCCTGTCCGGCTCTCTGATACGGTTCGCTCCGCCATGGCATCCATCGCCGATATCGAGCAGTTCCTGGAGCGGGTCGTCGAGCGCTCCACGACCCGCCTGTTTCGGACGCAAGTCCAGGAGGTCCAGCTCGAACGGCGCGTGGAGCGTGCGATGGAACGGGCGAGGGCCGGGCACGGGACCCGAACGACGGTTCCGGAGCGCTACCGTGTCAGGCTTCACCCCGTCGACATGGCGGCTGTCGCGCCCGACCGGGCCGCGGCCCAGGATCTGGCCGGCCAGCTGGCCGACGCCGCCCTGGCGTTCGCCCGGGCGCACGCGTACCACCTGCCCGCGCGTCCCAGCGTCGCGCTGCTGGCCGATCCATCGCTCCAGCGCGGCCGGGTGGAGGTCGACACCGGCGAGGATCTGGCGGCGACCGGGGCGATCCCCTCGGCCGATCGGCAGGCCGTCGCGGGGCGGGCGGCCCCGGGTGGAAGCCACGGCCAGGACTTCGCGGTGCCCGCCGCGCCAGGGGGACCGTCCGCCAATCCCGCATCGTGGGTCGGCCCGACCGGACCATCCATGCCTGCGACAGCGCCCGGCGGCGCGGTCTCCGACACGTGGCAGCCGGGCACCGGGCCCGGCTTGTCCGTCTCGTCCGCGCCGGCAGCTCCATCGGACGTCCCGGCCCGGCCCGACGGGGCGGGCGCCGTCGACCCTGTGCCCGGTAGCGTCCGAGGCGACGGGACCCAGGCCCTCGTGTTCCGGCGGCCCCTCCCGGAGGCGGCGTGCGCGGTCATCCGTGTGCTCGCGCCGGACGGGCGTGAGACCGCGATCGAGGTCGACGGCCATCCGCTGACCCTGGGCCGGTCCCGCGACAATGCCCTCGTCCTCTCCGATCCCCGGGTGTCGCGCCATCACGCTCGCATCCAGGCCAGGCATGGAGCGCTGGTGTACACGGATCTCGGGAGCTCCAACGGCAGTCGCGTGAACGGCATGCAGGTGGACGAGATCGCGCTCGGCGTCGGCGACCGGATCCTGCTGGGTGACACCGTGCTGGTCGTCGAGTCGCTGCCGGACTGACCGTGGACGGGTTCGTCCTGACGCTGTGGCTGGTTCGGATCCTGTTCCTGGTGCTGCTCTACATGTTCCTGTTCGCGGTCGCCCGCGTTCTGGTCCGCGACCTCCGGGTCGCGGCTCGGGGTCCCGTGGAGCTCGGGCGGCTCGTGGTCATCGCATCGCCGCACGATGAGCCGCCGGCCGGCTCGATGTTTCCGCTCGACGCGGTCACCAGCCTGGGCCGGGACGTGAACAATGCGATCGTCGTCGACGACCCGTTCGCATCGTCCGAGCACGCCGTCCTCACCTTTCGCGGGCGCGCCTGGTACGTCGAGGATCTCGAGAGCACCAACGGCACGTTCGTCAACGGCGTTCCCGTGGAGCAGGTGGCACCGCTCGGGTTCGGCGACGAGCTTCAGGTGGGCGAGGTCCGCTTCCGGCTCGACCGGGGGCGCGGATGAGGGCGCGTTCGTGAGCGCCATCGCGCAGGCGCGGCCAGCGTCGGGACCACGCTGGCGGATCCGGCCGCGCACCCGCCGGACCGAGCTGCTGCTGCTGGCACTGGCGACGATCACGCTCGTGGTCGGCGCGGCATCGCTCGGCGCCACCCTTCGCTATCAGGCGGCGCTGGCGGCTGACCGGAGCGTCGGCGCCATCGACCTCGCCCCACCCGACCCGCGCGCGCTGGCCATCTACATCGGAGCCCTGTTCGCGGTCCATGCCGCCTTCGTGCTGGCCGGCCGGCGGACCGACCAGGTGCTGCTGCCGGCGGTGGGCCTGTTGGGAGGACTGGGTCTGCTGCTGATGCAGCGCCTCCCGCAGACCCTGGTCAGCCAGTCGTTCGGCGACGCGGTTCTCGGGCTCGGCCAGCTCCAGCTCGCCTGGCTGCTGATCGCGCTCGCGGTGATCGCCGTGCTCGGCGTCGCCGTGCGTTCGGACGCCTGGCTGCGTACCTACAAGTACACCTGGGCGGCCGCGGGCATCGGGCTCCTGCTGCTCACGTTCGTGTTCGGCAGCGACGTCAACGGTGCCCGACTCACGCTCTCGATCGGACCACTGTCGGGACAGCCGTCCGAGCTGCTCAAGGTGATCCTGGTCGTGTTCCTGGCGGCCTACCTGTCGGAGAACCGGTCGCTGCTCGCCGACGAGAGCACCAGGCTTGGGCCGATCCGTCTGCCGCCCATCCCGTACCTCGCCCCGATGGTTGCGATGTGGGCGATCGCCCTCGTGATCGTCGTCGTGCAACGTGACCTCGGTGCCGCGCTGCTGTTCTTCGCCGTGTTCCTGGCCCTGCTCTACGTCGCCACGGGCCGACCGTCCTACGTCGTCGGCGGCGTGATCCTGTTCGTCGTCGGCTCGTGGGTGCTGTACAACCTGTTCGGCCACGTCCAGCAGCGTGTGGACAACTGGCTCGACCCGTTCCGGGACCCGCTCGGGTCGGGTTACCAGACCGTCCAGGCCCTGTACGCCTTCGCGCGCGGGGGCATCCTGGGGGTCGGTCTCGGCGCGGGCCTGCCGACGATCGGCGGGCGGCTGCCGATCCCGGCCGTCCACACCGACTACCCGCTGGCGGCCCTTGGCGAGGAGCTGGGGCTGATCGGCCTGCTCGCCATCCTGGGGCTGTACCTGGTGGTGGTCGAGCGCGGCCTGCGGATCGCCGCCGCCGCCCACGATGAGTTCCGGGCCATCCTCGCGGCCGGGCTGGCACTGGTCATCGCCGTCCAGGCGTTCATCATTGCAGCGGGCAACCTCAAGCTGATCCCGTTGACCGGGATCACGCTGCCGCTGATCTCGTACGGAGGCTCCTCGCTGCTGGCCAACGCGCTGGTCATCGGACTGCTGCTCGCGCTGTCGGACCCCGGTGTCGAGCCACCTCCGCCGCCACGTGCCGGGCGTCGCTGGTTGCGACGCCCCGGCCCGCGCACGCCACGTGCCACGAGCCGCCGCGAGCCGGAGCTCGCGGATGGGATCCTCCCGGGGGCGGACCAATGACGAGGGGCGGACCAATGACGAGGGGCGGGCCGATGACGAGCCGCAGGACGCGGGCGCCGATCGGCGGCAACGTGCTTCGAACCGGGATCGCGCTGGTCACGGCGTTCGCGGTGCTGGCGCTCGGCGCAAGCTGGTGGCAGGTGGTGGAGGCGCAGCGGCTTTCGCGCGGGGCGGATAACCCGGCGGTCATCGCCGTCGCGCGACGTGCCCTGCGCGGGCCGATCGTCGACCGCGATGGCCGCTGGCTGGCGCGCAGCTCGCGCGACAAGAACGGCGAAGCCCTTCGCGAGTACCGCGACGACACGATCAGCCCCGTCGTCGGCTATGCGTCGCGCCAGTTCGGCACGGCGGGCCTCGAGCGCACCTACAACGCCGAGCTGCTCGGCCTCGCCGGCTCCGACCCGTTCGACGGGCTGCTCGACAAGTTCGGCCAGGGGAGCCAGGACCCGTTGGGACTCCGCCTGACGCTCGACCTCCGGTTGCAGCGGGCCGCGGTCAGCGGCCTTGGCCAGGATCGTGGTGCG
The DNA here is from genome assembly GCA_963829295.1 of uncultured Chloroflexia bacterium. Classification (GTDB taxonomy): domain Bacteria; phylum Chloroflexota; class Limnocylindria; order Limnocylindrales; family CSP1-4; genus CAIXZV01. Next base: position 672,541 of record CAWHHU010000003.1, on the reverse strand, counting down.
GTGGTGATGCTCGACCCGACCACGGGCGAGATCCTCGCGCTCGCGTCCACGCCGACCTACGACGCCTCCGGGATCGCCAACCCGGCCACCGCGGCCGACACGTTCGAGGCGCTCCGGAACGACAAGTCCAACCCGCTGCTTCCCCGCGCGACCATGGGCCGGTACGTGCCGGGCTCGGTGTTCAAGATCGTGACCGCGATCGCAGGCTTGAACACGGGCGCCATCACAGCCCGGACCACATACCCACAGCAGCCAGCGGCCGAGAAGAACGGCCTGCTGGTGAACGGGTTCCGGATCAAGGACGGGCATCACCCGCAAACCGGCAGCACCCCGCTCGACCTGGTCGGGGCGACCGAGGTCAGCTGCAACATCTGGTATGCGCTGACCGGCCTCGCCATCGGGGGCGGCAACCTGGTCCAGGAGGCATCGAAGCTGGGGCTCGGGGCGCCGATCCCGTTCGACCTGCCCACCGCCGTCAGTCAGGTCACCTCGGGCACGGGCAACGCGCCGGGCGGGTTCCAGGACGATGTCGAGCTCGCCTCGGCCGCCTTCGGCCAGGGCCAGACCTTCGTGACGCCGCTGCAGATGGCGCTCGTCGCATCGGCTGTGGCCAACGATGGGGTCATGATGCGCCCGCACCTCGTCAGCGCGCTGACCGGTGACGGGCCCGGGGCTCGTGCGATCGATCCGCAGGTGTGGCAGCGGGCGATCTCGGTCACCGACGCGCAAACCATCCAGACCGCGATGCGGGCTGCGGTGGAGGGGGACCTCGGCAGGCTGTTCACCTCCGGTGCCAGCGTCCCCGGGGTTCCGACGGCCGGCAAGTCCGGGACGGCCGAGCTCGGCGGCACCGGTGAGCCGCATTCGTGGTTCATCGGCTTTGCGCCGGTCGATAACCCCAGGGTCGCGATCGCGGTCCTGGTCGAGCAGGGCGGACGGGGTGGCGCCCGCGCCGCGCCGCTGGCCGGCAGCCTGCTCCAGCGGTACTTCCAGCTCTACGGGCAGCCCTGATGACCCCATCGCCCGAGCCGACCCCATCGCCCGAGCCCGATCGCCGCCCCCGGCCGCTGCTGGAACGGCTTGGGCTGGCCCTCATCGCCCTGGTGCTGGCGGCGATGTTCGCGTTCGTCGCGGTCGCGTCGTTCCTGGGCGGCGAGCCGTTCCTGGGTGTCATGGGCCTGATCGGGTGCCTGATGGTCCTGTGGGTCGGCTCGCTCACGCTGTTCCGGGGTTGACCCGGGGGGATGGCTGCCGTGTGTCCGGACGGGTGGGGCGAGAGCCGCAACCGTCATCAAACGGTCAAGAACCCAATCCAGCATCCGGTCGTACACTGCGGCAGAGGCACGACGTCGCCGCGCTTCGACCTCTGTTGCGCGACGTCACCGGCGCCCGTAACCGGCGTCATTCGTCGGGTGGGACAGCCGCCACGGTCGGTGGCCGCATGACGACGGGAGTTCGATGAGCGACATCCAGCACATTGGCGACAGGGTCCTCGCAAACGTCGAGCGCGTCATCGTCGGCAAGCACAAGGAGGTGCGGCTGGCGCTGGTGGCCCTCCTGTGTCGCGGTCATCTCCTGATCGAGGACGTGCCCGGGACGGGCAAGACCATGCTCGCCAAGGCGATCGCGCGCAGCCTGGGCTGCTCCTTCCGGCGCATCCAGTTCACGCCGGACCTGTTGCCGTCGGACGTGACGGGCCTGTCGATCTACAACCAGAAGACCCGCGAGTTCGAGTTCCGGCCAGGCCCGATCATGAGCCAGGTGGTGCTCGCCGACGAGATCAACCGTGCGACACCCAAGACGCAGAGTGCGCTGCTCGAGTGCATGGAGGAGCGTCAGGCGACGATCGACGGGATCACGCACCCGATGCCCGACCCGTTCCTCGTCATCGCAACCCAGAACCCGATCGAGTACGAGGGCACGTTCGCGCTGCCCGAGGCCCAGCTCGACCGGTTCATGCTCCGCATCCGGCTCGGCTACCCGCAGCTCCTCGACGAGATCGTGATCCTCGATGAGCAGAAGCGCACCCATCCGCTCGAGGATCTGAGCGAGGTGTGCTCGGTTGATGAGCTGCGAGGAATGCAGGCGAGCGTGCGCGAGGTCTACGTGGACCCCGCCGTCAGCGACTACATCGTCCGCCTCGTGTCGTCGACCCGTACCCATCCGGACGTCTACCTGGGCGCCAGCCCGCGCGGCTCGATCAGCATGTATCGCGCCTCGCAGGCCCTCGCCGGGCTGATGGGTCGCGACTACGTCATCCCTGACGACGTCAAGTCGCTCGCCGAGCCAGCCCTCGCCCACCGCGTGATCATCAAGACCAGCTCGTCGATCCACGATGTGAGCGCCGCCCACGTCGTGCACGAGCTGCTGGACACCATCCCCATCGAGGCCGTCACCCGGACCGGCGGCCCACGGGAGGTCAAGCCGAGCCCGGCGGCCGGCTGACGCCATCGCGTCCCCATCACAAGCGGAGAGGCGACCCCTTTGCTGCGTCGACTCCAGCTCCTGGTCCTCGCCGTCGTCCTCATCATCGCGGCGTTCTCGACCGGCCTGCCGTTCCTGTTCTTCCTCGTCTATGTCGGGCTGCTGGTGGGTGGCGGCTCATACGTGCTGACACGACTCGGCCTCTCGGACCTCGAGGCAGGTTATGCGGTGTCGCAGCTCAGCGGCCATGTCGGCGACCGGCTGCGCGTGACCTACACGCTGCGCAACACGGGTCGGATGCCCAAGCCGTGGCTCGAGGTCCACAACCCGACCACGGTGCCAGGGGGTCTGACCGGCCGGGCCCTGTCACTGGGCGGCCGGAGCGAGCGGTCCTGGCTGGTCCGGGCGCCTCTCCTGCGGCGTGGGCACTTCCGGATCGAGCCGCTGATGATCCGGACCGGTGACCCGTTCGGCTTCTTCGAGGCCACGGCCGCCGTCGGGCAGGGGGTCACGCTGGTCGTCTATCCACGGATCGATCCGCTGCCGCTGTGGCGGCTGCCGCCGGCGAGCATCGAGGGTGCGCACGCGTCCCCCGAGCGGACCCTGCAGACGACCCCGCTCGCCACCGCGGTGCGACCCTATGCCCCGGGCGATGCCATGAACCGGATCCACTGGCGGTCGACGGCGAGGCTGGGCGAGATCCAGGTCAAGGAGTTCGACCTCGAGCAGACGGCCGACGCCTGGCTGTTCCTCGACCTCGAGGCTGCGGCCGCCACGGGCGACGGGGATCGCTCGACCACCGAGGTGGGCGTCCGCGCGGCGGCGTCCATCGCCGACAAGGCCCTGGGGGAGAACCGGGCCGTCGGGCTGACCGCCAGCGCCCATCGGCTCACCGTCCTGCCGGCGGACCGCGGCGCGCGGCAGCGGCTCAAGATCCTCCAGCTGCTGGCAGCCGTCGAGGCGGACGGTCCGGTGTCGCTGTCCGAGGCGCTGCTGACCGGGCTCAACCGGCTGCGACGGGGGATGACGGCGATCGTGATCACCGCGACCGATGATCCGGCGTTCGTCCGACCGCTGGCGACGCTCCGTGGCCGCGGGATCGGCTGTGTCGTCGTGCTCCTCGACCAGGCGGCATTCGCGGGCGATACCGATCCGGCCGCCGCCGAGACCCGCCGCCAGCGAGTGCGCGCGGTCCGCTATACGCTAGCCGAGTTCGAGCTGCCCACCTACATGATCGGCCCCGATCGACCGCTCGAGGAGGCGCTCGCGTGACCGGTACGCGGCGAAGCCTGCGGCCCGAGGAAGGCTGGCTGACGCTCGGGCTGGTGCTCCTGCTGCCGCTGGTGCTCGCCTCGGCGCTGGACGACCCGGCCTGGGTCAACGGCCGGCCGGCGCTGACCGACGGGCTCGCGTGGTGCGCGGTCCTGGGTGTCGCGGTGGCGTTCGTGGGCGCCAAGGTCGGCTGGGGCCGCTGGACGACGCACCTGGTGGGGGCGGTCTTCGCCGCCCTCCTGATCCCGATCATCGCGGGCTTGGCCGAGGCGCCCGGCTCGTCGATCGCCCACGCGTTCTGGGTGACCGCGAACGGCAGCGTGCAGGCGTATCTCGACCTCGCCTGGCGGGGCCGGCAATTCACCGGCCAGGAGGTCCACTACATCCTGGTGCTGGGCATCCTGGTGTGGGGGACGTCCCAGTTTGCGGCCTATTCCGTGCTCGGGCATCGCCGCCCGCTGGGCGGGGTGATCGTCACCGGGCTGGTGCTGCTCGCCAACATGGCGCTCACAGACAGGGACGAGCTGCCGTACCTGGTCCTGTTCGCTGCCGCGTCCCTGCTGCTGCTGATCGAGATGCACGTGTTCGAGGAGCGCTCGACCTGGATTCGGCGCCAGATCGGTGACCCAGGGGCGATCTCCGGGCTCTACCTGCGCGGCGGTGCCGTGTTCATCGTGCTGGCGGTGGCCGGATCGCTCGCCCTGACCCAGCGCGCGGCCTCGGCGCCGCTGGCCACGGCCTGGCGCGGCTTCACTCCCCAGCTCGTGGAGTGGGGCGAGACGCTCAGCCGCCTGTTCCCGTCCGGGCCGAACGTGCGCGGCGGCGGGAGCGTTGCCTTCGGGTCGTCGGCGCGGATCGTGGGCCGCTGGTTCAGCGACGAAGGGGTCGCGTTCACAGCGACAGTTCCAGCTTCCGAGGCTCCGTTCTACTGGCGCGCGGCCACCTATGACACGTTCGTGCTCAGCGGCTGGCAGCAGGCGGACGTCACCAGCGTGCCGGTTGCCGCGGGCGCGCCATTGCTGGCGGGCACCGCCGAGGACCCCTCGCCCGACCTGACGACGCCGATCAAGGTCTCGGTCACGCCCGACACGTTCGTGGACCGCTCCCTGCTCAGCCCGGGCACCCCGGTCGACGTGAACACCGCGAGCGATGTTCAGCTGACGGGCGACGGCGGCTGGTTCGAGGGCGTCGACCTGCCCAGCTCCGGGGTGCCATACACCGTCAACGCCCGGGTGCTGCGCCTGTCCGACAAGGATGTCATCAGCGCCAACCGGCTCCGGGCCGCGTCGCGCGACTACCCGCAGGAGATCATCGATCGCTACACCCAGGTGCCGCCGGACGCCATCGGCCCGGAGGCAAGGAAGCTGCTGAACACGATCCTCAACCAGGCGCACACGGACAACCCCTACGACCTGGCGGTGGCGTTCGAGAGCTACCTGCGGAACAACGCCAACTTCAGCTACACCACCGACGTCACCAACGTCGACTGCTCGTCGCCCAGCGCCGTGGAGTGCTTCGCTGCCTCGCGCCGCGGGTATTGCCTCCACTACGCATCGACGATGGCGATCCTCCTGCGGGACGCGCTGCCCGACAACAGGATCCCCACCCGCCTGGTCCAGGGCTTCCTGCCCGGCACCCGGGTCGGCAACGTGGTAACGGTGACCAACCACGACGCCCATGCCTGGGTGGAGGTCTATTTCCCTGGCTACGGCTGGATCCCGTTCGATCCGACCGGTGGCGGGGTCGGGCTGCCATCGGTGATCCAGGCAGGCCCACCCGTGCCGAGCGCCACACCCGGGTCGGGCGCCAGCGCCGGGGCGGCTCCCGTGATCACCCCTCGACCGCCGAATCTCCCCGAGGACAACGCGACGGGTGGCGCCCAGGCATCGACCACCCTGACGGCCGACCGGACCACCTACATCGCGATCACCATCGTGCTCGCGCTCCTCGTCGGCGGCCTCGCCCTGGCTGCCTGGCTGCGCGGCCCGCGCGGGGAGGTCAGCCCGGACGCGGCCTGGGGGACGCTGTCGCGGATCGCAGCGAGGCTCGGCTTCGCACCGCGACCGACCCAGACCGTGTACGAGTACGCGGCGTCGCTGGGCGAGCTGGTGCCGGTCGCAAGGCCGGACCTCGAGACCGTGGCCAACGCGAAGGTCCAGGCGGACTACGCAAGGCTGCGGCTCGGTGGCGACCGGTTGCGTGAGATACGAGACGCGACCCGTCGGCTGCGGATCTCGATGCTCCGCCTCGTGCTGCGCCGCGGGCGTCGCCCCCGGCGCCACTGACGCCGGGGGCGGCTCGGGGCGCCGGTCCATCGACCCCCCGGGCTACAGCGCTCCGGAGCGACCGCGCAGGTCCGCCGCAGCGGTCGCAGCCTCGTCGAGCAGCGGTGCGAGGTGCTCGGTGAGGTTGTGGGCCCGGAGCACGGCCCGGCCGGCCCGGATCTCGACCACCGAGATCCCGCACAGGGCGAACGTGAACATCCAGAACCGGTCGAGCGGAAGTCCGAACAGCGTCAGCATCACGATCTTGAACACGCCGTCGTGGCCGACCAGGATCGACCACGGCTGGCCGGCGCCGGGACCGACGCCCTGGTAGCCGCTGACCTGCGAACGATCGAGGCTGCCCGGGGGACGGCCGTCACCCAGCCGCTCGAGCACGGTCCGCAGCGCGGGGGCGACCCGCGCCTGAACCTGGGCCAGCGACTCGCCGCCGGGTGCCCACGCCTCGGCCGGCCGGCGGCGCCAGGCCGCGATCTCCGCCGACCACCGGCGCATGATCTCGTCATGGGTGTGCCCTTCCCACGCCCCCTGGCCGATCTCGAGGATCCCGGGCTCGGGCCTGACCTCGGCCGACCCGGCGGGCACGCCGTCCGACGCAGCCGCCCCGGCGGGCACGCCTCCCGACGCGGAGATGGCGGCGCCGATGGCGGCCGCGGTCTGGGCGGTGCGCGCGAGCGGCGAATGGACGATCTCGAGCGGGCGCCCGTGGGGCACCGGGAGGGGAGGGGAGGCGTCGGGTGCGGCCAGGCGCACCGCCGCCAGCGCCGCCTGCCGCCGGCCGAGCGTCGAGAGCGGCGTCTCAGCCTGACCCTGGAAGCGGCCCTCGCGGATCAACTCGGACTCGCCGTGCCGGAGCAGCACGAGCGTGGCGTCGAGACCGTCGGGGATGGGCGGCGTCGCCGCCGGGAGGGGCCCCGGGGCGGGCGAGCCGTGGGTCATCGATCGCCACCCAGCCGGATCGTCCACACGTCCAACACGGCCGGATCGTCGCGGATGGCCGCGATCACAGCCGGCGACGCGTCGTCGTCGAGGGCGAGGACCATGAACGCATCCTCGCGCGGTGCCGACCGGGCGAGGGTCATCGCGCTGATGTTGACGTCCGCCTGACCCAGCAGCATCCCGATCCGGCCCATGGTTCCGGGGCGGTCCTGGTGACGGGTCACGAGCATCGAGTCCGCAGGCGCGAGATCCATCGTGTGCTCGTCGAGCCGCACGATCCGGGGCTCGCCGTTGGCGACGGTGCCGGCCACGGTGGCAGTCCGGCCGTCGACCTCGGCGGTCAGGGTGAGCAGCGAGGCAAACGCGCCGGCTGCCGACGTCTTGCGCTCCACCACGGCGATGCCCCGGGCCCTGGCCATCGTGGCGGCGTTGACCAGGTTCACCCGGTCCGTGGTGGCCGTCTCGAGCAGCCCCCGGAGCACGGCGGCCACCAGCGACGAGGCGTCGTAGGCTGCCGGCTCACCGGCGATCTCCAGGGTCAGCGTTCGCGGGGCCGTCCGGGTCAGCTGGGCCAGGAACCGACCCAGCGTCTCGGCCAGGGGAAGGTAGGGCGCGATCGCCCGCGCGGTCTCGGGCGTCAGCAGCGGAGCGTTGACGGCATAGCGAGCCGGCCTGCCGTCGAGCACCTCGAGGATCTGCTCGGCGACCTCCTCCGCGACCGCGACCTGGGCCTCCGCCGTCGATGCCCCGAGATGCGGGGTCAGCAGCGTGTTGGGCGCGGACAGCAGCGGCGAGTCGAGCGGGGGCTCGTGCTCGTACACATCGATCGCCGCACCCGCGATCCGGCCTGCGGTCAGCGCCGCGGCGACCGCCGCCTCGTCGAGGATCCCGCCGCGGGCGACGTTGAGCAGCATCACGCTGGGCTTCATGCGCTCGATGGCGGCCGAGTCGATGAGCCCGCGGGTCGCCCGGCTCATCGGCACGTGGACGGTGATCACGTCGGCACGCTCGATCAGATCCTCGAACGACACCAGCTCGACCCCCAGGTTGGATGCCTGCTCGGGGGTGACGAATGGGTCGGACCCGAGGAGGCTCATCTCCATCGCCCGGGCACGGACCGCGATCGCCTGGCCGATCTTGCCCAGACCCACGATCCCGAGCGTCTTGCCGCGCAGCTCGACGCCCGTGAACTGCGATCGCTTCCACTCGCCGCGGCGCAGCGAGGCATCGGCCGCGGCCGTCCTGCGGGCCAGACCGTAGAGCAGGGCGAGCGTGTGCTCGGCGGCTGCGATCGTGTTCCCCGTGGGCGCGTTGACCACGGTGATCCCGGCCCGCGTCGCGGCGTCGAGATCGACGTTGTCCACCCCGACGCCCGCACGCCCGATCACCACCAGACGGGTGCCCGCGGCGATCATGTCGGCATCCACCTTGACCTGGCTGCGCACGACCAGGGCGTCGTAGCCGGGCAGGATCGAGGCGATCTCCTCCTTTGGCAACCCGAGCTTGACGTCGACCTCGTGGTGGGCCTGGAGCAGCTCCACGCCCTGCGCCGCCAGGGCTTCGACCACCAGAATCCTCACGCCGGCACCGCCTGGCGTGTGCGGGTGGCCACGAGCGCCTGCTGAGCCGCCGTGACCGCGACGCCCGGCTGCACCCCGAGATCCCGGAGGACCGCGACCTCCTCGAGCACACCGATCGCGGCCAGGACGTCATCGGTGGTCACGGATCCCAGGTGGCCGACCCGGAAGATCCTGCCCTTGAGCCTGCCCTGTCCACCGGCGAGGATGAGCCCGCGTGCCTTCACCTCGGCGTTGAACGACGTCCAGTCGAGCCCTTCGGGGATCCGGGCGGCCGTGACCGTGCGGGAGGCGACACGGTCGTCGGCCAGCAGCTCGAAGCCGAGCGCGCGCAGCCCCGCCCGGACCATGTTCGCGCACGCCTCGTGGCGGGCGAACACGCCATCGCCCTCCGCCTGCATGAGCCGCAGGCCCTCGTCGATCTGGTACAGGACGGCGACCGCAGGGGTCCACGGTGTCTCGCCGTTCACGGCCGAGTCGCGGTGGCGCTTGAGGTCGAGGTAGAAGCGCGGCATGCGCGCGCTCTCGGCCGCGGCCCAGGCCCGCGGCCCGACGGCGGCCATGGCCATGCCGGGAGCGGCCATCCATGCCTTCTGCGACCCGGTGACCACGAGGTCGAGGCCCCAGTCATCCATCGCGAACGGCACCGCGCCCAGGGCGGAGATGGCATCGACCAGGAGCAGCGCGTCGGGTGCCACCGCCCGGATCCCGGCTGCCAGCTCATCGATCCGGTTGGTCACCCCGGTGGAGGTCTCGTTGTGGGTCAGCAGGACGGCCTTGAGCCCCGGGATGGCGGCGGCGGCCGCCCGGACGTCCGCGGCGACGGCCGCCTCGCCCCATTCGACCTCGAGCCGGGTCACCGCCGCCCCGTAGACCTCGGCCACCTTGGCGAACCGGTCGCCGAACGCGCCCATCGAGACCGCCAGCACCGGGTCCCCTGGTGACAGCGTGTTGACGACCGCCGCCTCGAGCGCGCCGGTGCCCGCGCAGGTGAGCAGGATGACCTCGTGCTGCGTCCCGAAGGACGGCTTCATGCCCGCCTCGACCCGCCGCAGCATGGTCCGGAACTCGTCACCCCGGTGGTTCACCATCTGGCGGCCACCTGCCTCGCGGACGGACGGGGGCAGGGCCGTTGGTCCGGGGATTCGCAGGTTGGGCTCGAATTGGCTCATGGTGGCCCTCCGTTGATCGCGATGACTGCCCGACGATGGTGATGGACGTGACAACCATCTGTCTACCGTGGTAGATATGACGTCATATGGCAACGGTACGAACCACCATCCTGCTCGACGCCGATCTGCTCGATCGCCTCGATCGCCACGTTCGCCGTCAGCACACGACCAAGACGTCGGTCATCTCGGCCGCCCTCGAGGCGTGGCTCGACGGCCACGAAGCGACGCCCGAGTTCCCGTTCCTGGGGATCGGTCGCAGCTCGCACGGCCGGCTGTCGCTCGACGGGCGGTCCATCGCCCGGCGCGAGGCCGGTCGGCGCGAGATCCGCCGGTAGCGACAGCCATGGCGATTCTGCTCGATCCGTCGGCCGTCGTCGCAGCGGCCGATGCCGCGGACCTCAATCATCGTGCCGCGGTGGCGTGGTTCGAGCGTGCGGACGAGCCGCTGCTGCTGGGCGCACTCGGGCTCGCGGAGCTCGACCTGCTGCTGCAGCGGGAGCTCGGTCCCACGGCAACGCTGGCGGTGGTCGACTCGCTGGTGGCCGGATCGATCCGGCTGGTGGCGCCCACGCACGACGATCTCGCGCGCGCCGCAGCGCTGATGGTCGCCGCAGGCGAGCATCGCCCGCGGCTCGTGGATGCGCTGCTGGTCGCCACCGCCGAGCGGCTCGGGGTACGGCGCGTCGCCGCCTTCGACCGCCGTCCGCTGGCGGTATTCCACCCGCGCCACGTGCGAGGTCTCGACTTCGAGCCCTGAGATCCGGGGGAATCGAAACGGGGCCGGTGACACCGGCCCCGTTCACGTGCGTGTGCCGGGGGGTCAGGCCATCCGCTTGACGACCACGGTTCCCGCCTGGACGTCGTGGAACCCCTGCCGCTTCGGGCTCTGGGTGACGGTGTACAGGAGGTAGATCTCGTACACGAACGCCAGGAGGCCGACGAGAGAGCCAAGGATCGCGAGTGGACCGGGTGCATAGCCGAGCGCGGCGCCGAGCGCCGTCGGCCCGAACAGGAATGCCCAGCGTCGGATCGCCTGGTCCTGGGTGAGCGTTGCACCGTCCGCGGCATTCACGGTCTCGAGACCGAGCACCTTCTGGCCGATGCTCGCGCGAAGGCGCGTCCAGCAGTAGACGAAGTAGACGGCGCTGCCGACGAGCCCGAGCACCGCCAGCACGATCGTGCCGAGCAGGGCCACGAAACCGCCACCGGTGAAGATGGCCAGAACGATCAGGCCGACGACGAACACCGCCACCACGAAGAAGATGAGGGCGTCGATGATGTAGGCGATCACGCGCGTGACGGTGTCCGCGTACATGACGCCGGGCGCCGGACCGGTGGCCACCGGCGCCGTCTGAAACTGCGGCTGCGGGCTGGACGGCGGCGCCTGCCAGCTGCCGGGATTCTGCGGCGGCGGTGGTGTGGGTGCGCCCCCGGTGGGTTCCGTCATCGAACACCTCTCCCTCAGCGGCGCGGGCGCGCCGGCTTCCTAACAGCATACGGCCCTCGGGCGCGAGGTGGAACCCCCGTACCGTTCCCTATCGGGCAAGGGTCGGTGCGAGGCGTTCTCGTGCACTGATGGGCGGTCCAAGGTGAATCGGGAGCTGTCAACGCCGACGGTTCTGGATGTTCCGAAACCGTGCAGTTGCCTTCGGTCGATCGTTTGGCTCGCCGGGCGATTCGTGTCATCATTCGGGTCGCCCACAGTTGCACCGCGCGTCAGGAGCCGAGAGCAAGATGCGAATCCGCGCAGCAAAGATCGAAGAGCTCGCGCCAAAGCCCAAGGAGCGCGCTCTGTCGCCGCGACAGCTTGCAGCGCTGCAGCGCGAAGAGGAAATCCGGCGGGCGCTGGGAAGGCTCAAGTCGCCCGACGATCTGATCGCCCTCGAGCTCGACCCGGCGGAGAAGATCCCGACCATGCGAGCCGCCGTGAAGAAGGCGATCACCACCCACAAGCCGGGCACCAACATGGCGATCCGGGCGCGGACGATCTACCTTTCGACCGGGAAGCTGCCGGGCGGGCGAGGCCGCCGTCCCAAGGCCGCCTGAGGCGTCGGGCCCGCGCGTCGCACCGGTATCCGGCCGCGCGTCATCTCCGGCGACCGACCTGTCCCCGGAGTCACGCCTGATGGACCCCAACCGCGATCGCAGGATCCGTTGGCGACACGTCGCCGTCGGCCTGTTGGCCTGCGTGCTGCTCGGCAGCGCTGCGATCTGGTCGAACGTGCTGGGCGTCAACGACCGGCTCCATGGCGTCGCGCGGCACATCGAGCTGATGGTCGACCCGCCCCCGGACCGCCCGATCGCGGCGATCGTGCATGTCACCCCGCGTCCCTCGATCCCGCCGGCAACGCAGCCATCGGCCCCGACGGCAAGCCCGGACAGCTCCGGATCCACCGGCCCGCCCGCACCGGCACCAGCACCGACACCGACACCGACCGCCGCGCCGCAGCGGGTCCGGGTTGACGTCAACCTGCTCCGGGATCCGGCCAAGGCGTTCATCAGCGAGCAGTACGACCACACCTGGTGTGCCGTCGCGGGAACGCAGATGGTGCTCGCGATGTGGGGCAAGGCGCCGCTGACGCTCGCGTTCCAGAAGGAGCTGGCATCGCGGATCGGCGAGTGGGAGAGCCGGCGCGACAGTCTGAACGGCGGTTGGGGACCGGCCGCGATGGTGGCTGCCCTCGCCGCCTACGGCGTGCCGGGCTACGAGGTTCGTGCCTACGACACGCGGGCCGATGCCCTGTTCGACGCGGCCAAGGCGATCGAGAAGCTGCACGCGCCGGTGCTCTTGCTCGCGTGGAGGGGAGCCCACACCTGGGTCATGACCGGCTTCCGGGCTGATGCCGACCCGCTCCGGTTCGGCGACGCCAGGGTGAGCGGAGCCTACATCCTGGATCCCTGGTACCCGCTGATCTCGAAGATCTGGCCGCGGTCGCAACCACCCGGGACGTTCCACGACGCAGCCACCATGCGCGTCAACTACCTGCCCTGGAAGCGGCCGGAAGGCCACTACCCGGGTCGCGACGGCCAGTTCATCGCCGTCGTTCCCACCAAGCCCCTGACCCGGTAGCGCCCGGTCAGCCCGACGTGGCTGACTCCGCCGGTGATTGCACCGGTTGGGTGAGGCTCTCGTGCGGGCCGCTGCGCATGCGCCACGCGAGGGCCACGCCCTGCAATGCGGCCCGGACGGCCGTGCCGGCGGTGAACCCGAGTCCGATGGCGACGATGCCCAGCGAGCCGAGCAGGGCCGCGGTCACGCCCGCCGTGACGCCCAGCCCGATCACCGAGGCGAGCACCGGCAGCAGGGTGTTGTGGGTGGCGTAGAGTCCGCGCGCAAGCAGGTGACCGAGGGACTCGAACGGCGTCGCCAGGGCAAGCGCCGCCAGCGCCACCGACGTCCGGCGGACGGCTTCGGCGTCGAACGCTCCGCCGCCCAGCAGGATCTCGATCGCCAGCGGACCGATCACCCCGAGCACGACCGCCGCCGCCACGGTGAGCGCGGTGATGGTCAGGGCGCTGGTCCGAACCTGGCGCCGGAACCCGTCGAGGTCGCCGGCGGCCCACGACGCCGACAGACCGGGGAACGCGGCGAGGGCGATCGCGATGCCGATCATCGACACGGGGACGCTCTGGAAGTTGCGCGCGAAGCTGAGCGCGGTGATGCTGCCTGCTGCGAGCCCGCTCGCGACGTTGTTGAAGAACAGAAACGTCATCGGCTCGACGGGTTGGCTGGCCATCTTTGGCGCCATCAGCCGGAGGAACTCGTGCAGGGCGGGCATCCTCAGGTCGAGCCGGGGCCTGAGCCGAATCGGGCTGCGCGCGATCCCCACCAGCCGAATGCCCAGGTGGAGCACCGCGCCGGCCACGGCGCCGATGGCGGCCGCCCGGATCCCCAGCTGGCCATGGAGCAGCAGCGTGCCGCCGGCGATGCCGACGTTGTAAAGGATGGGCGCCAGGGCGTAGCTGAGGAACCGTCGCTCGGCTACCAGCACCTCGCCCAGCGCGATCGACGCCGCGAACAGGATCGGGGTCACGAGCATGATCCGATACAGCTCCAGGTACCGCACCTGGTTGGCCTCGTCAAAGTTGGGCGCGATGATCTGGACGGTCGCCGGCGCCAGCACGAGGAGCAGCAGACACACGGCGGTCATCACCAGGACCGCCAGCGTGAGCACCGTCTGGGCGAACCGGGCAGCGGCCTCGGCGTCGCCGCGGCGCAGGGTGGTGAACACGGGCACGAACGGTGCCGTCAGCCCGGCGGCGACGAGAACATCGAGCGCCAGCTCGGGCAGCTGAAACGCCGCGTTGTAGGCATCGAGCTCGGGGCCGACCCCGAAGGTCTGGGCGAAGATCCGATCGCGAGCCAGGCCCGCAAGGTAGCTGCTGAAGGTCAGGACGGCGAGCAGGACAGCCCCTTGGGGCAGGAAGCGCGCGAGCAGGCCGCGGATCCTGTCGAGCAACGGAGCCTCCCTCGTTCCGGCGCGAGCCCCGCGCCCGCCGTGTGACGGCCCGAGGCTCGATGGTGGGACGGTAGGGGAACTGCCGCGAAGCTGCACGTGAATGCAACATGTGCGAACCGATCGTTGCGGCGCGGGCGCCCGACGCGTCGGCGGGCGGCCAGATCGGCGTCAGGCCGCCGGCTGCTCCGGCAACGGCGCCTTGACCGTATCCATCCCCGACCGCGCCCGGGGCCACCCGGGCCATGATGGCCGCGACCGAGCCCTCAGACGCCCGAGGTCAAGCGGCAGCGGCCGGTCGAGGAACATCGCCAGCCCGATGACGGCGGGCACGAGGCACAGCAGCAGCGCCGCGGTCAGGTCAACGACATGGGCCTGCACGAGCGTGGTGGCAATCAGCGGCATCGCGACGCCCCGGGCGCCGGTCAGGCCGTTCCAGCCGGCCATCGCCGCCGCCCGGTCCTCGAGCGGCGTGTTGGCGGCCAGCGCCCCCTGGATCCCGACATCGATCGCGGCGCTCGAGAGGCCGTTGGCGATGGCTGCGATCCAGAGCATGCGGACGTCCGGGGCTACGGCGTAGAGTGCCAGGCCCACCACTCCGAACAGAGCACCCGAGCGGAGGCCGAGCGCGTAGCCGCGGCGATCGACGAGCGCGCCCCAGGCGACGTACGACGAGGTCGTAGCAGCAGCCGCCAGCACGGCGACCAGCCCCACATCGGTCAGCGACAGGTGGAGTCGATCGACGTACACCAGCGCGAACAGCGGCGCGGCCGCGATCTGGCCGCCGCCGAAGAACGCCTGGGCGAGGACGACGTGGCTGAGCTTGGGGCGCGAGACGAGAGCGTGAACGGCGTCGCGGGCCGAGAAGCTGCGGCTGGGCAGCGGCGCCGAGGCACGCAGCCAGAGGGCCGCCAGCGCGCAGACGGCCCCGACCATCCCAGCGGCCGACAGCGCGATCGGGGCGCCAAGCCGGTCGGCGAGGACGCCGACGCCGAGCGCGGCGACGCCCGCCGCGGCCGCCTTGGCCATGCCCAGGGTGCCGATCACCCGACCCCGGATGTCGGCGGGGTACATCGCCCCCCACAGGCGGGTCTGGAACGGCACGCCGAACGCCCAGGCCAGCCAGAACAGGCCGACCGCGAGCACGATCAGAGCCGGGTTCGGTGCCAGCGCCACCGCAACGAGGAGCAGGGCTCCGGTCATCCGCAGCCCGGCGAACCCGCGCACGCCCTGCGGCCCCAGGCGGCCCGAGAAGGCGCTCAGGAGGTTGCCCAGGTAGGGAGCGGCCGCCAGCAGCGCGATGCCCAGCGGGATGAGCCCTGCCTGCCGCGCGATCGCCGGCAGCAGTCCGCCGACCACCGCCAGCGTGGCGCCGCCGCCGACGGCGAGCACGGAGTCGAGCGCGACGTTGCGGTGAAGCCCGCGGGGCCTTGGGTTGAAGGGCTGCCGATTGGGGACCACGATGACCTCGCTCGTACACGGCGAGGCCTACGAGGTGAGCTGTCGGGCTGGGCCGGCCTTGGTTCGGCCCTCGCGGACGCTCCGCGATTAGCCCCGTGGGGATTCGGGTCCCCCGTCCTCATCAGCTGAGGTTCGGCCAGCCATGATCTTACGCCCGCCCGACCGTCCGTGTGACTGGCCCGATGGTCATGGTCGGGTCGTCCGGGCGCTGCGCTGGCTAGGGTGCGTGGTACATCTCGGCGCGCGCGTCGAGGGGGAATGTTGTCGCGGTGTCGCCGAGCTGGAGGCAGCGGAACGTGTTCTGGGCCGCCTCCTCGAGGTTGAGGGCACGCCGGTAGGCCATCGCGATCGTGTCGCCCAGCGTCGAGCAGCCGTGGTGGGCGAGGACGATCGCATCGCAGTCCCGCGACGCCTCGGCCGCCGCATCGGCCAGCTCGTCCGATCCGTTGGGCAGGAACGGGATGCGGTTGACCTTCCGCAGGTAGAACGCGTGGTCGAGGGTGAGCAGCCGGATCGGGTGGCCGAGCGCATCGAGCACCACGGCCATCTGGGGGTGAAGGTGGACCACGGCGTTGACGTCGGGCCGGACGCGGTAGGTCCGCTGGTGGAGCTTCCACTCGCTCGACGGCACCGGGTTGCCGTCTAGGGTCTGTCCGTCGAGATCGATCACCGAGAAGTCCGCGGGCTCCAGCCGGTCGAGCCAGGTTCCAGCGCCGGTGACCACGAACGCGTCACGACCAGGGACCCTCGCCGAGAGATTGCCCCCGGAGGCAAGCACGAGGCCACGCCCGACCGCGTTGCGGCCGATGTCGGCCAGCTGCTCGATGAGATCTTCGACCACGGGTTCCATGCGACGGCGGGGCTCCTCTGCTGGCCGGCTGGTGACCGATCCGCTCGGGACCCAGCCTACCCCCCGCCGGCGTCCCGCCTCTGGGTGTCGGCGAGGCGCTTGCGGGCCGCCGTGTGGGCCTTCATGCCGTCCGCGATGCCGGACATCGGGTTACCGCCCGGCTGGGGAGCGCGCCGGGGGCCTTCGGCCCGTCGTGCGCGGCGGTCGTCCATGAGCTCGCCGATCCGCCGTTCCGCCCCCTGGTCCGATGGGACGTAGTAGCGACGAGATTGAGCGTGCAGCAGGTCCGGCAGGTACTGCTGGTCGACGTCGGCACCCTCGTACTCGTGCGGATAGCGGTAGCCGGCGCCGTCGCCCGTGTCGTGGCGCTGGCGTCCGGTGGCGCTCCGGAGGTGGCGGGGAACCGGCTGCGACCCGTGCCGCACGACATCGTCCATGGCCGCTCCGTACGCGGTCCCGGTCCGATTGGACTTGGGAGCCACGGCGATGAACACGGTGGCCTGAGCCAGCGCGTACTGGGCTTCGGGGAGGCCGACGTGGTCGAGCGCCTGCGCGGCCGCCACGGCGACCTGGAGCGCGCGGGGATCGGCGTTGCCCACGTCCTCGGACGCGCTGATGATCAGGCGGCGGACGATGAACCGCGGATCCTCGCCCGCGGCGATCATCGCGGCCAGCCAGTAGAGGGCGGCATCCGGGTCGTTGCCACGCAGGCTCTTGATGAATGCCGACACCGTGTCGTAGTGGCCGTCGCCGGCGCGATCGTAGGCGAGCACGCGCTGCTGGGCGGCGGCCTCGATGTCGGCAAGGGTGGGGGACACGGCACCCTCGGGCGATCGGCGGTCCTCGTCCTCGGCCAGGGCGACCGCGCCCTCGAGCACATTGAGCGCCTGGCGGGCATCGCCACCGGCCAGGTCCACCAGGTGCGCGAACGCGTCCTCGGCCAGGGCAACCCCGCGGTCCGGCCCGAGCGCCCCGGCCAGCCCGCGATCGGGGTCGGCCAGCGCCCGGCGCACGATGACAGCGACGTCGTCATCGGACAGCGGCTCCAGCCGCCACACGCGCATCCGGGACAGCAGCGCGGAGTTCACCTCGAAGTACGGGTTCTCGGTGGTGGCACCGATCAGGGTGATCGTCCCGTCCTCGACGTGCGGCAGCAGGGCGTCCTGCTGGGCCTTGTTGAAGCGGTGGATCTCGTCGATGAACAGGACGCTGCGCCGGCCGTGGAGGCTGAGCAGCTCCTGGGCGGCCGCGACCGTCGCCCGGACCTCGGCCACCCCCGACATGACGGCGGACACGCTCCGCAGGTCCGCCCCCACGGCGTCCGCCAGGAGCCGGGCGAGCGACGTCTTGCCGGTCCCGGGTGGGCCCCACAGCAGGATGCTGCCCAGGTGCCCGCGGGCGACGCTCCGGCGCAGCGGGCCGCGCTCGCCGACCAGGTGGGCCTGACCGACGAACTCGTCGAGGTCACGCGGTCGCATCCGGGCTGCCAGCGGCTGGCGCTCGGGCGGCGGCCGGAACAGGGCCTCGGGCCGGGCACCGGGGGGATTGCGCCGGGTGGGCATGCGCCGATGGTAAGCCCGTGCGATCGAGGCGGACGGGTCGCCCGGTGACCCGGATCAGACGATCTTGACGACCTTGACGACGTCGATCGCGATCCACAGCGTGAACAGGACCACCAGCAGCAGCGTCGCGATGCGCACGATGTCCCGGACGTCCCGGGCGACATACGCGTATTCCTGCTCGGGCTTGAGGGACCGGGTACCGGCGTTCTCGCGAACCGCGCTGATCCGCTGCTGCGAGCGACGGCGGGTCGCCTCGGCGGCCCGCTCCTCGGCCAGCAGGGCAGCTTCGATCTGGGCCGCCCGCTCGACCTCGGCATCGGTCAGCCCGCCGGGCCGTGGCGCGACCGAAAGGCGCTCGGGCGGGGCCGGAGTCGATGACGTCGAGGGGGTGGACGAGGGTGCCGGCCGCGGCCCGGCGGACGCGGGGCGGCGATCGATCGGCCGGCGCTGGCCGGGCCGGCTGGTGCCGCGGACGCGTTTCGCCATGGCGCTGATCGAGCCTCCTGCATGCGGGGCGGCGCCGCGGGCTGACGGTACCCCGGCGGCAACGGCACCTCGGCGGCAGAGGATACACCTGGCGCATGGTTGCACCCGCTCCCGTGCGGGCCACGGCTCGTGTGTCGGGCCCCGTCGCGACGGGGCCGGGCCCGGCCCCGGTGGACAGGCCACGCTGGTCCGCCGATGCATGGCAGACCAGGACCGACTGCTAGACTCGCAGCGGCCCGACCCGGAGGAGACCTTGGGCGATCTCAACTCGTTCGTCACCACGAATAGCGGTCTCGTTGCGATCGTGTTCGGTGCCGTCAGCCTCGTCCTCATCGTCGCGCTCCTGCTGGTTGCGCGACGGGCCGCGAGGCTGGACCGACGCCTGGCGGGCATCACCCGGGGCGCGGATGGCGGGAGCCTCGAGGCCGTTCTCGATGCCCACCTCGACAAGGTGTACGAGGTTGCCCGCGATCTCGACGGCCTCGCCTCGCGAACGACGGCCCTGGAGCAGGCACAACCGCTCGCCTACCAGCGGACGGGGCTGGTCCGCTTCAACCCGTTCGAGGACACCGGTGGCAACCAGAGCTTTGCCATCGCGCTGCTCGATGCGCGCGGAGACGGGTTCGTGATCAGCAGCCTGCACGCGCGATCGGGCACGCGGGTGTATGGCAAGGCCGTGACTCGGGGTGGCTCGGAGTCCACGCTCTCCGCGGAGGAGGCAGAGGCGGTCAAGATCGCCCTGGGGTCCCGGCCGGTAGCCGCCCGGGACACCTGATCGCGGTGCGAGCCGCGACACCCGAGCTGGCACGGGCCTGCAGCACGCTGGAGGCATGCCCTCCGCACAGCGCCCCCGGATCCATCGGCCGACCGACCGTCAGCCAGCCACAGCCTCGCCGCCACGTGGTGAACCTCGGATGAGGCGCCTGAGCGCGCGCCGGGATCCACACCCGCTCATCCAGATCCCCGTCTGGGATGGGATCGATGCCGAGCCCGGCTCGCTGGCGGGTCCGCCCGAGGACGGACTCGAATCGCTGCTCCAGGGCCTGAACCCCGAGCAGCGCCGCGCGGTCGGGCACGGCGACGGGCCGCTGCTGGTGGTCGCAGGAGCGGGCACCGGCAAGACGCAGGTGATCACCCGGCGGATCGCCTGGCTGATCGCCACCCGGCGCGCGAAGCCGTCCGAGATCCTGGCCCTCACGTTCACCGATCAGGCGGCGGACGAGATGCAGGTTCGGGTGGACCAGCTGGTGCCGTACGGGTACACGGACACCGCGATCTCGACCTTCCATGCCTTCGGCGACCGGCTGATCCGCGAGTTCGCGCTCGAGGTGGGCTTGCCCTCGGACGTGCGCGTCCTGTCCCGGCCCGAGACCGTCGTGTTCCTCCGCGAGCACCTGTTCGAGCTCCCGCTGGAGCTGTACCGCCCACTGGGCGATCCCACCCGGTTCCTCGATGCGCTGGCCACGTTGTTCTCGCGCGCCAAGGACGAGGACGTGTCGCCCGAGGCGTATCTCACCTACGCCGGGCGACTGCAGGCCGAGGCGGATCGGGTGGCGGCTGCGGCCGGGGACGGGGACGGGACGACGGCCGCCGATGACGCCGGGCACCCGGCGAGGGCCGAGGAGGCGCGCCGGCAGGGGGAGCTGGCCGCCGCCTACGCGCGCTACCAGGAGCTGCTCGCGGCCAACGGCGCCATCGACTTCGGCGACCAGGTATCGCTGGCGCTGCGTCTGCTGCGGGAATCCCCGGTGGCGCGCGAGGCCGTGCAGGCCAGGTTCCGGTACATCCTGGTCGACGAGTTCCAGGACACCAACCGGGCCCAGGCAGAGCTGATCGCCCTGCTCGCCCAACGCCACCGCAACGTGACCGTGGTGGGCGACGACGACCAGTCGATCTACAAGTTCCGCGGTGCGGCGATCAGCAACATCCTGGAGTTCCGCGAGCGGTACCAGCACGCGAAGGTCGTCGTCCTGCGCCGCAACTACCGCTCGCGCGAGCCGATCCTCGAGGCTGCCTATCGCCTGGTGAGACACAACGATCCAGACCGGCTCGAGGTCCGGGCGGGGATCGTCAAGCGGCTGGTGGCCGTGCGCGCCGGCGAGGCCCCGGCGGTTCGCCACGAGGCGTTCGCGAGCGGTGGCGAGGAAGCGGACTGGATCGCCGCCGATGTCGCCCGCCGGATCCGGGACGGGGTCCGGCCGCGGGACGTTGCCATCCTGGTCCGGGCGAACGCTGCCGCCGACCCGATCCTTCGCTCGTTGAACGTGGAGGGGATCCCGTGGCGGTTCTCGGGCACCAGCGGCCTCTATGCCCGCCCCGAGGTCCGCCTGCTGCTGGCGTTCCTGCGCACCGTGGCGGACCCGTCGTCGTCGGTTGACGTGTACGCCCTTGCCGCCTCGAACCTGTACGGACTGGGCGGCGCCGACCTGGTCGCGATCGTGAACATGGCCCGGCGGCGAAACCGGTCCGTGTGGGAGATCCTGGAGGAGCTCGGTCGGCAACCGGGGATCCTGCGGGTCTCGCCCGAGACCCGGACGGCCGCCACCCGGCTGGTCGAGGACCTGCGGACCTACATCGCGCTGGCCCACGAGCGGCCCGCTGGCGAGGTCCTGTACGCGTTCATCCGCGGCACCGGCTGGCTGAAGCGCCTGGCGGGAACGGAGACCGTCGCGGCCGAGGAGGCACTGTCCAACATCGCGCGCTTCTTCGACATCATCCGGACCCAGTCATCGCTGCTGGCCGACGATCGAGCGGTGTTCGTCGCCCAGCATCTCCAGACGCTGATCCGGGCGGGCGACGATCCGCCCACGGCGGACATCGACCCCGACGCCGACGCCGTCGCGGTGATGACCGTCCACAAGGCCAAGGGCCTGGAGTTTCCGATCGTGTATCTGCCCGGCCTCGTGGCGGGGCGCTTCCCGGCGATCGGCCGGCGCGAGCCGCTCGGTCTGCCCCTGGAGCTCGTCCACGAGACGCTCCCCGAGGGTGACTACCAGCTCCAGGAGGAGCGTCGCCTGTTCTACGTGGGCATGACCCGTGCGCGGGACGAGCTGGTGATGTCGCACGCCGCGGGCTACGGCGGCCAGCGGGCGCGGCGGGTATCGCCCTTCGTGCTCGAAGCGCTGGACCTGCCGGTCGCGGCCGGTGCGGCGGGCGCAGGTGCCCGGCCGTCGACCCCGCTGGAGCGCCTCCAGGGTGTCGAGCGAACCGAGGCCGCGGCGGCGGCGCCCGCGCGTCGTGGCGACGAGCCGCTCATGCTGTCGTTCTACGCCATCGACGACTACCTGACCTGCCCGCTCAAGTACAAGTACGCGCACCTGCTGCGGGTGCCGCTGGCGCCGCACCACTCGATCATCTACGGGGCCGCGCTCCATGCGGCCGTGTCCGAGTTCCACAAGCGCCACGCTCGGGGCGATGTCATGACCCTGGAGCAGCTGTGGGCCTCGTTCGAGGGCGCCTGGTCGAACGAGGGCTTCCTGTCTCGCGAGCACGAGGAGGCGCGGCTGGCCGCCGGCCGCGATGCGCTCCGGCGCTTCCGCGACGAGCAGCTCGCGCCGGATGCCGTGATCCCGGCCTACGTGGAGCGTGAGTTCTCGTTCCTGCTCGACGGCGACCGCGTCAGGGGGCGCTTCGACCGGGTCGACATCGTGCCTCGCGCTCCGGACGATCCGGCGCCGATCGTTCAGGACGCGGCGGGCTCGGGTGCCGACATCATCGAGCCCACGCTCGAGCTGTCGCCCGAACGGGTGGTGATCACCGACTACAAGTCCTCGGACGTTCGCGATCCGGCCAAGGCGCGGGAGCGGGCGAAGGACTCGCTCCAGCTGTCGATCTACGCCATGGGCTACGAGGCGATGAGCGGCCGGCTGCCCGATGCCGTCGCGCTCCACTTCCTCGAGTCGGGGCTGGTGGGCACCACGCCGGTCGACCGGCACCGGATCGACAAGGCCCGCACGTCGATCCGGGCCGCGGCGCGGGGGATCAGGGCGCGCCAGTTCGAGCCCCGTCCCGACTATCTCGCCTGCACCTGGTGCGCGTTCCGGGAGATCTGCCCGGCGAGCGTCGCTCGCTGAGCGATGGGCACCACGTCGGGCCCGGTGCTCAGCGCGGTGGACCGGGCTGTGCTCGATGCTGTGGTGGCAGGGCAGCGGGCGGGTGCGATCGTGTGCGCGGACAACCTCGATGCGCTGCGCGCGATCCCGGACGGCACGGTCGATCTCGCGTACGCGGATCCGCCGTTCGCCACCGGTGCTGCGCGGCGACTGTCGACCATCCGGACCGGCGACGGGGATCACACCCGGCGTGGCTTTGGCGGCCGGACCTACCGCTATCGGGTCGTGTCCGACGTGGCCTGGTCCGACGACCTGCCGCTCGACCGGCACCTGGAGGCGCTGGGGCGCCGGCTGGTGGAGATCCACCGGGTGCTCGCCCCGCACGGTTCGATCTACCTGCACGTGGACTGGCGGACCGTCCATCACGTCCGGCTGCTGCTCGACGGGGTGTTTGGCCCCGACCGATTCCTGAACGAGATCGTGTGGGCGTACGACTATGGAGGGCGGGCCCGCGATCGGTGGCCGCGCAAGCACGACACGATCCTGTGGTACGCGAGGGGTGACCGGTGGCTGTTCGACCGTGATGGCGTCGACAGGATCCCGTACATGGCGCCCGGGCTCGTCGGGCCGGACAAGGCGGCTCGCGGAAAGCTGCCGACCGACGTGTGGTGGATGACGATCGTGCCTCCGGGATCGGCCGAGCGCACCGGCTACCCGACGCAGAAGCCGCTGCGGCTGCTGGAGCGCATCGTGGCCGCGTCGAGCCGGCCCGGCGACCTGGTCCTGGACCCGTATGCCGGGAGCGGGACCACCGGCGTCGCAGCGGCCCGTTCGGGGCGGCGATGGCTGCTGATCGATCGCAACCCGGAAGCCGTTGCGATCTCGCGCGTCCGGCTGGCGGACGAGGATGGCCGATGACGGGACCCTCGGTGCCACGCAACCCGATGGCAGGCGAATCCCCCGCCCGAGCCCGGATCGTGGCCGTGACCCTGGACTTCGGCAACACGCTGGTGCCGGTCCCGGCGATCGGGTTGCGGCAGGTCGTCCAGGGGACGGCGCGTGCGATGGCCGAGCGTCTGGGCCCGTTCGGCGAGGACGAGGTGCTGCGGACCTGGAACGAGGAGCGCGAGCGTCAGTTCCGGGAGGACGTGCCGCAGTTTCGCGAGGTGGACCTCGGACAGCGGCTGGCCCGGATCCTGGCCCGGCTGCGCGGGATGTCGCCGCCACCGTCGGACATGCCGTGGGACGATGCGGCCGCGGCAGCGCTCAGCACCGCTGAGGAGATCGGCTGGATCGTGGAGGTCTACTCGCGCGCGTTCGTGGACGTCCTGCCGCCCGCGCCGGAAGCGAGGAGGCTCATCGAACGGCTGGCCACCCGGTACCGCGTGGCGATCCTTTCCAACTGGCCGCTGGCGGCGACGATCGACCGGTATGCCGAGGCTGCCGGCTGGTCACCGCACCTGACCGCGATCGTCGTCTCGCAGCGGGTGGGCGTGGTCAAGCCGCATCCCGCGATCTTCGCGGCCGCGCGGAGCGCGCTCGGTCAACCGGAACCCGATGCGATCCTCCATGTGGGCGACGACTGGGTGGCCGACGTGACCGGGGCAAAGCGCTCCGGCTGGCGGGCCGCGTACCTGCACGCGCGGCCAGGCGACTCGCCGCTGCCCGGCAGCGAACGCGACACGACGGTGGACGTGGACCTGGAGCTCGCAACGCTCGCCGACCTCGAGCCCGGGCTGGCCAGCCTGGAGCCACCGAGCCGGTCCATCGGCATCGCTGGGTCCCCGACCTCAGCCTCCGCGACGGCGCCTTCCGACCAGCGCCCCGCTGGGTAGACTCAGGTGCTGATGGAGCTCCGCGACCGCGCCGCCAACCTTGGCCTGCTCGCGGCAGCCGTGGTCGCGTGGATCCTGGTGGCCCTGCTGGTCACCACCCGCGACCCGTACCAGGATCCGATGGCGGGCTACGTCGGCAGCCTGCTGATCGGCCTTGCCGTTGGCGTCAGCGCCATCCCGCTGCTGTGGCTCGTCGTGTTCGCCCGACACCGACGAATCGCCTATCAGGGTGACTGGTTTCGCGCCGTCCGCCGTGGTGGCTGGGTCGGGCTGTTCGTGGCCGTGGTCGTCGTCCTGCGCCTCATCGACGCGTTCCAGCTCGCGATCGTGCTGTTCCTCGCGGCCATCTTCGTCGTCGCCGAGATCACGCTCTCGGCCGAGCGTTAGGAGGCATTCGTGATCGAGTCGCTGGTGTCCACCCGTCCCGCCGAGCCGTTCACCGATCTCAAGGCGCGCGTCGCCGAGGCCATCGAGGGCGCCCGGGACGAGATCCTCGACCTGTCGCACCGCATCCACGCGAACCCGGAGCCGGCGTTCGAGGAGCATCAGGCCTCGTCGTGGGTTGCCGAGGTCGTGGCGCGCCACGGGTACGCCGTCGAGCATCCGGTGGGCAGCCTGGCGACGGCCGTCCGCGGCCGCCTCACGGGTGGGCTGGGACCGGACGGACCCCGGATCGCGGTTCTCGCCGAGTACGACGCGCTGCCGGGGCTCGGGCACGGCTGCGGTCACAACACCATGGCCGCGTCCGGGGTGGGGGCGGCGATCGGGCTGGCCGCGGTACGCGATGCCTGGGCGGGCGAGGTCGTGTTCCTGGGCACGCCGGCCGAGGAGCGGGGCAGCGGCAAGGCGATCATGATCGAGGACGGTCTGTTCGAGGGGGTCGATGCGGCGCTGCTCTTCCACCCCTGCGACCGGAACCATGTCGAGATCGCGCCGCTCGCGTCGGAGGACGTCTCGATCGTGTTCACGGGGCTCCAGTCGCACGCGGCGGGCGAGCCGTGGTCGGGTCGGAACGCGCTCGACGCGATGATCGCGCTGTTCGTGTCGGTCGGCCTTTGGCGCCAGCAGCTGCCGCCGCACTGCAGGGTCCACGGGATCATCCAGGAGGGCGGGACGGCCGCCAACATCATTCCGGACCGGACGCGCGCGTGGTTCATGATCCGCAGCGCCGATCAGGCCTACTACGAGGTCATGAAGGCTCGCTTCCGGCGGTTGTGCGAGGCGGCCGCCGAGATGGCCGACGTCGAGGTCGAGATCGAGTTCTCGGGTGGCGCCTCGACCATGCACCACAACCACACGCTGGCCGCGAGGTGGGTGGCCAACGGCGAGGCCTACGGGGTCCAGGACGAGGGCATGGATCAGAACTCGGGCTCGACCGACATGGCCAACGTGTCGTGGGTGGTGCCCGCCATCCATCCCGAGCTGTCGATCACGGACGGGCCGACCCCGGGCCACTCGATCGAGTTCCGGGACGCGGCCGCACGACCTCGGGCCGACCGGACGACGCTGCTGGCGGCGACCCTGGTCGCTCAGACCGCGATCGACCTGCTGTCCGACCCGGCGCTGGTCGAGGCGGCCTGGCGGGAGTTCCGCAGCGACGTGACCGCGTGACGGTGGACCCCACCACAGCCGTCTCGGGCGGCGGGGGTGAGGCCCGCGCGTGAGGTCGCGCTGATGCCGATTGCGGATCAGCGACCGACCCCCAATCGATGCCGCCGGCATCCCTGGCCGTGGCCGACCCGGATGCGGGCAGCCCGGCTGGTCTCGACCGGCTACGATTCCCGGTGGCGCGCCCCGCCGGGCGGCGGATCCCGAACCGGCGGCGCCCATGCGCAGGCGGCTGGATGAGCCGAGCAGGTCGCAGCAGCGACGGCTGCACGTCCCCGCCGAAGGAGCATCGTGGCTGAGCGTCCCCACCCACAGGGCGAGGTGGACTTCGCGGCCCGCAACGGCTGGGACCGCGACTACGAGACCTACGACGACTTCGATCTGCCCACCTACGTCGGCATGCCGACCTTCCAGAAGCTGCCCTGGGTGGCCGATCCATCCGAGCTTCGGGCGCGGGGGGCGGACATCGCCGTGGTGGGCGCCCCGTTCGACGATGCCGTGAGCCACAGGCCCGGCGCGCGGTTCGGGCCGCGGGCCATCCGTGAGGCCCAGTACACCTCGGGATCGATCAACTCGCTGCAGCTCGACGTCCAGCCGTTCGAGGTCCTCGACGTCGTCGACGCGGGCGATGCCAACATCATCCCGGCCTGGATCGATCGCGCCCATGCCCTCATCTACCGCAAGGTCCACGAGGTCGCCGGGACCGGCGCGATCCCGATCGTGCTCGGTGGCGATCACTCGATCACCTGGCCCTCCGCGACGGCGGTGGCGGAGATCCGGCGACCGGCCAGCATCGGGATCGTGCACTTCGATGCCCACGCGGACACGGCGAATGACGACTGGGGTGTGCTCGCGGGGCACGGGACGCCGATGCGGCGGCTGATCGAGTCCGGCGCGGTCAGTGGTCGCAACTTCGTCCAGGTCGGGCTGCGCGGCTACTGGCCGCCGGTCGAGACCTTCGAGTGGATGAAGCAGCAGGGCCTGCGCTGGCACCTGATGCGGGAGATCGAGGAGCGGGGTGCCGAGGCCGTGATCGACGACGCGATCGCGGAGGCGCTCGACGGACCGGACGCGATCTACCTCTCGGTCGACATCGACGTGATCGATCCCGGCAGCGCACCGGGAACCGGCACGCCCGAGCCGGGTGGCCTGCTGCCCCGGGAGCTGCTGCGTGCGGTGCGCCGGATCGCGTCCGCGGTGGACATCGCAGGGATGGACGTGGTGGAGGTGTCGCCGCCCTACGACCATGCCGAGGTGACGGCCATCGCCGCCAACCGGGTGGCCCTTGAGGTCATCTGCGCGCTCGCCGCCAAGCGACGGGCGGGCCGTCAGATCCGCTTCGAGGCGCATGGCCCAGGTGAGCAGCCAGCGTGACGGCAGAGTCAGCCGCCGCCGCGCTCGCCCGCCTGTACGACCTCGACCTGGCCGAGGATCCGGGCGACGGCGACCTGTACCTCGCGCTCGCAGCGCGCACCGGCGGGCCGATCCTGGAGCTGGCTTCGGGGAGCGGCCGGATCACGGTCCCGCTCGCGGCGGCGGGCCACGACGTGACCGGCGTGGACCTGGAGCCCGCCATGCTGGACCGGGCGCGGTTGGCGGCCCAGGCGGCAGGCTCCGAGGTCGCGGCCCGGGTCCGCCTGATCGAGGGCGATGCTCGATCCATCCGGCTGCCCGAGGCGGGGGCGTTCCGGCTGGCCGCGATCCCGCTCAACTCGTTGTTCCTGATGACCACCCGGCCCGACCAGGCCGCGGCGGTCGCGACGCTCGCCGCGCATCTCGCCCCGGGTGGCCTCGCGGTCATCGACGCGTGGCTGCCCAACGTCGAGGACCTGGCCCGCTACGACGGCCGGCTCGTGCTGGAGTGGGTGCGCGAGGATCCCGCGACCGGCCTGATCGTGACCAAGATCGGCAGCGCGGTCTACGAGGCGGCCCCGGGGATCGTCCGGTTGACGACGGTGTTCGAGGAAGGTCGCCCCGGCGAGGCGCCCATCCGCTGGGTCCGGGTCGATCGCCTCCGCCTGGCGGGGCCCGATGAGCTGGTGGGGCTCGCCCAGGCCGCAGGTCTCGAGGTCGAGGCGATGGCCGGCGACTATGACCTGACGCCCCTGACGCCCGCTGCCGAGCGTGCGATCCTGGTCGCCCGGCGACCCTGACGCGGCGCCGACACCCCACGAGCGGTCCCCCCGCACGGGACCAACGGGTGCGGCGCCGCGCGCCATGCCGCGTGGTAGAGTCGCGACGATGCCTGACCAGCTCCGCCTCCTCGTCGTCGAGGACGTACCCCAGGTCGCCCAGTACATCCGTGGGCTCCTGAACTCGCAGTCGACGATCAAGCTGCTGGACGTGGTGAGCGACGGCTCGCGGGTTGTGAATTTGCTCTCCGAGCTCCGCCCCGACGTCGTCCTGGTCGACGCCCTGCTGCAGGGACGGGTCAAGGGCATGGCACTGGTGGAGCGCATCCATGAGTCCGCGACGCGGGTGCCGGTCATCGTGCTGACGGTGCCCCAGCAGCCCGTCGCGGCCGACCCCCACAGGGGGATCAACGGCGTGCTGTCGATGCCGTTCACCGGCTACGAGCTGGTGACGCGCCTGCAGCAGACCCACCAGGCGGCCTCCATCGCCGACAACGTGGGTACGGCGAGGATGATCACCGTGTTCGCGCCCAAGGGTGGCGTGGGCAAGACCACGATCGCGTTCAACCTTGCCGTCGCCGCCGGCCAGCTCGGGCCGAGGACGGTGCTCATCGATGGCAGCCTGCAGTTCGGAGACCTGCGGGCCCTGCTCAAGGTGCCCATCGACGCCCCCTCGCTGCTCGACCTGCCCACGGATCGGATCCAGGAGTCGGACCTCCAGGACGTCCTGTGGCGGGACCCGTCTGGGATCGACATCCTGCTCGCGCCGCCCCGGGTCGAGATGGCCGAGATGGTCACGGTTCGCGACCTCGAGAAGACGTTGTCCCTGCTGCGGCGGGTCTACGAGGTCGTGGTCGTCGACACGCCGGCCGTCGTGAACGACATCAACCTCGCGTTCCTCGACGCCTCGGACACGATCCTCGAGGTCGTCACCTATGACTCGACCACGATCCACAGCACCATGGTCATGGCCGATGCGTTCCGGATGATCGGCTATCCGCCGACCAAGGTCCGCTACCTGGTCAACCGGTCCGATTCCACCGGTGGCTTCGACCCTGAGGTCCTCAACCGGGCGCTGGGCCGCATCCCCGAGTATGCGGTGACCTCGGGCGGGGCGCTCGTGGTGCGTGCCAACAACGAGGGGATCCCGTTCGTCCTCGCAGACCCCAGCGCGACCATCAGCCAGGACGTGGTGCGGGCCGCGTCAGAGCTGATCGGTGTCGGCGTGGCCGTCGCGGGCCACCGGTAGCCAGGGCACGTGTCCGACCCTCGACCGATCGGCGTCTTCGATTCCGGCGTGGGCGGCCTGACCGTCCTGCGCGAGATCCTGCGGCGGTCACCCCACGAGTCGACGATCTACCTGGGCGACAACGCCCGCGCACCGTACGGGACGCGACCCGATGACGAGGTCCGCCGGTTCTCGATCGAGGCGCTCGACGAGCTGGCCGCGCGCGAGGTCAAGGCCCTGGTGGTCGCTTGCAACACGTCGACGGCCGTGGCGCTCGGCGACCTTCGGGCGCGATACGACCTGCCGGTGCTGGGCGTCGTCAGGCCGGGGGCTGCGGCGGCCGCGCTGGCAACGCGCAACCGGAGGGTCGGGGTGATCGCCACGCCGGCGACGGTCCGCTCGCACGCCTACTTCAACGCGATCAAGGACGAGAACCCCGCGGTCGAGGTGTACGAGCACGCGACGCCTCGCTTCGTGCCGATGGTCGAGGCCGGCCTGCTGGGCGGTCCCGAGGTGCGCGACGCGGTGGCGGAGGAGCTCGTCGCGCTGCTGGGCGAGCGGGACGGCGCGGGCGAGTTCGTGTTCCCCCGGCCCCCGTCGGCCAAGATCGACACGCTGCTGCTGGGGTGCACCCACTACCCGCTGCTGCGGGGCGTGTTGGCGGACGCGGTCGGGGACCGAGTCGCGATCGTGGATTCGGCGACCGCCACGGCGTCGTCGCTCGCGGAGCTGCTGTCGGTCAACGGGCTCGAGGCGCCCGGGACGACGCGTGGCACGGCGGCCGACCCGGGGGCGGCCGGACACTCGCGGCCCGCCGAGCGCTATGGCGCCCCGCGGACGCACCTCCAGCTGACCACGGGGGACGTCGACCGCTTCCGAGCGATCGCATCCCGCATGTTCGGAGACGCATGGCCCGAGGTCCAGTCGATCGAGCTCAGTCCCGGCGATCGGCGCCACATTCCTCGCTCCGATCGCCGCTCCGAGTCGCCGGATGGCGATCCGCCGGATGGCGATCGGGGCCACGACCCGCGGGATGGTGATCCGCATGGGGCGCCGGCCGGGCTCCAGGGAGCCGGCTGATGGCGTCGGCCAACAGGCCCGGGGGCGGGGATCCCGACTCCGGGCGCCGGGGCGACGCCGGGGCGCGCACCGGGGCGATCCCCGAGGAGCGGCTGTGGCAGGTCGGGTTCCTGGTCGGATCGGTGCTGGGCGCCGCCGTCACCGTTGCCGGGCGTCGGGTCGAGCGGACGGCGCGACAGGCGGGCCTGGTCGATTGGGAGCGGGTCGAGGACATCGCCATCGGCCGCCTCCGGCGCGCCCCGGGCGCGCTCGATCCCGCCATGCTCCGGGCGACGGAAGGCGCCTACGCGGACGCGATGGCCCGGGTCGTGCCCGCGCTTGCATCGCACCTCGAGACCGACCTGCCGGGCGTGGTCGACCGCGTGTCGGTCGTCAACCGCGCCGCCTGGGTCCGCGCCAACACCGCGGCCTTCGCCACCCTGATCGGAAGGCTCGAGGGCCGCCTGCTGGAGCAGATGCTGCCGCCCGGCAGCGGCCTGGCCAAGGCGACCGTCGCCCTCGCCAATCGCTGGATCACGACCCGCCAGATCGGCCTGCTGCTGGGGTTCATGGGCCAGCGCGTGCTCGGCCAGTACGACCTCACCCTGATCACCGCCGAGACCACCCCGGGGCGGCTGCTGTTCGTCGAGGAGAACATCCGCCAGACGGCGGCTGCCATGGGCGTGCCGCTCGTGCCGTTCCGGACCTGGATCGCGCTCCACGAAAGCACCCACGCGTTCGAGTTCGAGGCCCACCCGTGGCTCCGGCCCTACCTCGCGGATCGCCTGGAGCGGCAGCTGTCGATGTTCTCCGATGATGCGTCGTCGCTGGGCCGGGATGCGGTCCGCAGCCTCGGCGCGGCGCTCCGCGGCGAGGGGCGGCGGGACGACCAGCACTGGATGGAGCGCCTGATGTCGGACGAGCAGCGCCGCCTGTTCCGGGAGACGCAGGCGGTCATGAGCCTACTCGAGGGGTTCGGCGATCACGTGATGGACGCCGTGGGCCAGGATCTCGTCCCCGGTGTGGAGCGGATCTCGGCGCGGTTCCACGGGCGCCGCGAGCAGCGCACGCCGTTCGAGCGGGCGGTGCTCCGGATCACCGGCATGGACCTCAAGATGGAGCAGTACCGTAAGGGCGAGGCGTTCGTGGCGGCGATCGACCAGCTCGCCGGGCCGGTGGCCCTGCGCCGGCTGTGGGACGGGCCCGAGACGCTGCCGACGCCCGAGGAAATCGAGGCGCCCGAGGCATGGGTCGGACGGATGGGTCTGGGGCGCGGCGGAGGAGGGGACTCGTGACGGACACGGCAGCGCAGGCACCCGGCCCCGGATCGGGACCGGGCGGGGTGCCGGCGGCCATCGCGGTGACGCCCATCCTGGCGGCCCGCTATCGCACCCGCGACCTCGAGGCGATCCGGGCCGCGGCGCCCGGAGCGCGGATCGTCACGATCGGGTTCGACGGCCACCCGGACGGCCCGCTCGAGGGAGTCGAGGTCATGCTCCGCGGGCGGCTGCCGGCGGACACCTTCGACCGCATCCTGCTGCGTGCCCCTGATCTCCGCTGGGTCCACTCCGCGACCGCCGGCGTGGAGCGCGTGCTCACCCCCGCGAGCCGGGCCCGCGGGGTCGTGATCACGAACGCCCGCGGCGTGTTCTCGCGGCCGATCGCCGAGTACGTGATGCTGATGATCCTCGCGGTCGCACGACGGTTGCCCGAGCTGATCGAGCTCCAGGCGGAGCGAACGTGGCAGCCACTGGAGTCGCGCGAGCTGCGCGACGTCACGGTGGGCATCGTGGGCCTGGGCTCGATGGGTCGGGCCGTGGGTGCCCTGGCCACGGCGTTCGGGTGCCGGGTGGTGGCCACCCGTCGCCGCCCCGAGGCCGGCACGGCCCCAACAGCCGGCGAGCCGGATGACGGGGCGGACGAGCCGTTCCTGGGTTCGCTCATGCTCGACCGCGTCCTGCCGCCGGACCGCCTGCCCGAGCTGCTGGCCGATTCGGACTTCGTCGTGCTGGCGGCCCCGCTGACCGCCGACACCCACGGGCTGATCGGGGTCGAGGCCATCGGGCACCTCAAACTGGGAGCCTGGGTCATCAACGTCGCCCGCGGCGAGCTGGTGGACGAGCGCGCGCTGGCGCGGGCGCTGCGCGAGGGGCGGCTTGGCGGCGCGGTCCTGGACACCTTCCGCGAGGAGCCGCTGCCGGCGTCGTCGGGGCTGTATGACCTGCCCAACGTGATCCTGACGCCGCACACGTCATGGTCGTCCACGCGCGTGCTGGACCGGTCGGTTGGGCTGTTCTGCGACAACCTGCGCCGCTATGCGGCGGGTGGGCGCCTTGTCAACGTGGTGGACCCGGCTGCCGGCTACTGATCAACCCGGGCACAATCAGTCCATGCAGATTGCGATCGTCGGGCTCGCCGGAGCCGGCAAGACCACGGTGTTCAACACGCTCACCCGCGGCCACGCGGAGACCGGTGGGTACGGCGCGCTCCAGCTGAACGTCGGCGTGGTCAAGGTGCCCGACCCGCGGCTGGACCGGCTGGCCGAGCTGTTCCACCCCAAGAAGATCGTCCATGCCGATGTCACCTACGTGGACCTGCCGGCGCCGCCGGCCTCGACCGAGGGCCGCGTCGCCACCGACGAGCTGCCCGCCGAGCACCTCGCCCGCCTGCGCGAAGCGGATGCGCTGATCCACGTCGTCCGCGCCTGGGACGATGTCCATCATCCGCACCCCGACGGCTCGGTCGATCCGGCTCGCGACCTGGAGCGGCTCGACCTCGAGTTCACGCTCGCGGACCTGGCCCACATCGACCGTCGGCTGGAGCGGCTCCACGCCGGGGGCGGTCGTCACGGCACACCCGCGGAACGCGAAGCGAACGAGCGCGAGGAGGAGATCCTGCTGCGGCTCAAGATCGGTGTCGAGGCGGGCCGCCCGATCCGTGATGAGGAGCTCGATCCGGACGATGAGAAGGCCATCCGCGGGTTCCGGTTCCTGACCCAGAAGCCGGTGCTGGTGCTGCTCAACGTGGGTGAGGGCGACATCGCCGAAGCACCTGCCCTGATCGAGCGGATCGCCGCCGGCTACCCGCACCGCCACGCGATGGTCGATGCGCTGTCGGCGAAGATCGAGATGGAGCTGGGCGAGCTCGAGCCCGATGAGGCAGCGGTGTTCATGGAGGAGCTGGGGCTCGAGGAGTCCAGCCTCGATCGCGTCATCGCCCTGTCGTACCGCCTGGTGGGGCTGATCTCGTTCCTGACCGCCGGGCCGGACGAGGTTCGCGCGTGGCCGATCGTCGACGGCTCGACCGCGGTCGAGGCCGCGGGCGTCATCCACACCGACCTCGCGCACGGCTTCATCCGGGCCGAGACGATCTCCTACGAGGAGCTGCTCGCCACGGGCTCGATGGCCGACGCGAAGCGGCACGGGCGGGTGCGCTCCGAGGGCAAGAGCTACCAGGTGCGCGACGGCGACGTGATCGAGATCCTGTTCAGCCGGTAGGGACTTGCTCCGTCGATCGGGCGCCGTCCCGGATCGCGCTGCCCCGGCCCGGCCGGGGCCAGGGGGTGGTCAGTTGGGGCGCGGCTGGCCGGGCTGCAGGTCGGCCAGGATCGAGGCGTAGTCGAGGTCCTCGCCGGTCTCATCGAGGTCGGCCAGGAAGTTGTCGTCGTCCACCCTGGACACGTTGATGGCCGCCGTCAGGCGGTCGTCGGTGACCGCGATGAAGCCGTAGTCGTTCTCCAGCTCCTCGGCGATCGCCTCGATCAGCGTGTCGCGCTCGTGCGAGTCCTGGATGCGACGCCGGATGGACTGCACGACCTCGAAGAACTCCTCGGGTTCCATCTCCTCCTCCCGCACGAGGAGCAGGTCGGCGAAGGTGTCCGCGTCGCCTTCGTGCAGTTCGTAGAAATGCATGATGTGAGTCTCACCTAAGAGTCGAACGCGGCGGCGAGCCACGAGTCTGCTGTGGGGCGGCGGTGCCGCGGTGAACGCGGGTCTCGCCGCCACGCGAGGCTGGCCAGTATAGGCTGGTGCCCGATCCGGTCCGAGGAGGGTGGATGAGCGACACGCCGACGGTGGTGGTGGTTGGGGCCGCCTGCCGGGATCTCGTGGACGATGACGATCGGGGTTGGCGCCTCGGTGGTGGTGCGTCCTACTCGGCGCTGCTGCTGGCCAGGCTCGGTCTTCGGGTCGGCGCGCTGATGGTCGCGGATCCCCTCGCCGATCGCTCCCGCGAGCTGGACCTGGTCCGCGAGGCGGGGGTCGAGGTCGTGATCGTCCCGGACACCCGGGGTCCCGTGTTCATCAACACCGAGACGCCGGACGGGCGCATCCAGCACACGCCGCAGGTGTCCGATCCGGTCGACCGCGGTGCCCTCCCGGCTTCGTGGCGGGCGGCAGGAGCCTGGATGCTCGCGCCGGTGGCGTCGGAGATCGGTGACGAGTGGGCCGACGTCCCGCCCCCGGGTGCCGTGGTCGCCCTCGGCTGGCAGGGGCTGCTTCGAGTGCTGAGGGTCGGCGCCCTGGTCCACCACCTCGCACCCGGACCGTCGCCCGTGGTGAGCCGGGCGGATCTCATCGGTGTCGGTCGGGACGATATCGATGCCAGCGTCACGGCCGCCCGGCTCACGTCGTTGATGCATCCCGGCGCCACCCTGCTGCTCACGGACGGGATCCACGGTGGCCTCGCCGTCGGCGTCGCCGATGGCGGCACCGGCGCAGAGCGACGCTGGCACAGCATCCCGATCGAGCACTACGTGGATCCCGTCGGGGCGGGGGACACGTTCCTGGCGGGCGTCTTCGCGGCCCGCGTCGATCCGTCGATCGCCGCGGGCTGGACGGGTGCCAACCCGGAGCTCCGGCTCGGGGCCGCCTGCGCGTCCCTGGTCCTGGAGGGCCAGGGCCTGCTCGGCGTGCCGGATCTCGCTGCCGCCCGGCGGCGGATGTCGGGGGGCGACAACCCGGACTGACCGCGGCTCGTCGCCGTCCGGCGCGCCAGGCCGACCTGGAACCGACCTTGCGGGTCGGTTCGCGCACCATCGGCGGTTCACCATCGTGGGTGCAAACGCTTGCGCCCGCGTGGCAGCATAGACCCTGCCAGCGGGCGATCGATCCGGCCGTGAGGGTCCCGACGAGAGCGTTCGCGCGGCGGACAGGGGAGCGTGAGCCGTGCGGCGATTGGGCATCGGGGTGGTGGGTCTCGGCCGGATGGGCGGAATGCATGCACGTTACATCGAAGGGGGTATCCCGGAGGCTCGACTGGTTGCGGTCGCCGACGCCGACGGCGACCGGGCCCGACTTGTGGCGGGGGAGCTCGAGGTACCGCGGTTCTACGCCTCGACGGCAGAGCTGGTCGCGAACCCGGCCGTCGACGCGGTGCTGATCGCCACCCCGTCGGTCTGCCACCCGGACGACGTGCTCGCTGCGGTCGCGGCCGGGCGGCACGTGCTGTGCGAGAAGCCGCTGGCGCTCACCGTCGAGGGCTGCCGATCGGCGATCGATGCGGCGGCCGGCGCTGGGATCCAGCTGCAGGTGGGGCTGATGCGCCGCCACGATGTGGACTACCGGCGCGCCCACGCGCGGCTACGCGCCGGCGACTGCGGCCGGCCGGTCCTGTTCCGATCGCTCCAGTTTGATCCCGAGCCGCCGCCGCCGGCCTTCTGTGATCCCGCCGTGTCGGGCGGCATCTTCGTCGACATGGGCATCCACGAGTTCGACCTTGCCCGATGGCTGGTCGACGACGAGGTGGTCGAGGTGCACGCGTACGCATCGACGGCCGGCGTCCCCGAGCTGGCCGGGGTCGGTGACTACGACAGCGCGGTGGCGGTCCTTCGGTTCGCCGGCGGGGCGACCGGCGCGGTGGAGCTGGCACGGACGGCCGTGTACGGCGAGGATGTTCGGACCGAGGTCCTGGGCACGACGGGAACCGTGTTCGTCGGGCACCTGCCCGTCACGCACGGTGCGTTCGGCCGCTCGGGCGAGCTGGTGAGCGACACGATCGACCCGTCGATCCTGCGATTCGCGTCGGCCTATGCCGAGCAGGTCCGGGGGTTCGTGCGGGCCATCCTCGCGGGAGAGCCCGTCGAGCCCGACGGAGAGGCCAGCCTGGCAGCGCTGCGGATCGCGCTGGCGGCCGGCCAGTCGTTGGCCGAGGGACGGCCGGTCTCCGTGTGGCGCGGATGAGTCGAGGGGCCATCCGGGTCGGGTTCCAGGTGTGGGGGCAGCACGCGACGTGGCCCGAGCTGGCTGCGACCGCGGTGCGCATCGAGGCACTCGCCTTCGACAGCCTGTGGACCAACGACCATTTCTTCGCCGCTGCCGGCGAAGCCGCGACCCGCCAGGATGCGCCGCCGGGGCCGTTCCTCGAAGGGTGGATCACCCTGGCCGGCTTTGCGCTGGTGACCTCCCGCATCGCGCTGGGTGTCCTCGTCAGTGCTGCCGGCTACCGAAACGTCGGCCTCACCGTCAAGCAGGCGACGGCCGTCGATCACCTGTCCAACGGCCGGATGACGCTGGGCCTGGGGGCGGGCTGGCACCCGCGCGACCATGCCGCCTTCGGCTTCGAGCTGCTGCCGATCGGCGACCGCATCAGCCGGCTCGATGCGCAGGCAGCAGCCGCGCGCGCTCTGCTCCACGGGGAGAGCGTCAGCGCAGCCGGGCCGTACGTCACGCTGGATCGGGCGGTCAACCTGCCGGCACCCGTTCGAGGACGGATGCCGTTGCTCATCGGCGGCAGCGGTGAGCGCCGGACGCTCCGGATCGTCGCCCGGCACGCTGACGCGTGGAACGGCGAGGGTGACGTCGAGACGTGGGCCCGGCGCAACCGCATCCTCGACGAGCACTGTGCCGCGATCGGTCGCGATCCGGCAACGATCGAGCGCACGGTGGGGCTGCCGCCGGCCTCGATCCGCGAGACGCGGGCGGCCGCGGTGGCGGCGCTGGCGGCTCGCCTGGAGCACAACCGCATGGCGCCGGACGAGGCGCACGAGACGGCCGCGGCGTCACCGCTGGCCGGTACGCGGGCGGAGGTCGTCGACGCCCTCGCGGCGTATGCCGCGGCCGGGGCAGCCGAGGCGATCATCGACTGGCCGCCCCCATTCGATGATCAGACGCTGGAGCAGCTGGCGCACCGCTCGACCTCGTGAGAGGGTCCGCCCAGGCCGTCGCGGCGACCGCTTCGGTGCTGCCCGAGACGACGTTGACACTGCCCAGCCACGATGCTAGGGTCGCAGCGCAATCGCTTGCGGTGGGTCGGACGGCAGCGGAGATGCGCGTGGGCAACTGGCTCGATGGGGCACCCCGGCAGCAGTCTCGCGGCCTCGGCACGGCCGAGCCCATCGAGTGGGCCGGGTGACGGCGACGGCTGCTCCGGGAGGTGCCGCCCGGGGATCAGCGGCGCCGTCCGACACCCGAACGCCGGCGATCGAGCTGGTCGGCGTGACCAAGCGCTACGGCGAGACGGTCGCGCTCGACAAGGTCTCGCTGCGCATCATGCCGGGCGAGTTCTTCTGCCTGCTCGGGCCATCGGGCTGCGGCAAGACGACCACGCTCAACATCATCGGCGGGTTCATCCCGCTGTCCTCGGGCGAGCTGTGGATCGAGGGCAAGGTCGTGAACGACCTGCCTCCGCACCGCCGCAACGTCAACACCGTATTCCAGAACTACGCGCTGTTCCCGCACATGAACGTTCGCCAGAACGTCGCCTTCGGACTGCGGATGGGCGGCATGAAGGGGTCGGCGGTCGACGCGCGCGTCCGCGACTACCTCGAGCTCGTTGGCCTGGAGGCGTTCGGTGACCGCCAGCCCGGCCAGCTTTCCGGAGGCCAGCAGCAGCGCGTCGCCCTCGCCCGCGCTCTTGCCAAGGAGCCGGCCGTGCTGCTGCTCGACGAGCCACTCGGCGCGCTCGACCTCAAGCTCCGCAAGCAGATGCAGGTCGAGCTGGCGCGCATCCACCGCCAGGTGCGAACGACCTTCGTGTTCGTGACGCACGACCAGGAAGAGGCGCTGTCGATGGCCACCCAGGTGGCCGTGATGTCGGGCGGTCGGATCGCGCAGCTGGGCGTGCCACGGGACATCTATTACCGGCCGCGCACCAGGTTTGTCGCCGATTTCATCGGTGAGTCGAACTTCCTCGCGGGCACGGGCGAGGTCAACGGATCGGCCGGAACGCCCATGCTGCGGATCGGCAACGCCGTTGTTCCCGGGCCGTCCGAGCTCGAGCCGGGTCCGGCCACACTGATGATCCGGCCCGAGAGCGTGCACGTGGATCCGGACCAGCCACAGGGCAGCGTCGCGAGCCTGCCCGGGCGGGTGATCGGAGTCAGCTTCCTGGGCGCCTACACGCGCCTCACGATCGATACGCCGGCCGGCCCCGTCGTGGCTGCGCCGCCCAACGTGGAAGGGTCGCGGTCCGCGGCCCGGTCCGAGCTGCTGGACCAGGAGGTGTGGGTTTGGTGGACGCCATCTGACGCTGTCGTCACGAGTCAGGAATAGGAGGAGGGTTTCCAGTGGACCGCGCTATCTCGCGCCGAAATTTCCTCAAGGCCTCCGGCCTGTCAGGCACCAGCCTGTTTCTGGTTGCCTGCAGCGGCTCGACGGCCACCCCTTCGCCGTCGACCCCGGCGTCGGCCGCCCCGACCAGCGGGGCCAGCATGGCACCCAGCCCGAGCTCCGCTCCGGCCGGGGGGACCATGAACTTCCTTACCTGGAGCGATCACTGGAGCAAGGACGAGCTGGCAGGCGTCAAGTCGAACACGAACATCGACGTCCAGATCACCGAGCTCGCCGACAACATCGACGGCTTCAACAAGCTCAACCAGGTCCACGGTCAGCTCGACCTGGTCTCGGGTGATGCGCTCTGGGTTCCCAAGTACTACGACGCAGGGCTCATCGATGCGGTCGACATCAACAGCTTCGATGTCGCGTCGCAGCTCTACTCGATGGCCCGGACGTTTGACTTCTGGACCAAGCCCGACGGCTACCTCGCGTATCCCTGGGGCTGGTCGCCCATCCAGATCGTGTACAACCCGGCGGACGTGACGCCCGGCGCCACCAGCTGGCAGCTCCTGGTCGACCCCAAGTACAAGGGCAAGATCGTCATGGAGAACCAGCCCACGGACATCATGCTGTTCGCGGGGATCGCGACCGGCGCTGCGGACATCTACAACATGACCGATGCCGAGCTGTCCGCGTGCAAGGACTGGCTGACCAAGCTCAAGCCGAACCTGCTCAAGCTCGTCCAGCAGAACAACGAGACGA
The DNA here is from genome assembly GCA_963829295.1 of uncultured Chloroflexia bacterium. GTDB lineage: Bacteria > Chloroflexota > Limnocylindria > Limnocylindrales > CSP1-4 > CAIXZV01. The sequence goes on along the minus strand of CAWHHU010000003.1, from coordinate 632,891 downwards.
TCACGGCGCTCGCCAGCGGCGAGGCCTGGATCTCCACCCAGAACCTCGGCGCGCCCGACCGCGTGAAGGCTGCCAACGGGCCCGAGGTGATCGCGTTCGTGCCCGACGAGGGAACCACCGGGTTCATCGACGGCGAGATGACGGTCAAGGGTGGCACCAACCAGGCGCTCGTCCACCCGTACCTCGAGGCCGGCGCGCAGGCCGAGTACGTCGCCCAGAACTTCCTCGACAACGGCCGACCGCTGTGGAACGAGAAGGCCTATCAGCTGCTCGTCGACGGCGGCCACAAGGACCAGGCGGACCGGTACCTGTACAACCAGCCCGAGCAGGCCCTCAAGATGCGGCTCAAGGGTCCTGCCGGCAACGTCGACGCGTACGTCCAGGCGTTCAACTCGGTGTTCGGCGGCTGACCTCGGTGCCGTCGCCCCGGAGGGTCCGGCGATGACTGCCTCGACCGAAGGCCTCCCCAAAGGCCCCCCGGTCGAGGCCCATGCCGGCGCCAGGACCACCTGGCGCCGCTACTGGCCGTTCACACCGGCGGGGATCGTCCTCGCCGGGCTGTTCTTCATCCCGCTCGCGATCGTCTTTGTCTACTCGTTCTGGTCCATCGACAACAACACGTTGCTGGTGGTGCCCAAGTGGACCCTCAAGAACTACACGACGTTCTTCACCACCGACACCTACGTCCGAACATTCTTCAAGACGATCCTGATGGCGGGTCTGGTCACCGCGACCGGGCTTGCGTTCGCGTTCCCGTTCGCGTTCTTCCTCGTTCGATACGTCGGCGGTCGCTGGCAGCGGATCGTGCTGCTGGCCGTGATCGTCCCGTTCTGGACGAGCTACCTGGTCCGGATCTATGCGTGGCAGGCGATCCTGGGCGAGAAGGGCGCGCTCAACAGCCTGCTGATCGCCCTCGGGCTGATCTCCCAGCCCCTCGACGTGTTCGTGTACAACGACGTCGCCGTCTACATCGTGCTCGTGTATCTCTACTTTCCGTTCGCCGCCCTCGCGCTGTACACGTCGCTCGAGAAGTTCGACTTCACGCAGCTGACGGCCGCCCAGGACCTGGGCGCGGGACCCCTCCGCGCGATCGTCCGGATCATGCTGCCCCAGGTGCGGCCGGGGATTATCACCGCCTGCATCTTCGTGTTCATCCCGGTGCTCGGGGAGTACCTGACGCCGACCCTCGTCGGGGGCACGCGCGGGGTGCTGATCGGCAACCTCATCTACAACTTCTATCGGGGTGGCGCGTTCCCGGCCATGGCTGCCGCCTCGTTCATGGTCGCGCTTGTGATCGTGGTGCTGCTGATCGCCTTCCGGCGGTACCTGCAGCTCAGCGACGTGGTGACGAGGACCTGATGGCCAGGGGCATGGACCGCCTCGACACGATGCCGGTGAGCCCGTATGCGCGGCTCGTACGGTGGGTCCTGCGTGCCTGGACGGCGATCATCCTGGGCTACCTCTACCTGCCGATCCTGTTTCTCATCCTGTTCAGCTTCGAGGACGGGAACTCGGTGGGCTTTCCGGTCACCGGGCTCACGCTCCGCTGGTACCAGGGCCTGCCCGAAAACACGCCGCTGCTTGGTGCGATCTGGCAGTCGGTGACCACGGCGGCCGTGGTCGCGGTGGCGGCCACGCTGGTCGGGGCCATGGCGGCCTTCCCGCTGGTCAGGTCCGGGATGCGTTACCCCAACGCGGCCCGGATCCTGTTCACGATGCCGATCATGATGCCCGGGCTGATCATCGGCATCGGGATCCTGATCTTCCTGGCCAACTTCCTCAAGATCCAGCTCTCGCAGCTGACCGTGATCGCAGGCCACCTGGTGCTCACGATGCCGTTCGTGGTGCTGATCGTGTCCGCACGCCTTCAGGGGTTCGACAGACGGCTCGAATGGGCAGCCGCCGATCTCGGGGCGAGTCCGCGGCAGGTGCTTCGCCGGATCGTGCTGCCGCTCATCTTCCCGGCGATCCTGGCCGGCGCGCTCATCAGCGTCACGCTGTCCATCGATGAGTTCGTGGTCACGTTCTGGACCGTCGGCCCCAAGCTGACGCTGCCCATCTACATCTACACCCAGATCAAGTTCGGGGTCACCCCCGAGGTCAACGCCGTCGCCACCCTGGTGCTGGTGTTCACCCTCGGGGCCCTGGCGCTCGCGAGCATCGTCGCACTCAGCGTGGGCCGGGTCCGGCGATCGATCCGACGGCGTCGTGCAGACGCCTGGGCCGGCTGACTGCAAGGAGGCCATGCAGGGGCATGCAAGCCGCGGTGTTCCTGGGCCAGGGTCGCCTGGCCATCGAAGAACGGCCGGAACCGGTCGCCGGACCCGGTGAGGTGCTGGTGGCGGTTGAGGCGTGTGGGATCTGCGGCAGTGACCTGGCGGTGCTCGACGTTCCTCCCCGGCATCCGGCCACCGCGGGGGTCGTCCTGGGTCACGAGTTCGTGGGCCGGGTCGCGGGGGTCGGTGACGGCGTCCAGGGCGTCTCGCTCGGGAGCCGGGTGGTGATCGATCCTGACCCCAAGTGCGGGGCCTGCGACCCGTGCCGGGCGGGTCGACCCGCCAACTGTGAGCGGATCGTGGCGCTCGGCGTCTATCGCGACGGCGCGCTGGCCCGGCTGGTCACGGCCCCTGCCGGGACGTGCCAGCCGATCGGTGACCAGGTGCCCGCGGCCCTCGCCTCGCTGGCCGAGCCGCTGGCGTGCGTGGTGAACGGCACCAACCGCGCCGCGCTGCGCCCCGGGGAGTCGGCCATCGTGTTCGGGGCGGGCGCCATCGGGTGCCTGTTCACCGCCGTCCTGGCCGCCGGAGGGGCCGCACCCCTGATCGTGGTCGAGCCCAGCGCAGCGCGAGCCCCGGTCGCGTCCGCGATGGGCGCGACCCATGTGCTGACACCCGACGCCTGGGCGGCGGCAAGGGCGGAGCTGCTGCCCGGCGGCGCGGATGTGGTGGTCGACGCCGTCGGCCGCGTGCTTCCGGAGGCGATCGAAGCGGCGGCGATGGGCGGTCGCGTCGTCCTGTTCGGGATGGACAGCAATGCCCGACCCGAGGTTCACCAGGTCGAGATCACCGAGAAGGGGCTCACGGTCCTGGGCTCGTACATCACGAGCTTCACGTTTCCGCAGGCGATCCGGTTGATCGAGGGCGGGACGCTCGATCTCGCCCCGCTGGTGACACAGGTGCTGCCACTCGAGCGGGTGGAGGAAGGATTGGCCGCGCTGAAGTCAGGAGCGGCCACGAAGGTGGTGATCACGCCATGACCACGATGCCGGCGGCCGCCGCCGAAACCGGCGCCCGGATCCGCGTTGCGTCGGCCCCCTGCTCGTTCGGGGTTGATGAGGTCATGGTGCACGACACGTGGATGCCGGAACCCGACGAGATGCTCGACTGGATGGCGGCGCTCGGCTACGAGGGCACGGAGCTCGGACCGCCCGGGTTCCTGGGCGATGGCGTGCTGATGGGGGAGCGCCTCGCTGCTCGCGGCCTGACCTTCATCGGCACCTTCCTGCCGCAGACCCTCACTGATGACGAGCGATGTGACCATGACCGGGCGTGGCTCACGGGCCTCCTGACCGACCTCCGGCGGGGCCTGCCCTCGGGTGCCGCGCCATTCGCCGTCCTTTCGGACGCGATCGACCAGCCCCTCCGCCAGCAGGCGGCCGGCCGGGTGGCCCGACGGCCCGATGCCCAGCTCGATGACGCGGGCTGGCGACGGCTGTTCGACAATCTGCACCGCTCGGCGGAGCGGGCGGCGTCGCTTGGCTTCCGGCCGGTCATCCATCCTCACTGCGGGACATATCTCGAGACGGCGGGCGAGATCGACCGGCTGGTGGCCGGCATGGATACATCGCTGATCGGGCTGTGCCTCGACACCGGCCACTTCCGGTTCGGCGATGCGGATCCGCCGGCGTGCATCCGCGCCTATCGGGACGTCGTGCGACACGTCCATGTCAAGGACTGCGCGACGCAGATCCGGGACGACGTGGTGGGTCGCGACGAGGATGTCGTGGCGGCGCTGGCGGGGGGCGTGTTCTGCCGACTTGGGGCCGGTGATGCTGACATCCCGGGTGTCGTCGAGGCACTCCACGAGACCGGGTACACGGGCTGGGTGGTGGTGGAGCAGGACCAGTTCCTGGCAGAGAACGTGTCGCGCGATGACGTGGTCGCCGGACAGCGGGCGAACCGCGAGTACCTGGAGCGACTCAGGCTCTGACGGAGGCGGGCCGCAGCCCTGGCCACCGCCCGGAGCCCCGGCGTCGACGTCTCACGCCAGCGGGGGACCCGGCGAGCCTCAGACCCGGGTGCGGATCGTGCTCTCTCGAACCACGAGCCGAACAGCCAGCACGCGGGAGGGTGCGAGGGAACCCGTCCGGATCGCCTCGAGCAGCTCGACCACCGCCAGCTCGCCCATCTGCGCGGCCGGCTGAACCACCGTCGTCAGCCTGGGGTTGGAGATCGCCGCGAACGGAATGTCGTCGAATCCAGCCACGGCGACATCGTCAGGAACTCGGACGCCCACCGTGCGGAAGCCGTCGAGCAGGCTGAGCGCCACCCGGTCGTCGTAGCCGATCACGGCATCGGCTCCGGCATCTCGGAGAGCCTCCGCGAGCTCGGCACGCTGGCCCGGCTCCCAGGAGAGGGGCGGGATGGGCTCGGTACCCAGTCGCCGTCGAACCTCCGAGGCGACGGCATCCCGGCGGATCGTGTTCGAGGCGCCGCGGTCCGCGCCGACGTAGGCGAACCGACGGCAACCCTGCTCGACGAGATGCTCGACGAGCAGCCGGATCCCCTCGGGCTCGTCCGGCCGCAGGCAGCCCAGCTCGAGGTCCGCCAGGCGTCCGCGGTTCAGCCGCTCGCTGTTCAGGAACACCACCGGGCTGGGCTGGACCATCGCGCTGATCGTCTCGTGGTCCAGGATGCAGCCCATTAGGGCCAGTCCGTCGGCGCGATGGGCGCTGAACTCGCGGATCGCCCGCCGTTCTCGACCCGAATCGCCGAGGCTGTTGGCGACGATCACGGTGTAGCCGGCTGCGTGGGCGGCCTGCTCGAACCCGGCCACCACGGTGCCATGGATCGGGTCGGTGGCATCGGGAACCATGAGCCCGAAGGTGCGGCTCACCCGGACGGCGAGGCTACGCGCCGCGAGGTCGGGTACGTAGCCCAGCGCCTCCGCGGTCGCGGCAACCCGCTCGCGGGTGGCCACGCTGATCTGCGGGTCCTCGTTGAGCGCCCGCGAGACGGTGGCGATCGAGACCCCTGCGGCTCCGGCCACATCGCGCAGCGTGATCCGCCGGTCGATCGTCACCCCACGAGCGCCCAGGACGGTCGGAGGGCACGCTGCCCGAGCTCGCCCCCGGCCGGGAGCACATTGGACCTTCGGCCCGGGGGACCAACCCGACGAGGGCGGCTCCATGCGGTCAACCGTCCGGGTTCGCGGCTGATCACGATGTTCACAGCGCCCTCCTCGACAGGCATTGTGAAGGCGATCGGTCACTTGCGCCAACCGTATTGCCGCGCGGCGCGTGCGTCTGGAGAGCAGCGCACCGTGAATGCAGCGTGCGTTGACAATGCCGGATCTCCCGGGTACGGTGCAAGCGTTTGCGCCAGAGGAGGACAGGGATGCCGGGACCTGGGCTCGACCTGATCGGAGAAGCGGAGATCGCCGAGGTTCTGGAGGTCCTCCGGAGCGGGTATCTGGCTCGCTACGGGCCCGATGACGACCCACGGTTCGGGGCCAAGGTGCGCCGCCTCGAGGAAGCCGTCTGCGGCTGGACCGGGGTGGGTCACGCGGTCGCCATGAACAGCGGCACCAGCGCGCTGCTGTCCCTGTTCGCCTGTCTCGGGATCGGCCCGGGTGACGAGGTCATCGTGCCCGGCTTCACCTACGTCGCCAGCATCTCGTCGATCGTGTATGCGCGCGCGGTCCCGATCCTGGCCGAGGTGGACGAGACGCTCAACCTCGATCCCGTCGACGTCGAGGCTCGGATCACGCCCCGAACTCGGGCGATCCTGGTGGTCCACATGCTGGGCAATCCGGCGCGTCTGGACGAGCTCAAGGCCGTGGCCGACCGGCACGGACTTGCGCTGATCGAGGACTGCGCACAAGCGTTCGGCGCCTCGTACCACGGTCGCAAGGTGGGGTCGATCGGGGTCGCCGGCGCGATCTCCTTCAACGTGTTCAAGACGATCACGTCGGGCGACGGTGGGATGGCGGTCACCGACGACGAGGACCTGTACCGCCGCCTGTTCGCCTTCCACGATCAGGGGCACATGCCCCTGCGCAACGGCGTCGAGGTGGGCGCGCGCTCGATGCTCGGCCTCAACTTCCGGATGACCGAGCTGTCCGGGGCCGTGCTCCTTGCTCAGTTCCGGCGGCTCGACACCATCCTGTCGACCCTGCGCGCCAACAAGAACCGGCTGAAGAGCCTGCTCGCCGAGCAGCAGGGCGTCACCTTCCGTGTCCTGCCCGATCCTGACGGCGACATCGCGACGCACCTGGTGGTGCAGCTGCCCACGACCGAGATCGCGCGTGGCCTGAGTCGCGAGGTCGGTTCGAGGGTCCTCGCCGATTCCGGCTGGCACATCTACACGCAGATGGAGCACCTGCTGGCGCAGAGGACCGCGTCCGGTAAGGGTTGTCCGTTCGACTGCGCCCAGTTCTACCCGGAGCCGATCGAGTACCGCCCTGGGATGCTCCCCCAGACCGAGGACATCGTCGGTCGCTCGATGTCGATCGGGATCGGGGTCGCCGATCCCAATCTCGGGTCCACATTCGGCGTCACGATCCGCGACGATGCGGCCCGGATCGAGGCCGTCGCGGACCGGTTCCTGGAGGCGGCGACCCACTATCTCGGCTGACCAGTGCGACGGCGCCTCGACCGGCTGGTCCGCCGGAGCGCGCCAGCCGCGTGGTGAGCCGCCGCGCTCGCCGCACGATCTCGGTCTCCAGCCTCGGATGTGGCCGTCCCAGCAGTCGGGACCGCTCCAGGACGCGCCAGGCCGCTCGGGTCGCGGCCAGCGCCCCGGCGGGATCGGCGAGCTGGTGCTCTCGCAGCTTGGCGACCTCGATCCAGGCGATCGCGCCCAGCGCCCCGCCGGCGGATGCGGCGGTCTGCCACGCCTCGGCCGCCTCAGCCCAGCGACCGAGCCGCCGGAGCACGCGTGCCCGGTCGGCAGCGATCCGTTCGTCGGTCCAGCGCCAGCCGATGTCCCAGATCCCGGACCCGGGCGACGGGCCGAGCGGGCCTCCCCGGCCGTTGGCCAGCTCACCGCGCCATCCGGAGCCCGGTGGTCGCCCGCCGAAGTGCGGTCGCTGCCGCGGCGCCCACCATGGCTCGCGCTCGGCAACCAGGTGCTGGCTGCGCTCCGGCACCATGGCCGAACGGCCGAACGGGTCGCGAACCGGACCGGCGGACGCCATCGCGTCGTCCAGGCAATCGAGCGCCGCGGCATACTGCTGCTCGCGTCCGTAGGCGCGGGCAAGCCCCACCAGGTCGCCACGCGGCGCGCCCTCGCGACTGGACCGATCCCCGTACCGGCGTTCGATCAGGGCGAGCAGCAGGCCCAGCGAACGAACGTCGCGCTCGTTGTGGACCACGACACCGGCCAGCGGACCCACCGGTCCGCCGCGCAACACATCGAGGTAGATGGCCGGGATCTCCCAGCCTCCGACATCACCCGCCCGCGTGACGCCGAGCAGCTCGGTCTCGACGCTGTGCAGGCGCGCATCCTCCATCCGATGGCGGAACACGCGGCGCACGAACGGCAGCAGGTCGAGATGACCGGCATGAGGCGGCGCGGCACGTCCGGCCAGGCGATAGCGGGCCTCGATCAGCGGCCAGTCGAACCCGCGCCCGTTGTAGCTGACCAGCCAGGTATCGGGCGTCACCCATGCCTCGATCTCGGCCAGCAGGGCGGGCTCGTCGGCATGATCGGGCAGGAGCAGCTGGACCTGCTGGAACGAGTCGCCGACCCAGCGGGCGAGGCCGACCAGGAACGCGAGCGTTCCGGCGGCCGTGGCGAGGCCGGTGGTCTCGGTGTCGAGGCAGACCAGCGGCGCGTCGGGCGGAGGCTGGCCGGGCAGGCCCGCCAGACGTCGGCGGTCGATCGGGATCGGAATCGGGCCCACCACCCTTCGCACGAGCAGACCGGCCGCGGTCTCGTCGACCTCGGCGCCCAGCGCCGTCGCCAGCCGTGCCGCCAGGAGCGGGCTGCGCCGGCCGGCGAGCGGTGCCCGGGCCGGTGGCTGATCCGGGCCGAGGGGCGGACCACCCGAACGAGCCAGCGTCGCCCGCAGGTTCGCGAGCCGGCGCTCGCGGCTGACGGTGGTCGCGGGCTCGGCCGTCATGCGACCGCCGCCCGAACGGCGCCGGTGGTGCGAGCCCGCTTGTCACGGGCCGAGCGGGCGTCGAGGGCGCCGAGCAGGCGGAGGGCGAGCGCCTTGCCGTCCACCTCGGGCTCCAGGCGTGGGCCGGTGCAGGCCGGGCATCCAGCGTCACAGGGGCAGGCCCGGATCAGCTCCGCCGCGCCGGCGATCAGCTCGTCATGCCGGGCGAACAGCCGCTCGGACAGGCCCACGCCACCGGGCATCGCCTCGTACAGGTAGATCGTGGGCGCTTCGTGGTGCGGCGAGCGAACCTGGGACACCAGGCCGAGATCCCGTGGATCGACCATCAGCAGGACCGCAGAGACGGCCTGGATCGCGCGTCCGGCCCCGATCAGCGCCACGTCGAGCTCGTCGCGGCGCCAGCCCGCCCCGGCTCCCTCGGCCGTCAGCCAGTAGGCGGTCGTCTGGAGCTCGATCTCCGGCAGATCGATCGGCCCCCAACCAACGTTCTCGTCGGTGACGAACTTGAGCTTCTTGTACAGCGTGACGAGGCTCGCGACCATGACCTCGCCGTGGACCCGCGAGCCACCGGTGACGGGCGCGCTGGCGAACACGTCGAGGGGCTTGAGGGTGACCGCCCGGTTGGCGTACGTGTAATGGTCGGCGTCGATCCGGTGGACGTAGGCCTTGCGCTCGCCCCACTCGAGCCGGTCCACGTGGTACTGGGCCGACTCGTGCATGTAGATCGCGTGCTCGTGGACCAGCACCTGGGCCGAGAACAGGTCCACCTCGCCCAGCACCCGTGGGCGGTCCGGTGTGGTGTCGATGATCACGACGTTCTCGGGTGCCGCGGCTCGGAGCGAGACCTCCGACGCCGGGAAGTTCTCCGAGCTCCAGTACCAGCGCCCGTCGTCCGCCTGACGGACCTGGCCGCCCTCGGCGAGGAATGCGAGCAGCTCGTCGGCCGGGCCCGGACCGAACCTCTCGCCAGGCTCGAACGGCAGCTCGAACGTTGCCGCCCGGAGGTGGGCGAGCAGGACGTGGAGATTGTCCGGATCGAGTCGTGCCTCCTCGGGCCGGCCGCCGAGCACGAACTCGGGATGATGGATCACGTACTGGTCCACCGGGGCCGGGGAGGCGACCAGCACCGCGACGCTGACATCGCCGCGGCGCCCGGCGCGGCCCATCTGCTGCCAGGTGCCCGCGATCGAGCCCGGGTAGCCGGCCAGGACCGCAACGTCCAGGCGCCCGATGTCGACGCCGAGCTCGAGCGCATTGGTGCTCACCACGCCCAGGACCTCGCCATCGCGGAGGCCTCGCTCGATCGCCCGGCGCTCGGTCGGCAGGTAGCCGCCGCGATAGCCGCGCAGCCGGGTTCGCGGCCCGAGGTCCTGGCGGAGCCGCTCGCGCAGGTTCGACAGCATGATCTCGACCGCCACCCGCGAGCGGCCGAAGACCACGGTCTGGCGCCCGGCCCGAAGGAACGGGAGCGCCCAACGCTCGGCCAGGGTCATCGCCGAGCCCCGGGCCCCGGTCGCGCCGTCGAGGACCGGCGGGTCGACCAGCAGCAGATGCTTCTCGCCGGACGGCGCCCCGTTGCGATCGATCACCTGGACCGGTCGCCCCGTCAGCAGCTCGGCCAGCTCGGCGGGGTTGCCGATGGTCGCGGAGCAGCACACGATGACCGGATTGCTCCCGTAGTGCGCGCACAGGCGGAGGAGCCGCCGAAGGACGTTGGCCACGTGGCTGCCGAACACGCCCCGGTAGGTGTGGAGCTCGTCCACCACGATCACCCGCAGCTGCTCGAACAGCTGGAACCATTTGGTGTGATGGGGGAGGATGGCCGAGTGGAGCATGTCCGGGTTGGTGACCACCACCTGGCCGGCCTTGCGGATCGCCGATCGGATGGGCGCCGGCGTGTCGCCGTCGTAGCAGGCCGAGGACACCTGCAATCCGGCGTCGCGAACCAGCTCCGAGAGCTCGGCGACCTGGTCCTGGCCAAGGGCCTTGGTGGGGAACAGGAACAGGGCCCGCGCCGACGGATCCTCGGCCAGGGCCTGGAGCACCGGCACCGTGTAGCACAGCGACTTGCCCGAGGCCGTGGGGGTCACCACCACGACGTCCCGGCCCCCGTGGACGGCATCGATCGCCTCGGCCTGGTGGACATAGGGTCGCTCGATGCCCCGCCTGGCGAGCCCGGCACGGATCCGCGGGTCCAGCCAGTCAGGCCAGTCCGCATGCGTCGCCGGCCGGGCCTCTCGGACCTCGTGATGGACGACACCCCTCGCGAGGGAGGGTTCCTCGAGCATCCGCTCCAGGACCGTCCTGGTGGGCGCAGGAGCGTAGGTGCGCATGCGGTCTCCGTCGGCTGCGATTTCGAACGGATGATCTGTTTCGACGCCAGTCTACGGCAGGATCGCAAGGACCCGTGACAGCTCCGGTGTCACGGATTGGCCTGGACCCCCGGAAGGGGCGGGTACCGCACGCGACCGCGGGCGGCCAGCAGCCGTGAACCCTCGGTCCCAATGCAGGTTGACAGCCGAATCCGGCGCAGCTACCCTCGGCCCGATGTCGCGATCCTCGGCCCGCCAATCCGTCGCCGACCCCGAGCCCGAGCCGGCTTCGGGCACGCCGGCGAAGCAACGAGCCACGGCCGGGGCCGCGGGCGCGACCAACCCCGCGGCCACGGCGGCCATGGGTTCCCTGTCGGATCTTCCCGTGGCCGGGCTCACCCGCCGCAGGATCGGGCTGCTGGTGGCCGCCGTGGTGGCCGCGTGGATCATCCTGCTGTTCGCGCGCCAGGTTGGCGATGCCAGCGAAGCCGCCGGCCGCGCGGATGCGATGCGTGCCTCCAACGAGGCCCTGCAGGCTCAGGTCGTCGCGCTCACGAACGAGAAGGACCTGATCCAGCGCCAGGCGTACATCGAGCAGCAGGCGCGCGAGTACCGGCTGGGCACGACGCACGAGATCCCGTTCATCCTCGCCGACGACGCGCCGCCGCTACCCGCCGACGCGCCCGGCTCGGCGTCGGGCAAGCTGGGTGCGGTCGTCGATCGGTCCACCCCGCTGGAGTCCTGGCTGCGATTGCTGTTCGGGTCGGCGGATGCCGTCCCGACCCGGTGAGCGCCGTCCCGGCCCGCTGACGACCGTTCCGGCCGCCCGGTCCTCTGGCGGCACCCGTTCGGCCCCGCTGCGGAACGCCCAGCCGCGTCTCACCCGTTTCCAGCGGGCACCTGACCCGCGATCCCGCCCAGAGCCATGAATGTGTCCGCTCCCGAGCAGAAGCCAACCTCATCGCCCATCGCGGCCACGGGCGGGACCGCGATCGTCCATCGCCTTGCGCGATGGCTGCGTGTCGAGGATCTGCTGATGGCTGCGGTCGCGTTCATCGGCATCCCGCTCATCGCCGCCGTGACCGGGTCGGGGGGCGGTGCGCTCCTGAGCCCGGACTCGCCGACCCCGCTCGCGGGCCTGATCGGTCTCGTCGCGATCGTGGGTGTCCTGATCTGCCTGGGCACCCGCGGCCCCGGTGAGCCGCCACCGCTCGGGGACGGCCAGCTCACCCTCGAGGGATGGGCCCGGTTCCCGCTGGTGGCCGGGATGGGCATCGTTGCCACCTGGGCTCTCCCCGGCCTCGGCCTCGACGGTGGTCCGGTCATCGGCCTCACCGTGCTGGTGGTGTTCATCAGCGTCATGGCCTACTCGCACCTGCCGGTGCTGCCCGTCGCCGCCCGCCGCGCCCTCGTCACGCCGATGGCTGTCCTCGCCGCCGGCGCCTTCGATCAGCTGATGGGGAGCGGTCTGTCCGACGTCGTTCGCGGCATGCTGGCCGGCGACGCGCCACCCGAGGCGAGCGCCTTCCTGCCGCTGATCCTGGGCGTCGTCGCGGTGATGTACACGGCCCTGGTGGTCGCGCCGAGGGCGATCGCCGATCCGGGGGCGAGCTGGGTCGGCTGGATCGTCCGGTTCCTGTTCCTGCTGGGTGCCGTCGTGACCGGGAACGTGCTGTTCGGCGTCGTTGCCTGAGGCACCGGGCTTGAGCTCCGGCTGCTGGCGTGCCGGCCGCGCTCGGCGCCCGGCCAGGGCGGGCCCGGCCGCGCTCGGTCCGGCCAGGGCGGGCCGGCTCTGCCGATCTAGGGCAGGCTCTTGCGGGCAACCGCCTGGGCCGTGTCGCAGATCGAGGGTGCGGTGATCACGCCGTCGGCCGTGGTGCCCATGTCCGGGACGCTGCCGTCGGCCGGTCCGCTGAGACTGACGTAGATGAGCGTGTCGCCCCGGCGGACCAGAACGCCCGCCTGGATCGCCGGTGAGAGTCCGGTACAGAACGCCTCGTCACCCAGCCCGCTGACATCACCCGCGAAGTAGCCGCTGTTCTCGACCGACACGCCGTTCCCCTGGTCCTGCGATGTCGGGGATGCGTTCTGACGCTCCCGCTGGAACACCGACGCGGCGTCGCTCCCCTGGTAGCGCGCGATCCGCCCGACAGCGGTCGTGCCATCCGATGTGATCCAGCAGTCATCGGCGTCGGGGAGCACCCGCTTGTCGAGGACCAGACCGATCGTCGCATCGAAGAAGCCGCTGAGCTCGATGGCCGATGCATTCGAGCCGAGCGCGGACGAGAGGTCGGCGTCGGAGATGATCGAGCATGGGGTGCCGATGGTGCCATCGGAGTTGATGCCAACCGAGTCCGCGACCCGGTTGACGAAGAACACGAACGCGATCACCAGCAGGCCGGCCAGGACGATCCCGATCACGGCGACGATCAGGCAGGCCTTCAGGCAGCCGTTGTTGCTCGAGGGCGCGACGGGCTGCGGATTCCAGGCACCTGGGGGAGCGCCACCCGGCGTCGGCTGCGGTCCCGAGGGTGGAGCGTCCCAGCCACCGGCCGCCTGGCCCGGGGCTGTCGATTGAGGGCCACCCCAGCCGGTGCCGGGCGGTGGAGTGGCAGCGGTCGCAGGGGGTGTCGGTGCCGGTGGCATCGGCGCCGGTGGGGTTGCCGGCGTGGGAGTCGCGGCAGGCGGCACCGGAGCCTGTGGCTGCCCGGTGGGGGGAGCCTGTGGCGAGGACGGTTGCGACGGTGCCGGCTGCGCAGGTGCGGGTTGCGATGGCGACGGTTGCGATGGCGACGGTTGCGATGGCGACGGTTGCGATGGCGACGGTTGCTCGCCCCATCCGGGGATCGCTCCAGGCGGCGAGCCGGGCGTCTCGGGCGTTGACGGGCGGGGCGCCTGTGGCTCAGCCGGTGTTGGCTGGTCGGCGGGTTGCTGTCCCCAGCCCGGGATCGCTCCTGGCTTCGGTGGTTCGCTCGACATCGGTCCCTCTCCCCGGTGGTGGTCATGGGCGGCGTGCGAGACATTGTCCCGGTTCGACCGCGTCGACTCAATCCCGAAATTCGTCGCGAGGCACCAGGACCCTGTGGCGCCGATCCGATGGATCGACGGCGGGCGGCCCGTCGCGAGGCCACTAGCAGCTAAAGGGGTTGAGACCCATGGCACCCGTGTAGGTGTCGAGCTCCTTGCTCGTGTCGATGTTGGCCTTCGGCGCGCCCATCTTCCCCATGCTCGTCGCGAACAGCGATTTCGCCCCGACACGACCGACCTTGCACACGAGGCTGCGCACCTCATGCGCGTTGGTCGACGGATCGTCCGACGGGTTGGCGCTGAGGTACGACGCCGCCCGGATGTACTGGCGGGCGGTGGCGATCCCGATCACCAGGATCATGCCACCCGCGACCCCGAGCGAGATCCCCGCCATGGCCGCCCCCACCTTGATGCCGGACCCCACGTTGTTCAGCCGGTCGAGCTGCTCGCCGGTTGATCCGACGCTGCTGCCACTCGGGTTCCCGGACCCGTCATAGGCCGATTCGCCACCGCCGCTGCCGTCCGGCAGGACACCCCACATGGTGCCGGTCTCGGGATCGACCGCCCAGTACCCTTCAGGCCGACCGTCCGCCCGCACCAGGCGCGTCGCCGACCGATAGGCGGGATCATCGATGGCGTCGAGCGCGGCCGCGCTCGCATCGTCGAGGGAGCCACCGGCCGACAGCGGCAGGTTGGGCGCGACCATGCGCAGGGCGGCGCCCGCGAGGACCGAGGCCGTGCTGCGCAGGAAGGCGGCACGTTCGAGGATCGCCAGTCGTGCCGTCCGCTGCGTGGTCACGCGGAAGGACGCCGCAGGATCGGGGCCGATCGTCACCCATCGGCTCAGCGGCAGGATGTCGGCATGCTCACCCGCCCCGCCGTCGACGCGGGGACCGGTGCGGAGCAGGATGGTACGGAGCCCAACCGGGAAGGTCAGCGATTGACCGTCGGCAGCCCCGATCGGACCCAGCAGCGAGATCAGATCGGCGGGCAGCTCGGGATACCCGTCGGCCAGCGCATCCATGACGGCGCTGTCGTCGCCCGACGCGATGGCATCGGCGAGCGGCTGCCGAGCCAGGGCCCCCGTGAGCAGGTCGTCGAGCAGCTGGCCCGTGGACGGGTCGCCCCCTTCGAAGGCGAGGAACACGGTCCCGAACAGGGCGCCCCAGGCCTCGTCCGCCTCCTCCGGGCTGACCATCGCGGCGGCGTCGGTGGCGTGCGATCCGGCAAGGACGCGGGTGACCGAGTCATCACCCACCCGGAGCGTCAGCTCCAACCGGCCCAGTCCACGGCGCCGGGCCCGCACTGAAGGGTCCGGCACGTCGTACGAGGCGCGGGCCGGTGGCAGGGACGCACCTGTGAGGGATACGGTCACGCTGCGCTGGCGCGGGTCGCCGTCGACCGCTCGGTACCGAAGCCGATACGGAGCTGCCGCCGCGGTCGCCGCCGCGATCCCGGTCAGCGCGCGATCGGCGGCCGTCGCCTGCGTGGCCAGGCCCGCGACCCCACCCGATGCCTCGGCGATCGCCCGCAGCGCCGGAAGACCCGACGAGCCGGCGACGCACAGACCCACGACCGGCGGCCCCGACGCGACGGCCGCGCGGACCACGTCATCGGCCTCATCGGTGGACGCCCCGTCCGTGACCAGGACCACCACGTCGGGCTCGGTGGCGGCGGCAGCGACGACACCGCGCCACAACGCGTCCGGGCCGCCGAGGCCGAGCGCCGACAGCTGCTCGTCGAGCACCGGGAGATCGCGCGTCCAGACGGGGGTGCCGAGCAACGTCGTGGCAGCGAGCTCGACGCCAGGGACCTCGGAGGCGATCCGCCGGGCGAGCCCGCTGCCGAAGGTGACGAGCGAGGAGCCCGAGTATCCGGGCGGCATGCTGCCCGAGGTATCGAACAGGAGCAGAACCCGGGGCGGCAGCGTGTGATCGCGCGCCAGGAGGTAGCCGCGCTCCTGCCCATCCTCGGCGAGAGCCAGCTGATCGGCCCCCAGACCCGGGATCGCGTTGCCGGCGGCGTCACGCGGCGTCACCTCGACCTCCACCACGGGGAAGCGACCGGCATCGACCCGAAGGTCCAGCGTCGCGACCCGCGATGCCGCCCCCGGATCGCCTGCGCTGATCGCACCGGGGCGGTCACCGATCGCGAGCGAGCCATCGTCGGCGGGCGTCACCAGCTCGCCGCCGACGGTGAAGGCCGTTCCCGCGACGCCCAGGTCCGGGTCGCTGCCCGCGTCGAGATCGACCGCCTGCACGATCGCGGTCGGGGTGACGATCGTCAGATCGCGCGGGGGAAGGGTCAGCGCGGTGCCCGGCGGGCCGGGTGGGGGGAAGCCGATGACCACCTGGCGTCCGACCAGCTGGTCGGCCGTCCAGTCCGCGGCCAGCACCACGTTTCGCTCCCACGGCCGGAGCGCGGATGCGACGGCCAGCTCCAGGTGAACGGGCAGGGCCGGCCCCGCGTCGCCGGCCGGGATCGGAGACCCGGTTACGTAGCTGCGGCCGAGCTCCGCGTCGGGCAGGAACGGATCGGCGACGGTCGACCGGCCGTCGATCGTGACCTCGACGAACGGCATGTCGAGTGGATGCAGGTCCGTCGGCCGCGTGTCGGGGGTGCCGTCGACCAGCGCCAGCAGCGTGTTCGCCAGCTGCAGGGTCTCGCTGCCGTCGGGGTCGAGCGCCGCGGTGGAGGGTGAGGCGGGGATGCCCGAGGCCGCGTTCCAGGCCTGTCGCTCTTCGACGGACGCCGACGGTGCGAAGACCCGATCGATCGGGCGGGTCAGGGCATGTCGGACATCGTCCTGTCCCACGCTCGACGTGCCGGTCACGACCCGGGCGTCGAAGCCGGCCTGTCGGTAGAGCTCCGCGAGCAGCTCCGCCCGCTCACGCGGCGTTCCTGCCCCACCGCGCAGCGTGCCGCGCACGCCCCACCGGATGGCCGTGCCAGTGGCGGCGTAGAAGGCGTGTGGGTCTGGCGGGAGGGTGGCAATGCGGTCGCGAACGAACGCGAAGATGCGCTCGGGATCTCCCGATGCGACCGCTGCTGCGGCGGCCATCGGGAGATGGTCGGGACTGTGCCGGACGGTCTCGCGCAGGGCCCGCCACAGGCCGAACGGAGGATCCGACAGGTCGACGCTGGGTGCCGGTGTCGGGGAGCCGCCTCGGGAGCCTGACGGGAGCGCGATTGACGGTGGCACGGGCGGCGTGGAGCCACAGGACGCGACCACGATGGAGGTCGCGGCCAGGCCGCTGCCGACCAGGAACGCGCGGCGGGTGATCAGGTGCCTCGAGCGGTCCACGATCAGGACTCGCCGAGCGCCGCGATCGCGATCGCTCGCTCCGCGGCCTTGAGCTGCTCCACGCTCAGCGCGAGACCGCCTGCCCCGATCTCGACGAACCAGCGGCGATGCGCGCAGGCAAGCGGCGTCGTCGACCGGGAAAGGGACCGGGGAAGCGACCGAGTCCGGGCTCGCCGAGGCCCCGCTCGAAGGATCCACGCCCGGAGCGGTGGTGGGCGCGACCGCACCGGTGGGAGATGCGACCCCGGCGGACGAGAGCGTCGTGCCCGGGTCTGCGGAGGCAACGTTCACGACCGGGGAGGCCAGCGCGGGATGCCCCGTCGGGCTGCCGCTGCCTCCGGACGCCGTGCATGCCGACAGCAGCATCGCCGTCAGCACCAGGGACACCTGGCCGCCCGCCGCCCGACGCTCATGGCCTGTCCACCTCGTGCTCGAGCGCGTGTTCGATGCGGCAGGCGACGATCCGGTCGGCGGGCAAACCGGCGCGCTCGACGAGGCGCCCCACGGTCGCTTCGGCGGCCGAGGCGAAGAACCACAGCGTCGCCTCGTCCGTCGCCACGGTCACCGTCAGCAGGAGCGCGATCGGGTCACCGCCCTCGGTCAGTGCCGTCGCGGCGCTGTTCACGCGCGCGACCGCCTCGGCGATCCGGGCACCCGGCGCGAGATACCCTTCGACCATGACGCCGGCGACACCGGCGAGGGCCGCGGACCCGAGGGCAGGATCGCTCATGGCTGGCGATGCTAGGAACGGCACGTCCCGCGAACATCGGGTGATTCCCTACCCGTGCGCGGTCCGCGTCCGGTCTCGCCCCCGGTGCAGCCGGCGTTCGCCGTGATCACCGACCAGGGCCTGCCAGCACCGGGCTCCCTCGGATCCGGGCTCCTGCCTCGCGGCGCGGTGCTCGGTCGCAGCGTCGAATCGGCCGTGATCGGCGCGTTTCTGGAGCGCATCCAGGACGGTCCCTACGCGCTCGAGATCATTGGCGAGCCGGGCGTCGGAAAGTCGACGCTCTGGGAATGGGCCATCGAGCAGGCGCGCGCGCGTGGCTGGACCGTGCTCACCGCCCGCCCGGTCGAGGCCGAGACGGGTCAGTCCTACGCAGCCCTCGCGGATCTCCTCGGGCCAATTGCCGCCACGACGCTGGCGCAGCTACCCGCCCCGCAGCGCCGGGCGATGGAGGAGGTCCTGCTCCTCCAGGATCCAGATCCCGACGATCGGGTCGATCCCCGGGCGGTCAGCGCGGCCGCAGCGGGCATGGTGCGGGCGGTCGCCTCGGCCGGGCCGGCGGTGATCGCGATCGATGACGTGGCGTGGCTGGACAGCGCGAGCCAGCGCGTCGTCGCATCGGTGCTGCGAAGGCTGGAGGGCTTCGCGGTCGGGATCGTCGTCACCTCGCGGACCGAGCCCGACGCTGGCCGGTCACCGCTCGGGCTCGTGAGGGCCCTGGGAGCGGGCCGCCTGGAGCGGCTGGAGCTGGCCGGGTTCACTCGTGGCGCACTCCAGCAGCTGCTCCATCGGAACCTGGGCATGACCTTCGCCCGGCCCACCCTGGGCAGGATTCACGCGGCGTCGGCCGGCAACGCCTATGTCGCGCTCGAGATCGCTCGGGCCATTGGGCGTCTGCCGCGGCCGATCCGGCTGCACGAGCCGCTGCCGGTGCCGTCCACGGTGCGGGCGCTCGTTCGTGACCGGCTGGAAGGTCTCGCGCCCGATGTCAGGCTGGCCCTCCTGGCGGTCGTCGCCAGCGCGACGTCGACGGGAGCCGAGGTCGCTGCCGTGATCGGGGATGCCGCACGTGCGGACCGGGCCCTCGCGCAGGCCGAGCGCGCCGGCCTGGTCATCAGCGAGCACGGGCGATACCGGGCAGCGCACCCGCTCCTCGCCTCGACGGTCTACGCGGACACGGATGCCGTCGAGCGCCGGCTGGTCCACTCGCGGCTGGCGGAGGTGGTTCCGGACCCCGAGGGTCGCGCCCGTCACCTGGCACGCTCGACGGTCGAGCCGGTCGAGGCCATCGCCGCCACCCTCGAGTCGGCGTCGGTCGATGCCCGCGTGCGCGGTGCGCCGGACGGGGCGGCGGAGCTGCTCCGGCTCGCCGTGGAGCTGACCCCGGACCGGGAACCCGGACTCGGGCGCCGCCGGATGCTGCTGGGAACCGCGCTGCTCGAGATCGGTTCGTCGCAGGCCGCGACTGGCGAGCTCGACCGTGCCCTGGCGCTCCTGCCGCCGGGCCGGGACAGGGCTGCCGCGGGGCTGCAACGCGCGATCGCGGCCTGGTATGCCGCGCCCGACCGGAGCGCCGAGGAGCTTGCCGAGGCGGCGCTCGACGATGCGGCCGATGATCCCGCGCTGGCGGCCCGCATCGAGGCGTACCTGGCCGTGTTCTGCGTCGACCAGCCCCGGGCGGCGGCCCATGCCGGCGCATCGATCGCGCTGGCCGATGCGACCGGGGCTGCCGTCGAGCCGGCCGTTCGTGCCCTCGCGATCTGGCAGCGGTTCATGGGGGAGGTCCTGATGGGCCGTGCGCCGGACGCGGAGCTCGCGGCGAGGGGTCGCGCGCTGGAGCCGATCGACGATCCGGCCCAGGCGCCAACGGTTCCGGGGCTATGGGCACTGGCAACGGGACGGCTCGGGGAGGCGCGTGCCTTCTTCGAGGACCTGCTGGCACGGGCGGCAGCCACGGGCGCCGTGACCTCCGACGCCGACCTGGAGGCGCACCTGGCCGAGACCGAGCTGGAGGCCGGGAACTGGGATGCCGCGCTGGAGCATGTGGACCGAGCGCGGGGCGCAGCCATCGACCTCGAGCAGGCGATCCCGCCGGCTGCCATTCGTGTCGAGGCGCAGATCCGGGCCCGACGCGGTGATCCGGGGATCGCTCGTGACCTCGTTCGTGCCCAGCTGGAGGCGTTGCCACCCGCAAGGGATCCCCTGGTCGACGCGGGCTGGCTGCAGACCGCGACCGGCATCGAGCTGATCGCGGGCGATGCCGTGGCGGCGGACGGACACGCCTCGGACGCGTCACGCATCCTCGCCACCATCGGGGTCGTCGAGCCGCTCCTGCTGGATACGGCGGCCGATCACGCCGAGGCGCTCGTGAGCCTCGGCGATCTCTCGCGCGCCACCGACCTGCTGACCGGGCTCGAGCGGCGCCATGCCACCATCCCCCGGGCCGGCCATGCCGCGGCGATCGCCCGGATCCACGCCCTCCTGGCCACCACCGCGGACGAAGTCGCCGCCGCGCTGGCCGCGACGGCACCCGCGCTCGACGAGGACGGCGGCTGGCCGCCCTACGATCGGGGCCGGACCCTGCTCGCGCGGGCCGTGCTCCAGCGCCGGCGCCGCGATCGCCGCGGCGCGACGGTGTCGCTCCGTGCAGCGCTCGGGATTGCCGACCGGCTCGGCGCCAGGCTGCTCCGGCAGCGAATCCTCGACGAGCAGGATCGCCTCGGGAGCCGGCGGGCCGGAACGCTGGAGCTGACCCCGACCGAGCTGCAGGTCGCCGAGCTCACCGCGTCAGGGCGCACCAACCGGGAGGTCGCGGCGCGCCTGTACATGAGCCCCAAGACCGTGGAGGCGCACCTGTCGAGGATCTACGGCAAGCTCGGGATCGCCTCCCGAGCCGAGCTCGGGCGGACGATGGCGGCGCATCCCCCGGCCGGACGCGAGCTGGAGACCAGCAGCTCCGACTGATCTCGCGACATGGCCGTCGGCCGCCGCGTGAGCGGCGGAACGGCCAAGGTTGTCGGATCTGCCCGGGACGCGGAACGGCCAAGGTTGTCGGATCTGCCCGGGACGCGGATCGTGCCCGGGATGTAGGGATTCGCCGGATGTTCGCGCCACGGCGCCTGCGTACGGTGCCACCCCACGTCGTTCACTGGGAGTGGCCAGATGCGCAGATCCGTTCCCGTCATCGTGGTAGCGATGACGGTCCTCGCCCTGGTTGGCGCCGGGTGCTCGTCCCCGACCGCGAGCCCGATCGGCGCCGCTTCCGGGCCGGTTGCGGCCGGGGCGACCGCTGACACGGCACCCTCGTCAGATCCGGCCGCTGCCGGCTCGACGAGTCCCGGTTCCGGATCGGATGGATCGTCGGGGCTTGGCGAGCCGGTGCAGCTCACGCTTGATCCCTGCACGTTGATCACCCAGGACGAGGCGGCGGCGGTGGTCGGCATCAAGGTCGATCCACTCAAGATGGACGACGGTGGCAACCGCGCCTGCAACTACCTGGGCGTGGGCGCGCCGTCGCAGGCGCACCTCCTCGTCTCAGTCTCCTCGGTGGCCGCCTGCAAGCTGCTGTTCGCCCAGATCGACCGGAACCTGTTTGGCGGCGACCAGACGCGCGTCGACGGGATCGGTGACGGCGGCATGCTGGTGACGGGCGGCGGCACCGTCTGGATTGCGGTGCACCATGGGTGCTTCGAGCTCGACGGCGCGACCGCGGACACCCCGCTGCCCGACGCCACCATGCTCGACCTCGCCCGGACGGCGACGGGACGGGTTCCGTGATGCGTCGGGCATCGACGTCGGCGCGATCGTTCAGGGCGGGGCGCCCCCTCCCTTTGGTGTTCCTAGCCGCCCTGGTGGCGAGCGCTGTCGTGGCCGGGTGCGCCGGTTCGGCCACCTCGCCGCCGGGCACGTCGCCGTCGCCTGCAGACGCATCGTCATCGGCCGCCGCCCGTCAGGCTCCCGGGTCGAGCACCTCGGCCGCCGGCAGCGTCGGCGGGGTGGGGTCCGTCGAACCGCCCCCCGCCTCAGGGTCGGAGCCGCCGACGGCATCGGCCGCCGGTGGCCAGCCCGCCGGGATTGCGGCGCAGGATGCGTGCACGCTGCTCTCGACCGAGGATGTCGCGGTCGCGACGGGCCTCGATGATCTCGTCCCGACCGACCCGGCCGACATCCTGGACCTGATCTCGCAGCCGGGCGTCGACGCAAGCGTGTGCGCCTGGCACGAGGAGCCCGGACCCGGCGTGACCAAGGTGACGCACAACCCGCAGCTG
The DNA here is from genome assembly GCA_963829295.1 of uncultured Chloroflexia bacterium. Lineage (GTDB taxonomy): Bacteria > Chloroflexota > Limnocylindria > Limnocylindrales > CSP1-4 > CAIXZV01. The sequence goes on along the minus strand of CAWHHU010000003.1, from coordinate 610,910 downwards.
TGGCTGCTGACCCCGGGCACGCTCGACGCCTTCCAGCACCAGTCGCTGTGGGTGCCGCTGACCGATCTCGGCGTCACGGCCGGCACCTATGGCAAGGCGCAGTCGTGGGCGCTCGTCGGCGACACCGCGATCCAGGTGGGCGGGGCGCCCACCCTGGACCAGGACGTAGCGTTGCTGCGACTTGTCGTCAGGCGCACGGGAGCCGTCGGCGGCTGACGTTGCCGCCAGGGATTCACCGGCGCCTCGTCGATCCGCTGTGGTTTCCTGAGGGCCGTCCCGGACTTGACGGTGTCCCAGGTCGACCGGACCTGGGGTTCCCAAGACACTCGCCACCCGAGTGTTCGAAGCTACGGGTCCGTTTGAGCCGATGGCGACCATCGCTGGGGGAGGTGCTGCCCTGGGTCATCCATTGGCGGACTCTGTCAGGCCGACGACCCGTTCTGACTCTGGATGGTCCGATACGAACAAGGGAGACACGGTCGCTTGCGCCTGGCGCGAGCCGAGCCCACGGCGTCGGGCTACGGCACTTCTCGTCCTCATCGCCACCGTCGCCGTTGTGCTCGCCATCGGCTTTGCATTGCTGATCCCGAAGGCGACGTCGGCCTTCACCCGTTGACCGACGGGTCACAGACTCCGAACGCCGCAGGCCGCGCACCTCCGGCAAGAGCGAACGCTTCCAGCATCTCCGACCGTCAGGGTGGATGACGGCGGCCGCAACGGACGGGAGGGTATGGACGAGCCTGCGGGGATCGACGGCCCTGCCCTCGTCGGGCTGATCGTGGAGCGTCTCGACGAGGCGCGCCGGGTGGCGACGTGGATCCTCGGCGACGTCGGAGCGGCCGAAGGCGCGGTCCAGGAGGCGGCGATGCTGGCGTGGCACCGGCGATCGACGCTGCGCGATCGGTCGGCCAACAGCGCGGGCACGGGGACGATCTGCAGCGCCGCGACGCACCCGGCGTTGATGGCTCGGGCGACACGGCCTGCCCCGGCACTTACCCGGGCGGTCCATGAATGGCCGTTGACACTTGTCCCGGCGACACGCATGCTGTACCTCGGCAACCGAGGTAGATGGTCATGTTCGACGATCGGAACATCCGGGCCCAGCTCCTGAAAGGGACGCTGCCCCTGCTCATCCTCGCGACGCTGCGCGACGGCGAGCTGCACGGGTACCACGTCGCCCGTCGCATCCGCGAGCGCAGCAACGATGCCCTGAACCCCAGCGAAGGCTCGCTGTACCCGACGCTCCATCGACTCGAGGCTGAGGGCGCGATCAGCGGGACTTGGCGCGCCGGCGAGGGCGGTCCGCGCCGGCGCTACTACCACCTCACGAGCAGCGGGTTGACGGCGCTCGAGCGCGCGGAGCGTGAGTGGACGACCTTCGCCACCGGCGTGAGCCGGGCCGCCCTGGACGGTGCGGGATGATGGCCGGACAGGTCGGTCCCTCGGAGAGCCGCGGCGATCCCGCGCTCGGCCCCTACCTGGACGCCCTCGAGGCCGCGCTCCTCCTGCCGCATGTCGAGCGCACGGAGATCCGCGACGAGATTGGTGCCCACCTGAGCGACGTGCGAGCGGAGCTCATCGACTCTGGCCTCTCCGCGGACAGAGCCGGCGAGGAGGCGGCCCGTCGACTGGGATCGCCGGAGGTTCTCGCCCGCGAGCTGACGGCTGCCCGCCAGACACGCCGGGCGCTGGTCGCCGCCGTCGGCGGCGCCACCTGGGCCACCACGGGCGCGGCCCTCCGGGGACTGATCCTCGGTCTTGCCGGCGTGACCGTCGCGGTCATGACGGCGATGCTCGGCATGGCCGTGGCGACGCGGCTGCTGGGGGACGGCACGTGGACGCTGTGGGATGCCGGCTGGTTCACGGCGATCGGCGTCACCGCGGCCTGGGTCTCGGCCGCCTTCGCCGGGCGGACGTTCGTGTCGGTGGTCGCGCGCCGGAGCCACAGGCCGACACAGCAGGTTCGTCCGTGGGTCGCGGTGATCGGCGGGATGCTGCTCGCGTGGGCCGCCCTCGCCTGGTTCAGCGCTCCGCAGAACGTCGCGAGCGTGATCTCGCTCGCCCTCGTCCCGACCATCTTCGTGGCCGCCACACTGACCGCCTCGGACCGACCGATCGAGCGCTCCAGGTCCGAGCGGCTGGCGAGCCTGGCGCTCCTCGCGACCCTCGCCGTCGCGTTGCCGGTCCTGCTCTGGATGCTGGCGACGCCCGTCACGACGCAGCTGTCGGCCGTGGGAAGCCCCGTCCCCTACGACTCCATGGAGGAGCTGCTCCATGCGACGGGCTTCGACCTGCCCGGACGCTTCGTCCCCGATCCGCCCGACCTTGACTCCGCGGACTCGAGCATGGGCGGCGGGTTTGTGACCGTGTCCCTCGGCAATGCCTCCGTGGTGACGGCCCGGTGGCACGAGCTCCGCCTCGAGGCCTGGCGCGCCGGTCCGGGCGGGGGCACCATCGACCGGGCCTTCTCGGCCCCGTTCGCGACCGCGCCGCTCACGGCCCGGTCCGGCCAGCTCGGGGGCGCCGTCCGCGTCGACCGAGCTCGCGACGTCTCGCAATGGTGGATCGTGGTCACCGGGGTCGCCGCGGACGGGAAGCGGGACGTCATCGACACCGTCATGGGCGGGAACTCGACGTTCACTGGATCGGTCCTCGACTGGCTGACGGCTCAGTAGCGTCCGGGGGCACCGCATCCTGCAGGATCTGCTCGGTCGGCCGCGGCTCGGCGAGGAAGAGCTCGAACTGCTCGACGGCCTTGGCGTAGGTGACGATGGTCGAGGGCGGCGTGTTCTCGGCCCGCAGGTGGCGGGTGAACGAAGCCAGGTTGTCCGGAATGTCCGGCTCGGCTATAGAATCAGGCCGAGCCCAACAGGAGTGGTCGAGCTCCGCGCCAGTTATGGACTGTAGCTGAGCGCGTATCGGCGGCGGAGTAGCTCAGTGGTAGAGCAGGGGACTCATAAGCCTGCTTATCTAACCGCTGTGCTTTCCCGAGTGGGAACTGATCGGGAAAGTGCTCAGTTATGGGCTCTATCGGCCGTCGGCCCAACCGCACATAACTCGGATAGAGCGCATACCTGATTCGGGGTCGTCTCGCCTTCCGAGGCAGGCGGTTCGTTCGGTAGTCTGGCAGCGTGTCCGCTCGCACGAAGATCCCAGAGCTCGACCTGGCCAAGATCCGGCGGTTCGTCGAGGCTCGCGTGCCACCGCGCGCCAGGCATCAGGTCCGCCTCGAGGTCGAGGTGCAGGGCAGTACGGTCACGATCGTCGAGCGCCGGGCGCCGTGGCGCGTGGACGTCGGACCAGAGTGGAACCGCTTCCCGATCGCCCGGCTCCGCTATTCGCCGACGCATGGCGCGTGGACGCTGTTCTGGCGTGACCAGAATCTCCAGTGGCATCGGTACGACCGGATCAGCGCGGCCCCCCACGTCGGCCCGTTGCTCGCGGAGATCGACGCGGATCCGACGGCCATATTCTGGGGATGACGGTCCAGTAGCGGCCGACAGGTCAGCCCTTGGGTCTCGATCTCGCTTGGTCGAGTTGCCGGCGGGCTTCGGTCTCGTTCAGACCCGCAATCTGCTCGCGGGTCAGGCCGACTTCCCGCTCGAGGGCTTGAGCCAGCCACAAGGGAATTGACCTCGGGGCAGGCTCCGGTGCCGGACTCGGTCGCCGAGCCGGCGTCCTGGTCCGTAGCACCTCCCAGAACTCGGCCTCGCTGAGTCGCAGCTGGTCGGCCAGGATCGCCTTGAAACGCCCCGGGCTCATCGTCTTCGAGCCCGACCGCGATGCGTGGGTCCGGAGGATCTCGCCGTCGGGGAGCGTCTTCTCGAAGAAGTCGTGGCCGGTGGCGCGGTCCTCCTCCCAGTCGTCGTGCTTGAGGAACTCGCGAAACTCGTCCCAGCTCGGCGTCTTCACCGAGCGCCAAGGGCAGCCGGCTCGGGCTCAGGTTCCTCGACACCGAGCATCCGACGCTGCTCATCCTCGTCGGCGAGCGCGAACCGGAGGAGGGCGGCGGCGTGGGCACCCCGACTCGTCGCCATGAACCGGGCGGGCTCCCGGAAGAAGCGGGTCGCATAGGCACGGAGCTCGTCGAGGAGGTCGTCGATCGCTTCGTCCAGCGTCTCTCCGAACCCGAGCACGCCCATGTCCGGGACGCGCAGGGTCACCTCGTCCTGGTCGTAAACGGCCTGGACGTCGAGGCGGCGCTCGCCGAGCATGGTCACGAGGTCATCCGGGCGGACGAGCAGCATCTGCTCCTTGCCGTGATGGCGCGACACGATCCGCGGCTGATGGCCGTGGAAAACCTGCGTCATCACGTCGGAGAGCTGGCTCTTCGCCGGCGAGAAGTCGATGCTTGGCAGGGGAGGGGTTGCCATAAGACGCACAGTAGACCAACTTGGTCAAAGTGGTCAAGCATGACGATCGCGCTGTGTGCGGTCCGGCCCCGGGCCACTCCATGCAGATGACCTCGTCGCCCGGCCAAGCCACGAGCTGGGGCCTGTTCGGCCACCCGGCCCGCCGCAGACCTGTTGACGCGCCGCGGGCGGCTCCCCATGCTCGGATCCGTGGCGAACGAAGCGGCACCCACCGAGACCCGGATCGTGGTCTTCTGGGCCCGCCGCGCCGCGACCTGCGACGAGTGCCGCGAGGGGCTGCCTCCGGGCAGCTTCATCCGTCTCGAGGCTGGCGATGCCCATTGCCTCGCCTGTGCGGATCTCGATCACCTGGTCTTCCTGCCGCGCGGTGACGCGGCCCTCACCCGTCGCGCGGCGAAGCACTCCGGACTGTCCGCCGTCGTGGTCCGGTGGAGCCCGGCGCGCAAGCGCTACGAGCGCCACGGGATCCTGGTCGACGAGGAGGCATTGGCGCGAGCCGAGGCGGAGTGTCTCGCGGACGCCGACAGAAGGGAGGCGCAGCGGCTTCGGGCCGTCGAGGCTCGAGCTGGCGAGGACATGCGCTTCGTCGCGGCCTTTGCCGATGCCATCCGGCACCACTTCCCCGGATGCACCGCGGACACCGCCGACGCGATCGCCCGGCATGCGTGTGCCCGGTACTCCGGACGGGTGGGGAGGACCGCTGCCGCGAAGGCGTTCTCCGAGGAGACCATCGATCTGGCCGTGCGCGCCCACCTTCGCCACCGCCACACGACCTACGACGAGCTGCTGATGCGGGGCTGGGATCGTCACGAGGCCCGCGAGGCCGTGCGCGCGAAGGTCGATGAGTTGATGGCCCGCTGGCTCAGCCCAGCGAGAGGGAGCGGGGCGCACGCGTGAGCCATGCTCTGGACGTGCTCGCCTCGCGCGCCTCCATCTTTGGACTCGCGACGGAGACCTGATGGCGGGGATACCAGACGGGTGGGTCGGGGCGGCTCATGGTTAGTGTCGTCCGTTGGCCAGGGCCGAACTGACTTGTACGGTCGCGGTCATCAGACGACACCAGGTTTGGCTCGAACGTCGGCGACACCTCCACATCGGTCCTCGCCCCCAGGCGGGAATTCGCGAGCCATTGCCAGGGGCGCGCCTTCGAGCCGGTACGATGGCGCAGTGACGACCCGCGGGGCTGACGAACCGACCTGCGCCGACTGCGGTGCGCCGCCCGCCCGGATCCTTCTCGACGGGAGGCTCCTGTGCGATCGCTGCTATGACACTCGAATCGCTGCGGCCAGCGGCTGGCCGAGGCTGCCCGAGCCGCCGGCCCCGGAGACAATCCGAGGGCCGGACGGGCGCCGGCATCGGATCGTCTACCGGCTGTGGCGTTCGCCAGGCGGCATCGCCGTCGAGGCGGGAGAGGGCGATCGATCGTCGGACGGCTACTTCGTCCAGGTGGTCGGCCGGCACGACGCCGACGTGTTTATGCTCGTCGATCAGGTGAAGACCACCATCAGGCAGCGCATCGGCCGCCTGGACCTGGAGTTCTCGCCGACCAGTGACCACTGGATCATCGCCGGGGACGACCTGACTGGCCGGCTCGTCTGGCGCGAAGACGGTAAGCCATATGGTGTGGTGGTCGATGGCCGAAGTCTGAGCTGGGAGGAGTTCGGCCGGGCGCTCGAGCCGTTCCAGGGCTGGGAGTTCCGGCTCGCCTTCGACGATGGGCCGGACGACGACGAAGACCCGGAGCGATCGCCGGGAGGCGAGCCGCCCGGCGCGGTCGGGCCGGCGCCCGAGACTCGAATCCACTGACGGGCCCATGCCCACGAGTCGTCTCGCCGCCCTCCTCGACTGGGACACTATTGTCGATCTCGCCGGTTCTCTGTACATCCAGCGCGGCATGGGCTACTTGGAGGATGGGCGCGTCGGGCCGATCAGGGCAATGGACGATGCCATCGAGGCGACGGTCCATGGGGAACATTCCTACGCCGTTCGGGTTTCGCTCGATGGCTCGCGGATCGTCTCCGATTGCACATGCCCGATCGGTGAGACGGGAGTGTTCTGCAAGCACTGCGTCGCGCTGTCGCTCGCCTGGCTGCGTCCACCGGCAGCTGGCCCGGACGCGGCACCCCGGGCGAAGCCTCGCCGGCGCGCCGCGTCAGGAGCGCCCGTCGACCCGGTCGCACCGTTCCTGGCGGGTCTCGCTCGCGACGCGCTCATGGAGCTCATCACCAGCGAGATGGATCGAGACGAGGAACTGGCGGCTCGGGTTCGGCTGCGCGCCGCCATGGCAGCTCCGGCTGGCAAAGGGATGCCGGCATTGGAGCAGGCGCTCGACCGGGCGACGTCCATCCAAGGGATCCTCCCGTATGGGGAGGTGGCTGCGTTTGCCCGAGGGGTTGACGACACAGCGGATATGCTCGATCGGCTGGTCCGCGACGGCCGCCCGGCGTTGGCCATCGACCTTGCAGAACGCGCTCTCCGCCGCCTCGAGCAGGCCCTCGAGCTGGCGGACGACTCGGACGGACTCATTGGGGACCTGCTCGATCGTTTCCAGACGCTCCATCTCGACGCCTGCGGCGCCGCCCGTCCGGACCCGGTCAAACTGGCTGAGCGGCTGTTCCGCTGGGAACTCACAGGCGATTGGGAGGTCTTCCGAGGGGCGGTCCACAGATACGCGGACGTACTCGGGGAAGTCGGCCTCGCGACCTATCGCCGCCTGGCAGAAGCGGAGTGGGCACGGATCCCGGCTCTCGGCCCCAGAGACGAGGACACCACGGACGAGGATGGTGACCGGTTCAACGTGACCTACATGATGGAGTCGCTGGCCCACGCATACCAAGACGTGGATATGGAGATTGCCGTCCTGAGCCGCGACCTCTCGTCCGCGTACGGCTTCCTCCGGATTGCCGAGCTCTGCCGCGACGCAGGCCGTGGCGACCAGGCGCTCGACTGGGCCGAGCGCGGCGTGCGTGCCTTCCCGAGTCGCACCGACGTCCGCCTTCGGGAGTTCCTGGCGGACGAGTACCTGCGCCGATCGCGCGGCGACGAGGCGATGGCCCTCATCTGGGCGGAGTACTCGGAAGGCCCGGCCCTGGAGGGGTACAAGCTGCTGAAGCAGTACGCGGACCGGATCGGGGCCTGGGCGGCCTGGCGACCGCGAGTGCTCGACGAGCTCCGTCGGTCCATCGCGCAGGCGATGGCGGTGGAACCGGCTCGTGCGCAGCCGCGGTTTCGCTGGCAGGAGCCGGCCGATGGCTCGCGGCTCGTCGACATCTTGATGTGGGAGGGCCATGTCGACGACGCCTGGCACGAGGCACGTAGGCTCGGCTGTCGCCGTGGCACCTGGCTCGAGCTGGCGCGTCGGAGCGAGGAGGCCCGCCCTGAGGACGCGCTCGCGGTCTACCGGCAGGAGGTCGCGGCGCTGTTCGGCGTGACGGACAAGCGAGTCTATGCCGAGGTCGTGGATCTGCTTCGGCGGATCCGGACCCTGATGTCCCGGCTCGACACGGAGGCGGACTTCGCTGTGTATGCCGCGGGGGTCCGGGCTGCCAACGCTCGCAGGCCCGCGTTCCTGGCGCTCTTCGATGCGGCACGCCTGATCGAACGACCGCCGGAGCTCCGTGTGGTCAAAGGTGCCCGGCCATCGTGAGCGCTGCGCGAGGAAGACGACAGGCCAGAAGTTATGTGCTGTTCGATAGTTATGTGCTGGAAGGGTGACGGTTGCCCGGGTCACGCACGCTCGGTAAGCTTGACGGCCGTGGCGGAGTAGCTCAGTGGTAGAGCAGGGGACTCATAAGCCCTTGGTCGGTGGTTCGAATCCGCCCTCCGCTACCAGACGACGATGAACGCCCGGGCCTGGCCCGGGCGTTCGGTCATCCGGGACGCCGCCGAGAGGTCAACTACCCTCCCGAGCGGTCAGCGCCAGCTGCGATGGCTCCGGCGCGGCCGGGTGGGCCAGCGAGCTCCGCCCGCCCCGATCGCCGTTGATGGCGATTCCTGAACCGCGATTCAATCGGCCGCTGGCCGACGGCTGAGGACAATGCAGCCTCCTCCTGATAGGGTCGCCCCAAGTGCCGTTTCCGGGTTTGTCCAGACCCCGGCGCTATACTCGCCCGGCCGGACCGCAACCGGCATGGACACGGAGGCGCTCCGTTTGAACACGAAATTCCTGCGCAACGGGATCGTGATGCTCGTCCTCGTTGTGGGCACGATCGCGCTGCTGTACATGGTGGTCAACTCGTCGTCGTCACAGCCCACCGTGGGGTACTCGACCTTCTACAGCGACGTGCAGTCGCACGCGGTCAAGACGGTCGTCCAGGACGGCGAGACGATCACGGTCACCAAGACGGACGGCAAGATCTACCAGGTGATCGTGCCCAACTCGATCACGGGTGACGTGTTCACCGACATGCAGAAGGCGGCCACGGCAGGTGGGTACAGCCTCGTCGGGAACGTCGATTACAGCAAGAAGCCCACGGCGGACAACTCGTGGATTGGGCTGTTGCTGACCGGGCTGCTGCCGCTGCTGGTGATCGGCGGCTTCATCTTCTTCATGATGCGACAGGCCCAGGGGACCAACAATCAGGCGCTCTCATTCGGCAAGAGCCGGGCACGCATGTTCCTGGGCAACAAGACGGTGGTCACGTTCGCCGACGTCGCGGGCGTGGACGAGGCCAAGACGGAGCTCCAGGAGGTGGTGGAGTTCCTCAAATATCCCGAGAAGTTCAACTCTCTGGGCGCGCGTATCCCGCGGGGCGTGCTGCTGGTCGGGCCTCCGGGCACCGGCAAGACGCTGATGGCCCGGGCGGTCGCCGGTGAGGCGGGCGTGCCGTTCTTCAGCATCTCGGGCTCCGAGTTCGTCGAGATGTTCGTGGGCGTCGGCGCCAGCCGCGTCCGCGACCTGTTCGACCAGGCCAAGCGCAACAGCCCGTGCATCGTGTTCGTGGACGAGATCGATGCCGTCGGCCGCCAGCGCGGCGCGGGGCTGGGTGGGTCCCACGACGAGCGTGAGCAGACGCTCAACCAGATCCTGGTCGAGATGGACGGCTTCGACACCAACACCAACGTCATCGTGGTCGCCGCCACCAACCGGCCCGACGTGCTCGACCCTGCGCTCCTGCGGCCCGGCCGCTTCGATCGCCAGGTCATCCTCGACCGCCCGGACATGAAGGGTCGCGTGGCGATCCTCAAGGTCCACACCAAGGGCAAGCCGCTCGACAAGGGGATCGCGGTCGACGAGATCGCCCGCCAGTCACCGGGCTTCTCGGGTGCCGATCTCGCCAACCTGGTCAACGAGGCGGCCATCCTGTCAGCGCGGCGGAACAAGAAGGTCATCGGGATGAACGAGTTCTCCGAGGCCCTCGAGCGCATCGTCGCCGGACCGGAACGCAAGAGCCGGGTCATCTCCGACGAGGAGAAGAGGATCATTGCCTACCACGAGGGCGGCCACGCCGTCGTGCAGCGGATCCTGCCCAAGTGTGACCCGGTCAGCAAGGTCACCGTGATCAGCCGCGGCATGGCGCTCGGCTACACGATGGCCCTGCCAACCGAGGACCGGTATCTGCAGAGCAAGACCGAGTTCGAGGACAAGATCGCGGGCTTGCTGGGCGGCAACGTCAGCGAGCGGCTGGTGTTCGGCGACACGACGACCGGCGCCAGCAACGACATCGAGAAGGCAACCAGCCTCGCCCGCCGGATGGTCACCGAGTTCGGGATGAGCGACAAGCTCGGCCCGCTGTCGTTCGGCAAGCGCGACGAGCTCGTGTTCCTGGGCCGTGAGATCGGCGAGCAGCGCAATTACTCGGACGACGTCGCGCGCCAGATCGACGAGGAGGTTCGCGCGATCGTCGACCGTGCGTACGATCGGGCGACCGAGGTCCTGACCGCGCATCGGGACCGGCTGGACCGGCTGGCCGAGAAGCTGATCGCCGAGGAGACCGTCGACGCCGACGAGTTCGAGAAGCTGTTCGACGACCTGCCTCCGAAGCGCACCGAGCATCCGGCCATCCCGCGTGTCATCGAGCCCGGGTCCGACCCGGGCGCTCCGTCCGGGCCCACCGCACCCGCGCCCAACCCGTCGCCGCAGCCGGCCTGAGCCCCTCGGACCCCGAGAGGTCGCAGGCGCGAACCCCGGGTTCCCGAAATTACGGACAGAGCGGGCCGCGAGGTCCGCTCTTCTGCGCATGCGCCCGATCCGCACCTGCAGAGCCGCCGCGTCGTCGATGCCCGCCCATCGGGGCAGGCGCGCTACGATCGGGGCTGTCGCCCGCACGGCGACGATCGGGCAGTCGCCTGCAAGACCACGGAGATCCGATGACCGACGTCGCCCCCGTCCCCGAGCCATCTCCGATCGACCCCGCCATCGAGGCCGCGCTCCGGGCGTCACGGGAGGCACGGTCGGACGCATTGCTCGAGCTTGCCAGGATTCCCAGCATCTCCGCCATGCCCGAGCACGCACCAGACATGGTGACCGCCGCGGAATGGGTGGCCGATCGCCTGCGCCGCGTGGGCGCCACCGACGTCGAGGTCTGCCCGACCGCGATGCATCCGATCGTGTACGGACGGATCCACGAGGCCCCGGGCGCGCCGACCATCCTGCTCTACTGCCACTACGACGTGCAGCCGGCCGATCCGCTCGAGCTGTGGGAGACGGCGCCCTTCGAGCCCTTCCTGCGCGACGGGAGGTTCGTGGGTCGCGGCGTTGCCGACGACAAGGGCCACATCGTGATGCACCTGTCCGCGCTCGAGGCGCTGCGGGCCGTCGGTCGGGCACCCGCCGTCAACCTGACCTTCGTGTTCGAAGGTGAGGAGGAGTACGGCTCCGACAGCCTGTACACGTGGATCGGCGGCAATCGAGATCGACTCGCGGCGGACGTGGCCGTGATCAGCGACACGGGGTTCTTCGAGGGCAACGTGCCCGCGATCACGGTCGGGCTGCGTGGGATCATGTACGCGCAGATCGATGTCGAGCTGTCGCCGGTCGATCTCCATTCCGGCATGTACGGTGGCGTGGTGGCGAACCCGGCCAACGCGCTGGCCGCCATCATCGCCGCGCTCAAGGGCCCGGACGGACGGATCCGGATTCCGGGCTTCTACGACGACGTCGTCCAGCTGACACCAGACGAGCGAGGGGCGATGGCAGCGCTCCCGTTCGACGAGGAGGCGTTCCGGTCCGGCATCCCCGTCCCGGCCCTGGTGGGCGAGACCGGCTGGACCGCGCTCGAGCGCAAGACCGCCCGGCCCACGCTCGACGTGAACGGGATGTGGAGCGGCTTCCAGGGCGAGGGTGCCAAGACCATCATCCCGGCCCATGCGCACGCCAAGGTCTCCACCCGGCTGGTCGCCAATCAGGACCCGCGACGTGTGTTCGAGGCCCTGCGGGATTTCGTGAGCCAGATCGCGCCGCCCGGTGTCACGGTGACGACCACCTTCATCCACGGCGGCGAGCCAAGCCTCACGCCGGTCGATCACCCGGCCACGATGGCGGCTGCGCGCTCGATCCGGGCGGTCTACGGTGTCGATCCTGTGTACATTCGGGAGGGAGGGTCGATCCCGGTGACCTCGGCCTTCGACCACACGCTGGGGCTGCCGGTCGTGCTGCTGGGGTTCGTCCAGCCCACCTGCAACGCGCATGCGCCCAATGAATGGCTGCAGGTCGACAACTTCGAGCGTGGGACACGGGTGATCGTCCGCCTGTGGGACGAGCTGGCAAGCATGACCGGGTGACACCGGCCATCACCGTTGGACCCAGGGCCCACCCGGTACCTTCGGCGCCCCGGCAGGGGCAGGACGGGTGGCTGCGGGCCGAAATCGCGGTGCTAGGATGCACCCACGGCATAGCTGGCGGGAGGACGGAAGCACGTGACGACCGAAACGGGGGAATCCAGGGCCACCTGGAGGCTCGACGGGCCCAACGGGAGCATGACGCCGCGATCGGCGATCGACGTGCTCGTCGACCTCAACGACAAGGTGACCACGGGTCGGGTGGGCGAGTACCAGCCGGTCCCGCTGGGGTTCACGCCGCTGGACAAGACGATCGGGACCGGGCTCCGTGCAGGTGAGCTGCTCCTGATCGGCGGGGCCCAGGGCACCGGCAAGACCACCATGGCCCTCCAGATGGCGCGCAACGTCGCCTCGGGCGGCCAGGCCAACGTCCTGTACATCTGCTTCGAGCACGATGAGCTGTACCTGCTCAATCGCCTGATCGCCGCCGAGTCCGCGCTCGCCCATCTGCCGCACAAGACCGGTGCGATCAAGATCCAGGACGTTCGCAAGGAGATCCTCGGCACCTGGATGGCCGAGGGCGGCGATGCCGCTGCGCTGGCCGCCAACCCACGCCTGCGCCCGTCGCTGGACCGGATCGCCCGCTACGGGCAGAACCTGTTCCTGCTCCGCGGCACCCAGACCGCCAGCACCGTCGACGGCATGCGCGAGCTGATCCGCCAGCATCGGGAGCTGTCCGGCGATCGCCGGCTGCTGGTGGTGGTCGACTACATGCAGAAGGTGCCGGTCATCCCCGAGCCGCCGAACGAGACCGAGAAGGTCACCTACGTGATCAACGGACTCAAGGACATCGCGCTCACCGAGGACGTGCCGATGATCGCCATCGTCGCGGCCGACAAGGAGGGCCTCAAGGCGTCCCGACTTCGCAACTACCACCTGCGCGGGTCGTCGGCGATCAACTACGAGGCCGACATCATCCTGATCCTCAACGAGAAGTACCAGATCGTCGCCAAGGTGAACATCGAGTTCAACCCGTACCAGGCGCAGCGCTTCCGGGACTGGGTGATCGTGTCGGTGGAGAAGAACCGCGGCGGCCAGGACGCGGTGGACCTCGAGTTCGAGAAGCACTTCGAGTTCTCCTGCTTCGACCCCAACGGTCGGACGGTCCAGGAGAAGCTGATCGAGGAGCGCCTGTACAACGACTGACCCTGGGATCGGCTGTACGTCGAATGGTGCTCGGAGCGCCGAGTCCGCCCCGGTCCCGTCGTCGCAGCCCGGTCCCGTCGTCGCAGCCCGGTCCCGCCACGGCGCCCGGCCCCGACAGTCCGCCCCGGTCTTGCCTCGCCGCCCCCGGTCCAGCCATGCCGCCCCGATCCCGCCACGGCGCCCGGGTCCCGTCACGTAGTCAAAGGACGACTGGTGGTCGCCCGGGGACGAGTGGTGCTCGCCCCGACGTGGCCCTGGGTCGGCGCGACCGGGTCATGATCCTGTCAGGTAGTCATCAGCCCTGACACCTGGCGACGGCGCCCGGGCCGGGCGGCGGCCGACCCGACAGCGCACGGTCATGGGCCGCCTCGCGGGTTGCCGCCGAGTCGTGCATTGACTGAATGCCGGTCCGGGGACCGGGTCTTGGCGAACCGGGTCTTGGCGAACCGGGGCTTGGGGACCGGTCTTGGTGAAGAGGGATCCGGCTACCCGGGATCCGGTGAACCGGGTCGCCCCCCTGTAGAGTTCCGGCATGAATAGCCGATATGCCGACGCCTTTCCGGCCGTCGTGGAGATCGTGGTCGAGATCCCGCGTGGGAGCCGCAACAAGTACGAGTTCGACGAGGAGGCCGGCGTGTTCCGGCTCGACCGCGTCCTCAGTTCGGCCGTGTTCTACAACTTCGACTATGGGTTCATCGAGGGCACCCGCGCCGACGACGGCGATCACACCGATGCCCTGCTCGTGATCGACGAGCCGACGTTCACAGGCTGTCGCGTGTGGGCCCGGCCGGTGGGCGGCCTCGAGATGCGTGATGAGAAGGGGTTCGACTTCAAGGTGCTGTGCGTGGCGATGGGCGACCCGAACCAGCAGCACATCGAGCGGCTCGACCAGATGCGCCCCCACCGCCTGGTCGAGATCGAGCACTTCTTCGAGACCTACAAGCTGCTGGAGAACAAGGAGGTCGAGATGGTGGGCTGGCGCGACCACGACCGGGCGCTGGATCTGCTGGCCATCGACCGCGACCGCTTCCGCCGCGAGCAGGATGGCTGAGGGAGCGCTCAGGCTGTTCGTCGCGGTTCCGGTGCCGCCATCCGCGCTGGACGCCTTCCGGCACCTGCTCGATGCCGCTCGGGCTGGGGACGGGGGACGGGCCGCGCGCTGGGTTCGGACCGAGAACCTCCACCTCACCCTGCGGTTCCTGGGTGCCACCAGCCCCAGCCTGGTACCGGCCGTGACCGATGCCTTGACGGCCGTGGCCACCGGGACGAGACCGTTCGACGTGAACCTCATGGGCGTTGGCTCGTTCCCACCCGATCGTCGGCCGAGGGCGCTGTGGATCGGGATCCGGCAAGGAGCGGACGAGCTCGCGGCGATTGCCGTGGGCCTCGAGGCCGGGCTGGTCCCGCTGGGCTGGTCGCCGGAGAAGCGGCCCTTCCGGCCGCATCTGACGGTTGCCCGGACGGACGCGGCGTCCTCGGTCGATGCGTTGGCAGCGGCGGAAGGGCTGAGGGCGGCGGCCGTGGGCTGGCACACGGCCTTCAGGGCCCAGCAGCTGGTCCTGTATCGGAGCCTGCTGGGCGGTGGCCCGCCGCGCTACGAGGCGCTCGAGACGCTCGCGCTGCGGGGGTAGCGGGCGGCCAACTCCGGCAGTCCCGGGTTGCGTTCGAACGCACCCGATCCCGCGCGGCGGGCCGCGGACCACCACGGGTGCCGCGCACCACCACGGATGCGGTACGCTCGTGCGGCGTTCAGCCCCGAGATGCCCCGGAGGATCCCCCGCGATGGCCAACGTCCATTCCCAGCGGACCCAGTTCCTGCTCGATGAGGACCGGATCCCGCGGACCTGGTACAACGTCGCGGCCGACCTCCCGGTACCGCTCCCGCCTCCCCTCCACCCGGTGACGCGGCAGCCCATCGGGCCCGCCGATCTGGCCCCGCTGTTCCCGATGGCGCTGATCATGCAGGAGGTCAGCACCGACCGCGAGATCGAGATCCCGGAGCCGGTGCGAGAGGCGTACAAGCTGTACCGGCCGACCCCGCTGCATCGCGCTCGTCGCCTGGAGAAGGCGCTCGATACGCCGGCCCACATCTACTACAAGCACGAGGGCGTGAGCCCGGCGGGGAGCCACAAGCCCAACACCGCGCTGGCCCAGGCCTTCTACAACAAGGAGGCGGGCGTCAAGCGCCTGGCGACCGAGACCGGTGCCGGGCAGTGGGGGAGTGCCCTGGCGCTGGCGGGCGCGGTGTTCGGCCTCGAGGTCAAGGTCTACATGGTCCGGGCGAGCTACGACCAGAAGCCGTATCGCCGGATCCTGATGGAGACCTACGGTGCGTCGGTCGTGCCGAGCCCGAGCCCGGACACCAACTACGGTCGCGCCGTGCTGGCCGAGACGCCGGACTCGCCGGGATCGCTGGGCATGGCGATCAGCGAGGCCGTGGAGGACGCGGCCACCCGCGACGACACCAGGTACTCGCTGGGCTCCGTGCTCAACCACGTCCTGCTGCACCAGACGGTGATCGGGCAGGAGGTCATGGAGCAGATGGCGATGGCCGGCGAGGAGCCCGACGTGCTCATCGCCTGTGCCGGCGGCGGCTCGAACTTCGGTGGCTTCGCGCTGCCGTTCATCGGGCGGATCCTGCGCGGCGAGGCGAAATACCGGGTCATCGCCGCCGAGCCCGAGGCGGCACCGTCGATGACCCGCGGCGTGTACGCCTACGACTTCGGCGACACCGGGCACATGGCGCCGATCGTGAAGATGCACACGCTGGGCAGCGAGTTCATCCCCGAGCCGATCCACGCCGGCGGTCTGCGCTACCACGGCATGGCGCCGCTCGTGTCGCTGCTCAAGGAGCAGGGCGTGATCGAGGCTCGCAGCGCCCACCAGCGGGCGTGCTTCGAGGTTGGCGTTCAGTTCGCGCGCACCGAGGGCATCCTGCCCGCCCCCGAGAGCACCCATGCCATCCGCGTCGCGGTCGATGAGGCCCTGGCCGCGAAAGAGGCGGGTGAGAAGCGGGTCATCGTGTTCAACCTGTCGGGACACGGCCACTTCGACCTGTCGGCCTACGAGCGGTACCTCCAGGGCCAGCTCGAGGACTACCGGTACCCGACCGAGCGGGTGGCGGCGGCCCTCGCCGACCTGCCGGTGATCGGCTGACCGGCTGCGGGATCCAGGCCGGGCCGGGGCTGATGACCGGCTGATCGGATTCGGATGGGGCAGCCCGCTGTCGGGCGGGTAGGATGAGCGGGTGCCGAAGCTCGCCTGCCGCTCCTGCGGCCGCCAGGTCTACACGGTGGCACCGCTCGAGGCGCTGTTCGCGGAGGAGCGACGGTGCCCCCGCTGCGGCGCGTACATGGACCACGAGCGGCGCCTCGCCGACCGGCGCCACCACGGCCGACGGCTGAACCCGCCCGACGTCCCGGGTCCGCCGGCTGCCACCACCGAGCGCCGCGTCGCCGAGCGCCGGGTCGGACGCCGTCGCCATGCCGAGGGCGGAGGCTGGGTCGCGTCCTGATGCGGATCACGTTCCTCGGGCTCGGGCTCATCGGTGGTTCCATCGCCCGAGCCCTCCGGGCGGGATCGGGCGCGCGGCGGTCGTGGCACCTGGCCGCCTGGACACCGGGCGGCTCCGGGCCCCGGCTTGCCCTCGAGCAGGGAGTGCTGGATGCGGCCGCGGCGACGCCCGGCGAGGCCGTCGAGGGCGCCGACCTGATCGTGCTGGCCGCGCCGCCCCTTGCCTGCGACCAGCTGCTTCGGGAGCTGGCGGGCCCGCTGCGTGACTCGCTCGGCCCCGGCGCCGTCCTCACCGACGTCGCCAGCACCAAGGGGCCGATGGTCGATCTCGCCGCGACGCTGGGGCTGCGGTTCGTCGGCGGGCATCCGATGGCGGGGCGAGAGACGAGCGGCTTCGGAGCTTCGGACGCGGACCTGTTCCGGGGGCGGCCGTGGGTCGTCGTGCCGTCAGCCGATGACGCTGCGCTCGCCCGGGTCGAGATGGTCGCAAGCGGCTGCGGCGCGCGGATCGTGCGGATGACGGCGGCCGAGCATGACGCCACGGTAGCGGCGATCAGCCACCTGCCGCTGGTCCTGTCCGCGGCGCTGGTCGAGGCCGTGGCCGGCCGTCCCGATCGACCACGAGCCGACTGGGTGCAGGCGGGCGATCTCGCGGCTGGCGGCTGGGAGAGCATGACCCGTCTGGCGCGCGGCGACGTGGAGATGGGGACGGGGATCGCTGTCACCAATGCACCTGCGATCGTGCGCCGGCTGCGCGACCTGCGAGCCGGGATCGACGAGTGGCTGGCCGATCTGGAACGATCGGACGGACCCGATCGAGCGCGGATCCATGACCGCCTGGCGGCCGCCAGGTCGATGCTGGAGCGCTGATGTCGGTGCTGGAGCGCTGACGTGGCCGATCACGACGAGCGCGTGCTGGTGGTGCCCCGGACGTCGATCATGCCCGGCGGCGGCTGGCTCGGCCTGCGTCGCGACGGGCTGGCCGCCGCCCTCCAGACGATCGCCCGGGAGGGCCGGTTCGTGGCCCGTGCGGCGGCCGAGCATGACTCGAACCACAAGCAGGTCATCCCGTACCTCGTCCTCCGGGACGGGGAGCGATGGTTCCTGATGCGCCGGACCAGGGCCGGCGTCGACGCCCGGCTGCACGATCGCTGGTCGATCGGTGTCGGTGGGCACCTCAATCCGGGCGATCGCGACGTGCTCGGCGGGCTGCGTCGCGAGTGGAACGAGGAGCTGGTCGCGGACTTCGAGCCCCCGTTCGCGCCGGTGGGACTGCTCAACGACGACACCACGGCGGTCGGCGCGGTCCACGTCGGGATCGTGTACGAGGCGGACGCGGCGGGCCGTCCGGTCGAGATCCGCGAGACCGACAAGCTCGAGGGCGCGTTCGCCGCCACGGACGAGGTCGCCGCGGTGCGGGACGGGATGGAGACGTGGAGCCGGCTCGTGTTCGACGCCCTCACAGGCTCGGCGGGTGACCCGGCAGCTGCGCCTGGAGTTCCACCGAGCGCGGCGGACCACTGACCCCTCCCGGTCAGGCGATGCGGCAGGGGTCGGCCATGGGCAGGGGTGCCATACTCCGAGCGGTTTCGATGATCATCCGTTCGCACGCCCTCCGCTCTCGTACCGCCCGCTCGATGCTCGCGCTGGGTGTGCTGCTGGCCGGCGTCTCCGGGCTCGCCCGGGCGGCCAGCAACGACGTCGGCGTGCTGACCGCGACGGGCGTGGTCGACAACGTGATGGCCGGCTATCTCGCGGACGGCATCAAGACCGCGGCCGACGAGGGCGCGCCCGCGGTCATCGTGCGCCTCAATACCCCGGGCGGCAGCCTCGACGCGACGAGCCAGATCACGCACGCCTTCCTGGACGCGCCGATACCCGTGATCGTGTGGGTCGCTCCTTCTGGCGGTCGGGCGGCCTCGGCCGGCACGTTCATCACGATGGCGGCGAACCTCGCCTACATGGCGCCCGGCACCAACATCGGCGCGGCGTCGCCGGTGGGCAGTGGCGGGCAGGACATCACCGGCACCGAGGGTCTGAAGGTCAAGAACGATGCGATCGCCAACATGACGTCCATCGCCGAGGCCCGCGGCCGGCCCGTCGCCTGGGCCGTGAGCACCGTCAGGGACGCCGCCTCGTACTCGGCCAACGCGGCCGTGGCGGCGGGTGCGGTCGACGGCATCGCCGACAGCCTCGACGCCGTCCTGGCCGCCGCCAACGGTGCCTCGGTGACGGTGAACGGGGCGACGGAGACGCTCGATCTGTCCGGAGCGGGCACGACCACGCTCGACATGAACCCGTTCCAGGGGTTCCTGCACCTGCTGTCCGACCCCAACATCGCGGCCGTCCTGTTCACGATCGGGTCGCTCGGTCTGGTCTACGAGCTGATCAGCCCGAACTTCGTGACCGGCACGCTCGGGGCGCTGGCGCTCATCCTCGCGTTCGTCGGCTCGCAGAGCCTGCCGCTCAACGTCGCGGGCCTGCTCCTGATCGGCCTCGCGATGGTCCTGTTCGTGCTCGAGGTCAGCGTCGTCAGCCACGGCCTGCTGACCGTCGGGGGCCTGGTGTGCCTGGCCCTCGGCCTGTCCGCCCTGTACACGCCTCCGTTGAGCCCCACGGGCCCCGATGTCAGCGTTGCCCTGCCGGTGATCGTGACCATGACGGCCACGATCGGCGTGTTCATGGTGCTGATCTTCACCACGGCGATCCGGACCCGGAACATGCCCGGCAGCGAGGGGACGGTGGGCATGCCCGTGGTATTGGGGGCCGAGGGTGTCGTCCAGGCACCACTGAGCCCGACGGGAACGGCATACCTGGCCGGCGAGACCTGGTCTGCGCGGACCCGCGACGGGCGATCCCTCGACCGCGATGCCCCCGTTCGCCTGGTCGCCTTCGACGGTCTCACGGCCATCGTCGAGCCGACCGGACCCGAGCGCCCGGGCCGGCCGTCAACGCCCATCACGCCGTCGGGTGCGCCGACCGGCGACCACGCCTAGCCCGAGAGGAGACCCATGGAGCTTGCCGCAGCGCTCGCGATCGTCGCGTTCATCGTCGTCGTGGCGCTGGTGATGCTGTACCTGTCGGTCAGGATCGTCCAGCAGTACGAGCAGATGGTGGTGTTCCGGCTGGGCCGGACGAACGAGCTGATGGTCCGCGGCCCCGGTCTTCGGTTCCTGATCCCGATCATCGACCGGCCGATGAAGGTGGACATGCGCGAGCAGTTCATCGAGGTCCCGAGCCAGACCACGATCACCAAGGACAACGCGCCGATCAACGTCGACTTCCTGATCTACTGGCGGATCGCGGGCGCCCTCAAGAGCGTCGTCAACGTCGCCAACTTCGCCGGCGCCCTGCAGGGCGTCGCCACCACCACCCTGCGCGCCGTGATCGGCGACATCCTGCTCGACGACGTGCTGTCCAAGCGCGAGCAGATCAACGAGGTGTTGCGCACGAAGCTCGACGAGGTCACCGAGCGCTGGGGCGGCAAGATCACCACGGTCGAGATCCGGGAGATCACGCCGCCACGCGACGTCCAGGACGCGATGAACCGCCAGCTCTCCGCAGAGCGGACGCGGCGCGCCGTGATCACCGAGTCGGAGGGTGCCAGGCAGTCGGCGATCAACGTCGCCGAGGGCCAGAAGCAGTCGGAGATCCTCAAGGCGGAGGGCGAGCGACAGGCCGCCATCCTACGGGCCGAGGGCTTCAGCCAGGCCCTGGAGCGGATCTACGCCGCGGCCCGCGGCATCGACGAGAAGACGATGGCGCTGCAGTACCTGGAGGCCCTCAAGGCGCTGGGCGCCAGCCCATCCACCAAGTACATCATCCCGACCGAGTTCACGCGGCTCGCGGACACGATTGGTGGCTACGTGAACAAGGGCATGTCCTCGCCGCCCGCGGAGTAGCGCCTT
This sequence comes from uncultured Chloroflexia bacterium, assembly GCA_963829295.1. Lineage (GTDB taxonomy): Bacteria > Chloroflexota > Limnocylindria > Limnocylindrales > CSP1-4 > CAIXZV01. The sequence goes on along the minus strand of CAWHHU010000003.1, from coordinate 590,191 downwards.
GGCAGCCGTCCCGCTGCTCGACCGGTTTGCTCGACGCCTCACGCAGGCACCACGGCGCCTGCCCGTGGAGGCGGGGATGGCCGGCGCGCTCGATGCGCTCGGCGGCGAGGTCGCGCGCCTTCGGTCGCGCGACGGTGTCCGGCTCACCGGGCGCTGGCTGCCCTCGGACGCAACGGATTCGGGCGGGCAGGACGGCTGGGCCCCGGATCCGCGCGAGGCGATCCTGCTGCTTCACGGCTACAGCGGGTCGGTCACGCCGGACCTGCTTGAGCTCGGACCGTTCCTGCGTCGAACGGCGGGTGTGCTGGGTCTCGACTTCCGGGGCCACGGCGCGTCCGACGATGGGCCGACGACGTTCGGGCTGCTCGAGGTGGAGGACGTTGCCGGGGCGCTCGACTGGCTGGGCGAGCGAGGCATCGCCCGGGTGGCCCTGATGGGCTCGTCGATGGGCGGGGTGGCCGCGATCGCGGCCGTCGGGATCCTGGGCGACGGCCGGCTTGCAGCGGCAGATGCCGACCCGGACGCGCCGGCGGCCAGCATCGAGACGCCGCGTCCGCGAATTGTGGCCGTGATCGGGGATTCGGTGACACCCCGGCTCTCGATCGTGGTCGGGCGTCGGTCAGGTCTGCCGTTCGGGCGGCTGATCGCCGAGCGCGTGCTCGGCCGGATGCCCCGGCTCATCGGCGGCGATCCACGCGCCACGCAGCCGATCGCGATGGTGCCGCTGCTCGAGGACGTGCCGCTGCTCCTGATCCATGGCACAGCCGATCGGACGTTGCCGATCAAGCATGCTCGCCGGCTCGTCGCGGCGGCCCCGGCCGGCACCCGCGGGCTCGAGATCCGGGGCGCGGATCACGGCCGGGCCCACGCGGTCGATCCGGCCCGCTACGAGGCCGCGGTGACGGAGCTGCTGCGGGCGGCGTTCCGGATTGCCCGATCGTAGCGGAGACGGCAGGCCGTCCACCCCTATACTTCGGGCTGGTACCGCCGGGGACCGGGTGCAGCGCCCGACGGGATGGTGCCCCACCGGGAGGTCGGATGGCCGGGAAAGTCCTTGTCGTCGACGACGATGCGAGCGTTCAGCGGCTGCTCCAGCACACCCTCCGCCAGGAGGGCTACGAGGTCGTCATCGCGGCCGATGGCACCGAGGGGCTCCGTCTATGGCAGCAGGACGACCCGTCGCTGATCCTGCTCGATGTCACGCTCCAGGGGCTGGACGGCTACGCCGTGGCGACCCGGATCCGGGCCGAGGAGGGGCCTGACACCCACATTCCGATCATCATGCTCACGTCGGAGCGCGACGTGCAGCAGAAGGTCCGGGCGCTGCGATCGGGCGCCGACGACTACCTGATCAAGCCATTCCATCCGGCCGAGCTGATGGCCCGAATGAAGAGCCTGATCGCCCGGTTCTCGCCCAGCGAGCTGCTGGTGGGGCGGCCGCCGATGGGCCGGATCCACGCCTTCTACGGGGCCAAGGGCGGAGTCGGCACGACCACGATCGCGATCAACGGCGCGATCGGGCTCCACAACCTGGGGCGCCGGGTGTGCCTCGTGGACGGCAACCTGCAGTTCGGCGATCACCGGGTGTTCCTCGATCTCGGTCTCGACCGCAAGAGCATCGTCGACATCGTCAGCGCGCCGGCCATGGACGCCGACCTCGTCAAGCGCATCGTGCAGACCCACGACTCGGGCGTGGACCTGCTCCTGGCGCCACCGTCACCCGAGTCGGCCGACCTGGTCACCGCCGCCCACATGTCGCAGATCCTGGAGTTGCTGGCCGGGCTGTACGACTACGTCATCGTGGACATCGACAAGCGCCTCGACGACATGAACCTGATGACGCTCGACGTGGCCGAGACGATCTTCGTCGTCATGACCGCCGACCTCTCGTGCCTCAAGAACGTGCGGCTGGTGCTGGAGACGATCGGCCACCTGGGCTACCAGGCGGACAAGGTCAAGCTCGTGCTCAACCGCTCGAACGCGTTCACGGGCATCAACGTCAAGAGCGCCGAGGGCGCCCTGCGACGGCCGATCGAGCACCAGATCGTGAACGAGTACCGGGGCGCGATCTCGGCGCTCAACACCGGGGCGCCGTTCATGATCAGCAAGGCGGATTCGGTGCTCGGCCGTTCGGTGCTCGACTTCGCCCGTGCCGTCGACCGGTCGGGCGGCCAGGCGGCCAAGCAGCTGGCACCGGTGGCGGGTCGCTAGCTTCGGCACGGCGGCCGGTGTAACCGGGTCCGCCGCCGCGCAATCGCCGCCGCCCATTCAGCCTGGCCTGCATCGCCTGCATCGCCTGCATCGCCTGCATCCGCCTGCATCCGCCTGTCTCCGCCTGCCTCGAGCGCCTCGCGCGCCTCGCGGCTTCGCGGCCCCGGCAGTCTCGTCCAAGCCGCCTTAGCGCGCCTCGAGCGCCTCGAGCGCCTCGCGAGCTTCGCGGCCCCGGCAGTCTCGTCCAAGCCGCGTCGCGCGGGGGCCGCCATCCAGTCCAGGCACGAGTGGCAGACGACGGTGGAGCATCCGCATCGGCGCCGGTCGAGTCGCGGGTAGCCGTGTCCGGCTACTTCTCACGGCGCAGGCCCGGAATCCGACCATCCACCGGCGCCCCGAACGGGCTGTTGTGGTCGAGCAGTCGTGCTCTGACTCGATGGCAGGAGAGGGCTTGTCGATGTGGGCGAGAGCCGCACGGCCCTGTTGATGTGGGCGAGACACCGGGCATGCATCGGCCCAGAGCACGGCGGGCTGAGCGCAGGACGGGCATTGACGAGCGCATCAAGGGCACAGATAAGTCCCCGTTGAGCCCGGCGGTCTACCGTGCCCCCCGTGCTGGCCACTCTCCTCTCGGCAACGCTCCACGGGATCACCGGACGCATCGTGCGCGTCGAGGTGGACGTTGCGCCCGGTCTGCCCGGGTTCACCATCGTCGGCCTCCCCGATGCCGCGCTGTCCGAGGCGCGTGAGCGCGTGCGCGGTGCGCTGCGCAACGCCGGCTTCCACCATCCGCCGCGCCGGATCACCGTCAACCTCGCACCGGCCGAGCTGCGCAAGGCCGGTGCGTCGCTGGATCTCGCGATCGCGGTCGGGATCCTCCTCGGCTCGGAGCAGCTGAAGGCGTCACCGGGCAGGTTCGCGCTGATCGGCGAGCTGGGGCTGGGTGGGGACGTTCGCCGGGTCCCGGGAGTGCTGCCCATGGTCGCGGCGTTGGCCCAGCTGGGGGTGCGGCGGGTGCTGGTCCCCGCCGAGGCGGCGATCGAGGCGGCCCTTGCCCCGAACGTGGAGCCGGTCCCGGTGGCCACGGTGGCGGAGGCGGCGGATGTGCTGCGCGCGCGACGTTCGGTCCGGCACTCGCCGGCACCGCTCCGACGCGCGATCACGGCTGGTCCCGACGTGCAGCCAACGGGCGAGGGCGCTGCCCCCGAGGCACGAGTGGATCTGGCGGAGGTGCGTGGGCAGGCCACGGCCAGGCGGGCGCTCGAGATCGCGCTCGCCGGCGGCCATGCGCTGCTCATGATCGGACCGCCCGGTTCGGGCAAGACGCTGCTGGCCAGGACGATCCCCGGGCTGCTTCCAGACCTCGACGACGAGGCCGCGCTGGCCGCGTCGTCCGTGGCTTCGGTCGCCGCCGATCGCCCGCTCCTCGCGCTGGTTCGCCGGCCGCCGGTGCGCATGCCGCACCACACAACCTCCTACGCGGGCATGGTCGGAGGCGGACCCCGGATGTCGCCCGGTGAGGTCACGTTGGCCGATCAGGGAGTCCTGGTGTGCGACGAGCTGCCCGAGTTCGGGCGGGATGTGCTGGAGGCCCTTCGCCAGCCGCTCGAGGATGGCTCCGTGTCGGTGGTCCGGGTCGGCCGAGCTGCGACCTTCCCGGCACGGCTGACATTCGTTGCGGCGATGAACCCGTGCCCGTGTGGACAGCACGGGAGCGCCGACCGGACCTGCACCTGCCCGCCGGGCGTCCCCGAACGCTACCTGCGCCGGGTGTCCGGCCCGTTGCGCGACAGGATCGACCTGTGGGTGGCCATCGATCGAGTGCCGCCGGCCGTGATCGTCGGCGGCACCGAGCCAGAGCCGTCCTCTGTGGTCGCAGCCCGGATCGCCGCCGCCCATCGCCGCCAGCGGGGCCGGACGGGTCTTGCCAACGGGCGGCTGCGGGGCCGTGCCCTCCGAGCCGCGTGCCGGTTGCGGCCAACGGCCATCGCGCGTGCCGTCGTGCTCGCCGATCGCGAGGGTCTGTCGGGCCGTGGAACGGACCGCCTGCTCCGCGTCGCCCGCACGATCGCGGACCTCGATGGTGCCGAGGCGGTGGAGGTCGTCCATCTCGACGAGGCGGCCCGCTTCCGGGCACCGGTGGACCGGATGGCGCTCGGGGTGACCGCCTGATGCTGGGCGTCGGCCGCACGGGACCGACCGCGAGCTGGTCGGCCGACGGCGGGTCGGACGGGGTGGTGTCGGGGCCGCCTGGAGCGATCGACCCGCGCGGGGCGCCTGACCTGACGAGCAACGAGCGCGACGCCTGGGTGGTCCTCAACGGTGCGGAGGGCGTCGGGCCCGTCTCGTTCGCACGGCTCGTGGAGGCGTTTGGCAGCGCCCAAGCCGTGCTCATGGCCGCCACCGCTTCCGGCGGCCCGCGGCGGCTCGTGGAGGCGTCGGCCGAACGCGACGGCCAGTCCCTGAGCCTCGTCAGCGCAGCCGCGCGGGCGATCGCCGAGGCCGCCGAGCATCCCCAGCGGCATCTGGAGCCCGTCCGGAAGGCGGGTGTGCAGGTCGTGACGCTCGCCGACGCAGCCTATCCCGCACGCCTGCGCCGGATCGGCCTGCCGCCGCCGGTGCTGTTCGTTCGCGGCGAACTCGGCGCCCTCGACCGTCCCCGGGCGGTGGCCGTGGTGGGGACGCGACGGCCGACGGCCGTGGGACGCGCCACGGCGGCCCGGATCGCCGATGCCGTGTCGGGCCTGGGTGCAACGGTGATCTCCGGGCTCGCGCTCGGGATCGATGCCTGCGCGCACGTCGCGACCGTCCGGTCGGGTCGCCCGACGGTCGCGGTCATCGGCGGAGGACACAACCACCTCTATCCGGCCGGTCATCGGGGATTGGCCACGGCGATCGTTGCCGCGGGTGGCGCGGTGGTGAGCGAGTTCGCACCCGCGACCATCCCGTCACGGGGGACCTTTCCGAGACGCAACCGGATCATCAGCGGCCTCGCGGACGCCACGGTCGTGGTCGAGGCGGGAGCCCGGAGCGGAGCGCTGACGACCGCCGCCTGGGCCCTGGAGCAGGGACGCAGCCTGCACATCGTGCCCGGCCGGCTCGACGATCCGGCGGTTGCGGGATGCCTCGCGTTCCTGCGGGAGGCTGGCCCGGAAGCCCGGGTCGTCGCCGGGCTGCCGGAGCTGATCGACGACCTGGGGCTCGTCGACCCGGCGGATCCACGCCCGCCGGCGGCGGCTGGTGACGCCCGGCCCCGGACCGACGTCACGCGCCCGTCTGCTCGCCGGTCACCGGGCGGGGAGGGGAGGGTGCTGCCTTCGCCCAGACCGCCTTCCCTCGCTGCGGTCGTGGGCTCGCTGCCGCCCGTGGAGCGGGCCGTCGCACGACACGTTGTCGCGGGCCGGGCCTCGGTTGACGAGCTCATGGCGGTCACGGATCTCGCCGCCGCCACCGTGCTCGGCACCCTGACCGCGCTGGAGATGCGCGGCCTGATCGTCGAGGTCTTCGGACGCTATCGAGCAGCCGGCGCGCTCGCTGCGAAGGGCAGAGGCGGTTGATCGATCTGGCCGCACCGGCGGCTTCGAGCTCGCGAGCCTCGTTTGCGGCGGCGCGAGCGACGGTGGTACGCTCGCGCGGTCCCGGCAGCCGACGTTGCGTCCCCCGCTGCTTGGTCGCGCCACGGGGGGTCGGATCGAGGACAGGGCCCCCGCCGCGATCAGAGGCTCAACGGAGGAGAACGTATTGCGGAAGCTCGGCGCCGCCCTGCTCGCGCTGCCTGTGCTGGTCCGTCTATACCTGACACCCGGCGTGAGGCGCGGGACCGCGATGAGGCTGGGCGCCGTGGTCGCGGGGGCGGCGGTGATGGCCCTCGTTGCGTTCGTCAGCCAGGGTCCCGCTCCGAGCACGGCCGTGCCGGCGTCGACGCCAGCACCCGTGTCGGCGGCCTTGCTCGACGCGGTGCGGACCTCGCAGCCGCTCGCAAAGCCGTTCGAGATCAGGTTTGGGTCGGAGATGGACGCGCCCTCCGTGGCGGGCGCCCTTCGGATCTCGCCCGAGGTCGCCGTGCAGCTCACCTGGGATGAGACCGGCCGTGTGCTCACGGTGGGCCCGCTGACCCACTGGGAGCCGGATACCCTGTACGCCGTCACGGTGGACCGGAGCGCCCGCGCCATGGACGGCGGGGCCCTCCGCCAGCCAGTTCACGAGGTGTTCCTGACCGCACCGGGGGGCACGGCGCGGATCGTGACGGTCGGCACGTCGGGCTCACGCGCCCGGGTCGACGCAGGGTTCCGGATCGAGCTTGACCGGGCGGTCGATGTCACGGCCGTGCGAGCTGCCTTCCACGTGGAGCCTGCGATCGATGGGATCCTCAACCCCGGCCCGTCGCCGACCGAGTTCGTGTTCCTGCCGACGGGAGCTCTGGACGCGGACGCGACCTACCACCTGTGGCTGGCCGGCCTCGTGGACCAGGATGGCGTCGCGTTCGAGGGCACGTCCTCGCTCGACGTCACCACCGTTCGGGCTCCCGAGGTCGTGCGGTTCCGCCCGGTCGACGGGACAACCAAGGTCCAGCGCGGCGCGACGCTCTCGGTGCGGTTCACGGAGCGGATGAACAGGGCGAGCACCGGGACCGCCTTCCACGTCATGGCGGACGGCAAGCCCGTGAAGGGCAACATCACCTGGGCCGAGAGCAGCGAGGTGCTGGTGTTCCAGCCGGCAAGCGATCTCGCCTATTCGGCGACGGTGAAGATGACCGTCGACGACACCGCGACCTCGCGCGTCGGGGCACCGCTCGCCAGGGCCGCCAAGGGTACGTTCACGGTGGCGTCGAAGCCCAAGCCCAAGCCCAGGCCGGCGCCCAGGCCGGCGTCGTCGAAGTCGACCCCGATCACGCACTCGGGTGGCGGAGGCGCGGTGTCCGGCAGCTGGCATGCGGTCGAGCTCTACTACCTCAAGCTCATGAACTGCACACGCACCGGTGGCTGGGTGACCTCGTCGGGGTCATGCTCCTCGCCCGGTGGCCGCAATGTCGCGCCGCTGTCCCTGAGCGCCGGGATCAGCAGCCATGTGTCTCGCCCGTATGCGAAGCTGCTGGCGACTCGGAACCTGTGCGACCACTTCATCGGCGGCAACCCGGGCGACCGCCTGCGCCGGGCCGGCTACACCAGCTACCGATGGGCGGAGAACCTCGGCTGCCGGTCGGGGAACCCGTACTCGGCAGTGCTCGGATCGCACCTCTACTTCCAGAGCGAGAAGTCGTACAACGGCGGCCACTACGTGAACCTCATGAACGCCGCCTACGACCGGGTGGGGATCGGTGTCTGGGTCTCGCACAGTCGGGTGCGGCTGGTCGTCGACTTCTACCACCCCTGATCCCACCGGTCCCGGCCCCGGGCACCGCGTCCGCCGATGATCGCCGCCGGCCAGGTCGCCGTGGCCCACACCGTGCTCCTGGCGACGACCAGTCGTCCCGCTCGATCGGGAGGACCTTCGGGCGGGTGACGGCCAGCCTCTTCTCGGCGAGCATCGGCTCGTGATCCGAAACGTGTGCATCCACGTCGCCAACGAGCAGCCGCTGCTGGCCGACCTGTACGACCTCCCATCCTCATCCGATGCCGGGCTGGTGTGCACCAACGTGCGCAACCTCGATGGCAAGCGACCGGTGTTCATCGACCAGACATCGTCCACGTTCTTCTTTCCGTACCATGTCGTCCGGTTCCTGGAGATCCCGTCGGGAGCCGTCCGGGCCACGACGCTGGTGGGACCCGGCAGCGGGGAGCTCGCCGACGCGGCCGAGGATGCCGCAGGCGATGGCTCCTCAGGCCCGGAGATCATCCTTGGCGGACCGGTCGGAGGCGCCGAGACGGCGGCGGACGATGAGCCCGAGGCCGAGATCGAGATCGACGAGGGGTTCCTGCAGCGGATCCGCGACATCTGACCCGCGCCGCCCCACCGCGCCCGGACCCGGTGTGGCTGGCAGGAGACGCGTGACCGGCGAGCCAGGGTGATTGACCGGGACGAGCGTGACCGCCCCGGTGACCGAGCCGGTGACCTGCCGGTGACTGACCGGCGAGGGGCCGGTGCTACACTCCCGGCCGCCATGCCCAAGCACCTCGTGATCGTGGAGTCGCCCGCCAAGGCGCGGACGATCGAGCGCTACCTGGGTGAGGACTTCCAGGTCCTCGCCTCGTACGGCCACGTCCGGGATCTGCCCGAGAACCCGGGCAAGGGCAAGTTCGGGGTCGACGTCGATCATGACTTCGCGCCCGAGTACGTGATCCCCGAGGATCGCCGCCGGCAGGTGACGGCGATCGAGAAGGCGGCCCGCTCGGCCGACGATGTCTACCTGGCCACGGACCTCGATCGCGAGGGGGAGGCGATCGCGTGGCACGTGGCCGAGGCGGCGCACGTTCCTGGGCCCAAGACCCGCCGGGTGACGTTCAACGAGATCACCGAGGGGGCGATCCTCGAGGCATTCGCGAACCCGCGCGAGATCGATCGCAACCTCGTGGATGCACAGCAGGCGCGCCGGATCGTGGACCGCTTGGTGGGCTACACGCTCAGCCCGCTGCTGTCACGCAAGATCCGCAGCGGGCTGTCCGCCGGCCGGGTGCAGTCGGTCGCGCTGCGGATGGTGGTGGAGCGCGAGCGCGAGATCCTCGCGTTCGTGGCCCGCGAGTACTGGACGCTCGAGGCGCTGCTCGCCGGCACCGACGGGAGCCAGCTCACCGCGGAGGTCGTCCGGATCGGCGGCAAGCCGCTCTCGATCGACAACGAGGCGGACGCCCGCGGCCACGCCACCGCGCTGGGTGCCCTGAGCCCGGTCGTCGACTCGGTCACCAGGCGGCCGTCGAAGCGCAATCCGGCCCCCCCGTTCACGACCAGCACCCTGCAGCAGGAGGCGAGTCGCAAGCTTGGCTTCAGCCCCAAGCGCACGATGTCGGTCGCCCAGCGGCTGTACGAGGGAGCCGACACGCCCGACGGGCACGTGGGTCTGATCACATACATGCGGACGGACTCCACGGCGATCGCCAGCGTTGCGATGGCCGAGGCGCAGGAGCTCATCGTCGAACGCTTCGGCGAGCGCTATGGCACCGGCAAGGGCCGGGTGTACAAGACGCGAGCAAAGGGAGCGCAGGAGGCGCACGAGTCGGTCCGGCCGACATCGTTCCGACGCGACCCCGACAGCCTGCGATCGAGCCTCAGCAGCGAGGAATATCGTCTCTACCGGCTGATCTGGCAGCGGGCCATCGCCTCGCAGATGGCGCCCAAGGAGCTCGAGACCACGACGATCGAGCTCACCGCCAGCGACTATCGCCTGCGGGCATCGGCGACCCGGACGCTGTTCGACGGCTTCGCCCGCGTCTACACCGAGGGCCGGGACGACGCCGCCGAGGACGATGCCGAACGGACGCTGCCCCCGCTCGCGGCCGGCGACATCACCCGCGTCCTCGATGTCACGCCCACCCAGCACTTCACCGAGCCGCCGCCTCGCTACACGGAGGCGACCCTCGTCAAGGCGCTCGAGGAGCACGGGATCGGTCGTCCATCCACCTACGCCCAGACCATCTCCACCATCGTCGACCGGGGCTACGTGCGCGTCGAGGAGCGCAGGCTCCACCCGGAGGAGATCGGCGAGATCGTGATCGACCTCCTCGTCGAGCACTTCGGTGAGTACGTCGACCTCGCGTTCACGGCGCGCATGGAGGAGGAGCTCGACGAGATCGCCCGTGGCGAGCGTGCCTGGGTGCCGCTGCTGCACGCGTTCTTCGAGCCGCTGCGGGCGAGGGTCGACGAGAAGCGCCGCGAGCTCCGGCGGCGGGACTTCACCACGGTCGAGACCGACGAGGTCTGCTCCGAGGGCCACCCGATGGTCATCCGGCTGGGGCGCAACGGCAAGTTCCTCGCCTGCTCGCTCTATCCCGAGCACAAGGAGACGCGACCGCTGCCGGGCGAGGAGACGCCGCGCCTCGAGGGCGATGGCGAGGTCTGCCCGCAGTGCAGCGAGGGGACGCTGACCACCAAGCGCGGCCGGTTCGGCGCGTTCCTGGGCTGCTCGCGCTATCCCGACTGCACCTACATTCGTCGCGACGGCCCGCCGCCGCCCGACCAGCTGCCGTACGAGGTGGTCTGCCCCAAGAACGGCGACGGTCACCTGGTCGCCCGTCGCGCCCGCCGGACCGGCAACGTCTTCTGGGGCTGCTCCAGCTACCCGCGCTGCGACTTCACCACGAACCTCGAGCCGACCGGCGCGGTGCACGACGCGCACGACGACGGCAAGGGGGCGGTCGCCCGCCGGACCGAGGACAGCCTCTGTCTGACCTGTGGCGCGGCGGTGCCGCTGCCGGACGGCGATCTGGTCGGCCGGCGCCTCCCGGGCGGGCCACCCGATCCCGCGGCGCTGGAGCGGCCGGCCCGCGGAACCCGGCGACCCGGCAGTCGGGCGGGTGCAGGGACCCGGCGCGGGACCCGGGCGCCATCGGGGTCAAGGCGAGCGGGAGCCGGGACGCGCAAGCCGGCGTGAGCGTGACGACGTCGGCGTCGGCGGGTGAGGAGGCGCTGCAACGGTTCGTCAGATCGCTCGAAGCGCGCGACGCCTCGCCCCACACTCGCCGCTCGTACCATGCGACCGTGGCTGCCTACCTCGACTGGCTGGCGGCGCGTGACGTGGACTGGCGGAGCCCCGGACGCCGGGAGCTGCGTGGCTACCTGGGAAGCCTGACGGAGGGTCATGCCCGCACGTCGGTCGCGCAGCGTCTGGCTGCGATCCGGGCGTTCCACCGCTACGCGGTCCGGGCCGGGCTCGCGCCGGGCGACCCGTGGGGCGCGATCGCCACCCCACGTTTGCCACGTCGCCTGCCACGCGTGCTCGAGGTCGACGAGGTCGAGCGCCTGATCGCCGCGGTCGATGCGGACCTGCAGCCGATCTCCGATGCCGGTGCGCCGCGCCGCCGCGGACGGGTGGACCCTGAGCTCCACCATGCGATCGCGCTCCGGGATCTGGCGCTGGTCGAGACCGCGTATGCCGCGGGCCTTCGGATCAGCGAGCTCGCCGCCGCGGAGATCGGCAGCCTGGACCTCGGGCGAGGTGAGATCCGGGTGCTGGGCAAGGGCCGCAAGGAGCGGATCGGGTTGCTGGGCCGGCCCGCGCGCGAGGCGATCGCTGAGTACCTGGACGATGGGCGCCCCGTCCTGGCCGACCGGCGACCGCCGCTGACCGAGATCCCGGCCGCCGTGTTCCTGAACCACCTGGGCGGGCCGCTCGGCGTGCGCGGCCTGCGCGGCCGCCTCGACCGGCTGCGGCGGCTCGCCGGCCTGCCGGAGGGTGTGAGCCCGCACACGCTCCGGCACAGCTTCGCGACCCATCTGCTCGAAGGCGGGGCCGACCTGCGGGTCGTCCAGGAGCTGCTGGGTCACGAGAGCCTGGCGACGACCCAGATCTACACGCATGTGTCGCCGGCACGGTTGCGCGAGAGCTACCGCTCGGCGCACCCGCGCGCCAGGGCCCGGCCCGGCTGATGGACGAGACGGACGCGATCACCGGGCTGGGCGGGGAAGTGCCAGAGGCCACGAGCTCAGCTGCGACCCGCGCGGGATCGGCCTCGACCCGCGCGCTCGCCCAGGCCGGGCTGATCGTCACCGGGCTGTTCCTCCTGTCGCGGATCCTGGGTTACGTTCGCACGGTTGCGATCGCGGCGTCGGTGCCGGACATCGGCCAGCTGGGCCCGTTCTTCACCGCGTTCCGGATCCCGGACTTCCTGTTCCAGCTGGTGGCGGCGGGCGCGCTCTCGTCGGCGCTGATCCCGGTCGTGACCGCGCTGGTCGCGACCGACGAGGAGGCACGGGCGTGGAGGGTCGTGTCCACCGTGATCACCCTGATGCTCGCGGCGCTGGCGCTGCTGGCCGGGGTGGTGCTGGCGTTCGCGCCCCAGCTGGTGGCGCTGATCGCCCCCGGGTTCGATGAGCCGCTGCTGGCGCAGACGACCGAGCTCACCCGGGTCATGGTGCTCTCTCCGCTGTTCCTGGCGGCAGGCGCCGTTGCCACCAGCGTCCTCAACGCGAGAGGCAGGTTCGCCGCCGCCGGGATGGCGCCGCTCGTCTACAACGGCGCGATCATCGTCGGCGCCGTGCTCCTGGTGCCGGCATTCGGCATCGACGGCCTTGCGTACGGGGTCGTCCTGGGCGCCGCCGGGCACCTGCTCGTTCAGGTGCCGTCGCTGGTCCGGATCGGGGCCCGTATCCGACCCCGGCTCGACCTCGGAGACCAGCAGGCTCGGCTGGCGCTCGCCCTGATGGCGCCGCGAGCGCTCGGTCTGGGTGCGACGCAGGTCGTTTTCCTGGTCATGACCAGCCTGGCGACGGATCTCGGGACCCAGGAGGTGACGATCTTCAACCTCGCGTTCACCGTGCTCCAGATCCCGATCGGCGTGATCGGTGTCCCGCTCGGCGTCGTCCTGCTGCCCTCGCTCGCCCGCGAAGCGGCGGTCGGCGGAACCGAGGCGTTCCGGCGGCTGCTGGTGCGGGGTCTGTCTGTGCTCGGGTTCGTGATGCTCGCCATCGCGGCCCTGGGGATCGTGGTCTCCGAGGACGTCGTGCGGTTGCTGTTCGGCGTCGCCCACATCGGCGAGGCCGCGACCATGGCGACCGCCGAGGCGCTCGCCGTGTTCCTGCTCGGGTTGACCGCGCACTCGCTGATCGCCGTGCTCGCACGGGCCTTCTACGCGCTGCAGGACACGCGGACGCCGGTGGCTGCGGCGCTGCTCGCGGTCGTGGTCAACATCCTCGCGGCCAACGTCCTGGTCGGTCCACTGGGACTCAACGGGCTCGCGGCGGCCATCGCGATCTCGGCGTGGATCGAGACCATCGCGCTGGTCCTCCTGCTCCAGCGACGGATGCCCGCGCTCGGGCTGGGCACCGTGTGGATGGTCCTCGGGAAGTCGCTCGCGGTGGCCGTGGCGGGTGCCCTCGTGGCGCTCGGCATCGAGCAGGCGCTGACGGGCGCCTGGGGCCGGGACCCGGGCTTCCTGCTGGTGCTCGTCAGGGCCGCCGGTGCCGTCGGGGCCGGCGGGCTGGTGATCGTCGCCGGCTCGGTCGCGTTGCGGATCGAGGAGCCGAGGCTTATCGTCGGGATCGTGGTCGACCTCATCCGCCGCCGCGATCGCGCATGACGGCGCGGATCGTCGGAACCTCCCGATCCGAGCCGTCGGCCCGGACGGACGAGGCAGCAGCCTGGGATGCGTTCGTCGAACGGGATCCGCGGGGGTCGTATCTCCAGCTCAGCGGATGGTCGAGGGTCAAGGCCGTCAACGGCTGGGGGGTCCTCAGGCTCCAGGACCCCGCCGTGCCTGCGATCGGCGCCCAGGTGCTGACCCGCCGGCCCGGGCCGCTGCCGTGGGCGTTCGCCTACGCGCCGAGGGGTCCAGTGCTCGGCCGCTGGGAAGCGGAATCGATCGAGCGCTTCACCGAGCTTGCCCGCGGACGCCTGCGATCAAGGGTCCGGGCGAGCCACCTGCGGATCGATCCCGAGGTCGAGCGCGCAGCGGGGCCGGACGCCGGCGGAGCGGTCGTTGACGCCCTGCGCCGAACGGGCTGGCGACCCGCGCCCCCGGTGCAGCCGATGGCGACCCGCGTGGTCGATCTCGCCACCGACGAGGACGCCCTGTGGGGGGACCTGCGCAAGAAGTGGCGCCAGTACGTCAACAAGGCCCGGAGCAGTGGCGTGCGGGTCGTGGACGGCGGGGGTGACCGGCTGGACGACTTCTACCGGATCTACCGCGAGACCGCGGACCGGGCCGGGTTCCTGATCCGGGCCGCGTCGGCCTACCGCGACGTGTGGCAGGCATTCGGACCGGCGGGTCGCGCCCGGCTCCTGTTCGCGGAGCTGCCCGACGGCACCCCCGTGGCCACCCTGTTCCTGGTCCGGGCGGGTTCGCGTGTCGTGGAGCCGTACGGCGGCATGACCGCGGCCGGCGCCGACAGCCGCGCGAACTACCTGCTCAAGTGGGAGGCGATCCGGAGCTCGAAGGAGGCCGGCGCAAGCGTGTACGACCTGTGGGGACTCGCGCACGCCGGGATCGCCCATTTCAAGACCGGGTTCGGCGGGCGCGAGGTCAGCTACGTCGGATCCTGGGACCTCGTCCTGGATCCCTTCGGGCGGCGAACGTACGCCGTTGCCCAGCGGGCGCGGGTCCGGATCGAGCGGCTGCGTCACGGGTTGGGCCGGGCCGGTGAGACAGCGTCCGGCTACGCGGGCGATGCGGGCGACGCGGGCAGGAGCGATGGCGCTGCCGGTGGCGCTGCCGAGGCTTCGGACGACCGATGAGCGCACCGATCCGCGAGGTGACGGGAGTTGAGCTCGATGGCTGGGATGCCGCGGCCGTCGACCGCCCCGGCGGCCATGTGCTCCAGTCGCGTGCCTGGGCTGCGCATCGCGCCGAGCGCGGATGGCAACCGAGGTTCCTCGCGGTGGGCGAGGTCCGCGCGCTGGCGCTCGTCCGGCCCTGGCCGCTTGTTGGGGGCGGGTCCGGGTACACGCCACGTGGCCCGGTCGGACCGGGAACGCCATGGGCGGCCGAGCGCTCCGTCGGCGAGGGTGGCGCGATCGGCGAGGCCCTGACCGGGATCGCCCGCCACCTGGCCGGTAAGGACGTGGATGTGCTGGCTGCCGATCCCGAGGTGGCGGAGGATGACCAGGGCTACCGTCAGGCGCTCGACGAGGCCGGCTTCCGTCCGATCGCCGACATCCAGCCCTCGCGCCACCGCATGGCCCTTGCCCTGCCCGCCGACGGCGACTGCGCGGCGGTGCTCGACGGCATCGCCAAGGCAACCCGGCAGCGCATCCGGCGGGCCGAGCGAGACGGGGTGGTGGTGCTCCGCTGGGACGACGCGGCATCGGAGATCGAGGGTTGCCGGCGGGCGGGCGAGCCCGGCGAGGATGCGCTCGAGCGCTTCTACGGGCTGCTCCGGGCAACCGGCGAGCGGAGGGGGTTCGGGTTCGGAGGTCTCGACGAGTTCGTGACCTGGTGGGTCCGGGCACTGGCGGCCGGGCACCTGGTCTACCTTGAGGCGCGCGAGGGGGCCCCCGAGGGCGATGTCCTGGGCGGGCTCGTGCTCTACCGGCACGGCCGGCGGCTGACGACGGTCCACTCGGGTGACCGGGCCGAGCGGCGTCGCGACCACCCCGGCGCGATGCACCTGCTCCGGTGGCGGGCGATCGAGCTCGCTCTGGCCGAGGAGCGCGACGAGATGGACCTGGGCGGCGTGGACGTGGCGGCAGCCAGGCGGCCACCGCTGCCGGGAGAGCCGACCTACGGGCTGTACGAGCACAAGCGCTCCTTCGGGGCGCGCTGGGTTGCGCTGGCCGGTGCCCGGGAGCGCGTCGCGAGGCCGTGGCGATATGCCGCCGGGCGGGCGACCGCACGCGTCGAGCGCGCGATCAGCGCCGGTCGCGGAGAACGATGACGGGTTCCACAGCGCCGGGGCCGCCCCCGACGCGACCGACACCGGGGAGAGACGCCGCGCCGACCGTGGACGCGCTGATCGCCCGATCCGCCCCCACCGGGCCGCGCCCGCTGGCGGAGCTCGTGGCGCGGCTGGCGGCCGAGGGCCTGGTCCGCGGGGTCACGATCGGCGGCCGCGACGTGGAGGCGACAACGATCGGCCCGGTCGAGATCCGTGGCGTGACCGAGGATTCGCGGGCAGTCGACGCTGGATCGCTGTTCGTCGCGGTGCCCGGCTTCCACGTGGACGGCCATGCCTACGTCGCGAGGGCGGCCGCGGCGGGTGCCGCGGCCGCCCTGGTGGAACGCCCGGTCGAGGGCGCGCGGTTGCCGCAGGTGGTCGTTGAAGCCGCGCGGCCCGCTCTGGCCATCGCCGCCGCCTGGTGGTACGGCGATCCGTCGCGCAGCCTGGGCATGATCGGGATCACCGGCACCGACGGCAAGACGACAACCTCGTTCCTGGCGTCCGCGGCGCTCGAGGCCTCGGGTCTCGCCACGGGGTTGCTGGGCACGATCGAGACGCGGATCGGCACGGCGCGTGATCGCCACGAGGCCCATGTCACGACGCCCGCGGCACCCGAGCTGGAGGCCGCGCTGGCCGCCATGGTCGCGGCCGGCGATGTCGCCGCGGTCGTCGAGACCACCTCCCACGCGCTGGCGCTCGACCGCGTGCTCGGCGTGGCCTGGGACGTCGCCGTGTTCACCAACCTGACCCACGAGCACCTCGAGCTGCACGGCACGTTCGAGGCGTACCGGGCAGCCAAGCTGCGGCTGTTCGAGGCGCTCGCCTCGGGCCCGGGCAACCCTGCCAAGCGCGTCGGCGGACGGCCGTGGCCGAAGGTGGCGATCGTCAATCACGATGACCCGGCAGCCGCCTGGTTCGAGGCCGCCGGGCGCTGGGCCGGGGCACGGGTCGTGACCTACGGACTCCACGACGAGGCCGATGTCCGCGCGCTGAACATCGACGAGAATGCCCGTCGCCTCCGCGTGGGCTATGTGACGCCGTCGGGCGCCGTGAGCCTCGATCTGCGCCTGGCGGGACGGTTCAACGTTCATAACGCGCTGGCCGTGGTCGCGCTGGGCGAGGCGCTCGGGCTCGATGCCGCGGCGGTCCGCGACGGTCTGGAGCGGGTGCCCGGGGTGCCAGGCCGGATGGAGCGGATCGACGCCGGTCAGCCGTTCTCGGTGATCGTCGACTATGCGCATTCGCCGGCTTCGCTCCGGGATGTGCTCGAGATCCTGGGCCCCGTGGCCCGACGTCAGGGGGGCGGGCTGATCGCGGTGTTCGGCTCGGCCGGCGAGCGGGACACGGCCAAGCGCCCCGACATGGGCCGGATCGCGGCCGAGCGGTGCCGGCTGGTGGTGGTCACCGACGAAGACCCTCGAGGCGAGGATCGTGAGGCGATCGTCGAGGCGATCGTGGCGGGAGCGGAGTCGGCCGGTGGGCATCGTGGCGATGACGTGCTGGCGATCCCCGACCGGTGGCAGGCGATCCGGACCGCGTTCGATCGCGCCAGGGCGGGTGACGTGGTGCTGCTGGCCGGCAAGGGTCACGAGCGCACGATCCTGTACGCGGAGGGCGCCATCGCGTGGGACGAGGCGGCCGCCGCGCGGGCGCTGCTGGCGGCCATGGGCTACCCAGCGGGCGGTGGTGAGGCCGCCGATGTGCCGACGAGTCGCGACAGTGCAGCTCTCGATACGCCCACGGGCGACGCGCCCACACGCGATCCGGGAGTCTGAGCGGGTGCGCGGCTGCCTGTTCACCGTGCTACTCGGAGCCGTCGCGGTGGTGCTCCTGGTCACGGTCGGGCTGCCGTCGATCGCGGCGGGCATGCTCACGGGTGTCGTGGCCACGGCCGGCCTCCACGCCGACGACACGACCGTGACCGTATCCAGCGATCCGCCGACCGACCTGGTCGGGTTGCACGCCGATCAGGTCCGGATCAGTGCCACGGACGCCACCTTCCGGGGCCTCGGGATCGGGTCGCTGCGCGTGACCCTCACCGGCGTCGACCTCCTGGGGCGCACCGCCACCTCCGTGGACGGGCGGCTGTCACAGGTGGTCGTTCCGGGCGTCGCGTCGAAGCCGCTGACGCTGGCCACGATCCGCCTCTCGGGTGGCGGCGACACGATCACCGCCACGACCACGATCCCGGCGGCCCAGGCGAAGACGCTGGTCGCCGATTCGGTCGAAGCGGCGCTGGGCGTCCGTCCGACCTCGGTGGCGCTGACGGCGCCCGACGAGGTCCGGGTCACGGAGGCGGGTGCGACCATCCATGGCCGGCTCTCCGTCACGAGCTCGGGTGATCTCATCGCTGACGTCCTCGACGGACCGGCAGCGGGTCAGCAGCTGGTGGTGGTGGCCCGCGGCCAGGACTTCCCCATCCGGCTGTCCTCGGTGACGGTGACCTCGGCCGGCGGGTTGCGGCTGAGCGGCGCGCTCACGGTGGGCCTGTTCGGCTGAGGGGCCGGATGCCGGCCTGGGGGTAGACTCCCGAGCATGGCTGAGCCCGTCATCCGCGATCCGGAGATCCCGCTCCCGACGCCAGCGGAGCAGGGGACCGGGCGGCGTCGCGGGCCGCGCCGGGCACCGGCCACGCGGCCGCCGGCCACGCGGCCGCCGAAGAGCCCGGCCGGTCGGCGAGCCCCCAGCCGCTCGCCGTGGGATCTCGATACCCTGCGCGCCACGCTCATCGACGCGCTGCGAGCGCAGCACCCGCAGGCCGATCTGTCCGTCGTCGAGCGCGCGTTCGACCTGGCCGTGGAGGCGCACGCCAACCAGGTCCGGGCCTCCGGTGAGCCGTACGTCACCCATCCGATCGCGTCGGCGCAGATCCTCTCGGAGCTGGTGAGCGACCCGGTGGCGATCGCCGCCGCCCTGCTCCATGACGTGCCCGAGGACACCGAGTACAGCCTGGTCGATGTCGAGGAGGGCTTTGGGCCCGAGATCGCCCATCTCGTCGACGGCGTCACCAAGCTGTCCCGGTTCAGCACCCACAGCCACGAGCAGCAGCAGGCCGAGAACATCCGGAAGATGTTCCTGGCGATGGCGGACGACACCCGGGTCGTCCTGATCAAGCTCGCCGACCGCCTCCACAACATGCGGACCCTGGCCGCGCTGCCCCCCGAGAAGCAGCTCCGGATCGCGCGCCAGACGATGGAGATCTACGCGCCGCTGGCCGAGCGGCTGGGGATCTGGCAGATCAAGTGGGAGCTCGAGGACCTGGCGTTCAAGACGCTCGAGCCCGACGCCTACCGGCAGCTCGCCCGCCAGCTCGACACCCGCCGCCGCGGCCGGGAGCGGTACATCGAGCGGGCGATCGACGAGCTGCGGCCGCGGCTGGAGGCGGCCGGCATCGACGCCGAGCTCCAGGGCCGGCCGAAGCACATCGCCAGCATCTGGAAGAAGATGCAGCGCAAGAGCGCCGACTTCGGCGAGATCTACGATGTGTACGCGATCCGTCTGCTGGTCGACGAGGTCCGCGACTGCTACGCGGCGCTGGGCATCGTCCATGCGCTGTGGCGGCCGATCCCGGGCCAGTTCGACGACTACATCGCGGTCCCCAAGAACAACCTCTACCAGTCGCTCCACACGGCCGTCATGGCGCTCGACGGCAAGCCGCTCGAGATCCAGATCCGGACCCACGCGATGCACCAGGTGTCGGAGGTCGGCATCGCGGCCCACTGGCGGTACAAGGAGGGGTCGAAGGCCGAGCGCGACTACGACGCCAAGCTCGCGTGGGTGCGCCAGCTCATGGACTGGCAGCGCGACGTCTCCGACGCGACCGAGTTCGTCGAGGGCATCAAGCTCGACATCTTCCAGGATCAGGTATTCGTGTTCACGCCGCGCGGCGACATCAAGGACCTGCCTGCGGGCGCCACCCCGCTCGACTTCGCCTACCGCATCCACACCGACGTGGGCCACCGGACGATCGGTGCCAAGGTCAACAACCGGCTGGTCCCGCTCGACTACCGGCTCAAGAACGGCGACATCGTCGAGATCGTGACCACGAAGGGTGAGCACGGCCCATCACGCGACTGGCTGAACCTCGTCCGGACCAGCCACGCCCGCGAGAAGATCCGGCAATGGTTCAAGAAGAAGGACCGGGCCGAGAACATCGTCCACGGCCGCGAGGCGCTTGAGCGCGAGCTCCGCCGCCTCGCCCGGACGAGCGTCCAGGCGGTGGGCCTGGATCGGATCGCCGAGGTGGCCAGGGTCTACAGCCATGACACCGTCGATGACTTCCTGGCCGCGATCGGCTACGGCGCGATCTCGGCCCAGCAGGTGGTGATGCGCCTGGGCGTCGTCGACGACGGCGAGATCGCCCTGCCCACGATCGCGCCGCCGCCGCCGGCGCGCACCGGCGGCGTCCGGGTCAAGGGGGTGGGGGACCTCCTGGTCCGGTTCGCCAAATGCTGTCATCCCATCCCGGGCGACCCGATCCAGGGCTTCATCACGCGGGGCAAGGGGATCACCGTCCACCTGCGCTCGTGCCCGACGGTGCTCAACGAGCGCGAGGTGAGCCGGTTGATCGACGTCGAATGGGAGGCAGAACCGACCCAGACCTACCCGATCGCCGTCCGGGTCGAGGCCTACGACCGCACCGGGCTGCTGTCCGACATCACCCAGGTGATGGCCGAGAACAAGGTCAACATCCTGGCCGCCAACGTGGGCGTTCACCCCGATCACACGGCGGTGGTGACGATGACGCTCCAGGTCGCCTCGGTGGCACAGCTGGCCAAGGTGATGAGCCGTGTGGAGCAGCTCAAGGACGTCCTCAGCGTCCAGCGCGATCTGAGCTGACGCGCTCGGCGACGGGAGCGGCGACGGGCCGGGCCCTCGGTCCGGGTGCCAGCGTCCCGAGCTCGATCGCGACGGCGGCGCGCCCTGCCTGGCTGCGCAGCCACACCAGCCCGGCCAGGCCGATCACGACGCACGTGACGCCGCCCGCGACGAGCGAGGCGTCGACCCCGAAACGGGATGCGATCCCGCCCATCAGCAGGCCGCCAACCGGGGTCGAGCCTGCGAACACGGTCACGTAGATGCTCATCACCCGGCCGCGAAGCTGGTCCGGAACCACGAGCTGGATCGTGGTGTTGGCCGTGGCCGCCATCGAGATCGCCCCGAAGCCGACGAAGAACATCAGGACCAGGCCGATCGGGAAGCTGCCGGCCGCGGCGATCGCGATCTCGCCCGCCCCGACCGCCATGCCCCCGATCACGATCAGGCCCGGCCGCGCTCGACGGGAGAAGGCGATCATCAGGGCGGCCGACAGCGAGCCAACCCCGGACGCCGCCATCAGGAACCCGTAGCCGCTGGCGTCCGACCGGAGGACGTCCTGGACGAAGGCGGGGATGATCACCTGGAAGTTCATCCCGAACGTCGCGACCAGCCCGAGCACGGTGATCGCGAGCAGGACCACCGGGGTGGCCCGCACGTAGCGCAGGCCCTCCCGGACCCCGACCGCAACCTCGGTCACCGACCCCGGCCGGGCCATCACCGGTGGCGAGCGCAGCTCCGAGTCGCGCATCGCGAACAGGGCCACGATGACCGCGAGGAAGCTGACGGCGTCGATCAGGAACGCGGTCGGAATGCCGAACACCCCGATCACCAGGCCCGCCACGGCCGGGCCGACGATCCGCGCGCCGTTGAACATGGCGGAGTTGAGCGCGACCGCATTGGCGATGTCGTCGCGGCCCACCATCTCGACCGAGAACGCCTGGCGGGTGGGCATGTCGAACACGTTGGTCAGGCCGCCCAGCGCCGCCAGCACGATGACCATCCAGACCTCGACGCTGCCGGTGGCCACCAGCCCGAACATCGTGAACGAGAGCGCCATCTTGACCGTCTGAGTGCCGATCAGGGTGCGGCGCTTGGGCAGCGCGTCCGCGATCAACCCGCCGAACAGGCCGAGGATCATGACCGGCAGGAACTGGGCCGCCGAGACGACGCCCAGCACGAACGGGTCGCCGGTCAGCTGGAGCACGAGCCAGCTCTGGGCGACGGTCTGCATCCAGGTGCCGATGAGCGACACCAGCTGGCCGCCGAAGAACAGCCTGTAGTTGCGGTGGCGGAACGCCCGCGCCCCGCTGGCGAGGGCGAGGCCGGTGGCGGCGATCGGCAGGCGGCGTCCGTTCCCGATCGTCATCGTCGAGCGCCGATCGTCACCGTCCTGCCCCCCGCCCGGTCGCGGCCGGCGTGCGGTGCCCGGGCTCACGACCCGCGCCGAGGTCGTCGAGATGCTCGGCGAGGTGCTCGCGGCGGCCCTCCGCCTCGGCGATCATCGACGTCAGCCGCTCGACCTTGCGCTGCAGGGTCGCGATCTGACGATCGACCCGGACGATCGCATCGGTGAGGATCGCGCTCCGTTCGATGACGTCGGTGCTGGTCCGGAACTGGACCCGGTTCCTGCTCCGGGCAACCTCGTCCTCGAGCAGCTGCCCGATCTCGGCCAGCGAGAAGCCGGCGTCGTCGCGCAGGCCACGGATGAAGCGCAGGCGATCGAGGTCCTCGGCGTCGTACAGGCGGTAGGCACCCTCCGAGCGGGCCGCCGGCTCGAGCAGGCCGAGCTCCTCGTAGTATCGGATGGCCCGCGGCGTGAGGCCGGTCTCGGTGGCGACCTCCTGGATCCGCAGCAGGCCGTCGCGAGCGACGGCGGCCGAGGTTGGATCGGATCGTCGTGTCACGCCCTCGAGTGTACCCAACCTTGCCGTATGCGTAAACGTTAGCCTCGGCGTGACGGGCGTGACGGGCGTGACGGGCGTGACGGGCGTGACGGGCGTGACGGGCGTGACGGCGGCGAACGGTGGCCCGGCCGTGGATGTCGCCCGGCTAGACTTCGGTCGATGCCGACCTTCCGCGCCCCCCGGGGCACCCGTGACCTGCTGCCCGAGGAGCGCGCCCTGTTCGAGCGCCTGATGCGGACCGGGGCCGACCTGGCGGCACGCTATGGCTACCGGCCGATCGAGACCCCGTTGTTCGAGCAATCGGCCGTCTTCGAGCGGGGGATCGGCGAGGTGACTGATGTGGTCGAGAAGGAGCTGTTCCGGATCGCCCCGCGGACCGAGGAGTCCGAGTCGTGGGCGCTGCGGCCCGAGCCCACCGCCGGCATCGTCCGCGCGTACGTCCAGCACGGGATGCAGACGTGGCCGCAACCGGTCAAGCTCACGACGATCGGGCCGATGTTCCGCTACGACCGCCCGCAGGCGGGTCGGTACCGCCAGTTCTGGCAGTTCGACGTGGAGGCGATCGGCGACCCGGGTCCGGCGGTCGACGCCGAGATCGTGGAGCTCGGCCTGCGCTTCTACCGCGACGCCGGGGTCGAGGGGGTCGAGGTGCTGATCAACTCGATCGGCGATCCGGCCTGCAGGCCGGGCTATACCGAGGCGCTGACGGGCTACTACCGGCGCCATGCCGCGGCCCTGCCGCCCACGGAGCGTGACCGGCTCGAGCGGAGCGTGCTGCGGCTGCTCGACTCCAAGGATCCGGCGATGGCCGAGCTCAACGAGGCGGCGCCGCGCATCACCGATCACCTGTGCGAGCCGTGCGCGGCGCATCTCGAGGCGGTGAAGGCGCATCTGACTGCGCTCGAGGTTCCGTTCCGGGTCGAGCCAGGGCTCGTGCGGGGTCTCGACTACTACACTCGCACCGCGTTCGAGTTTTACGTCGCCGGGCGTGAGGGCCAGCAGCAGGCGCTGGGCGGCGGTGGCCGGTACGACGGGTTGGTGCAGCTGCTCGGTGGGCGCCCGACGCCGGGGATCGGCTTCGGCCTGGGTCTCGACCGGGTGGCCCTGGTGCTGGCGGAGCAGGGGAGCGTGGCGAGCACGGAGACCGGTCCGCTGGCGGTGGTGGTGGGCGCCGACCCGGACGACACGGTGACCCGCCTGCGGGTCGCCACCGAGCTCCGGGCAGCCAGGCTCCGGGTGCGGGCCGACCTTGGCCGCCGCAAGCTCGGCCGGCAGCTCGAGGCCGCCGGCAGGGAAGGTGCCCACTTCGCGGTCATCCTGGGCGACGAGCTGGCGGTAGGCCAGGTCCAGGTCCGTGACCTCCCGGCCGGAACGCAGCGGGTCGTCGCGATCGAGGACCTCGCCCGGGAGCTCGCCAGGGCCGAGGCCAGCCACCGTCACGGCTGACCGAGGACGCTGGTACCGGGCCTGCGGGGGGGAGACGCACGAGGCCCGCGAACGGGAGGGCCTGCGAACCCGGGCCATCACGTCCCGCGTGGCGCCGCGGCCGACAGGGTGGTGCTGGGCACGCGGCACGATCCTCGTCGTCCGCCGCGAGCGTCGTCCGCCGCGCGATCCAGGCGTTGCGGCTCGCAGGCGATCTCGCGGGTTGAGGCGGCTGTTGCTCCCTTCATGTTCATTCGTCGGCGACGGGTCGGCAGGGCGCCTGGATGGCGTGCGGCACGCATGGGGCACGGGCAGGGTCGGGGGGACGGAGGCCTGGCGCCCGGCACGGACGCAGCGTTTGGGCCGCGCTGCACGGGGACGGGCCGCCGACTGCGGGGCTCGCTGACGCCTGGGGCGGGGCTCCCCT
This sequence comes from uncultured Chloroflexia bacterium, assembly GCA_963829295.1. Lineage (GTDB taxonomy): Bacteria > Chloroflexota > Limnocylindria > Limnocylindrales > CSP1-4 > CAIXZV01. Next base: position 565,942 of record CAWHHU010000003.1, on the reverse strand, counting down.
GCGAGTGAACAGGAGGCGATCACCCGAGCGGTCATGGTTTGCGTCCTGACGCCCGGCCCATCGTGCGATGACGCGTCCACCGCCCTCACGAGGACCGCGGGGTCGGCCCTTCGCGGGCTCGCCCGGACAAAGGCCAGCCACATCAGGGCCGAGGCCGGCCACCGTCACGCCCGACCACGTCGGCGACGACCACGTTTCCCGGACGCCCTGCACTACGATGGATGCACCAATCGCCCATCCGACCCAACCGGAGCAATCCGCCGTGCCCGCCGACACCGCCAGCCTCGCCACGTCGTACCGCACACACACCTGCGGAGCGCTGCGCGTCGATGACGCCGGCCGGCCCGCCAGCCTCGCCGGCTGGGTCCATCGCCGGCGCGACTACGGCAAGCTGATCTTCATCGACCTGCGCGATCGGCACGGGATCACCCAGGTCGTGGTCGATGCCGCCGACGCCCCCGACGCGCACGAGATCGCCAACCGCGTCCGCTCCGAGTTCGTGATCGCGGTCGATGGCGAGGTGGCCAACCGCCAGCCGGGCACCGAGAACGCGAAGCTCGCGACGGGTGCCGTGGAGCTGCAGGCGCGCAGCGTGCGCATCCTCAACGAGGCGAAGACGCCGCCCTTCTACATCAACGACCCGGACGCGCCGATCGATGAGAGCCTGCGGCTCAAGTACCGCTACCTCGACATCCGGCGCGATGCGATGCAGCAGCGCCTGCTCCTCCGGAGCCGGCTCGTCCAGGCGATCCGCGAGGTGCACCATGCGCACGGGTTCATCGAGGTCGAGACGCCCAATCTGATCAAGAGCACGCCCGAGGGGGCGCGCGACTTCATCGTGCCGTCCCGCCTCCAGCCAGGCACCGTGTACGCGCTCCCGCAGAGCCCGCAGCAGCTCAAGCAGCTGCTGATGGTCGGCGGCATCGACCGTTACTTCCAGATCGCGCGCTGCTTCCGCGACGAGGACCTCCGCGGCGACCGGCAGCCCGAGTTCACCCAGCTCGATCTCGAGATGAGCTTCGTGGATGAGGCGGCGGTCATGGGCTTCGTCGAGCACATGGCGATCGAGGTGTCGAAGGCGACCGTGCCCGACCGGCCGATTCGCGAGATCCCGTTCCCGGTGCTGACCTACGAGGAGGCGCTGGAGCGCTTCGGCTCCGACAAGCCGGACCTGCGGTTCGCGATGGAGCTGTTCGATGCCGCGCCGGCGCTGACCGGTGAGGACGGCACGCCGGCCTCGGGCTTCCGCGTGTTCGACGAGACGCTCGCAGCCGGCGGGCGCGTCAAGGGGATCGCCGTCCCTGGACGCGCCGATGCATCGCGCCGCGAGATCGACGAGCTGACCGAGCTTGCCCGGCGGTTCGGGGCCCGGGGCCTCGTCCATCTCTCGGTCATGGCCGCTGGCGAGCTCCACGGGCCGATCGCGAAGTTCCTGGGCGAGGCCGCCGCCCCTGCCCTCCGGGCGCGCTCGGGTGCGGCCGAGGGCGACCTGATCCTGCTCGTGGCCGACCGTGGCGAGGTCGTCAACGATGTGCTCGGCCGGCTCCGCGTGGAGCTGGGTGCGAGGCTCGCTCTCGCCGACCCCGACGAGCTCGCCTACTGCTGGGTGCACCGGTTCCCGATGTACCAGTGGGACGAGGAGCACCACCGCTGGGACGCCACCCACAACCCGTTCAGCGGCGTCGTGCCCGAGGACGAGGCACTGCTGACCACCGTCTCCGGCGATCTTGACGTGCGGGCGCCCGAGGATCCCGCCGGCCGGGCGCGGGCGATGCAGTATGACATCGCGCTCAACGGCTGGGAGCTCGGCGGTGGCTCGGTCCGGATCTGGCAGCACGACCTGCTCGCCCGGAGCTTCAACCTCCAGGGCTACTCGATCGACCAGATGCGCGAACGGTTCGGAGCGATGCTCGAGGCGTTCGAGTACGGCGCGCCACCCCACGGCGGGATCGCGCTGGGCATCGACCGCTGGGCGGCATTGTTCGGCTACCAGACGAACATTCGCGAGGTGATGGCGTTCCCCAAGACCCAGTCGGGCTCTGACCTCATGCTCGAAGCGCCGTCGGCGCCCGACGACGAGCAGCTCGCGGAGCTGGGCCTGCGGTACGTGAGCCCCCCGGCCGGGGGCTGAGAGGCCGTGAACAAAACCGGCCGCGGGGGATTCCCTTCGGCCGGTCGCGCAGCTACGATTCGGGGATGGACGAGCTGTTCGATCTCCCGCCCGCCGATCCCCAGCCCGAGACGCCCGCCGGACGTGGGAGGCCGAGACTGCAGCGCCCGCAGCGCGGGCAGGTGATGCTCCGGCCCTCCGACCTCGAGAGCCTGCTGCCCGCCGACCACCGGGCCCGCGAGGTGTGGGCCTTCGTGGAGGGGCTCGACCTGTCGGCCTTCGAGGAGCGGATCCGCGCGGTCGAGGGCCACTCGGGCCGGCCGCCGATCGATCCCGCGATCCTGGTCGCGCTCTGGCTGTACGCCACGCTCGAGGGCGTGGGCAGCGCGCGGGCGCTCGACCGCCTGTGTGACGAGCACGACGCCTACCGCTGGATCTGCGGTGGCGTGGGCGTCAACTACCACACCCTGGCCGACTTCCGGGTCACGGATGCCGAGCGGCTCGACGCCCTGTTCGTCCACTCGGTCGCCTCCCTGGTGGCCCAGGGCGAGGTCACGCTCCAGCGTGTCGCCCACGACGGCGTCCGCGTCCGGGCCAGTGCGGGCGCCGGCTCCTACCGCGGCAGGGGCGGGCTGCGCAAGGCGCTCGCGGAGGCCGGAACGCAGGTGCGCCGGTTGCGGGCCGAGCTCGACGACGATCCGGGGGCCACCACGCGGCGCCAGCAGGCCGCGCGAGCGCGCGCTGCCCGCGAGCGCGAGGAGCGCGTGAAGGCGGCCCTCGAGGTCCTGCCCGAGCTCGAGGCGGTCAAGCGCCGCAACGGCGACGACCCGGAGACGGCTCGCGCCAGCACGACCGACCATGAGGCACGGGTGATGCGGATGGGTGACGGCGGCTGGCGCCCGGCCTACAACGGCCAGCTCACGACCGACGTCGGGAGCGGTCTCGTGTGCGGGGTCAGCGTCACCAACCGGGGATCCGACGCCGGCGAGCTCGGTCCTCTCGTCGGGCGGATCGAACGCTCGTTCGGGATCCGGCCCGCCGAGGTCCTCGTCGATGGCGGCTACGCCACCCTGTCCGACATCGAGGCGCTCGAGGCCTGCGGCACCGCGGTCTACGCGCCGCCGACCGCGCCACGACCCAGGAAGGAGCCCACGAAGGAGCCTCGGAATCGACATCCCGACACCGCTGGCGTCGCGGCCTGGCGGTCGCGCATGGCGACGCCCGAGGCCAAGGCCATCTACCGGGAACGGGCCGCCAGCGCCGAGTGGACCAACGCCCAGGCCCGCAACCGGGGGCTGCAACAGCTCCCCGTCCGGGGGCTCGCCAAGGTCCGCTCGGTGCTCCTCTGGTTCGCCCTCGCCCAGAACCTCTCCCAGACGCTCGCCATCCGGGCCGGAGCAGCCGGATGAGGCCCGGAGCCGGACGGGGCAGGGTGCTCGCGGCCTGCCGGACCAGCCAAGGACACCGTCTCGACGCTCGTCACTGCCGTTCCTGACGCGACGAGGACCCGACATGCCCATCGCCCGCCCGTCCATCGATCCGCCGACCGCCACGACGCGGTTGGTTCACGGCCTCTGAGCCGCCCGTGCGCCGGCAGCGGACGGGGCGCGGGTCCCGTGCGCCGGCGCGTGACCGGTCCCTGGTGATGCGCCCGTCCGCGGTCCTCGCTTCGCGGAGATATCGCTGCCCCGGATGCCGGACGTCATCACCCCCGTCCTGCTCCTGATCCAGCCCGTGACGACGGTCCTCCTCGTGGCCCAGCAGCTGAGCGAGGCTCCAACCGTCCAGCAGCTGGGCGGCGCCGCCCTGGTCATCGGCGGGATCGCGCTCGAAACCGGGGCCGGGAGGAGGGTCCGCATGGCCCTGATTGCCAGGGAGTCAAGTCTGTAGCATCCGCCGACGGGAGGCCGCGCGACAGCCGGAGGGTCCGGGATCGGGCAGGCGTTGAGGCAGCTGGCGTCGGGTGGGAGAACGATGAACGACGATGCCGATGACATCTCCGGCCAGCGCGGCAGCGATGGCACGGCGCGCCCTGGCAGGGAGAACGATGCGCTGGCGCTCGATCCCGGGGCCGCCTTCGACTCCCCGGCGCCGTCAGTTCCATGGGCCACCTTCGACCGCTGGGCGCGGAACCTGTTCCTCGCCCTTGCGCTGGTCGCATTGGTCGCATGGCTGACCGTGATCGGGTTCGCCAATCAGCCCGGCGCCACGACGCTTGCCATCGGATGGACGATCGACGCCGGGCTGGCGTTCGAGGCCAACGCCCTCCTCGGCGTGCTGGCCATCCTGGCGCTGGCATGGCTTGCCGCGGGACTCGACGTCGGACGGCCATGGGCCCGCCCGGCGGCCCGCAACGCGCTGGTGATCCTGGTCGTGGTCGGCCTGCTCGAGGTCGTCCTGGACCTGACCGCCGGCCGGCTGACGATCCCGCTGGCCGCGTTCGGCGCGCTCGCCGTGATCTCGAGGCGCTCTGGCCAACCACTGGCCGTCCACGGTCGAGACGCTGCGATTGCGGGCCTGCTCACGGTCACGATCCTGGTGACCACACTGCTCGGAGCGACGTCGACCTGGGCGGCGGCCTCCGGGGGGTCGCTGTTCGCGGCGTCGTCGGAGGCTCTCGACCTCTCGATCACGTCCGACTGCCAGGCCGCGGCCGCCTCGGCCGGGGACACCATCGCAGTCACGGTCACCTGGCGCTGGCGGTCGCGCGACGGCCTGGTGCGGCAGCCCGATGCAGTTCGGATCTCGTGGTTCGAGGGCGTGACGCTGGCGCCCCTGGTCCCCGATCTCGCGGCGGGCGTCTCGAGGACCGCTGACAACGTGGCAACCCAGCGGCTGAGCGGGGAGGACGGGCAGGACGCCTCATCGGACTGGGGGGTGTTCGGCCTGGGGATGATGCCGCCGAGCATCGTCTTCGGGATCGATCCTGGATCGCCCATCAGCTCGGATGGCAGCCTGGCCCAAACGTTCCAGGTTCTGAGCCACGGTGAAGCCACGGACGCCAACATCACCGCAACGTTTGCCCACGGATCGCTGTGGACGAAGGCCGAGTCCATCAGCTGCACGCTGCCCGGAGCCGTGTCGGAGTGACCCGGGCGCCGGCCCGCCACAGTGCGCCTGACGACGAGGGGCCGCGCTCAGCCGGCGCCGGCTGACGACAGCCGGCCCGGCCCTGCCGGCGGTGCGTCGTCAGGCTGGTCCGCGGCAGCGGCGCCCCACTCATGGGCATGCGCGTCGGCCGGTCCCGGCGGGCCGTCGTAGGGCGGAAGGTCTGCCCTGGCCGTCGAGATGTCGTGGGCGACACCCGGATCACCGCTCTCGACGAGCCGCACCGGGACGCCAGCCGCCTCCAGGTCCGCCAACAGCTCATCGGGCATGCGGTCAACGGCGAGCCCGCGCAGCGCGCCCAGGTGCCGGATGGGGAGGAGCACGGGCCAGCCGGGCTGCCCACGCCAGGACGGCCGCGTGACGACGGCCCGGTCCTCCCCGTGGGCGGCGATCAGCGTGGTCACGGTCTCGGCATCGACCCAGGCGAGACGGGCCGGCCATACCAGCGCCGCCTCCGTCTCGGACACGAGCTGCACGGCCGCCGCGATCCCGTTGACGATCTGGCCCACGGGTCCATGCGCCGGCTCGACCGGGTCGACGAGGGTCACCTCGGCGTTCGCAAGGGCCGCCGCGACGGTCCCGTCCGGGTCGAACGAGCACACGACCACCGGCGTTGCCCCGCCGGACCAGGCGACGCCGGCGAGGCGCCGGACGGCGGGCGTTCCATCTGCGTCGGCCAGCGCCGAGGTCGAGGACGCGGCGAGGATGACCGCGGCGACGGTCACGTGATCAGCGCCTGCATCGGGGCAGTGTAGCGAGTGGCCCCGGTGGCGATCGGCGGGTCGCGATCGCCGGCCCGAGATCGCCGGCCCGAGATCGCTGGGTCGAGGTCACCGGGCCGGCATCGCCGGGATCGCCGGCATCGCCCGGTCGAGATTGCCGCGCCGGCTCGGAGGCGCGCGCCGCGGACGGCCGCCATGCGTCCGGTTCTACGATCGGTCCGCCGGAGCCTCGCGGATCGGGATCCAGCGGGCCACCGTCTCGAACAGCTGGTCGGGGTTCACCGGCTTGCCAAGGTGATCGTTCATGCCGGCGTCGAGACATGCCTGCCGGTCATCATCGAACGCATTGGCCGTCATCGCCACGATGGGCGTCCGGTCCCGGCCTGGAACGCGTCGGATCCTGCGGGTTGCGGCGAGCCCGTCCATCGACGGCATCTGGACGTCCATCAGGATCAGGTCGTAGTCGGTCGCCGTTGCCATCCGGACCGCACCGTGCCCATCGTCGGCCACGTCGACGGTCACGCCGGTGAGTCGCAGCAGCGCCGACGCCACCCGCTGGTTGATCGGGCTGTCCTCCGCCAGCAGCACCCGCGCCCCTGGACGCCGGGCAGAGACCGAGTGGTCCGCCAGGTTCCTGCCACGGGCGGTATCGATCAAGACCGCCGGCTCCCGGGGTTGGGGTTCGGGGACCGCCGGCAGGTCGAGCTCGATCATGAACGAGCTTCCCTCGCCGACCCGGCTCTCGACCCGGATGGTGCCCCCCATGAGCTCCACCAGTGAGCGAGAGATCGTGAGGCCCAGCCCGGTGCCGCCGTAGCGGCGGGTGGTCGAGGTGTCGGCCTGCTCGAACGTCTGGAACAGCCGGTCGATGTCCGCCGGTGCAATGCCGATACCGGTGTCGCGGACAGTAAGTCGGAGTCCGTCCGGACCCCGCTCCGGAAGCCGGGCGACCGTGATCGCCACCTCTCCCCGGCTGGTGAACTTGAGCGCATTGCCGGCGAGGTTGAGCAGCACCTGCCCCAGCCGCAGGCCGTCGCCGTGGAGGTGCGGGGGCACGTCGGGCTCGACGGTGACCGACAGGGCCAGCCCCTTCTCGGAAGCGCGGACGGCGACCATCCCGCGGAGGTGCTCGAGAACATCGCCGATGGCGAAGTCCACGAGCTCGAGCGACAGCTTGCCAGCCTCGATCTTGGACAGGTCGAGGACCTCGTTGAGCAGACCCATCAGGTGCCCGGCTGCCTCGGACACGCGACCCAGGATCTCGTCCTGCGGCTCCGTCAGCGGCTCGGCCCGAAGCAGGTGGGTGAGGCCGATGATCGCGTTCATCGGGGTGCGGATCTCGTGGCTCATGTTGGCCAGGAACGTGGACTTGGCCCGGTTCGCCGTCTCCGCCTCCTCCTTCGCCCGGGCCAGCGCCATCTCCGTTCGGCGCCTGACGACGATCTGCCACAGGTCCTCGCCGATCAGGGTCAGCGCCTCCGCGTCCGAGTCGTCGTACGGATCGTCCTTGTTGCCGACCCCGATCAGCATCCGGACGCGGCCGGCATCGAACACGGGGGCGCTCATGTGGCGGCGCAACGGGGGGTGGCCGGCAGGCAGGCCCTCGCGCCCCGGCGTCGACAGCCAGTCGTTGTGGACGACTGACCGTCCGAGCCGGGCGCTCTCGGCCCACACGCCGGCCTCGGGGAGCGGCGCATGGCTCGCGAACACCGCCGAGCAGCTGGCGAGGGCGGCCTCCGAGAAGGTGTTGAGCTCGATCGTGCCGTCGTCGTTGATGAAGTGGACGTAGCCCATCTGGCTTGCGGTCAGCCCGACGGCCGCCTCGACGCCCGCCTGGAGCAGGCGGTGCTCATCCATCTCGGCCGCGCGCTGGGAGAGGTCGAGCATGGCGCGCATGCGGACCTCGCTCAGCGTCAGCCTCCGGTTGGCGGCGGCAAGCTCGGCGGTCCGGGTGGCGACGATCTCCTCGAGGTGCTGGCGGTGGTAGCCGAGCTCGAGCTCGACCATCTTGCGGTTGGTGATGTCCGCAGCCACCGCGATGACCTGAACCTGGTCGCCGATGGCGACCGGTTCCACCGTCACGTCCAGCCAGCGGCGCTGCCCGTCGCGCCCAGGCCCCACCCACTCGAACTCCTGACGGCCCACCGCCGCCGCCCGTCGGATCCAGTCGAGCGCCGTTGCCGGGGCGAGCGGCGGCTCTGCGGCGAACACCGCGTCGAGGGTCAGCTCTCCCACGTCGCGGGCACCGAATGCCGCGAGCGCCGACCCGTTCGCCTCGACGATCCGCCCGGTATCTGCCTCGTGAACCGTGATCAGGACGTCCGCCGTGTCGAACAGCGTCCGGAGCTTGCGCTGGCTCTCGACCAGCGCATCGTTGATGCCGTGTGTCTCCGTCACATCCTGGCTCACGCCGACGAGGCGGGCCGTGCGGTCGTCGGTGGCAGGCTCCAGCTCGCCGCGCGTCCGGAACCAACGCACCGCATCGTGGACGATCACCCGGACCTCGATGTCCAGCGGGTGGCCCTCGCCGCCGGCAAGCCGTCCCCAGGCCAGCCGGGCCGTCTCGCGGTCGTCAGGATGGACGCGCTCCAGGATTGCATCGGGGCTGAACTCGTCGCGTTCGATGTCCAGCAGCCGCAGCAGCTCCTCGGAGGCGAAGCTCATGCCCATGACCGGATCGAAGGTCCAGCTGCCCAGGCGGGCCACCTGCTGGGCACGGCGCAGCGCCGCCTCGCTCTCGGCCAGGGCCGCCTCGCGGCGGCGGTCCTCGGTGACATCACGCCACACGGACGCACCCACCGATCGGCCGCGCAACGTGAGCGGGCGGAGGCTGACATCGACGTCGCGCACGGACCCGTCGCGATGCCGGTGCCGGGCGGACAGCCGCACCGTCCGGCCGTCCCGCAGCTCGCGCCCGATGGCTTTCATGTCGAGCGGCGGATCGGAGGCGTCGATGTCCTCAACGTGGAGCCGGGCGAACTCCTCGCGGGTGTAGCCGAGGCCCTCGCACGCGGCCTGGTTGAACTGGAGGAACGAGCGGGCCTGCGAGTCGATGAGCGCCATCGCATCGGCGGACTGGCTGACGATCGCTTCGAACATCTCCTCCTGCTCGTGGAGGGCCTCCTCGGCGGCGCGGATGGCGGTGATGTCGCGGGCGATCCCGAGCACGCCGATCAGTGATCCGTCCGCCTCGTACATCGGCGTCTTGATCGTCTCCACGAGCTCGCGGTGCCCGTCGGCGAAGGTGAGCGATTCCTCGTACGCGACCGGCCCCCCCGACTCCACCGCGCGGCGATCGTTGGCGAGGAACGAGGCGACCTGGTCGGGCACCAGCTCGTCCGCCCGGTGGCCGACGATCTCCGCCTCGGAACGGCCACGGAGCGCCTCGAACCTCGGGTTGCAGGCGAGATAGACGCCATGGGCGTCCTTGAGCCAGACCGGGTCGGGGAGCGTGCGCAGCATCGCTCGAAGATGCGCACGATCGGCATCCGCCGAGAGCGCGGCATCCGCCGAGAGCGCGGCATCCGCCGAGAGCCCAGCCACGTGCGTTGGCGGGACGGCCGCGGCGGGAGCGGGTCCGTGGGAGTCGGAGGCGATGTTCGGACGGTGGGGCATGACTGGACGCGATGGCTCCCGAGCTGCGAGCCGCATGGGTCGACACCTGGAGTCTGGGCCGGTGCGTCGCGACGGGCGATGGTCCAGTCGGGTCGCACGGATGGGGGATCAGCGCTCACCAGTCGTGGCGGGTGCGACCGGAAGCCAGGCGCCCGATCTCCGGCGGTGCCGTCCCGCGCGAACTGGCCGGGGGCCCGAGCCCGGGGCTCGTCCGCTCGCCGGAACCGCCCGCATGTGCGACACTGCGCCGGCCCATGAGCGACAAGCCCGGCTCCGCCATGCCCACCACCGACGCTCCGACCGCCTCGCCGGTGATGGCGCACCCCGCGCCCGGCCACGGGCCCGGATCCAGCGTTCGCCACGACCTGCGCAACGTCGCGATCGTGGCCCACGTGGACCATGGCAAGACCACCCTGGTCGACGCGATGCTCCGTCAGACCGGCGTGTTCCGCGACAACGAGGCCGTCGTGGACCGGGTGATGGACTCGATGGACCTCGAGCGCGAGAAGGGCATCACGATCCTCGCCAAGCAGACCACGATCGAGGTGGGAGGCGTCCGTCTCAACATCGTGGACACCCCCGGCCACGCCGACTTCGGCGGCGAGGTCGAGCGCAGCCTGCTGATGGTCGACAGCGTGCTGCTGCTGGTCGACGCTGCCGAAGGCCCGTTGCCCCAGACGCGGTACGTGCTCCAGAAGGCGATGGCGCGGCGGCTGCCGGTCGTGGTCGCGCTCAACAAGATCGATCGTTCCGACGCCCGCCCGGCCGAGGTGCTGGACGATGTCTACGAGCTGTTCATGGATCTCGGCGCGGACGAGCACCAGATCGAGTTCCCCGTGGTCTACACGAACGCGAAGGCCGGCACCGCGAGCCTCGACCCCTCGACACCCGGCACCGACCTCCAGCCGCTGCTCGAGCTCCTGGTCCGGGTCACCCCGGCCCCCGTGTTCGAGCCCGGTCACCCGCTCCAGCTGCTGGTCACCAACCTGTCCGCCAACGACTATGTCGGGCGGATGGCGGTCGGCCGGATCCGCAACGGCACCATCGGCATGGGTCAGCGCATCGCCGTCGTGCGCGAGGAAGCCGGCGACCTGGCGGGCGAGATCGAGCCCGGCCGGACGATCAGCCTGGCGGGTACGGTCACCAGCCTCCAGACCGCCCGCGGCATGGACCGCGTTGACATCGCCGAGGCGGGGCCCGGTGAGATCGTCTCGGTGGCCGGGCTGCCCGAGGTCACCATCGGCGACACGATCACGGACCCCGGCGACCCCAGGCCGCTGCCGCGGCTCGACGTGGATGCACCCACGCTGCGGATGACGTTCGGGGTGAACACCTCCCCGCTCGGCGGCCGTGACGGAAGGTACGTCACATCACGTCAGATCAAGGCGCGGCTCGAGCGCGAGGTGCTGGGCAACGTGTCGATCGAGATCCACCCAACCGATTCGGGTGACACGTTCGAGGTGCGCGGGCGGGGGGAGCTCCAGCTGGCGGTCCTGATCGAGCAGATGCGGCGCGAGAGCTACGAGCTGACGGTCAGCCGTCCTGAGGTCATCCTGCGCACGATCGGCGGTGAGACCCAGGAGCCGTACGAGCGGATCACGATCGACATCCCGCCCGACTTCATCGGCGAGGTCCAGCAGGCGCTGGCCGGCCGCAAGGGGCGCCTGGAGCAGATGACCACCGACACCGATGGCCGGGTGCGGCTGGAGTTCGTGCTGCCGGTCCGGGGGCTGATCGGCTACCGCGGCCAGCTGCTGACCGACACGCGAGGGACCGCGCTGCTGCACCAGATCGGCGAGGGATACGGGCCGTGGGCGGGCGAGGTGACCCATCGGACCAGCGGGGTGCTGGTCAGCGACCGGGCGGGCACCTCCAACGCGTACGCGCTGTTCAACCTCCAGGATCGCTCCGAGCTGTTCATCGGGTCGGGCGTCGAGGTGTACGAGGGGATGATCGTGGGCGAGAACGCCCGGTCGGGCGACATGGACGTCAACCCGACCAAGGAGAAGAAGCTCACCAACATCCGGACCCACGCCCACGACGAGGCGCTGCGGCTCACCCCGCCGCGGCCGCTCACCCTCGAGAGCGCCATCGAGTTCATCGGTGTCGACGAGCTGGTCGAGGTGACGCCGTCCGCGATCCGGCTTCGCAAGCGGCAGCTCTCGAAGCAGGACCGCGAGCGGGAGCGGGGCCGCGCCTACGAGCGGGCGCGGGCGGCCGAAGGCACGTAGCGCGTCCAGGGCGCCCCGTGCCGGTGTCCGGGCCGGCGGCACCGACGGGGCCGGGCGAGCCCGGCGGCCGACGGGGTTCCTCCAGTCGCCGGTCTACAATCGGCCGGCGATGCCGATCTACCTCGATCACGCCGCGACCACGCCGCTGCGCCCCGAGGTCCGGGACTCGATGCTCCCGTACCTCGGCGCCGTGTTCGGCAACCCGTCATCCGTGCACGCCTTCGGGCGTCAGGCCCGCGAGGGGCTCGACGACGCCCACGACCGGCTGGCGGCGGCGATCGGCGGCAGCCCCCGGGAGATCGTGTTCACGAGCGGCGGCACCGAGGCCATCAACCTTGCCCTCAAGGGTGCCGCCTGGGCGGGTCGGGCAAAGGGGCACCGGATCGTCACCACCCCCATCGAGCACCATGCGTCGAGCCACGCCCTGGCCCACCTGGAGAAGTTCGGGTTCGAGGTCGTGGAGGTGCCGGTCGACCGTTACGGGCGCGTCGACCCGGCCGACATCGAGCGTGCGATCACGGACCGCACGATCCTGGTCTCGGTCATGCTCGCAAACAACGAGGTCGGCACGATCGAGCCGATCGGCGAGATCGCCGGGGTGGTCCGCGCCCGCCGCGGCACGCTGCTCCACGTCGACGCCGTGCAGGCCGCGGCCTGGCTGGCGCTGGACGTCGAGACGCTGGGCGCCGATCTCGTGTCGCTGGGGGCGCACAAGCTCGAGGGGCCCAAGGGGACGGGCGCTCTGTGGATCCGGCGCGGGACGCACATCCTCGCCCAGCAGCACGGCGGCTCGCAGGAGCGTCACCGCCGCGCCGGAACGGAGAACGTGGCCGGCGCCGTGGGCATGGCCGTGGCATTCGAGCTGCGGGCCGCCGAACGCGAGGCGGTGGTCGCGGCCGTTCGAGCACGTCGGGACCGGCTGATGGCCACGCTGGCCGAGGTCGAGGGCGTCGAGCCAACGGGCCACCCGGTCGATCGGCTGCCGCACATCGCGTCGCTGATCGTGCCCGGCACCGACGGCGGCTCGATCACGCAGGCGCTCGATCTCGCGGGGATCGCCGCATCGACCGGATCGGCCTGCGCCAGCGGCTCCACCGAGGTGAGCCACGTGCTGGCCGCGATGGGCTACCCCGACGAGGAGGCCCGTGGCGCGGTGCGCCTGAGCCTGGGCAGGACCACGACCGACGCGGAGATCGACGAGGCCGGGCGTGTGATCCCGGCCGTCATCGGCCGCGTGCAGGCGGGGGCGAAGGCGACGACCTCGGCCGGCTCGCTCGAAGCGATCACCTGAGCACCGGGCCGCCGGGCCGAGGCATCCGGCCCCAGCCGGCTCGCGGCTCGAACCTGCGGTACGCTCGCCTGGCCGGCCCGGCGGACCCGATGCAGCGCACCCGCCATGGCGTACCCGCGCTGGCGCATCCGCTCTGGGAGGGAGCCCGCGTGATCGAGGTGATCAAGCCCATCGACACTGCCCTGATGGACCGGACCGTCCCGGCGGCCGTGGACTTCTACCGCCACGCAAACGGCGGCTGGCTGGACGCCAATCCGGTGCCACCGGCCTATGGCGCGTGGGGCGCGTTCCACGAGGTCAACGAGCGAAACCTGTCGCTGCTCCACAGCCTGCTGGCGGAGGCGGCAGCGGCGGCCGCATCGGCAACCGGCCCACGCCGGATCGTGGGCGACTACTTCGCATCGGGCATGGACGAGGCGACCATCGCGGCGGCGGGCGTGGAGCCCCTGCGCCCGTTCCTCGAGGCGGTCGACGCAGCTGCGACGGTTGCCGACCTGCGCGCGGTCGCCGGCGACCTCCAGCGTCACGGCGTCGGCGCGCTCTACTCGTTCGGGGTGGCGGCTGACTTCGAGGATTCGGGCGCCTACCTCGCCTATGTCGGACAGGGTGGGCTGGGGCTGCCCGAGCGCGACTACTACCTCCGGGACGACGAGCGGTCGGCCGGCCTGCGTCGGGCGTACGCCGACCACGTGGCCTCGCAGCTCCGCAACCTCGGCGCCGGCGCGGACGACGCGGCTCGTGACGCCCGGGCGATCCTCGCCTTCGAGACACGCCTGGCCGAGGCGTCCCTGCCGGTCGAGCAGCTGCGCGATCCGAAGGTCACCATGAACCGCCATGCGGTCACGGCGCTCGACGCGCTGATGCCGGGCCTCGGCCTGGCGGCGGCGGTCCGCGAGCTGGGCGTGCCATCGCCGACGGTGAACATCGACAACGCGGCGTTCTTCGAGGCGCTCGACACGGCCATCGCCGAGACGCCGATCGAGACCGTCCGCGCCTACCTTCGCTGGCACCTCGTCCGCACCTGCGCGTCCTCGCTGCCGCCCGCGTTCGAGGACGAGGCGTTCGCCTTCTACGGCACCACCCTCGGCGGTCGCAGGGAGATGCATCCTCGCTGGCGTCGGGTCCTCGATGCCGCCGGCAGCGACATCGGCGAGCTGGTGGCCCGGCTCTACGTGGATGCCGCATTCCCGCCCCGGGCCAAGGCCAGGTGCGAGGAGCTGGTGGGTCACCTGTTGAACGCCATGGGTCGTGCCATCCGCGCCGCGGCCTGGATGACCGAGCCGACGCGGGCCGAGGCGCTCGCGAAGCTCGCCGGGTTCGGCTGCAAGATCGGCTACCCGGACCGGTGGCGCGACTACACGGGCATCGCCATCGTCCGTGGCTCGTTTGCCGGCAACCGGCTGGCGGCGGCGGCGTTCGAGCACGATCGTCTCGTGGGTCGGATGGGTGGGCCGCTGGACCGGGGCGAGTGGGAGATGCCCGCGCATTCGGTGAACGCCTACTATCACCCGCTGCTCAACGAGATCGTGTTCCCGGCCGGCATCCTGCAACCGCCCTTCTTCTTCGCCGAGGCGGACGATGCCGTGGACTACGGGGCGATCGGCTCCGTCATCGGGCACGAGATCACGCACGGCTTCGACGACCAGGGCAGCCGGTTCGATGCGGCCGGCAAGCTCCGCGATTGGTGGACCGCCGAGGACCGGACGGAGTTCGAGCGCCGCGCCAGGGTGGTGGTCGAGCAGTTCAACGGGTTCACCGTGGCGGGCGACGGCCACGTCAACGGTCAGCTCACCCTGGGCGAGAACATCGCGGATCTGGGCGGCCTCGAGATCGCGCTCGATGCGCTGCGCGAGGCAGGCGGCCTCGAGGGCCCACCGATCGACGGGCTCACGCCGGTCCAGCGCTTCTTCCTCGCCTTCGGCTCGATCTGGCGCATGAGCTATACCGAGGAGACCGCGCGGCTGCTGGCATCGGTCGACCCGCACGCGCCCGCGCACGATCGCGTCAACGGGCCGCTTGCGAACTTGCCTAGCTTCGCCGCTGCGTTCGACGTGCCCGAAGGCTCACCGATGGCGCGCCCCGCGGCGCTGCGGGCGAAGATCTGGTAGCAGGTGCCGGATCCGTCAGGTTCACGCCCGCAACGAGGCGTCGCGGCAACGGGAGAGTCCCGGCAACGGCCGTACAATCCCGCCCATGAGCCGGATCCTGGTCGCCATGTCGGGCGGCGTCGACAGCTCCGTCGCGGCCGCCCTGCTGCATGAGCGGGGCCACGAGGTCGTCGGGGTCTGGATGCGCCTCCACGACGTGGCCGACAGCTACTCGGAGTTTCGCAAGAGCTGCTGCTCCGCGGATGCGGCCGACGATGCTCGGCGCGTGGCCGCGCGGCTCGGGATCCCGTTCTACGTCATGAACCTCGAGCGCGAGTTCGCCGCGGGGGTCATCGAGCCGTTCGTGGCCGCGTACCTTGGCGGGCGAACGCCGAGCCCGTGCGTCGACTGCAACAGCTATGTCAAGTTCGGCGCCTTGCTCGGTCGGGCACGCCAGCTGTACGAGTGCGAGGCCGTCGCCACCGGCCATTACGCGCGCCGGGTGATGGTGGACACGCCGGACGGGCCGCAGGCCCGCCTGGCTCGAGCCGCTGACGCGGACAAGGACCAGACCTACTTCCTGTATGGCCTTCGCCAGGATCAGCTGTGGCACAGTCGCTTCCCGCTGGGCGACCTGGTGAAGTCCGACGTGCGCGAGATCGCCCGTGGCCTCGACCTCGTGACCGCGGACAAGCCCGAGAGCCAGGAGATCTGCTTCGTGCCCGGCGGCGACTACCGGGCCGAGCTGCGGTCGCGCGGCGGCTGGACCCCGGCGCCCGGGCCGGTGTTCGACGCGGATGGAGCACGGGTCGGGGAGCACGGTGGGGCCGCCGGCTTCACGGTGGGCCAGCGAAAGGGTCTGGGGGTCGCGCTGGGCGAGCCCCGGTTCGTGTCCCGGATCGACCCGGCAACCAACGCGATCGTGCTCGGTCGTCGGAAGGATCTCGAGACCCGGCACATCCCGATCGAGGGTGGCACGTTCGTCGCCGGCGAGCCGCCGGCGGGGCGTGACGCGGGCGGTGCGTGGCGACCGTTCCGGGCACGGGTGCGCATCCGCCACCGCGCGCCGCTGGTGGATGCGAACGTGCGGCCGGTGAGTCGCGATGAGCCGGCCCGTGGCGGCCGATGGCTGATCGAGACCGACCGCCCGGTGTGGGCGATCGCGCCCGGCCAGGCGTGCGTGCTGTACGACGGGGACACCTGCCTGGGTGGGGGGCGGATCGAGAGCCCCGTCGGGGCCACCGATGACGCGAGCCGCGCGACGAGGAGCGATTCGAGCACCGCGACCGAGGCACGACGAGGCGAGTCGGCACCGGGCGTCCCCGCGTCGACGGCGATGGGGGCATCGGCATGACCATCGGCCCGGCGCTCCCGCTGGCGCTCCTGGTGGGGCTCGTCCATACGGCCCTCTACGCGCTGGTCCGCGGCGATGCCGGTGGCCGGCTGCCGCTGACCTACCTGGCCGCCTCGCTCGGCGCATGGGCGGGGGCGGCCATCGGCAGCCGGCTCGGGATCGACGTGCTGACCATCGGCGACTTCGGGCTGGTTCCAGCGTCGCTGGTCGCCTGGCTTGGGATCGGGATCGTCGCCATCCTCGCCACGCTGGGACCGCAATCGGCGAAGGTGCGCTGACCGATGTCCGGCGATCAGGATCCGGCCGCTGACCGTGGTCCGACCACCGGACCCCGGGCCCTTGGCGGTCTCGCCGACCTCGCCGAGCTGCTGAGCGGCGACACGCAGCGGTCACGCCGGTTCCTGGGTGGCCTCGTGGCTGGTGCCCTGGTCGGTGCCGCGGTGGCCGGGGGTGCGCTCATCCGGCACCGGACCCGCGGGGGCGACGACCCAGCCCAAGACGATTCCGCCTGACCAGCGCGCGCCGGGCCGCTGCTGCGGTGAGATCTCGCGACACCGCAGGCTGATCGGCTGCCGCGGGCGCTGGAGAAGCGGTCCCGTTCGCTACCATTGCCGTGATGGCCAGCCCCACCTCCGACCCCCACATCCCTTACCTGTCCGCGGCCGAGATCCGGCGCCGGTTCGTCGAGTTCTTCGCCGAGCGTGGCCACACGATCGTGCCCAGCGCGAGCCTGGTCCCCGCGGGGGATCCGACGTTGCTGTTCACGAACGCGGGCATGGTCCAGTTCAAGGACGCGCTGACCGGGATCGAGAAGCGCGACTATGTCCGGGCGGTCGATTACCAGCGCTGCCTGCGGGTCGCGGGCAAGCACAACGACTTCGAGGAGGTCGGCCGAACCCCGCGCCACCACACGCTGTTCGAGATGCTCGGCAACTGGAGCTTCGGCGACTACTTCAAGCGCGACGCGATCCGGTGGGCGTGGCAGTTCCTGACCCGCGACCTGGGCATCCCCGGTGACCGGCTTGCGGCGACGACCTACACGACCGACGAAGAGGCGTACGCGGTGTGGCGTGACGAGATCGGGCTGCCACCCGAGCGTCTCGTGCGCTGGGGCGACTTTCCGGCGGGCGACGAGAAGAACTGGTGGCGCATGGCCGACATCGGTCCGTGCGGCCCGTGCTCGGAGCTCCACTACGACCGCGGCGCGCACCTGTCCGAGGGCCCTGACTGCGTCCCGGACCACAGCGAGCACTGCCCTCGCTGGCTCGAGATCTGGAATCTCGTGTTCATGGAGTTCGAGCTTCACCCTGATCGCAGCCTGACCCCGCTGCCGGCACCCGGCGTCGATACCGGCATGGGCCTCGAGCGGGTTGCATCGGTGGTCCAGGGCGTGGCCAGCAACTACGACACGGACCTGTTCGCCCCGATCCACGCCCGGATGCGCGAGCTGATGGGGCACGATCCCGAGGCGTTCGAACAGGAGCGCTTCAGCTACCAGGTGATCGCCGACCACACACGGGCGGTGACGTTCCTGGTGGCCGACGGCGTGCTGCCATCGAACGAGGGCCGGGGCTACGTCCTGCGGCGAATCCTGCGGCGCGCCGTGCGCCACGGACGCCTGCTCGGCCGCACGGAGCCATTTCTGGGCCAGACGGCGACCGTGGTGATCGAGACGATGGCGGGCGCCTATCCGCACCTCGCGGAGCGGCGCGCCGAGATCCTGGGCGCGATCGAGCGCGAGGAGCGCCAGTTCAACCGGACGCTGGAGGCCGGCACCGGGCTGCTGGAGGAGGCGCTGATCCCGCTCACGTCGGCGGCGCGCGAGGTCGGCCGCCAGGCAGACACCCTGCCGCCGGACGCACCCGTGCTGCCGGGCGAGGTGGCCTTCCGGCTCCACGACACGTTCGGCTTCCCGATCGACCTGACCGTGGAGCTCGCCGCCGAATACGGGGTGCGCACGGACCTGGCCGGGTTCGAGGATGCGCTGGCCGAGCAGCGCGAGCGGAGCCGGAGCGGGACGAAGACGGAGCTCGCCCGAGCGGCGGGCGTCGCCGCCCTGTACAGCTCGCTCCTGTCCCAGACGCAGCCAACCGAGTTCCTGGGCTACGAGACGAAGGCCGCCGCCGGGCACGTGGTCGCGATCCTGCGTGACGGTGTCGAGTACGAGACCCTCGAGGCCGTCCCCGAGATCGAGCTTCGGGCGGATGCCTCGGCGAGGGCGGAGCTGGTGCTCGACCGGACGCCGTTCTACGCGGAAGGCGGTGGCCAGGTCGCCGACACGGGCGTGATCCGCGGGGCCGACGGCACGGTGCTGTTCGAGGTGGACGACGTCCAGCGCGTCGCCGGCACCCAGACCGGCGGCCTGGTCGTCCACCGCGGGCTGCTGCACGGAGCGGTGCGCGTCGGCGAAGCGGTCCGGGCCGAGGTCGCCGCGGAGCGCCGCGCTCACACGATGCGCAACCACACCGGCACCCACCTGCTGCACCGGGCCCTGCGCAACGTGGTCGGCGAGCGGGCGCGGCAAGCCGGCTCGCTGGTCCACCCCGACTACCTGCGGTTCGACTTCCCGTTCGAGCGTGCGCTGACCGACGACGAGCGACGGGCGATCGAGGCCGAGGTGCGGCGAATCGTTCGTGAGGACCGCCCGGTCACCGCCGAGTGGATGACGATGGCCGAGGCGCAGGCGGCCGGTGCCGATGCGTTCTTCGACGAGAAGTACGGCGAGCGGGTGCGGACGGTCCGGGTGGAGGGGTTCAGCCACGAGCTGTGCGGCGGCACGCACTGCCAGGCCAGCGGCCAGGTGGGGAACTTCGTGATCACCGGCGAGCGCAGCATCGGCTCCGGGATGCGCAGGATCGAAGCCGTGACCGGTGAGGCCGCGGATCGGCTGATGGACGAGCGCTTCGCGACCCTCGAGCGGGCGGCGGTGCTCGCCGGTGCGCGGACGCCCGAAGGGCTCGAGGAGCGGATCACGGCCATCGGGGACGAGCTGCGGGAGGCGCGGCGCCGCCTGCGCAGCGGCGCCGCGGAGGGCCGGCCTCGGCCGGGCGACCTGGCAGGCAGTGCCGAGGAGATCGCGCCCGGCGTCCGGTTCGTCGGTTGGCATGGCGACCTGGAGTCGGTCGATGCGCTCAAGGCGCTGGCCAGGGACGTGCGGGGCGCGATGCCCGGCGGAATCATCGCGCTCGGGCTCGACGCCGATGAGCCGCAGCTGTTCGTGACCGTGAGCGATGATCTCGTCGAGCGCGGCATCGCGGCAGGATCGCTCGTCCAGCAGGCGGTGAGCGCGATCGAGGGACGCGGAGGAGGACGGCCACAGATGGCCCAGGGCAAGGGAACGCGCCGGGAGGGGCTCGGGGAGGCGATCGCGGCCGTGCGGGCCGCAGCGGCCGCCCGCGCCGGCGGAGCATGACCCGTTCGGCCGCCCGCCGGGTCAGGGCGGCCTGATGGCGTTCCTGCGTCGACTTTGGAACCGGGACGAGGAGCCGGTGCCGGCCGCGTGCACGGCGCTCGACATCGGCACCGAGTATGCCAAGGCGCTGGTGTTCGAGATCGATGACACGGGGCACGGGACCGTGGTCGGGGTGGGACGCAAGCGCCAGGGCCTGTCGCACATGCAGTCGGGCACCGTGGCCGACATCGCGGCCGTCGTCGACAACTGCTCGGTCGCCCTCCAGGAGGCCGAGGAGATGGCCGGCTTCCGGCCCACCCAGGTGGTGATCGGGATCGCCGGCGAGCTGGTGAAGGGGTTCACGACGACCCTGACCCAGGAGCGCAAGAAGCCCGAGCAGCCGATCAGCGACGCCGAGCTGGTCAAGCTCATCGACACCGTCCAGCACGAGGCGATTCGCGAGGCGGAGCGCTCGATCACCTGGGAGACGGGCCTGCCGCATGTGGATGTCCGGCTGGTCCACAGCGCGATCGTGGGCGCCTCGATCGACGGCTACGCGCTCACCAACCCGGTCGGGTTCCAGGGCCGGCACGTCAAGATCGGGATCTTCAACGCCTTCGCGCCGCTGGTCCACCTGGGCGCGCTCCAGTCGGTGGCCAGCCAGCTCGATCTCGAGCTGCTCGAGGTCGTCGCCGAGCCGTACGCGGTCGCCCGGGTGCTGGGTGCGGAGCAGGTTCGTCAGGCCGGAGCCCTGTTCATCGATGTCGGCGGCGGTACCACGGACGTGGCCCTGGTGCGGCAGGGCGGGATCGAGGGAACCAGGATGTTCGCGCTCGGCGGTCGCGCGTTCACCAAGTCCATCGCGGACCGGCTGGACCTGCCATTTCCGCGCGCCGAGGCGCTCAAGGTCGACTATGCGCGCGGCCTCGAGATCGACCGTCGCGAGGAGGTCTCGGGCATCATCCACGACGACGTCGAGGTCTGGGCCGCAGGCGTCGAGCTGGTGATGGAGGAGCTGGCGGCAGGGGAGATGCTGCCCGCGAAGATCCATCTGTGCGGCGGCGGCTCGAGGCTCCCCGAGATCCGCATGGCCATCGCCGCCGAGCGCTTCTGGAAGCGGCTCTCGTTCGCCCGGCCGCCGGAGGTGTCGATCATGTCGCCCAGCGAGGTGGAGTCGATCTCGGACTCCACCGACCTCCTGGTCGACCAGCAGGACGTGACACCGCTTGGTCTCGCCTACCAGGCGATCGAGCTCCACACGACCGAGGATCCGCTCGATGTCGCCCTGCGCCGGGTGCTTCGGGCGATGAAGGTCTGATCGATGGCCGCTCGCTCTCAGATCCGAGTGGACGCGCCCGTGCGGGATCGTGCGTCCGGCCGGCCGGGCCGACGCGCGGGTCCGGCGGACCGCGGCGGGTCGGGGTAGGCTCGGGCCGGCATGGCCACGATCGTCTATCTCGACGCCGAGGATGAGATCACCTCGGCCGCCTCGCGGATCCGCGAGGCGGCCGAGACGCGGGTCGGGCTCGTGCTGCCGTTCGGCTCGCGCGTCTCGACCTCCCGGATCAACTTCCGGCTGCTCGCCCGCGAGGCGATGAGCAGAAACCGGCGGCTGGACATCATCGCGCCCGATGCCTCGGCCCGGGCCCTGGCGGCGTCGGCCGGGCTGCCGGTGTTCAGCTCCGTGGCCGAGTACGAGCAAGCGCTCGAGGCACCGCCGCCGGGCATTGCCGATGACCACGCGACCGGCGATGCCGAGGACGGGGGAGCGGCCAGCGCGGTTGCAGGCACGGCGGCCGCGGCAGGCACGGCGGCCGCGGCCGGTGCGGCCGGTGCGGCCGGTGCGACCGGAGCCGCGGCGTCCGGCCGGGCTGCCACGCGTGGACGGTCCGCCCCGGCGAGCGACCAGGACGATGACCGGACCGTCGCCGCATCGACCACCCGAACCACTGACGATCTTGCCGGGCGTGAGCTGCCGGTCATGCGCCCGCGACGGCGGATCCCGTTGCGCGCCCTGGCCGTGGCCATCGTGCTGGTGCTCGTGCTCGGCGGGGCCGGAGCGGTGGCCGGCTACCTGCTCCTCCCGTCGGCTGTGATCACGATCACGCCCCGGATCGAGGCGGTCGGACCGATCTCGTTCGACGTCCATGCGGACCCTGGGGCGACCGCGGTGGACGCCGCCGCGGGCGTGATCCCGGCCCAGCAGCTGACCATCCCGGTCGAGTCGCAGGGGGATTTCCCGGCGACCGGCAAGCGGGTCGTGGAGACGAAGGCTACCGGCGGCGTCCGGTTCACCAACTGCGACACCTCCAACGCACACACGATCCCGGCCGGAACCGTGGTCAAGACCTCGGATGGCATCGGGTTCGCCACGGACGAGCAGGTCTTCCTGCCGGTGGCACCGATCCTTCCCGGTCACAAGCTCGACTGCCAGACCAGCGAGGTCACCGTCACGGCGACCAAGAAGGGAACGAACGGCAACGTCGGGGCAGGCACCATCACCGTGCTGCCAGCCTCGATGAACCGGAACGTGCTGGAGGTCACGAATCCCTCGGCCACGACCGGTGGAACACGGACCGTGACACCGAGGATCTCGCAGAAGGACGTCGACGCCGCGGTGGAGCAGCTGACCAAGGACATCCAGGCGCAGTTCGCGACCGAGCTCGACAACCCCTCCCGGGTGCCGCGCGGGACCACCGCCTTCCCCGACACCGCCGCCCTGGGGGACCCTGTGCCCTCGGTCGATCCAGCCACGCTGGTGGGCCAGGAGGTCGACTCGTTTACGCTCCGGATGACCGCGCAGGGCACGGTGCTCGCCGTGGACCCCGGCCCGCTGCAGTCGATCGCTCGCGAGCGACTGGCGGGTGATGTTAGCGACGGCTATCGGCTGGTCGATGGATCGACCACCGTGCAGGTCGGCGACGGCGAGGTCGTGGCCGGCGTCGTGACCTTCTCTGTCAGCGGGTCGGCCAAGCAGCTTCGGCCGGTCGATGGACCGGCGCTCGAGGCACAGGTGCTGGGGATGTCCCGATCCGACGCACAGGCGCTGCTGGCGCCCTACGGTGCGGTCACGATCGAGCTGTGGCCGGACTGGGTGCACGCCGTGCCCTCGCTCGACCAGCGGGTGACCCTGACGGTGAATGCACCGGTGGACACCACCCCGTCGCCGTCGCCCTCGCCGTTGACAGGCCCGGCGTCCGAGACACCGTCCGTGGCCCCGTCGGCCTCCCCGTCCGAGGGCGCGGGCGAGAGCGAGCCGGTACCATCCGGCGGATGAGCTGCATCCTCGGCATCGACCTCGGCGCGAAGAGGATCGGCCTGGCGGTCGCCGATGCGGCGATCGGCATCGCGAGACCGCTGGCGACGATCGCGCGCGGAAGCAGCCTCGAGGCCGATGCGGCGACGATCGCTCGCGTCTGTCGCGAGCAGCAGGTCGCGGAGCTGGTGATCGGGCTGCCGATCGACGCCGGTGGTGACGAGGGATCGATGGCCGTGGCGGCGCGCGCCTGGGCCGGCGAGATGGGAGAGCGGACCGGGCTGCCGGTGACCCTGCGGGACGAGCGCCTGTCCTCGTTCGAGGCCGAGCGTCGACTGGGCCGGATGCCGCGGGGCCGGTCCGGCGGGCCACCCTCGCGCACGCAGCGCAACGCGTTCCGGGCCCGGGTCGACCGCGAGGCCGCTGCGGTGATCCTCCAGGACGAGCTGGACGTGCGCCGTGGCCCCGTTGCCGATCGCGCTGCAGCGGATGCCGCCGAGGGCGTCGCGCCGAGACCGGAGGGCCGGTGAGCGTTCGCGGCGGACGGAGTCCGCGGGACCCGTATGCGACCCCGGAGGGGGTGCCGCCCCCGACGCCCTCGGCGCGCCGGATGACCTCGTACCAGCGGACCGGCCGCTACGGGCGGGGTCCGGGCGATCAGCGGCGATACGCGGCCTATGGCGATCAGCGGCGCGGCGTGCCCGGAATCCTTCGGTTCGTCGTGTTCCTGTTCGTCCTGGCAACCGCCGTGCTGCTGGTCATGGTCACCGTCGCGCGGCCCCTGGTGCGGGCCGTGATCGTTCCCTGGGCATGGGACAACCCATCGTCACTCCAGATCGGGTTCGTGTCCGACCTCGTCCGCGAGGACCTCGGGTCGACGCTCACCGATCCCGCCGGCAGCGATCCGTCGACGGTCGAGTTCACGGTCGCCTCGGGCGACACGCCGGCGGCCCTGGCGCCGCGCCTCCAGGAGGCGGGGGTGATCGCCAGCCAGCGGGCGTTCCTGTACGAGGCCCAGGTCGCGGACCTCACGCCCCGGCTGACCGCGGGCCGCTTCTCGCTGGCGTTGAATCTGACCCCGGCCCAGGTCGTCGACGGTCTGGTCAACAACCGGATCGTCGTGCATACGGTCTCGGTGACGTTCCGGGAGGGGCTACGGATCGAGCAGATGACGGCCAAGCTCGAGACCGTCACCGGGACGGCCGTCGATGCCAAGGCCTTCTACGACCTTGCGACGCACCCCACCGACGAGCTGCTGGCCGACTATCCATGGCTGCTCGACTCGTCCGTCCGGCCGAAGGGCGCCTCGCTCGAGGGCTTCCTGTATCCGGCCACCTACGACCTGAGGGTCGGTGACGCGCAGGCCACGACGGCCGAGGGCCTGATCCGGATGATGCTCGATGCCTTCTACCAGCGGGTCGGGCAGGAGCGGCTGAACGTGCCCGACGCACGCGGCCTGACCTTCTACCAGGTGCTGGTGCTGGCGTCGATCGTCGAGCGCGAGGCGGTCCTCGACGAGGAGCGGCCGCTGATCGCGGGGGTCTACCAGAACCGGCTCAACCCCAAGAAGTGGCCGACCGGCCTGCTCGAGTCCGATCCCACCATCTTCTATACCAACGACACGCTCCAGCTCGACCAGCTCGACTTCGCGAAGTGGCCGACCTACGTGTTCTGGGACACGCTCAAGGAGCAGCTGCCGGTGCCGCTCCCGGACGCGCTCGCCGGCTACAACACGTACAAGAGCAAGGGGCTGCCGCCGGGACCGATCTGCTCGCCCTCGCTCGCGTCGATCGAGGCCGCGCTGGCACCGACCACCAAGACCGGCTACCTGTTCTTCATCGCGAAGGGCGACGGGACAGGAGCGAGCGCGTTCGCCAAGACGAAGGCCCAGCACGACCGGAACGTCGCCAAGTACGGGAACAACTGACGTGAGCCGATCGGTGGCCCCGGTTGCGGGGAGGCCCGTGGCGGCCGACTTCGCGTCGCCGCCGGACGGTGCCACGCGCCGCCGCTGGGCGGACGAGGAGCGGGCGGCGCGGCCCCACCGGCTGGCCCGCCTTCGTGATCGGCTGGTGGCGGAGGGGGTCGACGCCTATTTCGGTGTCCGCCCCGAGCACATGCGCTGGCTCACCGGGTTCTCGCTGGCGGCAGGCGAGGACAGGGTTGCGGGCCACTCGGGGCAGTTCCTGGTGGGTGGCGACGAGGTGGTCCTGGTCACCGATTCCCGGTATACGCTCCAAGCGCGGCGCGAGGCGCCGCAGGTATCGATCGAAGAGATCGGGTACGAGCTGCCCACCGCCTGGCCGGACCTGGTCACCCGCCTCGGGGCCCGCCGGGTGGCCTTCGAGGCCGCGGTCGTGACGCATGCGCTCTGGCGGCAGCTTCGCGAGGCCGCACCCGACGTCGAGCTGGTGCCGATCGAGGGCTGGGTCGAGCCGATGCGGGCCGTGAAGACGCCGGGCGAGATCGAGCGAATCGCGGCCGCGTGCGCGGTGGCCGACCGTGCGCTTGCCACGCTCCTGCCCGAGATCCGGCCGGGCGTGACCGAGCGGGATCTGGCGCTGCGCCTGGAGTGGCTGATCCGCACCGGGGGCGCCGAGGCGCTCGCGTTCGATGTCGCCTGCCTGGCCGGGCCCGAGGCCGCCCTCCCGCACGGATCGCCGGGCGAGCGTCCGGTGCTCGCGGGGGCCATGCTGCTGTTCGACTTCGGGGCGCAGGTCGCGGGCTACCGCAGCGACATGACCCGAACGCTGTTCGTGGGCGAGCCCTCCGCACGTGACCTCGACCTGTACCGGCTCGTGGCTCGGGCGCAGCAGGCCTCGATCGATGCCATCGCGTCGTCCGTCGCGGCGGCCGCCAGCGATCGGCAGCCGATCATCTCGGGGGTTGCCGCCGACGCGGCCGCGCGGGACGTGATCGAGGCGGCCGGGCACGGCGCGCACTTCGGGCACGGCACGGGCCACGGGATCGGGCTGGCCACGCACGAGCAGCCCAGCCTCGCACGCCGGGCCTCGACGGAACCGCTGCCCAGTCCGACGGTGTTCTCGGTCGAGCCCGGCGTGTACCTCGACGGCGAGACGGGCGTCCGGATCGAGGACCTGGTCCATCTCGATGCCGGCCGCGGGCTGGTCGAGCGGTTGACGTCGTTCCCGCGAGACGTGCTGGTGCTGCCTGCCTGAGCAACATGGATTCCGTTCCAGGCTTCGATCGGGACGCGCCTTGGTGCGACCCTCCCGCTCGCCACGGGCCGTCGCGGGTGTGCCGGTGGTGGCTCCGATCGCCTCTGGTAGCATCGCGAGACACCCACCCGAGCATGTGAGCGAGTCCGCACGTCACGCGACCGCCATGCGAGCAGCGGAGCACGCCCATGATCAGCACCGGCGAGCTGCGAAAGGGCGTCGTCATCGAGCTTGACGGCGACCTGTGGCAGATCCTCGACTACCACCACATCAAGATGGGCCGCGGCTCGGCCCAGGTCCGGATCAAGCTGCGCAACGTCAAGAAGGGCAGCACCGTCGAGAAGTCGTTCCAGGCAGGCGACCGCTGGCCGCGCGCGCAGCTGGATCGCCGGCCGGTCCAGTTCCTGTATCGCGATGGCGACGACTTCCATTTCATGGAGACCGAGTCGTACGAGCAGTTCAGCCTGCGGGCTGACGAGCTCGACGACGCCGTCGGCTTCCTCAAGGATGGGATGACGCTCGACCGGACCAGCTACCAGGGCGAGACTCTGGGCGTCGAGCTGCCGGTGACCGTGGATCTCGTGGTCACCGAGGCGGAGCCCGGGTTCGCCGGCGACACGGCCGCAGGCGCCCGCAAGAACGCCACCCTCGAGACGGGGCTCGTGGTCACGGTGCCGCTGTTCGTCAACGCTGGCGACACGCTCCGCATCGACACCCGCACGGGCGAGTACCAGACCCGCCTGTAAGTCGATGGCGAGCCGCCCGCTGATCGACGCCCTGCAGCCCGGCACCGGCAGATGAGCCGTCAGGATCCGCTCGAGCCCAGACTCCCGGGCTGGGACGCGGTGGACGAGCCGGGCCAGGTCAGGGAGCAGGGCCGGTCGCCCGGGCCCGGGGCCGTCCGTGATGGCGGCGAAGCCGACCGGGTCGCCGGCGGACGAGGCCGGGCGCCCGCCCCGCCGGGCACGTTCGGGCTCCGGGTGCGCTCGGTGTCCGAGGTCAGCCGGGCGATCCGCGAGCACGTCCGAGCCGACGATGGGCTTCGGGACCTGTGGGTCGAGGGCGAGGTTGGCCGGGTGACGGTGTCGGCGGCGGGCCATGCCTACTTCACGCTCAAGGACGCAAGGGCACAGCTCCAGTGCGTCTGGTTCCGCGACGACCGGGCGCGCTCGCCGTTTCAGCCCCAGACAGGGCTCCAGGTCGTGGCCCACGGGCGGGTGGACCTGTTCGAGCCGCAGGGGGCGCTCCAGCTGTACGTCGACTCCCTCCAGCCGTGGGGCTTTGGCGACCTCGCGATCCGCTTCGAGCAGCTCAAGGCGAGGCTCGCCGCGGAGGGGCTGTTCGAATCGACCCGCAAGCAGCCGCTGCCCGCCCGGCCCCGCGCGATCGCCGTGATCACCTCGCCGTCGGGCGCGGTCTGGCGCGACGTGTGCAACGTGCTCGCCCGCCGGTGGCCGCTCACGCGCGTCGTCCTCGTCGCCTGCCAGGTTCAGGGCGAGGGCTCGCCGACCAGCATCGTGGCCGCCTTTCGCCGGCTCGAACGGTGGCTGGCGTCGCTCGACGGAGCGGCGGGGGAGGCGGGAGCGGTCAGCGGTCCGAAGGCGGGCGCCGGCGAGGGTCACGCCAGGGCAGGAGACGCGGCGGTTCAGAACAGGGCAGGGGACGTGGCGGTCCCCGAGCTGACCATCCTCGCCAGGGGCGGCGGCTCGCTCGAGGACCTGTGGTCGTTCAATGACGAGCGGGTCGTCCGCGCCATCGCAGCCCACTCGCTGCCGGTGGTCTGCGGCGTCGGGCACGAGACCGACGTCACGCTGGCCGATTTCGTCGCGGACATGCGGGCCCCCACACCGTCGGCGGCGGCCGAGCTCGTGGTGCCGGATCGGGCCGAGATCGCGGCTGTCGTTGCGGGACTCGGCAGCCGCGGCGGGGCTGCCATCGCCGCGAGCGTCGGTGCGGCGGGACGTGGCCTGGCGACCGAGCGCCGGCTGCTCGACCGGCTCGAGCCCCGCGCTCAGCTTGCGTCCTCGCGTGAGCGGGCCGGCCTGCTGCTCGATCGAGCCGCACGGGCGGTCACCGACCGGCTGGTCGCGGCGCGCACCGGTCAGGAGCGGCTGGGAACCCGGATGGCGCCGCTCGTGGAGGCCCGGTTGAGCAGCATCCGAGGCGGTCTCGCGGCGTCGACTGCCTCGCTGGTCGCCCTGGCTCCGGAGGCCACCCTCCGGCGCGGCTACGCGATCGCGCGCCGGGCCGCGGACGGCACGATCCTGCGCGACCCGACGGACGCCCCCGCGGGCACCCCCCTCGACGTCACGCTGTGGCGTGGAACGCTGAGCGCAACGAGCGAGGGGCCACGCTCGTCCGACGAGCCAGGGGGATCATGATGGGGGCGCTCGCCGGTGGCCGCCGGGGCGATCAGGACAGGCCCGCTCCAGCGGGCTCCGGGGCCGTCAGCTGCTTCGTCGCTATGATCGTCGCCTGCCGGGCGGACCGCCGGGTCGGCGACACGGCGGCCAGCCAGGAGGATCACCGTTGACGGACATCGACCGGGCGCCGCTCCCTGACGAGGTGGAGGGGCTGGCGTTCGACGAGGCGTTCGCGGAGCTGCAGCGGGTGGTCGGTGCGCTCGAGGCCGGTGGGCAGGCGCTCGAGGTCACGATCACGCAGTATGAGCGCGCGGTCGCGCTCCAGCGGCGATGCGAGCGGCTCCTGGCGCAGGCGGAGCTCCGCGTCCAGCAGCTGATGACCCAGCCGGGTGGCGGTCTCGCCACGGTCGACGTCCGGCCCGAGGACGCGAGCGCCGAGCCGGGTGACATCTGATGATCGTGCTACCATCTGGTATCCAATAATAGTGCCCAGTCTGGAGCGTCCGAGCGCCGTGCCGATCCTCGATCGCCTGCAGGGACCCGCCGATCTCCGCGGGCTGTCCGAGGCCCAGCTCGAGCAGCTGGCGTCGGAGATCCGCGAGACGATCATTCGCACCGTGGCGGTGACCGGCGGCCATCTCGGCTCGTCGCTGGGCGTGGTCGAGATCACGCTCGCCCTCCACCGCCTGCTCGAGTCGCCCCGGGACCACATCGTCTGGGACACGGGGCACCAGGCCTACGCCCACAAGCTGCTCACCGGTCGCCTGGAGCGCTTCCACACGCTGCGCCAGATCGACGGCATCGGCGGCTTTCCGCGACGGTCCGAGTCGCCCCACGACGTGTTCGACGGCGGCCATGCGGGAACCGGCCTGTCCATCGCCGAGGGACTGGCCACGGCCCGGGACCTCCGCCATTCGCTGGAGCGGATCGCGGTGGTCGTGGGCGATGCCGCGCTCCTGTCGGGCCTCTCGCTCGAGGCCCTCAACGACATCGGTCACCGCCAGAGTCAGCTGCTGATCGTGCTCAACGACAATGAGATGTCGATCAGCCCGTCGGTCGGCGCGCTCTCCAAGTACCTCTCGGAGATCAAGCTGTCGGTGGCCTGGCGCCAGGGCAAGACGGCATGGGACAGCGCCACGGAGCAGATCCCGTTCGTCGGCCCGAGGCTCCTCGAGCTGTCGCGCCGGTTCCGCCAGTCGGTCGTCTCGTTCGCGCAGCCGGGGCAGCTGTTCGAGGACCTGGGCATCACCTATATCGGGGTGATGCCGGGCCACAACCTGCGCCTGCTCGAGGAGACCTTCCGCCGGGCGCTGGCGCTCGACGGTCCGGTGATCGTCCACGTGCGGACTCGCAAGGGAAAGGGCTACCGGCCGGCCGAGACCGACCAGGTGTCGTTCCATGGCGCGGCGCTGCCACCGATCCGGGTTCCCGCCACCGATGGCCACGATCGGCTGCCGGCCAGGCTACCCGTCAACGGCGACAGCATGTCATCGGCCGCGGCCGGTGGATCGGCGATCACGCTCGGGCGTGGAGCGGACGAGGGCGCACCGCCGTCGGCGTCGGTGATGGCCGATCGGCGGACGCCGGTGCACGCCGGCGATGGCGCCGTCGAGTCGCCCGCGGCGCCCGACCCCGGGCCAGAGCGGACGCCGAACTACACGGCATTCTTCGCACGGGAGCTGGTCGACCTGGCCGCGGTGGACCGGCGGATCGTGGCGATCACCGCGGGCATGCCCACCGGGACGGGGCTGGCGCGCTTCCAGGCCGCGCACCCCGACCGGTTCATCGACGTCGGGATCGCCGAGCAGCACGCCGTGACGCTGGCCACCGGCCTCGCCCTGGGCGGCATGCGCCCGGTGGTCGCGCTGTACTCCACGTTCCTCCAGCGTGCGTTCGACCAGACCGTCCACGACGTCTGCCAGAACGACGCCCCGGTGCTGCTCGCGGTCGACCGGGCCGGCCTGGTGGGGGAGGACGGCACCAGCCACCAGGGCATGTTCACGCTCCCCGCGCAGCGCATGCTGCCCAACCTGGTCATCGCCAGTCCGAAGGACGAGCAGGAGCTGCGGTCGCTGCTGCGAACGGGGCTCGCGCAGGACCATCCGTTCGCGCTCCACTACCCGCGCGATGCCGGGTTCGGTGTGCCGGAGCGTGCGCCCGAGACGCTGCCGGTCGGACGAGGCGAGGTGCTGCGCGAGGGAGGAGACCTGCTGTTCGTCGGCTTCGGACCGATCACGCGCCGCGCGGTCGAGGTCGCCGACGCCCTGGGCTCCCGAGGCTGGTCGGTGGGCGTCATCAACGCCCGGTTCGCGAAGCCGCTCGATCGCCAGCTGATCCTGGAGCACGCGCGCGGCAAGGGTCTGGTCGTGACGTTCGAGGAGAGCGTGGTCAGCGGCGGCTTTGGCAGCGCCGTGCTCGAAGCCTTCGAGGAGGCACGCCTCGCCGATCCCGCGTACCGCGCCGTCCCGCTCCGGCTGATCGGGATCCCGGGCGACCGGTTCGTGGACCACGGGTCGGTGACGGACCTGCGCCGGCTGATCCGGCTCGACGTGCCGGGCCTGACCGCCCAGGTGGACGAGGCGATCGCGCAGCTCGGGATCGAGCCGTCGGCGGTCCGAAGCGAGTCTCGCTGAGGCTCGGCACGTCCCGCGCCTCTCGCTGAGGCTCGCGGCGCCCGTCCGTCCCGCGACGAGGCTCCGGTGCCGAGGCCGCCGCGCGGGGCGCCACGCCCGCATCGCGACACCTCCGGCGCGGGAACCCTGGCCAGCAGATGGCGGCGGACCGACGGTGCTGGCGGTTGATCCGGGTGAAGCGACGTGTGCCACGATAGCGCCATGCCGACGACCCAGCCGCGACGCCTGCGTCTCGACCAGCTTCTCGTGGATCGGGGGCTCGCCGATTCGCGCAGCCGCGCCCAGGCGCTGGTGCTCGCGGGCGAGGTCCGGGTGGGCGACGGCGATGCGGCGCGCGGTGACCTCAAGGCGGGGGACCTGGTGGCCCGCGACGCACCGGTGGCGGTGGCGGCGCGACACGAATGGGTGAGCCGAGGTGCCCACAAGCTGCTGGCCGCGCTCGATGCGTTCGGGGTGGACCCCGCGGGGCTGGTGGGTCTCGATGTGGGTGCCTCGACCGGTGGCTTCACCGAGGTCCTGTTGTCCCGCGGCGCGGCCCGCGTCTACGCGGTCGACGTCGGGCGCGGCCAGCTGGCCCATCGGCTGCAGCTGGACCTGCGGGTGGTGTCGATGGAACGCGTCAACGCGCGAGCCCTCGATGCCGCGACCCTGCCCGAGCCGGCGGACCTGGCCGTGATCGACGTGTCGTTCATCTCGCTCGCGCTCGTGCTCGGACCGGTGCGCTCGGTGCTACGGGATGGTCGTGGCCCGATCCTCGCCCTGGTCAAGCCGCAGTTCGAGGCCGGCCGTGCCGATGCGCGCGGCGGGGTCGTGCGCGATCGCGCGGTCCACGGCCGGGTGCTGGGAGAGGTCGTGGCCACGGCAGCGTCGCTGGGCCTCGGGACGCGCGCCGTGATCGCGTCACCCATCCGGGGCGCCGAGGGCAACCGCGAGTTCCTGGTGCATCTCCAGGCCGGACCGTCGTGCACCGAGATCGAGGACCGGATCGAGGAGGCGGTGGCCGCTGCCTGGGAGGATGGCCGATGACGGTCAATCGGATCGGCTTCGCCTACAACCCCACGATGGAGCAGGCGATCGAGCTCCGGGAGCGTGCGGCCGGCTGGTGCCGGATGCGCGATATCGATCAGTGGGCTGCAGCGGCCGGCGACACGGAGGCTCTCAAGGCGCAGCTGCCGACGACGGATGTCCTGGTCGTCCTCGGCGGGGACGGCACGTTCCTGCGCGCGATCCAGGCGGTGGTCGAGGTGGACGTGCCGATCGTCGGCCTCAACGTGGGCAAGGTGGGCTTTCTGTCCAAGGCCGAGGCGCACGAGCTCGAGACCGTGCTCGACAAGCTGCGCTCGGGCTCGTTCGCGATCCGGGAGCGGATGGCCCTGTCGGGGGCCGTGCTGCCGGCGGGGCGCCCGGCAGCCACCAGGTTCACGGCGCTCAACGACATCGTGATCGCCCGGGGGTCGCTTGCCCGGGTGGTCAGGATCGCCGTGTCGATCGACGAGTCGCACCTGGCCACGTTCGTCGCCGATGGCCTGATCGTGGCCAGCCCAACCGGCTCGACGGGGTATTCGTTCTCGGCCGGCGGCCCGATCCTCGACCCGCAGAGCCGGAACCTCGTGGTGACCCCGATCGCCGGATACCTGTCCGCGATCCGCTCGGTCGTCGTCTCGCCGCGCCAGGTCGTGCGCTGCCGGGTGCTCGATGCGCACGAGGCGCTGGTCTCGATCGACGGCCGCGAGGATCGCCGGATCGAGGTGGGCGACGTGGTGGAGGTGTGCGCGCTCGAGCGGCCGGTGCGCTTCCTGGAGCCGGCGGGCAGCCAGCCGTTCTGGGACCTGCTCCGGACCAAGGTCGAGCTGCTGCCGTTCTGACGATGGCGACGGATCGGTGACGAATGGCTCGCGAGGCGGGACGATGACGACCCGGCTCAACGCGATGGTGACGCAGCCCGGCCCGGACCGCGCGGGACGCCTGCTCGAGCTCGCGGTCGCCGATCTCGCCCTGATCGATCGCCTGCGGCTCGTGCTCGGGCCGGGTCTGAGCGTGCTGACGGGTGAGACCGGGGCGGGCAAGAGCCTGCTGATCGATGCGCTGGGGCTCGCGCTCGGGGCGCGCGCGGACACGACGCTGGTGCGGCACGGGGCGGCGGGCGCGCGCGTGGAGGCATTGTTCGATCGGGCTCCCGAGCCGCTGATCGCGGTCCGGGAGGTTGCCGCCTCGGGACGATCGATGGCACGCCTGGACGACGAGACGGTCACGGCCGGCCGGCTGGCCGCCACGCTTGGTCCGCTGGTCGAGATCCATGGCCAGCACGACCAGCAGCGGCTGCTCGACGAGGACTGGCAGCGCGACCTGCTGGACGCGTTCGGGGGTCTCCAGGCTGCGCGAGAGGCCGTGGCGGGCGCGGTGGAGCGGTGGCGTGCGAACCGGGCCGCGCTGTCGGAGCTGGCGATCGATCCGCGCGAGCTGGTTCGGCGGCTCGAGATGCTGGAGCACGAAGCGGCCGAGATCGCCGGCGCGTCGCTGCGGGTCGGCGAGGCAGCCGAGATCACTCGATCGCTCGCGGCCGCCCAGCATGCCGAGACCATCGCGTCGGGGGCGGCGGCGGCCCGCGAGACGCTGCTGGGCGAGGGCCGCGGCGCCCGTGAGCGCGTGGCAGAGGCCGCACAGGAGCTGCACGGTCTGGCCCGGCTCGACGAGCGGTGGGCACCGCTGGCCGATCGGCTGGCGGGTCTCGAGGCGGAGCTCGAGGACGTGGCGTCGGAGGTGCGTGCCCTCGCGGGCACCGTCGACCACGACCCGGCCTCCATCATCCGGCTCGATGGTCGATTGGGCGAGATCCATCGCCTGCTGCGTCGCTACGGGGATGACGAGGCGACGGTCATCGCCCACGGTGAGCGCGCGGCCGAGGAGGCCCGACGGCTGCGGGGCCTGGACGAGGAACGGGCGACCCGGGGCGCCGAGGATGCGCGGCTGCTGGCCGAGGTCGGGAAGGTCGCGGCAGCACTGTCGATCCGGCGCATCGACACCGCCGTCGAGCTCGGTCACGCGGTCGCGGCGGTGCTCCAGGAGCTCGGGTTCCCGGCCGATGCGTTCGAGGTCGCCGTCGGGCGCCGTCCGGCCGCCCGGGACGACCCGGCGGTCGAGATCGACGGGGACGCGGTCGCCTTCGACGTGACCGGGATCGACGCGGTCGTGTTCACGTTCCGCCCCAACGCAGGCGAGCCCGCCCGGCCGCTGGCCCGGATCGCGTCCGGCGGCGAGCTCTCGCGCGTCGCGCTGGCGGTGAAGCAGGTCCTCGCCGAGGCGGATGCGACGCCGACGCTCGTGTTCGACGAGATCGACTCCGGGATCGGCGGCCGGAGCGCCGATCCGGTGGGTCGCAGCCTGTGGACGCTGGCGCGCGACCATCAGGTGCTGTGCGTCACCCATCTGCCCCAGATCGCGGCCTACGCGGACGCACACTTCCGGATCGCCAAGGTGGAGCGCGACGGGCGGACGGTCACCGACGTCGTGCGGCTGGACCGGGCGGAGCGTGAGACCGAGCTGGCCCAGATGATCGGGGGAGCGGCTGGCGGCCCGGCCTCGCTGCAATCCGCTCGCGAGCTGCTCGACCGAGCGGAGGCCTGGCGAGGCACGAGGCTGGCCGACGCGAGATCCTGAGCGCGGAGGCAACGCCGGGGGGCGACAATCATCGGCGTGGGCACGCACCTGGACCGGGCGATCGAGGACTACCTCTCGTACCTGCGTGTGGAACGCGGGGTGGCGGACGCCACGATCCGCGCCTATCGCTCGGACCTCTCGGATTTCGCCATGAGCCGTGGCGCCGCCGCCCGCTGGGCGACGGGCCCCGAGACCGCCCAGCGATATCTCGCCGCGCGAGCGCGTCGGGGCCGGCCGCGGGACCCGGGCCTCGCGCCCACCAGCCTGCGCCGCCGGGCGGCGGCCATCCGCGGCTTCTACCGGTTCGCGTTCGGCGAGGGCGCGATCGAGGTCGATGTCGCGGCGCACCTCGATCTGCCACGCCAGCCGCGGCTGCTGCCCGAGACGCTCACGGTGGACGAGGTCGCCCGGCTGCTCGAGGCGACCGGTGGCGAGACCGCGGAGCCGACGGCTGGCGAGACCGCGGAGCCGACGGCTGGCGAGGCCGCTCCAACTGTCGTTGACCGCGATGGGAGCGCCATCCGCAACCGGGCCCTGCTGGAGCTGCTGTATGCGGCGGGACTGCGCGTGTCGGAGGCGCTGGGTCTCGATCTCGAGGACATGTCGCTCGACGGCGCCTGGGTCCGCGTGATCGGGAAGGGCGACCGGGAGCGCCTCGTGCCGATCGGCGAGGTCGCGATCCAGTGGCTCGCTCGCTACCTGACCTGGCCCCGACCGCAGTGGCTGGCAGCTGCCGGGAGGCTCGACGGGCCGGCCGAGCCGCTGTTCGTGACCGCTCGCGGAGGTCGGCTCGGCCGCCAGCAGGCGTGGGGGATCGTCAAGGCCGCGGCCGCCGCGGCCGGCCTGGGTGACCGCGTCTCGCCCCACACGCTGCGCCACTCGTTCGCGACGCACCTGCTCGAAGGTGGGGCTGACCTGCGCGTCGTCCAGGAGCTGCTCGGACATGCCAGTATCTCCACCACACAGCTGTACACGCATCTGACCGGTGAACGGATCCGCGAGGTGTACGCCCGCGCCCACCCGCGGGCCTAGGGAGGTCGGGGAGATGAGCTACACGGACACCCTGCTCGCCTCGGGCGAGCGCATCCTGCGGCGATCGCGCCAGCACTGGTTCGTGATGGTCTGGAGCGCACGCTGGGCGGTCGCGGCCGTGATCGTGGCGGTGGCGCTGCTGATCCTGCGGCTGGCGATCTCGGGTAGCGGCCCGATCCTCGACATCCTGGGCTACGTGACGCTGGTGCTGTTCGTGGTGGGGCTGGCCGTCATCGCCTGGGGATGGATCCAGTACCAGAACCATGAGTTCGTCATCACCAGCCGGCGAATCATCGACGTGTCAGGCGTGGTCAACAAGAAGGCGTCGGATTCGTCGCTCGAGATGATCAACGACGCGGTGCTCACGGAGTCCGTGTTCGGCCGCATGTTCGGCTTCGGCGATCTGGAGGTCCTCACGGCGTCCGAGGTGGGCGTCGAGAAGCTGCGGATGCTGAAGGATGCGAAGTCGTTCAAGAAGGCGATGATCGAGGCCAAGCACGAGCTGGCGCTCGAGCTGGAACGGCCCACGATGCCGCCCATCCGCTCGGCCGCGAACGCCGGGCAGGGCGGCGAGCCTGCGGCTCCCGGCAGATCCGGGCCCGGACCGACGCTGACGGGCGACCGGGCGCCCGACTCGACGATCCGTGCCAGGGGCACGGGGGAGCCCGGTCCGGAGCCGCCGCCACCCCCGGCTGCACCGACCGGCGCGTCCGAGACGTCGTCCCCCGTTGCGGCGCAGCCGGACATCCCGCCCGCGGACATGACCGGTGGCGAGGTGACCGACGCGCTCGACCGGCTGGGGGACCTGCGGGATCGCGGGATCGTGACCGAGGAAGAGTTCGAGGCCAAGAAGCGGGAGCTGCTCGACCGGCTCTAGGGTTCGCCCGGTACGATACGCGGGTTCCCGCGTTCGATACACGAGGCCCGCGTGTCCATCACCCCGCTCGACATCGTCCTGATCGCGATCTTCCTGCTGGTCGCGTTCCCCGTCCACGAGTTCGCGCACGCGGCTGCCGCGTACCTGCTGGGCGATGCGACCGCGAAGCTGTTCGGCCGGCTCACCCTCAACCCGGTCGCCCATTTCGACCCGATGGGCGGGTTGATGACGATCATCTCGATCCTGTTCAGCCCGATCCTGTTCGGCTGGGCCAAGCCCACCCCGGTGAACCCGGCCAACCTGCGGGACCGGCGGAACGGCGAGCTGTACGTGGCGATCGCCGGCCCGCTGTCGAACCTCGCGATGGCGGTGCTGGGCGCGATCATCCTGCGTGTGGTGCTTGCCTTCGATGTCAACGGCGACCTGCCGACCTTCGTGTACAACGGGCTGTTCTACTTCGTCATGTTCAACGTCGCCCTGGCGCTGTTCAACCTGATCCCCGTGCCGCCCCTCGATGGCTCGGCGATCCTGTTCCGCTTCCTGTCGCCGCGCCAGGTCTGGGAGGTCCGACCGTTCCTGGCGCAGTACGGAATCTTCATCATCGTCGGGGCGGTGCTGTTCCTCGGCCAGGCGCTCGGACAGCTGATCTTTGATGTCACACGCTTCCTGGTGGGCGCGTAAGGCGCGCCAGCTCCGCATTCACCTGGCGGCCAGGGTGAGTCCGGAGGAGCACGACGTGCTGGCCGCCTGGCTGCGACCGCCCGAGCTGGCGCTGTTCGACGCAATGCACGTGGCGGATCAGCGGCACGGGCTCGACGTCGCCTCCATGCTCCGCCGCTCCGGCGTTCGCGATCGGGACGTGCTGGCCGCCGCCCTGCTCCACGACTGCGCCAAGGGCCATACCGGCCCGGGGCCACGGGTCGCCTGGTCGCTGGGTGAGGCGTACGGCAGCTGGGTGGTGCGGCTCGCCGCCCTGGTGCCGGGGTGGCGCGTCGCCCTGGACCGGCTGCGGGACCACGCCGAAGCGTCGGCGGCGATGGTCGAGGCAGCCGGGCTGCCCCCTCGCGCCGTGGATCTGGTGCGCTTCCAATCGGCACCGCGCGATCCGGAGTTCGGTCCCCGCTTCCGCGCCGCGGACGAGGCCTGCTGATGACGATCCGCGGGCCGGTGCCGATCGCGATCCGAGGGGCCTTCCGATGACGGCGGCCGCCGTGCCCTCGGTCGCCTTCGGGGAGGGCCGACGCCCCGAGGCCGCCACCCGCGTCACGCTGCCGGCGTTCGAGGGGCCGCTGGCCCTGTTGCTGGCCCTCATCGAGGCGCGCCAGCTCGACGTGCTGACGGTGCCCCTGGGTGCGTTGGCCGAGGCGTATCTCGATGCGCTGGCCACGCTTGACGAGGACCGGATGGGCAACGTGTCGGCGTTCGTCGCGGTCGCCAGCCAGCTGATTCTGATCAAGTCCCGGGTGCTGCTGCCGAGACGGGCCGTCGAGGGCGCGGTCGCGCTGCCCGACGAGGGGCCCGACCCCGAGGCCGAGCTGCGGGCGCGCCTGATCCTGTACCGCGCCTTCCGTGACGCCGGCGCACGGCTGCTCGACGAGGCCCAGCGGCGGGTGGGGCTGTTCCACCGCGAGCCCGGCACCGCACGCGTTGCGGGCCTGGCCGGGGCACGCCCGGCAGAGACCGAGCCGCTGTCGACGTCCCTGCTGACCATGGCGCTCGAGGGCCTGGCCCGGATCGTCCCGCCACCTCCGCCGCCGCCCGAGACGATCCGGCGCACCGTGACCCTCACCTCGCGGGCGGCGATCATCCGCGAGGCGCTGCGCGGGGCGCCCGAGATCGTGCTCCAGGACGTGCTGCGCGGGGTTCGCGACCGGGTCGTGGTCGCGGTGACGTTCCTCGCCATGCTGGAGCTGATGAAGCGCCGCGAGATCGTCGTCGAGCAGGCGGAGCCATGGGGCCCGATCGTGGCCCGTCGCACCACCGCCGAGGAACGTGCCGCCGCCGGCCTGACGGCGCTCGACGTCGAGGCGCCCCTGGACGAGTCCCTGGGGTCGTTCGCATGATCGAGCGAGATCCGGTCGGGGAGGCACATGAGGCGCAGGAGGCGCAGGAGGCCCAGGAGGCGCAGGAGGCGCAGGAGGCGCAGGAGGCGCAGGATGCGCTCGGTGCCGCCGAGCCCGCGGCGGCCCCCGTTCTCGGGGAGCTGACCGAGGCGCAGCTCGAGGCGCTCCTGTTCGTCGCCGAGAAGCCGCTGACCCGGCGCGAGATCGCCGCCCTGTCCGGCGTGGATCGGGCGACCGTGGACGCCCGACTGGGCGATCTCGAGGTCTCGCTCGCGGATCGGGGTCTCCGGCTCCTCGTGTCCGACGATCGGGTGGAGCTGACGACCGCTCCCGAGGCCGGCCGGCTCATCGCCCGCTACGTCGGGGCCGACGCCGTCCGGTTGTCGCCGGCGGCGCTCGAGACCCTCGCGATCGTTGCCTACCGCCAGCCCGTGACCCGGGCCGTGATCGAGCGGATCCGTGGTGTCGACTCCGACTACACCGTGCGGACGCTGCTCCACCGCCGGTTGATCGTGGAGCTGGGGCGGTCCGAAGGGCCGGGCCGCCCGTACCTCTACGGCACGGGCTTCGAGTTCCTGGAGCGCTTCGGGATCACGACGCTCGACGACCTGCCGCCGCTGGACGTTGAGGTGGCGGCGCGGCTGATCGACGAGCAGCCGGCGCCGGCTGGGGACGGGCCCACGGAGGCCGAGTGGGGGTTGGGCGCCCGGCGTCCCGGCCCCGCCCGCGAAGGCTGACCCGTGCCGGCGGAGCGGATCTCCAAGGTGCTCGCGGCGGCCGGAATCACCTCCCGCCGGGGCGCCGACGAGCTGGTGGCTGCGGGCCGGGTGAGCGTCGACGGTCGCCAGGCCGCGCTCGGGGAGCGCGTGGATCCGGAAACCCAGTCGATCGCCGTGGATGGGCACCCCGTGGGTGCTGGCTCACCACGACGCGTCCACCTCGCGCTCCACAAGCCCGCCGGCGTCACGTCCACTGTCCGCGATCGTCACGCGGGGACGACCGTGATCGACCTGGTACCGCCCGAGGTCGCCGGCGACGCCAGGCTGTACCCGGTCGGCCGTCTCGATCAGGACTCCGAGGGGCTGCTGCTGCTGACCAACGATGGCGACTGGGCGGAGCATGTCCTCCACCCGCGCTACGAGGTCGAGCGTGAGTACGCCGTCGCCCTGGATGGTCCCCTGACGCGGGAGCAGGTCGAACGGCTCCAGGCAGGCGTGACGCTGGTGGAAGGTACGGCCGCGGTGGCCGGGCTACGGGTCCAGACGCGGACGGAGGATCGCCGGCTCGCCGATCTGCTGGAGCCGCCGCCGGAGCCGCGTCTGACCTGGGTACGGGTCACGATCCATCAGGGCTGGAAGCGCCAGCTGCGCCGGATGTTCGCCGAGGTGGGGTCACCGGTTCGCCGCCTCGTCCGCGTCCGGATCGGGACGCTGCGCCTCGAGGCCCTGGCCAGCGGCGAGACGCGCACCCTGACGGCTGCCGAGGTTCGCCGCCTCGTGTCCTCGAAGCGGACCTGAGGGTCGTCGTCGAGCGGGGCCGGGGCCGATCGAGGGCTCGCCGTAGCCCGTGGGCCCGCTATGCTCGGGTCATGCCCAGCCCCACCGAGGTCCCAGGCATCCGCGCCCGCCGCTCGCGTGCCACGCGACAGGCGTCGACGATCGTCGTTGCGCTCGATGGGCCGGCGTCGAGCGGCAAGAGCAGCGTGGGGGCCGCCGCCGCCGGCAGGCTCGGCCTGCGGTTCCTCGATACGGGCCTGCTCTACCGGGCCCTGACCGCACTCGCGCTGCGGGAGGGTGTGTCCGTGGGCAACGCGGGTGGCCTGGTCCCGCTCGTCGACCGGATCACGCTCGCCGATGACGGCACGGGCCGGCTGACGCGCGTCATGCTCGACGGCGTCGATGCCACCGACGAGGCCCGGAGCCCGGAGGTCGACGCCTCCGTGTCCGCCGTGTCGCGTCTCGCCGCGGTCCGCACGGCGCTGCTCGACCGCCAGCGAGTCCTGGCGGCGCAGGGCGGGATCGTGGTGGCGGGCCGTGACATCGGAACCGTGGTGCTGCCCGATGCCGATCTCAAGCTGTTCCTCGATGCGTCGGTCGAGGAACGGGCGGCTCGCCGGATCAGCGAGCGAGGCCTGGATCCCGACAGCGACGAGGCCGTCGCCGTCCGCGCGCAGCTGCGTGCCCGGGACGAGCAGGATCGGACGCGCGCCGTGTCCCCGCTTCGGCCGGCCGACGACGCCCGGATCATCGCGACCGACGGCAATGCCTTCGAGCAGACGGTCGATCTGGTGACGGCGGCGATCGAGGCGGTGGAGGCGACGCGAAGCTGGGCGCCAGCACGCCAGACCCGCCCGGCCACGGCGCCGGAGGTCACGCCGACGGCCACCACCACGGCGGACGAGCCCGCGCCGACGCCGGCCGCGACGACATCCGAGGCGGCGCCTGTCCCGGCGCCCGCGCCACCACCCGCCCGCCGGAACCCCCCCGCCCGCCGGACACAGCCCACCAGCCAGGCGCCATCGGTCCTCGAGCCCGTACGGACGCGCCGCACGGGGCTGCTCGAGGTCGCGATGCGCCTCGACAACGACCTGAGCATGCTGGTCCGGATGGTCGCGCTCGTCTCGCGCATCGGGGCCAGGCTGTTCGCCAACGTCGACGTCAAGGGCCTCGACCGGATCCCGCGGACCGGCCCGGTGATCCTGGCCATCAACCACGCGTCCAACGCCGATCCGTTCGTGACCGGCGCCTGGATCACCACCGCCCTGCACCGCCGCCGGATCCACTGGCTGGGCAAGGAGGAGCTGTTCGCCTGGCCGATCTTCGGCTGGCTGGTGGCCAACGGGGGCGTGCACCCACTCGCCCGCGGGACCGCAGACATCGAGTCCTACCGGCTGGCCACCCGGATCCTCGAGCGGGGCTACGTGCTGCTCATCTTCCCCGAGGGCACCCGGAGCCCCGATGGCGCGCTCCAGGAGGCGAAGGACGGGATGGCGACGCTCGCCATGCGGACCGGAGCGACGATCGTGCCGATCGGGATCAACGACTCCGACCGCGTGTGGCCAAAGGGCCGCAGGATCCCGCATCCGATCCCGCGTCGAACGATCAGGGTCCGCATCGGCGAGCCGTTTGCCATCGCCGACGTGGTCCCGGCCGGTGCGGAGCGCCGCGCCGCCAAGCGGATCGCCACCACCGCCATCATGGGCCGGATCGCCGCCCTGCTCGACCCGCGCCAGCGGGGCTTCTACGCCGATGCCGTGCCCGACGAGGACGGGGGGACGAGCGAAGGGCGGGGCTCGCCGAAGGCGTGAGCGCCGGGCCCGAAGGGGCACGTTCGCTGGACGTGTGCGAACATCGACCGGCCATGGGAACCGTCGAGGCCGTCCGAATCGCCAAGCGCACCGGGTTCTGCTACGGCGTCCGCGAGGCCATCGACAAGGCCAAGGAGTCGGCAGCGACCGGGCAGCTCACCCATACCCTCGGTCAGGTGGTCCACAACGAGGGCGTGATCCACGAACTCCAGCATATCGGCGTCCGCAGCGTGGACTCGCTCGACGACGTGGACCACGGGGCGGCCGTCGTCATCCGGGCTCATGGCGTCAAGCCCGAGGTGTTCGAGCGCGCCGAGGCGCGCGGGCTGGAGGTCATCGACGGCACCTGCACCTGGGTGATCCAGGAACAGCGCCAGCTCCAGGAGCTGGTCGAGGATGGCTACACGATCGTCCTGCTGGGAACGCCGAAGCACCCAGAGGTCGTCGGGCTGCTCGGGTTCGCG
Organism: uncultured Chloroflexia bacterium; assembly: GCA_963829295.1. Lineage (GTDB taxonomy): Bacteria > Chloroflexota > Limnocylindria > Limnocylindrales > CSP1-4 > CAIXZV01. The sequence goes on along the minus strand of CAWHHU010000003.1, from coordinate 523,202 downwards.
CCCGATGCGATCGTGGTCGACGAGGAGGAGGACTGGGACCGCATCCCGCGCCGCAAGCGGATGGCCCTCATCACCCAGTCCACGCAGCCACCCTGGAAGTTCGAGCGGCTGGCCGCGTTCCTCGTCTCGCGGGCGCACGAGCTCAAGATCGTCAACACGGTGTGTCCGGTCACGATCCGGCGCCAGGAGGACACGCTCGAGACGGCACGAGACGTGGATCTGATGGTGGTCGTGGGTGGTCGCCACTCCGCGAACACCAAGGAGCTGACCCGGCTGTGCCAGATCGTGGGCACGCGCGCGATCCAGGTCGAGAACGCAGGCGATCTCGATGACGCCACGGTGTTCGCCGATGTGCGCGTGGTTGGCGTGACGGGTGGCACCTCGACCCCGATCGAGGACCTGCGCGATGTCGCCGAGCGGATCCTTCGTCTCGGCGGGACCAGTGAGGCCAAGGCGCGTGCCGCCGAGCTCGCCCGCGGAGCTCTCGACGCGGCCGCGCACCCGGCAGGCCGCACCACCTCGCTGCCCTCGCTCGCCCCGACGCCCAGCGGCGCGGCATAACCGGCATGTCCAGCCGCTCGGCCTGCCTGCCCGTGGTCGACTGATGCGCGGCCTGCCGATCGTTGCCCTGGTGGGTCGGCCGAACGTGGGCAAGAGCACGCTGTTCAACCGGATCGTGGGCGATGCGCGTGCCGCCATCGTGGAGGACCGGGCACGCACGACCCGCGACCGGCTGTACGGCGACGCCGAGTGGAACGGGCGGCGGTTCGTGGTGGTCGACACCGGTGGTCTTGAGATGACGCCCGATGACCCGATCGAGGCGCAGGTGCAGCTGCAGGCGAAGCTGGCGATCAACGAGGCCGACGTGATCGTGTTCATGGTCGATGCGGTGACCGGTCCCACGCCCGCCGACGACGATGCGGCGGAGCTGCTCCGTCGCACGACCAAGCCGGTGCTGGTCGCCGCCAACAAGGCCGACAACGACAAGCGCGAGCTCGATGCCGCGGAGTTCTATGCGTTTGGCTGGGAGCACACGTTCGCCATCTCCGCCAACCACGGGCGGGCGGTCGCCGATCTGCTCGACGCCGTCGTCTGGGAGCTGCCGCCCGAGAGCGAGGCGGAGATCGCGCGCAAGGCCCGCGAGGCCGAGGCCGACGCATGGGCGAAGGAGATGGCGCGCGCGCGGCCCGATCCGTACCTGGTGGGGGATCCGTCCAATGCGCCCGACGAGGACGAGGGCGAGGGCGAGGACGACACCGAGGGGGCGGACGGCGGACCGGCGCCGGGAACGAGCGACGAGATCGCCGCCCGGTGGGATGCCGCGATGGCCGCCGAGGATGAGGAGCCGCCCGGGATCGCCTTCGTCGGCCGGCCGAACGTGGGCAAATCGAGCCTGCTCAACGCGCTCCTCGGGTACACGCGAACGATCGTGTCCGACGTGCCGGGCACCACGCGCGACGCCATCGACACCACCATCCCCTGGGGGCGCAGCGAGGTCGTCCTGATCGACACGGCCGGGATCCGCAAGCGCGGCCGGGTCGCATCGGGGCCTGCCGCCGAGCGCTACTCGACCCTGCGGGCGCTCAAGGCGATCTCACGTGCGGACGTCGCGGTCCTCGTGCTCGACGCGGTGGACGGCCTCACCGCCCAGGACGCGCACGTTGCCGGGTACGTGGTGGAGGAGGGGAGAGGCCTCGTCATCGCGGTCAACAAGTGGGACATCGTCGAGGACAAGACCCACCGCAGCTTCGACGAGTTCACTGCCGACCTCCGGCGCGAGCTGCCGTTCATCGACTACGCGCCGGTGGTCTCGATCAGTGCCAAGACAGGACAGCGGGTGGGCCGGGTGCTCGAGCTCGCCGTCGATGTGTGGGGGGAGCGTCGCAAGCGGATCCCGACCGGAGAGCTCAACCGGCTCGTCTCCGCCGCGGTCGAGCGGACGCCACCGGCGATGGTCCACGGACGCCGGTCGAAGATCCGGTACGCGACGCAGGCTGGTGTGGCACCGCCGACGTTCGTGTTCTTTGCCACCGACCCGGCCTCGCTCCATTTCTCGTACCGGCGCTACCTCGAGAACCGCCTGCGCGACGCGTACGGCTTCGATGGCACGCCGATCCGGCTGGTGTTCCGGGAGCAGGTGCGCGAGAAGCGGGAGCGGAAGCGGTCACGCGCCAGGCGGCGCTGATCCAGGCGGGATCGCAGGCTCCTGGAGCCACGGGGGGTATCGCCCTGGCTTTGCGCGGTGTCGCCCTTGCTCCGCGAGGTGTCGCCCTGGCTCCGCGGCTCCGCGGCTCCGCGGGTGTCGCCGAGCCCGCGTCGTCCGCGAGCGACGAAGCGTCGCCGATGGGGAATCTCCGAGTTCGCCATCCCGGCCCGGTCGTCGCCGGTAAGGTGCCAATGGCCCACGTATTCACCCAGCGGATCCAGTCCCGGTAGGTGAGCAGCGTTACCGCCGACTGCCCACGCGGCCGAGCGTGCACCGCCCCGTCTGCTCGATCAGATATTCGCCGGGCGAGTCCAAGCCCAGGTCCACGGCGCACCAGTTGCGCGAGTATCCGCGAGACGGATATCTGCTCAGGTCCGGCCGGCCATCTGGGCGAGAACAGCCACCACGCGAATATCTGCCCAGTTACTCGTCGTCGCGACGAGCGTTGTAGTCGTCCGGTGGTTGCGTGATCAGATCCAGGTCGGGGGAGCGGCGGGCAGGCCGGGGGAGCGACGGGCAGGCCGGGGGAGCGGCGGGCAGGCTGAGGGTCGAGTACCTGGCCGGGGGTCGAGTAGCAGGCCGGGGAGTCGCCGGGCGGCAGTGATAGACTCGCGCCCGTCGGGGCGTGGCGCAGCCTGGTAGCGCACCTGAATGGGGTTCAGGAGGTCGAGCGTTCGAATCGCTCCGCCCCGACCATCGATCCGAGAACGATAAAGCCCCTCCGGACGGAGGGGCTTTCGTTTGGCGCTGCACCCGCATTCGACCCCCGACGGCTCGCAGATCTTCGGCGAAGCGCATCGTCCGACCACACCGACCGTCGGTCGGCCAGGACGCGCACCCTGCGTCACGTTCAGTCGGGCGTCGACAGTCGATGCTCCCGATCGCGACACGAACATGAGGTCATCCCTCGCGCCTGACCGATCGACAGGGGGCCCCCTCAATAGGTTGCCAAGGGGCAAGCATTGTGGTCAGAATAGCCGACCTTGGGAGGTACGGGCAGGACCGGGAGGGAGGCACCATGTCGAGCCTGACGCGAGACCTGCGATCATCCGGCGCGATCGCGTGGGTCTTGCTGCTGGTCGCCGCCTGCGGGAGTGCCAGCCCGACGGCGGCGCCCACGGCGGCACCGCCAACCGCTGCGCCAACCGCTGCGCCCACCTCGAGCCCGACGCCATCGCCCACCCCGAGCCCGACGCCATCGCCCACCCCGACGCCGCAGCCGTTCGCAGCGGGTGTGCTCGGAGCGGGCACCTACGAGGTCGCCCCGACGCCGGGCGTCGTGTTCACGGTCGACGATGGCTGGACCGCCACGGATCCGGATGGGGATCCGAGCCTGTTCGACCTGGAGAAGGGCCCTGCCTACATCTTCGTCGGCGACGTGAGCCTCGTGTTCATCAGCGACACGATGGACACCATGCAGGTCCCGGCCGGCGCCGATCCCGCGACTATCGAGGCGGACATGGGCAAGAACCGGGCGCTCAAGCTGACCGAACCGCAGCCGATCACGATCGGGGGCGCGAGCGGCGTGGTCTTCGACGTCACGACCAAGACCCAGTTGATCACTGGGTTCGTCGCCGGCGACCACACCGGATACACCTTCAGCTCGAAGGCCAAGGACCGGGTTGCCTTCCTGTCGGTTGGTCGCCGGCTGGTAGCGGTTGTCGTCGAGGGCGCGAGCGATCAGTTCGACGCGGTGGCCGCTCAGGCGCAGCCCGTCCTCGACAGTCTCCAGTTCCAGTGATCCCGTGCGCCATGGCCGGCGTGGGATAGGGGAGCGGATCGCGGCGTACCGACGGTCGATATGAGCACGAAGCTGGCCTTCCGGGACCGCTCGGGGACCTTCGGCCAGGCGCGGCCGAACGCCTGATCGACCGGCAGGCCTCCTGCCCGCGCCTGCCGCAGGTCACCCGTCGGCCAGGCCGTCCAGGCCCGCGAGCGGGAGCCGCCAGATGGTGCCGGAGCGCAGGTTGGACAGCCAGACGGAGTCGAACGCGACGCTCAGGCAGTCGCCGTACTGCCCCCCGATGAAATCGTCGACGATCGTCCCGGTCCCCTCGTCGATGCGGGTCAGCGGCCGGGCGAAGGTCGTGGTCCACACGCTCCCCGCCCCGGCCGCGATGCAGCCGCCCTCACCGCCGGACCTGGCGTCCACGGTGGCGGTCACCTGGTTCGTCGCCGGATCGATTCGGGCTACCGTGCCGTCGGCCTGGTTGAGCACCCAGATCGCGTCCTCACCCGCGGTGAGGAAGCGTGGCGAGCCGCCGACATCGACGGTCGCGACGACCTTGAAGGCCACCGGATCGACGCGGCTCACGGTCCCCTGGTCTGGATCCGCGACCCAGGTGGCGCCGAGGCCGACGGCCACGGACGTTGCCCCCTGCGGCACGGCGACCCGAGCTGCGACCTTCATGGTCCTGGGATGAACCGCGAGCAGAGTCCCCGGTTGGCCGACGATCCAGACGTAGCCCTCACCGGCAGCCACCAGCCCCTCTCCTCCGCTGGCGATCGGGGTGTCAAGCCTGCCGTCCACCTTCCGGGTGTCGAGGCCGATGCGGACGAGCTTCTTCCCGAAGCAGTCGGCTGTCCAGAGCGCGCTGAAGCCCACGGCCATGCCGTTGCACGGTCCGAAGCCGACGTCCAGGCTGGTGAGCTTGTTGTGCGACGGATCGATGCGGTAGATCTGGTGGGCAAAATCGTCCGCCACCCAGACCGCGTCCTTGGAGACCGCCTGCCAGTCCGGGGTTCCGTTCACCTCGTACTCCACGAACCCGGTCAACTCCCTCAGTGTCGTCATGGAGAGCGGCTCGTTGCTGGCGGCAGCGGTCGGCGTGGCTGAGGGGCTGCTCGTCGGCGGAACCGGGGTCCGGGTGGAGGTGGGGGCGGCAGTCGATGCCGGGGCGATTGTCTGGGTGGGCAAGCCTGGCGGCTGCTGCGACGCCCCGCTCCCGGAGCAGGCCGTTACGAGGAATGCCATGGCAAGTAGGAATCCGCCCGGCACGGATCCCGCTCGGGAACGCCGCATGCGCATCGACAAACCTCCGTGCATCGCAAACGGATCGCGCAACCTCGCGTGGTGCAAGGTCCGGTCGATGATTGAGCTGACTGTGGTCGGGTTCGTCGCGCGGTTCCGTTCCTAGCAGGAGTATGCGCGCCGCCTTTCGGCGAAGGCCAGCCTCGATCGGTCAGGTGGCGCTGCGCGTGGTGCAAGGTCCGGCGCAGCCATCGGCGACCGGTACGCGCGGGCCATCCACGCGCCCCATTCCGACACCATGCTCGCAGGGACGATCCTGCGCGTGGCGAGCCAGTCCGCGTCGGGACGACCGGACGTGCTGCCCTCAATCCGTGCGGGCTTGCGGCTGGTCGCTCTGGTGCTGTGGCAGCCGTGGGCACTCGCCGCCGAGGCCGATGACACGCTCCATGGTCGGCGATGGCACCACGGCCGATCGGATGACGCCACATGCCGAACACACGGCCACGACCATCGCGGTTCCGCCGGCGTCGAGCGTGCGGATCTGCCATTCGTGCATCGCGCTGGACACGATCATGCCTCGCTCTCTGGGTGGATGGAGCACTTCCTGGGCCCTGGCCAGAGCTTGATCCTAGGCGACGGCAGGTGTGCGGGCAACGTGGCGAGGGCCCGTGGCCCGGTGGGAGCTGCATGCCACCGGGCGGCAATCCGGGTCGGCCGCGCGTGGATGTGCGATCAGCCGTGGCCACCGCCGCGTGTTCAGGGGGTGCGCGGGCAGTCTCTCCACCTATTGCACATATGAGTATCATGTTGCTCGTATGAGCATGCTACAAGCTCGCGGACCGATGAGGACGACGCGCCGCGGCGGTGTCGCCGATGCGCGGCTGATGGTTCGCGTCGCGCAGATGTACTACCGGATGCAGCTCAGCCAGCAGCAGATCGGCGATCGTCTCGGTCTCAGCCGGTTCCAGGTCGGGCGTCTGCTGGATCGGGCACTTCGCGACGGGATCATCCAGATCGAGATCGTGCAGCCGGATGCCCGTGTCCCGGAGCTCGAGGGTGAGCTTGGCGATCGGTTCGGGCTCGAGGCGGCGGTGGTCGTGGACGTGCCGCCGGCGACGACCGGGGAGGCCGCGGAGACCCTGACCAGGGAGCTGGTGGCGAGGGCCGCTGCCGGCTACCTCGCCGAGTTGCGCCCGTCGGGCTCGATCGGCGTGTCCTGGGGGCGGACGATGTTCGAGCTTGCCGGCCAGCTGGAACCCGGCTGGGCGTCTCCGACCGAGATCGTCCAGCTGAACGGCGCGACGTCGCGATCCGCGCGGCCCACCCGCGCCACCGAGATCGCGGAGCGGTTCGGGACGACCACCGGTGCCCAGATCAGGCTGCTGGCGGCGCCGGCCATCGTGGGCTCCGGGGAGCTGCGCCGGGCCCTCGAGGCGGACCCTTCGGTGGGCGAGACGCTGTCCGCGGCTCGGGCCACCTCGGTGGCCGTCTTCAGTCTCGGCGTTCTTGGCCCCGACAGCGTCCTGGTTGAGTCCGGCTACCTGACCGATCAGGATCTGGCCGGGCTCCGGCTTGCTGGGGCGGTGGGGGACGTCGTCGGGCGGTTCCTCCGCCCCGACGGGGCGATCGCGAGCCCGGATCTCGACGATCGGACGATCGGGATCCCGCTCGCCGAGCTGGGCGCCGGCCGGGTGGCGATGGGCCTCGCGGCGGGGCCCGGCCGTGGACCGATCACGGTGGCGGCTCTTCGGGCGCGGTGCCTGAACGTCCTGGTCACCGATGCCGCGACGGCGGAGTGGGCCCTGGCCCGGGGACCGCGGTCATGACCCAGGACGGAAGGCAGGCCGGGGCCCCGTCGCCGGCGGTGGTTCGCCAGCTGGTCGAGCGCGCGCTCGAGCAGCTCGAGGCGGGTGGCACGAGCCCGGGGCCTGCCGTGACGACGAGCCCCGATGCGACGGCTCGCACCGCCGCCCTGCTGCCGTCGCCTCCAACGGCCGCTGGCCCGGTGACGGTCGCCATCGCCGCCGACCACGGTGGGGTCGCCCTCAAGGGCGTCCTGGTCAAGGCGCTCACCGACAAGGGCTTCGAGGTGACGGACTGCGGGACCAGCGGACCGGAGCCGGTGGACTATCCGGACTTCGCCGAGGTCGTCGCGAGCCTCGTCGCGTCGGGGGCATGCGCCATCGGGGATCGTTATCGACGGCGCCGGGATCGGCTCGGCGATGGCCGCCAACAAGGTCCCGGGCGTGCGGGCCGCCAATGCGCACGACACCTCGATGGCCCGCAACGCTCGGGAGCACAACTACGCCAACGTGCTGACGCTCGGCGCGCGGATGATCGGAGAGGGCCTGGCCCTCGAGATCGTCGATACCTTCCTCGCCACGCCCTGGGGTGCGGAACGCCACGGCCGGCGCGTCGCCAAGATCACCGCCATCGAACAGCGCCATAGCCGGCCACAGCCAGAGGAACCCACGAGATGACCGCGCCGCCCGACGACCGCGCCCAGCTCATCGACGCGATCACGAACCAGGTGCTCGCGATGTTCGCCGGCGACGGCCGGGACTGCGGGTCATGCTCCGGTGGCTGTGCGGCCCGCTGCCTCAACCGCGTCCAGGAGGTGGTCAGCAGCGGCGCCTCACGGGTCAGCTACCAGGGCGAGGCGGGCTATGTGCCCAAGGACGTGGCCAGGTTCATCGACCACACGCTGCTCCGCCCGGACGCCACGGCGGCCGACATCGACCGGTTGTGCGCAGAGGCCGTGGCGCACGAGTTCGCGGCCGTGTGCATCAACCCGGTGTGGGTCGCACGCGCGGCGGGCAACCTGCGGGGCACAACGGTGCCGGTGGCCTCGGTCATCGGCTTCCCGTTCGGCGCCTCGACGCCCGAGGTGAAGGCCCACGAGGCGCGGCAGGCGATCCGGGACGGCGCCCGCGAGATCGACATGGTGATCAACGTCGGGGCGCTCAGGTCCGGCATGCTCGAGCTGGTGCGGGACGACATCGCCCGGGTCTCGGACGCGTGCCACGAGGTGGGTGCGCTGAACAAGGTGATCATCGAGACGGCGCTCCTGACCGACGCGGAGAAGGTGATCGCCTGCCGGCTGGCGAAGGACGCGAAGGCAGACTTCGTCAAGACCTCCACGGGCTACGCATCGGGCGGCGCGACGGTGTTCGACGTCGCGCTGATGCGCGAGGCCGTCGGACCGCGGATGGGGGTCAAGGCCGCCGGCGGAATCCGGACCAAGTCGGATGTCGAGGAGATGATCGCCGCCGGCGCGACCCGGATCGGAGCGTCCGCCGGCGTCAAGATCGTGACGGGAGAGGGTGAGACTCGTGGCCAATATTGACCTTCGAGCGTACGTGTTCCTGGACAACCTCCAGGCCCAGTACGCGGCGTTTCTGGGCACCGTCGCGCAGGGGTTCCTGCCGCTCGCGGGCGACGCATCGCTGTACATCGAGGTCTCACCGGGCATCGAGATCAACCGGCTGACCGACATCGCGCTCAAGTCGACGTCCGTGAAACCGGGGATGCAGATCATCGAGCGCTACTTCGGCCTGCTCGAGGTCCACTCGCCGGCTCAGGCCGAGGTCCGCGCCGCCGGCGCCGCGATCCTGTCCGAGCTCGGCCTGGCCGAGAGCGACCGGATCAAGCCGCGCATCCTGTCGAGCCAGATCATCCGCCGTATCGACGCCCACCAGGCGCAGCTCATCAACCGCACCCGGCACGGCGAGATGCTGCTCGGCGGGCAGACGCTGTACGTGCTCGAGATGGAGCCGGCCGCGTATGCGGCGCTGGCTGCGAACGAGGCCGAGAAGGCCGCCGAGATCAACATCCTCGAGGTCCGCTCGTTCGGCTCGATGGGCCGGGTGTACCTGGGAGGCGAGGAGCGGGACATCGACGTGGGCTGGCGTGCGGCGGTGGCCGCGATCGAGGCGATCGACGGCCGCGAGGCCAAGGGATGACGAGGTCATAGACACCAAACCGGCGGCCGCCCGGCCGTCGCGAGCAAGGTAGCAACGGAGAGGGTCCGATGGCAGAGGCACTGGGGATGATCGAGGCCCGCGGGTTCGCCGCGGTGGTCGAGGCGGCGGACGCGATGGTCAAGGCCGCCAAGGTGGAGCTGGTGACCTACGAGAAGACCGGGGGCGGGTACGTGACCGCGGTCGTACGCGGTGACGTGGCTGCGGTCAAGGCAGCCGTCGAGGCGGGCGCGCGCAGCGCCGCCAAGGTCGGCGAGGTCGTGGCGACCCACGTGATCGCGCGGCCGCACGCCAACGTGGACACCGTGCTGCCGCTGGGCCGCGCCGAGGAGGGCAAGGCCGAGCTCGGCTGAGCCCGCAGCCACAGGACCCTTGCGGGGCGGCCGGCGACGGCCGCCCCGGAACCAGGCCGGAGAGGCCGGAGAGGACCGAATGCTTCTGGGACGCATTGCCGGCACGGTCGTTGCCAGCCGCAAGGAGCCGCTGATGGAGGGCTGGCGGCTGCTGCTCGTGCAGCAGCTCGGCGCGGACAACCAGCCGACCGGCGGGTATGTCGTGGGCGTCGACACGGTGGGAGCCGGCGTCGGCGAGGTGGTGCTGTACGCGAGCGGCAGCTCGGCGCGCCAGACGGAGGTCACCAGGGACCGGCCCTGCGATGCGGTGATCATGGCGATCGTCGACACGTGGGAGATCGGCGGCTCGGAGATCTACCACAAGTAGCCAGCGGGCACCTGGCCCGCGAGCCGAAGGAACGAGCAGCGTGTTCGACGAACGCGAGATCGAAGACATCATCGAACGGGTGCGCCGGCGTGTCGGATCGCCCGACCCCCAGGGCGCCCGGCGGATGGCCGTGCAGGCCGAGCTCGCCGCCCCTTCGGTGAACCAGGTCGGGGACGGCGTGTTCGCGACCCTCGATGACGCGGTGCAGGCGGCGTCGGCAGCCTACCGCGCTGCGCCGCTCGAGCTCGACCAGCGCAAGGTCATCATCAACGCCGTCCGGAGCGCCGCGCTCGACCAGGCGGAGATGCTGGCCCGCCTCGCCCGCGAGGAGACCGGGCTCGGGCGGATCGAGGACAAGATCGTCAAGAACCGGCTGGTGGCCAGCAAGGCGCCGGGGCCAGAGGACCTCGAGGTCCAGGCGGTGTCCGGGTCCCGCGGGATGATGATCACGGAGTTCGCCCCGTTCGGGGTGGTGGGGGCGATCACGCCCGTCACCAACCCGACCTCGACGGTCATCAACAATGCGATCAGCATCGTCTCGGCCGGCAACGCGGTAGTGTTCAACCCGCACCCCAACGCGCGCCGATCGTCCAACGCCGTGGTCCGCCTGCTTAATCGGGCGATCCTGGCCGCCGGCGGCCCGCCGAACTTCGTGGTGTCCACGGTTGAGCCCACCATCGAGAGCGCGCGGGCGCTGATGGCGAACCCCGACGTCCGCCTGCTGCTGGTCACCGGCGGCCCGGGGGTCGTGCGCGAGGCGCTCAAGACCAACAAGCGAGCGATCACCGCCGGCCCCGGCAACCCGCCGGCCGTCGTCGATGAGACCGCCGATGTCGAGCGTGCCGCCGCCGACATCGTGCGCGGTGCCTCGTTCGACAACAACATCGTGTGCACCGACGAGAAGACCGCGATCGTGGTCTCGTCGGTCGGTGACCGGCTCGTGCGGGCCATGGGCAACAGCGGCGGCTACGTCCTCGCGGAGCACGAGCTGCGGCGGCTGGAGCGCGTGATCTTCACCGAGCTCGGGGCGCCGGGCAAGCCCGGCCATGTGAACCCCGCCTGGATCGGCCGCGACGCGGCACGGATCCTGGCCGAGATCGGGGTTCGGCCGGCCGTGGAGCCGCGACTGCTGGTCGCCGAGGTGCCGGTCGAGCACAGCCTGGTGTGGACCGAGCAGATGATGCCGGTGCTGCCCGTGGTCAGGGTGCCGGACGTGGACCGCGCGATCGACCTCGCCGTCCGGTCCGAGCACGGCTTCCGCCACACGGCCTCGATTCATTCCACCAATGTCGAGGTGATCACCCGCATGGCGCGCGCGATGAACTGCTCGATCTTCGTCACCAACGGACCGAACTTCTCGGGGCTGGGCGAGGGCGGCGAGGGCTTTGCCACGATGTCCATCGCGAGCCCATCGGGGGACGGGATGACCCGGCCGCGGACCTTCTCACGCGAGCGCCGGATCACCGTCGTCGGCGCGCTGCGGATCGTGTGATGACCGACGCCCGAGCACGAACCGGCTCCAGCGCGACGAACGCCTCCAGCGCGAGGACCCTGGCTCGCTCTCGCGCGAGGAGCGCCGCCGGCGCATCGCCCGCCGGCGCATCCGCCGCCGGCGCGTCGTCCGCCGCCGACGCGATGCAGCCCGCGATCGCGCTGCTCGAGCTCGATTCGATCGCGGTCGGGATCGAGGCCGGCGACGCCATGGTCAAACGGGCGCCGGTCGACATGCTGCGGGCCGGCACGATCCACCCGGGTCGCTACCTGGTCCTGGTGGGGGGCACGGTCGGTGACGTCGAGGAGGCGTTCGACGCCGGGCGTGCCGTCGGTGGCCCGTGCATCGTGGACTCGGTCTACCTGCCCAACGTTCACGATCAGGTCGTCGCGGCGCTGCGCGGGCAGCGCCAGGAGAGTGAGGGCGAGGCGCTGGGGATCGTTGAGACGTGGTCGGTCGCGGCCACCATCGTGGCGGCGGATGCCGGGGTCAAGGGCGCACGGGTGCGGCTGCTCGACATGCGGCTGGGCGACGACCTCGGTGGCAAGGGCTACCTGCTGTTCGACGGGCCGGTGGCCGAGGTGGAGGCGGCGGTCGCGATCGGCTGCGAGCGGGTCATCGATCCCGGCGTGCCGGGTTCACCCGCCGGCGGCCGCCGGGCCCCGATCTCGCGCGTGATCTCGCAGCTCCACGCCGAGCTCCGCGACGAGCTGCGAGCCGACCCGCGCTTCCATGCGCGGATCGCCGGCCCGAGGGCCTGATCGATGCAGCTCGCGCGGGTGATCGGCACCGTCGTGGCGACCGTGAAGGCCCCCGGGCTCGAGGGCGTGCGGCTGTTGATCGTCCAGCCCCTGACCCGCCAGCTGACCGACATCGGGACCCCGGTCGTGGCGGGCGATGCCGTGCACATGGCCGGTCCCGGGGAGCTGGTGTACATCGTCGGCGCCCGGGAGGCGGCGGAGGCCATGGAGGAGCGGTTCGTGCCGGTCGACCACGCGATCGTGGGCATCGTGGACGCGGTCGAGGCGCTGCGGGGAGGCGACCGTTGAAGCTCGGACAGGTCGTGGGCACCGTCGTGTCGACGATCACCTCGCCCATCTTCGAGGACCGCACCCTGCTGCTGTGTGACCTGGTGGACCCCTCGGGTGCGCCCGCGGGTGGGTACCTGATCGCGGTGGACACCGTTGGCGCGGGCGCCGGCGAGCTCGTGCTGATCCTCGACGAGGGCAACTCGGCGCGCCAGATCGTGGGCGCAACCCACGGGCCGCTGCGGACGGTGGTGGTGGGCATCGTGGACGAGGTCGAGCAGCGACTGGGCTCGTGACATCTGCGAGGTCGGCCCGCGATCGGTTGCCCGAGCCGGTGAGCGCGAGTGGATCACCGGCGCGAGGGTAGCGCCCAGGGACGGGCCCCCCGCGCATACGTGCGGGACGCTCCGGGCCCGGTCCCCGGGCACAATGGCCCCATGGAGCGTGCGGAATCGCGAGCGCTGCCGGTGGCGGCCGTCATTGCCGTCAACCCCCGGGCCTCGCGGCTCAGCGACCCGAAGCGCCGCGACGGGATCCTCGCCGAGGTGCGTCGATCGGTCGTCGCGCGAACGGGGCTGGAGCCCGGGCTCCTGGTCGATGCGAACCGGGACACGATGGTGCGGCGCGTGAGGGCTGCCCTCGACGATGGCGTCGGGCTGGTGGTGGCGGTGGGTGGTGACGGGACGGTGCGCGATCTCGCGGCCGTCCTGTCCGGACGTGACGTGCCGCTGGCGATCATTCCCGTCGGCACGGCGAACCTGTTCGCCGGCTCGCTCCGGATCCCGCTCGACCCTCGGCGGGCGGCCCGCTCGCTGCCCGGCGCCCGGGTCAGGCGCGTCGACCTGGGCATCGCGCGCTGGGGCATGTCGGACCGTGTCGAGAGCGAGTGGCGAGTCTTCGTGGTGGCGGCCGGCATGGGCTTCGACGCCCGGGTGATGGCCGCCACCGGCGACGGCGCCAAGCGACGGATCGGCCGCTACGCCTACTTCGCGACGGCGCTCGGGCTGCTGCGCAACACGCCAGGCGTGGCGACGCGGATCGTGGCGGACGGCGAGGCGGTTGATCTGCAGGCGATCGAGGTCCTGGTCGCCAACAGCGGGGAGCTCATCCCGGGGGTCCTGCGGCCGGCGCACCGGATCGATCCGGCCGATGGCCTGCTCGACCTGATCGTGGTCGAGGGCGATGGGATGCTCGCGGCGATCCTGGGCGGCCTCGAGGCGGTCGTGCGGCGGGGGACAGGGCGACCGGACAGCGGCCACGCTCGCCGGCTGCGAGCGCGCTCGGTCCGTGTCGAGGGCGCTGCCGCGACGCCGATCGAGGTCGACGGCGACCTGGTGGGCACGGCATCGCTCGAGGCCGAGTGTCTCCCGGGAGCTCTGCGCGTCCTCGTGCCAGCCCGATCACGGTCGCGACGGGCACCAGCGGCAGGCGCATCGGACGCGAAGACGCCCAGCCCCTGAGGAGCTGGGCGTCTTCCGGGATCGCGGATGGGTGCACCCGCTATCCGACGGCGACCTCCTGGGTGTCGGCTTCGGCGGCGACTTCCGCTGTGGCCGGCTCCATGGCGAACGGCAGACCGAGATGGTCAACGCCGTCGTTCGCAAGGTCCTGCTCGTAGGTGCAGATGCAGGGGCCCCCCTGCGCACAGCCGAGGCAGCAGTACGCCTCGTCCATCCGATACACGGGACGTCCGGTGATGGTGCCGTCGCACGAGGCGCAGTGGCCGCGGCGAGGACTGGCGTAGGTGTGCATGCGGTGCCTCCGATCTAGGGTCGACCGATTGGGATCAGGGATAGAGGCCGCGGAGTCGGGTGGCCGTGGCGACACGGCCGACGGCGATCGCGTTCGCGGCCAGGCGAGGCGTGATCCCGTCGGCCGCGGCGCGTTGCCACACCGCGTCCGCGGCCGAGAGGATCTGACGGCGGAGCCGGTCGTTGACCTCATCGCGCGTCCACGCGAGGGCCGACCGGTTCTGCGCCCATTCGAAGTAGCTCGCGATCACGCCGCCGGCGTTGCACAGGATGTCGGGGATCACGGTCACGTTGTTCGCCGAGAGGATCGGGTCGGCCGATGGATCGGTCGGGCCGTTCGCGCCCTCGGCAAGGATCCGTGCTCGAACGCGGTCGGCGTTGGCGGACGTGATCTGCCCCTCGAGCGCGGCCAGCACCAGAACGTCCACGTCGAGCCCGAACAGGGACTCGTTGTCGATGAGCTGGGTGCCCGGCGAGCCCGCCACGGTGCCATAGGCACGGAACCGCCGCGCCAGCTCGGCAACGTCCAGGCCGTCGGGGTCGTACGCGCCGCCGCCGACATCGGTGACCGCCACGACCCTGGCGCCATCCTCGGCCAGCAGGCGGGCAGTTGCCTCGCCCACGTTCCCGAAGCCCTGGACGGCGACGGTCGCCCCCTCGACGCTGAGGCCAAGACGGTGGGCGACGTCGTGGATCGTGTAGACGACACCCTGTCCCGTCGCGTCCTGGCGGCCAACGGAACCCCCGATGGCGAGCGGCTTGCCGGTGACCACGCCGGGCACGGAGTAGCCCTTGTGCATCGATACCGTGTCCATGAACCAGGCCATCACCTGCGCGTTGGTGCCGACGTCGGGGGCCGGGATATCCGACTCCGGTCCGACGATGGGCTCCATCTCCGTGGCAAAGCGTCGGGTCAGGGCTTCGACCTCCTTGCCGCTCATCGCCTGCGGGTCGCAGGTCACGCCCCCTTTCGCGCCGCCGAAGGGCACATCCGCGAGCGCGCACTTCCAGGTCATCCACATCGCCAGCGCCCGGACGTCGTCGAGATCGGTCTGCGGGTGGTACCGGAGTCCGCCCTTCGCCGGGCCACGAGCCACGTTGTGCTGCACCCGGTAGCCGGTGAACACGCGCACGGTCCCGTCATCCATCGCGACCGGAAACCGCACCGTGTACTCGCGGTGCGGGGCACGGAGGATCGCGCGCAGGTCAGACTCCAGGTCGAGGTGCTCGGCGGCGGCGTCGAACTGCGTGAGCGCCGCGGCGAGGGCGTCCTGTCCGGTGGTGCGGTGGGCGATGGCAATTCGAGGGGCGATATCCGTGGCCATCAATGATCTCCAGGCGATGCGGTCGGGGCCGTTGACCTCCTCAAAGCCTCGTCCGGGTCCGGAAACGAAGGCATGGACGAACATGAACGGGACGTGAACATCGTGGCCGGCAGGATGGACACGCCGTTCATGCGGGCGGCCGGTGGGCCATGGGCGATCCCCGGGCCGCCATCCGGGTCGTGCCGGAGCAGGAGGCCGGGGCTATCCTCGAACGCATGGCTCGCAAACGGACGGACGACGGTTCGGGGAGCCCGGCTGAGCTCGCCCGTGGCGCTGACCTGGTGAAGCCCTCGGCGTTGCTCCACGCCGCCCTGGCCCTTGTGCCGCCCTCGGTGACCGCCGCCGATCTCGAGCGCCGCTTCGCTGCGAGCGGCGCCGAGCTGCATCCGCACACGGCGGAACGCCTCCTCGACGATCTCGTGGACCTCGGGCTCATCCGCGTCACGCAGCGGACTGGCGGCGCCGCCCGGTTCGTCGCGACGACGCTCGGGAACCGCTACGCGACCGACGGACTGAACGGGGGCGCACAGGTGACGCTCGCGGAGCTCGAAGGCCTGCGGACCGACCTGCTGTCCACGATCGCCCATGAGCTCCGGACCCCACTCACGGCGGTTCGCACCAGCGTCGGCCTCCTGCTCGAACCGACCGCCGAGCCGACCGAGGAGCAGCGCCAGGCGCTACTGCAGTCGATCGAGCGCAACGGCGAGCGCATGCAGCGTCTCGTCGCCGACATCCTCGAGCTGTCGAGGTTCCGGTCGGGGAGCGTGAGCCTGCAGCTTCGCCGGTTCAGCGCGAACGCCATGGCCGACTCGGCCATGGCCGTCGTCGCGCCGCTCGCCGCCCAGCACGGTCAGCACCTCGAGCGGATCCAATCCTCAACGGGCGACCACCGGGTGTACGGCGACCACCGGGTGTACGGCGACCACCGACGTCTCGAGCAGGCGCTCCTGAACCTGATCTCGAACGCCCAGCGCTTCGCTCCCGATGGCGGGACGGTGAGCGTTGGCGTGGAGGAGCATGGGCTGATGACCGCCTGGAGCGTGACCGACGATGGTCCGGGGATCTCGGAGACGGATCAGGCCCGGCTGTTCGAGCGGTTCTTCGTCGGTCGCAATGATCGCTCGGGCCCCCAGGAAGGGGTGGGCCTCGGCCTGCCCACGGCTCTGGCCATTGCCCAGGCGCATGGCGGTACGATCGAGGTCCGGAGCGCTCTCGGCCAGGGAAGCACATTCACCCTGGTCGTCCCGACCTCAGGCCCGGACGACGAACCGTGATGCGCATCCTGGTGGTTGACGACGAGCCCGATGTGGTCGAGTCGATCCAGCTCGGGTTCACGCTCCAGTGGCGGGAGGTCGAGGTGCTGGGGGCCGGCACCGGTGAGGCCGCGCTCGACATCGTGGAGCGACAGCGGCCTGACATCGTCCTGCTCGACGTTGGGCTTCCGGGTGATGACGGGTTCGCGGTGCTGCGGGAGCTCCGCGCCTTCTCCGACGTTCCCGTTGTCATGCTGACCGCGCGGGATGACGCGATGGACAAGGTCAAGGGCCTCGAGCTCGGTGCCGACGACTACGTGACGAAGCCGTTCAACCACCTGGAGCTGATGGCCAGGGTCAAGGCCGTCCTGCGGCGCCTGGACATGCCGGCTCCGTCGAGTCGTACGCCCTCCTTCCGGTCCGGTGACCTCGAGGTGGACTACGCGACGCACGAGGCACGGTTGCGGGGCGAGCGGATCGAGCTCACCCCGACCGAGTACAAGCTTCTCTACCACCTGATCCGGAACGCTGGGCACGTCCTCCAGCACGGCACCCTGCTGGCGAAGGTGTGGGGCCGGGAGTACGTGGATGAGGTGGACTACATCCGGGTCTACATCCGCCGGCTGCGGGAGAAGCTGGGCGATGACCCGGATCATCCCCGGTACATCAGGACGGAGCGGCGCCTCGGCTACATGTTCCTGCCGCCAGAAGCGCAGGCGGCCGAGCCCGACCAACGGTGAGCCAGCGCGGAGCACCCTCCGGCCCGGGATTGGATGTCCTGATCGGTAGCACCGGTAGACTGATCGGGTGACCGAACCGTCCGGGACCTCTCTCGATCCGGAGCAGGTCGACGGCGTCAACGACATGGACCCTGAGGCGTTCCGGGCTGCGGCGCATGCCGTCGTCGACCGGATCGCCGACTACCTGGCAACCGTGGAGCGGTATCCCGTGCTGCCGCCCATCGAACCGGGCTCGATCCGTCCCCGGCTTCCCCGCACGGCCCCCGAGGACCCGGAGCCGATGGGAGCGATCCTGGCCGACCTCGACCGCCTCGTCCTGCCCAACGCGACGCACTGGCAGCACCCCGGCTTCTTCGCCTACTTCTCGACGTCGGCGTCGAGCCCCGGGATCCTCGGGGAGATGCTGACCGCGGCCCTGGGCCAGAACCCCATGCTGTGGCGCACCTCGCCCATCGGGACCGAGCTCGAGACGGTCGTCGTCGACTGGCTGCGGACTGCCCTGGGTCTGCCCGAGGAGTTCGGCGGCATGCTCACCGACACGGCCTCCACCTCGACGCTGATCGCGCTCGGTGCCGCGCGTGAGGCCGCCGGGCTCCAGGCGGCGGCGGAGGGCCTCGCCGGTCGTGCCGAGGTCGCCGCGCCGCGCGTCTACGCTTCGGCCGAGGCGCACAGCTCGGTGGACAAGGCGTGCATGACGCTGGGACTTGGGCGATCGGCGCTGGTCAGGATCCCCACCAACACGGACTACGAGCTGGATCCGGCGGCGCTCCACGCGGCGATCGACGAGGATCGGGCGGCGGGACGACGACCGGTGGCGATCGTGGCCACGATCGGAACGACGTCGTCGACCTCGGTGGATCCTGTGGCGGCGATCGCGGACATCGCCGCAGGCGAGGGCGTGTGGCTCCATGTCGACAGCGCGTACGCGGGGGTCGTGGCGCTGATGCCAGATCGCCGGGCACCCTTCGCGGGCTGGGAGCGCGCCGATTCGATCGTGATCAATCCCCACAAATGGCTGTTCACGCCGCTCGACGCATCGTTGCTCCTGTCGCGCCGGATGGACCAGGTGCGAGCCGCGTTCAGCCTCGTTCCCGAGTACCTGCGGACGCTCGACCGTGAGCACCCGGTGCTCGACTACAACGAGTACCAGCCGCAGCTGGGGCGCCGGATGCGCGCCCTCAAGCTGTGGATGCAGCTGCGCTGGTTCGGGCTCGAGGGTCTGCGACGGCGGCTGGCGTTCCATCTCGCCCTGGCCGCCGAGCTCGCCGCCTGGGTCGACGCCGACCCGGACTGGGAGCGCCTGGCGCCGGTCCCGTTCTCGACCGTCTGCCTGCGCTACCGCCCGGCCTCGCTCGCGCCCCAGGAGGGCGAAGCGGACGTGCCCGATCTGCTCGACGATCTCAATGAGCGCCTGCTCAACGCAGTGAACGCCACGGGCGAGGTGTTCCTGTCCCACACCCGGCTCCACGACCGGTTCACGATCCGGCTGGCGGTCAGCAACCTGCGAACGCAGCGCCGCCATGTCGAGCGCGCGTGGGAGCTCCTCCGCGCCGAGGCAGCCAGGCTCGACGGCTGACACGACCCACCGGATCCCGAGATCCCGCAACCAGGAGGCGACCGACGATGTCCGATCCGATCGAGGTTCTGTACTTCTACCGGACGAAGTGGGGCAGCCACGACGAGTTCGTGCGCCTGTTCCGCAAGAACCACTGGCCGATCCTGCGCGAGCTCCAGGCGGCCGGGCGGTTCACCAACGTGGAGCTGTGGGCTCCGCGGTTCCACGGTGATGGCCACGCCGACTGGGACGTGCTGGTCTCGATCACCTACCGGGACTGGGCGGCCATGGAGGAGCACGCCGACGCGGAGCTGGCGGAGCGGCTGTACCCGGACCAGGCGACGTTCAAGGCGGAGGAGCGGCGGCGGTTCGAGATCCTCGACGCGCACTGGGACGTCGTGCTGGAGAACCAGGCGCTTGAACGCTGAGGCGTCCGCTCGCGACGCCCCCGGCCGGCCCGTGGACCACCGCGAGACCCGGCGCGACCCGCGATAATGGCGCCGCCATCATCTGCCAGCCCACGGAGGTCCCACGCCGCGTGCCGCCCATCACCGAGCTCACCCGCATCGAACCCGCGCACCTCGCCCGGCTCGAGAAGCAGGGCATCTTCACGACCGGGATCCTGCTCGACGTGTCGGAGACGTCCACGCGCCGTCAGTCGCTGGCCGACCACGTAGCCGCCACGCCCAACGACGTCGTGCGCTGGCGCGATGAGGCCCTGCTGCTCAATCTGGCCGGGTTCGGGGGCACCGAGCACCAGCTGTTCATCCAGGCCGGGATCGAGGGGCTCCGCGACGTGCTGGCGCTCGACCTCGAGGCGTTCCGGTCCCGGCTTGCCCGGGCGGCCCAGGAGCTCAACTGGGAGACCCCGGCCGAGCTGATGATCGACACCTGGTGGGAGCAGGCGCGGACGCTCCAGGAAGCCTGATCGACCGATCGGGGGCGCCGGGCACCGATCACCAGATACCATCAGGCGACTGATGGAGCTCATCCGCGAGGCGCTGTCCTCGATCGTGCTCGGTATCGCAACCGTCCTGGTCCTGATCGCGCTGGCGATCCTCCCGTTCCTCAACCCCGTCTGGGTCGGGTTCGAGCAGGGTCGTGCGCAGGCCGCGGCATGGACCGGGTTCGATGCGGCCGACCTGCGGACCGTGACCGGATCGATCCTGTCCGACCTCGTGGTCGGCCCACCCGACTTCGGCGTCACGCTCCATGGGTCGCCGGTCCTCAACGAGCGCGAGCGGCAGCACATGCGCGACGTGCGCAGCGTGTTCGCCGGTTTCTACGCGGCGGCGATCATCGGAGCGGCGGTGCTCGGCCTGGCCTTCGCGCTCGGCCGGCGGCCGACGGCGCGTGCCTGGCTGTGGCGCCGCCTGGGCCGGATCGGACGCGTGATCGCGGTGGGCACGGTGGTGGTCGGCCTCCTGGGCCTGCTGTTCTTCGACACCGCCTTCGAGCTGTTCCACGAGCTGTTCTTCCCGCCCGGGAGCTTCCTGTTCGACCCCCGTACAGACCGTCTGGTGCAGCTGTTCCCCGAGACGTTCTGGGTCGAGACGACGATCGGGGTCGGGATCGTCGTCGTCGCCCTCAGCCTCGGGCTGGCGTGGCTGGGCCGGCGGCGCGCGGCCGTGATCGAGGCTGCCGCCGCGCTCGGCCCGGGCGGCATGCCCATCCCGGCGGCAGCGCGATGAACCCGGGCGGCGTGCCGATCGCGCGCGTGCTTGGGATCGAGGTCCGGGTATCGCTCGCCTGGATCCTGCTGCTGGCGGTCGTGACGGTCATGGGCGTGGAGCTCGCGACGCTCGACGCGCCGGAGCTCAACCCGGTGATCCAGTGGCTGATCGGTGCCGGGATCGCCCTGATGTTTCTGGTGTCGGTCGCCGCCCATGAGCTGGGGCACGCGCTGGTCGGGCGACGCCGTGGCGTCCCGGCGGGGACGGTGGTGCTCGGCTTCCTCGGAGGGCTCGCGCCCCTTTCGATCCGTGCCGCGCGGCCGCGCGACGAGCTGCTGATCGCGATCGCCGGCCCGCTGCTGTCAGGAGTCGCGGCGCTGGTGCTGACGGCGCTCGGGCTGCTGGTGGTGACGGTGGCGCCCGAGGTCGGGGTCGTGGCCGACGCGCTGATCGTCGTCGGTCTGCTCAACCTGGCCATGGCTACCCTCAGCCTGGTGCCCGCGATGCCGGTGGACGGTGGCCGGGTCGTTCGGGCGATCGTCTGGGCCCGAACCGGCGACCCGGACCGGGCGAGCCTGGTGAGCGCACGGGTGGGCCGGCTGGTCGGCTGGGCGATCGTTGGCATCGGTGTCGCCGCTGTGCTCGCGAACCTCGTGCTCGAGGGCCTGGTGGGGCTGGGTTTCGGCTGGATGCTCACCAGCAGCGGGCGGACGGTGGAGCGCCAGGTTGCCATGGAGCGGTTGCTGCAAGGGACCCATGTCGAGGACGCGATGCGGCGGGACACCGGCTCCATCAGCCCGCATCTGACGGTCGACACGTTCGCGGACCGGTTCCGGGGCCCTGACGCGCTGGCGGCGCTGCCGGTGGTCGACGGCGACATCGTGGTTGGCGTCATCGGCCGGCGCCGGGTGGCTCGCCTCGGCCGCGGGAGGCTCGGAGAGGCCAGGGTAGGCGAGGTGATGGCGGCCCCGCCGGAGGTGCCGGTGCTCGCCCCCGGCGATGCGCTGTGGGGTGCGATCGAGCTGCTCGGGTCGTCGGGTCAGGACGGGCTGGCGGTGGCCGATCGCGGGCGGCTCGCCGGACTGCTGACCCGGGACGGCGTGGCCGATCTCGTTCGTTTGCGGGCGGCCCGTCAGGCCGGCGCCACCGGCACCGGCCGATGAGGTCACCGATGCGGCCGATGAGGTCACGGATGCGGCCGATGAGGTCACGGATGCGGATTCTGGTCGCTTCGGCCGCACCCCGCCGTGGTGAGGACACGATGATGACCACGGCCCGCTCGATGCACGCGGATCGGCAATGAGCCACAAGGGCCTGCTGCCCGTGGAGGCGGCCCAGGCAACCGTGCTCGCGGGGGTGGAGCCGTTCAGCGACACCGAGCAGGTGACCCCGGAGGCGGCGCTGGGGCGGGTGCTCGCGGAGCCGCTGGCCGCGCGGGTGTCGCTGCCACCATGGGACAACTCGGCGATGGATGGCTACGCGATCCGGGCCGCGGACGTCGACGGTGCCGGTGACGCGTCGGCGATCCGTCTGACCGTCGTCGGCGAGTCGCGTGCCGGCGTGGCGCCCGATGCCAGGGTGATCGCCGGGACGGCGATCCGGATCGCGACGGGGGCCCGGATCCCGGGCGGCGCGGACGCGGTGGTCCCGGTAGAGATGACGACCCCGCTCGACGCGAGCGGCAATCCGGGGCCTCGCGGCCGCGACGCCACCGGGCCGCTGCCGGCGGCCTGCCTGGTGCACGAGCGGGTGGGGCCCGGCAACGCGATCCGGATCCTGGGCAGCGATGTCGAAGCGGGCGCGGTGGTGGCTTCGGCGGGCGTCACCGTGACACCGGCCGTGGTTGCGCTCGCCGCCGGCTGCGGGACGTCAGAGCTCGTCGTCCGCCGGCGGCCGATCGTCGGTGTGCTTGCGACGGGCGATGAGGTCCGGGCATCGGGGGCGGATCTCGGCGACGCGGGGATCCCGGATGCCAACGGCCCGGGCCTGCGGGCGCTGATCGCCGAGTCCGGCGGGATCCCGCTGGACCTGGGGATCGCGATCGACGATCTGGAGGACGTCGAGCAGCGGCTGCGACGCGGCGTGGCGGAGGCCGACCTGGTCGTCGTCTCGGGCGGCGTCTCCGTCGGCCCCTACGACGTCGTCCGGCTCGCCTTCGACGCCGTCGGCTCGATCGACCTGTGGCGGGTTGCCGTCCAGCCGGGCAAGCCGTTCGCCTTCGGTCGCGCCGACAGCGGCGGCCACTCCGGCGCATCGCGCGGCAGCCCGGTCCTGCTGTTCGGGCTGCCCGGCAATCCCGTGTCTGCGTTCGTCACCTTCGAGCTGTTCGTCCGCCCCGTGCTGCGGCGCCTGGCCGGGCACCCGCACCTGCACCGGCCGGCGGACCGGGCTGTGCTCGAGGATCCGGTCACCAAGAGTCTTGGCCGCCGGGGATACCAGCGCGTGGTGGCCCTCCGCGAGCGTGACGGGACGCCGTCGCGCGATCGCCGCGGGCGGGTCCGGGTCAGGCTCGCGGGTGGGCAGGGGAGCCACGTGCTGTCGGCGCTCGCGGCGGCGGACGCGCTGGCCGTGATCCCGGAGCCGCTGGAGCGGGTGTCGGCGGGAACCGAGGTGGAGCTCCGCTGGCTCGATCGCGGCTGACGGCCCACCCCGTACCCGGCACCGGTTACGATTCGCGACACGAGGAGGACCGATGGATCGCAGCGACGTCCCGCGCGCCGAGCGGCGCCGACTCAGCCACATCGACCGGCGAGGCCGTCCGCGCATGGTCGACGTGAGCGCCAAGCCGCCCACCGCGCGCCGGGCCGTCGCGGAGGCCGAGGTCGCGGTCTCGGCCGAGACCTTGAGCCTGGTGATCGACGGCGGCGGCGAGAAGGGGGACGTGCTCACGGTCGCCGAGCTCGCCGGGGTGATGGGCGGCAAGCGGACCTCCGAGCTGATCCCGCTGTGTCACCCGCTGCCGCTCACGGACCTCGCCGTGGCGATCACGCCGGACCGGGCCGCGTCGGTCCTTCGGATCCGCGCCGAGGCTGCCACGACGGCGCCCACCGGCGTCGAGATGGAGGCGATGTCGGCGGCGGCGGTCGCCGCGCTGACCGTGTATGACATGGTCAAGGGCGTGGAACGCGGCGTGGAGATCCGCGCGATCCGGCTGATCTCCAAGACCGGCGGCAAGAGCGGCGAATGGTTCAGGCCGGCCGGCACGGACGGGGCACCGGCCCCCCGGCGGCGGGGCGCGGACCGGATGGCCGGCCGCCTCGGCAAGCGCAAGGGACCGGGTTGAGGGGCGACCCGGTGGAACCAGGCGCCCGGCCCGCATCCCGACCCGCGGCCGCCCGGCCCGCAGGCGACGGGTCCGCGGGCGCCCGCTCCGCGCTCGTGGTCACCGCGAGCGACCGGGCGGCGGTGGGCCGACGCCCCGACACCTCGGGTGAGGGCGTGGCAGGGCGGCTCACGGAGCTCGGGTTCGGGGTGGAGCGACGGGTCGTCGCCGACGAGCAGTGGGCGATCGAGGAGATGCTCATCGACGGCGCTGCGACCTTCGCCCTGATCGTGACCACCGGGGGCACCGGGCTTACCCCACGCGACGTCACCCCGCAGGCAACCCGGGCCGTGCTCGACTATGAGATCCCGGGGATCGCGGAGGCGATACGGGCCGACGGCCGCCGCTCCACCCCCTTCGCGGCCCTCTCGCGGGGCGTCGTCGGGGTTCGCGACCGCACCCTGATCGTGAACCTGCCGGGCTCGCCCAGGGGCGCCCTGGAGTCGCTGGAGACGGTGGTCCCGCTGCTGGACCATGCGCTCGAGACGCTCGCGGGACCGTTCGATCACGCCGCCGCCCGGGCGGCCGGACGGCACGACCTCCCTCCGGGCCCGCGCGAGGACGCCTGACCGATGTTCGAGTCGTTCGCCGACGTTCCGCTGTACCCGCTGGTGCTGCCCCTGTTCTGGGGGTCGGCCGCCTTCTTCGCGCTGGCGATGGCGCGCCACCTGCGGGTGTTCGCGGCTGCCGGTTCGGCAACCCCAACGGACCACCCGTGGCGGCGGCTGGGCGGGGTTGTGCGCTACGCGCTGCTCCAGGTCCGCATGTTCCGGGATCCGCCGGCGGGGGCGATGCACTTCGCGATCTTCTGGGGCTTCGTCCTGCTCACCATCGGGACGGCCAACATCGTCACCGGTGGCCTCATCGAGGCGGTGGTGGCGTATCCGTTCGACGGGCTGCTGTGGGCGCTCGTCAACGCGCTCCAGAACGCCGTCGCGCTGATCGTCCTGGTGGCCGTCGGCTATGCGTTCCTCCGGCGCCTGGTCCTGCGGCCCGCGAGGCTGTCGCTCAACCGCGACGCGTTGTTCGTCCTGGTCCTCATCGGTGGCATCGTCGGCGCCGAGCTGGGCTCGCAGGTGTTCGAGGTCGCGCTGCGGGGCGACGTGTCGGGCGCGTTCGCAGCCGACACGATCGGCGGGCTGCTGACCGGGGTCGACCCGGACGCCGGTCAGGCCGTGTTCGCGGTCCTGTGGTGGACCCACATGGTGCTGGTGGCGGCCTTCCTGGTGTACCTGCCGTTCTCCAAGCACCTCCACATCGCGACGGCGATCCCCAACGTCCTGCTGCGCAAGCTCCGGCCGCGGGGCGAGCTGCCCGCGATGGACCTCGAGGCCACCGATGCGACCTACGGCATCCGGACCGTCGCCGACCTGTCGTGGAAGGACCTGCTCGACGGCTTCACCTGCACCGAGTGCGGGCGCTGCCAGCAGGCGTGTCCGGCGTACGCGACCGGGAAGCCGCTCAACCCCAAGTCCCTGATCATGAACATCCGTCACGAGTCGGTGGCGGCCGAGGCGGGGCTGCCGCTCATTCCCAACTCGCCGTCGGTGCGCGCCACCTTCGGGCTCGACGACACGCTCAAGCCGGACGCGCTCGCGCGACCCCTGGTGGACGTCGCGATCCCGTACGACGCGGTGTGGGACTGCCTCACCTGCGGCGCATGCGTCGAGGCGTGCCCGGTGACGATCGAGCACGTGGACAAGATCGTCGGCCTGCGGCGGAACCTGGTGCTCGAGGACTCCAGGTTCCCCCAGGAGCTGACGAGCGCGTTTCGGGGCATGGAGTCGGTCGCCAACCCGTGGGGCCAGCCGCCGTCGGCGCGGCTCGACTGGGCCAGGGGGCTGCCGTTCGAGATCCGGACGGTGGCCGCCGTGCAGGCGGCGGGCGAGCTCGACGGGCTCGAGGTCCTCTACTGGGTGGGCTGCGCCGCCGCCTTCGACGATCGCAACCGGCGCGTCGCGCGCGCCGTGGCCACCTGTCTCGATGCCGCGGGCGTCTCGTTCGCGGTGCTCGGCCAGGAGGAGAGCTGCACCGGCGATCCGGCGCGCCGGATGGGCAACGAGTACGTGTTCCAGATCCTGGCCGGCCAGAACGTGGAGACGCTCAACCGTTACGGGATGGGGGAACGCACGATCGTCACCGCCTGCCCCCACTGCTTCAACACGATCGGCAACGAGTACGGTCAGCTGGGCGGCTCGTTCACGATCCGCCACCATTCCGAGTACCTCGCCTCGCTGGTCAGGGACGGCCGGCTGCGGATCGGCACCGACGGGCTGCCGGGTCGCTCGGTGACCTATCACGACTCCTGTTATCTCGCCCGCTACAATGGCGTCATCAGCGCGCCACGCGACGTGCTGGGTGCGATCCCGGGCGTCGAGCTGCGGGAGATGGAGGCGAGCGGCCGGCAGACCTTCTGCTGCGGCGCCGGCGGTGGTCGGATGTGGATGGAGGAGACGCGCGGCACGCGGATCAACGCGGAGCGCACGCGCCAGGTGCTCGAGACCGGGGCCGATACCCTCGCCACGGCGTGCCCGTTCTGCATGACGATGCTCCGCGACGGGCTCACCGACGCGGGACGCGTCGATGGTGAGGACGCGGTCACGGCCCAGGACATCAGCGAGCTGCTGGCGGCCGCGGTGATGCCGTTCGCGGGGCGCGAGGTGCCGGCCGGCCGTCGGCTGCCGGTGGTCCAGGGCTGACCGACGCCCGCGCGGCCGACGCTCGCGTCGCCGGCGGTCGCGGATGGGGCCGACGTCGAAGAGGCGCGATCCCGCGGCCTGTTCCCGAGAGCGTCGATGGCACTATACGCCGGGTGTATAGTGGCGCACGATGTCCGTCCGCTACGCGCTGCTCGGCCTGCTCGAGCCCATGCCCCGGCATGGCTACGAGCTCAAGCGGCTGTTCGACGGCTACTTTGCGCCGGATCATCCGCTGGCCTTCGGCCAGGTGTATGCGACGCTCGCCCGGCTGGCACGGGACGGTGAGGTCCTGGTCGCCTCGGTCGACCAGGACGAGGGACCCGAGCGCAAGGCGTACGCCATCACCGGTGCGGGGGAGGACGCGCTCGAGCGGTGGCTCGATGAGCCGAGCGATCCGGAGCCTCACCTCCAGGCAACGCTGTTCACGAAGGTCACGCTCGCCGTCCTGAGCGGGCGATCCGTGGTCGCCCTGCTGGACCGTCAGCGCCACGCCCACCTCGGCCGGATGCGAGAGCTGACGGCGCTCCGCCGCACGGCGCCGCCGGCCATGGCCCTGCTGGCCGACTATGCCCTGTTCCACCTCGAGGCCGACCTGCGCTGGATCGAGCAGACCGCCGCTCGCGCCGACGACCTCCGCAGCCAGATCGCCCCCCTGCCGCCGATGCCGGTGGTCACCCACACGGAGAACGCGTGATGCTCCAGCTCGCCCCGCTTCAAGGTCGCCTGGCTTCGAGCTCGGCGGGCGCTGCCGATGTGGCGCGTGCCACCGGTGAGGCCGCCCAGGCGGTCCGCGAGGTGGTCATCGACGCAACGGGCCTCGAGAAGCGATTCGGCATGACCGAGGCGCTGCGCGGTATCGACATGCGGGTCGTGGGCGGTGAGATCGTCGCGATCATGGGCCCCAGCGGCTCCGGCAAGTCGACGCTGCTCCACTGCGTGGCCGGGATCCTTCGGCCGGACCGCGGTCAGGTGCTGTTCGCGGGCCGGCGGATCGACGACCTTGGCGAGGCGGCACGCAGCCGGCTCCGACGAACCGAGTTCGGGTTCGTGTTCCAGTTCGGCCAGCTGGTCCCAGAGCTGCCGGCGATCGAGAACATCGCGCTGCCGCTGCTGCTCGGTGGGACCCACCGGCGGGAGGCCCTGGATCGCGCGGCGACCTGGTTCCCGCGCCTGGACCTGGGCGGCCTCGAGTTGCGGCGGCCGGGAGAGCTGTCCGGTGGCCAGGCCCAGCGGGTGGCCGTCGCCCGCGCGCTGGTCGCGGGACCCCGGGTGCTGTTCGCCGACGAGCCCACCGGGTCCCTGGATTCCGTTTCGGGCGAGCAGGTGATGGAGCTCCTGACCGACGCCGCCCGGGAGCAGGGCGCTTCGGTCGTGCTCGTGACCCACGAGCCCCGGATCGCCGCCTATGCCGATCGCGAGGTCATCGTCCGCGACGGCCGGATCGCGCCCGAATCGCCTCGATGATCCGGCTCGCCTGGCGCCTGGCCGCCGCGGGCGGCCGGTCGACCGCGCTGACGACGGCGCTCACCGCGGTCGCGGTTGCGTTCGGCACGGCCATCCTCCTGTTCGCGCTGTCGTTCGAGCCGGCCCTGATCGCGCGCTACGCCCACGCCGCGTGGCGGGACACCCCGGGCACGGTCGATCTCGCGACGGCCAACCGCGGCCTGATGCTCGCCCGGACGGACGATCACTGGCAGGGCCGTTCGATCGTGCGCATGGACGTCGCTGCCCTCTCGCCCGGTGCGCCGGTGCCGCCCGGTCTGGATCACGTCCCGGCGGCCGGGGAGACGTTCGTGTCGCCCGCCCTGGCGTCACTGGCGGCGACGGTCCCGCCCGACCAGCTCGCGGCCCGGCTGGGACAGGTCGTGGGCACGATCGGGGAGGCGGGATTGATGGCGCCCGACGAGATCGCCATGATCGTCGGCCGAGACCCGGACGAGCTCCGCGTCGAGGGGGCGCGCGTCGCGACGGCGCTCGATGGGACGGGCCGGATCCCGGTGCCCTCGAACCCGTTGATCCAGCTTCTGGTCGTGCTCGCCGTGGCTGGCGCGCTGACGCCGGTGGCGGTGTTCGTGGCGACCGCCACGCGGCTGTCGGCTGCGCGTCGCGAGCAGCGGCTGGCGGCGCTGCGACTGGCCGGGGCGACGCCGGGCCAGGTGACCGTGTTCGCGGCCGTCGAGGCGCTGGCAGCCACGATCCCAGGAGCGCTCGGTGGCGTGCTCCTGTTCCTCCTGCTGCGACCCCTGGTCGCGATGATCCCGCTGGCGCAGGCGACGTGGTTTCCGGGCACGATCGTCCCGCCGCTCGTGCCGGCGCTCGCGCTGCTGGTCGTGGTCCAGGTGGTGGGTGTCGCCGCCGCGGTGGTGGCGCTGCGCCGGGTGGCGTCGTCGCCGCTGGGCGTTCGACGTCGGGAGCGTCGGGGACCGCTGCGCCGGCTTCGGCTGGTGCCGATGCTGGCGTGCCTCGTCGTGTTCGTGGCCGTGGTGGTTCGCATCGCGTCATCGTCGACAGGGATCGGGGACGTGCTGCTGTGGCTCCTGATCGGCAGCTTCCTCGGGATCATCGTTGGCATCGGGATCGCCGGCCCGTGGGTCACGATGCTGGTGGGCGCCGCCGTCACCCGGATCAGCCGCGGGCCCGTCGGCCTGCTGGCCGGCCGGCGGCTGACCGACGATCCGCGAAGCGCCTACGGCGCGATCGGCGGGATGGTGATGGCCGTGTTCGTCGGCAGCACCTATCTCTCGATCGCCTCGTTCACCTCCTCGGCAGGATTCGGCGTCGACGATCTCGCGGTGCGACCGGACGTGCTGCTGGCGACGGTCCCCGGGGAACGAGCGTCGGTCGCCGAGCTCGGGGTGCGGGCGGCCGTGGCGGCAGGAGCTCTCGAGGCCGTCGAGCTGCGCGAGGTGCTGATCGACGCCGACGGCGCCTTCCAGCAGGGCATCGTGGTGTCGTGCCCATCGTTCGTCGAGGTGCTTGCGGCGCCCACGCTGACCTGTGGCCCGGGCCTCGTCCATCTCGGTCCTGGCGGTCGGCCGTTTGGCTCGGCGACCCTGCTCACGATGCGGTTCCTGGGCGGTCCGGGGGTGGCTACGACGGCGCCCGTGCAGTACGTCTCGCTCAGCGTCGACCCGGCGGCAATCGATCGGTATGCGCCGGCGACCGTCGCCCCCGGTGCGCGCCCGGGACTCCCGGCCGCGATCATCGACCCAACGGCGTTCCCGGCGGGTATGGCCGCCTTCGCCCCGACGCGAATTGCCGTGCTGACCGACGGCTCGCCGGCTGCGGTCGAGCAAGCGAGGACGGCGCTCGAGGTCGCGATGCCGACCTCGGTCGTGCTGACCATCGGTGAGGTCGCGACCGACAGTTCCGCGACGGTCACCGAGCTGGGCCGCGTGGTGTCCATGGGCGTCATCGTGGCCATGCTGCTCGCGGGCGCCAGCCTGGCGATCGCCGTGGCCAGCGGCCTGGTCGAGCGCAGGCTCCCGTTCGCCCTGCTGCGGTTGTCCGGGATCCCGCTGGGGCGACTGCGGGCTGTGCTGCTGCTCGAAGCCGCCGCGCCGCTGGTGGCGGTGGCCATCCTCTCGGCGCTGCTGGGCACGGTCGTGGCGCAGGTCATCCTTCGCGCGCTGCGCAGCGGTGGGTCGCCGGGCCCGGACCTGGGCGTCATCGGGCTGCTGACCGTTGCCACGGCGGGTGCGATGGGGGTCGTGATGACGGCCATGCCGCTCGTCGGCCGGGTCACCGCAAGCGAGTCGACCCGCTTCGAGTAGCGCCACCCGCGAGACCCGGTGGCGGTGCGTCGGTACCCGGCAAGCTCAGCCCTTGAGCGCCGCTCCGCAGCTGATGCACTGGCGATCCGTCCACAGGTTGCCCATGCCACACCTCGGGCACACTTTCATGCCCTCGGTGGAGGTGGCGTATGGGGATTCGGGCGGCACGGTCTCTGCATCGTCCTCGCGCATGCGGGTCCTGATCAGGAGCGTGGCCACGATCGCCACCAGCACGGCGACCCCGAGCAGGAGCAGGTAAGTCTGGTCCATCGTGCATCCCTTCCGGCGGGAGCCCGGACCCCCGGTGGCCGTTGGCACCCACGCCGGTCGCGCCTCCAGCGTAGACGGAGGTGCGCTGGATGTCACGCCTGACGATCGGATGCGGCCCGGCCGCTGCTACGATGGCGGCGGTGTCCACGAACCCTCCCGTCCACGGCTCGATCCGGCTAACCGGGGACCAGATCCTGCTGCGCGACGCCGTGCGCGAGCTGGCCGTCGAGCAGGTGGCGCCGCGCGCGGCGGAGATCGATCGGGCGGCCGAGTGGCCCGAGGACATGCGGCGGCTGCTGGCCGCGCAGGACATCTTCGGCATCCCGTTCGCGGAACGGCACGGCGGACTTGGCGCAGACCTGACGACGTTGTGCCTGGCGATCGAGGAGCTGAGCCGGGCGTGCGCCACCACTGGCCTCATCCTGGCCGTCCAGTCACTGGGCGCCATCCCCATCCAGGTGGCCGGCACCGAGGAGCAGCAGGACCGCTGGCTGCCCGGCCTGGCGTCGGGCGAGAAGCTGATCTCGTTCGGGCTGACCGAGGCCGAGGCGGGCTCGGACGCGTCAGCCGTCCGAACGCGCGCCGAACGGGACGGCGACGAGTACGTGATCAATGGCGGCAAACGGTTCATCAGCCATGCCAGCGTCGCCGACTACGTGGTGGTGTTCGCCGAGACGAACCCCGAGGCCGAGAAGCCGAGCCGTCGCATGAGCGCGATCCTGGTCGAGACGGACCGCCCCGGGTTCAAGGTCACCCGACTCGAGCACAAGATGGGCATCCGCGGTTCGCCCACGGCCGAGCTCGCGTTCGACAACCTCCGCGTCCCGGTGGCCAACCGGCTGGGCGAGGAGGGACGCGGGTTCGCGGTCGCGATGCAGACGTTCGAGCGCTCCCGCCCCGGGATCGCGGCCCAGGCGGTGGGGATCGCGCAAGGCGCGCTCGACGCGGCGGCACAGTACGCCACCGAGCGGCGGCAGCGTGGCAAGCCGATCGCCGAGCTGCAGATGATCCAGGCCATGCTGGCCGACATGGATGCCGCGACCGAGGCCGCCAGGCAGCTGCTCTACACGGCTTGCCAGGAGATCGACGCCGGTGCACCGGACGCTGCCCGTTGGGCCGCCATCTGTAAACTCGTGGCGGGGGATGCGGCGATGCGCGTCACCACCGACGCGGTGCAGGTCTTCGGCGGCTACGGCTACGTCGACGAGTACCCGGTGGAGCGCATGATGCGCGACGCAAAGATCACCCAGCTGTACGAAGGGACCCAGCAGATCCAGCGACTGATCGTCGCTCGGGCGCTGCTCGCCAAGCGCCCGTGAGCCGCGTGCCGGGCCGGCGCGAATGGACCCGGTAGCCAGGTACCCAGGAGCAGTGACCGCGTGCGAATCCTCGTCCTGACCAAGCCCGTTCCCGATCCGGCCGCGGGCTCGGAGCGACTTGGTCCCGACCACCGGCTCGACCGGGCAGCGTCGCCAACCGTCGTCAACGGCAACGACGAGTACGCGCTCGAGGCCGCCCTCCAGCTGGTGGAAGCCCATGGCGGCGAGGTCGCCATCATGTCGATGGCCCCGGCGAATGCCACCGACACCATGCGCAAGGCGCTCGCGATGGGTGCGCTGCGCGGCGTCCTGGTCACGGATCCCGCCCTGGCCGGGGCCGACATCCCGACCACGGTCAGGGTCCTGGCGGCTGCCGCGGCCAAGGAGACGTTCGATCTGCTGCTGGCCGGCCTCGACACGTCCGACGGGACAGGCGGCGCCGTGGCGGCCGGGATCGCGGCCAGGCTGGGCCTCCCGCTGCTGTCGTCGGCCGCGGCGATCGAGCCCGATCCCACCGGGGGGACGGTCCGCGTGCGGCGCCTGAGCGCACGCGGGTACGACGTCATCGAGGCACCGATGCCCGCCGTCGTCTCGTGCACGCAGGCGCTGGGCGCGCCGCGGTATCCATCGCTCAAGGGGATCATGGCCGCCCGCTCGCGCGAGATCGCGGTGCTGGGGCTGGCGGATCTGGACGGCGGGCTGGCACCGTCGGACGGTGCCTGGGCCACGCGGGTCATCGCCGCCGATCCACCTCCCGCGCGTGCCGCCGGGCGCGTGATCAGGGCGCCGGCGCCCGAAGCCGCGCGCGAGATCGCGGACTTCCTCGCCGATCGGAGGCTGATCTGATGGCACCGCGCATCCTCGCGGTCGGGGAGGTGACCGACGGGGCCTTGAGTCGGCTGTCGGGCGAGACCGCGACCCTGGCCCGATCGCTCGCCGAGGCGGCCGGTGGCAGCGCGCTGGGGCTGGTCGTCGACCCGGCGCCCGACGCTGCCGCAGCGGAGCTTGCGACGTACCTGCCCCACGTCGAGGCCGTCACGGCGCCGGCAACGGCGGGCGAGACATGGGCGCCCCATGCGCTGGTCGAGATCGATCGGCTGGCGGCCGCGGGCGTCACGCACGTGCTGCTGGGAGTCACCGCCGACGCCCGCGACCTGGCCGGCCTCATCGTGGGCCGGCTCGGCTGGGGTCTGCTCGCGAACGCCGGCTCGGTCACCTGGGACGGACCCGGACCCGTGATCGAGGCGAGCGTGCTCGGCGGCAAGGCCATCGTCCGCAGCACATTGACCGGGCAGACGGGTGTCGTCACCGTGCGCCCGGGAGCCGTGACCAGCGAGCCGGCCGGCACGCAGGGCAGCGTGGTGGCAAGGGACGCGGACGGCTCACCGCCCATCCCGACGGCGAAGGTCCTGGATCGCGTCGCCGAGGCGGGTGCCGAGGTGTCGCTCGAGGAGGCCCGGGTGGTCGTGGTCGGCGGGCGGGGCATCGGGGGACCGGACGGCTTCAGCCTGGTCGACGAGCTGGCCGAGGTGCTGGGCGGCGTGGTCGGGGCCACCCGCGCATCCGTCGACGCGGGCTGGATCGCCTACGCGCGCCAGATCGGCCAGACGGGCAAGATCGTCAAGCCCGCCCTCTACCTCGGGCTCGGGGTGTCGGGCGCGATGCAGCATCGGGTGGGGATGCAGTCGGCCGACGCGATCGTGGCCGTCAACAGGGACCCTGACGCACCGATCGGCGAGATCGCCGACCTGCTGGTGGTAGGCGATCTGTTCGATGTCGGGCCCGCCCTCGCAGCCGAGCTCCGCGCGCGACGCGGTGGCTGACGAGCCAGGGCGCGATCGGGGACGGGGCGGCCGACGATGACGGTGGGAGTGGCGGTCTGGCTGATCGTCCTGATCGCGCTCGCGGCGATGTTCGCCATCGTGCTCCGGCGGATGTCGGTGCTGGTGGCCCGAACCCGTGACCTCGAGCACTTCCAGCGATCGGCGGGCTCGCTCGACACGCAGCTGGCGGCGATCACGGAGCCGATGGTCAGCCGGCTCGACGACATCCGCCGGCGGGCGGGCGATCCGCAGGCCCTCGCCGACCACCTGGAGGCCACCCAGACGGCCCTGCGCGGGCTGGTCGGCGAGGCGCGCGGGCTGCGGGCGCCAACCGGGACGGCGGCCCTGCGCACGGCGCTGGCCGACGAGGTCGAACGGGCGAGCCGTGCGGCCGACATGGTCGAGCACGGCCTCGATGCGCTGCTCGCCGGTCGCAGCGGCCGGGAGCTCGAGGCGCAGACGTCGCTCAAGCGGGGGGCGCTCAACCTGCGCCATGCGCGGGAGGCGAGCGCCCGGGTGGTCGCGGAGATCGCCTCGATCCGACCCGCCGACCTCATCGAGCGCACCGGCTCCGGGTCCCGGGGGCGACCCACGGCAGTCGGCACCGGGCGCGCCCGGCCGACGTATCCGGTCGATGGCTGGGAGGGCGATGACTCCCCGCAACACCCCCGCATGTAGTGGTATGCTCGATTCGCACCACTAGGGATTGTGGTGGGTAGGACTCGGAGGGCGAATGCGCTGCCCCCAGTGCGGCACCCGCGACACGCGCGTCGTGGACTCGCGGGACCTTGAGGAGGCGACGACCATCCGGCGTCGCCGGGAATGCCCGGCCTGCTCGACCCGGTTCACCACCTACGAGCGCGTGGAAGCAGCGCGCCTCGTGGTCGCCAAGCGTGACGGTACGCGCCAGGAGTTCGATCGGGACAAGCTCGCATCGGGCCTCGCCAAGGCGCTGACCCGGCGTCCCGTCCCGGACGACGCGGCGGAGCGGGCAGCCGACGCCATTGAGAGCGAGCTGCGCTCGTCCGGGCAGTCCGAGATCCCGAGCTCGCGGATCGGCGCGATGGCGATGGCCAGCCTGCGGTCCCTGGACCACATCGCCTACATCCGGTTCGCCTCGGTCTACCAGAGCTTCGAGGACCTCGCCGACCTCAAGCGCGAGGTTGACTCGCTGTTCGCCGAGGGTCGCGCGGCCAGGAAGGGGAGCCTCAGCGCGTGAGCGTGCTCGCCGATCGCGACATCCGGGCGGAGCTTGAGACCGGCCGGGTCCGGATCGACCCCTACGATCCCGCGGATCTCCAGCCATCGTCGGTGGATCTCCACCTCGATCGCAGGTTCCGTGTGTTCCGCAACAACCGGTACGCGTTCATCGACCCCCGCACGCCGCAGCCGGACCTGACCGAGCTGCTGACCGTCGACGACGAGGAGCCGTTCATCCTGCATCCGGGGGAGTTCGTGCTGGGCCAGACGCTCGAATGGGTGGAGCTGCCCGGTGACCTCGTCGCCAGGCTCGAAGGGAAGAGCTCGCTTGGCCGCCTGGGGCTGCTCATCCATTCGACCGCGGGCTATGTCGATCCCGGCTGGAAGGGCACGCTCACCCTCGAGCTGTCCAACGTCGCCAACCTGCCGATCGCGCTCTATGCCGGGATGCGGATCGGCCAGATCAGCTTTTTCCGGATGAGCTCGCCGGTGGAGCGTCCATACGGCTCGGCGGAGCTCGGGTCGAAGTACCAGGGGCAGTCCGAGCCCACCGCGTCCGCCTTCCACGCAGACTTCGATCGCGGGCGCAAGCTCGCACGGCACGAGGAGGAACCATTACGGGACTGAACGACGCGGTCCATTGGCGAACCGACCTCGGCGGCGGCACGACCGTCGCCCTGATCCAGGCCGGCACGTTCCGATCCGACGCCGGCGCCCTGTTCGGTCCGGTCCCCTGGATCCTGTGGCGCCCATGGGGCGAGAGCGAGCTCGATGCCAACCGGCGGCTCCTCCAGGCGCTCAACTGCCTGCTGGTCGAGACGCCCGCCGGCCGGGTCCTGATCGAGACCGGGATCGGTGAGCGGCTGGACGACAAGAACCGCGCCATGCGCGACTACCGGGGAACGCCGGTGGTGCCGGCCCTGCGTGAGGCCGGGTTCGATCCCGCCACGGTGGACGTGGTGGCCATGAGCCATCTCCATTTCGATCACGCGGGTGGGCTCCTGCTCGGCGACGGGTCGCGTGCGTTCCCTCGGGCACGGATCGTGGCCCAGCGTGCGGAATGGGAGATCGCGCTGGGTGACAACAGTCGCATCGGGGCCTCCTACGACCAGCCCGAGCTGCGGCTGGTCGCGGACTGGGGTGCCGAGGGCTGGGCCGAAGGCGACCGCGAGCTGTTGCCGGGCGTGTCCGTGGTTCGGACCGGCGGCCACTCGGCGGGACACCAGGCGATCCTCGTCCGTGGGACCGGTCCGGGCGCCCGGGCGCTCGCGTTCTTCGGCGATCTGTGCATGCGCCCGTGGGCCGCCAACCCCCGGTGGGTGACGGCGTTCGACGACTTCCCGCTCGACAGCGTGGCCGTCAAGGGCGAGCTGTTCCGGCGCGCGGTCGAGGACGACTGGCTGGTGGCGCTGTCGCACGAGTCGCGCAACCCGGTGGGCCGCCTGACCCCGGATCGCGACCGGTTCCGGTTCGAGGAGCTGTAGGGCCGCATCGTCATCGCTGCTCGGGCGCCGCCGCAGCGCCACCGGCTGGCGCCGCGCCGGGCGCGCGGTGGCCCCGAAGATGGCAGATATGCCGGGCGAGGCAGTGCAGGCGATCGCAGCTCCGCCACCCCGAGCGCGGCCATCGCCCGTTCCGACGCCCGTTTCCGTGGTCACGTGCACCGGCTTACCGGCCCACCTGCCCAGGCGGTACTTGGTCATCGCCCGTGGCCACGGCCTCCGCTCGCGGCCGCGCCCAGCGGCCCAGCGGCCACCGGCCCAGCGGCCCACCGGCCCAGGCCGGACCCGGCCATCGCCCAGTGGCCGCGGTCATCGCCCGTGGCCACGACCGTCGCTCGCGACCGCGCCCACCGGCCCAGTGGCGCGGCGATGCGTGACACGCTTAGCTGTGCGATATACGGCTGTGTGTGGAGGTCCGCCCGGGCGGGCGGTGCGGGATATCGCCGGTTCCATGCCTGTGACGCATGAGGTCGGCGGCAACGCGGCGGGTCAGGAGGGCGGCCGGCGCGCATGCGGCCGAATGCACGCCGGCTAAGCGTGTCACGCATGCGGCGCAGGTACGCGGAGCCCGGTGCGAGGAGCCCTGTGCTCCGGGCCGGCCACGAGAGCCCGAAGCGCGGCGCCGAGCATGCGCGACCGGCGCGAGGACAATGGCGCGAGGATCCCGGCGCGAGGACGCCGGTGCGCGGACGCCGGCGCGCGGAGCGGATCGGAGACGGGATCGTGGACTACGGAGGTCGAGGCGATGACGGGCAACACGGATGACATTCGCGAGCAGCTGGTGCGAGGGTTGCGCGGCGCGGATGCGCATATGCCATTCGAGGAGGCGGTCGCCGATTTCCCCACCTGGGCCATCAACACGCGACCGCCCAACGTCGAGTACACGCCGTGGCAGCTCGTCGAGCACCTGCGGATCACGCAATGGGACATGCTCGAGTACATGCGCGATCCGGGTCACCTCTCCCCCGAATGGCCGCGCGAGTACTGGCCGGATCCGGCGGCCGAGACGACGCCGGCCGGGTTCGCGGCATCGGTCGAGGGCTTCATGGCCGACCGGCGCGAGCTCGAGATGATTGCGCGCGATCCTGCGGTGGACGTGCTGGCGCCGATCCCGCACGCGCCGCAGCACACGGTGACGCGCGCGTTGCGCGTGATCGCCAACCACAGCTCGTACCACGTGGGAGAGCTTGCGGTCCTTCGCCAGGTAACCGGCAGCTGGGGGCCGGGCCACCGATGAGCGCGGCCCTCGGCCCGCGATCTGGCCGAGAGGGGGTGAGGGAGCCGGGCGACGGCGGCGCGAACGGGCGAAGGAGCCGGACGACGACGGCGCGAACGGGCGACGACGCCAGCACCGGCCGACGAACGGGCGAGGGGCGAGGCCTGGGCGACGAACGGGCGAGGTACACCGGGCGCAGAACGGGCGGGGGCCAGCGACCGGGCGACGAGGGTGACGCCGAGCGACGACAGCGAGGCTGGGCGAGGGGCCGGGCGCAGGGCTGGCGAGGGGCCACCTGCCGGGCGGCGATGGCGGCGATGGCGGCGATCGGCGATCGACGGGCTACCGCAGCAGCTCGCCGATCAGACGTCGCTCGGCACGGTTGACGAGGGATCCCGCGGATTCGCCGGGATTGGGGCTCGCCCAGCCGAAGCTGAGCCGGAGCGCCTCGGCGCCACCGGGAAGCGCACCGAGCACCGATTCGCGAACCCGCTCGACGAAGTTGATCGCCTCGATCTCGTCGGTCTCGGTGAGCGCCACCCCGAAGCGGGTGAGCGCGATCCGGGTGCAGTAGTCGCTCGCCCGTGTCTCGCGGCTGAGGCATTGCGCGATGACGCGCATCGCATGCCGGGCGAGGTCGTCCCCCCAGACCTCGCACAGCTCGAGGATGCCCTCGAGCTCGACCACCACCACGGTGAACGGGCGGTGGTACTTCGCGACCCGCGCAGCTTCGGCCACGAGCACCCGCTGCCAGAGGTCTGGTCCGTCGAGGCCCGTGAGCTCGTCGTCCCAGCCATAGGGCTCGTAGATGACCGCGTCGTCCACGGGTCGGGTACCACCTCAGGTTGGACTGCGCACCCGTCGCGGGGAACCGTCAGGTGCGCGATCGATCGCCGACGAAGACCGTCGAGGCCGATATCGTGCGCGACGCAGGGCCGAGCCCGCCACCGGCCGAACGGCTCGTGTGGTGCTGCCGAACGTCAGGGGTGGAACCTCATCCAGCCGAGCCTTTCGGGAGCCAGGCCTCGATGCGGGCCCGCGCCGAGGCGTCCGTCATCGGCCCGTTGACCACCTCCAGGATCCGTCCGTCGGGGCCGATGAAGAACTGTGTCGGCAGCGCATAGACCTTGTATTCGTCGAAGAAGTCCGCCGAGGCGTCGAACGCAATCCGGAACTCGAGCCCGTACCGCTGGGCGTAGGCACGGACGTCGTCGGGCGTCGTCTCCTGCACCGCGATCGCAACGATCGAGAGGCCCTGCTGCCGGTACGTCGCATCCATGTCCCGCAGGACCGGCGTCTCGGACTGACACGGCGGGCACCAGGTTGCCCAGAAGTTGAGCCACACCAGGTGGCCACGCAGGTCAGCGAGGCGGACGGGACGGCCGTCGAGATCGGCGAGGCTCACGGTCGACCCATCACCACGCGTCACGGTCAGCTCGGGCGCCTGATCGCCCACGTGGAGACCGGCCACCGGCGGACCCACCACGAACACCGTCGAGGCCGGGAACGGGGTGGCGCCGCCGGACCCGGGCGCGATCGGTCGGGTCGCGAGCGTGAGCCCGATCGCGGCCACCGCCACCACGAGGCCGATCGTGAGCAGCTGGCGGCCGCTGAACGGACCGACGTGCACCCGTCGCACCGCAGGGGGCCCCGGTCGCAGCTGCGGCTCGTCCTCGCTCATCCCGTCGATCAAGCCCCTGGACCGAACTGGAAGTACTGCGGCAACAGCACGAGCAGGTTGAGCATCATCGCCAGGCCGATCGCCACCACGAGCAGTCCGCCGATCAGGTTGACGAGGCGACCGTGGCGAACCAGTGGTCGAAGCAGCACCGGGGCTCGGTCGTAGAACACGGCCACCAGCAGGAACGGGATGCCCAGGCCGAGCGTGTAGCCGACCAGCAGCAGCGCGCCCTGGAGCTGCGTCGAGGCGACGGCGGCCATCGTCAGCACCCCGCCCAGGAAGATGCCGATGCACGGCGTCCAGCCGACGGCGAACACGGCCCCCAGCGCAAACGATGCCCCCAGACCAGCCCGATGCCCCACCAGCCACGAGCCCATCCGGCCCCCGACGCCACCATCGGCGCTGCCACCGGAAGCTCCACCGGCCGGCGCGAGCGTCATGCCACCGGTCATCGAGGCGAGGCCGGCCGATGCGCCAGCGTCGAGCGGCCGCCAGCTCTGCTCGAGGATCGGGATCCGCAGGATCCCAGCCAGGCTGAGGCCCAGGATCACCAGCAACGCCCCGCCCAGGAAGCGCAGCGTGCCAACGTAATCCGCCATCACGCCACCCGCGAAGGTGGCGCTGACGCCCAGCAGCGTGAACACTGCCCCGAACCCGGCGACGTACGCGATCGCGTGCCGCAGTGCCATCCATCGGGAGGGTGTGGCTCCGGCGCCCTGTGCGGCGACGGCCACGGCCGTCAGCTGGCCCAGGTAGGCGGGCACCAGCGGCAGGACGCATGGCGACACGAACGAGATCAGGCCCGCGGCAATAGCGGCGATGAACGTGTAGTCGCCGGTCACGCGGGCTCGGGCTCCGAGAAGCGGTCGGCGGCAGGCACCCCGTCGAGGACCTCGGTGAGCAGCCGTTGGAGCCTGGCCGGGCTCGTGGCCAGCTCCAGCTCGCGATCGCCCAACGCGACCACCGGGATCGTGAACGCGTAGCGCCGGTGCAGCTCTTCGTCGCCGTCGATGCTGACCTCCCGGACCACAGGCGCGGGCAATCCGTGTGCCGCCCGGTCCGCCAGGAGCACATCGAGGGCCGCGCGCGCGTCCTCGCACAGGTGGCAGCCCGGACGCCCGTACAGGACGAGCTCGGGCGGGGAGGGGATCACAAGCCGATTGTAGTTGCGACGCGCGGGATCGGCCCGTCGGCGGGCTGAGCGGCGGCGAGCGTGCCACGCCGGCGGGCCACTCCGCCCGAGACTCCTTCGTACAATCGAGTCATGACCGACCAGGATGGTGCCGTGGTCGATGCGACGCTCTACGACCGGGTTGGCGGGATGCCGTTCTTCGAGACGCTGGTCGACCGTTTCTACGCTGGCGTCGAGTCGGACACCGTCCTGCTCACGCTCTACCCGCACCTCGACGATCTCGCCGGCGCGCGTCGCCGCCTGACCCTGTTCCTCGCGCAGTACTGGGGCGGTCCCACGACCTACCTCGCGGAGCGAGGCCACCCGCGGCTGCGGGCGCGTCACTCCCCGTTCGCGATCGGCGTGGCGGAGCGGGATCGGTGGCTGACCCACATGCGGAGCGCGATCGATGCGTCCGCGGCTCCGTCGGAGGCGACGGCCGAGCTGCACGCCTACATGACGATGGCCGCCGACGCCATGCGCAACCGCGAGGAGGCGGTCGCCGGCTGAGCCTGCGTCGATGGGCGAGGGTCGGCTGAGCCTCGGTCAATGGGCCAGGATCCCGGACACCGGCGGCGATGAGCTGGTGGCGCCGATGTATGCTCCGCGTGAATGAGCGTCTCGGCGGTGGCTGGCCGGCTGCGGGCGCCGGTGTCGGGCAACCGGCAGCGGCCCGCCGCGCCTCGCTCGAGGGGGAGCGCTCTCGAGCCCGGCACCCAGCGGATCCTGGACCTCCAGGAGGCCGCCGGCAACGCCGCCGTCGTGCAGCTGCTGACGGCCGCCCAGCGGGACGACGCCGACGCGAGCCATCGGACGCTTCGCCAGGGCGCCACCGGCGACGACGTTCGCGAGCTGCAGTCGAGCCTCAACGCGCGAACCGACGTGACGACGGCCCTCGAGGTCGATGGCATCTTCGGGCCGATCACCGCAAGGGCCGTCCGGGAGGTCCAGTCTGCCAACCCGCCACTGGCCGTCGACGCCGTCGTGGGACTCAGGACGTGGGCGGTGATCGACGCCGGACCCGGTGCCACCGACCAGACCGCGCTCGCAAGGAAGGTGTTCGATCGGGGAGCGGCCGCCTACGATCGTGGCGACTACGCGCACGCCTACGACTTCTTCGTCCGCGCCCATGAGCTCGCGCCGCGGCCAGGGATCCTGTTCTCCGAGGGTCAGGCGCTGCGCGAGCTGGGTGGGCGGCGGGAGGAGGCCATCGCCTGCTACGAGGCGTATCTGGCAACCGGCGATCCGCCGCGCCGGGCCGAAGCCGAGGGGTTCATCGCGGAGCTGCGAGGGCCGGCGTCAACGGGGATCGA
Source organism: uncultured Chloroflexia bacterium (assembly GCA_963829295.1). Taxonomy (GTDB): domain Bacteria; phylum Chloroflexota; class Limnocylindria; order Limnocylindrales; family CSP1-4; genus CAIXZV01. The sequence goes on along the minus strand of CAWHHU010000003.1, from coordinate 481,219 downwards.
GAGCGTTGACACGGCCGCCGCCAGGGCCGAGTTCGAGAAGGGCGCGGCCCTCTACGAAGCGGGCGACTTCGCCCATGCCTACGACGAGTTCAGCAAGTCCTGGGAGCTGAGCCACCGCGCCGGCCTGCTGTTCTCGCGCGCCCAGGCCCTGCGCCGCCTGGGCGGCCGGGATCCCGAGGCGATCAGCCTCTACCAGCAGTACCTCGCCACCGGCGATCCGAAGCGTGCCGGGGATGCCACCCGGGACATCGCTGACTTGAAGGGACCGGCCCGGACCGGGATCGAGGACATCGACACGCCCGCCGCAAAGGCCGAGTTCGAGAAGGGCGCGGTCCTCTACGAAGCGGGCGACTTCGCCCATGCCTACGACGAGTTCACGCGGGCCGGCCAGCTCACCGACCGACCCGGGATCCTGTTCTCACGCGCCCAGGCGCTGCGCCGTCTCGGTGGCCGGCGCGACGAGGCGATCGATCTGTACCAGGCCTACCTGGCCTCGAGCGATGACAAACGGCGCACGGACGCCGAGATCCACCTCCGCGAGCTTCGAACGCAGGGCGCCGAGCCGCGCTGACGCCGGCCGTTCGCGCGATCCGGGCGGATTCACCACGCGTCGCGCGCGGTGCGGCGTCCGGTACGATGCCTGTGCTGCGCCCCCGTAGCTCAGTGGATAGAGCGGCACCGTCCTAAGGTGCGCGTCGGCGGTTCGAGTCCGTCCGGGGGCGCCAGAAGCAAATCATTCGCGACCGAGAAGAACGGCCGCGCGGCCGGGGCGGGCTCGACCTCGTACAAGCCGTCCTCGGTCACCTTGATCCGCTCGACCAGCATCCCGATGAGCTCACGGAGGTGCTCGGGGCTTGCCGTGTCGATTGCCGCACGCAGCGACTCGACGATGGCAGCGACAGCGTCGAAAGTGATCACCTTGTCGGGCTCGGGCAGCAACGCGAGCTCGGCACGTGTCTCTTGCATCTTCGCGCGGTACTCGGCAGGTTCGATGTCGCCCCACTCGAACTGGGTCTTCAGGCGCTCGAGGCGCCGCTCCAGTCGGACGCGAAGCTCGTCGGACGTACCGCGCGATGGAAGCGCAAGTCGCCGACGCAGCTCGTCGCGGCTGGTCTCGATGATCGCCGCCGGCAGGATGATCCGCCGGATCTCGGCGAGCACTGCGCCGTCGGCGTCCTTGGTCGCGATGGCCGAGCGGCCGCAGCCGCGACAGAGGTAGTACATCCACTCGTGGCCACGCGAAGAACGCGTCTGGCCGTGGAAGCGGCGACCGCACTTACACTCGAGGACGCCCGTCAGCAGGTACGTGCGGTGCGCGCGCGAGGACTGGTCGGCCTTGTTGAGGCGGGCGTCCGCTGCCTTGCGGCCGGCCGCCCACGTGGCCTCGTCGAGGATCGCGGGGTGGCGCCCATCGCGCTCGTCCGCGCCGCGACGGTAGACGACCTTGCCAAGGTAGAAGCGGCCGCGCCGGAGGATGTCCTTCACCGCGTCCTTCGTCCAACAAGAACCAGCTCCTGCGCGAGGCGGGCGTGACGGCTGTCATCGGACGGGATCCCGGGCAGGAAGGTGGTCCTGCAGAGGGTGGTGTCGGCTGTCGCGGCCAGAGTCCGTCCGGGGGCGCCAGGCCCTGGCCAACCCGTGAGCATGTGCAGGACGTGAAAGCCGTCAAGCGGCGACCGTGGCCCGAGATTGGCAGCACGTCGTCCTCGCGTCGCGATCAGCGACGCGAGGACGCCTCGCGAAGATGAGCTGCCGGTCAGCCGCGCGTCAGGCCGGGACGGCCGCCAGCTCGCCGACGATGAAGCCCAGCCAGCCGGTCCGGTCCTCCACGAGGTACCCCTGGTCGGCGATGTTGGCCGCCGTCCAGATGCCCGCCGCAGCCATCGCCGCATCGGCCGCCTCGGCGGAGGTCCAGACGCTGATCGAGCAGTTGGTGCCGTCGCCAAGGTCGGCGAAGGTGTAGGCGACGAACCCGGGTGACGCCCGGAAGACGTCCGCGAGGCCTCCGGGCGCGTGGATGGTCCGGCACAGGTCGTCGAAGGTGCCAGCGGTCTGCTTGTAGGTCGCGATCCGAACGTGCTGCATGTCGCTCTCCTCGTGGTGCCGCGGCGGGTGCCGCGGGATCGGTGCCACCGTATGGGCCCGGACCCCACCGCCGGAATGACCCGGGAGGTGAGAGTTCACCTTGCCGTGGGGTAAGGTTCGGTCGAGGAGGACGCGCGCACGAGGTGGATGCTCCCGAGTTGCGGGCGAGGTCGATGCCGGCGCTCACGCGCCGCGAGCACGACGTGCTGGAAGCGCTGTGCAGACCTCTGGCAGCGGAGCGGCCTGTCGCGATGCCCGCGTCGATCCGCGAGATCGCGGCCGAGCTCGTGGTGACGGAGGCGGCCGTCAAGCAGCACCTCCTGAACCTGTACGACAAGTTCGAGGTCGCCGAAGGGACGGAGAGCCGGCGGATCGCGCTGGCGCGGGGGGCTGTTCTGCGGGGCTTCCTCCCGGGCGTCGGCCCACGCCCGCCGGCTGGCACGAGTCCGGTCGAGGTCGGGCGCGGGGCCGCGGCACGACGTGCGTGGGAGGAGGCGTACGCCGCCCTCGCGGCGGCGGGCGCGGCCGGCCTCCTCGAGGTCGCAGACCTGGAGCTGCTCGGCGACGCCGCGACGTGGACGGGGCGGTTCGAGGCATCGACCGCGGCCCGCGAGCAGGCGTACGCGGCCTATCTCTCGGTCGGCGATCGGCGATCGGCGGCACGTGTCGCCTTGGGGCTCGGGTGGAATGCCGCGGTGACGCTCCGGTTCTCGGTGGTCGCCGGCTGGATGGCGTCGGCGGGGCGCTTGCTGGCGGCAGAGGGTGAGACAGGCGAGTCGGCCGTCTGGCCCGAGCACGGGCTCATGCTGTCGCTGATGGCGCTGAATGAGCTCGGCACGGGCGAGCTCGAACCGGGCCTGGAGCATGCGCGCGCGGCGTTCGATATCGGTCGGCGGACCGGCGACCCGGACATACAGGCGCTGGGCCTCGTGTTCCAGGGCTTCGGGCTCGTCCACCAGGGGCGGCTCGCTGACGGGCGCGCTCTCCTCGACGAGGCGATGGCGAGCGCGACGGCGGGCCACCTGGGAACCCTCGCGCAGGGCATGGTCTATTGCCGGACGCTGAGCGCGTGCCTTGATACCTTCGACTACCGGCGGGCCATCGAGTGGACCGAGGAGATCGAACGGCGTGCGCCGGCGCTTGGCACCGTGGGGTTCCCGGGAGACTGCCGGACGCACCGCGCTGCCGTGCTCGTCGTCCGCGGCGACTGGCAACGCGGCGCCGAGGAGGCGGAAGCTGCTGCGGTCGAGTCGCGCGCCTACGACTTCGGCCACACCGCACTGGCGCTCACGGCGCTCGGAGACATCCGGCTGCGACAGGGTGACCTCGCGGCGCGCGACGCGTTCGATCGCGCGGCCGAGTGTTGGCGGCCGCACTGATTGGTGAGCATCCGGCAGGACTGGGTGGAGGCGTGACGGCAGCGCTCGGTGGAGACGCCGCCGCCACGTGCTGATCAGTCGCGGGTGAGCTCGGCGACCGCCTTCTTGGCGCAGGCGTCGTCGACGATCTCCTTGCCATCCGCCGCGGCGGCGATGAGCGCCGCGACCGCGGCGTTGTTGAGAGCCCGCGGGATCCCGTTGGACTGGCGGTGCAGGCGCACGATGGCGTCATCGGCGAAGAGCTGGTCCGACCGCCCGGCGAGGGCCAGGTGGTGGCGCAGGTAGGCGGTCGAGTCGCCGAGGTCCATGGGGCCGATGTGGTAGCGGACCGCGATCCGCTGGTCGAGCGCGGCGAACACCCCGAGCCTGAGCTGTCGGGCGAGGGAGGGCTGCCCGAGCAGGATCCCCGCGAAGGGGCTCCGGCTGTCCATGTCGGAGTTGGTGAGCAACCGGAGCTCCTCGAGCTGTTCCGGGGTGAGCAGGTGGGCCTCGTCGACGACGATCACGACCCGCCGGTGGCGCTCGGCCTCTTCCGCCTCGAGCAGCTCGGCGGTCTGGGCCATCACCTCCGCCTTGTGGAAGCGCGGCGTCCCGCCCAGCGCCCGGACCACGGTGACATAGAGCCCGCGCGTCCCGAACGCGGGGTTGGCGATGTAGATGAGGGCGTGGCGCGACGGGTCGAGCGACGCCCGGGCGGCCCGGGCCGCGACCGTCTTGCCGGTCCCGACCTCGCCCGTGATCACGCCCAGCGCCGACTCCGCGATGCAGTGGCGGATCCGGGCGACGGCCTCCTCGTGGGGAACCCTCGTGAACAGCTCCGACGGCGCGAGGCTCTTGCCGAAGGGTGATCGCGTGAAGCCGAAGTGGGCCTGCCAGGGTGCGCGCTCGCTCATCAGAACGGCTCTCCCTCTGCAGGTGCACCGGGAACGGCGCGGTACGCGATCGGCCCGGCGGTCTCGGCCTCGTGGTCGGCGAGCACCTGGCCGAGGTAGTCGATCCCGGTCGGGGGCGCCGGCGCGGGCTCGGGAGGGGGCGGCGCAGATCGATGGACGTGGCGGGCGATCCGCCGCGGCTCCGCCCAGCCGACCTGGCGGCCGGCGTGCCAGACCTCGATCGCGAACAGGTCCTCCGGGCGGAACCGGAGCTCGACCGTCCGACCGACAAGGCTCGGGTCGACCTCGTACTCGTTGCCCTCGAAGCTGACGCCCGCGGTCCGGCTCACCCTCCGGGCGGCCGACCAGAGGAAGGCCGAGCGGAGGACGTCGGGGTGGGGGTCGCGCCGCCTCGCCGGGCTGTGCCGGGCGAGCGGCGACTCGCCGGTCTCGGAGTGGACCCGCACGTTGAGGTACCGCTCGACCCAGGCCACGAAGCGGTCGTTGAGCTCGTCGAGGCTGGCGATCCCGACCTGGGTGGCCTCCAAGAGGAAGCGCTCCCGGATGACCCGGTTGAGGCGCTCCTGCTTGCCCCGGCCCTCGGGCGAGTACGGCCGGCTGTGGATGAGCCGGATGCCCAGGATCGCACAGCTCCTCGCGAGCTCGGCGCCGCTGTACGCCGATCCGTTGTCCACGTACAGCGACTCGGGCGCGCCGTGGCGCAGGATCGCCGCGTGGAGCAGCTCCTGGCCCGCGCGCAGGGTCTCGTTGCCGGCCCAGCGGCCGGCGACCAGGAGCCGGGAGTGGTCGTCGACCAGCACGAACAGGCGCGCGCGCACCGAGCCCGGCGCCCGGGGCTGGGGCACGAACGGGCCGACGAGCACGTCGCCGATCCAGCGCTCGTTCGGCGCGTCGGCCTCGTACCGCCCGAACGCCCGGCCGTCCCGGAGCAGCTCGGCCCGGGCGAGGCCGCGGCGGCGGAACTGCTCGGCGAGCGTGCGCTCGGCGATCCGCACGCCGTGGCGAGCCCTGATGATCTCGCTGATGTGGGCGGCGCTCCGGGCGGGCTGCTCGAGGCGCAGGCGGACCGCCTCGTCGAGGAGCGCCGGGTCGAGGCGCGCCGATCCCCGATCCGAGCGGGGCCGGTCGCGCAGGCCGGCGAGGCCCTCGGCGCGGTACCGGCGGATCCAGCGGTCGAGGGTGTTGCGGCTGGCCGATCGGACGTCGCCTCCGGGGCAGGCGTGCTCGCCGACGGTCCGGCGGACCAGGAGGCCACGCTCGCGGCCGGTGAGCCTCGGGTTCAGGGCCTCGGCGATCAGGTGGTACCGCCAGAGGGCGAGGGCTTCGGCGGGGTCGCGGGCGGCCATGGGTCACCTCCAGGATGCGGTCGGGGTTTCCCGGCCATCACATGGGAGACCGCCGGCGGTGCCAAGGGCGAGGTCGTGTTGGGGGCGAGCCAGGCCCCGCCGGTGACGAGGTCCGCCAGGCGCCAGGCCCCGGCGGGTCCGTGGCGGCGAGCCCAGGCTGACGCGAGGGCGGCGACCGCGGCAGCCGCTCGGGGACCGGGCGCCGTCGGCAGGTCGAAGCCCGACCAGCCGGTCCCGACCGCGGCCACGAGCAGGGCCCGGGCAAGGTCGGCGGCCACGATGCCGAACCGGCGGACCCACTCGCGGACGGTCGTCTCGGGACGCCCGAGCGACGCCGCGATCCGGCGCACCCCCTGGCCGCCCGCCGAGAGCTCCAGCGCCCGCCCGATGACGTCGACGGTGTCCCAGCGGTACGGGGCCACGAACCAGGGCAGCAGGGCCGAGGTCACGCCGCACCGTTTGCAGCGCACCCGGGGCACGAAGATGCGGTGGAGCTCCGCGTCGCGCAGGTGCCGGCGGTATCCCGACCAGGGCCCGGTCGGTCCGCCGCAGCGTGGGCAGCTCACGCGGGGCGGCGCGACCTCGCGCCCCTTCGCGGCATACGCGCTGACATCGAGCCCGCAGGGCCATACGATCACCGACGGTGGACCACTTCTCCACCACCGACCCCCCGGGGGCCAACATCCCTCGGGGGGTCACCTGGTTGCGTCGGGTCAGATCATCTCAGCTGCGCGCCGCCCGCTGTCGACGTCCCCATTCAGCGCGGCCCTCATCAGCGGGTTCATGCCCATACAGTCATGCCGCCAACACCGAGTTCGGCCTGCCGCCGGGTCCGGGTCACTCGCTGGTGCTTCTCGCCGAGGGCGATGGCCTTGGTGCGCTCGCCGCCATCACCCGCGCTCTGGATGCCGCCGGGGATGACCCGTTGACCCGCGCTCGCTACCTTCCGGCGGTCGTCGAGATCGCGCTCGGCGCCGGCGACGTGGATCGGGCTCGCGGGCTGTGCGGCGACCTCGCGGACCTCGCCGATGCATTTCCCGGCCCAGTCCTCGCGGCGACCGCGGCGGCGTGCCAGGGTGGCGTCTCGCTTGCCGATGGAGACGCCGCTCGGGCGATCGTCCTCGTTCGTGACGCTGCTCTGCGGTGGCGTTCGGTCGGGGCTCCCTACGAGTCGGCCCGATGCCGGATGCAGGCGGCGCGCGCGGCTGCAGCCCTCGGCGACTGGGGGGACGCTGCTCGCGGGGCCCGCGCCGCGATCGCGTCGTTCTCGGAGCTCGGCGCGCGGCGCGACATGGAGGCGGCGGAGGCCTTCCGTACTCAGCTCACCTGACCTGCGATCGCACGACGCGGTGCGAGGCGTCCGCGTACCACGCGAGCGTGTCAGTTGGTTTGCCTCATGCTCTGACGCATCAATTGCACCTGTGGCGGAGGTCGTGCGCCCCGACGTTCGGGCCTAGCCCGAAGTTCCAGCGGCCGCCCGCCCGGCGGTGAGCACGAACGGATCCCCGTCTGAGCACGGATGACGCCTGTCCCATGTGCTGAGACGTAGGCACTAATATAGTTGACAGATGCACCTGGATCGGCGATGATCCGTGCGTGAGCACGCGAGGCGGCGCCGTCCATGTCTCGACGACGCGTCGGCACTACAAGGGCAAGCTGTACGAGACCCACCTGCTGCGCCGGTCGTACCGCGAGGACGGCAAGGTCAAGACCGAGACGGTGGGCAACCTCTCCCACCTGCCGGCCGAGCTGATCGAGCTCGTCCGGCGCGGGCTGCGCGGCGAGCGGTTCCTCGCCACGGGCGATCTGGATCTCGAGCGCTCCGCGAGCCTGCCCCACGGCGCGGTGGTGGCGATCCTGGGCACCCTGCGGCGCCTGGAGCTCGAGTCGCTGCTCGACCCCCGCCCGAGCCGGCGGCGCAACCTCGCTGTGGCGCTCATCGTGGCCCGCCTGCTGGCCCCGGGCTCCAAGCTCGATACCGCGAGGCGGCTGGCCCAGACGACGCTCGGCGCGGTGCTCGGCGTCGCGGACGCCACCGACGACGAGCTGTACGCCGCGATGGACTGGCTGCTCGCGCGCCAGCCCCGGATCGAGGCGAGGCTTGCCGCCCGCCACCTCGAGCCCGGCGGTCTCGTCCTGTACGACCTGTCGTCCACCTGGGTCACCGGCCGCCACAACCCGCTGGCGCGGATCGGCTACAGCCGGGACGGGAAGCCCGGCACGCTCCAGGTCGAGTACGGCCTGCTCACCGACCCCGAGGGCCGCCCGGTCGCGGTCGAGGTCGTGGCCGGCAACACCGCCGACCCGGCCACCGTCCCCGCGGCGGTCGAGAAGCTGCGGGCCCGGTTCGGCCTCGCCTCGGCCATCCTTGTGGGCGACCGGGGGATGCTCACCAGCGCCCGGATCGCCGCGCTCCGCGACGCCTCGCTCGACTGGGTGAGCTCGCTCCGGGGCCCGGCGCTCGCGGGCCTGCTCGAGGCGGGCGACCTCCAGCTCGGGCTGTTCGACGAGCGCAACCTCGCCGAGATCGCGAGCCCCGACTACCCGGGCGAGCGCCTGGTCGTGTGCCGCAACCCGCTGCTCGCCGCCGAGCGGGCCCGCAAGCGGGCCGACCTGCTCGCGGCGACCGAGGCGAGACTCGCCCCGATCGTCGCCCGGGTCGCGCTCGGACGCCTGGCGGGCGCCGCCCGGATCGGGCTCGCGGTGGGCCGGGTGATCGACCGCTACAAGATGGCCAAGCATCTCCGGTGTGAGATCAGCGACGGGGCCCTCACCATCACCCGCGACGAGGCGTCGATCGCGGCGGAGGCGGCGCTCGACGGCCTGTACGTCCTGCGCACCTCGGTCGGCCCGGAGCGCCTGGCGGCACCCGACGTCGTCCGGGCGTACAAGCGCCTGACCCGGGTGGAGCGGGCGTTCCGCGCGTTCAAGGGGACCGACATCGCGATCCACCCGATCCGCCACTGGACCGAGCCGCGGGTCCGGGCCCACATCCTGCTGTGCATGCTCGCCTACTACGTGCAGTGGCACCTCGAGCGGGCCTGGGCGCCGCTGCTGTTCCGCGACGAGCAGCCGCCCGAGCTCGCCGACCCGGTTGCCCCCGCCCGCCGCTCGGCGGCCGCGGAGCGCAAGGCGCGCACCGGCCGGCTGGCGGATGGCACGCCCGCCCACAGCTTCCGGACCCTGCTCGCCGAGCTCGCGACCCTCACCCGCGACCGGGTCGCCCCGGCCGGCGTGCCCGAGGCAGCGTTCGAGATCACCGCCGTGCCGACCGCCCTCCAGGCCCGGGCCCTCGCCCTGCTCGAGCTCACACCCGCCAGCGTGTAGTCAGAACCCGACACCGTCGCCGTGCTCAGGTGAGCACGCCCGCGCGCTGGAACTTCGGCCTAGCTAGCGCCAGATGGCGCCATCGCTGGCCGCCGGTCCGTCGGTTGGCCCGTCGTAAGCGAGCGCATCGGCGACCCGCACCAGGAGCCGTGGGAAGAAGGCGCGCCGGAGCGACCCGCTCGTCGGTTCTCCCCCTGAGTCGGCCGCGAGCCGCGCATATTCGGACCGACCGTGGATCAGCCACGTCAGGAGCGCCGTCCGGCGCAGGTCCGAGAGCGCCATGCCGGCGGCCTGCGCGTAGCGTGCCAGCACCCGCCCGCTGGCGTCGCCCAGGCGCGTCGTGGGGTCGAGCAGCGAGGAGTACACGCGAATCTGCGCCTCTGGGCTCGTGGCCCCGGTCAGGTCGAACGCCAGGTGGGCGATGGCGTAGTGGAGATCGGGACCCGCCACGCCGTCGAGCTCCGCCGACTCCCAGTCCAGCACTCCGAGCGCGCCAGCCCGGAGCTCGCGAATGTTCCAGGGGGCCAGGTCACGGTGCTCGATCGCCCGCGGCAGTGGGCCCAGTCCCTCGAGCAGCCGCCGAACGCGCTCGGGTGTCCGCGGCTCGAGCACCGATCCGAAGTCCTCGGCGAGGTCGACCAGAAGGGGCTCGACAAGCTGGCGCCGAACGGCATCGCCGGGCATCGGATCGGCCCGTCGGATCAGCTGGACGAGCCAGTCGGCGAGGCGATCGGCGACGTCCTCGAAGTCGGCGTGGCGCAAGGTACGCGACAGTCGACGCCCGCCGAGACCGGTCTGGACCACGATCGTGCCCAAAGCCTCGCCGCGTTCGTCCACGAGCGACGGCACCCCGCTGACGCCGGCCGGCCCGAGGTGGGCGAGCGCCCGAAGGGCATTCGCCTCGCGCTGGAGTCCGGCGACGGAGGCAGGCACCCGGGCAACCGTCGCCACGCGCTCGGGGGTCCTCGGATCCCGGGCGTACCCGAGAGCGACGATGCGGTTGTGGCTTCGACGGCCGCCGGTCAGCAGGAGCCAGCGTCGGCCGTCCGACCCGACGAGCCCGAGGGCGTCGTCCGCCGCCCCCGAATCCTGTCCAACCGGGCCACGCCGGGCCACGATCGCAATCGGCCAGCGTCCCGTCGCGACACGCCATCGCCAGACGAGGGCCGCGGCGGCGCGCATCATCGTCCTGGCGTTGCTGCGTCCGACATCGAGCTCGAGGACGGCCCGCAGCTCCCGGACGCCGATCGGCAGCCACGCGCGTGGTCGCGTGGGCGCGGGCCAGGGAGCATACCGTCCGACGATCGTCAGGCCCGCGCCGTCGAGCGCCCGGACCACGGCCGCCTGACCGGACGTGCGCGAGCTGAGCACGACCAGGCCGCCGCCCGGCGAAACGGCGGCCGCGGCGGTCGACGCCTGTCCCGGATCCGGGTCGCGTGCGACGACCAGCCCGAAACGACGACCAGCATCCGGCTCGAGGCGCACAGCCGTGCCGGCGACATGGGACAGTGCCTCGACGAGCGCGTCGGCTTGGTGCCCGATCGCCGCCGCCGATGCCGGCGCCACGCTCCCGGTCAGGACGCGGAGGTCGATGGTGCGCAGCAGGGCGTCGAGGCGGGACTCTGGCATCGACCGTGTCGACAGGCGGTACGCCTCGTCCCGGTTCTCCCCGAGGCGCAGGGCCTCGCGATACACGGACTCGACCGCCTCGACCATGCGGCCGACGTCGAAGCGCGAACGGGCGAGCTCGCATCCCGCACGGGCGAGGCGCTCACGAAGTGTGGGATCTCGGGCCAGGCGACGGATCGCGGCGGCCAGCGCTACGGGATCCTCGGGCGGGACGAGCAGACCGGTCTGGCCATCGGTGATGACGTCGGCGGTACCGGGCACTCTGGTCGCCACGACCGCGACTCCTGCGGCCATGGCCTCGAGGACGGCCAGCGGCAGGCCCTCGAAGCGCGACGGCAGCACGACGACGTCGGTTTCGTCGAGGAGGGTCGCGACGTCGTCAACAAAGCCAGCCAGGCGGACACGTGGGCCGAGATCCAGCCGAGCGATGTGGCGTTCGAGGGCCGCCTTTTCGGGACCGTCCCCGGCCAGGGTCAACGACACGGGCTCGCGAACGCGCGCGACGGCTTCGAGCAGCACGTCGTGGCCCTTCTGAGATCGCAGTTGCGCGACCATCAGCAGCCGGAGCGGATCCTGGTCACGTGATCCTCCTGCCACGGCCTCGGGCCGATGGGCCGCCGCGGGGCGACGCGGAGCCGCCGCCGGTAGGGGCTCGGGGATCTCGACACCATTGGGCACCACCCGGATGCGGTCGGGCGATGCACCCATACCCGCCTCGAGCCAGGCCGCGACATGGGGCGAGACGGCAATCCAGCGTCGAACGCGGATGGCGAGCGCCAGTTCGAGCATGCGCCGTCTCGTTGAGCTGCGTCCGAGTGCGAGATGGTCGGTCACGACGATGGCCCGCGGGTTCGCGAGCGTTGCGGCGAGGAGCGCTACCCGACCGGCGCGTGGCCACGGACGCTGGACGTGAACGATGTCCGGCCGCAGCCTGTGGAGCGTCGCTGCGGTCGTCGCCACCTGGAGCAGGGCCCGCCGACCGGACAGCCGCGCCACGACCGTGCGGACCCCCGCCTGCGCCAGTCGCTCCCGTGCTCGCCGCGCCGCCGCCGGCAGAACCACGATCGATTGCCAGCTCGCAGCGTCGAGGCCCGTGACGAGCTGTTCGAGCACGCGCTCCGCGCCCCCGAACTCGGTGCTGTCGAGGACATGAACGACGCGTCGGATGCGAGCCGCCGCGCGGGCCTCCCCGACACCCTTCCAGAATTCCAGGTCGACCAGTGCTTCCACGGCCGCGAGCGCCCACGCCCGGTGCACACGCACAAGCCCCGAGACGACGACCCTCGCCGGGCGTTCGTCAATTGCGTCGACGGCGCTGAGCAGCCCGCGAGCGGCACGGCGTTTGGGTCCGAACGGCCGCGCCAGCCGCGTCGCGGCCGTCGCCGACGGGTCGCGCGCGACCACTGCCGCGGCGGTTCGACCCTTGGCACGGCTGTCGGAGAGCAGCTCCGTCAGATCCTTGTCGTAGCGCTGGTTCGCGACGGCGCCCGGCGCGAACGCGATGCGCACGCCAGCCCGGACCAGGCGGGTCGCAAGCTCACGATCCTCGTTGCCGTACTCAACCAGTCGCTCGTCGAAGCCACCGACGGCCTGGAGGACCCGGCGCTCGATCGATGCGTTGCCCGTGTAGACGTCGCTCGTCTCGGGGACGTATCCGATCGCACCGATGCGGGCCAGGTGGCGTCGGAAGCGTGCGGTCACGTACCAGTTGGCCGGGCCCGCGCGGCGGTCCTCGATGACCGGCACGGGCCCGAGCACGAGCCGCCGCTCTCCGCCGGAGTGGGCCAGTCGGTGCGCCGCCAGGCAACCCGGCAGCGGTGCCATGTCGTCGTCGAGGAAGACGATCAGCTCGCCGCGCGCCACAGCCACCCCCGCGTTGCACGCCCCGCCGCGGCCGGGCGGATCGCGACGGACGACCCGGACAGGAGGTCCGACCCGGGCGGGCGGCAGAACGGACCGCGCTCCATGGCCGTTGAACACGACGATGATCTCGACGGCGTCGGCCGGAAGGGTCTGGCGGTCGAGCGCCGCGAGCAGGCGCGCGAGCCCGTCCGGGCGTCCCGTCGTGGGCACGACGACGCTGACGGCAGGCAGCGGCCCGGTCGGCCGGTCGTCTCCGCGAGATGGGGCAGCCTGGCGTTCGTCCCGGCCCAATCAGGCCGCTCCCTGCGGCGACGCCGTTCGATGCGCGAGGATCTGCGTGTGGAATGCCTCCAGGCGCTCGACGCTGTGCGACCACTGATGGCCGTCGGCGACGAAGCGTCGCCCGGCATCGCCCAGCTGGCGCCTCAGCGCCGGGTCCTCGAGCAACCGACACACGGCCGCAGCGAATGACCGCTCGTCGTCGGCGATGAGCACATGCTCGCCGTCGCGAACGTCGAGACCCTCGCAGCCGATGCTGGTCGTCACGACCGGCTTGGCCATGGCGAACGCCTGGAGGATCTTGATCCGGGTCCCGCTCGCGACCCGGAGCGGCACGACCACGACCGACGCGCGGGCGAGCGACGGCCGCACGTCGGGGACGGTGCCCGAGACCTCGACCCCGGGGCCCGCCAGCAGACGCACGGCCGCCGGTGGTTCCTTGCCGACGACGTCGAGGTGGGCCCCCGGGATTGTCTCGCGGACGATGGGCAGGATCTGCGTGCAGAACCAACGCATGGCGTCGGCGTTCGGCGTGTAGCGCAACAGACCCACGAACACCAGCCGATCCGCCTGCTCCAGGTCGGCGGCTGCTGGTTCGAATGCGAGTGAGTCGAAGCCGTTGGGGATGCTCGCGTACGTGCCCTTGGGCACTCGGCGGCGCGCGATGTCGACCTCCCGGGCCGAACAGAAGGCGACCCCCGCCGCAGCGCTCCAGGCTCGACGCTCGACATTGGCCAGCTGAGCGGCCTCCAGCCGGTCGATCAGACCTCGTGCCGGCGAAGGCCGAACCGCCCTGCGGCGCAGCATCAACTCGGACCAGATGTTGTGCTCGTCGATGACGACCGGTGTCCCGGCCGGTACGGGCAGTCCGGCGAACTCGCTCGACTCGAGCTGGATCAGGTCGAACGGCTGGTCGCGAGTCAACCGGCCGATGAGCGCCCGCAGCTCTGGTTGATCGGACGAGCGCGTGAACCACGGACGACCGCTCGCAAAGCGGCGGGCGCGTCGCACCGCAGTCGCGTGGTGGAGGTCTGGCACGGGATGTGCGGCGATGCCATCAGCGCGCAAGCTCGCGAGTGCGTCCGTGGCGTCGCCGTCGACGTGACCGACGAGCGTCACGTCATGCTGGCGCGCAAGTCCGCGCGCCAGCGCGCGGACACGGATGCGGTATCCCTCGTCCACCGGATCCGGCAGGCTCCGGGCGATGATCAGGATTCGACGCCGATGACGGATGGTCACGAATCCGACAACTCCCCCAGGTCAGGCGCCGACGCGGAGACGATCGCGCGCCCGTCCGGTCCAGCGCACGATACTCGATGGCCTGTGTTCGCATCGCGATGCGTCTGCGTCCCGACCGGCTGCCACGGCCGGTGGCCAGGGACGGGTGTCACGTTCGACGCACGCGTCGTACCGCACAATGGGCAGCAGCCGGCGCGAGCCGGCCTTTGCAGCGCAGCGAGGCCATGCAGAGGATTCGTGACTGACATCGTCCCGATCCTGATGTACCACCACGTCAGTCGGGTGGTGCGGAACGGCTTCGCGAAGTACACGGTCCACCCCGACGCCCTGCGCGCCCAGCTCAGCCTGCTTGGGCGTCTCGGGTACCGGGCGATCGATCTTGATGCTCTCGTGTCCGCCCGCAACGGCAGCGCGGCGCTGCCGCGCCGAGCCGTCGTGATCACGTTCGATGATGGCTACGCTGAGGCCATCGAGGTGGCCGGTGCCGCGCTCCATGAGGCGAACGTGCGGGCGACGTTCTTCATCGTCGCGGGCGCGATCGGGCGTGACAGCGCCTGGCTCATGAACGAACGCGGGATTCGTCTGGCGCTCGCCGGCTGGCCGGAGCTTCGCGATCTCGCGGCGGCGGGCCATTCGATCGGCTCCCATGGCCTGACGCACGCACACCTGCCGGACCTGTCCCTGGACGCCATCCGGCGCGAGCTTGAGGTATCGCGAGCGCAACTCTCGAGCGGGCTGGGGCTGGACGTGCACCACGTCGCCTACCCGCACGGTGAGCATGACGAGCGGGTCCGCCAGATCGCGCGAGACAGTGGCTACCGGAGCGCCTGCACCACGCACCAGGCATTCAGCGACCCCCACGACGACATCTACGCCCTGCCCAGGATCATCGTCGACGGGCGTGACCGACTGCCGGACTTCCTGGTGCGCTTGCGCACGGCCACCAGCGGCCGCGGGCTGGTGCGTGAAGGACCGGTCGAGCTGCTTCGGCGCCTGGCGCTGGGCCCGGCCGCGACGCCCAGATGAGCTCCGAGCCGGGTCGCGCCCACCACCCTGGCTCCGCTCGCGCGGGCCGGCGAGCGGAGCTGCGTCGGCGCCTGCAGCGCCTCCGGCACCCGCTCTGGTTCGGCACACTCCGACGCACGCGCCCGCTGAGCGATCACTGGGGGCGCGAGCGCGGCACGCCGATCGATCGCTGGTACATCGAGGCCTTCCTCGAGGAGCATCGCGCGGACATCACGGGCCGCGTGCTCGAGGTCCGCGATGCCGGATACACCAGCCGGTTCGGACACGGGTTGATCATCGTGGACATCGTCGACATCGATCACACGAACCGTCGAGCGACGATCCGGGCCGATCTCTCGGTGGCCGGCAGCTTGCCGGCGGGGACCTTCAACGCGATCGTCCTCACGCAGGTCCTGCAGTACGTGACGGACGTCCCGGCGGCCATCGCCAACCTCGCCCAGGCACTGGCGCCCGGCGGTGTGCTGCTGATCTCGGTGCCGTGCATCGGCCGCATCGGCCGCTCGGACGTCGACATCGACCGATGGCGTTTCACGCCGACCGGGCTCGAACAGCTCCTCGAAGCGGCGTTCGGCGACGCGGAGCTCCGCGTCGGGGGCCGCGGCAATGTCCTGGCGGCGATCGCGTTTCTGGCGGGGGCGGCTGCCGAGGAGCTCGCGGCATCGGACCTCGAGACCGACGATCCGTCGTTCCCGGTCGTGAGCCTGGCTAGGGCCGTCCGCCCGACCGCCACCTGACCGAGCGAACATCCGATACCAGGCCGCCGATGACGCGTCGTTCTAGCCCTGCCGCCGGGTTGGCCAGGTACGCCACGCCGTACGCGGCGTGCACGAGGATGACGAGTACCACGATCGACGCGACCGAGGTCGGGGCGAGCAAGGCCCGGAGGACGATCAGGAGCAGGCTGGCCGGGATGACCGGCCACAGGGCCGGCACGAGCGCCTCGCTCGCAAAACGCCCGGGCGTGATGTTCAGGGTCCGCAGCGTGAACGGCGTGAGCACGACGAGCGCCTCGATCGTTGTGGGCAGGAGGGTTCCCAGCGCCACTCCGACCAGGCCCAGCGGTCGGGCGAGAGCTAGCGACAGGATGAGGTTGGCGACGCCCGAGCCCAGGGCAATCGGTGCCAGCCAACGGTGGCGGGCGATGCCCTGCAGCACGAATCCGGCCGGCCACAGGCTCAGGTCGACCACCGAGGCGATCGCGAGGATAACGACGACCGCGGCACCGCCTTCGTAGTCCGGTCCCACCCAGGCGTCCAGGATCGGTCCGGCCAGGACGATCAGGGCGGTCGTGAGTGGCAATGCGATAGCGAGCGACGTGCGGACGCCGACCAGGTACAGCGAGCGCAGCCGTTCATGCTCGTCGCGAGCGTGCAGCTCGGACGCGAGCGGCAGGAGCAGCATCGTGAACTGCTCGGCGATGAGACGCGGGATCGTCGAGAGCTTGCGCCCCAACGCGTACGGCGTCACCGAGCCCAGCGCGAGCGCGACGCCGACCACGATCTCATCGGTCTTCGTCTGAAGCCGGCCCGCGATGTCGAGCAGGAACAGGGGCCAGCTGAAGGCCACGATGCGCCGGGTGGCACCCGGCGCGCGCTCCCCACCCCGGTCGAGCAGCGCCGGTTCGATGCGTCGGATGGCGGCGATGGCCAGCAACTGGGTCGCGATGGGGATGGGTATTCCCAACGCGACGATCCCGAGGACCCCCCATCCGAGCGCCAATGCCCCGAGGGTTGTCGCCACCGAGGCCACGGTCCCCACGACGGCGATCGCCGCCGCGAGGTCGTAGCGGTGCAGCCCGCGGAGCACGGCAGTCGCGGTCGTGCACGGGATCGCGACGCCCAGTCCAACGGCCATCAGCGCGGTGATCTCACCGGCCGTGCCGGCCAAGGTGTCCGGGACGCGAAAGAGGGTCGGCGCGACGGCGGCGAGCCCGAGCCCCAACAGGGCGGCGATCGCGCCGAGGCCGACGTACAGCCGCAACCCGGCGGCAATGACCGAGCGCGTGGAGCGGACGTCGCCCGTCGCCTGGTGCTCCGCGACGTACTTGGTCAGCGCACCGCCGATCCCGAGGTCGAGCAGCGAACCGTACGCAACGACGGACCCGACGAGGACCCATAACCCGAACGCGTCGGTCCCGACCGCATGCAGGATGACCGGCGTCAGCAGGAACGACGCGACCACCGAGACGACGCGGCTGGTGCCATTCGCCAGGGCATTCTTCAGCGTGCGCCGCCCACGCGCCGGGCGGACCCCCGGCAGGTCAGCCGCAACCGCGACGTCTCCGGCCGGCGGCGGATCGGGCAGCACCTCGGGCTCGATCGCCGGCGGATCGATCATCCGCTCACCGGCCGGGCCGATTGTCGCCGCGAATGACACGCTCCCGGAGGATCCACTCGAACGAGCCCACGAGCAGCCCGGCGAGGTAGGCCACGTCCGGCACTGCCAGAACCGGACTTGCCAGCGATCGAGCGGCGCGACGGGCGGACCGCAGCAGGTGTGACCGCAGCCGGGCGCTCGTGCGACCACGCCCGTCGGTCAGATGCTTGGCGAGGAACGCGCCCTGTCCGCGCCCGTAGCGCCAGCGGACGCCGGCCAGATCCCGAGGCGGTCGCCAGGCACGATGGTGGGCGTGAGCCGCCGGCTCGTACATGATCGGGACGCCGCCCACGAGAAGACGGTGGGCGAGGTCGTTGTCCTCGGCGCTCGGATAGCGAGTACCGGGGCCCAGCCGCTCGTCGAAGCCCCCGATGCCTGCAAGTGTGGACCGCCGGATGGCCATGCTGCCCGAGTAGAGCACGTCGACGTCGCCGGGTTCCGTGAACGTATGCGGTTCGTCGCCGCTTGTCGTCGAGGGCGCGAACGCGCCGCGTTGCTCCGGCATGGTCGCCTCGTATCGACCCGTGATCACGGCCCTGGGCGCCGCCGCGAGGGCCGCGCGCAACGCGCGGCTCCAGGCCGAGTCCACGAGCGCGTCGTCGTCCATGAACAGCAGGACCTCGGACCGGGCGAGCCGTGCACCGAGATTCCGCGCGCGGCTCACGCCACGCACGGTCGCGTGCACGTGTCGCACGGGATGGCCCGACGCCTCGGCCAGACGCTCGACCCGACCATCACACGCCGCCGACTGGTCGACGACCAGGATCTCGTCGAGCGGCGGCTCAGATGCCAGCGCCGAGGCCAGCGCCCCGGCCAGGAGGTCCGGGCGGTCCACCGTCGGGATCACCAGCGTCGCAGGTTCGAGCACGGCCGACTCCGATGTCCGATCCTCCATTGGGGTGCGCGGACCCGCCCGGTCAGCCATGTCGAGTGCTCACGCGCGGACCAGGCGACGCGTCCCGCCCAGGCGCGTGGCCAGGGCAAGGCGCAGTGGTGAGTCCGAGCCGCGAACCTCGATGCGAGGGAGGCTCGCAGCCGGAGACGCGGGGCACGCGAGCCCTTCGGCTATCCCGAGACCGACGAGACCGGCGTCCTCGACCGCCGCCCGGGCGGCGGCATCGGCAGCCCCGAACGGGTATGCGAACGCCGTCACGAGCGTGCCGATTCGATCCTCGAGCATCGCGACGGCGCCTCCGACCTCGGCGGCGAGCCTGCGGGCGGGCAGCCCGGTCAGGTTGGCATGGCCGGCGCTGTGGGCGGCGAACTCCAAGCCGGCGGACCGAAGCCGGCGGATGGCGTCCGTGTCCAGCACGGACCTGTGGGCCAGCGATCCGCCGCGGTCCCAGCCGTTGCGACCGCCGATCGCGTTCGCTACCAGAAAGATCGTCGCCGGAATGCCCAGCCGGCGAAGGATCGGGGCAGCGATCGTTTCGATCTCCGCGTAGCCGTCGTCGATCGTGACCACGAATGATCGGGCAGGTGGCTGGATGTTGGCACGACGCAGCTCGAGATAGGTCGTCAGACGCAACGGACGATGCCCCAGACGGAGCAGCATCCGGAGCTGGGCCTCGAACCGGGCGGACGGCGTGACGTAGCGGCTCGGCACCGACCGGGACGGCGAGAACCCGTGGTACATCAGGATCGCCGTACCATCGGTGGCCCGCGCGTAGGAATTGTTGTCGAGCGACCGGCGGACCCCGCGCCAGTAGGCGTGGTGGACGAGCAGGTTCATCGCGGCGTGCGCTCGCCCGCCGTTCCCGGGGCGGGCGAGCGTTCCCGCCATGCCGGCCATCCACTCCGCCGGGAGCGGCGAGCGGGCCAGCACCCGACGCGCGAGAAGCTGACGCTGCCCCGTGGCAGCGAAGGATCCCAGCTCTGTGTCGGCGAGCAGCCAGGGATGGCGCGCGACCAGCCGCGGCGCCACGGCGCCGTTACGGCCGGCGTCGGACAGCAGCGTGGGGCCCGCCTTGTGTTCTCGATGCCGGCTGGGACGGCCGACGATGCGCAGAGACGCGCCGAGCTCGACGAGGCGCGCGGTCAGGTCCACGTCCTCGTTGCGCGGGATGTGCTCGTCGAAGCCACCGGCCATGCGGAGCAGCTCGACGGGTGCCGACCACGCTCCGCTGTAGCCGTCGCTCGCCCGAGGGGGCCGGCCGGCCGCCAGCGCCGCGTCGTGGGCGTTCCACGCGTCGGCGAAGGCGCGGGCCAGCCAGTCGGCACGCGCCGGGACATGGTCCGTCAGACGCCCGATCCCGACGCGCATTGCACCGCCGCGATGCGCCTCGATGTGGTCTCGCACCACACACGGATCAGCCTCCACGTCGTCGTCGAGGAACAGGCAGACCTGGCCGCTCGCGGCTCGCCAGCCCGTGTTGCGGGCGGCGGCGGGGCCGCCGGACACGTCTCGGCGGACGATGCGAATCGGGAACCATTCGCCTGCGGTCTGCAGACTCACCGAGATCGGGGTCCTCGAGCCGTCGTCGACGACGATGACCTCGAAGCGGCTCTTCGCATCCCGCTGCGCCGCCAAGGCCGCCAGGCACGTCTTCAGACGGCTGCCGGCATCGCGGCTCGGGATGATCACGCTCAGCTCGAACACGGTGGTCCTGATCCTCCAGCGTGACGTCCGATCGCCACGGCGAGAGAGTAATCGCCATGGCGGGACCGCACGCCGCCGAACGCACATGGCTCGACCTGGTCTACATCACGACTGGTGGCGCGCTCTATGGTCGCCCGAGGTACCCGCCCCGTGACGCGGATCGCCCGATCGAGCCGCTGAGCGCCTACGGCCTGAGCAAGTGGGTCGCCGAGCGCTATCTCGCTCAGGTCCTCGGACCGCGCCACGCGGTGATCATCCTGCGCCTCGCGAACGCGTACGGGCCCCGACAGCGCATCGATCTCGAGGCAGGGGTGATCGCGATCTTCATCGCCCGGCTGCGACGCGGATTGCCGCTCGATGTCGATGGTAACGGCCGGCGGACGCGCGACTTTGTCTACGTGACCGACGTCGCCGATGCCGTCCGGCGAGCAATGGCCCGCGACGAGCCGCTGACGGTCAATGTCGCGAGCGGCCGCAGCACGAGCATCGATGAGGTGATCGGCGTCCTCGAGCGAGTCTCGGGGTTGCGCCCGACCGTGCGGCACGGGGTGCCCCCGGGCGCAGGACATCACCCGCAGCCGTCTCGACCCGCGACGGGCCCTGGAGCGGCTCGGCTGGCAGGTGACGGTCGAATCTCGAGGAAGGCCTCGGCATGGCTCGGGCGGCCGAGGGCTGACATGGACCGACGGCGCCGGGGGTGATCCGTCTGCCGGGGAGCGAGGATGGAACCAAGCGTCTCTCAGCCGCTGCGGCCCGGCTGCGCGTCCCACTTCCGCGGACAGATCCGCGGACGGCGATCGACTGCCTCCGAGGATCACGCGAGGTCATCATCGCCCGGGTACCGGGGCCCGGAGCCCATCCGGGGCCGCCACACCCACCCACGCCATGGCGGCATCACGCTCCCGCTCGATGCCGGTGAGCAGGAGCTCGTTCGGTGGGCGACGGCCGCCCCGTGCCAGAGCCGAACGGACAACACCCCGGGCTGCCTCGATCCCGGAGCCGCGGCGGGCGGCTGCTCTAGCGGGCCAGCAGGCCCCGGGCGAGGTCGACCGCGGCGCCCGCGTCAGGGGCATAGCCATCGGCGCCGATCTGGGCCGCGAACTCGGGCGTGGTGGGCGCGCCGCCGATGACGACCCTGGCCGACAGCCCGGCTGCCCGCACCGCCTCGACGATGCCGCGCATGTTGGGCATGGTCGTGGTCAGCAGCGCCGACAGTCCGATGAGGTGGGCGCTGTGCTCGGACGCCGCGGCCACGAACTGCGCGGCCGTGACGTTGACGCCCAGATCGATGACCTCGAACCCGGCGCCCTTCCACATCATCCCGACCAGGTTCTTGCCGATGTCGTGGAGGTCGCCCTCGACCGTGCCCACAACCGCCGTGTGCTCGGGCGTGATGCCGGCCGCGACCAGCACCGGCTCGAGGATCGCGGTACCGGCCTTCATCGCCCGCGCCGCGATCAGCATCTCGGGCACGTAGAGCTCGCCGGCCTGGAACCTGCGGCCCACAACGTCCATGGCCGCGGTCATCGCGTCCAGCACGGTCTGAGGGTCGGCGCCCTCGTCGAGGGCCGACTGCGTGAGCTCGGCAGCGGCGTTGCGGTTGCCCTCCTCGACGGCGGCGGAGAGTGAGGCCAGGTCGGCCATGCGAGGACTCCTTCGCGACATGGAGTGGTGCGGTCAGACGATGGGTGCTGCACGGCCGAGGCTGGGCCGCGACCCGGTCCCCTCGCGTGGAGGTTCTCGGCTCTCGCGCTGCGTGGCACCTCGCAGCCCTACGCGAGGATACCGCTCCCACGTGGCCGATCTGCCGGGTAGGGGACGCCCGCGCTCCTCGTCGATCCCGGGACATCAGGCCCGGGCGGGCCCGAGGTGAACCGGATCGACGGGCAGGCCGGCCGCCGTGTTGAGCATCCGGCTCAGGTGCCGGGCGTCCGTCTCGCGACCGGGCGTCGGCGTGACCACGACCACGCCGCCGGCCTGCGAGAGGAGGAAGCCCGCCTGGTCGCCGCGGGCGAGGCGGTCCGGGTCCAGGAACAGCGCGGGCTTCACCACGGCCGGGTCGCCCAGCTGGGGACAGAACACCATGCAGTTCCCGCACTCGTTGCACAGCTCCGCCAACAGCAGGTACTGGTGATCACCGTCGACCTCCATCCCGGCCGGCGTCGGGACCCGGAAGAAGGCGTCGTTGGGGCAGACCGTGACGCACTGGTTGCAGGCGATGCATCCCCAGGTCTCGAGGACCTGGCCGATACGCCGGGGTCTCGGTGTCGTGCCGGCCCGTGTGTAGCGGCCGTTGCCGCCCGGGTCATGGAGCGTGGCGACGTAGGCGGCGACGGGATCCGTGAACCCTGACCTGGTGGCGACCTCGCCGGCGTGTCGTCGCCAGGCGGTCAGGTCGGCGCAACCGGCCTCGGTCATCGCATCGCTCAACGCGCCGAGCATCGGTCGGAGCCGCCCATAGCCACCCGGCCGCAGCAGGTCCGAGCAGACGGTGATGGGCGCCAGGCCGAGCCCTGCCAGGGGGGGCAGGTTGTGCTTCGTCACGCCGGCCGAGAAGCTGACGGCGACCGTGCCGTCCGCGGCGACCGTGCCGTCCGCGGCGACCGTGCCGTCCGCGGCGACCGTGCCGTCTGCGGCGACCGTGCCGTTCTGGCCGCCGATCGCGAGCCGGCCCGGCAGCGCCTGCTGGATAGCTCCGACGACCGACATCGCGAGCACGTGGAGCGGTGGTCCGGACAGGTACATCGGATCAGTGGGCAGCACGCCACGGTGGTTCCCGACGACGAGCGTGTTCGTGCACTTGATCCCGAACCGTCGCTCATGGGACCGGGCGAACGCGTCCAGATCGTCGATCAGCTCGACCGCCCGGGCGAGCGACAGATCGTGCTCGAAGTCGGAGCGGCGCAGCCGGATCTCCCCGTAGCCGAGCTCATCGGCCAGGATCCCGGACACGCGCTCGAAGCCGAGCAGCGTCGGGTTGAGCTTCACCACGACGTCCAGCCCATGTCGGGTCATCAGGTGCCTGGCAACCGCGCCGATCTCGTCCGGCGGGCAGCCATGGAAGGTCGAAAGCGTGACCGAGCCCGCGATCCCGGGCGCGAACGGGTGATCCAGCCACGCGGCGAACGCCTCGGGGATGTCCTTGCGGAGGCGCTCGATCACCTGGCTGGCATCCGACATCCCATCGATGAAGGCTGCCACCCGGTCCGACGCGATGCCGGCGAGGTCGTAGCCGAGCGAGAGATCGAAGATGTGCGGCCCGGGGTCGGACCCGATGAACGGCCCGAGCTCGTCCCAGCCGCGAAGGATCTCGATGATCATCCAGGCCTTGACGTACTCCTCGAGCGATTGCTCGATCCGCAGCTCCTGGCTCCACTCGACGTTGTAGCCGACGGTCTCCATGTCGATGCACGGCCGTCCGATCCGGAGCTCGTCGAGGACCTGGACCGTCTTGAGCTCGATGACGCGGCCGCCGCCGAGCCACGCGAGCACGATGTTCTGGGCCAGCTGGGTGTGGGGGCCCGACGCCGGGCCGAGCGGCGTTGCCGCCTGGCGACCCAGGAACCGGATCGAGAGGTCCGGCCCCGCGGAGGCGTTGAAGAAGCGACTTGCGGGAAGATCGAAGATCCGGCGCCGCGTCGCCCACTCGTGCGCGATCCGCCCGAGCAGCGTCGAAAGCGGAAACGGGCTGAGCGCCGGCCCTTCGCGCGTCATGGTGTCCTCACAGCCGGGCGTGCAGTCGGGCGGCCTGCTCCCGCGCCTTCGCCCGGATCTCGGCGGCGTCCACCAGCGTCGGTCGGCCGTCTGCCCAGACGACGGTGCCGCCGATCTCGACGCGCAGCGGCCGGATGCCGGGCGTGAAGGCCACGTGCCAGGGGTCGATCGGCTGATACGACCAGGTCACGTGGTCGGCGCGCGCCTCGGGCACGAGGTCCCATCCTGCCTCCAGCCAGCGCCAGGCGACCTCGGGCGAGGTGGTGATATCGACCGACCGATGCAGCGCGTGGGCGAGCCGGAAGGTCTCGAGCATGTAGGCGCCGATGCCGTCGCTGCCGAGCGCCACGGGATTTTCGAACCGCGCGGGGTTCGCGTAGCCCACCGCGTTGTTGAGGTTCGAGAGCGGGTTGTGGACGATGGTGCCAGCGAGGCCGTGCGCCGTCGGGAGGTGGACGGCGTGCGCCAGCAGCCATTGCGGTGTCGCGTGCCGGGCCAGCCGGGCCGGCGCCGCCGCATCCTCGGGTCCCTCGCAGACGTGGATGTGGACGCCCACGCCGAGCTCCCGGGCGAGCCCGGCCGCCGCCTCCAGGGTCGCGTCGCCACAGGTGAAGGCCGCGTGAAGGCCGACCAGGCCGCGGCCCCCGCCGGCCAGGAAGCGCCGGTTCTCCTCGAGCCCCCGGGCCGCCTCGCCCGGCCCGTTGCGATCGGTCACGCCGTAGGCGCACACGACCCTCACCCCGACCTCGGCGCACGCGCCGGCGATGACCGACAGCGACCCTTCGACGGCATTGGGCGATTCGTGATGATCGATGATCGCGGTCGTGCCCGACTCGAGCGCCTCGAGCGCACCGAGCTTCGCCGACCATTCGATCATCTCGAGGTCGAGCGCACGGTCGAGCCGCCACCAGACCTGTTCCAGGACCTGGCGGAAGGTCCTGGGGGTCTCGGGCGGGGCGGGCATGCCGCGGGCGAGGGCCGAGTACAGGTGGTGATGGGCGCACACGAGGCCCGGGGTCGTGGCCGCGCCGGACCCGGTCACGGGCGCCCGGCCGGGTGTGCGGCCGGGGACGCCGGTCGACCAGCACCCTTCGACAGCACCGCCCGGGCTGCCGCCGAGTCACGCATCGGCAGGCTGGTGCGCCTGACACCGTCGAAGCGGTACAGCGCGCCCGCCACGGCGGCGGCGGTGGGCACCAGGACCGCCTCGCCCATGCCCTTGGCGCCGTACGGCCCTTCGGGCTGGGGCTCCTCGACGAAGATGCACGACACCGGCGGCATGCTCGCGGCGGGGATGATGCCCAGCGACTTGAGCGTGTCGGTCACGGGCACGCCGCCCTCGACCACCCAGGCCTCGCTCAGCGCCTGGCCAAGGCCCATGTGGACCCCTCCCTCGACCTGCCCCTCGAGGAGCGCCGGGTTGATGACACGCCCGACGTCGTGCGCTGCGATCACACGCTCGATCCGGCCCTGGGCATCGAGGATGACGACCTGCGTGGCCCAGCCGTAGCCAAAGTGGGTGACCGGCTCCCCCGGACCGCCGAGCGCGGTCGTCGCGTCCTCCACCACCTCGCCGGCGAACTCGCGTCCGGCCAGGCGCGCCACGGAACGGGCATCGGGCGGGTGCCCCGCGAGCGCGTCGCACAGGCGGCGGGCGGCCTCGATCACCGCGCGTCCCCCGAGCATCGTGGCGCGCGATGCCGTGGTCTCGCCCGTGTCGAGCTCGCGCTCCGTGTCGACCTCGACGTGGATCCGGTCCGGGTCCATCCGGAGCTCGCCCGCCGCGATCTGGCGGAACACCGTGTGACAGCCCTGTCCCATCTCGGTCCACGAGTGGAACAGGGTCACCGTCCCGTCGGGCTCCGGGCGCAGGACCGCGCGCCCGTACTCGCGAAGGCCGTTGCCGATCCCCGTGTTCTTCGCCGCGCACGCGATCCCCGTCCAGGGCGCCGAGCGGTAGGCGTCGCGAACGGCCAGCAGTGTCTTCCGCAGCCCCACACCGGGCCCCAGCCGTTGCCCCGTCCCGAACCGGTCCCCGGTCTCGAGCGCGTTCCGCCAGCGCATGTCCCAGCCGTCGATGCCCACCCGCTCGGCGAGGATGTCGACCATCGACTCCAGCGCGAAGTTGGCCTGGCTGGCGCCGAACCCGCGCATCGCGCCCGACGGCGGGTTGTTGGTGTAGACCGCGAGCGCCTCGACATCGACGTTGGGCACCCGGTACGCACCGGCAGCATGGCCGGCCGCCCGCTCCAGCACCTTGCCGCCGACGCTCGCATACGCGCCGTTGTCGCCGACGATCCGCGCCCGGATCGCGAGGATGTGGCCGCTCTCGTCGCACGCCATGGTGTACGTCATCCAGAACGGGTGTCGCTTGACGTGGAAGCGCAGGCTTTCGCGTCGGCTGAGGGCCAGCAGAACGGGCCGGCCGGTCCGCAGCGCGAGCAGCGCTGTCTGGCCCTGGACGTTGAGGTCCTCCTTGCCTCCGAACGCGCCACCGGTCGAGACCTGCGTGACGCGGACCGCCCGCTCGGGGAGCCCGAGGAAGGAGGCGATCTGGCGACGATCCTCCCAGGCGCCCTGGCCCTGGGAGTAGACGCGGAGCCGCGCCTCCTCGGCGGGTGGCGCGTCGCCGTGGGGCGGTGTGGCCCCGTCGGGCGGCGCGTCGCCGTGGGGTGGTGTTGCCCGATCGCGTCGCTTGTCCTCGTCGCGTGGCACGGCGAGACACGACTCCGGCTCGAGGAAGGCATGCTCGATCGCCGCGGTCCGGAACGTCTCGGTCGCGACGTGGGCTGCCGTCGCGATCGCCCGATCGACGTCGCCGCGCTGGACGAGGGACCGCAAGACGAGGTTCCCGCCGGGATGCAGGGCGGGCGCGCCATCGGCCAGCGCCTCGAACGGGTCCACGACCGGGTCGAGGCGCTCGTACTCGACGTCGATCAGCGCTGCCGCCCGTCTCGCGGCCCGCCGTGACTGCGCGGCGACGGCGGCGATCACGTCGCCGACACAGCGGGTCGTCTCACCCTCGGCGACCAGGAGCGGCCAGTCGTCGACGATCAATCCCTGGTGTCGCTTGCCGGGCACGTCGGCGGCGGTCAGCACCGCGATGACGCCCGGCTCCTCGAGGGCCCGACGGACGTCGATCCGCCGGATGACCGCGCGCGGGTGGTCGGCGAACCGCAGGGCCCCGTGGACCATCCCCGGGGCGCGCAGGTCCGACACGAACGGCTTCTCGCCCAGCGCCAGCTCCCGCGCCTGGTAGCGCTCGGCGCGCGCCCCGATCCAGCTCCCACCCGACGGTGCCCGGCGTGCTCGGGCGGGCACTCCGGCGGGCACGCCGGCATCGTTCCCTCGACCGGCCCGATCAGCCCGATCGGCCCGGTCGTCACGTTCGGCATGGTCGCTCCCGTCGCCCTCGTGACGCCGGCTGTCGCTCGGCACGGCGCGCATCGTGGCCGCCGCGCGTACTGCATCCACGATCTTCACGTAGCCCGTGCATCGACACAGGTTGCCCGCGAGCGCCCGGGCGATCTGGTCGCGCGTGGGATCCGGAACGCGGCGCACGAGCGCCTCGGCCTTCATGACCATCCCCGGGGAGCAGAAGCCGCACTGGACGGCGCCCGTCGAGGCGAACGCCTCGGCCCATGCGGCCCGGATGTCGGGCGCCAGGCCCTCGAGCGTCTCCACCGTGCGGCCGGCGACGCGCGAGGCCGGCCGGGCGCAGGAGACGACGGCCCGGCCGTCCACGATGACGGTGCAGGCGCCGCAGGAACCCTCCGGGGCGCAGCCGTCCTTCATCGAGCGCAGACCGAGTGGCCCGCGCAGGAGGTCGAGGAGGCTGTCGTCCGGCGCGGCCTCGACCGAGACCGGCCGTCCGTTGAGGATGAGCTCCACGGACCGTCCTTCCCCGCTGGGGGTGGCCATCCGGCCCTATCGGGGGAGGCCTGTCGGGCTTGATCGTAGGTGGGACGGTCGGGACCCGACCATGGCTGTTCGTCCCGAGGACGACGGACCGTTCGGCTCCGACGGCAGCCACAGGGACGCGGACGCCCGGAGGAGAAGTTGATGCGACGACCCGGCCTGGAGCACGAGCTCGTCGACGCGGACGTCTACGGCCGGACCGTGGAACGCTTCCGGGACGCGGGGATCGTGCTGCCGACGTTCGCCCAGCTGGCCGACCCGGAGACCATCCCGGCGCCGATCTTGGATCGTCTCCGAGACGTCGATCCGGACGCCGCGCAGCCGATCAACCTGTTCCGGGTCCACTGGTTCAACGGGCCCGGCCGCGCCGAGCGGGTCGCCATCCCCGGCCACGTCGTGCTCCCGCCCGAGCTGACCGGCGTCGACTGCCGGATCGTCGTTGCCCTCGGCGACCGGTTCCCGATGATCGGCTCGCACAAGGTGATCGCCGCCTACGGCTGCCTCGCGCCGCGGATCGTGACCGGCCAGTTCGACCCCACGGCCCAGCGCGCCGTGTGGCCCTCGACCGGCAACTACTGCCGGGGCGGCGTCGCCATCTCCCGGATCATGGGCTGCCGGGGTGTCGCGGTCCTGCCCGAAGGGATGAGCCGCGAGCGGTTCGAGTGGCTCGAGCGCTGGGTCGCCGATCCGGCCGACATCATCCGAACGCCCGGCACCGAGAGCAACGTCAAGGAGATCTACGACCGCTGCGCGGAGCTCGATCGCGAGCCCGACACCGTCATCTTCAACCAGTTCTCGGAGTTCGGGAACCACATCGCCCACTACGCGCTCACCGGGCGGGCGATCGAGACCATTGTGGGGTCGATGCAGGCCGCCGAGCCGGACCTCCGTCTCCGGGCGTTCGTATCGGCGACGGGCTCGGCGGGCACGATCGGGGCTGGCGAATACCTCAAGGAGCGCCACGGCTCGCTGACCGTGGCCGTCGAGGCGCTCGAGTGTCCGACGATGCTCCGCAATGGCTTCGGGGAGCACAACATCCAGGGCATCGGCGACAAGCACATCCCGCTGATCCACGACGTCATGGCGACAGACATCGTGACCGCGATCTCCGACCGCGCCACCGACCACCTGGAGGTCATGCTCGGCTCGCCGGCCGGCCGGGCCTATCTCGCCCGCCGCCGGCATGTGCCCGAGGCGATCCTCGACGCCCTGCCGTCGTTCGGCTTCTCGAGCCTGTGCAACATCCTGGCTGCGATCAAGGTGGCGAGGTACGAGGGCTATGGGCCCGACGACGTCATCGCGACGGTGGCGACCGACGGGGCGTCGATGTACGCGAGCGAGATCGATCGGATCCTCGCCCGCGACTTCGGCGGCTCGTTCGACGAGGTCGACGCCGGTGAGACCTTCGGGCGGTTCGTGCTGGGGGCGGGAACCGACGACCTGCTCGAGCTCAGCCGGGTCGACCGGGAGCGGATCTTCAACCTCGGCTACTTCACATGGGTCGAGCAGCAGCACGTGCCGATCGACGAGTTCGTGGCGCGCCGGCAGCCGGCGTTCTGGACCGAGGCGCGGGCCAACCTGCCCGAATGGGACCGGCTGATCGGCGAGTTCAACGATCGCGTCGGCGTCGCCGTGCCGGCGTGACCCGCCTGCACGAACCGGCGGCCGACGGGCCGGCGAGCGGTGTGCCCGGCGTGCCCGGTGTGCCCGGCGGGATGGCGGTCGAGCGCGAGGACTCCGGCCGTGTCGCGGGACGGCTGCTGCCGATCCGGCTGGTGTGCGCGGGGTGCGGCCATCGCGTGCCCGACGACATCGCGTTCATCGCCCGCTGCCCGAGCGCCGTCGATGGCGACGACATCGATCACGTCCTGCGGCGGGAGCTCGTTCCGGGCGCCGTGACGTTCCCGCCGGCCGCGGGTGCCTTCGACCCGGTCGAGCCCACCTTCGTCCGCTACCGGACGCTGCTTCGCGCGTACCACGTCGCGCGGGCGGCCGGCTGGCCGGACGCGCGGTTCGTCGAGCTGGCGAGCCGGCTCGACGCCGAGGTCGCGGTCGTCGCCGGCACCGGGTTCCGCGAGACGCCGTTCGAGCCCGCCGGCGCCCTCGGCCGCCGCGCCGGCCTGGTGGGCGGCGCCGTCTGGGTGAAGGACGAGACGCGGAACGTCTCCGGGTCCCACAAGGCGCGGCACCTGATGGGGATCATGCTCGAGCTCCTCGTGGCCGACCAGTGCGGTCCCACGGCCGGGCGCCGGTCCGGGGGTCTCGATGTGCCCCGGCTGGCCATCGCCAGCTGCGGCAACGCCGCCCTCGCGGCCGCCGTCGTGGCCCGCGCGGCGGGCCGGCCGCTCGATGTGTTCGTCCCGACCTGGGCCGACGCGGCGATCGCTGCCCGCCTGCGCTCGCTGGGTGCGGAGGTGGTGGCGTGCCCGCGCCCGGCCGGCGAGACCGGCGACCCGACCTACCGCCGCCTGCGGGAGGCGATCGCCGCGGGGTCGGTCCCGTTCACCTGCCAGGGAAACGAGAACGGGCTTGCCATCGAGGGCGGCCAGACGCTCGGGTACGAGATGGTCGGGAGGCTCGCCCGGGACAGCGAGGCCCACTGGTCGGACGCCGGCGGCGGACGGCGTCTCGACGCGGTGGTCGTCCAGGTGGGCGGCGGTGCCCTCGCCTCGGCCGTCGCAGGGGCCTTCGCCGAGGCTCGGGGCTTCGGCGTCATCGACCGCGAGCCTCGCCTGTACGCGGTCCAGACGGAGGGCTGTGCGCCGCTCGCCCGGGCATGGCGCCGGTTCCACGAGCGGGCGGCCGTGGACGGCCCCGAGGCAGCGCTCGCGCACGCAAGCCGGCACCGCTCCGAGCACATGCGCCCGTGGGAGTCGGAGCCGGCCAGCGCCGCGCACGGGATTCTCGACGATGAGACCTACGACTGGCTGGCGATCGTGGAAGCCATGGAGCGAACCGGCGGTGGCGTCGCCGTCGTGGACGAGGCGACCATCCTCGCCGCCAACGACCTCGGCCGTGAGTCGACCGGCATCGATGTCGACCACACAGGGACGGCCGGCCTCGCCGGCCTGCTCGCGCTGCTGCGGACCGGGGACATCCGTCCCGACGACACGGTGGCCGTCCTGTTCACGGGCGTACGGCGCCACGAGGATCGCGATGCCGCGACGCTCGTGACGACCGCCGCCCCCCTGCGTCCCAAGGAGTCGAGCTAACGATGAGGAGCTTCCTCGGTCGGGACATCCTGTCCCTCAAGGACTTCAGCCGCGACGAGTTCTTCCGGGTGTTCCAGGTCGCCGACGATCTGCGCCCCTTCGCCCGCGACCGCCGGAACACGGACCTGCTCAAGGACAAGACGCTGCTGACGGCGTTCTACCAGCCGAGCACGCGGACGCGACTGTCGCACGAGGCCGCGATGCACCGGCTCGGGGGCCAGGTGCTGGGCTTCAGCGACTCGAAGATGACCAGGGCGGGCGACTTCTACCAGGAGTCGATCAAGGACACGTTCCACATGCTGGAGTACTACGCGGACGTGATCGCGATCCGCCACTTCCAGCAGGGCGCCCCGCACGAGGCGGCGAAGTGGGCCTCCGTCCCGGTCATCAACTGCGGCGATGGCTGGGGCGAGCACCCGACCCAGGTCCTGACCGACCTGTACACGATCCTCCACGAGAAGGGCACGCTCGACGGACTGACCTATCTCCTGGTCGGCGACATGCGGATGCGGACGATGCATTCGATCCTGTACGCGCTTTCGCAGTTCGACGCGAAGGCGTACGTGGTCGGGCCGCCCGACATGCGCCTGCTCCCGCAGTTCAGGGCCGAGATCGATGCGCTCAACGTGGACTACGAGGAAGCCGCCGACGTCCGCGACGTCATCGGCGAGGCGGACATCATCTACATGGAGCCCGTGGTCCAGGCGGACTACACGGCGTCCCGGGTGGAGCGGGGCGACCAGGTCGGGCTCACGCCACCCGAGTACTGCGTCACCCGCGAGCTGCTGCGCGACCGGGCCAGGCGGTCCTCGATCATCCTGCACTCGCTGCCGCGCATGGACGAGCTCCTGCCCGACGTGGACGCCACCCGCCACCAGCGCTACTGGGCCGAGGCGTTCAACGGCGTCGCGCTCAAGATGGGCCTCCTCGCGCTCATCCTCGGCGCAGCGGAGTAGGGGACGGTCATGCAGACCGGGCTTCGCGGCCGCGACCTCATCACCCTCTCAGGAATGGACGAGGGAGGAGATCGACACCGTCCTCGATGTTGCCCTCCAGCTCAAGCGGGAGCGGGCGCTCGGGATCCCGCACCCGCTGCTGCGGGACCGCGTCCTGGCGATGCTGTTCTTCTTCTCCTCCACCCGCACCCGCGCCTCGTTCGAGGCGGGCATGGCGCAGCTGGGCGGCCATGCCCAGTTCATCGAGAGCCGCACCACGCAGATCGCCCACGGCGATACGGCAACGGAGATCGGCGAGATCCTCGGCCGCTACAACGATGGGATCGCGATCCGCAACGTGGACTGGGGCGTCGGCAACCGGTACCTTCGAGAGGTCGCCGAGGCCTCCCGGGTGCCCGTGCTCAACATGCAGTGCGACCTGTTCCATCCGCACCAGTCGCTGGCGGACCTGCTCACGATCATCGAGAACAAGGGCAGCCCGAAGGGGCTCACGATCGACATCAGCTGGGCGTATGCGGCGTCCTACCAGAAGCCGATCAGCGTTCCGATCGACCTGTCGCTGCTCACCAGCCGGTACGGGATGCATGTCCGGCTGGTCCACCCGCCGGAGTTCAGGCTGCCTGCCGAGTACGTGGACCAGGCGGCGGAGAACGCGCGGCGGAGCGGCGGCAGCTTCGAGCTGATGGATGACTTCGAGGCGGGGATGCAGGGGGCCGACATCGTGTACGCCAAGAGCTGGGGCGCGCTGCTCACGGCCACGTCGGAGGAGGACGGCGCCGCGACGGCAAAGCGGTACACGGACTGGATCACCGACGAGCGGCGGATCGCGATGGCCGCCGAGGACGCGATCTACATGCATCCGCTGCCGGCCGACCGCAACGTCGAGGTCGCCGATGCCGTGATCGACGGACCGCACTCGGTCGTTTACGACGAGGCCGAGAACCGGCTCCACGCGCAGAAGGCCGTCATGGCCCTGACGATGCACTGACGGCCAGCGGCGCGAACGACGGCGCATCGAGCGTGGGAGGATCGAGCGTGAGAGGGCGGACGTGAGCAAGACTCTGGTCGTGGCGATCGGCGGCAACTCGCTGATCAAGGACCCGCAGCACATGACGGTGCCCGATCAGTATCGGGCGCTCGGTGAGACGAGCGGCCACATCGCCGCGATCATCAGAGACGGGTGGCGCGTCGCGGTCGGCCACGGCAACGGGCCGCAGGTAGGGTTCATCCTCCGGCGCTCGGAGCTCGCAGCGCACGAGCTCCATGAGGTGCCGCTCGACGTGTGCGGCGCGGACAGCCAGGGTGCGATCGGCTACGAGCTCCAGCAGAACCTCGCCAATGACTTCCGCCGGATGGGCATGGACCGACAGGCGGTCACGGTGGTGACGCAGGTCGAGGTGGCTGCCGACGACCCGGCGTTCCGGAATCCGAGCAAGCCGATCGGCTCGTTCATGGACGAGGAAGCCGCCTCACGGCGCCGAGAGGTCGACGGCTGGAGCGTGAAGGAGGACGCGGGTCGCGGCTGGCGTCGCGTCGTCGCGTCGCCCAGGCCCATCCGGATCGTCGAGGAGCAGGCGGTCCGCGCGCTCATTCACGATGGGTTCGTCGTCATCACCGTCGGTGGCGGCGGGATCCCGGTCGTCGCCGACGAGTCCGGGCTCCTGAACGGCGTCGCTGCCGTGATCGACAAGGACTACGCGTCGTCCCTCCTGGCAACCGTGATCGGCGCCGACCTGTTCGTCATCAGCACCTCGGTGGAGCGCGCGGCCCTCGACTGGGGCCGGCCGACCCAGCGCTGGATCGATCGGATGACGCTCGACCAGGCCCGCGAATTCCTCGCTGAGGGCTCGCATTTCGCGCCCGGCAGCATGGCGCCCAAGATCGAGGCGTGCATCGGCTTCCTGGAGCGAGGCGGCGGCGAAGCCGTCATCTCGAGCCCTGAGAACATGGAGCGCGCGTTGATGGGCAAGGCCGGCACCCACATCGTGCCCGGATGATGTTGCGAGGCCGGTCTCGACCCGTCACGCTCTGGACCGGACTCCCATCGTGGGCCGCCGGCCCTCGGAGCCTGGTCCCGATGGCCGACCACGAGAGGTCGCGATGAGGATCGCCACCAGCATCATCCTGCTCCTCGCGCTCGGCGCGTGTGCGCCAGCCACGCCCTCGAGCGTCCCGGGGCAGGTCATTCACGTCGTGAACAACTCGGATCGCGCCGTCATCGTGATGACGGGGAGCCTCCTCGACCTTGCCCGCCCGTCCACGGCCGTGAGGCCATGCGGCGGTGAGGCGACGCTCGCGGTCGACCCGGCCGGCTACGAGGAAGACGGGCGGCTGATGGCCTTCATCGGGATCGATCCGAACGGGGTGCTGGACGTCACGCTGAAGAGCTATCAGGGGGACCCGGTCAACATGCCCGGGAACTTCACGGAGGATCCGATCTGGTCGGCCGGCACCCTCGCGGGGCGGTTGCCGATCTACCTCACGGTTGCCCGCGACCTGTCGGTCACCGAATCGACGGCCCCGGGCGCGCGATCCACGGCCGCCTGCGTTCCGGCTTACTGATCAGCTTTACGGGCCGCACACTGATGCCGGCCCGAGCCGGCGACATCGGCCGACCCCGGCGATGCCCACCGAATCCCGGCGACCCTGCCGCGCCGGTGGCGGTAGAGTCGGGAGGCGGTGCCGGCCAGCCGGCCCCTCGGACATCGCCAATCGGACGGGAGGAGCCAGCCGTGATCGATCGACGTGCCACCCTCCGCGCTCGCCTCGGACGCGTTGGCGTCTGGAGCTTCGCCCTGCAGACCCACCCGGCCGCGGTCGAGCGCGACGCCATCACGGCGTACCAGGCGCAGGGCTACGGCGCGGCGTGGTTCCCGGAGAGTTTCGGCAGCAAGGAGGCGTTTGCGCACGCGGGGATCCTGCTCGGCGGCGGCTCGCGCATCGTCATCGCCACCGGGATCGCGAGCATCTACGCGCGTGACCCGATGGCCATGGCCAATGGTGCCCGGACGCTCGCGGAGGCCTACCCCGGACGGTTCCTGCTGGGCATCGGGGTCAGCCATGCGCCGGCGGTCACGAGCCGCGGCGGCAGCTACGGGCGGCCCGTCGAGACGATGACGGCGTACCTCGACGCCATGGAGGCTGCCATCTACTCGGCACCGGTGCCGGTCCAGCCGGTGCCGGTGGTCCTCGCGGCCCTCGGCCCCCGGATGCTGGAGCTCGCGGCAGCCAGGACCATGGGCGCTCACCCGTACTTCGTGCCGGTCGAGCACACGGCGCTGGCCCGACAGCGGCTCGGCAGCGACCCGCTGCTGCTCGTCGAGCAGGCAGCCGTCCTCGACACGGACGCCGTTCGTTCCCGCGAGACCGCGCGGGCATACGCCGCCCGGTACCTCGCCTCCGAGAACTATGCGAACAATCTCCGGCGCCTGGGCTGGAGCGAGCACGACCTCTCAGGCGGCGGCAGCGATCGGCTGCTGGACGCCGTCGTCATCCGCGGCGACGCGGCGGCCATCGCGACGCGGGTGCGCGAGCACCTGGATGCGGGTGCCGACCACGTGTGCGTACAGCTGCGTTCGCCTGACCCGGGGGACCTCTGCCTCGAGGGATACGGCGAGCTGCGCGGGGCGCTGGCGGACCTCAACGGCAGCGCCCCGGAGCCGCCCACGAGCCGGTAGCCGCCGGGTTCGGGCGCGCCGGGCCCGACGCACGGCGACGATCGCGCTCTGCGCGTTCAAGATCGCGCTGTCGCGCCCGGGTGATCGTGGTGCCGAGCCAGCCCGATGGGTGGTCAGCCATGTCAGCCACCCTGTCGCCCCGATGCCAGGGCGTGCTCCACGTCGCTCGGAGCCGGCGCGACCGATCTCTCGGGCTGGTCGGACGCGGGCGATGACCCGGCGCTCGCCGACCCGGTGCCGGGTCCGGACGTCGTGCCGGGTCCGCTGCCGGCCGATGTCTCCTGGCCCGCCGCGCCGGCGGCAGGCCGGGCCGCACCCGCGTCGACACCCAGGAAGATGCCCGGGTTGCCGGTCAGGCTGGCCAGCGACCGCGCGTTGATGCCCGCCCCGGCGCCGCCCCCATGGCCATCGGGTCGTGGGACCCCCGTGGTTTCGAGCGTGTAGACCGAGCCGCCGTGGATCTCGGCGACGGTCGCCTCGTGCTGCCACGTCATCCATTCACGGGTCTCCGGAAACGTCCCGTCCAGGTTTGGTGGGCCCGCGGCGCGCTTGGTGCGCGTGATCGGCTGTCCGTCCGCGACGGTGTAGGTCCAGCCCCTTGCGTCCGGTGAGGCGGGCAGCGGGGAGGTGGGGGCCGTGCCCTTCTGGCCGGGGTCGAGCCGCTGCGGGTACTCGACACCGGGGACGGCGGTCACCCAGTCCCAGGGATGACCCTGCAGCTGCCAGTTGGCCTTGAGGAAGAACAGGTTGGCGCCCGGGACCAGATGCCCGGCATCGACCCGACCGAAATAGCGGCCGGTCGCCGTCGTGCCGGCGCCGCTCGATGCGGAGTCGGTGGCGAACGTCCTCGCGTTCGCCGTGATCCCGCCTGGCAGGTCGATGCCACGCTGGTTGGCGATCGCCTCGGCGAGCTCGTTGCACACGACGCCCAGCGCAACCACGCCGCGCCGGCGGTACATCTCGGTCCGCCAGCCGGTGAGACCGCGGACGTTGGCGACACCGCCTCGAGCCCCCGGTACGCGGGTGCCGGAGGTCCACAGCGACATGATCCGTCGCCACGTGTCTGCCGACCTGCGCTGCTCGTCGTTGGCCGGTGCCGCGGCTCTGGCGTTGATGTCGTTCCACGCGGTATCGGTCGTGTCCAGCCGAAGGTCGGTCCGATAGACGATCAATCGCCAGAACCGATCCGGGATGGCCCCCGCCGAATGCATCGCCTGCAGGCGACCCAGTGCCTCTGCCTCGTCGAGATGCATGAACGCGTTGGCCTGCTCGGGGGGCACCGTCTGCCCGGTGCGCACGGTCTCGATCGCCCACAGCAGGCGCTGTGGCGCGAAGTAGGATCCGTGGGCGGTCGGCGCACCGCCACTCTCGGCGCGCGAGCGTCCATAGCGCATGCCGCCGTAATCGAGGATGGTCGTGATCTCCCATGACGGGAGCGACATGGCTGTGCCAAGCCGACGGACCTCGTTCTCGAGGGCGGGGCCGGACAGGTCGTCGCCACCGTGCTCGTGGGTCCAGCCGGCGGCGACGTCGAGCGCCCTCGCGGTGCTGCGCTCGGCGCGAGCGAGCCGCCGGTCGAGGTCCTGTTGGAGCCGGCGATCAGCGCGTGTCTGGGTCTCGAGCCCCGCCAGATGGTCGCGCTCCGCACGGATGTGGTCGAGCGCTTGCTGGATGGCGGCTGCCTGCTGGTCGGCTGGAAGCTCGCGCATCTCGAGGGCGCGATGCCATGCGACGAAGCGCCGGAGCATCCGCTCGCGGTACCGGTACACGACCGGGGCCACGAGGTCGTTGTCGACGAGTCGCTTGTGGGTCGCCTCGAAGGGCGTCGCTGCAGCAGCCGTGGGATCCGGCAGGCTCGGCACCGGCGCCGGGTCGCCGCGCCGGTGGTCGAGCTGGACGACGGCCTGGTCGGGGCGCCTGCGCGGGAGGGCCAGCGGCGCGCGACGGTCGTCACCGTGCCCGATCAAGCGTGCCACGGCCGTGTTGCCGGCGAGTCGCTGGAGCGAGAGCAGCGTCAGCCCATCCGGCGAACTGCCGGTGTCGGACCCCGGGACGCCCGAGATGGCGGCCGCGCGGCGGCGGCCCTGGGCGTCAGCGCGGCCTCGGATCACGGTCACGATCACAATGTGCGCCCGTGTTCACGGTGAGCAAGAACCGGGCGGTCGGGCGGTCGGGCAACGGCGACTGCGCGATGGGGCAGCGGGCCTCGGGAACGCCGACTGTCAGCCGCAGCAAGGATGCGCTGCCGCTTTTCGCACAAGACCGCGTGGCGGCCTCCCCGGTTGCTCGCCCTGCCGACCCGCCGTCGCCAGGTGGCGACGTTGGTGGCCGGTGATCGTGCTGACGGGGCCGGACAGCAGGAGGCCGCCGGCCGTGTCCGGCCGGCGGCCTCGACTGGCCGTTGGGTCGAGGTTGACTACGGCAGGTAGTAGTTCGGGTTCGGCATCTTGAACGTCTTGTCGGTGTAGCCGCCCAGCAGATCGCTGTACTGGTCACCGAAGTCGGCCACGATGTCGTAGCCCATCGACTCGATGTAGGCGCGGGTGCCGGCCTTGTACGGGATCGTGTGGCAGGACGCGTTGGCTGCGATCGCGTCGGCGCAGAACTCGGGCTTGTCGAGGTAGTCGGGGTACGAGCCGACAGCGGGCTTGGTGAACAGCCCGGGACCGTCGTCGCCCATGCCGGTGAGGTCGATCGTGGTGGGCGCGGGGTAGCCGGCATCGACGTCCGGCGCCGGGAGGTCCGTGTACCCGGCGTAGGTGTCACTCACCAGGTTGGCGAGGGTCACCTGGGCCTGCGACGACGGCCGGCCGGTGATGAAGAAGATCGCGTAGCCGTGGTTGGCTGCCCACGTCACCATGGCGACCATGCCCGGTGTGGCCGGGAAGAGGTTGCCGGTGAACGTCGGGGGGGCGGTTGGATCGTTCGGATCGGAGGTCAATCCGACGTACACGGCATTGGAGCGCGGGTTGTACGCCCAGTTGCTGAAGATCTCGTAGTTCCAGGTCGTGAGCGTCGTGTCATCGACGTCGAGCACGATCGCCGGCGTCGCAGACGTCTTGCCGGCCTCGGCCTTCAGCCATCGCTCGCCGGCCGCAGCCACGGATTCGGCCTCGCGGGCGTAGTTGCTGTCGGCCGCGAAGGTGCCCGAGCCCGTCGGGTCGCCGTAGTAGCTCTTGATCTGTGTCCGAAGGATGTCGATGTTGGTGATCTGGTC
Organism: uncultured Chloroflexia bacterium; assembly: GCA_963829295.1. Lineage (GTDB taxonomy): Bacteria > Chloroflexota > Limnocylindria > Limnocylindrales > CSP1-4 > CAIXZV01. The sequence continues at coordinate 442,484 of CAWHHU010000003.1, read as the reverse complement.
CGCTTTCTGCGGCGTGAACGTCAACCCCGACGACGCCGCGAGCGCGGCACCCCCGGTGACGATCGACAGGGCGACCGCCAGGCCCACGATCGTGGCCCTCCGGGAGCGCCTAAGCCACGCAAGACCGCTCATGCGAGCTCCTCCATTCCTGGGATCCATCCACCCGATCCAACGGTGGCACTGCCCTGATCGTAGCCCGGCAGACAGGTGTGGAACCGTGCCGTCTGGAGCAGATCAGGGGGGAAAGTGTTGCCGGCATGCACCAGCGGGCGGCGCCCGGTCGAGGGCTCAGAGGAGGCAGGTCTGCCGGGTGACCGGCCCGCCGACGACGCCCGCGAGTGGGTGAGCACCGCCGACAGACCAACCGCGGAACGAGGCTTCCTCAGGGCGACGATGGCGCAAGGCGCTGCCGGTACAGACCGACGATCATCACGAACACGGGCTCCTCGGGACCCACGTCGCGGGCATCGTTGACCACGGCGTCGAGCGTCCCGGCGAGCGCCCGTGGGTGCTCAGCGGTGAGGTGCAGGTTCCCGCACCGTCAGCAGCGGCACGACCCTTGGATGGGGTACAAGGGGGGCCCAAATGGTGGGTGCCAAACGGTCCCTCGATCAGGCATGATGCGTGGCGCCATGGCCGCTATCGACGAGGTCCTCTCTCCGCCGGTCAACGCGCCGGACGTGCCGCGGGCCAGGTCCCGTCCGAGGCTGTGGCCGCGTCTGCTGATCGGGTTCGTCCTGGGGCTGGGAGCGTGTCTCGGGCTGGCCACCACGGCCCTGCTGGCCTGGGATTCCGGCTACCAGGGTCGAATCCTGCCGGGCGTGCACGTCGGTGGCGTCGATCTCTCCGGGCTCGATCACGATCAGGCTGTCGCGGCCCTCGGAACGGCCTTTGCCGGGTATGGCGAGGGCCGCGTCGTGCTCCACACCGACGCGGGCGACGTCACGGTGCCGTATCGGACGTTCTCGCGCCGCCCGGACGTCGAGCACATGACCGACCAGGCGATGGCCGATGGGCGGGACGGGACCACGCTGGAGCGCGCCGTGGGCGAGGTCCGCCTGGCCCTCCGGGGACACGACCTGGCACCAAGCCTGCTGGTCGATCCTGATGCGCTGCGCAGCGATGTCACGGCCGCGCTCCTGCCGCTGCGTCAGGAGCCGGTCGACGCGCAGATCGGCGCCGATGCGGGGGTGATCCAGACGGTCCCTGCCCGCAACGGCCGGACCTACGACGCGGATGTCGCTGCCAGCGAGCCTCTGACGGCCATCGATCGCGTCGACGCGCCCGACGAGGTCGTGATCGATGTGGCCCGGCTGGTCCTGCCGCCGCGCCGGTCGAACGCCGACGTGTTCGCTGCCAGGGTGGCGGCCGAACGGATGCTGGGCGCCGTGACGGTGACGTTCCAAGCCCAGACCTGGAAGATCAAGGCCGCGACCGTCCGCACCTGGGTCGGGTTCCAGAACGGCGCCGATGGCTCCATCACCCCCTCGGTGGACCAGCCGGCGATCGCGGCGGCGCTGAGCAAGGTGGCCAGGGGCGTGCGCAAGGACGCCGTGTCGGCCGCCTATCTGAAGACGCGGATCGGGGCGGATCGTCGGCGTCGCCGCGGCCCACAACGGTCGCAAGCTCGACCGCGAGGCCACGGCCGCGGCCATCGCGCAGGCGCTCCTGGAACGCGCGGGCGGCGCTGAGCGCACGCCGGTCGCTGGTCAAGGTGGCCAAGGTCGCGCCCAAGGTGAGCACCGCGGAGGCGACCCAGAAGGGGCCACTGATGCAGCGCCTGGGCTCGTGGAAGACGTGGTTCCCGATCAGCGATCACAACTACTTCGGGGCCAACATCTGGCTGCCGGCGAAGATCATCGACGGCACGGTCCTGATGCCCGGTCAGACGTTCGAGTGGTGGAGCGCGGTCGGCCCTGTGACGACCGCCCGGGGGTTCGGCCCGGGGGGCTACATCGCGGGCGACCACACCGATCCGACCGGAGCCCTCGGTGGCGGGATGTGCTCGAGCTCGACGACCCTGTTCAATGCCGCGCTGCGGGCCGGGCTCAGGATGGGCTCGCGGGTCAACCACCAGTACTACATCTACCGCTACCCGCTCGGACTGGACGCCACCGTGTCGAAATCGGCCCGTGGCACGCGGACGATGACGTTCACCAACGACATGAAGCATCCGATCGTCATCCGAACCTATCGCTACACGCAGAGCGGCCGCGGCTGGGTCCGCTACGAGATCTGGGGCATTCCGGACGGCCGGACGGTGAGCATCGGCAAGCCGGCGGTGACCAACGTCCGCCAGGCGATCACCCGGACGGTCTACGTCAACACGCTCGCCCACGGGGTGCGGAACCAGACCGAGTACCCCGCCAACGGCATGGACGTCTCGGTGTCGCGCGTGGTGAAGGACAGCCACGGGCGGGTCATCCACCACGAGACGTACTACTCGCACTATCAGCTGTGGAACGGGGTGATCCAGGTCGGGGCCTAGCGGAACCTCGCGAGGTGACGCGGCAGGCCCGCGCGTCAGCCGCGGCTCCGGACCCGGTCGGGGATCGCCCAGGCTATGTCGTCGGCCCAGGCCCGGATGGCATGCCAGTCGCGGAAGTCGCCCCTCGGATGGGTGGCCAGCACCTGGGGCTCGATGCCCGGCGTGTCCGCCAGGAGCCTGCCGCCAAAGGTGCGGTGATCCAGGGCACCGATCGGGTCGGTCGTGCTCGCCACCGACGGCGCGGGCGGCAGCGTGCCGGCGTCGGCGGATCGGTCGAGCGGGCCGCTGCTGAACAGCCACACCGGACGCACCTGGAGCGCGAACGTGTGGCGCACGACGAACCGGTTCGCCTCACGCTGCCAGTGGGCCGCATACAGCGCGCTGCCGAGCACCACCGCCTGGTAGGGACCGAGGTCGGTGATGGTCATGGCGGCGGCCACCCGGACCTCGAGGCCGGCGGCCCGAAGCCGTTCACCGATGACCTCGGCGATCTCTCGAGTGGAGCCGTGCTTGGTGGCGTAGGCGACGAGCACGTGGATGGGCATGGACGTTCCCCGGGTCAGATCGCGCCGCGCCGGCGCGGCGACGCAACCATATGTTGCCTCAACACGTATCCGGCCCGCACGGATGGCTGGTTCGCTGTGTTGGCGCGGCGGTGGCGAGGCGACACGTCGGTTGCCGATTCCGGGCGTCCTCAGGCGCGCTGCATAGACCGCCGGAGGAGCAGCCAGCAGGCGACGAGCAGCCCGGTGGCGATCGCCGCCAGCACGCCGAGCTGCCACGGATCGCGCAGCTGCCCGCGGAGCATCACGTCCTGGATCAGGTGAAGGCCGTCGGTCACCGGGATGGCATAGGCGGCGGCACGCACGGGCGGCGAGAACTCTTCGAGGGGCAGCACGAACCCGGAGAAGAAGACCGTGGCAAGGAGCACCAGGAGCGAGAGCTGGACCGCCTGACGCTCGGAGTCGGACACGATCGAGATCAGCAGGCCAAGCCCGAGCGATGCGAGCACCAGCAGCGCGATGACCCCGGCGAGCATGGCCGGTGAGCCGAGCATGGGTACCCCCAGACCACCGACCAGGAGCCCGACGGTCACCGCGGCCACCAGGGCGCACAGGGCCCCGAACCCAAGCACCTTGCCCAGCACCAACTCCCACGCCGACAGCGGCGAGATCCGGAACAGCTCGATGACGCCGCTCGTCCGCTCGCGGATGACCGACAGGGCGATCAGCGTGACGGCCATGTGTCCGAGGATGAGGGCCAGGACCGCCGGCGCGAAGAAGCGGTCGACGGATGGAACGACCGGGGCGATGTTGACGACCTTGGAGGTGGTCGGCTGAGCCGCGACATCGGGCGGGATCTGATACGCCGGATCGACCCCCTGGGTTGACGCCTGGCCCTCCAGCCGCTGGACGAGACGCCGAATGATCTCGCGGTTGATCGCGCTCGTGAACGAGCGCGCGATCACACCCGCGTACGCCGCCTGGGTCGGGTTCGCGGTGTCGATCTGCACCTGGACCACCGCCTGGCGGCCCGCCTGGAGCTCGGCCATGGCATCGCGGGGTGCGACGGCCACCACGTCGACGGACTGCGACCGAAGCTGCTGCGTGGCAGCGGCCAGGTCGGGCAGCACGCCCACGACGTCGAGGCCTGGTGGCGCGATGTCCCGGTAGCTCCCGACGTCGGACGGCAGCCCGGACGAGGGCGGGATCACCAGGAGGGCAGCCAACGGGCGCCGATAGCCGCCGTATCCGAGCCCGAACACGGCGAGCAGCAGGAACGGACCGAACACGAGCGACGCCAGTGCCCCGGGTCGTCGACCCACCTCCACGAGCTCCCGGCCGATGAACGAGAGCACGCGGGTGGCGACCTTCAGCGGCGCGAGGAACGCGCTCATGACGGGTCGCTCCGGGCGCCATCGGCGCCGGTCTCGCCCGGCAGCCGGTCGCCCGCGCCGGAGACGAGCTCCGTGAACACCTCGTCGAAGGTCAACGTGGCCTCGCGCATCGTGACCAGCCGCCCTCCGGCCTCGGCGACGAGGTCGGGGAGACGCGACGCGGTGGAACCGGCGTCGTCGGCGATCACCCGGAACTCGCGCAGGCCGAGACTGTGGGCGATCCGGACGCCATCCATGCCGACCAGGGGCGACGGATCGAAGGGGGCGTCGGTGCTCCCCTCGAGGATCTCACCGCCGGCTGCCTGGCGCCGCAGGGCGGTCGGCGTGCCGACCGCGAGGACCCGGCCGCCGCTGATGAGCGCGACCTCATCGCACCGGTCCGCCTCCTCGAGGTACTGCGTGGTGACCACGATCGTGCGCCCGTCCGCCCGCAGCCTGGCAAGCTCGGTCCAGATCACCTGCCGCAGGATCGGATCGATGCCGGCGGTGGGCTCGTCGAGCAGCAGCAGCCTCGGCTCGTGCACCATGGCGCAGGCGAGGTCCAGCCGGCGTTGCATGCCGCCGGACAGCCGGCCGGCGCGCCGGTTCCGGACGCCGTCGAGCTCGACCAGCCGAAGCACCTCCCGGACGCGGCGCCGCCGGCGCAGGAACAGCATGCCGAACAGGCTGGCCACGAAGTCGGCGTTCTCGCGAACCGTGAGATCGGGGTACAGGGCGAACTGTTGGGGCATGTAGCCGATCTGCTCGCGTACCTTGCGGGTGAACCGGCGAGGCTCCTGACCCAGCACGGTCACTCGCCCCGACGACGGGGCCAGGGCGCCGGTGATCAGCCGGATCGTCGTCGTCTTGCCCGATCCGGACGGACCCACGACCCCGACGATGGACCCCGCCTCGATCCGCAGCTCGAGATCGGACACGCCGACACCGCTGCCGAAGTCATGGCCGGCACGATCGAGCTCGATGGCCGGTGGAAGGCCACGCGCTACGGCGGGCGAGTCGGCGGGCAAGTCGGCGCGCGACGAGCCCTCGAGGATCGGGCCGGCGTTGGGCGGTGATGGCATCGGTTGCGGGTGAGGAACGATCGGCGGCGCGGAGGCCGCAGGTGCGTCGGGCATGGCTTGCTCCGGTCGTGGTTGGGTGTGCGTCGTGTACGGTCACCGGCAGGACCGGCGACGCGGGGTGCTGCCGAACGGTGCGATCGGCTGACGGCTGCGACCGCGTCAGCCGCGATGGGTGAACGCGGCCCGTGGGTGGCGCGGCCGGCCTATGGTCAGACGCCGGTTTGCCCGGCCGTCTCGCCGGGCCAGCTGAGGTTCAGCAACAGCACGCTGTCCTCCTCGGCGGCGACCGTCCATCGGGCGCCCTGGCCGAACCACGCAAGGCGGCCGGGAGGCAGCTCGATGGCGGTGTCGTCGCGACGTCCGGTTGCACGCGCGGAGAGGACGAGCACGCCGAGCGGCGCCCATGCGCCGTCTTCGCCGATCTCCGTTCCCGCGTGGACCAGGGACAGCACGACGCGAAAGGCGGGCGCCTTGGCCAGCGTCTTGGTCGACCGCCCGTGCTCGGTCCAGGTGGGCTCGAGACGCAGCCGCTCCACCTCTCGCTGCAGGTCAAAGGACATGATCGGCAGGTCGAGGTCGCGAGCCTCGCGAGTCCCGGTGCCGGTTGTCGCGTTGGTCATGTGCTGGCTCCGGTGGATGGTCGCGTGCCGCGTCCTCTCCGGACGGCGGCACGCGGATAGGTGGCGCTCGGGAGGTTGCCCCAGCGATCAGGAGGAGGCGGGGGACATGCTCGGCACGGTCGACTCGCTGGGCATCGCCGACTGGCTGGGCATCGCCGACTGGCTGGGCACGACCGGGAGCCCGGACGCCCCCGGCGAGCCGCTGGCTCCGGCACCGCCGCAGGCCGCAACACCCAGCGCGCTGAGTCCGATGGCGATCGTCAACAGAAGCTTCCGCATTCCTGTCACCTCGTCTAGTGATGATCGATTCGATCCGGATGGGCTCCGGCGAAGCGGATGGATCTGGCGCCCGGACCGCGTCCCTAGATCGCAAATCCGGACCCTGGTGCAACGTAGCAACGGGTGCTTCCCAAGGGCGTTGGCCGCCGAGGTCGAATCCATTGCGGGAATGTCGCAATCCGCATGGACCGCGGGGCCTGCACCCGGCGCCGGGCGGGCGGCGCCAGGGGTGAACGGGTGGCGCGGGTCGCGCGGGGTGCAGCACCGCCGTCAGTTGGGCCGGGGATTGGTTCGCGACGGCTCCCAGCGGATGACCCACGCGGTCGTCCGCCCTGGTTCCCAGCCAGCGGGAGGGTAGATCCAACGTCGCCGAGATGGTCAGGCGGCCGTAGGTGCGCCGGGTGCATCGCGGCCCGTTCCTGGTCTGCGGCGTCCGCCGCGGACCCGGCGGACGAGCGCCCCCACAGCCAGCACCGAACCGGTGGCTGACGCTGCCGCTGCCGCCACCAGGACCGGGTGCATCGCGATGGCCAGAGCCGGGCTCGTCCCGGCTGCGTCGGCATCAAACCGGCCATGCGCGCCACGATCCAGCTCGTCGTCGGCCGGCGCGTTCAGGTTGTCCGTGTGCCGGGCCTCGACCTGCCCGTCCGACTGCTGGGCGCCATACGCGGTCATGGCGAGGTAGCGATCCAGCAGGCCGGGAATGAAGTTCTGAGCGTAGACGGCCATCAACGTGGACCACCCGACGTGGAGCTCGCGGCGCCCGTGCTCCGCGGCATACACGATCGCGCGCGCCGCCACCTCCGGCTGGAAGATCGGCGGAACCGGCTGGGGACGGCCCGGCATCCGGTTGCGAACCCAGCCGAACTGTGGCGTGTTGACGGCCGGCAGGTTGACCTGCGCTACGCGGACATGGCTGCCGTCGTGCAGGAGCTCCGTGCGCAGCGCGTCGGTGAAGCCGGTGATCGCGTGCTTGGCGGCGCAGTAGGCCGACTGGAGCGGGATCGAGCGGTAGGCCAGCGCCGACCCCACCTGGACGATGGTGCCCCTGTTGCGTCGCCGCATCCGGCGCAGCGCCGCCAGGGTCCCGTGCACGTAGCCCAGGTAACTGACCTCGGTCACGCGGCGGTACTCATCGGCGCGCATCTGTGACACGGGCGCGAACACCGACAGCATCGCGTTGTTGACCCAGACGTCGATCGGGCCCAGCGTCCGCTCGGTCTCGTCGGCGGCGCCCTCGACCGCGTCGGCATCGGCAACGTCCAGCGGCAGCACCAGCGCCCGGCGGCCCAGGGCGCGGATCTCGTCGGCGGCATGCTCGAGGCCCTCCCGGCCGCGGGCGATGAGGGCCACGTCGGCGCCACGTTCGGCAAAGGCGCGGGCGGTCGCCCGGCCGACTCCCGCCGAGGCTCCGGTGACGACGACGACCTGGGTCATGACGACCTCCTTACACCCGCAGGCCACACGATCCGCAGGCCACACGCGCCGGCGCGGTGGTCGGGTACCGGAGCGCGATCATCCGTTTCGGTGGGCGGGCGGTCGGGGCGCGCCGGCCAGCGGTCGCGGCAGCGCCGTTCCCGGCGCTGGTCCGCCGCTGCACGAGCAGCCCGAGGTAGAGCGCCGAGACGGCCGACGCGAGCGACATGATCGCCGTCAGGGCAGGGTGGACCATGGGTCAGACCATCTCGCGAATGCGCTCGGACAGCGCCGTCGCAGCGATGGCGGCGCGGTCGGGCTCGCCACGGGCGAGCGAAAGCGCGAAGTTGCGGGCCTGCTCGAGCGTTACCTTGCCGGGCATCGGGGCCTCGAACGGATCGACCACGGCTTCCACGATCACCGGTCCGGGCGCATCCAGGGCCGTGCGGACCTGGTCGGCGCACGTGTGCGGGTCGTCGATCGTCAGCCCGGTGCCGCCGCATGCCTCCGCGAACCGGGCGAAGTCGATCGGCTGGAGATCGACGCCGTACTCGGGGTTGCCGAGGAACACCATCTGCTCCCACTTGATCTGGCCGAGGAAGCCGTTCTTGATGATCACGACCTTGATCGGGAGCTCGTACTTCACCACCGTGGCGAAGTCGGCCATCAGCATGCTGAAGCCGCCGTCGCCAACGAATGCGACCACCTGCCGCTCGGGGTGTGCGATCTGCGCGCCGAGCGCGTATGGCAGCCCGCAGGCCATGGTCGCGAGATTGCCCGACAGCGAGAACTGCTGGCCCTCGCGGGCCCGGATGTGCCGGGCGAACCAGGTCGTGATCGTGCCCGAGTCGGAGACGACCACGGCATCGTCGTGCAGCGCGCGGCTGACCGCCGCAGCCACCAGCTGCGGCTTCATCGGCACGTCCATGCGCGCCGCGCGCTCGTCCATCAGGGCCCACCACTGGTCCATCCCCTGCTGCGCACGGGCGAGGAAGGTGCGGTCGTCGTGCCCACGGAGCCTCGGGAGGAGCGCGGCCAGGGTCAGGCGTGCGTCACCGACCAGACCCACCGCGACCGGGCTCCGCAGGCCGATCCGGGTGGGATCGCTGTCGATCTGGACCACCCTGGCCTGCCCCGGCGTTGGGTAGAACTCGATGTACGGGAAGGAGCTGCCGATGATGAGCAGCGTGTCACAGCCCTCCATCGCCTCCTGGGAGGGCTTCGTTCCCAGCAGGCCGATGGACCCGGTTGTGAACGGGCTGTCGTCCGCGACCACCCCCTTGCCCAGCAGGGCCTTGATGACCGGGGCCGCCAGCTTGTCCGCGGTGCGCGTGACGAGATCGCCGGCCCCCAGCGCCCCGCGGCCGGCCAGGATCGCGATGCGCCGCCCCGCGTTGAGCACGTCCGCCGCCTGGTCGAGCGCGGCATCGGGAGCGGTGGCCGCCGACGCGGCGAACAGCATGCCCATGTGGCCCTTGGCGTCGCGCGGTGCCCGCGGGCCTTCGTCGGCCGGCTGCTCCTGGAGGTCGGTGGGGAAGCAGATGTGGGCGACCCCGTGGCTCGCCAGCGCCGAGCGACAGGCGAGCGGCGCCACGTTGGCGATATGGGCCGCATTCATCACCCGGGTGTTGTAGACCGCCACGTCCTCGAACACGCGCGTGAGGTCGACGTCCTGCTGCGAGGCGGTGTCGATCAGGTCGCTGAAGTGATGGCCCGTGATCGCGAGCACCGGCGCGCCATCGAGCCTGGCGTCGTACAGACCGTTGATCAGATGGAGCCCGCCGGGTCCGGAGGTTGCCAGGCAGACGCCCAGCCGGCCGGTGACCTTGGCATACCCGACGGCCGCGAACGCCGCGGACTCCTCGTGGCGCACCTGGACGAACCGGATCCGGTCCTGGTGCGTGCGAAGCGACTCCATGATCCCGTTGATCCCGTCGCCCGGGAGCCCGAACACGACGTCCACACCCCAATCGATGAGCGTCTCGATCAGCACGTCTGCAGCGGTTCTGGCCATGGGTTTCCTCCGTGTGGCGGTCAGCGGTTGGTCCAGCCGGGAGCGGTGCTCCCCGGCTGCGGGTCGATCAGCGCCAGTCCGGTGGCCGGGTCGTGGCGGCGGCGGAGCGTGGCCGGCGCGTCGGTGACCACGACCTCGAGGGTGGGCCGCACCCGGGCCTCGAGCAGGTGGCCGCCCACCGTCGAGCCGTCGGCGCGCCCCAGGACGACGTGGGCATGGACCCGCGGCTGGTCGTCGGCCTGCTCGGCCAGGGTGACGTCGCCGACGAGCGACAGCAGCTCGACCTGCTCCTCGATCTCGATCCGGCGGTAGTCCTGCGCTTCGAGGTCGAACCAGCCGACCGTCGCTCGCTCGAACCCGCCGATCGCGGTGAGCTGCGCTGCGTCCACGCCCGCGTCCTCGGCGAAGGATCGAAGGCCCGATACGGGCTCCTCGCCGGCCTCGAACACCACGGCGAACATCCGCGGTCGGGATCCGGCCGCCCGGTCATTCGGGTCGTGCCGGGTCAGGTCTCGCGCCTGCATCAGGAACGTCCTTCGGCTGAACGTCGACCCGCGCCCCCGACGCCCGCTTCGACGGGCTCCGGATGTCGCGCCGGCCGGCCATCGAGCCCGAGGGCCAGCAGCTCGGCCGGATGGAGTACCGTCCGCCCGGTCGTCTGCGTGATCTGCTCGCGGCAGCTGAAGCCACCGGTCACGACGTAGGTGTCGGGGGCCGTGGAGCGAACGGCCGGCAGCAGCACGCGCTCACCGGCCGCGATCGAGACCCGGTAATGCTCGCCTCGCTCGAAGCCGAATGCGCCGGCCATGCCGCAGCAGCCCGACTCCGGCACGTCGACCGACAGCCCGGTCGCCTCGATCAGCCGCCGCTCGGCCTCGAAGTCCAGAACCGATCGGTGATGGCAATGTCCATGCAGCAGCGCCTGACCGTCGAGCGGCGGGGGTCGGTAGCCGTCGAGGCGGGCGAGGTACTCGGTCAGCGTCCAGGTCTGGGCGGCGATCCGCCGCGCATCCTGGTCGCCGTGGAGCAGGTTGGGCGCCTCGTCGCGGAACACCGACACGCACGAGGGCTCGAGGCCCACGATCGGGGTGCCGGCCCGGATCTCGGCTCGCAGACCGCGCAGCACGTTCTTCAACAGGTGCCGGGCCTGGCCCAGGAACCCCCAGTCGTACAGCGGGCGCCCGCAGCACAGGGCCTGGCGAGGGACGATCACGGCACAGCCCGCATCCTCGAGCACGCGGACGGCGGCCCGAGCGACGCCCGGATGGAAGTGGTCGGTGAACGTGTCGACCCACAGGATCACGCGCCGTGCGGCGTCACCACGGCCGTCCCCGGAGTCCCGATGCCCGGGGTGGCGACGGGGCAGGGGAGCGGGCGCCGGCGCCGCTCCATCGGTCCCCGCTCCATCGCGCGTCGATCCGGCCAAGGCACCGCCCTCCGCTCGCCATTCGTCACGGAACGTGCGGCCCGCGAACGCTGGCAGATTGCGCTCGGGAGCGATCCCGCCGACCGCCTTGATCGCCGGCCCCAGCAGCGGCAGCCGGCCGGCCGCGTTGATCAGCGCCGGTGCGTGTGAGGCGAGCCCGGCCCACCAGTGGATGAGGCCCATCGAGTAGGCGGCCCGCGGCCGGAGCCGCCGCGCCCAATAGTGGGCGCGGAACTCGGCCTTGTACGTCGCCATGTCCACGTTCACCGGGCAGTCTCCCTTGCAGCCCTTGCAGGCCAGGCACAGGTCGAGCGCCTCGGCGACGTCGTCGTTCCGCCAGCCTCCGTCGAGCTCGGTGCCGTTGAGCAGCTCGAACAGCAACCGCGCGCGGCCACGCGTCGAGTGCCGCTCCTCACGGGTGACCATGTAGCTCGGGCACATGACGCCGCCCTCGTGCCGCCGGCACTCCCCGACGCCAACGCATCGGAACGCGGCGTGGGCGAGGTCGCCGCCGTCCGCGGGGTAGCGGAACCAGGTCCGTGGCCTGGGCGGAGCGTAGTCCGTGCCCAGTCGCAGGTCGGCGAGGATGGGATTGGGCCGCACGACCTTGCCCGGGTTCATCCGTCCGGCCGGGTCCCACAGGTCCTTGAGCTCCTCGAACGCGCCGACGATGCGGTCCCCGAACATCCGGGGCAGGAGCTCGCCGCGCGCCTGACCGTCGCCGTGCTCGCCCGACAGCGAGCCGCCCATCCTGACCACGAGATCGGCTGCCTCGTCGAGGTAGCGCCGCCAGGCCGCCAGGCCCCCGGCGGTGAGCAGGTCGAAGTCGATCCGGCAATGGAGCACGCCCTGACCGAAGTGCCCGTACATGTCGGCGTCGTAGCCGTAGCGGCCCCAGAGCCTGCCGAGTTCGCGCAGGTAGTCGCCCAGCCGCTCGGGCGGCACAGCCGAGTCCTCCCAGCCGGGCACGGTGGTGGCCTTGCCCGGGACCATCGCGGTCGCGCCCAGGCCCGACTCGCGGACCAGCCACAACGACCGCTCATCGGCCATGTCGTCGTACATCCGCGGCCGGGCCTCGGGGCAGCGTCGGGCCAGGTCCTCGATGAACGCCCGGGCCTGCTCGTCCGACGCCGCCCGATCGGACCCTCCGAACTCCACCAGCAGGAAGCCAGCGCCCTCGGGCAGCAGGGTGAGGGCGTCGGGGTGGAGGCCCCGCGACCGGATGTCCCGGACCAGCTTGTCGTCCATCCCCTCGCAGGCGATGCAACCCGACTCCATGACCCCGGGGACGTCGTCCGCCGCCGCGAGCACGTCCGGGTAGCCGACGGCGACCAGGGTTCGTCCCTGGGGGCTGGGGACCAGCCGCACGGTCGCCTCGAGCACCGTGACCAGCGTCGATTCCGATCCCACCAGGGCGCGCGCGACGTCGAAGCCGTGCTCCGGGAGCAGCGCAGGCAGGTTGTACCCGGAGACGCGCCGCGGGATGTCGGGGAAGCGCCCGCGGATGTCGTTTGTATAGCGGTCCCGCAGGTCGCGCAGGCCGCGGTAGATCTCGCCCGGGCGCCCTGGCAGGGCGGCCGCACGGATCAGCTCCTCATCGCCGGTCGGCCCCACCGTCAATCGCGTCCCGTCGTACGTGACGACGTCGAGCGAGAGGACGTTGTCCTCGGTCCTGCCCGCCATGACCGAGTGGACCCCACACGAGTTGTTGCCGATCATCCCGCCCAGCGTGCAGTGGGAGTGGGTGGCAGGATCGGGACCGAAGGTGAGCTGGTGGACCTCGGCGGCATCGCGCAGCTCGTCGAGCACGATCCCCGGCTGGACGCGGGCAATGCCGCGATCCGCGTTGAGCTCGAGCAGCCGGTTGTTGAGCTTGGAGTGGTCGAGCACGACCGCGACGTTGCACGTCTGTCCGGCAAGGCTCGTGCCACCGCCCCGGGAGACGATCGGCACGTCGTGGGCTCGACACACCTCGATCGCCGACAGGACGTCGTCGGTGTCGCGCGGCACGACCACCCCGATCGGCACCTGCCGGTAGTTGGACGCATCCGTGCTGTACATGGCACGGCTACCCGCATCGAAGCGGACCTCGCCGCGAACCTCGTTGAGCAGATCGATCACCAGGCGCTCCGCTACGCCGGGTGCCCCCGCAGCCGCCCCGTCGCGTCGCGATCGGCGCGGGCTCGTGTCGGAGCCACGGGCGCCCTTGCCCGCTGCGACCCCGCCGTCCGTGGGCCGGGCGGGGGGCGGCACGTCGACGAACGGAGCTCGCCACGTCCGTCGGCTCATCGTCGCGCTCACGCGGACCTCCAGGCGAGGAACCGTGCCGCATCGCTGGCTCGCAGCTCGAGGCCGAAGCCGGGCCTGACGGGATCGGGCGCCAGCCGACCGTCCACCGGGTCGGGCGCACCATCGAACACCATCCGCTCGACCCGGACGTGATCGTGGAACCATTCGACGTGGACGGCCGGGCGGACGGCACAGGCGAGCTGTGCATGCAGCGATGGCGCGCAGTGCGTGGACAGGGGGACGCCATGAGCCTCGCACAGGGCGGCCGCCTGGAGAAAGCCCGTGGTGCCCAGGCAGCGCGTGGCATCGGCCTGGAGAACGTCGACGGCGCCGTTCTCGAGCAGGCGGCGGAAGGCGAAGCTATCCCAGCCGTACTCGCCGGCCGCGATGGCCAGGTCGCCCGGAGCCTGCTCCCGGACCTGGCGCAGACCCTCGACATCGTCGGAGCTCACCGGCTCCTCGTACCACCGGACACCGGCGGCGCCCAGCCAGTTCGCGGCACCGATCGCCGAGCGCCGGTCGAACGCGCCATTGGCGTCGACGAACAGATCGGCGCCTCCGATGGCGGCGAGGGCAACGCGAACGCGACGCGGGTCGGCGTCCGGTTCGCGACCGATCTTCATCTTCACCATCGCGAACCCGTCGCTCACCCAGGCGCCGAGCTGGTCCGCGAGCCGCCAGTCCGGATAGGACGTGAAGCCACCGCTGCCATAGGCGGGGATCGTCTCGCGAGCGCGCCCGAGAAGCCGGCTCACCGGAACGCCGAGGAGGCGCGCCTTCAGGTCCCACAGGGCGTTGTCGACCGCCGAGATCGCCATGGCGGCGGCTCCCTGGCGTCCCAGATTGCGGACCGCACCGACCATGGCCGCCCACGCGGCAGGCACGTCGAGCGCATCCGCCCCCACCACCACAGGTGCGAGGACGTCCGCGATGAGCGTGGCCGCGGCGGCATTTGCATACGTGTAGCCGAGCCCGGCCATGCCGCCCGCGCTGACCTCGACGACCACGATCGTCGTCTCGTCCCAGGCAAGGGTCCCGTCCGACTCGGGTTCATCTGTGGGAATCGTGTACGTGGATACCCGGAGGTCGTCGACGGGGGCGGCAGGGCGCGTGTCGATCCCGGGTCGCTCGGGCCCGGGTCGGTGGGCCTGGTGCGATCGCGGGGAGGGTGTCTCGGGGGACGTGGACGTAGCCGGCTGCGAGCTGACGGGGGCGGAACGCATGGGACGATTGTGGTTGGCCGGCCGCCACACCCTCCTACCCTGGAGCCGGTGACTCTATCGAAGGTCTTGCAGAGCCGCGCGATGGACCTTCAGGACGGCACGGCGAACGAGACCGCGACCACCGCGAGTGAGGACAGGATCTCCACGATGCCGACGTCGACGGGGCGGAGCGGCCGCGGCCCGCCCGACCGGCGCTCGCCGAGGAGGGGCAGCGCCACGGCCCGGATCAGGAGCCATGCGGCGACCAGCGTGTAGGCCGGCTGCAGGAACAGGGCGGCCAGGACCGCGATGACGACGTGGAACGCGATCGAGAAGGCGGTGAACGGTCGGTTGCCACGTTCGCGGAGCATGGATCTGACCACGAGCACGGTGCCCAGCAGGTAGCCGGCCGCCACCAGGGTGGCGACGACAACGGCCCGTGGATCGACGGATCCGGAGACGATTGCCGCAGCCGGCACCAGGAGCAGCGCCTGGGCCACCTGACCGAGGCTGTTGGCGAGATCGCGGTGGCGTCCGGGTCGCGCGCCGGCGAGCACGAGCACGCCCGTGGGGACGAGCACCACGAGGCCGAGGAGCAGGACGGGGAAGGCAGCGACGAGGACCAGGCCCAGGACGCCGAAGGCGCCGCCCCAGACCGCGATCGGGAGGCGGTACGCCGGCGCCCGGCGGGCCCTCGACCACGCCTGAACGGTGGCCGACCCGACGTAGCCGGCGACGGCGGCTCCGCCGAGCACGAGCTGCCATGCATCGGGCCCGCTCGCCGCCACGCCGAGCAACAGCGGCAGCAGCAGCATCGCCCAACTGCCGTGCTGACGCGGCAGCCACCGGTGGCGGACGGCTGCCGGGCGAGCGACGGCGGCAGGGTTGCTCGAGCTCATGGACGCATCCTGAAGACGGGTGGACGACTGGTGTGCCCATCCTGACACTGCCGGGTGCCGTCACGCGCCGAGCAGGATGATCGATCGGGCGGCATGAGTCGGCCGCGACGTCATGGCTCGGCAGCCGGGTATCCCGGGGATGCAACGAGCCGGCGGGGACGCCCGCCGGCTCGGAGGTGCGATGCGTGCCCGTCTCGACGGGCCATATGCGATGTCAGGCGGTGACCGTGGCCCGCTTGCCCGACATCAGGAGCTCGCGGATGGCCGGTGCCGCGCGGTCGGCGAGCACGCCGTCGAGCCCGTAGAAGCGGCCGGCGCCGAGGCCGGTGAGGGTGGCGCAGACGAGCGCGTAGGTGAGGTGCTGGTTGACGATGCCGTTGGTGAAGTCCCAGGCGGCGACGAAGAACAACAGCATCATGAGCGTGCCCATCGCCCCCGCAAAGCGGGTGAACAGGCCGAGGACCAGCGCGACGCCGATCCCGATCTCGCCGGCGACGACGAGGATGTTGACGATGGACATCAGGCCGGCGTTGCCGGCCAGGCTGACCCAGAAGTCATGGGTTGGGTTGAACACGGTGCCGTCCGCGGGCGTACCGGTCACGAACGGCCAGCCCAGGGTGCCTCCGGTGGCGTGGGCCAGGAACCCGCTGGCGCTGAATGGCTCAGGTCCGAGGAGCTTCTCCAGGCCCGCCCACAGAAAGATGATGCCGACCGCGATCCGGAAGACCGCGATGCCTACTTGGTGAACCTTGCCGGTAATCTGCATGTCTCGTTTGCCTCCGACCCTTCCGTCCGGCTCCACCGCCGGCGGCCCTCAGCTGCAGGGTCAATGCTTGTGCGCATAACGTTGCGCTCGCCGCCAGGGTACCGCTGTGATCCATCCGGCCCGCTTGCGGAGGGCCGTTGGTAGGACAGCACGTGACGCAGGAACCGGGCCGTTCCACCGTACCCGCCCGATGCCGGTGGCCGGCGAATGGTCACCGTGCTGGGCCTGGCGCTGCCCGTCCGGGCCACGCTCACCACCGTCACGGTCGGGTTGTTCCTGCTCCTCGACCACCAGGGCCGCGTCAACGGCATCGTCGATTCGACCGTGGGTCCATTCGGCCCGTCGGCGGTGGACCAGATGCGCCTCCAGGCGCTGGGACGTCACCTGCCGGAAGGCCCCGGGCCGCTGGTGGTGGTCGTGCGCCCGCTGCGAGACGGGCCCGCCCCATGACGGCACCCGGCCGGGCGATCCGCCGCGGGTTCGCTCCGAGTTCGCTGCCCGACCGGCCGGTATTCTCGGGGAGCCATGCCATCCGACGAGGTCCCGCCCGATGTCGTCGAGCTCGCCGAACGCCGCGCCGCGGCCCGGCGCGCGCGTGACTGGCGTGTCGCAGATGCCCTCCGAGGGGAGATCGAAGCCGCCGGCTGGACCGTCGTCGATGCCGCCACGCTGTATACCCTGGAACGAACCGTCGCGCCCGATGTGACCGAGGGCTCGATCGTCCGATACGGGTCGAGCCAGTCTGTTCCGTCGCGCTTCGACCAGGCCCCGTTCGGCGTCGCCAGCGTCGTGCTGGTGGCCACGGACTGGCCCGGGGACCTGGCCCGGACGCTTCGCTCGCTGGTGGGTCACGCTCCCGACGGCACGCAGCTGGTGCTCGTCGCCAACGCCCCCTCGGCGGCGCAGGCTGCAACGCTTGATGCGTTGGATCAGGTGGACCCGGGGGCGCCCGGGATCGCAACCGAGGTCGTCTGGACGAGCACGCGGCTGGGCCACGCCGCCGCCCTCAATGCGGGGATCCGGCGTGCGGCGGCCGACGTGGTGGTGCTCATGGACACCAGCATCGAGCCCGCCGGCGACCTCGTGGGCGCCCTGGTCCGTGCGCTGGGCGACCCCACGGTCGCGGTTGCCGGGCCGTTCGGCCTGCTGTCGCCGGATCTTCGCCACTTCGAGGAAGCGGTGGGCGAGGAGGCCGCGGTGGTCGCGATCGAGGGCGTCGCACTCGCGTTCCGCCGGTCGGACTATGTCGAGCTCGGCCCGCTCGACGAGCACTTCGTGCTCCACCGGTACCTCGACATCTGGTGGAGCCTCGTGCTGCGCGATCGGGAGGCCCCTCGAGGCCGGACGTCACGCCGCGCGCTGCGGGTCAGCGATGTCCCGGTGATCCGGCACGAGCGGCGGGACGGAACGAGCCTTTCCGAAACCGGGCGCGAGCGGCTCGCTAGGCGCAACCTGTATCGCGTGCTCAAGCGGTTCGCGACGCGGCGGGACCTGCTGGACGTCATCGGGTCGTAGCGACGGGCATCCGGGTCCCAGGTCCCTGCGAGGCGCCGTCGGCGCGATGAGCCAGGTTTGCCCGCTCGTCGGCTGGCACCCATGGCTGGCACCCATAACGGAATGCGCGAGCCGTCGTTCTCCAGTCAGAGGCCTCGCAGACAGCATCGTTCCCCCGGCGGTGTGGCACGGCGAGGCCTCATTTCCTGTCCGCCGACCAAACCGGCCACCGCTCGTATACTCCCGGCGTGCGCCGCTGGGTCTGCATCGTGGCACTGCTTGCCGGGTTCTCCGGTGATCGCTACGCGTGGACGGCGCGTCCCCGCATCCCCGTCCCGGTCGAACGGGTGATCGACCGGCTGCGGCCGGACCCATCGCTGCCCGAAGCAACGTGGTGGAGGCTGACCTGACCGATCCGACCGCGGCGGCATCGATGCGCTCGCCCGGTTCCCCGATCCGTTCGACCGAATCGCCGGCGGCCCCGCCGCCGCAGCCTCCGCCGCCGCCGCTTGCCGGCTGGCCGGGTCCCGATCCGGGCTGGTCGCAGCCGGCCGGCTGGTCCGCGCCGGAGGCCCCGTCGCGACGCCGGCAGCTCGTGATCGGATTGATCGCGGCGCTGGTCGTGCTGGCGATGGTGATCCAGCTGATGCCGGCCTGGCTCGGGTCGCCGGGCGAGTCGCCGCGGCTCGCCGTGGGTGCCGCGTCCCACCCGGGAACGGTGACGATCCTTGCCGGTGCACCCGCCTCGATCGATCCTGCCCATCACGGTGACCTGGGCAGCGCCTCGTACGTGAGCCAGCTGTACGAGTCGCTGACCGCGGTCGATGCCTCGCTCGCGATCCGTCCCGCGCTGGCGCAGTCGTGGACCATCGAGGACGGCGGCACGCGCGTCGTGTTCACGCTGCGCGACGGCCTCGCGTTCAGCGACGGGACGCCGTTGACGGCAGCCGACGTGGTCCACAGCTGGCGGCGCCTGTTCACACCCGGCAACCCCTCGCCACTCGCCTCCCTGATCGCGGACGTGGTGGGTGCCCGAGACCTCCTCTCCGGCGCCTCGACCGACGTCACCACCCTGGGCGTGCGAGCGGATGGGAGCCAGCGCGTCGTGGTGGACCTGGAGCGTGGCGGGGGGGACCTGCCGGCGATCGTCTCCAGCGCGCCGTTCGCGATCGTGCCGCCGAGCGTCGGCGACGCGGAGATCAGCCTCGACCCGGGCCACATGGTCGGCAGCGGGGGATACCTGCTCTCGAGTATCGACGGCGACACGTGGGTGCTCACCGCCAACCCGCACTACTGGGCGGGTCCGCCCGCGATCGGTACCGTGCGGATGCTCACCACCCTCCAGGGCCAGAGCCCGGTGGATGCGTTCTCCGCGGGCGACGTGGATTACGCTCCGATCGGGTTCATTGATGCGGGCTGGATCGCCTACGACCGCACGCTGGGTCCGTCGCTTCGCAGCGATCCCTCGCTGTCGGTCACCTACTACGGGTTCGACACCACCCGGCCGCCGTTCGACGACGTGCGCGTCCGGCAGGCGTTCGCGGAGGCGGTCGACTGGCGGCGCCTGGCCCAGCTCGACGAGCCCGGCTCGTCGGTGCCGGCCACGGGCCTGGTACCGGCCGGCATGCCGGGTGCACCCGAGGGCGACTACCTGCCACCGTACGACCCGGCGGGCGCGAAGCAGCTCCTGGCCGAGGCGGGCTACCCGACCGGCGCATCGCTGGGACCGATCTCGTTCATCGCCAGCGGTGGCGGCTACGACGAGGGGATCGTGGCCATGCTCGAGGACAACCTGGGGGTCACGATCTCGTACGCGACCATGGACTTCGACGCCTACCAGGCGCGTCTCGCCAGCGACCCGCCGCAGCTGTGGAGCCTGTCGTGGATCGCGGACTTCCCGGGCCCCAACGACTTCCTGGGCGTGCTGCTCGGGTCCGGGTCGACCGCCAACCAGGGCCGCTGGACATCCACGGCGTTCGACGCGGCGATCGCGGACGCGACGTCCGCTGCCAGCCCCGCCGACGCCATGGCCGGATACGCCCGCGCCGAGGCCTTC
Source organism: uncultured Chloroflexia bacterium (assembly GCA_963829295.1). Taxonomy (GTDB): domain Bacteria; phylum Chloroflexota; class Limnocylindria; order Limnocylindrales; family CSP1-4; genus CAIXZV01. The sequence goes on along the minus strand of CAWHHU010000003.1, from coordinate 422,577 downwards.
GTGCGCGACCAGGCACCGGTGGTCCCGGTCAGCTACGGCACGTCGTTCTCGCTGGTACGCGACGGCCTGCTGGGTGCCAGCCAGAACGGGCTGGGGATCCTGCGGCTGGCGGGGCTTGCGTGGGCCAGCGGACAATGAGCGCCCGGACGGCCGCAACGGCAGCCCGGCAGCGGACGGCGGATCTGGCGCGCTCCGCCCTGCTGGCGATGGTGATGGCGACGCTCGTCGTGCTGCCGGCTGCGTCCCCGGCGCACGCCGCGTCGACCTCGTTCGGGAAGCCCACCGCCAGCGCCACCTACGACCAGTCGATCGACTTCACGGTGCCGGTGACCTCGGACCACCTTGCGCGCGTCGAGCTCTGGCTCCGGTTTCCCGACACGATCGGGCCCTACGTGGTCAGCGTGCCGGATCCCGTCGGATCCGGGACCCGGACCCTGCGCTACACGCTCGACCTTACCGGCAGCGGGCACCTGGTGCCGAACACCCGCTTTCAGGCGACATGGGCCGCGTACGAGTCGCCGGCCAGCGACCCGATCACGAGCCGGACGATCGACGTCGACTACCAGGACACGACGCATGACTGGCGGACCGTGAAGGGCGCCATCGTGACCGTCCACTGGTACCAGGGGGGCCAGTCGTTCGCGACCAAGGCCCTCAACATCGGTGAGGACGCCATCCGCAAGACGGCAGACCTGCTCGGGGTGACCGAGACGCGACCGGTTGACTTCTTCATCTACGCGGACGATGCGGCGTTCCGGGACGCGCTCGGACCGGGGACCCGCGAGAACGTCGGCGGCCAGGCCCACGCCGATATCCGGACCCTGTTCGCGTTGATCACGCCGTCCGAGATCAACGATCCGTGGGTCGGCACGGTGATCCCGCACGAGCTCGTCCACCTTGTGTTCGACACGGCGGTGAAGAATCCGTACCGCTTCCCGCCCCGCTGGCTCAACGAGGGATTGGCGGTCTACCTCAGCGAGGGGTACTCGCAGAGCAACCAGAGCCTCGTTTCGGGGGCGGTGTCGGGCGGCGACCTGATGCCGCTCGATGCCCTGACCGGCCAGTTCCCGACCGAGGCCGACCGGACGTACCTCGCCTACGCCGAGTCGGTGTCCGCGATCGACTACCTGGTCCGGACCTTCGACCAGGGCGCCCTGGTCCGGCTGGTGACGGCGTACAAGGACGGCCTGACCGACGACGAGGCATTCACACGCGCGCTGGGCGAGAGCCTCGCCGCCTTCCAGGACGGCTGGCTCACCGAGCTCGGCGCCCAGCCGCCCCACAGGTACGGTCCCGTGCCGGCACCGTCGGGACCCCTGCCCGACGGCTGGTCCGGCCCGCTGCCGTCGGGCCCGGTCAGCTCTCCCGAGTCGGCGCCCGGGACGTCGGCCGCGGGTCCCGGCGCGGCGGCCACGCCCGTCAACGGCGCCCCGGGCCAGACGGGGAGCCCGGCAGGCGCGCCGGCGGACGCCGGCGGAGGATTCGATCCGGGCCTGCTCATGGTCGGGCTGGTGGCACTGATCGTCGTGCTGGGCGCGATGGCCGGTCTCACGCTCCGCTCCCGGCGCCGCGTCTCCCGGCCATGAGCATCGTTGTCAGCCGGATCCGGGCCATCCCGAGCTGGCAGGTCACCCTCGGCGGCGCGCTGCTGGTGCTGGGGTTTCTGGTCGCCGCCCAGCTGGCGTCGGAGGGCCCCCGGATCCGGATCACCAGCCAGGAACGGACACCGCTGGTGGAGACGGCGCTCGATCTCCAGGCCCAGCAGGAGAGCCTCAAGCAGCAGGTGCTCGACCTGCGGTCCAGCATCAAGGACCTGGAGGCGGCCGGCCAGGGCGGCACCGCCGTCACCAAGTCGCTCAACGACCGGCTCCAGCTCGCCCAGGTCTCCGCCGGCCTGGTGGCCCTGGCGGGTCCGGGTCTGGTGATCCGCCTCTCGGACTCGGGGCTGCCGGTGCCCCAGGACGGCGACGAACGTGACTATCTCGTATCGGGCTCCGATGTCCGAACCGTCGTCGAGGAGCTGTGGCTGGCCGGCGCGGAGGGGGTGGCGGTGAACACCGAGCGGGTGACGGGGGCCACTGCGATCGTCGATATCGGTGGGTCGGTCCTCGTCAACTCAGCCTACCTCGCACCGCCCTACCAGGTGAGCGCGATCGGACCGCCGGAGATGTTCGACCGGCTGACAAGCGCAGTGGGCTTCGTGGACTTCATTCGAACCCGGGCCGAGACGTTCGGGATCGGCGTCGATTACGCGACGCTCGACGAGGTGGATCTGCCCGCCTACGCCGGATCCGTCACCCTTCGCTACGGGCACGTCGCGCCGACGGCGCCGCCGACCCTCGCGCCGACGGCCGGTCCGAGCCATACCCTCCTGCCGGGGCCGCGTCCCTGATGCGCCGCTCGTCGGGTCGCCTGGTCGTGGGCGCGGTGCTGTTCCTGCTCGGGTTCCTGGTCGTCGCCCAGGCGCGGTCGCAGGCGACCGATCAGGGTCTGGCCGCTCTGTCGGTCCAGGACCTCACGGAGCTGGTCGCCAATGTGACCACGCGCAACAACGAGCTGCGTGACGAGATCCGGACGCTCGAGCTGCAGCGCGAGGTGGTCCAGTTGGACGTGCAGCGAGGTGACACCTCGGCTGTCCAGATCCGGGCCGACCTCAACCGGATCGAGGGCTGGTCGGGGGCGATGGCGGTGGTCGGATCGGGCGTGGAGGTCACGATCGTCGGCCCGGTCCCGGGAGATGCGGTGGAGCTGCTGCTCAACGAGCTTCGGAACGCGGGCGCCGAAGCGATCGCGATCGACGACATTCGGGTGGTGGCGGGTGTCGTGGCCGGCGGCCCGGCCGGGGACGTCCTGGTGGGCGGCCGGGCGCTCGACAACCCGGTGAACCTGGTCGCCATCGGGCAGCCGCAGACGCTGGCGGGATCGCTGACCAGGGCCGGCGGGCCGATCGCCCAGCTTGCCGCCCGGTTCCCCGACGTGATGATCACCGTGACGGCCGAGGACGAGGTGACGACTCCCGCCACGGACCGCTCGCTCGTCCCGGTGCTGGGTCACCCAAGGCTCTGACCGCCGGGGGGCGCTGCCCCAAGCGGGTGGGCGCTGCCGCAAGCGGGTTCCGGGTGCCCGGCCTCCGGTCCGGGCCGTGTGACGCCTCTGCTACGCTCGAAGCATGCCAGGCCAGCGGGTGCTCGAGCTGCTCCTCGGCGATGTCGTCCGGCTGCGGCGACGCCATCCGTGCGGCGGTGACACCTGGCTGATCGACCGCCTCGGGGCTGACATCGGGCTGCGTTGCGAGACGTGCAACCGCCATGTCCTGCTGGAGCGAGCGGCGCTGGAGCGCCGCAGCGTCGAGTTCATGCGCCGCGGGGATGCCGCGATCAGCGCCGCTGTTGGACCACGCCCATCGTGAGCACCCGCGGCTCGCCCGCACCGCGGATCGACGAAGGCGACCTGATCGCAGCCGAGGTCGAGAGCGCGAGCGCCGTCGACGTCTTTCGCAACCGCCCGTTCCTGCTGCTCTGGCTGAGCCAGGCGTTCACCCAGATCGGCGGCAACATGGTGATCTACGGGCTGACCGTGATCATCCTCGAGGCGACCTCGTCCAACACGGCGGTCAGTCTCCTGATCCTGACCTTCCTCGGACCCGCCGTCCTGTTCTCGGCAGTCGCCGGGGTGTACGTGGACCGTGCCGATCGACGGGTGATCCTGGTCATCACCAACCTGCTCCGGTCAGCCGCGTTCGTGCTGATCTTCCTGGCCGGCGGGTTCGTGCCCGCGATCCTGGTGCTCAACATCGCCGTGTCCACGATCACGGTGTTCTTCGCGCCGGCCGAGCTCGCGATGATCCCGTTCCTCGTCCCGCGCCGCCAGCTGCTGGCGGCGAACGGGGTGTTCACGCTCACGCTCAACGCGGCGTTCGCGCTCGGCTTTGCGCTTCTGGGTCCGATCGTGGTCACCCTGTTCGGCGCTCCGGCCCTGATCCTGCTGGTCGCCACCTGCTACCTCATTGCCGCCGGCTTCTGCTGGACGCTGCCGTCCGCGCCGCCGTCGGTGGCACGGGACGGGGAGCCGGCCCGGAGCATGGCCGCCGATGCCGAGCGCGCGATGGGCTCGACGTTCGCCCAGCTGCGCGAGGGGATCGCGTTCATCCGGGATCACCGGATGATCAGCTGGTCGCTGCTGTATCTCGGGATTGCCGCCTCGCTGATCGGCGTGCTCGGGGTCCTGGGTCCCGACTTCGCGTCGGACTCCCTGGGGCTCGAGCCCAAGGACTTCGTGGTCGTGGTCCTGCCGCTGGGGTTCGGGATCGTGACCGGGATCCTCATGCTCAACTCGTTCGGCCACCTGCTGCCCCGGCGCCGGATCATCGAGGGCGGCCTGGTGGCCCTGGGGCTGCTGCTCGCGATCCTGGCGGTGGCCGGTCCCATCGCCCGGTTCCTCCAGCGCGCGGAGACCGCGACCGGTCTGGTGTCGCTCGCCGACTTCACGTCGCTGCTCGGGATCGTCGTGTTCGTCGCGCTGCTGGCGGGCATGGCCTATGGGTTCGTCGCGATCCCGGCCCAGACCCAGCTTCAGGAGGACCTGCCCGAGGACGTCCGGGGTCGGGTGTTCGGCGTCCTGAACATGCTGGTGTCGGTCTCAAGCTTCGCGCCGATCATCATCGTGGGGCCCGTGTCGGACCTGATCGGGACGACGACCGTGCTGCTCTTCGTGGCGCTGCTGATCATGGCCGCGGGCCTGCTGTCGATCTTCACCCGTGGTCCGCTCAAGGCCGCCGAGCAGCACGCGGGCCCCCCGGTTCACGGCCAGCCGGCCGGGATCGACATGGTCGCGGTGGTGACTGCGTCCGAGCTCGAGGCCGGTGGCTGGCACCCTGGCCAGCGGCCCGACGATCCGCCCCAGCCGCAACCCGGGCAAACGCGACCCGGGGACGCGGACTGACCCGCGGCTCGACCGATGCGTGCCTGAGCGCCGGCCGAACGTGACCGAGGTCAGGCCCGGCGCTCCGTCCCGCCAACGGGCATGGCCCGACCTCGTGGTGACCGGCAGGATCGCCAGCCTCGCGGGCGATGCGGGAGCCGGCTGGGTCGAGGCGATCGCGGTCGCCGGCGGCCGGGTGGTGGCGGGAGGACGACGGACGGAGGTCGTGCGGCTGGCCGGTCCGGGAACGCGCCGTCTGGATCTCGCGCCGGACGAGGTGGCGCTGCCGGGGCTCACCGACGCGCATCTCCACCTCGTCGAGGCCGCCCTGGCGCGGGCCCGGGTGGACCTCGAGGGCTCGTCCGACATGGAGGAGCTCCTCGGGAGGATCCGGTCCGGGACGAGCGTTGCGGACGGCCCGCCAACCTGGATCGAGGGTGGCGGCTGGGATGTGGACGCGCTCGGTCGCTGGCCCACCGCCGACGATCTGGATCGCGCCGCACCCGGCCGGCTGGTGGCCCTCTGGGCACACGATCACCACGCGCTGCTCGCGAGCCGCGCCTCGCTCGAGGCCGCAGGCATCGATGCTGGTCGGCGTGATCCGGCCGGCGGGGTGATCCGGCGCAGCGACGACGGCACACCGACCGGCGTGCTCCACGAGAACGCTGCGCGGCTGGTGGCCGACCTGGTCCCGGCGCCAACCGTGGAGGCCATCGCTGCGGCGCTCGGGCCCCTGACAGCCGAGCTGGTGGCGCTCGGCGTGGTCGCCGTCCACGATCCCGGCGGGCTCTCCATCCAGGCGGGACTCGGGGGACCGTTCGCCGCCTACCGCGGCCTGGCGGCGGCCGGGCGGCTCGGTGTTCGCGTCCACGTGTGCCTGCGTCCGGAGCAGCTCGAGACGGCCACCGGGCACGGGCTGCGCAGCGGTGAGCCGCTGGGCCCGGACCCGCTGGACCGGCTCAGGCTCGGCTGGCTCAAAACCTTCGCCGATGGATCGCTCGGATCGCGAACGGCCGCGCTGCTGGCCCCGATCGAGCGCGGCCGGGCCGATGGTGTCCCGGGGTGGGGGAGCGGCACCGACGACCGTGGCATCTGGCTGCTGACGCCCGAGGCCCTGGCCGACCAGGCGGCGGGCGCGGCCCGGGTCGGGATCGCAACCCAGATCCATGCGATCGGCGACGCGGCCGTCAGGGCGGCGCTCGATGCCCTGGCGCCCACCGTGGGCCTGACGGCCCTGATGCCGCGGGTCGAGCACGCCCAGCTCGTCGAGGAGCTCGACATCCCGCGCTTCGCCGAGCTCGGCATCGCCGCCTCGATGCAGCCCGTCCACATCCGATCCGACGCCGGCAAGGCGCGGCGGTTGTGGGGCAGCCGGGCCGATGCGCGCGCCTTTCCGATGGCCGCCCTGGCGAACGCCGGTGCCGTCCTCGCCATCGGTACCGACGCCCCGGTCGAGCCCATCGATCCGTGGCCCGGAGTGGCCTGTGCGGTCACCCGACGGGCGCCCACCTGGCCGGCCGGCACGGAGCCGCTGGGACAAACCCAGGCGGTGTCGCTGTGGCGCGCGATCCGGGCCGCGTGCGTCGGTCCGGTCGTCACCGCCGGCGAGCTCGACCGCGGCCGGCTCGTCCCCGGATGTCGCGCTGACCTGATCGTCCTGGGCGCGGCGGCGGTCGGCGAGCCGGTCGAGCCGGATGGCGCGCTGTGGCACGCCCGCCCGAGGCTGGTCCTGATGGACGGCGAGATCGTCGCCGGCAGCTGATCCGCCGGCCGATCACCCTGGATCCTGGCGCGTTCACTGCAGCGGTTCGGCCTCGCGGTGGCATGCCTCGCGTGCACCAGGCAGTTGGGGTGGAACACGACCGCGGAATGGTCCGCGCACCGTTCCAGGCGGCGGTGCGGCCGCCAACGCGCCGCTTGAGTGAACGGACGACGTTCCACTGGCGACATGGGACGAGGGAATGGCTGGTCGGCTGCGAGCGAGGCGAGCTGGCTGTCCGGGCATCGATCGATACGGTCCCGGGCAGAGCCAGGCTCGGTGCAGGCGAGGCCACTACGCCACACGTCGGACGTCCGCCTCTCCGTGGCGCTCGCCGGATTATGTCCGGCCGCACCCGCCGAGGCATGACGGTTCGTCATGATCGCCAGCCCCTCGTGCCCTACCGTCAAGTCTGGGTGTGTCTGCCCGTCTTGACCTCGCCGCCTGCCTGGGCGGCCATGGCGAGGGGCTCGTCCCCGAGGATCGCGTGCGCGAGGACCTGCGAGAGCTCAAGTGGCCGCCCTCGCCGCGCGCCCAGGATCCGCCGATGACGGGCGGTGCCAGGCACGTGGATGTCGGCCAGATCTCGCGGCTTACCCTCGTCGCGTTCCGCGCCCTGCTCCCCGCCCTCGCCGCGATCGCGGCGAGGCCTGCTCGTGCTCGCGGGCTAGGTCAGCGGTTCGGCGACCCTGCGCGCGTTCCTGCCGGGTGCCTGCCCATGAAGGGCAATGCCGCGCCCCGGCTCGGGACCAACGACGACCGGCGAGGTCGGAGCGTGGTTCGGAGCCCCGTCCGCCAGTGCGGTCGGGCTTCGGGCTTGCCGGGTCTCGTCCGTCGGGGCGATCCAGCCCGGGTGACGGATTGGTGACGCGCATGCTTGAAGGCGAGCCGCACGCGATCCCCAGCCCGGATGAGGCAACCCAGCGCGATCAGGTCCGGCGGTTGCTGGTGGGCATGATCGCCATCGGCATGACCGCCGCCGTGCTCCAGCTCCTCGGAGCCGGCTTGGTTGGCAGCGTGCGGTGGCTGGCCGGGTCGGTGCTGATCTTCGTGCTGGTCGCCTGGGCGATCGTGGTCCCGTTGAGGATGACCAGCAACAGCAACGCGGCCGGGATCGTGACCCTGACGGCATCCGGGATCATCCTCGCCGCCGTGGTCATGGCCATCCTCGAGCCATTCCTTGCCTTCGTCGTGGCGACCTCAATGCTGACCCCGATCACCCTCGCGCTGCCGTATCTCGAGGGCCGGCGGCTGCGCAGGATGATGGCCTTCGCAATGGTGGCCATGATCGTGAGCGCGCTTGCGGGCTTTCTCCCCGGAGACAAGGGGACGCCGGCAGCGGCGATCGAGCTCATGCGGTATGCGTCGCTGCTGATCGTCCTCGGTGCCGTGACGTTCCTGATGTACCGCTCGAGCGAGCGCCTCAAGACATCGGGCCACGAGTTCAACCGTCTCGTCCGGCTGTCATCCGACCTTGCCGAGACGAGCGATCCGGCGGTCCTCGGCACGGTCGTCGCGCGGCACCTGGCGGAGGCGATCGAGTACGACGAGTGCATCCTCTACGCGCTCGAGGCGGAGACCGGTCGGCTGGTCCCGTTCGGGTCGTACCCGGTCGAGCGGGCGCTCGAGACCGCTCCCGAGTCCATTGCGCAGCGGCCGGTGCTCGCACGCGTCCTCCGCGATCGGACCCGCGCCCTGACCGATGTCGAGGGCAGGTCGGGTGATCCAGATGGCCAGGCCCGCCTGCGGCGCCTCGGTCGCGAGACCATGCTCGACCTGCCGCTCATCGCGCCGACCGGGCCCGTGGGTGTCGCCGAGCTGACGACAACCAAACGTCACCCGCTCGACGAGCGCCGGATCGCGCTCCTGCGCACGCTGGCGTTCGAGGCGGCGATGGCGATCGAGAACGGGCGGCTATACCAGGAGATGCGCCGCCGCGCGCTTCACGACCCGCTCACCGGCCTCGCCAACGCGAGCCTGTTCCACGACCGGGTCGGACACGCCCTGGAGCGGTTGGCGCGCCGGGAGGGCGCGACCGTTGCCGTCCTGTTCGGCGATCTCGACGACTTCAAGGTCGTGAACGACCGGCTCGGCCACGCCGCGGGCGACCGGCTGCTCGCGATCGTGGCGGATCGTCTCCGCGCGGCCGCCCGCCCGGAGGACACCGTCGCTCGCCTCGGTGGTGACGAATTCGGGCTGCTGCTCGAGGAGCTCCCAACCGAGGCCGACGCAATCGCCATCGCCGAGCGGGCCATCGCCGCCGTCGCGGCTCCGATCGAGCTCGCCGGCGAGACCGTCACAGCCATGCTCTCGATCGGCGTGGCCTTCCGCACCGTGCAGGGCGTCACCGTCGATGCGCTGATCGGGGAGGCCGACGCCGCGATGTACGAGGCGAAAGCGGCAGGCAAGCGGCGGGTGGCCGAGTTCAAGCCGCCCCGGGGGCGCCGGTAGCCGGATCACCGTGCCGCGGCGCCCCGCCCGGCGCCGCGTCCCCGCGACGCCAGTCGCGCAACGAGTACGACGTACCGGCATGTCCTTCTGGTGTCAGCCGGCATCGAGCCGGGCCAGCGCCTCCGCAAACAGCCCGTTGAAGATCCGCGAGGTCGACGGGAACGCGTGGATCGTCTCGGCCAGCAGATCGACCTTGGTTCGCGCCTTGATCGCGAGCACGCACTCGTGGATCGCCGCCGATGCGTCCGGGCAGGCCATCGCGGCTCCGACCAGCTCGCGGGTGCCGCGGTCCACCGTGATGGTGACGTGCCCCGTCTCTGCCTCGACCGAGTATCCCTTCGCCGATCGCGTGAAGTCGGTCGTGCACTCGAAGGCGTCCAGGCCCGCGCTCCGTGGCCTGGTCGAGCGTCAGGCCCACCGAGGCCGCCTCGGGATCCATGTAGGTTGCGCGCGGCAGCGCGCGGTAGTCGGGCACGAGCGTCTTCGCCCAGCGCCATCCGGACCACCAGCTCGCCCTGGTAGTGGGCCTGGTGGGTGTGGAGCTCGGGGCCCGCCGGATCACCCGCCATCCACAGACCGTCGGCGAGGCGCAGCCGGCCATCCCGGCGGTAGGCGTCGGGGCCGGACACGGCGACCCCGTAGCGCTCGAGGCCCAGATCGGCCAGCGGGAACTGGCGGCCGACCGCCAGCAGGATCGCGTGCCCATCGGCGGTGGAGCCGTCGTTGAGGTCGATGACATGGGCTCCGTCCGACCCGGCGCCGGCATGGGCACGGATCGCCCGGACCCCGGTCCGGACCGTGACGCCATCGCGCTCGAGCGCAAACCGGATCGCCTCAGAATTCCGGGGATGATCGGTCGGCACCAGCCTTGGGCCGGACTGGACGATGGTCGTGGGCACGCCGAACCGCGCATAGACCTGGGCCAGCTCGCAGCCGGTGGGTCCGCCGCCCAGCACGAGCAGGCTCCGCGGCAGCTCGCGGGTGAGGGTCGCCTCGCGGTTTGACCAGGGATGGGCGTCGGCGAGGCCCTCGATCGGCGGGACCTTCGACGACGATCCGACGGCGACGACCACATTGCGCCCGGCGATCTCATGGCTGACGCCGTCGTGCGTCACCGCGACCCGCCCCCGGCCGACGATCCGGCCCTCGCCCCGGTAGACGATGGCACCGTCGGACTCGAGCGCCTTCACGTGGGACGTGTCGTCCGGATCGGCGGCATCGGGGGCGCGGTTGACCATGTAGTCGCGCCGGGCCGAGGCTCGCGGCCAAGGGTAATCGGCGCCGCTCGCGTGACGCTCGGCGGCGTGGAGGAGCGCCTTCGACGGCACGCAGCCGATATGCGGGCACGAGCCGCCGAACCAGCGACGGTCGATGATGGCGACGCTGGCGCCCAGCGCTCGCGCCTTGTGTGCGGTTGCCTCGCCGGCCGGACCGGCCCCGATCACCACGAAGTCAAAGGTTTGCATGTCGGTCATCGTCCTCGCACGGTCAAGAGGCGGGATCTGGCTGCGCTGGCCGGGCCTCCGGGCCATCGGCTTCCTTCGTCCGTTGGCGGCGAGCCTCGAACAGCAGCACGGCGGCGGTGATCGACACGTTGAGGCTGTCGGCGACACCCAGCATCGGGAGCCGTACGCTGCGCACGTCGCCGCCGGACCAGGTGGGCGTCAGGCCCCGGGCCTCGCTGCCCAGGATGATCGCCGTGGGGCCGCGGAGATCGGCCTCGGTGTACTCGACGTCGCCGTCGACCCGTGCGGCCACGATTCCCACGCGGGCATCGCGCAGCCAGGCTCGAACGACCTCCGATGTGGCCGCTGCGACCGGCAGCGTGAACACGGTACCCAGCGACGCCCGGATCGCGTTGGGGTTGAACAGGTCGGTGCCGGCATCGGCAGCCACCACCCCCGAGGCCGCCGCAGCGTCCGCGCTGCGCAACACGGCGCCGAGGTTGCCGGGCTTCTCGATGCCTTCGACCACCACCAGCAGCGGATCGGCCGGCAGCGGGATGTCACCGATGGCCGTGGCCGGCGTTCGCACGACCGCGACGAGACCCTCGGATCGTGCTCCGTAGGCGAGGTGCTCGACCACGCGTGGCTCGACCGTGACGATCGTCGCGCCGGCCGACGCAGCGCGACCGATGACGTCGCGTGCCGCAGGCGCGGGTTCGACGACGGCAAACAGCTCGGTCACCTGCGCCCCGCCGTCGAGCGCCCGGGTGAGCTCGCGCACGCCGTCGACCAGCGTCAGACCCGTCTCGTCACGATGGCGGCGATCCCGCAGCTCCGCGGCAGCGCGAACCCGAGGGTTGCGGGTGCTGGTGAGGATCGGGATCGCCATGGCCCAATCGTCGCAGGTCGAGAGGGGGGCAGTCAGCGCGGATCGGAGCGTGCGAGCGCCCCGGCATCGAGCGACGCGCCCGACCGCGCGGCGAGCGTCATCGTCCTCCCGCTGGCAGGGACGTTGAAGTGCTCGCGCACGAGGCCGGCCAGGCGGTCGCCGTCGTAGCCCGGCGTGTGGGCTGTCAGCAGGATGAAGGCTGGCGATGGCCCGAGGAGCGCAGCGAGGTCGTCGAGCAGGGGGGCAAGGTCGTCGTCGATGCGCCAGGTCCCCGGCCCGTGGCCGTACGAAGGTGGATCGAGGACGACTGCGTCGTACCGTCGGCCCCGGCGTCGCTCACGCCGCAAGAACGCCCGAGCGTCGTCCGGAAGCCAGCGAATCGGGCTGTCCGCAAGCGTGGACAGCTCCGCGTTGCGCCGAGCCCAGGCGAGGGCCGGCCGCGACGCATCGACGTGTGCGACCCGTGCCCCGCCGCGCGCGCAGGCCAGCGAGGAGCCACCCGTGTACGCAAACAGGGACAGCACCTCGGGCGGCCGGCCCAGCCGATCGAGGGCCGCCTCGCACGCGCCCGTCAGCCACGGCCAGATGGACGCGTGCTCCGGAAACAGCCCAACCTGACCACCGGTTGCGGGCCGGCACTCGAACGTGAGCCCGGCAGCCCGGACGTGCCAGGGGTCGCGGGCCGCCCCCCGCACCCATGCGCTGCGCCGGAACTCCAGCTGCGGTTGGCTCCAGACCGCGGGGTCCCGACGTGGACGGTCCGCTCCGGGTGCCGGCCGGTCGACCACGATGTCGGCGAACCGCTCCAGCCGGCGGCCGTCGCCACAATCCAGGAGCTCGAGATCAGACATGAAGGCATGGTCGCATGCGCACCTGGCCGCTGCGCGACCGGGGCGTGCACACTGCTGGCGCCGGCCGGTCGATGCGGGCCGGGGCCGAGAGGGGAGGCCGAGAGGACCGGCGTCGGGCCGCACGGCCAGTAGGCCCCCGCTTTGTGACCCACCGCAGCGGCGCATCGGCGCACCACGGACGAAGTCGCATCGGAAGGCGATCCGCTGACCGTGGGCTATGCTGTCGCCGGAGGGCCCCCCGAAGTCGAATGAGTCCCGAACTGGCGTTGCTAACCATCGTCGCGCTCCTGTGGGGGCCTACGGCGATCTGGCTGCTGCTTCAGCTGGTCCGCGGCCGGCGCGAAACCTTCCGCCGTGAGACGCGAGCCGGTACGGAGCTCGATTCGGCAGGGCCACGGCCGGGGACCGAGGAGGTTCAGGCGCTGGTCGCCCAGTACGGGTTCTGGGTCTGTGGCGTGTGCAAGTCGCTGAACCGGCGCGACGCGGGGCGATGCTACGGATGCCGCACCGCCCAGGATGAAGCCATGCGGGAGCCCGGCCTGGCGCCGTCCACGGACATGGTCCCGGTCATGGCGGATGCGATCGCGCAGCGGGATCCGGCGTGGCTGGAGGCGACACCGGCAATGCTCGCGCATCCGGAGGTGGAGGCTGCGGAGGGCGAGGCGGTGGCGAGGGCAGATGATCGGGCGCCGGCCGTCACTTTAAGCCGCGCCGGACAGGCGAGGACGCCCGCAGTGCTGGCCACCGTGGCTCGCCTCGGCGCGGCCGATCCGGGCCAGGCGACTGGAAACGCGGCCCGCGTGACCGAGCACTCGAGGCTGAGTCCCGATGAACCGGAGCGCGGGTTCACTCGCGCCGACGGGATCCGGCGCGCGCCGGACCGGTCGATGAGTGGGCGGAGGGGCAATATCGCCGGGCCGCGCCGGGCCGCCGAGCGACCGCTTCCCGTCTCGCCGCCCTTACCGCAACATCCCACCATCGCGGCGCCGCCGCCCGCTGGTGTGCCGGTGGCCGCTGGCGCGTCGGGGCCGGCAGGCGCCGAGTGGGCGAGTGCGGGAGGGCCGCGAGCTGGCCTCTCGATCTGCCCGTTCCTCGGGATGGAGGAGGATCCGTCGACCTGGTACGACTTCGCCGATCCCAGGAACCTGTGCCATGCCGTTCCATCGGGCGGTTCGACGCCGCTCGGCTTCCTGCGCCGTCGCCTCACCGGTCGATCCGGGGCCGGTCGAAACCAGGTCATCACGGCCGCGCAGCAGCGGACACGCTGCCTGACGGCTGCGCATAGGGACTGTGCTCGATACATGGTGGCGATGTCGGTCGTGGGCCCGGCAGTGGAGGAGGCGGCGCCACAGGGCGATGTCGCACGCACCCGGATGGCCCATCCGAGCGGCGAGCCAGCTCCCGATGCGCCCTGGCGCACCGCCGCCGCGCATGAGCCGGCTCCGGTATCTGATCCAGCCGCCGCCCCCAGCCGTGCCGTGACCCCCAGGACCGTACGGCGGACGGCCGGCCCGGCTGCCGCCACCTCTGGGCGCGTCCGCTCCGGGCTGCAGACCGCCAAGGTCTCAGCCACGCACGACGACCAGGCGACAGCCACGCACGACGACCACGCGAGCGCCGCGTCCGCGACGACGCCTCCGGCGCCAGCCCCGGCGGGGAACGACGACCACGCGATCGCCGCGTCCGCGACGACGCCTCCGGCGCCAGCCGAGCCGTTGAGGCGCACCGCAGTGGCCCCCGCTGCACGGCCCGACACCGTTCCGGCGGCCCGAGGCCGCGCCGCGGATCCTGCGCCATCAACACGGCCCCCGGCCCGGCCCGCTGCGCCCGTGCGACGAGAACCGTCTCTGCCTGCCGCTGGTGCATCCGGAACGCCAGGTCCGGCCGGGCGGACGCGGGCGGCCCGGCCCAAGAGCACCGGCACAGCCAGCCAGGCGCGGCCGACCCCTGCGAACCTCGATCCCAGCCAGGGCTCCGGCGCCACGACCCCTGCAGCCGGCAGGACGCCGACGCCGGCGAAGCAGGACGCGCGCCCGAAGTCGTCCGGGCGCAAGCGCAAAGGCGAGGCAGAGGCGACCCATGACCGCAACAAGCCCGCGGGCAAGGGCGGCAAGCAGTCGGCGCAGTCGGAGCGCTCGAGGAGCCGAAGGACGGCCGCGTAGGGCAGCGCCCTTCCGAGGCGTGTCCGCGGCCCCGGAGGTGGCGAGCTCCATCGGCGCTGCCGGAGCCGCGCGAAGCCCGCAGGTCAGCGTCGGGGCGCCCGGGGGTTGGTGCTATTCTCCGCGCCCGAAGGGCGATTAGCTCAGCTGGTTAGAGTTAGAGCGCATGCTTGACATGCGGCCGGTCGCAAGCGCCATGGAATCGGCCCCTCCCGTGCATGGGAGGGGCTTCCGTTCGTGCCCAGTGAAGTGCTCTAGACTGCCCTAGCGGGCAACAGCGGAGCAGAGGCGGCCTCGCAGCGGACCGGCCTGGACTGTGACCAGCAACATCGACAAAGACATGGCGGCCGCGAGGCGCTCGAGCGTCTGTTCGCTTGGACGCCGCTGGTGGCCCTCCCGGTGGGAGGGGGCGGCCACGATGGTCGGTTCGGCGAACAGTGCAGCCCACAGGTCGGAATGACGATCCACTCCTCGGTCAGCGGATGAGTCACACGAGCATATTCCCGTACGGGATTTCCGCAGGACGGCACTCAAGAGGCGACAGTAGGATCAGGGCTCGTATATCTCGGCTGCGATCCGCTCGTCACTCCCGCCAACCACGAGAATGCTCCCGTCGTCGAGCCCGACCATCGCCGGCCGGAACCGGGCATGCGTCAAATCGGGGCCCGGAACGAGGACGCCCGCCGGCATCTCGTATAGGACCGAGGCGGGAGTGCCATCACCTAGCACGAGGACGGATCCGTTGTCGAGCAGGACCGCCGCCGCGGCCAGCATGGGGGCCGTTTCGCCCGCGGACGCGAACGCCGCCGCGCCCGAAGCGAGGATCTCCGCCTTGCCGATCGGCTCTTCGGTGCGACAGCTCGTGCTGCCGGCGACCACGACCACGCTGTCGCCGACGAGCCCGACCGCGGTGGCACCCGTGCGGGGCGTGATCAGCGTGGCGACCGAGGTGACCAAGCCGGTGTCGTTCACGCGGAGCGCATCAGGGAGCGGGTCGTCGCGAGTGCAGGACCCGGCACCGCCGACGATCAGGGCACCATCCTCCAGTGTCGCGGTGGCTGCCCCGGCACGCGCGCCGGGCAGGTCCTGGCCGCGGAAGAACGTGTTCGTCGCAGGGTCGAAGACCTGGGTGACAACAAGCCGGTCGCCTTCGTCGTCAGCGCCGCCCGCGAGGAGCACGCGCCCGTTCGCGAGGGTGATCGCGGCATGGAACGCGACCGGGACAATGAGGTCGCCGACGTCGGCGAAGGAGCCCGACGCGGGATGGTAGACCTCGGCCTCGGGAACCCCAAGGCCAGAGGGTGACCAGCCGCCCGCGAGCAGGACGCGCCCATCTGGAAGTGGTGTCAAGGTCTCGCCCTGAGCGCGAACGTGCGAGACGGGGCCCGTCGCGGAGAATGTCCCAATAGCCGGATCGTAGACCTCGGCGTCCGCACAGGCGCAGCCGCCGACGACAAGGACGCGACCATCGGGCAGCGGCGCTGCGAGCGCCTCGGCCCGCGCGATCATGGGCGCCCCGGTCGGACGGAACCGGCCGCGCGACGCTTCGTTCACGGTCGACGTTGAGACTGGGCTGGAGATCTGGGCCGTGGTCGGGACATCCGACGAAGGCCTCGATGCCGACGCCACGGAAGGCCGGACAGCGCCCGGCTGATTATCCGAGCAGCCGGTCGCACCGAGCACGATGAGCGCCGCCAACACGCTCCAGCGCCATCGTCCGCTCATCTGCGCATTTCCCTTTCCACGAGGCGTGACTTCTCGGGTAATGATCGTGATGCCGCCAGCAGTCTCGATGGCGGGCCGGCTCCACTCGATGTGGTGGCCGGCCCGCAGACTTCGCTGGCTACTCGACTACCTCGCCGCCGAGGGTCTGGCTGCTGCCGGCGTCAAGGAACACGGTGACCAGCCACGGCACTGCGTTCTCGTCCTCCGATTGCGCATCGACGACCCAGGCGAGCCGCAAGACAGGCAGGCCGTCCGCAGGCAGTGCGGAATCGAAGGCGCCGTTGGGGCTGACCCATTCGAGTCTCGGTTTGGCTATGACGAACGTCGGTCCCTGTCGGCCCGGCGAGGTGATGAACGCCTGCGACAGCATGATCGCTTCTCCGGAGCTGATCCGCGCACCGGGGGCCGCCGCGAGTGTGCGAGCCTGGTTGGCGAAGCTCTGGATCCGGCCGTCCGGCCAGACGTAGACGATGGTTCCGTCACCGCGGACCGCGTAACCGGCCTCGGTGCGACCCCAGGCGACGCCCCAGCCGCCCGTAGAGTCGTCATCCCAGATTTGGTCCGGCGCCGAGTCGCCGAACCCGAGCGCAGCGCGAGCACTCCGTGCGTTTGCAGCCGCCGTGGACGCGGTTACCAAGCGGGCTTCGGACGGACCCTGGTCGAGCCGCATCGAGGCGACGAGAGACTGGCCCGGGGCGAACTCGGAGAGTACGACCGGATGGCCTCGCTGGTCGGTCTCCTCGACCTGGTCATTCAGGTGGCCGCGGCCGACCAAGCGGCTTACCGTCGTGGTCCGACCGCGAGGGAAACCGAGCGCGTCCCGCATGCGATCGTGCTCGGTGCGCAGGTCGTCGTCCGAGAGGGCGGCGACCGCCCCTGGATCGACTGCGGCACCGACTGACTGATCAACGGCGGACACTGCCCCGATGTCGCCTGTGATGCTGGACGTCAGCAGCACGACAAGTGCCACCGACGCAATACTCTTCGCGATCGCGTTCATCCAGCTTCCCCCCTTTCAATCGTACGGCGATCCGAACCAGTTCGGGACGAACGGGATTGCCGGACGGCGCAGAGTATCCGCCTAGGTTCTTCGCGTAGGTAAATGCCTGCTTGAAGGTACGGTAGGCTGGGTTGGCGTCGATGTAGTCGAAGAACCGCCCTTCGAACTTGTACTGGGCCGAGTCGTACGTCTCCCACTTGTAGCCCATGTAGAAGCCGTCGTTCTGGGTTTTGTTCTTGGCGATCCCGAATGCCTCGGGCATCTTGTTCTCGAGATCCTTGACTGGATGCGTAGCAGCGCCAAGCCAGCACGTCGACATGATCACGATCGGGGTCGGGCCCTCTTGGGTCGGCGAGGCATCGAACTTGGCTTTGATCGCGAAGTTGGAGATGTTGTCGGTCGACCAATCATTGCAGTCGCCGACGCCAGGATCCGTGAGGAACGCAGCCCGGATACTTGAACTCCGGTAGACGTCGCCGTGGCTGTGGACGTAGACGGCACCTTCGCCGTACGTCTCGTTCTTCACGGACGTGAGCGCGTTGAGGAACGCGCTTTTAGTGAAGTCGGCGCCCGAAACGTTGTACCCGGCATACCAGCCGATGGCATCGAGCCCGTCCTTCGCCTGCTTCCGCATCTCTGCCGGGTAGGCGTCGTCGAACCCGAGGCATGGAGACTTGAATGCGTTGATGTTGGTCCAGATCCCGCGGGCGCCCGTCCAGACACTCGCGGATACGGAGTTGCAGACAATGCTGACGACCAGAAATGCGAGCGTGGTCGCCAAGAGGAATCGTCGCACGTGTGAACCCCCTTACGGCAGTCTCATCCTAGGGGTGGCACGGCTAGCGCTGGTTACGGGGCCGCCGGAGACGTAACAGGGAGCGGCCAAGCCATTCCACCGCGGCCGCATCACTCGCTCATCGGCTGATCCCCCCTACGTGGACGCCTAGCAGCACGGTCGGCGTGGGGTGCTCGAATTCAAGGGTCCAGTGGCAGGGGATCGCCTAGCCAGTTGGAACCCCGACATCGCTCGAAGGCTGAGCACTGTTCGCTGGCGCCGCCCGGATCAGGCGAGGTGCTGATGGCCCGGCTCCGGGGCGCGCGCCTACTTTCATCGGTCTCGGGTGGCCGCGCCAGCGGCCCGCCACCACTATGAAGAAGGGCCGTTGTCAAGATCCGGCGGATCAACACCCTCTGCAGCCGCGCCACATCGGCAGCCGTCGGGCCACGGTCGGCGCCATGGGCGAGGCCGACCGGGGCGGCCCTGCACCCGCTGCCGGCGGAACCCTTTGACTTCGCGCGGATGACCCCGGTCAAGGTGACGCCCGATCACGGGTGTGCGTCCGCCAGTGCTTCTACTCGGTCCCGGCGCGGTACGTGGGGCGGACGCTCGTCGCGCGCATCGGGGGTACCGCGATCGAGGTCACCGATGCCGGATCGGTCGTTGTCCCGTCACGAGCGGAGCACGGTCCGGGGCAGCCAGACCCTCCTCCTCGACCACTATCTCGAGATCCTGGCCCGCAAGCCTGGTTACGTCCACTTCCTCCGGACGAGCTCCCGGTGCCACCGCAGCAGGGTCTCCGGCCGCACCATGAACGACATTCAGCTGCCTCTCGGCAACCCGGTGCTCGCGGCCGCGAGCAGGACCCGGTCGAGACGGTTGAGCCTGGGACGCTTGACCCGCCGCTGGAGCACCTTCACCTGGTGGCGGAGCACGAGGAGCTCGATGTCCCTCTCGACCTGTTGGCGGCCTCCGGCTCCGAGGAGACGGCAGGGCGCGAAGTACACGAGCGAGAACAGCATGGATCTCCTCGTCTGCAGGGGGATCGCATGCTACCGGTACAGAGGAGCCGGAATCGGGAAACTGAACCCTTCACCGTAGATGACTTGACTTGTCGGCATGGATGTACATGCTGTGAGCACGGTGACGCCGAAGACACCGGCCATGCACGCGGACCGCGGCATTGTGAGCTCTCCACGAAGGCGACCAGGGAAGCCTGCATGGTCGGTCGCCCTTTCCCTGATCTTGGCTTTGGCGTTCATGCCTCGGGCCGCGCAGGCGAGCTCCCACTACACGTACGACTGCGACCTAGGCCAGCAGGCCGCCAGCCAGTACCACATGTATGTCCACAAAGAGACAAATATTGACACCGATGAGTTCAATGGCGTCATTGGTGAAGGCTACGCCAGGGACCGCGCGACCTGTTACGGCGCGTCTTCGAGTCACTCCGGCTTTTCGGCAGTCCTCCCGGCGAATCTCCAAGAGAACTTGACCAACGGCGGACTCGTCCAGGTTGGCTTCTACGAAGACTCGTCGATGGACAGCACCATAATGGTCTACACCCCATTTGACCACGGCACTGGAAGCTACCAATCCGGCCAACTTGCAGTTGCAACCTGGTATCACAGCGGCAATGCCGTGTGCACGACCTGCGTCTACAGATTCCGCATTCAGGGCGTCTATACTTCGGAGCCCTACCCACGTCCAGAGTGGCAGATCTGTATTCGAAATAAGAGCAACGGTGAGTCGTACGTCTGCACCTACATATCGCGAACGTGGAGCCACTATGCGAAGCTAGCTTGGTGGGTGAATGAGACGAAGAACACGATGGATGCGATAGGCCACACCAACACGGGCAACATTAGCCTGCGGTGGCTGCAGTATCGGCGAGAGAATTCCTCGACGTGGTTCGTCCGAAATGGTATGGGAAATGAACCAGCTCCGTACGATTACAATAATCAGGGTGGATGCCGACATGATCCGGCCCCTTCCTGGTATCACTGTCAGATCAAGACCGTAGTGTCACAGGGCGACAGCGTGGAAGCCTGGACTTCGCTGCACTGAATAGGGGTCCAATGAGTCGACCGGTTCGTGGCCTCGCGGAGGTCATCGTCCTAGCCTTGGTCGTTGCTGGATGCGCGACCCAGCCCACTCCGTCACCACTCAACGCAGTCGCGGGCCACGCCACCTATGAGTGGAACCAACCCTTCCTGGCGTGGCCGGATACGGGCGACGCCCCTTGCGAGACTGAGGATGGACCGTGCGGCACGCCGTATCCGACGCTCGATCCGGAGAACCGGGCCAAGGGCACGCCGCTACGGATCGACGCGCTGTCGGTCCCGGTCGGCGGCGTCGGCCACCATGAGCTCGTCATCGGCCACCTCGCGTTCGCGGAGGGTGTTCACTCCAGCACGTCATTCAGGATCGTGAACGGCGATGTCGACGTCTATCGAGTTGCGGGGACACGTGTCGAGTTCCGCTCGCTCGTCGCGGGCGCTCCGCCGTTCAC
This sequence comes from uncultured Chloroflexia bacterium, assembly GCA_963829295.1. Lineage (GTDB taxonomy): Bacteria > Chloroflexota > Limnocylindria > Limnocylindrales > CSP1-4 > CAIXZV01. The sequence continues at coordinate 402,091 of CAWHHU010000003.1, read as the reverse complement.
TGATGTCGCATGGGATCGTCCTCGCGTCGCCGGGGTCGAGCCGGTCGAAGCAGTCCTCGTGTGGGACGTGGACTTCGCGGTCAAGGGAGCCGTGATGGAGATCCGGGAGCTGGTTGTCGAGTAGGCCATCAGCGACCGAGGCGTCAGAACGAGCCGGAGGTAACGGGCACGGGCAAGACGTTCCACCAGAGCACCCGCGCGTCGCCTCGAGCTCGGTCCGGACGGCCGCCCCGAAACGCGGCAGGGTTGACGAGGTCGCGAACCGCGATGGGCGCCACGAGATCGGGGACGGGTCGCGTCGTCGGCCGACGGCTCGAGGAGCGCCGCCGCCCACACCGATGACTGCGCCGTGGAGCCGAGCCCTCGTCAAATCGCGTGGGAAAATCTCCTTCCCAAACGGACAACGGACGGGAGATCCCGCTGACACCTACTCCGCCGTGTGCCAGCCACGGCAGCGACTCAGCGGGACTGGACGATGATGCGTATCCCGGCGAAAGTGATCAGTCAGTCTGGAGTTTTCGATCACTCGGCGTCGGAGGCCGCGCAGCGCCTGACACCTGGGCGCTCTTCACCCCCTGACGATCACCTCCTTTCTGTTGGCTGCCGGTCGTCTGACACGCCGGGCGACGGCGTCATGGCTTCACCCTCGGGTCGCTCGGGCTTCGTGACGGTCCCGTCTTCGCGCTGCGCCAGGTCAACCCCTATCGCGCTCGCCGCCCCGTCCGACTGGGCTGGGATATCGAGCCCGAGGTGGTGTCGGAGGGCCGCTCGCACCGCCGAGCGGATCCGGGCGTCGGTGAGGTGGGCGACGCCGCCACCGGGCAGGATGCCGGTCGCCCGGATCCGACGGACCGAGATCGTCCGGACCTGGGCGCACAGGATGAGCCCGGACTTCGTCTGGCCACCTTCGCCGGCCGGGATCGCGACCTCGCCCGGATAGCGCGGCTTCTCGCGGGCGGCGCTGATCGGACACACGGTCAGCAGCCCCGAGCGGTGGAACGCCTCATAGCTCACGACCAGCGCCCGCCGCTCACCGGCCTGCTCGTGACCCTCCACCGGATCGAGTCCGACGATCACGACGGCCCAGCGGAGCGCTGGCAGCCCTACGGTCTCGGCCACGTGGCCGGCTCGGCGTCGCCATATGCCGCCTCGAGCTCGGCGGCCTCGCCGACAAAGTCGGGATCGGTGGCCGCGCCCGCCCAGGCGGCCGCTTCGTCTTGAGCACGATGGGAGCGTTGCACACGTCATCGTGGGTGTCAATCGGGACGTAGCGGAGCTGACAATACACAGAATCTTGCACGGAATCCGGGTTCCCTGCGACGGCCGAAGTGGCTAGGGTCGAAGCCGGCGGCTGACCTCGGCGGTCGACCGCCCGCTCGACGTCTCGGCGGAACCATGGCTGCCAGCGCAAGCCGTCCGCCGTGTCAATCAGGGTCGGGGCCGTCGCCCTGCCGGTCGCAGACGCCGTGGCGGGTCGTCACCCTCGAGGCCGGCGCCGTGACCGTGCGGCCCGGCGGCCGGCCGGTCGATCGGAAGGCTCCGTCCCCTCGCGACGGCGGCGTGGATCGATCGGTGGCTCCGGGGTTCATGGCCGTGCCGCCGGAGAGGAGATGGGACTGGGCCGCCCTCGAAATCGAGGGTCGATGAAGCCCCTGGTTGAGCATGTCCTCGAACGCGTGCGAGATCTGGGCCTCGTCATGATCCGCTCCCGCATGTGATCGCCGGCTAGTCATCGATCCGGGGTGCCTCCGCACCCGTGACCGGGCCCGCCCGCGGATTCTCTGCCGCTGCGACGTTGCCACGACCGCTCAGCTTGTGACCCTCGTCAACCGCCGCCGGCAGACCGCCCAGCAGCGTCTCGCGGTCCTCCACCGCCTCGGCTACGTCGATCGCGCCGTCCTCCCACCACAGACGCGCGGTTGTGCGTCGCTCGCCTTCCGCGTCTCGGCCCGCGGTCGCCGCCGTCTCGGCTACAAGTCTCGGCCACAAGTCGCTCACCCATTTCCGCGCCGGCACGCAACTGGGCCACTCGCTCAACGTCGTCGAGAGCATCTGCGCCCTCGTCCGCTCGGAGCCCACCGCCGAACCGATCGTCCAGCTCTAGCACCCGGAGGGCAACGCGACCCAACTCCTCGCCGGCGTCTACCCCGCCAGCATCGTCGTCCTGCGGGAGTCGACGGCGTCGGGCGTCCTGTGCCTCGAGATCGACGAGGGCACCGAGCACCGACCCGACAGCCGCGACAAGCTCGCCCGCTACGCCACCGCGCTCGCCGGCAGGGCTCGCATGTCCTGTTCGTGGCTCCGGGTCGAGAGCGGGTCGGCTTCCTCGCCCGGGTCGTCCGGCGGGACGGCGGTCACCCTGAGCTCGCCGGTCGGGCCTGGGCGCTCGGGCTCGGCGAGCTCCGGAGGGCAGGGCTCGGGACCAGCATCGGGCCGCTGTTCCCCGGCGGCCACCGGTCGGCGCTCGGCGACCTCCTTGCCCATCCGATGCCGCGGCATTGTCCGACGCCAGGTGCCACCGAGGGGTGGCTACACCTGCTCGGTGAGGGCGGCGACGAGGAGCGTGACGAGGCGCTCCGGTGAGCGGATCGAAGCCGCGCCACTCCCTCTGTCGAGCCACGATCGCACGGCTCGCGGCCCACGAACGCTGGGGCGCGGGTGCGCGATCGAACGGCCGCGACCGCGGCCGCGAGGGCGGCAGCTGGTGATCGGTTCATCGTCGAGGCCCGCCGCCTGCATCCCGACCTTCCCGACGGGGAGTTGCTGAAGCGGGCCGCCAATCTCCGGTCAACTCAGGCGATCCGCGCCGCTCGAGCTCGCTGGCGTGGCGTGCCTCGCGGACCCCGCTATCAAGTGTGAGGCTGTGAGCCTTTCAGATCCGCCTCCCCGCGGCCATCGTGACCTACTGGGCCTGAGGATCTCGCGCCGAACATCACGGTCGATTGGCCGATCGTCCTTGCACTTGATTACCTCGGACCCTTGACACCGACGCCGATAATGCTCGCGAAGGAAGTGGGGGTGAGGCGTCTATGGATTCGAGCCTCTACTGGGTCGCCGCATTTGGCGGGGGTTGGATCCTTCTCGGGGCCGCTGCAGGCAAGTTGATGCGTGGGACGGCGGACGTCGCGTGGCCAACGGACCGACGTCGCGCAACGCTGATTGGGACTCTCGTCCTCGCTGAGGTCTTCGCCGGCCTGCTGTTGCTCGGCCCACAGCCGTTTGCGGTGCCGGCGGCGGCGCTCTTCATCGGATTTGCTGTCGTACAAGCGTTCATGGCGCGCCGCCATCCCGGGCTGCGCTGCGGGTGCTACGGACAATTGGACGAAGCTGCCACGTACTCGTACGTGCACGCCGTTGTCTTCCTCTCTCTGGGGTTGCTACTCATCTGGCTGAGCTTCGGCCGGCAGTCGCTTCCAGAAGAAGCCATGGCTGATGCGATTACCATTCGCATTGCTGGCGCGATCATTCCGCTTGGTGCCCTGATTCTTGGCGCTGTGCGTCACTTCTACGAAGTAGCCTGACCATGAGCGGAGGTTTCTTTGTCGCCAGCTACGTCCTGCTTTGGCTCGTGGTCGTCGCTATTCTTGTGCTACTGCTGTCGCTGTACCGAGAGCTCGGTCATCTGTATCTGCGCACGCGGGGCGCAACGACGCGCGATGGTCCACGAGTGGGCACGAGCCTTGATCAAGTCCGTGTACATGACGGCAGCATCGATGTTTCTAGCGGCAACCACCTCTTGTTGTTCGGTCTGAACGGCTGCGGGATCTGCGAGAGCTTGATCGAAGAGCTTGGCACTTTCGAGCGCCAAGAGATTGACCACCTTGGTCTTCACCTGCTCGTACAGACCGACGGCGGCGCTCTTCCCTACTGGGCAGCTGCATCTGGATTGGAGGCTGCCGGTACGGATTCTGATCTGGCCTCGAGGCTTCGGGTTCGAGTGAGCCCCTTTGCGATACATGTCAGAGATGGGGTGGTTAGGGCCAAGGGCGTCGTAAACCACGCGATTGACCTATTCCGGATTGAGAACCTGGAACACCCCCGCTCTGAGGAGGGCTGATATGACAGGAGATGATCCGAACTCGCCCAGACTGGAGTTCGATCGGGAAGCACAGCCCGGATCATTCGGCCTTGCTGCGGAGGAGTTCGCGCGTCGGCGCAATCGTAGACAGCTCTTGCGGAGGGGTCTCCAGTTCGTATTCGCGGCGACGGCGGCGTCACTGGCCGAAGGTGCCTTGGGCGTTCTGGACGTTGAGGCGATTGCCTGCTGTAGCCCTCCGGGAGGAGTGAATTGCCCGTCGAGCAAGTGTTCATCGAGCGGATCTTCGTGTCAGGGCGGGTGCTATCCGGACACGGAATACTGGAGTCCAGGCAACTGTTGGTCTGCTGTCTGTTATGGCGTTCTTTGGTACTGCTGTGATTGTTGGTGCCCAGCAGGCGCGTGCAATACATACGCGTGTGGCTGCGCGTATCGTGACAATCATGCCCTCCCAAGGGGCGTGCCGGACTCACCGGTATTTGTCCAGCCAAGGGATCGGAAGCTGACCGGGGTTAATCCAAACTGCTGAGGGCGCCGATGGACGTTGGCGAGACGGCGGTGATGCTTGCGCTATTTGCGGGGGTGTCGACCGGCTCGTTGCCGTGAGGGGCCAACATGATCATGACGATCAGGCCCCTGGTCGAGGTGGCATCACTACCTAGAGTTGTAGCAGCAAGTATCTTGCACTTGGGTGGGCTATTGGTCGGTGCGGGATCGGTATTTGTCGCTGTCGGTGCGATTGGTATAGTAACGCCTCGATCTGCATGGTGGCCGGTCGCCGCGCTTGTCGCCGTCAGCATCTTGTTCTTGGCAAGCCTCATGCACCGGGTACCCCAGTCTGGCTGGCAGGTGCCACGAGGATGGATGCGTGAGCGCCCTTTGCTCGGCGCCACGAGATATGGGATCTTTCTTGGAACGGGGTTGGCTACCAAAGCACCCTATGGCGCCTGGCTGGCGACTCTCGTCATCGGGTGGCTGACTGGGCGTGGTGACCTAGCAGGGTTCTCCGCTGTCGCATATGGAGTAGGACGATGGGTCCCCCTCCTTGTTGGCCTCCTGTCGACCCGCACGGATCCAGCGCGCGTAGCAATGGCCTTCACTGGGCGGTGGAGGTTGTTTCGGATGCTCGATCTCGCCATGCTCTTCCTGGCTTGGCTCGTCATTGCCCGATCGATTTAATGGTCCCGTCGTCGTCTGATCCCATGCGCAGCCCGAGCCCGCCGCGCCTGCATACGATCCTTTCCACGCAGCGCGTCGGCATTCTTGTCGCGACCGCCATCGTCATCCTCGGGATCCTTGCCACGTTAGTCGCGTCCGGAGGTGCCAGTGCAATTCTCGGGTCTAGCGCGGGCAACACGAACCTGACGTCGATCCCCAATCGGCTGCTAACTCTGCATCGGGCTCTTGATGACTGCCCGGTCTCCACCGGGAGCGATGTCTCGCCGAGCGTCGGACCTGCGCTGGGCGTCGGCCCGGTGTATCCCGTTGGGTTCGGCAACGAGGGAAGCCAACCCCTTGGAGCGCGCTCTGGTTCGCTCTATCAGATCAAGGTTCTGTGGTTTGCTGCGGCTCAGTATGCCGGGCCAATTCAGATCCGAGGAGCTCAACTCGACATACCAGGCTCCGTGACCTTCATCTTGAGCGGCCAGCCGGCAGCCGGCGAACTCCTCTTCCCTCCAGGGACCCCTGGCGTCGAACGAACATGGCCGTCTCTTACATTGGTAGGGGGTCCAGGCTGCTTCGCGTACCAAGTTGACGGTATCGGCTTCTCGATAGTTGATGTCTTCTTGGTTACCGGGGTCCCCTCGACTGGGGGTCGAGACAAGGTCCCACCTGGCTGACAGGCAGCGCAGCGCTGGGCCGCAAGGGGATGCTCGGCACCTGTTCCTCGCTGGACCATTCTCAAGCCCTCCCGGGATGATGCCGGCGGGGAGCGCAGCCTCTTCGATGTTCGGCTCTGCTTCGGCGCGCGAGCGGCCAGCCCTGGCCACGGCGTGCACGCTTCTTGAAGGCGCCCAGGCCAGTGGGGCAGCTCCTGGGACGGCGTCGCCTCGGCGTACGTGTACGAAGACGCGCCGATCACCGCCACGAACAGCTGCGCCGCCCGGATCTCGCCCGTTCACGGGTCGCTGATCGGGATCGGCTCTCCCCGGTGCCTCCCGCCCGGGCGGCCGACCTGCTGGAGGTGATCGAGGATCGCGGAGGCCTGCGCTCGACCATCGTCACGAGCCGGCTCCCGGTCGGGCACTGGCACGAGGCCTTGGGCGAGCCCACCGTCGCCGACGCGATCCTCGACCGCCTGGTCCACAACGCCTACGGGCTGGAGCTCAAGGGCGACTCGAGCCGCCGGACGGTCAAGGCTCCCGACGACCCAGCCGGGGTCGCACCGGCCCCGGACGCGTCGACACCGTCGTCCACCACGGGCGGCGTGCCAGACTACCCGCAGACCATCGAGAGGAGGTGACCATCAGGGGCTGAACCAGCCCTCGTGTCGGCCGCTCCGCGGCCTCCGACCGAGGGTGATCGAAAACCCCGGAATGGGCGATCGGATTCCCCGGAATGCGCACCGGTCGCGACGTGGTCGCGGCTGTCGACCGCGGAGACGCCAAAGACACGACAACGGACCGTCGGAGGTGTCAACCGGCCGATCGAGCACCGGTGTGTGAGCACGACCGTGCCGATCGCGATCAGTGCCAGAGGTAGGCTGCCCCCCAGGGTGACACCCCGATGATTTCATCTGCGCCGAAGCAATGACAGCCGTGGGTTCCGCCTCTCCTCCAACTCCAGGCCTGAGCCACCGAAAACACACCGAACATCGCGATCGTTTCGATCCATGGAACGGCCCCTCGGACAAGCACGAGGGCCGACGGCCAAGGTGACCTCGGCGACCTCAATCATTCGTGTCTTGACGCGCACTGACAGGACGAGGAGCGAGATGTAGAAGGCCCGAGCGAAGAGTTGCCAGACGTCCACCAGGGTCCCAAAGAGGTCTGCCCGCGTGCTCTTGACGACTGAAGAATAATCTACAGTAGAGTATCAGGAGGCGGGTTTCGTGAACAGAATGGGCAATGTGACCGACGTGGTGGCCTCTCACCTCGATCGCCGACCCTGTCGCGACCTGTTGGCAGGGCTCAATGAGGCAGTGGTGCCAGAAGACTGGCCGATTATCGTAATCGAGCCGGAGACGCCAAATGATGGCTCACTCGCTGAGCTGGTCCGAATCCCTGGTGCCTCCTGTGTGACCGATCGGGAGGGGAGGGTGCGAGACGACTTCGGGGCGCAGGCCACTCCGCATACGTTCCTGGTGCGCGATGGTCGAATTGCCGACCAGCAACTTGGCGCCGGGTTGTCTCGGGTGTTGGCCATGCTCTCCTCTGCGGGCCACCGGATGACCGCCCGAGCATGAACCTGCATGGGGCAATCGCCGCACTTCTCCTCGTGGGACCCTCCTATGGCTATGAGCTCGTGATCACGCTCGAGGCCGAGCTCGGCCCCCTCTGGTCGACCCGCACCAGTCAGGTCTATCTCACGCTCGGGCGCATGGAGCGCGATGGGCTGGTCGATCCCCGCCGAGTCCGTCAGGTGAGCCGGCCCGATCGCCACCTCCTCACGCTGACACCTGCTGGTCGTCGTGTTGCAGAGGCCTGGCTCTGGGAACCGAGCACGGCCGACGAGATCGTCGTGCGTCTGGCTGTTGCGAGGCTCGCCATTCCCGATCGATTTGACGCGCTCGCCGAGACCGTCGTCCGTGAGCGCACGGTTGAGCTGCATCGGCTTCGAGCCGCCCGACGTGGAATTCCCGGGGACGAAGGCTTTGGTCAATCCGCCCTCGACCGCGAGATCCGGCGTACTGAAGCCGACCTTCGGTGGGCCACCCATATCCACGACACGTCATCGGCGGTCGTGGCGCGCACTCGGGCGCGCAGGCGAGTGGGCACGAGGTCCGCCAAGCTCGCCTGATGCGCCTGCTGCCGGCCATCGAGCTCCAGGCACTCTCCCGGGTCTATCAGGTCGGGCCAACCGAGGTGGCCGCCCTGCTGGACGTCACCCTTGAGGTGCAACAGGGTCAGGCGGTTGCCATCACAGGCCCATCGGGCTCAGGCAAGACCACCCTCCTCAACCTCATCGCTGGGCTCGATCTACCGACCCACGGAACCGTCAAGGTTCTGGGCGAAGCGATGGACGCCGCCAGCGACCGCGAACGCACGGCGCTCCGTGCCAGGCTCATGGGCCTGGTGTTCCAGGAGCCGTTTCTCCTCCCAGGGCTCAGCGCCCTTGACAACGTCATCGCCGCACGCTTGCCGTGGGAGTCTCGCCGCAGCCTTGAACCGCGCGCTCGCACGCTTCTCGCCTCCCTTGGGTTGGCCGATCGGACCGATTTCCCGCCGGCTCGACTGTCCGGTGGCGAGCGCCAGCGGGTCTCGCTGGCACGCGCGATGGTGGGTGCGCCCGCGCTGCTGCTCGCTGACGAGCCAACCGGGAACCTTGATGCAGACCGAACCACCGAGTTCATGGCCTATCTCGATCAACTCCGAGAGGAGAGTGACCTGACGGTCGTCGTCGCCACCCACGATCCCGCGGTCGCCGCGGCTGCGGATCGCGTGCTGCACCTGGTGAGCGGACGCCTGACCAGCGACGAGCGCCTGGACGAAGGCCTGCCCGGCGTGGTCAATGTTCTGGACGCGGAGTAGCCGCGTCGATGCTCAGGCTCGCAGTTCAGGAAATCACTTCCCGGCGATTCGCCACCCTCCTCGCAACAGCTGGCCTGGCCACCGCGGTCATTGGGTTCGTGTTGATGGCCGGGACGACCCGCACGACGCAGGCGAGCGTGACAGGCGACATCACCCGAGCATGGGGCGGACCGTATCAGCTGCTCGTTCGCCCGGTGGGGTCGGCGACCGCACTCGAGCAGGCGCAGGGCCTGGTCAGACCCAATGCCATCTCCGGCCTGTACGGCGGGATCACCGAGGCGCAGCTCGCGAGCATCCGCGCGGTCCCCGAGGTCGAGGTCGCCGCGCCGATCGCGGTCGCCGGCTTCGTGCAATGGCCGGCCGGCATTCCGGTGGATCTCTCGTCGCTCGCCGACGGCACAGGAGTCACGGTTCTTCGGATCACGACCAGCATCACCGCGGAGGCCGGGCTGAGTCGGTATCCGCCGGAGCCTGCTGGCTACCTGGTGATCGCGCCCCAGGGCCGGGTCGTGCGCAGCGCGGTCGGGGCGGCCCACCTCGAGGTCGGTGATCTGGAGATCGCCTGCGACGCGACGGTCACCTGCTTTGGTGGTCAGACGCCCGACGCACTCCCGGTCCGCGGCTTGCCGGCAGGGACAGCGGGCGCCTTCGTGAACTTCCCGGAGCCGTTCGTCATCGCCGGCATCGATCCGGTTGCGGAGGCCAGCCTCGTCGACCTCGACCGGTGCGTGACCCAGGGTCGCTATCTCCAGGCGTCCGACGTGCCGACAGAGGTCAGCTCGCCCGCCGGCCCACAGCCTGTCCTGCCGGTCCTCGTCAGCGACCGCTCGTTCCTCGACGAGACGCTCACGATGACGATCGAGCGCGCGGCGAATCCGGAGGTGCTCGCCAAGGACGGTGTCGACACCCTCTCGGGGTGGCAACCGGTCGACAGCCGCACGGCGAGCGCAAACGACGCGTATCGCGCGTTCCTGCCGACCCTCAACAGCGGATCGTTCTACGACACGTCACCGCTGTGGTCGATCGGCGACGTCAGCTACGACCTGCTCGGCCCCGATCACCTCGCCGCCCATGCTCAACCGACCGATCCCTCGATCTATGAGTCCAGCGTGACCATCACCCCGGGCGGCGCGACCCACGTCCCGCCCGAGTCCACTGACACCTGGTTCCGGCCGGTGGTGCGCCATGACCAGCAGCGCCGGTCGGAAGTGTTCAGCCGCTGGGACCCTATCGGTCAGTTCAACCCTGACTGCGTGCCAGGCTTCGACATCCTGGCAGGCGGGCGACTCGAGACCTATTCACTGCCGGCCGTTCAGGTGGCGGATGGCCGGCAGCTCGGCGCGACCCGGTCTCCGGCGTCGTACGTGACCAGCCCGCCACTCATCCTGGTCTCGCTCCAGACGGCAGCCTGGCTTGCCGATCCATCTCGCTACGATGGCGCCGCCGGTGCGGCATTCATCAGCGCCATCCGCGTCCGCGTGGCGGGAACGGAAAACCCGGGGCAAGAGGCCCAGGATCGGCTCGCTCAGGTGGCCGCCGACATCCACGACGCGACCGGGCTCGATGTCGACATCGTCGCCGGGTCGTCGCCCCGCCATGTGGTCGTCGACCTGCCAGCCGGTGACTTCGGCCGGCCCGCCCTGACGGTCTCCGAGCAATGGTCCGTCAAGGGGGTGGCGATCCGCTTCGCGCAGGCACTCGCGACCCAGGATCTGGCAATCCTGATCGTCGTGCTGATCGCTGCCACGGTGCTGGTGGCAGCGACGGCCTACCTGGCCAGTCGGCGTCGAGTTGCCGAGTTTGGCGTCCTGCGCGCCCTGGGCTGGCCCGCATGGCGTGTCGGAGCCCTCGTTGAGATCGAGGTCCTGCTCCTGGGCGCGGTGGTCGCCGTGATCGGGTTGGTGGCCGCCACTGCGTTGCAGGCCGCCCTTGCGCTCCGGATCGAGCCGTGGCAGCTTGCAGCCGTGGTGCCCCTGGCACTCGCGATCTCGGGGGTGGCCGGGTTGGTTCCGGCTCTCGCGTCGTCACGGGCGTCAGCCGGTCGCGCCATGCGTACAGGCCCGGAACGGGTCCGACGAGTCACGTCTGTTCCCGGGCTCGGGCTCAGGGAGGTACTTGGCAGCCGGCGCACCGAGGCGCTGCTCGGCGCGGTGACCATTGGCCTCGGCGCGGTGCTCGTCGGCGGCTCCACGCTCGTGGCTGCCGGGTTCGCGGGGCAGCTGGACACCACGTTGCTCGGCGTTCACATCGCTGCCCGCGCACGAACGTTCAACTTCGTGGTTGCGTTGGTCACACTGGTGATCGGAGCGCTGGCCGTCGCAGAGATCGTCACCCTCGGCTATGTCGAGCGGCAGGCGGAGTTCGGGGCGCTTCGCGCCCTGGGCTGGCCACGGCGGGCTGTCGCGACCGTTGTCACGATCCAAGCGATCGTGATCGGATGCATAGGCGGCACCGGAGCGACGCTGATCGTCGGGGCGATCGGGCTAGTGCTCAGGGTCATGCCCATAGCATTCGCGGTGAGCCTCGGGCTCGCGCTCCTGAGCGCTGTCCTTGCCACCACGCTGGCCGCGCTGGTGCCCCTCGCCCACGTCTATCGGGAGCTTCCGGCCGCCTCGCTTCGCGGCGAGTAGGCCTACGGAGTCCTTGCGTGGTCTCCGATGTTGGTGCACCGGGGACGGCACCCGCGATGGCGTGAAGCGCTTCACGCACTACCGCTCGCCGCCCCGTCCGACTGGGCTGGGATATCGAGCCCGAGGTGGTGTCGAAGGGCCGCTCGCACCGCCGAGCGGATCCGGGCGTCGGTGAGGTGGGCGACGCCGCCACCGGGCAGGATGCCGGTCGCCCGGATCCGACGGACCGAGATCGTCCGGACCTGGGCGCACAGGATGAGCCCGGACTTCGTCTGGCCACCTTCGCCGGCCGGGATCGCGACCTCGCCCGGATAGCGCGGCTTCTCGCGGGCGGCGCTGATCGGACACACGGTCAGCAGCCCCGAGCGGTGGAACGCCTCATAGCTCACGACCAGCGCCCGCCGCTCACCGGCCTGCTCGTGACCCTCCACCGGATCGAGTCCGACGATCACGACGGCCCAGCGGAGCGCTGGCAGCCCTACGGTCTCGGCCACGTGGCCGGGTCGGCGTCGCCATATGCCGCCTCGAGCTCGGCGGCCTCGGCGACAAAGTCCGGATCGGTGGCCGCGCCCGCCCAGGCGGCCGCTTCGTCGGTCTCGCGGACATGGCGGGCGAGCTCGTCGACGGCGAGCTCGACGAGGGCGTCCTGGGTCGGCGCGACCTTCCGCTCCGCGAGCGCCTGAACCGTCTCGATCGTCCGCCGGCTGAGGTTGTACGTCCGCTTCGTCTTGAGCACGATGGGAGCGTCGCACACGTAATTCTGGGTGTCAATCGGGACGTAGCGGAGCTGACAATACACAGAATCTTGCACGGAATCCGGGTTCCCTGCGACGGCCGAAGTGGCTAGGGTCGAAGCCGGCGGCTGACCTCGGCGGTCGACCGCCCGCTCGACGTCTCGGCGGAACCATGGCTGCCAGCGCAAGCCGTCCGCCGTGTCAATCAGGGTCGGGGCCGTCGCCCTGCCGGTCGCAGACGCCGTGGCGGGTCGTCACCCTCGAGGCCGGCGCCGTGACCGTGCGGCCCGGCGGCCGGCCGGTCGATCGGAAGGCTCCGTCCCCTCGCGACGGCGGCGTGGATCGATCGGTGGCTCCGGGGTTCATGGCCGTGCCGCCGGAGAGGAGATGGGACTGGGCCGCCCTCGAAATCGAGGGTCGATGAAGCCCCTGGTTGAGGTCGCCCTGAATTGGGAAACGCGGGACGTTGCACAAACGGAACAACGCGATCGTCCGGAACGGCGCCAAACACGCGTTTGGTCGGTCGATGGATCGGTCGCGCCGTGGGGTCTTGCGTGCCCCACTGCTGCCGCGCGGTCCGTGTGTGCTCGGCGCACCTTCGACGCGGGACCCCATACGGGTGATCGGTTCGTTTGTGTCCGCTCCCGCATGTGATCGCCTGCTGGTCATTCATCCGGGGTGCCTCCGCACCCGCGACCGAACGTGCCTGCGGATCCTCTGCTTGTTCCCCGGCGGCCACCGGACGGCGCTCGGCGACCTCCTCACCGATCCGACGCCGTACTCCTGCCCGACGCCAGTCGCAACCGACGCCTGGCTGGGCGTTCTTGGCGACGGGGGCGACGAGGAGATCCACGAGGCGCCGGCGTGACCCGGGCACGGCGCGACGGTGCACACGACGGCCCGAGCCGGGCGGAGCGCTCGCTGCGCGGCCGGATCGGCGCCTACCGCCTCCACGCGACGCACGACCCGCGCGAGACCTCGGCCGCAGGCCGAGCCGCGTTCCTCGCCAGCTTTGAGCGACTTGTGGACCCCGACGGCGCCCTTCCGCCGGCGGAGCGGGCGCGCCGCGCTGCCCATGCCCGGTCGGCCCATTTCGCGCGGCTCGCCTATCTCTCGGCGCGTGCGCGCCGGACGCGGTCGGCACGCCGCCAGGGCCGCACGTGAGGACGACAGCACGGGTCGTCCCGCTCCGGAGCGCCCCGGGGCTCGCCGGCTGGAGCGCGCTTCCCGAGCGCGACCGGGCGGTCCTGCTGTGGCTCCTAGGCGGTGACGTGATCACTGCCGAGCTCGCGGCGCTGCTCGCCTACGGCCATCGGCGGATCGCCCAGCGCAGGCTCGCTCGGCTCGCCGAGTACAGCCTGGTGTCGGGCGGCTGGGCCGCCAACCGCCAGCGCCCGCGCGGCCGCTACGCGTACGCGCTGACCAAGACCGCCCGCGTCGGGCTCGAGCGGCTGGTCTGGCCCTCCGGCCGGCCGCGGCTCGACGGAGGCGTCGAGGTCACCTCGCCCGTCATCCACGGGCTGGCCACGCACGACCTGCTGGCAGCGTTCCTGCGAGCGGCCGATCTTGGGTCAGAGACCGGGATCGCGGCCTGGGTGCCCGAGCGCGCCTGTCTGCGTCTGTTCGGCGGCTGGCTCCGGCCGGACGCATTCGCCGTCATCCGCGTTGGCGGGCGCTCGATCGTCCTGTTCGTCGAGCGCGACCTCGGCACCGAGCGCGGCGCCGTCCTGCCGGAGAAGGTCCGCCGCTACCGCTCGGCCCTGGCGCGCCAGCGCGACGAGCTGCCGGTCCATGTCGGGATCGTTGTCGACTCGCCGCGCCGGGCTTCATCGCTCGGGCGGCTGATCGCCCGGGGCGACCACCCGAGCGAGCCCATTCACGTCTGGCTCATCGCTGAGCCGACCCTGGCGGTCGATCCGCTCCACGCGATCTGGACGTCACCCGTCGGCGACCGAGCCCGGACCTCGGAGCTTGCGCCGCACTGGACGGGCGATCCGTGGCCCCTGCGCACGCCGGGCCACCTGGCTGAGCCCGACGGGCTCGACGGGCTCGACGAGCGCGTGTTCGCGACGATCCCGGCGCTGGCGCGGTTCGTCGAGTGAGCCGGGCGCGTGTCGCGCGGACGGTCGCGTCCCCGGCGCGTCCAGGACCGATAGCCGCGACCTGGTCACGACCCGTTCGCGACGATCGGCACGACCAGGCGACGTGCGTGGCAGCGGCCTGTCCCGAAACGCGACTTCGCTCTGCGATTCCATGCCGCCCAGGGGCCTACACCAGAGCGACCGGGCCGAGTCGCCTGATGCCGAACCGCTGCGCGGCGCCAGCCAAGCGACGGTCGAGCGCCGCCTGACGCTGCGAGCGACGACGGCCGTCGCATGTCAACCAGGCAGATCACTTGCTGGCCCGGACGCTCGAGGGACCGGCGCACGGAGCCGGGCTGGTTTGCCCGAGCGCGACGACGGGTCCACGTCGCCGCGTCCCGAGACCTCGCCGAGGTCGAGTGCGTTCGCCTCCGGGCCCAGCGCCACGGCAGCGGGCGGCGGAATTGCTTAGGGCCTGTGGCCGAATTCGGGAACGCCAGCTGGCAGCCTCGCGACCGGCTGGGTCCTGGACGCATGGAGACCAAGCCCCGAAGCCGCGCGTGCGTGAGCCGTGGGGCGTCGGTGCCAAGGCCGGGAGCAGGTGGAGGTGACCGCGCACCGGGGCTGATGGGATGGTGCGGTCAGATCGAGGCGCGCCAGGCGAGATAGCCGACCGAGGCGACCTCGAGCCACGCCCGGGCGGACGCCTCGCTGCCCTCGTCGCAGCGCGACAGCCGGCGCCAGCGACCGGGCTGGGCGATCGCGTGCTCGACCTTGTACAGCGGCCACAGCGGGGTGAAGCCGCTGGCACCCGGCGGCGGCGCCTTGATGTCGAGCGCGAGCCGCTTGCGGGCAGCGAGCTTGGCCAGGCCGCGATAGGCACGGTCGCCGACGATCGCCCGGAGGCGCGGCAGGGTGTCGATCCGCTCGCGCAGGAGCTCCCGGCCAGCGACCACGTCATGCGGCCGGGCCGAGCAGGCCGCCGCGGCGACAGGCAGGCCCAGGATCTCGACGAGCAGCGTGCGCTTGGTGCGATCGTCCGGCCACCCCGGCCGCCGGCCGCATGGAACGTCGGCCCGTAGCGGGCGCCCTTCACGGTCTGGGCGTCGACCATCACCATCGACGGGATCGGCTCGCGCTCGTGAAACCGGCGCACGACCGCGACGAGCCTCGTCATCGCCGCCGCCCACACCCCGTTGGCGCGCCAGCGGCGCCACTGGGCCCAGACGGCGGTCCAGGACCCGTAGCGCTCGGGCAGGTAGCGCCACTGGATCCCGGTCCGCCCGATGAACAGCATCGCGTCGACCATCTGGCGCCGCGGGATCACGGCCGGCGCACCGCGTCGGCGGGGCGGATCGAACAGGTCCGCCACCAGCTCCCACTGCTCGTCGGAGAGAGCGATCGCGAACGCCATGCCCGCAGTCTGCCGAGCCGCGGTGACAGCTCAGGCGTCACAACAGGCCGATCCGAACGGGAGAATTCGGCCACAGGCCCTTAGCCGCCGACACCGACCCCGACCGTCACCACCCTGCGCATGCTCCTGCGCGAACCGAAGGAGTGACGGTTCATTGGAACGGATCGGCGCGTCGATGGCCGTCATCTTCCTGCAATGTGACGCAGGCTCGGTCGAACCAAGCACAGCTCAGGGCCTTCTTGCGGGGTTTCCCGTAGATGCAGGCGAGAGTCAGGGCATAACATTCTTGGATGAAGACTTTCGGCTATGCACCGTCATTTCCGGCGTCGGCCAAACAGTGATCGCATCGCAATCCATCTTCAGCCAAGCCGGCCGGCACGGCCCCCGAATCGTGTCGCGGCCGTCCATCCCCAGCGGCCATGGTGGTCGCGGTCCCGGTCCACGAGGCACTGCGGGGCCCAAGTGCCCTCGGTGGACTCGCGCACCCCGTCACTCGCCATGCGCCGCTCGTAGTCTTGGCCGCGTCGGCGCTGTTCGCGTGGGCTCTGCTCCTCCCTGGAGGCGGCCCGCCGATGCGTAGGCTGTCTATGGCCGTTGCGCTCGTTGTGCTCTCGGCAGTCGGGCTTGTTCTCGTTCAGGACCTGAACCGCCCAGCGCCAGTCTACCTGCCCGCGTATCAAACGTTCGGACCCGATGCCACCGCAGGCGCCGATGGGTATTGGTGCTACTACCCCAACGCCCTCCCAGGACCCCATAAGCCTCGGGTGGGGCCGGGCTTCGACCGTCCCTGTTCCCAAGAGGAGGTCGACGGTGCGCGGGCCATGAGCCAGTTGCCCTGGCCCGCGGAGGCCCCGCGGGAAGCCGCGGGGCCCCTTGTTGCGGTGGCGTGAGCCGCTATCAGGTGGTGTGCGAGTAGGTGAAGCAGGTCACTGACTCACCGGTGCCGGCCTGGGATTGCGCGTAGGTGAAGTACCAGGGATTGCCCAGGCTGGTGTGCCAAGGGTTGTTGACGAGGTTGCTGTCTTCGGTGTACCACCATTGTCCGTCAGACGCCTTCTTGTACTGCGATTGCGAAATCGTGGTCGCGCTGACGTCGGTTGGGGTGCCGAGCGCATTCTCCTGGTTGCCGATCTCGCATCCCCACCATGCTGCATTGTGGCCCGAGACGCCGCCATTTGTTCGTCGTCCGTGGCGTGTTCTTGCATGAGGTCGCCAACGTGTACAGGTCTTCGAAGCAGTAGCGCCATTTCTTCGCGCCGCTTGAGGTGTTGTGCTCGAATACCGAGATGAGGTACTGGCGGCCACCGATTGGATCATCCGGTACGCCATCGTTGTTGAAGTCGACGAAGCCCGCGCGACAGAAATTGCCACCACCATTGGCGGTGTCGGTCGGGTCGGGCACGTAGATAAAGTGTGTCTGGTCGTTGACCATCTGGTCCTGGCCGGAACACTGGTAGAGGCCAGACTGGTAGTTGATCTTGCCAAGGCCCGCTTGGGCGAAGTTGTAGGCCCCATCTCTCGACGCGTCGCTCTGGATGTCGGCCGCCAAGATCAGGCTCTTGCTCACATAGAACCCGTCGCCGTCGAGGCACGGCCAGAGGGCGCGAGCGGTTATCTTCCCACGAGCTCCGAGGATGCGCGAGCCGACATCATTCGGGTCGCCGGACGCGTCGGCCCGAACCCAGTCATAGCCATACGGCTCGACGTTGTGGTATCCATGGATGCAGTAGTTGTTGTAGTTGGTGTCGAACTGCGACGACCCCGATGCCAGGACCGGGGCAGCTTGGAGCGGCATCATGATGGCGATGAGGCCGATCGCGGCCAGCAGGGTCGCGGTCTTCCGGATGGTCAGGCGCATACGAGGATCCACGCGGCGTCGATTGACCAGTCCCTCTCCGTGCCGTAAGGAGCGGGCCGTGTCAAAGAGCGCCCGCTAACGCGTCGACGCTCGAGGGCAGCCCCATCCGCTTCGTAAGCCGGACCATCCCGACACAAAGACGATCGTCCAGACCTTAAGTTCCGGGGCCGGAGCGACCAAGTCTCCTCAGAGGCGATCCTTGGGCTGAGATCCGATCGTGGGCAGCGAGCGCGCGGTCCTGGGCGGTCGACGCCGCGTAGCGCTGGAGCATCGCTCGCGAGCGCCAGCCCGCGAGCCGCATGAGATCGCCCTCGTTTCCGCCGGCCGCCAACCATTCATGGGCGAAGGTGTGCCGCAGCTGATGCGGATGGAGGTTGTCGCCGAGCCCGGCCGCCCGGCCCCGCTCCTGGACGAGCTGCCCGATGCCCGAGTCGGTCAGCGCGCCGCGGCGACCAATCCACAGGGCGGCCAGGTGCGCCTGCGGGTGGCGCGCCCGCAGGGCGAGGTAGCGATCGAGGTCCTTGACGGTCTTGTGGCCGATCCTGACCAGCCGTTCGCGCCGGCCCTTGCCGAGGACCCTGATCGCGCGACCGTCGAGGTCGGCGTCGTTGGTCGCGTCATCCGCGGGCGTCCAGCGCAGACCGGCCACCTCGGCCCGACGGGCCCCGGTATCAAGGAACACGCTGATGATCGCCCGGTCGCGCCGCGCCTCGAAGTCGGCGCCCTCGCAGGCCGTGAGCAGGCGCGCCTGGTCGGCCCGGGACAGGACCGCGGGCGGGTCGTCGGGAATGCGCGGCGGCCGCATCCGGGCCATTGGCGACGCCGCCAGCTCGCCCTCATCGACGAGGTAGTTGAAGAAGCGCTGGACGCCGCGGAAGCGGTGGTTGGCGGTCGCGGGCTTGAAGCGCTCGAGCGCGTCCGCGATGAACGCCTCGATGTGCTCGCGGCGAATGGCGCCAACATCGGTCGGCATTGCCTCGGCCGTCAGGTAGCCGGCGAGCCGCTCGACCGCGCCACCGTAGGCGAGGAGCGTGTTGGGGCTGACGTTCTCGGCGCGCAGGCTGCGCCGGAAGCGGGCGAGGTTGGCGCCGAGGTCGCCCTCGGTTGCTACAATCGCGGCCTTGGCCGCTTGACCGGTCATCGTTCGTGCTCCCCGGATCGGCGGGTTGGAACCACGTTAGTTATAGGGTGTACGAGCGCCATGGTCAAGAGGCCAGGATCGTCGAGAACCAGTTATCGGGTGAACCCGAACAGGAGCTCGACAAAATCATCGGGCGATTAGCTCAGCTGGTTAGAGCGCATGCTTGACATGCATGAGGTCACTGGTTCGAGTCCAGTATCGCCCACCATCGTCGGTCGGCCGCGTGCCGCCGGCAGCGACACAGAAGCAACGCGTTGAGCGGGACACGCTCCACCGCGAGATCGCCAGAGAGCCGGGGCCATCGGCTGTGAGCCCCGACCGATCCGACCGGTGGCGGCACCACCCGTGAGCGGCCGGCGAACCGGCCCGGGATCCGCCCGTTAGCGCGGCACGAGCGCACGGCAACGGCGGCCCTCAGGGTGCCGCACCGTGAAGGCGGGTGGAACCGCGGGAGGTCGGACCTCTCGTCCTGTCGGGACGAGAGGTTCTGTGATTCTCGGGAGTGGATGACATGACGGACGATCAGGCACAGGTCCAGGACGGGCGGCCCGATGACGACGAGGAGCTGGCCTTCGAGGCATCATCGCGAGGGTCGGCCGACGAGCTGCTCGACGCCGGCGCGCAGGCGCCCATCGACGCCATGCGCCACTCCGCTGCTCATGTGATGGCAGAGGCCGTGCTCGACCTGTTCCCGGATGCCAGGCTGGGCATTGGGCCGGCGATCGCGAACGGCTTCTACTACGACTTCGACCTCCCGCGACCACTGACCCCGGACGACCTCGAGGCGATCGAGGCGCGGATGCGGAGCAGCATCGCGGCCGATCACGCCTTCGTGCGCCGTGAGGTCCCGTTCGACGAGGGGCGTGCGATCGAAGAGCGCGCGGGTCAACCGTTCAAGGTCGAGATCCTCGACGACCTGGCGCGCAGGGCGGCCGAGACGGGTGAGCCGATGCCACCGGTCAGCTTCTTCGAACACGGTCCGTTCCGCGACCTGTGCCGTGGGCCGCACGTCGAGTCCACCGGCAGGATCGGGCCCTTCAAGCTGCTTGCGGTCTCGGCCGCGTACTGGCGAGGCGATCAGTCGCGCCAGTCGCTGCAGCGGATCTATGGGACGGTCTGGGAGACGCAGCAGGCGCTCGATCACTACCTGTGGCAGCGGGAGGAGGCCCGGAAGCGCGACCACCGCAAGCTGGGCGTCCAGCTCGACCTGTTCAGCTTCCATGACGTCTCACCGGGTGCCGCCTTCTGGCATCCCAAGGGCTGGCGGCTGTACCGGACGCTGCGCGACGCGATGCGCGAGCTCCAGGACCGGCGCGGGTACGACGAAATTTACACGCCGCCCCTCGTCCACCAGAAGCTGTGGGAGCGCTCCGGGCACTGGGACCTCTACCGCGACAACATGTACCTGGTCGACGTCGAGGATCAGTGGTTCAGCCTCAAGCCGATGAACTGCCCCGAGTCGTCATTCCTGTACCGATCTCGGCTGCGCTCGTACCGCGACCTGCCGCTGCGCCTGTCCGAATACGGGGTCCTCCACCGCAACGAGCTGTCGGGGGTGCTGTCGGGCCTGACCCGCGTCCGCCACTTCGTGACCGATGACGCGCACATCTTCGTGCGTCCGGACCAGATCGCGGCCGAGATCGAGGCGCTGATGGGCGAGATCCGCGAGGCATACTCGTGGTTCGGGCTGACGCCGACGCTCACCTTCGGCACCCGGCCCGACAAGGCCCTGGGCGACCCGGCCGTGTGGGCGGAGACCGAGGCGATCATGCGCACCGAGCTCGACCGCTCGGGGCTCCAGTATCGCGTGAAGGAGAAGGACGGCGCCTTCTACGCGCCCAAGATCGACATCCAGATCACCGACGCGCTGGGCCGTGAGTGGCAGACCGCGACGATCCAGGTGGACCGGGTGATGCTGCCCGAGCGGTTCGACCTGACCTACATCGACGAGGCCGGCACGCAGCAGCGGCCGGTCGCGATCCACCGCGCCGTGTACGGCTCGCTGGAACGGTTCATCGGGGTGCTGACCGAGCACTTCGCGGGCGCGTTCCCGCTGTGGTGCGCGCCGGTTCAGGCGGTGGTGATCCCGATCGCCGATCGCCACGTCGATGCGGCTCGCGAGCTGGCGGACGCGCTGCGCGCCGCCGGGCTGCGGTTCGTCGAGGTGGACGACTCGGATAACCGGATGCAGAACAAGATCCGGCTCGCGCAGGGCCAGAAGGTGCCGTACATGCTCATCCTCGGCGACCGCGAGGTCGAGGCCAGGACGGTCTCCGTCCGCCGGCGCGACGGCTCGCAGGAGCAGGGGGTCGGCTGGACCGACCTCGCCACCCGGCTGGCTGATGAGGCGCGCGAGCGGCGCCTGAGCTGAACATCAGCCAACGGCGGGACGATGGAGGCGCAGCCGGTACGCGGAGAACGTGCCGCCAGCGCGGCCGGCTCCTCGTGCCGGGCAACGTCGGCGGCGCCCGGGCTGCCTCACGCTGGCAAGGACGAGGGGATCCGAGGATACGGTTCCACGGGCCCGGGCGAGTCGCCCCTGCCAGCGCTCTGCACGCCGTCTCAACGGGGGTCGGCTTCATTGCGACCCCGAGAACGCGTGTGCTATCCTCCCGCGGCGACCGCGCCGGGTGCTTCCCCGCACGCGCCGCAAACCCAACACCGTTCTAACAAAGGGACCACGTCATCAGCCGAGACCTGCGTGTCAATCAGATGATCCGAGTCCCTCAGGTCCGGGTCGTCGACGAGGACGGCTCGCAGCTCGGCGTCATGCCGACGCCGCAGGCCATGACGATGGCGCAGGACCGGGGGCTCGACCTCGTGGAGGTGGCGCCCACCGCGGCTCCTCCGGTCGTCCGCTTTCTCGATTTCGGGCAGTACAAGTACGAGCTGACGAAGCGCGAGAAAGAGGCCAAGCGAAAGCAGCGGGCCGTTGAGTTCAAGGAGGTCCGCCTCTCGCCGAAGATCGGCACGGGTGACTTCGAGACCAAGGTCCACCGGGCGATCGAGTTCCTCGAGGATGGCGATCGGATCAAGGTGACCGTCCGGTTCCGGGGCCGGGAGCTGACCCATCCGGAGCTCGGGCGGAACCTCCTCGCGAGGTTCGGCGACGCCGTGAAGGACCACGGCACCGTCGACCGCACACCGGTGCTCGAGGGCAAGTCGATGTTCATGACGCTTGCCTCCGTGCACAAGCCGAGAGTCCACGAGCATCGCAGCCCGGGACCCAGGCCAGAGGAGCCAGAAGCAGCCACCGACCAGACCGCAACGGCCGCGGTTCAGACCGAAGCAGCCACCGACCAGACCGCAACGGCCGCGGTTCAGACCGAAGCAGCCACCGACCAGACCGCAACGGCCGCGGTTCAGACCGAAGCAGCCACCGACCAGACCGCAACGGCCGCGGTTCAGACCGAAGCAGCCACCGACCAGACCGAAGCAGCCACCGACCAGACCGCAACGGCCGCGGTTCAGCAGCCAGCGCCACCGGCCCAGGCGGCCGAGGCGTCGCCAGCAGGAGAGTGAGGCCAGCGTGCCGAAGATGAAGACCCACAAGGGGACGCAGAAGCGCGTCGGCGTCACCGGCAGTGGCAAGTTTGTGCGGGTGAAGTCCTGGCGGGGCCACCACCTCGAGATCAAGTCGTCGCGCCGGACCCGCCGCTACGCGGGCAAGGCCATCGTGGGTCCCGAGCACCAGGAGCAGCTTCGCCGGCTGCTGCCGTATCTCTAGGAGCGATCGATGGCACGCGTCAAGCGGGGTGTCACGGCCCACAAGCGGCACAAGCGGCTGCTCAACGCGGCCGAGGGCCGGAAGGGCACCCGCCGCAAGCTCATCAAGCCCGCTCGCGAGGCCCAGCTGCATGCGCTGGCGTACGCGACCCGGGACCGGAAGCAGCGCAAGCGCGACATGCGCGAGCTGTGGATCATCCGGATCAACGCGGCGGCCCGGCTCAACGGCATCACGTACGGCAGGCTGATCGCCGGCCTGAAGCGCGCCAGGGTGGACCTCGATCGGAAGATCCTGGCCGACATCGCCGTTCGTGACGCGACGACCTTCGGCCGCATCGCCGAGGTCGCCCGCAGCGCCTAGCAATCCTCGGACCGATGGCCCGCGGATCGTCGCTTCGGAATCCTCGGACCGATGGCTCGCCTGAGCGTCGCCTCGGTCCTCCGAAGGGCATCGATGATGGGCGGAGGTTCGTGATTCAGGGACCGCCGGCCTGATGGATCTCGCCCAGCTCACTCGCGACCTCGACGCGCTCCGGGACCGTGCCCTCGAATCCGCGGCCGCGGCTTCGGATACGGGCGCGCTCGACCAGCTCCAGGTCGAGGTGCTGGGCAAGAAAGGGGAGCTGAAGGGTGTCCTGCGTGGGATCGGCGCGCTGCCGCCCGAGGACCGGCCCAGGGTGGGCGCGATCGGCAACCAGGTCCAGGCCGCGATCGAGGCGGCACTGGCCGGGGCGCGCGGGCGCCTGGGTGGCGCCGAGCTGACGGCCCGTCTGGAGGCCGAGGCGGTGGACGTCACCACCCCGGGCCGTCCGATCCGCCGCGGCAGCCTGCACCCGATCGTGGAGACGGCGCGCGAGATCGCCGACGTGTTCGCCCAGTTCGGCTTCGTGGTGTACGAGGGTCCCGAGATCGAGGACGATCTCACCAACTTCCAGATGCTCAACATCCCGCCCGATCACCCGGCCCGGGACCTGTGGGACACGCTCTACCTCGACGTCGACGGCCGGCTGCTGCGAACGCACACGAGCCCCGGCCAGATCCGTGTGATGCACCAGGAGCGACCGCCCATCCGGGCGCTGCTGCCGGGCCGCTGCTTCCGGTACGAGGCGGTCGACGCCAGCCACGGCTCGGAGTTCTTCCAGGTCGAGGGGCTGATGGTCGACGAGGGAACGTCGCTGGCCGACCTCAAGGGCCTGCTCGACCAGTTCGCCCACGCCCTGTTCGGCATCGATCGGCCTACCCGCTTCCGCCCCGGCTACTACCCGTTCACGGAGCCATCGGTCGCGTTCGACATCCTGTGCGTGATCTGCGACGGTGCGAAGTGCCCGGCCTGCTCGCGGACGGGCTGGATGACGATCCTGGGTGCGGGGATGGTCCATCCGGTCGTCCTCCGCTACGGCGGCATCGACCCCGAGCGCTACCAGGGGTTCGCGTTCGGGATGGGCGTGGAGCGGATCGCGAACCTGCGTCACCGGGTCGCCGACCTGCGCCTGTACATGGAGGACGACCTGCGCTTCCTCGGAGCCTTCCGATGAGAGTCCCGCTCTCCTGGCTCCGAGAGTTCGTGGACGTCGATCTGACGCCCGACGAGCTGGCCGAGCGGCTGACCCTGCTGGGCATGGAGGTCAGCAGCATCGAACGCTGGGGCGCTGACTGGCAGAGCGTCGTCACCGGCGAGCTGCTGACGGTCGAGAAGCATCCCCGCGCCGACCGGCTCTCGCTCACCACGGTCACCTTCGGCGACGGTCAGCCGCCACTCTCGATCGTGTGCGGGGCCACCAACATCGCGCCCGGGCAGCGGGTGCCGGTCGCCGTGCCCGGGGCGGTGCTGCCCGGCAACCGCCGCATCGAGCGCGCAGAGAAGATGGGCGTCGTCTCCAACGGGATGCTGTGCTCGGGCGACGAGCTCCAGCTGACCGGCGATGCGGACGGCATCCTGATCCTGCCCGGCGACACGCCGCTGGGCGTGCCGCTGGCCGACCTGTACGGCGACGTGGTGCTCGACGTGGACGTCAAGCCCAACCGCGGCGACGCGCTCTCGATCGTTGGCCTGGCACGCGAGGTGGCGGCGGCGACACGTCGGCAGTCGCGGATGCCGGTGATCGAGGTGGAGGAGGGGAGCGGGCCATCGACCGCCGACCGGCTTGCGGTCGAGGTGCGCGATCCGGACCTGTGTGCAAGGTTCGTGGGCCGGTGGGTGAGCGGGGTGACGATCGGTCCGTCGCCCGACCAGGTGCAGATGCGCCTGCTTGCGGCGGGGCAGCGGCCCGTCTCGAACGTCGTGGACGCGTCCAACTACGTGATGCTCGAGCTGGGCAAGCCGATCCACACCTTCGACGGCGGGCGGGTGCACCCCGATGCCGATGGACGGGCGCGGATCATCGTCCGGCGTGCCGTCAGTGGGGAGCGGCTCGAGACGCTGGACCACGTCCATCGTGAGCTGACCGA
The DNA here is from genome assembly GCA_963829295.1 of uncultured Chloroflexia bacterium. Taxonomy (GTDB): domain Bacteria; phylum Chloroflexota; class Limnocylindria; order Limnocylindrales; family CSP1-4; genus CAIXZV01. The sequence goes on along the minus strand of CAWHHU010000003.1, from coordinate 377,332 downwards.
CGAGACGTTGCTGATCGCCGATCCGGAGGGTCCCCTCGGCCTGGCCGGTGTCATGGGCGGCGCAGATTCCGAGATCTCCGAGGGAACGACTGAGGTTGCGATCGAATCCGCCATCTTCGACCCCGTGAGCATCCGCCGCACCGCGCAGCGACTGGGCCTGCGCTCCGAGGCCAGCACCCGGTTCGAGAAGGGCCAGGAGACGCGATTGGCCCGGCTCGGCGCGGACCGGACCGCCGAGCTGGTCAGGGCATGGGCGGGAGGTGAGATCGCGGCCGGACGCGTGGACACAGCTCCCATCGAGCCCGAACGGCGGCGGGTCGCCTTCCGGCCCGCCCGGGTCAACCGGTTGCTGGGAACGGCGCTGTCCGCGGACGAGCAGCGCGCGCTGCTGGCGCGGGTGGGCGTCGATACCGAGCCAGCCGGGGATGCCGTCGTCGTGTCGCTCGATCCGCAGCCCCTGAGCGTGGCTGCCGGCGCCGGTGAGGCCGTGACCGCGATGGTGCCCAGCTGGCGGCGCGACCTCGCGATCGAGGCGGACGTGGCCGAGGAGGTGGCCAGGGTCCACGGCTACGAGCTTGTCCCGTCGGTGCGGCCGGACACGGAGATGCCTGCGTTCCGCCCGTCGCCGCTCGAGGTGCGCGAGCTCGTGCGGGACACCCTCGCCGGGGCGGGTCTGACCGAGGTCGTGACGACCGCGCTCGTGTCCCCGCGCCACATCGAGACCTTCGCCCTGCACCACGAGGTGACCTCGGTTGCCGGAGACCCGATCGCCGGGGGCGACCCGATCGCCGTCTCGAACCCGCTGTCGCGAGATCATTCGCTCCTCCGTCGCAACCTGCTCGGAAGCCTGCTCGACGTGGTCGGCGTGAACCTGCGGCACGGGACCGATGACATCGCGGTGTTCGAGGTCGGCAAGGGGTACGCGCGAACGGGCGATCAGCCGCGTGAGTGGTGGCGGCTCGGGTTCGCGCTCACCGGGTCGGCGGAGCCACCGGCCTGGAACCGCCGCCGGCGCGTGTATGACCTCGACGACGCCAAGGGCCTGATCGAGCTGCTCGCACATCGGCTGGGCCTCGGACACCCGGTCTACGTTGCCGAGGCCGGGGAACCCCGGCTCCACCCAGGGCGAACGGCGCGCGCATCCATCCCCGACCGGCTCGATGCCCTGGTCGGCGAGATCCATCCGGACCTGGTGGATGCCTGGGACCTGCGGACACAGGAGCGGGTGATCGTCGCCGAGGTCGCGCTCCGGGGGCTGTCGGCCGGGCGGCTGGAAGCCGAGCGAGCCCCCGAGATCGGCCGCTTCCCGGAGCTTGGCCGCGATCTGGCGGTCGTCGTTCCCGAATTGGCCACGGCAGCGGCGGTGACCGAGGCCGTCGCCGGCGCGGCGGGTCCCCTGCTGCGCGGCGCGCGGCTGTTCGACGTGTACCGCGGCACGCCCCTCGGGGAGAACGAGAAGAGCCTCGCGATCCGGTTGTCGTTCGCCGCTCCCGACCGCACCCTCACCGAGGTCGAGGTGGACGATGCCCTGGCCGCGGTCGTTCGCGCGATCCACGTGCTGGGTGGCAGGCTCCGAGCCTGACCCTGCGAAGGTCCGGCAGGAACGGCACGGATCCAGCCCCGATCGGTCGTCCTGCGTAGGCGTGAGCGCACCACAGCCCGTCCGCAGGCGGCGGCAATGCATTGCGGGGCCCGAGCGCGCGCTGCTACCCTTCGACGCAGGCCTGGACCGAGCGTGGGCCGGGCGATCGGGGGCAGCCGTCACGAGGTTGGGTGGGTGAACGTCTCGGACTTCCTCAACGCGTTGAACGTGTTCGACGTGGTGGTCCTGCTCTACCTGTTCGGCTGGTTCGTCGCTGGCTTCATCCAGGGGACCGTCCGGCGGGTCGTGGGCACGGCCTCGATCGTGTTCTCGTTCTTCCTGGCGGCGCAGCTCAACGACGCGTGGCTGGGCGGGTTCCTGGCTCAGAACTGGAAGCAGTTCCCACGCGAGTACTCGGTCATGCTGGGCTTCCTGACGATCTTCGTGGCCGGCGTCATCGCGTTCACCCTGATCATCCAGGGCACCTATCGCAAGGCCCCCCTGTTCACGGACTACCCGGTCGTCGACGAGATCCTGGGTGGCGTGGTCGGGGTCCTGCAGGGGTTCCTGCTGCTGATGTTCGTGGTGATCATCCTCGACCAGTACTTCCTCTACACGAACCTGCCCCAGGACTCCGACGAGATCGGGTTCCTGCGCACCTTCTGGCAGACGGTCCACGACTCGGGCGCCGGCACCCTGCTGCACGGGACGCTGATCCCGGGGTTCATCACCATCACGGGCTTCCTCATCCCGGCATCGGTGCGAGCCCTGTACGGCAAGTGACGGCCGGCGGAGCCCGGCGTCGCCCTCGGCCCCACCCGTCATCGCGACCGTCGCAGATCGCGGCCCAACCTCCGCGAACCGGCCCCGGGCCGGCAAGGGGCCGCATCGTCCCGCGCGAGCTCCTCGCGGGCGCCACCCTCGCAGCTGCGCGGGTACTGCTCGGCGCACGGCTCGTCCGCGAGCCAGACGGCGAGGCGTCGGGGCAGGGAGCGCCCGGCCAGGGAGCGTCCGCGGCGCGTGACCTCGGCCGGCGGGTGGGGCGGATCGTGGAGGTCGAGGCCTACATCGGCGAGGAGGATCGCGCGTCGCATGCGCGGATGGGACCGACGGCACGGAACCGGGTGATGTACGGCCGGCCGGGCGTCGCCTACGTGTACCTTGTCTACGGCATGTATCACTGTCTCAATGTCGTCACCGAACCAGCCTCGCATCCGGCGGCGCTGCTCATCCGCGCGGTGGAGCCGCTGGAGGGCATCCCGGCCATGCGCGAGGCTCGGGTTCGTGCGCGGCACGGCCATCGTCAGGCGACGGCAGGCGATCGGCCGGTCGCGCCCGCCCGGCTGATCGCCGACGCTCGATTGGCCGCCGGCCCGGGCCTGATGACGGCCGCCTTCGACATCGACCGCTCGTGCGACGGCCTCGACCTGTGCGACCCGCGCTCGCGGCTGCGGCTCGAGCTGCCGCCCGCCGGCGAGCCGTCGCCGAGCATCGCTGCCACGCCCCGGATCGGGATCAGCTATGCGGGCGAGCCCTGGGTCAGCGTTCCGTGGCGGCTGGTCGTCGAGGACAGCCCGTCGTTGAGCGGGCCGCGCCGGCACGGCTGACCGGCCCGCGAACCCCGATGGACGCACGTTCGATCGCCCTGCTCGAGTTCCCCGCCGTCCGCGAGCGTCTGGCCGGGCACACCTCGTTCGGTCCCTCGGAGCGGCTGGCCCGGGCGCTGGAGCCGTCGGCCGATCCGGTGCTCGTCGCACGCGGTCTGGACGAGACAGACCAGGCGCGCGCGCTGCTCCAGGAGCGGCCGGGAGTCGGCATCGGCGCGGCCCACGACATCGACCCGTCGGTCGGCCGCGCGGTCCGAGGCGGGCGTCTCGACGCCGGGCAGTTCCTCGAGATCGGTGAGACGCTCGATGCGGCATCACGCCTGGCCACGGGGCTTGCCGACGAGCGCCGCGCGCTGCTGCGCGAGCTGGGCCGCCGCGTCCATCCGCTGCCCGCGCTCCGCAGCACGCTCGGCCGGAGCTTCGATCCTGCCGGCGAGCTGCTGGACACGGCCTCGCCACGGCTCGGCGGGCTGCGCGCGGCCGTGCGCGTCGCGTACGACCGGCTCCGCCGCCGGCTCGATTCCCTGGTCGGTTCGGAGCTCGGAGGCGCGCTGCAGGAACCGATCATCACCCTGCGCAACGGGCGCTACGTGGTTCCCATCCGGGCTGAGGCGCGAGGCAAGGTCAAGGGCATCGTGCACGACGCGTCCGGCAGCGGGCAGACGCTGTTCGTCGAGCCCCTGGTGGTGGTGGAGCTGGGCAACGCCTGGCGCGAGGCGCAGTCCGCGGTGGAGGAGGAGGAGGGGCGGATCCTCGACGAGCTGTCGGCGCTGGTGGGCGCCAACGCCACGCTGCTGCGCGAGACGCTCGGCGCCCTCGCCCAGTTCGACTTCTGGGCCGCCAAGGCGCAGCTCGGGGCCGAGCTCGACGGCATCCGTCCGGCGCCTGCCGACCGGACGGAGATCGTGCTGCTGTCCGCGCGTCATCCCGGGCTGACCGGCCACGTGGTCCCGATCGACGTCCGTCTGGGCGACGGGTATAGCGCGCTGGTCATCACCGGTCCCAACACGGGCGGCAAGACGGTCGCCCTGCGCACGCTCGGGCTGCTCTCCCTGATGCACCAGGCCGGGCTGCATGTCCCGGCCGAGGCGGGATCGCGGCTGCCGGTGTTCCGGGACGTGTTCGCCGACATCGGGGACGAGCAGTCGATCGCGCAGTCCCTGTCGACGTTCTCGGGTCACCTGCGGTCGATCATCCGGATCGTCGAGCACGCGGGGCCCGAGACGCTGGTGCTGCTCGACGAGCTGGGGGCGGGCACCGACCCGACCGAGGGCTCTGCCCTGGCGCAGGCTCTGCTCGATCACTTCATCCGCTCGGGCGCGCTGATCGCGGCCACCACCCATTACGCGGAGATCAAGGTGTATGCGCACGAGACGCCGGCCGCGCGCAACGCCTCGGTCGAGTTCGACCTGGAGACGCTCACGCCCACGTACCGGCTGAGCATCGGGCTGCCGGGTGGCAGCCAGGCGTTCGCGATCGCCGAGCGGCTCGGCCTGCCCGACGCGATCGTCGCCGACGCACGCAGCCGCCTGTCCGAGAACCAGCAGGCGTTCGAGGCGACGCTGGCCTCGATCCGCCGCCAGGAGGGCGAGATCGCGGAGGCCGTGGAGCGGGCGCGGGCGGCTGATGCGAAGGCGGCGGATGCGCTGCGAGCGGCCGACGAGGAGCGACGCCGGGCGAGACGCGAGCGGGACGACGCCGTCCGCGCCGCCCGCGTCGAGGCCGAGCGACTGGTGGACGGGCTGCGCCAGGACGTGGCGGGTGTCCGTCGCCGACTCGAGCGCGAGACGATCACGGCCCCGGCCATCGACGCCGCGCTGGCACGGGCGGACCGGACCCTCGAGCGGTTGCCGGGGCCGACGCCGGAGGCCGTTGCGCCGCAGCCGGTGGCCCCCCGCCGCTGGCGGCCGGGCGATCGCGCACGGAGCCGCAGTGGCGGCTGGGAGGGGCGGATCGCGGCGATGGATCGGGGCGGCACCCGCGCGACCCTGGAGGCCGGCGACATGCGGGTGTCGGTCGGGGTCGAGGATCTGGAGCCCGCGATCGACGCGGGCGGCGGCCGCGGCGGACCGCCGCCTGCCCGGACGGGTCCTGGGACGGCATCGGGTAGGGGCGCCGGTACGGCGTCGGGCATCGGCAGCCTTCAGCTCTCGCGGGCCCGGACGGTGGCCTCGTCGCTCGACCTGCGGGGAGCCCGGGTGGACGAGGCCCTCGATGCGCTCGGCCGCTACCTGGACGACGCGGCGCTCGCCGGGATGGACCAGGTGACCATCATCCACGGGCTCGGCACGGGCGCGTTGCGGGACGCGGTCCGGGATCAGGCGGGGTCGCACCCGCTGGTCCGGAGCTTCCGGCCGGGGGAGCGCGGCGAAGGCGGGGACGGCGCGACGATCATCCGCCTGTAGGGGTCGTCGGGACGGCGGCCGGCGGTCGCCAGCCTCCGACCGTCCTCAGGGCGTGGGCGTTGGCTGGTTGCCCTTGCCGTTCCCGTGGCCCGGCGGCGCCGGGGTTGGCGTCGGCTCCGGGGTGATGGCCGGCTGCGACGGGCACGGCGAGAGTGGGTCGGTGGACACACAGATCGACGGCGACGGCGGGGCGATCGGACAGGTCTTGGTGGGGGCGAACCGGCCGCCCCAGGATGAGCCGAATGGCTTGAAGCCGTAGTACTCGTAGAAGTACGAGGTTCGCGTGTGCTTCGGGCCCCCGGCGACGCCGACGCCCCGGGCTGCCCGCGCCTGCCAGGCGGCATCGGCCTTCTGCCACGACTTGATCGACTCCACCTGGCTGAGATCGATGTACGTCCTGGTCTCCATCGGCCCGGCACAGCCGTCCTGCCACAGCTTGCCGGTCGCGGCATCGATGTCGAGCGTCACCGTGTTCCCGGTGGAGCTGGCCGGCCCCGTGCCCGTCAGGAACAGCTCTTTGACGGTCCTGGTGGTGCTCGGACCGGGCTTGAAGCCCGTGAACGCGTCGACCTTGGCGGTCACCAGGCCCTTTGGCTTGGTTCGCGCGAACCGGTCGATCGGCATCCCTTTCGCGATGTCGGACATGATCGCGGACCACAGCGGAGCGGACGACTTGAGGGAGATGGCGCCGGTCGGCGAGTTGTCCGAGTTGCCCATCCAGACCCCGACCACGAGCCCCGGGAGCGAGGGATCGGCGGGCGGTGGCAGGTAGCCTGCCGCGAGCACATCGCGCGTATCCTGGGTGGTGCCCGTCTTGTACGCGGCCGGCCGGTTGACCGACGAGCTCACGCCGTCGGTGACCTTCCACTTGGCCCAGTAGGGGTTGACGCTGGGGTCGGTGTTGCCCGACAGGATGTCCGTGACGATGTACGCCGTCTGACGAGAGATCACGCGGGTGCCGGCGACCTTGGTGTTGGGCGCCGGCCATACCTGGCTGCCGGAGGGGTCGAGGATCTTCAGGATCGTCGTGCGCGGCATCAGCACCCCGCCATTGGCAATCGCGCCGAACGCGCTGATCAGCTCGATCGGATGGGTCACCAGCGTCCCGAGGCTCTGCGAGATCACGGGTGCGGTTCCGCTGGGGAACTCGAGCCCGAAGTCCCTGAACCGGCTGAGCTCGCGGTCGAGCCCGATCAGGATGCCGGCCTTCACGGCCGGGATGTTCAGCGAGTACTGGAGCGCCTCACGCAGCCGGACGGGCCCGCGCTCCAGGCCGTCATCCTGGGTCGGCTCGTACGGCTTGGCGCCGGAAGGCGCGAAGTTCGTGACCACCTCCATGAACATCGTGGCGGCCGTGAACGTGCGATCCTCGATCCCGGTCGAGTAGATGAGCGGCTTGATCGCCGAGCCAGTCTGGCGCCAGCCGTTGGAGAGGACGTCGAACTGCGGCTGGAACTTCTTGGTCGACTTGCCTGTGTACTGGGCCGAGCCCGCGTAGGCGAGGACCTGGCCGGTCCGGTAGTCGACCACCCCCGCCGCCGCGTTGTGGAGGTTTTGGCTTCGCAGCGCCGTGATCCATGACCATTGGCTGCGCTGGACGCCGTGGTTCTTGAGCAGCGTGTCCGCATGCTTCGAGCTGGAGGCGATGGCGGACGCATAGACCCACTTCTCGGCCTTGCGCTGCATGTCGTAGTTGAGGGTCGTGATGACCGTATAGCCGCCGGTGTCGATCTTCTGGCAGTTGTTCGGATCGCCGCACAGGATCTGTCCCAGCTCATCGCGCGCCTGCCACACGAACTGCGGTGCCCGCCAGGTGTCCGCCGCCTGCGACGCGAGGACGACGGGCTCGGCCTTGGCGGCCTCGAAGTCAGCCTCCGTGTAGGCCGGGTAATCCTGACCGTCGAACGTGAACGGGTGGGACGTCAGCACGCTGCGGGTCTTCATCAGGTCGAGGATGAAGTTCCGGCGCTGGACCACCTCGCTGGTCGGCGACACCACGAGGTGCGTCTGCTCGTTGCCCTTCGCGTCGGTGTACGTCTCCTCCACGGCGTTCTTGACCAGGTCAAACCGGGTCGGCGACTGCGGGATGGCCGCGAGCAGCGCCATCTGGGCCAGGTCGAGGTCCTTGAGGCTCTTGCGCCAGTAGCTCTTCGCGGCGGCGGCCACACCGTAGCTGCGATTGCCGTAGAAGTTCTGGTTGAGGTAGTTCTCCATGATCGCCTGCTTGCCGGTGGTTCCCGGGTACGCCTCGGTCAGGCGGATCGACTGGATGATCTCCTTGGCCTTGCGGATGTAGACGCCCTCGGCAAACGCGCTCTCGGGCAGCAGGCGCGCCCGGACGAGCTGCTGGGTGATCGTCGAGGCGCCGCGATCGTTGCCGTTGATCGTGTCGATGGCGGCCGAGACGAAGCCCAGCGGGTCGAACCCGGAGTTGTTCCAGAAGGTCTTGTCCTCGACGGAGGTGGTGGCATCGATCAGCGCGGGCGGTATCTGGTCGAACGTCACGACGTCGCGGCGGTCGTCGCCGAGCTTGGCCAGCAGGACCTTGCCCGTGCGGTCGTAGACAGCCGATTGCGAGGTGAACGTGATCTGCTCGAACGCCTGCTTGGGATCCGGCAGGTCCTTCGAGAGGTACGTGTACGCGGCCACGGACCCCATCGCGCCGGCTGCGCCGAGCAGCACGAGCGTCCCGAACAGGAAGAGCGGAAGGGTGATGGCGGCCGCACGGGCGGCTCCGCTGCCTCGGTGGCGGCGGTTGCCAAGCCGGCGCTGCCGCTGCCTCCGGGCGAGGCTGGTCTGCATTGCGGGCGGAACGATACCATGCGCGGGATGGAAGCCCGTTCCCTCCGCCGGGCCGGTCGCACGACGGTCCCGGCACCGTGTCTGTGACGCTGCGACCACGATGGGAGCGCTTCGGATGGCGACAGGAACCATGAGCGGGCAGGCCACGGAGGGCGATGCGCCGGCCCTCGCCGGGCTGCTCGAGGAGCTGGACTGGCGGGGCATCCTGCATGCCACCACGCCCGGGCTCGCCGAGCGGCTGGCAACCGGACGCAGGATCGCGGCCTACAACGGCTTCGATCCGTCAGCAGATTCGCTCCACGTCGGGCACCTGGTCCCGGTGTTCGGGCTGATCCGGCTCCAGCAACGCGGCGGCAGGCCGATCGCACTGGTCGGTGGCGGCACGGGCATGATCGGCGATCCCTCCGGACGGTCGTCCGAGCGCAACCTGCTCGATGCGGCCACGATCGAGCGCAATGTCGCCGCGATCGGAAGGCAGCTGGAGCGTTTCCTCGACTTCTCGCCCGGGCCCTCGCAGGCGGTGATGGCCAACAACATGGACTGGCTCGGCGAGCTGTCGCTGATCGAGTATCTGCGCGATGTCGGCAAGCACTTCACGGTCCCCTACATGCTGGCCAAGGACTCGGTCCAGCAGCGCCTCGACCGCGGCCTGTCGTTCACCGAGTTCAGCTACATGACGCTCCAGGCGTTCGACTTCGCCAACCTCTACCGGGAGCATGGCGTCGAGATGCAGATGGGCGGCGCGGACCAGTGGGGCAACATCACCGCCGGTCTCGAGCTCATCCGCCGGACGCATGCCGCCGACCGCGATGAGAGCCCGGCCCACGGGATCGCATACAAGCTGCTGCTCGCCCCATCGGGCGCCAAGTTCGGCAAGAGCGACGAAGGCGAGTCGGTCTGGCTCGATGCGGAGCGGACGACGCCCTATGCCTTCTACCAGTACTGGATCCAGGCGGACGATCACGACGTGCCCGTCTACCTGCGCTGGTTCACCCTCTGGTCCCGCGAGGAGATCGAGGCACTGGAAGCGGAGATCGTCGCACGCCCGGAGGGACGCGAGGCGCAGCGGCGCCTGGCGTTCGACGTGACCGCGCGGGTCCACGGAGCCGCGGCGGCGAGCGAGGCCGTCCGCGTTTCGGAGGCGCTGTTCCGCCGCGAGCCAGTCACGGACCCCGGGCTGCTCGCGACCATCCACGCAGCGACGCGGGGCCCGGAGGTGGTTGCCACGGCCGTCGAGGCAGGGGTCGTGACGCTGCTGGCCGAGGCGGGTCTCACGCCCTCGCGCGGCGAGGCCCGGCGGCTGGTCGCGGGTGGCGCGATCACGATCAACGGTGAACGAGTCACCGATGCCGCGGCGTCGCCGCCGGCAGCCATCGACGGACAGTGGCTCGAGGTGCGGGTGGGCAAGCGGCAACGGGCGATCGTCCGGGTCCGGCGCGGCGCCTAGCGAGGTCGCGATCGCGTTCGGCCCGGGGGCGACCCGGTGGCCGCGATTCGATGCCCGTCTCCCGCTCAGCCGCGGCCCGCATCACCGTGGCGGTCACGCAGCACCTCGATGACGGCCGTGGGCTCCATGCCCCGCTCGGCGAGGAGCACCAGGGCGTGGTACACGAGATCGCCGGCCTCGTTCGCCAGCAGCGCGCGGGTCCGGTCGCGATCCGAGCTCGCGGCCTCGGCGGCCTCGTCGTTCTTGGCGGCGAGCAGGACCTCGGTCGCCTCCTCGGCCACCTTGCGCCCCACCAGATCGACGCCGCCCTCGAGCATGGTGACGGTGTAGGAGCCCGGCGGCCGTTCGACGGCGCGTTCCGTGATCGTCAGCCACAGGGACTCGAGCCAGGCGAACCCCTGGGGTCTGGTGGTCGCGCCGAGCGCGGGTGACGTGTCGACGGCGTCGAAGCAGGAGCGGGTTCCGCGGTGGCAGGTGGGGCCAGCCGGGTCGACGCCGATCAGCAGCGCGTCACCGTCGCAGTCGAGCGCCAGCGACCGCAGGCGGAGCACGTTGCCGGAGGTCTCGCCCTTGCGCCACAGGCGGCCTCGCGATCGCGAGTGGAAATGCACCTCGCCGGTCGCGAGGGTGGCCGCCAGCGCCTCCACATCGAGCCACCCGACCATCAGCACCCGGCCGTCGCCGGCATCCTGGATCACGCCTGCGACAAGGCCGGACGGGCCCCAGGCGACGCGGGCGGGGTCGAGCCCGCGATCGAGGTCCACGGGACCAGCGGCCCCGGTCATGCGGCGACCTCCGGTGAGACGGCTCGCACCGGTAGCCCGGCGGCGGCCATCCCCGCCTTGACGTCGGCGATCGAGACCTCCCGGCGGTGGAAGATGCCGGCCGCGAGCACCGCATCGGCGCCGCCCTGCCGGATGGCGGCCACGAAGTCGGCCGGGCCGGCGGCCCCGCCCGAGGCGATCACCGGGACCTCCACCCGATCGGTGATCGCGCGCAGGAGATCGGTGTCGAAGCCCAGCCCGGTCCCGTCGCGGTCGATCGAGGTCACCAGCAGCTCGCCCGCCCCGAGCTCGACCGCCCGCACGGCCCAGGCGACAGCGTCGAGGCCGGCAGGGTCCCGGCCACCGCGCACGACGACCTCGAAGCCCGAGGCGCCGTCGGCCCGGCCCGGATCGTCGGGGCCGGCTCCGGCCACCCGTCGCGCGTCGATCGCCACCACCACGGCCTGGCTGCCGAACCGGGCCGCACACCGGCCAACCAGCTCCGGCTCGGCGACCGCGCGGGTGTTGAGGCTGACCTTGTCGGCTCCCGCGCGGAGCACGTCGCGCATCTCGTCAACGCTGCGCACGCCACCACCCACGGTGAGCGGGATGAACGCTCGGCGGGCCGTGCGCTCCACGACCTCGAGCAGGGTGCCGCGCTCCTCGGGGGCGGCCGTGATGTCCAGGAACACCAGCTCGTCCGCCCCCTCGCGCGCGTAGCGCTCGGCGAGCTCGGGCGGGTCGCCGGCATCGACGAGGTCGACGAACCGGGTGCCCTTGACCACGCGGCCGTGGGCGACGTCGAGGCACGGGATGACCCGGCGGCGGAGCATCAGGCGGGGCCTGCGCCGGGCGTCGCCGGCAACCGCGCGGTGGCCGCCAGCCCGACCACGTTGGCCACCAGCCGCAGGCCGTCCACGCCGGACCGCTCGGGATGGAACTGGACGCCGAGCAGCCGCCCGCGCGCGACCGCCGACACGAACGACGATCCGTGCGTCGTGCGGGCCAGGATCGCCTCGTCGTGTCCGTCTCTCGGGACACCGATGTAGGAATGGACGAAGTAGAAGTCCGCGCCGTCGGCGATGCCGTCGAAGGCCGGGTGCGGCTGCGTTCGGGTGACCTGGTTCCAGCCGATGTGCGGCAGCGTCGGGGCGCCGGAGAGCCGCTCCGTCCGACCGGCCAGCACGCCCAGCGTCGCCGCTCCGTCCTCGTCGCTGCCCTGGAACAGGAGCTGGAGCCCGAGGCAGATCCCCAGGAACGGTCGGTCCGCGGCGATCCAGCGCAGGATCGGCTCGACGAGCCCCGCCGCCCCCAGACGTTCCATGGCCGGTGCCGCGGCTCCGACGCCGGGCACCACCAGGAGATCGGCGCCATCGATCTCCGCGCCGTTCGCGACCCGCCGGACGCGGGCACCCGCCGTCGCGAGCGCCTGGCCGATGGACACGAGATTGCCGGCCCCGTAGTCGACCACGGCCGCCAGCGGACCGTCGCTCATCCCAGGGTCCCCTTGGTCGAGGCCACGCCCACCCGCCGCGGGTCGAGCTCGCAGGCCTCGCGCAGGGCGCGCCCGAGGGCCTTGAACGTGGCCTCGGCGAGATGGTGGTCGTTGCGCCCCGCCCCGCGGCAGTGGAGGGTGAAACCGGCGGTCCGGGCGAACGCCTCGAGGGCATGCTCGACGAGCTGGAGCGGCAGCGCGCCCGCCCGCTCGGCGCGGAACGGGAGATCGATCACGGCATACGGGCGGCCGCCGACATCGATCACGGCCGTCGCCAGCGCCTCGTCCATGGGCACCGAGCTGTCGCCGAAGCGCCGGATGCCGGCCCGGTCGCCGAGCGCCGCCGCGAACGCCGCCCCGGTGACGAGCGCGACGTCCTCGACGCTGTGGTGCTCGTCCACGTGGAGATCGCCGGTCGCCCGGATCTCGAGGTCGAACAGGCCGTGGTGGGTCATCGACGAGAGCAGGTGGTCGTAGAACCCCACTCCGGTGGTGACGTCGGCGATGCCGTTGCCGTCGAGGTCGAGAGCCACGGTCACGTCGGTCTCGCGCGTACGGCGCACCACCCGTACCCGACGAGGCGACCGCTCGATCACCTCGATGCCGCCCAGCGGACTGGTCATGACGCCCCTCCCGGATCTGCGTTCGTGATCTCGCCAACGGCATCCAGCAGCCGGTCGTTCTCGGTGGCCGCACGAACCGTGACCCGGAGGCAACCCGCCAGGGGGTGCCCGGCGGGGAACGTCCGGGGCACGAGCCCGCGCCGCATGAGGGCCCCGGCCGTCGCCCCGGCGCGCTCGGGCGAGCCGAGATCCGCGAGGATGAAGTTGGTCACCGACGGGTAGGGCCGCAAGCCGGCCGCGGCCAGAGCGTTCGAGAGGCGCGTGCGCTCCCGTTCGACCCTGGCGACGTTGTCGCGCATCTCCTCGCCGTCACGCAGCGCGCGGGTGGCCACCGTTTCTGAGATCGTGCCCACCGAGCCCGGCGGGCGGTACCGCGCGATCCGGGCCAGCGTGGTGGGCGCGGCCACGGCGAACCCGACGCGCAGCCCGGCCAGCGCGTACGCCTTGGACGCCGTGCGCACGATGGCAAGGTTCGGATAGCGGGTGCGCAGCGGGATGAAGGTGTGGCCGCTGAACTCGGCGTAGGCCTCGTCGACGACGACCCACGCAGGCGCCCGGCCCTCGGCGGCGGAATCGGCGGCGATCGCGCGGAGGAGGGATTCGATCGTGCCCGCAGGCTCCTCGGCCCCGGTCGGGTTGTTCGGGTTGCACAGCCAGACCATGGCCGCGTCTCGGGCGGCGACCCTGACGGCTTCGACATCGATCGCGAAGCCGTCGCCCGGACCGCGACGAGGGACGGCGACCATGCGACCGCCGCGCTGCTCGGTCACCACCCGGTACATGGCATAGCTGGGTACCGGGACGACGGCGCTCTGCCCCGCCGGCAGGAACGCCTTGACGCACATGTCGAGAATCTCGTCCGCACCCGCTCCGGGCACCACCTCGTCCTCGCTCACGCCGTACCGCGCGGCGGCGGCCGCGACCAAGCGCCGGTAGTCTCCCGGCGGGTACTCGGACAGCGAGGTTTCGAAGGTGCCGGCAGCGAGCATCTCCCCGAGGAGCCGCGGCGGGGCAGGGGAGGTGTTGAGGTCGAACCGGATGATCCGCTCGAGCGGCAGCCCGTAGCGCTCGGCGACGGCCTCGTCGGTCGCCTCCCAGCTGTACGAGGCAGGCTCGGTCGGCGACGTCGTCGTGACGGGGCTGGGGCTCATCTCCCGGCCTCCTCGTCGAACCGGATCTCGACGGCGTCGCGATGGGCGAGCAGACCCTCCGCCTCGGCCAGGGTGCGGATCGCGGGTCGCAGGGCAGCCAGCCCTTCGCGCGTGATCCGCTGGACCTGGCTGTACCTGCCGAACGTCTCGACCGCCAGCGGTCCGCATCCGCGGGCCAGGCCACCGGTGGGCAACACGTGGTTCGCGCCCGACGCGTAGTCACCCGCAGACTCGGGCGACCAGCGGCCGACGAAGATCGACCCCGCGCTGCGGATCGCCGCCACCGCCGTCTCCGGATCGTCGACCTCGACCGAGAGGTGCTCGGGTCCGTAGCCGTTGACGAACGCGATGCCGGCATCGATGTCGCGCACCAGCACGATCAGCCCGTGGTCGGCGAGCGCGCGGCCGAGGATGCCGCGACGCGACGCGGTCGCCAGCCGCCGGCGCACCTCGTCCTCGACCGCGCCGGCGAGCGCCTCATCGGGGGTGACCAGGATCGCCGGCGAGTCGACACCGTGCTCGGCCTGGGTGATGAGGTCCGCGGCGACGATCCGGACCGACGCCGTGCCGTCGGCGAGGACCAGACCCTCGGACGGGCCCGCCGGCATGTCGATCACCACCTCGCCCACGACCTCGACCTTGGCCGCCGTGACCCACGCGCTGCCCGGTCCCACGATCAGGTCGACGGGATCGAGGCCCTCCTCCGGCAGCCCGTAGGCGAGCGCGCCGATGGCCTGCGCACCGCCCGCGACCAGGAGCGCGTCGACATCGAGGATGCCCGCAGCGCCCAGCAGGACCGGGTCGTTGGCCCCGCTCGCATCCGCCGGCGAGGCGACCACGACGCTCTCGACCCCGGCCACGCGCGCTGGCACGACGGTCATCACCAGCGACGACGCGTAGGGCGCCGATCCGCCGGGCACGTACGCACCCACGCGTGCCGACGGCAGCCATCGACGCTCGAGAGCGACGCCGGGGATGACCTCGACGGTCTCGGACCGGGGCAGCTGGGCCTCGGCGAAGCGGCGAACGTTGGCGATCGCGGCCTCGAGCGCGGCCCGTTCGGCGGCGCCCAGCGCATCCCGGGCGGCGCGAAGCTCCCCCCGGCCGAGGATCAGGCGCCCATCGGGTCGCCCGCCGCCGAAGCGGCGGCCGGCCTCTCGCACCGCGACCGCGCCGCGCTCGCGCACGTCGGCCAGGATGGAGCGGGCTGCCTCGCGGATGGCGGGATCGGGGACGGCCCCGCGGCGGAACAGCGCGTCGCGCTCACGGATGACCGCCGGGTCATCCGACCGCAGGTCGAGGCGACGCAACCGGAGGTCCGGTGGGGTCCCGGTGGGGAGCGTGGTCACGGCAGGATCTTCTCGATCGGGAGCACGAGGATCCCCGAGGCGCCGGCGGCCTTGAGCCGCGGCAGCAGGCCCCACACCTCGTCGGTGCCGACCACGGAATGGATGGCGATCATGCCGGCGTGCGCCAGCGGGATCACAGATGGCGATTCGAGGCCCGGCAGCAGCGCCTCGAGCTCGGCGAGGTGCGTGGCCGGGGCGTTCATCATCAGGTACTTGCGGCCGCGCGCGGCGATCACGGAGCCGAGCATGGTCACGATCGAGTCGAGCTCATCGGCGCGTAGCCGGATGGCGACCGGGTTGCCGATCAGGACGGCCTGCGAGGCGAGGATGTCGCCGATCGCCCGCAGCCCGTTCATGGCCAGCGTGGAGCCCGTTGACACGAGATCGACGATCGCGTCGGCCAGGCCCAGGCGTGGCGCGACCTCGACGGCTCCCGACAGCGACACGACGTCGACCGCGACCCCCTGGCTGGCGAAGAACCGCCGGGTCACGCCGGGGTGCGAGGTCGCCACCCGAACGCCGGCCAGATCGGTGATGGTCTCGTAGGGGGAGTCGGCGGGGACGGCGGCGGCCAGCCGGCAGTGACCGTAGCCCAGGGTGTGCAGCACCGGGAGCTCGGCCCCGGTCTCCTGGAGGATGTCCATCCCCGTGATCCCGATATCGGCCACGTTGTCGCCGACGAACTCGACCACGTCACCGGTACGCACGAACAGGATGTCCAGTGGGTGGTTCTGGACCCGGGCAACCAGGCTTCGATCGTGTTCTTCGAACACCAGGCCGGCGTCGTGGAGCAGGCTCAGGGTCGGCTCCACCAGGCGGCCCTTGTTGGGGACGGCGAGCCGCAGGCGTTCCCGCATCACTCGCTGCCGGTCGGGTAGCTGCGCGGAGCCGCCGATCGGGCACCGTCGCGCAGCCGGTCGAGCATCAGCCGGTAGCCCCCCTCGCCGTGGTTGAGCCAGTTGGCGATCCTCGTGATCGTGGCCGTGCTGGCCCCGGTGCGCTTCGAGATCTCCGCGTAGTGCAGCCCTTCGTCGAGGAGGCGGACCACGGCCCACCGCTGGGCCAGCGCATGCAGCTCGCCGAGCGTGCACAGGTCGCGCAGAAAGCGACCCGCCTCGTCGGCATCGTCGAGGTGCAGAATGGCACCGATCAGCGCATCGGTCTCGGGTGTCTGCCAGGTCTCGGCCACCGGTTCGACTGCCTCCAGGTTCCATCGACGGCCGTTCGCCGGTGCCGCCGAGGCTCATGCTACCATAGTAGCGTACTAATACGCTATCACGGCTGGACTGAGGTGTGAGCGTGTCGGGGTTCGAGCTGTTGCCGGCGATCGACCTGCGGGGTGGGTCGGTCGTGCGGCTCCGGCAGGGCGACTTCGGGCGCGAGACCGCCTACGGGACGGAACCGGTGTCGGTCGCCGCCCGGTTTGCCGGCCTCGGCGCGACCTGGCTGCACGTGGTCGATCTCGACGGGGCCCGGGTGGGGGAGCCCAGGCAGCTCGACATCGCGGCTGCGCTGGTCGCGGAGGTGCACGGTCGAGCCAGCGTGGAGCTGGGCGGCGGGCTGCGGACGCTGGTCTCGGTCGCGGGCGCGCTCGGCACCGGTGCCGCGAGGGTGGCCGTGGGCACGGCCGCGCTGCACGATCCTGACTTCGCGGCATCGATCGTCGAGCACTACGGACCCGATCGCGTGGTCGCCTCGATCGACGTGCGCGACGGTCTCGCGCTGGGCGAGGGCTGGCGACCGGGAGCGTCCGGCCTGCCCGCGATCGAAGCCGTGACGATGCTGGCCGAAGCCGGGATCACGGCGTTCGAGGTCACCGCGATCGATCGGGACGGTCAGCTCGAGGGCCCCGATCTCGGGCTGCTCCGGACGCTGGTCGGGCTCGACCGGGGCCAGATCATCGCGTCGGGCGGCATTGCCTCGATCGACGATCTGCTGGCCGTGCAGGCGCTGGGTTGCGCCGGAGCGATCGTCGGCCGGGCATTGTACGAGGGCCGGATCAGCCTGGCCGCGGCGCTCGAAGCGGTGGGCGACAACCGGCGCCGGCTGCTCTGAGCCTGCTCGTGCCGGGCTGAGTGAACGACTGGACCCCGGCCGTGGACCTGGCCCAGGAGACGTACCCCCGGCCCTGGCCGGCTCGGGTCCCCGTCGACCGGGGTCAATCCCTTCGCGCCTGGCTGCTGGTCACGGCCCGGCACCCGATGCCCGATGCCTTCAGGGCCCTGCGCCGCAGGCTGCCCACCGTGTTCAACCAGGTCTGCTCGTCGCCGGCCAGCATGTCGGTCGGGATCGTCCAGGGGACGTGACGGCGCTCGGCCGGGGCGAAGGCCCGGCGACATCGGCCGGACCACGTGGGCTCCTGCGCCTGCGACTGAGCTGAGAGCGACACGCGGCGGCTCCGGGTGGGCCGGTCCGGGTGCCGGGCGCCGTCCGTGCCGGCGCCCGTTGCCGGGCCCTCGATCCCGAGCCTAGTGGCCCTCGGCGTGCTCCTTGCGGTGCGCCTCGACGATCTTCTCGGCCAGGTGGGAGGGGACGTCCTCGTAGTGGTCGAGCGTCGCGGTGAACGTGCCCCGCCCGCCCGTGAGGGAGCGCAGCTCGGTCGCGTACGAGAATAGCTCGGCCTGCGGAACGGTCGCCGAGATCACCTGCATCCCGTCGGCCGTGTCGAGCCCCATCACCCGGCCGCGCCGCCCGTTGAGGTCACGGTTGACCTCGCCCATGTACTGCTCGGGTACCCGCACCTCGATGGCCATGATCGGCTCGAGCAGCGCCGGCCGCGCCTGGAGCACCCCGTCCTTGAGGGCCATCGACGCCGCGATCTT
Source organism: uncultured Chloroflexia bacterium (assembly GCA_963829295.1). Lineage (GTDB taxonomy): Bacteria > Chloroflexota > Limnocylindria > Limnocylindrales > CSP1-4 > CAIXZV01. The sequence goes on along the minus strand of CAWHHU010000003.1, from coordinate 359,285 downwards.
GAACGAGAGCTCGTTGGAGTCGACGGGGTGGAACGAGCCGTCGTAGAGGGTCGCCTTGAAGTCGATCAGCGGGTAGCCCGCGAACACGCCCTCCGAGGCCGTCTCGCGGATGCCCTTCTCGACCCCGCCGAAGAAGCCTCGCGGCACGGAGCCACCGACGACCTTCTCCGCGAACTCGACCCCGGCCCCCGGGTTCGGCTCCAGCTCGATCCACACGTCGCCGAACATCCCATGGCCACCGGTCTGCTTCTTGTACCGGCCATGGACCTGCGTCTTGCCGCGGATCGTCTCGCGATAGGGGACGGTGGGGGTCCGGGTGATGATCGCGGCGCCGAACTTGCGCTTGAGGCGCTCGGTGATGACTGCCACGTGCGCCTCACCGATGGTGCGCAGGATCTGCTCACCGGTCTCGCTCCGCTCGAGCCGGGCCGTGGTCTCCTCCTCCAGCATCCGCTGGAGCGCGGGACCCATCTTGTCCAGATCGCCCTTTGACTGCGGCTCGATGGCCACCTGCAGGGTGGGCTCGGGGAACGGGATCGCAGGCAGCCGGAGCGCTGCCTCGCGCGTCGAGATGGAGTCTCCGGTCTCGGTCACGCTGAGCTTGGCGATCGCGCCGATCTCGCCGGCACGCAGCTCGGCCGCCGGCTCCTGCTCCTTGCCGTGGAGGTACAGCAGCTGGCCGATGCGCTCGTCCTCGCCCTTGGTCGAGTTGAACACCGATCCCTGGCTGTGCATGGTCCCCGACAGGACGCGCAGGTAGGTCAGCCGACCGACGAACGGGTCGGCCGCGGTCTTGAACACGCGGACGAGCAGCGGTCCGTCGGCCCGGACGGGGACCTGCGTCTCTTTGCCGGCCTTGTCGGACGCGGTGTAGGGCCCCTCCTCCTCGGGCGACGGAAGGTAGCGGACGATGGCATCGAGCAGCGCCGTCAGGCCGATGCCCTGGGTGGCCGAGGCGACGACCACCGGCGCCAGCACCGACTCGCGAACGCCCTTGTGGAGGCAGGCGTCGAGCTCCGCGTCGGTGATCTCCTCCTCACCCAGGTACTTCTCGAACACCACGTCGTCCGCCTCGGCCGCGGCCTCGAGCAGCTGGTCGCGGCGGCGCGCGACCTCGTCGGCGAGCTCCGTGGGGATCGGGATCTCGACGTCCTTGCCGCCCTCGAACCGGTACGCCTTGCGATGGACCAGGTCGACGTAGCCGCTGAACGTGTCCGCGGCGCCGATGGCGAGGTGGAGCGGGGCGATCTTGTTGCCGAAGACCGTCCGCAGCTCGTCCAGCGCCCGGCCGGGATCCGCATTCTCCCGATCGCACTTGTTGAGCACGAAGCAGGCCGCGGTGCCCGTGGCCCTGCCAACCGCCACGGCGTTCTCCAGGCCGGCCTCGACGCCGGCCGAGGCATCCATCACCAGCAGGGCGGCATCGGCGGCATGGAAGCCCTCGATCATCTCCGCCACGAAGTCCGGGTAGCCCGGGGTGTCGACGACCGTGATCTCGTGCTCGCCGTGCTCGAACGTCCCGACCGCGAGGCTCAGCGACTGGTTGCGCTTCTGCTCCTCGGGCTCGTAGTCGAGGTGGGCCGTCCCATCGTCCACCCGGCCCAGCCGCGGGATCGCGCCGGCTCGAAAGAGCACCTGCTCCGCGAGGGTCGTCTTGCCGGCGCCGGCGTGGCCGGCGAGCACGACGCTCCGGATGTGGGCGAGATCATGGCTCTTCAACGTCATCGCGCGCGATACCTCTTCGGTGTCAGGCCGCTCGGCCGATGATCCGGTCCGGGCGGGCGGTGGGCGCTGGGTCACGGGTGATCGCGACGCGCCCTGGCTGACGGGTCGATTGGAGCTCGGGTACCAGAGGACGCAACCCCGTTCCCACGATGATAATCGGTATACTCGCGGCCGATGTCAGGACATTCCAAATGGTCGACGATCAAGCGCCAGAAAGGCGCCAACGACTCCAAGCGCAGTGCCATGTTCACCAAGGTCGCGCGGGAGATCGCGGTGGCGGCGCGCGCCGGTGGTGGTGATCCGGACGCGAACTACCGGCTGCGGCTGGCCATGGACAAGGCGCGCTCGATCAACATGCCTGCGGACAACATCAAGCGGGCGATCGAGAAGGCGACCGGCGAGGGTGAGGCCGAGCAGTACGAGGAGATCATCTACGAGGGGTACGGCTCGGGCGGGGTGGCGGTCCTGGTCGAGGCGGCCACGGACAATCGCAACCGCACCGCGGCCGAGGTCCGCTCGATCTTCACCAAGGCCGGCGGCCAGCTGGCCGGCACCGGCGCGGTCGCCTGGCAGTTCGAGCCGCGTGGGCTGATCACCGTCGCGTGCGACGGGATCGACGCCGACGAGGTCGCCCTGGCGGCGATCGACGCGGGAGCCGTCGATGTGGACACGGAGTCGGACCCCATCGAGATCTTCACCGAGCCGCACGATCTGGAGGCCGTGCGCAAGGCGCTGGACTCGGCGGGGGTGAGCGTGGATGAGGCCGAGAACGCGATGCTGGCCAAGCAGACGGTCGCGCTCGACGCCGAGCACGTGCGCAAGACCATGCGCCTCGTCGAGCTGCTCGAGGAGCTCGACGACGTGCAGCGGGTGACGACCAACGTCGACATCCCCGAGGAGCTGCTGGCCGAGGTTGCCGGGTGATCGTGCTCGGGATCGACCCCGGGACGGCGTCCCTCGGATACGGCATCGTGGAGCGAACAGGCAGCAGCCTGCGGGCGGTGGACTACGGCTGCCTCACCACCAGCCCCGACGCGCCGATGCCCGATCGCCTGCGCGACATCCACGCCCTGGTCGCCGAGCTGATCGAGACGCACCGCCCCGACCTGGTGGCGGTCGAGCGGGTGTTCTTCTCGCGCAACGCGCAGACCGCGCTGGGCGTGGGACAGGCGCGAGGCGTGGTGCTGCTGGCCGCTGCCCAGGCCGGGGTCGAGGTCCGGGAGGCGACGCCCAACGAGGTCAAGATGGGTGTCACCGGCTACGGCAGCGCGGACAAGGCGCAGGTCGGCCGGATGGTGTCCGTGATCCTCGACCTGCCGGAGGTGCCCACGCCCGACGACGCGGCGGACGCGCTCGCGATCGCGGTGACGACGGCGAACGCCCTGCGCCCCGGCGACCGCGTCAACGGCACGCATGGCGGTGCCCGCTCGACCGTCGTCGATCGGTCGGCGGTCGCCCCCATCACACGCGGCGAGACCCCGTACGAGCGCTCCGTTCGCGAGGCGCTCGGGCGCGAGGCTCGCGGGTCGAGGGTGGCGAGGAAGCCAGGTCGCGGCACCGCCGTCCGGCGCAGCCGCTGATGCCGGCACCCTCGTGATCGCGTCGGTCGAAGGGGTGGTCGGTGCGATCGGCGCCGATTCGCTGGTCATCGAGGTCGGCGGCATCGGCTACCGGGTGTTCGCGGCGCCGTCGGTGCTGGCTTCGGCGCCCGCCGGTGGGCGTCTCAAGCTGCACACCTATCACCTGGTGCGCGAGGACCAGCAGGCGCTGTTCGGGTTCCTGACGGCCGAGGAGCTGGGCTTCTTCAACCTGCTGCTGACCGTGACCGGGGTTGGCCCCAAGGTCGCGCTCGCGATCGTGGGCTCGCGCCCGACCGCCGACCTGCAGCTCGCGATCCTTGCCCAGGACCAGGCGGTGCTGGTGTCGATCCCCGGGATCGGCAGGAAGCTCGCCGAGCGGATCATCTTCGAGCTCAAGGAGAAGGTGTCCGCGGCCGGTGTGGCAGCGGGCTCGTCGGCCGCGTTCGCCAGCGCGTCCGAGGGTGAGGTCGTGGCGGCGCTCCAGGCGCTGGGCTACTCGCTTGCGGAGGCACGTGAGGCATCGCGGCTGGCCGTGTCCGATGCGTCCGTGGGGGCCGGTCTCGAGGAGCGCGTCAAGGCGGCGCTGCGCACCCTGCTCCGCGAGTAACCCGGGAGGCGCCCGGGCGCGGCCCGGGAGGCGCCCGGGCGCGGCCCGGGAGGCTACAGGAGCTCGGGGGCCTCGAACGGCACGCCGCGCAGGTGCTCGTCGAGGAACGCGAGCACCGTCCCGTACCAGATCCGGGCATTCTGGGGCTTGAGCACCCAGTGGTTCTCGTCGGGGAAGTACAGGAAGCGGCCGGGCACGCCCAGCCGGCGCATGTCGGTCCACAGGGTGAGCGCCTCGGAGATCGGCACCCGATGGTCGCGCTCGCCATGGATCACGAGCATCGGCGTCTGCATCGCGGCCATCGCAGCCAGATGCTCGCGGGGCGAGTTGCGAAGGTAGCCCGCCGGATCCGCGTACGGGTCGCCCATCTCGTGCTCCCAGGCCGGGCCGTGATCGGTGGTCCCGTGGAACCCGAGCATCTCCCACAACGAGGCGTGGGTGATGATGCACCCGAAGCAGTCCGTGTGGCCCGCCACCCAGTTGGCCATGTAGCCGCCGTACGAGCCCCCCATCAGGGCCACCCGCCCGGTGTCGATGTCGGGCCGCGCCAGCGCGGCGTCGACGCTGGTCATGACGTCGGCGTACGGGGTGCCGCCCCACTGGCCCCAACCGCGGTCGATCATCGCCTGGCCGTACCCGGTGGACAGCGCCGGATCCGGGCACAGGACCGCGTACCCGCGATCGACCAGGACGTGCGGGTTCCAGCGCCAGTGCCAAGCGTTCCAGGTGCCCAGCGGGCCACCGTGGACGAACACCACGAGCGGAACCGGCGACGCGGGCGACGCGGCGGCGGGTCGCACCAGCCAGGCGCCGATCGGCGTCCCGTCGTCCGCCTGCGCGATCACCCGCTCCACGACGCCCGGTGGCGTGATCCCGTGCTCGTCGATCCCGTTCGCGACCGCGACCGGCGCCTGGTCGGTGGCGTGTGCGTCGATGCGGACGATCCGTGGCGGCGAGGCCAGCGTGGACTGGAGCGCGTACAGGCCACGCCCGTCGGGCGTGGGGCACAGGTCCGTGATCGCGCCTGCTGCGGTGAGCCTCGTGACAGCCCCGGACGGGAGGTCAACGCGATAGGCAGACCGCAGGCCCTCGTCATCGGCCTCGAAGTAGAGCGCGGACGCGTCCGGACCCCAGGTCGGATGCTCCGGTCGCCGGTCCGTCTCGGCCGCCAGCGTGCGCTGCTCCCCGGTCGCGAGATCGATCAGCACCAGCGTGACGACCTCGGCCGCCTCGGGTGTCGCGTACGTGGCGCGCACCGCGGCGACGTGCCGTCCGTCCGGTGAGATCGCCGGCTGGTGGTAGGCCGCGTCCCCGTCCGTCAGTTGACGCGAGGCGCCGTCGGCGGTCTGGTACGAGACGAGGTCGTCCCAGGTCTCGGGCACCGTGCCCGGCTGGCGTCGTGTCGCGATCACTCGCGTGCCGTCCGGACTGATGTCCGCACCGGACTCCTCGAACGTGAACCCGGTCACCTCGGGCTCGAGGTCACGCGGGTCGTCGATTCGGGCCTCGCCCGGCGGGACCGCGGCGGCGTACAGGCGCCGGACGCGCGGTCCCAGGTAGTGATCCCAGTGGCGGATCGGGTAGTCGTCGAACAGGAGCGCCTCGACCGCCGCCTCCTCGCGCGCCTTGGCTCGGGCGGCGTCCCCGGCGAAGTCGCTCGTGCCCCGCTGGACCTGCGCCCCGAACACGATCGACGCCGCGCCGCGCGCGGCCGCCAGCCCGCACACGCCGCCCTCGGGGGCGGCCAGCAGTCGCGCCTCGCCGCCATCGGGTGGCAACAGCCACAGCGCGGCGATCTTGCGCTCAGGGTCAGGCTTGGCATCCGGGTCGGGCCGCTGCGAGGTGAACAGGAGCGAGCCGTCGGGCAGGAACGCGAGCTCGGCCCCTTCGCCGCTGGCCGACCGGGTCAGCCGTCTCGGCGGCGCCATCCCGGCGGGATCCACCTGCCATAGCGCGGTCGTCATCCGCGTTCCCTCGGCCGCCACACCGCCGACGGCGACCACGAGCCGGCTGCCGTCGGGGCTGAGCCGGAGCGACGAGAGGCGGGGGAGCTCCAACATCCGATCGATCGAGAACGAATCCGTCATGGCCGAATGATGGCATGCGCGGTCCCACCCATGGCGGTGCGGCCGCCGTCGATGCGGCCGCCAGTTCGGGCTGGCCGGCAGATCGGGCTGGCCGGCAGGCGCGCCCACGGTGTAGAACATCTGTACCAATAGGGCTCGATCCTGCTAGACTTCGCGCGATGAGCGACGACGCCCTCAGCCTCCTCGCGGCCGGCGCTTCGGACGCTGGCGAGATTGCCGTCGAGGGGTCGCTCCGGCCGCGGACGCTCGACGAGTACATCGGCCAGCGCGAGGTCAAGGCGAGCCTGTCGGTGCTGCTCCAGGCGGCGACGGGCAGGGGAGAGGCGGCGGACCACGTCCTGCTCTACGGGCCGCCCGGCCTGGGCAAGACGACCCTGGCCACGATCATCGCCCGGGAGCTCGGGGTCAACGTCCGCTACACGAGCGGCCCGGCGGTGGAGCGGGCGGGCGACCTGGCTGCGATCCTGACCGCGCTCGACGAGCGCGACGTGCTGTTCATCGACGAGATCCATCGCCTCAACCGCGCGGTCGAGGAGATCCTGTACCCGGCGATGGAGGACTTCGCGCTCGACGTGATGATCGGCAAGGGACCCAGCGCGCGCAGCCTCCGCCTGAGCCTCAAGCCGTTCACGGTGGTCGGCGCCACGACCCGTGCCGGAAGGATCAGCGGCCCGCTGCGCGACCGGTTCGGGATGACCTACCGGCTCGACTTCTATGGCGAGGACGACCTGACCTCCATCGTCCGCCGCTCGGCGGGCATCCTGGGCGTCGAGATCGATGCCGACGCGGCACGGCTGATCGCAATGCGCGGGCGGGGCACGCCGCGGATCGTCAACCGGCTCCTGCGCCGGGTCCGCGACCACGCCGAGGTGCACGGCGACGGGCGCATCCACGAGCAGGCGGTCGCCGAGGCGATGGTGGTCCTCGACATCGACGACCTGGGCCTCGACACGACCGATCGCAAGCTGCTGGCGGCGATCGTCCAGAAGTTCCAGTCCGGGCCGGTCGGGGTCCAGGCGCTGGCCGCCGTGCTGGCGGAGGAAGCGGAGACGATCGAGGACGTCTACGAGCCGTTCCTGCTGCGCCTCGGCTTCCTGGACCGGACGCCGCAGGGCCGGATCGCCACCGAGGCGGCGCGCGCTCATCTGGGTGCGCTGGGCTTCGACATCCCGGCGCCGCGCCGGACCGAGCCCGACATGCCGCCACTGTGGGACGATCTCCCCGGCCGCTGACCATGGACGGATTGGTGCCGCTCGGCCGCTCCCTGGTCGTGCTCGGGGTCGTGATCGCCGCCATCGGCGCGGTGCTGATCGTCGGGCCGCGGATCCCGTACCTGGGCCGGCTGCCCGGCGACATCCGGCTCGAGCGCGACGGGCTCACGATCTACATCCCGCTGGCCACGATGCTCCTGGTCTCGATCATCGCGTCGGTCGTGCTCGGCCTGCTCAACCGCCGCTGAATCCTCGGGCCGATGGCTCACAGGAGGGTCGCCTCGGCCCCTCGTTGAGATCATCGCCGATCCGATCACCGTTTCATCGCTCCGCAACACGTGCTCAGGGGTTCTGACAGATGCCCGGCGCCGCCCGTTTCGAGGTCCTCGTCCCGCCGCCCGCCGACGGCTCCACGCGCGCGCGCCTGGGCCGCCTGACGCTGCCCCACGGGATCGTTGAGACGCCCCAGTTCATGCCCGTGGGCACGAATGCCACGGTGAAGGCGCTTCATCCCGACGAGGTCGCCGCGGCCGGTGCCTCGATCATCCTTGCCAACACCTACCACCTGTACCTGCGCCCCGGCCACGAGCGGATCGAGCGCCTGGGTGGGCTGCACGCGTTCATGGGCTGGGACGGCCCGATCCTGACCGACTCGGGCGGCTACCAGGTGGTCTCGCTCGGCGCCCTGCGGGTCATCGACGACGACGGCGTGACCTTCAAGAGCCACGTCGACGGCAGCACCCACCGGTTCACCCCCGAGCATTCGATCGCCGTCCAGGAAGCCCTGGGCCCGGACATCGCGGTCGCGTTCGATCAGCCGGTGTTCCCGAGCTCCCCGCGCGCCGTGGTCGCCGACGCGACCGCGCGTACCCATCGCTGGGCCGAGCGATCGCTGGCCGCGCATACCCGCACCGACCAGGCGCTGTTCGGCGTCGTCCAGGGCGGTCTTGACCCCGAGCTGCGGGCCGAATTGGTTCGCTTCATCGCGGGGCTCCCGTTCGACGGCATCAACATCGGCGGGCTCGCGGGCGACGAGACGCCCGAGCAGCGCAGCGAGACGCTCGATCGCACGATCGACCTGCTCGATGGCGATCCGCGGCCTCGATACCTGATGGGTCTGGGCTCGCCGCTGGACCTGCTCGACGCGGTGCAGCGCGGCGTCGACCTGTTCGATTCGGTGCTCCCGGCGAGGGTCGCCCGGAACGGCCAGCTGTGGGTTCCGGGCGGGCGGCTGAACCTGCGCAACGAGCGATTCCGCGACGATCCGCGACCCGTCCAGGAGGGCTGTCCATGCCCCCTTTGCACGCGGTTCTCGCGGGCCTATCTGGCGCATCTGTTCCGGGCCCGGGAGCTGCTCGCCTACCGGCTCGCGACTTGTCACAACCTCACCTTCACCCTAGACTTCATGGCCAGGATCCGGGCTGCGCTGCGCACCGGAACCTTCCCCGTCGAGACGCCCGTACTGCGCGCCCGCGCCGTCCGGATGAGTGGCGGCGAAGGCGCCGAGAAGACCGCGTGAAGTCCGTGCCGGTATCGTCAAACGTGCGTGGAGGCGCGAAATGGGATCGCGGGATCGCCCCCACAAGGAAGTCAAGAAGAAGCCCAAGGACAAGTCCGCCCAGCCCCACCTTGCGCCGCTGTCCGAGCCTCCCCAACAGGTGGAGGTCATCAGGAAGCAGCGCAAGCCCCGCTGGGACGAACAGGAGTCCGACGAGGGCTGAGGCGTCGGGCGGACGGGGACCGGGTCCCGCTCCGTCGCGTCGGCTACAGCCGCACGGAGCGAGGATGGAATGACGGTCACCGGCAGAGACACGGACGCTCGCAACGGCGATCGTGCGGGCGCGGAGCGCGGCAAGGCGGTGGCGGCCGCGATCCTGGCGATCGAGAAGCAGTTCGGCGCGGGCTCGATCATGAAGCTCGGCTCGGCCGAGCGGCAGCATGTCGACTCGATCCCCACGGGCTCCATCGCGCTCGATCTCGCCCTTGGGGTGGGAGGCATCCCGCGCGGGCGGATCACCGAGGTGTTCGGACCGGAGTCGTCGGGCAAGACCACCCTTTGCCAGCACGTCCTCGCCGAGGCCCAGCAACGGGGCGGGATCGCGGCCTTCATCGACGTCGAGCATGCGCTGGACCCGGGGTATGCCCGCGCCTGCGGCGTCAACGTGGACGAGCTCCTGGTCAGCCAGCCCGACACCGGCGAGCAGGCGCTGGAGATCACCGAGACCCTCATCCGTTCGGGCGGCGTGGACTGCGTCGTCGTCGACTCGGTGGCGGCGCTGGTGCCGCGCGCCGAGATCGAGGGTGAGATGGGCGACAGCTTCGTGGGCATCCAGGCCCGGCTGATGAGCCAGGCGCTGCGCAAGCTCACGGGCGCCGTCAGCCGTTCGAACACGGCGCTCGTGTTCACCAACCAGCTGCGCGAGAAGATCGGGGTCATGTTCGGCAACCCCGAGACGACGCCGGGTGGCCGGGCGCTCAAGTTCTACGCCTCGGTCCGGCTGGACATCCGGCGGGTGGAGACGATCAAGAGCGGCACCGAGTCGATCGGCAACCGGGTCCGGGTCAAGGTCGTCAAGAACAAGGTGTCGCCGCCGTTCCGGGTCGCCGAGTTCGACGTGATGTACGGCGAGGGGATCTCGAAGGAGGGCGGACTGCTCGACGTCGGCGTGGCGATGGACGTGGTCACCAAGACGGGCGCGTGGTTCACCTTCGGCGAGACCCGCCTGGGACAGGGGCGTGAGGCGTCCAAGGAGTTCCTGCGGTCCAACGTCGATCTGGCCGCCGAGATCGATCGTCGGATCCGAGGCAAGATCCTGGACATCGCGCTCCCGGTCGAGGGGATCGAGGAGGCCGAGTAGGGCCACGTGAACCCGGGCACCCTGTCGGGCGGGCTCGCGCTCGTCCATGCGCTCGTCGGGGTCGCGTTCGTGGCCGGCCTGGTTGGCCGCTGGATCGTGCTTGCGGCTGCGGAGCGGGCGAGCACGTTGCCGGAGATCAAGGTGCTGACCATGACCGCCGCACCGTTCGATCGGCTGGTACAGGTCAGCTCGCTGCTGGTGTTCCTGCTGGGCCTGATCACGGCCTTCGTCGAGCACCGGCCCCTGCTCGGACCGCTCCAGGGCGGATCGGTCGACTGGCTGTTCGTGGCGCTCCTGCTGTACCTCTCGATCCTGCCGCTGGTGCCGCTCGTGTTCGTTCCCCGGGGACGGACGCTGCAGGTGGCCCTCCGTGACGCCGAGGTCCGGGGCGAGGTCACCCGGGCGCTCCGCCGCGCCTTCCGGGATCCGGTGGTCCGCGCCGCCCATGTCTACGAGCTGGGCGCGGTGACCGTCATCCTGGGCCTGATGTTCGCGAAGCCGTTCTAGCCATGGCCGGTGAACCGCCCGCGGACCCGCCCGCCGGCCGGCGCCGAAAGGCCAGCTTCGCCGAGCGACGCGAGCGCCGCGCCCGGGTCGACGACGTGGCCGAGGTGCTCGACGCCGCTGCTCGGTTTCTGGAGGCCCGGCCGCGCTCGGTCGCCGAGGTTCGCCGGCGGCTCACGACGGCGGGCTACCGGGCAGAGCTCGTCGAGGCGGCGATTGCGCGTCTGACCGAGCTCGGCTATCTCGACGACGAGGCGTTCGCGCGGGCCTGGCTGGAGTCGCGCGATCGCGCCCGCCCCCGGGGCGAGCTTGCGCTGCGGCGGGAGCTGCAGCTCAAGGGCATCGAGAGAGCCCTGGTCGAGCAGGTGCTCGCCGAGCGTCGCGAAACCGGCGACCCGGGGGCGGCAGATGTGGATGCCGTCGCGGCCGGGCGGCTGCTTGCCGGGCATGCCCGTTCGCTCGCCCGTGTGACCGACCCGAGGCAGCGACGCCAACGGGCGTATGCCCTGCTGGCCCGCCACGGGTTCGCTCCGGACGTGTGCGCCTCCGTTGCGACCACGTGGCTGTCGGCAGGGGAGACGGACGCCGGCTGATCGGACGTCTGTCCGCCCCGGTGATCGCCGCCCGCACACCTGCAATCGATCGCCGCATTGAACAGTTCGGCCCCGCTCAGGTCCCAAGAAGGGTAGGCGTCCCGCATGCAGAGCCGGCGCTCGGGCGCCTGGGGAGGTCGAGATGCGGAGGTTCATCGCACTTGTGGCTGCCGGTGCCGTGCTTACGCTCGCGCTCGCGCCGGCCGCGACCGCGAAGACGACGCGTGTTCCCGTTGACGGCAACGAGGTCCTGGCCGAGGTCACCTCGGCAGGATCCATGGCCATGGACGGCAGCATCGTTTCCCTGCGCGGGGCGGTGTGGGTGTTCTCCGCGGCCGGCAGCGATCTGATCGCCGGGACGGACACGGTCGTCATCAACTACGACATCGACACCGCCACCGGAATGGGATCGCTGTGGGGCAAGAACCGGATCGAGCCCACCGCCCATCCGGGTGGTCGGTTCGACTGCTCATGGACGGGGACGTTCGTCCTCACCCACTGGACGGGCAACGGCGTCTGCCATGGCGCGGGATCGCTCGATCGGTGGCAGCTGCGCCTCACGATCGTGGCAGAGCCTGGCGGCGAGGCCGACACGCTGGGTGGCTTTGCCTTCCTGCCGGGGAGCTGACCGGATCCGAGACCTGCGAGCTCCGGAGCCAGGGGTGCGCCCACGCCCCTGACGTCCACGCTGTCTGAAGGGAGGGGACGACCATGCTTCAAATGCGAGCCGGCGCGGCACTCGTCGCCGGCATCCTGGCCGTGACGGCCTGCCAGGCGGCTGTCGCGCCCGACCCCCAGGCGACCGGCACGCCCCTGCCGCGAGCCGAGGCATCGGCTGCGACGCCGGTCGCGACCCCGCCCCCGACCGCAACGCCGACCCGGAAACCCACCGCGGACCTTGTCCTCATGGGTGACTCCGTGCTCCTGCAGCCGGGCCCGGCGATCCGGGGCCGATTCCAGGACGAGCTGGGCGTCACGCTGGTCCTCCATAGCTGGATCAACCCCGATCTGGCGAAGTACGACGCCGGTGGCGAGCGCAGCGCCGACCTGCTCGCGCGGCTGCGTACGGACGACCGGCTCCGAGCGGATGTTCGCGCTGCCGAGGTGCTCGTGTTCGACGTGCCGTTCGGGGCCCTCAACGACCGCTGCCCTGACCCTGCGGTCCCGGCCGCCGAGCTGGAGGCGTGCCTCGCCCGGGTGATCCCGCGCTATCGGGCCGACGCGGACGCGATCTTCCAGGAGCTCGTCGCGCTCCGCGACCCGGCCGACGCGATGATCCGCGTGACCGACGTGTGGCAGTTCCTGTGGCCGACATTCAATCGGGCGGGTACCTACGACGTCGTGCGCCCCGCGTGGCAGGCGATGAACCAGGCGGTGGCCGACGCCGCCGCGCACCACGGGATCCCGCTCGTCCGCGCCTACGACCTGTTCACCGGACCCGACGGTGACCGGGATCCGGTGGCGGCGGGCGACGTGACGTCCGACGAGTTCCACCTGACCGGGCCGGGCGTGCAGCGCTTCGTCGAGGCTCTCGCCGCCCTCGGGTTCGAGACGACGGCGTCGCCGCCTGCGGCGGACACGCCCGTCCCCTCCGACCCTGTGCCCGGCACGTGATGACGACGCGCATCCGGCCGGCACCGGCACCACGATCCCGAGCGGCCGGCGCTCGGAGGTCCGGTCAAACGGCACTCGACGCTGCCGGCGCCCGCGCTTGAATACAACGAGGCGGTGAGCGACGAGTATGGAAGACGATCTCGTCCGACAGGCGCAGCACGGCGACGCGGAAGCGTTCCGGGCGCTCGTCCACGGGTGTGCGGACCGCCTGTACGCGATCGCCTACCGGATCCTGCGTGACGCCGACCTCGCCGAGGACGCCCTGCAGCAGGCGCTGATCGCCATCTGGGAGGATCTGCCTGCGCTGCGCGACCCGGGGAAGTTCGACGGCTGGTCGTATCGGCTGCTCGTCCACGCGACGTACCGGGAAGCGAGGCGCGAGCGGCGATGGACATCCCGGGTTCGGCAGATCACGTCCGACCCGGCCGCGAGCGACGCTCTCGAGGTGGTCATCGACCGTGACGAGATCGACCAGCTGTTCCGGCACCTGACCCCGGAGCACAGAGCCGTGCTGGTGCTCCACTACTTCGTGGGTCAGCCGATATCCACGATCGCGGAGACGCTCGGCATACCGACCGGCACGGCCGGGTCCCGGCTCCATTACGCGCTGCGCCAGCTGCACGCGGCGCACGACGCTGACGCTCGCAACGTGATCGCCTGGAGGACGACGGCGTGACGCACGAGGACCGGTTCGAACGGCGCCTGGCCGACTGGCTCGACGCTGGGCCATTCGAGGCTCCCGATCGCGCGCTTGCGGCGGCGTTCGTGCACGCCGATGCCCACCCTCGACGGAACGGCCCCCTCGCCCGTCTTGCCCGGGCCGTGACGATCCGTCTGCGGCGGACGGGCGCATGGCCCGGCGGCGGTCCAACCATGCTCAGGGCGGTCACGGCCCTTGGCGCCGCAGCCATCGTGGTCGCGGTCGGCGCCGGCAGCGGCGTCCTCCTGCTCGGGCACGGCGACGACCGATCGTCCATCGGCGGGCTCGGCGTCGCCGAGACGGCGACCTCGCGGTGCGACCAGGAAGATGCCGGAGCGACGACGACGAGGCCGACCGCGGCCAGCGAGGTCACGCAGCGGCGGGGGGTCGTGTTCGCGTGCACGCTCACGTCGAGGGACCCCCGACTCGATGGATCCGCGACCTTCAACCTGAACGCCGACGAGCGGGCCGACGGAGGCGCGGACGTCTGGGGCACCGCCAGCATCGAGAACGGCATTGGCGCGTGGCAGGGGTACTGGATCGGCACCGCGGAGCCGGGGACCACGACCTATCGCATCGAGGCCGCCTACCTGGGTGTGGACGGGTATGCGGGCCTGGTGCTCCGGACCACCCAGGCGAGTGACGGCCTCGACGGCAGGATCAGCGGGACGGTGGTGCGCCTCGACCAGCTGCCGCGGGCGTCAGCGGGCGTCATCACCGGCAGCTCGTGTTCGACGCGGGTGCTCGGCACGACAAGCGAGCAGAGCGCTGTCACGAAGACGCGTGGCTCGGTGCTCTCGTGCACCACCGACGCAACCGATCCTCGACTGGCCACCGGTGCCGAACGGGTCGTCGCCAACATCGACGAGGGTGCGGACGGGAGCGCGACGATGTGGGGGAGCGCCACGCTCACCAACGACGGGGGGGCGTGGCAGGAGACCTGGGAAGGGACGGTGGAGGCCGGCTACACCACGCACCGGATGACCGGCGTCGCGGTGGGGTCGGGCGGGTACGCCGGCCTCGAGTACCGCTACTCGCAGATCGGCACCCCCGACCTGCTCGTGCGCATCGGGGACATCGAACCGGCTCCGTAGGGCACCTTCGACCGGGGACGGCGGCCGGCTGGCGGGAGCGGACGGTTGCGAGCCGGTTTCGGATCGCCGTAGTAGGCTACGACCACAACCGGATGCGGACCCGAGGGCCGCCTCCGGGCGAGCCGCGGCACCGGTGGAGATCGACGAGGAGCCAGTCCGAGCCCTCCCGATCCCGAGCCCAAGCGAACGCCGGCGCTGCGTAGCCCGAACCTGACTCGACTATGCCTCCGGCGCGTCACTCCGCCGGATGGGAGGAACTGAAGATGGAGCTGTTCGTCGCTGGCGCGGCCGTGGTCGCCGCCGTCGTCGGCGTCGTCGTGGGGTTCGTCGCCCGCGGCATATGGTCCAACCAGACCGTCAAGTCCGCCCAGGACAAGGCCGCCAGGATCGTGGCGGAGGCGCGGACACAGCAGAAGGACCTGATCCTCGAGGCGAAGGACGAGAAGCTTCGCCTGCAGCGTGAGGGCGAGGACGAGGCACGAGCCAGGCGCGCCGAGCTCCAGGGCCTCGAGCGACGTCTCCTGACGCGCGATGAGCAGCTCGACCAGCGCGCGGACACGCTGGAGGCAAAGAGCCAGAAGCTCGTCGACCGCGAGCGCGACGTCGAGAAGGAGCGGGACGCCCTGGCGCGCCTGAGCCAGGAGCGGATCAGCGCCCTCGAGGAGGTATCCGGAATGTCGGCCGACGATGCCAAGGGCGTGCTCCTCGAGGCCGTCCGTGACGAAGCCGAGCACGATGCCGTCAAGCTCGCGCGCTCGATCGAGCGGCGTGCCCGCGACGAGGCCCAGGACAAGGCCCGCGAGATCATCGTGACCGCCATGCAGCGCGTCGCCGCCGACCACACGGCCGAGCACACGGTGACCACCGTGCACCTGCCGAGCGATGAGATGAAGGGCCGGATCATCGGACGGGAGGGGCGCAACATCCGCGCCCTCGAGCAGGCCACCGGCGTCGACCTGATCATCGACGACACACCCGAGACGGTCGTGCTGTCGGGCTTCGACCCCGTGCGGCGCGAGGTCGCCAGACTGGCGCTGACCAAGCTCATCGCCGATGGCCGGATCCATCCGGGACGGATCGAAGAGGTCGTCAACAAGGCCAAGGCCGAGGTCGAGCTGGTCATCCGCCAGGCCGGCGAGCAGGCCGCCTACGACGCCGGCGTCCCCGGGCTGCCGCCCGAGCTCGTCCACCTGATGGGCCGGCTCAAGTACCGGACCAGCTACGGCCAGAACGTCCTCCTCCACTGCGTGGAGACGAGCCACCTGGCGGCGATCATCGCGGCCGAGCTGGGCGCCGACGTCCAGGCGGCCAAGATCGGCGGCCTGCTGCACGACATGGGCAAGGCGGTCGATCACGAGGTGGAGGGGCCGCACGCCGCCATCGGCGCGCAGATCGCCCAGAAGCACAGCCTCCCGTTCAAGGTCGTCAACAGCATCGCGGCCCACCACCAGGAGGTCGAGTTCGCGTGTGTCGAGGCCCCCATCGTCCAGGTGGCGGACGCGATCTCGGCATCACGGCCGGGCGCCCGCGGCGAGACGATGGAGACCTACGTCAAGCGGCTCGAGGAGCTCCAGGCGATCGCGGAGAGCTTCGGTGGCGTCGATCGCTCGTTCGCCGTCCAGGCCGGTCGTGAGGTCCGGATCCTGGTGCGCCCCGACGAGATCGACGACCTGAGCGCGACGCGCCTTGCGCGCGACATCGTGAAGAAGATCGAGGACAGCCTCACGTACCCGGGTCAGATCAAGGTGACCGTGATCCGCGAGACGCGGGCGGTCGAGTACGCGAAATAGGCCCCCGATCGCCCGTGGCCGGCCGCAGCGACCGCGCGGGGCTGGGCAATCCTCCCAACGCCGACACACCGCGTCCACCCGGCGCGTGCCGGGTGCTGATGATCGGCGACGTCATCGGCAAGCCCGGCCGGGTCACGCTCGAGCGGCACCTGGGCGCGATCCGCGACGAGCGCGGAATCGACTTCGTCACCGCCAACGGGGAGAACCTCGCGGGCGGCATGGGCCTCACCGCAGCGACCGCCGAGATCCTGTTCGAGTCGGGCGTGGACGTGGTCACGTCCGGCAACCACATCTGGGACAAGCGCGAGATCTACCCCTACCTCGATCAGACCGAACGGGTGCTGCGGCCGCTCAACTACGGGACGCACGACGTGCCCGGTCGCGGCTGGGGCGTGTACCACGCGCTCGACGGCAGCGAGCTCGCGGTCATCAACCTCCAGGGTCGCACGTTCATGCAGCCCATCGACAACCCGTTCACCGATGCCGACCGGCTGCTGGACGAGGCGTCGGAGCCGCTGCCGCCGATCCGCCTGGTGGACTTCCACTGCGAGATCACGTCCGAGAAGAACGCGCTGGGGCTGTACCTCGATGGACGGGTGTCCGCGGTGGTAGGCACGCACACCCACGTGGTCACCGGTGACGAGCGGATCCTGCCGCGAGGCACCGCGTACCAGAGCGACCTGGGCATGACGGGGCCGCTGTGGAGCGTCATCGGCTTCGACCCGGCGACGGTGCTGCCGCGCTTCGTCAATGCGCTGCCCACGCGGTTCGAGGTGGGCGACGGGTCGGTGGTGCTGAACGCCTGCCAGATCGACATCGACCCGGCCGGCGGCCGGGCGCTCCAGATCGAGCGCATCCAGCGGCTGATCGAGCTCTGACCCCGGTGGCCACCCGGCATTCTCCCCGCGGCGTCGCCGAGGCTGCCGGGGAAGCTGCGGCCTCCGACACCGGCACCGCGACCGCCGATCTCCATACCCACACCACGCGGTCCGACGGCGTGCTCGAGCCGATCGAGCTCGTCAGCCAGGCAGCGGCGGCGGGCGTCCGGCTGCTCGCGATCGCCGACCACGACAACCTCGCCGCCTTCCGCGAGCTGACCGGCTCCGATCGCGCATCGGGGCCGGTGGGTCTCGAGCTCGTGCCCGCGGTCGAGATCAACGCGGTCACCCGCGGGCTGGGCGTCGCGCCCGGCGACGGCGAGATCCATGTCCTCGGCATCTGCGTCGACCCCGATGACGCGCCCTTCGAGGAGCTGCTCGCCGGCCAGCGGGCCGCGCGCCGGCGGCGGTTCGAGGCGATGGTGGCCCGGCTGCGCGAGATCGGCCTGTCGATCGACGGTCAGCTCGAGACGGTCGACCGCTCGAGCGACGATGCGCTGGGCCGGCCGACGATCGCGCGCGCCCTGATCGCGGCCGGTTTCGCCGACAGCGTGGATGACGCGTTCGCGCGGCTCATCGGCAACGGGCTGCCCGCCTACGTGCCGCGATCCGGCCTCGATCCCGTGTCGGCGATCCGGGCGATCCGCGCCGCCGACGGGCTCGCGTCGCTCGCCCACTTTCCGAACGCCGCCGAGCAGCTGCCGCTCCTGCGCGAGCTCATCGGGGAGGGGCTCGACGGTCTCGAGACCCACCATCGCTCGTTCGATGCGGCCACCCGGGAGGCCGTCAGCGAGGTCGCCCGCAGCCTCGGGCTCGTCGAGACCGGGGGCACGGACTACCATGGCGACCTCGGCCCGTACGCCGACAGCCACGCCGAGCTGGTGATGCCCGAACCCCTGGTGGCCAGCCTCCGAGCCGCCGTCGACCCCACCCGGATCCGCCCCATCTGAGCCAAAGCCGCCGAACGCCGACCCACCGATGACCCTCACCAAGCCCTCCTCCCGGTCGCTGCCCGTGCTGGACCTCGCCCTCGGCGGGGGGTCCGCGGGGCCGCGCGACCCGCTCGCGCCCGGCGACGAGCGACTGACCGAGTTCCGGCCCGAGCCGCGCGCCCTGCCGGCGTTCTTCGTGTGGACGCTGGGCTGCCAGATGAACAAGAGCGACTCGGAGGAGATGGCCGGCCGGCTGCTGGCCGCGGGCTGCCCCGAGGCGTCCTCGATGGACGTGGCCGACCTGGTGGTCATCAACACCTGCGCCATCCGCGAGGCCGCCGAGGCCAAGGTCATCGGCCGCCAGGGGCACCTCAACCGGCTCAAGGCCGCCAACCCCGGGCTGCGCGTCGTGATGACCGGATGCTCGGTGCGCGAGGCGAACCGCGACGGGCTCGCCCGGCGCTACCCGGCCATCGACCTGTTCCTGCGTCCCGACGAGGAGCCGGAGCTCGTTGACCGCCTGGGCCTGGCCTCCGCGCAGGCACCGGTGGGCGCCCTCGCCGGGACCGTGGCCGCGGTTGCCTCACCGGCCACCGCGGCGACGACGGTGGTCAAGGGCGCCAGCGTCTCGGACGCCACCCACCTCGTCCGCGCCCGGGCCGACGCGATCGTGGGCGGTGCGGTCAGCCGCGAGTCGGCGATCAGCGCCTGGCTGCCGATCATCTACGGCTGCGACAAGACGTGCACCTACTGCATCGTCCCGTACAGCCGGGGGCCGGAGCGTAGCCGGCCGTTCGACGAGATCGTGGCCGAGGCGAGGACCCTCGCGGGCGCCGGCTACCGCGAGGTGACCCTGCTGGGCCAGAACGTCAACAGCTACGGCCACGACCTGCCGCCCGAGCCGCGCTTCGCGCACGTCCGGACCACCCGGACGGTCGGCCGCCGCCAGGATCGTGCGGGTCGCCCGGACCTGGCCGAGCTGATCCGCGCCGTGGACGCGATCCGCGCCGCCGACGGGGCGCCGGCCATCCCGCGCCTGCGGTTCGTGACGTCGCACCCGTGGGACCTCTCGGACCGGCTGATCGAGGCGATGGCCGCCTGCCCCTCGGTGTGCGAGGCGCTCCATCTCCCGGTCCAGTCGGGGAGTGACTCGATGCTGCGCCGGATGGGCCGCCAGTACACGATCGAGCACTACCTCGAGCGCCTGGGCCGGATCCGCGACGCGGTGCCCGGGATCGCCCTGTCCACCGACGTCATCGTGGGCTTCTGTGGCGAGACCGATGCCGAGTACGAGGCCACCCTGCGGCTGCTCGAGACCGTCCGCTACGACCAGGTGTTCGCGGCCGCCTACAGCGAGCGACCGGGCACCCCGGCCGAGCACCTCGCCGATGACGTCCCGGCGGCCGAGAAGCGCCGTCGCCTGGTCGAGCTGCTCGACGTCCAGGAGCGGATCGGGCACGAGCGCAACCGGGCCTGGCTGGGCCGGACGGCGGAGGTGCTGCTCGATGCCGTCGTGCCTCCGCGCCGCCACGCGCACGAGGACGAGGCGCCGGGCGAAGCCGGCGGGCCGGCCGGGACGGAGGGGTCGCACGATGCGTTCGCCCATCTGCCGGACGGGGTGGCACATCTCTCCGGGCGCTCGCGCGAGAACAAGCTGATCCACGTGGCCGCAGCGCCGGCCCTGCTGGGCTCGCTGGTCGCTGTCCGGATCGAGCATGCCGGCCCGTACGCGCTGCGAGGCGTGCTCGATCCCGGGGCGGATGGCTCGCCGAGGGCCGGATCGCCTCCGTCCCCGGAGGGCGGGCGCCCGCCGGCTCGTTGAGACCGCCGGCGCTCGCGCCGCTGGTGGTCCTGGGTGGCCCCACCGCCACCGGCAAGACGACGCTCGCGATCGCGGTGGCGGAGCGGCTCCACGGGCGCGGCATCGCCGCCGAGATCATCTCGGCCGACTCGCGACAGGTCTATCGAGGGCTGGACATCGGGACGGCCAAGGCGACCGCGGACGAGCGGGCGCGCGTCGTGCACCACGGCCTGGACCTCGTCGATCCCGAGCAGGCGTACTCGGTGGCCGACTTCCGGCCCCATGCGCTCGACGCGCTCGAGCGGCTTGGATCGCGTGGCGGGATCGGCATCCTCGCCGGTGGCACGGGGTTCTGGCTGCGGGCCGTCATGGCCGGCATCGACACCGACGCGCTGCCATCCGACGCCACGGTTCGGGCCGGGATCGAGGCGGACCTGGCCGCCGGCGGTCTGGACGGGCTCGCCGAGCGGCTGCGGGCGCTCGCACCGGGGCTGGCCGTCCGAACGGACCTCCACAACCCGCGCCGGGTGGTGCGTGGCCTCGAGATCGCTACGCTCCAGGGCGACGCGCCGCTCCCCGAGCAGGTTGGATACCCCGCGCCGGTGCTCGGTCTCCAGCTGGTCGTCGACGCGGCCGCGCTCCGGCGACGGATCGAGGTCCGGGCCCGGGCGCAGTTCGATGCAGGGCTCATCGAGGAGGCGCGGACGCTTCGGGAGCGCCACGACCCGGCGCTGCGGGCGTTCTCGGCGATCGGCTATCGCGAGGCGTGGGCCCATCTCGACGGCGAGCTCACGCTCGAGGCCGCGATCGAGCTCGATGCCCGGCGCAACGTCGGCTTCGCCAAGCGGCAGCGGACCTGGTTCCGGGCGGAGCGAGGCCTGGTGCCGGTCGACGCGACCGATCCGCCCGATGCCCGGACGATGACCCTGGTCGATGCGTTCGTGGGCGGCCTCGGACGCGACTGACGCCCCGTCAGGCCGCGGCGCCCACCTGCTCGATGTCGCCGGCCGCCGGCAGGTCCGCGAGAGGCACCTGCGTCGGGTCGCGGTCCACCCGGGGCGCACGCCGAGTCGAGAACAGGGCAAGGGCAAGTCGGGCCCGGGCCGAATGCTGGCCGGGCAGGAACTCGAGCCCGTGGAGGAGCCCACCCTCGGGGCTCCGGCGCACGGACCGCACGACCGCGGTCAGCGTGACCGGCGTGCTGCCCGTGGACAGCCGCAGGTCAACCTCGTGCCCGACGGGGATCTCGCTGCCGATCATCACCCGGGCGCCGGTGGTGGAGATGTCGTGCGACTCCGCCGCCAGCTCGCCGACCGTGAGGTCCATGGCCACCTCGAACCGGACGCTGGCCCGCCGTTCGGGCGCATAGCGCAGCGACCGGATCCTGTCGATCGCGAGCGCGACCAGGGCCACGTTGAACAGCATCCAGCCGAAGGCGGCCAGCACCGCGCCCATCTCCCGGTAGTGGACGGGCGTCGCGCCCAGCAGGGTCAGCGCGAACCAGGCCGCGGTCAGGAGCGAGCCCACCAGCAGCGCCCGCAGCGGCAACGGGACGCGCACCCGGTGGCGGCCGTCGCCGAGCCTGCCTTTCGGCGTCACCGCGAAGGTGGGGCGACGGCGCGTCAGCAGGCTCAGCGTGGCCCGGAGGTTGGAGGTCATCCGCACCAGCTCGAACACGATCGAGAGGATCGGACGGTGGCAGCCGCGGCTGAGGGCACGCATCGCGAGCTGCTGGAGCATGAACGTGGTGACGAAGGCCACGATGAACGTGGTGAGGTCGGCGCGGATGGGCACGACCCCGGTGGCGACCACGATCATGGGCAGGACCGCGAACCCGAGCGTCCGCCAGGCATCGAACCAGCCGAGCAGCGTGGCGGCGTACGAGAGCCGCTGGGGCAGCGTCAGCCCGGACACCCAGAGCGGGTTCTCGCCCCGCAGGACCTGCATCGCGCCGGTGCCCCAGCGCAGCCGCTGGAGCTGGTAGGTGTCCGCGTCACCTGCGGCGAGGCCGCGGGCGAGCACCTCGTTGTGGTACACCGTCCGCCAACCGAGGCGGTGGAGGCGGATCGTGGTGTGGATGTCCTCGGTGATCGTGTCCGTCGCGACGCCGCCCACGTCCTCGAGCGCCGCCACCCGGACGACGGCTCCGGTGCCGCACCAGAACGCACCGCCCCAGCGGTTCTTGCCCGGCTGGAGGATGCGGTAGAACAGGGCCTGCTCGTGGAACCGCTCGCCGTCGCCGGGCACGGCCTCATGCTCGAACGAGTCGTGGTTGTAGAACTCCTGCGGCGTCTGGACGAGCGCCAGCCCGGGGTCGTCGAAGTAGCCCAGCGTGCGCACCAGGAAGTCCGGGTCGGCCACGTGGTCGGCGTCGAGGACCGCGACCAGGTCGGCGTCGATGTGCCCCAGCGCATGGTTGAGGTTGCCGGCCTTGGCGTGGGTGTGCTCGGGCCGCGCCAGGTAGTGGACACCGAGGTCGGCCGCGAGCTGCTCGACCTCGGGCCGGTTGCCGTCGTCGAGCACCCAGGTCTCATGCTCCACGCGGAGCGCGGCGGCAGCAGCCACGGTCGGGAGCAGGATCTCGATGCCCTCGTTGTAGGTCGGGACCAGGACCGCGATCCGGTACGGCGTCTCGAGCACGTCACGGTGGGCCGGCCGGCGGTCGACGTCCCACAGCGAGAACGTGAACAGGGCGAGCCCCAGGGTGGCGTGGATCTCGAGCACGACCAGCGGGATCGACGCCCACCACACGCCGAGGTCGAGCGTGCTGCTGATCCGCCAGGCGAGGTAGACGACGCTGACCACCAGGGCGGCCACGGCGGTGGCGCGAATGACCAGCCGGCGCGCCGCGGGCTCCGGAGCCGGGAGCTCGGGCGTCGGGACGGGCGCGCGCAGCCAGCCGAAGGCCTCATCGAGGAAGCGGGTCGGGGACATGGCGTCACTATCGGCGCGGTGGTGCGCCCGCGCCCCCCCTACGGAAGGACCATCCATGGCGGCCGAACGGCGGATCCAGGGTGGGGGAGCGGCCCCATCGGACCGCCCGGCGCGAGCCGGTATGCTGTCCCTCCCATGAGCCCGGGCAACGGCCGCGCCAACGGCACCATCGACCTTGCACCGCCCGTCGAGAAGGCGTTTCTGGTCGCCGTCGACACCGGCGCCGATGCCGGCTGGACGGCCGAGGACAGCCTGACCGAGCTCGCCGCCCTGGCGACCACCGCGGGCGCCGACGTCGTCGGTGCCGAGTGGCAGAACCGCCGCCACGTGGACCCCAACTGGTACGTGGGCAAGGGCAAGGCCGAGGCGTTGCTCCAGGCGAAGTCCGAGACCGGGTTCGATCTCCTGGTCGCCGACGACGAGCTCAGCCCCGGCCAGCAGCGGAGCCTCGAGAGCCTCCTCAACGTCAAGGTCATCGACCGCAGCCGGCTGATCCTGGACATCTTCGCGCTCCACGCCCAGACCCACGAAGGCCGCCTGCAGGTCGAGCTCGCCCAGCTGGAGTACCAGCTGCCACGGCTGACCCGGCTGTGGACGCACCTGTCGCGGACCCAGGGCGGCATCGGCTCCCGGGGACCCGGTGAGTCGCAGCTCGAGACTGACCGCCGGATCATCCGCGAGCGGATCAAGAAGATGAAGGGGCGGGTCGAGGACGTTCGCCACCAGCGTCAGACCGCGGCCCGCGGCCGGGACCGCCGCCTGTATTCGACGGTCGCGATCGTGGGCTACACCAACGCCGGCAAGTCGACGCTGTTGAATGCGCTCGTCGGGAGCGAGGTTGCACGGGCCGAGGACATGCTGTTCGCGACGCTCGATCCCACCACCCGCCAGGTCAAGCTCGGGGATGGTCAGACGGCGATCGTGAGCGACACCGTCGGTTTCATCCACAAGCTGCCGCACCAGCTGGTCGACGCGTTCCGGGCCACGCTCGAGGAGGTCACCCGCGCCGACCTCCTGGTCGAGGTGGTCGACGCGGCCGATGCGCACACGGACGAGCACCGCGCGACGGTCCAGGTCGTGCTCGATGAGCTGGGGGCCGGTGCCAAGCCGCGCGTCACGGCGTTCAACAAGGCGGACCTGCTGTACCCCGATGCCGACGGCTCGCGACCCGCGCCGGCGGTGGCCGGGTCGGTGCTCATCTCGGCTGCGACCGGGTTCGGGCTCGACACCCTGCGCGCGGAGATCGCGGCGCTGCTGGCCTCGATCTGGGAGGACGTCGACGTCGCGGTGCCGTACGCCGCAGGCGAGCTGCTGGCCCGGGTGCGCGAGCGGGGAACGGTCGATCTCGAGTACGGCAACCGCGACGTTCGCGTGCGCGGGAGGATGGCGCCCGCACTCGCGGGGGAGCTGCGATCCGCCGCGGAGCGGTGGCGGGAGACCCTGGCTGCCGAGGCCGTCGACGCATGAGCGCGCCAGCGCGGTGAGCGCGGCCGACGCCGGCCGTCTGGTTCGCCGGGCCGGGACCGGTGAGGTCGGGGTGGGGGAGACGGCGTGGTGGAGCGTCGCCGACGGCCGGCGAGGACGCAGATGGCGGGAGGCGGCGGTCTTCGATGGTGGCCTTCGCCACTCGCTCCTGCTCGAGATGGCGCCCGACGGGCGGTTCAGCCACCTCGAGCTCTCGACCCCGGCCGGCCTGCTCACCCTGCACCCCGAGGGCGACGGAACGCTCCACGGCAATGCGCTGCTCGCAGCCGGGGTGCGCCACGTTGCCGGCCTGGCCTTCGATCGCAACGGGCTGGTGGACGTGGCCGGCTCCGCGACGGCCCGGGCAGCCATGGCCCACGCGCTCGTGCTGACGCCACCCGGGCCCGGCGAACGACGGTCGATGCTGCGGATCAGCCGGGAGCTCGAGCTGGTGGTGGCGCGTGTGCGCGTGGACACGCTTGCCGCGGGCCGCTGGCGGGTGGGCGAGGACGAGCTCGCGGCGGCGGTCGACGGCCTGCCGATCCTCGACGCGGCGCTGGACTGGCCGCTGGAGCTGCCCGGGTAGGGGAGGGGCGCGACGTGTTCGTGGATGCCTTGTGGACAAGTCGCGCACCGGGCGGTGCGAGCCGCGAAAGTCGTGGATAAGGCCGTTGTGAGCCGCTCCCGGGCCCGATAGTATTCGGTTTGCCCGAAGGGGCGGACAACTCGAAGACGGAGCCGCAGGTGCTTGCATCAGCGGAAACCGAGTCGGGAAGGACGTTCCTTCGGGCGTTTCGTTGTGCCCGGGGTCGGGTGGCTCGCGCGGTCCGCGCGGCTCGCGGTCCGCCGTTCGCACGGCCCGGCGCGGGTTCGAACGGGGCGCACCGGTGGTTGGTGCGGACGCCCGGTCGCGGTCAGTTGGCGACGGTGATCCGCTGCGTGACCTGGATGGCGTGCGTCCCCTCCGAGCAGTCGGGTGCCTCGGAGAAGGCCGTAGCCGCCGTGATGTCCCAGGTACCTGCCGGCAGGCGGATCTCGGGGTCCGCGAGGAACGTGCGCACCCAGTCCGCATCGGGCCCGCTGCCCGGCGAGACAGGGGGCTTCGAGAGGTCCACGCTGATCGGCGTCGCGGGGTCGAGCGGGTGGGCCACACAGCCCGCGGCGGTCGTCCAGTCGACCTCACGATCACCGCTGACCTCGATGTAGGAGAACCCGATGATGCCCGCGCCTGCACCGTAGATCGTGGTCGGCGCCTCGCCATCGAAGCCCAGGATCGCCGTGCCGCTGATCGGATCGGTCGCGTGCCAGGTGAGTCGCGGCATCACCAGCTCGAAGGAGAACGGGCCATCCTCGGTCGACTCGGTGGGGCACGCGCCGGAGCACCAGGTGAGCAGTGGCACGCGATACCCGATCAGGACGGCCACGAGCCTGGTCCCCACGGTCGCGAGGTTGAGGCCCGCGTGCCGGTCGGTCTCGGCGAACGCCACCTCGGCGCTCCCGATCCACTGGCCGCCCTCGGGCGGCGTCGGCTGGGGGAAGCTCACGTTGGGATCGAACAGGCAGTCCGCTGCCGGACACAGGGTGCCGCTGCTGATCCACACGTTGGTGGGCGTCCAGCCGGACGGGGCAACGGCCTCCAGCACGGAGGTCCTGGCCAGGTCACAGCTCGACGACGGCAGCTGGGAGCAGGTCACCGTGAGCGAGACAGGCGTGCTGGTGGCTGCGAGCGACGGTCCCGTGGGCGTGCCACCACCACATGCCGATAGCGCGGCGACCGTGAGGAGTGCTGCGAGATGACGTCGCATCGAGCTCCCCATGATTGTGGACCCCGAGACCCGGATCCGGCGCGGGGTCGTGACGCGTCGGATCTCTGAAGGTCCTGTGGCGGCCAGCGGACCCCGAGGAGCGCGTCCGCGGCCTGGGATGGAGCGTCCGGCTCCGGGCCCGCAGGGCGCCTTCTACTGGGGCTGGGCTCGATCCGCGAGCGACTGAGGCTCGATCCGCATCCGGAGGAAGTCGGTGACGCGCATGAATCCGAGGAACGGGCGGATGAGCGCCGGCATCTCGCTCCGGGCCGGGTCATGGAACAGTTCGGGCTCGACGAGGTGGAGGTCCCGACCGACGGTTCGGACGTCGAGCTCGCCCGCGGCGAGCACGTTCTTGACCCACTGGACATCGGTGCCGTAGGTGAGCGCAAAGACCATCCGATCGCCGTGCCGGAAGACGTTCATCGGCGTCCGGTAGGCCTTGCCGGTCTGGCGGCCGCGGTACTGCAGGATCCCGAAGCCCGGCAGCCAGCCGGCCACAAGCCGGGTCACCGGGTTGACGAACCGGATCGCGAACGAGCGGAGCCCCTGAAGCCGTGTCGGTGGCGTCATCGGGGCCCAGTCTGCCATGATCGGCCCATGGACAGTGTTCACGCATGTACCTGTTGACGCATGTACCCGCCCGAGCTGCGACCCTTCTATGACGGCTGGGCCAGGCACCAGGGACTGGTCATCGACGCGCTGCGCGACCTGACCCCTGAGCAGCTCGCCCTCCGGACCGCACCGCAGAAGTGGGCGATCTGGCAGCTTGCCGGGCACGTTGC
Source organism: uncultured Chloroflexia bacterium (assembly GCA_963829295.1). Classification (GTDB taxonomy): domain Bacteria; phylum Chloroflexota; class Limnocylindria; order Limnocylindrales; family CSP1-4; genus CAIXZV01. Next base: position 332,323 of record CAWHHU010000003.1, on the reverse strand, counting down.
CGGCAGCCGAGCGTACTGGTTCCATGACATCCTCGGCGAGGGCGAGCGCTCGGTCCGCGATCTGTTTCGGGTCGACCGGACCACGGTCCCGGGTCTGTCCCTGCAGGATGCCGGCTGGGAGGACGACGAGGACCATCCGAGGAGCGCTGCCGAGCTCGTTGACGGCCTGCAACGGTCGTGGAGCGTCGTGGACGCCTGTCTCAAACGCTGGACAGCCGAGGACCTGGAGGCGGCGTTCGTTCGCGGGTCGAGGACGCATCACCGAGGCTGGATCGTGTGGCACGTGATGGAGCACGACGTCCATCACGGCGGCGAGATCTCGCAGATCCTCGGAAGCCACGGGCTGCCTGGCCTGGACGTGTGAACCCTATCGGCCCGAACCGTTTGGGAGCTCGAGGTCAAGCTGACGGATCCGGTCCGAATGACGTTGTAGTATGCTACACGTATGATCACCGTCCCCGAGGCTGCCCGCCGCGCCGGCAGGAACCCCGAGACGATCCGCCGCTGGATCCGCGAGGGGAAGCTGCGCTCGACCAAGGTCGGGACACAGCACACGATCGTGGAAGGCGACCTCGATGCGCTGCTCGAGGACGCGGAGCTGCCGGTCCCGGACTCGTGGACCCACATGACGGACGGACGATCGACGCCGAACGTCGTCCGCGCCATCAGGCTGGCGAGAGCTGGACGCTGAGCGGACGCCCGGGTCACAGCCGCGTGGCGTCCAAGTGGTCATCGACGCGAGCGCGCTCGTCAAGGCCGCGCTCAGCGACAACCTGGCAGATCTCGGCCGCCTCGTATTGCATGCACCGACGCTGATCTGGTCGGAATCGGCGTCGGCCCTCAATCAGCTGCTGTGGCGCAGCGAGGTCTCGGCCAACGAGGCCAGGTCGAGCCTCGTTGGGATCCTCAGCCAGCCACTCGAGATCGTTCCGTCGAGCGAGCTCGTCGAGCGGGCCAGCGCAATCGCGAAGCGGCTCGGCTGGGCGAAGACCTATGACGCGGAGTACCTGGCGCTGGCGGAGCGGCTCAATGTCCCACTCCTGACAGCCGACGCGCGGCTTCGGGCGGCGTCGCTCCCGGGCGTCACGATCGTCGGCCCGCGGGATGTCGCCTAAGAACCACGTGAGCGCTACAGGGCGGCTCAACTCACTTCCGATAAGGTGAGTTATGTCTGGGCGCGGAGATCCCTGAGTGCTCGCAGGGCACGGTCCAAGCTGTCGACGTGCGTGGCAGCCACCACAAGAGCCCCATCAGGCGTAGGGTTCCATCCGAGAACTCTTCTTCTGTCTGCCACGCGCCCTGCGGGCGCCAGTGCTCGTACTTCCCTCGAAGGTGAGGAGCACCTTTCGCATCACGCCACAGTTCCAGTTCTTTGAGCTGTGGGACGGCGACCTTCAGCGCATCACGGATCCGGCGCAATCGCGATGTCAGGGTTCGTACATTGGTCGAGGCGATCTGCTCCAAGAAATCGCCACCGAACGGATCGTCCCGTCGTCCCACCGATCTGTCGGGCTCTCGGACCAGCTGCGGCACGATGTGAAGATATCGGACGCTCCTGAAGAAGTCCGCGACAGGACGGAACTCTTGGTTTACGTTCACTTGCTCAAGGAATGTCTGACCTTGCCGGGCCGGGTCAATAGCGTCTTCCTTGTTTGGCCTATCGAGCACCACTATCCCGTCGTGGATGACGGATTCTTTGGTGACAAGGGCGCGCCGCAAGTTGTCCTGACCAAACGCGAGTGAGTACACCCAAGCGTTCGGATTGGCGTTGGTTCCGATGTTCACTTCGAGCGTGACATCAGGATATCGACGAGCCGAAAGGCTTCGAAGTCGAGACACACCCCGACGGTGCTGAACTGATGCCTGAAAGCCGCCGCCCACCTCAACGATGGCCTTGAGGAACCTGATCGCGTCGAGGAGATTGGACTTTCCTGAGGCGTTCGGACCAACGAGAAAGACGCGCGTGCTCAGATGAACATCGAGTCGTGTAAAGTTGCGCCAGTTGCCCAGTTGAAGACGAGTGACACGGAGAGAGGAGTCGGGGTCCGACCGGCCGTTGCGACGTGCCTTTTCTCGACTCCTTCGCGTGGCTCCCTCGAGACCGAGTCGCTGCTGACGATCTGCCATCTGCCTCTCTCGGATAGATTGGGGCGGCCCACAGCGTAATCCCTGGTTGGGACCAGGTTACGCGCGAACGACCTTCATGACCTCGTCGCCGTAGTGGTTGATGACCTTGAGAGCAATCTTGCCCGTAGACGGGCGCGAGACCGGACGGCTCACCGTTGAGTTGATCGTGGCCCAGGCTTCTTCGCCGATGTCCGCTCGGAGGGCACGGCGGAGCTTGTCGTAGGGGTCGTCGGTGCCCGTGAAGTAGGCGTGGCGGACGAAGAACGCCTCGCCGTCGTAGTCGGTGTCGAGGAACCAGGCGGCGATGTCGTCGACCGAAGAACTGCGGACCTCTCCGGTGGTCGGGTCGTAGACGTCGAGGCCGCGGATCTCGACCTGGAGCCGGCCGTCGTCGGTCTCACGGACGTCGATGTCGGGCTCGCCGAAGACCATGAACAGGTTGCCGGTTCCGGTCTTCTGGAGGAGGTCCTCCCCCATCGCAAGGTCAGGGTTCATGCGGGCCTGGAGGATCGTGAGGCGACCGAGCTGCGACGCCTCCTCGCCCGCCAGCGGATCGAACGCGAAGCCGCACACGACGAGCAGATCGGCGAATCGGACGGCCTCCTTGGCAGCGTCGCGGACGAGTCCAGCGCCGACAGTGCCGAACTCGGGGCCGATGGCGATCGCGACTGTCTTGGCCTGCCCGGCCTCGAGGTACTCCCCTACCCCCTGGACGTAGACACCTGGGTAGGGATCGAGGCGGGTGAGCTCGAGACGCTCAGCACGCTTCGTGTTCTGGACCCCTGCGCGACGCAGGTTGTCGAGGATCGTCGTCACGAAGCGTCCGTCGTCAACGGACGGCGTCGCCTCGGCGGCCGCCAAGTCCTCCGGGCCCGTGACCAGGACGCGGTGGGGCGACAGGCTCTCGACGGTAAACGGCCCGGACACGCGAACGATCTTCTTGTCCTCGTACGGGCGGTCGAACAGGGTCTCGGTTTCGGCGTGGCGGGCGATCGCGGCATCGATCGCCTCGCGCGTCATGCCCTCGCGGATGTCCGGGTTCTGGGCGATCGACTTGAGGGTCACGTGGGGCACGCGCTCGTAAACGAAGCCGCGACGGACGTCGTTGGTAGGCGTCGCGATCGACATCGACCGCGTGCCTGTCAACTCGGCCTCCTTGCGGATGCCGGCCTCGGAGTCCGCGAGCAGGTAGTACGGATACTTCGCCGCCATGAGACGCGAGCGCGCGAGGGCGAGCGCGACTCGGCTGGTGTCGATCGCGATCCAGCGCCTACCCCATTGCTCCGCGGCGTATGCGGTCGTGCCGGAGCCGCAGGTCGGGTCAAGTACCAGGTCGCCGGGGTCGGTCGTCATCAAGAGCAGAGCTCGACGACGCGGGGTTGGTCTGCACGACGTAGACCTTGGGGTCCCGAAGCCGCGGCTTTGACGCCCCGCCCATATCGTCCAGACATTGCCGATGGCATATGCAGGGAAGTCGTCGTGGTAGCGAACGTAGCCAAGCGATCTGGCTAGCGGATGTACGACGACCCGCCGCAGGAGTCGCTCCATGCCGCTCTCGGTTCGTCTTCCACTCGCCCGTCCTCGGCATGTACTCCCTGCCGTCCAGGCAACGGGGAAGTACCCAGTCCTGTGCAGTCCAGCGGTCTGGGGGGTCATGCGGGTTGTCGACCCGGAAAGTGCGCGCCCAGAGCGGACATCCGCCGGGCGGTCGGCAGCTTCTCTCCCGTCCGGCCGCTCGCCTTGCGCCGTCAAGCCTCTCCACCCACGGCGCCGTTGTGTCTACGAGCCATCTCGTGCCTGGAAGCGCGCCTGAACTTCAGCTGCTCCATGTCCCGCGCATACCAGAGCAGATAGTCGGGGTTTCAGGCAGCTTCTCGACTATCCCGACGGCTTCCGGCGCCGTTGTCTTGCGAAAGACGATCTGCTGAATGAAGTTCGCGGATCCGAATACCTCGTCCAGAACGTTGCGTACCACGTGCACGTTCGCGCTCACCAATCTGGACGAAGATCGAGCCAGACACTGTGAGTAGCTCGCGCGCCACGGTCAGACCGCTCGCGAAGGTAAGCCAAGTAGGAGTGGATGCCGAGTTCCCAGGTATCACGATACGCCCGCACCTGCTCCCGCTGGCGTGTGAGGTCGGTGTCCTTCCCGTCGCGGCACATCGCGTCGGTCGGTTGCGCACCTGCCAGTTCGAGCCGAATTTGATGCCGTAGGGCGGGTCGATGTAGATGGTCTGGACCTGGCCCTTGAGGCCCTCCTTCTCGGCGAGGCTCGTCATCACCAGCAGTGAGTCGCCGAGGATCATCCGGTTGGTCCACTTGCCGGCGTGGCGGTAGAAGTCGACCTTCTCCTCGAACGGCAGGTCCGTGTACGGCCCGAAGAAGCCCAGCTGCTGCTCCGTGCGACGACCCTCACTTTCGGCGCGCAGCTCCTCGATCAGCGCGAGCGGGTCGATCGTCTCCTGGATGTAGATCGGGACTGCGGGGACCTCGAGGTCGTGGCTGTCCTGCTCGTCCTTGCCCTTCCAGACGAGCTGCGGGTCGAGATCCGGGTTCCGCGGGTAGCGCACGATGGTCGGCTTCTTGTCCTCGTCGCGAACGAACGACTCGAGCTCGGCGGTGGGGATGTTGGACCGCTCGTCGCCGTCGAACCGGTGCTGGCGGACGGGCGTCTTCGGTCCCGGCTTCATCTTGTCAGGCATGGCTCATCCCCCGCTCATCGCGCCGTCTGTGCGGTCTGCTCGAGGCATGGCAGCGCGCGGCAGTCGGGTGGCTCCGGGTCCGTCCAGGTCTCGATGAGGCGCATGACACCGGCGAACCCGTCCCGGATCGGGCTGCCCTCGACATGGGCACACGGCGCTGTGCCGATCGGCTGCTCGCAGTGCTCGTGGACAACAACGCTGTAGCGGCGGACGAACGCGACTGCATCGTGATGGTGGTAGGCGCGTCGGAAATCACGCCGGCGGTCGAGGAGCTCGTATACGTACTCAATGCGCCCGAACCAGTCGCCCGTCGGCGCCCAGTGCTCGCGTACGGTGAGCGTCGAGGCATGTTCCCGCGATCCGGCCGGCAGCAGGCCGTGCAACTCGAACCCGACCGCGCCCGATGGGGTGTGGTCGAGCGCGAGGACGTCGCTGTCGAGGTCAACCCCGTATCGATCAAGCAGAGTCGCGAGCGCAACCAGGTACTCGTCGAGCTCCGAGAGCGTGAGCTCCACGTCAGGTGACCGGCGCCTTGTCCCTGATTTCCTCGTCCTCGCCGATCATGGGAAGCGAGTCGACCTGCCGGTGAACAACCCGTCGCCGCGTCGGTTTGCGTCCCTCCCGGAAGAACTCGAACGCGGGTTTCGGGATGCGGATGACGCGTGCGGACACGCGGATTGCAGGCAGCTCGCCGGAGTTGATGAGGCGAAGGATGGTGTCCGAGCTCACGCGGAGCTCCTCGGCCGCCTCCGCTGGCGTGAGATAGCGTCGTTCCTGCGTCATATGCGGCTCCTGCGTGCTCATCTAAGATGACGCACCGACCGCACATCGTCAAGCCCCCGCCGACTCTGCGTCGACGAGCTTCGACCGGATCAGGGCGGCCGCATCCTCCATGTGCGTGACCTCGATGAACGCCCAGCGCCCGAGGCCGCCCCAGTTGTTGATCGCCGGGATCCACAGGTCCTGGGCTGCGGCGACCTTGGCCTGCTTCTCCTTCTTCCGCTCCCCGGAGACCTCGAGCAGGAGCGTGAGCAGGTCGTCGGGCCCTGTAGAGTCGCGATCGCTCAGGCGGATCAGGAAGTCCGGCACGTAATTGGCGGCGCGTCCCTCGTAGGAGTACGGGATCTTCAGCTGAAGGCCCTGGTTCTTGACGTAGGCGACGACCTCGGGCATCTGCTCGAGCTTGGCCGCGAGCTCCGTCTCCCAGCCTGAGTCCTGGGCGACGCGGTTGACGTGGCTCTTGCGCGTGTCATAGCAGACCTTCGTCGTCTCGAAGTAGACGTCGTCGGTGGAGCCGATCGGATCGTACGGGCGCAGGATCGGGATGAGCCGCTTCTCGCCGGCCGTGCCCATCACGATCGCTCGGTTGATGCGCTCTGCCGCGGCGTGGCTGTTCTCGGCGAGCAGGAGCAGCTGTGGGTAGGCGCCATCACCGACGTAGGGCAGCACGCATTGGTCGATCCAATGGCGCGTGATCGACACCAGCTGTGGGAACAGCCACGGACGCTCGCCGCCGTCCTCGTCTCGGAAGTAGGTGTCGAGGGTCCGCTTAGCGACTGCGAACACGACCGTGTTCATGCGCTGCTTGTCGAGCGAGAGCTCGAGCAGGTTCATCTCACCCACGATCGGGTCGAGCTCGGTCTGGGTGGGAACCTCCCGCGTCGAGAGTTGGAAGTCGCTGCGCGCGTCGAACTTCGCCTCCAGGCTCTCCGTCGGCAGCTCGAAGCGGTAGCCGAGGACGCGTGGAAACTCGATCCGCAGGTCGGACCGTTCCGGCAGGGAACGGACGACGAGCACCGGCTTCGGCCGCCGGACAGCGCCCTTGCCCGTGGTTGCCAGGAAGGTGAATGGCACGCCCAGCACCTCGGCGTACTCAGGCTCGAACATCCCGTCGGGCGTCGGGTCGTAGCTCGCGCGCCTCAGCGCTCGGCCGACGACCTGCTCGCACAGGAGCTGCGTGCCGAACGCCCGGATGCCGAGCACGTGGGTGACGGTGTTCGCGTCCCAGCCCTCGGTGAGCATCGAGACCGACACGACGCAACGGATGTCGGCGCCCAGGCGATCGGGCTTGCCGACGGTATTCAGGACCTCGCGCAGGATGTCCTCATCGGTCAGGTCTTCGGCGCTGCGACCGGGGAAACGGGCGACGTACTCGCGCTTGAACTCGTCGATCTCGCGCGCGGCAGCCTTCCTGAAGGTGGCGTCCAGCGTGCCGTGGTCCAGCGCGACCGAGTCGACCAGGATCGTGACCGGCCGCTCGGCCCATCGGCCGTCGGCAACGTTGCTGAATAGGCCGAGCTTGCCCGGCGCGGCGATCGTCGTGCCGTCGGTCAGCGCCCGATCATAGCCTGCGACCCAGTCGTACACGAGCTTCGACACGCTGGTGTTCGAGCAGACCACGATGAACACCGGCGGCCGGCCCATGCCCGCCTGCGCCCATTCCGTGTAGGAGCGTTCGTAGTCGCCATACAGGCTCTGGAGCGCACCCTCGAGCTCCTTGGGCAGGACCGGGTTGCCCTCCCCCACCGAGGTGTCGCGCGCGCCCTTGCGCGGGAGCCCGTCGCGCACGTGGAGCCACAGGTCACGGTACTTCGGGAGGTCACCGACCATCGAGTCGTCGGCCACCGGCACCCGGGGCACCTTCACGATCCCAGACTCGATCGCGTCCATGAGCCCGAAGTCGGACACGACCCACGGGAAGAGCGTGCCCTCGGCGTAGCCCGAACCCTTGAGGAAGAATGGCGTAGCAGAAACGTCGAAGATGCGGCGGATGCCAAGCTTCTCGCGCACAGCTCGCAGGCCTTCGAACCAGACGCGCGCCTCCTCGGCGTTCTGACGGGCCTCGCTCCGCTCGTCGCCGGACAGGGCGCCCTCGAGCGTCTCCTCTGGTGGCGCCGGCGTGTAGCAGTGATGGGCCTCGTCGTTGAGCACGATCAGGTCCTTGGCATTGCCGAAAACCCGGCAGACGCGCCGGACCATCTCGCCAGGCGTCTCCTTGAACCGATCCAAGTCGCCATCGGGCCCCGCGAGGACCTTCTTTGTGAGCGCGGCTGCCTGCTCCTTCTCGCGCCGGATGAAGGCGTGGTAGTTGGTGATCTCGATCGTCGCTGCCTGGAGCCGGTCCAGCTGCTCCGGCGTCACCAGGTCCATCGAGCGGAAGAAGGTCTGCGGATCGTTGGGGAGCAGAACCCGGAGGCGGTCGCGGATCGTGATCCCGGGCGTGACGATAAGGAACCGGGTCCCAAACCGCCGGTCGTACGGGTTGGCGAGCTTGTTGAGCGCCTGCCACGCGATGAGCATCCCCATCACGACGGTCTTGCCCGAGCCCGTGGCCATCTTGAACGCGAGCCGCGGCAACCCGTCGTTCAGGCGGACGTTTTCGGCGCGGATGTAGTTGAGCGCCTTGGTGTCACCCTGCTTCTCCGCTGCTTCGGCGAGGTAGACCGCCGTCTCCGCGGCTTCGAGCTGACAGAAGAAGAGGCGCCGGTCCCGATCCTCGGCCCGCCAGTACGCCAGCAGCTCCCTGGTGATCGCCGTCGTGTGCGGGTAGCCCTGCAGCCGCCAGCGCCCGACCGCCTGCCGGATCTCGTTGACGACCTCGTTCGACTGCTGGCGCGTGCCACCGCCGAGCTGAAGCGCCAGCTGCGCCGCGCTCTTCTTCTTCGGCTGCGCGACCGGGACGAAGAACTCGCTTGGTCTACGTCGGGGCTCGATGTCACCGCTGACCTGGCCGTCGACGACCCTGAAATGGCGTTCGGGTTCGACGAACGGCGAGTTGATGACAGGGTTGTCGATCGGCGCCGGGCGCACGGGAGCCGCCGGTGGTGTGCTCACATTCCCGGGTTGACCGGACGGCTCGACCGCCAACGTGCCCTCCCCCTCGTGCCCGACCCAGCGGCCGTCTCCCCTACTCTACGCGGAAACCCAAGCAGGGTTGGCGACGCCTCGCTGCCCGCTGGAAGATGTCCACTGCAGTCGGGGCAGACCCCTATGCTCTGTGGTCTGGTCTCCCGTCGCCGACCCCTGGCCTCGGTTCCGGGCCACAAGCGTGGGGGTACGAGGAGTGGGTTTCGTCGTCTACAGCGTCCGCGGAGGACGCTTTCGCTGGCAATATCGGGCGGAGAACGGTCGCGTCACGGCGGCCAGCGATGGGACATCTGTCAATTGGGAGTTTACTGCCGGGACTCGATGGCGTTCAGCCCGCCGGGACCGCGGAGGCGGCCGCCAGGCCGGAAGTCGCCAGCGAGCCAGCGCACAAAGAATCCTGCGTGCCGAACGTACGTGTCGATCGCTGACTGACGCAGGCCGGCGGCCTCGAGGGAGCTCGCGTAGGCGGCGACATCGGCGCGCAGGTCGTCCACGCGAACCGTGCGGGCGGGCACCGGTCGAGTGGCGGTGTGGCGCGGGTAGCTGCCGTCGCGCCAGTCGAGGAATTGGCGCGCGTAGTCCCAGTAGGAGTGGACGGCGTTGGGCGTCATGCCGGCGGCCCGAGCCTCGGCTTCGTAGCCCGCGAGCTCGTCACGGAGGGCCCGGTCGTCCCATGACGCGTGGCGCGCTCCGTACGCCACCGGAACCTCGGCGAGGCGGTGGGGCGGACCATCGAACGGGTTCTCGATCCGGACGCCTGCGATCCGGGACCCTGCCGCGAGATCCTCTGTGAGGACCACCTCGCAGCCGCTGGCGCCGGCGGCGGCGATGATCAGCGCGTCCCAGTAGGAGCCCGGGCCGTCGCGGGTGATGTCCAGTGCAGCGAGCACCTCACTGGCCCCGAGCGGCGCGACGTTGAGCCGGGCGAGCTGCCCGACGATCGTGCGGGCCGCGCCGGGCTCCATCGCGGGCGTCAGCTTGCGGGTAAGCGTGACGTAGAGCTCCCCCATCACCTGCGCGGAGATCCACAGGGCGCTCGGGTCGGCGGTCAGGACCTCGCGGGCGCGCTCCCGCCTTGGGCTGGCCTGCGAGTCGTTCGCGTAGACCCAGATGTTGGTGTCAACGAACGTGCGCGCGGCCATGGAGCTCGTCCCGCGTCCAGGTGATGCCCCCCTCCCCCACGGCCGCGCCAGCACTGTCGGCGATGTCGAACATCGACCGCACCGCCGCAGCCGCGACGGACGGCCCGGCGAATTGCTCGAGCAGGTCACGAATGACCGCGTTGACCGACGTGCCGCGCTCGGCTGCTCTGGCGCGTGCGCGACGCAGGATGTCGTCGTCGATCACGAGTGTCAGGTTTGCCATGAGGCATTGGCCTCCCGTGTAGCACTGGCACTATATATAGTACGCTCAGACACGTCAATCGAGCCGCCGCAGGGCCGTTGATCCCAGCGACGTATGGTAGCGTGTATGGCATGGAGAAGACCACCGTCTACCTGACCGAGGCGCAGAAGCGCGCGCTCGAGCGCGCGTCCAAGGCGTCGGGGCGTAGCGAGGCAGAGCTCATTCGCGAGGGCGTCGAGCTGATCGCGGCGCAGCACCGGACGGCCGAACCGATCCTGCCGCTGTTCGAGAGCCACCAGCCAGATCTCGCGGAGCACACCGATCAAGCGCTCGACGGGTTCGGGGAGCCGTGATCATCCTCGACACCAGCGGTCTGCTCGCGGCCATCGACGCCAGCCAGCGTCATCATCGAGCGGCTGCCGCGATCCTGCGTGGATCCCCCGGTCCGTTCGCGCTGTCTCCGTTCGTGCTCGCCGAGCTGGATGACCTGCTCTTGCAACGCGTGTCCGCTGCCGCAGCCGCCGCCTTGCTCGACCAGGTCGCGGCGGGTGCGTACCGGCTCGAGCCGTTCGAAGCCGCCGATGTCGCTCGCGCGACCGATGTGATCGCCCGCTATCGCGACCTCCGGATCGGGCTTGCGGATGCATCGCTGGTCGTGCTTGCGGAACGGCACCGGACGTGGGACGTGCTGACGCTCGACGAGCGCCATTTCCGGACCGTCGCCGGTCCCGGCGGACAAGCGTTCCGGATCCTTCCTGCTGACGCCTGAGATCTCACGCGGCCACCGCGCCGTCCGCGCCAGCGTCCCTTCCGGCTGGTCTACCGCCAGCCGAGGTCCGGGCCGACGTACCGCAGGATGCTCTCGATCGCGTGGGCGTTGTACTCGACACCCAGCTGGTTGGGCACGGTCAGGAGCAGCGTGTCGGCGGCCTGGATCGCGGTGTCCGTGGCGAGCTGCTTGACCAGGGCGTCGGGCTCGGCGGCGTAGGACCGACCGAAGATCGCCTTCGTCTGGGCGTCGATGTAGCCGACCTTGTCCGCCTCGTCGCCCCCCCGGCCGAAGTAGGCGCGGTCGCGGTCGTCGACCAGCGCGAAGATGCTGCGGCTCACCGACACGCGCGGCTCGCGCGGGTGTCCGGCCGCGGTCCATGCCTCGCGGAACAGGCGGATCTGCTCGGCCTGGAGCTCGTGGAACGGCACGCCGGCGTCCTCGGTCAGGAGCGTGGACGACATGAGGTTCATGCCCTGCTGCGCGGTCCATTGGGCGGTCGCCCGCGTGCCGGCGCCCCACCAGATGCGCTCGCGCAGGCCGGGCGAGTGCGGCTCCGGCCGGAGCAGGCCCGGTGGGTTGGGAAACATCGGGCTGGGGCTGGGCTCCGCGAACCCCGCGCCGGTCAGGGCCTCCAGGAAGACCCGGGTATGGTCGCGGGCCATGTCGGCGTCGGTCCTCCCCTCCTCCGGCACGTAGCCGAAGTAGCGGAACCCCTCGATGACCTGCTCAGGCGAGCCGCGGCTGATGCCCAGCTGGAGGCGGCCACCGGCGATGAGGTCCGCGGCGCCGGCGTCCTCGACCATGTACAGCGGGTTCTCGTAGCGCATGTCGATGACCGCGGTGCCGATCTCGATCCGCTTGGTGCGCGCCCCGATCGCCGCCAGCAGCGGGAACGGCGACGCCAGCTGCGGGGCGAAGTGGTGGACCCGGAAGTACGCGCCGTCGCCACCCAGCGCCTCGACGGCCTCCGCGAGCTCGATCGACTGGATCAGCGAGTCGGAGGCCGACTGCACCTGCGAATACGGCGACGCGGACCAATGCCCGAACGAGAGGAACCCGATCTTCTTCACCCGCGGAGTCTACGGCCGCGCTGAACGCCGGGGCGCGCGGTGGGTTCATCCTGTCGCGCGGTGGAGCGCGCTCGTGCCCGCTACCAGCGATCGACGGCCTCCACCAGGGCATCGACGTCATCGGTCGTCCGCGCCAGCACGATTGCCCCGTCCGCGCCGGCCGCCCGCCATCGCTCCCAGGTCTCGCGCGGGGCGGCGAACCACGGCGTATCGCGAAACCGCTCGTCACCGAGCCAGTCGCCCTGGAATCCGACGAGCACCGTCTGGTCCTGCCGCCGACGGCCGCTCGCCTCGAGCGACTCGAGGTACAGCGGGAGGTTCCGCTCGAAGTTCGCGTCGAACGCGGTCCACCCGTCACCGATCCGACCCGCGAGGCGGGCCCCGGCCGGTGTCTCCCCACCAAGGATGATCGGGGGCGGTGGATGCGGGACCGGATGGGCGTACGCCTCCGTCAACGAATAGAACTCGCCATCGACGTTGACCGGGCCGCCGGTCCACAGCGCGCGCATCACCGCGATCGCCTCTTCCAGCCGACGGACGCGTTCCGCTGGATCCGGGAAGGGCATCCCGTAGGCGGCGTGCTCCTTCGGCGCACCGCCGATGCCGATGCCCAGGAGGAGTCGGCCGCCGCTGGCCACCTGGAGCGTGGAGGCCATCCGCGCGACGACCGCAGGATGTCGGTTCATGACGTTGAGCACAAATGGGGCAACCGTGACCTGCGAGGTGCGGGCGGCGGCCATGGCGAGGATCGTCCAGCTCTCGACGACGGGAACCGTCAGGTCGCCGCGACCCATGAAATGGTCCCAGCACCACAGGCCGGCGTAGCCGGCGGCATCGAGCCGGCTGGCGCTCTCGAGCCACCACGTCGGCTCCGCCCGGATCGACCGGAGACAGACGCCGATCGGCAACCTCCGCTCCTGAGCGGCCCGCGGCGCGTTCACCGCCTCGGACCCGGGCGATCCATGTGCGGTCATGGTCGGGTTGGCTCCACTGGGTTCGCCGAAGACGCCGAATTGTACGGGAACCCTGCGCCACGACAGTTGTGACCGGCGCCGCAGAGGCGGGCCTCAAGGGTGGGACGAGCCCGGTTCGATCACATCGCGGCCCGTCGACGGTTCGCTCCATGACGCCGATTCCGGACGGCCCGTGTATCGTGCGGGGAATGATCAACCTGCTGTCGGACGCGGCGCTCGAGCTCCTGGCGTCGGACGCCGTGGCGACTGTCGCGACCCTCAACCCGGATGGGTCGCCCCACCTGAGCGTCGCCTGGGTGGGCATCGAGGACGGCGAGATCGTGATCGGCACGCTCTCGGATCAGCACAAGCTGCAGAACCTGCGCCGGGACCCGCGCATCGCCGTCACCTTGCAGTCGGAGCACATCAACGACTGGGGCCTCCGGGAGTACCTCGTCATCAACGGGAGCGCGCGGATCACCCTGGGCGGGGCCCCCGAGCTCCTGCAGCGGCTGGCACGAACGTACCTCGGTCCCGACGTGCGCTTCCCGGCCATGCCCGATCCGCCGCCGGGATACGTGACCCGAATCCGCGTCGAACGCGTCACCGGCATCGGTCCCTGGCGGAGGGACGGCTGAGACCTGGCGCGCTCCGGCAAGGAGACAACGTGAAGCTACTCCTCACCTCCGGGGGCCTCACGAACCCGAGCATTCGCGATGCCCTGGTCGACCTGCTGGGCAAACCGATTGCCGACGCCACCGCGCTCTGCATCCCGACGGCACAGTGGGCCCACCCGATGTGTGGCCCGACATCGGTGCGGGGCTTCATCAGCGGCCGGCCGCCGTGGGGTGGCATGACCTCGCTGGAGTGGAAGACGCTGGGCGTCCTCGAGCTGACCGCCCTGCCCACGATCGGCGCAGAGCGTTGGGTCCCGTGGGTGCGGGAGGCGGACGTCCTGCTCGTGGACGGCGGCGACGCGACGTACCTGTGCCACTGGATGCGAGCGTCGGGGCTCGCGGATCTGCTGCCGTCGCTGACCGACACGACCTGGGTGGGGGTGAGCGCCGGGAGCATGGTGATGACGCCCCGGATCGGCGACCTGTTCGTGGAGTGGCCGTCGGCGCCGGATGACCGCACCCTGGGGTTCGTGGACTTCGCGATCTTCCCGCACCTCGATGTGTTCCCGACGAACACGCTCGAGATCGCCGAGCGCTGGGCGGCCGGCATCGGCGGCCCCGCGTACGCCATCGACGACCAGACCGCCATCCGGGTCGTCGACGGCAGGGTCGACGTCATCTCCGAGGGGGCCTGGAAGCGGCTCGGCTCCTAGCCCGTCCCTTTCCTGGGGGCAGTTCCAAGTTCCCTGGTCGCCCGGCGGATCAATGACCCGCGGCCCAACCGCCGTCGACGTGGAGCGTCTCGCCCGTGACGAACGGGGCCCGTTCGAGGTAGAGGATGGCCCCGACGACATCGCTGACCCCGCCCAATCGGCCACTCGGGTTGGCATGGGCCATGCTCGCGTAGGACGCGGGATCGTGCCCAGGCGTCCTGATGACGTCGGGGGCGACCGCGTTGACTCGCACACCACGCGACGCGAACTCGGTGGAGAGGGAACGCGTGACGGCTGCGAGCCCGCCTTTCGTGAGCGACGCCAGAGCGGCGGGCCTCGTGCTGTCGGCGTGGTCGACGAGCGTCGTCGTGATGGTGACGACGTGGCCGCTGCCCTGCATGACCATCTGGCCGATGGCGCTTTGCGTGATGTGAAAGAAGCCGGCCAGGTTCAACGCGATGACCGCAGCGAAGTCGTCGGGTGTGTACTCCGTGAAGCGCTTGCTGAGGAAGGTCCCGGCGTTGTTGATCAGGCTGTCGACTCTTCCGAACCGAGCGAGCGTCTGGTCCACAACCCGCTGGGCGGTCTCGACGTCGGCAATGTTGCCCGGCACGGTCAGGTAGTGCGGGTCATCGGACGGGGGGATCGAGCGCGAGGTACCGACGACGTCATAGCCGGCGTCGCGGAACGCGGCGACCAGCCCTGCGCCGATACCGCGTGACGCGCCGGTGACGATGACGACCTTCCGTGGATCAGGCATGGGTTGCACCCTTCATGACGGAGTACGAGCGCGTGCGGGATCATCGGATCGGGCTCGGGGTCGGTGTCAGTACGCGTTGGCGCACTCGAGTTCGAATCGATGCATACCACACCTCGCAGGAGCGCGCTCGAAGCAGCCTGGCGGCGTGGTGGTGGTTCTGGGCGCCAGTCTTGACAGCGACCAGGCGTTGCCGTCCGGAGCGAGGTCGCAACGCTTCGGACGTTCCACGCGCAGGCGGCTTTCGCGCCGGTTGCCCGAATCCTGGTCAGGCCCGATCATCGCTGGATGGGATCAGCCTCGCACGGCGTCGTCGATCAGCAGCCCTCATCCCTGTCCATGACCCGCTATCTCGTCCTCCTTCGCGGTGTCAATGTCGGCGGCCGGAACAAGGTGTCGATGGCGGTGCTCCGCGAGCTCCTCGAGTCCCACGGCCACACGCAGGTCTCGACCTACATCGTCAGCGGCAACGTGATCCTGAGCTCCGACCGATCGGCGAACGTGATCAAGTGCGAGCTCGAGGAGGCGCTCCCGAAGACGTTCACGCTCGACAGCGAGCTGATCGCCGTGCTGGTCCTGACACGGACACAGCTGCGGGCCGTTGTCCGGGACCGGCCGAAGGGCTTTGGCGACCAGCCGGACAGGTACCACAGCGATGCGATCTTCCTGATGGGGATCGACGCGCCCGCCGCCCTGGCGGCGTTCGACCCGCGCGACGGCGTTGACACGGTGTGGCCGGGCGATGGGGTCATCTACTCCCAGCGGCTGAGCGCCCAGCGCACGAGGAGCCGCCTCAACAAGGTCATGGGCAGCCCGATGTACCGGTCGATGACGATCCGCAGCTGGGCGACGACGCTGGCGCTCCTCGAGCGGATGGAGGGGGCGCCCGGCGGCCGGTAGCACCCGACCTGCTATGACGGGTCGCCGAGCGACGACTCGAACAGCTCCCAGACCCCTGGCACGCCGCGCAGGCTGACCGTGCCGAGCGACGCGAAGCCAAGGTCCGTGCCGGTCGCGAGGTCGCGCACCGTCCGCGTCACGAGCACCTGACCCGGTCCGGCACGCCCGAGAACCCGGGCGGCGATGTGCACGCCGATCCCGCCCAGGCCGGTCTCGCGGCGCTCGATCTCGCCGGCATGGATCCCGGCCCGGATCTCGATGCCAAGCTCGCGCAGCTCGGACACGAGCCCGAAGGCGCACCGCAGCGCACGCGTTGGGGCGTCGAACACGGCCATCGTGCCATCGCCGGTGAACTCCAGGTTGCGGCCCAGCCAACGCTCGCTCTGGGCCCTGACCACCGCGTGGTGCTGGTCCAGCAGCTTCTTCCACGCCCGGTCGCCCATCGCCGCAGCACGGCCGGTCGAGTCGACGACGTCCGTGAACAGGATGGCACCAAGGATTCGGTCGACGTCCTGCGCCGCCTCCAACGACCGCACCTGCTCCTGGGTCCATGCGTAGTCCTCGGCGTAGCGGCCCGACGGCGCCTCCGCCCTCGGCTCGTAGCTCAGCAGGATCACGCCTGATCCGAACGTCCGCGACCGGACGAGGCGCAGATGCTGGGTGTCAATCCGGTCGCGGAACAGGTGCTTGCCGCTGCCGAGGATGACCGGGTAGACGAGGATGCGGTACTCGTCGACGAGGCGGTCCGCGTGGAGCGTCTCCACGAGCCCGGGGCTCCCGTAGACGACGAGCTCGCCGCCGGGCTCCGCCTTGAGCGCCTGGACCTGGCGTGGGACGTCCCCGGCAGCGCCCAGGCATTCCGCCCGTCACGGTGCTCGTCGAAGCCGGGGGCTTCCACCACGCCGTCGAGGGTCATGAACGCAGTCACGATGAGGCGCATCAGCGAAGGGTACTTCCGCCATCCGCGGTGTCGTCGGACCTCCGGGCCTCGCGCATCGGACGGCGGGTTGCCGAGGTCATCCCTGTCGTCGAGCACCTGGCGGTGGGCGCCCGTGTCGTCGCGTAGAAGCGTCGCGGGGGTGCGGATCACGGTCGTGGACCACTAGACTTCCCGGACAAGTCATTCCGTCCCCAGGAGGTCCGTTCATGACCATGGAGTACGTCTCCCAGCCCGGTGAGACCGCTCCGCCCGTGCCTGACGGGCCGAAACTGTGCGACGGCGACGACATGCGCATCCTGCACAACGCGTTCCTGTGGGGATACGAGGAGGCGCCTGGCATGGTGCGCGGCTGTCCCGCCGGTGACGTGGCGCGCAGCGAGTTCCTCGGTCAGTGGCTCGCCGATCTGGACGCGACGCTGCATACCCATCACGAGAGCGAAGACCAGTTCCTGTGGGACAGGCTCGAGCAGCGCGCTCCCGCCTGCGCACTGCACGTCGGCCAGATGCGCGCGCACCACGCACAGGTCGCGGAGCTGCTCGCGGAGGCGAGTCCCCTCCTCGGCCGAAGGCGCGCGACGGCCGAGGAGGCGGTCGGCGAACAGCTGGCCGATGCCTACGAGCGGATGCTCGCTGTGCTGAAGGTGCACCTGCGCCGCGAGGTGGTGGAGGTCGTCCCGGTCGTGGAGCGGGTGGTCACCAAGGAAGAGTGGACCGCGATGGCCGACCACAGTGTGGGGGTGATCCCGAAGCGTCGACTCCTGCCGCAGCTCGGGATGCTGCTTGCGAACTCCACGCCGGCGGACCGCCAGCGTTTCTACGCGGGCATGCCCGTCTCGGTGAAGGTGCTCTGGCGCCTGGTCGGCAAGCGCCAGTACGCGAAGCAGTTCAGGCTCCTGTTCCCGGGCAAGCCCGTCCCACCGACCATCTGAGGTCCGCCGCGCTGGGGCGTCGGTGACCTGTTCCGTTCTGCCGAGCTCCGACCATGAGCGGATCCCGGCATGAGAGCCTGCCATCCTCGTGGAGCCGCGAGGCGTTCAGGATGAGCGACGTAACCCGGCAGATCCTGTTCGTCCAGGGCGGCGGCGCGGGAGTCCACGACGAGTGGGACGACACGCTGGCCGCCAGCCTGCGCGCGGAGCTCGGGCACGGGTACGAGGTCCGCTACCCGCGGATGCCGGGCGAGGACCAGCCACAAGCAGCGACCTGGGGATCGGCCATCCGGCAGGAGATTGCAGCCCTGGAGGACGGTGCCGTCGTCGTCGGCCACTCGGTTGGCGGGACGATCCTCGTGCATGTGCTCGCGGAGGCTGCACCGGATCGCCGGCTCGGCGGCATCGTGCTGCTCGCCGTCCCGTGCGTCGGGCTCGGCGGGTGGCCAGGCGACGAGTTCGAGCTGCCGAGCGACCTCGGCGGCCGGCTTCCGCAGGGCGTCCCCGTGCACCTGTTCCACGGGCTCGCGGACGAGACCGTCCCGCCGGCGCATACCGATCTGTACGCGCACGCGATCCCGCAGGCGCACGTGCATCGGCTACCCGGGCGCGATCATCAGCTGGGCAATGACCTGACCGACGTCGCGAACGTGATCCACGACCTGCCGACGTCCCCAGCAGCCATATCGAGCGGGTATGGCGCACGCCGAGCCGCTCGTTGCGCGATCGTCACGGCAACGGGACCCAGTCGAACACCAGGTGCAGCTGATCCCCATCGCCCGTCCTGAGCAGCCACAGCTTGGCCAGCCCGCCGGCACCTACGGCCGGCATCGGGTCGCCGAGCACGTCGAGCGGCTGCCCGCCGAGCGTGGGGGCTGAGCTGAGTGGCGTCGGGGTGGTGCCATCGGCGGGATAGCGCCAGACCTCGTCGCCGCCATCCGCGCCGGGCACCGCGACGTACGCAGCATTGGCATCTCCGGCCAGCAGCGATCCGCTGATCTGCAGGCTTGCCGGCGCCGGTCCCCCGACGTACTGCGCCGTGCTGCCCGACTGGATCCAGGCGCCGGTCCCGGCAGGGAAGAACAGCGGCTGCGTCGTGCCGATCGGCTCGAACGCCGTGCTCCCCGTCGCGAGGCGCTGCACGCCCTGGTCCGAATTGGCGAGGAAGATCGCGCCCTGCGAGTCGACCAGCCGGTCGAGGATGGGCAACGGCACGCTCGTGCCCGGCTGGTTGGTGTCCGGATCCAGGCGGCGCAGGACGGGCTTGTCCACGTTGCTCGTGTCGGCGAACCAGAGGGCCTCACCATCGGACGCGGTCACCACCCCGTCGAACGTGCACGGGATCGCGATCGTGGCCTGCTTGGCGAGCGTCTGGTCATCGAACCGGGTCACGTTGCAGTTGTTGCCGTTTGCATCGAGATCGAGGCCCGCGGCCCAGATCGATCCCGCGGCGTCGTGGAGGGGCGTCGAGGTCCGGACGTCGGCCCTGGCGACGATCGAACCGCTGGCGGGATCGACCTCGATGATCGAGGACTGGCTGTCCGAGACCTGGATCGAGGCATAGACGCGGTTATTCGGTCCGACCAGGTAGCCGTTCAGGAACACGGCAGGCCCAAGGTCGACCGCCCCGCCGACCGCGACGGGTGACGAGCCCGGCGAGGGCACCGATACGGTGGCTGTCGGGCTCGCGGCCGGGGCGATCCCGCTGTCGTACAGGGTCTGGACCGGCGCGTAGCCGGTGGCGAACCCGGCCTCGCCGCTGACCGCGACGTCGAACGCGCAGTCGGCGTGGAGGGTGGGGTCCGTGATGGCGCCGCACGCGGCGTCACCGGCCCCCTGCTCGTCCGGGCTGAGGTCTCCGTAGGTCCGCACCTGCGGCAGCGGCGGGAAGTCGCGCTGGGTGTAGGTGGCGGTCGTGGTGCCGGGGTCGTAGTCGAACAGCGAGCTCGCGTCCGTGACGCGCCACGCATCGGCGAACTTGCCGTAGAGCACCTGGCGTCGCTGCTCGCTGCTGACCGCCGGCGGTAGCCGCGTCCCGTCCGGCAGTGCGGGCAGGCCGATGCCGGCCGGGTCGAGCACACCGATCAGCCCGACCCCGTCCGACGCCAGTGATGGCGACGCGAGGACCACGGCATGGATGCCCCACTCCCCCACCGACAGGGTCATGAGCCGGGTGCCGTCCGGGAAGTCGATCTCGAACCCGTTGTCGACCGCCGCGATCCGCCCGCCGTCGAACATCACCCCGGTGCCCGGGTCCACCGGCGCGCCGTCGAGCCGGGCCTGGAGCGTGCCGTTCACGACGTACACGCCGACCCGGTGGCCGGCGTCGCGCGCGGCAATGGCGGTGTTCGTGGACACGGGCCGGCCCGGGTACGGCTCCTGGCGGCCCTGGATCTCGAGGGCGCCATCCGGTGACCGCAGCAGGGTGAACTCCCCCGCGGCCTGGAAGTCGTAGGTGTAGTGATTGATGGTCGTGAGGTGTGGATCGCCGTTCGAGCCCGGGCAGGCGCCCTGGCACGGGCCGGGGGCGGGCGCCGGCGGAGAGCCGGGCGTCGGCGGAGGCGTCTGCTTGCCGCACAGGTCATCCAGCGAGGCGCCCATGACGCTCCACGTGGAGCCGCCGAGCGGGGCATTGAGGGCCACCACGAACGGCAGCATCATCGTCTGATCGGCCTCGTGCTCGCCCGCCTTGGTGGTGCCCGGCGGACAGACGCAATCGCCCTGGACGCAGAACTTCCGGGTGGTGAACGCAAGGGCCGTGTCGCCGCCATCGTCGTGCGCGCTGGCGAGGCCGGTCGTGTTCACGGTCACGACCTCACCCGCCGAGTCGGTCACCTTGAGGACCGTGTTGGAGCGGCTGAGGAGCGAGCCCGTCGCGCCGGGATCAGGCAGGGCCTGGATCTCGTGCCGCTTGGCCTGCGCATCGTCCGGCAGCCCGAAGCCGGTTGTGACCCATGGGTCGCCCCACCCAGCCTCTCGCAGGTAGGACGGGGCCCAGGCGTCCCGGACATCGGGATCGTCGCCCTTGAGCACGGCGATGTATGCGTTCGAGCGCTGCCCGCTCGCCGCGGCCGCCTTCCAGGCCGGCTCCATCAGGCTCCACAGGTCGCGGCCCTTCTGGGCCAGCAGGTTGTAGTAGCCGAAGGCGTCATAGCTGCGATTGGTCAGCGGCAGCTCGGGGTCGAACCAGCCCTTGGTCCACGTGTCGGGGAGCATCGCCTCGGCGACGCCCGTGTCGGTCTGCGCGAGGTAGAACGCGCTGCCCTCGGTGATCCACTTGGGGATCAGGAAGGAGGTGGCGATGTCACCCCACACGGCGTTCTGATAGCAGTGGATCACCTCGTGCTCGAGCAGCTCATGGAGGCGCGGGCTGACGCCACCCGACGCCGCCGGCGCTTCACCGGACCAGGCTTCCTTGTACGCGGTGATGTGGCACGGCTGGTAGCTATCGGTGACGAGGCCCTTGACCAGAACTGGCACGGTCACGAACACCGCATTGCCGCCGCTGTTGTCGGTGACGTCCAGCACGGCATCGCCGGCGGAGATCGGCGTCGTCTTGAGGCGCGTGGCGACGTACGCGATGTCGTTCGTGATCTCCTTCCTCATCGCGGTCACCAGGTCGGTGGACGGGAGATCGGCGGCCGGCGCTGAGGTCGGATCGGACCGCGCGACAGCGAGCTCGTAGCCGGTTCCGCCGGTCGGGCCTCCCGAGCCGAGGGGGCTCACCAGGTCGCCGGGTTGGGGCGTCGTGAGACGGTCGATGACGGCTTGCTGGTCCGGCGTCAGCTCGTCCCAGAGGGCTCGAACCCAGCGGGTGACGCCGGAGCCCGAGGTGGGGACATCGGCGCCCTTGACGGCATCAGGCAGGGTCACGCCTGGGATGTCGACCTTGTAGACGTAGGCGAAGGCTTCGAGCGCCACGTCCTTCGGGACCGTCTCGCCCGTCGCGCCGGACATGATCGTGCTCCACATCGTTGCCGGGCCGGACGGCGCCATTTGGCCCCGCAACGCGACCAGCACGGCCGCGATGACGAGGATCACGACAACCGCCGCACCGAGAGCCCACAGCCCTCGCCGCCCTCGCAGGCTCGATGGCAGGCGGACCGAACGATTCCCCTGCTCCGGATGATCGTCCGACGGGCCGCCGACGGGCCGATCGGCAGCCGACACCGTCGGGTCCGGGGCAGCGGCGACGTCAGATGGTGCTGTCCCGCCCGCGTCCATGACCCCGCCTCCGGACCTACGCGGTCATGGCCACGTCACCCGCTCACGACCCACCGCGTGCGGATCGTACGGCAAATGTCAAAGGACAGCAGCGTTCGACCCCGGCGAGCGGGCACGGTCGCCGTACCGGCCTGCGCTTGGCGTGAGTGTCGTGACCCAGGACGTCGACGACCCGATCGTGCCCGGCGCGAGGGTGATGACCACTCGGTCTCCGGGATGATCCTCGGAATCTGCCCTGCGCGGGCGTCAGGTCTTCTTGGTCCCCACGATCGTGACGCCGTTGACCGCCGGGTAGTTCGAGAAGTACCGCTTCTGCCAGTGGAGCTTGCCGTGGTCGTAGATCGACACGGTGACCCACACTTTGGCGCCGTCCGCCGGGGCGTTGTTGCGGTAGGAGTACCCAACGGGCTTGGTCGGGTCCTTCACCACCGTCTCGATGGCGCGCGGGCCGTAGTGGATGACCCTGTTGGTGACCTTGGCCTGCCGGTGGTTTGGCACGCTCCAGATCTTGAACGTGAGCCATCGGATGCTGCCGGCGTGGGTCACGGTCCGCGTGATCAGGATCGGGTACGCCGTGTCGTTCTTGAAGCTCATGGTCTGCTTGGTGTTGCCCACGATCCACACGGTGGCATCGAGGCCCGGCGGATACCGGCTGATGAACTCGTTGTGGTTCTGTCGGGCGAGCGGGATCATGCCGGCCCGGAACGCCGCGTTGAACAGCGTGGTGGACGTGGTGCAGATGCCGCCGCCGAAGGCGCCGGTGACGGTGATCTTGCCGCCCTCGATCGCGTTGCCCGGGCCTTCGCCAGGGAGCTTGTGCAGGTCGCCGACGACCTTCCAGAAGTCGAACTTGGCGCCCGCCGGCACGACGGTGCCGTTGATCTTCGTTGCCGGCGCCTCGATGTTCCCGCCCCAGTGGTTGTTGATCAGGACCCAGTAGAAGACTTTGTACGAGCTGATCATCCGCATCTTGGGCGCGAACGCCTTGGCGTCCGCCGTGGTCAGCTTCGGGTCGACGGCCTTGACGACGGCCGCGACCGGCGATGCCGCCGCGCCCGCCTGACGGGTCGCGATCTCGTTGATGATCGCGGCCTTCATGCCGTCAGCGTTGAGCGTTCGGCCCTCGCGGCTGGTGCCGGTGGCGACAACGTGTCCGCTGACCAGCTTGAGGCCCGCGTCGCGCGCAGTCTGGTTGACCTGCTTGGCCAGGCGCTTGAGGATCGGGTCGAGGCCCGACTCGGCGAAGACCGGGGTGATGCTCCCGTCGGCCGCGGTCGAGAACGAGATCAGCGGCGCGAGGCTCGTGCCGGCGATCGTCCAGCTGTCCTCGCCCCGGGCGACGACCACGTCGGCGGCCATACGATCGGCGGCCGCCTTCGCGGCGTCGGCCGAGGCGGTGGTGATCGCGGGTGCCACCGGCACGACCGGCACGGCCATCGTGATCGACGCCGGGGCGTCGAGCGCCCCGAGCTGCTGGTCGAGCGCGGTCACCAGGGTCGCCTGGTCCACGGCGCGACCGTCCTTCGCCGGGGAGACGCTGAACGTCCCGCTTTGGCCGGCCGATACGGAGGCGTCCACAGGGACCTGGTCGATCGTGCTCGCGAGCGTCTTGACGGCGGCCGCCAGCTTGGCGTGGTCGTAGGTAACGGCGGAATCGAGGGTCACGCCGTGGATCGCCGCCTGGGGTGCGCCGATCAGGTCTGCGAGAGGCTCGCCCTGGCGCCCTGCCGCGAGGGCCGCCTCGAGCACGGCAGAGGTGTCCGGGCCGCGACCGACGTCGGCATAGCCGATGGTCGTCGTCTGGCCGTCCGGGCCGGTGAGCGTGATCTGCCCCGCGGCGAGCGACCCATAGGCGTTTGCGATCGCCGCCTCCGCTTCCGCGCGGGTGAGCCCGCCGAGCTCCGTGCTGCCGACACGGACGCCGGGCAGGACGCGGCCGTCGTACTGCTGGCCCCAGGCGTACAGGATGCCGGTGCCGATCCCGACGACGAGCAGGACGCCCAGGACGAACGAGACGCCGAAGCGGAGGGCGAGCGACCGTCGGCGCCGACGCCGTGCCGGGGGCTCGCCGTCAGGCACGGCGGCCGCGAGGGGCAGGACCGGCACCACGTCGACGGGCTGTGTGGCATTCGCCCCGTCCCCGGGCGTGGCAGCGCCGGCGGCGGGGTCCCCGTCGGACACCCGGGCTGTCTCGTCGGCGGCAGGCGCCCCGGTGACGGCCAGCGCGGGACCAGCATCGTCCGGCGGCAGGTCGCGCCGGACGAGCGCCGCGAGCTCGGGATCGCCGCCGGACGTCTCGCCGTCGGGTGTGGAGGCGTTGGCAGCCCCGTCGGCTGCGGAGTTGGGCAGGTCGGTCATCAGATGCTCATGCGTGGTTGGTTGCGCCGGGCCCTCGTCCCAGGCAGCGCGAACATCTTCGCGCGTACACGGGTTTCTGTCACGCGAAGATCGGTCACGCGACGGTCGGCCGGTCCGGCGGGACTGGGACGCAGGACGCCCCCTCCCACGAAACTCGGCGCCTGGTGTCCCGCCGCGCAACGCATCGAAGCAGTGCTGGCACCCACGCCTCAAACCCCCGCGCCACCTGCGATTCAGCTCGGCGCCGGTCACCTGCTTGACGGCATACTGATCACACGTTTAGGATGCTGAACGTGAGGTCAATCGTTGATCCCGGCGACCTGACCGCCCGCGCAGCCATCCGGAATGCCGCGTTGCGGTTGTTCGCCGACCGTGGCCCGGACGCGGTGACCGTGCGCGAGATTGCCGCCCAGGCCGGCGTCTCGCCGGCGCTCGTCCTCCACCACTTCGGGAGCAAGGACGGCCTGCGTGCGGAGGTCGACGCGTTCGCCGCGCAGGCGTTCGACGGAATCTTCGAGGCCTTGCCGACCGACGAGCTCGTGGAGCTGGTCGTGGGTGGGACGACGAAGGGCTCGATCGCCGATGCCTTCGCCCGGGGCTTTCCTCCAGGCTCGCCGCTGCCGGCCTACCTGGCGCGGCTGTTCCTGACGAATGACCCGGCGGGAGCCGCGCTGTTCGGACGATGGTACGCCGCAACCCGACACCTCCTTGAGGTCATGGTCGAGATGGGCGCCGCTCGGCCGGCCGAGGACCCCGCCATCCGGGCGGCGTTCTTCCTGGCCAGCGACCTCGCACTCATCCTCCTGAGGAACCAGATCGCCATCGCGATCGGTGCCGACCCGCTGACCCCCGAAGGGCTGGACCGGTGGGCTCGGGAGGTCAGCACCGTGTACGCCGAGGGGGCGTTCAATGCCCCCGCGAAAGGAGAAGCTCCCCAATGACCGCGCCCCAAGCCCAATCCGTCATCAGAACCCAGGGGCTGACGAAGACCTTTGGAGCCGTCCGCGCCCTCGACGGGCTGGACCTCGAGGTGGCTCCCGGAGAGGTCCACGGCTTCCTCGGCCCCAATGGGGCCGGCAAGACGACGACGATCCGGATCGTCCTCGGACTCATCCGCGCCAGCGGCGGCCAGGTCGAGCTCTTCGGCGGCGACCCGTGGCGCCACGCCGCGACACTCCACAAACGGCTCGCCTATGTCGCGGGCGATGTCGCCCTCTGGCCGGGGCTCACTGGTGGCCAGTGCCTCGACGTGCTCGGCGCGACCCAGGGCGGGCTCGACGAGGCTCGCCGCTCCGCTCTCATCGAACGGTTCGACCTCGACCCGACCAAGCGGGTCCGCGACTACTCCAAGGGCAACCGGCAGAAGGTCGCCCTCATCGCCGCCCTTGCCACCGACGCGGACCTGCTCGTGCTCGACGAGCCCACCTCCGGGCTGGACCCGCTCATGGAGCAGGCTTTCCAGGAGGTCGTCCGCAAGCGGCGCGAGGAGGGCTGCACGGTCCTGCTGTCAAGTCACATCCTGGGCGAGGTCGAGGCCCTTGCCGACCGGGTGAGCATCATCCGCCGGGGCCGGACCGTGACGACCGGAACACTCGCCGAGCTCCGACGGCACACCCGCACCCACGTCCACGCGGTCACCGTCGATGCGCCCGCGGGCCTCGCCGACGCCCCGGGTGTCGCGGATCACGTCTCCGAGCGGCTCGACGGCCATGTCGACAGCCGGTTCACCATCGATGCCGAGCACCTCGACGACGTCGTCGGCCGGCTGCACGGCGCACGGATCCACACCCTCACCGTGACGCCGCCGAGCCTGGACGCCCTCTTCCTGCGCAGCTATGACGCGGACGCCGGGCCTCTCGACGCAGGGCCTCTCGAAGCCACCGAGCTCGGGGAGCCGATGGAGGCGCTCCGATGAGGGCGACCGGCCTGCGGGCCATGCTCGCCGTCCAATGGCGGACGCACCGCCGCAGCACGCTCGTCTGGGTGCTGGCGCTCATCGCCATGATGGTCGGCACGGCGGGATCGATAGCCGGCCTCTACACGACCCCCGAGAAGATCCACACCTACGCCCAGGCCGTCACCGCCGGTGACGCCCTCGTCGCGATCAACGGCAGGGTCGAGGGCATCGACAGTCTCGGCGGGATCATCGCCGACGAGTTCGGCTTCCTCGCTGCCTTCCTCCTCCCGCTGCTCGGGATCAGCCTCGTTGCCCAGGCCACCCGGCGCGAGGAGGAGGCCGGGCGCCTCGAGACGGTCCTCGCCGGCCGGGTCGTGCGCCACGTCCCCGTGCTCGCCGGGCTCATCGTCGCCTCCGCCGCCATCCTCGTCACCGCGATCGCATTCGCTCTCGGGCTCATCGCCTTCGGCGTACCCGCCACCCGATCGATCCTCTACGCCGCCTCCCTCGGCACCCTCGCCTTCGTCTTCGCCGGGCTGGCGGCGCTGCTCGCCCAGGTCACCCTGCACGCCCGCGGCGTCTACATGTGGGGCCTGCTGGTCCTCGCCGTGGCCTACCTGCTGCGGGGCGTCGGAGACGTGACGAACACGTGGGTCACCTGGCTTTCGCCGCTCGGCTGGGCCGAGAAGGCCGCGCCGTTCGGGCCGATGCGGTGGTGGGCCCTCCTCATACCCCTCGCCGTCGGCGGGCTGCTGGCCGTGGTGGCCGTCCTCGTCGCCGGACGCCGCGACGTCGGCAGCTCGCTCCTCCGCGGGGGCGCGGGATCGGCGCGAGCGACGACATGGCTGCGCAGCCCACTCGGGCTGGCGACCGCCATCCACCGCCCGGCGATCCTCGGCTGGCTCGCCGGTGCCGTGATCCTGGCGGGGATGATGGGCGCGCTGGCGCAGCAGTTCGTCGACGCCGTCCTCGGCAACTCGGCCATGGCCGAGGCCCTCGGCCTGTCGGGTGCGCAACCCGTGGACGGGATGGTCGCCCTCACCCAGCTTTACATCGCCATCATCGCCACCGCGTATGCTGTCCAGGCCGTCGGCAGTCTGCACGGCGAGGAGACCGCCGGACGTCTCGAGGTCCGGCTGACCGGCACCTTGTCCCGGATGCGCTGGCTCGCCGCCCACGTGCTCGCCATCGTTACCGGTCTCGTCGTCATCGTCGTCGTCTCCTCGATCGTGCTCGGCGCCGGGATGGCGTGGTCGATGGGCACCGGGGTGAATCTGGCTCGCGTCCTCGGGGCGGGCGCGGCCTACCTGCCGGCTGAGCTCCTGGTGGGCGGCCTCGCGCTCGCGCTCTTCGGCATCCGGCCCAGGGCGCTTCCGGCGGGCTGGGCGGCCCTCGCCTTCGTCGCCTTCATCGCCTTTCTCGGTACGGGCCTCAAGCTGCCCGGATGGGTGCTGGACCTCTCCCCGATGACCCACGCCGGCAATCCGCCGCTGGGCTCCGTGGAGGGGCTGCAGCTCGTCGTCCTCGGCGGGTTCGCCGCGATCCTCGGTGTCGCCGCGGCGGTCGGCTTCCGCGGTCGAGGGCTGCCGCAGAGCTGAGCGGCGGGTGGGCGCATACCGAGGAGATCCGGCGAGCCGCGATGAGTCCTGCGGCGTCCGGCAGTCGTATTGTCGAACCCCCCACCAAGGAGGATTTCGATGCGCAGCGTGACCTATTCGATGGGCGTCTCGCTTGATGGCTACATCGTCGGGCCGGACGGCGAGATCACCGCACCGGCGCCCGACGAGGAGGTCTGGCGCCTGGTCATGGACGAGATCCGTGAGGTCGGTGTCCACCTGATGGGGCGACGGCTGTACGAGACGATGCTGTACTGGGAGACCGCCGACCAGGACCCATCGCTCGACGACTCGGAGCGCGCGTGGACGGCCCTTTGGAAGCCGCTCCCGAAGGTGGTGTTCTCAACCACGCTGTCGGCGGTGCAGGGCAATGCCCGCCTGGCCTCGGGTGGCCTTGCGAAGGAGATCGAGCGGCTGCGAGCCGAGCCCGGGGAGGGCGACATCGCGATCGGCGGCGCGACGCTCGCCGCCGAGGCGGCCGCGCTGGGCCTGATCGACGAGTACCGGCTCAGGGTCTACCCGATGCTGGACGGCGGTGGCATTCCGTACTTTCCGCAGCGCGAGCGCCGGGTGGATCTCGAGCTCGTCGAGACCCGCACCCTCAGCTCGAGCGTCGTCTACCTCCGCTATCGCGTGGCGCGTTAGTGCGCCGCGTTCAGCCGCTGTAGGGTCCGTGAAGCCGGCTCCACGCTGGGAAGCCGGAGCCGAGATTGTCGAACCCGGGGACGGCACGCACCTGCCAGCGCGGTATCAAGGCCAGCGGCACGATGGCAGCCACGATTGCCACCTCGACGAGGGCGCCGATGATGAGGGGCCGGTGATCGCGAAGCCAATCCATCGCTGCGCTCCCCCACTCCGACCGCTTGTTCCAGGAGCTCCGACGCTACGGCGCCGGACCCCGCCGTCGGGCGCCAACGCAAGACCGTTGAAAGACGAGCATCGACCTTTTCGGGGGCATTCGAGGGGCCGCCGCAGTCATGATCGCTCGGATGACGGGTGTTGTGCGCCCGCGGGCACCGAATGACGCCGAGGAAGCCCGGCATCGGGGCTGCTCCGGCGTGGCGCGCTTCGGTCGCGTGGCATGGCTGGTCACGGGCCTGGCGCTGGCTGCGTTCGACATCTTCGAGGTCATCGTGCACGAGCTCGGTGCAGCTCCGATCCTCGTGTTCGCCGTCCTGCCGGACCTGCCGCTCATCGCCGGCCTCACCGGGCGCCATCGCGATGGTCGAGCGTCGAAGCTCGCCACCCGGACCTACGACCTCGCCCATCGCCCGGCGGTCCCGATCGCGCTGATCGCGCTGGCGCTGGCCGGCCTCCTCGCGGCGAGGGTCCTCAACAACGACCCGAACCAGTTCGAGGCGGCGAGGGCGGTCCCCCTGGTTGCCTACGTTGCGGGGATCGCGTGGCTGGCTCACATCGCGTTCGACCGGACGTTTGGACTCAGCGGGCGGACGCGTCAGGGCAGTGATTGACGACCTTCGCCGCGCGGACGGGATGCCCGGGGTGCGGCGTCGTCTTCACGGGCGCGCCTATCCCTCGTTCACCTGAAGTGATGCGACCTCACTCGCCCGCGTTGCCGTACGTGGCGCGCCCGGCCGGTCGATAGGTCTGGATCGTCACGCCGGACGGCGTCGCTTTGGATTCGACCAGCGTCAGGCCGTGCGTCTGCCCTCCCTCCGGGAACAGCCGCAGCCCGTCGCCCAGGATCACCGGGAAGAGGAGGAGATTGAGCTCGTCGACGAGGTCGCGCTCCAGCAGCCAACGAAGCAGGCCGCCGCTGCCATGGACCTGGAGCTCGCGGCCGGGCTTCGCCTTGGAGACGTACTGGCCGCACCACGACGGTGACGACGTGGTCTCGCACGGGATCAACGTGCTGCCCAAGTACCGCGCGCTCGTAGACCGAGGGGATGAACCGCCCGGTGCCCTCGTCGGCGTGCGGCGCGACCCAACCGCCGCGGTCGAACCCGCCGCGCCGGTCCTCATCTGGGCTTCCTGGGCCCTGGTACACGCCGTCCACGGTCAGGAACATCGTTGCGGTCAGCTTCACGGTCATCGCTCCTTCGTAGCGGGCTCGATGATGGGTAGACCCGCAGCCGAGCGGAAACTCATCGCCGGTGCGGGCTGCATCAGGCCGCGGCGTCGGCGTTCTCCATGGCGATGACCCATTCTGCCCGCGTCGGCTCGACGGGCAGCGCGAACATCAGGGGCGAGATACACGAACGGCAAGGGGCCATCTTCGCGACCATCCGTCCCCCGAATTGAGATAGATCGAACCATTCGGCCCGCATGCCGGTCATCTAGGTTGTGATCGAGATCAACATCCACGCAGGGGACGACGGGGTGAACAACATCGGCGCCATGCTGAGCGGGTCGACCGATGACCGGGCGGAGGCGTTCACGCGCCTGCTCGAGGACGCCCTTGATCGCAGCTTCCGTCTCGCGGCCGTGATCCTGGGCGATCGCGATGAAGCCGAGGATGCCGTGAGCGACGCGGCCCTCCGCGCATGGCAGCACGTCGCCTCGCTGCGTGACCCGGAGCGGTTCCAGGCGTGGTTCTCACGGATCCTGGTCAACGTCTGCCGCGACCGCCTCCACCAGCGCCATCGCCCGCCGATCGTCGCCCTGGCCCCTCCTGACGTTGCCGATCCCTTCGCGGCGTCGGTCGAACGCGCCGCGCTGCGCGAGGCGCTGGGCTCGCTGAAGCCCGAGCACCGGGCCGTGATCGCCCTGCACTACCTGGAGGGGCTGACGGCGGACCAGATCGCTACCCATCTCGACATGCCGTTGGGCACGGTCAAATCGCGACTCCACTACGGCCTGGCCGAGCTGCGCGCTGCCTACGACGCCGCCGCGCGCGATCCCATGGGAGCGGTCCGATGACCGACGAGCGCTTCGATCGCGACCTGACCGCCGTCCTCCATGAGATCGCCGGCGACGGGGCGCCCGCCTCCCTTCGATATCGCCTGCGCGCCATCACCAACGCCCCGACGGCGGGCCGTCGCGCGTGGTTTGCGCCGCTGGTGCAGCTGGGCGCGGCTGCGGTCGTCGTGGCCGTCGTCGCCGTCCTCGGCTGGAATTTCCTGCAGGGTCCGATCCTGGGTGTCAACTCGACGCCTTCGCCCCAGCCGACCTCCAGCGCCCCGGCCCCGAGCGAGAGCCCGACGCCAAGCGAGTCGCCGAGGCCGACGCCCAGCCCGACGCCGAGCCCGACCCCGAGCGAGGCGCCACCGACCACCTCGCCGCCGAGCGGCTGGACCGGCCTCTCGTGGTCGGATCCGGTGGTGCCGCCCACCCAGGATGGGCTTCGGATCGAGGACATCGCACCCTGGGGCGAGGGGTACGTCGCCGTCGGCGAGACCGGTGTCAGCCACCAGCCCACGGTGCGGGCTGCCTTTCTGACCTCACCGGACGGGCTCACCTGGACGGTCGTCCACACGGCTGATCTCCAGCGATCGGGTGAGCTCATGACGCACGTGTTCGTGGTCGGTGGCCGGCTGTTGGCCACGGGCGATGGCGGCGGCGTGGACTGCCCGGCCGACACGGCCTGTCCGACGCCGGACTTCTCGCCGGACCTGTGGACGTCCACCAACGGGTCGCGCTGGACGCCCGTCGACAGCCCGAGCTGGCACGCCGGCTGGTCCAATGCCGGTGCCCCGATGTGGATGGTCGCGGGCGACGCCGGGATCATCGCGGTCGGCTACAAGGGCCAGGGCGTGGGTGAGCCGGGCCAGAAGTCGCCGCCGGCGGTCCCGCTCGTGTTCCATTCGGATGATGGTGTGGCATGGGAGCAGGCCGACCTGTCTCAAGGCTTCGACCACGCGGTGTTCAACGACGCCGCCGCGTTCCCCGGTGGGTTCGTCATCGTCGGGCGGGATGGTGTGCGGGATCCGGCTACCGATGTGGTGGACGGCCCCTACCCCCTAGGCCTGGGCCGGCCCGCCGCCTGGGTCTCGGCGGATGGCGTCCACTGGACGGTGGGTGAGGTCGACGGGATCGAGATCGAAGGCGGGGAGCTGAGCGACGTCGAGGTCGGCGCGGATGGCCTGTTTGCGATCGGCGCAGGCTCCCCCATCGCCGGCGACGCGACCTCGAGCGGATGGTCCTCGACCGACGGCGCGACGTGGCATGTCGTTGGCCGGTTGGGCACGGAGCTGCCCGCCATCGACCAGGGGATGAACCAGGTCCCCGGGATCGGCTCCACCGTCCTGGCATCGGACGGCCGGCACATCGTCATCCTCGATCGCAAGTCACCGGGCTCGCAAACGATGGCAGCGTGGGTCTCGACGGACGGTGCAACCTGGAGGCGGCTGTCGTTCGCCGGGTCGACGTCGCTGCCGAAGATCGGTCGCTACGACGGCGGTGACTCGCAGGGCATGTACGTCACCGGCGCGACGGTGCTCCCGGACCGCATCGTGGTGTCGGGCTACGGGTCCGGGACGTATGCGCTGTGGCTGGCCACGGCGGTCTCACCCTGACCGCGAAGGTCGCCGTCTGAGGCGTCAGCTCGAGCTCGTCAGCGGTCACAGGGGCGCACAGGACCGGTCGGTGGATCCACGACGCCCTCCCCGCCTTCAGCCCACGCGCTAAGGGCTTGTCAGGTAATTAGCACTGTGGTATGATAGGTGGGTGATCGATGAGACAGCCATCGCAGCCCGGTACCTGGCGGTCTCCCCGCTGATCGACGAGCGGGCCCGTCGGCTGACCGCGGGTGCCGAGGCGCTGGCCATCGGACGGGGCGGGATCGCGGCGGTCGCCCGGGCCACCGGTCTCGCGCGCACGACGGTCGCGCGCGGAATGGCCGATGTCGCGGCGGGCGAGCGGATCGAGGGGGGACGGGTCCGCCGGCCCGGTGCCGGCCGACCGCCGATCGAGCAGCGCGACCCCACCCTGCGCCGTGACCTCGAGGCGCTCATCGAACCCGGCACACGGGGTGATCCCGAGTCCCCGCTGCGCTGGACGATCAAGAGCGTCCGGAACCTCGCCGACGAGCTCCGCCGACTGGGCCATGCCGTCAGCCACCAGACGGTGTCCGAGCAACTCGGGAAGATGGGCTACAGCCTCCAGGCCAACAGCAAGGTGCTCGAGGGCACCGCCCACCCCGACCGGGACGCCCAGTTCCGGCACATCAGCACCGCGGTCCAGCTGCAGCTCAGCCTGGGCGAGCCCGTGATCAGCGTCGACACCAAGAAGAAGGAGCTCGTCGGGCCGTTCCGCAACGGCGGCCGGGAGCTCCGCCCGGCGGGCGAGCCCGAGCGGGTGCTGATGCACGACTTCGCGATCGATGACGCGGATCACGGTCGAGTGAGCCCGTACGGCGTGTATGACCTCGCCGCCAACGAGGCCTGGGTGAGCGTGGGCACCGACCACGACACGGCGGCCTTCGCCGTGGAGAGCATCCGGCGCTGGTGGACGACCATGGGCGCTCCGCTCTATCCCGACGCCAAGCGGCTGCTCGTCACCGCCGACGCCGGGGGCAGCAACGGCTCCCGTCTCCGGCTCTGGAAGGCCGAGCTCCAGCGGCTCGCCGACGAGACGGGCATGGAGATCGCCGTCTGCCACTTCCCGCCCGGCACCAGCAAGTGGAACAAGATCGAGCACCGGCTGTTCAGTGCGATCACCATGAACTGGCGGGGCAAGCCGCTCGTGTCCCACGAGGCGATCGTCAAGCTCATCGCGGCGACCACCACCCGCACCGGGCTGCGGGTCCGCAGCGCGCTCGACACCGGGAGCTACCCCAAGGGCGTCAAGGTGGGCGACGCCGAGATGGAGACCCTCTATCTCCAGCGCGACGCCTTCCACGGCGACTGGAACTACACGCTCATCCCGCGCCAGCGGCTACCGCTGGCTGACGCTGTCGTTTCCTGACGGGCCCTAACCGGCCGGATCAGAACCTTTCTCAAGGGGTTGTGGCATGGTTGGTCACGCACCACCTACGGAGGATCCGCCGTGCGTCCCACTCGACTCCGCGCTCCGTTCACGATAGCCCTCGCCGTAGCCATGCTGGGGGCGACGGCCGTCGTCACCCCGGCAGCAGCCACCCCATCCACCACCCTCGTCATCAGCGAGGTCTACGGCGGTGGCGGCAACAGCGGCGCCACCCTCACCAACGACTTCATCGAGCTCCAGAACGTCACCGGCACCGCCGTCGACCTGAGCGGCTACTCGGTCCAGTACCACTCCTCCTCTGGCACGGCCGGCAGCTGGCAGGTCACCACCCTGACCGGCAGCATCCCGGCCAGCGGGCACTGGCTCGTCCAGGAAGCCGCCGGCAGCGGGGGCACGGTGTCGTTGCCCACCCCAGACGCCTCTGGCTCGATCGCGATGAGCGCGACAAACGGCACGGTCGCCCTGGTCAACGGCACGGCCGCCCTCACCTGCGGCGTCGACTGCCCCACGAACGCCTCCGTCGTCGACCTCGTCGGCTACGGGAGCGCGGCGATCTTCGAGGGGACGGGCGCTGCGCCGGCGGCGAGCAACACCACGTCCGTTGCGCGGGCGGCCAGCGGCGCGGACACCGACGACAACGCGGCCGACTTCACGGCCGGCACACCGGACCCGCAGAACTCGGGGACCGGTGGTGGCGGCGGCGGCGAGCCCGGACCGCTGCGCATCCATGACATCCAGGGCACATCCTGGGTCTCGCCGGACGCCGGCGGCTCGGTCACGGACGTGCCGGGGATCGTGACCGCGCTGCGGACCGGCTCGAGCCGGGGCTTCTGGATGCAGGACCCCAACCCCGACGCCAACCCGGTCACCAGCGAGGGCATCTTCGTCTTCACGAGCTCGGCGCCAACGGTCGCCGTCGGTGACTCGGTGCTCGTGTCCGGCAAGGTCAGCGACTACTACCCGCTCTCGGGCGGCGACACCGTCAGCACGACGTCCAACCTCTCGGTCACCGAGATCGGCAGCCCGCAGATCACCGTCCTCTCGAGCGGCAATCCCCTGCCCGCCCCCATCGTCCTCGGCCCGGATACGGTGCCCGATCCGTATGCACCCGACCTCGCTGGCGGGAATATCGAGTCGACCTCCATCACGCCGGCACGCTCCGCGCTCGACTTCTACGAGTCGATCGAAGGCATGCGGGTCGAGGTCGACAACGCCCGGGTGGTCGGGCCGTCGAATACGTTCGGCGAGCAGTACGTCACGACCAAGCCCACGGACGCTGCCACCTATCGCGGCGGCGTCGAGCTGCTGGGCGAGAACCAGATCCCGGCCGGTCGCCTGGAGATCGCGACGCCCGACGGCTCGACGCTCGACCTCGACGTCGGCGACGTCCTCCAGGGCGCGACCGTCGGGCCGCTCGACTGGTCGAGCTTCGGGGGTTACGTGCTCGAGGCAGCGACGCTCGGCACGATCCAGCACAACCACCTCGCCCCGGTCACCGCGACCGCGGGCACGAGCAGCCAGCTATCCATCGCGACCTACAACGTCAAGAACCTGGCGCCGTCAGACCCCTCCGCCAAGTACAGCGCGCTGGCGCAGGGCATCGTCACGCGCCTCGCGTCGCCGGACATCGTTGCCCTCGAGGAGATCCAGGACAACAGCGGCGCCACCGACGACGGCGTGGTCGCCGCTGACCAGACGCTGGCCAAGCTGACCGCCGCGGTCACCGCGGCCGGTGGCCCGTCCTACCAGTGGCGGCAGGTCAACCCGGTGAACGACGCCGACGGCGGACAGCCCGGCGGCAACATCCGGGTCGCGTTCCTGTTCAACCCGGCACGCGTCGGGTTCCTGGATGCCGGTGGGTCGAACATCGACCGGTCGACGACGGGGACGCAGGTCACCTACGCCCACGGCGTCGCTCTCACCCTGTCCCCCGGCCTCGTCGACCCGACGAACCCGGTCTGGACGGACAGCCGCAAGCCCCTCGCCGGGATGTTCACGTTCAAGAAGCAGCGGGTCTTCGTGATCGCCAACCACTTCGACTCGAAGGGCGGCGACCAGAACGCCGACGGCCGGTTCCAGTACCCGGCCCAGTCGTCCGCGATCCAGCGGGCGGGGCAGGCGCAGGTGCTGCACGACTTCGTGGCCAGACTCCTCGCGGCGGACAAGCGAACCGAGGTGGTCGTCGTCGGCGACCTCAACGACTACCAGTTCAGTCCCGCGCTCACAGCGCTGCGAACCGGGACCGCCGACGGCTCCGGCCCGTCGATCCTGACGGACCTCATCACGACGCTGCCGGTGAACCAGCGTTACACGTACATCTACAACGGCGTGTCGCAGGTGCTCGACCACATCCTGGCCGCGCAGACGGTCAAGGGGGTCCAGTACCAGGTCGTGCACGTGAATGCGGAATACCACAATCAGGTAAGCGA
This sequence comes from uncultured Chloroflexia bacterium, assembly GCA_963829295.1. Taxonomy (GTDB): domain Bacteria; phylum Chloroflexota; class Limnocylindria; order Limnocylindrales; family CSP1-4; genus CAIXZV01. The sequence goes on along the minus strand of CAWHHU010000003.1, from coordinate 296,222 downwards.
CCACGATCCGCAGGTTCTCGACTTCACGCCGTGATGACGGGCTGAAGCCGGGATGCAGGACAGGAGGCGACGTCGCTCCGACGTCGGCCTCAGCCGGCCTGCCCGGCGTCGGGACGAAGCTGGCGCATCAGACCGGGCAGGTCGTACTGGTGCCAGTGCTCGATGATTCGGTCGTCCTGGACGCGGAAGATGTGGATCTCACCGATCGAGTAGCGCCGGCCGCTGGCTGGCAGCCCGTGGAACTCGCCCGTCTGGGTCGCTGAGGAGGTCAGTCGCACCGCCACCTTGTCGGCCTCGGCGATCAGATCCTCGATCTCGAACTCGATGTCTGACAGCGCGCCGGCCATGCCCGAGGTGACCTGCTTGAGCGCCTGCCTGGCATCGCCCTTCAGGCCCCAGGTGTGGGAAACGAAGTCGTCTGCGACAAGGTCATCGACGGCCTGGGCGTTGAGGTCCTGGAAGACCCCCTTGATGAAGCGGCGAACGAGCTCCTTGTTGGTCTCGCTGTTCATTTGGGCCATGTTACTTGCCTCCTTCGCTCATAGCCGCACCGAGCAGCCGATCACGAGGAGGGCCAGGAGGGTCACGATCCGTCGGCTACCACTCCGGCGCCCACTGTGGGCGAGCATCGGCTCCCTCGTATCGTCGCGTCGTCGACGATGTGTGCGAACGGATCACGGCTCGGGTCGATCGAGGTCGCCGTTCCCGAGGAGGTTCTCGATGAGCCAGCAGGGCTGGAGGTCGTTCCTCGTCGCTGAGGGCGTCGAGGACTGGGTCGTGCTGCACGGCGGCGCGACGGCCGTCTTCCGCGTCGGGTCGCTCGGGGAGGCGGCTGCGCTGGCCGAGGCGATCTCGCACGTACCCCGCCTGGGTGAGTCCGCGGCCTTGATGACGATCACCTCCGGTCGGGTCAGCGTGCGACTGACCCGCGGGCTCGAGCAGCTGGAGCCGCTGCACGCGGAGCTCGCGCGCGGCGTCTCGGCGGTCGCGCGCTCAAGGGGCGCCGTCGCCGACCGGAGCGCGGTGCAGGAGGTGCAGGTCGCGATCGCGGCGAAGCCCGACGCCATCGATCTGGGCTTCTGGCGGGCGGTCCTGGGCTACGCGCCGCGCGCCGACGACAGCGCGGTCGACCCGCTCGGACATGGGTCCACGGTCTGGATGCAGGAGCTCGACAACGTCAAGCCGCTCCGGCACGCGATGCATGTCGATGTGTCCGTCGCCCGTGAGCAGATCGAGGCGCGCCTCGAAGCCGCGCTCGCCGCGGGCGGCCGCATCGCCGATGCGTCGGCGGCGCCCGGCGCCTGGATCCTCGCGGACCGCGCCGGCAACAAGGTCTGCATCGCCGCCTGGCCCGACGGCGCCCATGAGCCGGATCCCGCGATCCCGGCATGATGGCCATCGCCGGTGCGGCGTCCCGCGACGTCCGCCAGCGGCAAGGACCGGTCGGTTACGCTCTGGGCCATGGACAGGATCGGGCGAATGGCTCAGCCACTGTTCGATTGGGCCACCACGATCGGCACCGATCCGGTCGATGGTGACGAGGTCCGGCTGCGCAAGGCACTGCTCGTCCTCGTCAGCATCCTGATCCTGCCCATCTCGCTCATCTGGGGAGCCATCTACCTCGCGTTCGGGGCCACCGCGGGCGTGATCGCCTGGCTCTACCTGCTCGTGTCCGCCACCGCGATCGCGATCTTCTCCCGCACCCGCGATACGGACTGGCTGCTCCGGGTGGAGCTGCTCGACATCCTGCTCGCCCCGACCATCTCGCCAGCCTTCGTGGGTGGCTTCACCGCGTCTGGCGCCGTCGGCCTGTGGGGCATCCTGGCCCCGCTCGGTGCCCTCGTGTTCCAGGGCTGGCGGGCGGGTCTCCGTTGGTTCGTGGCGTTCGTCGCCGTGTTCCTCGCGTCCGGGATCGTTGGCGAGCTCGCCGCAGGTGGCCGGTCCCCGCTCCCCGCTTGGTTCCAGAGCACGATGATCGCGCTCAATGTGACCGTCGCGGGCGCGGTCGTGTTCGTGCTCCTCGCGCAGTTCGTTCGCCAGCGCGAGGCGGCTCTCGTCGCGCTGCGCACCGAGCAGGATCGGGCCGAGAACCTGCTGCTCAACATCCTGCCCCGCTCGATCGCCGACCGGCTCAAGGCCGAGGCCGGCACGATCGCGGACCAGTTCGCCGCCGCGTCGATCCTGTTCGCCGATGTCGTCGACTTCACCCCGCTGTCGGACCGCCTCGAGCCGGCCGAGGTGGTCGGCATCCTCGATCACCTGTTCACGCATTTCGACCTGCTGGCGGAGCGCTACGGCGTCGAGAAGATCAAGACGATCGGCGACGCGTACATGGTTGCCGCAGGGGTGCCGGCGCCTCGCCCGGACCACGCCCGGGCGATGGCGCTCATTGCGCTCGACATGCGCGATGCCATGCAATCGGCCGACGCCGTGGGTCACCTGGGGCTCGAGCTTCGGATCGGGATCAGCTCGGGCCCGGTCGTCGCCGGCATCATCGGACGCAAGCGCTTCCTGTACGACCTGTGGGGTGATGCGGTGAACATGGCGAGCCGCATGGAGTCCCACGGCACGCCCGGGCAGATCCAGGTCACGCGGGCCACCTACGAGCTGCTGCGGGACGAATTCGAGCTGGAGGCGCGCGGCACGGTGCCGATCAAGGGCAAGGGCGACGTCCAGACATGGTTTCTCGTGGGCCGTCGAGCGGCCACCTGAGCCGGCCGGCCGGGTGCAGCCACACGGGGGCCCGCCGGCCTACGGTTGTCTCCGCGTGCCTGTTGAGGCTGAGCCCCCCGGCCGCGGTACGATGCCCGGACCCGAACGAGGTGCGTGCGATGAACGTCGAGAGCATCCCCCGCGCACGGGCCGCGGGCGCCGTCACGATCCGGCCGGGCGCGGCATGAGCTTCGACCACCACGACCCACAATTCGTCAGGGATCCCGAGAGCGTCTTCGGCCCGATGCGGGAGGACCATCCGCTCGTGCACTCGGACCTGTATGGCGGATTCTGGGTGCTCACGCGCTATGACGACGTGATCGCCGCGGCGCTCGATCACGAGGCGTTCACGTCGGCCGTCGCCGGCACGACGCTCATCCCGCCCACGCAACCGCGCACCGATCCGCTGCTCCCGATCGAGCTGGACCCGCCCGAGCACACCCGGTATCGCGCGCTCGTCAACTCGGTGTTCGCCAAGCCGCGCATCGACGCCATGCGCCCCGACCTCGAGGCGCTTGCGACGAGGCTGCTCGAGCCGTTTGCGCGCAAGGGCGGCGGCGACGTCATGGCCGAGTTTGCCCACCCCATGTCGCTTGGCTCGCTGGCGCTGCTGATGAGCTTCCCGAAGGAGGACCAGGATCGCTGGTTCAACTGGGTGGAGCGGATGTACTCGAATGCGCTACGCGACCGGGGCGATCAGGCCGGGGCGGTGCGCGACGCGGAAGCCTACATCGACGCGCGCATCGCGGAGCGCCGGCAGGAGGCGCGCGACGACTTCCTTGGGATGCTGCTCGAGGCAGAGGTCGAGGGCCACCGCCTGTCCGATCTCGAGGTTCGCCAGTTCGGGATCCTGATGCTGCTCGCGGGCTACGAGACGACCTCGGGCGCAATGGGCATGAGCCTGCTGCACCTCGCGCAGCACCCGGACCAGCGCGCGCAGCTGTTCGCCGACACCGAAGGGCTCGTGCACCCGGCCGTCAACGAGCTCCTGCGCTTCGTGTCGCCGGTGCAGGTCTTCGGCCGCAACGCGGCGCACGACCTCGAGCTCCACGGCCAGACGATCCCGGCCGGCGATGTCGTCCTGCTCGCCTACGGCTCGGCGAACCACGACCCGCGCGCCTTCGAGCATCCCGAGCGCTGCATCCTCGACCGTCACCCGAACCGCCACGTCGCGTTCGGCCACGGCCGTCATCTGTGCCTGGGTGCGAACCTCGCCCGGCTCGAGCTCACGATCATGATCGAGCGCTTCGCCGAGCTGTTCCCGGCGTTCCGGGTCGATCCCGAGCGTCCGCCAACGTGGAAACCGCGCGGCGACGTCCGCGCGCTGTCGTCGCTCCACCTGCTCGCCGGAGATTCGTAGCGGCCGCTGGGCGAGCCGGACCGCCCAGAGGGCGATGCCTGCGCCGCCAGCACCAGGCGAACGACCCGCCGATGGCGCAGACGATCGCGGCCGGCGTTGACGGGCCCCGATCGAGCCAGGCCTCCGGGTGGACCTCCTCGCGCAAGCCAGTCGAACGTCTCCGTGGGAGCGGTCGGCTCAGTACGACCGCGGCCCGCCGTACGGGTCAGCGCCGGCCGCCGAGCTCCCAGGCGTGGATCTCGGGGTCGGCGGCTCCCTCGAGCAACGCCGGCTCGTCGGCGATCAATGATCTGACGGCGGCCAGGTCGGCCGCCACCAGGGCGACCGCGACCCCGGAGGATTGCTGCCCATCCGCGGAGCGCAGGGTTCCCCACACGATGAGGCGTCCCTCCAACGCCGATCCGAGCCGTGCCACCGCATCCGCCGGCTGCAGGCCGTGGATCCCGGAGTCGGCGATCACCAGGAACGGCAGGTCGGTGCTCGGCCGGTCGAAGTCCCACATCGTCCGCCCGAGCCGGTTGTCGAAGCCCCGGATCAGGTGCCCCTTGAACAGCCCCGCCCGGTGATAGGGATCGTTCTCGGCGAACGCCCGTGCCGCCTCCACGTTGGGCAGGTCCACCACGTGGAGGCTGCCGGTCCAGCGCTGCCGATCCGGGGAGAGGGTTGGCCCGCGGGCGGTCATCCTGGCGGCGAAGGCGTCCATGTAGGACCAGTGCGCTTCATTGAGCTGCTGGTCGTCGCTGTGATCGTTGACGCTCCGGGCCCCGCGACCGTAGATGAGGAAATCCATCGCCCAACGAGGGTAACCGGCGCGCCTGCCTGTCGCCGGCGCAGTGTCCCTGTCGCCGGCGCAGGGCGGCGATGTCAGCCGCGGTTCACCAGCAGCGCAAGCGGGATGCCCGCGACCCACTTCAGTGCGATGAGGCCGGCGAGCAGCCCGATCGCCAGGCGTTCGGTCGTCGCGGTCAGGCCCGTCCCGAGCGGCAGCAAGCCGTCCGCGAACCGGACGAGCCCGTCCCAGCCGAAAAGCCCGGCGCCGGCGATCGCGAGCGCGAGCACGCCGACGACGATGCCGAAGATCGTGATCGGGTGAGTCCGGCCGATGTCGGGTGCCAGGCCGATCCCGGCGGCGGAGCAGGCGGCCATCCCGATGATCACAACCGCGATGAGCGCGCCGCGAACGGACCCGACGATCGGCACCGAGTCATTGGTCAACGCCATCCAGGCGAGCCACAGGGACGCTGCGACCCCAACGCTGCCGAGGGCAAACGAGACTGCTGTCGGCATGCGGACCCTGCCCTCCGTGCTCATGGAAGTCATGGTTCGATCCTCCGCGCGGATACCTCACATGAAACGTCTCGTTCGACCCGGTTTCATCGGCCATCGGTCGGAATCTTCCGGGCCGTCACGCCCGGACTGCTCACCGCCCTCCCGCGTGACCCCGCGCCGGCCCTGGCCACGACCCTGTCGGGGTGCGCCGACCGACTCAGGGTTCCGCCAGGGCCATGGCCACCGCCATCGACACCAGGGGGATCGCGAGCCCGCCGCCCAGCACGATCAGGTCTCGTACCCCGTTCATCGGATCTCGTGATGCCGCCACGCGATGCTCACGTCGCGGGGCGCGCGACCGGTCGATCGCGGTGCCGAGGCTGGTCATCGCGACGCCGCCGACAACGGCCGTCACCATGCCCACGATCAGCACCAGCCACCAGGGCCTTCCAGCCACGGCGACGACCAGCGTGACGGCGATGACCATCAGGCTGGACAGCATGGCGATCGCCGCGCCTTCCTCTGATGCACTGTTCTTGTCGAGCCTGTCTCTCCCTGTTCCGATCGCGATCGGCTCGGAGCCAAGCGCCGAAGACACGTACTGGCCGAGCAGCGGGACGTCCTGACGGTTCTGCCGGATGACCTGGGCTCTGCCGAGCCCGATGGCCTCGAGCACCGCCCTGGCTCGCGCATCCTGGGGTTCGGGCGATCGACTGCCGTCACGTCGCCGGCCGCCGGCGTTGACGGCATCGGCGCCAGCGTCATCCACGAACGCCGCCAGATCGATGAGCGCCTCGGCAATAGCGCCCTGATCCACCGGCCGGGTATCTCTGGCCAGGGCGATCAAGGCCTGGCTCATCGTGGCGGGCGCGGCGGGCAGCTCCGAAACGGGAGCGGCCAACCTCCCGAGGTGTGCATTTCGCACGAGCTCGTATCTCCGCACCAGCGCCGTGGCCTCACCAAGCGGCATGGCGTCGGGGCCTCTGGGCACCACGACCTGCCCCAGCGAATCCGGGGCTGTGTCGTGGATGGCGATCGCTGCAAAGGCGGGCGTGCTGGGTGGCTGGGCGGGGGTGAGCGCGTACACGATGAGCAGCGGCAGGACCGCGATCCCGAGCGTGAACAGGCACGCGAGGACCCAAAGGACGGCCAGGACGACGCGGGCCCAGCCGGGCCGGCCTCGAACCACGGCGCCGGCCAGCCACCACAGGACCAGACCTGGTACCAGGAACTCAAGCAAGAGCAGCGCGAGACCGGCCGCGATGAACAGGGCGTCGTCGGTCGTGTGCCCGGCGCCGGCAAAGCCAAGCGCAGAGATGGCGCCCAGGAGTGACCAGGCCACCACATACAGGCGCGTCGTGCGCCCGACCGCACACCAGCCCCGCGGCTGCCCCCGGGCCCGCGGCTGCCCAACGCCTGTGCTGGGAGTCGCTCCGATCATCCCGGGCCTCCCGTCCGCGTGTGCACCGCAGGATCGGACGGCAGGCTGGTGGGCCGCAAGTGACATCCGTCGGGATCGGCGTGACGCATGGCCGCGAGCGTTGCGTGGGGGACGGCCGCGGCGCCGACGATGACGGAGCGACACTCGACCGGATCCTCCCCGCGGACGCCTGAGGATCTGTCAGTGCAGCTCCCGTAGCGTCACGGGGCGAGCTGTGGTCTCCGGGCCCGCACGATGCCGCAGTGCGCGATCCCCGGCAGGCGGCCTAGTAGCGGCGGCGCGAGGGGGCCTCTTCCTTCTTGGGCTTCGGCTCGTGACCCGGACGAGGCGGATGCGGACGGGTTCCGGGCGCCATGTCCGGCTGCTTGGGCAGGGGCCCGCGGGCCCGGGCGGCCGCCACGTCCCTGGCAAAGTCCGCGGCGACATCGGCCGGGATGCTGCCGAGCCAGGCGCGCTCGACCTCCACCATGCGTGCGGACTCAGCTGCGCGACGGTCGCGTTCGCTTCTCGAGTGCTTGGTCATGTCGCCTCGATTTGGTACCGCCACCAGGTTGGGGCGTTGGGTGATCCTACGCGTGTTCGCAGACTGATGCGATCACGCACCCTGCCACCGGCCCGTTTGGGTCGTGTGGCAACCTCTGTGTTCGTGATGACTGGGGACGCGATTGTGCCGATGGCGGCCTGTCCGGGCTGCGGGATCGTCCTGCCGGGATCGAGTGAGCCCTGGAACCGGCGCTCGACGGCATCGCTGGCATGCCATGAGCTGTATGGCGAGGTGCTCGCGTACGAGTACCAGCACCTGGCCGAGCTCGGCCGCTGGCACCAGCTGCTGGTCGACACGTATGCGGCCCAGCACGCGGGCGACCAGACTGCCGCGATCACCACCGCCTTTGCCCTGATCGGTCTGGACCTCGCGCTCGACCACGGCTGGACCGGCATCGAGGTCCGGGACGCGCACCAGCTGCTCGCCGGCAGATATCGCGACTGGCCAAGGTTCCGGGCTCCCCGGGCACGCGCCGAGAAGACGGTCCAGGATCTGGCGCTCGCCGCGACGCCACGCGAATACGTGGAGGTCCTCGACCGCTGGGCCCGCGCGGTGTGGAGGTCGTGGCGCGACATGCAACCTCACGTTGTCGAGCTCGCGCGTGAGCGGCTGCCCGGCGGGACGGACAGGCAAGCGGCGCGCGACTAGCTCCCGCGTGCGCCGAGATCCTCCTCGAGGCGACCTCGAACCAGGTCCGGGCGCTGGCGCGGCGGCCCTTGACATGCGGTGGCTACCCTCATGGAATGGAGTTGACAGACGTGCGGGCCTGACCAGGACGAGATCACGAGCTGGATCACGACCACCTTTCCGGACACGGTCATCGCCGAGGCGATGGGCGCCACGTTCTTCTCGGTCGACGAGCAGCACTGGCCGAACTTCGCGACGATCGTGACCACCGACGAGCACGACATCGGCGAACCCTCGGCCCTCTCCCGCCCGGGTGTGTTTCGTCTCAACATCGGCGTGGGGCGGGCCACCTTCGAGCGGCTGACGGCTACGACGCCGGATCCTGACGACGCGGCACTCGATCGGGTCCTCCCCCACCCGGTGTACGCCAGGCAGCACTGGATCGCGATCCTCAACCCGAGCCGGCAGACGTTCGACGATGTCGTCAAGCCGCTGATCACGAAGGAGCGCGAAGTGATTCTCCCCAAGGTTCGGGATCCGCGGTTCATCACTGTGCGTCGCGGCGGCAGCCTCGAGGACGAAGATCACCACCGCCTCGCGGTGTGGGCGGCCGACTGCGCGCAGCACGCGCTGCACCACTTCGAGCAGGCCCGACCGGGTGACGACCGTCCGCGACGCGCGATCGAGCTTGGCCGTGCCTGGGCGCGCGGTGAGATCACGTGGTGGGAGGCTCGCACGGCGGCCGGCCATGCCAACGCCGCGGCCAGGGACCTGCGTGGGGCAGCAAAGCATGCCGCGTACGCTGCGGGCCAGGCAGCGGCGGTGGGCCATGTGGCGGCCCACGAGCTGGGCGCCGCGGCCTACGCGATCAGGGCGGCGCGAGCGGCAACGCCTGAAGAGGAGCGTGAGGCGGCTGGCCGCCTGGAGTGCCAGTGGCAGCGCGCCCAGCTCCCCAACGAGATCCGGGACCTGGTGCTCGACGACCAGCGACTGCGCAACGAGCTGTGCTGGTTCACGTTCGACTGCTGACACGGCTCGCTCGGGATCCGACACCGCCAACGACCGGCTCGTGCTCCGACATCAAGGCTGCGCGAAGCTCGCGTCAGGCAGTGTCTTGCCGGGGTCGCCTACGCGTGAGTCTGGGACTGTCTCGGGTGATGCATGAAGAAGTCCCACGTGACGGCCCGGTCGTCCGGATTGGACGTGTACCAGTCATGCCCCTTGCCCTTGGCCGTGATGAAGGTCACCGCCGTGCCGCCGTCACAATCGGTCCACGTCCTCTCGACCGTCATGGCGTCTTCGGTCACCGTCGGGTCGCTGGTGCAGCCGTCGATCTGGCGCCAGCGCTCCATCGTGTCGGCGAGGGGCGGACACTGCATTGGCAGACAGCCCTGCCCCCCACCGCCGACGGGAATCATCCTGTCCGCTATCCCGTGGATGTCGATGACCGACACCGGCTGGCTCGGCTGGCAGTCAACCAGCAGGGCGCCGACCACGTCCGCGACTGCCGCCACGCGGTCCGGGTGTTCGCACGCGAATTGGTAGGCCATCTGGCCACCGTTGGAGCCGCCGAGGATGAAGACGCGGTTGGGATCGACAGGGTAGTCGGCCTCCGTCCGGTCGATGAGCGCGGAGAGGAAGCCAACATCGTCGAAGCCCGTGTCCCTCTGGCCGGAGTTCCAGACATATCCCGTCCGCTGCGGATCATCCGGATCCCTCTCGCCCTGCGGGTAGACCACGATGGCGCCGGGATCGAGGGCCATCACGTCGAAGCCGCTGATGGATCTGGCGTCCTGCATCGTCAGCTCCGCCCCGTGCAGCACCAGCAGGAGCGGCAGCGGGTCGCGGCCGGCGACGTCGGGCGGCGTGGCCACGAGATAGTCGCGGGTCAGGCCGCCGACCTCGATGTGACCGGCCGTCACCGTGGGCGTCGCGGAGGCGGTTGCCACCGGGGGCGTGGCGGACGCACCTGCCGACGTGGGCGTTGCGGAGACGCCTGCCAACGTGGGCGACGCAGACGGGGCTCCGCCTCCGCCGCACCCGACCAGGGTCAGGGCGAGCAGTCCGGTGGCGATTCGACCTCTGACCTTCATCTCACGTCTCACTGCGTTTCGCTGCGCTCACGCGCGGCGGGCCACAGCGGTGTGGCCAACGCGTCTACGACCCGAGGAACGGAGCCAGGAACGACTGCTCGGCCGGCGTGTCGAGCCGCTGGGCGTAGCCGGTCCCGATGCAGTCCAGGGCCCCTCCGTGGAAGACGGAGACCTGTACGTTGGAGCCGCCCAGGAACTGCGGTGAGCCCGAGTCGCCCACGCACAGCGCCGCGTTGCCGGGCAGGTCGCCCGTCGTCTGGGTGAGCACCAGCCAGTTGTCCGTGCCATCGATGAGCGACGCGCGCCCGGTCTTTCGGTAGCCGGCGACGTACACCCCGCCGTCCTGGATCTGTGCCCCGTAGCCGACGATCGTCAGGCGTGGCCCCTGGCGGTTGCCGGCGGCGGCCAGATGCGAGAGCTGGCCGGGGTGCACGAGATCGACCGGCATGACGCCCGCAAAGGTGCCGGGTGCGAACTGGACAACGGCAAGGTCATGCTCGCCGCCGGCCTCCTCCGTGTAGGTCGCCGGGTCGTAGAGTGGATGGACGATCGCGCCGGACGCGTAGGCGATGGCCGATTCGGGCACGGTCAGGGCGCAGCAGCCGGGATAGTCGTCGGGGAAGTACCCGCCCGGTAGCACGGGATCGGCCGGCGACCCGGCCACCAGGGTGACCGCCCAGGTGACATTCGGCGGCAGGCTGACGAGCGGCGGGATGACGCAATGCGCCGCGACCAGGAAGGCGTCGTCACTGATCACGCTGCCGCTGCAGATGACGAACGGCGGCGTGCCGCCGGGTCCATCGACGTCGAAGGCAAGGATGCCCACGTTGGGGTGAGCATCCCCGTCCGGGGTGCCACCCTCGATTGCCAAGGCCGATGTCGCGGCAACGGCGGCCAGGGCCGCCGCGGCCACGAGTGCCAGGATTCGGCGTGCCATTGTGCTACTCCGTATCGCGGTCACGGGACGCTGCGGTGGCCGGCTGCGCATCGCGAGCTCCCGATCTGCGCCGACGCTAAGGCCCGGGCGTAAACGGGAGCTAAACGAGGCGGCTCCGGCCCTACGCGGTCTCGAGCAGCCCGAGCGCCGCCTCGGCCTCCGCCGTCTCGAGCGGGTACTTCCAGCGGTGGGCAAGCTCGAGCGCCTGGTCCAGGAACAGCCGCGCTCGTTCCGTGTCGCCCCTCGCGGCGTGGATCCGACCGAGGCAGGTGTAGGCGGCCGCCAGCCCTCTCGGGTCGTGGCGGGACTGGAACTCCTCGATCCCGGTACGGGCGGACGTCTCAGCGTCGTCGAGGAGTCCGAGGTCGAGCTGCACGCGGGCGAGGTGGATGTGCGTCCAGCCAGCCTGGGCGCTGCCGCGCATCTCGAAGTAGCCGTCCCTCGAGCGGAGCAGGTACCTGAGGGCGCTCTCGAGGTCGCCGCGCAGGTGACGGGCGACACCCATCAGCTCATCGGTGAAGTGCAGACCCTCCGGGTCCGCCAGCTCCCCGAAGATCATGTGCGCGCGCTCGATCGCCTGCTCGGCCTCGTCGAAGCGTCCTTCCACCATGCGCCACTGCCCGAGGCCCGCGAGGGCGAACGCGAACAGCCCGGGATCGGCCTTCTCGCATGCTTCGATCGCGGTCGCAACGGTCGTTGGCGCCTCGGCGACGCCGGCGTTGAGCTGGAGATGGGACTTGACCATCAGCGCGCGAGGACGCCACCGGCTCTCGTCCGGCGCGAGCTGGAGGGCGCGCTCGAGGTACTCGAGGCCCTCGCTGAGCTGGCCCGTCCGGTACCAGTAGACGCCGAGCGCGGAGGCCATCTTCAGCGCGGTGTCGCCATCTCCGCGGTCGAGCGACCAGCTGAGCGCGGCATGCAGGTTGTCCTGCTCCGCGTAGCCACGATCGAGCCAGGCGGCCAGCCCGGGCTCGAGGAGACGTCGGAAGAGCTCCTCTCCAAGCGCGGTGTAGTGGTCGCGGTGCCGCTCGGCAGCGGCCGTGAACGCGCTGGTGGCGCCTTCACGGTTGCGAACGAACGCGCGCACGGTCTGGAGCAACCGGTACCGTGGCTCCCCCGCCTCGAGGGTAAGCAGCGAGCGGTCCACGAGCTGTGACAGGAGAGGTAGCACCGCGTCGGGGTCGGATGGGTCGTCCGCCGCGACCGCGCACGCGGCGGCGGTATCGAAGCTGCCCGGGAAGACGGCGAGACCGACCAGCACCCGCCGCTCGTCGTCGCTCAGCTGCGCGTAGCTCCAGTCGATCGCCGTCTCGAGCGTCCGGTGGCGTGCCGGGGCGGTGCGCTCGCCGCCGCCGAGGACCTCCAGTCGGCGCTCGAGAATCCGGTCGAGCTCGGTCAGCGGGAGCGAGCGCAACCTGCCGGCGGCGAGCTCGATCGCCAGCGGCAACCCATCCAGCCGCGCCACGATCCGGGCGATGGCCGATGCGTCCACGTCTGTGAGCTGATCGTGATCCAGCGAGCCTCCACCTCGCGCGACGAACAGCTGGGCGGCCTCGCAGTCCAGGAGCCGATCGGCGTCGAGCATCGTCTCCGAGGGGGTACGGAGCGGCGACACGGCGTGCACGACCTCCCCACCCATGTGGAGCGGCTCTCGGCTCGTGGCCAGCAGATGGGCGCCGGCCGTCTCCGCGAGCACCCGGCCGAGCAGGGGCGTGACGGCAGGCAGGAGATGCTCGCAGTTGTCGACGATCAGCAGCATCCGGGCGCCGCGCAGGCGTGCGATCAACAGGTCGTCAGCTGGCAAGCCCCCAACCGCCTCGCGAAGGGCAAGCACGCGCGTGAACACGCCTGGCACGCCGTCAGCATCGACGGATGCGAGATCGATCCACCAGATACCCTCCGGAAACTGGTGCCGCAGCCGGGCGGCGGCTTCGATGGCGAGCCGCGTCTTGCCCACGCCGGCCGGCCCCACCAGCGACACGAGCCGCTCGCGACCCACGAGCTGACACAGATCCACGAGATCACCGTTGCGGCCAATCAGGTTTGTCGCCTCGCGGGGCACCCCGTGCAGCCGACCGACCTCGTCGTGGTCCAGCGTCCGCTCCTGCAGCAGGATCATGCGTTCCAGGCGCTGGAGCGCCTCGCCCGGTTCCAGGCCGAACTCGTTGGCGAGGACATCGCGCGCCTCGCGGTATGCGGCGAGCGCCTCAACCTGCCGGCCGGAGCGGTACAGGGCGAGCATCAGCTGCGCCCACGACCGCTCCCGTTCCGGGATTTCGGTCACCCTCCCGCGCAGCTCGGACACCAGCTCGCGATGCATCCCCTGATCGAGCCGGGCCTGGACGAGGTCGTCCTCGGCCAGCAGCTTCAGCTCGACAAGTCGCTCCCGTTCAAACCGCACCGCCTCGAGATCCTCGAGGCCATCGAGCGGGCGCCCGCGCACGAGCACAAGTCCCGACGTAAGGAGGTCCTCGGCTTCGACCGCCTGCCCGCTGGAGAGCGCCGAGTGGGCCCGCTTGACCAGGGCGTCGAAACGCTCGACGTCGGTCTCCCCGACGTGGGCCGGCAGTCGATAGCCCACAGGCCCACTCTCAATCGGTGAGCTGCCGGCGGTGGCGAGCAGCTTTCGCAACCGCGAGAGGTAGGTGCGCACAGCCGGCAATGCGTTGGCGGGGGCATCCGCGGGCCAGAGCGCGTCCACGATCGCATCGGCTGAGACGAACTCGTCACGCCGCACGAGCAGCAGACCCAACACCGCCCGCTGCTGCGGAGAGCCCAGCTCGATCGGGTGGCCGTCACGCCACGCCGCAAGCGGGCCGAGCAGCCCGAACCGGAGCCCCGTCCGCAACCCGAGACTGCGGTCCATCGACGCCGCCCTCCTCGACCCTGGCGACGATTGTCCTGCCCGGTGCGCACGGCCGCAAGGGCCAACGTCGATCGCCTCCGGCCGATCGCGGCCGGACGGGCGCTGGTCCCGCCACGAGACCGAAGGCAAGACATCAGGCTGGAGCCGAACGAGTGATCCCTCGACCTGCGTCCTCGTGACGTGCCGTATCGAGTCAGGCGGACCCGCGACTCGTCCCCGACACGGGAATCGGACGGGCTACGCGACCCGGGCCAGCCTGATCACGGGGATCACGCGGCTGGTCAGCTTCGGGTATTCGGCAAAGGACGGGTGTTCGGCTGCATGTGCGGCGTAGAGCCGGTCGCGCTCCGCGCCATCGACCACGGAGGCCCGGGCCTGGAACGTCTCATCGCCGAGCTCCACGGTCGCAACCGGGTTGGCCACGAGGTTCCGGTACCACGCCGGGTGCGTGGGCGCGCCGCCTTTGGACGCGACGATCACGATCGCGTCGCCGTCGCGCGTGTAGGCGAGCGGCGCAAGCCGGGCTTCACCGCTCCGCGCGCCGGTCGTCGTCAGCAGCAGCAGATTCCGCCCCAGGAATGGTCCGGACGTCACCTTGCCGTGGTTGGCTCGAAAGTCGGCGATGAGGGCATTGGTGAAGTCGCGGTAGGCCGAGCGTTCATCGTTAGTTGTCATAGCAACGATCATAGACCCTGGGGGCCGGCGCGCCCTGGCCGGATCGTCTCGATCGACATCCTCGCGGACCCGCACCGCCTGAGCCGCCTGGGACTGGACGGGATCGCAGGCTGAGACGGCCGTCCTCGGGCGTTGCGCCGCGAATCCCAGGCACGTGGGGCGGATGTCGTGTCGACCACGCTGTCAGACTGCCGATCGCCGAGACGTGCCAGCGTCTGCCGCGGGCTCGACGTTGTGGTTCACGTGGAACAGGTTGGCAGGGTCCCAGGTTCGCTTCAGGGCGGCGAGCCGGGCGACCTTCGCATCGCCGTAGATCCGGCGGGTCTGCTCGGGGCCGGCATCGGAGATCTCGTTCGCATAGCGGCCGACGGTTGCATGAGGCTCGACGACGCGCATCGCCCGCCGGACCCAGTCGCGGTTCGCATCATCGAGCGCCGCGTCCGCCCACGTCGTGTCGGCGCTGAGATCGAACGTCGCGGCCCGTCCCGCATATGCGGTCCCTTCCTCCGCGACGCGGCTGATCGCGCCACCCAGGGCCGTGATCGAGAACGACCCTTCTCCCGGCGCGGTTGCGACCAGCTCGACCAGCTCGTCGAGCGCCTCGGGCCGGACGTCGTCCGCGTTGCAGCCGGCGATGAACGATCGGTGACCCCACTCGAACACGAGGTCGTGGGCAGTCTGGACCTCGAGATACGGCCGGCTGCCGATGGTGGCCGTGACCGGCTTCGGGCCTGCGTGCAGCCCCGCCGTGTCCCGCTCGACCGCATCGGCCGCGCCGCTGTGGTTGTAGGCGATGTAGGCGATGGGGCGGCCCACGAGATCGTCCGGGTAGCCCTCGGTGGACCCGGCACGGTCGATGCCGAAGATCACCGACACCGCGTCCGGCGCGTGCGGGGCGTAGTCGCGGAAGACCGCCCACACATCCCGGATCCCGGTCGCCGGGTAGACGAGAACGCCCCGGTGGAGGTCCGGTCCGACCGCGTGCAGCCGAAGCTCGAATGCGGTGGCGATCCCGAAGTTCCAGCCGGCGCCGCGCATGCCCCAGAACAGGTCCGGCTCCTCGGTCTCGCTCGCACGCACGAGCCGGCCGTCGGCCGTGACCAGCTCGACCGCCGCGAGATTGTCGATGGTGAGCCCGAACCGCCGCTGCAGCCGGCCGACGCCACCGCCCAGCGTGAGCCCTGCAACACCGGTGTGACCCACGACGCCGACCGGGCAGACGAGGCCGTGCGCCTGGGCGGCGACGTCGAGCTCGCCCAGCAGCGCGCCGCCGCTGGCTCGCGCGGTGCGGGTCTGCGGGTCAACCTCGACCCCGCCCATCGCCGACAGATCGACGACCAGGCCGCCGTCACGGCCGGCGAGGCCGGCCAGGCTGTGCCCGCCGGACCTGACCGCGAGCTCGAGGCCCCGATCGAGACCGAAGCGGACGGCGGTCGCCACCTCGGCGACGCTTCTGGGGCGGACGATGACGGCCGGTCGTCGATCGTGCAGCGCGTTCCACAGCCGGCGGGCATCGTCGTAGGGCGCGTCGGTTGGCGCGATCACCTGACCGCCGAACGATCGGCGCAGCTGATCGAGGTCGCGCCGCGAGAGCGTGGACATCGCATGGACCATGGGTGTCGAGACCTCCCTGCCTGCCTGGAGTATCGACGACGTTCGGGGCGCGAGCTCATCGGTGCCGAGGTCGCTGCTCGAGCAACTCGGTTGCTCGAGCGATGGCGCGGGCCCGCTACCCTTGTGCCCCACCCGGGCACCCGCCCGCGAGCGTCCCCACGCGAGCGAAGGACCGTGATCGTCGACACCGCCGCCCCGCAGCGCGCCACCGCCCCGGATGCCGGTTCGCCGGCCATCCGCGTGGAGGGGCTCGTCAAGCGCTACCGCAAGGCGGATCGCAACGCCGTCGACGGGATCGACTTCGAGGTCGGCGGCGGCGAGTTCTTCGCCCTGCTCGGGCCCAATGGCGCGGGCAAGACGACGACGCTCTCGATCCTGACCACCACGCTCGCACCCACAGGCGGGCGGGCGCTGATTGACGGGCTGGACGTGGTCGCAGATGCGGCGGCGGTGCGGCGGCGGGTGGGGATCATCTTCCAGAAGCCGAGCCTGGACCGGAACCTGACCGGCGAGGAGAACGTCCGCTTCCACGCGATCCTCTACGGCCTCTACCCGTACGCGCCCGCGTATCGCCTGATGCCCGCCGACTACCGCCGCCGGGTGGAGGACTGGGCCCGGCTGCTCGATATCGGGCGCGACATCTTCCGACCGGTGCGCACGTACTCCGGCGGGATGCTGCGCAAGCTGGAGATCGTGCGCAGCCTCGTCCACCGGCCGCGGGTGCTGTTCCTCGACGAACCGACCACCGGCCTCGACGCACCGAGCCGGCGCGCACTGTGGGGCTACCTGCGCGATGTCCGTGCCGAGCACGGGACGACGATCGTGCTCACCTCGCACTACCTCGAGGAGGCCGAGCAGGCGGACCGGATCTGCGTCATCGATGCCGGCAGGATCGTGGCCACGGGCTCGCCGTCCGACCTCACGGCGGCGCTCGCGAGCGAGTACCTGATCGTGGACGCCGCCGACCGGACGAACCTGCTGGCAGAGCTCGCCCGGCTGGGGCACGCGCCTTCCGGCGAGGGCCCGTTCCGGATCGACGTGAGCACGGCCGACGCGCACGCGGCGCTGCGCGCGATCGAGACACCGCTCACGCTCGTCCGGACGCACGCACCGTCGCTCGAGGACGCCTATCTCGAGATCGTCAGCCATGCCGAGCTGGGCGGTGATGGGCTGGGCCGTGCGGCGGGCCAGGTCCCGGACGGAGGCGCCGACGATGGCTGAGACCGCACTCGCTCGCGATTCGGCCGCCCGGCCGGGAGCTCCCCTCCCCCGCCGCTGGCGGGCGGAGCTGTCGGCCATCGCGGTGATCGCCCACCGTGACTTCGTCAAACTGCTCCGTGACCGGCTGCGGCTGGTCTCGGAGCTCGCGTTCCCGCTGGTGCTGATCCTGCTGCTCGGACCCGCCCTGCAGTCCGGGTTCGGGGCGCCCGGCGGGCTCGATCTCACCACCTTCGTGTTCAGCGGCGTGCTCGCCCAGACGGTCTGGCAGTCGTCGGTGCTCGGGCTGGTGTCGCTGATCGCGGACCGCGAGGAGGACTTCAGCCAGGAGATCTTCGTGTCGCCGGTATCCCGCTACTCGATCGTGGCGGGCAAGATCATCGGCGAGTCGCTGGTGGCGCTGCCGACCGGCCTCGGGATCGTGATCGTGGGCCTGCTGATCGGGGTCCCGCTGTCGCCCCTGGTGCTGCTGGCGCTGATCCCGATCTCGCTCCTCGTCGCGGTGTACGGCGGCGCGTTCGGGCTGGTGATCCTTTCCAACATCTCGAGCCAGCGCACGGCGAACCAGATCTTCCCGTTCGTGCTGCTGCCACAGTTCTTCCTGGCCGGCGTGTTCAACCCGATCCACGGCCTGCCGTTGCCGCTCGCGATCCTTTCGGCGCTGTCGCCGCTGCGCTACGCGGTGGAGCTGACCCGCAACGTGATGTACGGGCTTCAGCCCGGCGTCCCCGCGCCGGATACGACGCCTGCGCCGATCAACGCGGCGGTGATCGCGGCGCTGTTCGTGGTGTTCCTGCTGGTGGGCACGATCCTGTTCGTTCGCTCCGAGCGCAACCGCTGACCGAGGCCCTGCAGGTCGCCGATTCGGGGGAGCGGCGTACCCTTGGTCCATGGCAGAGGAACAAGAGCCCCGGTTTCCGAGCGTCATCCACCACCGGCACGGGCTGAACGACTGGGCCCCGATGATGCCCGAGCGCAGCGCCGAAACGATCGTGCCCGGCGAGCCGCCCTCCGAACGGATCTACCGCTGCCAGATGATCGGCTGCGACGCGATGGTCAAGATCGACGCCGACGAGGTGCGGGCGAGCCACCTCTGACCGACGGGCGCCGCCTCCCTCGAACGCCCCGGCGCGAACGCCGCAGCGCCCCGGGCTGCGTCAGCCGACCGCCTTCCTGATCAGCTCGGCGATCCTTGCCTCGGCGGCGGGCGTCAGCTCCGTTAGCGCGTAGGCGACCGGCCACATCTCGCCGTCGTCGATGTTCGCCTTGTCACTGAAACCCAGCGTCGCATAGCGCGCCTTGAACTTATGAGCGTCCTGGAAGTGGCAGATGACGTTGCCGTCCCTGGCATAGGCGGGCATCCCGTACCACGTTCTGGGCGAGAGGGACGGCGCGCTCGCCTTGATGAGCGCGTGGACCCGCTCGGCCATCGCGCGATCCGGCTCCGGCATCGCCGCGATCTTCGCAAGCACGTCGGCTTCCCCGTCCGCCTCCGCGCCAGGGCCTCGGCGCGCTGCCGCCTTTCGCTCCCTCGCCGCCTCCTTCATGGCGGCCTTTTCCTCTTCTGTGAACCCTTCGAGCGTCACGTCGGTCGCGGTTCGGCTCCTGGCAGACTTCTGGCTGTCGTTCATGGCAGGTTTCCTCCCTGGGGATCGGATTGGATCATCCCTGGATGCTAGGGGGCCGCGGCCATGACGGCTTCTCGAAACCTGATCGATCGCGCGGCTGCGCCGCCGCCACGCGAGTCGGCGACTGCATCGCGAGTCGGCGGCTGCCAGGCCTATCGCCCCTCGCGCAGCGAGCGGTCCACCCGGAGGGGATCGCCGATCGGCGACACGAGCGACGGCCCGGTCTCACGGACGCTGTTGACGAGCGTGGAGACGGGCACGGCCTCGAGCTCGTCGGGCACCGACGGGACCAGCAGGTCGCGCAACAGGCCCAGATCGCCGAACCGCGGGTCGAGCCAGGTTGACCAGATCTCGGGCGCGAGAATGACCGGCATCCGGTCGTGGAGCTGGCGCATCAACTCGTTGGGCGCCGTGGTCACGATCGTTGCCGAGCGGACGGGCGGCGCCTCGGGCGGCAGCGCCGGGTTGTGCCACGAGGCCCACAGCCCGGCGAGCGCGAGCGGCTCGCCGTCCCGCCGCCGGATGAGCCAGGGCTGGCGACCGTCCGCGGTCCGGCGCCACTCATAGAAGCCGTCGGCCGGCACCAGGCAGCGTCGACCCCTGAAGCCGGTGCGGAACGCGGCCTTCTCCGCCACGGTCTCGGCACGGGCGTTGAAGGCTCGCGAGCCTACCTTCTCGTCCGTTGCCCAGCCGGGGATCAGGCCCCACCGGTAGCGTGTGACGCCGCGCCGGCCCTCGGGGGCCTGGACGACCACCGTGAGGTCGTCGGTCGGGGCCACGTTGTAGGCAGGCCCGGGCTCGGGCGCAACGGGCTCGGCGTCGAAGATCCGGGCGAGCTCCGACATCGGCTGCTGCTGCGTGATCCTGCCGCACATCGAACACATGTTCGCACTCGCCCGGGTGCGCGTCCACCCACCGTGCCGGGCAAGCCGGATGTCCGGGGCGGCAGGACCAACCCGCCATCCGGCAGATGACCATCGGGCGGCGGCCCGTGACCGGCGGACGGCCCATGCTTCCTTTCATGGAACCCCGACTCGACCCGCGCCCGGCCTCGCGTTTCCAGGCCGTCCAACCCCGCAACGTCAGGATCGTCACCAATCGCCACGAACGCCTCACGGGTGTGACCTGGGATCTGCCGGCAAATCTGCGCTACCTCACCCATCACGAGAACGGACTGGGCCGCTGGGGCGCCGCCGATGTCGCCACGCTGCGGATCCCGATCCAGGTCGAGGACCGTGACCGGCAGCGCGTCCACCTCGAGCCTCAGGAGGTCCTGCGGCTCGACGTGCTCCGGTAGCTCGTGCATCTGCGGGCGGCCTGGAGCCTGCGCCGGGGCCCACGGCTCACCGCCCACTACCAGATCAACTGGATCTCGCGCGCCGTGTTCGCGTACGCATGGAGACGCTCGTCCTTGCTGACCAGCGGCACGCGCAGGTCCCTGGCGGTCGCGTAGAGCAGCCGATCGATCGGGTCACCGGGGAAGGTCGTCGCGAGCGTGCCCGCCCATGCCGCGGCCTCCGGCGACAGGGGCGCGGACACGATCCCGGGCGTCCGAAGGAGATCGGCAACCCACACCAGCGGGTCGCGGTCGAGGGCAATCCTGCCAAGTCGATGGAGCGTCGCGACCTCCCAACACGCCAATGGGCTGATCAGGATCGCGTCCGCGGCGTCGATCACCTTCGAGGCGGGGCGCGACAGCCTGCCCCCACCGGCCTGCCACCACAGCAGGACGTGGGTGTCCAGCAGGACGTTCACCGGCGGCTCGGGTCGGCGTCCCACGACTCGCCGGTCGCGTAGTACGCCTCGTCCTCCTCCGAGACCAGCCGGACGCCGCCCATCGTCGGTCTTAGCTCGCCGATCTCGTCCAACGGCACCACGCGCGCGATCGGCCGACCGTGCTTGGTCACGGTCACCGAGATCTTCATCTGCTCGACCTGGTCGAGGATCGCGAGGCACTCCGCCTTGAAGCGGCTCGCCATGATCGTCCGTTCCAGAGGTGCGATCTGCCGGCTCATATGACCACTGACTATAGTCATTGGTCATCCTCATCGCAAGCCTCTCGCCAACCCCGGTACGATCGGCGCGTGATCGAGGACGAGCTCGCTGAGGCGATCGCGGTTCGGTTCCCGCTTCGTGGCGAGGAGTGGGTCGCGGTCAACTCACCCGGCGATCGGATTCCCAGCCATGGGACGGACATGCTCGGGGAGCGCTTCGCCTACGACTTCCTGATGGCAGATGGCCGCCGGGGCGTCCACTACCACCGGGCCGGCTGGCTTCGGACGCTGCTCACAGGCGTCCCTACCCGCGAGTGCTACGCCTGGGGAGCCCCGATCCACGCGCCGTTTGGCGGCGAGGTCGTGCGTTCGGTCGACGGATGGCCCGAGCGGCGGTGGGTCCATCCGGTCCGCGAGGCGATCCTTGCGCTGCGAAGCGCCCGCTCCTTCTCGCCATCCCGGCTGCCCGCGATCCTGGGCAACCACGTCATCCTCCGGAGCGGCAGGGTGTTCGCGGGCTTCGCCCACCTGGCACCGGGCTCGGTCGAGGTGACAACGGGTCAGCCGGTCCGAGCCGGTGAGGTCATCGGGCGAGTCGGGCACACCGGCAACTCGACCACGCCACACCTCCATTTCCAGCTGATGGACGCCGAGGATCCCCTGGTCGCGCGCGGGCTGCCCTGCGCCTTCATCGCCTACGAGGTGCGACGCGACCGAGCCTGGGTCGCGGTCCGCAACGGGATCCCACGCGGCGTCGATCGCATCCGAGGGCTCGACGCCGGGTGATCCGGCGTCACGCAGGCGAAGCCATCCGCGGTAACCCGATCGACGATCGCGATGATCGCGACCGAGGCGCTCGCGATCGGGTGCCCGCGATCGCCCCTGTCCAGTTCCTCCGCCCTGCGGCGTTGTCTCCTGTAGCGGACACTTGGGAACAGGCACCTGGGAGGCGGGGTGGACATCGCGACGGCCGTGGACGAGGCGGGCGAGGGTCGAGCGCTCGATGACGAGGGGATCGGCGACGTCGAGGGGTTCGCCCGTGCCTACGAGCGCTACCGGCTGCCCGTCTATCGCTACCTCCGTGCGCGGGGTGCCGGCGAGGACGACGCGCTGGACCTCACGGCCATCGCCTTCGAGCGCGCATTTGCCCGCCGCCATACCTTCCGGTCGCGGGATGGTGGCCTGGGCGCATGGCTGTTCCGCATCGCCCGCAACGCCGCCATCGACGCCCACCGCCGTCGCCGGCCCGAGGCGTTCCTGACGGACGGCGACGACCTGGGGCTCGCGACGGCTGCCGACCATGCCGAGCACGAGCGCCGGGAGATCGTCGACGCCGTGTCTGGCCTGCCTGACGTCCAGCGTGACGCCATCTGGCTGCGGTATGCGAGCGGTCTCAGCGCGCGCGAGATCGGCCATGTCCTGGGCAGGTCCGAGGGAGCCATCCAGAAGCAGATCCAACGGGCTCTGGACGCACTGCGGGAGGTGCTCGAATGAACGACGGCAGGCAGCTCGAGCGCCGACTGGCCTCGGCGTACGCCGTGGTGCCGGCCGACGGGTTCGCGTCCACCGACCGCCGGATCGCCGCCCTCGTGGCGGTTGCCGATGCGTCGCGGCCGCCCCGGCGCTGGCGCGGGCTGCGGCTCGTCCTCGCCGTGGCCGCGGCGTTCGTCGTGCTCGCGGGCGCGGCGGTTGGCGCGATACGCCTGCTCGACTACGTAGCGACGGCCACACCCGGGACCGCCGTGGCTTGGGATCAGGGCGTCGAGCTCAACGAGCGCCAGGTGCACGGCGACTACGCGGTCACGCTCGCCCGCGGCTATGCCGATGTCAACCAGGTCGTCCTCGGCGTCTCGGTCGAGCGCATTGCCGGTGCAGGTCAGGTCGACATCGGCCTCGAGCCCGAGCTGCGCGATCCCGCCGGGGTCATCCTCTCCCCGAGCCCTGCGCCGTCCGTGGGGGCCAACGAAGGGGCCAGCCAGGCCGAGCTGCTCACGTTCGCACCGACGACCTCGAGCGATGGCGACTACACGCTTCGTCTTCGGATCTCCGAGGGGGGTCGAACGACGGACACGGCCTGGACCTTCCGGTTCGCGCTGCCGGCTCCGGCCGGGGCCGTCGTCAATGTCGACCAGACCCAGGCGAGCGACCAGGGCTCGGTCGAGCTGGGCGAGGTGCGGCTGAGCCCGACGATGATCAGCGCCTCGCTCCACCTCGAGCCGTCAGATCAAGCCGCCTCCGGATGGGGCGCGATCGGTTACTTCAAGCACGGCGACCGGATCACCGAGATCGCATGGGGGTCCGGCGATCTCGACGAGATCGCCGGCACCGTTGAAGGGACCGATGACCCGGCGGGTGCCTGGACGCTCGTCGTCACCGAGCTCGTTGGTGAGCGACCAGATGACACACAGGTTCGGCTCCAGGGCCCCTGGACGTTCGCCTTCAGCGTCCCGTAAGGAAAGGACGGAGAGAGCGCCGTCGGCGGGGCACGTTGACATCGCCGCCGGCGCGGCCGGCTGACTCGACCGCCGGCACGGCTGGCTGACGCGACCACCGGCGTGGCTCGTTGACATCGCCGCCGGCGAGGCTGGCTGACGCGACCACCGGCGCGCCCCCACCCATGACCTCTGACGTCTTTTCGGCGCCGCGTGAGGCATCGAATACCGCCAGCCAGACCGCCACGGTTCTGCGTGGTGTCGACCGGGACCCGATTTCCTGCTCCGGCCGCCCTCACGACCCCTCGAAGCGCGAGCCATCACGCCGAACATTCGCCCCGGCTCATATCTGGTGCTGGCTTCCGCCTTGGACAACGCCTACCGCTCGTGCCGGCAGTCCGGCTCCCGGCTGGGTCGGCCTGCGGAATCGCTGGCGGCGTTGCCCGACCGCTCAGGAGCCCTCATCCGCCGTGCGCCAGGACCCACCCCGTATGCCTCCTCCACCTCGTAACGGGCTTGCGACCCTGCCTCCTCCACCTCGTAACGCGGGCGAAGGCGAGCGCGAGGAACGGGCCCGGGTCCGAGAGCAAGCACGGGCAACCGCATCAGCCGGTCGGGCGATACTCGCTGAGCTCGAACAGGTGGCCGTCCGGATCGCGCAGGAAGCAGCGGGTCTCGGCGCCGCTGGTCACAGGTGGCGTCAGGAAGGTGCCGCCCCTGGCCCGCAGCAGGTCGTAGGTCGCCCGGCAGTCGTCGACGCGGATCGTGAACAGGTTGTCGCGGCGGTCCGGGTCGGAGGGCGGCGCGAGCACGACGCCCGGCTTGTCGTCGGTGGGGCCGCCGCCCTCGACGAGCAGGAGCCACGTGCCGCCGAAGCTGAGCACGACCGATGAGCCGTACTCACGGTACACGGTGGCCCCGAGGACATCGACGTACCAGCGCATCGAACGAATGGGATCTGACGCGACCAGGATGTGGGTGAGCTCGATGTCGCCCGCCGGAAATGTCACCCTGTCAACCCTCCGAAGCGCCAGCGGGTGGCCCCGCCGGGCATGACCGTGCCGACGGCCGTCGCGGCTCCCGGCGTGAGCCGATACACGAACCAGGGCGCTGGGCCCGCCGACGGCGCGCTGTAGTCGGCCGTGAGGGCCTGCCCCGATTCGTCCACCCGCGCCGGCCAGCCCTCGACCGCCCAGCGCGCCGCCAGGTCCGCAACCGTTGCGGGATCGACGATCCTGGTTGCCACGCCCTCCACAACGAGGTCGAACTCGTCGGTGGCCAGGCTCAGCGTGCATCGTGGATCGCGGGCGATGTTTCGCGACTTGCGGGTGCCGTCACCGGACGCGAACCAGAACGAGCCGTCGAGCCACAGCGAACCGATGCCGGTGACATGCGGCGTGCCATCCGGATTGATCGTCGCCAGCCAGCAGGTATGTCGGTTGGGACCGCCAGTGTCCGGCGCCTGGGTCAGGCCCTGGTCGAGCGGCGCAACAATGCGGTCCCAGTCAAGCGGCGGCGTTCCGTAGAGGTCGGCCAGATTCGTCGCCTGCATGTCGTCTCCTTTGTGACGCCGGGCCTCGGCCGGCCCGGTCACCGGGAATGACCGGTCGTCGACGCAAGAGTCATCGCGCACAACCTTCGCTCTGGCGCTCAGGAGCCCTCATCTGCAGTGCGCCAGGATCCCACGCCGTACACGTCCTCCACCTCGACCCGCACCGTGAGCCCGGCGGGGACGTTCCGCATCGGGAACAGCTGGCCGGGGCCGATGTAGAACTCGGCGAGCCGGTCCATGACGTCCAGCGCGCCACCGGACTCGATCGTGGCCCGACCCCGGATGACGAGGTACGGGTGGAGCCTCTCACCACCGCTGTCCTTCGCCTGGAACGAGAGCACGATCCGTGGGTCCCGGCGCAGGTTGTCGAGCTTGCGCTGGTCGGAGAACGTCGACCAGATGACGCCGTCGCCATCGACGCCGGCCCAGGCGAGCGACACGTGCGGCGAACCGTCGGGGTTGAGGGTGACGATGTGAGCGAGCGGGCCGGTGGCGAGGAAGTCGCGCGCGCCCCGGGTGATCGTTGCCATGCGAACGATCTTAACCGCTGAACGGGCATCGGGTTGCGGCAACATCGGCCGGCGCCCGCAGAGCGCGGCAACGCGACGAATGGCACTGGCAGCTGGCGGCCGCTGTCCGCAGGCTGCTGGCCGATGGTGGGCGTTGACGCGCCGTCCGAGCACCCGCGCGCCTCTGCTCCGCGGACCGGCTGCGCGAGGGGTTGACGGCGCTCAACATCGACTACCGCTCGTCGGTCGCCGAGTTCCCGGCAGCGATGCGACCGATCGTGTCGACCTACGGCATGGGGCAGCGGCCGTTCGCGGCGGACGCCGCTCGGATCAAGCAGCGGCGGATCGTGCACAGCTGACGGGGAGGGAGTCATGACGCGTCGATGGCGGGTCGGGCTCGGAACCGTGGGCGTGCTGGCCATCGCGGGCGTCGGCTACACCGCCTACGTCGGCTACGGGGTGTCGCGCCGGCTGGTGGAGGCGCCGGCAACGGGTGACTGCCGCACCCCCGATGTCCAGCTTGGCTGGACGTACGAGGCGATCAACTACGACATCGCCGATGACCAGCGATTGGCGACCCGGAACACGGACCTCACCGCCTGCACCTACCAGGGAGTCAAGGCCGGCGATGCCGTGGTCACCGAGGACGGCGTGCACATCGGCGGTTGGTACGTGCCGGCCGCCAACGGCGCCGGCCCCACGGCCCCCACCGTCGTGCTGGTCCATGGCTTCCAGGCCAACAAGAGCGGCGTCCTCGAGTGCGGGGAGGGCTTGCACGAAGCGTTCAACCTCGTGGTGTTCGACATGCGCAACGCGGGTCGGAGCACGGGCGATCAGACCACGGCCGGGGTGTTCGAGCAGCGCGACCTGCGCGCCGTCCTCGACTGGCTGGAGCGAACGAAGCGCCCGTCGCACATCGGGGTGCTGGGGAACTCGCTCGGGGCCGCCACCGCGCTCGCGGAGTCGCTGAACGACCCCCGGGTGGAGGCGCTGGCGCTCGATTCGATGCACACACGGCTGCGATACCAGATCGAGGCGCGGCTGGCGGAGAACGGTCACCCGGCCTATCCGGGCACGTGGGCGACCTTCATCGCGGCCCGGCTGCGCACGGGGGCCGACGTCGGGTCGATCGACGCCGAGGACGAGCTGGCGTCGTGGGGACAACGGCCGATCCTGCTCACGCACGGCACCGCGGATGCACAGGACCTGCCGGCCCGAACGCAGGCGTTGTACGAGCAGGCCGTCGCGGCCGGCATCCCGGTCGAGCTGCACTGGTGCGAGGGATCCGGTCACACGTCGCCTGCCGGGATGCCCGCCGAGGTCTGCCGCGACGCGTTCGGCGCCTGGGTCAAGGAGTTCTTCACGCGCACCCTGTCCTGAACGCGCGCCAGGGCCCGGGCATTCCGGGCCAGCGTTCGACAGCCGGGGGCTGATCCGTCACGATCCGCCGATGGAACGGCTGCTGTCGATGGAGGTGGTGCCGCCCGAGGCCCTGCTCGAGCCGTTTGACGCCGTAACGCGCGCGGTCGCGCACGAGCTTCGAGACCTCGTTCGACGCAGCGTGCCCGGGGTGCTCGAACGCGTCCGAACAGGCTGGGGCGTGCTCGGCTACGACGTGCCGGTGGGCCGCCGGACGGTGTATTTCGCCTGGATCCTGCCGCAGCACGAGCACGTCCACCTGGGCTTCGTCCACGGGGCGGCGATGGACGATCCATCGCATGCGCTCGACGGTGCTGCGGGCGTGCGCGCGCGCTGGCTCACGATCGAGCCCGGGGCTCACCCGGACGCAACGACGGTGGACGCCCTGTTGCGCGAGGCGGTCCGCGTCGCCGCCATGTCGCGTGCCGAGCGGCTGCTGCGAGCCTCGGACGCCGGAAAGCCGGGATGACCGCACCCTCCGCTCCGCGGACCTGCCGCGGTCCCAGGTAGCCTTGGCGGCCTGGCAACATCGGGGTGGCTCGCCGGGCAGCACGAGACCCAAGGCGGCAGGCCGGGCGTAGGACCCGACGCCTACCTCGGCTACGAGCTCGTCGACGGCCCGTAGCGCAACGCCCCGCGGGCCATGGGCCTGCCGGTCTCAGCCGCCCTTGAGCTTGCGCCAGCCGCCGGAGCGGTTGTTCGCGATGATCTGGCGGAGCATCGCGGTCAGGGCGGGCGCGTTGATCGGCTCGCCTCGGCGGAAGGCCACCGTCCTGGCCGTCGTGTTGTCGTGCCCGGCGGTGATGATCCCCTCCGGGTCAGGCACGATCGCCCCGTCGTACAGGAAGACGTTGACGTGATCCCTGGCCGCCAGCAGGGCGCACACGTTGCCGTCGAGCACGAAGTAGGGCTGCCGCGTTCGCTTGATGGTCTCGCTCACGTCGGGATCGGCAGTGTGGACAAGCTCGCGGACCCCGCGGCAGATGGCCTGCTGCCAGTGCGGCAGGGCGTCGATGTAGGCGTCGATGCGTGGGTCGCGAGCATCGGTCATGGCCAGCCAACTGTAGCCGGGACCGCCGCCGGGGCCAACGTAGACTGACGCCCATGGACGATGAGCACCAGCATCACGACGACCATGGTCACGAGCATCACCACGACCACGAGCACGTCGACTACCCGACCGCCGTGCGGGCCTACCGCGCGGACAAGGACGAGTATTTCCGGACCGGCAGCCGCAGCCCGATCCCGGCGGCCGAGCGCGCAGGCTTCAGGGGTCTCCCCTACTTCGACGTCGACGAGGACCTGGTGTTCGAGGATCTGGTGCTGGAACCCTACGCGGGCACGGAGCCGGCGAGCTTCCAGATCCCGACCTCCGACGGGAAGCTGCGACCGGCGAAGCGGGCCGGGTTGCTTCGCTTCGAGATCCTCGACACCCCCTGCGCCCTCACGGGCTACATGTTCGAGGACGGCTCCAGCGAGTCGTTGTTCGTCCCGTTTCTCGACGGCACCAGCGGCACCGAGTCCTACGGCGCCGGCCGGTACCTGGATCTCCAGGCCGACGACGACGGGACGTACGTGCTCGACTTCAACCTCGCGTATCACCCGTCCTGCGTCTACGACCCTCGCTTCTCGTGCCCGCTGACGCCTGCCGAGAACCGGCTGCCGGTACGGATCGAGGCTGGCGAGCGGCTGGCGGAGGGCGCGGATCACTGAGCGCCCGTCCGGCGTCGCCGGCCGGCGCTATACGACGGCGCTGCGCTCCAGGGCCGCTCCGACGGCGACACCGATCGCCATACCGGCGACCAGCCCGAGCGGCCCGGCGGCTGCCATGATCGCCACACCGAAGCACAGACCGATCGCGATCCCGACGCTCATGCCTTCGCCCTTGCGCAGCTTGCGCCGACCCATCGGAATCCCTCCGTTCAAAACCAGCCGCGACGCCCGAGATGCCGGCGCCCCAGGCGCGGCGCTCCATGGTCCCAAGCGCCCTGATTGTCCGCTGTGCTCGCGGCGCGGCTCAGGGCCATCGCGCCTCCCAACGGCCCGGGTCCGGGCACACCGGTCATCCGGTCAGCGGACGAGGTTCGGATCCACCCGGAAGATCCGGCTGCCGTTGTACTGCTCGACCCAGATCTCCTGGCCGACCTGCTCCACCGACCAGATGCCGGTGGCGAGCTGGACGGTGCCGGCGACGGCGTTGGTGCCCGGGTCGATCCGATACAGGACGCCGTCGGAGCCGTTGGCCACCCACAGCGCCCCGAATGCGTAGACGGGATCGCGAGGCATGCCGCCCAACAGCAGAGACGCCGTAACCGCTCCACGCTTCGGATCGATACGGCTCACGCCACCGCTGTTGTCGGTGACCCACAGCGCGCCACCGCCGTCCGCGAACCAGGTGGGCGTGACGCCGAGGCCGTCGGTCACGCGCAGATCGATCTTCTTCCCCGCGGCGTCCAGCCGATCGACCTCGTTGGCGCCCTGGACGGACACCCAGGCATGCCCGTCGACCACCGCCAGGCCGGTCGGCATCGCGCCGGTCTCCACCGATCGGTCGATGCTGCCGTTGGCGCCGTCGATGTGCACCGCGCCGGGCAGCCCTCGGTCCGCGATCCATACGCCGGTCGCATCGGGCTGCGCATCCCACGGCTGACCGGACAGCGCCGTCGTGTGCAACACGCTCCCGGACGACGGATCGACCTCGACGACGGCGTCCGATGTCAGGTCCGCCACCCACAGCTCGCCTTCCGCCCACGCCAGCCCGCAGATCGTCGACTTGAGGCTGGCCAGCGTGGTCACGGCCGAGGTCGCCGGGTCGATCTCGACCACGTCGCCGGTGGAGTAGAGCGTCGCGAACACGCGACCGTCGGGGCTCGCCTCGAGGGCGCACGGGCCGGACCCCACCTCGATCGTCCCCAGGATTGCCGCCGGCGCGGCCGACGCAGCCGATGGCGCCGCGGACGAAGCCGGCGAGGGAGCACCACCTGGCATCTCGGACGGCGCCACCGAGGACGCGGCAGGGACCGCCGAGACGGGCGGCGCGGACGGTGGGGCCTGGGGGCTGCCCGTGGCAGCTGCGTCGCCCGAGCAGGCCGCGACCAGGACCGCGACGATGACCAAGGCCAGGCACGCGAGGATGCCTCGCGCGACCGGGGCGGGCATGCGGATGGCCCTTCGTGCGAGGACCCCATCGTCGGCGGGTTGGATCGGCAGCGTGCGGGACGCGGACACTGGACTTCTCCTCCGGACCTGGCGGCGGCGCCGGGAGGTCCTGGCGATCAGGTGAGGCGGTCGTCAGGCGTCATGTCCACCGGGACCGTTTGGGCGAGACAACCACACCGACGATGACAGGAGGATGACGATGCCAGCAACGTCGGCGTCGCCAGCCGGTCGTCCGTGGCGGCGCCATGAGCCGATCCGGGTGCCGATCGGCGGCACGCGCGGAACCTCGCCGACGAGCCGCTGACGACGCGCGACGTTCCGGCCGCAGCGCCCGAGGGTCAGGGAATCGCCACCCCGCTCAGCACCACCGGCGAGTGCAGCGTGTAGTCGACCTCGTCCGACTGGTTGACGCCGGCGGGGGTGATCACGTCCATCAGCTTGGCCACCGTGGCCGGATCGGCCGTGCAGTGCGCGTCGGAGCTGGCCGTCGCGCACACGCCAAAGGTGAAGTCCCCCGGCGTGGCGGTGAACGAGCGGGCCTGGTCGCTGCTGAATCCGTCCTGACCGGCGAGCACGACCGTGAACGCCCAGCCGGGACCGGGCTGGCCGAGGGACGTCTTCGAGACGCGCACCGTGATGAAGCGTGAGATCGAGTTGCCCGTGATCGAGACCGTGCCCAGCGTCGCCCCGCTGGCGTTCACATAGCGCTGCCCGAAGCCCTGGACCTGGATCAGGCGGCTCCAGGCGTCGGCGGCGGCGATCTGGAAGTTGCGCGACGCGTTCGCGGCCGAGGTCGATGTCGTCGAGGCGTTCGGATCGTGCACGTAGATGTCCACCAGCTGGGCGCCGAGCGGGCTGCCGAACGTCTCGGTCAGGTCGCGCGTCCTGATCCGGAAGATGACATCCGCGCCGGCGTCGTAGACCTGGAAGTCCTCGATGTCGAACGCCCCGTCGTGGAAGTCGCTCGAGGTGGGGTAGGCGTAGTTGCCGGGGCCGTTGTCATCGTTGGCCGGGTCGGTCGCGTCAAGGAGCAGCGTTCCTGACACGATGTCGAGCACGACCGTGCGCTGCACGTGCGCGGTGCCGCCGTCGGGGCTTACGGCGACGACGTTGAGCACGCTGGTCCCGCCGGTGACGGGGACGTCGATGCTGAACGAGCCGTCGGGCGCGGCGGCACCGGAGGTCACCGTCGTCGCCGAGTCCGCGTCGGTGTTGGTCGCGGCGACGTAGACGGTGTTGCCGGGCTCGGTGGTGCCGCTGACCGTGACGGGTGATCCGGATACGGCCGACTCGTCATCGGGGCTGGTGACGGTCAGGGTGGTGGCACGCTGGGTATGCGTCACGTAGCGTGACTGCGTCACGGCCGGCAGGACGACGTTCCGGTTCGCCGCCAGGTCTGCCGTGAGGCGGACGAACGACGCTGCCGACCACGTCAATGGCGATGCCGAGCCGGCGGCCTGACCATTCTCGAAGCCGATCGACGCCTGGGTCGGGTCGGTGCCGTACGGCGAGGCCGGCACGGCCGGCAGCTCCCAGTCCTGCTCGGGGATCAGGCCCACCCCCGACGCGAACCGTCGCATGCTCGACAGCAGCGAGGTGGCGCCCGCCCGGTCGCCCGTCGCGAGCGCCTGCTCCGCGCGCTCCGCCGACAGCACGGGCCACAGATGACCGGTCCCCTGCCCGGTCGGGGCCCACGGCCGGCCGTCAAGGGCGCGATCGCCGTAGCCGTCGCCGTTATACCGATGCCAGCCGGTCCCGCTGGGCGTGTCGGTGGCGATCGTCGCATCCACGACCGGCAGCGACTGCGCCACGTCGGGATCGTCCGCGGGCAGGATGCCCAGCCGGACGAGCTCGAGGAAGCCAGCATCGATGACCGATCGCTGGTCGAGGGTGGGACCGCCGTTGCCGACGTTGTAGGCGATCGCCGCGTTCGGGTCACCGGTCTTGGACAACCGGATGAAGTACGGGTGCGACGCGAGCGGCCCGGTGGTCGTCACGGTCCAGCCCTTCACCGACCGCTGCATGTCGTCGGCAACCCCGAGCCAGACCGCCGCGGAGTCCGGATCGCCGTTCGCCTGCGCGAGATCGGCGGCGGCCGCGAGGCCCGCGATCTCGGCGGCGATGGTCGATGGCGAGTAGCCACTCTGCTCCTCCCAGCGCTCGACCCCGGTCGCCGGTCCGTGCGCAGCCAGGAAGTTCGCCGCCGGTCTGACGTGATCCGCGTACAGCGTGGCGTCCGTGAGTCCCAGCTGGTCCGCCATGAGGATCGGGTAGGCCACCTCGTCGAGCTGGGTCCCGAACGAGTCCGGCGCGACCTTGCCGTTGACCAGGCTGTTGCGCGGCATCGACCCGTCCGGGAGCTGCTGGCGGTCGAACAGGAACAGCGTCGCGTCGCGCGCGGTCGCCAGATCACCGTCGGCGACCAGGCCCGTCCAGGCCTCGTAGAGATCGCGTGCGAACACCTCGCGATACGAGCCGAAGTACGTGTTCGCCGGGTCACCGGCCGAGATCGCCTGCCCCCACGGCGAGGCGAGGCTCGCCACGAGCGCGCCCGGGAAGGTCTTGTCCTCGGATGCCTTGAGCACGTTCGCGCTCAGGTAGTACGCGTGGGTGAGCTGCTGACGCTCGGGTGCCCCGACACCGGGCAGCTTGTTGGTGCGCGGCTGGACGAGCGTGGCGTCATACGCATCCCAGCCGTCCTTGTAGCTCTCAAACGCCCCGTCGAAGCCGGCCGCCAGCGAGCCCTCGGCGGCCCCAACCGCATCCGTGTCCGTGGCGCCGAACCCGAGCGTGATCACGGCTCGCCCGGCGCCGTTCAGGTCGACCTTTGCGGCCCCGACGACGTTGCCCTCACGGGCATCCGGGTAGGCGGGCGTGAGGACATGCGCCGCATCCAACCCTGTGAGCGGGTCGCTCTCGGAGCCCGCGAAGCCCACCGATGCGTCGGTGAACGGGCCGTCGAGCGCCGCGAACACCGGTTGGGCGTAGTCGCGATTGGCCGCGTTGGTGGCCGTGACCGGGTCCGACGCCAGCAGGACCGGGTGGCCGGTCGATGTGTCAACCGTCGCGCTGTCTGCCCCGCCGTTGCCCGAGCCACCTCCGCCGTTGCCGTTGACGGTCGGATCGAAGCGTACGTAGAGCTGGAGCGGCGGACCTTTCACCGCCGGCCTGGGCGTCGTCAACCGCACCCGCATCATGACCGTGTTCCGG
Organism: uncultured Chloroflexia bacterium; assembly: GCA_963829295.1. Lineage (GTDB taxonomy): Bacteria > Chloroflexota > Limnocylindria > Limnocylindrales > CSP1-4 > CAIXZV01. The sequence goes on along the minus strand of CAWHHU010000003.1, from coordinate 262,963 downwards.
GCAGGATCGGTGATGTAGTCGGTCACGATCGAGTACCGGCCGCTGTTCGCGGTCGCCGTGACCCGGCAGGCCATGCCGCCAGTGCCGTTGATCGCCGCCACGCTGTAGCTCATGTCGCGCGACTGGAGGTCGGTGAACGTGGACCCGTCGGTGACGAGGTACTGGAGCGTCTCGAGGTTCGTGTTGTCGATCGTCGGGTAGTAGACGTCGCTGAGCATGCCGCCCGCGATCGTGTACCAGACCCTGGACGTCGTGTTGCGCGCGGTGCCCAGGCAGTCCTTGCGGGCGAGGTCGAAGTGCGAGACGTTGCCCGGTGCACCCGGCGCGCCGTGATCGACGGCCACGACGATCGAGAGCACGTGCGACGTCGAATTGTAGCTGAACGTCACCTGGGGATGGCCGGCGGGCACGGTGAACGAGATGTTGTCGCCGTTGGGGGCTCCGCCCGCACCGTAGTTCTCGGTCCAGCCCTCGTCGATGGCGACCTTCGTGTCGTACGAGCCCTCGGGGAGGGCCGTGGTCGAGAACGAGTAGATTCCGTCGCCGTCAGGGTCCTCGAGCCAGGAGCGGAGACAGCCCGGATCCCAGTCCCCGGCGCAGCCGAGCTCGGACTGAAAGCTGCCGGCCGCCACCGCGATCACCGAGCTGTGGTTGTCCGTGACCCAGTGGGTCTTGTGGTCGTAGTAGAACCTGACGTCGCCGCTCGAGGCGACATTGAGGGGGACGTTCGCGCCGTTGAGCGCCGCGTGAAGGCCGTAGTTCTCGGCCCAGGAATCGTTGAGCGCCGCCTTGTACTCGTAGGCGCCGGCGGGCAGCGAGAACGTTCCCTGCCAGACATCGTCGTTGGCGTCGTAGGCGAGGTGCGTCGCCGCGCACGCTGGATCCCAGTCACCCGAGCAGCCGGCCTCGGACTGCAAGGAGCCGGCAATCGTCACCGACGCGGGATCGGGCGTGGCGGATGCGCTGGCAGTGGGCACCAGCGACGATGCGATGACGATGGCACCCACCAGCAGCGTGCGAAGCCAGGTGATGGACGGCGCATGCCGTTGCGATCGAAGATCCGCCATGACGATCCTCGGCTGTTCGTGAGACCCGCAGCATACGACCGCGCCCGCGGCTTGAGAACCCCCGCGCCGGGCGGCTCGCGTCCCGACTACGCGCGCGGGTCCAGCGCCCCCAGGCGTTCCGTGAGCCGCAGGTTCTCGCGGTAGTCGATCGGCACCTCGACCAGCGCCGGGCCATCGACGGCAAGCGCGGCCGAGAGGCATCCGGCGAGGTCCGTGGACGACGCCGGGCGGAACGCCGGGATCCCGAACGAGCGCGCCAGGGCGACGAAGTCCGGGTTCCCGAACGTCACCCCGAACGGCCGCCCGAACTCGTTGCGCTGCTTCCAGTCGATGAGCCCGTAGCCGTCGTCCCGCCAGACCACGACCGTGGCCCTGACCCCCAGCCGAACGGCCGTCTCCAGCTCCTGCACGTTCATCAGCAGACCGCCGTCGCCGCACAGCGCGACGACCCGACGGTCCGGATGCACCAGGGACGCCGCGATCGCCCCCGGCAGGGCGATCCCCATCGATGCGAAGCCGTTGCTGATGATGACCGTGTTCGGCTCGTAGGCCTGGTACAGCCGGGCAACCCAGATCTTGTGGGCACCCACGTCCGAGACCACGATGTCGCGGGGCGCCAGTGCCCGGCGCAGCTCGAGGATCGCCTTCTGCGGCTTCACGACCGGCGCGTCGTCGTCCTCGAATGCCCGGAGGTCCTCGAGCAGGTCCTTGCGAAGGTCCAGGTTGACCAGCGTCTCCTGCGACGCATGACGCTCCGACGCGCTCCGCCCGTTGATCCCCAGCGGCTCGACCGCCTCGAGCAGGCAGCGGAGCGACCCATCGATGTCTCCGATCAGCTCCACGGCCGGGCGGTACGAGGCATCCACCTCGGCCGGCTGGGTGTCGATGTGGATGATCCGCTTGGTCCCGTCGGGGTTCCAGCGCGAGGGCGCGTACTCCACGAGGTCGTAGCCGACGCAGATGACAAGATCCGCACGATCGAAGCCGGTCAGCACGTGGTCGCGCGCCTGGAGCCCCACGGCCATCAGCGACAGGTGCGATCGGTCGTCCATCGCGCCCTTGCCCATGAACGTCTCGGCGACCGGCAGGTGGAGACCGCGGGCGAACGCCCGCAGGGCATCGGCGGCCCGGCGGCGGAGAACCCCATTGCCTGCGAGGACGATGGGGCGCGAGGAGGCGGCGATGAGCGACGCGGCGTGGGCGATCGCCTCGTCGGTGGGCTCCGGAAAGTAGGCATGGGCCGGCGCGAGCGGCCTGATCGCCGGGTCCACGCGCGCGGCGGCGATGTCCTCGGGCAGCTCGATGTGCGTTGGGCCCGGCTTCTCCAGGCGAGCGAGGCGGAACGCCCTGGTGACGGTCTCCGGGATCGCGTCCGCACGGCCGACCCTGGTGGTCCACTTGGTCACCGGCTCGAGCATGCGCGGAATATCGACCAGCTGATGGGACTCCTTGTGGAGCTTGTCGGAGCCGGTCTGCCCCGTGATCGCGACCATCGGCGCGCGGTCCAGGAAGGCGTCGGCGATCCCGGTGATGAGGTTCGTGGCGCCCGGACCGAGGGTGGCCATGGCGACCGCGCAGTGCCCGGTGAGGCGCCCGTAGACGTCGGCCATGAACGCGGCGCCCTGCTCGTGCCGGGTCGTGACGTGGCGAACGCGCTCCTCGTCGGCGAGCGCATCGAGGATATCCATCGTCTCCTCGCCAGGAACCGAGAACACCCACTCGCAGCCTTCGACGGCGAGGCAGTCGACGAGCAGACGAGATGCGGTGGGTCGCGGGTCCGGGGTCACGCGGCCAGTCTAGGCTTTCGGGCCCACGTCTCCAGCTGCGCTCACATCGACCTCCTGCCGACTTCGGGAACATGCGTACTTGCGCAATGATGCAAGGTATGGGTACGCTCGCGGTACGTCCACACACGACTTGACCAACGGCCCCGCTCCGGTCGAATGACCGGCGGTGGCGCATGACGAGGTTCGAACGATGGAGATGACGATCGACTTCCCGGGTGGGGCGCGCGTAGACGCGCATTTCGGCGAGTTCGTGGTACCCACCGACCAGCCGCCGGCGGGCGGTGGCGATGGCCTGGCACCGACGCCGTTTGCGACGTTCCTGTCCACGATCGGGACCTGTGCCGGCATCTACGTGCTCGGCTTCTGCCGGCAGCGTGGGATCCCGACCGAGGGCATCCGCCTCGTCCAGCGGATGCAGGTGGACCCGGCGACCCGCCTGGTCAACGACGTCCAGGTCACGATCGAGCTGCCCGAGGGCTTCCCCGCCAAGTACGCCGACGCCGTGGTGCGCTCCGCCGAGCAGTGCGCGGTCAAGAAGCACTTCGAGCATCCACCGGTCATCCGCGTGGACAGCGTCCTGGCGGCCTGAGAGGCCGTGAACAAAACCGGCCGCGGGGGATTCCCTTCGGCCGGTCGCGCAGCTACGATTCGGGGATGGACGAGCTGTTCGATCTCCCGCCCGCCGATCCCCAGCCCGAGACGCCCGCCGGACGTGGGAGGCCGAGACTGCAGCGCCCGCAGCGCGGGCAGGTGATGCTCCGGCCCTCCGACCTCGAGAGCCTGCTGCCCGCCGACCACCGGGCCCGCGAGGTGTGGGCCTTCGTGGAGGGGCTCGACCTGTCGGCCTTCGAGGAGCGGATCCGCGCGGTCGAGGGCCACTCGGGCCGGCCGCCGATCGATCCCGCGATCCTGGTCGCGCTCTGGCTGTACGCCACGCTCGAGGGCGTGGGCAGCGCGCGGGCGCTCGACCGCCTGTGTGACGAGCACGACGCCTACCGCTGGATCTGCGGTGGCGTGGGCGTCAACTACCACACCCTGGCCGACTTCCGGGTCACGGATGCCGAGCGGCTCGACGCCCTGTTCGTCCACTCGGTCGCCTCCCTGGTGGCCCAGGGCGAGGTCACGCTCCAGCGTGTCGCCCACGACGGCGTCCGCGTCCGGGCCAGTGCGGGCGCCGGCTCCTACCGCGGCAGGGGCGGGCTGCGCAAGGCGCTCGCGGAGGCCGGAACGCAGGTGCGCCGGTTGCGGGCCGAGCTCGACGACGATCCGGGGGCCACCACGCGGCGCCAGCAGGCCGCGCGAGCGCGCGCTGCCCGCGAGCGCGAGGAGCGCGTGAAGGCGGCCCTCGAGGTCCTGCCCGAGCTCGAGGCGGTCAAGCGCCGCAACGGCGACGACCCGGAGACGGCTCGCGCCAGCACGACCGACCATGAGGCACGGGTGATGCGGATGGGTGACGGCGGCTGGCGCCCGGCCTACAACGGCCAGCTCACGACCGACGTCGGGAGCGGTCTCGTGTGCGGGGTCAGCGTCACCAACCGGGGATCCGACGCCGGCGAGCTCGGTCCTCTCGTCGGGCGGATCGAACGCTCGTTCGGGATCCGGCCCGCCGAGGTCCTCGTCGATGGCGGCTACGCCACCCTGTCCGACATCGAGGCGCTCGAGGCCTGCGGCACCGCGGTCTACGCGCCGCCGACCGCGCCACGACCCAGGAAGGAGCCCACGAAGGAGCCTCGGAATCGACATCCCGACACCGCTGGCGTCGCGGCCTGGCGGTCGCGCATGGCGACGCCCGAGGCCAAGGCCATCTACCGGGAACGGGCCGCCAGCGCCGAGTGGACCAACGCCCAGGCCCGCAACCGGGGGCTGCAACAGCTCCCCGTCCGGGGGCTCGCCAAGGTCCGCTCGGTGCTCCTCTGGTTCGCCCTCGCCCAGAACCTCTCCCAGACGCTCGCCATCCGGGCCGGAGCAGCCGGATGAGGCCCGGAGCCGGACGGGGCAGGGTGCTCGCGGCCTGCCGGACCAGCCAAGGACACCGTCTCGACGCTCGTCACTGCCGTTCCTGACGCGACGAGGACCCGACATGCCCATCGCCCGCCCGTCCATCGATCCGCCGACCGCCACGACGCGGTTGGTTCACGGCCTCTGAGGCCCCGTCCGCGTCCTGCACCCTCCAGCGGCCAAGGCCACGGCCACGGCTTCGCCGCGGACGCCGAAGGCCCGACGTCCCCCATCCACACGGCGCCCCATCACCGGGTCGTCAGGCCGACAAGCCCGACCACCGGCAAGATGGCGACGTGATCGTCACCGCTCGGCAGCTCAACCGGGCCACCCTTGCCCGCCAGCTGCTGCTGCATCGCGAGTCGCTGGATGCCGTCGAGGCCGTCCATCGCGTCGTTGCGCTGCAGGCGCAGCAGCCGGAATCGCCGTACCTCGCGCTCTGGAACCGGCTCACCGCATTCGACCCGGCCAACCTCGAGCGAGCCTTCGTCGACCGGCGGATCGTCAAGGCGTCGCTGATGCGGATCGCCCTCCACGCGGTCGATGCCGTGGACTACCCGGCGTTCCACGAGGCGATGCAGCCGACGCTTCGGGGCTCATGCCTCACCGATCCGCGGTTCACCGTGACCGGCCTGTCCCTCGCCGATCTCGACGATCTGGTTCCCGAGGTGCTCGAGTTTGCCGACCGGCCACGGACGAACGCCGACGTCCACGCATGGCTCGACCGCCGGCTGGGCGTGCTCCCGAGGCCCGGCGTGTGGTGGGCGATGCGGCGGTTTGCGCCGTTCGTCCACGCACCGACCGGAGGTCCGTGGTCGTTCAGCCTCCGGCCCTCGTACATCGCCGTTGAGAAGGAGGCTCGGCCGGGCGATCCGGACGCCGCCCTGCCATCGCTCGTGTTCCGATACCTGGAGGGGTTCGGACCGGCAACCATCCAGGACATCGGCCGGTTCGCGATGGTCCATCGGTCGCGCGTGCGAGCGGCGCTCCGGTCGCGCGTGCGAGCGGCGCTCCGGTCGCGCGCCGGCGGGCTGGTGATGATGGCGGGTCCCGACGGAGGCGAGCTGTTCGACGTGCCGGGTGGCCCGCTGCCGCCCGAGGACTCCCCTGCCCCGCCGCGGCTGCTGCCGATGTGGGACAACATCCTGCTGGCGTACGACGATCGCAGCCGGATCATCCCTCCCGACTACCGTCGGCTCGTCACCCGCAACAACGGTGACGTCCTCCCGACGCTCCTCATCGACGGCTACGTTGCGGGCGTCTGGCGGCCGCTCGACGGGGGGATCGAGGCCACGGCATTCCACCCGCTCTCAGCCGAGGCGTGGAGCGGGCTCGAGACCGAGGCAAGCGCCCTGATCGCGTTCCTGGCCGACCGCGAGCCGGCCATCTACGGCCGCTACGCCCACTGGTGGAAGGCGATGCCGCACACCGAGCGCCGTCTGCTGGGTCGCTAGGTCCGCCCGTTGCGGCTGAGGGGTCCACGCCCGCGGCGGCAGGCTCGCGGTACCCGAGGGCCGCGCGACGCGGAGATGTCGCGTCCGGTGGCCCGGGCGGTCTACTGTCCGAGCAGCGTCTCGATGACACACCGGGTGAGCGGCCGGTCGGTGAACTCGCGGACCCAGGCCTCGTTGTCGGCGCGATCGGCATCCGTGGTCGCGGCCAGCCACCGGCGGCAGCCCTCCTCCGCGATGTGGCCCTGCTGGGCGATCACCATCGCGAAGTCCGCCGGCGACACGACGCGCGCGGGGCCGCCTGCAGCGGCGTATGCGTTTAGGACGGCCGCCGCCCGTCGAGGGTCATCGTCGGCGTACTCGACCAAAACGAGCGCGAGCTCCTGCGCCGGGTTGGCCAGCCCGGCGTTGTCGAAGTCGATGACGCACAGTCGGTCGGCGGACGTCCGCCGGACGTTGTCGGCCCAGAGATCCCGGTGGCAGGTGCGCAGGCTGCCGGGCGAGCCGCCCAGGAGCCGCTCGAGGGCGACGAGCTCCGGGACGAGCGCGTCGAGCTCGTCCGCGAACGGTGCGCGGCGCGCTCGGAGAGCTCGGATGGGCGCAGACCAGCGCGTTGCACCGACGGGCGCCTGGTACCACGGTTCCAGCCCGATCGAGCCCTGAAAGTCCACCTGATGGAGGCTGGCGACGAGGCGGCCGAGCAGCTGTGGCTCGAGCGCGACGTCCGGCGGCTCGAGATCAACCCAGCCATGGACCCTGACCCGGACCGTGCCCAGGTCACCGATCACCGCTCCCTCGAGCGTGCGCCGAACGGCAGGCGCGGAGATGCCCGACGCGACCGCCGCCTCCTGAAACGCCGCGCCATCGATCATGGCATCGAGATCTTCGGGGCTCGTACCAGCCGACACCTGCTTCACGGCCCAGCTGCCTCGTTCCGTGTCGAGCCGCCAGATCGCGCCGACCCGACCCTCGGCGACCGGCCCGTCCGAGAGCTGCCCTTCGTCGCCCAGCCCGAAAGCGGCCATGATCGGGACCGCGTGGCAGGCCTCGATCCTGAGGGGCTCCGGCATCGCGAGTCGCTCCGTCACGCAGCCAGGCGCTTGTACCTGATCCGGCGTGGCTGATCTGCCGCCGTGCCCAGCTCCTTGTGGCGGAACGCCTCGTAGTCCGACACGTTTCCCTCGAAGTAGCGGACCTGGCTGTCGCCCTCGAATGCGAGGATGTGGGTCGCGATCCGGTCCAGGAACCAGCGGTCGTGGCTGATCACGACGACACAGCCCGGGAACGACTCGAGGCCCGACTCGAGCGCCCGCAGGGTGTCGACGTCGAGGTCGTTGGTGGGCTCGTCGAGGAGGAGCAGGTTGCCGCCGGTCTGGAGCAGCTTCGCGAGGTGCACGCGGTTGCGCTCCCCGCCCGACAGGCTGCCGACGAGCTTCTGCTGGTCGGAGCCGCGGAAGTTGAAGCTGCTCACGTAGGCACGCGCGGGGACCTCGCGATTGCCGACCCTGATCAGCTCGACGTTGTCGGTGATCTCCTGGAACACCGTCCTGTCCGGCCGCAGCTCGTCGCGGCTCTGGTCGACGTAGCTCATCGCGACCGTGTCGCCGATCGTGATCGACCCGGCATCGGGCGCCTCCCGGCCCACCAGCATCCGGAACAACGTGGTCTTGCCGGCGCCATTGGGGCCGATGATCCCGACGATCCCCGATCGCGGCAGCGAGAACGTCAGATCCTCGATCAGCAGCCGGTCTCCGTAGCCCTTGCGCAGGCCGGCGACCTCGATGACCTGGTCACCGAGCCGCGGTCCCGGTGGGATCGCGATCTCGAGCTCGCGCGCGGTCTGCTTGGTGTCATTGGCCTCGGCGAGCAGCTGCTCGTACGCGGACAGCCGCGCCTTGCCCTTTGCCTGGCGCGCCCGCGCGCCCATCCGCACCCATTCGAGCTCCCGGGCCAGCGTGCGCTGGCGCGCGTCTGCCTGCTTCTGCTCGCGGGCCAGGCGATCGAGCTTCTGCTCCAGCCAGCCCGAGTAGTTGCCACTGAACGGGACACCCCGGCCCCGGTCGAGCTCGAGGATCCATTTCGCGACGTTGTCCAGGAAGTACCGGTCGTGGGTGACCGCGACCACCGTGCCGGCGTATTCGCCCAGGAAGCGCTCGAGCCATTCCACCGACTCCGCATCGAGGTGGTTGGTGGGCTCGTCGAGCAGCAGCAGATCCGGATGCTGGAGGAGCAGCCGGGCCAACGCCACGCGCCGACGCTCGCCGCCCGAGAGCGTGGCCACCTCCGCATCGTCGGGCGGGCAGCGCAGCGCCTCCATCGCGATCTCGACGTTGCGCTCGACGTTCCAGGCGTCCGCCGCGTTGATCCGGTCCTCGAGGGCCGACTGCTCGGCGCCGATCGCCTCGTAGTCGGCATCGGGCTCCGCCCACTTCGCCATGACCGCGTTGTACTGGTCGATCAGGTCCTGCAGCGGGCGGACGCCGTCCATGACGTTGTCCCTGACGTCCCTCGCCGAATCGAGCTGCGGCTCCTGGGAGAGGTAGCCGACGGTGAAGCCGGGCGTGAGACGTGCCTCGCCGGTGAACCCGTCGTCGAGACCAGCCAAGATCCGCAGCAGGCTGGACTTGCCCGCCCCGTTGGGCCCGATGACGCCGATCTTGGCGCCCGGGTAGAACGAGAGCGAGATGTCCTCGAGGACCGTACGGTCCGGTGGGTAGTGGCGGGCGAGCCGGTAGGTGGTGTAGATGAACTCGGCGGGCATCGCACAAGGGTACCGATCGTGCCGAGCTTCGGTCCTCGAATCCCTGGACGCAGCGGGCAGCCTCGGCGGTCGGTCAGCCCACCGCGGCATCCTCGCGGTGATGCGTGCCGGAAACGGCATCGAGATCGAGCGGGTCGATGGTCTCGGCCCTGGTCTGGGCAACCCGGGCTCGCGTGATTGCCCGCAGCGTGGCCGTTCGGACGCCGCCCTCCCGGCCGGCCCGCTCGCCCACGACGGCACCCGGCCCGATCTCGGCCACCTCGCGACCGTCGACCTCGACCACGAGCATGCCATCGAGGATCAGGTAGACGTCCGTCCCCTGATCGCCCTGGGTCACGAGGTTCTCGCCGACCTCCAGGATCCGAACGGCGGGCTTGGGGCCACCGTGCATCATCGCGGCCGACACCCGCCGCTCCATGGCGGACTCGACCGCACTGACGACCGCGGGCGAGTCGGAGCTGCCCCACGGCGTCTGATCGCCAAACGCCTCGTTGAACCACTTCTTGAAGTCGACCAGCCCGGACTTCTGGACGAGCGCGCCGTCGTCGTCGTAGACCCAGTGGCGTGGGAACGGGCTCCCCCCCGCGAGGGCCCGGCTGGAGGTCCCGTCGGCGTTGAGCGTCAGCTCCAGCGTGGACCAGGCGATCGACGGCCAGAACTGGACGAACGGCTTGCGGGCGACCGGTCGCGGCGTCGGCAGGCCCATGCGCCCACCAACCGTCTGCACGAAGCGGACGGAGGTCGGTCCCACCTCGGGCTCGTGCTGGATGTCGGGCAGGTGAACCGCCGGAAACCGGATCGACGCCGGACCCATGCGCACCGTCGTGGCACCGATGTGGCCCCCGCCGAGATAGCCCTGCCCGACGATCCGGCCGTCCTCGACCTCGATGAACGCCCGCAGCTCGTTCGCCTCCCGGAACCTGTCCGTGCGGCGCAGCTCCTCGAGATCCTCGAGGTGATCCGGCGGCACCTCGTCGTAGTGCGTGATCCCCAGCTCGAACGGGAGCTTCGGGGCGCCCTCGATCGCCTCGGATGGGATCCAGGAAACGGCCGTTACGCTCGACTCGAACCGCTGTCGGGCCATGGACGATGCACCTCTCGGTAGGACGCTGGCCCGCGCAGCATGCCCGATACGGGACGATGGCGCCCGCGTTCGCCGCTCGGTCCTGACGCGCGAGACACCACGGCGATCCCCGGGCGCGAAAACTGGCGCGGCCGCACGCTCGTATCGTGATGAGGAGAGCCGCTCGATGAGGAGCCTCTCGCCGACTCTGCCCTGTCCACCGTCCCGCAAGGAGATCAACGTGCGTCCCTCACGGCTCATCGTCGCGATCATCCTCGCCCTGGTCGGGGCGGTCTGGCTCGGTCAGGGGATCGGCCTGATCGGTGGCAGCGCGATGACGGGCAGCAGCTTCTGGGCCGTCGCCGGGCTGATCCTCCTCGCCCTGGCTGGGGCGATCGTCCTCCGTGAACGCGGCCTCATCTCGCGCTCCTGAGGAGCCCGCCCCCGCCAGCGCAAGTCCAGCGCTATCCCTTCGGGGTCCCGCCCGGTACGAACACCAGGAGGTTCCAGCCGGCGAGGCTCGCGACGACGACCAGGCGCGCGAAGAGCGGCCAGCTCGACTCCCACACCCAGAGCCCGGCGACGACGGGCAGGAACAGCAGCCAGGCGATCCCCTGGACGATGATGTTCTGGCTCCCGATCCAATGCCAGACCGTGTCGACACCACCCTCGTTCAAGACCAGCCCCGCGCCGAAGGCAACCCACAGTGCGCCGAACGCCAGCAACAGAATCCCGCTCGATGCGAGCGCCGGGATGACGCCTGTCACCGGCACGACGACGCCGTTCACGATCCCCGTGATCACCTGCTCCACCGGATTCCTCCTTCGCGCCGCACCACTCGTCCCAATCGCTCCCGAACCTGCCCCCGGCCGGGTCGACACCGTCATCACGCAGTCCTCGCTTCTGTCTTCCTTCGTCGTACGACGTATAATGCCCATACGACGTACGCCTTAGAAGTGACGAACGTCCCGATTCGGAGCAGACCGACATGCCGAATGACAGGCGACCCGAGGCCGAGCGGCTCCCTCCGCCACCCTGGGTCAAGCCACTCCACGAGGGCCGGCGGCGGACGCCGCGGGCCCCGCTCGACCGGGCGCGGATCATCGGGGCAGCCCTGGGCATCGTCGATGCCGAGGGCGTCGATGGGCTGTCGATCCGTCGTCTGGCGGCCGAGCTCGGCACGGCGCCGATGTCCGTCTACTGGCACCTGCGCGACAAGTCGGAGCTGCTCGACCTGATCGGTGAGGCCGTGCTGGAGAGCATCGAGATCCCGCCGGCTGAAGGCGACTGGCGCGAGCAGCTGCGTGCCGTCCACCGCGCGATGCTCGACGCCGTCCTGCGCCACCCCAACACGGCCGAGTTGATGACCGGTCGGGCACGATATGGGCGGGCCGGGATCGCGCTGTTCGAGCGCCTGCTCTCGATCCTGCTCGGGACGGGCCTGAAGCCCAAGGACGCGTTTGATGCGTACCAGTCCCTGTACCTGTTCCTGCTCGGCTACATCGCGACCGCGAGCCGGACGCCCGCGTTTGTCGAGGCGCAGCGCCAGGGCATCCTCTACCTGCGCTCGCTCGATCCGGCCATGTTGCCCGCGGTGGGTGCGGTGGCCCCGGTCGTGGGCGAGCGCGTCCCGACCGAGCAGTTCGAGGTGGGCCTGGGCATCGTCATCGAGGGGATCGCAGCGCGCCTGATCGGCTAGCCAGCTGCCCGGCGTGGCACCGCTCACCGTCCGGCGTGGCACGGCCCACCGTGCGGCGCGGCACCACTCCCCGCCCTGCGGTGGCTCCATCGGACCACGGGCCAGCGCCCAGACGTTCTGGCCGTGCTCGTCTGCGGTGGGTCCTCCCGAGGACGACGCACGCAGGGCACAATGGTCGGTGGGCACATGACCGCCGACCGACGGATGCCCTCGTCTAGGAAGTGGTTCGATGGAGTCGCTGCAGGATCACGTGGTCGTCATCACCGGCGCGAGCGCCGGCATCGGCCGTGCCACGGCGAAGGAGCTGATCGGGGCCGGGGCCCGCGTCGTGCTGGGTGCGCGGCGCAGGGAGCGGCTCGTTGCGATGGAGCAAGAGCACCCTGGCCGGGCGATCGCGGTGGACATGGACGTGCGCTCACCCCAGAACGGACGCCGCCTGGTGGCGACGGCGCTGGAGCGGTTCGGGCGGCTGGATGCGCTCGTGGCCAACGCAGGCATCGGGATGTATGGCGGGATCCTCGATCACACCGACGAGGCCCTCGAGACGATGATGGACACGAACGTGGCGGGCACGGTGTGGCCGATCCGGGCGGCCGTCCCGCACATGCTGGAGACAGGCGCGGGCGACATCGTGATCGTGGCATCCGTGGCCGGGTTCCGGGGCAATGCCGACGAGGCGGTCTACGCCGCCACCAAGTTCGCCCAGGTGGGGCTTGCGGGAGCCCTCGACCGCGAGCTGCGTGACAAGGGGATCCGGGTCACCACCATCGGCCCGGCCGGGACGACGACGGAGTTTGCGATGGGCACCGGTCGATACGAGGGGATGCCGGAGCTGGAGACGTTTCTGCGGCCCGAGGACATCGCGTTCGCGATCCGAACCGTCCTCGAGCAGCCGCGCCGGCTGCGAACCCAGTACTGGACGATCTGGAGCATGGGCCAGGACGCCTGATCGGCGCGCCACGACGAACGACGGATCACGATGCGGCGACGGCTGATCCTGCCTGTCCTGGTGGTCGCCCTCGGCTTCGCGGCCTGTGGCGGAGGCACGGAGCCGTCGTCGGCTCCCGTGACGGCGACGGCGGTGGACGGTCCGTACCGGCTGACGTTCACCATGCCACGCGCGACATGGGCGGCGTCGGATGCGATCAGCGGCACGGCGACGCTGGCCCTGACCAGTGGTGAAAGGGTGGTGCTGTCGGGCTCGGGCGCCGGTCCAATCGGGTTCGGCTTCACGGAGGTCGGAGGCGACCGGCAGATGGGACCAGCCTGGACGGCGGACTGCGCGCTGCACCCGTTGTCGGTTGCCGCTCCGATCGTGAGCGCGATCACGAAGTCCGGCGGCTGGAGCGACGATCAACCCGACGCCGCGTTCTATCGCGGCTTCTTCAGCGACCCGGAGACCCACCTGCCCGAGGGCGTATGGGACGTCACGGCGCTCGCGGAGTTCAGCGAGAGCTCCGACTGCTCGGGTGGGCCGGCGGAGCTGCGAGCGACGATCCGGCTGTCCATCACCCCCTGACCGACCGTGGTCCCCGCGTGCCTGGCTGACGGGCGGTGCCGGCAGCGGGCCACGGCTACCGGGCGGAGCCGCCGCCTTCAGGCGCGAGCGCCATCTCCAGGAACGCGAGCACGTCCGCCCGTTCGTCGATCAGCTTGCTCACCGGCTTGCCGGCGCCGTGTCCCGCATCGGTGTCGATCCGGGCCAGGATCGGAGCGTCGCCCGCCTGCGCTGCCTGGAGGGCCGCCGCGAACTTGAGCGAGTGACCCGGCACGACGCGGTCGTCGTGGTCACCGGTCGTGACCAGCGTCGGCGGGTAGGCCACGCCCGGCCGGATGTTGTGGAGCGGGGAGTATCCGAGCAGCCAGCCGAGCTGCTCGGGGTCGTCGGCAGACCCGTAGTCGCTCGTCCAGGCCCAGCCGATCGTGAACCGGTGGAAGCGCAGCATGTCCATGACGCCCACCTCGGGGACCGCCCCACCGAACAGCTCGGGGTGCTGGGTGAGGCTGGCCCCCACCAGCAGGCCGCCGTTCGAGCGGCCGGTGATCCCGATCCGGGCGGCCCGTGTCCAGCCCGAGGCCGCCAGCCATCGGGCGCAGGCGGCGAAGTCATCGAACACGTGCTGCTTGTTGGCCAGCCGACCGTCGTCGTGCCAGGCCTGGCCGTACTCCCCTCCTCCACGCAGCGATGCCACCGCCAGCAGTCCGCCGCGCTCCATCCAGGCGAGCCACTCAGGCTTGAACGTCGGGCCGATCGGGATCTGGAAGCCGCCATACCCGTAGAGCAGCGTAGGAACGTCGCCCGTGGGTGACACGTCGCGCCGGCGGCTGAGGAACAGCGGTACCTGCGTGCCGTCCCCGGAGCCCACGAACACCTGCTCGGTCTCGAAGTCGTCCGGATCCCAGGCGAGCGACGGTCGCTGGACCTCGCGCACGGTGCCGTCGGCCATCGTGACGGCAAGGACGATCGCGGGTGCCCGGAAGCTCTCGAAGGCGAGGAACAGCTCCCCGTCCTCGCGCCGGCCCGCGAGGTCGGTGACCATCCCGATCCCCGGCAGGGCAACGTCCGTGACAAAGCGCCCGTCGACCTCGAAGATCGCCAGCCGGTGGTGGGCGTGGTGGAGATAGAGGGCCGCCAGCCGGTCACCAACGAGGCTTACGTGCTCCAGGGTGTCCTCCCCCTCGGGGATGATCTCCCGGGGATGGCCAGGATCCGCGACGTCGACGGCGATCACCCGGCTGAGCGGGGCCGCGAGGTTGGTCAGCAGATACAGCGTGCCTTCGATCGCGTCGATGACCCGGAAGCTGGCATCCGCGGCATCGAGCAACGGGCGCACCACGGCCCCGTCCGCGCCATGCGCGAGGTCCGCGACGTGGATCCGGTTCTCGGGGTCCGTGCCCCGCTGGACCGTGAGCACGAGCAGACGGCCCCGGTCGGACACCTCGGGCTCGAAGAACAGCTCGGGCTCGTCCGGGGCGGCGAACACCAGTGGATCGTCCGCCTGATCCGTGCCCAGCCGGTGGTAGCGAAGCTGCATGTCGCGGTTGGGGGCGTCGTAGGTGGCGTCGACGGGCGGCTCCGGAAACCGGCCGTAGAAGAAGCCCGCATCGTCCTCGGTCCAGGCGGCCGACTCGGACTTGCTCCAGGTCACCCGGTCCGGCAGCTCGCCGCCGTCCGCCACCCGGCGCACGGTCCACATCCGCCAGTCCGAGCCGGCGTCGCTGGTGGCGCATGCCACGAGCTCACCGCTCTCGGAGACGTCGGCGGCGGCCAGCGTCGTGATGCCGGTGTCGCTTAGGCCGTTGGGATCCACGAGCACCCGGCCCTCGGCCTCCGCGCTGTCCGCGGTCCACAGAACGTCCTGATCCTGGAGACCCGAGTTGCGGAGCTGGAACCATCGGCTTCCTCGGCGCCAGGGGGCACCCACTCGCGGATGGTCCCAGAGCTCGGTCAGCCGATCGCGGATCGCCTGTCGCGCCGGGAGGCGGCTGAGCACCTGGTTCGTCAGATCGTTCTCGGCGGCGATCCAGGCCCGGCTCGCCGGCGCATCGCTGTCCTCGAGCGTTCGATAGGGATCGGCGATGCGGGTGCCGTGATAGTCGTCGACCTGATCGGCGGTCGGGGCCGTGGGATACGTCAATCCGGGCATGGACCCATCGTAGCGACGTTGGCCCGCGCGCCGCCGGCTACGTCACCGCGGTTCAGGCAGCCCGGAGCGGGAACACCAGGGTGTCGATGGGTTGGTAGTGCTCGTACTCGACCTGCATCGGCAGGGCCCCGTCGGTGGGCATCCCGAGCCGGGCCACCGCGGCCGCCGTCACCAGCACATAGCCGCCATGGCCCACGACCGTCGCTGCCTCGGTCTTGAGCAGCCGGTGGGCGATCACGACATCGGGCCCGATCAGCTCCGGCTGGCCGGCGATCTCCTGGACCACGAACGGGCCGGCATGGACGATGAACTTCAGGTCGAGCGTGTCGATCCGGAGGCATGCGTCGCAGGTGCATGTCCACACCCCGTGCACCGTCGCGAGCCGCGCCCGAAACGACGTATAGCAGTCATCGATGCAGGCCCGCAGATCCACCCCACGAGGCACCGCCGCATCGTTGGTGGCGTAGGCGAACACGGCATCGCCCTCGATCTTCGAGAGCGTGAACGGTGGCGACAGGTGCTCGACGATCCCGTTCAGCAGGCTGGACATGACGGCGTACGCGTCGGGGATCGCGCCGTCGGCAAACGCGTCGTTCACGTGCGCCACGGCCACGGCCTGAAGGAATGATGTGTAGCCGCCGATGTCGGCCAGCAGCAGGGGTCCGTCGGCCGCCGTGGGCCGAACCGGGGAGATCACGGGACGGCTGCCTCATGCTGCTGCCGCGCCAGGATCTGAACCCTCGACCCGATGGCGCCTGCTGCATGGTACGCGCCCTCCGTCCACAGCGCCCGAGGCGTGGCGGCAAACCCATCGCAGGTGCCTCGTCGCGTGGTGCCGGTCGTCTGCACGGGCCCGGCCGCCAGGTGATCGACGCGTCCCGATGGTCCGCGCACCGGCGACATCGAGACCCCGTGCCGACAGTCAGTCACGAGGCCCGGGTCGGTCGAAGCGTTGGCCCTCGGGCGGATACTGGGAGCCCTGAGCCGATATCCCGACCCACAAGCCGACGAGGTGATCCGATGGCAGAGCGTGACCCGAGGGCG
This sequence comes from uncultured Chloroflexia bacterium, assembly GCA_963829295.1. Taxonomy (GTDB): domain Bacteria; phylum Chloroflexota; class Limnocylindria; order Limnocylindrales; family CSP1-4; genus CAIXZV01. Next base: position 246,446 of record CAWHHU010000003.1, on the reverse strand, counting down.
CCGGAGCGCGAGGCGATACCGCGCACGATCGCGGGGCAAGCGGCCCTGTCGACGCTCCGTCCGCAGCTACGCCGTGCGCTCGCGCCGACGATCGTGTCGATCGAGATCCAGGCTGCCGAGCCCTACCTGGCCGCACTGCGTGACGCCGACAAGGTGCTCCAGGCGGTGGCCGCGGTCGACGCGTCGACACCCCTCGACGACGCGGCACGAGCCGACCTGGTCATCCAGGCCGGCTCCGCCCACCGGCAGCTGGTAGCCCTGCTGGGGCAGTAGCCGCGGGTTCGCCGGAACGACCGGTGGGCACCCCGTCGCGGGATCGTCGATCGAGCAACCCGATCAGCGACCCGACAGCAGACGCTGCAGGCTGCGGATCGACTGGTCCAGGACGCGATCCACGGCGGCCGCGTCCGCGTCATCACGGAGATGGAGCCGGATGGTGACCTGCGAGGTGCTGGCCGTCCCGGGACTGACCGTCATCGACCCTTCGTAGGCCTCACCCGGGAGGCCCCACTCGATCCGACGTGTCGAGGCGTCCGCCAGGTATCGGGCCTCAGCGACCGCCTCGTACCCCTCGGTCGCAACGGTCGGGTCGCCGTCGACCGCGGTCGAATCCTCCAGGGCCATGGTCGACACGTAGTCCGACACACGAGCAGGGTCCGAGAGGAACGCGAATGCCGCATCTGCGCCGACGCCCACGGTGGTCGTTCGCTCGAAGTCCGCCACGTTCGCCTCCCGCTGATTCAGCTACGAACGGTCGACCGGCGAGCCCAGGCGCTCGTCGGTGGCCGAATTGGTCACGCCGCCGTAGAACCGGTCCAGCACGTCCGAGAACAGCCCCTCGGCAGGCGCCGCCCGGTGGAACAGCGTCATGCTCGAGCGGACCTTCATCGCATCGACCGGCCCCAGGATCTCCTCGGCCTGGCGGCCGTGGGCGCCGAGCAACGCAGCGGCGCACTCCCGCAGCCGGGCGCCGAGCACCGGGTGCGCGACGTACGCTCGCGCCTCGCCCAGCGACGCGAGCGCGTAGAACCGGGACATCTCGCTGTGGCCGAGACCCGCCACCTGCGGAAACACGAACCAGATCCAGTGCCCGGTCTTGCGGCCGCGACCGAGCTCGGCGAGCGCGCCCTCGTACGCGTGCTCCTGGGCCCTGACGAACCGATCGAGATCGTAGCCCGCCGGGGCCGGCTCGTTCGACATGGCCCCATTGTGCGGCCAGCTCGATGCGCCGGCACAGATCGCGAGCCGGAGGCTCGCGGCGTGGTGTTGGCGACCCCCGGCGAGATCGGTCCGGGGTCACAGGTTCTTGCCCAGCTGGTGGGTGCCACGCGGCTCGTATCCGCGCGCGATCCAGAACGCCAGCCCGTCTGGGTTGTCGGCTTCGACCATCACCAGCACCCGCTGACAGCCCACGCTTCGGAGGCCCGCCTCCAGCCGCTCGGCCAGCGTCGAGGCGAGGCCCTGCCGGCGGTGACCGGGATCGACCACGACGTGATACAGCCAGCCCCGTCGCCCGTCCCAGGCGCCCATCGCGGATCCCACGATCGCACCCGCATCCTCCACGACCAGGAACAGACCCGGATTGCGGCCCGCGAACCGGGCGAGACCGGCATCGTCGTCGCCCAGGAGGCGGAAGCCCACGGCCCCCCACATCTTCCGGAGCGCCTCGCCGTCGTCTGCACGGAACGGCCGGATGGTCATGCGATCACGGGCGGCGGCTGGGTGGTCATCCTGGGCTGCAACCATACCGGCTCGGTCACACCTCGGGGCCCGCAGGTCAGCGGCGGTCAGGCTCGACGGAGCGCGCGGTCGCCAACTCTGCGAAGATCGCCGCCGTGACTGGAGCATCGAGGACCCCCGGATCCGAGGCGGCACGGTGAGCCGGCGAGGCCTGCTGCTGTTCGGCTCGATGTCCGTCATCTGGGGCATCCCCTACCTGTTCATCCGGGTCGCGGTCGGCGAGCTCGAGCCGGCGACGTTCGTCTTCGTGCGGACCGGGGTCGCCACCCTGATCCTGCTGCCGATCGCGCTCCTCCGCGTCGACCTGCGTGCCGTGCTGGAGCGATGGCGATGGGTGGTCGCCTTCGCCGCCGTGGAGATCGCCATCCCGTGGGTGTTCCTGGCCTCCGCGGAGCAGCAGATCTCGAGCTCCCTCGCGGGGCTGCTGGTCGCGGGCGTGCCGCTGGTGGGTGCGCTGCTCGCGATCCTGACCCACAGCACCGACCGGATGTCGGGCAAGGGGGCCGTCGGGCTGCTCATCGGGCTGGCCGGGGTCGCCGCGATCGTGGGTGGAGACTTCCAGGCCTCGAACGCGGTCGCCCTGGTGGAGGTTGGCGTCGTGGTCGTGGGCTACGCCCTCGGGCCGTTGATCCTGGCCCGCCGGCTGGCGGGCCTCCCGGCGCTCGGCGTGATGTCCGTCTCGCTGGCGCTGTCCGCCCTCGTCTACATCCCTCTCGCCGCACTCACCTGGCCCACGTCCATGCCCAGCACCAACGTGCTGTGGTCGGTCCTCATCCTGGGCGTGGTGTGCACCGCGGCCGCGTTCCTGCTGTTCGCCGCGTTGATCGTCGAGATCGGCCCGGTGCGGGCGACGGTCATCACCTATATCAACCCGGCGATCGCCGCGATCCTGGGCGTGCTGGTCCTGAGCGAGACGCTGACGATCGCGATGGGGGCCGGCTTCGTGCTGGTCATCCTGGGCTCGACGCTCGCCACGCGTCGGTCATTGCCCCAGCCGGAGCCGGCCGGCCCCCTCCGGTCAGCGGTCCTGCAGCCCGCCGCTGCCGACGATCCCGCTGCCTGACGCATCCGCCGGCTGACGCTCCCGCTGCCTGAGCACGCTCAGAGCATGGCGTTGATCGACCGCGCCAGCTCGGCCGGACGGCTGAGAAACGGCGAATGGCCGCCCGGCAACTCCACCGCCTTGACGCCCAGGCGCTTGCGGGCCGCCGCCCGGACCCAGCCGGGGTCAATCGTATGGTCGTCGGCGCACACGATGGACCTGCATTCGACGTCCGGCCATGCCTCGAGCGGCGTGATCTCGCTCATCGTCCGGTAGCACTGCGCGCGCAGCCGGTCCGTCGCCCAGCGCGCGATCCTGGGCCGAACGTCGTGATAGAAGATCTCCTTGGCGGTCCGCGGGCCGACCATCCAGACGTCCTCCCCGAGGTCCGTGAACTCGCTGCTGGTCGGCTCTACGCGCGCATCGATGGCTTCCTCCTCGCGCTGCTGGTTGGCGCTCCTGCCCGGCGCCGGGAGGAACGCCGCCAGGAATATCAGGCGGTGAAGGGGCCTCCGCGCTGCCACCAGGGGGACGACGAGCCCACCCATCGAATGGCCCACGAGCACGAGCTCGCCGGCAGGGTTCGGGATGGCGTCGAGCGCCCCCTCGACGGTGATCGCGTAGTCCGCCGCACCGAGCGAGGGATCGGAGATCGGCAGGTCCATGGCAATCGCCCGATGGCCCAGCCGCTCGAGCTCGGGCCGAAGGAGTTCCCAGCACCACGCCCCGTGGTATGCGCCATGAACGAGTGCGATGTCCATCACGGTCCCCTTCCGGTCCGGAGCCGCCCGCGCGCGCGGTGGCCAGCCGGACCATCATCGCGCCCCGGGCAATGGCCCGGCTACCTGGGACTCCAGAACGCGGCCACGCCGTCCGCGATCACGCGCGGCGCCGAGCCATCGAGCGGGATGACCGTGATCTCGGACGAGCCGGCGTTGTTCACCAGCGGAAGGACGAGCGCATCGCCGGCCGGCGCCCACACCCGATGGCTGTGCGCGTACTGGTCGAAGAAGGGAAGGAACTGAGACAGGATGAGGTCCGGCAGGTGGATCGACGATGCCAGCACGGGCTTGCCGGTGGCCACGTCTACCAGCGTCAGCTCCAGCTCCGTCGCGGTGGCCGCGGTCATCGGGGTGAGGGCCGCGGTCGGGCCCCCGGCGGGCACGATCCGAATGGCGGCGATCGTGCGCCCGTCCGGAGCCCAGAAGTAGGCGACCACGACGCCGTCGAGCAGGGTTCGGGTGGACCCGGCTCCGGGATCGAGGAGATGGAGCGCACCGAACGGGGCACCGTTGTCGGTAGCCGGCACGGTGTAGGCGAGCTGGTCGCCCTGGGGGCTCCAGCCGAGGGCACTCGCGCCCTGGACCGGTGTCTGAACCCGCGTGCGGCCGGTCCGGCCCTCGACCACCACGGCAGCCTGGGCGTCGGATGAGGTGGCCACGTACGCGACATCGGCGCCGTCCGCGGACACGCCCGGTGCCTGAAACAGCCCGGGCGTGCCGCTGACCACGTGGGATGTCGTCGCGTCCAGCGCGATCTCGCCCACGAACGCCTGGGGGCCGGGGACGCCGCTGTGGACCAGGAGATGGGCGTCGTCCACCCAATCCCAGTACAGCGGCTGCCCGCGATACACGATGCCGGTCGACGAGCTTCCGTCCGCCGAGACGATCCGCAGCGCGAGCCCGTCGTTCTCGCTGGTGAGGATCGCGATCCGCTGCCCGTCCGGCGACCAGGACACGTAGATCGGGTACGAGGTGGAGGTTGGATAGACGACGATCGGCGGCCGCGGGCGCACCGCGCCGGCGCGGTCATCGAACACGTAGACGGCAGCCCGGGGACCGTCGCCGCCAATCGCGGCGAGATGCGTGCCGTCGGGAGACCAGGCGGGGAACTGGAAGCTGGCGCCCGCGACCGGGTAGTCGCGGCGGCCCGAGCCATCGGCGGCGACCGTGGCCAGGCCGCCCGCAGCATCCACCACGACGATCCGGTTGAGCTGCGTCGCCGGGCCGCCGCGAAACGAGACGACGCCCGCGGCGAGCAGCACGCCGGCCACGACGACCAGCGCCGCGACCAGCGCGAGGATCCGGCGCCAGAGCGTTCGCCTGCGGTCGACGGGAGCGCCGACCGGCTGGACGTCGACCTCGAGCCCATTCATGAGACGTGCAGTGTCCACCTTCGAGCGCGATCGGGCTGGCGGGCCGGCTCGACCCGTCTGGCCATGAGTTCGTCGTTCACGCTTCGGCGGATCTCGGGTCCGGCTCGAGGCTCCCGAGATCCGCGAGTGCGCCGCGTGCGACGGGCATCCGGGCCGTCGCGAGGGCATCCGGGCGGACGCGCGGCACCGCGAAGACCAGCTGGGTCATCGAGAGGACCAGCCGGGCCACCAGCCGGGCCACCGTTGACACCGTTGGTAGCCTGCCCTCGATGAGACCCTGGCAGCGCGTTCGCGGGTCGCGTGCCCCGGGTCGGGGCGGGCCGGTCGTGGATGCCGCAGCGAGCATGGCAGCGGCCGGGGAGGACATCCGTCCTCCCGGCCTGGCGCTCCGCTGCGGCGACCCCACGGCGTGCCGCCACGTCGGGATCGTGTTCGTGCACGGCATCGGTTCCCAGCAGGCCGGCCAGACCCTGCTGGACTGGGGCGGGGCGATCGTCCGGGAGATCGTCGACGCCCGCGTGCGCCAGGGCGTGTCCGCCGATCCCGTGATCGACGTCCAGCTCGACCCGGGACCCTCGGGAACCCGGTTCATCGAGGTCCGGCTGCCGGCCATCACGATCGACGGCGCAGACCTACCCGAGCAGCACTGGGTGATGACCGAGGCATGGTGGGCGCAGCGCGTGCGCCCGCCCACCTTCGCCCAGATGGCCGACTGGCTGGGCCCACACGGGGCCATCCGGCGGATCCTGGAGGCCCTCCTGACCCGCCGCAAGGGCGTCCACGACCCGAGGCTCCGGCCGTTCGCGGTGACGCACGGCTTGCGCCGCAGCAGCGCCGGTGACGTCGAGGAGGACGCCGCGCCGGGCCCGCCGGCCGGCAGGTCGTCGACACCCGGAAACCCGGCGCTCCGTTCCGCGCAGCTGGGAGCCGGCGGAATCTACCTCCAGGCCGTGTCTGCGCTGCTGCTCGTCCTGTACGGTGCGCTTCGGACGGTGGAGAAGGTGCTCCCGATCGGGCCGCTCAAGGATGGCGCGCTGACGCGGCCCCTGGACAGCTTCGTGCTCGACTGGTTCGGCGATGTCTACGTGCTGCTCACGGACTCGGCACAGGCGGCGAGCGTCCGCGGCCGGCTGATGGACGCGCTCGACGGCCTGGCGGCCACACCATGCTCCGAGCTGGCGATCGTGGCCCACTCCGGAGGCGCCATCGTGAGCGCGATGACGCTCGCCGACCTGGCGCCCGAACGGGTTCGCGTGGATCGGCTGATCACCCTCGGCGAAGGCCTCAACCTCGCCTGGCGGCTGACGGCCGGCGAGCACAACGAGCACGCACCGGAGGCCTCGGTTCAGTACGACCGCCTGTACGCCGACGTCCTGGCTCGCCACGAGCACCTTCATTGGGACGACTTCTGGGCCTCACAGGATCCGGCGCCGGTGGGCGTCGTCGGCTTTCCCGAGCAGTCCGCCACGGACGCCGAGCTGCGTGACCGGGTGCGGAGCCATGCCACCTGGAACCAGCTCTCGTTCCTGGCCGACCACGGCGCGTACTGGGACAACGACGAGGAGTTCCTGATTCCCGTGCTGCGCCTGCTCGAAGGCCGCGGGGACGGCCGGAGCCTGTTCGGCAGCGAGCCGGCCGCCGAGCCCTGGTCCAACCGGCGTCGCCGCCGCCTGTCGATCCTGTCGCTGTGGCGCCAGGTGGTCGTGGCGGTGCCGTTCGCCGCGATCGTGCTGGCGGTCGCGCTCGGCACCACGTTCGCGTGGCGAGTCGCAGACGCGGTCGCCGGGGCCGTCGCATGGTTCCCCGGGGCCGACGTCGTCGCTCGGGCGGTCGAGACCCTGCGCGGGCTCCACCTGGAGCAGTCCGACGCCTGGCGCTTCGTCGCCGAAGCCGGCGTCTGGATCCTGGCGGCCGCGATCGTCGGCTCCACCGCGTTCGCGCTCAAGGCGCCGCCCGAGCGTCCATATCCGTGGATGAAGGACATGCGCCAGACATGGATGAGCCGCCTGTTCGACCGCCTGCCGTGGGTTGCCGGCGGGTTGGTGGCGCTCGCGCTGGCCGCCGCCGCGGTCAGGTTCGTGGTCGGTTCGAGCGACGCGGCCAGGGTCGTGGGCGAGGCGCTGCTGTCGTCCGCCGCCGCGGCGGTGCTCCTGCTCGTGGGCGCGCTCCTGCTGAGCGTGTTCCTGGTCAGGCTCGGTGACCGGGCGGCCGGGCTGGCCGATCTCGTCGACGGCACCCGGATGATCGTCGCCATGGTGCTCGTCATCACCCTCGTGGTGGCTCCGATCGTCGCCATCCTCGTCTACGGGCAGGTCGCCCGGACCGTCATCGGCGGAGCGGTGATCGTGATCCTGTTCCAGATCCTTGCCCGGGTTGGAGGCTGGCGATGGTCGGTCTGGGACGCCCGCGAGCGATCGGCCATGCGGACAGGTCGCCCCTATCCCGGCGTCGGTCGGGTGCTGGTCCAGGTCGCGATGCTGGCGGTCGTGGTGGTGGCCCTGTTCACGGGCGTCGTGCTCGATGCACCGGTTGCGCTCGGCGTCGCGGCCGCAGCCCTCGCGCTGGTCGTGCTGGTCGGGGTCTCGATCGATGTGCTCGACGCGCTCCGTGAGGATCGGACGAGACCGATGAGCGGCCTTCGCCGGCACCAGTCGTTCGAGGCCTGACGGTCGCCATCGACCGATAGCCTTCGTGTCGGCGTCCGGGCGGCACCCCGGGGCAGGCAACCGATGGCCGAGCCGCCTACCCCGAATGGGGGCTGCCGCGCGCTCGCCGTCTGGTCCACGGTGGTGGCATGGCCGCAGCCGTCCAATACGACCTCCCCACGCGCCTCGAGGCCTTGCGTCGCCTCCTCGACCGCGAGCCCAGGCCGGGGGTGGTCGCAATCGAGGAAACGGGCTTGTTCACCACCACCCCCGAGCTCGCCGAGCTCGACGGGTGTCCCCGGCTTGAAGGCCGGTCCGGCGTGGATCTGGTCCACCCGCACGACCGCAAGGCCGTCGTCGACGGCTGGCTGCGCCTGATCGACACGGGTCTTGGGCGAGCGGTGGTCCGGCTCGTCACCGGCGATGGCGCAACATTCAACTTCGTCGACCTGCGTGATGTCCACGGCGTGATCCTGGGCATCCTCGTTCCCGAATCCACGAGCGGGACGGCCGCCGACCTCGGACAGGCGACGGACACGACGCCGCGGCTGGCCCGCGTGCGGCGTGACGAACGCGGCATCATCATCCAAACGGACGACGCCCTGCCCCTGATGCTGCGGCGACCGATCGACGAGCTCCTCGGCCACTCATCAGTCGACGTCATCGTGCCCGAGGACCATCCCACCGCCATCGGCAGCTGGATGGAGATGCTCGCCAGCCCCGGGCAGGTGCATCGCTGGCGTGGTCGATACCTCCGGGGAGACGGGTCCATCCTGTCGGTCGAGACCATCAACACCAATCGACTCGATGATCCCGAGCACGGGGACATCCTCACCGAGATCATCGATATCTCCGAGGAGATGGCCGCGCTCGAGGCGCTGCGAGCGAGCGAGCAGCTGTTGCGCAGGCTGACCGACGCCCTGCCGGAGGTGGTCATCCAGCTCGATGCGCGGCGGCGGATCGTTCACGCCAACGGGCGCCTCGAGGAGATGCTCGGCCTGCCGGCCGGCGCGACATTCGACGAGCAGTTCGCCGCGGTCCTGGCCGACGAATGGCCTCGACTCGACCCCGCGGTGACCGCCATGCTCGCCGGCAGCCGGGACGCGGAGCTCGAGGTCACGATGGCCGTCGACGGCGCGTTGCGCGTGCTCGAGTTCGTGCTTCGCGGTCTCACCGACTCGTCGGGCCGGCCCGCCGGCGGGATCGTGTGCATCTCGGACGTCACCGAGCGTACGCGTCTGCGCACCGAGCTCGAGGTGCGCGCAACCAGCGACGCGCTGACCGGGTGCCACAATCGCGCCTCGATCATGGCCGTCCTCGAGGCAGCGCTCCGAACGGCTGCTGTCGCCTCCGAGCGCGATGGTCGACGCGACGGCGGCACTGCCGCCGTGTTCGTGGACATCGACGAATTCAAGGCGATCAACGATCGATGCGGACACGCGACCGGTGACGGCCTCCTGGTCCTGATCGCCGGCCGACTGCGTGCCGCGACCCGGTCGGGCGATCTCGTCGGACGCCTCGGCGGAGACGAGTTCCTGGTCGTCTGTCCCGACGTGCCGGACCGCGCGGCCGTTCGTCGCATCGGGCGCCGGATCGAGCAGGTCATCGGGCAGCCGGCCGTCATCGACGACACGGAGCTCGTGCCAAGGGCCAGCGTGGGGATTGCCTGGTCGCGACCGGGATCGGTCGACGCCGAGCGGCTGGTCGCGGCGGCCGACCGCGCGATGTACGCATCCAAGGCGGCCGGCCTCGGTCGCACGGTGGTCCGGACGATCGGTCGCGGGGGAGGTCCCTCATCGATCGATCGGCCCCCCGCCGCCGACGCCAACCCCGCGCCGCGGGCGGGCAGCGCAAGGCCACCCCGCACATCCAAGCCACGCGCCAGGGCCACGGGCTGACCGGCGCTTCGCCTTGGGCCCTCCCCGGCCGAGCCCCACCGGCCTTCGCCGCTGGCCAGGCGTGCGATGATGCAGCCATGCTCGAGTATGGTCAGGGCGTCGGCCAGGCGACGGGGGTCGCCGGGGGTGGCGGTGGCGGTGGCACGCAGGATATCGGTGCCAATGCCATGGCCTTCGTGTCGAATGCGGTCGACACCGTCTCGTCGCTGCCGCCGGAGACGCTGCTGCTGATCGTGGTCCTGATCCTGCTGGGGCTGATCGTGCTGCGCCGCGCGTTCTGAGGACCCCGCTCGATCGCGTCGGACCCCGAGTCGACGAGCAGGTCCAGATGGGCTGAGCCGGACCGGATCGGCCGTCAGGCGATCGGGCCATCGGCGGTCGGAACGGCATCCGGCAAACAGGGCGGATGCCATGTGCCGGCCCACCGTCCCGGCCTGACACTTCCCCTCGGGCGTCCCGCATCGAGGAGGTGCACGGGATGGCCGATCACTCCATTGCCATCGCTGGCCGGCGATCGACGGTCGCCTGGACCGCTGCGACCGACCTCGTCGCCGGCGGCTCGCTGCTGGCGATCGCGGGCGCCGTGATCCTGTTCGGGATCATCAGCGCCGAGGCGCTCTATCCGGGCAGCTACTCGACCGGAGCCAATGAGATCAGCGACCTCGGCGGGACCCGGCCGCCCGACAGCATCATCCTTCAGCCCTCGGCTGCCATCTTCGATGGTTCGATGCTGGCCGTCGGCGCGCTGATGGCCGTCGGCAGCTGGTTCGTCCAGCGCGCCTTCGCCCGTCGCTCCGTCTCGATCCCGATCGCCGTGCTGGGGGTCGCCGCGTTCGGGGTCGGGCTGTTCCCCGGCAACACGGGCGCCCCGCACGCGATCTGCGCCATGGTCACGTTCGTCGCCGGCGGCAGCGCCGCGATCCTGTCCGCCCGGATCGTGGCGGGCCCCTTCCGCTGGCTGCCGGTGGCGCTGGGGACGATCACACTCGCCGTGCTCTTCTCGTACCTGCTGCTGGGCGATGCCCACCCGATGAACCCCATGGGCGTCGGTGGCATCGAGCGCTGGATCGTGTACCCGGTGGTCGTCTGGGCGATCCTGTTCGGCGGCTACCTGGCCGGCAGGTCGGGCCACCCGGTCGCCGCCCGCCCGGCCGGCACGGCGTGACAAGCGCTGGCCCGGAGGCGCTCGTCCCGGAAGGCGTGGCCACCGGAACGTCGACCTCGTCCTCGAAGACGGACGTCGCCCAGGACGCCGCGCCTGGCGCGGGAGATGTCGCCCCGGGCCCGCCGTCAGGCGCGGGAGATGTCGCCCCGGGCCCGCCGTCAGGCGCGGGAGATGTCGCCCCGGGCCCGCCGTCAGGCGCGGGAGATGTCGCCCCGGGCCCGCCGTCAGGCGGCATCACCACAGCGCAGGTCCACACGCTCAAGTACGAGCGCGCCGTGTTCCTCTCGGACGCGGTGTTCGCGATCGCCATCACGCTCCTGGTGCTGGACCTGCGCATCACCGACGCCACGACCGGTGGCCTGGAGACGGCGCTTCGCCGGCTGGCCCAGGTCCCGGGGCCGCTGCTCGCGTTCGTCATCAGCTTCTTCGTCATCGCCGCCTACTGGACCAGCCACCGGGACATCTTCGGGGCCATCCACCGAATGAATGGCCGCCTGATCTGGATCAACCTGGTGTTCCTGTTCTGGATCGCGCTGCAGCCCTTCGCGGCCGCCGTGCTCGGCGCGCAGAATCCGGCGCCCACGGCTGTCGTGATCTACGCGCTCGTCCAGGTGGCCACGGGCCTCAGCCAGACCGCCCTGTGGGTCTACGCCATCTCCCGCCCGGAGCTCGCAGATGCGCGGATCCAGCGCCGGCATGGCCGATGGGTGACGGCCGAGCTGCTCCGCGTGCCGGCGGTGTTCGGCCTCTCGATTCCCCTTGCCCTGCTGGCGGGACCGGTTCCCGCCATGGCATCGTGGCTGCTGGTCATCCCGCTCACCCCGCTGATCCGCCGCCATTACGGCGAAGCCGTCCGCCAGGCTCCGGACAACTGAGCGGGCGCGCAGTCGGCGTGTTCGCGCCCCGGTCACGCTTCGGGGATTCGGGCGGCCTGGGGGACCCGGTCGATCGCGTCGATCTCGTGGCCCAGCGTCACGTCGGGCATCGACCGCACGGCGAGGAGGAGCGCCGCTGCCGACATGACCACCATCAGCCAGTAGGTCACGCCGAGGCCGGCGGCAAGCGAGGCCCGGCCCGCCTCGAGCGTGGCCGCGGGCAGCTGGCTGCGGGCGAGCGGGTCGAGGATCGCGGATGACGCGCCGCCGACGAAGGCGGTCAGCAGGCCGCCCATCACGCCCACCCCGACCGCGCCACCGATCGTCCGGCTGAACTGGACCAGGCCCGTCGCCACGGCCCGCCGACGCCAGGCGACCGCGCCCTGGATCACCACCAGGATCGTGGTCGACGACAGGCCCATCCCGGCGCCGGTCACGGCACAGGCCAGCATCGCGTACCACAGGGCGTCGAACCGCTCGAGCTGGGTGGTGAGCAGCGTTCCGACGACCAGCATCAGCGTGCCGGCCAGTACCAGCGGCCGGGCGCCGACGCGGACCAGGAGTCTGCCCGCCACCACTGATGCGATGGGCCACCCGATCGACATCGCTGCCACCGCCGCCCCGGCCTCCACGGGCGTTCCGCGGTGGACGCCCTGGACCATCGGGGGCACGTACGTCGTGACCCCGAACATCACCACGCCGGCCAGCGTTCCGATGCCGAGTCCGGCCCGGATGATGGGCGCGTTCAGCAGATCGAGGTCGATCAGGGGCTCCGCTGTCCGCCGTGCCTGGCGCACGAACACCACCAGCAGCACGGCCGAGGCGAGCAGCATCCCGGCCACGATCGGTGACGTCCAGCCGAACAGGTCGCCGCCCTCGGACACGGCGAGCAGGAGGAGCACGATCGCCCCCGTCAGCAGCGCTGCGCCGGCCCAGTCGATGCGATGCGGGTGACGCTCGAACCGCTCCCGAAACGTGAACCAGATGATGGTGCCCGCGACGAGCCCGACCGGGATGTTGATCGCGAACACCCAGGGCCAGCCGACGGTCGTGGTGATCACGCCCCCGAGCGCCGGCCCGACGATCGCGGACACGCCCCACACCCCCGAGAAGACCCCCTGCATCCGGGCGCGGCGGGCCGGCGAGAAGATGTCACCCGCGATCGTGAACGAGATCGGCTGAAGGGCGCCGGCGCCGAGGCCCTGGAGCGTCCGGAAGGCGATCAGCTCGAGCATCGAGCTCGACAGGCCGCACAGGGCCGAGCCCGCGACGAACAGGACCAGGCCGAACATGAACACGGGCTTGCGCCCGTACACGTCGGCCAGCCGCGAGTACAGCGGCACCGTGGTCGTCGACGCGAGCAGATAGGCGCTGAACACCCACGCGTACTCGGACAGGCCGCCCAGCTGGCCGATGATCGTGGGCATCGCCGTGCCCACGACCGTGGAGTCGAGCGCCGCGACCGCGATCGCGGCCATGACCCCCGTGGTGACCAGGATCTGCTCCCGCGTCAGCGGCTCGAGCTCCACGGGCTGGCGGGCGTGCATCCGGCCACCATACCGCCGAGGACGCCCGGAGCCGTCCGCGGTTCGTCGCACGTCCGTCGCTCCAGGGTGCGCCCGTGGGCCTGGACGGGTCGTTCGTGTTCAGGAGTCGCCTTCCTTCGCTCGATCCCGCGATCCTGCGGGAGGCGTTCGGCATCCTGGTCGAGGGGGTCGCGCCGCGGCTCCAGGGGTAGTGGCGGTCCGCCTCGCCGGGGCGCCGGGATCAGATATCGCCCGTCGCGGGCACGACCTCCCATCGAAGGCCGCCCGACAGGCCGGACGGCCGTAGGCACGCCGTCACTGCCGTCCTAGGCTCGGCAACGAACGTCGCCGAATCAGGCTGCAAGGGCGCCCGATGGAGATCCGGATCCTCGGCCCCCTCGAGCTCGTCGATGAGGGCCGGGTCAGCGCGATCGCGTCCCGGCGTCAGCGTGCCCTGCTCGCACTCCTGCTCGTCCATGCCGGCCGGCCCGTCTCGACCGAGCACATCCTCGACGCGCTGTGGGGCGATTCGCCCCCGGAGAGCGGCGCCGGCAGCGTCGCATTCCATGTGTCGCGGCTCCGGGCGGCGCTGGAACCCGGGCCACGTGACGATCCCGGGGCCGGCAACGGCCGGGGCCCGATCACAACCAGGGCCGGCGGCTACGCGCTGCGGATCGAGCCCGACGCGATCGATGCCGCCCGGTTCGAGCGCCTCGCGAAGGAGGGTCACGAGCGGCTCGTCGACGAGCCCGCCGAGGCTGCGGCGCGGCTGCGCGAGGCCCTGTCCCTGTGGCGCGGCGAACCGTTCGAGGGCCTCGAGGACCTCGCGTTCCTGCAGCCGGAGATCGTCCGCCTCTGCGAGTTGCGGCTGCGCGCGTTCGAGGACCGTTTCGAGGCGGACCTCTCGCTGGGTCGCGGTCGCGACATCGCCGGCGAGCTTGAGTCCCTGGTGGCCCAGGAGCCGCTCCGCGAGCATCTGCGAGCGCAGCTGATGCGCGCGCTCTATGGTGCTGGCCGCCAGGCCGATGCCTTGCGGGTCTACCACGAGGGTCGCCGGATCCTCGCCGACCAGCTGGGCATCGACCCATCCGCCGAGCTCCAGGCGCTCGAGCTGGCGATCCTCCGCCAGGACGCGACGCTCGATGTCGCGCGGCCCTCCTCCGGTCCGCGGAACCCGTACAAGGGCCTGCGGCCGTTCGGCGAGGCTGACGCGGGTGACTTCTTCGGGCGCGAGCGGTTCGCGGAGCGGCTGATCGAGCGCCTCGAGGCGGTGTCGCGGGCGGGCGGTCTGCTGCTGCTCGTCGGACCCAGCGGGAGCGGGAAGTCCAGCGTCATCCGGGCCGGCCTCCTGCCGCTGCTCCGAGCGCCGACGCCCGGCCACGAGGCATGGCGCGTCGCGGTCATGCTGCCGGGCAGCCGCCCGGCGGAAGCCCTGCTGCGGGCGCTGGACACGGTTATCACGGACCCACAGGGCACGGCGTCGGGGGCCGAGGTGGCGGACGTCGCGGGCGCGCTCACCCGGGCGGCCGCCGCTGATCCGCGGCCTCTTCTCCTCGTCATCGACCAGCTCGAGGAGCTGTTCGCGCTTGCGACCGATCCGGCCGAACCGTCCGGATTCCTCCGCAGCATCGTCGCTGCGCTGACCGGACCCCCGCCACGCCCGGTCGTCATCGCATCGTTGCGAGCCGACTGGTTCGATCGGCCGCTGCTCAGTGCCGAGCTCGGCGCGCTCATCCGCGACGCCGTCGAGGTCGTGACCCCGCTGACCCGCGACGAGCTCGAGCGGGCCATCGTGCGGCCGGCCGCCACGGTCGGTGTCGAGCTCGAGCCGGGCCTGGCGGCCGACCTCGAGGCCGACGTGGCCGACCGGCCCGGGGCGCTCCCGCTCCTGCAGTTCGCCCTGACCGAGCTGTTCGAGCGAGCGGAAGGCCAGCGACTCAGTCGCGAGTCCTACGCGGCGATCGGCGGCGTGGCCGGTGCGGTCGGCCGGCGGGCGGAGACGGTCTTCGCGTCACTCGACCAGCCGGATCGCGACCTCGCCCGGCAGCTGTTCCTGCGGATGACCGCCGTCGGCGACGGGCGCACCGTGGCTGCCCGACGGGTCGTGGTGGACGACCTGCGCTCGATCGAGGCGACAGCCGAGCGTGTCGACGCCGTTCTCGAGGCATTCGGACGTTGGCGATTGCTGGCCTTCGACGGTGATCCGCGGACCGGCCGGGCAACCGTCGAGCCGGCGCACGAAGCCCTGCTCACCCACTGGCCGCGCCTCGCCAGCTGGATCCAGGAGGCGGAAGGGGCCCTCTGGATGCAGGCGAGGCTGAATGCCACGGCCACCGAGTGGGCAGCCGCGGGCCGCGACCCCGGCTTTCTCCTGTCCGACAGCCGACTCGACCTGTTCGAGACCTGGAGCGCCACCACCGACATCCGCCTCGACGCGCTCGAGCGCGAGCTGCTCGAGGCCAGCCTGCTCGAGCGCCGGCGGGCCGAGCGGGCCGAGCGCGACCGCCGCGACCAGGAGCATCGGCTCGAGCGCCGGGCGTCGACGCGGCTCCGGGCGCTCGTGGCCGTGCTCCTTGCCGGCATCATCGGGGTCTCGGGGCTGCTCGCCGTCGTCTGGCGTCAGGGGGAGAGCGCCCGCGAGGATCGAGCGATCGCCACGGCGCGCGAGCTGGCGGTCGCCGCGAACGGGCGCCTCGACACCGATCCGACGCTGGCCCTGCTGCTGGCCGCCGAGGCGGCGCGGGCGACGGCCGACCGGGGGTGGATCACGGAGGAGGCGCTCGACGCGCTGCACTGGGCCATTCAACGGGCGAGGATCCCGTACCCGTCGAGCGACGTCCCCGTTGCGGTGCGACTCGCGCCGCCTCCCAACGGTGCCCGCGGTGTCTACCTGCTGCCGGTCCGCGACCTGATCGAGCTCGCCGAGACCTCCGCCGGGCGGGCGCTCACCGTTGACGAATGCCGCACCTACCTGCACCAGCCGGCCTGTCCGGCCGCGGATCGAGGCCGGCTTGTCGCGGATCTCCGGGTCATGACCGCCACGGGCGAGGTGGCGATGACCGACCTTGCCGCCCAGGGCAGCGGAGGTGTAAGCCTGCGGGTCGTCTCGCAGCTGCCCGTCGATCTTGCCGGGGCTCTGGCCGACTATGCGGTCAGGGGCGGTGCCATCTCCATCACGGATGACGACGGCACCGGCGATCCTCGGGCCGGGGTCGAGCAGGCAGATGTCGCCATCCTGGCTCGCCCGGGGGATGTCGCTGACCTGGCTCGTGCGGGCTTGCTGCTGTCGCTGGACGAGGTCCTGTCGCCGGCCGACCTCGCGAGGCGCGAGGCAGGGCCGCTGGCCGATCTCGGCCGGGTCCAGCCGTCGGCCGGTGCCTCGGTCGGCACGGCCGCGCGCGTCGTCGGTGCTCCGATCGCGGCGACGGCCTCCGGTCTGCTGTGGTACCCGGCCGATGCGTTCGCCGGCGCGGGCTACGAGCCACCGACCACATGGCAGGCGCTCGAGCAGCTCGTCGAGCGAATGATCCGGGATGGGCGCACGCCGTGGTGTCCCGGCCTCCTTGGCGGTGAGCACGATGGGGCCTATGGCGCCGACCTGATCGAGGACCTCGTGCTCGATGGCATGACCGTGTCCGGCTTTGACTTCTGGGCGGCGGGACGAACCGGCTTCAGCCCGGCCATCGAGTCTGCATTTCGCCGCTATCACGCGCTGATGCACGAGAGTGGCGCCGTCCTCGGGGGCCCTGAGACGGCCGTTCGGACCCCGGCGGCGTGGGCGGCACTCCAGATGGGCTCAGGCGAGCAGCCGGCGTGCTGGCTGATCCACGCGAGCGGCGATCAGCGGGTAACGTGGGAGGCGGGGGTTCGTGAGGACCTCACCCCGGTCCGCCTTCCGGTCCGCGCCGAAGGTGCGAGCGAGCTGCGTGGGCGTGTGTACACGCTCGTCGTGCTCCGTGACCGGCCCGAGGTCCGGACCTTCGTGCATTACCTGCTCGGCACCGAGTTCGCGGGCCGGCTGATCAGCGAGGATTCGGGAAGTGGGCTGGTCCCGCTCGCGTCCTCGGGTGCCGGGACGACGCGGACCATCGCTGAGCGGGACATGGCCGGTCTCGTGGAATTGGCGGTGACCGCAGGCACATTCCTGGTTGACGCGTCCGACCGGATGCCGCGGGCCCTCGGCGTGATCGCGTTCCCGGAGTCCGCCATGCGCGTCGCCGGGATCCCGGCAGGCTCCCCAGACGTCGCCATCGCCAGCGAGATCGACCTGCTGGAGCAGGTGCGTCGCGAGGCGTTTCCTTGACCCGCAGCACGACGCGACGAGGCGGCTCATCGATCGCTCGACGATCGCTGATCAGGCGCTCATGCGCGGGGCACATCGTGGCGCCGCTGATCCGGCCAGTGGAGGACCGGGTCGCGAGGCGGAAAGGGGTCACATGATGCGGACGAGGCATCTCGTGGCCGGCCTGCTCGCGGTCATGCTGGCCGCCTGCTCGTCGGGCACATCAGCTGCGCCCAGCGCAGCACCGAGCATCGAGCCAACGTCGCAGCCGACGCCAACGACGGCCGCGACACTCGCGCCGACGCCGCTTCCCGCGCCGACGTCGCCGGCACCGGGGCTGAGCGTCAAGGTCACGTTTGACGGCGAGACCTGCACCTATGTTGGTCCGACTGTGATCCCGGACGGGACGGTTGTGCGGTTCGAGTTCGCACCCGACCAGCAGGTCGCCGCCGACTCGCATCTCCTGATCTATGGGGTTGAGCCGGGGATCACATTCCAGGATCTTCTCGACCATGGAGAGCGCTACGGCCTTCAGAACGTGGACGCCAATATCCCCGAGTGGATCTACCAGGAAACGTACAAGGTAACGTACGGGGCCAGCACGATGCTCTACACCATCGAGAGCGTAAAGCGCGGCTCGGATGGCATTGACCACGAGGTCGGCGGCTATCAGATCCTGTGTTACACGCCGGTTGTCTTTCCGGCAGTACAGCTATCGGTCGCCGGCCTCTAGGGCCGGACGACACGCCGGCGATCCACCCACGACCCGGCCGGGTTTCCCGGCCGGGTCTGCCGCGTTCTCGGCCCGATTCGAGCCCGGGCTAGGCGACTCCGACCGGACCTGGCAGCGTCGCCGAGATGTCCGCAGCCCAGGCGCGAGCCCGCTCGACCTCGCGCGGCAGGAGGCGATCGAACGGCGGGCCCGTCGGGCCGTCGACGAGGAAGCTCTCCGGACCGCAGACGAGCGTGAACGCTCCCGCGAGCAGGGCCGCGGCCGACTTCGCGGCCGAGCCCCAGACCAGCCCGGGACCCTTGATCCGGGTGTCGAAGGCCGCCGCGGCGATCGGCCGGGCCGGCGGCTCAAGGTCCCGCAGCCACTCCCGGATCCCGATGCCTCGCGAGACGAGGCGGTCACCTGCCCGGCGCCCCGCATCAGCACGGGACCCGGGCTTGGTCATCCCGTGCGCGTGGGTCGGACCCCCGACGAGCAGGAGGGTCACGTCGGGCTGCAGGATCCGGGGCGCGTCGCCCACCTCGAGCATCTCGACCGGGATCCGCGTCCGGATGCCGGCTGCCACAGCCTCGGCGACGACGCGCGTGTTGCCGAACATCGATTCGTAGACCACCAGCGCTCGCACGCCGCTCTCCGGGCTTTCGGTCATCGGCGTGCCCCCGGCGCCGCGACCTGGCTGTCCGGTTCGTCATCGCCGGTGACCAGCGCGGGACCGCCGAAGCGGTCGGTTCGAAACGCGGACACCGACGTCCGGGCGTCGCGCCACGTCCCGGACGGCAGCCCGGCCTTGCGACACGCGACATCGAGCATCTCCACCCGGTCGAAGCCCACCATCGGCGCGACCTCGGGCAGCAGCAGCCCGCGCCGGCCGTCGCGCTCCACGAGGACCCCGTCGACGCCCAGCCGGAACGAGAGCGGATCGGCCAGCCGGACCGGCGGCCCCAGGACCGAGACATCGACCTCGAGCTCCCCGAGCTCGTGCGGCTGCACCGGCGGGAACCGCGGATCCGTGCGGGTGGCGCAGGCCGCCGCCTCGACCACCGACTCGGCGACGGGCCGCGTGGCGTCCAGGATCCCCATGCAGCCGCGAAGCCCGCGCGCCTGGTTGAGGGTCACGAATGCCGCGGCGTGGAGGTCGATGGCCGGGTCGGACGCAAGGGCCGCCTCGAGGGCCTCGGCCGGCAGCGCACGGGCCGCGACGCCGACCGCGGTTCGGGCGAGGTCGAGCAGGCAGCGTCGCGCACCATCGGGGATGATGACGGCCTCCGGCAGGTCCACGGCCTCCGGCAGGTCGACTGGAGCGTCGGTTCGCATGGGCATCCGGGAGCCTCCTCGGGTCGGCGCCGCGGCGGGTCCGCTACGGGTCCACTGGCATCGTCCCGGCGCGGCGGGCCGTTGGCGAGGGCAACAGGGCCCGAATCCGGACCGCCCGGCACTGTCGTCCGGCGCGAGCAGGCCGCCACACTCGGCACCGTGAACGCGAACGTCCGCGAGCCCGAGCCCATCGCACCGGCACCGACGATCCTGGCGACCACGCTCCCCGACGGCAGCGTCCGTTGTGGCGTGTGCGCCCACCGGTGCCTCGTCCGGCCCGGGCGGGCGGGGATCTGCGGCGTGCGCGTGAACCGCGACGGCGTGTTGCTCAGCGAGGCCTACGGCCAGGTGGTGGCCGAGGCGCTCGACCCGATCGAGAAGAAGCCGCTGTTCCACGTCGCACCCGGGTCCACCGCCTGGTCGATCGCCACGCCCGGATGCCCGTTCCACTGCCGTTTCTGCCAGAACTGGGAGATCGCCCAGGGCCCGCGGCTCGGGCTGGACCTGCCGACCCGACCCACCACGCCCGGCGCCGTCGTGGCCCGCGCACTGGCGCGCGGGGCGGACGCCATCGCGTTCACGTACGTCGAACCCACGGTCTTCCTCGAGTACGCCCTCGATGTCGGTCGGCTGGCCCGGCGGGCCGGGCTGCGCAACCTGTGGATCACCGACGGCTATGCCACGCCCGAGGCCGTGGACCTGCTCGCGACGGTGATCGACGCGGCCAACGTCGACCTCAAGTCGCTCGACGACGCGTTCTACCGACGGCTGTGCGGCGCCCGGCTGGCTCCCGTGCTCGATGCGATCGGTGCCATGCGCCGGGCCGGGATCTGGCTCGAGCTGACCACGCTCGTCATCCCGGGCCACAACGACGATGACCCCGCGCTGCGCGACATCGCCGGCTGGATCGCCGGCACGCTGGGGCGCGAGACGCCATGGCACATCAGCCGCTTCCATCCCGCGTTCCGGATGGGGAGCGAGCGAGCGACCCCGCAGGCAACGCTGCTTCGGGCGGCCGCGATCGGGCGCGAAGCGGGCCTCGAGCACGTCTACGTCGGCAATGCGCCCGAGCTCGGGCTCGAGGACAGCTGCTGCGCGTCGTGCGGGACGCAGCTCGTCGAGCGCCTCGGGTCTGCGGTTCGCAATCACCTCGTCGAGGGCGCCTGCCCGACCTGCGGGCGCCCGATGCCGGGAATCGGCCTCGACCGGCCCCTGGTGGCGCGATGATCCGGCGCCCGTCGGTCGCCGGCTCCTTCTATCCGGCGCAGCCGGCAACGCTGCAGGCGCTGGTCGACCGCCTGGTCCAGCCCGTGGCGGTCGTCCCGTCACGCCGCGCCGAGCCGGCGGCGGTGGCGCGCCGCCTGCGGCCCGCGACGGCGCCGCAGGTTCACGGGATCCTCGTCCCGCATGCGGGCCTCGAGTGGTCGGGCGCGGTGGCGGCTGCGGGCTGGCGAGCCCTCGCGGACGCGGTCGCCTCGTCGGGTGCTCCGCCCGACGCCACCATCGTGATCCTGGGCACCAACCACGCGGCCTCGCTGCAGGGGGCCGCCCTGTGGCCCGACGGCGCCTGGCGCACACCGCTGGGCGAGGTCGCCGTCGACGCCGCGGTGGCCGCCGCCATCGCGGACCTCGGCGAACCGTTCACGGTCAACGCGGACGCCCACCTCCGCGAGCACTCGATCGAGGTCCAGCTGCCGCTGCTGCAAGCGATGGTCCCGGGAGTCCGAATCGTCCCGCTGGCCGTCTCCGCAGGCACCGGCAATGACGCGGCGGATGCGGGTGTGCGACTCGGCCGCCTGATCGCCGAGCTCGACCGACCGCGGAAGCCCGTTCTGCTGGCGATCAGCACCGACCTCGCCCACTACCCCGCGCACGGTGACTGCGTGCGAGCCACCGAGGCGCTGCGACCGCCGATCCTGGCCATCGATCCGGCCGGCGTCGCGGACATTGAGCGCGATCTGGTGCGATCAGGCATCCCCGGGCTCGCCTGCGGGATGTGCGGCATCGAACCCACCGTGCTGGGGCTGGCTGCGCTGCGCGCCATGGGGGCCGCGAGCGCTCTCACCCTGGCCGCCGCGACGTCGGCCGACGCGGGCGGGCCCGCCGACCGCACGGTTGGCTACCTCGCGGTCGCGTTCAGCTGACGTCCATCGCAGACAGCAACAGCCCCCGGCCCGCGTGGCGGGCCGGGGGCCGTGATTGCTCGCCCCGTGAACGGGATCAGTGCCGATGGCCGCTCTGCAGCAACCGCTGCATCGACGTCACATTGGCGCTGTCGGCCGCATAGCCGAGGTAGCCGAGGTGCCACACCTGCTCGATCGTCCTGAGCAGCGAGTAGTGGTTGTAGGGCGTGGCGTCCTTGACGTGCCGCGCACCATGGCGGGCCACGACGATGGCCGGGATCAGCCCGCCGCCGAACTGACCGTCGTACCAGTAGTTCGGCTGGCAGACCGGCGGATCCTGCATGTCGGGCGTGCAGTTGTCCTGGAGCTGGTAGCCGGAGGGCAGCGCCGGCGCGCTCCCGTAGCCCGGTGAGTCGCAGCAGCCGCTGACGTCGAGCCACTCGTCCGTCTGGGTGGCGCTGCCCGCATAGTCGGCCTCGTCGGTGAGGATGAAGATCGCGCTGTTGTCGGTCCATGCCTTCGAATGGCGGATCGTCCTGACAGCGCCCTTGACGAACGCGTCGGCCTTCTGCTTGAGCGCCGCGTCATTGGCGTCGTCGATCGCACTCCCGTACGGGCAGGGCGTCTCCGGGTGGCCATCGATGGCGCTGTAGACGCCGCCGTGCATGTCGTTGCACTGGTTGGGGCTGATCCATACGAAGTCCGGGGCGTGGCGGGAGTTCAGATCGTGCGCGAGGCTCGTGTACGGCTTGATGTTGGCCAGCCGCGACGGACTGCTGAGCACGTTGTCCATGAGCACGAACGGATCGTGCTTGTTGGTGTAGAGCGCGGTCGTCCCCGGCGCCGTCGCTCCCGTGTACCCCGCGTACGGGAGGCTGTCCATGTACGCGCCCCACGTCCTGCCGTGGCTCTCGAGCTGGTCCACGAGATTGGTCCAGTCGTAGGTGTTGGTCGCGACGTCGTTCATCCGGGTGATGTCGAGCTGACCGGTGATCGCTGCGACGTAGTTGGGCTGGCTGGGATGGGTGACGCCGTAGTAGCTGGTCGCCTCCGCGTAGTTGTTGGCGAGCTTCGTGATGAACGGCGCGTTCGGATCGCCGATGACCGTCGACTGGCTGTGGTTCTCCAGCATGATCACGAAGATGTGGCTGACCTTCGCATGGTCACCGCCCGGGCGGCCATGGGCCGCGACCGACGCGGCCGGCACGAGCAACGTGGCAGCCAGCGCGAACACGGCGGCGACACGCACGGACCTGGATACAGGGGACACGGCAGACCTCCTCTTTCGGGGACGCGGGGGGTTCCGGTCAGATTGTCGCGCGGCCACGTCAACGCCGCATTACCGTTTCGTGACACGCAGCCGGATGGCGCGACAGCCGCATTCCGGATCGCGAGACAGACCGGCCGGATCGCGGGTTGCCTGTGCCTGCGGTCATCTCGGTCGTGACGCCGGGGGTGGTCGTGCCGGGGGGGCGGCCGGCGAACGCGGGTCAGGCGCCGTCGTGCTGCCCGTTGACGTCGAGCAGCAGGTCGTGATCTGCCAGGCGGCGGATGAGGCTCCGGCGCTCGATCACGGACAGCACCGCGACCGGCAGGTGATCGGTCCACACCATCGCCAGGGCGGGATCCTCGATCCGGTTGGCGGTGGCGACGAGCTCGGTTACCGTGGCAGCCAGCTGGGATGGCACCAGCCACTCCCCGGCCATCGCGCGAGCCTCAAGGAGCCGGCGTCGGTGTCGTTGCCGGGGAGTGAGATCGCGCAGGTCCGGATCCGCGCTGCGCTCGAGGGAGCACAACCGATCGAACGCTCGAATGGCGTCCTCGCACAGCTGTCCCGAGCTCACCCCGTCCGTCATCGCTCCATCTCCTCCCCACCCCGGCACCCGATCACCCCGGCCCCGGCCGATGTTCCGATCCTCCTCCAGCATAGGCGACGCAGCCGGCCGTGCGAGCCAGCTCGCCGCGAGGTACCGCGCCGTCCGGCGCTGCTACTCCAGCGACTTGCCCGCCACGAACCGCTTCATCAGATCCGTGAAGCCGGGCAGCCCGCGCTCGTAGCCGATCGCCCAGAAGCCGACGCCCGCAAACCCACGATCCAGCGCGAGCTGCATCTTGGTCGCGAGCGTGGCCGGCGAGTCGACGTACACGGCCTGCCAGGTGACGGTCGATCGGGCGGCGGGCGACGGTGACACGGTCGCGGTGCCCACCGGCGGCACCGATGCCCCGGTTGCCGGCGGCGAGGCCGTGGCGGGTGGCCCCACGCTGCCGTCGGATCCGAGCAGGTAGACCTCCACCGACTCGAGCGCGTCATGGAGCGGGACGATCGCCGGGTTCAGCAGGACGTCGAGGTGCCGTCGCAGGATCCAGGCGTCGCCGCGGCCGAGCTCGGGTGCCCCGATCGCGGCATCGCCTGCAGCCGGGGCCGCCACCGGCCACGCGTAGCCATAGAGCGGCAGGCCCAGGATGGTGCGATCGACGGGAACCCCCAGCGCCGCGTACAGATCGAGCGAGGCCGGCAGGTCCTTGGCGCTGCCATCACGACGCGCCAGCGGCGCGGTCGCCCCGGGTGATGAGCCTGCCACCCGGTAGTCGTACGCCATCATGAACACGCGGTCGGCGCCCGCGTCGGTCGCGGCCAGGGCCATCGCCGCGCCCAGGGCGTTGGCGGTTGTCGCAACCGAGACGGTGCGGCCGGGTCCGGCTGCCACCAGCGCCTGCCGCAGGCTCCCGACGAACGCCCCGTACGCGGGGACGAGGAGCGGGTCCAGGCCCTCGATGTCGACGTTGATCCCGTCGACGTCGAGATCAGCAACGAAGGCCACCAGCGATGACGTGACGGCAGCCTGGAGGTTCGCGCTCTCGAACAGCCGCCGGTTGCGCGCGACCCCGAAGCTGCTGAACACGAGCTCGACGCGCATGCCGTGGTCATGCGCGGTCCGGATCAGTCCCCTGCCCACGTCGCCGGCGATCTTGCGGTAGCCCGGGCTGCCGGTGTTGATCGCGCCCTTCGCCGTGTGGGTCACGCTGAACAGCGCCACCGTGCCGAGCGGCGTCGCGGCCACGTGATCCGCGATCCCGGCGTCCATCTCCCAGTACGGAACGAACCCGAAGATCTCGTGGCCGGGCTTCGGCGGGGTCGTCGGCGAGGGAGACGGCCCGATCGTCGCCGGGACGTTCGATGCGGCCTCCGCCCGGGACGACGTCGGGCCCGGAGCCGGACTGCACGCGGAGCCGAGGCCGAGGACAGCGACGATCCCGAGCGCCAGCGCCCAGCGCGGCCCCCGCCATCCGTGGGTCATGCGGCTCAGCCGAGGCCGGCCAGGAAGCGGAACACCGGGATCGCGGTGGCGTAGCCGTCGGCGAGCAGCTCCGGCAGTCCCGGCGAGCACACCTCCGCGTCGGACAGCCGGCGGCCGAATACCACGTCCTTCCAGCGCAGCAGATCGGCCCGCGGATGATCGGCCGGATAGCCGGGCGGCGTTCGCTTGAGCGTCTCGTGGCTGCGGGCGCCCCCGAAGGTCGCGACGAATGCCGGCTCCTCGAGCACCGCCAGCACGCCGTCGGGATCGTCGCGCACGGCCCGCCGGAACGCATCGAGCCTCGGCCTGGCGGGCATCCACATGCCGCCGCCCGCGTACATCTCGCCCGGCTCGAAGTTGAAGTAGCCGCCGCTGGCATGAGGTCCGGGGTCGGGCAGGCCGGCCGGCAGCGGCCCGTCGTCCGGCACATCCCCGACCCACGGGAAGCTGGCGCCCAGGTGCGTCTTGTAGGGCGACTTGTCGCGGCTGAACCGGGTGTCGCGGTAGATGCGGAACGGCGAGCGCCTGGGGTCCGCGCGGAGCGGAATGCCACGCGCCGCGAACTGATCGGCGAGGGCGCGCATCAGCGCTTCCATCGGCTCCTTGACGAGCGCCTCGAACGCCGCCTTGCGCGGCTGAAACCAGGCCCGATCGTTGTTGGCGGCGAGGTCCGCCATGAACTGGATGGCGGCGGGGCTGAACCCCTCGAACGGAGCGGCGTCTGCCACCATGGCACCTCCGGCTGCGGCCGAAGTCTACGCCGGGTCCCTGACCCCGGCCTCGCGGCCGTCCGCGGTGCGGCCTGCAGCTTCGCCGCTCACCCCGGGGTCGACCGGCAACTCACCGTTGGGGGTCGTGAACTGGAGCCGGTACAGGCGCGCGTACAGCCCGTCGCGGGCCAGCAGCTCGTCGTGCGTCCCGAGCTCCACCAGCCAGCCATCGTCCAGAACCGCGATCCGGTCGGCGGCACGGATCGTGGACAGGCGGTGGGCAACGATGATCGTCGTCCGGCCCTGCATCAGGTGGTCCAGCGCCTCCTGGACCAGCCGCTCGGACTCGTTGTCCAGCGAGCTGGTGGCCTCGTCGAGCAGCAGGATCGGCGGATCCTTGAGGATCGCCCTGGCGATGGCGATCCGCTGCCGCTGGCCACCTGAAAGCTTCGATCCCCGGTCGCCGACCACGCTCTCATAGCCGTCCGGAAGGGCGGTCACGAAGTCGTGCGCGTTGGCCGCACGTGCCGCCTCCTCGATCTCCGCCTCGGTGGCGTCCAGGCGCCCGTACCTGATGTTCTCGCGCACCGTGCCCCCGAACAGGGTCGCCTCCTGGGGCACCAGGCCGATCTGCGCCCGCAGGCTGTCGGTCGTCACGCTCCGGACGTCGCGGCCATCGACCCGGATCGAGCCGCCCACGACGTCCCACAGCCGCGGGATCAGCCCGACCAGCGTGGTCTTGCCCGATCCGGACGGCCCGACCAGGGCCAGCACCTCGCCCGGCGGCACGTCCAGGGTGACGTCGCGCAGGACCTTGCGCGTCCCGTCGTACGCGAACGACACCTCGTCGAACTCGATCCGTCCGGCCACCGGTCCGATGGGCACCGCGCTGGGCAGGTCGACCACGGTGGGTTGGGTGTCGATGATCTCGAACACGCGCGCGATGGCGCCGGTTCCCTCGCGGAACTGGCCGTACAGCCCGGCGATGGTGGCCAGGCTGGCGCCGATGGTGATCCCGTACAGCAGGAACCCGGTCAGGGTCCCGATCGCGAGCTTGCCCTCGATCACCTGGTGCCCGGTGTACCACAGCAGCACGGCCACCGCGCCGAAGCCCAGGAACCCCATGACCGCGCCGAACCCCGCGCGCCACAGGGCGAGCCTGGAGCCTCGCGCCACCACGTCGCTCAGGTCTCCCTCGTAGCGCTCGTTCTCGTACGCCTCGCGGACATAGCTCTTGACGACCCGGATCCCGGACAGGGCCTCCTCGGCGGTGGAGGTGCTGTGTGCGATCGAGTCCTGGACCTCGGTGCTCACCCGCTGCAGCGGGCGGCCGAACACGATCGCGATGGCGAGCAACGCCGGCGCCAGGACCAGGGCGACCGCCAGCAGCGTCGGGCTGAGCGTGAACAGGATGACGATCGCGCCGATCAAGCCGATCAGGTTTGACAGCAGCGTGGTGACGGTCTGGGTGAGCATCGTGCGCACCAGCGTCACGTCGCTCGAGAGCCGCGACACGAGCTCGCCAACCCGCGTCCGTCCGTGGTAGTCGAGCGAGAGGTTGACGAGGCTGGCGAACAGCTCACCGCGCATCCGGGCCACGACCCGCTCGCCAACGACTCCCAGCAGGTAACTCTGGACGAAGCCGCCCAGCGCCTGGGCCAGGAACAGGACGACGAGCCCGGCGATGAGCCGGTTGAGCCCGTCGGGGTCGCCGCCGTTGACGACGGCCGTGACCATCCCGGCCACCACCAGCGGGACCGCCAGCGCCAGGCCCGACCCCAGCAACAGCCCCAGCACCGCGACCATGAACCGCCCAAGGTCGGGGCGCAGGTAGCCGAACAGGCGACGCCAGGGGATGCCGCCGATCACCCGCACGCGGCGGGCGACCTCGGTGGCGTCGGGCGGCAGCGCGCTGGACATGCGCCGATGATGCCATGCGTCGAATTGCCAGCCGGCGCCCGATCGTCGTCCGCTCGCCGATCGCGAGCGCCCGTGGCCCAGATCGCCACCGTCAGGGGCACAATCGAGTCAGGATCACGACCCACCGCGGCCACCCCGCGGCACAGGATCCGAGCACGCCCAGGAGGCTCCCCGCATGACCGAGCTCGAGGCGACGGGGTTCCCGGTACCGCCCGCCGGGATGACCGACCTGTACGAGCTGACGATGGCGGCCGGCTACTGGAAGCTGGGCCGCACGCGTGACCAGGCGATCTTCACCCTGTTCTTCCGGCACGCGCCGTTCGGCGGCGGGTTCACGCTGGCCGCCGGGCTGGCCGGCGTGATCGCGTTCCTCGAGGCGTTCCGGTTCAGCGCCGCGGAGCTGGCGCATCTCGAGGGGCTGCGCGGCAACGACGACCGGCCACTGTTCGAGCCCGCGTTCCTCGACCATCTGTCCGGGCTGCAGCTGTCGGTGGACGTGGACGCAATCCCCGAGGGCACCGTGGTGTTCCCATACGAGCCGCTGCTCAGGGTGCGCGGCCCGCTGCTCGAGGCCCAGCTGCTCGAGTCAGCGCTGCTGAACCTGGTCAACTACCCAACCCTCGCCGCGACCAAGGCGGCGCACGTCGTGCTGGCCGCGGGCGGCGCGCCGGTGATGGAGTTCGGGCTGCGGCGCGCCCAGGGTCCCGATGGCGGGCTGACGGCGTCCCGCGCCGCCTACCTCGGGGGCTGCAGCGGGACGTCGAACGTTCAGGCGGGTCGCGTGTTCGGCATCCCGGTGATGGGCACGCACGCCCACTCGTGGGTGCTCTCCTTCGCCGACGAGCCCACCGCCTTCGAAGCCTGGGCCCAGGTCATGCCCGGCAACGCGGTGCTGCTGGTGGACACGTTCGCCACCGAGCAGGGCATCGCGAACGCGATCGAGACCGGCCTTCGGATGCGCGAGCGAGGCCAGCGCCTGGCCGGGATCAGGCTCGACTCGGGTGACCTCGCCTATCTCTCGGTTCGGGCACGCGAGATGCTCGACGCGGCGGGCCTGTCCGACGTCCAGGTCGTGGCCTCCAACGACCTGGACCCCGAGACGATCGAGTCGCTCCAGGCCCAGGGCGCCCGGATCGACAGCTGGGGGGTCGGGACGAAGCTCGTGACCTGCTACGACCAGCCGGCCCTGGGCGGCGTGTACAAGCTGACCGCCATCCGGGGGCCGGGCGGCGAGCCGTGGCGGACGCCGGTCAAGGTCAGCGCCGACACCGCCAAGATCACCGTGCCCGGGCAACTCTCCGTGCGCCGGTTCTACGACACCGAGGGGACTGCGCGCGCCGACATGATCCGGGACGAGCTCTCGGAGGACGACGGCTCGCGGGTGATCGTCGATCCGATCGACCCGCACCACCGGCTGACGATCGATGCCGCCTGGGCGTCGCGCGAGCTGACGGTGCCGGTGCTCAGGCACGGCGAGCGCGTCTACGACCCGCCGGCCCTGGCAACGTCGCGCGACCTCGCCCACCGGGAGCTCGGCACGCTGCATCCGGCGATCCTCCGCCAGCTGCGTCCGCACTGGTACCCGGCCGGCCTGGAGTGGGGCCTCCAAAGGCGCCGGGAGTCGCTGATCGAGGCCGCCCTCGAGCAGGAGCGCACCGAGGGCTGACCTGCTCCCTCGAGCGACGAGGTCGCCGGGACCGGCGCGGCAACCGGCGGCTTGCTCGGGCCCCCACCCAGCGTGTTACAGCCGGGCGATCGCCCGCGCGCCGGCGAGCACGACGCCCACGAACACCAGCGCGCTGGCCACGAAGATCCCGAGCGCGATGCTCTCCGGCACGGCGGGCACCGGAACGCGGTCGGCGCCCCAGGCCATCAGGCCGAGGACGACGCCCGCTCCGCCTGCCACCACGCCGGCAAGTGCCAGGACGAGGTCGACCCGACCGAGCCGGACCCGCCGGTAGGAGGTGCGCGGCCCCACCGTGCCGAAGCCCCGGGCCTCGAGGCTGATCGCCAGCTGCTGCATCCGCTCGAACGTGGCGGCGAACACCGGGACGAAGGCGGGCAGCACTGTCCTGAACCCGGTCCTGCGCATGCCCCGGGCCCGCTGGGACGCAAGCACCAGGCCCACCTCGCGCCTGACGACCGGGACCAGCTCGAGGGTCATGGCCAGCATGAAACCCAGCAGGTACGGGACATGAAGACGGCGAAAGGCGGCGACGAGATCGGACGGGCGGGTGGAGGCGAACACCACGATCGCGGCGACCTCCATCGCCAGCACGCGCGAGATCAGCGACAGCGATCGCGCGAGGCCCTCCTGATGGACGGTGAGCGGACCCAGCGTCGCGGCCGGCGTGCAGGCGCCGCAGATACCGGGCGCCGTGGACTGGACGACCACGATCGAGGCGGCGAGCGGCGAGAGGACGATCAGGCCGCGCACCATCGGCCCGGTCTTTCCGGAGGCGACCGCCAGCGCCAGGCCCGCGACCGCGACCCCGAGCAGCGGCAGCGGGTGGTAGGAGACGAGGGCGACGCACAGGACGGCGATCAGCCACACCAGCTTTGGAACCGGGCTCAGGCGCTCGAGCCAGGAGGGACCCGCCTCGATTGGGCCGGCGAGCCCGGTGGCGCCGGCGGCCGGATCATGCCCCGCAACACCGACCCCTGCGGCGCCCGCCTCGTCACCTGCCGCCACCATCACCGGTTCGGCACCTGCGTTCAGGCCGTCCGCCAGCTCCCGGACGGTCAGCGCCGGCCACGCGTCCACCGCTGCCGGCCGGGCCAGCCGCTGCGACAGCTCGGTCACCTGTGGAGCGACCAGTCCCGCGCGAGCCAGGAGGCCACCATCCGCGAACACCGTCCGGGGCACGTCATCGGCCGCCACCCGGCCGGAATCGAGCACGATCAGGCGATCGGCGACCGCGGCCAGGAACGCCATGTCGTGCGCGACCGCCAGCACGGTCGTGCCCTGCTCCCGCAGCTCGCGCACGAGGGCCGTCAACACCTCCACGGTGCGATGGTCCTGGCCCGTGGTCGGCTCATCGAGGATGACGACCGGGGTCTCCATCGTGAGCACCGATGCGACCGCGACCAGCTTCCGGCCGCCCGGACCGAGCCGATACGGATGCTGGTCCAGCATGCCGTCCAGTCCCAGTCGTGAGGCTGCCGCGCCCACCCGCTCGAGCACCTCGCGCTCACCCACGCCGAGGTTGCGGGGCCCGAACGCCAGCTCGTCGGCGACCGTCGCCGCGAACAGCTGATGGTTCGGGTTCTGGAAGGCGAGCGCGGCGTGCGCGGCCAGCTCGCGGACGTCGGCGCGCGCCGCGTCGAGACCGTCCACGATCACCCGGCCGGCGCTCGGGCGGAGCAGGCCGTTGACGAGCTTGACCAGGGTCGTCTTGCCGGAGCCGTTCCGCCCGGCGACGCCGACCACGGTTGCCCGCGCAACCTCGAGGCTCACCCCGTCGAGGGCGGGCGATGGCCGCCCCGGATAGGCGAAGCGGACCGCCTCGAACGTGACGATCGGTCCGGGTGCTCGCGACGTGGGGACCCGCGGCAGCCGCGTCGGCCGATCCGACGGCGTGCGGGACGGTTCGCCCACAGCCGTCACCCTCGACCCACCAGCCATGCGACCGCGCCGTCGAGCGTGACCGGCAGCTGGCCCTCCGGCCTGCGGGTTCCGGCTCCGCCGACCGCCGCCGCGAGCTCGGTGACCTGCGGCAGGCCGATCCCCGGGGCGTCGAGCTCGGCGGGCCGGCCGAGCACAGCCTCCGGCGGCCCGTCCGCCACCAGCCGACCCTCGTGGAGGACCAGGATGCGGTCGGCGCGGTCGGCCAGCCGTTCGATGTCATGATCGGCGATGACGACCGTGAGCCCGTCGTTGCGGTTCAGCCGGTGCACCAGCTCGAACACGGCTGCCCGGCCCGCCGGGTCGAGATTGCCGGTCGGCTCGTCCATGACCAGCACGGCAGGGCGCACCGCGATGGCGCACGCGATCGCTAGCCGCTGTAGCTCGCCACCCGACAACGTCATCGGCGCACGGTCGCGGAGACCGCCCAGCCCGACCTGCACCAGGGTCTCGGCGACGCGCGCCTCCATCAGGTCAGATGGCAGGCCGCGGCTCTCGAGCCCCAGCGCAACCTCCTCGGCCACGGTCGACTGGCTGGTCTGACCGTCGGGGTCATCGAGCACCATTCCCACCCGGCTCGACAGCAGCGCGACCGGCCCCGCCACCGGGTCGAGCCCGGCCACCATGAGCGTGCCGCCCATCGTCGCGGACACGAGGTGCGGGACGATCCCATTGAGAGAGCGCAAAAGGGTCGACTTGCCGGCGCCCGTGAGACCGATCACGCCCACCACCGCGCCACCCTCGATCTCGACGCTGACCCCGCGGAGCGCGGGGGCCGGGGCACCCGGATACCGGACCGTCAGGTCCCTGATCGAGATCGCGGCGTGCTCAGCCAACGACGTCCCCGCCCGGTCCCGGGCTCGCTCAGCCGGCCGGTTGGAGCAGCAGGTAGACCAGGATCACGGCGACCCCGAGCACCGTGCCGGCGGTGGCGAGCAGCAGCGACCGCATGCCGACCTCGCCCGGCAGGACGAGCCCGTCGGCCAGCGCCGGTGGCAGGGCACGGATGATCGCGAGACCGACGAAGCCGGCGATGATCTTGTCGCCGAGCGACGTCAGCACGCTCGAGGTCAGGACCGCGTCCCGCAACGCCTCACCCGCCTGGACCAGCGCTGCGGTGATCGCATCCGACGCGTGTCCGGTGGTGCCGCCGAACACGACCAGCGCGATGAGCGCGCCGAGCGCCCCCACCGCGACACCGACCACGGCGTTGAGCCCGAAGAACGTGTACGGATTTCGACCCAGCAGCAGCGACCGCACCCCATAGCCCCACAGCAGCGCGGCCAGGGCATTGGCCAGCCCGAACGGGATGTTGGTGGGACCGAGGTACACGGCACCGCCCAGGTTGGCCAGCACGCCCGCCAGCGCGCCCCACCAGGGCCCGAGCACGATCGCCGCGACGCAGGTGCCGATCGTGTCGAGGTAGGTGGGCAGGCTGAGCAGCCCGTTGAGATAGCCGCCCACGATGTCGAGCGCCGCTGCCGCGGGCACCAGGGTGGCGACCAGCGTGGCGGGCATGGGAGACTGCCGGCTGTGCAGGCTGGATGCGGCCATGGAACCTCCCGGACCCTCATCGATCGCGTGCGCCGGCATCCCGCCTCGCCTGCGCCACCGACACGGTAGACGAAAGCGCCGCCTGTCGTACCCTACGCGGATCACGGACCCTGGATCACCGAATGCTGGAGCGTTTTATGAGCGACCGTCTCGCCCTCCTGGTCGGCACGCCGAAGGGCGCGTTCATCCTCGACGGCGACCCTGATCGACGCAGCTGGGCGCTGCGTGGGCCCCTGTGCGAGGGCTGGCCCGTCCATGACATCTCGGTCGAGCCCGGTAGCGCGGCGCTGCTGGCTGGCGCCGGCAGTCCCTGGTTCGGGCCGGCGGTCTGGCGGAGCGATGACCTGGGACGTACCTGGACCCATTCCAGCGAGGGCCTGACCTACGGCGACGATGGCCCGGAGATCACGACGGTCTGGAACGTCACCGCGGGGCCCGGCGCCATCTACGCGGGCGTCGAGCCGGCTGGCCTGTTCCGGAGCACCGACGGTGGCCGGACGTGGACCCATGTCGAGGGGCTCACCGGTCACCCGACCCGATCCCAGTGGCAGCCCGGGGCCGGCGGACTGTGCCTCCACTCGATCGTCCCCCACCCCACCGACCCGTCCCGCGTCTGGGTTGGGATCTCGGCCGTCGGCGCGTTCGAGACCCGGGACGGTGGAGCAACCTGGGAGACCCGCAACAAGGGGGTCCGGGCCGAGTTCTACCCCGACAAATACCCTGAGTTCGGGCAGTGCGTTCACAAGCTGGTGATCGCGGCCGACGGCGGCGAGCGCCTCTACCAGCAGAACCACTGTGGCGTGTACCGATCGCTCGATGGCGGCCGCCAGTGGACGGAGATCACGCCCGGGCTGCCGTCCGACTTCGGGTTCCCGATGGCCGCTCACCCGCGCGACCCGATGACCGTGTGGACGATCCCGCTCAACGGCGCGGAGCGCGGCCGCTTCGTGCCCGACGCCAGGCTCGGCGTGTGGCGCACGCACGACGGCGGCGAAGCGTGGGTCCGGTCCGGTGACGGCCTGCCGCAGGAGAACGCCTACGTCGGGGTCCTGCGCGAGGCCATGGCGGTCGACCGCCTCGATCCCGTGGGGGTGTATTTCGGCACCAGCACGGGCCAGCTGTACGGGAGTCGCGACGAGGGACGGAGCTGGGACCTCATCGCCGATCAGCTGCCGCCGATCTGGTCGGTGGAGGCCGCCGTCGTTGGCTGATCCGGGGTCGACCACGGGCCAGACGGACCGCGACCCGGGGAACAGCGACCCGGCCGCGGCCGTGGTGCACCTGCCACGGGCGCTGGCTGCGCTGTTCCCCGGCACCCCGCGGCAGCTCGAGGCCGCCGGTTCGACCGTGGCCGAGGTGATCGCGGACCTCGACCGTCAGGTGCCCGGGCTGGCCAACCGGGTGCTCGACGCGGGCCCGGCGATCCGGACACACCTCAACGTGTTCGTCTCGGGTGAGCGGGCATCGCTCGGGACTCCGGTCCCGGGCGGCGCCGACGTCCACATCATCCCGGCCGTGTCAGGCGGCTGAGAGGCCGTGAACAAAACCGGCCGCGGGGGATTCCCTTCGGCCGGTCGCGCAGCTACGATTCGGGGATGGACGAGCTGTTCGATCTCCCGCCCGCCGATCCCCAGCCCGAGACGCCCGCCGGACGTGGGAGGCCGAGACTGCAGCGCCCGCAGCGCGGGCAGGTGATGCTCCGGCCCTCCGACCTCGAGAGCCTGCTGCCCGCCGACCACCGGGCCCGCGAGGTGTGGGCCTTCGTGGAGGGGCTCGACCTGTCGGCCTTCGAGGAGCGGATCCGCGCGGTCGAGGGCCACTCGGGCCGGCCGCCGATCGATCCCGCGATCCTGGTCGCGCTCTGGCTGTACGCCACGCTCGAGGGCGTGGGCAGCGCGCGGGCGCTCGACCGCCTGTGTGACGAGCACGACGCCTACCGCTGGATCTGCGGTGGCGTGGGCGTCAACTACCACACCCTGGCCGACTTCCGGGTCACGGATGCCGAGCGGCTCGACGCCCTGTTCGTCCACTCGGTCGCCTCCCTGGTGGCCCAGGGCGAGGTCACGCTCCAGCGTGTCGCCCACGACGGCGTCCGCGTCCGGGCCAGTGCGGGCGCCGGCTCCTACCGCGGCAGGGGCGGGCTGCGCAAGGCGCTCGCGGAGGCCGGAACGCAGGTGCGCCGGTTGCGGGCCGAGCTCGACGACGATCCGGGGGCCACCACGCGGCGCCAGCAGGCCGCGCGAGCGCGCGCTGCCCGCGAGCGCGAGGAGCGCGTGAAGGCGGCCCTCGAGGTCCTGCCCGAGCTCGAGGCGGTCAAGCGCCGCAACGGCGACGACCCGGAGACGGCTCGCGCCAGCACGACCGACCATGAGGCACGGGTGATGCGGATGGGTGACGGCGGCTGGCGCCCGGCCTACAACGGCCAGCTCACGACCGACGTCGGGAGCGGTCTCGTGTGCGGGGTCAGCGTCACCAACCGGGGATCCGACGCCGGCGAGCTCGGTCCTCTCGTCGGGCGGATCGAACGCTCGTTCGGGATCCGGCCCGCCGAGGTCCTCGTCGATGGCGGCTACGCCACCCTGTCCGACATCGAGGCGCTCGAGGCCTGCGGCACCGCGGTCTACGCGCCGCCGACCGCGCCACGACCCAGGAAGGAGCCCACGAAGGAGCCTCGGAATCGACATCCCGACACCGCTGGCGTCGCGGCCTGGCGGTCGCGCATGGCGACGCCCGAGGCCAAGGCCATCTACCGGGAACGGGCCGCCAGCGCCGAGTGGACCAACGCCCAGGCCCGCAACCGGGGGCTGCAACAGCTCCCCGTCCGGGGGCTCGCCAAGGTCCGCTCGGTGCTCCTCTGGTTCGCCCTCGCCCAGAACCTCTCCCAGACGCTCGCCATCCGGGCCGGAGCAGCCGGATGAGGCCCGGAGCCGGACGGGGCAGGGTGCTCGCGGCCTGCCGGACCAGCCAAGGACACCGTCTCGACGCTCGTC
Source organism: uncultured Chloroflexia bacterium (assembly GCA_963829295.1). Lineage (GTDB taxonomy): Bacteria > Chloroflexota > Limnocylindria > Limnocylindrales > CSP1-4 > CAIXZV01. The sequence continues at coordinate 210,850 of CAWHHU010000003.1, read as the reverse complement.
ACTGCCGTTCCTGACGCGACGAGGACCCGACATGCCCATCGCCCGCCCGTCCATCGATCCGCCGACCGCCACGACGCGGTTGGTTCACGGCCTCTGAGCCGTCGCGCCGAGCCGTCGCGGCTGGGCCGGGCGCGGCTGGGCCGGGCGCGGCGTTGGCCCCGATGGGTCGCGGATCGGATGGCCCGGCACCTCGTCCAGGACGGCTCGTCGAGCCGCCTCGTCGAGGGCTTGCGGGCGGTCCGATAATGGGTGCATCAACTCCCCTCCTCGCGCGGAGGCGTCCCGGGAGGTTGCCGGAACATGACGATGCGAACGGCCCCAGGGCACGGCTTGCGACGGCGGTGGCTTGAGCCACGCCGGTTGACTGCGAGCGAAGACGCATCGTGCGGTGCCTCGAACGAGATGACCCGTCCGCGCGCGGGCAACCTTTCGAGCGACACTCGCGCCGGCAGCTGAAGGCGGCTCCGGGTGTGACCGGAACCGCCTTGTACGCCGGGGTCCGACTGCGCGTCTGACCCGGCGGCACGAGCAGGCCGTTGTCCGGGTCGGACAACGGCCTCGTGATTCCCGGGGATCAGGGCCCGCGCCATCGTCGCGCCGATCGACTGGCGCCCCAGCCGATTCGGCTGTTGACGGCACCTCGCCCCGACGCCACGATGCGCGCATGGACGTGGATCCGGACCCGTTCGACGAGCTTGATCCCGCTGAGGAGGATCTCGATCCTCGCGAGGCAGCCAGAGTCAGGCGCCGGGATCATGACGCCGAGGTCGAGCACCGCGCGCTCCTGCGCCCCGGCATGGGTAAGGTGTTCAAGCAGATCCTCGATCGGCAGGCGCGGGACGACGAGGAGCCGCCTCTGCGACATCGGCGCCACACGGGACAGCGAGACAGCTGACCCTGGTGGCCGGCCGAACGTCCCGGCGAGCCGGTCAGGACGTGCGGATCTTCCAGTACGAGTCCTTGCGGACGACCGCACCGTCCCGGAACGTCCACAGGTCGCAGCCCCGGACCTCGATCGGTGCCCCGTCCACGGTTGTCCCGCGGAGCGTCCACTCGGAGCAGCCCCGGGAGCCGGCGACGAAGTGCTCGTCGTCCGTGTATCGCGCATCCGGGATCCCCGCGAACCGGCCGGTGAACGCCTCGTGGATCGCCGGCTTCCCGATCACGCGCGAGCCCCACGCGTCCGGCCCGCGCGGCGCTTCGAACACCGCGTCCTCGGCGAAGTAGCTCATGATCGTGTCGAGGTCGTGCGCGTCGAACGCGGCGGCAATCGCCTTCAGACTCTCGACGTTCGCGGGACCCGGCATGGCACACCTCCTTCATCCGTGACCTCGCCCCACCGTACGCCGCCCCACAACCGGGCCGAGTCTGCGGGTTGCCGAACGGTCGCCTACGATGCGGCCAGGGGAGGGCTTCGCTTGGGTGGCTTCGACGCCTACGCATTCCAGATCAGGATGGACATGGGGCTCGCGCCGCTGGATCGGTCCACGCTGGACCGGCTCCAGGTTGCCCTGGCAGGCGCGGCTCCGGCCTGGAGTGCACGCGCTCGACTGTCACGACTCGGTCGCTGGCCCGTCGGCGAGGCGTTCGACGTCTCGCTGCCGGGCAGCCTCGACGAGTCGATCCAGGCACACCGTCCGGGCGGGATGCGGGCGAAGCCGACGCTGGGTCTGGATCGGTGGACCTCCGCCGAGATGCGGGCGCGCCTGACGGGCGCGGACCGCGGTGCGTCGATCGACATCGCCTGTGTCGGCTCTCCGCGCAGCGGCGAGCCTGCCAGCATCTCCGGGCTCCTGGTCGAGACGACCAGGCGCGAGATCGACGGCGATCCCGCCGGCGTATGGATCGAACGGCTGTTCCGGGCCATGTGTGCGCAGCTGGCTCCACCATGGGCGCGGGCGGGCTCGCTCGGCGAGCGCATGAGCGGCAGGAGGCGCGGAGCCGGTGGGCGCGTGGAATGGCTCACCTATCTCGGCCACGAGGCAGCTGCAGGGGTACGCGTCGGTGACCTGCGCGGGATCGACGGGGTCGATGTCGAGGATCTCTCGGGTGGCCTGCTGATCCGTCTCGACCCATCTCCGGGCTCGCGGCGAACCACCGCCTACTGGCAGCGGCTTCAGACGGTCGAGGCGACGATCGGCCGGCCCCGCCCCGTGGCGGCGGAGCCGCCGCAGTCAGGCACGGAGTCGATGGCTCGCCCGATCCGGCCCGCCGTGGGCGTACCGATCCCCCTGGTGCCCCGGCCCACCGTGACGCGCACCGAGGGTGGCACCCGGCACCTGCAGGGAGCTCGGTACGAGCGTGCCCGGTTCGCCCAGCTCCAGCTGCGCGAGCCCGGTGCCGTCCTCGAAGGGTTCGAGGCCGTGCGATGCGAGTTCGACAACGTCGCCCTCGGTCCGCGAGCAGACGGCGCCCAGCCCGTTGTCGTCCGCAGCTGTACCCTGACGCGCCGCCGCTCCCGGGCCGTCTCGCTCGGGCTGGTGGTGGTGGAGGATTGCCTGATCGACGGGCACGCCGGCGGCTTCATGGCCACCGCAAGCGTGCTCCTCAGGCATGTCGTCATGCGCGGGCCGATCGACGCACTCGACCTGCGCTCGCCACGACAGCTCCAGGTCGCGAGCCGGCCGTCGCTGCCACGGCTCCACGCGGAGCACTATCGGACGGTCGATTGGACGCTCGACATCCGCGAGGCGCGGTTCAGGCGCTGCGACATCGGCGGCGTTCCCGGCCACCTGGTCCGGCGGGATCCAACGACCCAGGTCCTGGTCACCCGAGCGCGAGCGCTCGCCGGGCCCTGGCGTGAGGCAACCGGGGGCCATTTCTGGAGGGTCGGGATCGAGCGCCTCCTCGAGAGCGGCGATGATTCCAGGGTCTTCGTCGCCGGTCCCCGCGGTGATCGATTCGAGCAGGAGCTTGCGGTCATCGGGCGCCTGCGAGAGGCCGGCATCGCGGTGCCGGACTGATCCCCGGGCACGATCGGGTCCGGCCCCAGCCCGCCTTCGACCGATCTCAGCCGGGACCGATCCCCTGGAACCGCCCATCGCGATCGCGGACCATCCGACGCGCGACGAGGACGGCGCCAGGGTCGATGGGCCCGTAGATGTGCGGGTAGCGATGCTCGGGGTCGTCGAAGCGCCAGGGGCTGCCGTTGCGGTCGAGGTCGATCGTGAGCAGCAGGAACGGACGCGGATCGGTGGCATAGAAGCGATTGGCGACGATCAGCATCTCGTCGTCGCCATCGGTGCAGTGGACGAACCCGTCCCGTTCCCAGGCGTCGGGCAGGAAGGGCGATCCCGGGTCCTGGGCAAGCCAGTCCGATTCCGGGACGAGGTGCAGCGTTGGACGGGTCACGGAGCGGCAGCGCGACCAGCCGCCCGCAGCTGGGGAGCCCGACCGCCGGGTGCGGTCACGAGACGGCCGGTCGGTCGACCGAGACCCAGCGTGGATCGACCGCCACCTGGATCACGCTCGGGCCGGATGCCGCCAGCGCGGTCCGGAGCACGCCCTCGAATGCGGCGTCGCTCTCGACCCTGACGCCACGGGCCCCGCACGCCCTGGCGACGGCCGCGAAGTCGAAGGCGCCGAGCGTCGTCCCCGGTGCTTTCGCGCTGCCGCGGTCCACCTGCTCGGTATGGATCATCCCGTACCGCTCGTTATCGAACACGATCACCACCACGTGCGCGTCCTCGCGCACGGCCGTCTCGAGCTCGGCCATCGTCATGCCCATGCCGCCGTCCCCCACCAGCGCCACCACGCGGCGCTCGCGGTGGATGAGCGAGGCCGCGAGGGCCGCGGGAAGGCCGTAGCCCATCGCGCCCGACGTCGGACCGAGAAAGGTCCCCGGGCGGTGGAAGCGGAAGCCGCGGGCGGCCCAGCCGGAGAACGACCCCGCGTCGGTGGTCACGATCGCGTCCTCGGGGAGCAGCCGGCGGAGGTCGGCGATGATCCGGCCGGGATGCACGCCCGGGCCGTCCCACTCGCCGGCGTCGACGATCGACGACGCCTCCCACGCCGCCCGATCCTCCCGGTTGTTCTCGTCACGCGCGGCCACGGGCTCGGCCACCAGGACGGCATCCTTGAGCCTCGCGACCGCAGCCCGCAGGAATGCGCGGGCGTCGGAGCGGATGACCCGGACCGGTGCCGGAGACTCACCCACCGCTCCCTCACGCGGCTCGAGGTCCACGTGCATCCATGCCTGACCAGGCCGGGGACGGCTGTAGCCGCCCGTGGTCACCTCGTTGAGGCGCGACCCGATGACGAGCAGCGCATCCGCCGCATCGATCCGTGCCCCGACGGTCGCGGGGCTCCCGAACCCGGTCATGCCGAGATACAGCGGGTGGTCATTGGGGATGACGTCGGCCCGCCGCCAGCTGGCGATCACCGGTACGTGGAGCAGCTCGGCAAACCGGACGAGGTCGTTGGAGCACCGCGCCCGGAGCACGCCCGCACCGGCGAGGATCAGGGGTCGCTCGGCGGCGGCAAGGAGATGGAGCACCGCACGGACATCGGCGACAGACGGTGCCTCGGGCCGCGAGCGCACCACCGGAACCTCGGTTCCGTCGGGGAGCCGACGTTCCAGCACATCCTCGGGAAGCGCGATGAACGCCGGTCCGGGACGGCCTTCCGCGGTCGCCCGAACGGCCGCCTCGAGCATCTCGGCGGCGTTCGCAGGATCGGCGATCTCGCCTGCCCACTTGGCCAGCCGGCCGATCGTGCCGACGAGATCGACCTCCTGGAAGGCCTCGCGACCGCGAACCGCGGTATCGACCTGACCGACGAGCACGAACATGGGCGTCGAGTCCGCGGTGGCGGTATGGATCCCGATCGCCAGATTGGATGCACCGGGCGATCGTGAACCCAGGCACGCGGCGGGTCGCCCGGTGAGCTGGCCGTACGCCTCCGCCGCGAAGGCGGCGGCACCCTCGTGGCGGGTGGCCACGACGCGGATCCCGTTGGCAACCATCGCGTCGAGGACGGGCAGGAAGCTCTCGCCGGGGACGGTGAACGCGAGCCGGACTCCTGCCGAACGCAGGGTGGCGGCGATCAGCTCCGCCACGGTCGTCGGGGCAACCGGGGTGGCTTCGGCAGCACGGCGGGCGGGCTCTTCGGCGACCTGGTCGGCCGGCTCGTCGGTTGGCGCGGGCTCGTTCCGTTGCTGGCCAGGCTCCGCGTCCGGGTTCGCCCGGCCGTCATCGACCTGTTCCGCACCTGCATCGGGCTCCTGGTCCGCACCGACCTGTGGCCCATTGGTTCGCTCCCGGTCGGCGACACGCTCGGCCGCGGGTACCAACCCCGGCTCCGGGACGCCTTCTGGCGTCTCAATCGCCCCCGGCTCCAGGGGGCTCTCGGCCTCCCGGGAGGTCTCTGGTTCGGCGCCGGTCTCAGGCTCGGCGCCGGTCTCAGGCTCGGCGCCGGTCTCAGGCTCAGCGCCGGCATCAGGGGAGGGCTGCGCTTCGGCGCCGGTCTCAGGGTCGGCGCCGGTCTCAGGGTCGGCGTCGGTCTCAGGCTCGGCGTCGGTCTCAGGCTCGGCGTCGGTCTCTGCCGGTCCGGCATCCACCGCTTCCGCGATCGCCACAGCCCCGCCGGCAGCAGCTTCCGGCTCCGAGCCTGTCGTCATCCCCTGATCACCCGCCGAAGCCCCCTCAACCGGCGAACCGGGCGCATCCGATGACCGCGGCGCGTCGCTCCCGATGTCGGAACGAGCATCCTGAGCGTCGGTTGCGATGGCCCGGGCATCCTCCTCGGACGGACCGGCCGCGGGCTGATCCTGCATCACGTCGTGGCGGGGCTCCATGTCGACCTCCTGTCGGCCGGCCGGGACGGCGGTCCGTCCGTGGCCGGGCCATGCGGCCTGGGGTGGCGGTGCCTAGTTGCCGACGACCGGGGCCGTGAGCAGCATCGCGGCGAGCATGCCGGCGATGACGACGACGGCCACGACCACCATGACGATCTTGGCGGTTCGACCTGATCCGGGCACGACGGCACCCCTATCGATAGTTCTCGAACTGCAGCGGCACGGCTTCGTCCAGCTCGCGCAGGCGCACGATGACTCGCTGCAGCTCGTCCTTGCTCTTGCCGGCGACGCGGATCGCATCACCCTGGACGCGGGGCTGAACCTTCGGGAACTCGTCCCGGATCATCTTGACCAGCTTCCTCGCCAGGTCGTCCGGCAGGCCCCGCCGGAGCCCGATGCGCTGCCGGACCTTGTTGCCGCCGGCCGGCTCGACCTCGCCCCACTCGAAGATCTTGAGCGACAGCCCGCGACGCAGCGCCTTCGACTCGATCAGGTCCCGGATCGCGCGGGCGCGGAACTCGTCATCGGCCACCAGGATCAGCTGGCTCTTCTCCTGGGTCAGATCGACGTGAGCGCCCTTGAAATCGTAGCGCTGCTGGACCTCACGCCGGACCTGGTCGAGCGCGTTCCGCAGCTCCTGCTCGTCGAAGTCCGACACGACATCGAACGAGATCTCGCCCGCCATCCGACCTCCTTCGTCAGCCCGCGAGGTGCTCGCGCGTGACCGTCCACTGCCTCAGGCGCACGATGCGCCCGTCCTCCCCAACCTCGGCGGAGAGGAACCCTGCCTGGCGGACCTTCGCGTCGTCCCGACGCCGGTTCCAGCTGGCGTGCCAGGCGGCCAGCACCATCGAGCCCGAGACCCAGTGGCGCTCGACCGCCAGGTCGTAGCCGATCTCCTCCTCGGCCGCCTCGAGCAAGTATGCCCGGAGCGCGTTGTGGCCGGCCAGCGGCGGCGCAAACGGATCGAGCACGAGCTCCGCACGCTCGTCGAAACAGGCCGTCCACGCATCGCCGTCGTAGGACAGGCGGGCGCGCGTCAGCGCCTCGAGCAGGTCGTAGCCCTGCGCGTAGCTGATCGTCATCGTGCCCCCAGGTGCAGGAGCAGGAGCTCGCCGATACGGTACGAGCGACCGCCGCCCATGACCAGCACCGCGTCGCCCGCGCGGACCTCGGCGGCCAGCCAGCGCGCCGTGGCCTCGACGCTGCCGGGGGCCGCGACGGGGATCCCGGGTGCGACGCGGGCAACCGCCTCCGCCAGTCCGGCTGCGGATGCGATGGTCGTGTCGGGGTCCCGGCCGGCCCAGATGTCGGCGATCACGACCGCGTCCGCGGTTGCCAGCACCGCGGCAAACGCATCCAACATGGCCGCGGTCCGGTGATAGGTCAGCGGCTCGTACACGGCCCACACCCGGTGGCCGGGCTCCCGCTGGCGGACCGCCGCCAGCGTCTCCCGGACCGCCGACGGGTGGTGACCGTAATCGTCGTAGACCACCACGCCGCCCAGCTCGCCCTTTCGCTCGAGTCGCCGCCCCACCCCACCGAAGCCGGCCAGCCCGCGAACGATCCCGTCCGGCGCGACGCCCAGCGCCGACGCGGCTCCGGCGACGCCCAGGGCGTTGGCGACGTTGTGGCGGCCGGCCGTCGACAGGCGGACGGGCGTGGCGCCGGCGAGCGCATCGAGCCCCGAGATCTCGATGCTCGTCGAGCCCGGGTCGGTGGCGGTGACGCGTGCGAGCAGCAGTTGCGCCGGACCGGCCGCGGTTCGGAAGCGGTCACCGATGCCGCGTGCGTACCCGGCCACCCGCTGGGTCCGAACGTCCGCGACCGCGGTGGCCAGGATCCGCCCCGGCCAATCGGTGAGCCGCCCGGCCACCTCGGCCACACCGTCGTCCCCCACGTTCGCGATGAGCACCGGCGCACGGCCCTCCGCCGACCGCCGGATCCAGCCCTCGAACGCGGCGAGCACCGCCTCGCGATCCGCGAACACATCGGGGTGGTCCCATTCGGCCGACGTGAGCACGATCACGAGCGGGCGGTAGGCGTCGAAGTTGCCCGCGTACTCATCGGCCTCGACCACGAACGCACGGCCCGCCCCCCGTCGAGCCGTCGCCGGCACGCCGATCCCGGTCAGCTCCGCGGGCAGCAGGGCACCCACGAAGGCACCGGGGTCCGCGCCGGCGTCCGCCAGCACGTGCACCAGCCAGCCGGCCGACGTGCTCTTGCCATGGGTGCCCGCCACGGCGACCAGGTCCAGCTCGGCGGCTGCATCCGCGACCACCTGCTGCCAGGGCTCGACGGCGATCCCGACGGCGCGGGCGGCCGCCAGCTCGGGATGGTCCGGGTCGATCGCGGTGAGCGCCTTGGTGACCGCGAGACGCTCCGGAGGGTCCGGCCGCCGAACGTGCGCCGCATCGTGGGCCGGGGCCACCGTGATCCCGGCGAGCTCGAGCGCCGACGTGTAGGGTCCCGGGCCACCCGGATCGCATCCGTCGACGGCCGCGCCCGACCATGCGGCGAGCAGCGCCGCGGCCGAGGCGCCCGCTCCCGCTGCCCCGACGACATGGATCCGCTCGCCCGCCCTGATCGGTCGCGCGGCGCGCGGAGGTGCAAGCCCGGCGCCGACGGCGGGCATCCCGCGCAGCGTCACCGCGATGTGTCGCCGGTCGACTCGGCCGGCATCGACTGGGGTTCGACAGCCGCGGCGCGGTCGCCGGGCGGCGCGGGGACACGCAGCCGGCGCAGCACCAGGGCCAGGGCAGCCTCGGCGCTGGCGCGCTTGTTGGCGGAACGCTCGCCCGGCCACAGATGCCGCTCCACCTCCGACCCACCGGGGCCCGCCACGGCGATGTACGCTAGCCCGACGGGCTTGGCCGGCGTCCCGCCATCGGGACCCGCGACCCCGGTCACCGACACCCCCAGGTCACACCTGAGACGGGCCCGCGCTCCCTCGGCCATCGCCAGGGCGACCTGCGCCGACACCGCCCCATGGGCTGCCAGCACGTCGGCGGGCACACCCAGCAGGTCGCGCTTGACGGCATCCGAGTAGGCGACGATGCCGCCGCGGAGGCTGGCGGACGAGCCGGGAACCTCGGTCAGCAGGTGGCTGACCATGCCACCGGTGCACGACTCCGCCGTGGCCAGGGTCAGGCCTCGTGTCGTGCACGCCTCCAGCACCCGCCCGGCGAGCTCGACCAGCGGATCGGCCACGTCAGGTCCGGTTGGTCTTTGCCGGCGGGTCGGGTGGCGCGAACAGCCAGGTCTCGGGGTTGGCCTTGTTGGACATGTTGCCCAGGTCCTGGCCGTTGAGGGTGAAGTACGTTGCGCTCGACTTCCCCGTCCGGACCTCAACCGAGTGCTGGGCCGTGAACGTCAGGACCTTGCCCGGGTCATAGACGGTCCCGGCGGCGCCGGTGACCTTGGACAGCTTGCCGTCGACCCAGACCTTGAGCCATGCCCGCGATCCCTTGACCGAGACCACCAGGTTCACGCCCTGGTACTTGATCGAGACGTTCCTGGTCAGGGTGGTGGCCTTGCCCTCGGCCGAGGTGGCGGTGATCACGATCCGCCAGGACCCGGCAGCGAGGTCGAGCGGCGCGTCGAAGGTCCCGTCCGCCGCGACGTCGGCCGTCGTGGGTCCGACGGTCGGTCCGGCTGGCGCCTGTGACGCGCCGGGCGAGGCGCTGGCTGCGGGCGTCGGTGTGGCGGTCGCGGTCGGTGTGCCGTCGGCCGAGGCCGTCATCACCGCCGACACGCTGACCGAGCTGGCGTTCGTCGTCGACCCCTTGATCGGGATCGAGCCGTTCTCGAACTGCGCACCCTCGGCCGGCGAGTCGACCGTGAGCGTCGGGCTCTCGGAGACCAGGAACGGGACCGTGATGAACACCCGGGCCGTCGTGTCGGCGGTCTTCCCCGTCTCGGGGTCCAGGGCGTCGATGTCGAACTGGTTGCGACCACGCCGGAGCTCGACGTCCACGCTCCAGCGGCCGTTGGAGTCGGCGGACACGCGGTAGGGCTCGGCGAGGCCGGCGACGGTCACCGTGATCGTCGCACCCGGGATCGAGGTTCCGCGCAGCGTATAGGCGGTGGTGTCCTCCGCCACGTTGATGACCGCCTGCGCCGGGCTGGTGACGGCGAGCGTGGGCGGCTTGGCAAACCGGACGACCTGGAGCCCGAGGTAGACCATGAACGTCACGATGAGCACGGTCAGCAGCGCGGCGATCACGATCGCCGGCGAGAACGTCAGGCCCTGCCTGGGCGCCTCGAGCGGCTGGGGAACGGCCAGCACGGGCTCCGCGGGGATCGTCGTGTCGCCCCGTTCCCGCCGCCACTGGCGCAGCACGTCCTCCGGATCGAGCCCGAGGTAGATGGCGTAGTTGCGCAGGAACCCCTTGGTGTAGACGGCACCCGGCAGCTCGCCGTACTCGCCATGCTCGAGCGCCGCGAGATAGCGCGCGCGGATCTTCGTGTCGCGCTCGGCACGGTACAGGTCGACGCCCTTCCGCTCCCGGGCGGCGAGCAGCCGCTCGGGCAGCGCCGGACCCGCCTCCGTCGCGTAATCACGAGTGGCGCCCCGGGCGTCGGCCCGGGTGCGTCGCGCGTCATCTCGCGTGGTCATGCCTCGTCCTCGTTGTCGCCAAGGCCCGATCCGTCGTCACGACGCAGGACCACCCGGGCGTTGGAGCCGTCGAACGCGCCCACGTAGCCGCGCGCTTCGAGCTGGTCGATGATCCGAGCCGCCCGGGCGTACCCGATTCGTAGACGCCGCTGGAGCAACGACGCCGAGGCACGATCGTACTCCCGGATGACCGATACGGCATCCGGCAGCAGGCGATCCGCGTCGTCGCCCGCGAGGTCGTCAACCTTGCCCGTGGAGTCCTCTCCGGACTCGACGATCGATAGGTCGTAGCGGGGATCCTCGATCTGGTCTCGCCAGTGTCCGGTCACCCGGCCGATCTCGGGATCGGACACGAACACGCCCTGGAGCCGCATCGGCCGTGGCAGATCGGACGGCTGGTAGAGCATGTCGCCGCGCCCGATCAGGTCCTCGGCACCCGGCGCGTCGAGGATCGTGCGCGAGTCGATCTGGCTGGCCATCGCGAACGCGATCCGCGACGGGAAGTTCGCCTTGATCAGCCCGGTGACCACGTTGACCGAGGGCCGCTGGGTCGCGAGCACCATGTGGATGCCCGTGGCACGTGCCTTCTGGGCCAGCCGGACGATCGGGTCCTCGATGTTCTTGCCCTCGCGCATCATGAGATCGGCCAGCTCGTCGATCACGATCACGATGTACGGCAGCCGATCGGCCGGGTCGATCCGAGTCTCGTTGAAGCCCTTGATGTTGCGCGCCGTCGCACCGGCGAACCGCCGGTAGCGCGCCTCCATCTCGTTGACGGCCCACTTGAGCGCGGCCTTGGCGCGCTCGGGCTCGGTGATCACCGGGACCAGCAGGTGGGGCAGCCCGTTGTAGCCGGCGAGCTCGACCCGTTTGAGGTCCATCAGGATCAGGCGCACGTCGTCGGGCGTGGCGTTGCACAGCAGGCTGGTGATCAGCGCGTTGACCATCACGCTCTTGCCCGAGCCGGTGGCGCCCGCGATCAGCAGGTGCGGCATCCGGGCCAGGTCCACCGCCTGCGCGGTGCCCGCGACGTCGCGCCCGAGGGCAAACGTCAACCGCGACCCCGACGCGGGGAAGTCGACCTCGTCCAGGATGCGCCGCAGCGCGACGATGTTGAACTCCTTGTTGGGGATCTCGATGCCCACCGCGCTCTTGCCCGGGATGGGCGCCTCGATCCGGATGCTGCGGGCCGCGAGCGCCATCGCCAGGTCGTCCGACAGAGCCTCGATCCGGCTGACCTTGATGTGCGGCGCGGGCTGGACCTCGTACTGGGTTACGACGGGACCGGCATTGCGGCCGACGATCCGCGCCTCGATGTCGAACGACGCGAGCTTGCGGACGATCTGCTCCTCGTTCCAGGCGTGCACGGCGGCCTGGTTCCCGGCGGTCGTCGGCGAGAGCGTCTCACCCGCGTCCAGCAGGCCATGGGCCGGCAGGATCCAGGCGTGATCGCGCTTGGGCGGCGAGTCGGAGGCATCGGTGACGTCCTCGGGATCTCGAGCCGCCGTCCGGGCATCATTTCCCGTCACGCGCGCGCCCGCCTCGCTGCCTGGCACCGCCGCTCCCGCCCGCACACCGCTGCCGCCGGCCGCGAGCCCCGCGGGGGCTCCCGCGGCCACGGCCAGCCCCGGGCCGGCACCGTTTCCATTGCCCCGTGCGGGGGCGAAGGTGGCCGACACCGGCGATGCGGAGGGCGTCGCGGACGGGCCCTTCTGAGCCTCATCGCCCCAGACGCCGGTCTGACCGGGCGCCTCCCCGCCCAGCAACCGCGGCAGCCGGGCGCGCCTGCCCTCCGCCCTGGCGGGCGCCGGAGCGGCGCCGCCCGCTGCCCGGGCAGCCGACGCCGTCCCGGAGCTGCCGTTCGAGCCGGGCGCGCCACCCGTCCGGTCCTGGAGCGTTGAACCGGCCGCCCGTGCAGCACGGGTCGCCGGCGAGAGCAACGTCCGCAGTGGCGTGTCGAACGCGATCAGGAGACCCGCGACCAGCAGGCCGAGCAGGATCACGAACGCGCCGGGCGTGGTCAGCGCGGGTTCGAGGATGCCCACCAGGAAGCGGCCGATCCGACCGCCGGTGAACTCACCCGAGAAACCGGCCAGCTGGATCAGGCCCAGAAAACCGGCATAGGCCATCGCGATGCCCAGCAACGTGCGGCCCCAGGGCGCGCCGGGCTCCCGACCCGGACCCCACTCGAGGTACCAGCCGGACACCAGCAGGACCACCGGCAAGGCGAACCGGCCCGCTCCGAAGAACGGTGCGATGTCGTCGCGAACGAGGTCGGTCAGCCGCCCCTCGCCGGGCAGGATCAGGGCGATGGCGAGCACGGCCCCCAGCACCGCCAGCAGGATCCCGATCAGCGAGCGGATGACCGCCGGCGACAGCCCGAGCGAGATCCGCGGGAGCGGCAGGCCGCCACCGCGCCGGCGGCTCGACGAACGCGTTCGCCGGGTCGTCGCGGATCGGGACGTCGTTCGTCGCCGCTGTGCCACGCGCTAGACCTCGACCACGACCGGGAACACCATCGGCCGCCGCTTGGTCTGCTCGTACAGGAACCTCGAGACGCCGTCCTTGACCTGCTCCTTGAGCAGCGGGACCTCGCTGATCCGATCGCCCGGCTGCTGGAGCGCCTCGATGATCCGGCGCTTTGCCTCCTCGATGATCGGATCCTCCTCGTTGCCGTGGATGAACCCACGGGTGATGATCTCCGGCCGCCCCACCACCCGTCCCGTCTGCTTGTCCACCTGGACCACGACCATGAACATCCCGTCGTTGGCGAGCGCCCGCCGGTCGCGCAGCACGATGTCGCCGACCTCGCCCACCGACAGGCCGTCGACGTACATGTACCCGGCCGCGACCGGCTGGCCACGGCGGGCGGTGCCGTCGGCGAAGATCTCGATCGGCGTTCCGTTCTCGATGATGTACACGTTCTCCGGTTTGACTCCCGCCTCGATCGCAAGCCGACCGTGCTGCACCTGCATCCGGAACTCGCCGTGCATCGGGATGAAGTGCGTTGGCCGGGTGAGCCCGAGCATCAGCTTGAGCTCCTCCTGGCTGGCATGGCCCGAGACGTGCGCGCGCCGGATCGTGTGGTAGTACACGTTCGCACCAGCCTTGAACAGGTTGTCAATGGTGCGTGCGACGTATTCCTCGTTGCCCGGGATCGGGCTGGCCGAGACGATGACCGTGTCGCCGGGCTGGATCTCGACGAACCGGTGGTCGCGGTTCGCCATCCGGGCCAGACCCGACATCGGCTCGCCCTGCGCGCCCGTGGTGGCAATGACGGTGCGCGCCGCCGGGTGATCCGTGATCCGGTCCTTGGGCAGGAACTGGGACGGCTCGTAGACGAGATAGCCGAGGTCGGCGGCAATCCTGGTGTTCTGCTCCATCGAGCGGCCGACCACCGCCACCTGGCGGTTGAACGTGTTGGCCGCGTCGAACACCTGCTGGATGCGGGCGATGTTGGACGCGAAGGTGGCGACGATGACCCGCCCCTCGAGCCCCTCCATGATCTCGCGGAACGCCTCGCCCACCGTCCGCTCGGAGGGCGTGTAGCCGGGGTTCTCCGCGCGGGTCGAGTCCGACAGCAGCGCGACCACGCCCTCCTGCCCCATGCGCGCGAGCGTCGCGAAATCCGAGTGCTTGCCGTCGACCGGCGTGTGGTCGAACTTGAAGTCGCCCGTGTGCACCACCACGCCGACCGGCGTGCGGAGCGCGATCCCCATCGCATCGGGGATCGAGTGGCTAACCCGGAACGGGATCACGTCGAACGGGCCGATCCGGAGCTCGTCGCCCGGGTCGAGCGCGCGCAGCGGGTTGTTGTGGAGCTTGTGCTCCTTGATCTTGTTGCCCAGCAGGCCACGGGCAAGGGTGCTGGCGTAGATCGGCACGCCCGGGAACTCGGGCAGCACGTACGGCAGCCCGCCGATGTGATCTTCGTGCGCGTGGGTGATCAGGAATGCACGGAGCTTGTCGCGGTTCTCCTTGAGGTAGGTGACATCGGGCACGACGAGATCGATGCCGAACATCTCCTCGTCGGGGAACATGAGCCCGCAGTCGATGACCACGATGTCGTCGCCATACTCGAAGACGTACATGTTCTTGCCGATCTCGCCCACCCCGCCAAGCGGGATGATGCGAAGCGGCGTGCTCTCTTCTGGCATCTGAATCTCGTCCGTGCTGCGGGTCAGAACAGGGTGAGCTGGGACGCGTCGTCCGCCGCCTCGTCATCGACGGCGAGCGCTGGAAGCGCGGTGGAATGGGGTCCGACCGGGAGCCTCGGGGCCTCGTCGACCGGCCGCGGATCGGACGCGACCTCGGCGGTGGCCACGGTGGAGGCGGCCTCGGTGGCGGTGGCCTCGGGTGTGGCGGCGGCCTCGGTGGCGGTGGCCTCGGGTGTGGCGGCGGCCTCGGTGGCGGTGGCCTCGGGTGTGGCGGTGGCCTCGGTGGCGGTGGCCTCGGTGGCGGTGGCCGCCTCGCGCCGCTCGCGCGCGCGGAGCAGCACCCCGGGTACGCGGGCGATGTCCTCGAAGCTCTCGCGTTCCAGGGCTTGCGTGCGGAGCGCCGCCGCCGGGTGGTACATGGCAAATGCGAGCGCATCGCGGGCGCCGGTCTCCGGGTCGATGGGTTGCGTGGTCCCGTGCACCTGGCCGATCCGGACGCCGGGCATGAACGCGGCCATCGAGTACCGCCCGAGCGTGACCACGACGGCTGGGTCGAGCGTTGCCAGCTGGTGCTGCAGGTAAGGCGCGCAGGCGGCGATCTCGTCAGGCTGGGGATCCCGGTTGTCGGGCGGCCGGCACTTCACGACGTTGGTGATGAACACATCCTCGCGACGCCATCCGATGCTCGCGAGCAGCCGGACCAGGAGCCCGCCGGCGCGACCAACGAACGGCCGCCCCTCGCGGTCCTCGTTGAACCCCGGACCCTCCCCCACGAACACGACCTCCGTGTCGGGATCACCCTCGCCCGGCACGGCCCGAGTGCGACCCTCGTGGAGACGGCAGCGGGTGCAGGCCGTTATCTCGTCGGCGATCACCGCGAGCGCCTGGCGGCGCTCGTCGCCCGTCACGCGGGACGTCCCCCGGACGCCCCGACGGCCTGGCGATCGGCCGTCCGATCGCGCTCGCTCGCCTTTCGGATCCAGTCGCGTTCGATGAGCAGCTCCGCCAGCTCGACCGCGTTCGAGGCGGCGCCCTTGCGAAGATTGTCGGACACCACCCAGAACACGAGGCCGCGGTTGCCGTCGATCGAGGCGTCCTGGCGAACACGCCCCACATAGACCTCGTCCGACCCCGTCGCCTCCGTGGCCAGCGGGTAGGTGTTGGTCGCCGGATCGTCCTGGACCACCACCCCCTTCACCCCCGCGAACGCAGCGCGTGCCTCGTCCGGCGTGATTGGCCGCCGGGTCTCGACGTGGACGGCCTCGGAGTGGCTTACGAACACCGGGACCCGGACGGCCGTGCAGCTGACCCGAAGGTCCGGCAGGTGCAGGATCTTGCGACTCTCGGTGACGACCTTCCACTCCTCCTTCGTGTACCCGTTGTCGAGGAAGGTGTCGATATGCGGCAGGGCGTTGAAACCGATCAGGTGGGGATACACGCTGGCGACCTTGGGCCGGCCCTCGGCGTGGGCCCTCACCTGCTCCTCGAGCTCGACGATCGCCTTGTGCCCGGTGCCTGCGACGGCCTGGTAGGTATCCACGATCAGGCGCTCGATGCCCACCGCGTCGCGAAGCGCCATCAGCGGCGGCATCAGCTGCATCGTGGAGCAGTTGGGGTTGGCGATGATCCCCTCGTGCCAGGCGAGGTCGTCGGGGTTGACCTGGGACACGACCAGCGGGACCGCCGGGTCCATCCGCCACGCGCTGGAGTTGTCGATGACCGTCGCGCCCCGCTTCGCCGCCTCGGGCGCGAGCGCCTTCGACGTGCCGCCACCCGCGCTGAACAGGGCGATGTCCACGCCCTCGAACGAGTCCGGGGTGGCGAGCTCGACCTCGATCTCGCGCCCATCCACGGTCATCTTGCGACCGGCGGATCGCGCCGAGGCGAGCAGCCGCAGCCGGCTCGTCGGCAGGCGCTTCTCGAGCAGGACCTGGATCATCGTCCGGCCGACGGCACCGGTGGCGCCGACGACGGCGATGGTGAGCGTTTCGGGGGTGGTTCCGGGCATGGTCCGACCTGCTGCTGATGGGTTGTCGGGCACGGCGCGAGTATACCAGCGGGTCCCGGCCAAACCGCGACCGCCGCCGTCCGGCGCATGGCCGCCACCGCAGGGTCAGGTACCGACCGGCGAGGCCGCCCCGAGCTCACGGTCGTGCTCCACGCCGACCCTGACCGCGATCTCGACGAGCCGGTTCTCGGCGGACGAGCGGTAGCGGTCACGGTGGCGGGTGAGCGCGGCGCGAGGGGGCGGCAGGTCAGTCGGGAGCAACCGGCGCAGCCTTGGACATCGCGTTGTCCTGAGCGCGGGACGGCCGGACGTCCGTGCCCGACGGCGGGACCGGCGCCCGCTCATGCTCCGGGAGAGTCACCGCTCCCGTCGGTCGGCGTGGGTGGCGGCGCCTGGGTCGGATCCGGAGTCGGCGTCACCACAGGCGAGGGTGTCGGCGTGGGTGGCGGAGCCTGGGTCGGATCCGGAGTCGGCGTCACCACAGGCGAGGGTGTCGGCGCCAAGAGTCCTGCCGGGTGCCGCCAGAACCACGCGCGTGGCGTCAGCCCGCTGACATGGATGGCCCTCGCGATGGCGCGGCCCACGTACCGGTAGTGCCACGGCTCGTACCCGTAGCACACTCGATCGGACCTGCCCTTCGGGTAGCTGAGCACGAATCCATACCTCCAGGCGTTGCGCGTCATCCATGCACCGGCCCGGCTCTTCGCCCAGTCGTAGCCGTTGATCATGAACGGCGCGCCACCGCCGGCGGACCGGAAATCGATGACCGTTCCGAGCTGGTGCTCGGAGTGTCCCGGGCGGGCGCTGCCCCGAATCGCCTGCCTGAAGCCGAGCCGCCGGGCCCAGGTGGCGAACACCGCGACCTGCGTGCGATAGCTGCGGTACGCGCTCTGGACGGCGAGCGGTGCATGGGCGGCGCGCGCGGCGCTCGTCATCGCGGCCAGGTCCCGGATGACGAGCCTGCGGACCGAACCCGATCCCGGGATCCCCGCGCGTCGCACGGGCACGAGGTCGACTGGGGCGTACGAACGCGGCAGCCGGAAGATCGTGTCCAGCAGCGTGTAGCCCCAGTCGTCGTAGCTGCGCGCCGACGTCAGCCGATCCCGGTAGGTGCACCGAGGCAGCGGGAGGACCGAGGCGCTGGCGACAGGAACGAGCAGCGGGGCCGGGACGAGCAGGGCGAACGCGACGCACAGCGACACTGCCGCGCCTGCCCGCTGGTTCACAGGAAGCTCTCGGCGGCAAACATCGGTGACGCCGTTCTACCGGCGCGATCGCTCCTCGGCCACCATGCGTTGGTTCGGCGTGCCCCGCCATTCGTCCCGCGACGAGGAACCCCGGCGGATGCCGGTCCCAGGAACGCTACTTGGCGAGGTGCCGCTGCATCGCCGCCTTGCGCGACAGGTTGACGCGGCCCTGGCGGTCGATCTCGGTGACCACCACCATGACCTCGTCGCCCACCGACACGACGTCCTCGACGGACGGCACGTGGTAGTCGGCCAGCTCGCCGATGCGGACCAGACCTTCCTTGCCAGGCAGGATCTCGACGAATGCCCCGAAGGTCATCAGCCGGGTCACCTTGCCCAGGTACAGGGCGCCGATCTCGACCTCACGGGTGAGGCTCTCGATCCAGGTGATCGCCTTGCGCGAGTTCTCCCCGGAGACGGCCGCGATCTCGACCGTGCCGTCGTCCTCGACGTTGATCTCGGTCTCGGTCTCCTCCTGGATCTTGCGGATCATCGACCCACCCTTGCCGATGATCTCGCGGATCTTCTCGGGGTTGATCTTGATCGTGATGATCCGCGGCGCGAAGTCGGACATCTCCTCGCGGGCGCTGGGCAGGACGGCAGTCATCTTGTCGAGGATGAACAGCCGGGCGGCGAGCGCCTGCTTGAGCCCCTCGCGGATGACCCGCTCGTCGATCCCCTTGACCTTGATGTCCATCTGGAGCGCGGTGATGCCTTCGGTCGTCCCGGTCACCTTGAAGTCCATGTCACCGATCGAATCCTCCTTGCCGAGGATGTCGGTGAGGACCACGAAGCTGCCGGTCTCGGCGTCGAGCACGAGGCCCATCGCCGCGCCGGCGACCGGCGCCTTGATCGGCACGCCCGCGTCCATCAGCGCGAGGGTCGAGCCGCAGGTGGAGGCCATCGACGTCGATCCGTTCCCCGACACCACCTCGGACACGAGGCGGATGACGTACGGGAACTCCTCCTGGCTCGGCAACACCGGCAGCAGCGCCCGGCCGGCGAGGTTGCCGTGCCCGATGTCGCGCCGCGACGGACCGCGCATCGGCTTGTTCTCGCCGGTGCTGTAGGGCGGGAAGTTGTAGTGATGGAGGTAGCGCTTCTCGGTCTCGGGGCTGATCGTGTCGATCCGCTGGACGTCGGACGACGCGCCGAGCGTGGCCACGGTCAGGGCCTGGGTCTGACCGCGAGTGAACAGGCCGGAGCCGTGTGCCCGCGGGAGGAGTCCCACCTCGACCGAGATCGGCCGGATCTCGTCGGTTGTGCGGCCGTCCATGCGGACGCCCTCGGTGAGGACGAGCTTGCGGACGGTCTTCTTCTGGACGAGCCCGAACAGGCCCTTGCTGACCCGGGCGTTGCGGCGCGCCGCCTCGAGCAGCGCAGCGGACTGGTCCTTGTCGGTGCGCGTGGCGCGGACCGCGGTGGCGATCCCATCGGCAAGCTCGTCGAGCCGGCCGGGAAGATCGTTGCCGAACCAGATCAGCAGGTTCGCGGTGGCCTCGGCATCCGGCAGAGCCCGGTGGCTCTCCTTCAGCTCGACCCCGAACAAGGCGGCCAGGGTGGGCAGCTTGTAGTTCTCGAGATCGGGGTACCCCTCGCGGGCGATGACCAGCGTGTCCAGGTAGCGGCCCTTCTCGATGCGGGTACCGTCACCGAGGGCCGCCTCGAGGAACCCGATGTCGAAGCCCACCGAGTGGCCGACGAGCGGTGCGTCGCCGACGAAGTCGAGCGCCTTGCGCGCCGCTTCCAGCGGGCTCGGACCGCCCTTGACGTCCTTGTCGGTGATGCCGTGCATCTGGTTGCCGACGATGGGCCGCCCGGGGTTGACGTAGGTGGACCAGCGATCGGTGATCTTGCCGCCCTTGACCCGCACCGCCGCGACCTCGACGAGGTCCGCCATCTCGGGATCGGTGCCGGTGGTCTCGACGTCCACCACCACGAACTCGCCGGCCGATCGGGCCCGCTCGGCGAACGTCAGCACCGAGTCGGTCAGCGGCTCGAGGTACGGCAGGCGCTTGGGTTTGCCCACCTTCTCGCGCAGCTCGTCCTGCATGTCGATGAGCGGCGCGATCGACCGGTGGGCGAACATGATCGCCTCGGCCATGACGTCCTCGGGCAGGATCTTGACGCCCGCCTCGACCATCATGATCGCGTCGCGGGTGCCGGCGACGACGAGGTCCAGCTCCGACTCGGCCAGCTGGCTGGTGGTCGGGTTGAGGACGAACTCGCCGTCGATCCGGCCGACGTGCACGGCGCCGATGGGGCCCTGGAACGGGATCTCGCTGATCGTCAGGGCGGCCGACGCCGCGATCGTCCCGAGGACGTCGAGCTCGTTCTCCTGGTCCGTGGACAGGGTCGTGATGACGATCTGGACGTCGTCCTTGTACCCCTCGGGGAACAGCGGACGGATCGGCCGGTCGGTGAGGCGAGCCGCCAGCGTCGCGGCCTCGGATGCGCGGCCCTCGCGCTTGATGAAGCCGCCGGGGATCTTGCCGGCCGCGTACATCCGCTCCTCGAAGTCGACGGTGAGCGGGAAGAAATCGAGACCGGGGCGGGGCTGGGACCTGTTGGCGGTCCCGAGGACCATCGAGTCGCCGTAGCGGGCGGTGACGGCCCCGCCGGCGTTACCGGCGAGCCGGCCGGTCTCGAGCGTCAGCGTTCGACCGCCGAACTCGATCTCGAGCGTGGTGGGAGTGGGCACGTGTGAACGACCTCCTTGGTCGTGTGGGGCGGAGCGACCCGCGGCCGGGTGGGTCGGGCTGGCGATGGTGCCGGACACGAACGACCCCGGGGTTGACCCGGGGCCGGAGCGGCGTGTCCTAGCGGCGCAGCCCGAGCGAGCCGATGACGGCCCGATAGCGCGTGGCGTCCTTCTTCACGAGATACGCGAGAAGTCGCCGGCGCTGACCCACGAGCTTGAGGAGGCCGCGGCGCGAATGGTTGTCCTTCGGGAAGCGGCGGAGGTGCTCCGTCAGGTCGCGGATCCGCTCCGTCAGGAGCGCGACCTGGACCTCCGGGGATCCGGTGTCGCCGTCCTTGACGGCGTACGCCACGATGACCTCTTGCTTCTTCTCCCGCGCGAGCGGCACTCGATCCTCCGACACGAACGATGGCGTGACTGCATTCCTTGTTCTTTGACCGGCGGAGGATATCAGGGACGCCCGGTGGCAGCAACCGAGACGGCCGCATGCCGAGCGCCAGCAGGCCATTGTCGGCGTGGCCGGTCGTCGGCGTGGGACTCTGACCACAGGGCGTTGTCGTCGCACGCGGCGGTTGTCGACGCACGAAGCCCCCAATGCCGCAGTCGAGGCCGTCAGATATTCGCCCCGGCTCATGATCGGTGCGCCCGCATGCGGTCTGCCCGGTGGTTGCCTCGCGAGCACCCGCCAGCCATGCGCGGGGCGTCATGAACTGGCGACATCGACCGCGCCGAGGGCCTGACGCCCGCCCACGACCGGGGTTCCCATGGACGGACGGCTCGCCCGTCCGCTCCGTTCATTCGTGGACGGTCATGGATGGCGCCAGACAGGCTCCCACCCGGGACCCGTGGGAGCGCGACCGGGAGCGCGACGACCGGCGGGCATTGGCGTCCCGGTCGTCGCCGGCCTCGTTCGCCCGTGACCCCGATGGCACCCATCCGGTCCGCAGGCGCCTCGGGCGGGATCTCCGGGCACGTCGCGGCGCTTCAACATCACGGGCCTCGACGCCCAGCCGTTTGATGGTCATCGGCCGGGCGGCGTCGACGGGTCTTGCTCGCTTCGCCGGCCGGGCGGCGTCGACGGGTCTTGCTCGCTTCGCCGGCCGGGCGGCGTCGACGGGTCTTGCTCGCTTCGCCGGCCGGGCGGCGTCGACGGGTCTGCTCCCTTCATCGGCCGGGCGGGGTCCATGGCCGGGCCTCGGCGGCACCGCGAACGACATCGACGAACTGGTTCGCCGCCACGGTCTGCCAGGGTCCGGCCGAGCCATCCGGCCAGGTCACCCGGACCTGGGCATCCCTGGCGCCTCCGAGACCGATGTGCAGCCAGCCCAGCTGGCCGCCGATGTGCCCGCCACCGATCGTGAGCTCCCGGCGGACGTCCATGTCACCGGCCCTGACCTCGAGCCAGCCTCCGATCGCGTCGCGGTTGCCGCCGGGCTCGGTGACGCGAACGGCGAGCCAGCTCCCCATCGCCGCCGGCGCATCGGCCGTGCCGCTGCCGACGTTCCGCCACACCCGCACCGGCGCACCCAGGTTGACCTCGACCAGATCGAGCAGCCCGTCGAGGTTGAAGTCGGCCAGGGCCGCGCCCCGGCCGCGATCGTAGTTCAGGATGCCCGCCTGTTCCGCACCCTCGACGAACGTGCCATCCGGCTGGCCCAGGAACAGGTCGCTCGGGTCGCGGCTGGCGTAGTCGGGTACGGCACTGACGTTGCCCTTGGTCACGTACAGGTCCATCAGGCCATCGTTGTTGACGTCCTCGAACTCGGGGTGCCAGGCCGTGGACGGCAGCACGTCGCCGCCCGTGAACGGCTGCGCCGCGTTCACACCGCGTTTGAGCGCGATGTCGCGGTAGGTGGGTTCGCCGGGGCCGGCCAGCAGCGTCTGGAGCCGGTTGTCGCCCTGGCTCGTCAGGTAGACCTCGGGCAGGCCGTCACCGTTGAGGTCCTGGCTCGCGATCCCCATGCCCCAGATCTGCATCGAGACCCAGCCATCCGCGGCGGTGTAGGCGTACGGCGGCTGACCGAGCTCGATCCGCCACAGCTGGTCCTCGCCGTTCACGTAGTAGTGGCGGTCGTTGGTGACCCGAAGGTCCCTGCGCCCCGAGCCGTCCCAGTCGCTGAACAGGATCGAGAGCGTGCAGTAGCCGGGCGTGAGCGGGATCGGGGAGCCGTAGCCACCGCCCGCCGCAACCGGCCGATACAGGTAGTTGTCGGCGCAGCTCTGGGTGGGCTGGCCGGACGCATCGAGCCCCACGTAGCTGCCGATCGCCATGGTGGGCAGCGCTGCCGAGCCCTCCCACGTCGCGCTGAACGCCGTGGCCCAGGTGGTCGGCGACTGGAAGGACCAGACATCGTTGGCGGGCTGGAACCGGCAGTCCCCCAGCCCGCGGAGCAGGTCCACGCCACCCACGCGCAGCACGGCGAGGTCCACCCGGCCGTCGCCGTCGATGTCGATCGGATAGGCGCCCGTCACCGCGCTCAGGTCCGTCACCGGATCGGGAACGGCCGTGAACCGCAGGGCGCCGCCCGTGGGGCTGTCGTTGCGGTACAGGGCGGCCGGGTTCGCCCCACCGGCGACGTAGATGTCGGGCCGCCCGTCGTCGTTGCAGTCGAGCACGGCCACGCCGCCCCCGGTGTAGAAGGTGGCCCCGCCGTCGTAGGTGTGATCGAGGCCCGAGGACGCAGTCTCGTCCACGAAGACCGGAGGCCCGAGGGCCCCGCCCTGCCCTCCACCGAGACCCCCGAGCGGCCCGGCCATCACAACGCCGACGCCCACGGCCGCCACGATGACCACGACGCCCCCTGCCAGGAGACCGCGCCTCCGACGTCGCACGAGCACGGTCCCCATCCCGGCGTCCCCGGAACCGGCCGGCGCGCCCGTCACGAGCCCGCGGCTCCGTCGTAGTAGCGCTGCGCCAGCGCCCATGCGGCCGTGCCGCAGGCCGATCCGACCCGCCGGCCGTTGAAGTCGTCCGCCTGGATGTGGATGCCGCCCCACAGTCGCGATTGGCCGGCCTGGTCCGAGGCGTCGTCGTAGGTCGCCCACTCCAGATGGATATCCGTCGTCGGCCCCTGCTCGAACTTGAGCGACCCGGCCCTGATCGTGTAGCCGCTCATGCCGCCCGGAAAATACTCGCTGCCGGTAAACCCCGTGAGAACCTCCGCCGCTGCGCGGCTGAAGGCACTGTGGCCGGACACATAGCCCGGGAACGACGGTGTCACGAAGGTCGGCAGCTGGTACGGCACCCAGCTCGTGGCCAGGATCCAGGTCACCCCGCCGATCTCCGTCCTCGGATCCGCGGGGTTGCCGGCCCAGGCCTTGATCGCGATCTCGCCCTCGTGCCCCTCGAGCGTGGCGTGGCGCTGCCCGGGCGCCGTGGTCTCGGGCGTGATCAGCTCGACGAGGCCAGGCACCAGCGGCAGACCCTCCTTGTCATATGAGGGCAGGGACGGGTCGCTCGACTGACCCAGGCCACCCATGTACCGGATCATCGAGATCGGACGGGTGGAGTCGTAATAGCCCTTCAGGCCCCAGGCAGCGATCGCCGCATCGTGCACCGCGCCGTTGACCGCCAGGTACAGCTTCACGTCCCACTCCAGGCGCGAGACCGGGTCACCTTGACCGCCGATCCGCAGGTCCGGGTCGAGCTCGTCCGACACGAGGTTGGCGAGCACATTCCAGTGACCGGGTGGCGTCTCGGAGCTCGGTCCGTCCGCCCAGAACTCCGCCATGATCCGCCCGAAGTTGCCCCGGAGCACCATGTCGGGAGCATACGGCTGCCCGGTCACGGGGTTCGTCGCGTGACCGTGTCCGTCGTTGGCACCCAGCGCGTTGCCACCCAGCGCTCCCGGGGAGATGTCGATCATGACTCCGTCGGTGGCGTCGAGCATGCTGCTGTCCCGGATGACCTCGATCGCCTGATCCTTGAACACCTGATCGGTCACCGGGTCGCCCAGCCGCGGCGGTGGACCCGGGTCGATGGGTGTGCCCGTGCCCGAATCCGGCGGCAGGGCGAAGCCCTTCACGTGACCCCAGTGGGGCCCGATCGCCTGCTGGACGCCGTTCGTCACGGGGATCCCGTTCTGCGAGATCATGTGCTCGATCTGCAACGGCTGCCATCGGTTGGGATCGGTCATCGTCGTTCCGGAGCGAGCCACGGTCAGCGGCGGGTTGACGGGCTGGTAGCCGGTGGCCGCGTACCCGCCGTCCTCGTTGGAGCCGTCCGTCCTGCCGTACGCGATCACCGCGGCGGCGATCCGGTTCCCGAGCGCCGCGGGCGAGTCACCCTCGGTGGTGGTGACCGCGACGGGATAGCACAGGGCGTCCATCAGGTCCGCGAACTCGGACAGCGACAGGTCTCCGCCCGCCGCCTTGATGTAGCGCTCGTTGAGCAGCCGGTAGGCCGCATAGCTCATCGCCTCGTCCCGAGCCGCGGTCACGTCCGATGCCGTGTGCTTCTCGGTGACCAGGTATCCCATCGCGCCCGGCTCGTAGGCCGCCCACGCATCCCACATCGCGACGGACGTGTGAAACAGGTTCCGGGCGTGCACCGTCGGAGCCGGCAGCGCGCGCCGGATCGCGTCCAGCAGGGCCTCGTCCCACCGGCGCGCGACCGTCCAGTCCGGGTGCTCCGCGACCGGCGGGCATGCGGGCGTGGCGACCCATGGCCGGGTGATCGCGAGCCCGAGACCCAAGAGCAGGAGACCGGCCACTGCGCCGATCGCGAGGAGCGCGATCCTGCGCATCGGACGCGGCCCGGCCATCGGCCTGATGCGACGGCCCATGCCGGCCCGTGTGGGACCTTCGTCAGCCATGGAAGCGCCCTCGACTCAAGCTCCGTTTCGGCGCGGGGACGCGACGCGCCGCGGGGATCCCCTGGTCAGCCGGCCTCACCGGCCGCGAACACGCGCTCGATCACCCGCAGGTTCGCGACCGCATCCTCGGGCGGCACCGGCACCGGCCCGCCCGCTCTCACGGCAGCGGCGAACCGCTCCGCCTCCACCGCATACGGGTCGGCAGCGGCGATCGTCATGACCTCGGTGGCCGGAGCGACGGGCGGATCGCCGCCGGCGGTCACCAGCACCCGGGTGGAATGGTCAGGGGAGATGTTGAACGGGATCGGGATCGAGATGCGGCCACTGGTCCCGTAGATGTCGACGCGCTGATCCGGCTCGACGCGGGTGGAGCAGGTGAAGGTCGCGACCCCACCCGGGAAGGTGAGCAGTCCGCTGGTGAGCACGTCCACACGCGAACCCGGGTCGCGGGTGACCGACGCCTCGACCCGCAACGGCTCCGATCCGAACAGCATTCGCGACAGGTTGATGCAGTAGCAGCCGATGTCGTACAGGGCGCCTCCGCCGGCACCGTGGATGTTGCGGATGTTGGCCGGATCGTCGTTGAAGAACGAGAACCAGCTGTCCACCGCGGTCAGGCGGCCGATGCGCCCGGCATCGATCAGCTCTCGTACCGCCATCCACGACGGATGGAGGCGATACATGAACGCCTCCATCAGGAGCACCCCCGCGTCCCGGCACGCGTCGACCATCCCCTGGGCCTCGCCCGCCGTGAGCGCAAGGGGCTTCTCGCAAAGGATGTGCTTCCCGGCCCGGGCGGCCTCGACGGTCCAGCGGGCGTGGAGGTGATTCGGGAGGGGGATGTACACGGCATCGATATCCGGGTCGGCCAGAAGCGCCTCGTACGAGCTGTACGCACGGGGAATGCCGAGCGCGGACGCCACCGCTCGGCCGCGGCCCTCATCGCGCGACCCGATGGCCAGGACCTCGCTCCCCCGGGCCCGGCGCATGCCGGGAATGACCTTCTCCACCGCGATGTTCGCCGTGGACAGGATCCCCCATCGGAACGGCGCCCCGTCCGAGGCGTTGCCGCCGGTGCTCGGGCCGCTCGGCTGGTCCATCACCTGTCCTCCTCCGCCCGGTGGCGCGTCCTCGCAGGCCGTTGCGCCCTCGCACGCCGGGAGGGCACGACTTGACACGAACCGGGCGCGTGTACCAGTCTGGCACATATTTGAGAGAAAGGATCACAAACCTGTGCAACCAGGTCGGGTGGATCTCGGGCAGAGGAGCGAGACGGTTCGCCGTGCGAACCTGAGCGCGATCGTCCGCCACCTCCACGAGCGCGGTCCGCTGTCGCGCTCGGAGCTCGTCGTTGCGACCGGTCTGACCCGCAGCGCCATCCGTGGGCTGGTGCAGGAGCTGAGCGCTGCCGGCTTCGTGTCCGAGGATCAGGCGATCCGGCTGGGAACGCCCGGAAGGCCCTCCCCGCTCGTTCGCCTTCACGAGGACCGGGCGGTCGTGCTCGGTCTCCAGATCTTCGTCGACTCGATCGCCGTGGCGGTGGTCGGGCTGGGTGGCGAGACCATCGCGGAGAAGCGCACGGAGCTTCCAAGACGCCACCTGGCGGTCGATGATGTGGCCGCCAGGCTCGCCTCGCTGGTCGCCGAGCTCAAGCTCCCCACCGATGGCCGCCTGATCGGGATCGGCGTCGCCGTGGCGGGTGTCGTGCGTCGCAGCGACGGACTGGTCTCGATGGCACCCAACCTCGGCTGGCGCGACGCCCCACTGGGGGCCCGCCTGGCGAGCGTCCTCGGCCTGGGTGTTCCGATCGCGATCGCGAACGACGCGGACGCCGGTGTTCTCGCGGAGCACCGAAGGGGCGCCGCCGTCGGGGTGGGCGACGTCCTGTACGTGTCGGGCGAGGTGGGCGTCGGCGGCGGGGCGATCATCAACGGGCTGCCGCTGACGGGCGCCGAGGGGTATGGCGGCGAGATCGGCCACATGCCGGTGCATCCGGAGGGTCGTCGCTGCCGTTGCGGGTCGACCGGCTGCTGGGAGACCGAGATCGGCGAAGGAACGCTGCTTGCGCTGGCCGGGCGCCCCACGGACGCCGGCGCGGCCGGCGTCGAGGCCGTGATCGCCGACGCGGCGGCCGGCGAACCGGTAGCGGTCGCAGCCCTGGATCACGTCGGGCGATGGATCGGGATCGGGCTGGCGGGCCTCGTCAACATCCTGAACCCTCGGCTCGTCATCCTGGGGGCCATGCTCGGCCGCATCCATCCCTTCGTTCGAGAGGCGATGGAGGCCGAGCTGTCACGGCGCGTCCTGCCGGCGCCCGGCGGGCTCGTCCAAATCGTTCCTGCCACCCTTGGAGTCGACGCGCCGCTCCGCGGCGCGGCAGAGCTCGCCTTCGAGCCGCTCCTCGCGGACCCAGCGGCGTGGTTTACGCCGCGTGACGGCGCCCTTCGCGCTGCGAGCGCCTGATGGCGCATCGCGGATCGTCATCGAGAAGCATGGCCGCTCTGTGTGGGCGGCTCGCCACGAAAGGGGTATGCCTTCCGATGTAGCCTACGGGCGGCGAAACCAGGCGTTTCGTCGAATGACGAGCTCGTCATGAGGAGGAGAACCGCACATGGAAATTCGCAGGCTTGCGGCGCTCGCTGGCGCCACGGCCGTTCTGGTGGCCGCTTGCTCGAGCGGCGCCACCCCCGCCCCGTCAGCGGCGCCCACTGCTGCGCCGACGACCGAGCAGTCGATGGCGCCGAGCGAAAGCAGTGCTGCAGCCACCGGCTGCACCGTCGGCGTCTCGTGGAACAACTACCAGGAGGAGCGCTGGGCCAAGTGGGATGAGCCGGCCATCCAGGCCGCGCTCACGGCCGGCGGCGCCAAGTACATCTCGAACGACGCCAAGTCGTCTGCCGAGACCCAGGCCAGCAACGTCGAGAACCTGATCAGCCAAGGCGCCAAGGTTGTGATCATCCTCGCGCAGGACGGCACCGCGATCAAGCCGGCCGTCCAGTCGGCGATCTCCAACGGCGTCGCGGTCATTGCCTATGACCGTCTCATCGAGGACCCCCAGGCGCTGTACATCACCTTCGACAACGTCCTCGTCGGCAAGCTGCAGGCTCAGGCCGTTCTCGCACAGGTGAGCGAGGGCAACTTCGCGATCATCAAGGGCAACAGCGCCGACGCGAACGCAGACTTCCTGCGGTCCGGTTACGTTCAGGCCGGGATTCCGGACGTGGGTGCCACCGACCCGACCGGCAAGATCAAGATCGTCGGTGAGACCTACACCGACAACTGGGACCCGGCGAACGCCCAGACCGAGATGGAGCAGATCCTGACGGCCAACAACAACAAGGTCGACGCCGTTCTCTCCGAGAACGACGGCATGGCCGGCGGCGTGGTCGCCGCGCTCACAGCCCAGGGGCTCGCCGGCAAGGTCCCGGTCTCCGGCCAGGACGGCGACGCCGCCGCACTGAACCGGATCGCGCTCGGGACGCAGACCGTGGACGTCTGGAAGGACGCCCGCCTGCTCGGCAAGGCCGCCGGCGACGCCGCGGTCTCGCTGTGCAACAACCCGGATCTCTCCACGGTCTCCGGCACCGTCCAGTTCCAGAGCCCTGGCGGCAACAGCATGACCTCCATCCTGCTGACCCCTCAGGCGATCACCAAGGACAACCTCAACGTCGTCCTTGACGCCAAGTGGATCGACCAGGCCACGCTCTGCCAGGGCGTGCCCGCCGGGTCGGTGGCCGCCTGCGGCTGACGACCTGAACCCTCGCCACCCTGACCCCCCGGCGCCCTCGGCGCCGGGGGGTCAACCCGATCCCGAGCATCGTCTGCGAGGCGCCCTATGACCGAGCAAACCATGGCCTCTCCGGCGGCACCACGGCGGTCCAGATCGCCGCGGGATCTGCTGCTGGCGATGGAGATCGACACCCGGTTGGTGGGCATGGTGGTCGCGCTGGCCATCATCTGGATCGGGTTCAACGTGATGTCGGGCGGTAACTTCATCACTCCGCGCAATCTCTGGAATCTCTCGGTCCAGAGCGCGTCCATCGCGATCATGGCCACCGGGATGGTCCTGATCATCGTCGCCCGCAACATCGACCTCTCGGTCGGCTCGCTGCTCGGTTTCCTCGGCTACCTCATGGCCATGGTCCAGGCGGTCTGGATCCCGACCACGCTGGGGCTCGGCTTCGACCAGCCCTACACCTGGCTGATCGCGATCGCGATCGGCGTGACCATCGGTGCCCTCGCCGGTGGACTCCAGGGGGTCCTCGTCGCCTACGCCGGCATTCCCTCGTTCATCGTCACCCTGGGCGGTCTCCTCGTCTGGCGCGCACTCATTTTCAAGTTCCAGAAGGGGCAGACGATCTCGCCGCTCGATACGACGTTCCAGCTGCTGGGTGGAGGGCCCAACGGCTCGCTCGGGTTCGAGCTGAGCTGGCTGCTGGGCGTGCTCGCGTGCGCCGCCATCGTATGGACGCTGGTCAGCAGCCGGCGGCGGCGGCGTCAATATGGCTTCCCGCTCCGTCCGATGTGGGCCGAGGTCACCATCGGTGCCGTCGGCTCGGTCGCAGCCCTGGGCGCCGTCTGGGTCGCCAACTCCTATCCGTGGCCGCCCGCGCTCGCAACGAAGTACGCCGTCGAGCACGGCATCACCGAGCCGGCCGGGGGCCTGATCATCCCGACCGGCGTGGCCCTCCCGGTCGTGCTCATGATCGGCGTGACCCTGGTCGTGACGATGCTCGCGACCCGCCGGCAATTCGGCCGCTACGTGTATGCCATCGGCGGCAACCCTGAGGCGGCCGAGCTGGGCGGCATCAACGTCCGCCGGAGCATCACGCTGACCTTCGTGCTCATGGGCGTGCTGTGCGCCATCAGCGCCGTCGTCCAGACGGCCCGCCTCAACTCGGCGGTGACCAACCTGGGCGTCCAGAACGAGCTCGACGTGATCTCGGCGGCGGTCATCGGCGGCACCTCGTTCGCCGGCGGCATCGGGACCATCCCGGGCGCGATCCTGGGCGCCGTCGTGATGCAGTCGCTGCGGTCGGGCATGGCGCTGCTGCTGGTGGACTCGCCGACCCAGGACATCGTGGTCGGCGTGGTCCTGGTCACCGCCGTGGGCCTCGACGCATTGCTGCGCCGGCGGGCATCATGAAGCCCGGGGAGAACGGACGATGAGCATGACGATGGGCTCCGATCCCGGCCCTGCCCGGCCGCCTGCGACCACCCAGGGCCCGCTGGTCGAGATGCACAACATCCACGTGGCCTTCGGCGGCGTCCATGCCGTGGAGGACGTATCCGTCGAGCTCCATGCGGGCGAGGTCGTCGGGCTGGTCGGCGGCAACGGCGCCGGCAAGTCCACACTGATGCGCGTCCTGTCGGGTGCCCACATGGCCGACTCCGGCAAGGTCATCATCGACGGCAAGCCGGTCACGATCCAGAACCCGCGCGACGCCAAGACGTACGGGATCGAGACCATCTACCAGACCCTCGCCCTGGCGGAGAACATCGATGCCGCGGGCAACATGTTCCTGGGTCGCGAGCTGCTGACCCGCACTGGATTCCTCAACGACGCGGCGATGGAGTCGGCGACGCGCCAGGTGATGGGCCGGCTCAACCCGCGGTTCAAGAACTTCAAGACAGCGGTCAAGTCGCTGTCGGGCGGCCAGCGGCAATCGGTCGCGATCGCCCGGGCGATCCATTTCAACGCCCGAATCCTGATCATGGACGAGCCGACCGCCGCCCTCGGGCCGGCCGAGACGGCCCAGGTCCGAGAGCTGGTTGCCCAGCTCAAGACCGAGGGCATCGGGATCTTCCTCATCAGCCACGACATCCACGACGTGTTCGACCTCGCCGACCGGATCAGCGTCATGGCGCAGGGCAAGCTGGTCGGCACCGTCAACAAGGACGACGTGACCAAGGACGACGTGCTCGGCATGATCATCCTGGGCAAGCGACCCGATGAGGTCACCGAGGAAGACGTCGAGCACGTGATCCACTGAGCGGCGGGGGCCCATCGCGACCGGCGACAGGCGGCCGGCGCAGGCGGTCGACCGGTGGCCGGCGCAGGCACTCGCAGATCCGCGATCCGGGCGGCGGCCCGATCAGCCAGAGCTCCGGCGGAGATTGCCGGCCGCGAGTGCGCCCGGCCGGATGGGCCTGCGTGCCTCGGGCTGGAGCTAGAGCGAGGGGTGGTGGAACGTGGGGGCGAGCGCCGGGTACAGGTCGCGATAGATGGCGTGGAGGCCCGCATACCAGCCGACATCCGGACCCGGGGCGGCCACCGGCGTGGCCTGCACCAGGTGCTCTGCGGCCGCCTCGACCGATGTGAACCAGCCCGACCCGACGGCCGCCAGGACTGCGGCGCCGTAGGCCGCACCCTCGGTCGTGCTCACGGTGGCGATCTCCGCGTCGAGGACGTCGGCGAGCACCTGCCGCCAGAGCGGGCTGGCCGTGCCGCCGCCCGAGGCGCGGATCTGGTCCGGCGCGGCCATGCCCGCCTCGATCATGAGGTCCAGCCCGTCGCGCAGACCGAACGCGACCCCCTCGATCACGGCGCGCGTGAGATGCCGCCGGTCGTGCGCGAGGGTGAGCCCGACGAAGGCGCCCCGGGCCAGGGGGTCCGGGTGCGGGCTGCGCTCTCCTGACAGATAGGGCAGGAACAGCAGCCCGTCGGCACCGGCGGGCACGTCCCCGGCAGCCGCGACCAGCGCGCCGAAGTCCGCGCCGGGCGCGACGGCGTCGCGGAACCAGCGCAGGCTGCCCGCCGCGGACAGCATCACCGACATCATGTGCCAGCGGCCTGGGACCGCGTGGCAGAAGGCGTGGACGCGCCCGGCGGGCTCATACAGCGGCTGATCGGTGGTCGCGAACACGACGCCCGATGTGCCGAGCGACAGGGCCACGCGTCCCGGCACGACGGCGCCGACCCCGACGGCGTTGGCGGACTGATCGCCGCCACCGGCGACGACCGGTGTCCCGGCCCGCAGCCCGGTGGCGGCGGCGGCCGTGGCGGTGACCCTGCCGGTCACCTCGGGACCCTCGTGGGTGGGCGGCAGCCAGGCCGGATCGATCCCGAGCGCCGCGGTGATCTCGGGCGACCAGTCACGCGCGGCGAGGTCGAACAGGATGGTCCCCGACCCCCCTGCCTTGTCCAGCGCGAGCTCGCCGGTCAGCCGGTACCGCAAGTAGTCCTTGGGCAGCAGGACGTGCGCGATGCGCCGCCAGACCTCTGGCTCGTTGTCGCGCACCCAGACCAGCTTAGGGGCCGTGAACCCCGTCAGCGCGTCGTTGCCCGTGACCTCCACCAGGCGCGCCGCACCAACGGCGCTCCGGATCGCGTCGCACGCCGCGCCGGTTCGCTGGTCGTTCCACAGGATCGCCGGCCGCAGCACCTCACCGGCGGTGTCGAGCACCACCAGGCCATGCATCTGGCCGGTCAGCCCGATCGCCGTGACGGCGTCCGGACCGAGATGCGCAACCCGCATCGCGTCCGCGATCGCGTCCACCGCGCCGGTCCACCACAGCTCCGGGCCCTGCTCGGTCCACAGCGGGCGGGGCTGGGCGAAGCCGTACTCGGACGTGCCGATGGCAACGACCGCTCCCGATTCGTCGACCAGGACGGCCTTGGTGGCCGTCGTGGAGACGTCGATCCCGAGGACGACGCCCATCGTCGTCAGCGGGCGCGCCAGACGTGGCGGTTGACGACGTTCTCGTACAGCTCCTGGTTCCCGGATACGGGACTCGGGACCGGGTCGCCCGACGCCACCTTCGCCTCGAGCGAGGCAAGCGTCTCCCCGCCGTCGAGGATCGCCCTGCCCAGCGCGCCGTCCCAGCCCGCATAGCGCGCCTCGCGCATCTCCGCGAGCGTCCCGGCCTCCAGCATGTCAGCGGCGGCCAGCAGCGCCTGGGCGAGCGTGTCCAGGCCACCGATGTGGGCGTGGAACAGGTCGCTTCGATCGATGCTCTGGCGCCGCAGCTTGGCATCGAAGTTGAACCCACCGGGCGTCAGCCCGCCGCTGCGCAGGATCTCGTACATCGGCATCACGAGGTCGTCGACCGAGTTCGGGAACTGATCCGTGTCCCAGCCGTTCTGCGGGTCGCCGCGGTTGGCGTCCACGCTGCCCATGATCCCGTTCGCGACCGCGAACGCCACCTCGTGGTGGAAGCTGTGGCCGGCGAGCGTCGCGTGGTTCGCCTCGATGTTCACCTTGTACTCGCCCTCGAGCCCGTTGCGGACCAGGAAGCCGTACACGGTTGCGACGTCGTAGTCGTACTGGTGCTTGGTCGGCTCCTGCGGCTTGGGCTCGATCAGGAGCTGCCCCTCGAAGCCGATCTTCGCCTTGTGCTCGGCCACCAGGTGCAGGAACCGGGCCAGCTGGGCCTGCTCGCGCCCGAGGTCGGTGTTGAGCAGCGAGTCATAGCCCTCGCGACCGCCCCACAGCACGTAGTTCGTGCCGCCGAGGCGCTGGGTGACCTCGAGCATGTGCTTGACCTGGGCGGCGGCGTAGGCGAACACGTCCGGGTCGGGGTTGGTGGCCGCGCCGCCCTGGTAGCGCGGGTGGCTGAACAGGTTGGCCGTGCCCCACAGCAGCCGGACGCCGGTCCGTTCCTGGTAGCCGAGCGCATCGTCCGTCAGCGCGTCGAGGTTGTCCCGGAACGAGGCGAAGGTGTCGCCCTCGGGCGCCACGTCGCGATCGTGGAAGCAGTAGTAGGGCGTGCCCAGCTTGGCGAAGAACTCGAACGCTGCGGCCATCCTGACCCGCGCCGCGGCCATCTCGTCGCCAGCCGCGAGCCACGGCCGGTCGAGCGTGCCGATGCCGAACATGTCGCGGCCGTCCCAGGCAAAGGAGTGCCAGAAGCAGACGCCGGGGCGAAGTTGGTCCTCCATCCGCTTGCCGAGCACCACCCGGTCCGGCTGATAGACCTTGAACGTGAGCGGCTCCGTCGAATCGAGCCCGCCGAATGCGATTGGCGCCGGCACGTCCGCGAAGAACTCCTCGGCCACGACTCGGACCTCCTCATCTTCCGCAGGGACCGCTCTCCGCGGCGGCTCCCGAAGCTCGCCGCACCGCTCGGCGAAAGCCGGGTATTTTGTTAGACGATATCACATACCCTGTGTCGCGATCATCGCCCGGGTTCAGCCCGGCCCGGCCAGAAACTCCAGCCGGACCCGCCCACCGAGGCCGGCCCCGGCCACGCTGACGACGTTGCCCTCGACCACGGCATCGCGCTCGGACGGGCCCCGAACCCTCGAAGGATCACCACCCACCGGGACCAGTCGCACCCGATAGCGGCCATCGGGCGGCAACGCCACGGGCAGCTGGAACCGGATCGTCGTCCCGGCGCCGACACCCGCCCCCGCCGTGCCGGCCGCCTCCCCCACCACGCCATGGTGACGGCCCAGCATCCGCGCCGCGGCCGGCAGATCACCGGCGGCGATCGCGGCGCGGACCTGGGTGCTGCTGACCGGCTGACCGTCGATGTCGAACGGCGGCACCACCACGACCTCGAACCCCCTCTGCCGGCCCAGGGCGGCCAGGGTCTCCGGTGTCCCGGCGCGCCGGTAGCCGAATGCGGTGTCGGGGGTCATCAGGAACCCTGCCACCGGCGCCCGTCGCGCGATCATCGAGACGAACGCATCGTACGGGGTCTCGCGCAACCGTCGATCGAAATGGACCACGATCGTCGTGTCCACGCCTGCCGCGGCCAGCCGCTCCAGGCGCTCCTCCGGGTCACACAGCAACGGCGGCGCGTTGCCCACCAGGACCTCGTCGGGATGGTGGTCGAACGTGATCACCACGGGCCTCGCGTTGCGTGTTGCCGCCTCGGCCACCAGGTGGCGCAGCAGGTACGCATGGCCCAGATGGAGGCCGTCGAACACGCCCACGACCGCGAACACCGCGTCCTGCGAGTGGTCCAGCTGATCGAGCCCGGCGATGACGTGCATGCTCAGACGGCCGCGGGCGCCGACTTCCCCAGCGGGCGCCCGTCGACGGATGGCCTCGCAGCGAGGACCTTGCTCGGGTGGAGCGCCCCACGATCCGCGCGGCAGACGGCCGCGACGCGGCCGTCCGGCCCGACCGCCAGCACGATCTGGGCGTCCCGAACGGCCAGCGGGGCCGAGGGCGCGGTGATCAGGCCCTGGCCAAGCTGGCGGATCTCGTCCTCCGTGACCGCCGCGTGCGGCAGATCCTCGAGACCGGCGTCCATCGGGCGCATCAGACGCTGCACTCCCTGGGGTCCGTCGGCCGCTCCGCCGCGCAGGGCCTCGAAGGTCACCGCATCGTCGAGGTGGAACGCCCCGGAGGCGGTGCGCACGAGCGCGCCGAGGTACGCGCCGCTGCCGACCCGTCGGCCGAGATCCCGGGCGAGGGCACGGATGTACGTTCCGGCGGTGCACTCGACGTCCGCAACGGCCACCGGACGGCCGGGATCCGCGCCGTCCCACTCCACCAGCTGGAACCGGTGGATCGTCACCTCCCGCGGCGGCAGCTCGATCTGCTCGCCGGCGCGTGCCAGCTGGTAGGCGCGACGGCCGGCCACCTGGATGGCGCTGTAGGCGGGCGGGACCTGGCGGATGGGCCCGGTCATGCCCGTCATCGCAGCCTCGACCGCCGACCGGGTCACCGGCGGGCCGTCGACGGGCACCCGATCCCCGTCGATGTCGTCGGTCGTGGACGTGGCACCGAAGCAGATCGTCGCCCGGTAGCGCTTGGTTGCCCCGAGGTGGTACTCGACCAGCCGCGTGGCGCGGCCAAGGAACACCGGCAGCACCCCGGCCGCGAACGGATCGAGCGTTCCGCCGTGTCCCACCCGGCGGGTCGACGACAGGCGACGGACCAGCGCGACCACATCGTGGGACGTGGGGCCCGAGGGCTTGGCAACCACGAGAATGCCGTCGAGCCCACCGCTGCGATCGTGGCGGCTCACCGGCGCACCTCGGCCGCCAGCCGCTCGGCAACCGCACGAGCGCGAGCGATGGCCGTCTCGAGCGGGGCATCGATCGTCGCACCGGCCGCGCGCGCGTGTCCGCCACCGCCGAAGGCCCCGGTCAGGACGGTCGCATCCACCCCACCCGGCCGCGTGCGGACGCTCAACCGGGTCGCGGCAGCGTCCTGCTCCTTGAACAGCATCGCGACCTCGGCGGTCTCGGACTGGGCAAGCAGATCGATGATGCCCTCCGAGTGCGCCGGCAGGGCCCCGGTCGCCGCGAAGTCGGCCAGCCGGAGCGTCGACCACAGCACCGCATGATCGGCAGAGGTCTCGATCCGATCGAGGACCCGACCGAACAGCCGCAGCTGCGTGTCCGGCTTGGTCCGGTACAGCCGGCGCGAGATGTCCGAGAGGGGCGCGCCGGCCTCCACCAGCGCCGCAGTCACCGCCAGCGTGCGGGGCGTCGCGTTGGGATGGGCGAACGTGGCCGTGTCCATCACGATCCCGGCCGTCAGCAACGTCGCCAGCGCCCCGTCGTCGGTGTGAAGCGGTATCCCCAGGCGAACCGCCAGCAGGGCGACCAGCTCGCAGGTGGCGGCCGCGCCCGGATCGATCCAGTCCAGGCCGTCACCCGCTCCGTTCGAGACGTGGTGATCGAGGATCAGCCGCGGGACGTCGCCGAACAGCCCGACATGACGCCTGGCGACATCCCCGACCCGTTCCGGGGTGGCACAGTCCGACAGCACCAGCAGGTCGAAGGTCCGGCCGTGCTCGGGATCGATCCGGACCCGGTCGACGCCCGGGAGGAACGCATACAGCGGGGGCACCGGGTCCGAGAACACGACCGTCGCCCGGCCGCCGAGCCGCTCGACCAGGATGGCCACCGCCAGGCTCGCGCCCAGGGTGTCGGCATCGGGGTTCTCGTGGCCGACGGCGAGCACGCTCCGCGCTTCCCGCAGACGCCGGACGACGGCATCCGGCACGACCTCGCGCGCGAGCGCATCGAGCCCGACGATCGCGCTCATATGCCCGACCCGCCGCGGGCACGGTGGTGACGGCCTCGCGGTGACGTGCTGCGACCCGGACCTTTTCGTCCGACGTGCGGTGGCGTTCCTCGCCCCACCCGGCTCTTGCCTGGGCCGCGCCCGCCGGAGGGGCGGTTCGATGGCCGCGAGGTACGCCCGGGAGGGTCGCCCGGGGCGGATCCGCCAGGGGCATCCGGGCCGTCGCCACCGGCGATGGGCTCGACCTCGTCCGGGGCGTCGCCCTCGTGCGGCAGGCGCGGGACCGGCGTCGGCAGCGTGTCCTCGACCGGCGTGATGGCCTCCGGATCGGTGCCGGCCTCCAGTTCCTGGAGCACGTGCAGGACCCGGGTGCCGCGCTCGGCCGAGTCGTCGAGGCGGACATGGAGCTCGGGGATCCGCCTGATCCGCAGGCGGCGGCCCAGCTCGTGACGGATGAACCCCATCGAGCCCTGGAGGGCGCGCACGGTCTCCTCGCGATCGGCCGGGCCGCCGATCACGCTCACCCACACCTTCGCGTGGCCGAGATCGGGCGACGTCTCCACGTCCGTGATCGTCGCGAACCCGATCCGGGGGTCCGCGACCTCCTTGCTGAGCAATGTGCCGATCTCCTGCCGCAGCAGCTCATCGACGCGTTGGGTCCGCTGGCTCATCGTGATCCTGGCAACCTCAACCGGGTGCTGTGACGCGCCTGCCGGAGGCCGAAGCGGGTCTCCGGCGGCCGGCCGCGGCGTCTGACCCCGCCGCAGGCCCTCAGCCGCTGGTCACTCGGCTGCGTGTCTGGCTGGTGAAGCACTCGATGATGTCACCCTCGGTCAGATCGTTGAACCCCGCGAGGCCGATGCCGCACTCGAAGTTCTGGGCGACCTCGCGGACGTCGTCGCGGAACCGGCGCAGCGAGTCGATGCGATCTGTCGCGATCACCTTGCCGCCTCGCCACACGCGGGCTCCGCCGCTGCGGACGATCCGGCCGTCGGTGACGTAGCAGCCGGCGATCACCGTGCTCTTGCCCACCCGGAAGATCTGACGCACCTCGGCACGCCCCTCGACCACCTCCACGACCTCGGGCTCGAGCATGCCTTTGAGGGCGGCGTCGATGTCGTCAGTCAGCTTGTAGATGATGTCGTAGGTGCGGACGTCGACACCCTCGGCTTCGGCCGCCCGACGGGCCGTCTCGGTGATCCCGGTGTTGAACCCGACCACGATCGCGTTCGATGCCGTCGCGAGCATGATGTCGTTGTCGGTGATGTCGCCCGCGGCCTCGAGCAGGACGTTGATCTTGACCTCGTCCGAGCCGAGCTGATCGAGCGCATGCGTGATCGCACCCAGGGAGCCCGACACGTCGGCCTTGAGGATGATCCGCAGCTCCTTGGCCTGTCCAGCCTGGATCTGACGGTACAGGTCCTCGAGCGTCGCCCGGCTGCCGCCGGTGCCTTCGCGCACCGCCTGCGCCGTCTTGCGGCTCTCGACCTGGGATCGTGCCGTCTTCTCATCGCCCACGACGCGGAGCACATCGCCGGCCTGAGGGACGTCGGCAAGGCCGAGGATCACCACCGCCGAGGCCGGGCCTGCCTTCGACACACGCTTGCCCGCGGCGGTCTCGAGCGCCCGGATCTTGCCGAACGTGTTGCCCACGACCACGATGTCGCCCACGCGCAGGGTGCCGGTCTGGACGATGAGCGTGGCGACCGGCCCGCGACCCTTGTCGAGCTGGGCCTCGATCACGGTGCCCACGGCGTCGCGCTTCGGGTTCGCCCTGAGCTCCTGGAGATCGGCGACCAGCAGGATCATCTCGAGCAGCTCGTCGATGCCCACCCGGGTCTTGGCCGACACGGCGACCAGCGGCGTATCGCCGCCGTACTCCTCCACGACCACACCTGCCTCGGCGAGCTCGGTCTTGACCCGGTCGGTGTTCGCCTCCGGCCGGTCGATCTTGTTCATGGCGATGACCAGCGGCACCTTGGCCGCCTTGGCGTGGCTGATCGCCTCCAGGGTCTGGGGCATGACCCCGTCGTCGGCCGCGACCACGATCACGGCGATGTCGGTGACCCGGGCGCCGCGGGCGCGCATCGAGGTGAACGCCTCGTGGCCCGGGGTATCGAGGAACACGAGCCGCTTGCCGTCCCTGGTGGTGACCTCGGACGCACCGATGTGCTGGGTGATGCCTCCGCGCTCGCCGGACGCGACGGTGGTCGAGCGGATGGCATCGAGGAGGCTCGTCTTGCCGTGATCGACGTGACCCATCACGGTCACGATCGGCGCGCGATCGACGAGATCCGCGCCGTCCGCCTCCTCGAACAGGACCTCCTTGGTCGCCTCGGGCAGAGGGCCGCTCCCCTCCTCGGTCTCGCTCGCAGCCGCGACCACGGACGCCTCGGCAACCTCGTACCCGAGATCGCTGGCAGTCAGCGACGCCGTGTCGCGGTCGATCAGCTGGTTGATGGTCGCGAAGATCCCGCTCTTGATGAGCTCGCGGATGATGTCCGCCGGACTCACGCCGAGCAGCTCGGCGAGGTCCTTCACGGTGATGGTCGAGGGCAACTCGATCGGACCTCGCTCGCTCGGGTCGACGACCGAGACCGCGCCCTGTGCGAAACCGCTGCCGCGACGCGGGGGCTTGCGAGGGCCGCGACGGCCGCGGGTGCCGCTCCTACTCCTGGCCATGGGGTCCTCCTTCGAATCGCTGTGTGGTCGGGGTCCGTACCGGCTCCCCGGGCGACGCCGGGTCGACCGGCGTCCGATGGTTCATGTCCCCGGCGACAATGGCATCCGGTCCGGCCGCCAGGGTCGCCGCCAGATCGCGGGGGAGCGTCACGCCGAGCGCGCGCTCGATGGCGCCGCGTCGACCGGCGCTCGTCCAGCAGGCCGCGTCGCGGCACAGGTAGGCGCCGCGACCCGGCGCGCGACCGCCGGGGTCGATAGCGACCGAGCCGTCCGGGGCGCGGACGACGCGGACGAGCTCGGATTTGGCCCGCGTGGTCCGGCACGCCACGCAGGTGCGCGCGGGCAGCGCCCGTTGCGGGTGGCGCCCGGCTCGAACGGTCGCGGCCGCGGCTACGACGACACCTCCTCGGAGGTCTTCGAGCGCGATCGACGGGCGGTCGCGGCCCTGGTCGTGGCAGCCGCTTCGGCACCGACGGACTCGGCGGTCGCGGACTTCGTGGCGGTTGCCTTGGTCGCGGCAGGCTTGGTCGCGGCAAGCTTGGTGGCGGCAGCCTTCGTGGGGGCAGGCTTGGTCGCGGCCGGCTTGGTGGCGGCTGCCTTGGCCGCGGCCGGCTTGGTGGCGGCAGCCTTCGTGGGGGCAGGCTTGGTGGCGGCTGCCTTGGTCGCAGCTGCCTTGGTCGCGGCAGGCTTGGTGGCGGCAGCCTTCGCGGCGGCAGGCTTGGTGGCGGCAGCCTTCGCGGCGGCAGGCTTGGTGGCGGCAGCCTTCCGCCGATTGACAGCGTCGGCCGGCTCAGCGGCCGCGGCAGGCACCGTCTCGGGCATCACGGGCGCTTCATCCGCCGGCACGTCATCGGTGGCGGTCGTGCTGGTCGCGCCGTCGGAGGTCAGCGAGGACGCCCCCGCGTCGGTCGGCCCTGCAGCGCGCCCCGGCTCGGGCGCAGCCGCAGCCGCAGCCGCGGGCGCAGCTGCCGCCTCGGGCTCGGGCGCAGCCTCGGCCCCGGTCGCGGCAGGTCCTTGACCCTCCCGTGCATCGGCTGGGACATCGCTGCGGATGTCGATCCGCCAGCCGGTGAGCCGGGCGGCCAGCCGCGCATTCTGCCCCTCGCGCCCGATCGCCAGCGAGAGCATCCGCTCGGGGACGGTGACGTTGGCGATCCGGTGCTCCTCGTCGATGCGCACGCCCAGGACCTGCGCCGGCGACAGGGCGTTGGCCACGAACACGGACGGGTCCTCGTTCCAGGGGATCACGTCGATCTTCTCGCCCGCGAGCTCGGCCACGACCGCCTGCACCCGTGCGCCGCGCTGGCCGACGGTCGCACCAACCGGATCGAGCCCCTCCTGGCGCGAGGCGACCGCCACCTTCGACCGGCTGCCGGCCTCACGCGCAACGGCCTTGATCTCGACCGTCCCTGCATGGATCTCGGGCACCTCCAGCTCGAACAGGCGACGCAGGAAGCCCTTGTGGGTGCGCGACACGAGGATCTGCGGGCCCCGGGCCGAGCGTCGCACCTCCAGCACGTACGCCTTGACAGGCTGCCCGATCCGATAGTGCTCGAGCGGGCTCTGCTCGCTGGTGGCCAGGATCGCCTCGACACCCTTGCCGACGTCGAGGATGATCGCCCTCGGCTCGACCCGGCCGACCGGGCCCGTCAGCAGGTCCCCCTCGCGGTTCGCGAACTGGTCGAACACGAGATCCCGCTCGACCTCGCGCATCCGCTGCAGGATGATCTGCTTCGCGGTCTGGGCGCCGATGCGTCCGAAATGCTCGCCGTCGAGCTGCTCCAGCTCGATGACGTCGCCGGGCTTCGCATCCGGGCTGGTGGCCATCGCCTCATCGACGGTGACCTCGACCAGCGGGTCCTCGACCTCGCTGACCACGTACCGCCCACGGTAGACGCGGATCTCCCCGGTTGCGGGCTCCACGCTGACGAAGATGTCCTCCTCGCCGGCGACCCGCCGGTAGGCCGCCTGGATCCCCTCCTCCACGGCCCGGATCAGGGCCTCCTGGGGGACCTGCTTCTCGGCGTTCAGCTGGAGGAGGGCACCGACGAAGTCTCGACTCATCCTGTGCCTCCAAATGCTGTCTGCTCGATGGCGGCGAGACTCCCCTGACACCAAGAAACGTGGGTTGGTCACCCACGTCCCGTGGAGGCGGCCCGCGTTGTTCGCGGAAGTATACACCCGGCCCCGTGGACCGCCCCCGTCCAGCCAGGCCCCGACACGCCTCTCCGGGCGGTCAGCCCGGGGTGGAGACCGGCGCCGCGCCATAGCGTCGGTCGACGTATCCCTCGAGCAGCTCGATGAACTCGGCCACGATCCGGTCGCCGCGCAGGGTACGGTCCAGCCGGCCGTCCACGAACACCGGCGCGACCGGTGCCTCGAACGTGCCGGGCAGGCTGATCCCGAT
The DNA here is from genome assembly GCA_963829295.1 of uncultured Chloroflexia bacterium. Lineage (GTDB taxonomy): Bacteria > Chloroflexota > Limnocylindria > Limnocylindrales > CSP1-4 > CAIXZV01. The sequence continues at coordinate 168,492 of CAWHHU010000003.1, read as the reverse complement.
GTCCGCATGCTTGGACTCGCCGGGTCCGTTGACGACGCAGCCCATGACCGCGACCTTGAGCTCCTCGACGCCCGGATGCGTCTCGCGCCACTCGGGCATCCGGCGCTTGAGGTGGTCGGTGATCTCGCTGGCCATCTCCTGGAAGAACGTCGACGTCGTGCGGCCGCAGCCGGGACACGCCGAGACCTGCGGCAGGAACGCTCGCAGACCCATCGACTGGAGCACCTGCTGGGCGACCTCGACCTCCAGCTCGCGACCGGCACCGGGCTCCGGCGTCAGCGACACGCGGATCGTGTCCCCGATCCCCTCGTTGAGCAGGATCGCCAGCCCTGCGGTCGATGCCACCATGCCCTTCATGCCCATCCCGGCCTCGGTCAGACCCAAATGGAGCGGGTAGTCCGAGCGTGGCGCCAGGCGCCGGTAGGTGTCGACGAGGTCGCGCACCCCGGACACCTTGGCCGACAGGATGATCCGGTCGTGACGAAGACCGGTCTCCTCGGCCAGCTCGGCAGACCGCATCGCCGACTCGATCATCGCCTCGATCATCACGTCGCGAGCGTCCCGCGGCTCGGCGAGGTGGGCGTTGGCCTCCATCAGGTCGGTCAGCAGCTGCTGGTCCAGGGAGCCCCAGTTGACCCCGATTCGGACGGGCTTGTCGTGGTCGATGGCGACCCGGACGATGGTCTGGAAGTTGACGTCGTGGTGCCGGGTGCCAACGTTGCCGGGATTGATCCGGTACTTGGCGAGCCCGGCAGCCATGTCCGGATGCTCGACCAGCAGCTTGTGCCCGTTGTAGTGGAAGTCGCCGATCACAGGCACGTCCACGCCCAGGTTGTCGCGCAGCTTGCCCAGCATCACGGGCACGGCCGCCGCCGCCTGCTCGGTGTTGACGGTGACCCGAACCAGCTGGCTGCCAGCGTGGGCAAGCCGCGCGACCTGGATCGCGGTCGCATCCGGGTCGGCGGTGTCGGTGTTGGTCATCGACTGGACCACGATCGGGTGCGCGGACCCGACCAGCACGCCACCGACGTCCACCGATACCGTGGGCCGCCGGGCCGGCCGGAGCGACCCCTGGGCAGCCGGCGGCGGCGCGTCCCCGGACGGATCCGTGGCGGCGCTCATGGCGTGCCGCCGCCGATCTGGCGGGCGACGTCGAACACGGTGATCCAGATCAGGAACGCGAACAGGGCCACGAACCCGATCGCATAGGTCAGCCGCTCCGCCCGGAGCGAGATCCGCGGACCGTAGCGCGGGATCGCCTTGAGAACGATGACCAGCATCCGGCCGCCGTCGAGCGGCGGGAAGGGCAGGATGTTGACCAGGGCGAGGTTCGCAGACAGCAGGCCGGCCAGGAACAGGACATACAACGGTCCCAGCGACCACAGGACGTCGCCGATCTGGACGGCGATGCCGACCGGTCCGGCTGCCGGTGGGGCCGACGTCGGGTTGGTCACGATCGAACGACCAAGGTCCCCCAGCCCGGCCAGGATCATCCCGAACGCCTCGACGGTCCGGCGCGCACCGAGCGACACCGCCTCGTCCGCGGGGTAGTCGATCCTGCCCGCCTGCACGGCTCTCGGCTCCACGGTGATCCCCAGCGCGCCGGGCTCGGCCTGGGTCGGGATCCTGAGGGTGACCTGGAACTGCTCGGTCGTCCCGTCGGGGTGGACGATCCCGATCGTCACCGGGCGGCCGGCGTTGGCGTGGAGGTCGTCGATCGCGGTCGTGCTGCCGAAGGCCGAGTAGCGCGTGCCATTGACCGTGACCAGCGTGTCGCCCGCCTGCAGGCCGACGGAGGCCGCGGGTGAGCCGGGCAGGACATCCTTGATCTGGATCCCGAGCGCCGGCTCCCCGGTCAACGCGATGCCGGCGAAGATCACGAACGACAGCACGAGGTTCATGACCACCCCGGCGACCAGGATCGTGAGCTTGCGCAGCAGGCCCGCCTGGCTGAACGAGTGCGGATCCTCGTCCTCGCCGTCCTCGCCTTCGAGCTTCACGAAGCCCCCGATCGGGAGCCAGTTGAGCGTGTACACCGTCCCGCCCCGGCTCTCGGCGTCGAGACGCCGCGCGTCCTCCAGGAATGCCGCAGCCTCAGGCGAGCCGGGCTCGATGTCCGGCGGCAGCGACGGGTCGGGGCGCGGCGGCCGCGCCAGGTCGAAGGCCGACGGCCTGCCACGATGCAGGACCCTTGCCCGGGGCGGGAAGCCGATCCCGAACTCCAGGACCTTCACTCCGGCCAGCCGGGCGACGACGAAGTGCCCCAGCTCGTGGACGAGGATGAGCGTTCCCAGCACCAGCAGGAACACGACGATGGTGACGACGGACTCGCCGAACCCGATCATGCAGCATCTCCGGGCCGCGGGGTCGCGAGCTCGGCCCTGACCTCGCGATCGAGAGCGACCAGCTCATCGAAGCCGGGCTCCTGGTCGGCACCCTGCCCGAACCGCTCGACGGCTTCCTCGAGCATGGAAGGGATCCCGGTGAAGGCGAGCGTGCCATCGAGGAAGCGGGCAACCGCGACATCGTCGGCGGCGATCAGCGCGGCCGAGGCCCGGCTGCCGATGCGACCCGCGTCGCGCGCGATCCGCAACGCGGGGAATCGGGACGGGTCCGGAGCCCGGAAGTCGAGGCGTGCCGCAGCGAGCAGGTCCGGAGGCGCCGCCGGGGATGGGAGCCGTTCCGGGTACGTGAGGGCGTACTGGATGGGAAGACGCATGTCAGGGGAGCCCAGCTGGGCCTTCAGGGAGCCGTCCACCAACAGGACGGCTGAGTGCATGACGCTCTGCGGGTGGATGACCACGTCGATCGCGTCGTAGCCGACATCGTACAGCCAGTGTGCCTCGATCACCTCCAGGCCCTTGTTCGCGAGGGTTGCCGAGTCGATCGTGATCTTGGCGCCCATCCGCCAGGTTGGATGGCGCAGGGCCTGCTCCGGGGTGACGCCGGCGAGAGCCTGCGGGGTCGCGTCGAGGAACGGGCCCCCGGACGCGGTCAGCAACAGGCGCGCGACGGACTCCGGAGCTTCACCGCGCAGGCATTGCCAGATCGCGGAGTGCTCCGAATCGATCGGCCGCAGCCAGGCGAGCGGCGAGGCCAGCGGATCGACGGGATCGGCCGGCGCGTGCCGCCGTGCCGAGGCGCGCGCGAGCGCCATCGCCAGGTGCCCGCCGGCGACGAGCGTCTCCTTGTTGGCGGTCGCCACGACCTTCCCGGCCCCGAGCGCAGCCAGCACCGGTGCCAGCGAGACGACCCCTCCGGTTGCCACCACGACGAGGTCGACGTCGTCGCGGACGGCGAGCTCCGACAGGGCCGACACTCCTCGGACGCGCCCTGTCCCCATCGGGAGATCGAGCTCCACGCGGTCGTCGGCGACGGCCACGGACGCCGGCCGCAGCCGGCGGGCCTGTCGCTCGAGCTCGGCAACGTTGCGGCCCGCCGCGAGCGCGACCACACGGAGGCGATCCGGGTGGGCCTCGAGCACCTCGACCGCCTGGCGCCCGATGCTGCCCGTGGAACCCAGCAGGGCAACGCCCGGCGGGCGATCAGCCGGCCAGCGCGATGACATACAGCGCAACCACGGGTCCCGCGAACAGGAACGAGTCGATCCGGTCCAGGATCCCGCCGTGACCCGGGATCAGCGTCCCCGAGTCCTTGGCCCCGGCGGCCCGCTTGAGCATCGACTCGGCGAGGTCGCCCGCCTGGGCCGCCAGCCCGAGCAGCGGACCGAGCAGCAGGCCCCCGACCGCCAGCTGGCCGAGCGCCGCCAGCATCGCGGCGGTGACCACCGTCGCGGCCACCAGCCCTCCGATCAGGCCCTCGATCGACTTCGACGGCGAGATGTGGGTCATGAACTTGTGGCGCCCGATCTGTCGGCCGACGAGGTAGGCGCCCGTGTCATAGCTCCACACGCCGAGCACCAGCAGCAGCACCCAGCCCTGCTCGCGATCCAGGATCGAAAGCGCCGCGCCGTCGGGGACGGGTGGTGCGGCGGCAGCGACCTGGAGCACGAACGCAATCAGCCCGACGTACACCGCGCCGAACATCGTCGCGAACCAGACCACCAGCCCATCGCGGGGATCGTGCCTTGCCAGCGCCCCCGTGCCGGCCAGAACCAGGCCGATCGCGATCAGCACCAGGCCCTTGTCGCCGGCCGGATGAACCGCCGCCTCGAGCACCAGCGCGACGGCCAGGGCGCTCCCGAACAGCGGCATCGACGGATAGCCCGCCGCACGCAGCAGTCGGAACACCTCGAGGCTGCCCAGCAGCGCCGTGATCACGAGGACCACGGCCAGCGCCCAAACTCCCAGCAGCAGGGCCACGATGAGGGGCGGCACCAGGACGAGCGCCGACAGCGCCCGGGTCCGGAGCACCGCGGCTAGCGTCCGAACCGTCGGGTCCGGCGCGCGAACTCGAGCAGGGCCTCGTCGAACGCGTCGGGGCCGAAGTCAGGCCACAGCCGGTCGCTGAACAGCAGCTCCGCGTAGGCCGACTGCCAGATCAGGAAGTTGCTGATCCGCTGCTCGCCGCCGGTCCTAATGACCAGGTCCGGATCGGGCAGCCCCGCCGTGTACAGCGCATCGCTGACCGCGCGCTCGTCGATCTCGTCGGGTGCGATCCCCGATGCGACGATCCGGCGCAGCGCGTCGACGAGCTCGGTCCGCCCGGCATAGTTCCAGGCGATGTTGAGCTCGAGGCGGCTGCCCTCGGCCGTTCGATCCAGGGCGTCCGTGATCGAGCCGCGGGTGGCGTCCGGCAGCTCCTCGAGCCGGCCCAGCAACCGGACCCGCACGCCCTGCGACTGGAGCTCCTCGGTCTCGTCGCGGATCGCCTGCCCCAGCAGGTCGAACAGGCCGGCGACCTCGTCATCGGACCGGGCCCAGTTCTCGCGGCTGAACGCGTACAGGGTCAGCATCGGCACGCCGCGCCTGACCGCGTGACGCAGCAGCTCGCGGATCGCCTCGACCCCCGCTGCGTGGCCCTCGTGGTCCGAGATGCCCCGGGCGCGAGCCCAGCGCCGGTTACCATCCATGATGATGGCGACGTGGCGGGGCAGCTCCTCGGCGGACGGCAACGAGGCGTCGGTGTCTGCGCTCGTCCGCTGCGATCTCTCGGCGTCGGACGCGGCCTCGTGGGCCGTCGACGGAGCGTCGGTCGGCCGGGCGAGCGAGCGATCGAGCGGCGCCTGGGCCACTAGACCTCCAAGACCTCCTGCTCCTTGACGTCACCGAGCCCATCGACGTCGTCGATGACCCGGTCGGTGATCTTCTGCAGCTGATCGAGCTGGCGGCGGGCCTCGTCGGTGCCGACAGAGCCGTCACGCTCCTCCTTCTTGAGGGCGTCGGCGGCCTCGCGTCGGAGGTTTCTCACCTCGACCCGCGCCTCTTCCATCCGTTTGTGCACGGACTTCACGATGTCCCTGCGACGCTCCTCGGTCAACGGCGGGATGTTCAGGCGAACGACCGTCCCGTCCACGTTGGGAACCAGGCCGATGTCGCTCTTCTGGATCGCCTTCTCGATCGCACCCAGGACGCCACGATCCCACGGCTGGATGACGATCTGATGAGGCTCGGGGACGCTGATCGAGGCCAGCTGGTTGAGCGGCGTCTGGGTGCCGTAGTAGTCCACCTGAACGCGCTCGACCAGGGCGGTGGATGCGCGACCCGTCCGCAGCCCCTGGAAATCGCGCTCCATGGCCTCTACGGCACGGATCATCTTGTGCTCCGCGGCCGTCAGGATCTCGGTGGTCATCGAGGGTCACCTCCACGCTGCGCGGAGATCAGGGTACCCACAGGTTCGCCGCGAGCAACCCTCGTGATGTTGTCGGGCGCGTTGAGATCGAACACCACGATCGGGAGATCGTTCTCCAGGCACAGCGACACGGCCGCCGCGTCGAGCACCTTGAGCTGGTCCCGGAGCAGGTCCTGATAGCCGAGGCTCGAGTACCGGAGGGCCGACGGGTTCGCGACCGGGTCGCTGTCATAGACGCCGTCGACCTTCGTCGCCTTGAGCAGCACCTCGGCGCCGATCTCGACGGCGCGGAGTGCCGCGGCCGTGTCGGTGGTGAAGTAGGGATTGCCGGTGCCGGCCACGAAGATCGCGACCCGGCCCTTCTCGAGGTGGCGAACCGCGCGCCGCCGGATGTACGGCTCGGCGACCTCGTTCATCGCGATCGCGGTCATCACCCGGGTCGGAACCCCGGCCCGCTCCAGGGCATCCTGGAGGGCGAGGCCGTTCATCACGGTCGCCAGCATCCCGATGTAGTCCCCCGTCGCCCGGTCCATCCCCCTCGCGGACGCAGCCAGGCCCCGGAAGATGTTGCCACCACCGACCACGATGCCGACCTCGACACCCTCGGTGCGCACCTCGGCGACCTGGCCGGCGATGAACGCGCAGAACTCGGGGTCGACACCATACTGTCGCTCACCCAGCAGCGCCTCGCCCGACAGCTTGAGCAGGATCCGACGGTAGCGGATGCGGCCGGTGGCGGGGATGGTCCCCGTTCCGGACGCCGCGGCCGGTCCTCGGCTGTCGTCGGTCACAGATCCTCCCCGAGCTCGAAGCGCACCAACCTCCGGACCTGGATGTTCTCACCAATCGTGGCGATCGACTGGGTGATCAGGTCGCCGACCGTCATGTCCGTGTCGCGGAACGGCTGCTCGGTGAGCACGACCTGCTCGTACCACTTGCGCAGCTGGCCGTCGACGATCTTGTCCCGGATCGCCTCCGGCTTCCCCTGCACCGCCGCGTCGGCCAGGATCTCGGCACGCCTGGCCGCGAGCGCCTCGGCCGGGATCGAGTCCAGCGTCGGGTACTCCGCATGGAGCGCCACGACCTGCATGGCGAGGTCGCGCGCAAGCTTCTGGAACTGGTCGGTACGCGCGACGAAATCGGTCTCACAGTTCAGCTCGACCATCGCGCCAACCTTGCCGCCCATGTGGATGTAGGAGCCGATCAGGCCATCCCTGGCCTCGCGGCCGGCCTTCTTCGCCGCCGACGCCACACCCCGTTCGCGAAGCAGCGCGACGGCCTTCTCGACGTCGCCATCGGTCTCCTCGAGCGCGCGCTTGCAGTCCATGAAACCCGCGCCGGTAAGGTCGCGGAGCTGCTTTACGGCCTCAGCCGTTGTTGCCATCGACGTCCTACTCCTGTTGCCTGCGTGTGCCGCGCGCGGTGCACATGGGACCGCGCACGCGTGTTGATCGCCTGGGAACGGCGGCTGCCCGCCGCGCAATGGCGTCCGGCACCACGGCCCGACCGTGATCCCGGTGGATCGTCATGCCGACTCGGCCGAGTCGGCAGGCGCGGGCTTGCCAGCCGGCGACGCCTTCTTTGCGGGTGCGGCGGCCGCCTTCTCGCCGGGCAGCGGCGCGGGATCGGCTGCGACGCCCTGTTCGGCGCTCGGCTCCGGGACTGGCTTCGACGCGCCGGCGGCCGCGTCGGTCGCCCCGTCCGCGGGACGTGGCCCACCCGGCAGCAGCTCCTCGTCCTCGAGCTCAGGATCGAACGAGAGCGTCCCGCCGGCCGCAAGCTGCGCGACGAGGTCGGCCGCAGCGCTCTCATCGAACTCGGGCACCTCCACGGCGACCGGTTCGGGAGCCTCGGGCTCGGCCGTTGCCCGCTCGGCGCGCTCGCGCGCCCCCTCGATCGCCGCGTCGGCAACCAGCTGGGCCAGCAGCCGGATCGCGCGGATCGCGTCGTCGTTGGCCGGGATGATGTAGTCGAGCTCGTCGGGATCCACGTTGGTGTCGCCCGTCCCGACGACCGGGATCTCGAGCTTGTTGGCCTCGGTGACCGCGATCCGCTCACGGTGCGGATCGATGATGAACACCGCGCCCGGCAGGCGCTTCATCTTGCGGATGCCACCGAGCACGGCCAGGAGCTTGTTGAGCTCCTCGGTCAGTTGCGCGGCCTCCTTCTTGGACAGCCGCTCGAAGTCTCCCGCCTGCTGGCGGGCTTCGAGCTGATCCAGCAGGCCGATCCGCTTCTTGATGGTCACGAAGTTCGTGAGCATGCCGCCGAGCCAGCGCTTGGTGACGTACGGCTGACCCGCGCGGATCGCCTCCTGCATCACCGGCTCCTGCGCCTGCTTCTTGGTCCCCACGAACAGGACGCTGTCGCCCCGCGCAACGGTCTCGGTGACGAACTCCAGCGCGGTGTCGAGGCGCTTGACAGTCTGCGCGAGGTCGATGATGTGGATCCCGTTGCGCTCCGCGAAGATGAACGGGCGCATCTTGGGGTTCCAGCGCCGGGTCTGGTGACCGAAGTGGACGCCTGCCTCCAGCAGCTGGCGCATCGAGACGGTGGGCACCGAGTGACCTCCTGCGGTTGAGCCTCCGCGGATCCCCTGCGGGAACCGGTGGCATTGGGCCGACCGGCACCGTCCCGCTCGGGACGTGGATCCGCGTGTGTGCTCCGCCCGGCGATCCGGACGGGCATGGATGGATGCCGCGGGCGGCCCACGGCGCGGCGGAGTGTAGCACAGCGCCTGCGGCTCACCTCCCGCGCGACCCACGCGCCGTCGCTCGGCTGCCCGTGCTGACGCTCGGTGGGCCCGAGCCACCCGGCAGCCAGCGCCGTCGGGATGAGCGTCAGAGCCGCACGCCGCGGTGGTGACGAACGCACACTCGCCCGTCGGGCCCTCGATCCACGGCCACGAGGTCAATCCGGTGCGGCAGTCGGGGCAGCATCGCGTCGCCGGACAGGGTGCCGGAGGCGAGGAGGGCTCCGACCGTCCGTCGCATGGCGGCGCGCTTGCGGCGATCGAGGGACTCCTCGGCAAGCCCGTAGTCCCGTCGCCCACGCCAGCGGACCTCGATCACAGCCAGCATCCGGGGCGGACCCGGATCGATCGCGACCAGGTCCAGCTCCCCCTTTCCGACCCGAAGGTTGCGAGCGAGAACCTGCCACCCGGCGGCCGCCAGCCGCAGCGCAACCAGCCGCTCGGCAACGGCGCCTCGCCGCTTGGGGTTGCCACGTGGCGTCATGACGACGATGATGCCGGGCGGCGCTCATCGCCTCCTTACGCGGATCACGCGGATCATGCGGATCATGCGGATCCCTGTACGCCCGATGCACCTCGCGCCCCGCTCGCGCCCAGCGCCACCTCGCGCCCCGCAGACTCGACCTCATCGGCCGCTGCCTCGGGCACGCCGGCGAGCCCGAACGGTCCGCTGTCCGCATCGTCGAGCTCGGTCGACCCGCCATCGGGTGGGTCCGCTGGATCGAACAGCCCGAGCTGATCGCCCGCAAGCAGCACCTGGAGCGCCTGCCAGCTCCGGCGATGATGCGGCGTCAGCCCGTGGGCCCGGATCGCATCCCGGTGCTCGCGGGTCGCGTAGCCTGCGTTGCGCTCCCAGCCGTAGTCCGGATAGCGCTCGGCGAGCAGATGCATCATCCGGTCCCGAACGGTCTTTGCGATCACCGATGCACACGCGATCGAGTAGACGCGTGCATCGCCGTCGACGATCGCCGTGTAGGGACCCACCTGCTGCTCGAACTCGGCGATCCGCAACCCGTCGACCAGCACGTGGTCGTACCCCCCGAGCCGGGCGATCGCCCGGCGCATCGCGAGATGGGTGGCGTGGTAGATGTTCAGCCGGTCGATGTCGGCCACCGATGCCGCGCCGACGCCGACCGCGACGGCCCGCCGACGGATGACCGGCGCGAGCCGCTCGCGCTGCGCAGCGGACAGCGTCTTGGAATCACGGACGCCGGGGATTCGATGACAGTTGGGCGGCATGATCACGGCCGCGGCCACGACGGCACCACAGGTTGGTGCCACGCCGACCTCGTCCACCCCGACGATCCGGGTCGCCCCGGAGCGCCACAGGGGGCGCTCCCAGCGCAGGCTCGGGACGATCGCGGCCATCGAGGACAAGGGTAGCGCGCCGGGCCGGACGTCATGTGACCCTCGCAGGATGGGGGCCAGGAGGGCTGGCGCCGGTCCCCCGGTCGGACGGCCAGTGCGAGCGGCCCGGAGTCGTGGGCCGGTGGCTAGCGCCGCTCGCGAAGGGTGGTGGCCGCCTTGCCGACGCGGTTGCGCAGGAAGTACAGCTTGGCGCGGCGCACCTGGCCGTGGCGCACGACCTCGATCCGCTCGATCCGCGGGCTGTGGATCTTGAACGTTCGCTCCACGCCCACGCCGGAGGCGATGCGCCGGACCGTGATCGTCGATGCGATGCCACTGTTGCGCATCCGCATCACCAGGCCTTCGAACACCTGGACACGCTCACGGTTCCCCTCGACGACCTTGGCCGCGACCTTGACCGTGTCCCCGGGCGCGATCTCGGGGAGGTCGGTTCGCAGCTGGTCCTGGACGATCTCGTTGAGCACGTTCACGGTAGGGATCCCTTGTTCGATCGGCGGGAGCCGCGGCTGCGTTGGGCTCGGGTTTCCCGGCGCATGCCGGAGTGGCGCGGCCGACGGCGGAGGATAGCACGCGCGAGGTGGAGTGTCAGTCGCGATCCGTACCGGCGGCGTCGCGCGCTCCCCGCTCCGAGCGCAGCTCGGCCAGCAGATCGCGCTCCTCCTTGCTCGCGGTCCGCTTCTCGATCAGGTCCGGTCTCCGGTCCAGGGTGCGGCGCAGGGACTCGCGCAGCCGCCACCGCCGCACCTGCTCATGGTGGCCCGACACCAGGACCGACGGCACGCCCACGCCGTCGAATGTGGCGGGTCGCGTGTATTGCGGGTACTCGAGGAGCCCGGACGCGAACGATTCCTCGGTCGTCGATGCCTCGTCGATCGCACCGGGCAGCAGCCGCAGCACGGCGTCGATCATGACCAGGGCCGCCAGCTCGCCACCGGTCAGGACATAGTCGCCGATCGAGAGCTCGCGATCGACCATCGACCGGATCCGCTCGTCAACGCCTTCGTAGCGCGGGCACAGCAGGACGAGGTGAGACCCGAGCGCGAGCTCGGCGGCGACGGGCTGGCGGAACACCTCGCCCGCGGGGTCCAGCAGGATCACGGTCGAGTCGGGGCGCCGGAGCTCCGCCAGGGCCCCGGCCACGGGCTCGGGCCTGAGCACCATCCCGGCCCCTCCACCGTAGGTGTAGTCATCGACCGAGCGATGGCGGCCCAGACCCCAGCGCCGCAGGTCCTGGACCCGGACGACGGCCAGCCCTCGATCCAGGATCCGCGCGGGGATGCTCTCGGCGAGCGGCGCCTCGACCATCGCCGGAAACAGGGTGAGAACGTCGATCTCGAGCGTCACGTCGAGCGCTGGGGTGGTCGGCGGCGGCGCCCCGGCCGTCGGTCGCGGGGACGAACGTAGTCCTCGTCCTCGACCGGGCGGGCGTCGAGCGCGAGCGCGTCCAGGTCCACGATCATCTCGCCGCGCTCGGGAGCGAGCTCGATCACGATCCCGTGGACGCCGGGCACATCGAGCTCGCCGCGAGGCCCGCGGACCAGGAACACATCGGCGCCGCCGGCGCGGTACAGCTCCGCCACCCGGCCCAGATCCTCGCCCTTCGCCGAGCGGACGGCCAGGCCCTCGAGCTCGCGCCATCGCCAGCGGCCCGGCTCGCGCGGCTCGTCCGGCGGCTCGATCTCGAGGTACACGCCGCGCAGCGACTCGGCGGCGGTCCGGTCGCCGATCTCCCGGAACGTCAGCCACCAGCCGGGTCCATCGGCGACGGGCACGGCGGTGGCAATGGTGAGCGGCCGCGACGAGCCCTCCGGGTAGAGCGGCGCGCCCGGCAGGAAGCGATCCTCGGGGCGATCGGTGAGCAGCTCGATCCGAACCTGCCCGTGGAGACCGCGCAGGCCACGGACGAGCCCCACCACGAGGCGATCGTCGTCTGCGGCGACCTCGCCCGATGGTCGCGCCGAAGGGCGGGAAGCCGCATCTTCCGACGAGCGTGAGGAGCCGGATGGGCGTGCCTCGCCGGCCGACTCCGCGGATCCGGTGTCTGCGGTGGAGTCGGTGGGCTGGTCGTGCGTCGACGGGCGAGTCAGGAGAGCCCCGGGCCTCAGGCGTCCACGATCTCGAGGCTGACCGGGTCGCCGCTGCGGGCTGAGGTCACCTTGAGCAGCGTCCGCAGGGCCTTCGCGACGCTGCCGTTGCGACCGATGACCTTGCCCATGTCGCCCTCGGCGACGCGCAGCTCGATGATCGTGCCTCCGTCCCCGGCGACCACCTCGACGGTGACGGCCTCGGGATCGTCGACCAGGGATTTCGCGACGTATTCGACGAGATCGGCGGCTGCCATGGCGCGGCCCCTACTTCGCGGCGCCGGGGATGATCCCGGCCTGCTTGAGCAACCGCCTGACGGTATCCGACGGCTGCGCCCCCTTGGACAACCAGTCCTTTGCCTTGGCCTCGTCGACACTCAGCTCGATGGGGTCGGTGCGGGGGTTGTAGTGGCCGATGGTGTCGATGGCGCGCCCATCGCGTGCGGCGCGGCTGTCGGCGACGACCAGCCGGTACGACGGCTGCTTGGTCGCGCCGACACGGGTGAGGCGGATGCGGACGGACATGCGGTGCGGTGCTCCTCCTGGGCCGGCTCGCAGACCGAGATCCGGCGATCGATGGTCGTGACGGACGTCAGCGGCCTGCCACGCTCAGTATGAACGTGCCGCGGTCCACGTCCGAGCCCGGCGCGGACGTGCCGAGCACGGTGTCGAGGGGCGAGAGATACGGCTTGACGTTGGTCTCGTAGTCGGTGCGGTCGGCGGCCGGGACCTGGCTCTCGATCAGGTTGCGGGCCGCGGCCGCGTCGAGCCACACCAGCGAGGCGTTGCTCCTGTCGGCCTTACCGAGCGCGGTCGAGAACCGGTCATTGGTCGCGAGCGACGGACCGCTCCGGGCGTCGATGACCGCCTTGACGAAGCCGGGATCGGCGGCCATGACGACGACCTCGTCGGTCACCGTGTAGACGATCCTCACGTCGTTCAGCCCACCGGCCACCCCGTCGAGGACACCGCCGGACCCCTGCCCGGCCATGAGCTCGCCCAGCTTGCCGAGATCGACGGTCGTGATCGTGGCATCACGATAGGTCTCGTCGTGGACCGTGACCCCTGCTCCGCTGCCGGCGAGGGCGAGGAACCCGCGAAGCTGGGTCAAAAGGCGCTCCGCCGCGGTCCGGTCGGTTGGCGCGATCACGATTCCGCCGGTCACCGAGTCGCCGCTCGGCATGACGGCGACACCCGTCTCACCCATCCAGCCGACAGCGGCCTGGAACCCGCCCACGATCGCGAGCGCGTCGTCGATCTGCTTGACGCCGTCGGCCAGCGCCGGCTCGGAGGCGGCCAGGGTCTTGAGATGCTCGAGACCTGCCCCCAGGTCATGGCCCTCGATCAGGGCAATCGTGTCCTGCGGCAGCACGGAGGGCAGCTTCGACTCGGACGCGGTTGCGGTCCCCACCTTGTCGACATGCGGCTGCCGGGTGTCGATGACGAACGAGCCATCCTGGGCGCGCAGGGCCGCTACGGCCCACGGCGCCGACAGGTCCTGGAACACCGACGGCAGCTGGAGCACCGTGCCCATGCCCATCGCGCTCGAGAGCGACTTGACACTCTTGCTGATGGCGGCCAGATCGACGTAGACGAAGCCGAGGCGATCGCCGGAGATGGTCGCGGACGCGGTCTTGAACTGGTCGTTGGTCGCGAGGCCGCTCGTGCCGCCGGTGTCGATCGCGGCCCTGACCGAGGCGAGGTCGCCCAGGGCGAGCACGGGCCCCACGATCGCGTACGCCCCGGTGGCATCGGCAGCCGCAGGGGCGCCCGCGGGTGGGGTGACCGTGGTGATGGTCACGCCGTTGTACGTCTGGGTCGAGGTCGTCGCGCCGCTCTGCTGGAGGATCCCGGCGGCCCAGTCCGCGGCCCTGGACGAATCCTTTGCTCCCGCCAGCAGCAGCGCCCTGGCCGAGGCGGCATCGGCCGAGCTGGGCATCGGCCCCATGCTCAGCGCGAGCTGACCCGAGAACCACGGCAGGATGTCGGCCTGATAGCCCTGCTTCCCGTCGGTCGCCTTGTGAACCAGCTCATCGAGCGCCTCGTTGAGCTTGGTCGGGAACGCGGCTTGATCATCGAAGCCCGGGAAGGCGCTCAGCACCTTGGCCAGCTCTGCCTCCTGGCTGCCCGGGAGGTCGAGTCGCAGCTCCGCGTAGGCGACGCTGTCCGACGGGGTCCAGGCGAGCACGTCGGCGGTGCCCGAATCGCCCGTGAGCAGGGCGGCTGCGCCGACGGCCGTGCCGGCCACGAGGATCGTGACGACGAGCGCGACCAGCCACCTGAGGCGACTGCCACCTGGCCGCGACCTCATCGTGCCGGTCACCGGCATCGTGGCGACCGGTGCGGGGGCGGGTGGCGGAGCCGCGGCGTCCCGCCATGAGGGGCCGGCTGGCGGCGCTGGCTGGGTCGGCGGCGATTCGAACCCCTGGCTCGGATCTTGGTCGGTCATCGGGTGCCCCCTATCGGCGTCCGAGGAGCTGGCCCATCGCGGCGCGACGGCCACCCCCTCCCGAGAGCTGCTTCATGAGTTTCTGCATCTCGCCGAACTGTTTCACGAGCCGATTGACCTCCGGCAGGGAGGTGCCTGACCCATTTGCGATCCGCCGCCGGCGCGACGCGTTGAGAACACCGGGCTCGCGCCGCTCCCGCGGCGTCATCGACAGGATGATCGCCTCGACCCGCCTGAGGTCACCACGATCGACCGCCGCCTGCGCATCCTTGGCCATGCCGCCCATGCCCGGGATCATCGACATCAGCTGGCCCATCGGGCCCATCTTCTGCATCTGACGCATGGAGTCGAGCATGTCCTCGAGCGTGAACGACGCCTTGCGGACCTTCTCCTCGAGCCTCGCCGCCTGCTGCTCGTCGAAGGCCTCCTGCGCGCGCTCCACGAGGCTGAGGATGTCGCCCATGCCCAGGATCCGGCCGGCCAGGCGATCCGGGTGGAACACCTCGATGGCATCGGTCTTCTCGCCGGTCCCTAGGAACTTCACCGGAATCCCGGTCACGGCGCCGATCGACAGCGCAGCGCCACCGCGGGCATCGCCGTCGATCTTGGTCAGGATCAGTCCCGACACAGGCACGGCGGCCGCGAACCCCTGGGCGACGGTCACCGCCTCCTGGCCGGTCATGGCGTCGACCACGAGCAGCGTCTCGATCGGCCTGACGGCCGCGGCCACGCCACGGATCTCGTCCATCAGGGCGTCGTCGATCGTCAGCCGCCCGGCGGTGTCGATGATCACGACGTCACGCCCGGTGCGCCTGGCCGCCTCGATCCCGCTTCGCGCGATGTCGACCGTGGGCGTGCCGGCCGGCGATCGATGGACCGGGATCCCGAGCTGACGCCCGAGGGTCTCGAGCTGGTCGATGGCCGCCGGCCGGTACGGATCGGCGGCGATGAGCATCGGCTGGCGGCCCAGCTTGACGACGTGCTTGGCGAGCTTTGCCGCGGACGTGGTCTTGCCGGAGCCCTGGAGACCGACCAGCACCACGACCGCCGGACTCCCGACGAGGTGGAAGGTGCGGTCACCGGTCGAGAGCAGCGCCGTCAGCTCCTCGTTGACGATCTTGACCACCTGCTGACCGGCGGTGAGGCTTTCCAGGACCTCGACCCCGACCGCTCGCTCGCGGACGCGCGCGACGAACTCCTTGACGACCTTGAAGTTGACGTCCGCCTCGAGCAGCGCCAGTCGCACCTCGCGCATGGCGGCGTCCACGTCCGCCTCGGACACGCGCCCACGACCGGTGAGCGCACCGAGCGTTCGGCGGAGGCGATCGCTGAGGCTGTCGAACATGCGCGAACTGCGACCCTTGCTATCGAATGAGATCAGCCGCACGGCGGTGGCCGGCGGGTGGTGCGCGGGTTCTGGCGACACCTGAGGGCACGGAGTGTACGTCATGCCCTGCCGGGCCGCCCCCCAATGAGCGTCCCCCGAATGTCGGCTGCGGTCCCGCGCCGGCGGGCCCTGGAGAGCGTCGAACGGGCGACGAGCCGACCTGTCAGTCCAGCAGGGCGGCCACGAACGCCTCGGGATCGAACGGCAACAGGTCATCCGCCCGCTCCCCCACCCCGACGAACCGGACGGGGACCCGCAGCGTCTGCTCGATTGCGAACACGATGCCGCCCTTGGCGGTCGAGTCCAGCTTGGTCAGGACCACGCCTGTCAACCCGACCGCCTCGTGGAATGCCTTCGCCTGCGCCAGACCATTCTGGCCGGTCGTGGCATCAAGGACGAAGAACGTCTCCGCCGCGGCGCCGGGCAGTCGCTTGTCGATCACCCGCCGCACCTTCGACAGCTCGTCCATGAGATTCGACTTGGTGTGCAGCCGTCCGGCGGTGTCGACGATGACGACCGCGACCTGGCGGGCGACGGCCGCATCCAGGGCGTCGAACACCACAGCGGCGGGGTCCGCGTTGGGAGCGTGCGCCACGATGTCGGCCCCGGTCCGCTCCGCCCAGATGCGGAGCTGATCGATGGCTGCGGCGCGGAACGTGTCGGCCGCCGCCAGGAGCACCCGGTGGCCGCTCGCTCGCTCGCGGGCCGCGAGCTTGCCGATGGTGGTGGTCTTGCCGGTCCCGTTGACGCCCACCATGAGCACGATCGCGGGGCCGCCATCGACGGCCGGCCTGGGCTCCCACTGGTCTGCATCACGCGGGGCCAGGAGCGCCGTGAGCTCCGAGCGGACGGCGGTGTCGGGGCCGACGTCGCGGCGCCGCCGGGCCCGCTCGACGAGGCCCATCGCGAGCTCGGCGCCGACGTCGCCCGCGATCAGGGTCTCCTCGATCTCGTCCCAGTCGACGGAGCCGCTGGCGCCGAGCGCACCCAGCAGCCGAGCCCCGAAGCCAACCCGCGACCGCTCGACGCCATGGACGAGCTGCGCCTGCTCGCGCTCCCGACGAGCGGCATCTGCCTTCTCGGGCGTCCAGTCGGCGCCCCATTCCCACGCCGCGGCGGGCGCGGCCGCGTTGCCCGCTTCGGCGGACAGCGCCGACTCCACCTCGAGCATGGGCGCGGGCGGCCCGGGAACGTCCGGGCCGGGAACGTCCGGCCCGGGCCGGAGGTCGGTCCCGGCCGGCTCCTGGGTCTCGTCAGGCGAGCGAACCGGGCCGGGCTCGGGCCCGGGCGCTTCCGGCTCCTGCTCCGCGTCAGGTGACTGCGGCTCCGAGCCGCGACGAAAGAACCGCACGCAACCTCCGGTCAGCCGCTCGCATCGCCTGAGAGAACCGCTCGGGCCCCTGGCCGGCGATGGTCGGCGATGGCCTGCGCCTCGTCGAGCCGCAGGCTGATCACGCGGCTCACCGAGTCGTCCCCGACCGTGACACCGTACAGCGCGTCCGCGACCTCGATCGTGCCCCGGTTGTGGGTGATGACGACGAACTGCGTCTGTTCGGCCAGCGACCGCAGCGCCTGGGTGAACCGTCCGACGTTTGCCTCGTCGAGCGCTGCGTCCACCTCGTCCAGGACGCAGAACGGCGCTGGTCGCACCTCGAGCATGGCGAACAGCAGGGCGACGGCGGTGAGCGCTCGTTCACCGCCCGAGAGCATCGAGAGGGCCTGCGGCTTCTTGCCCGGGGGCCGGGCGGTGATCTCGATCCCGGTCGAGGCGAGATCGGTTGGGTCGGTCAGCGAAAGCCTTGCGAAGCCACCCCCGAACAGCTGCTGGAACCGGTCGTTGAACGCGACCTCCAGCGCGGCGAACGTGGTCCGGAACTGGGTCGCGATGAGCGTATCCAGGTCCTCGATCAGGGTCCGCGTCCGGGCGATCGCATCGCGCAGGTCGCGGTGCTGGACCTCGAGCGTGTCGAGCCGCTCGCGAACGGCCCGGTACTCATCGACCGCGAACGGGTTGGCCGCTCCCAGCTCGTGGTATCGGCGACGCAGCACGGCCAGCCGGCCGGCAGTCGGTGTCTCCATCAGCGGAGGCTGCGACGTCCAGCGCGGCGCCAGCGCATCCAGGGCCGCCTCGAGGGCAGCGCTCTCCACCGACGACTCGGTGGAGCCGGCCCCATCGCTCGTGGCGGCAGCCTCGGTCGCCCCACCGGCCTCGATCGTGCCGGCCGAGGCTCTCGCGCCGGCACCGAGCTCCATGGGATCGAGTCCCGACGCGTCCGCGAGGTGCCGGATGCCGACCTCGCCCAGTCCGGCCAGCTCGACCAGCACCTGCTCCCGGAGCGAGTCCAGGGCGATCCGTGCCTCCATTGCCGCGACGTCCGACGTCCTCGTCCGCTCGTCGGCCACTCGCAGCCGCTCGCGGGCGCCCACGGCGGCCCGTTCCGCGTCGGCCAGGCGCGTCCGCTCCGCCCGATCATCGGCAAGCAGCACCTCGAGCCTCTCGTGGGCGGCGAGCTCGTGGGCGGCGGCCTCGGCGAGCGCGGAGGCGACCGTCCGGCGCTCCTCGAACGCGGCCCGCTCGCGCTCGCCCAGCGCCGCCATGTCGCGCTCGGCGTCTGCCCGGCGGGCCTCGAGCATCGCCACGGTCGCCTCCGCGCGGGCGCGCCTGGCCTCGACCTCGCGGCGGGCCGCATCGACCGCGCCGGCATCGGCGGCCAGCCGATCACGACGGACCCGGAGCTCCTCCACCCGAAGCTCCCAGGCTGCCACCGCCTCGTGCTCGGGACCCTTCGCACCACCCTCGGACGGGCCGGAGGCGGCGGACGCCTCGAGCGCCGCGAGCGTGGCCCGGGCTCGATCGCCGTCCGCAGCCTGGTGGGCGAGCTGGGCGGTGAGCCACTCCGCCTCGCGGACCGCGGCTTCCAGCTCGCGTCCGACCGTCCGCTCGGCCTCCTCAACGCCCCGCCGCTCGTGGGACGCGGTCGCCTCCGCACCGCGCGCCTGCTCGAGATCCGCCCTGGCCACCACGGCCTCGACGGTCACGGCGGCGAGCGCTGCCTCCGCGCCCTGCGCATCCGCCTCGAGCACCTGGACCTCGCGCGCCAGGCGCTCCGCCTCCGCCCGTCGCTCGAGCACGGCATCGCCCCGCCCGAGACGGACGGCGAGCGCATCGACGACGCCTGCCCCGTCACGCGTCACGGCGATCCAGCCGGCCGGCAGGACGGCCTGGAGGCGCAGGGCGGCCGGCAGGTCGGGCGTCCACACGGCGCGCCCCAGGAGAACCCGCACGGCACCACCCGGGTCGCTCCGGACCGCCGTCCCCAGGTGCCCGCCACGGACCGCCTCGAGCGCCTCCTCGAGGCGGCGGATCTCGCCCGCGGTCCCGCCGCCCGGGAGTCGTGCGGACTCGCCGAGCTGCTCGCTGACCACGAGCTGGCCCCGTTCGCCGGCGAGTGCCGGGGCCGATCCCCGGTCCACGACGTAGGCCCGCAGCAGCTCACCGAGCGCGGTCTCGATGGCCGCCCGAAGCTCGGGATCGACCGCCAGTCCCTCGTCCACGCGGCGTCCGCCCAGTCGTTTGGCCGCTCGTGCGATCCCGCGGTCCCGATCCTCCGCCAGGCGCCGCTCGAGCGCCTCGAGTCGCCCGCGTGCGGCGGCAAGCATCGACCCGGCTCGCGCGGCTCGCTCGCCGGCGGCCCGACGCGTTCCCTCGGCGGCGTCCAGCCGCGTCCTCACCGCCTCGCGTGCCGCCACGGCCGCGGCATCGGCCTCCCGGGCGATCACGGCCTGCTGTCGCACCGCCCCGAGCGCGTCCTCCAGCTGGGATCGGCGCTCGCCTGCCTCATCGACCCGGCGGTGGAGATCCATGGCTCGACGCTCAACGTCGGCCAGCTGGCGACGGGCCGTCTCCATCTCGGCCGCCAGCGAGGCTTCGGCGCGGCGAAGCGCGGCCAGCTCATCGCCCCGGGCCCTGCTCGCGGCCCGCAGCGAACCGAGCTCGCCCAGCGCCTCCGCCAGCGCCCGATCGGCCGCGTCGCGCGCGGACTCGAGCGGCACGTCGCGCTCGGGAACGCCCTCGGCGAGGATCCGGCGTTGGGCATCGAGCTCGGTCTCTCGGCCGACCTGCTCGGCGGCCAGCCGCTGCCGATCCCGGGCCACGGCAGCCAGCTCGGCTGCCGAGCGCGCTTCACGCAGGCCGAGGGCCGTCAGCTCGGAACGCGCGGCCTCGTGACGCGCTCGCAGCTCTCGCTCCTGGTCGCCCCGAGCCGCCATCGAGCCGGCGATCTCACCGACGGACGATTCGGCGAGCTCGAGCTCGGCGAGGGCTCGCGCCGTCTCCTCGCGCTGTGCGGTCAGGCGCGCCTCGACGTCCCGCGCCCGACCTGCGGCGGCGTGCCATCGCCCGTGGGCCGCGGCGATCAGGGCCGCCGCGAGCTCCTCTCCCGCGGTGACCCGGGTGGCCTGCTGCTCCGCCAGCTGGCCAAGCCGCCTCGCCTGGGGCCGCAGCTCCGCCAGGATGTCGTCCACGCGGGCAAGGTTGGCCTCCGCCTCGGTCAGCTGCGCCTCGGCCCTCCTGCGGCGGCGCTCATGGCGCCTGACCCCGGCAACCTCTTCGAACAACGGGCGTCGCTCCTCGGGTCGGAGGGCGAGCGCCTGGTCGACCATGCCCTGGCCGATGAACAGGAACGCGTTCTCCGCGAGGTTCGCGGCGTCCAGCAGGTCCACGAGGTCACGCAGCCGCACCCGCTGCCGGTTGAGGAGGTAGTCGTTCTCGCCCGAGCGGTACAGGCGGCGGCCGAGCTCCACGACCGAGTACTCGACGGGCAACAGCGCATCCGCGTTATCGAGAACGATCGTCACGTCCGCCATGCCCTGGGCGGCCCGCCGCTCCGATCCGGCCCAGATCACATCCTCGTTGCGCCGGATCCGCAGCGAGCGCCCCTGCTCCCCGAGCGCCCAGCGGAGCGAGTCCGCGAGGTTCGACTTGCCCGAGCCGTTGGGGCCCACCACGGCACTGATCCCGGGGCCGAACTCGACCAGCGTGCGCTCAGCGAACGACTTGAAGCCATGTACGCGGATGCCGAGCAACCGGGCCGGCGCGGTCACTCGGCGTCGCGGACCGAGGCCGGCTCCGCGCTCGTCCCGGCGGGCTCCGCGTGGCTGGTGGCGCGGGACGAGCGGCGCGCCCCGCGGAGCGCCTCGAGGGCCTGAGCGGCCGCCGACGTCTCTGCGGTCCGTCGGGACGATCCCTCACCGACGCCGAGGACGCGCCCGTTGACCTCGACCTCGACCCGGAACCGTTTCTCGTGATCCGGCCCCACCGCCTCGATGAGGTGGTAGAGGGGCCGGTCGCCGGTCGTCCGCTGGGTATGCTCCTGGAGGCGGCTCTTGGGGCTCTTGAGGCTCGTGATCGCGAGGTCCGCCGCGATCTCAGCCTCGGCCTGGTGGCGGATCCAGGTTGACGCCGCCTCCCAGCCGAGGTCCAGGTAGATGGCTCCGGCGACGGCCTCGAAGGCCGACGCGAGCAGCGACGGGCGCACCCTGCCGCCGCGCTGAGCCTCACCCTCGCCCAGGAGCAGGAACGATCCGAGGTCGAGACGGCTGGCGAGCCTGGCCAGCCCCGAGGTGCTCACGATCGCGGCGCGGCGCGCGGACAGCACCCCCTCGTCATCGCCCGGATGGCGCCGGAACAGCGCCTCCGACACGGCCAGGTTGACGACGGCGTCACCCAGCAGCTCCAGGCGTTCGTTGTGACCAGGGGCGGCGTCCGGGTGCTCGTGGAGCCAGCTGCTGTGGACAACGGACTGTCCCAGCAGCGAGCGGTCGCCGACGGGTAACCCGAGGCGTTCGATCAGGGCGTCGGCCGGGTGCATCGCACCCCCGGCGTCGAGCGGACTAGGAGGAGTGCTCGTCGATATAGTCGACGGCGTCCTGCACGGTCCGGATCTTCTCCGCGTCCTCGTCGGAGATCTCCGTGCCGAACTCCTCTTCGAGGCTCATGATCAGCTCGACGAGGTCAAGAGAGTCCGCGTTGAGGTCGTCCACGAACGAGGCCTCGGGCGTGACCTCGGCCTCATCCACTCCAAGCTGCTCGATGACGATCTTCTTGAGCCGCTCGTACGTGCTGGCCACTGACTCCTCCAGGTACCGGGTCCCTAACGGGTTGCGTCCTTGTCACGGGCAACTCGCCCGAGCACGCCGTTCATGAGCCGTCGCATGGGTTCACCGGAGTAGATCCGTGCGAGCTCGACCCACTCGGCGATCGCCACCCGGGCCGGCGTTGCGGGCGAGTGTAGCATCTCGCACAGGCCACAACGCAGCAGTGCGCGGTCCATTCGGGCCAGCTGGACGACGGGGTATTGGGGGGCCAGCCGGCCGATCGTCGCATCGAGCGCGTCGCGGTGAGCGCGGACGTTGGCGACGATCTCCCGCGCGAGGTCGGCAGCCACCTCGCTGCCCTCCAGGGCCAGGTGCCGTTCGACGATCGCGTCTGCGGTCCGCTGGCCGAACTCGGCCTCGAACACGCTCACCAGGGCGAGCCTGCGGCCCTCCCGACGACTCCTCGCGCGAGCCGTGGGGGAACGGCCGGCGCCGGCCATGTGGTCACCTCGACCGGCTCGATCGGCGGTGGCGGGCTGCGGTCGACCGGAGCCCGGCTCGTCAGGCCCCGACGCCATCGACCAGGACCGTGACTCCGCCGAGCTCGAGACCCAGCAGCCGCACGACCGCGGCCCCGACCACCTCGCGGACCTCCGACGCGAGCGGCACCAGCTGCTGGCGTGGTCGCGCCACCAGCCACACGGTCACGTGCACCCGGCCCTCGCGGACCCGCACCCGGATCGGCGACCCGGCCAGCGCATCGCGCCATCGCGGCCCGCCCCGGCCGACGTGCAGCACGCCGGGCACCTCGAGCGCCGCCAGGCGAACCGTATCCCTGATCACCCCTGAGCCGACCGACAGCGTGGGCTTCACGGCATTCCCTCCGGCATCACCGGCGGCTGCGCCGTGATGTCGGCATCATCGTAGGGTCCGTACCCGATTGCATCACCGATCAGGCGGTCCACCTGCTCGCGCGCGGCGGTCGCTCCCACCCGCAGCGCGTGCTCGATCATCCGCCGCCGCGCGCGGCCATGGGTGATGATCACGATCCCGCGCACCCCGAGCAGCGGCGTGCCACCGACGACCTCGTAGTCGAACACGTCCCTGATCCGGGCGATACCCGGACGCAGCAGCAGGTACGCCAGCCGGCCGCGCAGCGATCGCTGGAACTCGCTCCGGAACTGGTCGAAGATGAACCCGGACAGGCCTTCGAAGAACTTGATCACGACGTTGCCCAGCACCGCGTCGCACACCACGACGTCCGCGGCCCCGTGCGTCAGGTCCTTGCCTTCGACGTTGCCCACGAAGTTGAGGTCGGTCTCGTCCAGCAGCTCGGTGGCACGCTGGATCCTGGCGTCGCCCTTGCCCTTCTCCTCGCCGATCGACAGCAGCGCCACACGCGGCCGGCTCACCCTCAGGACGTGCTCGCTGAAGATCGCACCCATCCGCGCGTACTGCACCAGGTTCTCGGCGGTCGAGTCCGGGTTGGCCCCGATGTCGAGCAGCACGAACGGGCGCCCGTCGCTCACCATCTGCACGGCGAGCGCGGGACGATCGATGCCCGGCAGGCTGCCCAGGATCAGCTTCGCGGCGGCCATCCCGGCGCCCGTGTGGCCGGCGGTCACCACCGCATCGGCCTCGCCCGCCTTGACCAGCTCCGTGGCCACCACGATGGAGCTCCGTCGCTTGCGGACCAGCGCCCTCGCGGGATGCTCGTCCATGCCGATGACCTCTGGCGCATGGACGATGCGCACGTTGGGCGGCAGGGTCCCGGCGATGCCTGCCACGGTGGCCTCGTCCCCTGCGAGCAGCACGGTGTCCTCGGGGTGAGCCCGGGCGTACGCAAGCGATCCGGGCACGACCTCCGCCGCGCCGTAATCGCCGCCCATGGCGTCGACCGCGACCCGAACGCCGCGCGTTGCCCGGCCACCCGCCGACGAGGATGCGCCCCCCGGCGGGGCCGACAGCGGCCCGTAGCGGCTGGTGGGGGGTGCTCCGTCTGCGCTCACGAGCCGGTCGCGGTTACGCGGACTCCTCGGCCCCGGACGAGGCGGCGGGCTTCAGCTCGATCGCCTGCCGGCCGTTGTACCAGCCGCATGCCGGGCAGACCCGGTGCGGCAGCTTCGGCTCGTGACAGTGCGGGCACTCCACGAGGTTCGGCAGGGTGAGGGCGAGGTGGCTCCGCCGTTCCATCTGGCGGGCGTGAGCGACCTTTCGCTTCGGCACACCCATGTGTCGTTCTCCAGTCCTTCGGAAGGCGTTCCGGGCACGTCCCGGCGCGACGCTGCGTTGCTCTGATGCGGCACCTGCGGCGCGGGCGTGTCGAACGGCGGGCGCAAGACGAGGGGCCGAGCGGGGAGTCTACTCGGTCTCGGCGTCCTCGTCGAACCGGAACGTCCGCAACACCTCCAGGCGGGGGTCGATCGGCCCGTCGTCGTGGCCGTGACCGGCCTCCATCCGGGCCCCGCACTCCGGGCACAGGCCGGGACAGTCCGGCTCGCACAGCGGCGCGATCGGCTCCTCGAGGCTGATCGCCTCCCGCACGAGCGGGCGCAGCTCGAGCTCGTGATGGTCGGTGAGGCGGGTCGTCTCGGGATCCTCGCCCTCCTCGAGCGGGACCGGCAGCCCGGTTCCCAGGTCGATCGCGGGCAGCACCTCCTCCGAGATCCGCAGTCGCACCGGCGTCACGGCCGGGCGGAGGCACCGGACGCATTCGCCAACCAGGGCGCTCGCGAGACGGGCATCGACCACGATCCCCCGGTTGGTCCGGTAGAGGTGGACGGAACCGGCGACCGGCTCGGCCACGCGGACGTCGTCGATGGGTGCGATCGCGACGCCATCAACCGCGTAGTCACGGACGCTCCCCGGGGGTTCGGCCAGGAACCCCGAGAGGGCGAACGTCAACGGATCGCCGTGCTGGTCGACCGGATGGACCCGGTCCGGTCCGCCGCGCCGGCCGGGCGGTGTCATCGCCGTGCGGGCGAGGCACCCTCCGCCAGCTCCTCGAGCTCGCCCTCGGGCGGTCGCGGGTACGCGTCCCGGTCCCCGGCCATCTCGTCGCCTTCGGCGACCGGGACGCGACGGCGCTCGTCGAGCATCGCGATCCCCCGCTCGATGCTGTGGAGGGTTCGGGTGACCTCCTCCTCGAGCGATGACAGCACACCCGCCGCGTAGTCATCGGCACCGCGCCGGACGCCCGCCGCCTCCTCCTCGGCGATCCCGATGATCCGCCGGCTCTCGTCGTCGGCAGCCTCGGTCAACCCGCGCTCCTCGATCAGGAACGCGGCCTGCTCCTGGGCGCGCGCCACGATCCGCTCGGCCTCCTCCTGGGCCTTCTCGATGATCCGCTCGCCCTCGGAGTTGATCCGCTTGGCCGCCCGCACCTCTTCCGGCACGGCGACGCGCAGCTCGTCGATCAGGTTCAGCGCGGCGTCCCGATCGATGATCGCGTTGCGCGTCAGGGGCAGCGGCTTGCCGTTCGCGATCAGCGATTCCAGGCGCTCGACGAGGAAGATGATGTCCAGAGGACGGCCTCCCGTGCGGCTCGTCGTCCCGGCGGGGCGTACCGCCGGATTATGGCACGCGCAGGGAGCCTAGCCGGAGCGCCCCCGCATCGCGTCGCGCATCGCCTCACGCATCGCGGGCACCGCCGGCGGCGGCACCATTTCGGAGACATCGCCCGCGAACCGCGCGATCTCCTTGACCAGGCTGGAGCTGATGTAGGAATGCTCGAGCGAGGTCATGAAGAACACGGTGTCCACGTCGGGCGCCAGCTGGTGATTGTTGTGCGCCAGCTGGAGCTCGGCTTCGAAGTCGGCGATCGCTCGCAGCCCACGGACCAGGAACCCCGCGCCCAGCGCACGGCAGAAGTCGACCGTCAGGCCGTCGAACGTGCGCACCTCGACCCGTTCGGCCAGCTCCGGATCGGCGGCGATCGAAGCGTCGATGATCGCGACCCTGGTCTCGACGTCGAGCAGCGGCGACTTGCGAGGGTTGCCCAGGACCGCGACCACGACGTGATCGAACACGCGGGCCGCCCGGCGCACGATGTCGAGGTGACCGTTCGTGATCGGGTCGAACGAGCCCGGATAGACCGCGACGTTCACCCCTCGTGCGCCTCCTCCGCCGCTGGATCGTCCGGCGTCGCGCGACGTCGGTAGAACGTCAGCACGGTCTCCCCGAACCGCCGCTCCCGCTCCGATGCTAGCAGCCCCACCTCGGCGGGCGGCGGGTCCCGCCAGAAATGCTTGGCCACCACGCGGCCGCCGGTCGCAAGCGGGACCGCCTGGGCGCCGAGCCGGTGGAGGATCGCGGGCAACGCCCCGGTGTCGGCATACGGCGGGTCGGCGATGACCACGTCGAAGGGCATGTGCTCCTCGAGCGGACGCCCGATGAACTCGATGACGTCGGCCCGGATGACGAGCGCCTCCGGCGGGCCGAAGCCGGCCCGGACAAGGTTCTCGCGGATCGCGGCGATCGCCCGTGGGTCACGCTCGACGAACACCGCGCGCGCCGCCCCCCGCGACAGTGCCTCGACACCGGCGGCGCCGCTGCCCGCGAACAGGTCCAGGACACGAGCGCCGGGCAGGTCCGGGCCGAGGATCGCGAACAGCGTCTGCTTGACCCGATCGGTCAGGGGTCGGGTGCCCGCGCCTGGCGCGGCCAGCCGGACCCCCTTCGCGCTGCCCTCGATCACCCGTCCGGCATCGGCCATCATCGCCTCTGCTCCTGCCGCGATGCCCGGGCCGCTGCCTACGCCGCGCTCGCCGGGTCGCCGGCGAACACGCGCGCCAGCCAGCCGTGCTCGAGCTCGGCCACGAGCGCCGGACGATCCGGGGGCAGCTCCCCATCCTCGCCCACCAGCCGCTCGGCGTGCGCTCGGGCGTGCGTCGCCAGCTCACGATGCTCCACGTTCGCCAGCGTCGCCACCTTGAGCCTCGGCAGACCGCTCTGGGCGAGACCCAGCACATCGCCCTCCCGGCGCAGCTCGAAGTCGCGCTCGGCGAGGGCGAAGCCGTCCGTCGTGGCCGTCACCGCCCGCAGCCGCTCGTGCTCGGTGGTGCCTTCCGCGGCCTCGCTGACCAGCACGCAGAACGACGGCGCGCTGCCTCGGCCGACCCGACCGCGCAGCTGGTGGAGCTGGGCCAGCCCGAAGCGCTCGGCCCCTTCGATCACCATCAGGGTCGCATCCGGCACGTCGACGCCGACCTCGACCACGGTCGTACCGACCAGGACGTCGAGCTCGCCGTCTCGGAACCGGGCCATCTCCGCATCGCGGTCCGCGGGCCGGAGCCGGCCGTGGACCAGGCCCACCCGGAGCGGGGCGAGCACGCGGCCGAGACGCTCGAACTCGGCTTCGGCTGCGGCGGCCCAGGCCGTCTCGACGTCCTCGTCGGTCGGGTCCTCGTCCGGAAACGGGGCACCGGTCTGCCGCCCGCCTCCGGCCACGCCCTCGTCGCCGCTCTCCCCCTGATCCACCACGGGCCCGATCCGGGGGACGACGACGAACGTGCGATGGCCGGCGGCTGCCTCCTCGATGACCCGCTGCCAGGTGCCATCGAGCTCCGACGGCCGGCGGATCCCGGTGCGCACCGGCAGCCGGCCGGCCGGGGCCCCATGGAGCGTCGACACGTCGAGGTCTGCGTACAGGACCTGGCCCAGGGTGCGCGGGATCGGCGTGGCCGTCATGAGCAGGACGTGCGGGGTGCCGCGAGTCGCCTTCGCCTCGAGCGCGCCGCGCTGCTCCACGCCGAACCGGTGCTGCTCGTCGACGACCGCTAGCGCGAGGTCCTCGAACGAGACCGCGTCCTGGAACAGGGCGTGGGTGCCGACCACGATCGCCGCCTGGCCCGAGCCGATCGCCTCGATCGCCTTGCGCCGGGCGTCCGCGGACAGCGATCCGGTGAGCAACGTGACCGGCAATCCGACGTCCTCGAGCAGGCCGCCGACCGTCGCCAGGTGCTGGCGTGCGAGCAGGTCGGTGGGCGCCAGCAGCGCGGCCTGGCGGCCATCGAGCGCGGCAGCCGCGAGCGCCCAGGCGGCAACCGCCGTCTTGCCGGACCCGACGTCGCCCTGGACGAGCCTGAGCATGGGCGTGGACCGACCGAGGTCTGCGCGGATCTCGCCGATCGCCGTGTCCTGGTCGCCGGTCAGGGTCACCGCGCTGCCCACCGTTTGCGACAGGGCACCGGCCAGGGCGGCCCGGATCCTGCGATCGTCCGCATCCCCTGTCGGGATCGGCTCGGTCCGGGCTCGCCCCCTTGCGCGTCGGCGGGCAACCATTCCCAGCTGCAGGGCGAGCAGCTCGTCGAACGCCAGCCGGCGGAGCGCGGTATCGCGCGCCTCGAAGGTGACCGGGTAGTGCACCGCCTCCAGGGCGTCGGGGATCGACACCACGGCCTCGTCGGCGCGGATGGTGTCGGGCAGGTACTCGGGATAGGCGTGGCCCGCCCGGTCGAGCGCCTCGCGCATCGCCTGGCGAAGCCGGGCCGCGGTCAACCCGCGCGTGAGCCGGTACACCGGGACGATCCGGCCCACGTGCAGCAGCGACGCAGCGTCGGAGCGCTGGAACTCGGGGTCGTCGAACACGAGGCCGAAGCCACGATGCTTCAGCCGGCCTGACACGATCAGCTCGTCACCCGCCCCCACCCGGCGCTCGATGAAGCGCCGGCCGAACCAGGTCGCCTCGGCCGTCCCCGAGTCGTCGGCCAGGAACGCGGTCGTCACCTGCACCCGCCGCCGCCACGTCTGCTGCACCCGGATGTCCGTGACCCTGACCCGGGCCGACACCACCGTGCCGTCCGCCACACCCTGCAGGTCGGCAAGCCGGCGCAGCTCGCGGAGGTCGTCGTAGCGGCGCGGCAGGTGGAACAGCAGGTCGCGCACCGTGACCAGCCCCAGGCGGTGGCCGGCGCGTCGCAGGACGCCCGCGGCCGACAGCCCGGACAGGCCGAGCGGCAGGTCCAGCCGCT
Organism: uncultured Chloroflexia bacterium; assembly: GCA_963829295.1. Classification (GTDB taxonomy): domain Bacteria; phylum Chloroflexota; class Limnocylindria; order Limnocylindrales; family CSP1-4; genus CAIXZV01. The sequence continues at coordinate 139,634 of CAWHHU010000003.1, read as the reverse complement.
CGACGGGATCGGTGACCACCGGCGCGGCAGCGCGGGGTCGAAGCGCACGACCGCTCCGCGGCTGCCGGGTGAAGGACCGCCGCTCGCCGCCGCTCACCCGGTCGGGATGCTCACTCGGCCGACACCAGATACCGGTAGTGCGGCTGACCGCCGTGCACCACCTCGACATCCACGCCGGGCTTCATCTCGCGCACCCTGAGCGCCAGCGTCTCGGCGTCGTCAAGGGTCGCGGCGTCGCCGTAGTAGATGGTCATCAGGCAGTAGCCGGGATCGAGGCGCGCCATGCCGGCGAGCACGGCGCGCTGGGGATCGCTGTCGGAGGCCAGCAGGCCATCGTCGGGGTCGAGCACGATGGTCTGTCCCTTCCTGACCTTGCGCCCAGATACGGTCGCATCACGCACCGCCTCGGTCACCTGCATCGTCTGGACCCCCCGGCTGGCATCGGTCATGGCTGCGGCGTTGGTGGCGCCGTCACAGGTGGGGTCGAGCTCGATCAGCGCCGCCACGCCCTCGGCCACGTTGCGCGTCGGCACGACGTGGACCGGCCGCTCCGTCATCGAAGCCACCTGGCGCGCTGCGAGGACCACGTTGGGATTGTTGGGCAGGATCAGCAGCTCGTCCGCCTGCGTTGCCTGCACCGCCTCGAGCAGCTCCCCGGTCGACGGGTTGGCGCCCTGGCCGCCGTGCACGACCCGGAACGCTCCGTACTCGCGGAACGCGGCGGCCGTGTCGGTCAGCACCGCGGCCAGGCCCCTGGACGGCGCGACCGCGACGACCCCAAGCGCCAGCCGCGTGGCGGGATCCAGCCCGGCCGTGATCGTCTCGCCTCGAGCATCGGGCACCTGGTCACGAGCCTCGATCGACCCCGCCAGCGGAGCGCCGGCGGTCACCAGGGCGCTACCCGTGGATCGCCCGTCGGGCGGCCGCGGATCAGCGTGCCCCACCGCTTGGTGTCCGGCCGTGCCGATCAGGCCGCCGACGAACGCCACCGCCTTCGCCTCGCGCACGTCGTGCGTCTGGTTGTCGAGGTTCTCGATCGTGATCGCGGACAGCGTCCCCACCGACAGGCCGTAGGCGATGACGGCATCGGGCCGCGCGTTGTGCACATGCACCTTGGCCCGCTCGACGTCGCCGGCGACCAGCACCGAGTCGCCCATCGACTCCAGATGCGCCTGGATGCCAAACACGTCCAGCGGCTGACCCGGTCGCGCACGCACCAGGTACACCGTCTCGTAGCCGAACAGGCCCTCGTCGGTGCCCGGGGCTGCGGCATGCGCGTGCCCGGCCGGCTCCCGAGCCCCGACCGTGATCGGCGCGCGATCCACGGCCGGCGCGCCGCGCGCCACCGCGAGCGCACCCTGGAACAGCCGGAACAGGCCCTGGCCGCCGGAATCGACGACATGAGCCTCCTTCAGGACGGGGAGCAGCGAGGGCGTCCTCGCCACCGACCGCTCGGCCGCATCGACGGTCGCCGCGAGCACGGTCTCCACCTTGTTGTCGCGCTCGGCGGCCGCAACCGCAGCGGCCGACGCCTCGCGCACGACCGTCAGGATGGTGCCCTCGACCGGCTTGGCCACGGCCTTGTAGGCCATCTTCGTACCGGCGTCGAGTGCGTGCGCCAGGTCCAGGCCGGTGAACCGGCGCTTGCCCGCGAGCCCGTGCGCCATGCCGGCCAGGATCTGGCTGGCGATGACCCCCGAGTTGCCACGGGCGCCCATCAGCGCCCCGAAGCTGATGGCCTGGGCCACCCGCTCCGCGTCGGCATCCGGGCCCGCCTTGTCGGCCTCGTCGAGCGCCGCCCGGACGGTGGCCAGCATGTTGGTGCCGGTGTCACCGTCGGGGACCGGGAACACGTTCAGGGCGTTGATCTCCTCGACGTTCGCCTCGAGGGCGGCCACCGCGCTCCGGAACGCCGTGAGCAGCCCGGCGCCATCACACGAGCGGCGTGGCATCAGGCGACGTCCGTCCCGCTGTCGGCGAGCTCGTTCGGCCCGGGCTCGCCGTTGCCACCGGGGCCGGGCGCGGGAGCGATGCCGTGCTCGTGACGGAGACGGCCGATCCGGATCGAGACCCGATCTGGCTCGCGCTGGAGGGCGTGGGCCATCGTGTAGCGCACCGATGATTCGACCTGGCGCGCGACCTCGGCGATCGGCAGGCCGTAGGCGACCGTGAGCTGGAGATCCACCGTCAGCTGCTCGCCCACATCGAGATGCAGGCCCGGGCGCGCGAGGCCGAGGCGCTCGAGCAGCCGGCCCACGGGGCCTCCACCGGTGAACCCGGACACGCCGTACACCGACAACGTGGCGGTACGGACGAGGTCCCGGATCGCGCGCCGGGTGACGAGCGATCGACCGGGGATGGGATCGGCGGTCACGCGGGCGACGTCCTCCTCGTGGCCATGGGCGGCTCGTGACTCGCCCCTCGGCGCCCTGGGCTCGCGTTCTGGTGACGCTGCCGGACGGGTCGATCAGGCGTGCCTGAGGGCTGTGCTACGATACCACCCCGTTCGCACCGGACCAGCGTCCGCGCGTGCCCAATCTCCGTTCAACTCTAAGGTATCGAAGCAGATCATGGCTCGCACCTGCGCCATCTGCGGCAAGGCATCGATGGGTGGCTTCAACGCCCAGTCGTCTGGGATGAACCGCGTCCGTGCCCACCGCCGCTACCAGCCGAACCTCCAGGTCACGACGCTCGCGAGCAACGGTGCCCGGACCAAGGTCCTCGCCTGCACCCGTTGCCGCCGCACCCTGGTCAAGAAGGCTCGCTGACCCTCGGGACGCGGGCGGCTCGCAGGAGCCGGCCGCGTTCCACGGCTCGGCCCGGAAGCCGGTCGCCGTCGAAGCGACCGGCTTCGTCATGTCCGGTGAGCGCCGGCGCCGCACGAGGCCGAGGCCACGCGACACGCCCGCCCCCGCTCCACCGCCGCTTCCGGTCAGCGGTCCTCGGTGTCGAGCCAGATCGTGAATGGGCCGTCGTTCACGAGCTCGACCGCCATCTTCGCCCCGAACTCACCCACGGCAACCCGGATGCCCTGCGCCCGGATGCCCGCGGTCACGCGCTGCCACAGCTCCCGGGCGGCGTCGGGCGCGGCGGCGGCGCTGAACCCGGGCCGTCTCCCGCGACGCGTGTCGGCGTACAGCGTGAACTGGCTGACCACAAGCGCCGCGCCGCCCACGTCGAGCAGGGAGCGGTTGGTCCTGCCCGCCTCGTCCTGGAACACCCGCAGCTCGCAGATCCTGCGCGCCAGCGCGTCGGCTGTCGCTCCGTCATCGCCAGCGCCCACGCCCAGCAGCACCAGCAGACCGGGGCCGATCGAGCCAACGGACGCGCCGTCGACCCTGACCTCGGCCCGGGTCACCCGCTGGAGGAGGGCGCGCATCGCCGCTCCCGCTACGGGACCGGCGATGCGGCGCGGGCCGCATTCGCGATCGCCCGGATCCGGTCCACCTCGCGGGCCATGTCGTCCGCGCCGTAGAGGGCCGACCCGGCGACGATCACGTCGGTGCCGCCCCGGCCGATGATCTCGGCCGTCTCGCTCCGACCGCCACCGTCGACCTGGACCTCGCATGCGCCACGGGGGTCCAGCCACGCTCGCGCCGGACCGAGCTTCTCCCGCGCGACGTCGTCCATGAACGACTGGCCGCCGAAGCCCGGCTCCACGGTCATGACCAGCACGATGTCCAGCAGATCGCGATAGGGATCGAGCGTCGCCAGCGGCGTCGCCGGCTTGACCGACAGCCCCGCCGAGCGGCCGCCTTCCCGGATCCTCGCCAGCGCCGGCCGGATCTGCTGCGAGCCCACCTCCACGTGGAACGTGATCGAGTCGCAGCCGGCATCGAGGAACTGCTCGGTCCAGCGGCCGGGCTCGGCGATCATGAGGTGAGCGTCGAAGGGCAGCGTCGTGGCCCGGCGAACCGCCTCGATCGTCTTCCAGCCGAAGGTGATGTTGGGCACGAAATGGCCGTCCATGACGTCGAGGTGGATCCGGTCCGCACCCGCCGCATCGGCGCGCCGGATCTCGTCGGCGAGAGCCCCCAGGTCCGAGTCGAGGATGCTGGCGGCGATCAGGACAGCCGGCGGGCGACGGTCCACGCCGGTCACGGCTCCCCCACCCCGGCCGGAACCGGTTCCTGGCTCCGCTCGCCTCGGAGCGCCGCCGCACTCTCCGCGACGATCCGCTCGCGGCGGCGGCGGACGACCGTGGGCGTGGGCTGGCCGGCGCGCTCCGCGGCGAGCTGCCCGCAGGCGGCACCGATCTCGGTGCCGCGGTTGTAGCGGATCGTGGTCTGGATCCTCGCCTCGAGCAGGTGCGCGGCGAATTGTTCGACGGCAGGCAGGGGCGTGCCCGTCCACGGCGTGTGGGCAACCTGGTTCATCGGGATCAGGTTGACGTGGGCGTGATCGTCCCGCAGCAGGTCTGCGAGCGCGGCGGCATCCGCGTCGGTGTCGTTGATGCCCTCGATCATGGTGATCTCGTAGGTCACCCGCCGGCCCGTGGCGTGGGCATGATCCCGAGCCGCCGCCACCACCTCCTCCACCGGCCACCGCCGGTTGAGCGGCACCAGCACGTCGCGCAGCGGGTTGCGGGCCGCGTGCAGGCTGATGGCGAGCGTGAGCTGCGGGCCGAGGGCGGTGAGGCGGCGGATCCCCGGCACCACTCCGGAGGTCGAGATCGTGAGATGCCGGGCACCCAGACCAAGCCGCTTCGGGTCGTTCAGGGCAGCGATCGCATCCAGCACCCGGTCGAGGTTGAGCAGTGGCTCGCCCATGCCCATGAACACGACGTTGGTCAGCCGCTTCCCGCCCGCCGCCAGCAGCCGTGCCGAATGGCGAACCTGGTCGACGATCTCGGCCGTCTCGAGATCGCGCTCCATGCCCAGCTCACCGGTGGCGCAGAACGGGCAGCCGACGGCGCACCCGGCCTGGGAGCTGATGCACAGGGTGTGCCGCTCGCGCGCACCGGGCCGCGGGGGGTAGTGCATCAGCACGGACTCGATCAGCAGACCATCCGAGAGGCGGTGGAGCACCTTCTCGGTCAGCCCGCCGTCGGTTACCCGGACCTCGCGCTCGACCGCCGCATCGAAGCGGAAGGCAGCATCGAGGTCATCCCGCAGCGCTGCGGGCAGGGTGAGCACCTCGGCGAACGACGCCTGCCGTCCGCGCCAGACCGCGTCGAGCACCTGGCTGGTCCGGTACGCGGGCACGCCGCGCTCGATGAGCCACGCCCGCAGGACCGCCGGTTCGAGCCCGGAGATGCCGGGACGCTCGTCGCGTGGACGCGTTGCGGAGGGGGCGGGCCGCAGGCCCAGAAACGGGATCACGGCGGGCTTGGGCTCGGTCATCGTCACCGATTCTGACATGAGGCGGGCCGACGAGCCGCCGGGAGCCGGACCCGGACCTCAGGCAAGCGCCGTCCGGTGCCCACGGAGGTAGTCGGCCCCCGGCATCGAGCGCCGTCCGGGTGGCGTGACGACGTGGAGCACGAGCCGCCCGTCCGCGGTGGTGAAGGCCGGCATCGACGCCTCCGCCACCAGCCTCCCGGGGACGTCCCCGGGGTGCGCTCGAGCCACCGATGCTGCGCTCACCACCAGCCGCTCACCGTCAACCTCGACGAACGAGCCCGGCCACGGCAGGCAGGCGCGGATGTGCCTCTCCAGCTCCACGGCCGGCCGGCCGGGGTCGAGACGGCCGTCGGCGCGCTGCAGCGGGCGCGTCATCGTGACGCCGTCCGCCGCCTGTGGCACGGTCTCGAGCTCGCCGCGCAGCCACGGAGTCAGCGATCGGTCGAGGAGATCGGCCGCGAGCCCGGCGAGCCTGCCCTCGAGCTGTGGCGCGGTCTCATCGCCCTCGAGCGCAACCCGGAGCTGGGCCACGATCGGGCCCGTGTCGAGTCCGGCCTCCATGCGCATCAGGGTGACGGCTGTCTCCCGGTCGCCGGCGAGGATGGCGGCCGAGATCGGTGACGCGCCGCGCCAGCGTGGCAGCGCCGAGGGGTGGAGGTTGAGCGCACCGTGCGCAAGGTTGAGCAGCGGACCGGGGACGATCTGACCGTAATCGGCGAGCACGGCGAGCTCGGGACGCACGGCCAGGACGGCGTCGATGGCCTCCGGCGTGCGAAGCCGCGCGGGGGTCAGCACGGGCCCGATCCCGAGCTCGGCCGCCAGCGACCCGATGGGCGTCGGCGTCATGATCTGCCGGCGCCCGGCCGGCCGTGGCGGTGCGGTCACGATCCCCGCCAGGTCGACCGCAGGATGTTCGACCAGCCGTCGCAGCGCGGGCACGCCGAAGGCGCCGCTCCCGAGGAACACCGTCCGGACCCGCGTGACGGCGTCCGGCCGAGCCGTCATCCGCCCGGGTGCCCCCGCCGGGCGGTCACGCGAGGGCGCTCGTGGCCGCGCGGACCTCGGCCGCGTCCGCGTCCGCGTCCCCGTCCCCATCGTCGTCGTCGCCCTGGCCGACCGCGATCAGCTCATCCATCGATGCGAGGTAGTCGATGTACAGCTTGCCCTCGAGATGATCGAGCTCGTGCTGGAGCGCGCGGCCCAGCAGACCGGACCCCGCCACCTTGAACTTCCTGCCGACCCGGTTCTGGGCGACGATCCACACCTTCTCTGGACGCGTCACGTAGGCGACGTAGCCGGGGATGGACAGGCAGCCTTCGAGATCGCGGCTCTCGCCGTCGGCGCGCACGATCCTGGGGTTGACCAGCTCGTACAGGCGGCTCTCGACCTCGACCACGCAGGCACGCTGCGCCTCACCGAGCTGCGGCGCGGCCAACCCGACGCCCGGCGCGGCACGCATCGTTGCGGCCAGGTCGTCGAGGAGCTCATGGAGGTACTTGCCGAAGCTGTCGACGGTCTCCCCGCGCAGCCGCAGCCGCGGGTCGCCGAGGAGCACGATGGGCCGGACTGACATGGTCGGCTGAGTATACGGAATGGCCCGGCGGTGCCCGGGCCGTGTCGATGCCGGCCGGGCCGCGTCGATGCGCGCCGGCCAGCCCGGCTGCTCGGCGAACCGCGGCGAACGCCGCCGATCAGGCCTTGTCGGACGTCTCGCCCTCTTCGCCGGCCGGGGTGTCGTCGGCGGCCGTCGGGGTGGCTGCCGTCGAGTCCGTGCCCGCCGCGCCCGGGTCCGCGAGCTCGCCCTCGCTCGAGGCCGTCGACTCCGGCGCCGGGGCCCTGAGCTCGGCCGCGACCGACTGGGCCCGCTCGGCGAACCGCTGGCTGTACTCGGCGGTGGCCGTGCCAGCCCGCTTGACCGCCGGACCAGCCTTCACCGCGGCCACGCCCGCCAGCTCGGCGGCCTTGGCCGCGACCTGGCGGGCCACCGGGGCGGCCTGCGTGGTGATCTCCTGGATCATGCCCTCGAGCTGCGCGAGCCACTCCTTCGTCCGCGGGCCGGCGGCGCCGTCGGCCCCGGGACCACCGTCCGGGATCGGCTCGTCGGCCAGCGAATTGCCCGCAGGCTTTGTGTCGTTCGGTTGCTGGTCGGTCATGGCTGCCCTCCTTGCCCGCTGCCTCGGGCATCGTCGTGTCGCCACCCATTGTGCCCTTCGGGCCCAAACGTGACGTTGCGGCACGCGTCGCCACCGGTCAGCGACCGCCTACAACAGGCTCTCGGGATCCACGTCCACGGACCATGGTGCGCCAGGCGGCGGATCGAGGATGGTGACCGGATCGACGCCACGCAGCACCACGTTGAAGCGCCAGCGCCCGGCACGCCTCGCCACGTAGGCCGGAGCCGGCCCCGCAACCGTCACCGGCGGTGTCGCCGGGCCCGCCCGCGCCCGAAGGTCCGTCGCCATGCCGACCGCCAGGCGCTCGGCCTCCGCGCGATCGGCCAGGCCCACGGTCAGCTTGACGAGCCGGCCGAACGGGGGGGACCCGAACCGCTCGCGGAGCGCGAGCTCCTCGTCGTAGAACGACGCGGGATCCCGATCCACGACGGCCCGGATCGCACGGTGGTCGGGACGATAGGTCTGGATGAAGGCGATCCCGGGCCGCTCACCGCGGCCTGCTCGCCCCACGGCCTGAGCGAGCAGCTGGTAGGTCCGCTCAGCGGCTCGCTCATCGGGCAGGTTGAGCGCGATGTCGGCGGACACGACCCCGACGAGCGTGACCTCGGGGACATCGAGGCCCTTGGCCACCAGGCTGGTCCCCACCAGCACGTCGAGCCTGCCGGCCGCGAATGCGTCGAGGATCCGGTCGGCGGCACCGCGCCGCTCGACGACGTCCCGGTCCAGGCGAGCGATCCGCAGCTCCGGGAACCGCGCGCGCATCTCGCGCTCGAGCCGCTCCGTGCCACCGCCGAGGTACCGGATCCGCGGCGAGGAGCATTGCGGGCAGCGGCTGGCAAGCGGCCAGGCACGGCCGCAGTGGTGGCAGCGCAGCGAGGTCCCGGCCTGGTGATAGACCAGCGGCCGGTCGCAGTCCGGACATGCCTGCACGTGGCCACAGTCACGGCACAGCACCACCGACGCCGTCCCGCGCCGGTTGATCACCAGGATCGCGCGGTCGCCGTGAGCGACGTCGAGCGCACCAAGGGCATCGGCGAGCGGCCCCGACACCAGCCCCCGGTTGCCGGCGGCCAGCTCGGCCCGCAGGTCCACCGCGGTGACCTGTGGCTCGGTGCCCACCGGCCGGCTGGGCAGGGCAACCCGCCGGTAGGCCCCGGAGCGCGCGCGACCCAGGCTCTCGACCGATGGGGTCGCGCTGCCCAGGACCACGGCCGCGCCCGCTCGTGCCGCCAGCACCATGGCCGCGTCGCGGGCCTGGATGCGCGGCGTGCGATCGCTCTTGTAGGCCGCATCGTGCTCCTCGTCGACCACGATCAGACCCACGTCTCCCAGCGGGGCCAGCAGCGCCGTCCGCGTGCCGACCACGACATCGACATTGGCCGCCCGGATCCGGCGCCACTCGTCGGCACGCTCGCCCTCACCCAGCCCCGAATGCAGGACCGCGATCCGGACCGGGAGCTCGGCGCGCAGGCGATCGACGATGGGCATCGCCAGCGCGATCTCGGGGACCAGCAGCAGCGCCGGCCGGCCGGCCTGGAGCGTGGCCGCGATGGCGTCCACGTAGATCGCGGTCTTGCCGCCGCCGGTCACCCCGTCGAGCAGCACCGGCGTCGGGTCGCGATGCGCGATGGCACCGAGCACGAGGTCCAGCGCCGACGCCTGCGGGCCGGTCAGGGTCGCCCCGGCCGGCCGGGTGCCGCGGATGCCTGCCGGCCGGCCGGCCAGCGGTTGACGGGGTCGCTCGCGAACCTCGGCCCGGACGAGGCCCCGCCGCACCAGCCCGGCAAGGGACGACGATCCGTGCCGTTCCGAGAGCGCGGCGGCCTGGGTCCCGGGCTCCGTCTCGGACTCCGGCACCGCCGCGAGCTCGAGAAGTGCCGCCCGCTGGCGTGGCCCCAGCGGGCGGCCGCCGGTGCGCTCGCCCGCGGCGATCAGCTCGGCCGTTGCGCGACCATTCGGCGTGAGCCACAGCCGACGCTCGTAGCGCGGCCCGGCGGCCGCCGCCAGGAGCGTCCAGGTGAGCTCGACCAGTCCGGAGTCAGCGAGAGCCCGGAGGCGGCGAAGCAGGCTGGCGCGGCCCTCGGGCGTGGCCAGGTCGCGCACCGCACGAGCTCGATCCGCGAGCTCGTCGAGCAGGTCCAGATCGACCGGTGTCAGCCCGCCGTCGCCAGGGTCGGGAGCAAGCGCGCGCTCGCCGTCCGGCGTGACCTCCGCCACGAGCTCCAACCGCTCGAGCATGCCCGGGGGGAGCATCGCCCGGATGACCATCGCGAGCGGCGCGAGATACCGGCCGGCGAGGTCCGCCGCGAACCCCAGCGACAGGGGCGGCAGGAGCGGCCCGTCGCTGCGCACCCGGGCGGCGACCGGCCGCAGCTGGGCGGCGTCGCCGGTGCTCGTGGCCAGGGTGCTGGATCCGATCGGCACCTCGAGGCCCGGGGGCCGGCCCACCACGATGCCGATGGCCTGGCGTCCACCGCGGCCGAACGGCACCAGCACCGCCTCACCGGGCTCGAGGACGCCGAGCGCCGGTGGCACCAGGTAGGTGTAGGTCCGGGGTCCGGGGCCGGCCGGGGCATCGACGGCCACCTCCACCAGCCGGCCGTCGTCCCGGTCGGGTCCGGACGCGATCGGAAGGGTCGGGAGGCCCACGGTCGCCGGTCCGGCTCAGGTGACCCGGATCCGCCGGTCGCTGTTGCGCCGCTTCTCCTGGGCGATGATCGCCTCGATCTCAGCCGCCGTGCGCTCGATCTCGCCCGTCTCGTTCACCACGACCCGGTCGTAGTCGCCCTGGCGAGCGAGCTCGATCGCCGCGTTGCGCTGCCTGAGCTCCAGCTCGTCGGCCGATTCCGTCGCTCGGGACCGGAGCCGCTGGAACAGCGCCTCGAGCGAGGGGGGCACGATGAACACCAGCAGTGCGCCCGGGACGCGCTCCTTGACCGCCTGGGCACCCTGCACGTCGATCTTGAGGATGACGTCGTGGCCGGCGGCCAGCGCCGCAGCCACGTCGCGGCGGGGCGTGCCGTACCAGTTGCCGTGGACCTCGTTGGCCTCCAGGAGCTCCCCGGCGTCCTTGAGGGCCCGGAACGCCTCGGGGGCGAGGAACTGGTAGGAGACGCCCGGCACCTCGCCGGGCCTGGGGCCGCGCGTCGTGCAGGTCACCACGTAGTGGTAGTCGGGGTCGCGGGGCCTCGCCCGAAGGGCGTCGATGATCGTGTCCTTGCCAACCCCGGAAGGCCCGCTGATGATCACGAGCTGAGCGCCGGGCGCGCCCCACAGCTCCCGCGCGCGGGTCACGGCTGCACCTCGGTCCGGGGCATGCCGCCGCCCGGCAGCCGCCGGCCGGACGAGCTCTCCGCGGCCCGAAGGCCTTCGAGCACCGATTCGAGCGATGGCGGCAGCGGTGCCTCCGCCCGCACCAGCCGTGCCGACGACGGTGAGACCAGCTCAACGCGCCAGGCATGCAGGAACAGGCGGTCGAGGCCGTCCGGCCCCCGGCGCGCCGTCCCTGTCCCGTACACCGGATCGCCCGCCACCGGATGACCCAGCGCGGCCAGATGGACGCGGATCTGATGCGTCCGTCCGGTCACAAGGTCGAGCTCGAGCAGCGTCCAGGCGGGGAACCTCTCGCGCACCCGGTACCCGGTGATCGCACGCCGACCATCGGTCACGACCGCCATCCGCTTGCGATCCTTGGGGTCGCGGCCGATCGGCGCCTCGATCCTGCCCACGGACGCGGCGACCGATCCGTGGACCAGCGCGACATACGTCTTGCGGACGCGACGCGCCTTGAGCTGCGCCATCACGGATGCCTGGGCGGCGTCGTTGCGAGCCACGATCAGCAGGCCCGATGTGTCGCGGTCGAGCCGGTGGACGATGCCCGGCCTCGCGACACCCGCGATCCCGCCGTAGTGGTCGTCCCGGGCGAGCAGGGCGTTGACGAGCGTTCCGCGCCAGTGTCCCGGCGCCGGGTGCACCACAAGCCCGGCGGGCTTGTCGACGATCAGCAGATCATCGTCCTCGTAGACGACCCGTACCTCGATCGTCGGGTCTGGCTCGAGATGGTACGGGACCTCGGGCGGCGGGACCTCCAGCGTGACGCTGCCGCCACGAACCTCGCTGTTTGCCCGCAACCGGCGCCCGGCGTCATCGACCAGGCGTCCGTCTGCGATCAGCCGCTGGACGTACGAGCGCGACAGGCCCGTCCGATCCGCCACGAACCGGTCGACGCGCCTGACGATCTCGCCCTCCGGCACCCGGAGGCGTCGCGGGCCGGGCGCGACCGAGAACGTCGCGGCAGCCGGAAGCGGGTCCGGCTTCAGCTCGCCGGGCTCGATCTCCTCGCCGGGCTCGAGCTCCTCCTCGCCCGGCTCGATCTCCTCGTTGCCCAGCTCGAGCTCCTCCTCGCCGGCCAAGAGCACCGCGTCTCCGGGCGCGAGCTCCGCGTCACCTGCCGGCTCCGCGTCGCCTGCGGGCCCCGCGGCGGCGTCGTCCGGGTCAGCCATCGGCCGCGAGCTCGCTCAGCCGCGGGAACACCGCCATCGCGACCAGGAGCACGAGCGAGGTCGAGATCGCCGCGTCGGCCACGTTGTACGTATAGAAGCGCCAGGCACCGATCCCCATGTCCACGAAATCGATGACGGCGCCGTAGTGGAGGCGGTCGACCAGGTTGCCCAGCGCACCGCCCAGCAGCAGCGCAAGGGCGATCGTCACCAGCAGGCCACGACCGGCCTTCGCGTGGTAGGCGACGATCAGCCCGGCGACGACGATCGACACGATCGCGAACGCGGTCGCCGACTGGGGCAGCATCCCGAACAGGATCCCGGAGTTGCGGCCGTGGATGATGCGGATCCAGTCACCGAGCACCTCAAACCCCTCGCCCACGGCGAGGTTGCTCACGACCCACGCCTTCGCCAGCTGATCCGCGATCACGATCGCTGCCGCGATCGACGCAAACAGGGCCCATCGGCCGGCCGACGGCCGCTTCCACGCCGTGGCGGTCGACTCGCCCAGCTGCGGGGCGTCCGACACCGTGCCCGACACGGACCCGTCAGGCCCGCTCATCGACGCGCCGCAGCCCGATCCGCACGTCCTGCCCGTCGAGGTGCACGGACGTCGCCACGACGCCGTCGGGGGGTACGGCGACCCGTACCTCGTCAGCCAGCGTCTCGGCAGCGACCGCGCCCAGGAACGGCGACACATCGGACCCGACGCCCTCGAGCCATAGCTCGATCCGGTCGTCCAGATCGAGCTCCGCCTCCTTTCGCAGATCCTGGATCGCCCGCTGGAGCTCCCGCGCGTCACCCTCGGCCCGCAGCCCGGGGGTCAGCTCGGTATCGATGACCGCCACCAGCCCACCGTCGTGGGCCACGGCGGTGCCCGGCCGCGGCGTCGCCTGAATCTCGACCTCGTCGGGCGCCAGGGTCACGTCACCCAGCACGACCGAGCCGTCGGACCTGATGTCGAACCGGCCCTCGCGCGCGGCCGCCAGGACGGCCGGGGTCTTCGGCCCCAGCCGCCTGCCCACCCTGGGCAGCAGCACCTTGACGCCGCGGTCGACCAGCTCCGACTCGTCGCCGATCAGCTCCACCGTCTTGACGTTGGCCTCGGCTCGAACCAGCTCGAGCAGCGCAGCTCGCTCGTCGAGCTCACCGCCCGGAAGGGCAAGCCACAGGCGCGCCAGCGGCTGGCGGACCTTGAGACCCGCCTGGCCGCGCAGCGTGCGCACCAGGTCGACCGCCCGGCGCGCGGTGGCCATCGCCCGCTCGAGCGCGGGGTCGCGGAAGCCGGCCATGTCCGCGGTCGGCCACCGGGTGAGATGGACGCTGTCGGGCAGCTGCGGCACGACCGCGCCGATCAGGTTTCCGTACATCGACTCGGACAGGAACGGGAGGATCGGGGCCATCGTCCGCGTCAGCGCGACCAGCGCGGCATGGAGGGTGGCGAACGCCGCCTCCCGGTCCGTCGGCTCGGAGCTGGCCCGCATCCGATCACGCGACCGGCGGAGGTACCAGGTCGAGAGATCGTCGATGAAGGTGCTGATCAGGCGGGTCGCGGCCAGCGCGTCATAGTCGGCCAGCCGGGCCCCGACCTCTTCGGCCAGCCCCGCGGACCGCGACAGGATCCAGCGATCGAGGGCCGGCCACGCGCCGGCCTCCCGAATGACCTCCTCGATCCCCGCTCGGGGTGTCCAGCCGGCGAGCCGCGCGTAGGTAACGAAGAACGCATAGACGTTCCACAGCACCAGCAGCTCGCGCCGCGCCTCGTCGGCCGCGTGCCAGCCGAACAGGATGTTGTCGTCGGGTCGCGCCGACGCGTACATCCAGCGCATCACGTCCACGCCCATCCGCTCGGCGGCCTCGTCGAACTCGATCGCGTTGCCCCAGCTCTTGTGCATCGGGCGGCCGTCCTCACCGAACAGCGTCGCGTAACCGAAGATCGTCCGGAACGGGGGCTCACGGCGAAGCACCGTGGACATCGCGAGCATCGCGTAGAACCAGTTGCGGAACTGGCCGGGGAAGCTCTCGGTGATGAAGTCGGCCGGGAACCAGCGCGCCCAGAGCTCGGGGTCCTCGCGATAGTGCATCGTCGAGAAGGGCACGATCCCGGCATCGAGCCAGGGGTTGCCCACGTCCTCGATCCGGCTCACCGGCTTGCCGCACGACGGGCATGCGATCCTGACCGCATCCACGTACGGCCGGTGCGGCGTGTGGCCCTCGAACGCCTCCCAGCCCTCGATCGCCCGTGCGCGCAGCTCCTCGCGCCCACCGATGACATCGAAGGTTCCGCACTCGCGACAGTCATAGATGGGTAGAGCGAGGCCGTAGTAGCGCTTCTTGGAGATCATCCAGTCGCGCATGTTGAGCAGCCAGTCGAGCTCGCGCTCGTAGCCGAAGCCCGGGAGCCAGCGGATCTGGTCGACCACCTCCATGATCTGGTAGCGGAGGCTGGCGTCGACCTCGGCCGGCGTGAGCTCCGAGCGCGGCCGGTCGTAGACCTCGCCCATCCTGATGTACCACTCGTCCACCAGCCGGAACAGGAGCGGCGTCCCGCACCGCCAGCAGTGGGGATAGCGGTGGGCGTAGGGCTCGAGGTGGTAGAAGAACCGGCGCTGCTCGAGGTCGCCGATGATGGCCTCGGTGATGGCCGGGGCCTCCCGGCCCGACAGCCAGCCGAACCCGGGGTAATAGCGGCCGTCCTCATCGATCGGCCCCACCACGGGCAGCCCCAGCCTCGTTCCCAGCTGGTAGTCCTCGGCGCCGCACCCGGGCGCGACGTGGACGATCGCCGTGCCCTCCTCCTCACCGACCTCGTCCCAGGTCACCACACGGTGCTCGTATCCGGCCGTCTCGAATGCGTCGCGGATCGCCGGCAGGTCGTCGAACGGGCCGCTGTAGCGCCAACCCTCCAGGGCCGAGCCCGGCACCTCGTCGAGCACCTGGAACGGCCCGCGCAGCGCCTGCCTGAGCGTCCCCTTGCCCAGCCAGAACACGTCGTCGCCCTGACGAACCCTGACGTAGCGCAGGTCGGCGCCGACGGCGGCCGCGACGTTGGCGGCGAGAGTCCATGGCGTCGTCGTCCAGACCAGCAGCGCCTCGCCCGGCCGATCGACGAGCGGAAGGCGCACGGTCAGACCCGGGTCTTCGCGGTCCTGATAGCCCTCGTTCATCTCCATCTGCGACAGCCCGGTGCCGCAGCGCGGGCACCACGGCATCGTGTCGTGGCCACGGTAGATCCAGCCGCGCCGGTGGCACTCCGCGAGGAACCCCCAGATGAGGTCGTTGTTCTCGTTGCTGAAGGTGAAGTAGCTGCCGCCGAGATCGGGCATCCCCAGCCGGCCGACCAGCATCTCGACGGAATTGGCGATGGGGCCGTCCGGGCCCTCGATCGTCGCCTGCTGGGAGGGGTCCGCGGCCAGCAGGTCCCGCAGACGCAGCAGCTCCGATGGCTCGTTCCAGTCCATCCAGCAGCCGAGCCGGATGCTCTGCTCGGTCTGGCGGGCCGCAAACGTGAGCACCCGCTGCTTGCACAGGCTCACGAATGGCGCGATCCCGAACGCCTCGATGTCACGCTTGGACGTGAAGCCGAGGTCGCGCTCGACGTTGACCTCGACCCACAGGCCCTGGCAGTCGAACCCGTTCTGGAACCGCTGGTCCTCGCCGAGCATCGCGTGGAACCGCTGGTACAGGTCCTTGTAGGTGCGACCCCAGGCGTGGTGGACGCCCATCGGGTTGTTGGCCGTGATCGGGCCGTCGAGGAAGCTCCAGCGTGGTCCGCCGGCGTTCTGGGCGCGCAACCGGGCGAAGGTGCGGCGCTCGGCCCACTCGGCGAGGAGCGCGTGCTCCTGGGCGACGAAGTCTGGGCGGGCGGTGACGGGTCGAAACATCGGGCCTCGGATGGTCGCCGGACGCGCGCCGCGGGTCCGGCGCCCGCGGCGGAGCCACCAGTCTATCGGCTCCGGGCTCCATCGCACCTCGGGCGATCGGTGATACCAAACGCCGCCCTGTCCCGACGCGCCGCGATGCCGATGTGCGGGGTGTCGAATCCCCGGCCCGGCGTATCATTCCGCGCGATGTCGTCACCCCAGCGCGGACCGCGCTCGCGTTCGTCCTTCGCGGCGGCGTTCCTGTCCCTCCTGTTCCCCGGGCTCGGTCACGCGTACGCGGGCGCGTACGGGCGGGCGCTGGCCTTTGCCGCGCTGCCCTTCCTGGCGCTCGCGCTGTTGGGCGGGATCGTGCTGCGTGTCGACAAGTACGACCTGCTGGGCTTCGTGATCCAGCAACAGGTCCTGATCGCGCTCCTGATCGTCAACCTGGTCGTGCTCGTCTACCGGATCGTGGCCGCGATCGACGCCTGGCAGGTGGCCCGGTTCCTCAACGCGGTCGACGCGTCGGGCGATGGCCGGCTGGGTCGCGCTCGCCTGCCGCTGGCCCCGTTCTCGATCGCCGGGCTCCTGGCGGTGATCCTGGTCATGGCCGGCGGTCACGTGGCCGTCGCCCACTACAACATGCTGGCGCTCGATCTCGTGGGCTGCGTGTTCTCCGCGGATGCCGACCCGAGCTGCGACGTGGCCGACGCATCGCCCTCGGCGGGCGAATCGCCCGACGCGAGCGCCTCGGCCGGGCCCAGCGAGGCGCCGTCCTCCTCGGCCGACGTTGCCCCCACGCCGATCCCCGGCGCATCCGGCACGATCGCCCCCACGCTGCCGCCCTGGAACGGCACGGACAAGCTGAACGTGCTGCTGGTCGGCGTCGACCAGCGCGGCTCGCAGGCGTTCTTCAACACCGACACGTTGATCGTGGTATCGATCGATCCGCAGTCCAAGCAGGTCGCGATGTTCCAGATCCCGCGCGACACGGTGGACGTCCCTGTGCCCGCGAACGCGCGAACGTTCTGGGGCAGCACCTACAGCGGCAAGATCAACGCCTGGTACGCGGAGAACCGCAACCGGACCAACCTGTGGGCGGGCAAGTCCACGGGCGCTCGCGGGTTCGCCGCCCTGAAGGCGATCCTGGGTGAGCTGTACGGGATCGACATCCCCTACTACGTCGAGGTCAACTTCTCGGGCTTCCGGCACGCCGTGGACACCCTGGGCGGCGTCCAGATCAACGTCCAGATCCCCGTCGCCGAGAGCGACTACCCGGTCGGTGGCGGGGTCGTCACCAGGATCTACATCCCGGCCGGTCCGCAGCACATGACCGGCGCCCAGGCGCTGATCTACGCCCGATCCCGCCATCGCGCAGCGGGCGGCGACTTCGACCGGGGCCGGCGCCAGCAGCGGGTGATCACCTCGCTCAAGGAGGAGATCAACCCGCGGGCGATCCTGGCCAACCTGGACCAGCTGGTCCACGACATGAAGGGGTCGGTCAACACCGACATCCCGGTCGGCATGGTGCCCAGGCTGCTGTCGCTGGCGAGCACGGTCGACACCAAGAACATCCGGTCGTACGTGTTCTCGCCGACCTATTACGCCACCGAGGGCTACAAGAACGGCCAGTACGTGATCGAGCCCAACATCAGCCGGATCCGCAAGGCCGTGAGGCAGGCCTTCTCGACCAGCTCCGATCTGCTCGACCTGCGCGATCGGCTGAGCTCCGAGGGGGCGCGAGTGTGGGTCCTCAATGCATCCGGGCACTCGAACCTGGCGACCGACAACGCGGATTACCTGTCCTACGATGGCCTCGATGCGTCGGCGCCCAACCAGAAGGCGGCGACCCAGGCCCATACCACGATCGTGGCCTACAACGGCGCCGAGGCGGACATGCCCCAGACGGTCAAGTACCTCGAGGACCTGTACAAGGTCACCGTCACGACCGCCACCGACCCGACCAAGCCCGTGGACATGGTGATCACCCTGGGCAAGGACGCCCCCGACCTGACGGTTCCGGTCCTCAACTGACGCGCCGGGCCGCCGGGCCCATCGCCGTCCCCGCCATCGCGTGCTGGCCGCCGGTGCAGCGACTGCGTGCGAGCCGCGCCGACTTCGCTCGTCGGCAGACGGCGCCGGCTAGGACCCGATCGGCGTCAGCCAGCTCCGGTACTCGGGCAGGTTGCCGCGCACGGCGGCGAAGTAGCGTTCGCTGATCTGGCGCGAGACCGGCCCGATCGCACCGGTGCCGACAGGTCGGTGGTCAACCTCGATCACCGGGCTGACCTGGACGCCGGTCCCGCACAGGAACGCCTCGTCGCACACGTACAGCTCGGAGCGGTCGATCGACCGGACATCGACATCGATCCCGGCATCCGCGGCCAGCTGGATGACGGCCTTGCGGGTCACGCCCTCGAGGATATCGTCCGACAGCGGCGGCGTGATGAGGGTCCGGTCGCGGACGATGAACAGGTTTGCCGCCGAGGCCTCGGATGCGTGGCCGTCGGGCGCGAGCACGAGGGCCTCGTCGAACCCGTTGAGCTCCGCCTCGGACTTCTGGAAGGCCATGTTCACATAGCCGCCGACGATCTTGCCGCGTGCGGGCAGCGCCTCGTCCGCGTTGCGACGCCATGACGATGTCTGGAGGCGCACACCCTTCTCGATGTCGATGTAGTTCCCGAACGGCACCGCGATCACGTACAGCTCGTGATCGAGATGGTGGAGCCGAACGCCGATCGCACGGGTGCTCTTGTAGAACGAGGGCCGGATGTACACGTCCTCGGTGAACCGGTTCCGACGGACGGTCTCGATGATGATCGACACCAGCTCTTCCGCAGACGGGACGGGGTCCATGAGCAGGATCTTGGCGGAGTTGCGGATCCGCTCGACATGAGCGCGCACGAACGGGGCGTAGAGGATGCCATCATCGGCGTTCCAGTAGCCACGGATCCCCTCGAAGGTCGCCGTCCCGTACATGAACGCATGGGTCATGATGCTGACCCGGGCATCCTTGAGGGCGACCCAGTCACCCTCGAAATAGGCGATCAGATCATCCAGGGAGCGGGAGTTGGACGCCGCATCGGGCGTCGTGGAGGCGGACGGCTGGGTGAGCATCGGATCGGCTCCAGGTCGCGTGCGGCGTCGCCGCGGTGTGCCTCGTTGGGAGCTTCGAGTCTAGCACGCAGCCCCTCGTGATCGGCCCAGGCTCGAGGCTCCGCCCAGCCCGGAGATCGGCCGGTCCGGCGCCACGCTGCCGGCGGGACCCCGCCGTCAGGCGATCGGCAGCAGCCCCGCGATCGCGAGCAGCACCAGCCCCACGTAGGTCAGATACAGCAGGCCACCGACCAGCAGCGCCCGCCCGTCGAGACGCTCCCGGCGCCACATCGGCAGGAACACCGCGGCAACCGAGAGGAAGGCGATCCCGGCCGACGCGAACGCCAGGCCGGAGTCGGCCGTCACCCGCCATGACTCGCTGG
This sequence comes from uncultured Chloroflexia bacterium, assembly GCA_963829295.1. Classification (GTDB taxonomy): domain Bacteria; phylum Chloroflexota; class Limnocylindria; order Limnocylindrales; family CSP1-4; genus CAIXZV01. The sequence continues at coordinate 120,277 of CAWHHU010000003.1, read as the reverse complement.
CCAGCAGCAACGCCACCACGGTCGGGATGGCCGACTGAAACACCATGGCGCCGGTGATGTTGCCCATCGCGAGGGTGTCCTTGCCCTGGCGGACCCAGATCAGCGAGTTGAACTTCTCGGGCAGCTCGGTCGCGATGGGGGCGATCACCAGGGCCAGCAGCAGCTCGCTCACGCCGGCCGACGCTGCGAGCCGGTCGACGGCACCGACGAACAGGTACGCCCCGCCGACGATGCAGCCGAGCGCGACGAGCACCTGGAGGTTGACGATCCGGAGCCTGGGCACCGGGTTGCCGGCGCGCGCAGGATCGAGCCTGCCGAACCGGAGCGGGGCCAGGTCGCCGCCCTCCTCCGCCTCGGCGTCGAGGTGACCCTTGACGTACCACGCGTACATGGCGATCAGGAAGGCGGCCACGACAAGGCGCACGGCGCCGAGCTCGGATGGCAGGAAGGCGGCGCCGATGGCGAGCGCATAGCCGACCACGAAGTAGCGGATGTCGTGGACCAGCACGACCGTGTCGACGACCATCCGGACACCGGTGGGCCGACGAGTGCGGAATGCGAGCACGCCGATCCCGGTCACGAACATCGCAAGCGTCGCGAGCATGAACGGGGCACCCAGGATCGCCCCGATGCCGACCGCGTCGGTGGCGGCCCCGCGACCGCCGAAGACGATCGCGATGATCGGGATCATCGTCTCGGGCAGCGCGGTGCCCACGGCGGCCAGGACCGACCCCACAGCGCCCTGGGCGAGCTCCAGCTTCCGCCCGAACCACTCGATCCCGTTGGTGAACAGCTCGGCGCCCAGCAGGATGACGAAGAAGGCCAGGGCCAGGACGAGGAGGTCCATCAGCCCCCCAGACCCAGCGCGGCCAGGATCGACACGGTCACCACCAGCAGCACCGCCAGCGACACCAGCGCAAGGCGGCGGTCCTGCGTGGCCAGAAAGCCGACGCCGGCCACGACCACGCGCCCGATCGGTAGCGCGATCACGGTCACGATGCCCAGCCACAGGAACCCCGCGGGCCGCAGGGCGATCACGTCGTCCGGGATGCGGGTGAGGTCGAACAGCGGCGGGGTGCCATGGTCCATCGGGTCGATCGAACCCGCCAGCATGCCGAGCACCCCGACCAGGATGAACGCCATGGCCAGGTAGGTCCCGACCACCAGCAGACGGGCGATGACGGCTTCGATCGCGGCGGCGTCGAGGTGGCTCCCGGTTCGGCGCACGGGGCCACCTGCCGCGCTCACAGGCCGAGCGCCTTGCGGGTCATCTCGAACGCCGTGTACACGAGCATCACCACGAACAGCCAGCGCAGCACCCGGACGTCGATCCGATGCGCGACGCGCGAGCCAAGCGATGCGCCCAGGAACACGCCCACCGCGGTCGGCCCCGCAACGAACGGGTCGATCTCGTCGCGCAGCAGGTAGATCACCGCCGAGGACGTCGCCGTCACGCCGATCATCATGTTGCTTGTCGCCGTCGCGACGCGGAGCGGAACGCCCAGGACCAGGTGCATCAGCGGGACCTTGATGATCCCACCCCCCACGCCGAGGAGGGCCGAGATGACACCTGCCCCGACCGATCCCGCCATCCCGACTGGCAGGCGGTGGACCTGGTACCCGTCCCCACCCAGCCGGTCCGCGAACGAGCGAGCCGCGGTCGCGGGCACCTCCGACGGCTCCATGGGCGCGAGCGCGGCCTCGGGCCGTGGCCCATCACCGTCGGGCCGCGGTGGCACGGGCACCGGGACCGCCGCCGCCGATCGGGGCGGATCGCGGCGGCGGATCATCGACATCGCAACCCAGGCCATCAGGGCCGCGAACAGCCCTTCGAGCGCCTGCACGGGAAGGATGAACGCGACCAGGCCGCCGATCAGCGCGCCGCTCGCGGTGAACAGCTCGAGCACCATTCCCAGGCGCAGGTTGGCGACGTGTCGCTGGAGGTAGACGCCGGCGCCGGCGCTCGAGGTGACGATCACCGACACCAGCGACACGGCGACCGCCCCACGCAGGGGCACGCCGAACCCGAGCGTGAGCAGCGGCACGATGAGGATGCCGCCGCCCAGACCCAGGAGGGACCCGAACAGGCCCGCGGCGAACCCGCCCGCGAGCAGGACGACACCGGCGGTCACCGGCCCGGCTCTTGCCCTGGCGGCCCGATCCTCGGCGAGCCCGATCCCGAGCCGTCGCTACCGCAAGCCATCGGCTCGCGGCGTCAGGGGCGCAGGTGCTGCGGGGCGTACGGGAGCAATGCCACGTGCCGGGCCCGCTTGAGCGCGACCGCCAGCTCACGCTGGTGGGCGGCGCAGGTCCCGGTCTTGCGGCGGGGCTCGATCTTGGCTCGCTCGGACAGGTAGCGTCGGAGGCGATTGACCTCCTTGTAGTCGATGGCAACCGTCTTGTCGGCGCAAAAGGAGCACACCTTCCGCCGACGTCGATCGCGGTAGTAGTCGTCGCGCTTCTTCGACTTGGGGGGCATGGATCAGGTCTCCTGGCTGGCGGCGGGAGATGCCCGCCGGGGCGGCATCACGCCGCCGGGTGCTGTCTCAGAACGGAAGGTCGTCGAGGTCGTCGTCGGCAGCTGCGGTGCGGGCTGGTTTCACGGCCTCCCCGCCACCGCTCGAGGCGCCACCGAACCCCCCGGATGGGGCGCTGAACGATCCTTCCTCGTCGCGCTGACGGGCCTCGAGGCTCACCACGTTGTCGGCGGTGATCTCGAGCGAGATCCGCTTCTGACCGTCCCGGGTCTCGTACTCGCGAGTCCGGAAGCGGCCCTCCACGAACACCCGGTTTCCCTTGCGCAGCTGCTCGGCCGTCCGCTCGGCGCGGTCGCCCCACACGGTGATCCGGAACCAGTCGGTCGCCTCCACCCACTCGCCCGTCTGCTGGTTCTTGGTGCTCTGGTTGACCGCCACGCTGAACTCGGTCACGGGCCGGCCATTGGGCGTGTAGCGCATCTCGGGATCCCGCCCGAGGTTGCCGATGATCATGGCCTTCGAGAACGATGCCATCGCCGGCTCTCCTCAGTCGATCGCCGCCGGGGCGGCTTCGCTCTCGGACTCGTCGATCCGCTCGCCCGTCTCCCCCTCTTCCTCGTCCTCTCCGGACGGGATGTCGGAGCCCTCTTCGGTCTCGCCGGCGCTCGCGGCGTCCCGGCGCGGGCGCGCCGGCCGGAAGGTCCGGACCACCAGGTAGCGCAACACGTCCTCGGTGATCTGGAGGCTGCGCTCGAGCTCGGCGATTGCCTCCGCGGGGGACTCGAACACGATGATGTGGTACGACCCCTCGCGGTATCGCGCGATCGGGTAGGCCAGACGGCGGCGGCCCCAGGGTGCCACCTTGATGATCTGGCCACCCTCGCCAACGACGTAGCGGGTGGTGCGGTCGATGACCGCGGAGGCTCGCTCGTCCGGCGCGTCCGGCCGGAGCACGAGCATCAGTTCGTAGCGACGCACGATCTGCTCACTCCTTCCAATGGGATCTGCCCCGCTGACGGCGAGCCGGCGCGGAGCCGAAAGGACCGCGGAAGGATAGCACGGGCCCCGTGTCGTCCCGCCTTTGGGTACCCGCCCGGCGGGTGCCCGGCCGGGCGGCTGGCCGGGGAAGCTGCGCACGCCTCCGGTTCGCTCGCCGGGACCAGCGGGCGATCCCGTCGGGTCGACAGTGGCCCCTGCGGGCGCGCCGTGTATCCTTCCCGGCGTCATCCCGCCATCGGTCACGCATCGAAGGGCATCCGCCCACGTCCGGGGGAACCCGTGCAGCTCTCGATCCTCGTCCTGTCCAACGACCGCGTCGCAGCCGACGCGCTGACAGCCTCGCTGACCAAGCCCGGTCACACGGTGACCGTGATCGCCAACGCCGCCGAGCTGTTGGCGTCGGCAGCAGGCCAGAGCCTCGTCATCGTCGACCGCCTCCCCTCCTCGACCAGGGTCAGCGAGGTCATCGCCGGGCTGCGCGGCAACGCGACCACGAGCTCTGTGCCCATCCTCGCCATGGCGCAGGCCGACGATGTCGAGGAACGGATCGGGTTGCTCGAGGCGGGTGCCGACGACGTCATCACGAAGCCCTTCGACGAGGCCGAGCTCGAGGCCCGGATCGAGGCCCTTTCGCTGCGAGCCCAGCGCACCCGCACCGGCGGCGATGGCGCATCGCACGCGATCGGCGACGGACAGGGCCGGCGGGTGATCGCCGTGTTCAGCCCCAAGGGCGGCGTGGGAACCACCACCATCGCCACCAATCTCGCGCTCCTGGCGGCCGAGCGCAAGCCGGGAGCGGTGCTGCTGATCGACCTCGATCTCGCCTTCGGGCAGGTGGCGTCCCACCTCAATCTCCGGCCCAAGCAGACGCTGCTCGAGCTGGTGCGCGACGACGCGGCGCTCCACGAGTCGGATCTGTTCCGCACCTACGCCGTTCATCATTCGAGCGGCGTGCAGGTGCTGCCCGCTCCGCCCACCCCGGGCTACGCGTCCCTGATCGGCGCCGAGCAGCTGGAGCTGATCGTCGCGCGGGCGCACGAGGCCTACGAGATCGTCATCCTCGATGCCGGTGCGCTGCTCGATGACCGGATGCTCGCGCTGTTCGGCCGGGTCGATACCGTCATCGTTCCGGTGCTGCCCGAGATCCCGGCGCTCAACGCCGTCCACCTGCTGCTCGACCAGCTGTCGGAGACGGGCGCCATGGGCGCCACCACCCTGTTCGTGCTCAACAACGCCTTTGCGCGAGATCTCCTGAAGCGCACCGACATCGAGGGCGCGCTGGGCGCTCGCATCAGCTCCGATCTGCCGTACGACCCGATCGTCTACCTCAAGGCGGTCAACGAGGGGAACCCCGTCGTCCGTGGCGCGCCCCGCTCACAGGCCGCCGTCCGGCTCCGGGATCTGGCCGATATCGTGCTCGGCCCGTCCGCTGCGGGCAGGGATGGGGCGAGCGTTCCGGAACCGAAGGAGCGCCGAGGGCTGTTCGGGCTCCACCGCTGAGCGACGGCACCTCCATCGATCGATCCTCGCGGCCCGGCTCGGCGTGCCGGCCGGCCGGCTGCGGCTCGCACCGCCGAAGCTCCCCCGGCTCCATCCCGCCCGGCTGGAGGTCGGCGGGTCGCGGCCTTTCGGAGGGCGCTTCCCAGTGCGGCGAGCCGACGAACAGCTGCTGCCAGTACCAGCCCTCGCAGTCAGGACACAGCCGGTCGTCCTCGGAAGCGCACCGCGTTCCCTCGGCCGGTGCGGCGGTCCAGCATTTCGACCGGCCGTCATCGTCACCGCCCCAGCCGTAGAAATGCGCCACGCCGGGCGCGGCCTCGCCGGTGCGCCAGGCATCGTCGTCGAGTGGGCGGGGCGTCAGAGATCGCATCACCACAGTGATCCGCTTCAGGGATCGGGCGTGCTATGGCCCGGAGGTACCAGCAACCCGGTGGCGCCCCCGGCGGGTCAGGCCCTGTTCCACGCTCGGGCAGGGAGACAGGCGGCCGGGATCAGTCCGGCGCCGAAGGCACAGGCGAGAGCGCTCAGGCGGATGGGGAGGGTGCCACGGCCGAGCCCGACGGCACGGGGGCGGACGCGCCGGCGGCCGGCGACGAAGACGGTGCCTGTGTGGCCGGCGCCGAGGATGGCTGCGCGGTCGGGGTCGCCGTCGCAGGCGGGGGGCTCGCGGTCGGCGACGGCGCAGGCGTCCCGGTCGGCGCGACGGGCGTCGAGGTCGGCGCGCCACCGGACGGCGCGGGCGATGGGGTACCGGACGGCGCGGGCGAGGCGCCCGGCGAGGTACCAGGTAACGGCGACCCGGTCGCGGACGGCGCCGGGCTGATCGCGGGCGAGGACGGCAGCCCTCCCGGGATCGGTCCCAGCCCCGCGTTGGCCACGCCGCCCGCCCCCTGGACCGGCGGCCGGCCGCTCTGGGCGACGAACGCGAATGCGACGGCAGCCAGCGCCACCAGCGCGACCGCAGCGCCGGAGGTGATTGCGGGAGCCCGGTCGATCGCTCGGCCAACCGGGTGGTCGGCGGCCTCGAGGGCCGCCTTCCAGCGCAGCCGCTCGGGCGGACGGCTCGGATCCGCGACCGCGTACGTGATCGCGGAGCCGTAGATGAACAGGCTCCACAGCAGCAGGGTGTCAACGGTCAGCGTCAGCGTCGAGAGCCCGGCCCGGAACAGCACCGCCATCGCGAGCACCCCGGCGCCAAGGGTGAGCATGGTCTCGACCCACACCAGCCGGAGCGAGCGCACGGCGTCCGAACCCGCCACCTTGGGTGTGCGCAGGAACACTCCCCGGCCCTGGACCAGGGCACGGATGCAGGCCAGCGTGACCACCCAGGCCAGGCTCAGGTTCACCCGCAGCGCCGCCACCGACTCGACCACGCCGACGCCGGTCGCGACCCGCAGGCCCCACACGTAGCGGACGAGCCCCAGGACGAGGTACAGCAACGGCAGCACGAGCCCGGGGCCCTGGAGCAGCTGCACCACGAACGGTCGACCGGTGATGACACCCAGCGCCGTGGCCGCGATGAACGCGAGGAAGCCCAGCGTGAGCAGATCGTTGAACCACCAGAAGCCACCCAGGAGATAGTCTCGGCGCTGGCGCTGGGTCAGCGCCGACTCCGACCAGGGCAGCAGCTGACGCCAATGCTTGCGGATGATCTGGATCCCGCCGAACGACCAACGGTAGCGCTGCTTCCGAAGGCCCTCGTAGGTCAGCGGCATCAGACCGTGGCCGAACACCCGCGGCATGAAGATGCCGCGCCCTCCGGCGGCCAGCATCCGCAGGCTCGCCTCGGCGTCCTCGGTGATGACCGTCTCGTCCCAGCCGCCGATCTGCTCCATGGCACTCCGTCGGACGAGGCCCATCGTGCCCGCGAAGATGATCGAGTTGCGGAACGATCGGCTCACCATGCCGACCTTGAAGAAGTACTCGAAGCCGGCGTGGCAGGCGCGGTAGAACGCGCTGTCACGCCACTCGCGGTAATCCTGCGGGGTCTGGACGAAGGCGACCGAAGGGTCGGCGAACTGGGGCACCGTCGCGGTCAGGAAGTCGGGCGCCACGACGTAGTCGGCGTCCACCACGGCGATGACCTCGACGTCGTCAGGCAGCTGGCCGTTGGCCCAGTTGAGTGCTCCCGCCTTGAAGCCCGGCCAGTCCACGAGGTGAGCGAACTGGATCCGATACCCGAGCCCGGCGAGGCGATCGCACTCGGCTTTGAGCGGTCGCCACAGCTGCTCGTCGTCGGTGTTGTTGTCGATGACCTGGATCACCAGCCGATCACGCGGGTAATCGAGCGCCGCGATCGAGCCGATCGTCTCGATCACCAGGTCCGGTGGCTCCGCGTGGGCCGGCACCTGGACGGCCACCACCGGCAGGGCGGTGGTCAGCGAATCGCCCGCGCGCTGCGACGCTCCGAGACCCGGGCCCGAAGTCGCAGCCCGCCCGCCCTCGGTGGGCCGCTGTCCCCAGCCGGCGCGCCCGATGTTGAACCCGGCCGCAAGCGGCGGTCCGCACAGGGCGTCCACCATCTCGAACACGCTGAGCACCATGAGCACCAGTGCCGCGATCTCGAACGCGAGCAGCACCAGGCCCAGCAACAGACCCATCGGGCCGCCGGCGAGGACCAGCGTGATCCGGGTGAGATAGATGATGTAGACGCTGGTGGCCACGGCGACGCTGGCAAACGAGATGCTGCCAATCGCCCACCAGCGGCCGGGCATGGTCAGCGCGACGATCCCGATGGCGGCCGCAACCAGGACCAGCGGGTCGGCAGGGTCGATCCCGGTGAGGCGGTTCGCGGGCCAGCCTGACGCGAGGGCGATGAGCACGCCGATCCCGAGCAGGACCCCGATCCGCGTGATCCTCCAGCCCAGCGGCAGCCGGCCCGCGACGAGCAGCAACAGCGTTGCTGCGGCGGCAAAGGCGGCCGAGATTCCGAGAAGCTGATCGAGCATGGTGACAAGGCGCGGTCATGCACCAAGACGACCCGGTGACGTCCGGGGCGTCGACCCCGTGGCCGGCGACCGCTGCGACACATCAGTGAAGGCGGATCCCACGACCCGCGTGATCTGACGCGCCTGTGTCGAGGCTATGCCGCCGGCGGGCACACGGAGTGACGCCGGCACGACGCGCCATTGCAGTCCTGTGGCAACGCCTGCGAAGGCCCAGGTCACGGAGTCAGCCTCGCGCCCGCGCCGACGCCGTCAAGGGTCGCATTGGAACCGCGCGATCGGAGTCATCTGTGGTGCCGAGGCCGGGATTTGAACCCGGACGGGGTTGCCCCCAGCGGTGTTTAAGACCGCCGCGTCTGCCGGTTCCGCCACCTCGGCCCGATCACGTTCCCGGACGGGGCCATCGTAGCGACCGCGGACCACGGCACGCGCCCCCGGGTAGCCGGAAGCCGCTCCCGGGGGAGCGGCTCACGTTCGGAGCAATGGTCGGAGCAATGGAGGCGACGATCGGATTCGAACCGATGAATAAGGGTTTTGCAGACCCCCGCGTTAGGCCACTTCGCCACGTCGCCTGGCTCGGCGGCGCGCCGCCGAAATCGATCAGATTGGCTGCCCCTCGAGGATTCGAACCTCGGCTAACGGATCCAAAGTCCGCTGTCCTACCACTAGACGAAGGGGCAGCGGTGCCGGAAGTCGATCTCGGATGCAGGGAGGTTGGAGCGGAAGACGGGACTCGAACCCGCGACCCTCACCTTGGCAAGGTGATGCTCTACCAACTGAGCCACTTCCGCTCGATGCACCGACCGCTGGGTTGGTGCCGAGAGCCAGATTCGAACTGGCGACACCGCGATTTTCAGTCGCGTGCTCTACCAACTGAGCTATCTCGGCCCGTTCCCGGGTCCCCTCTCGGGGCCCGTCGGCGGGGCGGAGGATACCATGCACGCCGAACGGCGGACAAGAAGGCCGGACCCGGCCCCCGTGGCTCTGGCGCCCTGGCTCAGGACCCGATGAGCGTCGCCTGGGCGCGCGGGTCGAGCACCATCGCCGGTTGCGCGACCGGCGGTGAACCGGCGAGCGCCCGCAGCCGATTGATCCGATCGAGCACCGGCGGATGGGTCGAGAACAGGTCGGACTTGCGGTCGCTGACGCCCTTCATCGGGTTCTCGAAGTACAGGTGCTGGGTGGCCCGGTTGGCGACCTCGAGCGGCTCGGTGTCGAGCGCGATCTTGGCCAGCGCCCGTTCCAGGCCCACCGGGTTGCGGGTCAGCTCGACACCGGACGCGTCGGCGAGGTATTCGCGCTGACGGCTGACCGCGAGCTGGACCAGCCGGGCCGCGATGGGGGCGAGGATCGCGAGCAGGATCGCAATCACGAACACCACGATCTGCAGACCGCCACCACCTGACCCACGGTCGCGCGAGCCGCCCCGTCGCCCGCCGCCCCAGAACGTGAAGCGCAGGAAGAAGTCGGCCAGCAGCGCGATCGACCCCACCATGACACCCACCATGAGCGAGAACCGGATGTCGTAGTTGCGGACGTGCGACAGCTCGTGGGCCATGACGCCCTGCAGCTCCTCACGATCCAGCTTCTGGAGCAGGCCGATCGTGATCGCAACCGACGCGTGCTGCGGGTCGCGGCCGGTGGCAAACGCGTTGGGCGCGGTGTCGTCGATGAGGTAGACGCGGGGCATCGGAACGTTGGCCGCGATCGACATCTCCCGGACGACGTTGATCAGCTGCGGCTGGTTCTCCGCGGTGACCTCCTTGGCGCCCGAGGCGGACAGCATCATCGCGCCGCCCAGGTAGTACGAGACGAGCGACGCGATCACCCCGACCGCGATCGCGATCCCGGTCGAGGGCAGCGCGTGGGCGGGATCTCCGGTGACGGCCCAGCCGATGACCAGGCCGAGCAATCCGAGCAGGACGATGACGGCGAGCGCGAGCAGCACCGAGTTGCGCCGGTTCTGCCCGATCTGGTCGTAGAAGGTGGCCATGCTTCGAGATCAGTGGTCCGAGGTCAGCGACGGACGCCGGGGATCAGGCGACCGCAGGGCTCCGGTCGCCGGCGGCCCTGGGTCACACCCGCGTCGTGGGCCGTCAGCTGAGACTCAGGTCGACGTTGGGGACCTGTTCGGCCTCGGGCTCGGCGTCGAAGAACTCGCGCTTGGCGAAGCCGAACGTTCCCGCGATCAGCACGGCAGGAAACGTCTGGATGGAGTTGTTGAAGTCCAGCACGGTCGCGTTGTAGTGCTGGCGCGCGAAGCTGATCTGGTTCTCGGTCGTGGTCAGCTGCTCCTGGAGCTGCATGACGTTCTGGTTCGCCTTGAGGTCCGGATAGTTCTCCACGACGGCGAACAGGGAGCGCAGCGCACCCGTCAGCATGTTCTCCGCCTGGGCCTGCTGCGCGGGACCCTGGGCGCCGGCCGTCACGGCATTCGCCCTCGCCTCGGTCACCCGCGTCAGGACGTCCTTCTCGAACCCCATGTAGCCCTTCACGGCCTCGACGAGATTCGGGATCAGGTCGTGGCGACGCTTGAGCTGAACGTCGATCTGGCCGAACGCCTCGTCGATCCGGTTCCGGCGCGTTACCAGGCCGTTGTACAGGCCGATGACGAACACGCCCACGATCACGAGGATCGCGATGACGATGATGAGAATGACGGTGCCGTCCATTCGGCCTCCTCGAACCGGCCACTCAACGCCGCGCGCGCGGTCGGCCCAGCATACCCCCTGCGAGCCTGCCTCCATGGCGGCGATCCGCGGACGGCAGCCCCGCCGGCGGGATGGGTGGGCGGTGGAGTGGTGGGCGGTGGAGGACTCGAACCTCCGACATCCTCGGTGTAAGCGAGGTGCTCTGACCAGCTGAGCTAACCGCCCGGGCCCGATCGATCCGCCCGGATGGACCGGAAAAGGGTGACGGGCGGCCATCGGCCGCCCGTTGGTGGTCAGGAGGGTGGTGCCCAGGCCGGGACTTGAACCCGGATGAGTTGCCTCATACGCCCCTCAAACGTACGCGTATACCAATTCCGCCACCTGGGCCCGAGTACTATGCCGGCCGATCGAGATCCACACGAGAGGGCCGTGGTACCGAGGAAGGGATTTGAACCCATACGCCCTTGCGGACACTAGCTCCTGAAGCTAGCGCGTCTACCAATTCCGCCACCTCGGCATGGATCCCTCGCCTGGATCGGGGCGCCATAAGGCTCACCGGTCCGCAGCGAGGCGCCATGCTAGCACATCCCAGAATCGGTCGCCCGGCCCCGTGATGAGCCGAGGCGTTGCCCCCTGGAGGTTCCGCTCGAGCACCACGTCGTCAAGCCAGGCGAGGGGCAGCATGGGCAGCCTGTCGCTCAGTCCGGCCAGCAGCGCCTTCCAGGCAGCGGCGCGGACGTCGCGCGTGCCAGGTGCCCGGGCGGCCTCGAGCAGCGCGTCGAGCTTGGGGTCCTGATAACCGCTCAGGTTGCCCCCGGCCGCCAGCACCTGCGTCGACGCGAGCAGCGGATACAGGTCAGGCTCCAGACCCAGCGTGATGTCGAGCACCGAGGCCGTGAATGCGCCGTCTCTGAGCCGCCCGGCGAGCTCGCTGGCCGGCAGCTCGACCAGGTCGACCTGCATCCCGAGCGCCGTCCAGGCCTCGCGCACGAACGCGGCCTCGGCGGCCAGCCCCGGGTTGGCATCGGCGGGAATGCTCAGCAGCTCGATCCGGTACGGGGTCTTCGCGCCCGGCGCTCGCCACTTCCCGTTCACCTTCGTCCATGACGCGGCCTTGAGCAGCGTCGCGGCCCGCTGGCGATCGAACGTGACCGGCTTGACCGAGCCGACGTCGTACGCCCACCAGCCGGGCGGTACCAGGGCGTCCGCGCGGCGTGCGTCACCGCCCATGACGTCCGTGATCAGCGCGTCGCGGTCGATGGCCGCCAGCAGCGCCTGACGGGTCCGAACGTCGCTGAGCTCAGGATGGTCGGGCCGAAGGCTCAGCAGAACGGTGGACAGCGTGGTCGTGGGGTAGCTGATCCGCTCGATGCCGGGAGTCCCGTCGAAGGTCGCGGTCGACTCCGGGCCAAGCCCCGACACGGCGTCCACCTGGCCCGAGCGGAAGGCGTCGGCGGCTGCCGCGTCGTCGGGGTAGAAGTCAAGCTCGATCTGATCCAGGTAGGGAAGGGGCCGCATGTCCAACGGCCGGGGCACCGGCGTGGCCAGCGCATCGCTCAGCGGCGAGGCTGTCGCCTCCTCGTTGGGCGGCACCGCCGCGTCCGGCGACCCCACCGCAGCCAGCATCGCGTGCCGGTCATCCAGCTCGGTCAGGGCGAATGGTCCGGTGCCCACGGGCAGCCGGGCGAAGTCGCTGGTCGCCAGATCCGCGAACGGCATCCCCGCCAGCAGATGTGACGGCAGCAGCGGCTGGGTCGCCGCGGCGACGAACCCGCTCACCGGGGTATCCAGCGAGAGCGCGACCGTCTTGTCGTTGATCGCCTCTGCCGTCACCTCCGCCCACGAGGCCGCGCTTGCCCCCGACGCGTCCGGGCTCTTCAACGCCTCGATCGTGTACACCACGTCGGCGGCGGTCACCGGCACGCCGTCCTGCCAGGTGGCATCGTCACGGATCCGGAAGGTCCAGGTCCGACCCTTGGCGTCGACCGTCCAGGAGCTGGCGAGGTCGGGCTCGAGCGTATCGTCGGGACCGAGCCTGACGAGGCCGCTGAAGATCAGCCCCACCAGCGTCCGCTCGGACCGGCTCCGGGCCGTGACCGGGGTGATCGACGCCGGCGCACCGACCACGGCTTCCCGGTAGACGACCGGTGGGGATGGGGTGGTCCCGGGGGACGCGTCGGGAACGGCGTCTGCCAGGCGGGCCACTCGCGGCACGGCCAGCGACCCGCCGAGCACGATGAGGACCAGCGTCAGCACGGCCACGACCGCACGGTCGCGCCGATTCAGGGTCATCGACGAGCGGTGCGGCGGTTGGCCCCCTCGCCGGGGTCAGCCAATGGTGGTGAAGGCCACCGTCAGCCCGCAGCCGTTTGCGCCGTCGTGAAGGCCACCAGCGCAAACACGATGAACAGCACGAGCAGCACGATCGTGAACTGCCACAGCCGGCGCTCCACGCCGCGACGGCTGCGGTAGACGGCCGAGTCGCCGCCAAAGGTGCCGGACAGCCCGGTGCCACGTGCCTGGAGCAGGATGGCGGCCATGAGGGCGATGCTGAGCAGGAGCTGGCCGATGGCCAGGATCGGGTTCACGGGAGCGATGACCTCCAGGGGGTGACCGTGCCGGATGGTAGCAGACCCGGCCGCTCAACCCGGCAGGCCGGGAACGATGTGGCCCGGTCTGCAGCCACGGCGATCGTGCGCGAGGGCTCAGAGGCCGTGAACCAACCGCGTCGTGGCGGTCGGCGGATCGATGGACGGGCGGGCGATGGGCATGTCGGGTCCTCGTCGCGTCAGGAACGGCAGTGACGAGCGTCGAGACGGTGTCCTTGGCTGGTCCGGCAGGCCGCGAGCACCCTGCCCCGTCCGGCTCCGGGCCTCATCCGGCTGCTCCGGCCCGGATGGCGAGCGTCTGGGAGAGGTTCTGGGCGAGGGCGAACCAGAGGAGCACCGAGCGGACCTTGGCGAGCCCCCGGACGGGGAGCTGTTGCAGCCCCCGGTTGCGGGCCTGGGCGTTGGTCCACTCGGCGCTGGCGGCCCGTTCCCGGTAGATGGCCTTGGCCTCGGGCGTCGCCATGCGCGACCGCCAGGCCGCGACGCCAGCGGTGTCGGGATGTCGATTCCGAGGCTCCTTCGTGGGCTCCTTCCTGGGTCGTGGCGCGGTCGGCGGCGCGTAGACCGCGGTGCCGCAGGCCTCGAGCGCCTCGATGTCGGACAGGGTGGCGTAGCCGCCATCGACGAGGACCTCGGCGGGCCGGATCCCGAACGAGCGTTCGATCCGCCCGACGAGAGGACCGAGCTCGCCGGCGTCGGATCCCCGGTTGGTGACGCTGACCCCGCACACGAGACCGCTCCCGACGTCGGTCGTGAGCTGGCCGTTGTAGGCCGGGCGCCAGCCGCCGTCACCCATCCGCATCACCCGTGCCTCATGGTCGGTCGTGCTGGCGCGAGCCGTCTCCGGGTCGTCGCCGTTGCGGCGCTTGACCGCCTCGAGCTCGGGCAGGACCTCGAGGGCCGCCTTCACGCGCTCCTCGCGCTCGCGGGCAGCGCGCGCTCGCGCGGCCTGCTGGCGCCGCGTGGTGGCCCCCGGATCGTCGTCGAGCTCGGCCCGCAACCGGCGCACCTGCGTTCCGGCCTCCGCGAGCGCCTTGCGCAGCCCGCCCCTGCCGCGGTAGGAGCCGGCGCCCGCACTGGCCCGGACGCGGACGCCGTCGTGGGCGACACGCTGGAGCGTGACCTCGCCCTGGGCCACCAGGGAGGCGACCGAGTGGACGAACAGGGCGTCGAGCCGCTCGGCATCCGTGACCCGGAAGTCGGCCAGGGTGTGGTAGTTGACGCCCACGCCACCGCAGATCCAGCGGTAGGCGTCGTGCTCGTCACACAGGCGGTCGAGCGCCCGCGCGCTGCCCACGCCCTCGAGCGTGGCGTACAGCCAGAGCGCGACCAGGATCGCGGGATCGATCGGCGGCCGGCCCGAGTGGCCCTCGACCGCGCGGATCCGCTCCTCGAAGGCCGACAGGTCGAGCCCCTCCACGAAGGCCCACACCTCGCGGGCCCGGTGGTCGGCGGGCAGCAGGCTCTCGAGGTCGGAGGGCCGGAGCATCACCTGCCCGCGCTGCGGGCGCTGCAGTCTCGGCCTCCCACGTCCGGCGGGCGTCTCGGGCTGGGGATCGGCGGGCGGGAGATCGAACAGCTCGTCCATCCCCGAATCGTAGCTGCGCGACCGGCCGAAGGGAATCCCCCGCGGCCGGTTTTGTTCACGGCCTCTCAGCCATCGCCCAGCCGCGACTCGCCCGTGATCTCGTCCCAGCGCGGCAGACCGGCGATCTCGAGGATGGTCGGAGCCACGTCGGCCAGAACGCCGTGGTGCAGCGTTCGACCACGCAGGCTGCGTCCCAGCACGACCAGCGGCACCGGGTTGAGCGAGTGCGCGGTGATGGGCTTTCCGTCCCGGTCCCGAAGCTCGTCGGCGTTGCCGTGATCGGCGGTGATCAGCAGTGCCGCCCCCGGGCCGTCCGGATCGGCGTCCTCGACGCGCTCGACGGCATCGGCCACCCGTCCGATGCACTCGTCGATGGTCTCGAGCGCCTGGATCGTTGCCTCCCAGACACCGGTGTGGCCGACCATGTCGGGGTTCGCGTAGTTGGCCACGATGAAGTCGTAGCGACCGGATTCGATGGCCCCAACGAGCTCGTCGGTGACCCCCCGGGCGCTCATCTCGGGCTGGAGGTCATAGGTCGCCACCTTGGGCGATGGCACGAGCCGGCGCTCCTCGCCCGGCCAGGCCGGTTCGCGGCCCCCGTTGAAGAAATAGGTGACGTGCGCGTACTTCTCGGTTTCGGCGACGTGGAACTGCGTCCAGCCGGCTTCGGAGAACGCACGGGCGAGGGAGTACGCCTCCGCGGGTCCGAAGGCGACCTCGACCCGCAACTCCGACTCGTACTCGGTCATGGTGACGACCAGCAGGTCCCGGGGCGCCGGGCGGCCCTCGGGGCTGGCCCGGTCGAAGTCGTCGAAGTCCTGGTCGGCGAGGGCGTGGGTCAGCTGCCGTGCCCGATCGGCCCGGAAGTTGACATGGACGATCGGGTCCCGGTCGCGCAGGACGCCGTCCACCCCGTCGATCACCGTCGGCACGACGAACTCGTCGTTCTCACCTCGCGCGTACCCGGCCTCGATCGCAGCCCTGGCGCCTCGAGCGTGCTCGCCCACGCCATGGACGATCGCGTCGTAGCCTCGCTCCGTCCGATCCCACCGCCGGTCGCGGTCCATGGCCCAGTAGCGGCCGCCGATCGATGCGATGCGGGCGTCGGGATGCACCGCGCCGAGGCGCTGCTCGAGGTCGGCCACGAACCCGTCGGCCGACCTCGGCGCGGTGTCCCGGCCGTCGAGCAGGGCATGGATCCGGACCGATGGAACGCCGCGCCGGGCGGCGAGCTCGACCAGCGCGATCAGGTGGCGATCGTGGGCGTGGACGCCGCCCGGGCCGACCAGCCCAACGGTGTGGAGGCGCCCGGTCTCGAGCGCCCGGTCACAGGCGTCGTTGAGCGCCGGGCGATCGAAGAAGGTGCCGTCCTTGATGGCCACGTCGATCCGCGGCAGATCCTGGAGCACGGGCCGGCCTGCGCCCAGGTTGAGGTGGCCGACCTCCGAGTTGCCCATCTGCCCGACGGGCAGCCCGACCGCTCCCTCGGACGCCTGCAGGGTCGAATGCGGCCAGCGCGCCAGCAGGTCGCGCCAGCGAGGCATGTCCGCGGCCGCGATCGCATCGGCCTCGGGCCGGCGGCCGATGCCGAAGCCATCGAGCACGACCAGGACGATGGGACGGGGTCGCGACCCGTCCGTCACGACGGCAGCCCACGAGCCGCCGCGGTGACCCCGGCGCGGGCGACGATCCCGGCCATCTCGTTGGGCTTGAGGGACGCGCCGCCGACCAGGGCCCCGTCGATCGCCGGCTCGGCCAGGAACTCCCCGATGTTGGCGGAGGTCACGCTCCCGCCGTACAGGACGGGCGTCTCGTCGGCCAGGCTCCCCCACCCGACCGCCCGCAGGCTGGTCCGGATGGCATCGGCCATGGCCGCGGCGTCGGCGCCACGCGCGTTGCGCCCGGTGCCGATCGCCCACACCGGCTCGTAGGCGATCACCAGCCCGGCCGAGGCCAGCGCGGCCGGATCCCGGCCTTCGAGCGCCCCTCGAAGCTGGCCGCCGACGATCGAAGTCTCGCGTCCGGCCTCGCGGTCGGCCAGGACCTCGCCCACGCAGAGCATGGGCCGAAGGCCACCCTCAACGGCAAGGTCCAGCTTGCGGCCGATCAGCTCGTCCGTCTCGCCATGCTGGGCGCGCCGCTCGGAGTGCCCGAGGATGACCCAGGTCGCGAGACCGGCCAGCATCGGGACCGAGATCTCGCCCGTGTAGGCACCCGCGAGCTCATGGTGGACGTTCTGGGCACCGATCCCGACGTCCTGGCCGGCGAGCGCGTCCCTGACCGCGGCCAGGCAAACGAAGGGCGGGCAGATCACCCGGGTCACCCCGGGCACCATCGTCCGGGACGCGATGGTCCCGGCCAGCTCCCCCGCATCGGCAGGGGTGGTGTTCATCTTCCAGTTGGCGGCAATCACGATCGAGCGCATGCCCTGATGATGCCAGAGGTGCGGGTCCCGGCCCCCGGCCGGTTGGCCCTGTGCCCTGCTCCCGTCGGCCCGGTCCGGACTAGCCGCTCGACATCCCCGATCCGGCACCGGATGGCCGGTTGGCTCGTGCGCGACGGACCGGCTGGGATCGGCGACCGGTGACGGCTCGGCCGGCCCCGGTGGTGTGCCGGCGACCGATGCCCTCGTCATCGTGGAGTGCGAGGCGCTCGAGGCGATCCAGCGCCCGCTGCACGGCCGACCGGTGGAGGTCGAGCCGGGCGGCAATCTCGGACAGTGGCGCCTCCGGTGTCTCTCGACGGGCAGCCGCCACGGCGCGCACCGTCCGCGGCTGGACCGCCAGCCGACCGTCCGCGTCGAGGACGTCGATCGCCGCCAGCTGGCGTCCGGCCGCGGCAACCGATCGCTGGAGGTTCGCGGACTCCGCGTTGATCACGCGGTTCAGATCGCCGCGCAGGCTGCGTGCGACGCTTCGAGCCTCGAGCTCGAGCAGCGAGGCATTGGCACCGATCCGGCCCAGGAACGCCGCGATCGACTCGGTGCTCTTCCAGGTCACCACGCCCAGCCCGCGGCGCAGCCGCCAGGGGGCCGGCAACCCGATGTCGTCGAGCCGCCGGGCCAGCTCGGGCGCCTCGTCCGAGGGCACCACGAACTCCAGGTGAGCCCGGCCTCCGGCGAGGCTCAGGGATCCACGCGCCAGGAACCGGCCGCGCAGCCATGCCATCCGGCAGTGCTCGGCGGCAGCCGGCCAGTCAAGGGTTTCCTCGGGCAGCACGAACGGCTGCCGGGCGCTCGGCGAGGTGGCGTGCCGGGCACCTAGCCTGACGGCGAGCCTGGCCACGGTTGGCTCTCGGCCGACCGGACGCGAGCCGAGGCCGGCGATCTCTGCCCGTCGGTCGCAGGCGCGGGAGGGGTCGACAGCGGCGAGCTCGGCGCGTACCGCGGCGACGAGGTCCCGGTCCGATGCCGACATCCGCGACCGCTCAGGCCGTCTGCTCGGCGCGGGTCGCGGCCGGCCGACGGCGGTGTCCGCCCTCCCGCTCCCAGGCACCGACGATGGCTGCGGCCAGCCGGCCGGGGTCGTGGTGATGCGCGTTGACCGGATCGACCAGGTCGTCCAGGATCAGCCGCGGCGGTTGCACCGAGGTGGGTGGCCAGCGCAGGCTCACCGGGGCGGCGTCCCAGCCCGCGGGCCGGATCGCGTCGAGGCGGTTATTGGCCAGCACGATGTGCGGCAGCTCACCGGCACCGTGCCGCGCGAGGGCGTCGACGTGGTCGGCGAGGTCGAATCCGTCGGTCTCGCCCGTCTGGGTGGCCACGTTGCAGGCGTAGATGACCAGGGCGCCGGAGGCGGCGATCGCCTCGCGGATCCCGGGCACCAGCAGCGCGGGCAGCAGGCTCGTGAACACGCTTCCCGGACCGATCACGATCAGCTCGGCATCGGCAATGGCACGCAATGCGTCCGGCGTGGGCCGGACGGTCTCGGGCGCCACCCACACTCGGTCGACTCGAGTCTCCCGGGCGATGCGGCTCTGACCGGCGACCTCCGTCCCGTCGACGAGCCGGGCGTGGAGCGTGATGACGGTGCTGGTCGCGGGCACCACGCGGCCCCGGACCGCGAGCACCCGGTTCATGATCCGGACGGCCTCCTCGAAGTCGCCGTGCTCGAGCTGGATCAGGGCTGCCATCAGGAGGTTGCCCACGGCGTGACCCTGGAGCTCGGACGGGGGCGGCGCCGGCTCCGCCGCTGATGCCGATGCGTCCGCTGATGCCGATGCGTCCGCTGATCCCGGCTCCGCCGCCGATGCCGTTGCGCCGGCCGCCGCGGCCCTGGGTGCGACCCCGGGCCCGGCGAACCGATACTGGAGCAGGCGGCCCATCAGCGGCTCGGCATCCGCGAGCGCCACGATGCAGTTCCGGATGTCGCCCACGGCCGGGATCCCCAGCTGCGCCCGCAGCACACCCGACGATCCACCGTCGTCGGCGACCGTGACCACGGCCGTGAGGTTGGAGGTGTGCTCCTTGAGCCCTCGCAGCAGGGTCGAGAGGCCGGTTCCGCCACCGATCGCCACGACGCGTGGCCCGCGGGCCAGGAACCGCTTCTGGTAGATGACCTCGACCATCGGCTGGTCTCGATCCCACAGCGCGAACGGGTCCACCAGCGCCCGGACGAGCCGGTAGGCTCCAACCAGGAACAGGGTCAGCCCGAGCCCACCCGCGATGATCCCTCGCAGCTGGTAGGGCAGGAACTGGAGGGTCAGGGCGTCGACGACGAGGCCGGCCGGCCCGCCCGGCGGCTGGTCGGCGGTCAGCTGGCGCAGCGCGTGCGCAACGCCGAGCGCGAGCAGCAGCAGCCCCGCGAACGACACCAGCAACCACCGTTTGACGCCGATGCCGATCGTCAGCCAGCGGCGCAGGTTCAACGCTCGAGCTCCCGGTGGAACACCGCCACCGGGCCGAAATCGCGCTCGCGGAGCCAGCTCGCCAGCTCCTCCGCCATCACGATCGAGCGATGGAACCCCCCGGTGCAGCCGATCGCGATCGTGAGCCGCGTCTTGCCCTCCTCGACGTACGCCGGCACCAGCAGATCGAGCAGCTGCCGCAGCTGCGCCAGGAAGGCACCCGCGATCGGCTGGCCGAGCACGTACTCGCGGACCTCAGGCGTGAGCCCGGAACGCGGCCGGAGGCGCTCCAGATAGTGCGGGTTGCGCATGAACCGCACGTCGAGCACCAGGTCGGCCTCGAGCGGCACGCCGAACTTGAACCCGAAGCTGATCAGCTGGATCGAGGGCCGGTCCGAGCCCTGGACGTCGCCCAGCCGAGCGAAGATCCGCTCCCTGAGCTCCCGAAGCGAGAGATCGGAGGTGTCCACGACGACGTCGGCCTGCGCGCGGATCGGCGCGAGCATCGCCCGCTCGAGGCCGATCGAGACCGCGATTCCCCGCTCGTCGGCCAGCGGGTGACGGTGGCGAGTCTCGGAGAAGCGCCGGATCAGGACATCGTCGCGCGCCTCGAGGAAGAAGATCACCGGACGGATCCCCCGCCCCTCGAGGGCGCCGCGCATGGCGCCGAACGCGAGCGGCACATCCCCGGTGCGCACATCGAGCACGATCGCCGTCCGCGCGAACCGCTCCGGGTCGGTCGCCACGACGTCGGCCAGATCACGCAACAGCTCGCCGGGCAGGTTGTCGACCACGAAGTAGCCCAGATCCTCGAACAGCTTGGCCGCGGCCGTCTTGCCACCGCCAGAGAGACCGGTGAGCACCACGACACCCTGCCCGATGTCGCCCGAACCCAGCGGATCGCCGTCAGCGTCCGGGCGGGGCCCGGGCCCGCCGGGGTCAGGGTCGACGGCCGGCGCGCTGCCCACTGGCTCGTCCACCGGACCGCTACTTCCCGCTGCGCCGGATGAAGAAGATCGTGCCCTCGAACAGCAGGTACATCGTCAGGCCGAGCACGGTCGGGCTGACGAGATCGCCACCGGGCGTGATCGCGGTGGCGAAGATCGCGATCCCCAGGATCGCGAACCGGCGGGCGCTCGTGAGCCGCTTCGAGGTCACGATCCCCACCCGCGACAGCCCGTAGAGCAGGATCGGGAACTCCATGATCAGCCCGAACGCGAGGAACATCGTCGTCACGAAGTCGAAGTACGGCCCGGCCGTGATCAGCGGGTGAAGATAGTCGCTCGAGAACGAGAACAGGAATGCGACCGCGAACGGCAGGATCACGTAGGCGATCGCGACGCCGATCGTAAAGAAGGCCAGCGCCAGCGGGATCCACGGGCGCACGACCTTGCGCTCGTCCGGGGTGAGGCCCGGGGCGACGAATGACCAGATCTGGAACAGGATCACGGGCATCGCCAGGATCACCCCCACGACGATCGCGATCTTGATGTTGATCACGAACGCGTCGCCGAGTCCCGTGTACTGGAGCTGATCGCTCGGCAACGGCGATACCAGGATGCCGATGATCGGTGTGGCAAACCAGAACCCGATCACGCCACCGACCGCCACCGCGAGCGCGATCCGGATCAACCGGTCGCGGAGCTCGGTGAGATGACCGACGAGGGTCATCTCCCCCGCCGTCGGCGGCGGGTCGGACGGTCCGGAGGTCCCGGGCGGGGTGGGCGACCCCGTCGATGACGGTGACTCGGGGTTCGGCGTCAGGACGGCCGACAGGCCCGATTCCCGGATCGTATCGGCATCGGCCATGACGGCCCTGCGAGCGTGCGAGCCTACGCGGACGGCGTGGGCTGCTCGTCAGCCACGGCCGCAGCGTCGGCGGCCGGTGCCGCTGCCGGCGTGGTCGCGGGTTGCGCCGGGGCGGACGCGGGGGTCTCAGCCGCCGGCACGGGCGCAGCCGTGGCCGTGGGCGCGGGGGCAGGAGCCGCGGGAGCAGGTGCTGCCGTGCCGGGCGCCGGCGCAGCCGCGACCGCCGGGGCTGCCGCCACGGGCGGGGCCGGTGCGGGAGCGACGGGAGCCGATGGTTGCGGAGCCGGTGCCGGTTGCGGAGCCGGTGCGTCCAGCTCGGTGGATTCCTTGACGTCGGCGGCGGCCTTGCGGAACTCGCGGATGCTCTTGCCCAGCGCCGACCCCACGTCGGGGAGCTTGCCCGGACCAACCACGATCAGGGCGATGATTAGGACGATGATGAGCTCACCAGGTCCGATGTTGAACGGCATGTTGCGTTGACGACCTCGTGCGGGGATCCGCCCCTCCTCCGGCCGGCCCGGAGGCGGTCAGCGTAGCACAGCGAGTCGGCCGGCCCAGTCGGCGGCGGCCTCCGCGATGCGTTCGCCAGGGTCGTTGGGACGTGCGCCGACGGCCGGTTCCAGGGCCGCCCGCGCGATGCCCCGCGAGACATTCACGAGCAACCCACCGCCCGGCTGCGTGCTCGCCGGTGGCCGGGTTGCGGGCCCGGCGACCAGCACCGGCTCCACATCGCCGCCCTGGGCGCCGACCCCCGGGACGAGAAACGCGAGGCCGGGCACGAGCGCGCGCGCGGCGGCGAGCTCGGCAGGTGCCGTGGCACCGACGACCAGGCCGACGGTTCCGCCAGGCCCCCAGGTGGCCACGCGCCGCGCGACCCTCGCCCAGACCGGCTCAGCAGGGGCCCGCCCCATCTCGTCCGCCGCCACGGTCAGGCTCTGGAGCTCGCCGGCACCCGCGTTTGACGTTCGGCACAGCACGTAGGCGAACCGGTCCGCCCGGGCGAGCAGCGGGCTGATCGCGTCCTCACCCAGGTACGGGTTGACGGTGACCGCGTCGGCACCGAGCACGTCGAACAGCGCGGTCGCCTGACGGACCGTGGTCGATCCGATGTCGCCGCGCTTCGCGTCTGCGATCAGCGGAACGTCGGACGGGACGGCGGCCCGGATCCGCTCCAGCGCCGACAGACCCTGTGAGCCGAACGCCTCGAAGAAGGCGAGGTTGGGCTTGACGGCCGCCACGTACGGCAGGGCCGCCTCGACGAGCAGCATCGCAAAGCGCTCGACGCCCGCCAGCGTGGTGGGGAACCCGGGCGGCAGCCGCTCGGGATCGGGGTCCACGCCCAGGCACAGCACGGTCCGTGTCGCGGCGGAGCGCGCCCCGAGGCGCTCGAGATACCCGCTCACGGGACACCCGCGGGCGCCCGCGGCCGGCGGTCCCCCGGCGTGAGCCGAAGACGGTTGCCGGCGTGGATCACGAGCTGGCCGGTGACGCCGATGGCGCCTCGGCCGGGGCCGGCGTGGGCAGCTGGTCCGGCGGGATGTACCAGCCCGGGCGTGAGACACCGTCGAGGCCGGCGTTCGTGGTGAGGTCGATCGAGTCCTTGGCCGTCCAGCCGGGACCAGTGCCCTCGAGCTGGATCAGGCGGAGATCGATCACCTGCCCGACCACGTGCAGGTAGACGATCTGGTCGCCCTTCGGGGACCACGCCGGAGCCCAGCTGTCGCCATCGTCGGTGAGCCGCATCACCTCGGCCCCGTTGGAGGCGGAGAGGATCACGACGTCCGTCCCGAAGGCGCTCGTCCGTGTCGCCGCAATGTACTTGCCGTCAGGTGACCAGGACGGATACAGGTAGCCCGGCTTGGTGACTGCCTTCGCCTTGCCGTTGGCGGGGTTGTAGGCATACAGGACCGACGCCCCCTTGGCGCCGTCGCGATCGTTGCGGACGTAGAGCAGGCGGCTGCCGTCCGGCTTCCAGGCCGGGTCCTGGTGACCGAGCGGCGGCACCTGGCTCAGACCCAGGTCCTTGATCTTGCCCGTCTTGAGGTCGTACAGCTTGATGACGACGTCGCTCGTGGTGGGGTCCGGCAGATCCGTCGCGATCGCGACATACCGACCATCGGGCGAGATGGCCGGCTCGCGGATGAACCCGTTCCACTTGTAGCTGCCGGGCGGGTTCACCAGGCCGTCGAGCACCTTGCTTGGGTTGCCGCCGCCGGTGGGGATCTGCATCAACGTCGGCACGTCCAGTCGGTAGTCCTTGACCAGGCCCCCGATGCTCCACCTGCCGTCGACGTGACGAGTCCGAACGAAATAGACGGACTTGCCGTCCGGCGCGAAGGCCGGCATCGAATCGCTGCCACCCGACGTGAGCTGGGTCGCGCCGCTCGCGTCCTGGGTCCAGATGTTGCCGTCCTTCGCGTACACCAGCGTCCCCGGCAGCTCGGTGCCGGGTTCGGGCGTGGGGACGATCACGACGTTGGACGGGGTCGGCGTCCGCTGGACGTCGGGGTTGTCGGTGCTGCCGGGCGGGCCGCCGATGGCGGCGGGCACGAACGGCAGGTTCCCGTTGCCGAATCCCAGGGTCGCGACCGCGACGACCAGGAGCCCGATCACGGACACGAGCGCGGCCACCGGCATGCCGCCGCCCGCAAGCGAGAAGGAAGGACCGCGGGGTGAGCCGCCGCGCGGTGAGCCGCCTCGCGCCCGCGGTTGCGCGCCACCGCGCCGGGAAGTCGTCACGCGATCCCTCCGTGGCTCACTGCGGCGGTCATCCCGGGACCCACCGGCTCGCCCGCCAACCGCCCCTGTGCACGACCCAACACCTCGGCTGCCCGGGGATGAGCCCCGGATGCGGACAGATCGCGGACCTCCAGCTGCAGCGTCTCCAGGCCACCGAATGCCCGGCTCGCGAGCCGGGCGACGACGTCGACTCGATCGCCCTCCGAAACCAGGTCCACGAGCTCCGGCCAGCGGAACGCGATGGCGTCCAGGACATCGCGCTCCCGGCGCAGGACCAGCTGGGTGTGACCGCCGTTGGCCGCCCGGACACGCTGCACGGTGAGGCCCAGCACGGCCACCAGCGGCTCGGGGTTGCCGGTGCCGCACGGGCCGATGCGGGCGAGATCGCGAAACAGATCGTAGTCGACCAGCATCGCGGGCAGCGCGAGGTCCACGTCGAGAGCGCGCCGCGGATCCGCCGGTCCCGCGTCGGCGGCGAGTCGCACGAAGCGGTCAACGAACGCCCCCCAGCGCTCGGTCGGGATCTCGAAGCCGGCGGCAGCCGCGTGGCCCCCGTGGCGGACCAGGAGGTCGTCGCAGGTATCGAGCGCCGAGGCGAGGTCGAGCCCGCCGTCGCCGCGGCAGGATGCCCGGATCATGCCGTCCAGGTCGGCGCCGATGACCACCGGCCGGCCGGTCTCGTCCGCGAGGCGACCGGCGATCAGGCCGATGATCCCGACCGGCAGGTGGCCCCAGGCGAGCAGCGCCGGAGCCTCGGGGCCTCCGTGGGCGTGGATGGCGGTCGCTTCGGGTCCGGCCGGGACGCCCGCGCCCGGGACGGTGGCTGTCGTGCCGTCGCTCCCGCCCGCTGCGCCGACGGGATCGCCGGGCTCCGGCAGCGACAGCTGGCCGGGCGCCTGTCCCGGAGCCGCCAGCCCGAGCGCCTGCCTGACCTCCCGCAGCGCGACCCGCATCAGGTCGCGCCGGGTCGTGTTGGCCGTCTCGAGCGTGGAGGCCAGCTCGGACGCCTCCTCCGGCGTTCCGGCGAGCAGCAGCCTGGCGGCGTCGAGCGCCTCACCCACCCGGCCGGCGGCGTTGAGGCGCGGAGCCAGGACGAACCCCACCGTCTCGAGATCGGCCGTGGCCGGGTTCACGTTCCCCCGCGCCATCAGGGCGGCGATCCCGGGCCGGGGCGCGGTCCGCATCCGATCGAGCCCGAGCCGGACGATCGCACGATTCTCCCCGAGGATGGGGACGACGTCCGAGACGGTGCCGATGGTGGCGAGGTCGGCGAGCTCGAGCGCCTCGGACGCCGCGTCCGCCAGGTCCCCGAGGAGCAACCTCGATACGGCGAACGCCACGCCGCTCCCCGACAGTCGCGGCTCGGGATAGATCGAGTCGGGGCGATGCGGGTTGACCATGGCGACCGCTGCCGGCATCACGTCCGGGACGTGGTGATGGTCCGTGATCACGACCTCGATCCCGCGCGCCGCCGCGGCCTCGACCTCGGCCACGCTGGTCGAGCCGGTGTCGACAGTGACGATGAGGGTCGCCCCCTCGCGGGCGGCCGCCTCGACCGCCGCCAGTGACAGGCCGTGGCCCTCCTCGAGGCGCGACGGGACGTAGGGCCGCGTGTCCACGCCCAGCCGGCGGAGCGTGAGGACCAGCTGGGCCAGACCCGTCAGCCCGTCCGCGTCGAAGTCACCGAACACCATCACCCGCTCGCTGCGGGTCCTCGCGAGCGCGATCCGATCGACGATGGCCGTCGCGTCGGGCAGCAGGTGCGGATCGTTGAGACCGGCGAGCGCGGGTCCCAGGAACGCATCGAGCGCCGCCGGGTCGGCGATGCCCCGACGCGCCAGCACGGTGGCGGCGATCATCCCGAGACCGTGATCGCGCGCCGAGGCGCGAAGGTCCGGCGGAAGGCGCAGCGGCTCCGGAAACACCCAGCGGTGGCGCGACTCGACCATTACCGGGAGCATGCCACGACCGGCTTATCGGCAGCTTGCCCCGCCCCCGATGGCCGTGCGGCGGTCGATGGGCGGCCGGGCCCGGCGGAGGCATCCGTCGCGCGGTCGGGATGGGCGACGACGATGACCGGCGACCAGCGGGTCGTGCGCGGGTCCCGGTTGCGACCGGGTCCCTGTGTCACGTGACGGCGCGACGGCCTGGGCGAGCCGGTTCACCGGCAGCACGCCGCCGGGCTTCCCACTGGTGCCAGACCACCAGCAGCGGGCTTGCATTGAAGATCGAGGAGTAGGTGCCGGAGATGATCCCGAGCAGCAGCGCCAGCACGAAGGTCCCGATCGCCTCGCCGGCGAACAGCAGCAGGGCCAGCAGCGTGATGACCACGGTCAGGCTGGTGGTGATCGACCGGCCCAGCGTCTGGAGGATGGAGTGGTTCACGATGCGATCGAACGGCTCGCCCACGTGACGGGCCTTGTTCTCGCGGATCCGGTCGAACACCACGATCGTGTCGTGGACGGAGAAGCCGATCACGGTCAGCATCGCGGTCACGAACAGGCTGTCGATCTGCAGCCCGATGAACGTGCCCAGGATCGCGAAGATCCCGACCACGACGATCACGTCGTGCAGGAGGGCGACCAGCGCGGTGACGCCCATCTTGAAGTCACGGAACCGGTACGTGATCCAGGACAGGATGCCGATCGACCCGATCAGGATCAGCTGCAGGGCCTGGAAGATGAGATCGCTTGAGACCACGGCACCGACGGTCGACAGCGATCGCTGCTCGGCGATCGGGCCCAGGGCGTCCTCGAGGGCGAACCGCAGCTCGCCCAGCTTGCCGGTCGACGGCAGCGTGCCACCGGTCCCGGCCGAAGGGGACGGGCTCGCGCCACCGGCGCCGGCGGAGGCCGATGGACCCGGCGACGCGGATGCCGAGGACGCAGGTGACGATGAGGGTGACGGCGACGGGGACGGCGAAGCCGAGGCTGATGGGGCGGGAGATCCCGACGGCGCGGGAGACCCAGACGAGGCGGGCGAGGACGATGCGGCCGCCGAAGACGACGGCGACGCAGCGGGCGAGCCCGAGGCAGAGGCGACGGGTGACGCCGATCCACCGGCCGAAGCCGACGGGTTCGCGGTGGGCAGCGGCGTGGCCGTCGGGGCGGGGGCGGCCAGCTCCGCCTCCTTGGTCCGGATGTCCATGTATCCGTTGCCGGTCTCGGTCACGCTGGCGTCGATCCCTTTCGACGCGAACACGTCGACGACCTGCTGCGGCGTCACGCTCGGGTTCTCGAACTTGATCGTCCAGTCGGTGCCCCCGGTGAAGTCGATCGCGAACTGGAGCCCGACCTTGCCGTTCGTGATCGGCCCCAGCAGGATGAAGATCAGGCCCGGGATCGTGACCGCCAGCGAGAGCGCAAAGAACCAGTTGCGCTTGCCGATGATGTCAAACACGCCCGCTCGCCTCTCCGCGAAGCGGCCGCCGCGCGGTCGTCGGCCGGGCCAGGAACTCCGCCTCGGTGACGCCGTACAGTCGGGCGCGACGGGCCCATGGCCGGGCGACGACGATCCGCAGCACCGTCCGGGTGACCGTGATCGCAGTGAACATCGAGACCAGCACGCCGATGATCAGCACCAGGCCGAAGCCACGGATGGTCGAGGACCCGAACAGGAACAGGATCGTTGCGGTGATCAGGCTGGACACGTTGGAATCGAGGATGGAGTTCCAGGCCCGGTTGAAGCCGGCCTCGATCGCCGCGGGCAGGCTCTTGCCGGTCCGGAGCTCCTCCTTGGACCGCTCGAAGATCAGGATGTTGGCGTCCACCGCCATGCCCACCGACAGCACGAAGCCCGCGATCCCAGCCAGGGTCATGGTCACCGGGACCAGCCGGAACAACGCGTACACCACGAGCGCGTAGTACATCAGGGCACCGCTGGCGATGAGGCCGGGCATCCGGTAGTGGACGCTCATGAAGAACACGACCATGAGCACAGCGATGAACCCGGCCAGCAGGCTCTGGTGCAGGAACGCCTCACCCAGGGTCGGACTGACGGTGGTGTTCGCGAGCTCCTTGATCGGGAATGGCAGCTGCCCGAACTGGAGGATCGTCACCAGGTTCTGGGCGTCGGCCAGCGGGTAGCCGCCGATGGTGCCGTTCTGACTGATCTGGACCTGACCGCCCGGGATGGCCTCGTTGATGGTGGGGGCGGTGATCACCTTGCCGTCGAGGACCACCGCGAAGTAATCGCCCACGTGGTGCGCGGTGTAGTTCGCGAACAGGTTCTTGCCCTTGTCATTGAGCACGAAGTCGACCGTCCGCTGGCTCGCCTGGTTGGTGCCGATCGAGGCCGCCGCGATCTGGTCGCCGGAGAACAGCACGCAGTTGACGGTCACCGCGTCGGTGCACGGTGTGTTGATCGTGGAATCGGGCAGCTGCTGATCCTGCTGCGCCGGCGTCGAGCCCAGTGGCACGAAGTCCAGCCGGCCGGTGGTGCCCACGAGCTTGCGGATCTGGTCGGGGTTCTGGAGACCGGGCATCTCGACGATGAGCCGGTCGCTGCCCTGAATCACCACCTGCGGCTCGGCCACGCCCGACTTGTCGATGCGGTTGATGATGACCTGGCGCAGGACGTTGAGGTCGTCGCGGGTGGGCGTCTTGCCCTGGGCCGGCAACACCTGATACTCGATCCGCAGCCCGCCCTGCAGGTCGAGGCCGAGCTTCGTCTCGAGGTAGTTCGTCGTCCCCGCGCTCTGGCCGCCGACCGACGGCATCGGGAACCGTACGAAGTCAACCAGGAGCGCGAGCACGCCGATGACCAGAATCAGGATGGGTCCCGCGCGTCGCATCGGGGCGGGATGATACAGGGGACGGGCCGGT
Source organism: uncultured Chloroflexia bacterium (assembly GCA_963829295.1). Classification (GTDB taxonomy): domain Bacteria; phylum Chloroflexota; class Limnocylindria; order Limnocylindrales; family CSP1-4; genus CAIXZV01. The sequence continues at coordinate 91,292 of CAWHHU010000003.1, read as the reverse complement.
CATGCGGCGGCCGACGGGCCCGTCAGTGCGGGGCCACCCGGCCCGACGTGGTTGCAGACGCCCGTCCGCAGGCGATCCCGACCGGACAGGCAGTCAGTCCTGCAGGTACGCCTTGATGCGCTCCGCGAGCGAGCGGCTGATCCCGGGAACCGCCGCGATCTGCTCCACCGGGGCCTCGCGAACGCGCTTGGCGGAGCCGAACACCTTGAGCAGCTCCCGCCGCCGCTTGGGCCCGACGCCCGGCATCCCGTCGAACGCCGACCTGGTGGCCTGCTTTGCCCGCAGGTTGCGGTGGTACGTGATCGCGAACCGGTGGGCCTCGTCGCGCAGCCGCTGGACGAGATACAGGGCCGGTGACGTCACGGGCAGCAGCACCGGCTCCGCGCGGTCCGGCAGGATCAGCTCCTCGCGTTCCTTGGCCAGCCCGACCAGCGGCAGATCGGTCAGACCCAGCTCCTCGAGCACCTCCTGGCCGGCGCTGACCTGTCCCCGGCCACCATCGAGGATCACCAGGTCCGGCATCGCCCAGCGGCGCTCCTCCTCGATCCCCTCCTCGCCCGTCGCGGCTCGCCGGAACCGACGCCGCAGAACCTCCTGGTGGCTCGCAAAGTCGTTGGCGCCCTGCACCGTCCGGATCCGGAACCGGCGGTACTCGCCCGTCCGCGGGCGGCCCTCCTCGAACACCACCATGCTGCCGGTTGACTGGCTGCCCTGGAAGTTCGAGATGTCGTAGCACTCGATCCGCATCGGCGGGGCGGCCAGCCCGAGGGCGGTCGCCAGCTCCTCGAGCGCGCCCAGCGTGCGTCCCTCGTCGGCCAGCCAGCGTGCCGCCTCGCGAGCCAGCGCCTCCGAGGCGTTGCGGGTCGCGAGATCCATGAGGGCGCGCTTCTCTCCCCGCTGGGGCGTCCGAAGCCGGACCGTTCCGCCCCGACGGGAGGTCAGGAAGCTTTCCAGCTGGACCGTCTCGGTCAGCGAACGGGGGACCAGCACCTCCCGCGGCACGGACGTGGCGCGCGCGTAGTACTGCTCGAGATAGCTCCGCAGCACCTCCTCGTCGGGTACGTCGCGCGGGGCATCGAGGAAGAACACGTCCCGGCCCAGCATCTTGCCGTTGCGCACCACGAACAGTTGCACGGCGGCCTGGTCGTCCTTGCGCGCGAGCGCGACCAGGTCGAGCTCGGTCCGCGCGAAGGCGGCCATCTTCTGGCTCTCCATCGTGCGCTCGATGGCACGGATCTTGTCGCGCACGACGGCGGCCTTCTCGTACTGCTGCTGCTCGGACGCGAACCGCATCTCGTGGCGCAGGCCATCGGCCAGCGCATCCGCGTTGCCTTCCAGGAACAGCTCCGCCTGTTCGATGTCGCGCCGGTAGGCGTCCTTCGAGATCGCCTCGATGCACGGGCCCTGGCAGCGCTTGATGTGGTAGAGGAGGCAGGGACGCGCGAGCGCCCGCTCCCCGTCGCGAATGTCGATGGTGCAGGTGCGGAACGGGAACAGCCGCCGGACGAGGTTCATCGCCTCGTCCACCGAGCTCGCCGACGCATATGGGCCGAAGTAGCGGCTGCCGTCGGCCGGCAGCTTGCGGGTGCGCTCGACGCGCGGAAAGTCGTCGGCCAGCGTGATCTTGATGTAGGGGTAGCTCTTGTCGTCCTTCAGCCGGACGTTGAACCGCGGCTTGTAGCGCTTGATCAGGTTGGCTTCGAGCAGCAGCGCCTCGGACACCGAATCGACCTCGGTGACCTCGAGGTCCGCCACCCGGTCGATCACCTGGCGAATTCTGTGGATATCGCCCGGGCCACGGGCCGGCGACTGGCGCTGCCAGTAGCTGCGCACCCGGTGGCGCAGGCTCTGCGCCTTGCCCACGTAGAGGACCGTGCCGCGGGCGTCCTTCATCAGGTACACGCCCGGGCGGTCGGGCAGGTTGGCGAGGGTGGCCTGGAGCTCGGGCGTCACCGGCCGATTGTGCGGCACGATCGCGTCTGGTGCGGAGCGGCGCCCGGCACCTCAGCTTTCTGCAGCTGGCCGTCCGGCAGCTCGGCGGCGGCAGCTCAGCCCGGCGCCCCGCTTAGTGGAAACACGAGCCGGCGAGCGAGCCGGCCCTCAGTGCCTGCGCAGGGACGCCGAGACCTGGCCGTCGGCCGCGAGCTGGATGACGGCCGTCGCCACGGTTTCCCCGTCGACCGCTGCGGCCAGCCGCCAGCAGCCCGCATCCAGCGACCCGGTCCGGAGATTGAGCTGCCACGCGCCGTCCTGCCAGGAGAACGACCCGGCAGATCGGCCCGGACCCGCCGTCGCATCGGCCGTGCAGGCAGAGAGCGGCGCCACCATGAGCACCGGTGCCGTGATGTCCGACGGTCCCTGGATGTCCCCGGCCGCGGCCACGGTCAGCTTGAGCGGCAGGGTCCGCCCGGCTCGACCCACCAGCGCGGGCACCGCGTCGTCGAGCGGCTGCCCCCAGCTGCCAACGAGCTGCGGCACCTGGACGACGGTGACGTCGAACATGGCGGCCGCGGTGTTGCCCGACGCGTCGCTTGCGGTGCAGGTCACCGGCGTGGTCCCGAGCGGGAACGTGGAGCCGCTGTGGGGCGAGCAGGCGACGACCGGATCGGGATCGGTGTCGTCGGTGGCGGTCGGCAGCGGCCAGCTGACGACGGCCGAGGTGCCGGTCGTCGTCACCGTCATGGGATCGGGCACGCCCGACAGATCCGGCGGCGTGGTGTCGTCCGGTGCGGGCGCGACGACGTCCATCAGGATCGAGAACACGATGGTGCTGCTGCTGATGCCGGTGGTGGGACTGACCACGAAGATGACGACGAACTCGCGACCGGGACCCGCTGTCGATGGCGCCGTGACCACGATGTGCGATGGGTTGGATGACGTTACGGGCGTCGCGGTGTCCGGGCAGTCGCTCGACGCCGGCCAGTTCTCCGGCACGTCGACCTCGGTCGACGACACGTCGGCCGACCCGTCGTCGGGTTTCGTCACGCTCAACTTGTCCACTGAGATCGTCGAGAATGGCGTGGCGTGGCTGCCGGGGACGCAGGTCAGCACGAAGTTGACGTCGAGGGCGCGCGAGTCGCCGGCCGCGACCTGGCCGAGGTTGATGCTGGTCTGGCTTCCGGCGCTCATCGAATCGCCGTCGGCGACGATCGTGTCCGCGAGCGCGACGGTGGACGCGAGCAGGGAGAGCGCCGCCGCGGCGCCGATGGCCCCTCGGATCCCGTGCGATGTCATGGCTGTCTCCCTTCGCGAGCGCGAGCCGCGATCCTTCCCCGGTCAGTGGCACAAGGCTGGGCCCGCGGCCTGCCAGGCGGAATGGGCCCCTCGTCCCGCCTGGTGCGCGGCTGCGCCCCCCTTCGGTACCGGTGCGCGCGCACCATCGCGGCGCCGCGCGCACCATCGCGGCGCCGCGCGCACCATCGCGGCACCTGCGTGGATCATCGCGGTGCCCGCGCGGTCGCGGCACGACGGCCGGCTCCCCGTCCATCAATCACCCGGTGGCCGATCCAGGTGATGGCGGGGCAAGCGCCGCCTGCGATGCTCGCGCGATGAGCGTCACGCGACACCCCTCGGTCGCCGAGCGTCTGGCGCGCCTGGCACCCGATCAGCGTGCGGCCGCAACCGCTCCGCCGGGTCCGGTGCTGTGCGTGGCCCCCGCCGGGTCGGGCAAGACAACCACGCTCGTCGCCCGCGTCGCGTGGCTGGTCGACGGCGGCGCGGCGCCCGGCTCGATCACCGTCGTGGCCTTCAACCGGCGCGCTGCCGAGGAGCTGTCCGATCGGCTGGGCGCAGCGCTGGCACCGCTGGGCACCGGCACCGATGGGGTGCGGGTGCGCACGTTCCACGCGCTGGGGCGCGAGATGCTGCTCGAGGCGGGCATGGCGGTCGATCCCCTCGTCGATCGAGACCTGATGCTGCGGGACCTGTTTCCGGACGCGAGCGCCGCCGATCGTGGGCGTCTGGACCTCGCCTTCTCGCGCCTCAAGCTGGATCTGCGCGTGACCGCCGACGAGGTCGCCACGGATCCGGCACCCGGACCGATCGCCCGGGCGTTCATCGCCTACGAGCGCGCCGTCGCCGCCGGCGGCGGGGTCGACTTCGACGACCTGGTCGTGCGCGCGCTGCGGCTGCTGCGCGCGGAGCCCGCGGTGCTCGGGCGGTGGCGCGCTCGATGCGCGGAACTGCTGGTCGACGAGGCCCAGGACCTCGACCGAACCCAGCTCGAGCTGGCCCTCCTGCTCGCCGCGCCGGCCAACCGAATCTTCCTGGTGGGCGACGACGACCAGACGATCTACGGGTGGCGGCTGGCGGACGTGCGTCGCGTGCTGGGGCTCGCCTCATCGCTGCCGGGCCTGCGTCGGGTCGACCTCGAGACGAACTACCGCTGCCCGCGTCCCGTGGTCGCCCGCGCCGTCCGGCTGGTGGAGCACAACCGGGAACGGTTCGCGAAGCGGATCCTGGCCGGACCATCGGCGCGGGGACGCCTCGTGCTCGCGCCCGACGCCGGCGACGATCTCGCGCGGATCAAGCGTGCCATGGGCACCTGGCCCGCGGATGACAGCACGCGGGCGGTGCTTGCCCGCACGAACCGCGAGCTGCTGACGGCGGTGGTGGCCGCCGTCGAATGCGAGGTCCCGTTTCGCGCGCCCGACCTGCCGCTGCCGATCGAGGATGAACGCCTGGACGGTCTCCTCGACCGCGCCCGCTCCCCGACGGCGACCGTCCCGACGGCGACCGTCCCGGCCACACACCCGTTGTTCGCCCTGGCGGAGCTGCGTGCCGAGCTGCGGTCCGAGGAGACCGCCGATGCGCAGGCCCTCGCCGGACCCGATGAGCCATCGCCAGCCGAGCTCGTCACGGCCGTGCTCGGCTGGGCGGCGCCGCTGGCCTCGCTGGATGCGCTGCGCGACGCCATCGCCGAACGGCGTCAGCGGCTGGTGGCGCTGCGCCGGGACGATGCCGCCCTCACGCTGGCCACGGCCCACGGCACCAAGGGCCTCGAGTGGGACCACGTCCTCGTCCTGGCCGACGGTTTCCCCGGGCGCAGGTCGATCACGGACGCCGCCGAGCCGGAGCGGGCGCTCGAGGAGGAGCGCCGCCTCGCATACGTCGCCTGGACCCGCGCACGCCGGTCGCTCACGCTGCTGTACGACCCGGAGGCGCCATCGATGTTTCTGGAGGAGGCGTTCTCCCCGACCGAGCTCGGTCGTCGCCCGCAGGCCGCCTCCGCGTAGACTCTTCGCAGCCCACGACGCCCGGGGGCCCGCCGGGCGCCCATGCCCCGTTCCGGAGATGGCCATGGCATTTCGCCGCGTTGGGACCCAGCAGATGATCGCGCACGGCGCCGTCTACCTCCGTGCCGCGGAACGGGACGACATCCCGCGATTCGTCGGCTGGATGAACGACTACGGCACCACGCGAACGCTCGGAGTCCGGGCCCCACTGTCCACGCCGCTCGAGGAGCAGTGGTTCGAGCGGATGATCGCTGACCAGGGCAAGGGGGGCTACTTCTTCGTCGCCTGCCTGGTCGCCGACGGCCGGCCGATCGGGACCACGGGGCTGTTCGAGCTCGACATGTTCAACGGGAGCGCCGGTCTGGGGATCTCGGTCGGCGCGGCCGCAGATCGCGGCAAGGGGCTCGGGTCCGACATGCTGCGGGCGCTGCTCGCGTTCGGGTTCGGGTTTCTCAGGCTGGAGCGGATCTGGCTCGACGTCTACCAGATCAACCCGGGCGCGCGCCACGTCTACGAGCGGGTCGGGTTCGTGCACGAAGGCGTGCTCCGCCGGGCCGTGTTCCGCGAGGGCCGATACCTCGACGTGGACCGGATGTCGATCCTCGCCGACGAGTGGCGGGCCACCCTCCCGCCCGACGCCGACCCCGGTTGAGCCGCGGGCGCGCCCGGCGACCTGACCGCGCACCCGGATGAGCGGGCTGCCCTCGCTCGGGCCGCGTGGCGAGGGCTGGGTGATCATCCAGTTCGCGCTGCTCGGGCTGGTGGGCCTGGCCGGCCTCGTCGGACCCGCCTGGGGCGGTGAGCTCCGGCAGGCGTCGGCGATGGTGGGGCTCTTGATCATGGCCGCAGGGGCCGGGCTCGGGGGGTGGGGGCTGGTCGAGCTGCGGGACGCGCTCACACCGCTTCCCTACCCGCGCGGCGGGGCCCAGCTCGTTGAGACGGGCGCTTACCGGCTGGCGCGACACCCGATCTACGGCGGGATCGTGATCGGCGCGCTCGGCTACGGGCTGGCCCTGGCCTCGCCGCCCGCGATGCTCGGCTCGCTCGTACTGCTGGGGTTCTTCCGGCTCAAGTCCGCCCGCGAGGAGGTGTGGCTCGTCGCCCGATACCCCGGCTATCCGGCCTACCGCGCCCGGACCCGGCGGCTGCTGCCATTCCTGTACTGATCCTGTCCTGGGTACTGATCCTGTCCTGAGCTTGCCATTTAACCAAGTCGGACCCGGCCGAGTTGGGTCGCTCACGGTGCGGAGCCGGTCGTCTGCTCGGCCGCCAGGATCATCGCGCGGGCCTGCTCGGCGAGCGCGTGCATCTGGGCCAGGGTGCGGCGCAGCCGGCGCTCGTTGGCGATCCATTCGCGATAACGGGCGGCTTCGGCGGGGCTGAGCCGCCGGGTGACGGTCCGCCCGGCGACCTTGGCGGTCCACTGCCAGTAGGGGCCATGCAGGCGAGGCGGCACCGCGCCACAGCGACAGCCCGGCTTGTTGCAGTGGGTGAAGCGCTCGCTCAGGCTGCCCTGGGCGACGAGCCCGATCCCCGCGAGCGATCGGGCGAGCGCGGCATACCGGGCCTCGAGCTCGACGAGGGCCGGCTCGGGATCCTGCGGTGTGGTCATGGCGCTCCTTCTCGGTCGTGCTGATTGTGCTACGGTGCGTCGGACAGTATATATACGGTCCGACAGGCGTCCCGGGGAGGAAGCATGGACTCCGCGGGATCGCTCGGCGTCACCGATCAGGCCGCCGAGGGCGTGACGTGCGGCGCCTTCCGTGCCGGCCTCTACCGCTGCCTGGCGCGGCGGGCCGACGCGCTGTTCGAGCTGGCCGACGCGCTCGTCGCCGGACACGCCGTGGCGAGCGGACCGCCGCCCCATCTGAGCCTGGAGCCGCCGTTCCGGCGCGGCTGGGGGAGCACGTACGGGGCGCTCCGGCGGGGTCGCCTCGACGCGGAGGCGCTGCGCGACCTCCTTGCCGCCACGCGACCGGCCGACTGGCCGGCCGTGTTCGCGGTCGACACATCGAGCTGGCCCCGCTGCGATGCCGAGTGCAGCCCCGAGCGCGGCTTCTACCACCACCCGTCGCGCCACTCGAACGGCCAGCCGATCGTGGCCGGCTGGTCGTACAGCTGGATCGCCCAGCTCAACTGGGCGGCCGACTCCTGGACCGCGCCGCTCGACGTGCGGCGCATCCACCCCGCCGAAGACACCGGGCAGGCCACCGCCGGACAGGTGGCGGCCCTGGTCGGGCGGCTCGGAAGCGGCGGCGCGGTGCCGCTGTTCGTGTTCGATGCCGGCTACGACCCGATCGCGCTCTCGGGCGACCTGGCCTGGGTCCGCGCCCAGATCCTGGTGCGGATCCGTGGCGATCGGCTCTTCTACGCCGACCCCGTTCCGTCCAGGCCTGGAACGGCGGGCAGACCCCGCCGTCACGGGGCGCGCTTCGCCTGCGCCGACCCTGCCAGCTGGCCAGCCCCCGACGCCGAGCTGACCAGCTCGGACACCCGCTATGGCCAGATCGAGGTGGCCGCCTGGAAGGGCCTGCACCCAAGGCTCCAGAACCGCGGGCGCTGGGTCGGAGCGCACGCCCCGATCGTGCGCGGGACGCTGATCCGGGTCGTCGTCGAGCACCTGCCACGGCCCACCGCCCGGGCGAAGAAGACGTTGTGGCTGTGGTGGTCGGGACCCGGCGCCCCCGATCTCGAGGTCTGCTGGCGGGCCTACATCCACCGCTTCGACGTCGAACACACGCTGCGCTTCGCGAAGCACACCCTGGGCTGGACCACGCCCCGCGTCCGGCTGCCCGAGCAGGCCGACCGCTGGACCTGGCTCGTCGTGGCCGCCTACACCCAGCTGCGCCTCGCCCGCGGTCTCGTCGCCGACTGCCGCCTGCCCTGGGAGCCTCCGCGCGACCCCGACCGGCTCACCCCGACGCGGGTTCGGCGGGGTTTTCGCCGACTGGTGCAGATCCTGGGCACCCCGGCCAGAGCGCCGAAACCCACCAAGGCAGGCCCCGGCCGTCCCAAGGGCAGTCTCCGCGGGCCGGCGCCGCGCTGCCCGGCGATCAAGAGGGCCGCCTGACGGTCGTTAAATGGCAAGCTGAGAGGCCGTGAACAAAACCGGCCGCGGGGGATTCCCTTCGGCCGGTCGCGCAGCTACGATTCGGGGATGGACGAGCTGTTCGATCTCCCGCCCGCCGATCCCCAGCCCGAGACGCCCGCCGGACGTGGGAGGCCGAGACTGCAGCGCCCGCAGCGCGGGCAGGTGATGCTCCGGCCCTCCGACCTCGAGAGCCTGCTGCCCGCCGACCACCGGGCCCGCGAGGTGTGGGCCTTCGTGGAGGGGCTCGACCTGTCGGCCTTCGAGGAGCGGATCCGCGCGGTCGAGGGCCACTCGGGCCGGCCGCCGATCGATCCCGCGATCCTGGTCGCGCTCTGGCTGTACGCCACGCTCGAGGGCGTGGGCAGCGCGCGGGCGCTCGACCGCCTGTGTGACGAGCACGACGCCTACCGCTGGATCTGCGGTGGCGTGGGCGTCAACTACCACACCCTGGCCGACTTCCGGGTCACGGATGCCGAGCGGCTCGACGCCCTGTTCGTCCACTCGGTCGCCTCCCTGGTGGCCCAGGGCGAGGTCACGCTCCAGCGTGTCGCCCACGACGGCGTCCGCGTCCGGGCCAGTGCGGGCGCCGGCTCCTACCGCGGCAGGGGCGGGCTGCGCAAGGCGCTCGCGGAGGCCGGAACGCAGGTGCGCCGGTTGCGGGCCGAGCTCGACGACGATCCGGGGGCCACCACGCGGCGCCAGCAGGCCGCGCGAGCGCGCGCTGCCCGCGAGCGCGAGGAGCGCGTGAAGGCGGCCCTCGAGGTCCTGCCCGAGCTCGAGGCGGTCAAGCGCCGCAACGGCGACGACCCGGAGACGGCTCGCGCCAGCACGACCGACCATGAGGCACGGGTGATGCGGATGGGTGACGGCGGCTGGCGCCCGGCCTACAACGGCCAGCTCACGACCGACGTCGGGAGCGGTCTCGTGTGCGGGGTCAGCGTCACCAACCGGGGATCCGACGCCGGCGAGCTCGGTCCTCTCGTCGGGCGGATCGAACGCTCGTTCGGGATCCGGCCCGCCGAGGTCCTCGTCGATGGCGGCTACGCCACCCTGTCCGACATCGAGGCGCTCGAGGCCTGCGGCACCGCGGTCTACGCGCCGCCGACCGCGCCACGACCCAGGAAGGAGCCCACGAAGGAGCCTCGGAATCGACATCCCGACACCGCTGGCGTCGCGGCCTGGCGGTCGCGCATGGCGACGCCCGAGGCCAAGGCCATCTACCGGGAACGGGCCGCCAGCGCCGAGTGGACCAACGCCCAGGCCCGCAACCGGGGGCTGCAACAGCTCCCCGTCCGGGGGCTCGCCAAGGTCCGCTCGGTGCTCCTCTGGTTCGCCCTCGCCCAGAACCTCTCCCAGACGCTCGCCATCCGGGCCGGAGCAGCCGGATGAGGCCCGGAGCCGGACGGGGCAGGGTGCTCGCGGCCTGCCGGACCAGCCAAGGACACCGTCTCGACGCTCGTCACTGCCGTTCCTGACGCGACGAGGACCCGACATGCCCATCGCCCGCCCGTCCATCGATCCGCCGACCGCCACGACGCGGTTGGTTCACGGCCTCTGAGCCCTGGCCCAACCGCTGCGAGCACGGGTCGGTGACCCCGCTCAGTCCGCCACGTCGCGACGGGCAAGCACCTTGAGCAACCGGTCGATCGCGTCCAGGAACGGCTCGGTCACCTGGGCCGGCAGCACGTCGCGGATCGAGTCCTTCGGGCCGTAGGCAGCCCTCGCCCGGAGCGCGGTCCGGCGCAGGTCGGGCAGCCCGTCGTCGCGGAGGTGGTCCGGCAGCGGCTCGACGTAGGCGATCCACCGCGCCGAGCGGCTGGACCGGGCGGCGGCGAGCAGCCGGTCGGCGGCCCGTGCGGCAGCGAGCCCGGCTTCGTCGACCACCGGGTGCTCGTGCCGGGCAGCGGCCGCGGCCTGGCGCTGCCGGGAATGGCCGGCCGTCACAGCTCCGAGATCGGCGTCGCCCCGACACCGGCGTCGGCCGGTCGAACGAGCACGAGCCCCAGGCGCTTGCGCTCCGACCCGTTGACGAGGATCCGGAACGAGTAGTCGCCGGGAGACGGAAAGGTCAGGTTCCAGAGGTCGATGCTGAAGGTGAGGATCGCGTCCCGGCCGTCGGGATGACCGCGGGCGACAAGGCTGCCGGTCGCCCCGGTGACCTCGGTCCCGTCGGGGTCGAGGAGCACGATCCGCAGCTCGTGCTCACGCTCGGTCTCGGGTGCCGTGACCATCAGCCCGACCACCAGCGCGATGTGCGGGTGGCGCAGCGGGAAGGTGCGGCCGCCGATCCGGGTGATGCCGCCGCCCAGAACGTGGAACTTCTGTCCCGGCTGGGTCTCGGCGGCGTCGGCGAGGAACGCGAAGTCGATCTCGGGCATGGGCCAATCCTAGACTGCCCGCGATGGCCGCGGGGGTCGGGAGATCCCCGTTCGCCGCGCCCTAGCGCTCGCCGGCGGACCGAGCGGCCGCCACCCGCTTGCGCGAGGGCGCCATCACCGGGACCGCCGCCACCACGCCGGCGCCCACACCCGGACGCCCGGCCTCGTCCGCGAACGTGACATCGCTGAGCGGGACCAGCGGCTCGCCACGCAGGACACGACCGAGATACTCGCCCGTCGCCGAGCCGGGCGTGGCAGCGATCGTCTCGGGCGTTCCCTCGGCAACGATCTGCCCGCCACGCAACCCACCCTCGGGACCAAGGTCGATGATCCAGTCCGCGGTCTTGATCACGTCGAGGTTGTGCTCGATGACGAGCACCGTGTTGCCGTTCTCGACCAGCCGGTGAAGGACCGCGAGCAGCTTGTCCACGTCGGCAAAGTGGAGCCCCGTGGTCGGCTCGTCGAGCAGGTACAGCGTCTTGCCGGTCGCCCGCTTCGAGAGCTCCGTGGCCAGCTTGACGCGCTGCGCCTCGCCGCCCGACAGGGTCGTTGCCGGCTGGCCCAGGTGGACGTAGCCGAGACCGACATCGAACAGCGTCTGGAGCTTGGCGTGCACGTTGGGGACGGCGGAGAAGACGTCGAGCGCCTCCTCGACGGTCATCTCGAGGACGTCCGCGATCGACCGCCCCTTGTAGTGGACCTCGAGCGCCTCTCGCGTGTAGCGCTTGCCCTGGCACACCTCGCACGGGACGTAGACGTCGGGCAGGAACTGCATCTCGATCTTGATGATCCCGTCACCCTTGCAGCTCTCGCACCGCCCGCCCTTGACGTTGAAGCTGAACCGGCCGGGCTGGTAACCGCGCAGCCGAGCCTCGGGCGTGCCCGCGAACAGCTCGCGGATCGGCCCGAACAGGCCGGTGTAGGTTGCCGGGTTCGAGCGCGGGGTCCGGCCGATCGGGCTCTGGTCGATCTCGATGATCTTGTCGATGAAGCCCACGCCCTCGATCCGATCGTGCGCGCCGACCGGGGCGCGCGAGCCGCTGAGCTCCCGCGCGAGACCCCGGTACAGCACCTCGTCCACGAGGGTGCTCTTGCCCGAGCCGGATACGCCGGTGACGGAGATGAAGGTGCCCAGCGGGAAGCTGACGTCGATGCCGCGCAGGTTGTGCTCGCGCGCCCCACGGATCACCAGCTTGCGGCCGTTACCACGCCGACGCCGGGTCGGGACGGGGACCTGTCGCTCCCCGCGCAGGAAGGCGCCGGTGATCGACCGAGGCTGGGCAAGGAGCTCCTCGAGCGTTCCGTTGGCGATGATCTCGCCGCCGTGCTCACCGGCTCCCGGGCCGATGTCGATCACCCAGTCCGCGGTCCGGATCGTCTCCTCGTCGTGCTCCACGACCAGGACCGTGTTGCCCAGGTCGCGGAGGCGGGTGAGAGTCGCGATCAGCTTCGCGTTGTCGCGCTGGTGGAGCCCGATCGAGGGCTCGTCGAGGATGTACAGCACGCCCATCAGGGTGGTCCCGATCTGGGTCGCCAGCCGGATCCGCTGCGCCTCGCCCCCCGAAAGGGTCACGCTCGCCCGATCGACCGTGAGGTAGTCGAGCCCGACGTCGACCAGGAAGCCCAGCCGGGCGACGATCTCCTTGAGCACCTGGCGGCCGATCGTCCGCTCGCGCTCGGTCACGCGCGACCCGAGCCCCGCCGCCCAGTCCAGCGCATCGGTGACGGACATCGTGGACACATCCCAGATGCTCCTGCCGTCGACCGTCACCCCGAGCGCCTCGGGCCGCAGCCGGCGGCCGCCGCAGGTGGGGCACGGCTTCTGGACCATGAACTTTTCGAGCTCGGTCCGGATGTACTCCGAGTCCGTCTCGCGGAACCGGCGCCCGAGGTTGGTCACCACGCCCTCGAACGTCGCCACGTAGCTGTTCTCACCGCGCTCGTGGCGGTAGCGGACGACCACCTTCTCGTCCTTGGGCGCATGGAGCAGGTACTCGACCGCCTCGGGCGGCAGGTCCTCGATCGGCGTGTCGATGCTCCAGCCGTGCGAGGCGAACACCGCCTCGGTGATCTTCATCCGCCACGAGATCTCGGTGGGCATCTTGTTCCAGGGCGCGAGCGCCCCCGAGCGGATGGTCCGGCTCCGATCCGGGATCACGAGACCGGGGTCGATCACGAGCTGGGTGCCCAGCCCGGTGCAGGTGGGGCAGGCACCATGCGGCGAGTTGAACGAGAACGAGCGGGGCTCGAGCTCATCGATCGTGGTGCCGTCATAGGGGCAGCTGTAGCGCTCGCTGAACCGGCGCTCCTCGAAGGCGGGCGGCTCATCCTCGCGGGGCGCCGGCGCCACGACCATGACGCCCTCGCCCAGCCGGAGGGCGGTCTCGATCGAGTCGGCCAGCCGGGCGGCGTCGGGGTCCGGGACGGCCTGGCCGGTGCCGGGATCGATCGGCCGCCCGGCCTCGTCGCGTGCCCAGTCCTCGGGTGCCTCCGCCCGCCGGACCACGAACCGGTCCACGATCACCTCGATCGTGTGGCGCTTGTACTTGTCGAGCCTGGGCGTCTCGGTCAGGTCGTACTGCGTGCCGTCGACCCGGACCCGCACGAACCCCTGCTTCCGGGCGCCCTCGAACACCCGATCGCCCTCGGTCTTGCGGTCCTTGACGAGCGGGCCGAGCACGAGCAGCCGGGTGCCCTCGGGCATGGCCAGCACCTGGTCCACGATCTGGCTGACCGCCTGGCGCTCGATCTCGCGCCCACACGCCGGGCAGTGCGGGTGGCCGATCCGGGCGAACAGCAACCGCAGGTAGTCGTAGATCTCGGTGACCGTCCCGACCGTCGACCGGGGGTTCTTCGAGGCCCCCTTCTGGTCGATCGAGATCGCCGGCGACAAGCCGTCGATCTGGTCCACGTCGGGCTTGTCCATCTGGCCCAGGAACTGCCGGGCATAGGCGGACAGGCTCTCGACGTAGCGCCGCTGACCCTCGGCGTAGATGGTGTCGAACGCGAGACTGCTCTTGCCGCTGCCCGAGAGCCCGGTGATGACGACCAGACGGTCGCGAGGGAACGCGACATCGACGTTCTTGAGGTTGTGTTCGCGCGCACCGCGCACGATGATCCGATCCTGGGGCACGATCGCAGTCTAGCCGATCTCGGCGAAAACGAACAGGTGTTCTGTATCTCAGGACGCTGCCGGCGTCTGGATGCTCTCCTGGCAGATCTTCCAGTCGCCGCTCTCCTGGACGAGGCGCACGGACTGGTCCAGCGGGAGGTCCTGGCCATAGGACTGCAGCGAGCTGAGCATTGCGTTCAGCTGCTCGTCCGACATCGACACCCCCTGCTGGTCGAACATCTGCCGCACGATTGGTCGCAGGGTGTCGGCATCGAAGGTGACCTTGACCGATCCGCTGACCGGGACCTGCGCGGTGGCCCCGTCGATCGTCGCGTCGCCGACCTTGACGCCGCTGACATCGACCTGCACCGCACCGAGCAGCGCCTGCGTGTCGAGACCCGGGAGCAGGCTGGCGCCGCTGCCGATCCCGGCTCCAGCGGGGAGCTGGAGCAGATTGGCGATCTGGTCCTCCTGGCCGGCGCAGGCCAGCGTCCGCAGCCCATCAAGATCCTTGGCTTCCAGCCTGTCCATGGCCTGCTGGACCACGCCCGCCGGGCCGGACGCCGGTGCGGCCGAGCCGCAGCCCGCGAGACTCCCGAGCACCGCCAGCGCGAGCGCGAGGACGAGCGTGGGCCGGACATGAGACCTGGCGAATCGGACGACGGGCCTGGGTGATCTGATCTGCACGGGGCGATCCTACGTCCGGTGACGCAATCGCGGACGAGCCATCGCGCGCGGCTCGGGCTCGAACCCGAGCTTTGCGTACCAGGCGTCCATCCCGGGCGCGGCCAGGAGCGTGAACCGCATGCTCTCGTGGCCATCCATGAGCGCTTGCATCAGGCGCTCGCCGATGCCCAGCCCCTGCCACCCGGGGTGGACGATGACCATCACGATCATCGCATTGAGGGCGCCGTCCGACAGTGATCGGGCCATCCCGACCAGCCGGTCGCCGTCCCACGCTGCGGCCATGTCCGAGGACTCCCGGATGGCAGTGGCGACGCCAGTCGGATCGGCCGCCCGGACATCCCACCCGACCGACCGCAGCAGCGCGATCGCGTCGTCCGTCGAGGCCCGCCGGTCGAGGGTCACCTCCACCCGCTCGGGCGTCCCGTCGGCGCGGGCGAGCCGCCGGTCGAGCTCCCACAGGTGGTCGAAGCCGTGGTACAGCAGCCGCCGCACGACCTTGGCCAGCGTCCAGGTCTCGCCGTGCCGGTCCGCCAGCTCGTGCCCATCGTCGGTCGCCCGCCTCGCCCCGAGCTGCCCGATCGTCCAGGCGCGGGTGGCCGCCAGCGCCGCCTCGAGCGGAGCATCCCGGAGCGGTCCCTCGTAGCGGGCCCTGGAGTCGAGCCGCCCGACCAGCCACACCTCCGCTCCGGCGAGGTGGCGAAGCACCGCATCCACGGTCCGCTCGCCCGCCGTCGCGTCGGTGGGCAACGGTCCATCTGCCGTCTCGTGGGCAGCGATCCGGCCGGCCGTCGCGTGCAGGTCCTCCCTTGCCCAGGCCATCCAGCGCAGGGCCTGCTCGAGCTCCGCGGCCGCCACGGGACGGCGATCCGGCTCGAACGTCGCATTCACCTCGTAGCCGTCGGGCTCGTGCCGGGCCGGCACCTCGGCCACGACATCCTGGCGACCCATCGGCGGCAGGACGAACGTCTCGCCTCGCGCCGCGAGCCACTCCCGCACCCGGGCCGAGGCCGTGAGCGCCGCGGTCAGTGCCGCCCCGGTCGTCCGACCCGAGCCGAACACCCCCGGCACGTCGAGCACCCAGCCACCCACCCGGGACGTCTCGTAGCCCGGCTCCAGCCACACCCGGAGGTGCGGAAACGCGGGCGCCGGGCCGGATCCCGCGGGGACCGGAGCGGGGGCGAAGCCGGCCGGACCCGGGCCGGCAGCGGGCGCCATCAGCAGCCCCGGCGGCGTCGGTTGGGTCGCTGTCCGGTGCGGCGGCGGATGTTGGGCGTGACGGTGCGGTCCCAGGTGGGTCGCTCGAGCCAGCGGGCCTGCCAGCCACCGTCCTCGTCCTCGTGCTCATCGCGAATGCCCGGGAACAGCTCGGCGGCGACGCCCGAGCCCTCGTCCTCGGAGCCGCTCGCCTCCCCGGCCCCGCCACCGTCGGGCTCCTCCCCTGACGGCAGGACCCGCACCTCGGTGACCTCGAACCCGGCGGCGTCGGTCGCCCCGCCGCCCCGGTGTGCCGCAGCTCGCTCCTTCGCCGGCATCACCGCTTCGCGGGCGGCTCGCTCGGCCGCCCGCGCGACCACCACCGAGGCGTCCTGCTCGAGCACCCGCAGCCGGATCTGCTGGATCTCGTCGCGCAGGGCAGCCGCCCGCTCGAACTCGAGCTGCTTGGCCGCGGACTTCATCTCGGCCTCCATCCGGGCCACGATCCGCTCGACCTCGGCCTTGTCGGCCGCCTCCAGCTCCCGTGTCCGGCGCTCGGACGAGTACATCGCCGTGCCCTCGGCCACGACGCGAAGCCGATCGTTGATGTCGTGGATGCCCTTGATGATCGTCCGGGGCTCGATCCCGTGGTCCGCGTTGTAGCGCTCCTGGACCGCGCGCCTGCGGTCCGTCTCCTCGATCGCGACCTTCATCGACTCCGTGATCCGGTCCGCGTACATCACCACCTCGCCGCCCGTGTTGCGGGCGGAGCGCCCGATCATCTGGATCAGCGACCAGGCGCTGCGCAGGAACCCCTCCTTGTCGGCGTCGAGGATCGCGACCAGGGTCACCTCCGGCAGGTCGAGTCCCTCGCGCAGGAGGTTGATGCCCACCAGCACGTCATAGACGCCGAGCCGCAGGTCGCGGAGGATCGCGACCCGCTCGAGCGTGTCGACCTCGCTGTGGAGGTACTGGACCTTGATCCCCAGCTCCTTGAGGTAGTCGGCCAGGTCCTCGGCCATCTTCTTGGTGAGCGTGGTGACCAGTGCCCGCTCGCCGCGATCCACCCGGCCCCGGATCTCCTCGAGCAGGTCGTCGATCTGGCCGTCGGTGGGCCGGACGACGATCGGCGGATCGACGATCCCGGTGGGCCGCACCAGCTGCTCCACGACCTGCTCGCTGCGCTCAAGCTCGTACGGCCCGGGCGTGGCCGAGACGTAGATCGCCTGGTTGAGGTGCGCCTCGAACTCCTCGAACGTGAGCGGGCGGTTGTCGAGCGCCGACGGCAGCCGGAACCCGAAGTCGACCAGGATCTCCTTGCGCGTCCGGTCGTTCTTGTACATGCCCACCACCTGGGGAATGGTCATGTGCGACTCGTCAACGATCAGCAGCCAGTCGGGCGGGAAGTAGTCGAGCAGCGTCCACGGTCGGGACCCGGGATCGCGCTGCGAGAGATGGCGAGAGTAGTTCTCGACGCCGGTGCAGTAGCCCAGCTCACGCAGCATCTCCAGATCGAATGTCGTTCGTTGGCGCAGGCGGGCGGCCTCGAGCGCCCGGCCCTCAGCCTCGAGCTGCCCGACCCGCTCCTCCATCTCGGCCTCGATCGTTGCGACCGCCAGCAGCAGCTTGTCGCGCGGCGTCACGAAGTGGCTGGCCGGGAAGACGTTGAGCTCCTTGCGCTCGGCGAGCAGCTCGCCCGTGAGCGGGTCGAGCTCGGTGATCCGCTCCACCTCGTCGCCGAAGAACTCGACCCGGACGATCTCCTCGGAGCTGGCCGGACCGATCTCGAGCGTGTCGCCGCGCACCCGGAACCGGGCGCGGGTCAGAGCCGTGTCGTTGCGCTGGTACTGGAGGTCCACCAGGTGGCGCAGCACGCTGTCCCGGCGGTACTGGCCACCGACCCGGAGCCGGAGCACGGTGGCGCCGTAGTCGACCGGGGCACCCAGACCGTAGATGCACGACACCGAGGCCACGATGATCACGTCCCGGCGCTCGAACAGCGCGTGCGTCGCGGCATGCCGCAGCCGGTCGATCTCCTCGTTGCGGCTGCTGTCCTTCTCGATGTAGGTGTCCGAGCGCGGCAGGTACGCCTCGGGCTGGTAGTAGTCGAAGTAGCTGACGAAGTACTCGACCGCGTTGTCCGGGAAGAACTCCCGGAACTCCGCGTACAGCTGGGCCGCGAGCGTCTTGTTGTGGGCGAGGACCAGGGTGGGCTTCTGGTGCCGGACGATGGTCTGCGCCATCGTGTAGGTCTTGCCGGAGCCGGTCACGCCCAGCAGGGTCTGGCTGCGGACGCCCCTTGCGAGCGCGGCGGTGAGGCGGTCGATGGCCTGCGGCTGATCGCCCGTGGGCTCGAACGGGGCGACAAGGCGAAAGTCGGGCACGGCCCGATGCTACCAGAATCCTGCCGATCGATTTCGAACGCATGTTCGTGGTGCGCGCACCCCACCTAACGAGTGGCGTTGCAGGGACCAACGACCCATTCCCGGTCCGATCCGGCACGCGAAGACTGCTCGTGACAGCCCCTCGCCACGGAGCGAGCCACGCCCTGATGCCCGTCACCGATTCCAGTCCTCGCCGTCGGCCCGCCACCCCTCCCGGGCACAGGCGGGATCCCGCGCTGCCGCGTGGCATCCGGTCTTGCCGGCGCGGTGGCGACGGTCAGGCGCTGGTCGAGTTCTCGATGATCCTGGCGCCGTTGCTGTTCCTGCTCCTGGGGGTCATCCAGTTCGGGTTCGTGTTCAACGCCTACGTCACCGTGTCGACGGCCGCGCGTGAGGCGGCCCGGATCGGGACGATCTACGTCTACGACCGCACGATCACCCAGGGCGCCAACGACGCGCTGCGCAACAACGAGATCGAGACGCAGCTGCTTGCGTCCCTCAACGGCCTGGCAACGACCGACCCCAACTTCACCAACGGCGGCACCTGGACCAGCTCGACCAGCGGCACGACCACCACCTACACCAACGGCGACATCACGATCACCTACGAGCTGCCGGGCACGGTCACGGCCAACGACCCGCGCCAGGGCTATCGGGTGACCGTCAAGGCCACCTATCACCAGGACCTCGTGATCCCGCTTGTCAGCGACCTGCTGCCTCATGACTCGGGCGGCCGCCTGCAGTTGGCGGGCGAGGTCACCATGGTCATCAACTGACGTCGATGGATCGCCATCGCGTCGGGCGCCGTGACACCGGCCAGGTGCTGGTCATCTTCGTGCTGGCCCTGGTCGCCCTGATGGCGGCGGCAGGTCTCGCGTTCGACATCGGGCGCTTCTACACCGAGCGTCGCTTCCTTCAGAACGCCGCCGACGCGGCCGCGCTGGCCGCCGGCGAGACCCTGGTGCATGGCGGCACCGAGACCGAGGCCCGGACGGAGGCGATGACCGTCCTGAGTCGCAACTTCAGCATCCCGCCCAACGGGATCGTCCCCTCGCTGCCGCCCGGCGACGGGAACGAGATCTACGCGTCGGGCCATGCCGCCGACCCCGTCTACCTGATCGACGGGATCCTGTTTTCCGGGGGCTCGATCCGGGTGGCCATCCGGAACACGATTCCCTACACCTTCGGCCGGGCGGTCGGGCTCAACACCAACACGATCATCGCGCAGGCGCGGGTGAAGTTCGACGGCGACCTGCTGCCGATCGCGGTCCGCGAGTACGTCAGGGCTCCCGGCACCAACAGCGGCGTGACTCCGTGTGCCGACAACTTCAGCGAGTTCATGGACTTCTTCGCGACCGCCAGCACCGCCTGCCTGGGCACCGACACCGACAGCTCCACGCGGCTGGATCCGAGTGCCGGGCTGGCGTTCGACGCCACCACGCCCGATGACGATCGGTCGAACCACGGCCCGATCGTGGAGATCCTGGGTCAGGGCGCCGATCCCGACAACGGCGCGGACTTCCGCGGCTTCGTCGCCCTCGACATCCGCAACTTCGAGACGTCCTCGTCGCAGCTCTACTACGACGACGTGACCCCGTCCACGAACTCGCAGACCCTCAAGGACATGCAGGCACACTGGATCCTCGACGGAGGCTACCCGGGACCCATGTTTCCGGCCGCGGTCAGCCCGCCCGACCCCAACGACCAGGTGGCCGCAATGAGCGGCAACTCGGCGGGCATCGCCGTGAAGGCGTTCGACAAGCGCTTTGCCCCCGGCGACGAGATCCTGGTCGCGGTCTACCCGGGACTCACGATGGAGATCCCGGACTTCTCGATGTCCAACCCCGGGACGAGGTCGGTCGCGGCCAGCGGGACGACCACCAACATGGGCTCGATCCGGGTCGGCCGGAACCAGGCCTTCTGCTGTCAGCTGACGCTGTCGACCGTCGTCGACACCAATGACCCGAACAACCCGCTGGTGCTGGGCACGATGCTCAACCCGTCAGCACCGCTCAGCTACACGCCCAACCCGGTGACCCCATCGCTGGGCAAGGGCACGGCGGTGGACATCGGCAACGCCCAGACGTCCGGGGCCGCGGACGGGATCTACACGATGTGGATCAAGGGTCAGGCCGGCAGCCCGTACCTGACCACCAAGTACCAGCCGTTCCCGATCAACATCGGCAACGTGACCAGGGACTTCACGCTCGATGCGGATTCGAGTGCGGAGACCGCCGCCGCCACCGGCGACACCGTCACGTTCGACCTCAGCCTCAAGAGCACGGGGGGCGCATTCGGGTCGACGGTCGCACTGTCGCTCGAGGCCCTGCCCGGCGACTCGCTCCCGGCCGCGATGGGTCCGGTCACCTTCTCGCCCGCGAACGTGACCCCGTCCAATGCCACCGGAGGCGCCACCTCGACCCTGTCCATCAACACCGGCACGATGGCATCCGGGCTGTACACGTTCGTGATCCGGGCGACCGGCACCAACTCCGCCGACGAGCCCGTGACCCACGTGATGCAGATCAACGTGAGCATCGCCACGGCATCCGCGGGCGGCAACCAGGAATACGTCGACATCGTCGGCTTCGCGGTCATGCGCGTGGTTGGCATCAGCTCCAACAGCGTCACGGCGTACGCGATCACCCCCGTGATCGCCGACCCGTCGGACTCCCGGCTGCGCCGCGGTCAGGTGGCACGGCTGGCGCCCTGGAACTAGCCGGATCTGGCGCGGCACAACCCCTCCGGGCGGCGCACGGACGCCGACCCGCTTCCCCGGGAGGCGAATGCGATGGAGATGGAATACCGGGACCCGTCCAAGCGTGGACGATGGATCGTCCTGCTGGGCGTCATCCTGGCGGTGGCGGCGGGCGCCGCGGCGTTCTACCTGATCAACAACGCTCAGCAGGAGGCCGGGCAGTCCGGCCTCAAGATGACGTCCGCGGTCGTGGCCGTGCGCGCCATCCCGGCGCGCAAGCCGGTCGAGGCCGATGATGTCGCGCTCCGGACGGACATCCCGCTCGACGGCACCAATGCGGCCGGCACCGTGACCGACCCGGCCGAGGTCATCGGCAGGGTCCTGGCCGTGGATGTCGAGGCTGGCCAGCTGGTCACCACCAACCTGCTGGCCTCGACCACGGCCGGTGGCCAGTTCTCGATCCTCAAGCCGGGCGAGACGGTCGCCCCCGAGTCTGACGCGTGGCGCGCGGTCTCGATCAGTGTGACCGATGACCGGGCGGTGGGCGGCATGCTTGGCCCGGGGATGCTGGTCGACGTGCTCGTCACCGCCACCGTCAACGTGCCCCAGACGGTGCTCGATGCCGGCAACTACTACACCGACCGGTCGACCAAGATCACCTACCAGGACATGGAGATCCTGGCCCGCCAGGGTTCGTTCTACATCGTCAAGGCGACGCTCCCGGTGGCCGAGGAGATCATCCATCTCCAGGCCGCGGGCAACGCCCAGTTCAGCATGCTCCTGCGTCCCGACGCCGACACCCGGATCCTCGACGTGTCCGGCCTGGGCACCACCACCAACCGGATCATCGAGCGCTACGGCCTGCCGATCCCGGAGAACTACCCGGCCGGCGGCGGCCCGCTGCCGACCCCGCCACCGATCCCGCAGATCACGCCACCGCCCTCGCCGGCTCCATCCGGGTCGCCGGTCCCATCCGGGTCCCCTGCGGCCAGCACGGCTCCGTAGCGATGGTGGCGGCGTGGAGCGGGCGGCCCGAGGGCTCCTGGCGCCGCTCGCCCATCGACCTCGTCCGCGGCATCTTCAGCGGACCGTTCAACCCATCGAGGATGGTCCGCACCGCCGGATCGGTGACGCCCCCGTCAGGGCGGAGCGCCGATCGGGCGGCTGACCCCGGGAGGCCGCCGCTCGCGGCTCCCTCCATCGCGCGTCGCTGACCCGACGCGCCTCCCCGTCGCCCGGCCGGGCTCTGCCCGACCGGGCGACGTCTGTCCGTCCCTTCGGTCGCGCCGGATCAGTGATGCCCGTGACGTCCGCGGCGGCCGACGATCGCCTCACCAAGGGCCGCGACGACCAGCGACCGGGTCGTGGCCGGCGGTCCGCTCGTGTCGAGCACGAGCGTGGCCGCGGGAGCGAGCCGCTCGGCCAGCCCCGCCTGGGCCGCCATCCGGAGCGCGGCGTCGGCCTCGGGCACTCCCCGACCCAACAGCCGCTCGCGCTGGACCGCGGCATCGCACACGACCAGCCAGACCTCGTCGCACAGGCTCGCGAGCCCGCCCTCGACGAGCTTGATCGCCTCGACCGCCACGGCGGCGGCGCCGGCTTCCTCGGCCCGCCGCAGGGCGGCCATGATCCTGGGCCTGACAGCCGGATGGACGATCCCCTCGAGCGCCGCCAGGGCATCCGGGTCCGCGAACACGAGCCGGGCGAGCGCTGCCCGATCGAGCGTGCCCTCGGGCGTCCTGACCCCGGCGCCGAACCGGGTCAGCACGGCATCGTGGACCGGGTGCCCGGGCCTGGTGACCGCCTGCGCCTCCCGGTCGGCGTCGATCACCGCGACGCCCAGCTCGGCCAGCCATCGAATGATCTGCGACTTGCCGCAGCCGATGGGGCCGGTGATGCCGATCCTGACGGTGCCCGACGCACCGACCGAGCCTGCCATCGTCACGGTGCTCGCTCCTCCAGCTCCAGCCACGCGTCCTCCGCCTCGGCCAACGCCCGCTCGACATCGGCGAGCTCGCTGGTGACCCGGCGCATCTCCACGAAGTTGCCGGCGACCGACGGCGTCGCCACCGCGAGCTCGAGCTGCGTTCGGCGGAGGCCCAGCCGGGAGAGCTCCGCGTCGAGCGCCTCGCGACGACGGCGGTACGCATCCTTGGACAGCCTGGGCCGGGCCCTGGTGGCGGTCGCCGTGGCGCGCCTCGCCCTCGCTGCCCGCGGCTCGGGTCCTTCGACCGGCCGCGCGTCGCGCGCGGGGGTCCCCGGGCTGCCCGTGGCGACAGGCTGGCCGGTCCGCCGCGATGCTGGCGTGCGTCCGGCACCGGGCGCTCGTCCGCGGTTGACTCGCCGGGCCGCCTCCGCCTCGACCGTCCAGCCGTCGGCCATGGCCGCCCGCCAGGCCTGGTAGCCGCCGTCGAACGGGACCGCGAGCGCATCGTCCACCACCCACAGCCGCTCGCAGATCGTGTCCAGCAGCCGCCGGTCGTGCGACACCACGAGCAGGGTCGCCGGGACCTCCGCCAGGAAGGCCTCGATGGCCTCACGCGCCGCGATGTCGAGGTGGTTGGTGGGCTCGTCGAGCAGGAGCAGGTTGGACGGCAGGATGCCGAGCAGCGCGAGCTCGAGCCGCGACCGCTCGCCGCCCGAGAGCGAGCGGACCTCCTTGAACACGTCGTCGCCGCGGAACAGGAACCGGGCGAGATAGCCGCGCGCCTCGCCCGGCGGGACCGGGATCGCCCCCAGGATCGCGTCCAGCACCGTGGCGCCGGGGATGGCCGCATCGCGCAGCTGGGCGAGGTAGCCGGGCTGGACGTTGTGGCCGAACGCGAGCGCGCCGTCGAGCGCCGGCAGGTCGCCCGCGATGGTGCGCAGCAGCGTCGTCTTGCCCGCGCCGTTGGGACCGACGATGCCGATCCGCTCACCCCGGCGCGCAGCCAGGAACGGCGCCGTCGCCACCGTCACCGGATCGGGCGCGGGTGACCCGTCGGGCGCGATCGCGCCGCGCCCCGGCAGGTAGCCGACCACCAGGTCCTCGAGCCGGATCACGAGCTCGCCGGAGCGCACCGGTCCGCCGGGCAGGGCGTGACCGGGCATCGAGAGCGTGCGGCCCGACCGATGCTGATCGAGCTGCTCGGCCCGCAGTCGCTCCAGGCGGGCCTCGTGCTCGTGCATCTTGATGTGCTTGCGCTGGCTCCGGTAGCGCTGGATGAGCTCCACCTCGCGCTCGACGGCCTGGGCGTGGCTGTCCACCTCGCGCGCCATCCGCACATCGCGCTCCTGGCGCTGGCGGTGGTACGCGCTGTAGTCGCCACGGAACACCGTCAGCCGACGATCGCGCAGCTCCCAGACCCGGCTCACGGTCGCGTCCAGGAACGCCCGGTCGTGCGAGGCGACGAGCAGCGCACCGGCTCGGCGTCGGAGGTGCTCTTCGAGCCATTCGATGGCGCCCAGGTCAAGATGGTTGGTTGGCTCATCGAGCAGCAGCAGGTCGGGATCGGCGATGACCAGGCGCGCCAGCGCGGCCCGCGTCTGCTGGCCGCCCGAGATCGCCGTGGGTGGCCGCCCCCATTCGCTCCGCTCGAAGCCGAGACCCGACAGCGCCGCGTCGACCCGCTGGTCGAGGGTGTAGCCGCCGAGGATCTCGAACCGGTGCTGGAGGTCGGCGTAGTCGGATCCCGCCGCATGGCCCCCGTGCTCGAGGCGGGCGAGCTCGGCGCCCATGCGCTCGAGGTGGGCCGCGCCGTGACGAACGGCGGAGCGGAGGTCGGGCGCGGCCATGAACGCGTCGTCGAGGTGGGCCTCCTGGCTGAGCAGCCCGAGGGTGAGGCCACGCCTGCGCGTGCTGGTGCCACGATCGGGCTCGTCCTGGCCGGCGACGATCCGAAGCAGGGTGGTCTTGCCGGCCCCGTTGGGACCCACCAGGCCGACCCGCTCGGCGGTCGCGATGGCCGCGGTGACCTGGTCGAGGATGACCAGGGTGCCGATCTCGCGGGCGACGCCTTCGAGGCGGACCAGGCTCACCTGTCGGCCCCGGTCGTGCCTGCCCCGGTCGCCCTGGTCCCGGTGACACCGGGCCTGGTGGTGGCTCGATCGCGCACACCCGCTCGATCGGGCACATCCGATCCATCGGGCGCAACCGCTCGGGCTGGCACACCCGCGCGGGCGGCGGCCCGTCGGGAGGCGGCGGCTGCCGCGGTGCGCCCGGCACGCTCGCGCGCGAGGGCCCCGGCTGCCTCGCTCGCGGTTCGCCCCAGGGCTCCCTCGCCGGCGAGCTCCGTCCAGCGCCGGCCACGGCGCGCGCCGGACGCACGTCCCGGGCGAGGCGTCATCGTCGCAAGCAGCGTCGCGGCCGCCCTCCGCTCCACCGCCGGCAGCCGCTGGCAGAACGAGCAGAAGTGCGTGGCGCGGATGCCGATCACGATCCGGCGGATTTGCCGGCCGCAGCGGGGACACGGCTGGCCCGTGCGCTGGTAGACGTCGAGACGCTCCTGCATCGCGCCATCACCGTCGGGCGCGGTGTAGTCGTCGATCGAGCTGCCCCGCCGCTCGACGGCCTCGGCCAGGACCCCGACCAGGCTCCGGTACAGGCGTCGCTCGTCGGCGGGCCGCAGCGATGCGGCTGACCGCAGCGGATGAAGCTTCGCGCGCCACAGTGCCTCGTCGGCGTAGATGTTGCCGACCCCGGCCACGAACCCCTGGTCCACCAGCAGCGGCTTGAGCCGGGCACGCCGGCCACGGATCCGGGCGCGGAAGGCGCGCAGCGTGAACCGGGGATCGAGCGGCTCGGGGCCGATCCCCACGAACGGGTCCTCATCCGCCTCGTACAGCCCCACCCGGCCGAACTTGCGGATGTCGCGGAACCGCAGCTCACGCCCGTCGTCGAGGGTGATGGCAAGGCGCTCGTACGGGTCGACGGGCGTGGTCGCGGACACGACGAACAGCTGGCCGGTCATCTTGAGGTGGATGGTGACGAACGCACCCCCGTGGAGGTCGATCACCAGCTGCTTGCCGCGCCGGCCTATCCGCTCGATCCGCCGGCCGCGCACGCCCGCCGCGAACCGTGCCGGATCCTCGTCCCGCAGCGTTCGGGTCCATCCGACGCGCGCACCGACCACCACCGGACCGGGTCCGCCGCCCTCGGGCAGCAGGTGGCGCCGGAGGTCGCTGGCGACGGTCTCGACCTCGGGAAGCTCGGGCATCGCTGGAGACGATAGGCCAGGTGGGCCGGCGGTGCCGGTCGCAACGTCCCGGTTGGCCTCGCTATGGGCGTGCCCGGGCCCGGGCCTTCAGTCGCCGGCCGAGAGCTGGTGCCGCTCCAGCGCACGGACCCCGACCAGGAACGCGACGGCGAACACCACCACGGCACCCAGCACGGCCGTGGTCGCGGCCAGCGTGGCCGACGAGCTCACGACGCCCGACGGATCCAGCGCGCCCACGATCGAGATCACGTACTGCCGGACGGACAGCACGCGGGTGCCCTCGAACAGGCCGGCGAGCATGCCCTCCCAGATCGCCACGTAGATCAGGCCGATGATCAGGGCCCGGCTGGTCAGGACGCTGAGGGCGACGAAGATGGTCACGTACAGGATGCTGCCGACGAGCACGCCCGCGGTGAACGCGAGCGTGATCCCGGCACCGCCACGCTCGCCACCGATCAGCAGGCCGGTGAGCAGGGTGGCGCCACCCGCCAGGCCGCCCACCAGCGGCGCCGCGGCCAGGATCTTCGCGGCCACGATCCGCCAGCGTGCGATCGGCTTGGTCAGCAGATGGATCGCGCTCCCGTCCTCGAGCTCCGCGCCGAGCGCCGCCGTGCCGAACACCAGGGCGAGCAACGGCAGCAGGGTCGCGACGATCAGCGGCTCGAGCGCGCCGGCCGTCCGCTCCACGGCGTCGCCCGGCTGACCGCGCATCCGGGCCAGGAGGCCGACCAGGACCGGCACCCCGGCCAGCAGCACCATCAGCAGGGCTCGCCGCCGGGCGAGCAGCGAGCGAACGGTGACGCCGGCGATGGTGGGGATCATCGCTGCACCAGGTATGCGAACACGCTCTCGAGCGACTCGTCAGTGGGCCGCACCTCGAACAGCGAGACGCCGGCGTCGCGCGCGAGCCTGGGCAGGCGGCGACCGAACCCGGTGAGGTCCGCGGTTCGGACCTCGAGCCGGCCGTCCTCGAGCGCCGCTCCCATGACCGCGTCGCCGGCGATGAGCGCGGCGGCGAGGACCCGGTCGTCCGACGAGTGGATGGTGTAGGTGTGCGGGCGATCGGTCATCAGGCGACGGATGGCGCGGAAGTCACCCGACGCGGCGAGCCGGCCCGCATGGATCACCAGCACCCGGCCCGCGAGCCGCTCGACCTCCTCCAGGATGTGGGAGCTGAACAGGATCGTCCGGCCGGTGGCGGCGAGCTGCCGGAGGAGCGACATCATGTGCAGCCGCTGGCGAGGGTCGAGGCCGTTGAACGGCTCGTCGAGCAGCAGCACGGGCGGATCGTGGACCAGGGCCGCCGCGAGCAGGATGCGCTGCTTCATGCCCTTCGAGTAGGTCGAGGTCCTTCGATCGGCGGCGTCGGCCAGGTCGACCGTGGCGATCGCCCCGGCGGCGGCCGCATCGGGATCGGCCAGGCCCTGGAGCCGCGCCGCATAGCCCACGAAGGCGCGACCGGTGAGCCAGCCGGGGACCGACTCGCGCTCGGGGACGAGGCCCACCTGACGGTAGACGTCGGCATGCTGCCATGCCGGCTCACCGAGCAGGGCCACGATCCCGGCCGACGGCGGCAGCAGCCCGGCGATCATGCCCAGGATCGTGCTCTTGCCGGCCCCGTTGGGTCCCAGCAGACCGGTGATCCCGGGTCCGACCTCGAACGAGACGTCGTTGCAGGCCACCACGTTGCCGAACCACCGCGACGCCCGGTGCAGGACGATCGGTGAGCGGCCGGGGTCGGGCGGAGGCGGGGGCGGCTGCAACGGCAGCGCCGGCGCGACCGGTGGCGCGGGCACCGCGGGCTGCTGCGGCGTCGCCGGACGCACCGGGCGCTCCGGGACGCCCGTCACGGCTCGATCCTCCGGTACCGGAGCACGAGCACCAGGGTCGCCACGATGGCCATCGCGATCGCTGCGACGACGTAGAGCCAGCTGGCCATGCCGGCGCCACTCGGGCCCGCATGCGCATGACCGTAGACGAACGCATTGGCGCCCTCGAGGATGTCCGCCGGGCTGATCAGCGAGACCACGCCCGCGAGATCGGATCCGCTCAGCTCGCCGATCGCTCCGACCGCGACCAGCGGCACCAGCACCGCCGCGAAGATCGCCGCCGTCGCGTACGCACGACGCGGCGTGAAGGCCGCCAGCGACAGCGCGACCGCCGCCAGCAGCCATGCGGTGAGGACGGCCTGGGCGAGGATCGGCGGCAGCCTGGGGACCTCGTCCGTGATCGCGCTCGGGATGTCCGAGGCCAGCAGGATCCGCCCCACGAAGATCAGCAGCTGTGGGACCACGACCAGCAGGAGCATCGCGCAGCCCAGCGACAGCAGCTTCGCGATCGCGTAGTCCTCGCGGCGGATGGCCCGGCTGAAGAACAGTGCCAGCACGCGGTGCCGCTGGTCGCGGACCAGCAGCTCCGGGGCCTGCGCGGCGGCGAACAGGAACACGACCTGCCCGACCACGGAGTAGTACGTCTCGTAGCGGATGGGCGAGGCCGCGTCCGCCATCTCGGCCGCCCCGAGCTGCTGGGCCAGCGCCGCGACGCCCAGGGCGACCACGGCGGGGACGGTCGCGATCGCTGCCAGGCCGAATGGGACGATCTTGGCCCGCCCCGGCCGGCCCAGGCCCCAGCTCTGGCGGAACGACTGGCGAACGAGCGAGGCGACCGCGTGGCGCCGGCCCAGCCGAACCCCCTGGTAGCCGCGGTAGCCGAGGTCGTAGATGCTCCCGCCGGCGCTTCCGGCCGCGACCACCTGGCCGCTGCTGCCATCGCCACGATCCTGCTGGCCCGGTCCCCTGGTCGTCATGGCACACCACCCGGGACCGCCTCGTCCCGGAACAGGTCCTCGAGCGAGCGCCGCTCCTGCTCGATCCGGACCAGGCCGACATCGAGATCGGCGACGGTGTCGCGGATCGTATCGAAGCCGGCGCCATCGCCCAGCTGGACGAACACGCTTCGCCCATCGACGCGAAGCGCCATGCCCGTCTCCGACAGGCGAGCCCCGAGCACCGCCGCATCGTCGTCGAGCTCGACGTGCAGCACGCCCGTACGCCCGGTGAACGACGCCAGCGGAGCCGCGCGGACCAGGCGACCCGACTCGATCGCAACCAGGAAGTCGCACACCCGCTCGATCTCGCCCAGCAGGTGAGAGGCCAGCACGATCGCGATCCCGAACTCGGTTCCCGTCCGGCGGATGAGCGCCAGCATGTCCTCGCGCCCCGCGGGGTCGAGCCCGTTGGTCGGCTCGTCGAGCAGCAGCAGGCGCGGGTCGTGGACCAGCGCCTGGGCGAGCATCACCCGCTGGCGCATGCCCGTGGAGTAGCCGCCGATCGGCCGGTAGCGCTCCTCGTACAGCCCCACGTGGCGGAGCACGTCCGCCGTCCGCTCCCGGGCCGCCGAGCGTGGCAACCCCGACAGCTCGGCCATGTGGGTGACGAGCTCGGTTGCGGGCAGATCCGGCGGGAGAGCGTCGTGCTCGGGCATGTAGCCCACCAGGGCGCGAACCGCGGTCCCCTGCCGGGTCACGTCGAGGTCCATCACGAACGCCCTGCCCGCCGTGGGCGGCAGCAGCCCGAGCAGGATCCGGATCAGGGTGCTCTTGCCAGCGCCGTTGGAGCCAACCAGCCCGATGATCCCTGGCTCGAGCTCGAGCGTCAGGTTCTCGAGGGCGGTCACGTCTCCGTAGCGCTTGGTCAGCGACTCCAGCCGGATCAAAGCCATCGCGGGCTACCTTAGCGCCCGCCGCCGACGTGCAGGCGACCGTTCAGCCCCTGTTCGGCGGGCGACTGGTCGCGAACAACCGGGTCGCCGGACACCCCGCGCGAACCCGTCCCAGTGTCAGGCGTCCATCGCCCCGAACCACTCCTCACGCAGCGGATGTCCGGCGCCCAGCCTGATCAGGTCCGGCCACCGCACCTCCCGCGCGAAGCCCCTCCCGTGAACGACCCCGACCAGGCCAGGCAGCGACCCGAGGACGTCCGGGTCCGGCTCGCGCGCCATGACCAGCGAGAGCATGCGGATCCCCGGGTGGCCGCGGAGCGGCTCGATCGACTCCAGCCGGGGCTGCATCAGCTGCGCGTACCGCAGGGTCGGCACGGCGCGGAGCGGCTCGAGGTCCGTCACCCGTCCGCCCATCAGGTCGAGCGTGGTCAGGGCGGAGGCACCGGCCAGACCATCGAGCGATTCGATCGGCGCCAGGCTGAGGCGAAGCTTCTCGAGCCGCGGCATGACCTCCACCAGGCGGCCAAGGTGCCGCATGTGGTCCGCGTGGGCGATGCGCAGGACCCGCAGGCTCGGAAACCGCGAGCACAGGTCGGTGACCGTGCGGACCCGCGTCTCGGTCAGATCCAGCCACTCGAGATCGGGGTGCCCGCGCTCGATCGCTTCGGCCGTCGCGGGCCCCAGCTTGCCGCCCAGCCCGATCCGCAGCCAGCGCAGCTCGGGGAACGCCAGCGGGTCGAGCGAGCCGCGCATCCCGCGGGTGTCGATGAGCAGGCCCCGCAGCCGAGGCAACCGGGCGATCGGGGTCACGTCCGGGATGCCGTCCGAACGCAGCAGGAGGTATTCGAGATCAGGCAGCTCGTCGAGCAACGACAGATCGCGGAAGTCGAGCCGCAGGGCCCTCGCTCCCGTCACGCGGACGTGCGTCACGACCTCGTCCGGGCGGGTGTCATCGTCGCTCGCCCACCACAGGCCACCGGCAGGCTCGAGCTCACCCGCCAGTCGCGGCGGCAGTCGGGACGGATCGTCCCGCTGAACCGGCCGCGGCGGACCCTTGGGCATCGCGGGCTTCGCGGGGACCGCCTAGGCCCCGACGGCCTCGGGCGCCGCGCTCGCCTCCGCGAGCGCGGCGTCGCGGCGCGAGACCGGGGTCATCCCCTCCCACGAGTCGCCGACCTTGGCCTGGACGGTCAGCGGCACGCTCAGCGGCAGCGCCGCCTCCATCGTCTCGCGCAGCACCGGCAGGACGCGGTCGACCTCGTCCCGCGGCGTCTCGAGCAGGAGCTCGTCGTGGACCGACAGCAGCAGCCGGGAGCGGAAGCCGCCGCCGCGAAGCGCCTGGTCCAGGCGGATCATCGCGATCTTGACGATGTCCGCGGCGGTGCCCTGGATCGGCATGTTGATCGCCATCCGCTCGCCGGCGGCGCGAAGGGCCGCGTTGCGCGCCTCGAGCTCGGGGATCCGCCGCTTGCGACCCAGCAGCGTCGCCACGTACCCCTGCTCCCGGGCGGTCTCGCGGATGTGGTGCATGTAGCGGCTGATCCCGCCGTACGCCGCGAAATAGGAGTTGATGAACTCCTGCGCGTCCTGGCGGCTGATCCCGGCACGGGTCGAAAGGCCGAAGTCGCTCATCCCGTAGGCGAGCCCGAAGTTGACCATCTTGGCCATCGAGCGCTCGTCCGCGGTGACGTCGGCCGGCTCCTTGCGCAGCACGCGGGCGGCCGTCTCGCGGTGGATGTCTGCCTCGCGCGCGAACGCGTCCGCCAGGTGCTCATCGCCCGACACGTGGGCCAGGATCCGGAGCTCGATCTGGCTGTAGTCGGCGGCCACCAGCGTGGTGTCGGGCGAGCCGGCCACGAACGCGTGTCGGATCCGGCGCCCCAGCGGGGTGCGGATCGGGATGTTCTGGAGATTGGGGTCCGAGGACGACAGCCGGCCGGTGGCGGCCACGGCCTGGTGGAACAAGGTGTGGAGCCGCCCGTCGGGGCCGATCAGGTTGGGCAGCGCCTCGACGTAGGTCGAGCGGAGCTTGGTGTAGATCCGCCAGTCGAGAACGGGCTCGATGACCGGGTGGACGCCTCGCAGATCCTCGAGCACCGAGGCATCGGTCGAGTAGCCGGTCTTGGTCTTGCGGCCCTTGGGCAGCCCGATCTCGACGAACAGGACGTCACCCAGCTGCCTGGGCGAGCCGATCGTGAACTCATGACCCACGGCGGCGTAGATCTCGCCCTCCAGGCGCGCGATCTCGGTGGCGAACTCACGCTCGAGATCCGCCAGCGCCCGGCGGTCGAGGGCGATCCCGCTGGCCTCCATCCGGGCCAGGATCGGGATCAGCGGCAGCTCGATCTCCTCGAACAGCCGCTCGACGCCCTCGTCCCGCATGGCCTGCTCGAGCGAGGGCCGGACGGCAAGCGCGGACAGCGCCTCGAGCCCGGCCGTTGCCGTCGCCGGCAGGCCCGCGGCGGCCGGAGGCAGGACGAGGTCCAGCCGCTCCGCGACGACGTCGGCGATCTTCTGGGCGCGGAGGGCGGCGTTGACGAGGTAGGCGGCGATCTGGGTGTCGAAGGCGACCGGCAGCGGATCGGCGTCCGCGTCCTCCGCAAAGCGGACGGTCAGCAGCGGCTTGACGTCGTGCCCGACGAGCGGGGTTCGCAGCCGCTCGACCAGGCGACGGAGCGCCAGTGACGCGTCCGGACCATCGGCCACCACGACTCGTCCATCGCCACCGGCGACCGCGAGCGCGAGCGGGGTCCCCGCGAGGGGACGTGGATCATCGACGGCAAGCCCGATTCCCACGGCCTCCTGCGCTCTGAGCCAGTCCGCCAGCGTGGCGACCCGTGCCTCGTCCGCGATCTCGATCCGGCCAGGATCCACGATCGCCGCCGCCAGGGCACCCACGACATCGCCGGTTGCGGCCGCGATCGCCTCGGCCCGCGCCTCCACGGCCGGCGCGGTCGCCGCGATCCCGGCGCCGCGCCCAGCGCCGCCGCCGCCTCCTCCTCCTCCTGACACGACGTCGAAGTCCATCGACAGCTGGAGCGAGCCCGGGTCGACGGGTCCCTGCAGACCACCGGCCCCGCTGCCCCGGCGGCCGACACCCTGCGCTGCGGGAAAGCCCGCCTCGCGCAGCTCGCGCATGGCGGCCACAGCGTCCTCGGGTCGCTCGCCGAGCAGCGGCGGCAGCCGGTCGATGAGGGTCCGGAACTCGTACTCGCGGAACAGCCCCACCACGGTCTCGCGGTCGTACTCCCCCACCCGCCCGTGCGTCAGGTCGAGCGAGACGTCCACATCGCGCACAAGCCGCATCAGCTCGCGGCTCTCGAGCACGGACTCACGGTGTTCGGTGAGCGGGCCACGGAGCTTCTCGGGCATCACCTCGTCGAGGTGCTGGTACAACGTGTCGA
Organism: uncultured Chloroflexia bacterium; assembly: GCA_963829295.1. GTDB lineage: Bacteria > Chloroflexota > Limnocylindria > Limnocylindrales > CSP1-4 > CAIXZV01. The sequence goes on along the minus strand of CAWHHU010000003.1, from coordinate 58,195 downwards.
GGGTGCCCCAGGCCCCGATCAGCTTCGACGCGGTCTTCTCGCCCACACCCGGGATGCCCGGGATGTTGTCGGTCGGGTCACCCTTGAGCGCCTTGTAGTCGAGCATCTGGTCGGGCCGAAGGCCCCAGCGGTCGTCGATCCGGGCGAGGTCGTAGGCCACCGTGTTGGCGATGCCGCCGCGCAGCGAGACCATGAGCTTCGTTCGCTCGCTGACCAGCTGGAGCATGTCCAGGTCGCCGGTGAGGATCGTCACCTCGAGGTCTGCCGCCTCTGCCTGACCGGTGAGCGTGGCGATGACATCGTCGGCCTCGAAGCCCTCCCGCTCGTAGACGGGGATCCCGAGCGCCTTGACCACCTCGCGCACCTTCGGGATCTGGTCGCGCATGTCGTCGGGCATCCGCTGGCGGTTGGCCTTGTACTCGGCGTAGCGCTCGTGCCGGAAGGTGGGCTTGCCGAGGTCGAAGGCGACCGCGAGCCGGTCGGGCCTGGCGTCCTGGATCGCGCGCAGGACGATGTTGGTGAACCCGAACACGGCCGTCACGAGCTCGCCCTTGGAGGTCGTCAGGGGCTGCTCGATGAGCGCGAAGTAGCCGCGGTAGATGAGCCCGTTGCCGTCGAGCAGCAGGAGGCGTTCCATCGGCGGGACCTTGCGAGCTGGGACCGGTCAAGTGTACCCGGCGGGACGGCCGAGACCCCGGTTGACGCCGTCGTCCCGGCTCGACGCGTCCCGGCCCGGCGCGGCCCGACCCTCGATCAGCGGTGCGACGATCGGGCCGGCGCTGCCCCGAACACGCCGTGCTCCAGGACGGGAACGAGGCCCGTCGCGTCGAGCTCGGCCGCAACCTCGACGTCGAGCGCGAATCCCCGCTCGACGAGCTCCCGCCCGGAAGCGCAGGCGAGCAGCGCGGCGTCGAGATCGGTGCGCACCGCCTGGAACGCCCCCACCGCGGCCCGTGCCTCGGGCGACAGGTCATCCGGCTCGAACGCGGCCAGGATGGCTCCGCCGCCCACCAGGTCCTCGAACGCCGGGCGCAGCCTGCCGTCGGGCCACCGCTCTCCCGCCGCGATCACGGCGACCGGCCGTCCGGACTCCACGCCAAACCGTCCGACGGTCGTCGCGTTGCGAAGCGAGCCTGCGACCACGACCGCACCATGCTCGGCGGCCATGGCGGCGCAGGTCGCACCGTTGGGCGACGGAAGGACGAGCAGATCGCCCGGTCCGAGCGCCCGGAGCGACACCGGCGAGAGGCTCGGTTCCCCGTCAGCCCGGGACCCCGCGAGCCTCGCGCCGATCGAGCGTGCATACGCTGCGGCCGTCTCGTCCCGGAATCGGTAGGGCGCGATCCGCGCCCCGCGCTCGACCGCCACCGACACGGCGGTCGAGAAGGAGAGCACGTCGACCACGATCACGAGCTCGTCGCGACCGGCCAGGCACTGCACGCCGTCCGGCCCCCAGTCGAACCGAGCGCGGAACCCCACCTGGCCGAGCGCGGGAGGCAACCGATGGTCGACGGCGTCGCTCACCCGACGAACCTTACGGCGAATGACCCTCGCAGGCCGGCGCCGCGTGCACGAGGACGATCCATGCCCGGCCTCACGATCCATGCCCGGCCTCATGCGTGCCATGCCGTCCCCGCGGCCAGGCATGCCATCACGATCCATGCGTGCCCCTCACGATCCATGCGTGCCCTCATGGGTGCCATGCCGTCCCCATGGCCAGGCACGCCCTCAGGATCCATGCGTGCCCCTCACGATCCATGCGTGCCCTCATGCGTGACACGCTTAGCCCGGATCCACCGAAGCCCCGGGCTGACCGGCCAATGACGACGCCGAGCGGGGTTCCTTCGATCTGATCGAGGCGTGCGCAGATGTCGGGCTGGGCCTGGTGCGGGCCGCCGGCCGCCTGGCGGTCCTGAGACGTCGATCACAGCGCTCTGGACCGGCCCACGGGCACGCTCCCGCGAGCCCCCAGCGCGGCGGCCGGGGTTCGACCCGTCAGGCGAGCAGCGGGATCGCCCGGAGCCTTGTGAGGGCAGCCAGGAACTCGGTCCGCCACGGCCAGTGCTCCGGGAGGTGGAGCGTCGACCGCCGAGCCGAGCGGGTGACCCGACCGGCCAGGGCGAACAGCCGCCGGCGGAGGGTCTTGGCGGTCACGATCCCCGCACCGAGTCCGATCCGCACCGTCCAGCGGGCGAGGTTGTGGGCGATCACCTGGACCGCCAGCCATGCGCCGTTGGCCGCGAACCGGCCCGACGGCAGGTGGTTGAGCCCCATCCCGTACTTGAGGTCCCGGATCGCATTCTCGATCTCGGCATGGCGGCGGTGGTCGGCCTCCAGGGTGAGGGTCTCGCCCACGCGGTCGGTGATGAACGCGTGGTAGTCGTAGAGGACGAACGCGGCGAGCTGGCTGCCCGGGGTGGGCCGCACCCGGCGCACGACCAGCCGGACAGGGGCGGCGTCCTGCTCGTCTTTGAACGGGACGTACGTCGTCTCGGCCACGTCGGCGCCGCCCTCGAGCCAGTAAGGGATCGGCGTCCAGGCCTCGTCGGGGATCGCCTCGATCAGGCGGCGGACGCCCTTGTGCTGGCGGATCGTGATGGAGAAGCGGGCACCCATCGCCCGGCAGACCGCCACGACCGCGTGGGCATAGAAGCCGGAGTCGGCGCGGACGGTGAGCTCGCCAGTCGCGCCGGCGGCGCGGACCCGGCCGATCGCCTCGCGCAGGAAGTGGCCGGCGCTCCGGCCACTGGTGGCGTTGCCGCCCCGGAGGCGGGCCATCAGCACGTCACCGGTGTCGGCGGCAACCGCGAGCAACGGGTGCCGGACGGCCCTTGCCCGGTGGCGTCGTGCACGCACGATTGCTGTAGCCCATCGGCTGGCTTGACAGGGGTTTGGGGGGTCGTGATGACGCGATCACGAACAGTCATCGCAGTAGCTCTCGTTGCGCTCTGCGCTCTCACGGGCAGTCCTACCGCTGCGGCGGGGACTGATCAGGCCGCAGATCTGGCCCACGACCCAGCCAACGCCGCCCGCTTCCGAGAATTGTTCGGTCTGCGATCGGACCCGGCGTATGTGCAGCAGACAGTCATCTCGGACACCGTCTTCGACGACCTCACGTATGGCGTTCCGTTGACGAAGGCGGAAGCGGCCGATATCGCCGCGCGTCAAGACCGTGCCATGGCCTCTTAGAAGGCCATCGACTACGCGATGTCGCTGCCTGACTACGGCGGCATGTATTTCGACCAGCGACGGGGTGGGGTCGCGGTATTCCTGGTCACGCAGGATGCCATGGCGAGCGCCCAGCAGATCGGCTCCCTCATGCCGAGTGGCGCTCCATACGAGGTGCAGACTGTCCCCGCGACGCTGCAGGCCCTCGAGGCTACCTACGCCACGATTGGAACGGAGCTGACTGAATTGCAGAAGGCCATGCCCATCACGACCGTCGAGGTCGACGTCAAGTCAAACTCGGTCGTGGTGGGCCTGCGCAGTCCCGTCGCCGGTGCCGAAACTACCCTGCGAGACCGCTATGGCGATCGCGTCAGCGTGCAAGTCACAGGGTCGATCCAGGAGGACTCGTGCACCAGTCGGAACAACTGCGGCGGCACGTCGTTGGACCCCTGGAAGGGCGAGATCAAGATCTTCCTTGCAGGCAACCAAGGGTTCTGGTGCACATCGGGCATCCTCGCTCGTCGGGGATCCAACCTCGTGATGATCACCGCCGCCCATTGTCTGGTCAACTCTCCCGCTGACTATCGCGACAACTGGAAGCACAACACGAACGACCCGCGGAAGATCGGTGACGCGCTCGGCGGAACCATCGGCGACGCGAACGGCTATCCGGGCGATGGCTGCTCGCCGTGCCACGCCGACGTCGGGTGGATCGATATCGACACGCACAGCACTGTCACCCCACTCGACCTGTTCCTCGCCGACAACAACGGCCGATACGTCTGGGGCGTCATCGGCACGCCGGGTGACAACGATTCCCTTCAGCAGGTTGGATCCTTGATCTGTCGCAGTGGTGCCGCGAGCGGCTGGATCTGCGGTCAGATCGACGTTCTCCATGCGACGCGTTCGAACCTCGACGGCCACAACGTGACGGACCTGCGTCGGACTGACTTCGATGCGACCCCAGGGGACAGCGGCGCGACCATGAACAACGGTCATCAGTTCCTCGGCATCCACAACGACTCGAAGACAAATGTCGACCCCCCAGACCCGGGCCACTCGTGGTATTCGACTGGCGACCAGATCTGGATCGCCGGCAACCGCGTCTGCGAGGAGGCGTCGTGTTGAGCGGTGATGCCCGCCGCAGGCCGCGATCCCGCGGGCTTGGCTGGCGGGTGCCGCTGGCGTCGACGCTGCTGGCCGGGCTCCTGGTAGGTGTCACCGCGACGACGGCCGTCGCGGACTGCACGCAGCTGTCGCCGTGGCCCTCCTTCACCCGCTCCGCACCCGCCGCTTATCGCATCTTGATCGGCACCGTCGTCTGGACGCCTGGCGGCGAGGCCAATGGTCGCTTCACGCTCCGGGCGGACGAGGTGCTCCGCGGAAGCGCACCGGCGACGATCGAATTCCACAACTTCCGCTCCGGCGCGCCGCAGCCTATTTGCCCGGGGGATAGCTACCTGCGCGTTCACGATGTTGGCGAGCGTTTGGCGTTCGCCTATGGGGCGCGACTGCCGGGCGTGGACCATCCCATCATCGCGGTCGCCTACGTGGCACCCAGCCGTCCCAACGCGGGGCTGTTGCCGGGGATGGAGCGCCTGACCGCCGCCCAGGTGCGCGCGATCGCGCTTCTCCCGTCCACGGATATTGCCGAGGGCACCGCCCCTCGCGGCCGTGACCTCTCAGGGCTTTTGATCCAGCTTGCGTCAGGCCTGGTGGGAGTCCTAGCCGTCGTCCGGCGCCAACGAGGAGCGAGGAGTGTCCTGGCCAAGCGTCCATGAGGCTGTCCGCGGGTAGGCTGACGTGGCCGCGAGCGGGGCGGGCGGATCGTGGAAATGACCAATGACGGAGCGCCAAGGGTCGTTGCCCATACCGCTACCAGATGGCGTGTCGCCCATCCGCTACATGCTCGCCAACCCAGTTAGTAATGGCCTCGGCGGGCGGGAGCTGGCCGGGAGGTGGACCGGCACGAGGTTGCGGACCGCCGGTATCAGAAGGGCCTCGCTGGCAGGCCTTCGATCGTTCGATCGGCGTCCTCCTTGACCGCGCGAACCTCGCCTCCTGATCTCAAACTTCGCTCATTTGGTCAGCTGCTATCCCTGCAAGCAGGGCTAGGACCGCACGAAGGCCTGGGCCTCGTCGAGATAGTCCCGGAGGACCGCCGCCGGGCGCACCGGCTCACTCGATGGAACACCGCAATCGTCGACTTACGGCATGATCGCGCCAACCCCCCAGCGGACGTCCATCATGCCGGATGGATCTGGCGCAGCGACCCAGGCCATTTGATCACGCCAGTGCTTACCATCCAGACCGCCCGACGGCGCGCGAGGCCGTTCGAGTGGCGCTTCACGCGAGCCGACCTCCACCGGCTGCTCGGGCGGCTGGACTTACAGGGCGCCGGCCTTCTGGCTCCGGCGGCGTGAATACGTCACCGAATATCCGGGCCAGACCACTAAGTGTGATACGCATCGAATGGCGCGCTACGGTTCGGAGGGGCGGGCTACGCATCGGAAGGCAGCGACCCGCGGGCTGGGCGGACGCCCGGAATGCGCGAGTGTGCGCGGCGTAGGATTCGCGCATGCCATCCAAGCGCCGCGTCGGCATCCTCACCGCGGGCGGCGACAGTCCCGGCCTCAACGCCGCCATCCGCGGCTTCGGGAAGGCGGCGATCAGCACCTACGGGATGGAGGTCATCGGCTACCGGGATGGCTTCCGTGGGCTGGCCGAGGACCGCAAGGTCCGCCTCGACAAGGGCGCCCTGTCCGGGATCCTCACGATCGGCGGCACGATCCTCGGCACCAGCCGCGACAAGCCGCACAAGATGCTGGTCGATGGCGAGATCCGGGACATGACCGACATGATCGTCGCCAACTACCGGAAGGCCGGGCTCACCGCGCTCGTCTGCCTGGGCGGTGGCGGCACCGCGAAGAGTGCCCTCCGGCTGGCGAAGGCGGGCCTCGACATCGTCACCCTGCCCAAGACGATCGACAACGACCTCGAGGGCACCGACGCCACGTTCGGCTTCGCGACGGCGCTCGAGGTGGCGACCGACGCCATCGACCGGCTGCACAGCACCGCCCACAGCCACCACCGGATCATCGTCGCCGAGCTGATGGGCCACCGCGCCGGCTGGCTGACGCTGGGCGCAGGGCTGGCGGGCGGCGCCGACGTGATCCTCATCCCCGAGATCCCCTACCAGGTGCCGGCGATCGCCGCGGCCATCAAGCGCCGGGTTCGGCGCGGGACGAACTTCAGCATCGTCGCGGTGGCCGAGGGTGCCCGGAGCGAAGCCGATGCCCGGGCGCTGGCGGCAGCCGAGGCTCGGGTCCAGCGGGCCGAGGATCCGACCGCACGGGATGCGGCCAAGGCGGAGATCGGCCTGCTCGAGACGCAGCACATCGGCAACACGCTTCGCCTGGCACACCAGCTGGAGCAGCTGACCGGTCTCGAGTCAAGGGTGTCGATCCTGGGCTACGTTCAGCGGGGCGGCACCCCGTCGCCCATCGACCGCCTCCTCGCCACGAGACTCGGCAGCGCCGCGGCGGACATGGTCGAGGCGGGCACGTTCGGGGTCATGGTCGCAGCGCGGGGAGACGGTACGGAACCCGTTCCCCTGGAGCAGGTGGCCGGCCGCCGCAAGATCGTGCCTCCCGATCACCCGTGGATCGCGGCGGCGCGTCACGTGGGGACCTGCCTCGGCGACTGAGGCCGGTGAACGAACGATCTCGGACGAATCGGCCCGCTCGGTCAGTCCATTCCCGCTCGGTCAGTCCATTGACGCACGGCCGCGAGCAGCCCCGAGCAGGGAAACTGCGAGTCCGATGGCGACAAGGGCGGCAGCAGCCACGAGCCACGGCGTGAGGTCAGGCGAAACACACTCACTGAAGTCGTTCGTGCCCGACACGTTTGAGGCCGCGCATCGAGCGTCGGCGAGCACGAGCATGCCGGCCATGCCTGCCCCGAGTCCCACGATGAGGCCGCCCAGGCCCAGCGGACGCGCCTTCTCACGAGCGCCCCATATGGCGACGGGCACGAGAACGGGGAGCGCGAGGACGCCCCCGACCAGGACCGCTCCGCCCGCGATCATGCCGAGGGCGATCCCGAGAAGCCACGACACGGTTCGCACCTGCCGCCTCCACCACGCGACGAGAGCACTGTCTCTCTTGCGGCATTGGCGGTCAAGGGCACCAGGCGCCCTTCGTGTCGGCGTCCCGACCTCAGGCCGATCAGCGACCGATGGCGCGGCGGATCCGACCGAGGGTCCTGGTGGCCCGAATGGGCCGTCGATCGCGACGGGCTCAGGGCGGTCTCCGGCGGACGCGCAGGATCGGCATCGGATGCGCACACCTTCTGCACATCTCCGCACGAGCCTGTGATCAGGCAATCGGCCCGGCCAGTGACGGGCCACCACTCGGAGATGTCAGATGCGTGGGTTCCTCGGAATCCTGGCCGTCCTGTTCGTCGCCTTGATCGGCGGTGCGATCGGCTTCCAGGCCGGCGTCGTGACCAACGTGGGGGCCGGCGCCGCAACCGCCGCCCCCCCCGGCTGGGTCTGGTGGTGGGGCTTCCCCCACTTCGGCGGGTTCCTGTTCGGCCTCCTGTTCCTGTTCCTGATCATCGGCCTGCTCTCGTTCGCGTTCGGCGGCCGCCGCCGCGGACCGTGGGCCCGGCGGGCGTATCGGCGTGGCTGGGGCTACGACCCCATGGACGACCCCTTCGACTCGCGCCGCCAGTGGATGGCCGACGCCCACCGCCGGCTCCACGAGGAGGAGGCCCACCGCGCCGCGCAGCCGGGCCAGGGCTCGAACGGCGGATCCAACCAGGCACCGCCCGCGCCGCCGGCCGCCGGCTGACGCACCCGGGATCGCCATTCACACCGACGCCGGGCGGTATCCTCGCCCGGCGTCGCCATGTCGGGAGTGAGCCATGCGCACCGTCCTCGTCGTGGAGGACGAGCCCCGGATCGCCGGCCTCGTCCGCGACTACCTGGAGCACGCGGGGTTCGCCGTCCTCACCGCCGGGGACGGCGCGGGCGGGCTCGCACTGGCCAGGACGCGGCGGCCCGACGCGATCGTGCTCGACCTCGGGCTGCCCAGGATCGACGGTCTGGATGTGATCCGCGCGCTTCGTCGGGACTCGAACGTGCCCATCGTCATCGTCACCGCCCGGGGCGACGAGACCGACCGGATCGCGGGCCTCGAGCTCGGCGCCGACGACTACGTCGTCAAGCCGTTCAGCCCGCGGGAGCTCGTTGCCCGCGTGCGGGCCGTGCTCCGTCGCGCCGAGATGCCGCCGCTCACCGACGAGCGGATCAGGGCCGGCGACCTCGAGCTCGACATGGCGCGGCGAAGGGTCACCGTCGGCAGCCGCATCGTCGAGCTCACCCCCACCGAGTTCGAGCTGCTCGCGACGCTGGCCCGCGAGCCTGGCCGTGTCTGGACGCGATCACAGCTGCTCGACGCCGTTCACGGGTTCTCGCTCGAGACCTACGAGCGCGCGATCGACGGCCACATCCGCAACCTGCGCCGCAAGCTCGAGCCGGGCCCGGGCTCGCCCAACCTCGTTCGTACCGTGCACGGGGTTGGCTACGCGCTGGCCGACGACGAGCCGTGACGGACGAGCCGTGACGAGCGACGGCGGCTTCGGGACGGACGGGCAGCCGGGCGAACGGCCTCCCGGCATGGAACCGTCGGCCGATCGGTCAGCTCCACCACCCGCATCCGGGCAGGACGAGTGGTGGGGCTGGGGGCCACCGTGGGCGCAGCGACGCGCGCGGAGACGATGGGCGCGCCAGCGACGACGGAACGAATGGCGGTCCCGGCCACACGGCGGGTTCTTCCGGTTGCTCGGCTGCCTGGCGATCGCGATGGTCCTGCTCGTCGGCGGTGCCACCGCCGTCGCCACCTGGATCGCGGGAGCACTGCTCGGCGTCCTCGCACCCGAGCTCGCCCCATCCTCGTTCATCGCGCTCGCGGCGATCCTGGTCGTGGCGCTTGCGGTGCTGGGCGGCCTGGCCCTGGTGGGTGGGGCCGTTCGACCGCTCGCCGAGCTCGGCGACGCGACCGAGCGCCTGGCCGATGGCGAGGCGGACGTTCGCGTCCGGCCGCACGGACCGCGGGCCGTTCGCAGCCTGGCAGCGTCGTTCAACGCCATGGCCGAGCGTCTCGACCGGTCGCGCCAGGAGCGCCGGGCCCTGCTCGCCGACGTCACCCACGAGCTGCGCACGCCGCTGACCGTGATCTCGGGCGAGCTCGAGGCGATGATCGACGGCGTCCACCCGATCGATGCCGCCCACGTGACCCCGATCCTCGCCGAGACCCAGGTCATGAGCCGGCTGCTCGACGACCTCCGGACGCTGTCGCTCGCCGATGCCGGGGCGCTGACGCTCCATCGCGAGCCCACCGATCTGCGAGCGCTCGCGTCCGAGGTGGTGGCGGCTCACGGGACCGCGGCGACCGCCGCCGGGGTCGACCTCACCAGCGCCGGTGACGACGTTCTCGTGACGAGCATCGATCCCGTGCGCGTGCGCGAGATCATCACCAACCTGGTCACGAACGCCATCCGCCACACGCCGGCCGGTGGTCGGGTCGTGGTGGGGATCGGTCGCGACGGGGACGATGCGCTGGTGACAGTCATCGACACCGGCGAGGGCATCGCGCCCGAGGACCTCGGCCGGGTGTTCGACCGGTTCCACCGGCGGACGGACTCGGGAGGCAGCGGGCTGGGGCTCGCGATCGTGCGCGATCTCGCGGCCGTCCATGGCGGCACGGCGACCGTGACCAGCGACGGGGTGCCGGGCCACGGGGCCACGTTCGTCGTCCGGTTGCCGCTCCGCAATTGAGAGATCGCGCCGGCCGACGGTTCGAGGAGCGGCGACTGGCCGCTCCGCCGTGGCCTCAGGCGAGCCTGCGCGCGGCCAGCCTCGCTCCCACCAGCAGCAGCCCGAGCAGCAGCACGACGGCCGCGCCGATGGCAACGGGCGACACGGGCGACGAGGTCGACGCCAGCAGACCACCGGACCCCGCCTGGTCGCTGGCTCGGCTCGTTGTACCCGAACCGTCAGTGGGCGTTCGATCCGTCGAGCCGCCGGCGTCGTCGCCGCCGGACACGGGACCCGCGACGGCCGCGCTCGCGGCTGGCGTCGGGGCGACGTTCATGTCGGAGTCCGCTGAGGGAGCCTCGCTCGCCTCGCCGCCCGCCTGCAGGTCCGTCGTTGCCTTCGGGCTGGCCGCCGAATAGGCCGTGGATCCGGACGCCTGCGGGACGGGTGGGGGTGATTCGGCGGCCTGCGGCGCCACGGGAGCCATGGAGGCCGCGCCAGCCCCGGGTTCGGCACTGGCTGCCGCCGAAGGGGCCGCGCTGCCAACCCCCGAACCCGCGCCGGCGAGCGACTCCGGCCCGGCCCCGTCCGGCGCAGCAGCCGGAGCCTCGTTGGGTGCCATCGCGGTGGGTCCGCCGAGTGACAGCGAGAACCCGGGTCCGGCGATCAACAGCCCGACGAGCCCCAGCGTGGCGAGCGCGGTGCCGAGCGGCGCGGCGAACGAGAACCGCGGACCTGCCAGCGTGGACAGCCAGGCGCGCCAGCCCGCGGGACGGAGCGCGGCCGCCTGATCGGCAGTCAGCCGAAAGTCGCGGGAGCGCGCCGGAGCCGGCAGGTCCGCGAGCGCGACGCTGATCGAGATCAGGTCGCGGTGGAGCCGGGCGCACTCGGAACAGCCGGCGACCATGGTCGCGGCCGTCTCGAGCTCGGGTCCGCTTGCATCGCCGGCGGCGTGCGCAGCGATGAGCTCGAGATCGTGGGTGGCGTGGTTGGCGAGGTCGGGGACGTGAAGCATCTCCCTGCCTTGACGATGGTCGGGCGGTCCCGGTTCCGGATGAGCCTGCGTGCGATCGGGCATCAGCCGCCCTCCCCGCGGAACAGACCAATCGAACCCTGGAGCCGCCCGCGCAGCGCGAGCCGTCCGCGATGGATCCGCGACTTGACGGTTCCCAGCGACACCCCCGTCAGCTCGGCGATCTCGGCGTAGTCGTACCCCTCCACGTCGTAGAGCACGATCGCGTGGCGCTGATCCGGCGCGATCGCGGCCAGCGCCGCGGCCAGAACCCGTCCACGCTCGCCCTCCATCGCGGTTCGCTCGGGATCGGCCTCGGGCCCCGCCGGTGGCTGCCAGCTCTCGTCGTCGAGCTCCGGGTACGGCTGCGCCGGCCGGCGCTTCCGGAGACGCTGCTGGTCCATCGCGGCGTTGATCGCAATCCGGCTGAGCCACGATCGGACGCTGCCGCCCCGGAACCGGTGCACGTTCCGATACGCGGAGAAGAAGGCCTCCTGCACCGCATCCGAGGCCTGGTCGCGGTCCGGCACCATCCGCACGACGAGCGCAAAGAGGTGATCCTGGTAGCACTCAACGAGGCTGTTGAAGGCGTCGAGGCTGCCCCCTCGCGCCTGCTCGAGGAGGACAAGATCGCGGCGCTGGATCGGATCCTCGATCGCCTCCGACGGGCTTGCGTCCTCCACGACGGGCCGGGAGCTCCTGCGTGACGGTGTGAGGCGCGGCGAGTCTAGCATCGGCATCGGTGCCCAACGGCGTGGTCCATCTCGACGGCGTGGGCAGGCCTCCAGGGCCACCATGCCTGCGGTCCCCTCGCTCGGTTAGTCTGCCGGCGTGGCATTCGGACCCGAACCCGACCGTTGGCTGTGTTGGCATGACGCCTATCTCGACCCCACCTCCGACCTGACCCAGCGGCTGGCCGTCGTGCAGGCTGAGATCCGGACAACCCTGAACGAGGCGCCGACCGGCCCGATCCAGGTCCTGAGCCTGTGCGCCGGGCAGGGCCGCGACCTGCTGGAGGTGCTCCGTGATCATCCCAGGAGCGGCGACGTCCGGGCGCGCCTGATCGAGCTCGATGCCGGGAATGTCCGGGTTGCTCGAGCCTCCGCGGAGCGGGTCAAGGCTGCGCGGATCGAGATCGTCGAGGCTGATGCCGGGTTGACCGATGCCTGTCTCGGTGCAACTCCCGCCGACCTCGTCCTGCTGGTCGGCATCTTCGGCAACGTCCCGGAGTCGGATATCAAACGGACCGTAATGGCCGTTCCGATGCTGAGCCGAGCCGGCGGCACCGTCATCTGGACGCGGAGCCGGCGCGCACCGGATCTGACGCCGACGATCCGGCGCTGGTTCACGCAGGCGGAGTGCGAGGAAGCAGCGTTCGTTGCATCGGTTGACTCGCTGTTCGCCGTGGGCGTCGAGCGATTCGCAGTCAGCCAGGCCCCGCTCGAGCTCGGCCGGCGGCTGTTTGCGTTCACCTGATGGCTCGGTGACCCCTCACGGGTCGGCGAGCAGTGCCCGGCTCGTGGATGTCGCGATCGGGCTCCGCTACGATCTCTGCGCAGTGCCGAAGTGGCGGAATGGCAGACGCGACGGTCTCAAACACCGTTGAGGGCAACCTCGTGTGGGTTCGAGTCCCACCTTCGGTACCACGCCTGGGCGCCGAATTGCCGTGGGTGTGGCCTGGGCGACGGCCGCAATGCCGCTGTAACCCCCGTCCTCAGCGGTGGCGTGAGCAGGCGCAAGGAGCCGTTCGTTATGCCTACGGCGCCCGTTCGCATGAAAGGAGCGGCAGTGCCATGGCAACCATCCTCGATGGCTACGTCCACAAGGGTTGGAAGGTCTTCGTCGGCGCCGACCAGGTCGGCGAGGTGTCCGACGTCGGTCAGACCGACATCGTTGTGAAGCGCGGCAGCTTCCTGAAGAAAGAGGAGATCCGCGTGCCGGTAGAGGCGGTTGCGGAGGCCGCCGACGGTGTGGTCGATCTGCGCGCCGACCCACGCACGAGGGAGATGTTCGGCCTGGATTGACACCCGTCCGTCCAGCAAGGGCCGGTGAACCACGAGGCCGGCCCGGGTCGACGTCCGCCGATTGATACCGGAACCGGCACGCCGTCGCTCGGGACGGATCGATCTCGACGCGCCCGTCCTCTTCCCGTAGGCTCGGGTTGGGGCACGCCATGTGCCCCGGGACGCGGCTCGCCCACCCGGAGCCGGGAAAGACCCGTGTCACGCATGACCGATCTGCCCGACGGCATCGAGATCGAGAACGTGTTCCTGGTCGAGGTGGCCTACACGCCCGAGGCTCGTGAGCTCCGGCCCGCGCTGCGGCCGCGACATCTGACCCGGATCGCACGCCTGCTTCGCGAGGGGCGGCTGATCGAGGCCGGGGGTTGCACCGACTTCAGCAAGGCCGTGCTGATCGTCCGTGCCCCAAGCGAAGACGACGCGCTGCACCTGATCGAAGAGGACGTCTACACGACGGGCGGCGTGTGGCAGGCACCCACCGCGGTGGGCTACGGACGCGTGGTCGCGTCTGCGGAGGACCGGCCGGCCGAGGCCTGATTGGCTCGCGCGCCGCGCCGCATCGCGCGCAAGTTGAGGCCGAACCCCGCAACCAGGATCGAGCTGCTGATCCAGGTCAGGTTCCCGGCGAACCAGTCGGGCAGGAAGATGTCGGTGACCGAACCGCGCCGGGCACCGTAGCGCTCGGGCCACGAGGCCCTGAGCGCCAAGCAGGGGTAGACTCGGGTGACCGTCCCGTCACCGCTCCGGAGTGCAGATGAGCTTCCTGACCCGCGTTCTCGGCCTCGATGCGCCGGCCTCGTCGGGCCTGCCCGTCGATCCCCACGCCGCACTGCCGGGCGTGGGCGTGGGCGAGACCGAGAGCGTCCGCCGGATCGCCGGCAGGCTGACCGCCCTGCCACCGGCCCGCGCCCGCTTCGTGGCGGCATTCGCCTACCTCCTTGGCCGGGCGGCCAACGCGGACCTGGCCATCTCCGACGTCGAGGCGGCCCAGATGCAGCGTCTGGTCGCCGACGTCGGCGGCGTCGACCATGACACCGCATCGATCGTGGTCGATTTGGCCCGCCTGCGCGCCGACAAGTACGGCGCCACGGAGGACTACCTCGTGAGCCGCGAGTTCAAGGCGATCTCCACGATGGAGGAGCGCGAGCGCCTGCTCCGCTGCTGCTTCGTGGTCATGGCGGCCGACGACGAGGTCGATGCCAACGAGTCGTGGCTGGCCAACCGGCTGGCCGAGGAGCTCGACATCGATCGGCCAGACCTCAACCGGATCCGCGACGAGTTCCACGACCAGTTGTCGGGGGTGCGCGCGGTCCGCAAGCTCGCCGCCAGCTGACCGCGACCTGACCGCGACGCCAGCCCGCTGCGCGATCGGGACCAAGCGCGGCGGATCAGGGCGACGGAGGCGAGCCCTGCCAGGTACCCCGCAGATCGACCTGCAGCACGAGCGTGAGCACCTGCGTTGCCGCGGGCACCGCAAGCAGCTCGATCTCACCCGACAGCACGGTGCCATCGACCTGCCACCTGGTCTCGAGCAGCCCGCCCGGGTCGCCCACGTACGAGGTGCTTCCCAGGAACGTGGCGCCGATCCGCGCCAGCTCGTCGGTCACGGCCGACGCCAGCACGAAGTAGCGGTTCCGATCGCCGGTCTCGTGCCGGCAGCTGAACACCCAGACGCCGTGGTCGTGCGCCTCGACGGTCCCGTCCAGCCGTCGGGAACGGCCCAGCACCATCGGGATGGGCTCCACGCTGCAGTCGGTGCCGGAGCCCTCCGAGAACCGGGCGGCAATCTGCAGGTTCTCGAGGGCCATGTCCACGGCGCTGGGCGTCGACGCCGTGCCCGGCCCCGAGGTGACAGCTGGTGAGGCGGACGGCGACGGAACGCCCGCCGACGGCGACGCGGCCGCGACGGCCGCAGGCGACGCAGGCGGCGGCGCGGTGACGACCTGATAGGCGAACGGGACCCCGATCAGCAGAACCGCGAGGGAGGCAACGGCCATGACCGCGGACCGAACCCCCCGGGGCGCACGGATCGATTCACGCGCCAAGTGCGGTCCGGGCTCGCCGCCCGGCTCGGCCAGCTCCCCGTCGGGTCGGGCCATCACGGGTGACCGATATGATCCCGGCCCGTCAGCCGAGCTGGAGCTCGATCACGCCCTCGCCCACGCGCCGGCGAACCTCGGCCAGCAGCTCGGTGTCGTAGGCGACACGGATCCGGAGCGGCATCTCCTGCGCCGATCCCCCGGGCGCGGGAACGTGGACGACGACCGGCGTCTCACCCGGTCGCTCGCGGAGCAGCGCCTGGAATGCCTGCATCGCGGACACGACCCGGTCGGGGCCCGCCGTCCGCGCGAAGCGCACGTTGAGCACCGCTCCGGGCGGCGCATCGAGGGGGGCGCTGGGCGACTGGGCGGCCGCCGCCGCGTGCCGCCGCTGCTCATCGGGGAGCGGCGGCTCCTCGGACTCGGGGCCGTCGTCGCCGATGGATGCCGACGCGAGATCCGGGGGCTCGACGTAGGCGGGGATCGGCTCTGCGGGAGCAACTCGAGGCAGGGACGCCCGCTCGGCGTCGGGATCGCGACCCGCCGGCAGGACGCCGGCATCAGTGCGGCGCGGGGAGACGCGCACCGGCGACACGGCTGCCCCGTCGGCCGTTCCGGGCCCCACAGCCACCGGCTCGCGGCGCGGCGCACCGTACCCGGCGCCGGACCCGCCGTTGCCGCCACCAGGTCCGCCGTTCGATCCCGGCCCTCCCCCACCCCGCCGGCTGCCTCGACGGTCCAGCGCTCCGACCTCGCGTCCGAACGCCTCGGGTCCGCGGTCCGCGACCGCATCCCAGTCCCACACCGCATCGGCCAGCAGCGATGCCTCCTCGCCCCGGTGGTCGACCCGCCCGGCCACCAGCAGGATCGCGCCGTCGCGCCACGTCCCGAGCGTCTGCTCGTAGGTGCGCGGGAACACGACCACCTCGATCGTGCCCTGGAGGTCCTCGAGCGTGACCACGGCCATCGTCGACTTCGACTTGGTGATGATCGTCCGCATCCCGGTCACGATCCCGCCCAGCACCACCCGCTGCCCGTCGAGGGACTCGTCCTTGAGATCTCCCGAGTACGCGGTCACGAACTGACCCACCCGATCCGCGACCTCGCCCATCGGGTGATCCGACAGGTAGAGCCCCATCAGCTCCTTCTCCCACCGCAGCCGCTCGCGGACGGGCGTCTCGGGCGTTACGGGCAGCGGCCGCTCGAGCGCCGCACCCTCGTCGGCACCCATGTCGAACAGCGACGTCTGGCCGGTGGCCCGGTCACGCTGGACTGCCTGCCCCGCCGCCAGCGCGTCATCGAGCCCGAGCAGCAGCTGCGCAGGATGTCCGAGCTCGTTGAGCGCACCGACCTTGGCCAGCGACTCGAGGACCTTGCGGTTCGTCAGCCGCAGGTCGACGCGGTTGCAGAAGTCGGCCAGCGACCGGAACTCGCCGCCCTCCTCCCGGGCCGCGATGATCGACTCGATGGCGCCCTCGCCCACGTTCTTGACGGCCAGCAAGCCGAACCTGATCGCCTCGCCCTCGACGGTGAACCCCAGACCGGAGCGATGGACGTCGGGCGGCCGAACCTCGATCCCCAGCCGCCGGCACTCGGCAACGGCCGCGGCGACCTTCTCGGCGTTGTCGCGGAACGCGGTGAGGACCGACGTCATGTACTCGACGGTGTAGTTCGCCTTGAGGTACGCGGTCTGGTACGCGATCAGCCCGTAGCACGTCGCGTGGGCCTTGTTGAACCCGTACCGCTCGAACGGCTTGAACGCCTCGAACACGTCGTGGATCACCTGCGCAGGCACGCCCCGCTCGGCCGCCTGGGTGACGAACTTGTCCTGCATCGAGCGCAGGACCGAGGACTTCTTCTTGCGGATCGCATAGCCCAGCGTGTCCGCCTCCGGCCCGGTGAACCCGCCGAGGGCCATCGCCGCGGCCATGATGTCCTCCTGGTAGACGAAGATCCCGTAGGTGCGGTCCAGGAACGGCTCGAGCAGCGGGTGGAGGTAGGTGACCTGCTCCTGGCCGTGCTTGCGCCGGATGTAGGCAGGGATGTTGTCCATCGGGCCCGGGCGGTAGAGCGCGACCATGGCCGCGAGATCGAACACGGACGACGGCTGGAGCTCCCGCACGTACCGCCGCATGCCCGCGGACTCGAGCTGGAACACGCCGGTCGTCTCGCCCGAGGCCAGCAGCTCGAACGTCGTCGCATCGTCGAGCGGGATGTGGTCGAGGTCGACCTCGGTGCCGCGGTGCTCGCGGATGAGATCCACCGCCTTGCGTAGGATGGTCAGGTTGGACAGGCCCAGGAAGTCGAACTTGAGCAGGCCGAGCGCCTCGATGCCGTGCATCTCGTACTGGGTCATGAGGGCGTCCGAGTTGGTCGCCTTCTGGAGCGGCATCAGCTCGGTCAGCGGCTCGCGGCTGATCACGACGCCCGCGGCATGGGTCGACGCGTTGCGGGCGACGCCCTCGAGCTGCCGCGCCAGGCCGATCAGCCTGCCGATCTGCGGGTCGCCGTCGTGCATCTCCTTGAGCGAGGGCGAGAGCTCGAGCGCCTCCTCGAGCTTGATCCCCAGCTGGTTGGGCACGGCCTTCGCGATCCGGTCCACCTCGCCGTAGGACATGCCCAGCACGCGGCCCACGTCCCGGATGGCCGCCCGGGCGAGCATCGTGCCGAAGGTGATGATCTGGGCGACGTGGTCGGTGCCGTACTTGCGGCTGACGTAGTTGATGACCTCGTCCCGGCGCTCGTCCTCGAAGTCGACGTCGATGTCGGGCATCGTCACCCGGTCTGGGTTGAGGAAGCGCTCGAACGGCAGCCCGTAGTGGATCGGGTCCACCGGCGTGATCCCCAGGGTGTAGGTCACGATCGAGCCCGGCGCGCTGCCGCGGCAGGTGGTCGCGATCCCCTCGTCCCGGGCGAACTGGACGAAGTCGGCCACGATCAGGAAGTAGCCGGCGTAGCCCATCGAGATGATCACGCCCAGCTCGTAGTCGAGGCGCTGCTGGAGCTCCGGCGTGACCGTGCCGTAGCGGCGCGCCAGCCCCGCCTCGCACTCCTTGCGCAGCCAGGTCTCGACGGTCTCGCCCTCCGGCACCGGGAAGTGCGGGATGCGCAGCTCACCGAGCGGCAGCCGCAGGTCGACCATCTCGGCGATCCGGCGGGTGTTGAGGTACGCCTCGCGCTGGTCCGGGAACAGCGCGAACATCTCGGCCGCGCTCTTGAGATAGAACTGGTCGGTGTCGAAGCGCATCCGGTTGGGCGTGTCGAGGTTGTTTCCGGTCCCCACGCACAGCAGCACGTCGTGCGCCTCGGACTGGTCGCGGGTGACGTAGTGGAGGTCGTTGGTCACGACGAAGGGCAGCCCGGTCTCGGGCCCCAGGCGCAGGAGCTGCTCGTTGAGCCGCTTCTGGTCGGGCAGGCCGTGGTCCTGGAGCTCGAGGAAGAACCGGTCCTTGCCGAAGATGTCGCCGTACTCGCCGGCCAGGCGCCGGGCGAGGTCCCAGTCCTCGGCCTCGAGCGCCTTGGGGATCTCGCCGCTCAGGCAGGCGGACATGCCGACGAGCCCCGCGCTGTACTTCGCGAGATGCTCGCGGTCGATCCGGGGCTTGTAGTAGTAGCCGTCGATGTGGGCATCGGTGATCAGCCGGGTCAGGTTCCGGTAGCCGGTCATGTCGGTCGCCAGCAGCACGAGGTGGTAGGGCTGGCTGTCGGCCTTGCCCTCCTTGTCGCGCATCGATCGCCGGGCGACGTAGGTCTCGACGCCGATGATCGGCTTGATCCCCGCCTTGGTCGCCGCCTGGTAGAACGCCACCTCGCCGTAGAGCGCCCCGTGGTCGGTCACGGCAAGGGCGTCGAAGCCGTGACGGACCGACGCGTCGACCATCTCGGTGATCCGGCCCAGGCCGTCGAGCAGGCTGAACTCGGAGTGGGTGTGGAGGTGGACGAAGTCGTTGGGGGCGATGGTCACGGGACTGTCCATGGTACCTGCGGCCCGCCGGTCGGAGTGCCCCGGGTGTCCCGTGTCTCGGGGTGCCCCGCGGACCGACGCTCAGGCAACGGCCGGGCCGTCCAGCAGGGCGGGGAACCTGCTGCACGACCCGGCGCGATCATCTGGGTGTGGAGCGCTCGCCGCCGATCAGCCGGGCGACGGCACCTCCATGGTTGCCGGGTGGTTCAGCACCCGACGCACTGGTCCGGCAGGTTGTGCGCGATCACGCTGTTGATGGACGTGACCACGTTGTCGGTGTAGACACCGCCGCCCTCGACGGTGACGCCGGCGCTCCCGGCCGCTGTGTTCCGGGTCACGCTGGTCCGCGTCAGGTTCAGCGGGCCACCGGGAGGTCCGTCGGTCACGGCATCGAAGATGCCGCCACCCTGGACGCTGCCCTCCAGCCCGTTGCCAACGGCCGTGTTCCGGCTGACCGTGGAGTTGGCAAGCGAGATTCCGCCCCAGTCGCCCACCAGGGCGCCGCCGACGACCCAGACGCCGCCGTTGGGGCTCGAGGCGCTGACGAGGTTGCCGGTGACGACGGTCCTGTCCAGCGAGCCGCGGTAGATGGAGGCGCCCGCAAGAGCAATCGCCCAGCCATTCGTCGCCGTGGCCGTGACGCTGTTGCCGCTGATGATCGCTCCGCTGAAGGTGGCGCCCATCTCCCCCGCGCCCGAGTCGACGCTTGCGAAGCCGGTCGCGGACGCGGTGACCGTGTTGTTGCTGATGACGATGCCGGTGGCCGTGATGTCGACGTCCGCGTGAAGACCGCCCGAGAAGGCCGTCGCGTATCCGACCGTGTTGGTCATGCTCACCGCGTTGCCGATGAACCGACTGGAGCCGATCGTCGCGGAAACGCCGCCGCCGATGTGGATGCCGCCGGCGATCGCCAGCATGTCGACGGAGTCGGGCAGCGACGCCGCCAGGGACGCGGAGTTGTGGCTCACCGAGCTGCCGACCATCGACAGGGAGCCGCCGCCCTCGAGGAACACCCCGCCCGCATCGGCGTAGCGACCGTTGGGGCCGGCAGCGAGGACGACGTTATCGTCGACGGAGGTCCGGACCAGCGTTAGGGCGCCCAGCCA
Source organism: uncultured Chloroflexia bacterium (assembly GCA_963829295.1). Lineage (GTDB taxonomy): Bacteria > Chloroflexota > Limnocylindria > Limnocylindrales > CSP1-4 > CAIXZV01. The sequence continues at coordinate 38,065 of CAWHHU010000003.1, read as the reverse complement.
GGATTTGATCCCGCCGGCATACGCGTCGCTCGCCACGCTGGCCGGGCCGGATGCGGCACCCACCCGGTTGTCACTGACCGTGGCGTCGATGAGCGTCAGGTTCCCCCAGCTGTCGATCCCGCCGCCGGCGGCGAGCGCGAATGGGCAGGACCCCCCCGGGCAGGTCGCGAGGCCCGACGGTACCGTCTGCATCGCGGCCACGCGGTTGCCGTTGATCAGGCTGTTCGTGATCGTGACGTCGGCGCCGCCGCTGAAGTCGGCGTTGGGCGGGATCTCCACCCCGCCACCGAGCGCGAAGACACCCTCCTGGCCGACGAACGGCACGGATTCCGGGCTGGAGGTCGCGTACCCGCCGGTGATCGTCACGCCGGTGATCGTTACGGTCGGCTCCGCGTCCGCGCCGAACTCGCCGATCGTGACGACGGAGCCGCCACCCTTGATGATCGTGGCGCGTGCTCCGGCACCCACGATTCGGACGCTCTTCGTGATCGTGATCCCACCAGCAAATGTGCCGCGACCGACGCGGATCGTGTCGCCATCGTGCGCCGCGTCCAGCGCGGCCTGGATCGTCGCGTAGCAACCCGAGCCGCTCCCGACACACAGGGCCGCGCCGCTCGCGGGGAGCAGCGAGACGCGGGGCGAACGGGCCCGGTGGCTCGCGGGCAGGTGGCTTCGCATCTCCGCCAGGAGCCTTGTCGACGATGAGTGATGTGCCTGGATCGCGGCACGTTGCGCCGCGGATCCTGCCGTCGGTCCCGCAGGCCCGCCGGCCGCCGCTCCACCGGGCATGGCCGCGGCCGCCCACAACGTGGCCGCGGCTACCGCGGCCACCCGACCGCGGATCGATCGTCCGTTCATGTCGCCACCTCGGATGCTTCGCCCCGGCACAATCTGGCGTCCGGGTTGTGTCCGCCACCCTAGGCAGCGAGCAGCCGTGCTCCAACGGCGCTGGCTCGGAGTGGGACCGGGGTAGCACGGTGTTCCTTCGCCTTGCTGTCGCCAATCGTTCAGCCCGTGGGCGACCGACCTTGACACTCGACCGGCGATCGACTATCGACTGGCATGTGACCGGAATCGCAGGCGACACGGACCGACGGTGGCGCACGCGCGCCGGATGGACCACGGCCGCACTGCTGACGGGCGTGCTGACCGTGCTCGCCGCAGAGGCTGACCTCGCCCCGGGTGGCCTCGATCGGGTGGCGACCGCCATGGACCTGGCCGTTGGCCTTTCCTTCATCGGAGGCGCTGCCCTCGCCTGGGCGCCATGGCCAAGCCGGTTGCTGTTCGCCGCGGTTGGTCTCGCCTGGCTTGCGGGTTCCTTCCTGCCCGTCGCCGAGCTCTCCTACCTCGGGTTCCTGGCGATCGCGTTTACGCTGTTTCCGAGCGGCCGTCCGCGGACCGCTCACGACTGGCCACTGTTGCTCGCGCTGCCGGTTACCCTGGTCGTCCCGACGAAGCCGGTGCTGGCGGGACTGTTCGTGGCCGTCGCGGTGTCGGCCTGGGCCGTTCGGCGATGGGAGCGCGTGGTCGCGTGGGTCCGCGTCCTCGCCGCCGCTGCGCTCGCCGCCGCGCTCGCAGCGTCCTGGATGGCCGAGGTGGCGCAGCCCCGGGCCTTCGACCCCCGGCTCTGGAGGCTGGCGTTCGAGCTCCTGCTGCTCGTCTTCGCGCTCGGCTTCCCGGTCGCGAGTCGGGCTGTCGTGCGGGAGCGGGCCCGGCTCGCGGACCGCCTCCTCGGCGACGAGCGGGTCGTGGGTCTCCGGGGCCTCGCCGTTCTCCTGGCCGAGACCCTCGGGGATCCAATGCTAGAGATGTACCGCTGGGACCCGGCAACGATGGGGTACGTCAGACCCAGCGGATTGCCTCCGGGCCTCGACACCCAAAGGGCCCTGATCACGGTCGACGATGACGAGGGGCCGCTGGCCGCCGTCGCCCACGGCCTGACCGCCGCGATGCACGATCCGGTAACCGTGGCTGCCGTGGTCGAGGCCGTTCGCCTCACGGCCACGAACGAGCGCCGGCAAGCGGCGTTACGTGGGCAGCTGGCGGAGCTGGATGCCGCTCGGGGCCGGCTGCTTGCGACAGCCGACCGGCAGCGGAACGCGATCGCGGCGCGACTCCGCGACGAGGTGGTGCGCCCCATCGAGGCGGCCGCGGCCCAACTGCGCCGGATCGACCTGCCTGCGGGTGACGAGGAAGCGAACGAGGCGCTGGCCGTAGCCCACCGCGAGCTCGACGCCTCGGTGGGCGAGATCCTTGCGCTGATCGACGGCGTCCCGCCCGCGACGCTCGGGAACGGCGGCCTCGTCGCGGCGATCGCCCGGCTCGCGGAACGGTGCCCGCTGCCGGTGGCCGTGTCCGCGACCCCGAACGCAACAGCCGACGTGGCCCGCGAGACCGCCCTGTTCTACGTCTGCTCGGAAGCCCTCGCGAATGCGACGAAGCATGCCCGGGCGAGCCGGATCTCGATCGACCTCCGTCGCGAGCGAGGCGACCTGGTGATCGCTGTCTCCGACGACGGGGTCGGGGGCGCCCGGCCGTCCGGGTTCGGTCTCCGGGGCCTCGCCGACCGGCTCGCGGTGCTCGGTGGCCGGCTCCGGGTGGACAGCCCAGCCGGAGGCGGCACGACGCTCACCGCCCGGATCGCCGCTAGTTGATCCTGGTCCAGGTGGCGAATGAGTACTGGTAGGCGTCAAGGTCGCCCCCTGGATGGCTGAATGTCAGTTCATCGCCGTCGAGCGACCAGTCGAGCCAGTACGGCGGGATCACGTAGCAGTGGCCGTCCTGTGTCTGCGACTCCGGCATCAGGCACCCGGTCGCCTGGTGCAGCATCTCGGCATCACCAACGAAGTAGACGGTGTTGCCGCTGCCGTGGAGCCGGCCTACCTCGACCGTTAGACCGTCGGAGTGGCTGTTCCCGCAGTCCGTCTGGGGCTGGCCGATGAACCGGCAGGCGAGCGCGAACGTGCCGTCCTTGACGGTGAGGGTCCACGTGCCGGCCATGCCCGGGTCGGGGGCCCCGGCAGCGGTGATGTCGGCCTGGGTTACCTGCTCGCGGTAGGTTCCGTCCGGCAGCGACGACACGTCCGCCGGGATACTCGGAGCAGCAGGTACGATTCCGAGCTCGCGGCAGCTCGCCGGTACGTCCGGCTCCTCGACCTTCGGGTATTGGCGGGCGATGGCCTGGATCTCGGCCAGGAGCGGGCCATTCACCGGGTCGGCCGCCAGCGTGGCGATCACCGGGGCCACCGCGTCGTGGAGCGCAGCCAGCTGGGATGTGCTCGCATCGACGAACCGGACCCCGCCCGCGCACAGTCCGACGGCGGGTGTCGACTCGTCCCACCTAGCGTCGACCGACGCCTTTGTCGCCAGGTCGGCTGCCTGCTGGACCCACGTGCGCTGCTGATCGGTCAGGGCATCCCAGCGCTTCTGGCTCAGGGCGAGGACGAACACCTTGGGCCACAGCACGACGTTCGCTGTCACGAACGGTGCCAGGGATCCGTTGCCGTTCGCCGAGTACTGGGCAACGTCGAACTCGATGCCGCGCAGGGTGCCGGCCGCGATCTGGTCGACCCAGTCGTTCCCCGAGTTGACCGGCGTGGCACCGAGGGCCCGGATCGTGTCCGCCTGGACCGGCGAGTTGAACGACCGGAACGGGATGCCCTTCCAATCCTGCAGGCTGAGCAGCGGAGCCTGCGCCGCGAACGGACGGCGGAGCGGGCCGACCGCGAGCCCCAGCCCCTTGACCCCGCTCCCATGTAGCTGGGCGAGCAGGTCCACGGCCACCGGCCCGGACACAAGGGCCTTGCTGACGGCGTAGCTCGGGATCGTGAGCGGGGCCTCGACCGCTTCGAGGCCGCGGATCCCGGCGTTCGCGAAGGCGCGGGTGGATGGCCAGCCGCCGTCGACATCGCCCGACGCGATCGCTTCCACCAGCTTGGACTCGGCGTCCGTAGCCGGCCCGCCGAAGTTCACGGTCAGATCGACCCTGATCATCCCGCCCGACACCGACGCCAGGTCCTGGATGAATGCCGCCTGGCCCGACGTCAAGTCATTGTTGGCAATCGGATCGCCCGTGGCCAGATTCAGCACGAGCGTCTGGGCACCCGCTTTGTCCTGTGGAGGCACCGCCTGTCCCGCGCAAGCGGCGAGCAACAGGGAGCCCAGCGCGACGCTGATGGATCGGTGGACCGATCGCCTGTTCATGTCGCTTGCCCTCACGTGCTTGGCTGAACCTGTTGGTTCTACGCGCCGGCCTAGTTTCCTCCCAGCGGGCTGGCTCGGCTGCCGATGTGGACAACACGGGTGTGGGGCGAGGGGCAGGGTTGCACAATGCCACACGTGGCCAGGCGCGCAGATCCGTTGCCCAACCTGTCGCCCCCGCGAGCGACGGGAGTCGGGGGCTTCACGGCAGCCGCGGCTTTGACGGTCGCATTCACGATAACCGTGCTCGGCGCGACGTCCGACCCGCCGATGTCCCTGATCTGGCGCAGCCTGCCGGTCTGGCTGATCGCGCTCGGGCTGCTGGCCGGCCTCGCCCTGATCGGTGCCGCGTGGATCGTGAGCATCGAGCGATCGGCGCTGGCGGTCGCGGTCGCGGCGACCTCGGCTGGACTGCTCGTGCCGACGTGGGCCGGGATCATCGTCCTCCCTCCCGCCGCGCAGGCGGGAGCGCTTGCCGCGGCACCGCTCGCCGTGGCCGGCATATCGCACATCGGCCTGCGATGGTCGCGTGACGTCGCTCCATGGGACCGGGTTCGCGTCATCTACGCGCTCGCGGTCGCCGCGGTCGTCGTGCACGCCGCCGGGTACGACCCGCTGACCGACCCTGGCTGCAATCTGACCTGCGCCAACGTTCAGCCCCCGTTGGCCACCCTCCTCTCAAGCCGTGCTGCCTACGCGCTCGCGACCGCCCTCGTCGGAGCAGCCGGCATCCTGGCGATGATCGAGCTTGTCCGGGAAGCGGCTCGCCGTCGATCCGCTGGGGTCGAGTGGGCCTCGCTGCTCGCCGTGATCGTCCTGACGACGTCGTGGGTCGCCCACGCGGTCTCGTGGACGGACTCACGGACGACGGAGGCCGTGGTGCTCCCCGCCGTCGTCGCGGGGCTCCTGGCCGGGCTCGCACCGGTGGTAGCGACTGCCGCGCTCCGCCGAAGGCGCCTCGCGGTGCGAGAGCTCGTGGATCACCTGTCGGATACGGGCCTCGCCTCGGGTACGGCTCGCGGCCTCAATCTCCGCGTCCATTACGCCGTCCCGGAGGACGGCCGCTGGGTCGGCGCAGACGGCGAGGAGGTGGCATCCGGCGCCGAGCCGGCTCGCGCCGTCGTGATCTCGGACGCTGGCGGCCCGGCGCTCCGCCTCGAGGTCCCCGCCGGCGAGGATCCCGGAGAGCTCCTGGCGACGCTGACCCCGGCCACGATGCTCGCGCTCCAGAACGCGCGGCTGGCGGCGGTCGGCCGTGCACGACTCTCAGAAGTCCGGGCCTCGCAGCGGCGGATCGTGGACGCCTCGGACGCCGAGCGCCAGCGGATCGAGCGCGACCTGCACGATGGCGCCCAGCAACGGCTGGTCGGCGCCTCGTTCCAGCTCAGCCTGGCGCGCAGCCGCCTGGCCGATGGTGGCGAAACCGTGTCGCGCGCTGAGGCGAGCGTCCACGATGCCCTGGAGCGGCTCCGGCTCCTGGGACACGGCATCTTCCCGGCGACGCTCGCGACCGATGGCCTTGCCGCTGCCCTGGAGGACATGGCCAGGGCGTCCGACGTACCGGTCACGCTCGATGTCCCAGAGCTCGGACCCGACCTCGAGCGGGACGTCGCGCTGGCTGCCTACGCTGTGGTCGCCGCCGCGCTTGCGCACGCGGGCAAGGTCCCAGGCTCGGCCTCGGCCGAGGTCACGGCGGCCACCCACGATCGCACCCTGGAGCTTCGCGTCCAGTTGATGGGGAGCGTGGAATTGGGGCAGGATGACCTGGTCGATGTCGCCGACCGGGTCGGTGCCGTCGGCGGCCACCTCGCCGTCGAGCCCATCGACGGCGGCGTGGCAGTCACCGCGGTGATGCCATGCGCGTAGTCGTCGCCGACGACGTGATGCTGGTCCGGTCCGGGCTGGCCCGACTGCTCGAGGACGCAGGGGTCCAGGTCGTCGGCGAGGCTGCGGACGTCGACTCGCTGCTGGCTCTGGTGGCCCGTCAGAAGCCCGATGTCGCGATCGTCGACATCCGGATGCCGCCCACCCACAGCGACGAGGGACTGGTGGCCGCACGGCGGATTCGCGACGAGCACCCGTCGACCGCGGTCGTGCTGCTCAGCCAGTTCGTCGAGCCGCGCTACGCACAGCGCCTGCTGGCCGACCAGCCCGGTGGGCTCGGCTATCTGCTCAAGGAGCGCGTCTCGAACATCGCGGTGCTGGTGGACGCCCTGCACCGGGTGACCGAGGGCGAGTGCGTCATCGACCCGACCATCGTGGCCCAGCTCATGCGCAGCCGGCGGCCCGACTCACCTCTGGAGCGGCTCACGAGTCGCGAGCGGGACATCCTGGCCCTGATGGCGGAGGGCCGCTCGAACGCCAGCATCGCCCATGAGCTCGGGATCAGCGAGCGCACGGTCGAGGCAGCCTCCGCGGTCGTGTTCCAGAAGCTCGACTTGGAGCCATCTCCGGAACTGAACCGGCGCGTACTGGCGGTGCTGACATTGCTCCGCCGCTGAGGGTGGCCGGCAATTCGCACGGCGAAGCAGTCCGACTCCTTGGCGACGGCACAGCGGATACCCGACAGTTCCGGCCGCCGACGTAGGGCATTCGGCCGTCAGTCCGTGCGCGAACTCCCACCTATTGACCGGTGGAGCTGGACGAAGTCGTTCGGGGCGATGGTCACGGGAGTTCATGGTAGCCGGCGCGGGCGGCTCGATATGGTCAGAAGGGTGGCACAACAACCCTGGCCCCTTGCGACCCGCCTCGCTGCACGACCCCGCAGGGTTGGCGAGGATCATCCGCCTCGACTACGGCCCTGACTCGGCAGCATCTGCATCCCGACCTTGCTCGTGTGCGGCCGTCACGAGCCCCAGTACGCGCCCGCCTGTTCCGGGGAGCTGGCCACGGGCAATCGAGATTCGCGGGTGGCTTGGTTCGAGCGGAGCGGCCACGTTCTGTCCATCGAGGAGTCTGATGCCTTCTGGCCGTTGGTCGGCAACTTCCTGGCAGCAGCATCCGGAGAACGGACATCGCTTCCCAACTCGCACACGCAGGGAGCGGCACCGACGGCATCGCCTCGGCCGGGATCGCGGTCAGTGCTCCCGGAGGTAGAGGAGTGCGGCGAGGACGCGGCGATGCGAGTCGGGGGAGGGCTCGAGCCCGAGCTTCTGGAAGACCTGGGTCACGTGGGCCTCGACCGTACGTTCGGTGACGACGAGTCGATCGGCGATCGCGGCGTTCGACAGGCCCTCGGCGATCAGCCCGAGCACCTCTCGTTCTCGATCGGTCAGCTCGGCGAGCGGATCGCGACGCCGCCTGCGACCCACGAGCCGTGCCACGATCGTCGGGTCGATCACGCACTCGCCCTCGGCAATGCGCCGCAGGGCGTCGACGAGGACCGCAACGTCAAACACTCGTTCCTTAAGGAGGTAGCCGACCCCTTGTGGGTAGTCGGCCAGCAGGCCCGTCGCGTACTCCGGCTCCAGGTACTGCGAGAGGATCAGGATCCCGATACCCGGGTGGCGGGCCGTGATCTCACGGGCAGCCACGAGCCCTTCGTCCGAGTGGCTCGGCGGCATGCGGATGTCCGCGACAACGACGTCCGGCTCAAGCTCGTCCACGGCTCCCAGCAGGGTTGGCAGGTCGGCCGCCTCGCCTATCACGTCGACGCCCGCGGCCCTGAGGACCTGCACGATGCCAGCCCGGGTGAGCAGCGCGTCCTCGGCTACGACGACGCGCATGGGATCCTCGCTCGGACGGTAGAGCCATCCACCTCCACCGAGCCGTCCGCCGCGGCGACGCGGTCCTCGATCGACGGGATGGCGTCTGCCGAGACTCCGAACAGCTGGAGCCTGAGCGCTCGGCCTGGGCCGGCGTCTCGGTCGGCAGTCAGCCGCAGCCCGACGTATTCGGATCCGCCCCGCGCGGCTCCATCCACCGCGCCGGCGACGATCGCATAGACGGCTCGCTCCACCGCGTCGGGAAACCGGCCGTCGGGGACCGCATCGAGCTCCAGGGGAAGCGGGGCGACGTCGGCAAGCGTCCGCAGGGCACCCCCCAGGCCGCGCTCACCGAGCGTCGCCGGGTAGATGCCGTGAGCGACCTCGCGAAGCTCGCCGATGAGGGCTTCCGCCTCGGCGATCGCCTCGGCGAGCCGGGCGACGGTCGCGGCATCCCCGGAGGCCGCAGCGATGTCGCGCGCGCGGCGAAGCTCGTGCAACAGCGCGAGGAATCGCGGCTGCGCTCCGTCGTGGAGGTCCCGCTCGAGACGCCGCCGCTCCGCGTCGGCGGCGGCGACGATCCTCGCCCGCGAGGCACGGAGTTCCTCGAGGCGCGCCAGTAGCTCCGACCGCAATCGCTCATTCTCGAGCGCGAGTCGTCCGGCGGCGCCGATTGCCTGCTCGAGCCGTTCCGGGTCCACGACCGATGCGTCATGGCGAACGATGGCCACCAGACGGCCGGCACGAACGATTTTGGTCACCGCGTGCCGTCCATCCGCGCCGGGGAGACGCACAGCGCGGCCGACAGGATCGGTGAACGCGCCGCCCTGCGGCATCGGATAGACGACCTCGAGCGTGGGGTCGCCCATCGCCGCGGCCAGCGCTCCCGTAAACGCTCCCGCCGACGCAGGCTCCGTGAGCTCGCGCGCGAGCCCGGCGACGGTTGCTCGTCGTCGCCAGCCCTGGAGCACCGCCCAGCCGAGCCCCAGCGCAACCAGGACTGTGGCCCATGCCCGCGCCTGGAACAGGGCGGCGAACAGCGGGACCTGGGGACCCTCGTGCGGCAGCACGAGGTCGGCGACCGCGCGGCTGAGCACGGCGATGGCGACGAGCCCGACCGGCACCACGACCGGCGCCGCTGTTCGCCGCTCCGCGGGCGTTGCGCGAATCAGGCGGGCGGCGGCGAGACCGACGATCGTCAGGCTGATGGCGCCCGAGACCAGCGGCGCCGCGACGGCGAGCAGGTCGGCGATCGGCGGGACGTTCACCAAGAGCAGCACGTCGTCGGTGCAGTTGCTCCAGCAATGATAGTCGGTGAGTGGATCGCGGAAGAGGACGCCCAGGAGGGCGACGAGCCCGGCGGCGGCGTAGGCGAGGGACGGGACGCGGAACGGGAGCCGTATGCCGGCCGAACCGCGACTGAGCCGGTCGAGAAGGCCAAGGAGGAGTGCCGGGAACACGGGACCGACCAGCATCGCGAGGGTTCGCGCCGCTGCCAAGCCACCTTGCCACCCGACCCAGTCGGGCGACAACCAGGCGAGGCCGGCCAGCATCGCCAGCTGGCCGACACGACGCTGACGATCGATGAGCAGGACCGCCGCGCCCGCCGCGATGAGGCCGCCGCCTGCCAGGAGGTCAACGAGGGCGTCGACGGTCGAGACTCCCGAGTAGGTCGTCGCCCATGCCGTGGTCGTCGGGATGACCAGCGCGGTAAGCGCGACGAAGCCGGCCGCAACGGGGAGCAGCCACGTCCCAAGCGACCGAATTCGACGGGAACGCCGCCGCCCGGGCCATCACGTGTCGATTGTCGCATCCGCGTCGCCACGACCGGAGTGTGGCCAGCCGCGATCTGAAGCCCGACAATGGTGTTGCCGGCCACGATGTCTCGGCGCCTGCGACTCGCCAAGCTATCGGTCCGACGAACCGCGGCGCGCCGCGCCAAGGCGCCAGGCACGGAGATCAATCCCATGAGAGCGCCTGTTCCAATCCTCGGCGTGGTCGCCCTCCTGGTCGTCGGCTGCGCGTCGGGGGCGGCGTCGACGGCGGCCCCGACGACACGACCCTCGGCCACGAGCCCGGCGACCGCAGCCCCGACAACAACCGCAGCGCCCGCCGCCTCCCCAACGGCGATGACCGCCGCCCTCGAGACCGTGTGGCACACGAAGGTGGTCACCCAGGATGACATCCGCGCCGCTCTCCAGGCGGCCGGGCTGCAGGAGTGGATCCAGCCGTTCCTCTCGCAGGTCGCACCCGAGAAGCAGGTGTTCACGCTGCGCGTCCTGGGCGGTCGCTGGGTCGAATACGGGTCCGAGAACGGCGGCCCGGCTAAGGAGATCGACTCAGGCCCTTACACGATCACCGGCGATCACGTCACCGTCTCCCACGACGACGGCGGCAGCGACACCTACCGGTGGGCGGTCGCCGGCGACACGCTCACGGTCACCTTCCTGAGCGACACATTCCCGCCCGGCGACGGGATCCCCGAACGCGTCTACCAGACCGCGTCATACATGTCGTCGCCGTTTCGGCGCGGGGCCCCGTGAGCAGGCGCCTGCGCGCCGCGGCCCTCGTGGCCGTGGGACTGCTACTCGCCGCCTGCGGCACCACGGGGCCGGGCAGCGGGAGCCAGGGCTCCGGAGCCGCCCCGCCGCTCGACAAGGCCGGCGGCGGCGAGCCGCCGGTCACCCTCCGGCTGGGGACCGCGGAGATCGACGGCAGCCCCGTCTCGAAGCTGCTCCGGCACTTCGCGGAAGCGGTTTCGAGCGCCTCGTCTGGCCGGCTGACGATCGATCTCTCCTATGACGCCAGCAAGGGCGCGAACGACTTCGAGGCCGCGGTGATCGACCAGGTCCAGGACGGGACCATCGACATCGGCACCGTCGGCACCCGGGCATGGGACGCGCGGGGCGTGCTCGGGCTGCGAGCCATCCAGGCGCCGTTCCTGGTCGACGGCTATCCGCTCCTGGACCGCGTGCTGTCCGGCTCGCTGTCGGACCAACTCCTCGGGAGCCTCGGCGCGGCCGGCTACGTCGGCCTCGGGTTCCTGCCGGACCAGCTTCGCCATCCGCTCGGCTTCCAGAAGCCGATCGTCACGGCTGCCGACTTCGCGGGCCTCCACATCCGCGTTCCTGCCTCGACCCTCAGCGACGAGATCATGCACGCGCTCGGAGCGGTGCCCGAGCACCTGAACGGGCCGGCGCTCGAACAGGCGATTGATGGCGGTGGCGTCACCGCGGCAGAGACATCGGTCGGCAACGCGACGCCATTCCCGGCGCGCTCCGTCATGACTGCGAACCTCACCTTCTTTCCTCTCGTCCGATTGCTGTTCGTGACCCGGAGCCGGTTCGTCGCACTCAGCCCGACCGACCAGGCCGTGCTGCGCCAGGCGGCTGCGGACACCCAGGCCTGGGACCTCACGCGGGACCCGGAGTCGGCCGACGTCGCCGCCTTCTGCCTGACCGGCGGGACCTTCGCGACGGCGGCCGAGGCGAGCGTGGCGGACATCGTCGCCAAGGACGACCCGGTGCAGGCAACCCTGCGAGCAGACTCGCAGACCGCTTCATTCATCGATCAGATCTCGGCGATCAAGGCCACGCTGGCCCGGCCTGCGGCGCCGGCCTGTCCGGCCTAGCGGGCGGCCGCTTGGCTGCTGGCCATGGGCCTCGGGTCGAGCGACAACTCGGCGCGAACCGTCGTGCCGCCGCCGGCCTCGCTGCGGAGTTCGAACCGGCCGCCGAGCGCCTCGACGCGATCGGCGACGCCGCGCAGCCCCGTGCCACGATCCAGATCGGCGCCGCCGGCGCCATCGTCGTGGACCTCCACGACCACGGACGCCGAGCCGTGGCGAACAAGCACTCTCGCTTCATTCGCGCTTGAGTGCTTCGCCGCGTTCGAGAGGCCTTCGGCACATATGTAGTAGATGGCCAGTGCCACGCCCTCCGGCAGCGCCCCGACCTGGATTTCGAGCCGCACCGGGACGCCGTTCGCGCCGGCCAGACTCTGTAGTGCCCCCTCGAGCCCCGCCTCGTCGAGGGTGTCGGGGTGGAGCCCCGATGCGAGGGCCCGTAGGTCCGCGAGCGCGCCGTCGAGCACGACCCTCGCGTGAGCCAGCGAGCTGCCCTCTCCCGCCAGCGACAGCATGGACCGCAGCGCCTCGGCCCGTCGCAAGGCCCCGTCCTGCAGCCGGCGTTCCAGCGAGCTTCGCTCGGCGTCGCTGGCCGCGAGAAGTCGCCGCCTCGAAGCGCGAACCTCCGACAGCCGATCGAGGACGTCGTCACGCAAGCGCGCGTTCGCGGCCGCGAGCCGCGTCATCGTCCGCACCGACTCGCGAAGCGACGCCTGCTCGAGCGTGACCGCGTCGTGGACCAGCACGGCCGCCGGCTCGCCGTCGATGTCAATCCGGGTATGGGATCGGCGCCGGTCTTCCGACGACAGCGACAGCGGCATCCCCGCCGCGTCGAGGTAGGCACCAGACGGGCCGTGCCAGTAGCCGACCTCGAGGGTCGGGTCGCCGAGCGCGCGAGCGAGCGCGTCACGCACACCGTCGCTTTGGGGGCCCCGCAGCTCGACGACGAGGTCGGTCAAACGGTCGGCGCCGAGCCCGGGGAGGAGCACCGCGTAGGTAACGAGCAGCCCCCCCGCGATCACGGCCGACTGGTCGCCGAGCAGCGCCAGCCAGTCGAGCCGGCCGGCCGGGACGGCGACGTGAATAGCGGTGGCGCCGAGGTAGGCCAGGCTTGGCAGGACGGCGGCCAGCACCGCAACGGCGCGCGGACGACGCGCGGGCGCCGGCGCTCGGCACCAGTCGAATGCCGCAACCGCCGTGGACAGCACGCCCACGGCGGCGAGCGTGGGCAGGGACGTCGCGAACGGCGGGAACAGCCAAACGAGGTAGCCGGCGGCGACGGCGGTGCCGTCAAGACGCGATCGGATGCGGCCGCCCGGCAGGGTCAGCACCGCGTGCATCAGGACGGCGCGGTGGACGAACGACAGCTGGGTGGCAAGGACGGCGATCGGCGGGAACCCGACGCTGGCGAAGTTGCCGGCGAACCAGGAGATTCCGGTAGCCATGAGCAGCGGCCCCGTTCGCGACGGCCGCCGCAACGATGCCACGACGCCGCACGCCGCGAGCGACCAGCCGACCGCGAGATCCGGCGCCCACCGGGCGACGTCGGCCGGCCCATACGCCATCGCCTCCGCCAGCAGGCCGAGCGCCACCATGACGACCAGCGCCACCCGTGCGACCACGGCGCTATGGTGCGGCCCGGGACCCCGGCGGACAAGCCGTCCGGTTGAGGCTCGCAGGTCCGTCGCCTCCCGCCCCGCTTGGGTTTGGCTGTCGGCGGTGCCCGTCGGGTTCAGCGTGACCGCGAGCTTCGCGCCACGGCCGCGCGGAACTCGATCGCGAGCTCGTCCCCGGTGAGGATCTCGAGCTCGAGCTGGTGGTGATGAAAGCCCGCGTCGCGGCGAGGTCCATCGAGAGGAGGACCGGGTGGATGCGGGCTGGCACCGAGCCTGGGTGAACACTCCGTCAGGTGAGCGCCGCGCAGAGAGCCGCTCCTACCTGCTCATCGGTCTCGGCGTCATGCTTGCCGGCCTCCCAGAGGAGGATCGTCTGCTCGAAATCACCATAGACGATGCGGCCGACGTCGCTGATGGTGACCCCAGCGCCCGGCTCATACACGAGGTAGCGGAACCCGACGATCGTCTTCGTCGCCTCATCCGTTCCCGGGATGGGCACCATGGTCTCATCGAACTCTCCGCGGACGACGATCGATGCGCCCGTGGACGTGTTCGTCAGAACGTCATGCGGAGCGGAGACGTGCCGGACCACGCGCGTAAGCTGCCCGGTCGCCTGGTCGAGGTAGACATAGGTCCTGGACGTCGTGGCTCCGTCGACGTTGACGTCGAAGCCATGACAGCTGAAGAGGTAGCCGGAGTACGTGTCGGTGAACGGCCCGAACTGGAGCGGCGCGGCCGCCTGGACCGGGGCGGCCATGGCGAGCCCGAGCAGAGCCAGGACCGAGATGAGGAATGTGCGCATGACCTGCCTCCTGAGCGTGATGCCTTGCCCCCATTGGCCAAGGCGCGGTCACAGCGTGAGCGGCGTGAAGTGCAGCGCCATCGGGGCAGGCCGAAGTCATGCAGGAGTTCGGCATTGTGGCTGGCCCCAGTCCAGGGGGGTTGATTTGTCGCCCGACCTGTCCCTGGGATCTCGATCAGGCTCGAGCCGCACGCCGTCAGGGGAGGGGCGCCCTGGGCTTCAGGGTCACGGACACAACGCGGCTGTGGCTGATCACGCGACCGGTGATCGGGCGTTTCGTCCGGCCGCGCCTGAAGGGGGCGTTCGAGCGTGACGAAGCCATGCAGGCGCGTGAGCTCGCCGAGACGCTCGACGAGCTGGAACGCCTGGAGTGGCGGGTGCCCTGCTGTCGACCTTCGTCACACCTGGGGCTTACTTCGATGTGGATCCCCGTTACGACCTCGACATGGACTCCATGTCACTTGTGAAGTCCTTGCCCGGCGGGCGCCGCGGGACCGCCTTTCCGGGCATGCCCCGGGAGCCAAAGGAAGCATTCGCCGCGGTTGCCAGCCACTTCGCCGCAGCCTGACCTCGGGAGCGCGCTGCCCGTCGTTCGAGCTCCGCGCTGAGCACGGCGAGGTGGGGCATCGACCTGCCCCTGGCGACGCCTGTACCTGGCGATGCCGACCGGCTCGTGGCGCGCCAACCGACGGACCTGGGCAATCTGAGCGGACACTTGTTCGGGAGGTGACCGGTTCGTGGGCAAAGCAGCCAACGGCAAGATCGGGTTCTGGGCGGTGGTCGCGATCGGCGTCGGCGGGATGGTCGGCGGCGGGATCTTCGCGGTGCTCGGCCTGGCGGTGCAGCTGGCGCACGGCGGCACGCCGGTGGCGTTCGCGCTGGCGGGCGTCGTGGCGCTGCTCACGACGTATTCGTACGCGAAGCTCTCGGTGGCCTATCCGAGCCGCGGCGGGACGGTCACGTTCCTGGACCGCGTGTTCGGCGTCCGGCATGCTCACCGGCAGCCTGAACGTGCTGCTGTGGCTGAGCTACGTCGTGATGCTGTCGCTGTACGCGTTCGCGTTCGGCAGTTATGGCGCGACGTTCCTGCCGCAGGCCTGGCAGGCGATCGGCAAGCATGCGCTGATCAGCCTCAGCGTGATCACGATCGCCGGGCTGAACCTGCTCAGCGCCGAGCTGATCGGCAAGGCGGAGAGCTGGATCGTGGGATTGAAGGTGGTGATCCTGCTGTTCTTCGTCGGCGTCGGGCTTGCCGGCATCAACACCGCCCGGCTCGCGCCCGGCACCTGGTCGCCGCCGCTGCAGCTGGCGGCAGGCGGGATGATCATCTTCCTTGCCTACGAAGGCTTCGAGCTGATCGCCAACACGGCGCAGGACGTGCGACGACGCGGCGCGGACGCTGCCGCGCGCGTACTACACGGCGGTCGGGTTCGTGATCGCGCTTGTACGTCCTGGTCGCGCTCGTCACCGTCGGCAATCTGTCGGTGGACAAGATCGTGGCGGCCAAGGACTACGCGCTGGCGGAGGCGGCTCGACCGTTTCTCGGGCAGGCCGGCTTCACGCTGATCGCGATCGCAGCGATGCTGTCGACCGCCTCGGCGATCAACGCCACGCTCTACGGCGCCGCGCGCCTGAGCTACATGCATCGCGCGCGACGGCGAATTGCCGGCGACGCTGGAGCGCAAAGTGTGGGGTGAGCCATTCGAGGGACTGTTGATCACCGC
The DNA here is from genome assembly GCA_963829295.1 of uncultured Chloroflexia bacterium. GTDB lineage: Bacteria > Chloroflexota > Limnocylindria > Limnocylindrales > CSP1-4 > CAIXZV01. The sequence goes on along the minus strand of CAWHHU010000003.1, from coordinate 22,394 downwards.
AGGGCTGACGCTGCTGATTGCCAACGTGTTCGACCTGACGAGCATCGCGACGCTGGGCAGCGCCGGCTTCCTGCTGATCTTCGCGGCGGTGAACGCCGCCAACGCGCGGCACGCGCCTCACACCGGCAGTCGCGGCTGGATCTCGGTCGTCGGGGCTGTCGCGTGCCTCGTTGCGCTGGGCGCACTGATCTGGCAGACGACAACGACCTCACCCGCCAAGCTGTGGATCCTCGCGGCGATGCTCGCCCTGGCGCTTGCGATCGAGGGCGCCTATCGACTCGCGAAGCGAGAGCTCCGACTGGACGCATAGCCGGCGTGGGATTCTGGCTCGCCGCGAGACAGGCGACGCCCGAGCTCGGACCCGACGACGGGTGGATCCGGGGCTATCCACAAGGCCGGCTCGCGACCCACGCCAGCCCTCGCGCGTGCTGACGGGCTGTGCGCGTTGGTCGGCCACCACGGCTGTCAAACGTTGGCCAACTCCCTGCCGGTGCGCGTACCGCCAGGTCGGAGGAGAATCGGGCCGAGGTCGGGGTGAGCGGCCGGGGTCGGTCCAGCCGGGAGGTGATGATGGACGAGCAACGGGCCCGCGCACTCGTGGCGCGTGAGCGAGCGCGGATCGAAACCGCACTCGCCGGGCTGCGCACCGAGATTCGGGACGAAGGGGGCCTTGGGCGCCAGCAGACCGGCGAGCAGGAGGACGCCGGGAGCGACCTGCAGACGGAATCGGTCTCCATGGCGCTCCTGGCCGACCTCGACGCGCAACTGGCCGCCGTCGGGCGGGCCGAGGAACGCCTCGAGCTGGGCACCTACGGCAAATCGGTCGAGAGTGGGCAGCCGATCCCGGACGAGCGACTCGAAGCGGAACCGCTTGCCGAGCGAACCATCGAGGAGCAGCGACACGAGGACGCGCACTGACCAATGAAGGCCCGTTCATGACGGGCGAGAACGAACGCCCTGGTGGGCGACGATGAGCAGACACACGCCTGCGGTGGCGGCAGCCAGCCAAACCGCCGGCCCGGCAACGCCGTCGGCGTCACCGCCTGAGGCGAAAGACGACCTCAAGACGCTTCCGATGCCGGACTTGCAGGCGAAGCTGGGATCGTCGCCGGACGGCCTCACGGAGTCCGAGGTGCAAAAGCGGCTGACCGAGTACGGGCCCAACGAGCTCGAGGAGAAACAGGACAACCCGATCCTGAAGTTCCTCACCTACTTCTGGGGCCCGATCCCGTGGATGATCGAGGCGGCCGTCGTCCTCTCGGCACTGGCCCGGCACTGGCCGGACTTCGCGATCATCTTCGTCCTGCTGATGGCGAACGCCGTCGTTGGATTCTGGGAGGAGCGCGAGGCGGGCAACGCCATCGCCGCGCTGAAGACGACGCTGGCGGTCGAGGCGCGGGTCCGGCGGGACGGCAAATGGGTCGCGCCGCCTGCGCGTGAGCTCGCGCCCGGCGACGTCATCCGCCTGCGCCTGGGCGACATCGTGGCGGCCGATGCCCGGCTTCTCGGCGGCAGCTCCATTGAGGTCGATCGGTCTGGGCTGCCCGGCGAGTCGCTGCCGGCGACACGCAAGCCCGGCGAGGCGGTGTTCTCGGGCTCGATCGTCCGTCAGCGCGGGATCGGGGCGCTCGTCTACGGGACGGGCACCAATACCTACTTCGGCAAGACCGCGCAGCTGGTGCAGGAGGTGCAGACCGTCAGCCACTTCCAGCGGGCCATGCTAAAGATCGGCGACTACCTGATCATCCTCGCGGTCGCGCTCGTCTTCGCCTACCGAGTGTTCGATCCAACGGCCACGCCCGTGCTCGCTAGAAGCCCCTCGCCCTGATGGCCACGCCTGGCCGCTCGAGCGCACGTCGAACCCACGCGCAGGCCCATGGTTCCCGGGCCGGCCCGTGTCGGCGAAGACCACGGCATTTCCTGACGTCCCGGGCGCCGCGTTGCCCGGTAGGACCCGCTGGCCGAGCTTGACGAACGACAGTGGGCGGTTGAAAGTCTCCGACCGATGGCTCGCCAGCAGACCACATCCGATCTCGCCCGACCCACGTCACGGGACCCCGTCGCCAGCCCGGACTTCAACGATGCTGCCTACGAGTGGCGGCGCCTTCTCGCCGAGGCACTCGGGACGTTCTTCCTCGTCTTCGTGGCAATGGCCGGCCCTCTGGTTGACGCGCGTTTCGGGGGCAACGCCATCCCCCTGGCCGCCCAGGTCGCCGCACCAGGCCTGATGGTGGGCGCGGTCATCCTGTCGATGGGTGCGGTTTCGGGCGCTCATCTCAACCCGGGCGTCAGCATCGCCTTCTCGCTTCGCGGCGACTTCCCGTGGCGCCGCGTGCCCGGCTACGTGGCGGCGCAGCTCGTCGGTGCGGTCTTTGCGGCGGGCCTCCTCGTGGCGATGTTGGGCCGGCAGGGGAGCGCGGGCCTCACCCTGCCCGGGCTCGGCATCGGCGACTGGACGGCGATGGCGTGGGAGCTCGTGCTCAGCTTCGGCCTGGTCACCGTCGTCCTCGGAACCGCCTCGGGCGCGCAGAACATCGGGCCGCTGAACGCCATCGGTGTCGGCAGCTACATCGTGCTTGCGGGCCTCATCGGAGCGCCCGTGAGCGGGGCTTCGATGAACACGGCGCGTTCGTTGGGCCCCGCCCTCGTCCTCGGTGACGCGAGCGCCTGGTGGGTCTACGTGGCCGGGCCGCTCGTGGGTGCCGTCCTCGCGGCCGGGATCGGGCATCTGCTGCGCGGACCGGGAGGTGGCTACTCGGGCACCAAGGCCGCCCAGGGGACGCTCGGCTGGCTCTGGCGGCCGGGGCCGATCGCTCCGGCCGACGCCACGCACGACGCGGCGGCTCCGGAACGGGCCGCCGTCGACGAGGACCGAGGCCGCTCCTGAGGTCCCCAGAACGGCAGGCAGGGCCTGTCCGATATCCGTGACCATGGACGACTCGAAGAGCCGACCTTCGGACCGGGCTATTGCGCCGTCCAGCCGCCGTCGACAGGCAGGATCGCGCCCGTCACGAGGCCGGCTGCGCGAGACGCAAGGAACACCACCGCGGCCGCCACGTCGGCGGTCGTACCGACGCGCCCGACGGGGATGCGGGCCAGGACGTCGCCCAGGAACGCCGGGTCGTCGAGACGCTCCGCCGTGCCGGGCGTATAGATCCACGTCGAGGCGATCGCGTTCACCGTCACGCCGTGCGGCGCCCACTCGAGGGCGAGCACCTTCGTCAACAAGTTGACGCCTCCCTTGCTGGCCGAGTAGACGGCATGCCGGCGGATGCCCACGAGACCAGCCTGGGAGCTGAGGTTGACGATGCGGCCGTAGCCGCGCTCGATCATGTGCCGCCCGACGGCCTGGCTCGCGAAGAACACGCCCCGCAGGTTGACGGCCATCATCTCGTCCCAGTCGGACTCGGTGACGTCGACCGCATCGTGGTTGGCGCCGAGGCCGGCATTGTTGACGAGAATGTCGACCCGTCCGTGCGCCGCAACGCCAACATCGACCGCTGCTCGCATCGCGGGCACGTCGGTGACATCGAGCTGGATGGGCTCGACGCGCCCGCCACCGACCGCATCCCAGGCGACATCGGCGGCGGGATCGCGCACGCCGGCCAGGACCAGTGCGCCGCACGCGGCCAGCGCCCGGGCCAGATCACGGCCGATGCCGCGCCCGGCGCCGGTCACGAGCGCGACCTGGCCGGCCAGTTCGAAGTCGGGTCGCTGCATGGGTGCCTCCTGCTCGGGGACGCAGCCACCCCATCATAGGATCGCGGCGTCGGCGATCCCGCGCGTGAGCCCGGCGATAGCGTCGGCCGCGCGCCCGTCGCGGCAGCCGAAGCCCTAGGGCGGCGCTCCGACGCCCGTCGCAGCTTCCCTCGTCACGGCACCCGGGCCTCGCCCGCCACCTTCGGCCCATCGCTCACGCAGGGCGTCGATCTGCTCGATGAACGGCTTCGCGCCCACGCCTACGAACGTCTCGCGAGCCATGTCTGCCATCGCGCTTACCTCGGCGGATCGCGTGCCGAGAGCGCGCAGCAACGCCAGCGTCGCGATCGCGCGGCGCCAGGGCAGGCCGAGCTGCTCGTACTCGGCCAGGGCTGTCCGCGCCTCGCGGAGGGCCCCATCGACCTGACCGTCGAGCGCGACGTTGCCACTCCCGAGCAGTTGCATGTCGGCGGCCCGCAAACGGCTGTGACCTGGGATCGCCGCGAGGCCCTCGTGCGCCGCCACAGTCCGTTCGCGATCGCCCGCCAGAAGGCCCGCCAGGCCAGCGTAGAAGTACGCCTGGGGAGCGTTGAGCGGGTCGGTTGGTGCATACGCGAGCCACTCGTCGCAGGCGGTTCGGTTGTCTCCGACGCCGAACGCCGCCTCGGCCTTGAGACCGTGAATCGCGTCGAGCGCGCCCTGCTCGTCGAGGCTTTCGGCCCACGCGATCAGCTGCCTGCGCTGAGCGGACACGTCCTCACCTCGCCACACCGACACGGTGTGGAGCTGCCACGAGAGGAAGTTGCTGGCAAGCTCGTCGTGGCTTGCCTCCCGTGCAGCAACCAGCTCGCGGACAGCCAGGTCCCACTCGGCCACCTCGACGGCTGCGCTGGCCATGTTTCCGACCAGCGTTCGCTCGAAGCCACCAAGCCCGTATCGCCGTGCCATCGCGAGCGCCGACGCGGCCGACTCGAACGAGGTCCTGGGGTCGCCCGCAAGCACGCCCAGGTTGAGCCGACCCCGAAGCGCGGTCACGACGAAACCGCGCTCGTCGGCGAGGTCGACGCCTGCCCTGATCGCGCCGAGGCCCTCGTACGATCGCCCAAGATGGCACAGCGCGGAGCCGCGCGTGACGAGCACGTCGCAGACGATCGGCACCAGGTCGAGCTGCTCGGCCGACTCGAGCGCTCGATCTGCCATCTCAATCGCCTCGCGCACATCGTTATGCAGGAAGTACGCTCGCGAGAGTTGGGCCAACAGATTTGTGCCGCCTCGCCCCGTTGGTTCGCCGGAGCCCTGCACCCCGTCGACCCCCGCATTCAAGAGGGCCAGCCCGGCATCCAGCCGCAGCACCGTGACGAGGAGCGAGCCGAGCAGAGCGATCGCTCCCGCCGTCGCATCCGGATTCCCGAGCCCCCGCCGGAGCTCGACGGCCTGACGCAGCCGATCTTCAGCGATGTCGTTCAAGCCGGCGACACCCGCAGCCTCGCCGGTCCGTTCGAGCAAGCCTGCCAGCTCGGCCTCGTCGTCCGTGACCGCACGGGCCTGATCAAGGAACGCGACGGCCTGGCCGAACGAGCCCAGGCCGACCGCGCGCTCGGCCGCGGCGCGGAGTGCGATCCTGGCCTGTGCCGCGAGCGCCTCCGCCTCATCATCTCCGCTCGTGCTCTGGAAGGCGGCGAGATAGTGCCCGGCGAGGGCGCCCGCAAGCTCGTCGGAGCCGAGGGACTCGAAGAAGCGGGCCGCGGCGAGATGGCGGACCTTGCGGTCGCGCTTTGCGAGGGTGTTGTAGGCAACCTCACGAATGAGAGCCTGAACGAAGACGTACTGGCCGGCGCCGGGGCTGCGCGGATCGGCCTCGACCCGCAGCAGCTCGCGCCGCACGAGTGCCTGCAGGCGTGCCTCGACCTCTTGCTCGGGCCGGCTCGATACGGCGGCCAGGGCGGACAGAGTGAAGCTTTGGCCAAGGACGGCGGCGTCATTGATCACGGCCCGATCGTCCGGTTCGAGCCCGTCCAGGCGGCTGGCGATGAGTGCCGTGAGGGTTTCGGGCACGGCCAGCTCGGTGAGGTCCCCGACGGGCCGGTAGACGCCGTCGCGTTCCACCAGGCGCTCCTCCGCGACGAGCGCGCGCACCGTCTCCACGGCGTAGAGGGGGATTCCGTCGGCCCGGAGCACGATCGTCTCCACCGCGCTCCGAGCGAGACCTGGCACGAGCCCCGCGAGCAGGGCGCGCATCGTGGAGGGCGACAGCGGATCGAGATGGAGGGACGTGAAGTTGCGCTTCGCGGCGCCCCATGTCGAGCGACGCTCGAGAAGCTCGGGCCGGGCGAGCGTCAGCACGTAGATCGGGATATTCCGGCTCCAGTCGAGCAGCTGGTCGACGAAGTCGATGAGGCCGTCGTCCGCGAAGTGAAAGTCCTCGAACACGAGCACCACTGGGGCGGTGACCGCGAGTCGCTCGAAGAAGCTCCGCCACGCGCCGAACAGCTGCTCGGCGCCGCCCTGCGCAGGCTCGATGCCGAGCAGGGCCAGGAGCGCGGGCTCGATCCAGCGTCGCTCCTCGGCGTCCGGGACGTGCGCGGCTAGGGTCTGGGCGACCTTGGCTCTCGTGGTGTCGGCGTCATCGGTCTCGCGGAGCTGGCAGCGCTCGCGCACCATCTCGCCGAGCGCCCAAAAGCTGATCCCGTCGCCGTAGGCGGGGCTCCGGCCGTCGTGCCACCAAACAGTCTCGACGAGTCCGTCGACATACTTGAGGAACTCCCAGGCCAACCGGCTCTTGCCGATGCCGGCCGGACCGATCACCGACACGAGACGTGCGCGGCCCTCGCGCGTCGTTGCGTGAAACAGGTCCTTGAGGAGCCGCAGCTCGTCATCGCGACCCACAAACGGCGCCTCCAGCGCCTCGCTCCGGTTGCGCCCGCCGACCTGGGCGACCACGCGCAGCGCTCGCCAGGCAGGGACGGGCGCGGCCTTGCCCTTGAGCGATCTGCTCGCCTGCCTCCTCGAAGGCGATCGCCCTGGACGCGCTGCGATGCGTCGCCTCGCCGACCAGCACGGTCCCCGGCTGGGCCACGGATTGGAGGCGACTGGCGGTGTTGACCAGGTCGCCCGCGACCATGCCCTGGTCGGTGGCGCCCAGTGTGACCGCGGCCTCGCCCGTGAGCACCCCGAGGCGAGCCTGGATCGTCGGGCCGAGCGTCCGCACGGCGCCGACCAGGTCGAGGGCAGCGCGAACGGCACGCTCGGCATCGTCCTCGTGGGCCGTCGGCGCGCCCCATACAGCCATCACCGCGTCCCCGATGAACTTCTCGATCACGCCGCCGTAGCGCCCGACGATCTCGCGCGCCAGCTCGAAGTAGCGCGACAGCAACTCTCGGGTCTCCTCGGCGTCGCGACCCTCGGCCAGCGTCGTGAAGCCGACGAGATCGGCGAACAGCACCGACACGAGCCGGCGCTCCGCGACAGGACCGGTCCCGGCCTCGCCCGTCGCCGCTGGGGCGGCCACGGCCGGACTCCCGCTGACGGCCGGCCCGACGGCTCCGCCGTACACCCGGCGGTTTGGGGGGCCCACAGCGGTGAGCGGCGTCGCGCACTCGGAGCAGAACTTGGCCGTGGGAGCGTTGGCGGTCCCGCACGAGGGGCACGCGACGGCCAGGCGCGAGGCACACTCGGTGCAGAACTTCGCGCCGGCCGGATTCTCGGTGGCGCAGTTGGAGCAGATCACGTGGCCCGGCCCCGATCTGGTTGGACAATCCCTCAGGCGGAGGTGTTGAGCCTAACGCAAAGGCGCCCCATATCGGGCCGGGAGTTGCCTCGGTGGGTTCCGTCGGCCGCCGATCCGAACACGCTCGCACACCAACGACCATGCGCCCGTTCGATACTGTCGGAGCACATGAGGACCCACCCGCGGGGATCAGCAACTCGCGTCATGAGCGACAGGGTCGCATACCATCTCGTGCCGCTTGCCGCCTGGAGATCCGCCGATCCGAACGCGCCGTTTGCGGAGGACTCCCTCGCGAGCGAGGGCTTCGTCCACCTCACCCACCGGATTGCTGACCTCGTCGAGGTGGCAAACGCCTTCTACCGGGAGGAGCCCGGGCCGCACGTCGTGCTAGCCGTCAATCTCGACGCGCTCGCATCACCCTGGCGATACGACGGCGACGAGCGTTATCCGCATGTCTATGGGCCTCTCGATCGCGGGGCAATCCTCGGAGTCCGGGCGATCGAGCGCGATGTCGAGGGCGTCTTCGTCCTGCCGGAGAGGTCGTGACTGGCCCGACCCAAGCTGAGGACCCGCAAGACGCCGACGGCGCGACGGCCGAGCCGGACGACCCGTTCGAGGCGCTCGTCGACCGAGCCCTCGGGGAGATCCCCGAGCCGTTCGTGTCACGGCTGGACAGCGTCGCCATCGTGATCGCCGACGAGCCATCGCCCGAGGAGCTCGGCTCCGTGCATGCAGCCGGCTTGTTCGGCCTGTACCAGGGCGTGCCCCGCACGGCCTGGGGTGCCGGCGAGGCCCCAGTGCCGAGCCGCATCCTCATCTTCCGCGGACCCCTCGAGCGTGCCTACCGCGACCCCGCTGGGCTCGCGGATGCCGTGGCGGACACAGTCCGGCACGAGGTCGCGCATCACTTCGGGATCTCCGATGGGCGTCTGGCCGAGCTGGCCCGGGCGCGCCACAGAGGCAGTCGGCGGTCCCCGAGCGATTAGACTTCCGGCTCCGAACGGAGCACGCCGAGCCATGACTGACCAAGCCCCACCAGCCTCGGCCCGGCCGTTGCCGCCGCGGCCGGCGATCCGGGGCGCGCTTGTGTACCTGCGCCCGCTCGAGCTCGAGGACGTCCCCCTCGTCCATCGCTGGTACGAGGACGCCGAGTTCGCGGCGATCATGGGCGGGCGACCGCAGAGCCTCGCCCTGCGGCGGGCCCGGACCGAACGCTGGTTGAGCGAGTCGCACGACGATTCCCAGAGCTACATCATCTGCACCCTCGACGAAGGCCGGCCGGTGGGCCGACTCGATGTGTTCGAGATCGACCCGCTCAACGGATCGGCCGCGTTCGGGATCGGGATCGGCGATCCGTCGGACCGCGGCCGGCGCTACGGCCGGGACGCGGTCGAGGCGTTGTGCGACCACGTCTTCGGCCAGCTGCGGCTCGAGAGGCTGTGGCTCACGACGGACGCCGACAACCTGCACGCGCAGCACGTCTACGAGGCGGCCGGCTTCCGGCGAGAGGGCGTGGCGCGGCACGCCTACTACCAGGACGGCCGCTATCAGGACGACGTTCGGATGGCGATCCTGCGCGAGGACTGGCGGGCGCTCGCACGCCCCAAGCGGGGTCAGCGGCTGGACCCCATGGCGCCCGAACCGCTCTGAACCCTCCGTCGAAACGGATCGGTGCACGGACCGAGGGCCCGGGTGGGACGTGCCTCGGAACGCGTCGGAGCGTGCAACTCCGGCGCTCGCGACGACCTACACTGGCCTCACGCACCCCTCGTGAACGTCACCGTTCGGCGACTTGCCGCCCTCGGCAGCCGTCGCTAGGATGCGCGCCAATAGTCGGCTCCGGCCGGCCAGAACGTCGGGCCGTCACGATCCATGGGCAGCAGCTCGAGTCGGGCGTGTCGACCACGATGCTGGAGGAGGAAGCATGCGTATCCGTTCCACGGGCCTGAGCTTGCTCGGCGGCCTGGCCATCCTCGTCGCCGCGTGTAGCGGCGGGACGAGCCCGAGCCCGTCGGTGGCCTCGACCCAGCCGTCCGCCGCGCCATCGTCCGAGGCCCCGTCCGCCTCGGCCAGCGAGTCTCCGGCCGCGTCGGCATCGGCCCTCAAGATCGGCGTCGTGACCGACGTCGGCACCGTCAACGACAAGAACTTCAACGAGTACTCGTACAAGGGCGCGCAACAGGGCGCGCAGGACATCGGCATGACCGGCGACGTGCCGTACGCGGTGCCCAAGGACGCGTCCGAGTACCCGACGCTGATCAACAACTTCGTCGGCCAGAAGTTCGACATCATCGTGACCGTCGGCTTCAATCTCACGAACGACACGATCAAGGCCGCCAAGGCCAATCCGGACACGTGGTTCATCGGCGTCGACCAGGCACCGATCTGCATCGACGAGCAGGGCGCGCCTGACTCGACGTTCGCGTGCAAGGGCGATCCCACGGCCCTGCTCCCGCACTACGTCGCGATCGGGTTCGAAGAGGACCAGGCCGGCTACCTCGCTGGCATGGTCGCCGCGGCGGTCAGCAAGAGCGGCACGATCGGCGCCATCGGTGGCATCACGCTGTGCGCGCCGTGCGTGCGTTACATCCAGGGCTACGAGCTGGGCGCGAAGTCGATCAACCCGAACATCAAGGTGAAGAGCGTGTACATCACGACGAGTGACTTCACCAAGGCGTTCGCGGATCCGGTCACGGGCAAGAGCTTCGCCAAGAACTTCATCCAAACCAATAACCCCGACGTCCTGTTCCAGGTCGCGGGCCTGACCGGCAACGGCGTCCTCGATGCCGCGTGCGAGGCGGGCATCTGGGGCGTCGGCGTCGACGTCGACCAGTTCCTGTCCTATCCGAACGCCGACAAGTGCCTCATAACGAGCGCCGAGAAGCATCTGGCCAACGCGGTCGATCAGGTCATCAAGGCCATCGCCGACGGGAGCCAGAAGCCAGGCGTCGCTCACTTCGACGCAAGCAACGACGGCATCGGCGTGTCGCCCGGTCACGATAACGCGAGCGCATGGCCGTCCGACCTGCAGTCCAAGCTCGACGCCGCCGTGCAGGGCATGAAGGACGGCTCGGTCAAGACCTGTCCCGACACCGGCTGCGGCGCACCGCCGAGCCAGTAGTCCGTCCAGCCCACGAGCGGGCCGGCTGCCTACAGGCCGGCCCGCTCATCGTATTCACCGAGGCATGCAGGATCGGTCGGAGGCGATGACGGTGGGCCCTCCCGGAGACGCGGTCAGCGCTCCGGCGCTCGAGATGCGCGGCATCACGAAGCGGTACCCGGGCGTCGTCGCCAACGACCACATCGACCTCGACGTCCGACCCGGCGAGATCCACGCCCTGCTGGGCGAGAACGGCGCCGGCAAGACGACCCTCATGAACGTCCTGTACGGGCTGGCCACGCCCGACGAGGGCGAGATCCTGCTCGATGGAGTTCCGGTCCGGATCAAGGATCCGGCGGACGCGATCGCCCGCGGCATCAACATGGTCCACCAGCACTTCATGCTCGTGCCGGTGCTGTCCGTCGCCGACAACATCTTGCTCGGCGAGGAGACGATGGCAAATCCCATCTTCCTCGACCGCAAGGAGGCCCACCGCCGTATCGTCGAGCTCGGCCGTCGGTTCGGGTTCGAGATCGACCCCGAGGTCAAGGTCGGCTCGCTGTCGGTCGGCTGGCAGCAGCGGGTCGAGATCCTCAAAGCGCTCTACCGGCGTGCCCGGATCCTCGTCCTCGACGAGCCGACGGCCGTCCTGACGCCACAGGAGACGCAGGAGATCTTCGCCGTCCTGCGCCGGCTCGCGGCCGAGGGCCACAGCATCATCTTCATCAGCCACAAGCTGTACGAGGTGCTCGAGATCGCGGACCGGATCACCGTCATCCGGCGCGGTCGGGTCGTCGGCCAGCGGTTGCCGAGTCAGACCGACGAGGACGACCTGGCCGAGCTCATGGTCGGGCGCGAGGTCCAGCTCACCGTCGACCGCGGCGAGTCGCATCCGGACGGGGTCATGCTCCAGGTGGAGCATCTGATGGTCAACGACGACCGCGGCGCGAATGCCGTGCGCGACGTCAGCTTCGATGTCCGCGCCGGCGAGATCCTGGGTGTCGCGGGCGTGGCGGGCAACGGCCAGGACGAGCTCGTCGAGGCCCTGATCGGGCTGCGCAAGGTGGCGGCCGGCAAGGTGCATCTCGGCGGCGCGGACGTCACCGACCGCTCGCCACGCCAGATGAACGAGGCGTCCGTCGCGTTCGTGCCCGCCGATCGTCACCGCTACGGCCTGGTGCTCGCCTTCCCGATCGCCGACAACCTGTGCCTGACGAGCTACTACAGGGAGCCATACTCCAAGGGCATCCTGCGCGACGACGACGCGATCGAGGCGGCCGCCGAGGCGAGCATCGGCGCAGTTCGACATTCGGACGCCCTCGGCCAAGATCCCGGCCGGGACCCTGTCAGGTGGCAACCAGCAGAAGCTCGTCGTTGCGCGGGAGTTCGGGCGCGACCTGAAGCTGCTCGTGCTCGATCAGCCGACGCGCGGGCTCGATGTCGGCAGCATCGAATTCATCCACCGCCAGACGATCGCCAAGCGCGACGCCGGGACGGCGATCCTGCTCGTCTCGGCCGAGCTCGACGAGGTGCTCGAGCTGTCCGACCGCATCGCGGTCATGTATCGCGGCCGGATCGTCGCCGTCGTCGACGGCCCGACCGCCGACAAGAACGACATCGGCCTGCTCATGGCCACGGGCGGGCGCGAGATGGCCGAAGCGAGTCCGGCAGCGCCGGCGTGACGGGCCCAGTCGACGCCCGCCGTCCCGTGCGCGGCCTCGCCGCGCGAGCGTGGCGCGTGGCCGCCCTGCCGATCCTCTCGATCGTGCTCGCGCTCATCGTCGGCGCCATCCTCATCCTGGCGTCGGAGCTGCTCATCCCGAACAAGCATTTCGATCCGGTGCTGCCCCTGACCGCGTACCGGAACCTGTTCTCCGGCGCGATCGGGAGTCCCTGGACGGGCGACTTCTCGAGCATCGTCTCCACCCTCGCGTTCAGCGCGCCGTTGCTGCTCGTCGGGCTGTCGGTGGGCTTCGGCTTCCGAGCCGGCCTGTTCAACATCGGCGGCCAGGGCCAGTTCCTCATCGGCGCCCTCGCCGCGTGCTGGGTCGGCCTGACGTTCCGGACCGCGCCTGCCCCGATCGCGTTCAGCCTGGCGATCGTGGCCGGCGCGATCGGCGGGGCCGTGTGGGGCTTCATCCCGGGCTTCCTCAAGGCCCAGTCCGGCGCCCACGAAGTGGTCACGACGATCATGCTCAACTACATCGGCATCTACGTGCTCGCGGCGACCGTCAGTGGCCCGCTCAAGGCACCGGGTTCGCTCAATCCGATCACCGAGGACGTCGCCAACGCGGCGCTGCCCGTGCTCGTCGGGCCGAACCTCCACCTGGGCGTCATCATCGCGTTCCTGGCAGCCCTGTTCATCAACTGGCTCCTGTTCCGGACGACGCTCGGCTTCGAGGTCAGGACCGTCGGCGCGAACCCCGATGCGGCACGCAACGCGGGCATGCGGCCACGCCGGCTGCTGATCTTCACGATGTCCATGGCAGGCCTGCTGTCCGGCCTGGCGGGCGCGGGTCAGATCCTGGGCATCAACCACCAGCTCAACGCCGCGTACAACACGACGGTTGGCTTCGACGGCATCGCCGTCGCCCTGCTCGGGCGGTCGAACCCGATCGGGATCGTCTTCGCGGCGCTCCTGTTCGGGGCGATGCGGGCCGGCGCCGGCCTGATGCAGATCCAGGCCCAGATCCCGCCCCAGCTCGTCGACGTGCTCCAGGCCACGATCCTGCTCTTCCTCGTTGCCGGGCCGGTCCTGCGCCGAGTCTTCCGGCTGCGTGGTGCGGCCGGCTTGCCCGAGACCGAGACGATCTCGGCCACGTACGGCAGCGGCGGCGAAACGGTGGCGCCCTGATGCAGGGCCTCATCGACGCCCTGTACGCCATCCCGATCCTGGGCATCATCATCCAGTTCGGCGGCTATCTCGTGGCCACGATCCCGGCGATCAGCCCGCTCATCCTCCAGCAGGCGACGCCGCTCAGCCTGGGCGCGCTGACCGGGGTCATGAGCGAGCGTTCGGGCGTCGTCAACATCGGCATCGAAGGCACGATGCTCGCGAGCGCGTTCACGGGCTGGATCGTGGGCGTCGCCCTCGCGCCGATCTTCCCTGCCGACCCGAGCTTCTTCTTCGGGGTGACGCCGGCGCTCCTGCTGGCGCTGCTCGCGGCGATCGGCGTGGCGCTGCTCATCTCGCTCGTGCACGCCTGGCTGTCGATCAGCGTCCGCGCCGACCAGATCATCAGCGGCACGATCATCAACATCGCCGCGTTCGGCGTGACCGGCTATCTGAACACGCTGATCGCGAGTGGCTCGCCGACGAGCGCCGGCAACTTCGTCCAGTACCGGGCCCCGCACGAGATCCGCGACATCCCGCTCGTCGGTTGGCTCCTGAATGCGTTCCTCGACCAGGGCCCGATCACGATGTCCGTCATCGTCATCGTGATCGTCTTGCAGGTCCTCCTGTTCCGATCGCGCTGGGGGCTTCGGACGCGGGCCGTGGGCGAGCATCCGAAGGCGGCCGAGACGGTCGGCATCAACGTCATCCGGCTGCGCTATCGGAACGTCGTCCTGGCCGGCATGTTCGCCGGACTGGCCGGCGCGTACCTGAGCATGGAGGCGACCAACTCGTTCCAGGCCGGCATGACCGTCGGTCGCGGCTTCATCGCGCTCGCGGCCATGATCATCGGCCGGTGGACGCCCGTCGGTGCGTTCCTGGCCGCGCTGCTGTTCGCGACGTCGGACGCGCTGGGCCAGTCGATCGTCATCTCGGCACCCGGCGGAAGCCTGGGCGAGGTCATGAAGGTCATTCCGGCCCAGTTCTACAACGCATTGCCGTACCTGGTCACGATCGTCGTGCTGGCGGGCGTCGTCGGCCGCAGCATCCCGCCCGCAGCCGACGGACAACCGTACGAACGGGAGGCGGCGACCTGACGCACGAGGAGCGCGAGCGGGCCCGGTTGATCCTCGACGTCCAGGAGGGCCGCGGGCCGGTCCCGGTCATGACCGACGAGGCCGTCGCGGATCTGCTCCGCAGCGCCACGAGGATCGCGGTCATCGGGGCCTCATCGAGGGACGAGCGGCCCTCGCACGGCGTCATGGGCTACCTGCTCGACCACGGCTACGAGGTCCTGCCGATCAACCCGAACGAGGCGCGGATCCTGGGCCGCCGCGCGTATCCCGACCTCGCGACGGCGGTCGCGGACAGCGGCCCGGTCGACATCGTGGATGTCTTCCGGCGCTCGGACCTATGCGTGCCACACGCGGTGGAGGCGGTCGCGGCGAAAGCGCGCTGCCTGTGGCTCCAGCTCGGGGTCGTCAACTGGGAGGCCGCGCGGATCGCGGCCGCGGGCGGCCTCGGTGTCGTGATGGATCGCTGCACCGCGATCGAGCACCTGCGGCTCGTTCGAGGCGGGTGAGGCACCGGCCGGCGAGCGATCCGCGCGCGATCAGCGAACGGCGAAGCCGGCCACGATCAGCACGATCCCCGCGACGGCGATGCCGCGCGCCGATCTGGGCCTGCCGGCGCAGGATCTGCATCGCCACCGAGGCGCCCGTCGTCTCGTTGTCACGCAGGCCACCACGCCAGGCCTCGTAGCGGGCAATGTTCGCGTCCTGCGCCTTGAGCGCCTGGTAGCGCTGCCACGGGCCCCGGGCGCGGTTGTAGCCGACCGCGATCAGCACGATCCCAGAGATCCACAAGGCCAGGTTCAGGAGCATGTCAGGCTCCGACCCCGTCGGGCGTCGAACCCAGGCGCTCCCGGATGACCTCGGTCGCCAGGGCCGGGTTGGCCTGGCCGCGACTGGCCTTCATCACCTGCCCGACGAGGAACCCGATGGCCTGCCCTTTGCCGGCCCGGTAGTCGGCGACGGCGGCGGGATTGGCAGCGATCACCTGATCGACGATCGCGGCCACGGCCGACGCGTCCGAGATCTGGCGGAAGCCGCGCCGCTCGACGATGGTCGCGACCGGCTCGCCGGTCTCGACATGGGCGTCGAACGCCTCGCGGGCGTTGGCCCGCGACAGCTCACCCGATTCCGTGCGCCGGATGAGATCGGCCAACTCATCCGGCGCCGACCGGCCCACGAGTCCCCCGGGAGTACGCTCCGACGACTGCTTGGCGGTGCGCCCGTAGTCGCCGGTGACCAGATTGGCGACCGCCTTTGGCGGGAGATCCGGACCCGCCGGTCGGATGGCCTCGAAGGCGACGGTCATGGTCGGGTCGGCCACGATCACCCGTCGCGTCGTAGGCCGACAGGCCGAGCTCGTCCTGGTACCGCGCGCGCCGCGCCGCCGGCAGCTCGGGCAGGCGCGCCCGGATCTCGTCGAGCCACGCCGGATCGATGTGGAGCGGTGGCAGGTCCGGCTCCGGGAAGTAGCGGTAGTCGTCCGAGGTCTCCTTGCTGCGCATGTGATACGTCACGCCGCGCTCGTCGTCCCAGCCGCGCGTCTCCTGGCTGAGCGGGTCACCGGCATCGAGCGCGCGACCCTGGCGCTCGATCTCGTACGCGATCGCCCGCTCGACCGAGCGGAACGAGTTCATGTTCTTGACCTCGACCCGCGTGCCGAACGGCTGGCTGCCGCGCGGTCGCAGGGAGACGTTGGCCTCGACCCGCATCTGGCCGCGTTCCATGTCCGCGTCGGAGGCGCCGATCGAGCGCAGCAGGAGCTGGAGCTCCTCCGCATACCGGCGCGCCTGCTCGGCCGTGCGGATGTCGGGCTCGGTCACGATCTCCATGAGCGGGGCGCCCGAGCGATTGAAGTCGACCAGGCTCACGCGCCGGCCGTCCACCTCGGCATGGATCAGCTTGGCCGTGTCCTCCTCGAGATGGGCGCGCGTGATGCCGACCGTGAATGGGCCGGCGGATGTCTCGATTCCGAGCCGGCCGCGGGAAGCCAGCGGCAGGTCGTACTGGCTGATCTGGTAACCCTTCGGCAGATCCGGGTAGAAGTAGTTCTTGCGATCCCAACGGGTCGCCTCGGGAACACTCGCCTCGATCGCGAGACCGGTCGCGAGGACGTGTTCGACGGCGCGCCGGTTGATGGTCGGCAGCGTGCCGGGCAGGCCCAGGCAGACAGGGCAGGTGTGGCTGTTCGGCGCGGCGCCGTCGTACTCGGTCGAGCACCTGCAGAACATCTTCGAGGCGGTCCGCAGCTGGCAATGGATCTCGATCCCGATGACCGCCTCGTAGCGGTCGAGGATCGGGCCCACAGTTCCGGCTGGTTCCGTCGCGGTTGTCATCGGACCGGGCTCCCCTCCTCGATCGAGAGGACCCCGTCCAGGGCGATCGCAATCCCGCCGCGAGCAGGCGCGCATCGGCGCGACGTGCCGACGAGAGCGGCGGTCGTGGCGCATTCGACGAGAAGCAGGCTCGGCGCCGCCAGAATCATCACGCGCGTCAGTTTCGCACAGGGTCACCTGCGGCCGCGCCGTCCGCGACCTCGCAGACCGGCACCTCGAGTGACGCGAGGCGAACCGGTCCACCACTCGCTTCCCGGATCGACCCGGGAATTCTCGTGAGAGCGCTCTCTTGACAAGCAGGAATATGGTTGTGCCGACTCGTGAGAGCGCTCTCACCAAAGGGAGGCACTGTGGCGGCAATCGAGGGACGCGCGCGACCTGGCACGGCCACGCTCGAGCAGGTAGCTTTGATCGCCGGCGTCTCGCGCGCGACGGTCTCGCGGGTCGTGAACGGCTCACCTCGTGTGTCCTCGGACGTCCGGCGCTCCGTCGAGAGCGCGATCGCTCAGCTCGGCTACGTTCCCAATCGAGCGGCCCGCAGCCTTGTCACCCGCCGTAGCGATTCGGTCGGCGTTGTGATCACCGAACCGACGGGTCGACTGTTCAGCGACCCGTTCTTTCCGCGGCTCCTGCGGGGCATCAGCGCCGAGCTCGGCAGCCGCGATCTCCAGCTCGTGCTGTTGATGCCCGAGACCCCGGCCGACGAGCGGCGGATGGTCTCGTACCTGTCGGCCGGGCACGTCGACGGCGTGCTGCTCGTCAGCCTGCATGGCGACGACCCGATGCCGGCCCGCCTCGCCGAACGCCACGTTCCCCTCGTCGTCGGTGCCCGGCCGCCGAAGGGGGCCGAGGTGAGCTACGTCGACGTCGACAACCATCAGGGCGCCCGGAGCGCCGTCGAGCATCTTGCGGCCGGCGGGCGTCGGGTCATCGCGACGATCGCCGGCCCGCAGGACATGGCGCCCGGCCTCGACCGATTGGCAGGCTATCGGGCGGGCCTCGAGGATGCCGGGCTGTCGAGGGACGCGAGCCTCGAGGCGGTCGCCGACTTCACGCACGACGGCGGCCTGGCCGCAATGCGCCGGCTGCTTGCCGAGCGACCCGATATCGACGGTATCTTCGCCGCGTCCGATCTGATGGCGGCCGGCGCCCTGGCGGCCCTGGCGGCGGCCGGTCGGCGGGTGCCCCGGGACGTGGCCGTGGTCGGGTACGACGACTCCCCGGTGGCGACGACCACGACGCCACCGCTCACCAGCATCCGCCAGCCGATCGAGGAGATGGGCCGCGAGATGGCGCGCCTGCTGATCACGGCCATCGACCGTGGCGAGAGCGTCCCGCGTCGGGTCGTCCTCGCCACCCAGCTCATACGGCGCGCGTCGAGCGCGGGGAGGAGCGCGCCCTGACGGCCGGCAACCGACGCGACATCGGACGGTCCGGTGCCCGCCCTCGGCGGAGGACTTCGGAGGAACGCATCGTCGGTCTCGCTTGAGAGGAGGAGTCGCACCATGCATCGTCGATCCCGTCCACGCACCCTTGCCGCGCTGCTCGGCGTCGTCACGCTCGTCGTGGCGGCGTGCGGCTCGGCAACCACGAGCGCCAGCCCGAGCACGGGCGCGAGTCCGGCCGCGTCACCCTCGGCCGAGGCCAGCGCGTCGCCGTCGCTCGTGGCGATCACACCCGAGCCGGTCGGCGCGACCGGGCCCAACGGCGGCACTGTCATCCGCTGGTTCATCGGCCTCGGCGCCGGCGCACAACCCCAGCAGGTCGCGGCCGAGCGCACGTTCGCCGACACCTACAACGACAGCCAGAGCGAGGTCTACCTCTCGACCGAGATCTACGACAACAAGGTTGCCAAGGACATCCTCCAGACCCAGATCGCGGCCGGCAACCCGCCCGACATCATCGGACCGGTGGGCGTCGAGGGACTGAACCTGTTCCGCGATCAGCTGCTCGACCTGGCGCCGCTCGTCGAGTCGCAGCACTTCGACCTGACCAAGGTCGATCCCAAGCTCGTCGATTTCTGGAAGATGGGCAGCGGTGGCGCGATGATCGGCGTCCCGTACGCCGTGTACCCGTCCTGGCTCTGGTACAACAAGGCGCTCTTCGACGAGGCGAAGTTGCCCTATCCGCCCACGAAGGTCGGCGACACGTACCAGGGCAAGCCGTGGGACATGGCGGCCGTGCGCGATCTGGCCATGAAGCTGACCGTCGACAAGAACGGCAACGACGCCACGAGCTCCAGCTTCGACGCGAGCAACGTCGTGCAGTGGGGCTTCGACATGCAGTACACGGACAACAGCCCGGTCGCAGAGTCGACGCTGTTCGGTGCCAACCTGCCGCTCGCCGACGACGGCAAGACCGCCCAGATCCCGTCAGCGCTGACGACCGGCGTGCACTGGTACTACGACGGCGTCTGGAAGGACCATTTCATCCCGACCAACACGGATATCAACAGTGACCTCCTGAGCAAGGGCAGTGAGTTCGCCTCCGGCAACCTGGCCATGGTCGAGGCGCACAGCTGGTTCACGTGCTGTGTGTGGCCGGCAGCTCCAGCAAAGCCGGTTGTCAAGGACTTCGGCTGGGCGGTGGCACCCTCGTACAACGGCACGACCACGGCCAAGCTCCATGCCGACACGTTCAGCATCATGAAGGGCTCCAAGCACCCGGACCTCGCATTCAAGGCCGTTGCGGCACTCGTCGACTCGAACGAGCTGCTCGTGGACTATGGCGCCTTCGCGGCGAACCAGTCCAAGCAGCAGTCGTTCATCGACGCGATCAACGCGCAGTTCGAGGGCATCGACCTCGACTGGTCCGTTCCGCAGACGATGCTGTCCTATCCGGACATCCCCAACCATCAGGCGTACATGCCGAACTACGGCAAGGCCAAGGCCGCCCTCCAGGCGTTCTGGAACAAGTACCGCACGACCGCCGGCCTCGACATCGATGCCGAGCTCAGCACCCTGAAGACGACCCTGCAGGGCATCTTCGACTCGAACGGCTGAGGCGAGAAACGTGCTCCGGGCGGGTTCGTGCCCACCCGGAGCCCTACGCTGCGCAGGCGATCTGCGTCGCACAGCGGAGCGGCCACCCATGATCCAATCCACCGAACGCCTCGCCGACGCCGCCGGTCCCGCGCGGCCGCGCCTGGCGATCGGCCCGGAGCTCCGGGAATCGCTGTGGGGCATCGTCTTCATATCGCCCTGGCTGATCGGCCTCGTGCTGTTCGTGCTCGGTCCGATGGTCGCCTCGCTGGTCATGTCGTTGACCAACTTCGACCTCGTGCATCCCGACGCGGTGCGCTTCGTGGGGCTCGACAACTACGTGCAGATGACGCGCGATCCGCTCGTCGCCACGTCGCTCGTCGCGACCGTCAAGTTCGCGCTCATCAGCGTCCCGCTCACGATGATCGCCAGCCTCGCATTCGCGTTGCTCCTGAACAGTCCGCGGCTGTTCGGGTCGCGTGCCCTGCGAACGCTCGTGTACATGCCGATGATGATCCCCCTCGTCGCCTCGACCCTCGTGTGGCTCGGCTTCCTCAACCCTGCCACGGGCTGGCTCAACGCCGCCCTCGGGACGCTCGGCTTCCGACCCGACTGGATCAGCAGCGAGACCTGGATCTATCCGGCGCTCTCGATCATGGGCCTGTGGGGCATCGGCAATTTCATGCTCATCAACATCGCCGGCCTGCAGGCGGTGCCGAGCGAGCTGTACGAGGCGGCGCGCATCGACGGTGCGAGCGGCTGGAGCGCCTTCCGGCGCATCACGATCCCGCTCATGTCGCCGATTCTCCTGTACAACCTCGTGATCTGCCTCATCGGCACCTTCCAGTACTTCACCCAGGCGTACACGATCACGAACGGCCAGGGTGATCCGAACAACGCCACGCTGTTCATCAACCTCGACCTGTTCCGAGAGGCGTTCCGGTTCGGCCGGATGGGCTACGGGGCGGCGATCGCCTGGCTCCTGTTCGCGATCGTCCTGGTCCTCACGCTGGCGCTGTTCTGGTTCGCTCGCAAGCGCGTCTACTACGCCGGCGGCGACCGGTGACCGCGCGCACCGCGACCGCATCCCGCCCGCGCATCGGCCTGTCGCTCCGAGATCGGGGTCCGGTCGCCCGCGCCTACCGGCGGTACCTCGGCCGCGCGTCGTTCACGATGCTCGCGCTGATCATCGTGAGCGCCTACCTGCTGCCGCTCCTGTACATGGTCACGACGGCCTTCCAGCAGCCGGGCCAGAGCGCCACCCCCGGAGCGCCGGCCTGGCCGGCCGCGCCCCTGACCGGCGTGTACGAGGGCGAGCAGTATCCGATCTATTCGGTGCCGATCGACGGGGCGACGCGGCAACTCATGCTCGTGGAGCCGGGTCGGGAGTCGAGCGTGTTCGTCGACCCGGCCGACCCGGGCACGACGATCGAGTGGCAGGGCCACTGGCGGACGCTCGAGCAGGCGTGGACCTTCTCGCCGCTCGTCGAGAACTTCACGACCGCCTGGAATCAGCTCAACTTCCCGCGCCTGCTCGCGAACACGGCCGGGATCGCGGTCCTGAGCACGATCGGCGCGGTGATCTCATCGACGTTCGTGGCGTACGGCTTCGCCCGGTTCCGGTTCCCGGGTCGCAATGCCCTGTTCCTCGTGCTCATCGCGACGATCATCCTGCCGTTTCAGGTCACGCTCCTGCCGACGTACGTGATCTTCACGACGCTGGGCTGGAACGGGACGTGGCTGCCGCTCATCATCCCGCACTGTTTCGCGAACGCGTACAACGTGTTCCTGCTCAGGCAGTACTTCATGTCCATCCCGCGCGACCTCGACGAGGCGGCCATGATCGACGGCGCCGGCCCGTTCCGCGTGTTGCGCTCGATCATCGTGCCCCAGTCGGTGGCCGCCTTGACCGCGGTCGCGCTCTTCCACTTCTTCTTCGCCTGGAACGACTTCTTCCTGCCGCTGCTGTACCTCGCCGACAAGCCCGAGCTGCAGCCGCTGTCGATCGCGATCCAGCAGTACAACGCCGCCTACGCCACGCAGCCGACCCTCATCCAGGCGACCGCGCTCATGACCATGGCGGTGCCGATCGTCGTGTTCTTCCTCGCCCAGCGAGCGTTCATGCGCGGCGTCGTGATCACGGGCGTCGAGAAGTGACCAGCACGACACCCACCGGTCGGGCATCCGCGAGCGCAATTCCCGACATCGCCTGGCGGCGGCCGCTCGGGTTGCCGTGCCAGGACGTCGGCCACGCCCGGGTCGAGCCGATGATCGACGACGGCGAGTGGGCCGGCGTGCCAATCGGAGGCCTGGGCGCGGGAAGCATCGGGCCGACGTTCCGCGGCGACGTCGCCCGCTGGCACCTCGAGGTCGGGCGGCATCGCTTCGAGCCGCTGCCCGCCTGTGGCTTCTCGGTGTTCGTCGACGATGGGCTGGAGCGTCAGGCGCACGTCCTCTCGACCCTCCGCCCGGACACGCTCACGACGTGGGGCTGGGACCTGCCCGTCGGCGCCGGCACGTATCACGCCCTCTTCCCGCGGGCCTGGACGACCTTCGAGCCGCCGGCCCTGCCGGTCGCGTTGCACCTCGAGCAGCTCGGTCCCGTCCGCCCGGGCGACTACGAGGACTCGAGTCTGCCGGTCGCCGAG
>CAWHHU010000002.1:0-37858 GCA_963829295.1 uncultured Chloroflexia bacterium | reverse complement strand
ATTTGAACCTCCGACCTCATCGTCCCGAACGATGCGCGCTACCAAACTGCGCCACGCCCCGACCGTAGGTGCCGCTGAGGGCCGGGGCATGATACCGCATGCGGTGGCCAACGCCGAGGGTGACCCGTTCAGCGCGCACCCGGCGAAGGACCAACGCGGATGCGGGTGGCCTCCCCGGGCTGCATGGCTGGCACGATAGCTTCGTCGGCGCTCTCATTCTCTCCTCACTCGAATGGCGCAGGATGGAGTCCATGAACGACAGCGTCCGGCTCGGCTCGCCATTCGGTATCCGGCTCGGCATCCACTGGAGCGTCCTGCTGATCGCCTGGCTGCTCCGCGGCTGGGGCTCTGACCGGCATTCTGCCGGCCAACGCCCCGGGCTTTCCCGAGCTCGTTCACTGGGCGACGGGGATGGTCGTCGCGGTGGTGTTCTTCGTCTCCGCTGCTCGCCCACGAGCTCGCGCATGCGTTGTTCGCTCGCCGGGCCGGCATCCGCGTGGAGGGCATCACGCTGTGGCTCCTGGGCGGGGTGTCGAAGCTCGATGGCAACGCACGCACCCCAGGCCAGGATCTACGGATCGCGGCGTCGGGACCGATCGTCAGCGGCCTGCTGGGCATTGGGTTCGGCGGCCTTGCGGCGGGCCTGATCGCCATCGGTGCCCCTGTGCTTCTGGTCGAGGCCGCCGGCTGGCTGGCCGGGGTCAACTTCATGCTCACCTTGTTCAACCTGCTGCCTGGCGCGCCTCTCGACGGCGGGCGGATCGTACGCGCGCTGGCCTGGGGCCTCGGCCGCGACCGGCTGGCCGCCTCGCTGCTCGCGATCCGGATCGGGCGCCTGCTCGGGTTCGGCATGTTTGCCCTCGGTGCGGTCGACCTGGTCCTCGGCCCCGACCTCAGCGGGCTATGGCTCATGGTCCTTGGCATGTTCATGAGAGTGGTGCGGCGGCCGCGGAAGGCCGCCAGGAGCTTGCCCAGGACGCGCTCGGCGGCACCCGCGTCTCGGATGCGATGCAGCGCGAGCTTCGGCGGATCCCGGGTGGGCTGAGCGTTGACGTGCTCGTCGACTCGGTCCTGGTTCCTGATCGGCTTGCGGCCGCTGGTCGTCGAACCCAGCGCATCGGGGTGATCAGCCTGGCTCGGGCGATGGCCCTCAAGCCAGAGGCTCGTCGCGAGACGCGTGTCCGCGATGTGGCCAGGCCGATCGCGTCGCTGCCAACCGCCACGCCGGACGAGCCGCTGCTCCCCGCGCTCGAGCGGGCGCGCGAGTCCGGCGGGCAACTGCTGGTGATGGACGGCGGTGCGATCGCCGGTATCGTCGAGCCCGCCGACATCGCGAGGCTGATACGGTCGCGAGCAGGTGGGGGCCCCGCCGCCGGCACCGCGCGGGGCGCACGGTCCCGTCAGGTAGGCCAGGCCCGGTGCGGCAAGGGCCGATCCGGTAAGCACGATCCGGCAGGGACGGTCAGGCTCAACCGGGCAGGATCGCGATCGGTCGGCTCCTTCCGGCGCGTCAGACACTCCCGCCGGTCAGGGTGGCTCCATGATCGGCCGCGCGCCCGACGGCAACGGTCAGACCCTCGGTCCGCCCGGCGATCTCAACCGTCCGCTCCTCGATCGGTGCCTCACGTCCGGCCCGATCCCCTGCAGCCCGGCTCGCGAGGAGCTCGCCCGCGCCGGCGAGGCTGCCGAGGCGCGCAGCGACGTTGACCGTGTCGCCGAGGGCGGTGAAGTCGATCTTCTCCGCGCCCCCCACCACGCCCACGAACGCCTCGCCGGTATGCACACCGACGCCGACCGCCAGACCTCGCTCGGCCAGACCGTCATTCTCGACCGATGCCAGGATGCCTTCGGCCGCACGGATCGCTCGGCCCGCGTGGTTGTCGCCGGCGAGAACGGGATGAACAGGGCCATCACCCCGTCGCCCAGGAACTTGTCGATCACGCCGCCGTTGACGTCGATCGCCACGGCCGCCGACCGGTAGTAGGCCTGCAGCAGCTCGCGAAACCCGGCGGCCGAGGAGCGTTCGGCGAGACCGGTCGAGCCGCGAACGTCGGCGAACACGACGCTGATCTCCAGCTCCGCGCCACCCGGCCGCTGCGCCAGCTTCCCGAAGCACGCCTTGCACAGCATCGGGTTGTCCTTGATCGGGCCATGCCACAGAAGCCGGGCGAGGGCACCGCCGACACCATGGAACGGTGAGGCGCAGACCTTGCACCGCGGCGCCGCCGGCACGTGCCGCCACCACCGGCGCGTTCGGAGCAGCGCAGGGTCCTCGCCGGTGAGCAGGGCCCGCCAGCGTGTGGTGTCGCGGTCGATGTCGGCCATGGTCGGAATCCTACGACCCCTCGAAGACGGGGCTCGCAATCAGGGACGGGCGGCCCGGTCGTGTTCTGCGCGAGTCGCGGGGTGTTTCGGGCGAGTCGCGGTGGTGGCGGCACGAATCGTGGTGTGCGCGAGTCGCGGTCGTGTTCGGCGCGAGTCGCGGTCGTGTTCGGCGCGAATCGCGGTGGTGGCGGCGCGAATCGCGGTGGTGGCGGCGCGAATCGCGGTGTGCGCGAGTCGGTGTCCGCGCCGCTCAACCGCGGCCGTCGGATGTGCCATCGCTGCGACGTGGCTCAGGTCTTTCAAGCCGAGCGGCGATCAATCGACGCCCCTTCACGTCGGTCCAGACGAACCCGTCTCCGTCTGGCATCGGCCGGGCGGCATCGGTCAGAGCGGCGAGCCACGCGTTCGAAGGGGCCGGATAGCGAGCGACGAACAGCGGGGCCAGGTCCCGCACCAGTGCGCGGTTCCGATGTGTGGCCCGAACGACCAGCAGGCCCTGAACGCCCCAGGCGGGGCCGAGCCGGTTGCGGATCGCGACCACCTTCAGCTCGAGCCCGCGCATCGCCGCGCCGCCGTCCAGGATGAGGTCCCAGATCTCGATCACCGCGGCCTCATGCCGCTGGCTGCGTTCGAGCAGAACGTCGATGGAGCGAGGATGCGCCGTGTCACCCGGGAGCGCCGCCTCGGGGATGGCGGCCCAGCCTCCGCTCCGGCTCAGCTCCACGACCAGGGCCTGTCGCCGAAGGTGCTCGATGTCGTGCGGGAGGTCGGCTCCTGGCACGGCCTCGATGAATGCCGCCAACTGCGTCTCGACCGCGATGGCACACGCGGTGAGCGTGTCCAGGGCGACGCCCGGCTCGAGACCACGCTCAATTCGGCTCCAGTATGGTTGCCCGATCCCGGCTCGCGCGGCCGCCTCGCGCTGGTGCAGGCCCAATGCGGTACGGGCATCCCGCAAACCGACACCGACGCGGCGCGCCAGGTAGGCAACCCGCCGCAAGGCGGTTCGCTGGCTGACGGTGGTCCTTCCCGAACCAGACCCACGGCGCATGCGTGACAGGACTAGCCGGGCCGCTTACCGGCGACTTCACACACCTCTCTTGCGCGCGGATGCCTCGCAAGAGGCGCCGGGCCCCGCAAGACGCGCCAGGGTACCGCGCGATGCGTGTCACGCATCAGTCCGCGTCTGGCGATCGGGGTCGTGGAGTTGGTGACGTGTTCGACCGCCGGCTAAGTACCGAGGTTCATAAGTACGAACACGTATGGAGTGTCGCTGTCTGCGGTATGCTCCTCGCCGAGAGGAGGGCGTTGTCATGCCCCGACGGAGTCCGTACCGTTTGGATCTCGATGACGAAACGCGCCGAGTGCTCGAGGGGCGGGCGCGACGTTATACGTTGCCGTATCGGGAGGTCGTCCGAGCCCAGCTGGTGCTCCTCGCGTCCGAGGGCCTCGACAACGACGACATCGCGGCGCGGCTCAACACCCGGCGTGAGGTGGTCAGCAAGTGGCGCAAGCGCTTCTTCGAGGAGGGCCTCGCCGGCCTCGAGGAGCGACCGCGCCGCGGGCGACCGGCGCGCTTTTCCCCCCAGCCTCGCGGTTGAGATCAAGGCCATCGCCTGCGAGCTTCCGGCGCTGCTCGGGCTGCCGCTCGCGCGGTTCCACGTGCCAGACATCCGGGCCGAGGTGCTCCGCCGCGGCCTGGTTGCCGAGATCAGCAACGCCACCATCTGGCGCTGGCTATCGGCCGACGCGATCGCCCCCTGGCGCCACCGGAGCTGGATCTTCCCGCGCGACCCCGACTTCGAGGTCAAGGCCGGGCGCGTGCTCGACCTATATGCCGGCCGCTTCGAGGGCCGTCGGCTACGGCGCGGCGAGTACGTCGTGTCGGCCGACGAGAAGACCTCGATCCAGGCGCGCTGCCGCTGTCATCCGAGCCTGCCGCCGGCGCCGAGGCAGGCCATGCGCGTCGAGTTCGAGTACGAGCGCGGCGGGGCGCTTCAATACCTGGCAGCCTGGGATGTCCACCGGGCCAGGCTCTTCGGCCGCTGCGAGCCGGCAACCGGGATCGAGCCCTTCGGGCGACTGGTGGCCCAGGTGATGAACCAGCCGCCTTATCGCACCGCCAGGCGCGTCTTCTGGGTCGTCGACAACGGCTCCTCGCACCGCGGGCAGGCGTCGGTCGAGCGGCTCGAGACGGCGTGGCCGAACCTCCGCCTCATCCACCTGCCCGTTCATGCCAGCTGGCTCAACCAGGTCGAGATCTACTTCAGCGTGATCCAGCGCAAGGTGCTCAGTCCGAACGACTTCGCCGATCTCCACGCCGTCGAGGATCGTCTGCTCGCCTTCCAGGAGCGCTACGAGCAGCTCGCGACACCGTTCGAATGGCAGTTCACCCGAGCCGACCTGCACCGGCTGATGGTCAGGCTGGCGCGATCGCCCCTGGTCGGAGCTGCCGCGTGAGAGCCGGGGATACGTGCTCGAACTTCCGACCCAGAGTACTAAGCGTGTCACGCATCTCGAAGGTGCCTGGACCGCCGGGCGGTGAAGCTTGAACCGTGGGCGGTGGCTGCGGCCGACCGCGTGGCGATCCCAGCGCTGCGGCCGACCGCTGTGGCTGCGGCCGACCGCGTGGCGATCCCAGCGCTGCGGCCGACCGCTGTGGCTGCGGCCGACCGCGGTGGCTGCGGCCGACGGGGCGGCATCACGATCGAACGCGACGCGATCCCGGTGCTGCGGCCGGACGCGGTCCCGCAGACGGACGCGGGCACCAGGGGGGACCGCGGACAGGCGGGCACCAGGGCCGACGGCGTGGGACCCGCAGGAGTCGGGGTCTGAAGCGGCCGAGGTGATCAGTACTGGAACAGGAGCTCGCGGTACTTGGGCAACGGCCACAGATCGTCCGGAACCAGGGTCTCGAGCTCGTCGGCGACCGAGCGCAGGGCAGCCTGCGCCGGGATCACCTCGTCGACGAACGTCCGCGCCTCGCCCTCGAGCGAGTCTCCTTCGTGCGCCGCGTGTTGCGCGTGCTCCAGCGCATGGATCGCATCCACCAGCCGGTCGCTGAGCCCCGATACGGTCGTGCACACCGCCGCGACGCCACGGGACGACGACGCCGCGGACAGCTCCCCGACGTAGCGCGCGGCGGCCGGCAGGATCATCGTCTTCGCGATGTCGAGCGCGCAGCTCGCCTCGATGTCGGAGACGGTGACGTACCGCTCCCAGTAGATGTGGACGCGGGAGCCCAGCTCGCGCTCGGACAGCACCCCGAACGAGGAGAACAGCTTCTTGGCCTTGTCCGTCGTGAGCGACGGCAGCGCGTCGACCGTGGTCGGATTGTTGGGCAGCCCGCGTCGGGCGGCCTCGGCGTGCCACTCCTCGGAGTAGTTGTTGCCCTCGAACAGGACCTGCTTGTTGGCCCGGGCGATGCCTGACAGGATCCTGGTCAGCCCGTCGAAATCGCCGGGCGTCAGCTTGTCCAGCTCGTCGGCGAGCTGGGACAGGGAGTCTGCGACCGCGGTGTTGAGGACGGTCTGGGGCCAGTAGATCGGCGCCGACGAGCCCACCGCCCGGAACTCGAACTTGTTGCCGGTGAACGCGAACGGCGAGGTCCGGTTGCGGTCGGTGGCGTCCTTGGGCAGCACCGGCAGGGAGGTCGCCCCGAGCTCCAGCGAGCCGCCCCGCTTGGACGCGGACGCCCCGCCGTTCTCGAGCTGGGCGATGACGTCCTCGAGCTGCGAGCCGAGGAAGATTGACATGATCGCCGGCGGCGCCTCGTTGGCGCCCAGGCGGTGATCCTGGCCGGCGTCCGCGATGCTCGCCCGGAGGATGTCGGCATGGACGTTGACGCCGCGTATGACCGCGAGCAGGAACGCGAGGAACTGGGCGTTTGCGTGCGGGTCGGTGCCCGGGTCGAGCAGGTTCTCGCCTTCGTCGGTGCCCATCGACCAGTTGTTGTGCTTGCCCGAGCCGTTGATCCCGGCGAACGGCTTCTCGTGGATCAGGAACATCAGCCCATGCTGCGGCGCGAGCCGGCGCATGGTGCTCATCACGATCATGTTGTGATCGGAGCCGACCGAGGTGGCCTCGTACACGGGCGCCATCTCGAACTGGCCGGGGGCGACCTCGTTGTGGCGCGTCTTGGCCGGGATGCCCAGCCGCCACAGCTCGCGATCGAGATCCATCATGAACGCCAGGATCCGCTCGCGGATCGGGCCGAAGTACTGGTCCTCGAGCTCCTGGCCCTTGGGTGACGGGGCGCCGAACAGCGTCCGGCCGGTGAGCACGAGGTCGGGCCGCTGGAGTGCCAGCCGGCGGTCGACGAGGAAGTACTCCTGCTCTGGACCGATGCTCGTGAACACGCGGCTCGCACTCGTGTTGCCGAACCAGCACAGGACGCGCAACGCCTCCTTGCCCAGGGCCTGCTGGGACCGCAGCAGGGGGATCTTGTGGTCGAGCGCCTCGCCCGTGAACGACACATAAGCGGTGGGGATCGTGAGCGTGACGCCGTTGGGCTCGACCTGGAGGAAGATCGGGCTGGTGACGTCCCACGCGGTGTAGCCGCGGGCTTCGAACGTCGCCCGGATGCCGCCGGACGGGAACGAGCTCGCGTCCGGCTCGCCCTGGAGCAGGTTCCTGCCCGAGAACTCGGCGACGGTCTGACCGTCGCCGGTGGGGTTGAGGAACGAGTCGTGCTTCTCGGCGGTGGAGCCGGTCATGGGCACGAACCAGTGCGTGTAGTGGGTTGCGCCGTGGGCCATCGCCCACTCCTTGACCCCGTGCGCGACCGCATCGGCGATCATCGGGTCGAACGGCTCGAGACCGTCGATGGTGCGCCGGAGCCGTTGGAAGATCGGCTTGGCCAGGTACTGGCGCTGCGCGCGCTCGTCGAACACGTACTGGCCGTAGATGTCCGCGCCGGCGTGCTCCAGGTAGTCCTCGGTCGAGGCGACCATGTGGCTGGCGATGGCCGCGATGGCGGTGGTTCGAGCGGACATGTGAGCTCCTGCTGCGGGACGGTCTTGCGTGTGGGCTCCGGGCATTGGGCTCAGAAGGCCTCGAGATACCGGTCGAGCTCCCACTGGCTGACCTGCGTCCGGTACTCGTCCCATTCGGCTCGCTTGGCGGATACGTAGTGGGACAGGACGTGGTCGCCCATGGCCTCGCAGATCACCGGGTCCTTCTCCATCTCGTCGATCGCATCGCCGAGGGTGCCGGGCAGCTCGCCGATCCCCTTCTCCGCAATCCGCGTGGCATCCATCTCGAACAGCGACTCCTCGATCGGATCGTGCAGGGTGAGGCCCCGCTCCACGCCGTCGAGACCGGCCGCGATCATCGCCGCGAACGCGAGGTAGGTGTTGGACGAGGGATCCGGGCAGCGGACCTCGCAGCGGGTGCCCTCGATCGACTTGCCGGGCGAGATCATCGGCACCCGGATCAGCGCCGAGCGGTTGGTCCGGCCCCACGTGATGTAGGTGGGCGCCTCGTAGCCCGGAACCAGCCGCTTGTAGCTGTTCACCAGCGGGGCGAGGACGGCGATCATCCCCCGCGCGTGGGCGAGGATCCCGGCCATGTACGACTTGGCGACGTCGGACAGCCCATACGGCGACGAGGTATCGGCGAACGCGTTCCGCCCCTCGGCGATCGAGTACAGGCTCTGGTGGGTGTGCATCCCGGAGCCGTTGATGCCGTGGATCGGCTTGGGCATGAACGTGGCGTACAGGCCGTGCTGCTGGGCGATCGCCTTGAGCGCGAACTTGAACGTGACCGCGTTGTCGGCAGTCTTGAGGGCGTCGGCGTACTCGAAGTCGATCTCGTGCTGGCCCTCGGCAACCTCGTGGTGGGCGGCCTCGACCCGGATGCCGAACGCCTCGAGCGCGTCCACCATGTCCTGGCGGACCTCCTGGGCGAGATCGGTCGAGAAGTCGAAGTAGCCCGCCTCGTCGTGGGGGAGCGGCGCGATCTCACCGTCGTCGCCCCGGCGGAACAGGAAGAACTCGAGCTCGGGACCGGTGTTGACCACGTAGCCGAGCTTCCTGGCTCGCTCAACCTGGCGACGCAGGACGTAGCGCGGATCGCCCGCGAACGGCTCGCCGCGAGGCGTGTACACATCGCAGATCACGCGGGCCGTGCCCCGCGGGCCGCTGGCCGGCTGCCACGGGATCTCGTTGAACGTGCTCATGTCGGGCTGCAGGTACTGATCCGACTCGGCGATCCGCGTGAACCCCTCGATCGAGCTGCCATCGAACCAGGTGCCGTGGGCGACGGAGCCCTCGAGCTGGTGGACCGGGATCGTGACCGCCTTGACGACGCCCAGGATGTCCGTGAACTGGAGCTGCACGAAGCGGATCCCTCGCGTCCTCGCCGACTCGATCAGCTCCAGGTCGGCCTGCTGCACGATCGCCAATGCCGGTTCCTCCAACGCTCGCCCGCCGCGAGACCGATTCCCCGTCGGTGCCGGGTTGTGCCGTCGGCACCAACGCGCCGGCCGCCGCGGGCCCCGCTCGACCCGAGTCTATCCGCGGGCGGAGGGCCCGGGGAGAGCGAAAGGCTGCGACTATGGGCGCCTTTCTTGTGCAGATTGCACGACGCGGACGCTGATCGCCAGCGCCAGCCGGAGGTCCGGATCCGCCAGATCCCAGCCCGTGAGCGCCTCCAGGTTGCGGACCCGGTACGCGAGGGTGTTGCGGTGGATTCCGAGCGCCGCGGCCGCCTCTCCGGCTGCGCCGTGATCGAGGACGGCGCGCAGCGTCGCCAGTCGCTCCCGCACGCTCGTAGGCCGGCCGGCCAGGATCGGCTCCAGCAGCGCGGTCGACTGCACCCGGTCATCGGGCAGGTTGCCCAGTGCCGCCAGCAGGCGATACATGGGCGTCCGGTCGGCCCGGGCAACGCATGGGGGCTCGGCCAGCCGCTCGACGGCCTCGAGCGTGGCGCGGGCCGCCGCCTCCTGGGCAGGTCGCCCGGACGGATCGTCGAACGGGCGCGACAGGGCCACCGTCCGGCCCAGAAACTCCGCGACACGGCCGGCGATCCGGAGCCCGAGCGGGTCGCCGGCCTCGAGCGCCGCGATCGCCCGCACCTCGAGGCTCTCGCCCGTCCCGCGCAGCGACAGCCTGCGCGCGGCAAACCGGAAGCGCAGCTCCCTTCGCACATCCTCGCGACTCGGGGCATCGCCCTCGGGCTCGGGCTGTCGGGACACGAGCACGACCCATGGCGGACCGTCGGTCGGCAGGGCCTCGCCGCGGCCCGCCTCGTCGCGCGCGCGGCGGACCTGCGCCTCGAGGACGAGCTCGAGCGACAGCAGGGGGGCGATACGCTCGGTGGCGATGGTCTCGAGATCGGCGGCTGGGCGATCGCCCAGCAGGACCAGCCAGCCGGCCGGCGACGGCTCGCCCGGTGCCCCCGGCAGCGGGACCCGCCGCCCGGTGCTGTGCGGCCGCGACAGGTAGGCGGCGACGGCGGCGGCGGCGCCGGGGACGTCGGCCGGCGCGTGGACCGCGAGCGCGTCCGAACGCTTGCCCTCGATCGCCACCGCGCGCCGCAGAAAGCCGCCGATCGCCGCCGCCAGCGCATCGAGCCCGCGGCCGGCCATCGCCAGCTGGGCGAGATCCTGCTCGAGGACGGCCGCCTGCCGCTCCAGCTCTCCCCGGCGGTCAACGAGAAAGCCGATCAGGCGACGCTCGAGCGAGCCGGGATCGAGACCGTTCACTCGAACCGCGGGGATCCCGGCCTCGACCGCCGCCGCCTCCACCTCGGCAAGCACGTCGCGGGTGGACGCCGCCGCTGCCGGAGCGGCCGGGCTCGGCGGCACCAGGAGCAGCCCGGACGCTCCGCTGCGGGCGAGCGTCTGGACGAGATCGCGGATGTCGGCGGGCGCGGGCGCGACGACCGCGATCGCGGCCGCCGGCACGACCACGAGGTCCGACGGCTCGAGGACGTCCAGCGCGGGCACCCGCGAGCGGAGCACGCGCACCCATCCAACCTGCGGCGGGTCCGGCGCGGGCTCGATCCCCGCCCCCTCGAGCGTGGCGCCCGAAGCCAGCGCGTCGAGAACCTCGGGCAGCGTCGTCACCGCGGCCGCCTCAGACCGACGGCGCCGACGGCGAGCGGCGTTCGCCGGACCGCCGGGCAGCCACGAGATCGGTCAGCACCGTTCCGAACTCGCGCGTCACGTCGACGTACCGGTCCGCCCGCACCACGAGCGCCAGACGCCCACCCGCGTCGAGTCGCCCCCAAACGCGGCGGCGGGGCATCCAGAACGTGATCAGGATGCCGGCGATCAGACACGCGAACGCCGCCCACGCCACCTCCTGGCCTGGGTCGCGCTTGGCGATCAGCAGGGTGTAGTTGGAGAACCCGCGCAGCTCCACGCTGAAGTCGGTGCCGCCCGGGCTGGCGGCCTCGCCCTGGGCCAGCGCGACGGGCTCCAGGCCCTGGACCTGCGCCGAGCCATCGGGGTTGGTGCCGGATGCCCGGAACGGGAGCACCACCAGGACGCCGGTGCCATCGGCCTGCCGCTGGAGCAGCAGCTGGAGAGCGACCGCGCGCCCCGGCACCGCGAACTCGGTGAACGGGAAGCCGGCGGCCTGGTCCGTCATCGGGATCGGACCCGACCACAGCGGCTGCCCGGCCTGATCGCGGATGAGCACATCGGGCGCGGGCCCGAAGCCGTTCTGGTGGAATGTGTAGCCGTCGACGGTCAGCGGATCGTTGACGCGGATGACCTTGTCCGCGATCTTGTGCCCCGCCTGGTAGACGGCGAGATGGGTCGTGAAGTCGGTGGGGTGACCGGTGCCGAACCCCGGTGCCTCGAAGCCGAGGTTGCGCACGAGCAGCAGCCCCGGTGTCCCGATCGGCTGCACGGTCAGCGCTTCGCCGTCGGCGACCACCAGGCCCTGCTCGTCGCCGAACCGGGAGGTGACGGCCGCTGCGACCAGGAACAGGACCAGCCCGGTGTGGGTGAGCAGCGTCGCCATCTTGACCCAACGGTTCCGGTCACCGTACAGGTAGCTGGTCGAGCCGACGTCCTGTCGCCGCACCGAGAACCGATGCCGGCGCAGCACCGTCTCGACGGCGCCGGCATCGAGTCCCGCGATCACCGCGCGCTCGGGAAGCACCGGGTCGTAGAACGGGTCGGGCTGGACGACCCTGATGTCGGCCGACTGGCGCCACAGCCGCGGCGTGCGGTCGATGGTGCAGGCGACGATCGAGAGGATGAGCACCACCAGGCCCACGCTGAACCAGACCGAGCTGAACACCTGGAACAGCTGCAACCGCTCCAGCAGGCCGACGATCCCGGTGCCCAGCACCGGGTCGTAGACCGCGTGCAGCTTGTCCATCTCGTTCGCGTAGTCCGTGGGCGACCGGAAGGCGAACCCGGGCAGCTGACGGAGCGTCATGCCCACCACCGCAAGCAGGGCGAGCACGATGATCTGGACGACCGCGAAGTCGACCGAGGTCAGCAGGCCCCAGACGGCCGTGCCGAGCCGGGCAAACGGTCCGGGTGCCGGCCGTGCCGCGCTGCGAACGGCGATCGTCGCGATGACAGCCTCCTACCCGGTTGGCGCCGGCATCGAGCTCCCGGCCTGAGCCCCAGCTTCGCGGGCCGCGTCGAGCGCGGCCGCGAAGTCGCCCACCAGGTCGGCCTCGTCCTCGAGGCCCACCGAGACCCTGAGCAGCCCGGCCCCGATCCCGGCCGCCGCCAGCGCCGCGTCGTCGAGCGCACGATGCGACGAGGTCGGGGGGTGGACGACCATGGTGTGAACGCTGCCCAGGCTTGCGGTCCGTTCCGGGATGCGGAGGGCATCGAAGAACGCCCGCCCCGCCTCCCGGCCGCCGGTCAGCTCCACCGAGAGCATCGCGCCACCCGCATCGAGGAGCCGGGTTGCAACCTCCCGCTGGGGGTGGCTCGCGAGACCCGGGTACAGCACGCGGTCGACGCCATCGCGCCCTTCGAGGAAGGTGGCCAGCGCGGTGGCCGTCCGCGACTGCCGCTCGATCCGGACCGCGAGCGTCGCGATGCCCCGCAGGACGAGGAACGCGGAAAACGGCCCGAGCGTCGCCCCGGTGTCGATCTGGGCGGAGCGGACCGCGGCGATCCGGTCCCGGGAACCAACGACGGCGCCGGCCATCACGTCCGAGTGACCCGACAGATACTTGGTCGCCGACTCGATCACCAGGTCGGCACCGTGCTCCAGCGGCCGGCACACGGCCGGCGATGCGAAGGTGTTGTCCACGGTCAGCAGCGCACCGTGTCGATGGGCTGCCGCTGCCAGGGCCGGCACATCGGCCAGCACGCAGGTGGGATTGGCAATGGTCTCCACGTGCAGGACACGGGTCGGCTTCGCCGCCAGCGCGGCCTCGACGGCAGCGACATCGGTGGTGTCGACGTAGCCGAGGTCGACGCCCAGCCGACCGAACGCAGCCTCAACCTGGGTCCGCGTGGTTCCGTACCCGACCTGACCGATCAGCAGCCTGTCACCCGCTCGAAGCAGCGACAGGAACGCTGCGTGGATCGCGGCCATCCCCGTGGCCAGGGCGATGCCGGCCTCCGCCCCGTGGAGCTCGGCAACCGCGTCGCCCAGCGCCACCACGGTCGGGTTGTCGATCCGGCTGTACGCATACCCGGGCTGCTCGCCGGTGAGCACCGCAGCGAGCTCCTCGGCGTCGCCGGCGGCGAACGTGGCCGTCTGGTAGATGGGCACCGCGGTCGGCACCTGCCGGACGTCGGGCACGCGTGACGAGGCGCGGATGGCGCGCGTCGAGGGTCCGGGTCCGGGGCGCTCGCTGGTCACCCGGCGGATGCTACACCGGGTTGGCCCGATCACCAGCTCGCTCGGGGGAGACGTCCATCACCGGGATGCCGGCGCTCCGCTCACGGCCCGACCGCTTGGCCCCGTACATGGCGGCATCCGCGCACTCCAGGAGCTCGCCCACGGTCTCACCGTCCCGGGGGAACACCGCGGCGCCGATCGACACCGAGGTCGGCAATGGGACACCCTCGGCGGTCAGGCCGCCATCCGACACGCCCTGGCGGATCTTCTCCGCGAGCACCCAGCCGCCCGTGGCATCGGTCTCGGGCAGCAGCACCACGAACTCGTCGCCACCGAACCGGGCACCGGTGTCGATCCGCCGGATCCCGGCCAGGATCACGTCGCCCACCAGGCGCAGGGCCCGATCCCCGACCAGGTGCCCATGTCGGTCGTTGACGACCTTGAGGTCGTCGAGGTCGATCATCAGCAGGCAGAAGCCGCGGCCAGTGCGCTGGCTGCGGGCGAGCTCGGCCTCGAGCGCGTCGAACAGGTAGGGCCGCGTTCGCAGCCCGGTCAACGGGTCGACGGTGGCTCGTTGGTTGGCGAGCTCGCGTGCCCGTCGTTGCTCGCGTCCGATCGCCATGCCGACGTAGGCGACCAGACACAGCGCCGTGAGATTGACGCCCGCGGTCGCAAGGGCGAGGGACGACAGGTCGGCGTTCCCGGCGGTCGCGTTGGCAACGATCACCGAGGCGAGGTAGACAACGCCCGCGCAGGCTGTCAGCGCAAGCGTGACGGTCGGCCGGATCACCACGGCCGCTCCGACCACGAGCAATGGCAGGGCGAAGAAGAACGGGCTCAGCGCGCCGCCGGTCAGCGAGACCAGCAGGCCGGCGAACACGAGCCGGACCAACCCGCCGATCCCCCGCCGCCAGGGATCGGGCAGCAGGCGCTCGGTCAGGACATGGACCACGACGGTCGTCGCGGCGGCCGCGGCGAGCACCAGCAGGATCAGCGCCTCGCGCTCGACCCACAGTCCGCTGACGGCCACGATGACGGTGGTTGCGAACAGGAACACCCAGGTTCCGACGTGGATCACCCAGTCGAGCGCGGCGGGACGCAGGTCCGAGCGTGTCTGGACCGCCCACGACAACGCGCCGCCCGCGCCGCCCGCGGAGGGTCCCACGGTGGAGACGCGTCCGGCGACATCCGTCTCATCTCCGGCCTGGGCCGCCTCGAAGCGTCCCCTGGACGCGATGATCAGGGCCAGATTCGCCAGCAGGGCGACCAGGACCAGCACCAGGATCGGGTCGATCGGCACGTCACATGCCCCCCGTCAGAGCGACCTCCGGAGCCGCCTGCCGGCATCCTACCGCCGCTCGCAATTCACCGGGCAGCCGGGCTCACGGGGCGGTGCGTCGGTGGTCCCCTCAGCGGGTGCCCCACTGGTAGTTCTGCTTCATCAGCCGCAGATAGACGAACGTCTCGGTCTCGCGAACGCCGGGGATCTTGCGCAGGCGCGTCGACAGGAACTGCAGCAGCGCCTCGTTGTCCTCGGCCACTGCCTCGACCAGGATGTCGTAGCTGCCGGCGGTGACGACCACGTAGTCGGTCTCAGGGAACGACGCGATCTCCTCGGCCACCTCGATCAGCCGGGCTGCCTCGACGCGCACCCCGATCATCGCCCACACCTGGAACCCGAGCTTGAGCGGATCGGTGACCCCCACGATCTGGAGGATGCCCTTCTCGATCAGGCGGTTGGTCCGCGCCCTGACCGCTGCCTCGGACACGCCCAGCTCGGCGGCGATCTGGGTGAACGGCCGCCGCCCGTCCTCCTGGAGGTGCTCGACGATCCGCTTGTCGAGGTCGGACACCTCGTAGCCGCGGCCGTTCTGGCGAGCCGCGGCCCGCGTGCCCTGGGTCCGCTCCGTCCGCTCACCTCGCTCGGTCATCATCGAGCCCGGTGGGTGGCGTGGCCTGCGGTCGGGGCGAGAGGCCTCACGGGCGTCTCCGCTGGAGCCGCCGATCCGGATGGCCGCTCGGGGCGGCCGATCGGGGCGGCGCTGGGCGCGGATGCTAGCACGCCGCGCGGCCTCGCTGCCTCGATGTCGCCGTCACCGGAACGGCTCCCGTGGCGACGTCGCTCACCCAGCTCGGCCCGCGTCGAGCTGCTCGAGCATCGGCGCCAGGGAGGCGACCGAACGCTCGCTGATGGGATCGATGACCAGCTGCACGTGCCCGATGCCCTCGGCGGCATAGGCTCGGAGCGCGGCCGCCATATCCCCGGGGCCGCCCTCGAGCGGCCGCACCGCCTGGCGCGGATCCGTGTCGCCGACGATCCGTCCGGTACCGCCCGGCAGGCGCACCAGCACCGCGGCCGTCCGCTCGATGTCCGCGGGGTCGCGGCCGGCGGCCAGGGCCGCCTCATCGACGCGGGCCCGCAAGGGCGCCACGCCCTCGGGCCGGTTTCCGGTATCCGCGTACCACGAGTTCCAGGCATCCACGTAGGGGATCGTCGCCGCCAGCATCCGGGCCCCGGTCGAGCCGATCAGCAGCGATGGGCCACCGGCGCGCGCCGGGCGAGGCAGGAGCACCGCGTCGCGTGCCGTGAACCATTCGCCGGCGAAGTCGATGGCGCCGTCGCGCAGCAGCGTTCGGACGATCGTGAACGCCTCCTCGAACCGCGACACCCGGTGATCGAAGGGAACGCCCAGCGCCCCGAACTCGGCCGGGTTCCAGCCGGCGCCGAGCCCCAGCACGAGCCGGCCGCCCGAGATCTCGTCCACGCTCGCCGCCTGCTTGGCCAGCATGAACGGCGCGTGGAACGCGGTCGCGGCGACCAGCGGCCCGAGCGCCACGTGCTCGGTGGCCTCGGCCAGGCCCGCGAGCGTGGTCCAGGCCTCCCAGGGACCGCGGGCCTCGCCCGATGGGTAGCGATACAGCAGGTGGTCGCCCAGCCAGATCGAATCGAAGCCTGCCTGCTCGGCGAGGCGCGCGATGGCGCGCACCTCGGGCCAGCGGACCTCGCGCTCGACCTCGGGCAGCTGGATGCCGACCCCGATCGGCCGGCCGCCTCGTCGCGGAATCATGGCCCCCACGCTAGCGCAGGTGCAGGCGGGACGAGCGCGTACTCGCGCCTGTCGACAGGTGGGACCGCCGCGGCTGGCCCATCATGGGCCGATGCGCTACGGGATCGTGCTGACCAGTGGAGACCCGCGCACGGCGGCGGAGCTCGCGGCCCGTGCCGAGGCGGCGGGCTGGGACGGCGTCTTCACCTACGACGCGATCGCGATCGGCGACGATCCGATGTACGACCCGTGGGTCGTCCTGTCCGCGATCGCGATGCGGACCGAGCGGGTCACGCTCGGGGCGCTGGTGTTCGCGCCGCCGCGGCGTCGGCCGTGGAAGCTCGCCCGGGAGGCCATGTCGCTGGATGTGCTCTCGGGTGGCCGCCTGGTGCTCCCGGTCGGGCTCGGGGCGCTCGACGATGCGGGATTCGGCAACGTCGGCGAGCCGGTGGATGCGCGGACGCGGGCGGCCCGCCTGGACGAGACGCTGGAGATCCTCGACGGCCTGTGGTCGGGCGAGGCGTTCGCATTCGAAGGCACCGAATATCGCTTCAAGCCGATGACCTTCCGCCCCACCCCCGTCCAGCGCCCGAGGATCCCGATCTGGGTCGTCGGCGCCTGGCCTCACGCGCGCTCGATGCGCCGGGCTGCGCGCTGGGACGGGATCGTGGTGCAGGCGGTGGGGCCGGATGGGGCATCGGCGATGGGACCCGAGGTGCTCGCCGACGTCACGGCCTGGCTCCGCGGTGAGCGACTGTCACAGGGGAGCCGGCGGCCGTCGGGCACGGGCGACGCGGCGCTCACGGCTGATGCACCGTTCGAGGTGATCGTTGATGGCGCCACGCCGTTGTCGGATCCGGCGACGGCGAGCGCCATCACCCGGGCCCACGAGGCGGCCGGCGCAACCTGGTGGGTCGAGGCGGACTGGGCGGACACCTCGATCGAGGCCCTGTCGGTCAGGATCGAGGCCGGGCCACCGCGCTGAGCCATCGTCGCGGGCTCGCGACGCCGGGCTCAGGCGTCCGGATCGGCCTGGTTGGCCGCTTCCGGCGCTGGTGCACCGACCCGTGATCGAATCCGCTCGGAGACGGCGGCCTCGATCACCGAATCCGGGTCGCGGAGGCCTTCCAGGTGTGCCCGAACTCCGACCAGCGAGGCGTACAGCGGCGGACAGGTGGGGCATGATGCGAGATGCGTCTCGACCGCGCTCCTGGTCGCGGGATCCAGCTCGCCATCCAGGTAGGCCGACACGTGCCGTCGCGCTCGCCAGCAGCGCAGCGGCTGGGCCAGGCTCGCACGGCGCCGGGCGTCGTCGTCGGCCAGGGCGCTCACCAGCATCATCCGGCCGCGGCGCAGGCGCTGCTTCGCTGCGGGCAGCCGGATCCCCAGCGTGTCCGCGATGTCCGGCCCGGTCCAGCCCAGCGCGTCGTGGAGCACGACCGGTACCCGCAGGATGACGGGTAGCCGAGCCAGCGCATCCTCCAGGTCGTCGCGCAGCTCTGCGCGCTCCAGCACCCGCTCGGGCGCCACGGTCCACGCGTCGTCCGCCCAGTCCTGCTCCACCGCCGCGATGTCGAGCTCCGCGTGATGAGCCCGCGACCGGTCGATGATGCGGTTGACCAGGGTCCGGCGCAGCCAGCCGCGGAGCGCGGCCGGATCCCGAAGCTGATCGTACCGGCGCCACGCGGCGACCAGCGTCTCCTGGGCGCAGTCCTCGGCCGCATCGACATCGCGGGTCAGGCGCGTGGCCAGCCGGACGAGCCATGGAAGCTCGGCCAGGAGGACCTCGCCGAGCTCGGGGTGGCCGTTGCGTTGACCGCTCGTGGTTGCTCCTTTCGAGCTCAGCTGCGGCGCACCGGGATCGTTCGCAGGCCGAGCACCCTGTACAGCGGGCAGAACCCTGCCAGCCCGGTGACAACCAGCAACGCGGCCACGATGAGCGCGACGTAGCCGAGCGGTCCGGCAACCGCACCAGCGGCGAACGCGGCGCCCAGCGCCACGCCGAGGACCACGCGGATGATGCGGTCGAGGGTTCCTTCGTTCTGGGTGAGCTTCATCTCATCGACTCCTGTTCGCGACCTTCTGATGTCGCTTCTACCCGGAGGACGAGATGGGGCCAGGAATGGATACATCCGATCCGGCGGGACCCGCAGCCCGCGCTGACGAAGCGTCGGGATCCGGCAACCTCAGCGAAGGCGCGCCGACAATCGCCCGCGCCGGAGCCAGATGACCATCGCCACCAGGAACCGGAGGATGAGCGACAGACCGTAGGCGGTGCACCAGACGCACACGGCGTGGATCACGAACAGCTGCAGGCTCAGGAAGTAGAGCTCGAAGATGACGCCGATCAGCGACAGCCCGTAGTGGGCATCGAGCAGCGTCGGATGGTCGGTCCGGATCCAGGCGATCGCCAGCGACAGCAGCACCAGCGACAGCACGACGCCGTAGACCGCGACCGGAACGCCGCCGATCCTCGCGTACTCGCTCTGGGCCACGGTCTCACAGCCGTGCAGGGCACCGCAGTAGGGCACGCCGCCACCGAGCTCGACCGTCGAGAGGTAGACCGCGATGGACAGCCCCACGACATCGAGCACTGCCAGGATCCAGCCAGGGTGGATCCGGCGCAGGCGGGCGAGGTTCGATGACATGGCAGCAGTGATCCTACCGCGACCCCCATGGGCATCCGCACCGGCCGATCGGCCTGTCGTATGACCTCGTGCTGGCCGGAGCCGCGGGCAGACCGGCCCGCCGCCGGCACGGCCGATGGCCCGTCAAGGACCGGGCCGATCACGGGAACTCGGCGCCACACGGCCCGTTGCGGCGGTCGCCGGACGGGAGGACCCTATGGATCGCACCCCGCCGTCGTCCATCCGCGCCCACCTCTCCGAGGTCTACGATGACCGTCATCTCGCCCGCACCGGATCCCACCACCGACATCCTCCGGGACGCCCGGCCACTCGACGCGATCTTCCATCCCCGCTCGATCGCCGTGATCGGCGCGACCGAGAAGCAAGGGTCCGTGGGTCGCACGATTCTGTGGAACCTGCTGTCGTCGCCGTTCGGTGGCACGGTCTACCCGGTCAACCCGACGCGGCCGGCGATCCTGGGCGTCAAGGCGTATCCGTCGCTGGCGGCGATCGGCGAGGCGGTGGATCTCGCGGTCATCGTGACGCCGGCGAAGACGGCGCCGGGCCTCGTCGAGGAATGTGGCCAGGCCGGAGTCCGCGGCGTGATCATCATCAGCGCGGGCTTCAAGGAGGTCGGCCCCGAGGGGGTGGAGCTCGAGCGGCGCGTGCTCGAGGCTGCCCGCAAGCACGGGATCCGGGTGATCGGGCCCAACTGCCTGGGCATCATGAACCCGGTGGACCGGATGAACGCAACGTTCGCCGCCGGGATCGCCAACCCCGGGCGGGTGGGCTTCATCTCGCAGTCGGGTGCCCTGCTCACGGCCATCCTGGACTGGGCAGCCCATGAGGACGTCGGGTTCTCCTCCATCGTCTCGCTGGGCTCGATGCTCGACGTGGGCTGGGGCGACGCGATCGACTACCTGGGCGACGACCCCAACACCGACAGCATCGTGATCTACATGGAGACGATCGGCGACGCCCGGGCCTTCCTGTCCGCGGCTCGCGAGGTCGCCCTCACCAAGCCGATCATCGTGATCAAGCCCGGCCGGACGGCGCAGGCGGCCAAGGCCGCAGCGTCCCACACGGGCTCGCTGACCGGCTCCGACGACGTGCTCGAGGCGGCCTTCCGGCGGGCCGGGGTGCTGCGCGTGAACTCGAT
The DNA here is from genome assembly GCA_963829295.1 of uncultured Chloroflexia bacterium. GTDB lineage: Bacteria > Chloroflexota > Limnocylindria > Limnocylindrales > CSP1-4 > CAIXZV01. Next base: position 17,931 of record CAWHHU010000002.1, on the reverse strand, counting down.
CAGCGAGCTGTTCGAGGTCTCGGAGGTCCTGGCCAAGCAGCCGCGACCGAAGGGCCGCCGGCTGTCGATCGTGACCAACGCGGGCGGCCCCGGCGTGCTCGCGACCGACGCGCTCATCAGCGGCGGCGGCGAGCTCACGGAGCTGACCCCGGAGACCATGGAGCGGCTCAACGCCGTCCTGCCGGCGGTCTGGAGCCACAACAACCCGATCGACATCATCGGCGACGCCCCGCCGGCGCGCTACGCCGAGGCGCTCGAGGTGGCGGCCGCCGATCCCGAGACCGACGGGCTGCTGGTGATCCTCACGCCGCAGGCGATGACGGACCCGACGGCGACCGCGAGGGCCCTCATCGAGCACGCGCGGATCGAGGGCAAGCCGGTGCTCGCCTCCTGGATGGGGGGCGAGGAGGTGGCCGAGGGCGCCGCGATCCTGCGTGAGGCGGGCATCCCGACGTTCGCCTACCCGGACACGGCGTGCGTGCTGTTCAACCACCTGTGGCGGTTCGCCGAGAACCTCCGCTCCCTGTACGAGACGCCACGCCTGCCCGTCGCGCCCGAACGGGGGGAGTTCCGCGAGGAGGTCGACACGATCATCGCGGACGTCGCCGCCGAGGGACGGACGCTGCTCACCGAGTACGAGAGCAAGAAGGTGCTCGCCGCCTACGGGATCCCGATCACGGACACCGAGCTTGCCCAGACGCCCGACGAGGCGGTCGCGGCCGCCGAGGAGATCGGTTATCCGGTGGTGGCGAAGCTGCTCAGCCGGACCGTGACCCACAAGACGGACGTCGGGGGAGTCTGCCTCAACCTGCGCGACGGCCCGGCTGTGCGGGAGGCCTTCGAGCGGATCCGGGATTCGGTCACGGCCAAGGTGGGTGCCGAGCATTTCGAGGGCGTGACGATCCAGCCGATGATCAACTGGAGCGGCTTCGAGCTGATCGTCGGCAGCAGCCCCGATCCGCAGTTCGGCCCGGTCCTCCTGTTCGGGATGGGTGGCCAGCTGGTGGAGGTGTTCCGGGATCGAGCGCTCGCGCTGCCACCGCTCAACACCAGCCTCGCCTGTCACATGATCAACGAGACGATGATCGCCAAGGCCCTCCGCGGCGTGCGCGGCTGGAAGCCCATCGACATCGACGTGCTCGCCGCGCTCCTGGTCCGGTTCAGCGAGCTGGTCGCCGAGCAGCCGCGGATCGCCGAGATCGACATCAACCCGCTGCTCGCCTCGCCCGAGCGGATCATCGCCCTCGACGCCCGGGTCGTCCTCCACCCGGCGAGCATCGCCGATCGTGACCTGCCGCAGGTTGCGATCCGGCCGTACCCGCACGAGTACATCCGCGAGGTGAAGACCGACGATGGCGTCCCGTTCACCGTGCGTCCGATCCGGCCCGAGGACGAGCCGGCGGTCGCGGCCTGGCACGCGCACCTCTCGGAGGCCACGGTCCGTGCCCGGTACGGCACGGACCGCCCGCTGTCGGAACGGACCGCCCACGAGCGGCTGACCCGGATCTGCTTCGCCGACTATGACCGCCAGTTCGCGCTGGTTGCCGAGCCGGCCGGACCTGACGGCCCCGAGATCGCGGGCGTGGCGCGCGTGTCCAGGGTTCACGCCACCAACGACCGGACGCTGACCATGAGCGTGGCCGATCGCTGGCAGGGACGCGGGATCGGAGCCGAGCTGGTGCGCAGCGCGATCGATGTCGCCCGCGGCGAGCACGTGGCCCACCTGCTCGCCGAGCACACCCCGGACAACGCACGGATGCACGAGCTGCTCGCGTCGGAGGGGTTCTCCTTCTCCGAGCGTGACGGCACGGTGGTCGCGACACTGACGGTGGGCTGAGCGCCCGCCGGTCAGCGCCCGACGAGGATCGCGTCCAGGTCCACGCGCGGGTGATGGGGAGTTCCCACCACCACGATCCTGACGGTGTGCGTCCCGGACTCCGGCCACGACCGCTGGAACACGATCCGACGGGCGTGGGTCGTGCGCGCGTGCAGCCTCACCGTCGCAGCGTAGAGGCCATCGACGTAGATCTTCGCCTTGCCGCTCATCCGTGACTTCGGCATCACCAGGGCGACCGATCGACCCTTGATCCGGAACGTCGCCCGGCTTCCGGCGCTGGTCGCGTACCGAGTGTGGCCCCCGGAGGCGCTGCTCCAGGTCGCGCGCCGCCAGCGCCCGTGGTAGGTGGCAAGGCCCTCCTGGTACCGCGCGACGCGGAACGGGACGACGATCGACGTCGTGTTGGCACCGGCATCCCGGGTCGTGAGCTCGATCTGGTAGGCCGTTCCACGCGTCAGGCTCACGTTCGCCGAGCGGGCGGTCGTCCAGCCGGTGAGCGTCGCCCAGGCCTCGCTGCCCGTTGCCCGGAAGCGAACGCGGTAGCCGTCGACGGCGAGGTCGTCAACCGCGGCGGGCCAGGTGAGCCGGACCGGAACCCGGGACCTGCCCAGCGTCTGTCCCTTCCGCGCCGCCCCCACGAGCCAGGCGGGAGCCGCGGGTGCGACGAAGTCGAGTGCGCGGCGCGCATCGACGACCCGGCCGCTGGCGGTGATCGGGCTCGCCAGCTGTGCATCGGGCCAGCCGGATCCGATCAGCCGGGCGGCAAGCGCCACGGGATCCGCGAGCAGCCCGGGATGCGCCTGGCCAACCAACGCGCCCACGCCCGCGACCAGCGGCGTCGCGAACGATGTCCCATCGACCAGCCCGTACGAGTCGTCGGTAACGTCGATCGCAAGGATCGACGCGCCCGGCGCCGCCAGGTCCACCGTCGGGCCGAAGCTCGAGAAGTCGGCAAGGCTGCCGTCGGGTCCGATGGCGGCCACCGAGACGACAGTGGGTACATCGTACGCAGCCGGGTAGAGCGGCAGCCCCGAGCCCTCGTTGCCGGCCGCGGCGACGATCAGCACGCCGGCGTCGGCGGCGCGCTGCACGGCCTCTCGCAGTGCGACGCTGTACTCGTAGGTTCCCCACGAGGCGTTGATGAGGTGGGCGCCGCTGGCGATGGCATAGTCGATGGCATCGATCGCGAAGCTGACGGTCGAGCAGGCCGGCTCCAGCCAGCGAACGGCCATGATCCGGGCGTCGGGCGACACGCCGACCATCCCGGATCCGTTCGCGGCAGCAGCCAGCACGCTGGCCACCGCCGATCCGTGCCAGTCGGTTCCGGGGACGTGCAACACCCCGGGCGCGGCATCGCCGCACAGGTTGACGCCGTGGACGTCGTCGACGAACCCGTTGCCGTCGTCGTCGACGCCGTTGGTCGCCTTGTCGGCGCCCGAGGCATCGGTGCCCGACTCCCCGGGATTGGTCCACGCCTGGCCCTGCAGCTCAGAATTCGAGAAGTCCACCCCATCGTCGAGCACCGCGACCGTGACCCCGGCCCCGGTGGCCAGCGGCCATGCCTCGGTGGCGTCGATGTCGACGCCGGCCCGGCACGGGAGGCCGCCGGCGCACGAGCCACCGTCGTTCTTGAGCGCCCACTGGTCCTGGCCGAGGAACGGTTCCGCCGCGGGGTCACCAGCCTCCACGATGGGAGCGTCCGGCTCCGCGTACTCGACGGCGGGATCCGCGGACAGCTCGGCCACGGCCTGGGCCACCGACTGGCCCGGCCGGGGGCGAACGACCTCGGCGCCGATCGATCGCAGCGCTCGCACGCGCTGGACGCCCGCCCGCCCACGGCTGGTGGCTCGCACCGCCGACCGCATCGACGACCGGAACTTCACGATCACCGCGGTCGCCGCCTGCGGCGGCCGCACTTGCGGGCTGAGGCGGTGCACGGCGTTGTTCCCCGCCCGCGGCGGAGGCTGGTTCGGAACGCCTGGGCGCGGGGCCGTGTTGGCGGCGGAACCCATCGGGCGGGTGGCCGTCGAGGCCGAGCGTCCAGACTCGCCGGCCGGGCCGTGATCGGTGGCGCCCAACGCGGTCGCCGGCATGACCAGCGTCAGCACCAGGATCATCGTGGCGGGAACCCGCCACGTTCGCCCCGTCCGATCCACCCTGCTCCTTGCCCCCGCTCGGCGAGCCGCGCTGGTCACGGTCCACCCGCGCCGTACGCGCCAGCCATCAAGGCTACCGGATCGCGACCGGCATCGGTGACACGAGCTCAGAGCGCTTCGGTCGGCTGCCCAGGCTGGTACCCGGTCCGTTCCGCAGGGACGTGGTCGCGTGTCCGCGGCTCGCCTTGCGCCCGGTCATCGTCCGCCGGCCGATCGGGAAGCGGGACCTCGATGTGGTCGGGCGGGTCGTCGCGCCGATACGGGACGTCCACCACGACGGTGTGTGGCCGGCCCAGGAGGACAGCCCGCATTCGTCGGGCCGACTGGTTGTACAGCAGGCGCTCCCACCAGTGGCGCGCAACGTACTCGGGCACCACAACGAACGTGATCGGTGCGGGTCGATCGGGGGGCCAGGCCCGGTCGAGCACGTCCAGGTAGGCGACGAGGGGGCCCGTCAGGGCACGATACGGCGACTCCACGATGACCAGCGGCACGCCGGGAACCTGGCGCTCCCAGCGCTCGCGCATCCGGGCGGACGCATCGGCATCGTCGCTGATGTACACGGCCGTGACGTCCTCCGACACCGATCGGGCCACGTTCACGGCCCGAACGACCGCCCGGTTGAGGGCGGGCACCGGGACGATCGCTCGCTCCTCCCGGCGGGGCGACGGCACGACGACGTCCGAGCGGATGGACAGCTGCCGCCTCGACGCCGCGTACTGACGGTTGATGAACAGCATGATGGCCACCAGGGCGGGGATCAGGATCACGACCAGGTACGCCCCGCCGCTGAACTTCTCGAAGACCACGATCCCCAGCACGACCAGGGTGAGCGACGCGCCAACCGCGTTGAGCACGAGCCGCCATCGCCAGCCGGGCTCCCGATGCCGCAGCCAGTGGAGAACCATCCCGCCCTGGCTGAGCGTGAAGCACACGAACACGCCGATGGAGTAGAGCGGGATCAGCAGGGTGGTCACGCCGCCGAAGGCCACCAGCAGCAGACCGGCCACCGCAGACAGCAGCACGATCCCCCAGCTGAACGCCAGGCGGTCGCCGCGGAACGCGAACTGGCGCGGCATGTAGCCATCGGCGGCAAGCAGCGCCGCGAGCCGTGGGAACGCGTTGTAGCTGGTGTTCGCCGCCAGGAACAGGATCAGCGCGGTCGACAGCTGGAACACGTAGTACAGCGGGCTGCCATGGCCGAACGCGACCCGGGCGACCAGGGCGATCACGGTCGGTCCGCCCGAACCCTCCTCGGAGGGCACGACCCGGTAGGCGTCGGCGATGATCGTGATGCCGATGAACAGCACCGTGAGCAGCACCGCCATTGCGACCAGCGTGTTGGCCGCGTTCTTCGCCTCGGGCCGCTTGAACGCGGGCACGCCGTTCGCGATCGCCTCGGTTCCGGTCAGCGCGACCGAACCGCTGGCAAACGCCTTGAGCAGCAGCAGGATCCCGATGCTCTGGGTGCCGAGCGTGACCGCCTCGTGCTGTGGCGCCACGGGTGTGACGCCGCCGGTGACCATCCGGAAGGCGCCGATGCCGACGATCGTCAGCGCCAGCCCGACGAACAGGTAGGTGGGCACCGCGAAGATGTTCCCCGACTCTCGAAGGCCGCGCAGGTTGGCGATCGTGATCAGGGTGATCGACGCCAGCGCGAACTCGATCCGGTAATGGTTGATGTCGGGCGCGATCGAGATGAGCTGTTCGACGGCCGACGATGTCGAAACGGCCACGGTCATCACGTAGTCGATCAGGAGGGCCGCGGCAGCCACCAGGCCGAGGAGCGGCGTGAGCTCCTCGCGGGCCACGGCATAGGCGCCGCCACCATTCGGGAATGCGCGGCACACCTGGCGATAGGAAAGCGCGACCACGGTCAGCAGGAGCGCGATCGCGACCGCGACCTCGACGCTCAGCAGGAACGCGGCGGCGCCGCCCAGCACCAGCACCCGCAGGATCTCCTCGGTCGCGTAGGCGGACGACGAGATCGCATCGGAGCTGAAGATCGGGAGGGCCTTGCGCTTCGAGAGCCGTTCGCCGATCTCCTCCTCGCTGGCCAGCGGACGCCCGATCAGGGCCGCCTTGATCCGCACCAGGGCCCGGCCCATCGGGGTCCTCGGGACCGAGGCGGTGGGCTTGGCAATCAGCTGGTTCGGACCCGCGTACCGGAAGTAGGCCGAGTGCGGCCGCTCGACGCGGACCCGGCGGTCGCCGGCCTTTCGACCCCGAAGGGGCCGTCGCCCGGCGATCACGGTCGGGCCGCTGCTGCCTGAACTGCGGGCAGGGCTCTGACGGGTCTGGCGGCCGGGGGCGCCTCGCGCTCGATCGCGAACCCCAGGCGACCGCTCCCGGCCGAACGGATGGGAGACACCCGGACTCCGGCGTCGTCAGCCATACGAATGCACGCGTCCACGATCAGGTCCCCGTACCGGAGACCTGCGACCACGACGCGCGGCGTTGCGCTCGAGGCAACCAGCATGATCGCCTCCCGGAGGAGTCGCAGCTCGCCGTCGAGCAGCGACCCGACGTCGTCTTCCGCCGCCTCCGGCGTTGGTTCCATGCGTCCACGATCGCGGATCGTACCAAGAGGAAAAGCGCACGCGGCGGGTCGACGAGCCTAAGGTTTTCCTAAGGACCCGGCGGCATCGGGTCCCGGCAGGTCCCGCACGCGGTAGCCCACCCCTGGCTCGGTCACGATCAAGCGCTCGATCTGACCGGTCGGGTCGGCAGCGGCGAGCTTCTTGCGCAGCTGGCTGACGTGGACGTAGACGTAGCTGTCCTCGCCCTGGTACGCCTCGCCCCAGACCGCTCTGAGCAGGCGGCCCTTGGTCACGACCCGACCCCGATGGGTCAGCAGCACTCGCAGCAGCTCGAACTCGCGTGGGGTCAGGTCCACCAGCCGCCCGCCCACACGAACCTCGTGGCGCGCGGCATCGAGCACCATCGGGCCTGCGCCGACACGGCCGGCCGAATCACCAGCCGGTCCCGTCGCGCGCCGGATCGCGACGCGGAGGCGGGCGTTGAGCTCGTCCACCCCGAACGGCTTCGTCAGGTAGTCGTCGGCTCCCCGATCGAGCGCCTCCACCTTCTCGCGCTCCTCGAACCGCCCGGACAGGATGACGATCGGCGTGGTCGCGGTCTCGCGACGGATCGCCGTCACGACGCGCAGGCCGTCCATGTCCGGCAGCCCGAGATCGAGCAGCACGAGGTCCGGGCGTCGAAGGGCCCAGCGCTCGAGAGCCGACCGTCCGTCCGGCGCCTCGACGACCGTGTAGCCGCTGGCCGTCAGCTCGCGGACGAGCGCCGACCGAGCCTCCACGTCGTCCTCGACGACCAGGATGGTCGGACCGGTGGCAGCCGGGCTCATGGCAGCAACGTCGGGCTCATCGCCGGAAGCCTGCCGGGCTCATACGGACCGGCCCGCGGCGAGCTCCTCGGGAACCATCGCCATCGGCAGGTCCAGGTCGATCGCAAGCCCGCCCAGCTCGCTGCGTCGGGCCGCCACGTGCCCTCCGGTCGCCTCGATCAGCCCGCGGGCGACGGCCAGCCCGATCCCCGTTCCGCCGCGAGACCCTCTCGCCGCACCCGGGGCTCGATAGAACTTGTCGAACAGCCGCGGGAGGACGTCGTCCCTGACGCCCGGCCCGTCGTCCTCCACCGTCATCCCCACCCGGCCGTCCGCCGCCCCGTGAGCCACCACCCGGATGTGAGCGCCGTCGGACGTGTGCTTGAGGGCGTTGTCGAGCAGGTTGGCGACGGCCTCGTCGAGGAATACCGGGTCCACCTCGACCGGTGGTGCAGCCAGGCTGACCTCGAGCGTTCGCTGGCCGAGTCGCGACCGGATGCTTTCGATCGCGCGCGCCAGCGCATCGTCCAGCTCGAACACGTCGCGTTGGGCACGAAGGGCCCCCGCCTCGATCCGCGACAGGTCCAGCAGGTTGGTCACCAGGCGGTTCAGGTACTCGACCTCGCGCTCGATCGCGTCGGCGCTGGCCTGGCGGTCGGCATCGCTCAACGGTCCACCCGGGCGGAGGCCGCCGGCGGCGGCGCGGATGGTGGCCAGCGGCGTGCGCAGATCGTGGGACACCGACTGGAGCAGCGCCGACTTGAGCGCGTCGCTCTGCTCGGCGACCGCGGCGGCACGCGTTCGCTCCTCCGCCCGGTCCTGGGTGAGGGTCTGGCCGACCTGGTCGGCCGCAGCGGCCATCAGTCGGGTCTCGGTATGGTCGGGCTCTTCCAGATCACGCACCCGTTGTGCCCAGATGGATCCCAGCGGCTCTCCGCTCGCCTCGATCCGGATCCGGTAGGTGTCCAGGCCCCCGGCTGACCGGCCGGAGGACGCCGCGGGATCCGCCCCCCCGCTGCCCGCGACGGCGCGCTGTGCCACGGCACCCGGGCGCTGGACACGGATCCAGCGGGCCGGCTCGTCCTCCGGCGTCCGCTGGAGGACGCGAAGGCGGGCGGGCATCGCCGGCGGCTGGCCATCCCCCGTATCGGCCGCCACCCGCTCGGTTGCAGGATCGGCGCCGATCGACACCCACACCCGTCCCATCCGGGTCTCCGTTCGAAGCACGCCCGCGATCCGTGCGAGGGCGGCGGCCGTGGAGTCGCGCGTCGCCAGCGATCGGCTGACCGCGAACATCGCCCGGGCCTCACGCTCTCGCGCGCTGGCCGCTTCCGCGCGCCCGCGCTGCAGGGCCGCCAGCTCGCCCACGACGACACCCACGAACAGCAGCAGGATCACGCTCAGCAGCACGCCCGGGTCGTGGATCGTGAACGTGAACCGTGGGTCGGTGAACAGGAAGTTGTAGACCAGGAACGAGCCCGCGGCCACCGCGATCGCGCCGCCGGTGCCGACCAGCAGGGCGGTGAGGACGACCGCAACGAGGTACAGCGATGATGCGTTGACGACGCCGAAGCTGTGCTCGAGGAGCTCGACCGCGAGCGTCGCGAGCGCGAGCGACACGACGACCACGAGCGTCGTGCTGGCCAGCTTTCGCGTACGCCGCTGCATGCCTTCGATCGTACGCCGCGGGATCGGCCGGTTGTCGCGCCGCGTTGGCCGGCAGGGCGCCGGCCGTCATGTCACGGACCACGTTTCAGCAGCCGTCGACGGTTCGCCGGATGATGTACCCGGCCGACGGGGCGATCGACCGCACGGCAAGCCCCTCCGGCGCAGGGTCAAGAGGGGTCGGGGCGTGAGCGAGCCGGGGCAAGAACGCGTGGGAGACGTCGAGCCGGATTCCCGGCTGTCCGAGCCGGAGTCCCGGCTGTCCGAGCCGCCGCAGGGCGTCTCGGAACGGACGCCGCCCAGGCCGGAGCTGATCGGCCGCGAGCCGGAGCTGGCTGCCGTCCGTCGCTTCCTCGACGGGATCGAAGCCGGTCCTGCCGCCCTCATCGTCCATGGCCGGATGGGGATCGGCAAGTCGGCGCTGCTCCGGGTTGCGATCCTGATGGCCGCGGCCGCTGGATTTCGCGTCCTTCTGACCGCCCCCGAGTCTCCGGAGCTGGCACTGCCGTTCTCCGGCCTGTATGACCTGGTCGAACCGGTGCTCGACATCGTGTCGGAGGTGCTGCCCGAGCCACAGGCCCGAGCGCTCGGCGTCGCGACACTGCGGCTGTCGCCGGATCTCACGCCGGTGGGCTCGCTGGCGGTCGCCGTCGGGCTGCTTGGGCTGATCCGGTCGCTCGGCGCTCGATCGCCGGTGCTGATCGCGATCGACGACGTTCAGTGGCTGGACCCCTCCAGCGCGGGCGCGCTGCGGTTCGTCGCCCGGCGACTCCGCAATGCGCGCGTCGGCTGGCTGGTCACGCAACGCTCGGAACGTCCCTTCGAACCCCCTTCGCTTCTGGTGCGCACCCCCGATCTGCCCGTCTCGTCGCTGCCGCTCGGACCCCTGTCCGACGAATCGATGCTGGCCGCCCTCCGTGCCCGGCCCGGCCCGACCCTCTCGGCGCGCCAGACCCGGCGGGTCGTCGAGGTCGCTGCCGGCAACCCGCTGTTCGCGGCCGAGCTCCGACGGACCATCGCCGATCAACCCGATCATCCCAGTGCGCCGCCGCCCGCCGTGCCCAGGTCGCTGCAGGCGGCGCTGGACGAGCGTCTCGCAGCGTTTGATCCGGCCGCGACCGAGGCGCTTGCCGTCGTCGCCGCGATCGCGCATCCGGGATCCGCCTTGCTGGACCGGGTGATGGGTGACGAGGGGGTCGCCCGCCTGGAGCCGGCATTCGCCGACGGGATCCTGCTGCGTTCCGGGGACCGGATCCGGTTCGCCCATCCGATGCTTCGCTCGGCGGCCTACCACCGGGTCGCGGTCGCCGACCGGGCGGCGCTTCATCGGCGCCTGGAAAACGCCGTCGATGACCCGGTGGAATCTGCCTGGCACACCGTCGCCGGGGTCGCCGGGCCAGATGTCCCGGCCGCCATGCGCATCGCCCGGGGAGCCGAGGTCGCCCGCCGGAGGGCCGCACCAGGTGACGCGGCGGAGCTCTACCTCGAGGCCGTCGTCCGTGCGGCGTCGAGCCTGGGCCAACGGCGGCGAGCCTGGTCGGAGGCCGCCGCCGGGTGCCTGGTCGAGGCCGGCGAGCATGAGCGGGCCGAGCGGCTCCTCGAACAGCTGGCAAGCCAGACGGGGCCCGGATCGGATCGGGCCAGCCTGCTGCTGAAGCTGGCTGCGCTCCGGTACCGGCGGGAGGATCCGCAGGCGGCGATCGAGATCCTCGAGTCCGCGTCGGTCGAAGCTGCCGGCGATCCACGGGTGGCGTCGGCTCTCGAGCAGGAGCTCGCGCTGGCGCTCACGATGTCCGGCCGCCTGGAGGAGGCTGCGGTCAGCGCACGGCGAGCGGTCGAGCACGCGGCAGGGTCGGGCGACGCGGCCGCCGAGTCCGGCGCTCTCGCCTTCCTGGTCATGATCGACTTCATCCGTGGGCTCGGCGTCCACGACGACCTGCTCGCCAGGGCGCTCGCGCTCGAGGTACCGGCCTCCCCGCGCCTGATCGAGTGGCGCCCGGGCATGATCGCCGCCCTGATTGCCGCCTGGACCGGCGACCTGGATGGAGCGGCACGGCGGCTCGAGCAGCTCCACAACCGCGCGCAGGCCGACGGCGAGGACGACGCCGTCCCGTACGTCCTCTATGCTCGCTGTCAGGTGGAGCTCCTGATCGGCCGATGGGACGAGGCCCGGGCGCTTGCCGCCGTTGGGCGGATGTACCTAGCCGAGCTGGAAGGTCTGATGCGCGTGCTGCTGGGGGCGTCGGTCGCGCGCGTCGAGGCGGCGAGTGGTCGTATCGACGACGCCATCGCCTTGGCCGAGGACGGCCTGCGGCTATCGACGGAGCGGCGCTACGGCCCGGGGATCCAGGACAACGCCGGCGTCCTCGGCTTCGCTGCCCTGTCGTCGGGCGACCCCCGCCGCGCGATCGAGGTGCTCCAGCCGATCCCGCCGTTCCTCGAGCAGGCTGGCGTGCGGGACCCCGGCCTGCGATCCTTCATCCCCGACCTGGTGGAGGCGCTCGTCGCGGTCGGCCGCCTCGAGGAGGCAGACGCGGTCCTGTGCCCGTTCGAGGCGGACGCGGAGCGTCTCGAACGTGCCTCGGCTCGCCCGCTGGCGACCAGGGCTCGTGCGCTGATCGAGCTTGCATCGGGCGACCTGGACCTGGCGCGGGCGACGATCCACCGGGCGATCCGCCTCCACGACGCGTTTCCAGCCCCGTTCGAGCGAGCTCGCGCCCTCGTCGTGCTCGGTCGCATCCACCGGCGGCGTCGCCAGAAACGAGCGGCGTCCGAGGTCCTCGGCGAGGCCGTCGGGACATTCGAGCGTCTCGGGTCCCCAGGGTGGGCTGCCATGGCCCGAGACGAGCGGGCCCGGGTTGGCCTCCGACCCTCGGCGCCCGAGGCCCTCAGCCCCACCGAGCGGCGAGTCGCAGAGCTCGCGGCCAGGGGCCTCACCGGGCGCGAGATCGCGGCGGCAGCCTACCTGTCGCCGAAGGGAGTCGAGAAGGCGATCACGCGGATCTACCGCAAGCTCGGCGTCAGCTCGAGGGCGCAGCTCGGGGCGCGGATGGGCGAGCAGGCTCCCGCGGCCGGACCGGAGGATCCCGCCGCGTAGTCGCTCGTGGTTCCGTCCGTGACTCGACTGATGGGGGAAAAGCCCCCCTTCATCGCTCCGTCGGTTCGCTCTAGGGTCAGCCCCGATGGTTCCGCGTCCCAGGCAGCCAGCCACCGTTTCGACGTTCATCGTCGAGCGCTACTGGCCGCACGCGCCCGACACGGGACTGGCCGAGGCAGCCACGGCGTCGAGGAATGCGGCGATCGACATGGCTGCCGAAGGCCGCGCCGTTCGCTTCGTGGATGCGTTCGTCGCCCGGCGGGACGAGATCGTCCTGACCGTGTTCGAAGCGGACTCGGCCGTGTCCGTGCGCGAGGCGACCGAGCGAGCAGGCCAGCCCTTCGACCGGATCTCGCTGATCGAGCGGCTGTCAGCCCGCGTCACCACCAGATCCGAGATCGAGGGAGGCTGATCCATGCGCCCCATCCGTCCCATCGCCACGCTTGCCGGCGTCGTGCTGCTCGTCGCAGCGTGCGGCTCCTCAGGCTCGTCACCGTCGGGGCTCAGCGGGGAGCCAGCCTCGGTCCCGGCCAGCCAGGCAGCGACCGCCCCGGCGGCCAGCGCCGCATCCGGTGCCCCGGCGACCAGCGCGAGCTCTCCCGCCAGCATGCCCCCCGCCAGCGGGACGTCCACTGCCCCGTCGACAGCCGGGAGCAGCATGCCCGCGAACGTTCCCTACGGCAAGAACGTGTGCGACATCGTGCCGGACGCCACGATCAACTCGACTCTCGGCATCCACGTCAAGTCGCACGGGTGGGACGGGCACGTGTGCAGCTGGTACTCGACGTCGCCCGCCGGCGGCGCAACGATTGGCTGGATCAAGCCCGGGGACCCGATGCTGCTCGGAGCCGGGTCAGGCTGCCAGGCGCCGACGACACCGGTCAGCGGGATCGGCCTCGATGCCTGCGCCCTGCTCCAGACGGGCCTCCCGGCACCCCTTCCGCCCTCCAGCGTGCTCATGACCATCGACCTTGGCAGCCAGGGCGGGATGACGGTGCATCTGAGCGGCAAGGACGTGACCACCGATCAGGCGGTCGAGCTCGGAAACGACGTGCTGAACGGCGGCTGACCGCAGGCTCCGGGTCGGAACGCCCGGGCTCGTGGCTGCGGCCGGTCCGGGTGCCGGCCAGGCCTCAGCTCGTCTGCGCGGCCGCGGTGAGCAGCAGGACCAGGAGGCCGAGCGCGGTCGTGCCCTCGGCGGCCAGATGCAGCACTCCGAGCGCGGTTCGGCGTGCCTCATCGCTTGTCGCCCGGCTGACGGCCATGGCCAGGCGATCCACGGCAACCGCGAGCATCAGCATCACCAGCACGACCAGATGCTTCACCGTGATCAGCGTCGTCCAGCTCGAGGCGAACAGGTTGCCGAGCCCGTGGTAGCGGCCGGCCGTGACCAGCAGGTAGGTTCCGGTCACCAGGAACATCACCACCGACCCCACCGCGAGCACCCTCGACCGCCGGCCGATGCTGCCGACAGCGCGGGCCAGCTGGTTCCCGTCGAGGGATCGCTCGAGCGCCGGCAGGAGGACCGTGGCGAGGACCGCGTAATAGCCCAGCAACGCCACGATGGCCGCCTGATGGAGCCAGGACATGCCGACCAGGGTTGGATCCATCGATTCCTCCGGTGCGGGCCGGAGGATGCGCCGGCCGTCCGATCGCGCCCCCACCCGGGACGCCGTTCCTATTGCAACCCGGGCGACGCGTGCTCCGTCAGGGCTGACACGATCCACTCGGATAGACCGGAGGTCCCGTCCATGGACCCCGAACCCGTCGTGCGGAGGTCCCGGCCACCGTCTGTCATGGAGCGGCAATGCGCCGCATCGATGCGAGCATGCCGCCGTTTCGGACGACATGGTCCGATCCGGCTACCCTACGCGCGGCACCGGATCCGGCCATCTCGCGCCGGCCCAGGAGACGACAGCAGTGCTCGATCGGCAAGCATCCACGGAGGGCCCGCCGCCGGCCGACCCCGGCGGACGACTGATCACGCGTCGGTCGCTGCTCGCATCGGCCGGCCTGATCGCCGGCACCGCGGTCGCGACGGCCGCCGGGATCGAGATCGCGCGCCCGCCCGGAGGCGGATCGACCCAGGCGACGCTCCCCCCGGGAGCCTGGCTCCCGGGATCGGTCTCGCCAGCCCGCTGCCGAGCCCACCGGCCGACACGGCTGCCCCGACCGGACCCACGCCCACGCCTCCGCCCCCGGGACCTCGTCTCGCGTTCCGCTCGCGACCGGACCTCAACCCGCCGGCCATGCTGATCCGAACCCGATCCGAAGAGGCATCGACCGGGTTGCTGCTGCTCACACCCAACAACGGCGAGGCCGCTGACGGGCCCACCATCTACGACGAGACCGGCGATCTCGTCTGGATGCATGCGGATACCGGGCTCCATGCGACCAACCTCCAGGTCATCGAGTATCAGGGGGCGCCCGCCCTCGCCTGGTGGGAGGGCAAGGTCAATGCGGGGATCGGTGACGGCGACTACGTGATCGTCGACGCGAGCTATCAGGAGGTCCATCGAGTCCGCACCCCGGGCGGCGGTGGCGACCTTCACGAGTTCCTCGTGACACCCCAGGGGACGGCCCTCTACTTCGTGGACAAGCCCGCGCCGCCACCTCCGGGATCGGCGTCACCGGCACCCGAGCAGGTCCTCGACCATGCCCTGGTGGAGATCGATCTCGCGACCGGTCAGCGCCTGTTCGAGTGGCACACGGTGGATCACATCTCGATCGACGAGACCTACATCGACCCGCCCAAGGCGGGCGGCGGCGCATACGACTACGTCCACGCCAACTCGATCGGCATCGATCACGATGGCACGCTCCTGGTCTCGGCCCGGAACACCAGCGCCGTCTACAAGATCGACCGCCAGACCGGCCAGCTCGTATGGCGCCTCGGGGGCAGGAAGAGCGACTTCCAGATGGACGACCAGACCGCGTTCGGCTGGCAGCACGATGTTCGCCGCCAGGCGGACGGAACCGTCACCATCTTCGACGACCAGCAGCCGCCGAAGCTTGGGCGGGGTCTGGTCCTTAATCTGGACGAGGTGGCGATGACGGCGACCTTCGTCCGCAGCTATGCACGGCCCGAGGGCCTGGAGATCTCGAGCCAGGGGAACCTGCAGGTCCTGGCCAACGGTAACGTCCTGGTCGGCTGGGGATCCCAGCCCGTGCTGACCGAGTTCAGCCACGACGGTCGGATCGTGTTCGATGCCAGCCTGCCAGCCGGCAAGCAGTCGTACCGCGACCGCCGGGTGGCCTGGACCGGCAGCCCGCCCGGGCCACCGGCGCTCGCCCTCGATCGGGTGGTCGAGGTTACGGGCAGCCAGCATCGCGTCAACGCGTACGCAAGCTGGAACGGTGCGACCGAGGTTCGATCGTGGCGGCTCCTGGTGGGTTCCGACGCCAACACCCTGACAGCCGTCGCCGAGGTCGATCGGACGGGATTCGAGACGGTGATCTCCGAGGTCGTCGATGCCAGCGTGGCATTCGTCGCCGTCGCGGCGCTCGATGCGGCACGGACGGTCCTCGGGACATCGGAGCCGGTCGCGGCATCGACCACCTGACCACCGGTCAGGCCTGGGGCTGGACCACCGGCAGGGCGCGGGCGGGCAGCCTCGGGATCGCGCGCTCCAGCTGGGCGGCGATCGACCGGAACCGCTCTGCCGCCTCCGGTCGCAGCGAGTAATGCACGAACGAGGCGCGGCGCTCGCTCCGGACCCAGCCCGCCTCGCGGAGCACCTTGAGGTGGTGGCTGACGGTCGGCTGCGCAACCGCGCAGCAGGCGGTGAAATCACAGGCGCAGACGGCATCGTCCGCCGATGCCAGCTGGCGCAGGATCGCCAGCCGGGTGGGGTCCGCGGCGCCCTGGAGCAGGAGCGCGTCCGGATCGGTCAGACGCTTCATGGAGGCATGGTATTGACAACCTTCGATATCGTCAAGTATCAATATCGAAGATCGGGCGATGAGCGTCCGAACATCCGCCCGCGGAGGCACGCCTTGAGCACCGAGATGATCCACGACGAGGTCCGCGCTCACTACGCCGCCGCTGCGATCGCCGCCGGCGCAGGGGCCTGCTGTGCTGCCGATGGGGAGATCGGCCCCGACCTGTACCCGGCCCTCGAGCGCGCCGACCTTCCCGAGGCCGCCGTCCTCGCGTCGCTCGGCTGCGGCAACCCGATCGCCGTCGCCGAGCTGCACGAGGGAGAGCGGGTGTTGGACCTCGGCTCCGGCGGGGGCATCGATGTGCTTCTGTCCGCGAAGCGAGTCGGTCCCACGGGACGCGCGATCGGGCTGGACATGACCGACGAGATGCTCGCGCTGGCCCAGCGCAACGTGGCCGAGGCGGGCGCGACCAACGTCGAGCTCATCCGCGGCCTCATCGAGGACATCCCGCTGCCCGCCGAGTCGGTGGATGTGGTGATCAGCAACTGCGTCGTCAATCTCGCCGCTGACAAGCCGGCTGTGTTCCGGGAGATCGCCCGCGTGCTGCGCCCCGGCGGACGGATCGGGATCACCGACATCGTGGCCGAGGACCGGCTGTCGGCGGCCGAGCGGATCGAGCGAGGCTCGTACGCCGGCTGCATCGCGGGCGCGCTGTCGTTCGGCGAGTACCGCGCGGGCCTCGAGGCAGCGGGGCTCACGGACGTCTCCCTCACGCCGACCCACGAGGTCGCGAACGGGATGCTCAGCGCCATCGTGAAGGCGATCAAGGCCGTCGACGCGGCGTCGTTCGCCGACGTGGCAGATCGCGATGCCCGTGGACGCGAGCTGCCGATGGCTGCGAGCGGGTGCTGTGGAGGAGGTGGCTGCTGAGCGGCGTTCGCGCGTCCGACGCTTCGGTCGCCACGGTAGGCGTGGGCCGCGGGGCGTTCTCCAGGCCGCGTTGCCGCCGTCCCTTGATCACCTGGCGTTCGCTGCAGCAAGTGACCGTCGGCCTGGATCGTTGGGCGTTCCATCGGTGGGTTCGGAGCCACATCTGCCGCCAGGCGGCACGCGCCGGGTGCCGTCCGGCGGTTGCCGGCGTATCGGGCCACATGTAGCCGCCGCAGTGAATGCGCGGCGTTCCGGGCTGCGTCGCGTCGGCGCTCCGTTGCGCTCGGCGCTCCGTCGCCACCGATCGGTCCGTCGCCGTTGAGCAGAGCGACCGATCGTTCGTCCCGATCGTGGCGTGCGCATGGGTGGCCTCGCGGGCAATCGGCAACACGCGGGCAATCGGCACCTTGACGACGTCCGCACAATCGGCCAATCGATGGAGGACAGGCCCGTGCCCGATCGTCAGACCGTCAACGATCTCCTCGCCGCATCCCGCGCCCGCATTCAGCGTCTCGATCCACACGCCACCCAAGGGGCAGCGGCAGCCGGCGCGCTGGTGATCGATACGCGCTGCGCCGAGCAACGCCAAACGACAGGCGCCATTCCCGGATCGGTCCATGTGCCGCTGTCCGTCCTGTACTGGCGGCTCGACCCTGCGTCGGGGTTCGAGGATGCACGCCTGGCCGATCCGGAGCGACAGGTCATCCTGGTGTGCGCGGATGGCTACTCGTCGAGCATTGCCGCGGCAACGTTGCGAGACCTGGGGTTCGCTCGCGCGGGCGACCTTGACGGTGGGTTCAGCGCCTGGCAGGCGGCCGGGCTGCCGATCGAGCCTGTCTAGCCGGGAGAGCCACGCGAGGCGCCGGCAACTCGAACGGTTGCGCCTCACCCATCGCCGGCGGAAGCGACGAACATGCTGGCGCCTGCATACAGCGGTAGTAGTTTGGTCGGGGCGGTGGGATTTGAACCCACATCCTCGTGCTCCCAAAGCACGTGCGCCACCGTTGCGCCACACCCC
>CAWHHU010000001.1:0-683905 GCA_963829295.1 uncultured Chloroflexia bacterium | reverse complement strand
CAGTGCAACCGAAGCCCGCCAGGATCCCGCTGACAAGCACGATCGTGGTGCGGCGCCCACCCACGGCCCGGGAATGCGGGCTCGATACCGAGGAAGACGCCAGAGTCGGCACGCGGTGCCGTGACATGACACCAGAGCTGATGATCGAGCTCATCTGACGCCCGGCCGAGCCAAGACGCACCGGGTTCGGGAACCTCCACAGGCATGAGGAGACACAGCGATGGAACATGAGCAGGCGCGTCTGCGCCGCGCACCCGCCGAGCAATTCGCCGGACCGGAGCACCTCTACGACCTCACCGAGATCGCCGCGCAGCTGCGGGCGGAGCCGCATCCGGCCACGGATGGCCATCGGCAGATGACGATCGCCCATCACGGGTCGGTGGCGCTCGTCCTGTTCGACTTCGAGGCGGACGGCCGACTCGTAAACCATGTTGCGGACGGGCTGGTCACGATCCAGGCCCTGGCCGGTCAGATCCAGGTGCGGACGCAGGATGGCGACCACGAGCTTGGCCCCGGAAGCCTGCTCGTGCTCTCCCCTGGGGTGGCGCATGACCTCCACGCGAGCGTGCCGAGCCAAGTCCTGCTCACGGTACACATGCAACCGACCCCGTAGCACAACCGGGTACGGGCCGCCGAGCCGGCCTGAGGCGGGCGGTTCGACATCGCGAAGGAGCAACGCCAATGACTGACGAGCCGATCCTCGACGTTCGCGCCGAGCCGCCTGTCCGCCGCCACGCCGTGATCTTCGAGGCGTTCGAGGCGCTGGACGCAGGCGCGGACTTCGAGCTCGTGAACGACCATGACCCCAAGCCCCTCTACTACCAGTTCGCAGCGGAGCGGCCGGGAGCGTTCACGTGGGAGTCCATCGAGGAAGGCCCGAAGGTCTGGCGGGTACGCATCGGGCGCCCCACGGCGCTGGCCGTGGGAGCTCGATCGACGACCGCGCGACTGGATTACATGACGGAGCTGCCCGACGCCATCGGGGCCATGAGCGGACTCGAACGAGTCGTCGAGTCGAGCACGCTCGAGCCTCGCCTGCTCGAACTCGTCAAGGTTCGTGCCTCCCAGATCAACGGCTGCGCGTACTGCCTGGACATGCACACCAAGGACGCCGTGGCCATCGGCGAGGACCAGCAGCGGATTCATCTCGTCCCCGCGTGGCGCGAAGCCCCGGCGTTCACGCCCCGAGAGCAGGCCGCTCTGGCCTGGACCGAGGCACTGACGTTGCTGCCCGACACCGGTGCACCCGACGACGTCTACGAGGCGATGGCCCGCGAGTTCGACCCGGCCGAGCAGGTCGCGCTGACCCTGGCGATCGTGGCTATCAACGGCTGGAACCGGCTGGCGGTCGGCTTTCGGCGACCGGTCGGCTCGTACGTCTCGCACCGCCATCCCGAGCCTGCAGCAGTCTCATGAGCACCTCGCCCAGCGACGTCCGACTGCAGCGGGCGTACGACGATCCGACCCCGGAGGACGGCCACCGCGTCCTGGTGGATCGTGTCTGGCCACGTGGGCGGACCAAGGAGCGGCTCCGACTCGACGCCTGGGCGCGCGACCTCGGTCCGAGCACGCAGCTGCGCAAGTGGTTCGGGCACGACCCGGCACGCTGGGAGGAGTTTCAGAGGCGCTACCACGCGGAGCTCGCCGGCGCCGATCGGGCGCAGGCACTCGATGACCTCGCCGAACGCGCGCGTCGCGGTCCGCTCACGCTCGTCTTCGGGGCACGCGACACGGAGCACAACCAGGCACGGGTGATCGCCGACGAGCTCCGAAGCCGGACGATGGCGGGGAACGATCATGACCGAGCGGGCCGACACTGACTGGGATCCTCGCGAACCCTCCGTCCCGGGCAACCCGCGGTGGGCAGGTGCCTCCGATCTCGACCCGCAGGAGCTTCTGCGCCGCGAGCGAACCCTCATCGATCGGGCGATCCGGGAGTCCCTACGAACCGACGGACCGCTCGTCTGGATGTCTGGTCACGATCGGGCACGGCGGATCGCCGGAATCGGCCGCAGCCGAAGGACCCGCTCGCGATGGCGTTCCTCCAGAAGGAGCAGATCCCGGGCACGCAACAGCTCGAACTGGCTGACGAGTCCGACCAGTCGACCCTGATCGCCCCGGTCGACGACCGGAAGGACGCCGAGCCGCCGCGTGGCCATCCGCTCTGCGACGTGGCGGAGCGTCTCGTCGGGATACGCGACCACCGCCTCGCGCATCAGCCCCGCGAGCTCCAGCGGGTCGTCGCCGGGTCTCGGCATCCCGCTCAGCGACGCCCGGTCGCTCTCCGTGACCACGCCGGCCGGCCGACCGTCAGGACCGATGACCGGGTACAGCCGCTGCCGCCGCCGATTCCCGTCGGCCTGCCGGGTCACGACCTCGGGCAATGGGCTGTTCAACTCGACCGTCACGATGTTCGTCGCCATGACCTCCCGGACCAGGAGCGCCTCGAGCGGATCGACGGCGTATTCGCGCGTGACATGGAATCCACGCCGGGCGACCTTCTCGGTGAGGATCGAACGTCGCAGCACGAGGACACTGATCGCGTAGGCGGTCATGCACGCGACGAGGAGCGGCAGCAGGACGTTCTGGTCGTGGGTCAGCTCCAGGGCGAAGATGATCGCCGTCAGCGGCGACCGCGTGACCCCGGCCAGCGTCGCGGACATCCCGAGCAGCGACCAGACCGCCGGATCCGAGCCGGGCAACCATTGCCCGGCGATGGCACCAGCCGCTCCGCCGATGATCAGGAGCGGGGCGAGGATTCCGCCGCTCGTGCCCGAGCCCAGCGCGATTGCCCAGATTCCCAGCTTCACGACCAGCAGGAGCACGAGCGCCCCGAGCGCGAGACTGCCGGCAAGCTCCGCCCGGATGGATGCGTAGCCGACGCCGAGTGCGCTGGGGTCAAGGAACCCGCCAACCCCCACGACGACGCCGCCGATCGCCGGCCACCACATCCAGTGCACGGGCAGGCGCGAGAACGCATCCTCGGCGCCGTAGACCGCACCCGTCAGGACCCAGGCGAGCATCCCGCAGATCACGCCGATCGCCAGGCTGCCGAGGAGCGCTTCCCCACCGAGGATCGGGTGCACCGGGACGGGGAATAGCGGCGCCGTGGCCAGAACGCCCATCGGCGCCAGGCGCATCCGGAGCGCGCCGGCGACGGCACAGGCCGCGGCAACGGGGATGAGCGACCGGGGCTTCCACTCGAACAGGAGGAGCTCCGCGGCAAGCGCGACCGCGGCGCCCGGCGTCGCGAACACGGCCGTCATGCCCGCAGCGGCACCACTGACGAGGAGCGTCTTGCGCTCCGCGGCGGACAGGTGGAAGAACTGGCTGAGGCGCCCCAGACGCCCGCCGGCGCGCCGTGACCGCCGCCGGACCGTCACCCGAGTTGGTGCCAGAAGTGGTGGACAACTCGCTGTCTATCGGCGAGGCGATGGAACAGACTTGCTGACCGGGAGGCCTTGGGTGGCCGACGCGCATCAGCAGAAGAGGACGTCAGCGCTGGCGAGGTCCATGCGGACACTGACTTCACCGACGAGGCATTCCAAGAGATGGTCCGGGATCCCCCGGTCGACGCGCGATACGCGTCAGCGGGCCGGAAACGGACGATCTCGTCCCGACGCGGGGCGCCATGGGCCTGGGCCGACGTGACCGGCGCCGTGCAGACCGGCGTCCGATTGGCCATATGAACGCACCAGAAGTCGAGGCGTGCCGCGCACTGGTGCTCCACAATGACCAGCTGGTCATGGATCTCATCGAGCTGACGCTCAAGCACGGCCTCTTCGTCGTTCGGCCTGCGCGCAGCTTGGCAGAGGCCGAGGCGATCATGGCCGAGTGGCGCCCGAATGTGGCCGTCATTGACATGGACCACGACGACAGCACCGCGCTGCTCCAGCGTCTGGGCGCCTCGAACACGATGACGCGGAGCGTGACACCGGTCTTGGCACTCACCCGTCGCGGCAACCTGAAGACGAAGCTCCGGGCGTTCGATCTCGGCGTCGACGACATCCTGACGATGCCGTTCTCGCCGGACGAGTTGGTCGCCCGGGCCATCGTCATCACCCGCCGCGCGTGGGGGACCGATCGGCCAATCGTCCCCAAGATAAGGGTCGGCGAGATCGAGATCGACATCGTCAATCGCGAGGTGCGGGCCGGTAGCTCCATCGTGCATCTGAGCGGCCTCGAGCAGAGCCTGTTGTACCTCCTGGCCAGTCGAGACGGACAGGTGTTCACGCGCGAGGAGATCCTCGACAACATCTGGGGCACCGACTTCCTGAGCGAGAGCAACATCGTGGACCGCCACATCCGGAGCTTGCGCATCAGGCTTCAGGACGACCATCGGCCCCCGCGCTTCATCGCCACGGTCCACGGCCAGGGCTATCGCTTCGTACCGACGTTTTCGAACCTGGGATCCGACGGCGGGCGGGACCAAGGCGAGAAGCCGACCCGATGAGCGAAGCGGCGATGTTGCTCGGTTCCGGAGGGCCATGTCCGTGCTCCAGCAGCTTCAGAACTACCCGGTGACGGTCGCCTATGGCCCACGGCCGCGACAGCCGTGCTGTTGGTCGTAAGCGCGGCCGTCGCCTGCTCGCCATGAGGGAGGAACGCTGCTGGCAGGCGATGGGATCTTCGGCTGATCCGACGTACACCGTGATCCCGTGCAGCGATCAGGGCGTCCTCGTCGCCGGTGGCCCGGTCTTTGCGAGCGGGTCCGATAGCGGCGCGTTGACGACGGGGTGGTGACCTGGTCGAGGCAGCCCTGCGCCTCGGTCCACTCACCTTGGCCGCCGTGACCGGTCGAACAGCCACCAGCGCGGGCATCCTGCCTGTGATCGATCAGGCGCCGCCGCTCTGAGTGCCGCGAGCTAGTCCCGTGAGCGAGGGTCGGGCGGGACCGCCTGCGCCGGAGCCGCGGTTGGCACCCGCCTACCCCGCGCCACCCATGTTTTGCCCGGCCCCGTTCAAGCTGAGGCTGGCGCCGTCGTCCTCCGCCCGTGATTTGTCCGCAGCAGCGTCGTCTACGCGCACGCCAGCGGCGACGCTCTCCCAGAACTGGACTGCGGCCCGCTCGTAGAGGAGCCCCATCGGGAGGGTCACCCCCCGCCAATGCTCGACGGTGCGCGCCGCCGAGTCCGAGCCGGTGCGCCCACCCTCGCCACGCCGGTCATCCTCGTAGCGGGCGACGGCCGCGCGATGCACCGCGAGCTGCGCATCGGCAAGGGCCCCGCGGTCGTCGGCTGACCCAAGGTCCGCGAAGAACAGCTGGAGCAGGCCGGCATCGCGCAGCTCCGTGGGTTCCTGAGATGGCGTCGCGAGCCAGGCCCGGATCGCGGCGCGGCCGCGGGCAGTGATCGTGAAGAGGCGCCGCCGCCGTCCCTCCGCCTCGCGCTCTTCCGTCAGGAGCCCCAACTCCACCAAACGAGCCGGCTCCGTGTACAGGAGGGCGTGGGGGAACGACCAGAAGTGGCCGATGGTCGCCGCCACGTGACGCTTGAGCTCGTAGGGCGTGGACGGACCTTCCCGCTCGATCAGGCCAAGCACAAGGTACGAGGTCGAGGTCAGGTGCGCGGGTGGTGCGGCGGTCGTGTCAATTGACATATGGTCCAGACAATACCATACTGACGCAACGGTTCCGCAGAGACGATATCTCGCGTCGAGCGCTCTCCGCGCGGACAGGCCGTCCGGCTGAGTGGGGCGGGCCGTAGACCTTCAGGAGGGAATCTTCCGTGGCTACTGCCACCAAAGCCAAATCCGTGCGCACCTCGAAGTCGGCCGCGCGCGCCGGTGCCGCGCCAATCGCGAAGAGGCTCCGCCCGCTGGGTGACAAGGTGGTCATTCAGCCGACTCCTCGCGAAGTGACGACGAAGAGCGGGATCGTGATCCCGGATACCGCGAAGGAGAAGCCTCAGGAAGGAAAGGTCCAGGCTGTCGGCCCGGGTCGCATCCTCGACGACGGCAAGCGCGAACAGATGGACCTCAAGCGCGGCGACACGGTCCTGTACGCGAAGTACGCCGGCTCCGAATTCAAGCTTGACGGCGAGGACCTCCTGATCGTCAGCGCCAAGGACGTTCTCGCGGTGGTCGAGAGCTGACCGCAAGACACAGCGTCGACTCCGGCCCACCCCGGCCATCCCCCGCGCGCCTCAGCGCATCCCCTGGAAGGACCGAACCGCCATGGCCAAGCAGCTCCTCTTTGACGAACAGGCCCGGCGGGGTCTCAAGCACGGCGTCGACAGTCTCGCCGACGCCGTTCGCGTCACGCTCGGGCCGAAGGGTCGCAATGTCGTGCTGGACAAGAAGTACGGGTCCCCGACGATCACCAACGACGGGGTGACGATCGCCAAGGACATCGATCTCGAGGACCCGTTCGAGAACATGGGCGCACAGCTCCTCAAGGAGGTCGCGACCAAGACCGACGACGTCGCCGGCGACGGCACCACCACCGCCATCGTCCTTGCCCAAGCGATCGTGGCCGAGGGCCTCCAGAACGTCAGCGCCGGGGCCAACCCGATCGCCGTCAAGCGCGGCATCGAGAAGGGCGTCGCGGCGATCGTCGCGGAGCTCGAGCGCCATTCGCGCCCGGTCGACAGCCACGCGCAGATCGCAGCCGTGGCCTCGATCAGCTCGGCCGACCCCGAGGTGGGAGCGATCATCGCCGACGTGATGGACAAGGTCGGCAAGGATGGCGTCATCACCGTCGAGGAAGGCCAGTCCCTCGGCCTCGAGACCGAGTACACGGAAGGCATGCAGTTCGACCGGGGCTACCTCTCGGCATACCTCGTCACCAATGCCGAGCGCATGGAGGCGGTCCTCGAGACCCCGGTCATCCTGATCACCGATAGGAAGATCTCGAGCGTCAAGGACATGCTCCCCGCGCTGGAGGCGGCCGTCGGACAGGGCAAGCCCCTGGTGATCATCGCGGAGGATGTCGACGGTGAGGCGCTCGCAACCCTGGTCGTGAACAAGCTCCGCGGGACGGTGCAGGTCCTGGCCGTCAAGGCGCCGGGCTTCGGCGATCGCCGCAAGGAGACCCTGCGCGACATCGCCGTCCTCACCGGCGGCACGCTCATCAGCGAGGAGATCGGCCGCAAGCTCGAGTCGATCACGGCCGAAGACTTCGGCCAGGCCCGTCGCGTGGTCGCCACCAAGGACGACACGACGATCGTCGACGGCGCAGGCTCGCCCGAGCAGATCAAGGCCCGGATGAGCCAGATCAAGGCGCAGATCGAGGACACCACCAGCGACTACGACAAGGAGAAGCTCCAGGAACGCCTCGCCAAGCTGGCCGGCGGCGTGGCTGTGATCAAGGTCGGCGCGGCCACCGAGGTCGAGCTCAAGGAGAAGAAGCACCGCATCGAGGATGCCCTCTCGACCACCCGAGCGGCGGTCGAGGAGGGACTGGTCGCCGGCGGCGGCGTTGCCCTGCTCCAGGCCATTCCGGCGCTCGACCTCGTCGAGCTGGTGGGTGACGAGGCGGTGGGCCTCGGCATCCTGCGCCGCGCGCTCGAGGCGCCCCTCCGCCAGATCGCCGACAACGCCGGAGTACACGGCGAGGTCATCGTCGAGCGCGTCAAGACCTTGCCCCGGAGCCATGGCTTCGACGCCCTCAAGGGCGACTACGGCGACATGTTCGCCAAGGGCATCGTCGACGCCGCCAAGGTCACCCGGTCCGCCCTCCAGAACGCCGCCTCGATCGGGGCGATGGTTCTGACGACCGAGACGTTGATCACGGACATTCCCGAGAAGAAGCAGGCCGTGCCCGCCGGCGGCGGGTATGGCGGGGACATGGATTACTAGACCGCAGCTTTCCGTGGTTCAGGATGACCGACGCTTCGCCGACGAGGCCACGATCTCCTGGCAAGACGTCGGAACTGGACCTCGATGGGCTCGACGGTCGCGGACGCGACGGTCGAGAACTCGCGGAACGGAGCCGGTCTGAAACGGATCCATCAAGGGACGGCAGCGAGGGCCAGGGTCCCGGCTGGCGGGAGCGCGCCCTTGAACTGCAGGGCGATCCGATCGCTATCATCGAAGGTCCCCAAGGTGGAGGCGGTGCTCGCCCCAGTTGGCATGCGCCAGAGCGAACGGTGAGATCGAACCAAGCCCTCCGGGACCCGCCGCGTCGCGATCGCAGCCGCGCTCGGCAGCAAGCCGAGCTCGAAGAGCCGATCCTCGCCGAGCTCTTCAGCGTAGAGCGGCTGGAGCAGCATGCGCGGACGCTTGCCGCCGCCCAGGCGGTCACCGACACGCCCCGCCAGGGACGTGCCGTGCAGCCCCGCATCGCGGACAACGGCCGCGTCCTGCTCGAGTCCTACCGCATCCTCGCCCGCGCGATCAAGGACGAGCGCTCGATCACCCCGGCGGCCGAATGGCTCGTCGACAACTACCCGGTCGTGGACGAGCAGCTGCGTGAGATCCGCGATGACTTGCCGCCGGACTACTACCGGGAGCTGCCCAAGTTGGCCGGAGGTCACCTCGCCGGCTATCCGCGAGTCATGGGGCTGGCCTGGGCGTACATCGCGCACACGGACAGCCTGTTCGAACCGGAGAGCCTGCGGCGCATGGTGCGCGCGTACCAGGGCGTGGAACCGCTCACGATCGGCGAGTTGTGGGCGATCGCGATCACCCTCAGGATCCTGCTCGTCGACAACCTTCGACGGCTCGCCGAGCGGATCGTGCGCAGCCGGGCGGCCCGCAAGATGGCGGACGAGCTCGCCGACGGCCTGCTCGGCCTGGGCCCGGATGGCCCGGAGGGCCCGGAGGCCGCGGCAGCCTCCCTGCGCCGGCTCTCGCACGCAGACCTCCCGACGGCGGCCCGGGTGCAGCTCTTCCAGCGCCTGCGCGATCAGGACCCGGCAGTTACCCCCGCGCTCGGCTGGCTGGAAGGGCTCCTGGCGACTCAGGGAACCACGGCCGGGGAGACCGTCCGCCTGGAGCACCAGCGCCAGGCGACGATGAACGTGACGGTCCGCAACGTCATCACGAGCATGCGCCTCATCTCGTGGTTCGACTGGGCCGGCTTCATCGAGAGCGTGAGCCTGGTCGACGAGGCGCTTCGAAAGCGGAGCTCGTTTGCGGAGATGGACTTCGCGACCCGGGACCGCTACCGGAATGCCATCGAGGACCTGGCCAGGGCCTCCGGCCTGACCGAGGTCGAGGTCGCCCGGCGGGCCGCGTCATCCGCGAACGCGGCTCGGTCGGCCGATGACGGCGACCCGGCACAGGCTGCCCGCCACCAGGACCCCGGGTACTACCTGATCTCGGATGGCCGCGCCGCATTCGAGCGGGATCTCCGGGTTCGCGTGCCGGTCGGCGTGCGCCTGCGACGAGCCTACGTGCGGGCCGCCCTCCGTGGCTACCTCGGCACGATCGCGGTCGTCACCGCGCTGGTCCTTGCCGTGACCCTCCTCGTCGCCGGCAGCGGTGACGACGTAGGCGCATGGATCCTCCTCGTCGCGATCTCCGCCCTCGGCCCCGCGTCCGACCTTGCAATCGCGCTCGTCAACCGGACGGTCACCGACGTGCTGGGCCCGAGACCGTTGCCGAGGCTCGATCTCGACGACGGGGTCCCGTCCCGGCTCCGAACGCTCGTCGTGGTCCCGACGCTCCTGGCGAGCGAGGCAGATGTCGATGCCCAGGTCGGCGGCCTCGAGGTGCATTACCTGGCGAACCGCGAGGGCGATCTGCGGTTCGCCCTGCTGTCGGACTGGCTGGACGCCCCTGCCGAGCACGTCCCCGGCGACGACGAGCTGCTCGCGGCCGCAGCCGCGGCGATCGATCGTCTCAACGAGCGCCACGGCGAGGCCCCGGGCGGAGGCGCCCGGTTCCTGCTGTTCCACCGCGGGCGGCGGTGGAACGAGGCCGAGAGCTGCTGGATGGGCTGGGAGCGCAAGCGCGGCAAGCTCCACGAGCTGAACGCCCTGCTACGCGGGTCCACGACCACCGACATCCTCATGACGGCACGAGCCGCATCGACGCCGCCGACGGACGTGCGCTACGTCGTCACGCTCGATGCCGATACCCGGCTCCCACGGGGTGCCGTGGGGCGGCTCGTGGGGACGATCGCCCATCCCCTCAACCGGCCGACCTTCGACCCGCTGGCCGGCCGCGTGACGCAGGGCTACGGCGTCCTCCAGCCACGGATCACCTCGACCCTGGCCGCAGAGCACGATGCCTCGATCTACCAGCGGAGCTACGCGGGCTCGGCCGGGATCGACCCCTACGCCTCCGCCGCCTCGGACGTGTACCAGGACCTGTTCCGCGAGGGGAGCTTCACGGGCAAGGGGATCTACGACGTTGACGCGTTCCGGGCGGCGATGGCGGACCGGGTCCCCGAGAACGCCCTCCTGAGCCACGACCTGTTCGAGGGTGTCTTCACCCGCGCCGGGCTGGTCACCGATGTGGAGCTGTTCGACGAGTTCCCCTCGAACTATCTGGTCTCCGCGGCGCGCCAGCACCGCTGGGCCCGGGGCGACTGGCAGCTGCTGCCCTGGATCCTCGGCCGGGCCCATGACGCCAGGCGCGAGCGGGACCGCAGCGCCATCCCGGGGATCGAGCGCTGGAAGATGGTCGACAACCTGCGTCGGACGATGTCGGCGCCGCTGTCGCTGGCGACGCTCATCGCGGCCTGGGCCATCCCGTCGGTCTCGGAGGGAGCGTGGACCGCGCTCGTGCTGGCCTCGGTCATCATCCCGGCGGCCCTGCCCGTGGCAGCGGGGCTGCTCCCACGGCGCGCGGGGATCTCCAAGCGCAGCCACCTGCGGGCGGTGGGTGCCGATGTCGCCCTGGCAGCGGTCCACGTCGGTCTCGGGTTTGCATTCCTGACTCACCAGGCATGGCTGATGGGCGACGCGATCGTGCGGACCCTGGTGCGGATGTACGGCACCCGGCGGAACCTCCTCGAGTGGACGACGGCCGCGCAGGCAAAGGCCAGCCACGACTTCGGTCTCGCGGGGTTCTACCGGCAGATGGCGGGCGGCGTCGCGATCGCGGCGGTCACCGCGGTCCTCGTCCTCGCCGCGAAGCCGGGCGCGGCGTGGGTCGCCCTGCCAGTCGTCGCGCTGTGGCTGCTGTCGCCCGCCGTGGCCCGATGGGTCAGCCTCCCGCCGCCCGAATTGCTCGCGGATGGACTGTCGGCAGCCGACCAGGCCACTCTCCGTCTCACGGCCCGCCGGACCTGGCGGTTCTTCGAGACCTTCGTCGGACCGGCCGACCACGGGCTGCCGCCCGACAACTTCCAGGACGATCCGGTGCCGGTCGTCGCGCATCGCACGTCGCCGACGAACATCGGGATGTACCTGCTCGCGACGGTGACGGCGCGCGACTTCGGCTGGATCGGCACGGTCGAGATGGTCGAGCGCCTCGAGTTGACGCTGGGGACGATCGGCGCCCTCGAGCGCTTCCGTGGGCACCTGTACAACTGGTACGACACGCGGGACCTGCGCCGGCTCGAGCCCGCCTACGTGTCCTCCGTCGACAGCGGCAACCTCGCGGGCCACCTGCTGGCGCTCTCGAACGCGTGCCGCCAGATGATCGATCAGCCGCTTCCGGTCGCGGCGGCGCAGGCAGGGATCGGGGACGCGATCGCACTGACCCGCGAGGCCGCCGGCTCGATCGGCAACGACCGACGGGGCCAGACGCTGACCCGGCGGCACCTCGATGGGGCCCTGGAGCCGTTCGCGGACACCGGCGACGCAATCCCCGCGACGCCCGAGGCCTGGGCAGACCATCTCCGTGCGCTCGGGGCGCGCGCCGCGACCCTGTCGGACGTGGCCGCAGCGCTCACCGCCGAGCGTGGCGATGGCGCGGATGGCGAGTTGGTGACCTGGGCGAACGCGGCCCGCCTCGCCGTGAGCAGCCACGAACGGGATCTCGCGCTGCTCCAGCCGCTGCCACCGGCGACGGCCTTCCCGACGCTCGCCGAGCTCGCTGATGCGCCGGTTCCCGCCGCCGGCGACGGGCCGCCGGCGGCGGTGACGCTCGTTCGGCGCCTCGCGGCGATTGCCGACGACGCCCAGGCGCTGTTCCGGGAGATGGACTTCGGCTTCCTGTTCGACCCGACCCGCAAGCTGTTCTCGATCGGGTTCCGCATCCGCGACGGCTCGCTGGACCCGAGCTACTACGATCTGCTGGCCTCCGAAGCCCGGCTCACCAGCTTCCTCGCGATCGCCAAGGGCGACGTTCCCCCGGACCACTGGTTCCGGTTGGGCCGCGCGCTCACGCCGGTCGGCCGCGGCTCCGCCCTGATCTCGTGGTCGGGCTCCATGTTCGAGTACCTGATGCCCGCCCTCGTCATGCGGGCGCCGGCCCGCAGCCTGCTCGACCACACGTACCAGCTGGTCGTGGCGCGCCAGATGAGCTACGCCGCCGCGCTCGGCGTGCCGTGGGGCATCTCGGAATCAGCCTTCAACGCGCGCGACCTCGACCAGACCTACCAGTACGCGGGCTTCGGGGTCCCCGGTCTCGGGCTCAAGCGGGGCCTCAGCGAGGACGTCGTCGTCGCCCCGTACGCGACCGCTCTGGGTGCGATGATCCGGCCCGAGGCCGCGGTGCGGAATTTCGCCCGGCTGCGGCAGGCCGGAGCGGCCGGGGCGTACGGCTTTCGGGAAGCGCTGGACTACACGGCGAGACGTCTCCCCGAGGGGACGATGGTCGCCGTCGTTGGCAGCTACATGGCCCACCACCAGGGGATGGCCCTGGTCGCCCTGGGCAATGTCCTCAACGACGGCGCCATGGTGGCGCGCTTCCATGCCGACCCGATCGTCGAGGCGACGGAGCTGCTGCTCCAGGAGCGGATGCCGCGCGACGTGCTCGTGGCCCGCCCGCGGGCCGAGGAGGTGAAGAGCGCCTCCGACGTGCGCGATCTCGTGCCGCCGGTGCTTCGCCGGTTCACCTCACCCCACGATGCGATCCCGCGGACGCACCTGCTGTCGAACGGTCGATACGCGGTCATGGTGACGGCAGCCGGATCCGGGTACAGCCGCTGGGGCGACGTGGCGGTGACGCGCTGGCGCGAGGACGTGACCTGCGACGCGTGGGGCAGCTACCTGTTCCTCCGCGACACGCACACGGGTGCGGTGTGGTCGGCGGGTCACCAGCCCAGCGGCACCGAAGCCGACAGCTACGAGGTCGCATACTCGGAGGATCGGGCCGAGTTCTCCCGGCGTGATGGCTCGATCTCGACCGTCCTCACGATCGTCGTGTCGACGGAGCACGACGCGGAGATCCGCCGCGTCTCGCTGACCAACCTGGGTTCACGAGCGCGCGAGATCGAGCTGACGTCGTACGCGGAGATCGCGCTCGCGCCGCAGGCTGCCGATGTCGCGCACCCCGCCTTCCAGAACCTGTTCGTGCAGACCGAGTTCGCCCCCGACATCGGTGCCCTGCTGGCGATGCGCCGTCCCCGCGCTGCTGGCGAGCCGCCCGTCTGGGCCGCCCACGTCGCGGCGGTCGAGGAGCAGGCGGCCGGGGTCGTCCAGTACGAGACGGATCGGGCCCGATTCCTCGGCCGGGGGCGATCGGTCCGTTCGCCGGCCTCGGTCATCGACGGCCGCCCGCTCTCGAATACCGTGGGCGCGGTGCTGGATCCGATCTTCAGCCTCCGGTGCCGCGTCCGGCTCGCACCCGGTGCGACCGCCCACGCGATCTTCTCGACGGTGCTCGCCGAGTCACGGGAGCAGGTCCTGGACCTGGCCGACAAGTACCGCGAGTCGGGCACCTTCGAGCGGGCGGCGACCCTCGCCTGGACCCAGGCCCAGGTCCAGCTCCACCACCTGGGGATCGAAGGCGACGAAGCCCACCTCTTCCAGCGCCTGGCCAACCGGATCCTGTATTCGGATCCGTCGCTGCGGCCGTCCTCGGGGCTGCTGGCGCGCAACGAGGGCGGCGCACCCGGCCTGTGGGCGCACGGCATCTCGGGCGACCTGCCGATCGTCCTGGTGCGGATCGACGAGGCCGAGGATCTCGCGATCGTCCGGCAGCTGCTCCGCGCCCACGAGTACTGGCGCCTGAAGCTCCTCGACGTCGACCTGGTGGTTCTCAACGAGCATGGCGCCACCTACACCGAGGATCTCAACGACGCCCTGCAGACCGCGGTGCGGGCGAGCCAGTCGCCCGTGGTTCGCGGCGGCCGGGCGAGCAGGGGCCGGGTGTACATCCTGCGCGGCGACCAGCTGTCCGCCGAGGACCGCACGCTCCTGCAGGCGGCCGCGCGGGCAGTCCTGCTCAGCCGCCGCGGGAGCCTGGCCGACCAGGTCATCCGCCTGGAGCGTCCGGTGGGTGACGCAGTGACGCCGCCGCCCGCGGTGCGAGCGACGCGGGATGCGAGAAGCAAGGCAGCCGTCCCGCGCCCGGAGCTGGAGTTCGACAACGGGCTTGGCGGGTTCGCCGATGGCGGGCGGGCCTACGTCACCATCCTGGGTCCCGGGCAATCCACGCCAGCGCCCTGGGTCAACATCATCGCCAACCCGTTGTTCGGGTTCCAGGTCTCCGAGTCCGGGTCGGGCTACACCTGGTCCGGGAACAGCCGCGAGAACCAGCTCACCCCGTGGTCCAACGACCCCGTCAGCGACCCCGTGAGCGAGGCGATCTACGTCCGCGACGACGACACCGGCGAGCTGTGGGGCCCGACGGCGCTCCCGATCCGGTGCGAGGAGTCGACCTACATCGCCCGGCACTCGGCCGGATACAGCCGGTTCGAGCACCTCCACGACGGGATCGACCTCAACCTGGTCCAGTTCGTCGCACTCGACGACCCACTGAAGATCTCGGTGCTGGCAATCGAGAACCGCTCCGGACGCTCGAGGCGGGTCTCCGTGACCGCGTACGCGGAATGGGCTCTGGGGACCTCCCGCGGCGCCAGCGCCCCCCGGATCGTCACCGCCCTGGACCCGGAGACCCAGGCGATCCTCGTGCGCAACCCGTGGAACACCGAGTTCGGCGGCCGGGTCGCCTTCCTCGACCTGGGCGGACGGCAGACGGCGTGGACCGCGGACCGGACGGAGTTCCTCGGACGCAACGGCGTCCCGGCGCGCCCCGCCGGCCTCGACCGCGGGTTCCGGCTGCGCGGGGTCTCAGGGGCCGGCATGGATCCCTGCGCCGCCCTGCAGACGAGCTTCGAGCTCGCCCCCGGGGCCCGGACCCAGGTCGTCGTGCTGCTCGGTCAGGCCGATGGTGCGTCGGCGGCGGTCGATCTCATCCGGCGCGGGCGCACCGCGGACCACGAGGCGACGCTGCGCGACATCGCGATCCAATGGGACGACATGCAGGGCGCCGTCCAGGTGCGGACACCCGACCGGTCCATGGACATCATGCTCAACGGCTGGCTCACGTACCAGACGCTCGCCTGCCGGCTGTGGGCGCGCACGGCCCTCTACCAGGCCGGGGGCGCGTACGGGTTCCGGGACCAGCTGCAGGATGTCGTCGCTCTCCTGACCACGAAGCCCGGGCTGGCCCGGCAGCACCTGCTGCGCGCCGCAGCACGGGAGTTCGTCGAGGGAGACGTCCAGCACTGGTGGCACCCGCCATCGGGTCGCGGCGTGCGAACGCGAATCTCGGACGACCGCCTCTGGCTGCCGTACGCGGTCAACCGCTACGTCGAGGTGACGGGCGATGCCGCGGTCCTGGACGAGGTGGTCCCGTATCTCGAGGGACCGCTCCTGCGAGCCGACCAGGTGGACGCCTACTTCGAGCCCGGCATCGCCCCGGATCCGGCGTCCCTGTTCGACCACTGCGTGGCGGCGCTGGAGCGGAGCCTCGAGGTCGGCGCGCACGGGCTGCCGTTGATGGGATCGGGCGACTGGAACGACGGCATGAACCTGGTGGGTCAGGATGGCCGGGGCGAGAGCGTCTGGCTGGGCTGGTTCCTGCACGCCGTCCTCGCCGCGTTCGTGCCGATCGCACGGGCGCGCGGCAAACGAGCCCACGCGGAGCGCTGGCAGGCGCACATGAAGGCGCTCAGGCGAGCGCTCGAGCGCGACGGCTGGGACGGCGACTGGTACCGCCGGGCCTTCTTCGACGACGGAACCCCGCTCGGCTCTGCGGCGAACGTCGAATGCCGGATCGACTCGATCGCCCAGTCCTGGAGCGTCCTGTCCGGAGCAGCCAACCCTCCCCACGCCGCGCGGGCCATGGCCGCGGTGGAGGAGTACCTGGTCCGGCGTGGTGACGAGCTGGTCCTGCTCTTCACCCCGCCATTCGACCACTCGGATCTCGATCCGGGCTATGTCAAGGGGTACCTGCCGGGCATCCGCGAGAACGGCGGGCAGTACACGCATGCGGCCGCCTGGTCGATCCTCGCGTTCGCGGCGCTGGGCGACGGCGACCGGGCGGGTGAGCTGTTCTCCCTGCTCAACCCCATCAACCACGCCAGCACCCGCGCCGGGGTTCATCGCTACCAGGTGGAGCCGTACGTGATGGCCGCCGATGTCTATGCCGAGCCGCCGCATGTCGGCCGTGGCGGCTGGACCTGGTACACCGGGTCGGCGGGCTGGATGTACCAGGCCGGCATCGAGTGGATCCTCGGGTTCCGTCTGCGCGGGGCGACGCTCCTGATGGACCCCTGCATCCCCCGCGACTGGCCCCGCTACGAAGTCGACTTCCGGTATGGCTCGGCGCGCTACGAGGTCGTGGTGGAGAACCCGGGCGGCATCAGCCGCGGGGCGGCGTCGAGGGAGCTCGACGGACGAACGCTCACGGCCGGGGACGCCGGGATCCCGCTCGTGGACGACGGTGCAACCCACGGGGTCCGGGTCGTCCTCGGCTGACACCAGCCCGTGGGGATCGGGAACCCAGATCGATCATACGGCGGTACCGTCGTACTCGTGGATGAGACCAAAGCGGATTCCGCCGACGAACATCGCGCGGACTGACCGAAGCAGAGCGCGACCAGCAGGTCCATCGCCGACAGCGGCCCGCCGACGTGACCGGCGCCGAACACTGAGAGCCAGGCTCGCCGCCGGGGCGGCGGGAGCGTGCCAACCGTCCCCATCGGTCCGGGGATTGGCCGCCCGTCCCGGGGTCGACAGGACAACGGCCAGGGCCGGCGGTGCGAAGGGGATGTTTCCTCGCGGGCGCATACTCGCAACATGGGCTATCGACTCGTCAAGCTCCCGGACGGCGTCGTTGAGTGCCACGTCAGTGGACCGGCCGATGCGCCCGGGCTGCTCGTCTTCCACGTCGGGACGCCGAATGCGGCCGTCGAATACGGCGGGGTCACGGAGGCGGCCGCGCGGCGCGGCCTTCGGACGCTGATCTACTCCCGCCCCGGATACAGCCGATCGACCCGGGCCGCGGGCCGGACGATCGCCGACGAGGCGAGCCGGACCGCAGCACTCGTCGACCACCTCGGCTACCGCGAGTTTTTTGTCGCCGGCTGGTCGGGCGGCGGCCCGTCGGCCCTCGCCTGCGCGGCCCTCCTGCCGGATCGTGTGCGCTCGTGCCTGACGCTGGCGGGCGTGGTACTCGGACGCCAACGCGCACGAGCTCGAGGTGCTCGCGACCGAGGACCGGGCCACCCTGGTGTCGGACTACGAGGCCGGTGCGCGCGAGTTCGGGCACGCAACCCCGGCCTGGCTGTTCCGCCTCGGGGCCGGAGGGTCACCGGCGGAGCGCCGCGCGATGTTCGGCGAGGCCGGGCTCGGCGTGCCGCTGGCTCGCTCGATGCGGCGCGGTCTCAGGACGGGGATGTGGGGCTGGTTCGATGATGCCGTCGCCCAGGCGAGCGAGTGGGGCTTCCGCGTGTCCGACATCCGGATCCCGGTTGTCGTGCGACAGGGCGAGGATGATCGCCTGGTGGATGTCCGACAGGGTCGGTGGCTGGCGGCGACCATCCCTGGAGCGGTCGCGCGGATCCTGCCCGGCCGCGGCCACGGCGCGATCCTGGATCCATACTCCGAGTTCGTCGACGAGGCGGTCGAGGCCGGCGGCAGGCTCAAGCGGCCAGTTGCACGGCCGGGGTGACGGGCGCGCCCGATTCCTAGGCGGGCCGGCGCCTTCCCCCGCTCGCCCGGCGCAGGACACGAAGAAGCCCCGCATCCGGGGGCTTGCCGCCGCTGCAGGGCTGGCGACGTCGAGGCGGCTGGCGCTACTGGAACCGTTGACCCGCCGACGAACGGGACGACGGCCACTGACCAGAACAGGGCCGACGGAGACACGCCCAGTGCCGGGCGGACTTCGCGGGTCTTGAGCAGCCGCTCGACAGCTTTCCGGAGGCCCAACACCCTCATGTCCGAGCTGTCCGACAGGTACACGTAGAAGCCGTAGCGCGACCCAACCAAGCTCCGGGCGCGGCTCGCCGCTCTCGACCCCACCGCCCTGCGCGCGTCGCACACCTCAGCCTCGATGATCACGCCGCCCGCGCGGAGCCCGCGGACCTGCCGAACATTGCCGCTGGGCGCAGGAGGTTGATCGCCTCCGCCGTGACCGAGACTCGCTGTCATCCAAGTGTCGCGGTTCGCAACGCATTCCGGAACGCGGTCCGCAACGCCATACGCGACACCAGGGTGATGATAGGCACGACACCGATTCGTGCTCGCCGGCACACGGGGCCGAAAGGCGACACGCTTCGCTCTACGCAATTTCGCGCGACGTGGACGAGGCTCTGGGCCCCGGATGTCAGGTGCGGGAGCTGGTCCTGACGCAAACCCCTCGGCGAGGCAGCCGTACGGGATCGTCCCGGCGGTCCTTGCGCACGTCGCCGCGAGCGCCTCCGTCCGGGCGTCGGTGGTCGGCCTCCTTGAGGGGCGGACCGACTCGGTCGACTCGCTCGCGCTGGCCCGGATCGCGAAGGGGCGCGAGGCCGCCATGGCGCGGTACCGCCGGGACCGCGACCCGCTGGCGCTCGAGACGGCCATGGCCCGCCTCGACCGGGAGGAGGCCGAGGCCCGAAGCTCGACGAGGACGGTCGACCCGAGCGCGACGGTCGCCTACCTCGCAAACCTCCCGCGGCTGTGGCGGGAGACGGCGCCCGAGCGCCACCGCAACCTGGCGGAGGCCATGTTCGAGCGGATCGAGGTCCTGGGAACCAGGGAGGCGATCGTCCACCCAACGGCTGAGGCCGTGGCCCACGGCTGGCGTGAGCTGTGGGGAGACGCTGTCCTGACTTCCGACCACAGAAGTCGGTATGGTCGGGGCGAGAGGAGTTGAACCTCCCGGTCCCACCACTCGGATCGTAGTCCCCGACTACATCGGCGAGGCTCTTCGTGCGGTCGCATGAAGTACCCACTGGTTCGGCGGTCGCCGTGGCGGGAAGGCGCACCACCAGAGCACAGCAGGCCGGACGTCCTTCCTCTTCAGAACCGGCCCAATCGGCCCAACTGGCCCGGCGGAACGTGCACGAGCCCCCACCCTGGGCTGTTCCCGTGTCTCGCTGGGCCGATGCGCGCCGCCTCTGGGCCGCTCGGCGGCGCATCGACGCGGCCAGGCAGTTGGCGCTGCGCTGGGTGGGCGCGAACACGGACGAGCCGTCGCGGTAGATCGAGGCCGGCAACCCGAAGCGGCGGGCCATGTCGCGCAGCACGAGCAGATGGGCGGCGCATTTCGGCTTGACGAGGGCTTGACTTTGGACCGCAAAGTCTAGTAGCTTTGGGGTGCAAACTCAGCTGACGGGAGCCCGATGAACGGCGAAGTCGACGAACCTGAGACCGCGACGACCGACGAAGGCGACGCGTTCGATCCGCGTGCGGCGGCGGCGCTGCTCGAGCAGACCCGGAAGCGGGCGCAGCGCCAGCTCGACATGAGGCCGCCATTGCTGGTGCTGCTCGCAGCGATGCTGGTGCTGCTCTGCTACGGCGAACTCTGGTTGTCGGTCCGCGGTCAGCAGCCTTATTCGGGCCCGAGCGGAACGGCCTTGCTGGTGCTCTACGCGATCCTGATCGTCTGGATCGCCGTGGTGGCGATCGTGGTGGGGCGTGCAACCAGCGGTGTCACCGGGCGCTCCTCCCGTCAAAAGCGGGCCGCAGGCATCACGTTCGCAACCATCTACGTCCTGGTGTACGTCTTCGATGGGGCGCTTAACGCCGCTGGAGCAGGACCCGCGATCGTCTACGGCATCTACCCCGCCGCCGCGCCGCTGATCATCGTTGGCGCCGCGGCCGCAGCCTATGAGGCCGGGCAGGAGCAGTGGGGCTGGTCGGCGTTCGCTCTAGCCGTGGTCGCGCTTGCCGCGCTGGCCGCCTATACCGGCCCGGCCAATGTGTGGGGCGTGATCGGCCTGGGCTTCAGCCTGCTGCTCCTCGCACGCGCCGCCTCCCGCATCCGGCACGGGTGGCGCGCCGCGCGGGCGCACACCGATGGGCGCTGACCAGCTCGACCCGATCATCCATGCCCCGGCGCGGCTCCGCATCGTCGCCACGCTCGCCGCGCTCCCCGACGGCGACAGGCTCTCGTTCACGCGGCTCCAGGACATGATCGGGCTGACGCCAGGAAACCTGATCACCCACCTGCGCAGACTCGAACTCGCCGGCTACATCGCCACCGAGAAGACCGGCAACGGCCCGGCCTCACTCACCACAGCCACACTCACCCACAAAGGCCGCTCGGCGCTCGATGCCTATGCTGCGACGCTCCGCGCCCTAATCGCAGGGCTACCGGGAGGTGAACGATGACCGCTGATCGCACGCTCGAGATCGACGGGATCTCGAAGCGCTACGGGCAGACCGTCGCCGTGCAGGACCTCACATTCGAGGTCCACGCGGGCGAGCTGTTCGGCTTCGTGGGGCGCAACGGCGCCGGCAAGACGACGACGATGCGGGTGACGCTGGGTGTGCTCGAGCCGGACGCTGGCGTGGTGCGCTGGCTGGGCGTCCCCCTGACGTTCGAGGCCCGGCGCCGCATCGGCTACATGCCCGAGGAACGCGGCCTGTATCCCAGGATGCACGTGGCGGAGCAGCTCGCCTACCTGGGTGAGCTCCACGGCATGACGGACTCGGCAGCCCGGGAGGCCGCGCTCGGCTGGCTGGACCGGTTCGGTCTCGCCGACCGGCGCGACGCCGAGCTCCAGGCGCTTAGCCTGGGCAACCAGCAGCGGGTCCAGCTGGCCGCGGCCCTCGTGTTCGGGCCGGACGTGCTCGTGCTCGACGAGCCCTTCTCCGGGCTCGATCCGGTCGCCGTCGACGTGATGGCGGAGGTGCTTCGGGAGCGGGCGGACGCCGGCGTGCCCGTCATCTTTTCCAGCCACGAGCTCGAGCTCGTCGAACGGCTGTGCGACCGGGTGGGCATCATCGATCGCGGACGGATGGTCGCCTGCGGAACGGTGGACGAGCTGCGTGCCGGGGGCCGCGAACGGCGCTGGATCGACGTGCCCGCCGCGCCCGACGGCTGGGAAGTCGGCGTGCCGGGCGTGCGTCTCGTGGAGACCGATGACTCCCGGCGGCTGTTCGAGCTCGATCCGGGCGTCGACGACCAGGCGCTGCTGCGGGCGGCGCTGGACACCGGACCCGTCCGTGAGTTCGAGCGCGTCGAGCCCAGCCTCGGCGATCTCTTCCGGACCGTCATCGGCGAGGCGGCGGCATGAACGCGCCGTCTCCGACCACGGGCCGAACGCGCGGCCTGCCGACGGTCGTCCTCGTCGCCCGCCGCGAAGTCCGCATGCGACTGCGCTCGCGGGTCTTCGCCATTGCGACCGTCGGGATGGTGGCCCTCGTTGTCGTCGGCATCGTGGCGGCGTCGCTCCTCGCGAGCTCGCCTCCCGCTCCCGTCTCCGCGCGGGTGGGCTTCAGCGGCGGGTCGCAGGCGCTCGAGCCGGCGTTCACGGCGTCGGCCGCGGCCCTGGGTGCGGACGTCACGGTCAGCGACATCGCCGACGCCACGGCCGGGGAGGCGCAGGTGCAGGCGGGCACGCTCGACGTGCTGGTGACCGGACCTGCAACGTCGCCGACCACCGCGG
Source organism: uncultured Chloroflexia bacterium (assembly GCA_963829295.1). Classification (GTDB taxonomy): domain Bacteria; phylum Chloroflexota; class Limnocylindria; order Limnocylindrales; family CSP1-4; genus CAIXZV01. Next base: position 662,022 of record CAWHHU010000001.1, on the reverse strand, counting down.
TGCAGGACGCGGCTCCGTCGGTGGTGGACTCGGCCCTGTATCTGGCGGTCGTCGAGGCACGGCTGGGGGCGGCGGGCCTGCAACCCGCGGCGATTACTACGCTCATGGCCTTTGTGCCGCGCCAGGCCGTGCAGCCGACCACGCCAGCAAACCCCGCCCAGACTCAGGACCTGCTCGCTGGCCTGGCCGTCGGCATCCTGCTCTTCGTGGCCGTCGGGCAATACGGGGGACTCGTCGCCCAGGGCGTGGTCGAGGAGAAGGCCACGCGGATGATGGAGATCCTGCTCGCCACGATCCGGCCCAGCCGCTTGCTCGCGGGCAAGGTCATCGGGATCGGGCTCGTCGGCCTGCTCCAGCTCACGATCATGGGCGCGGCCGCGCTCGTCGCGGTCCAGGTGACCCACGTCGCCGCCATCCCGGCCATCGGCGTGGCCCCGATCCTCGGCGATCTCCTCTGGTTCCTGCTCGGCTTCCTCTTCTACGCCACGGCCTTCGCGGCGGTGGCCTCCCTCGTCTCGCGCCAGGAGGAGGTGCAGAGCGCCATTGCGCCGATGGGGTTCCTCCTGCTCGCGGGATACCTGATGGTGTTCGCCGCCCTGCCCGATCCGAGCGCCCCGCTCATCACGCTCTGCTCGCTGCTCCCGCCGTTCGCGCCCGTCCTCATGGCAGTGCGGATGGCGACCAGCGACGTGCCGCTCTGGCAGGTGGGCCTAGCGGCGGCGCTGACGATCGCCAGCATCGTCGGCCTGACCTGGCTCGCCGGCCGCATCTACAGCAACGCTGCGCTCCACCTCGGCGCGCGGGTGCGCTTCATGGAGGCGTACCGCGGGTAGCGCTCGTGGGTGGGTACAGCATGTTCGGGCCCTGTCGGGCGGCCAAGATCGTGACAGACTGAGATGTCAACAGGCGCCTTCTCGCTGGCTGTGATTTGCGCCGCCGGCGCTGGCGGCCGTGGTCTTCCCCTGCTGACGCGAGAGCGAAGCGGCAGAGCCCCGTCTGGCGACACTTCCTCAGCGACCTGGGAGCGATCGCGACGGTCGCCCGCTACGACGAGCGCGGTTTCGGTCTGTCGGATTGGCAAGTTCAGGACCTCTCACTGGCCGTCCGGGTCGCCGACCTCGAGGCCGTCATCGGGGCCCTGGGGTTCGACCGATTCGCGATCCTGGGCATGTCCGGCGGCGCTCCCGTGGCGATCTCGTACGCGGCCCGCCATCCCGAGCGGGTCACGCGCCTGGCCCTATATGGCGCGATCGCGCGAGGCTGCTTCGGCGCGATCGACGATCCGGTCGCGGAGGACGCGTTCAGAGCCCTCATCCGCGCCGGCTGGGCACGGCCGGAGGGCACCTTCCGCCGCGTTTTCTCGGCGACCTTCATCCCCGACGCCACCGAGCGGCAGATGGGCTGGCTCGACGATCTCCAGCGTCTGTCGACCTCCACGGAGAACGCCGTCGCGAGCCGGATCGCCCGCCAGGCGATCGATGTCATGGATCTTCTCGCGTCCATCCGGGTGCCGACGCTCGTCCTCCATGCCCGGGGCGACCGCGCATCGTCGTTCGAGCATGCGACGGACATCGCGGCCAGGATCCCCGACGGACGGTTCGTCCCGCTCGAGACACGGAACCACATCGTCCTCGCCGACGAGCCGGCGTGGGCGACGTTCCGACGAGAGATACGCGATTTCATGGAGCCCGAGCGCCACGCCGTCGTAAGGCGCGACCCGGAGTCGATCGACGATCTGAGCCCCAGAGAGCGCGAGGTCATCGCGATGGCGGCCACCGGCCGCAGCAATGCCGAGATCGCAGCCGAGCTCGTCATCAGCATCCGTACCGTCGAGCGCCACCTCTCCAACGCCTACGTGAAGCTAGGTCTGAGCGGCCGTGCCGTACAACAAGGAGTTGGGCGAGGACGGCTACGTCCCGAACAAGGCAAGGGTCTTCAGCCATCGACCGGAGATCTACACCGCGTGGTTCGACCTGATCGTCGGGATCCGCAAGCATCTCCGGCTGCGCCGCTACGAGCTGGTGACGCTGGCCGCGGCTCGGGCGCTCCGCTGCCGCTACTGCGTCGGCGCCCACGCCGCCACCCTCGAGGCATCGTTCTTCGACCGGCGGCAGCTCGAGGCGATCATGCGCGACTACCGGTCGGCCGGGTTGCCTGACGTCGAAGTCGCTGCGATGTCGTTTGCGGAGCAGGTGGCGATCGACGCCCACCGGGTGACGCCCGACGACATCGCACGACTGCGGGCCGTCGGCCTCAGTGACACCGAGATCCTCGACGTGGCGCTCGCCGCGGCGGCCCGGTGCTTCTTCTCAAAGGTCCTCGACGCGCTGGGCGCGGAACCCGATGACCAATACCGCGATCTCGCCCGCCTCGTCGACCTCGTCCCCGACGAAGAGGCGGCCCTGGCGACAACCGCGACGAGTGGATCGGCAATGACAGGGGGTGCATCATGACCATCCAGTCCATCGAGTCTCGGGTCGCCGCGACGGCCGAGAAGCTCGCCCGCGACCCGTTACAGGGTCGCAGCTCGCCCTCGGTGACGGCGAGCCTCGTCGACGGCCGGGCACGGCTGTCGGCTGGTGCCTTCAACTGGGACGCGGACCTGGGGGTTGGGATCGGCGGCGAGAATCTCGCACCCAGCCCGACGGCATACCTTCTGGGCGCCCCGGCCAGCGGCGTCTTGTTCCTGCGGGACACACTCGGTCCGCAGTTCGGCGTCACGTTCGAGGAGATCAGCGCTGTGGCGCGGTGCGAGGCTGACAGTGGCGGCCTCCTCGGGATCGAAGGCACCGACCCGGCCCTTGGCAACATCAGCCTCCAGGTCAGCGTGCGCTCGTCGGCCCCCAAGGACCGCCTTGATGAGGTCTTCGCGGCGTGGCGTGCTCGCTGCCCGATCTATCTGGCGATGAGCCGGCCGAACGATGTCGAGGTGCGGTTCTCGAGCAGCGGCCTGAACTGACTGCACGCAATGCGGAGCATCTCACGCCTCGCCAGAACGCAGAGGCCTCGAGCCGCAGGGGCGCGAGGATCCCACCCCAATAGCGGCAGCAGGATCCCACCCAATAGCGGCAGCAGGATCCCACCCAATAGCGGCAGCAGGATCCCCGGGCTGATGTCGTAGTCGGGGACGGCGACGTCGAGCACGAGGAGCAGGACCCAGGACGAGCGTGCCCGCGGCCGCGGCGCCGATCCGGGCCGAGGAGTAGACGTCGGCCCGGCGCTATCCAAAGGTGAAGGCCTGCGGGAGGTCAGCAGACGCCGCCTATTCGGGCAGACGCTGCGGGGAGTTAATCGCTGCACGAGCGCTGTGCCTCTTCTCTGGGCCAGCTAGAATGGGACACGCCAGCAGGCAGACGCTCTATTTGAACGGATGCCGAGCGGGAGTAACTCAGTTGGCAGAGTGTCTGCTTCCCAAGCAGAATGTCGCGGGTTCGAATCCCGTCTCCCGCTCCACCTCCCGCTTCTGAACTCAGGACGACACCCGCTGTGCGCACGGCGGAGGTCACCAAGTCGAACGACCGAGGGAACTTGGCGTCCCGGTCGCGGACGAGGAACCGGGCTGGCTTGGTGCGAGCGTCGAGCCCGAGCGCGAGGTTGCGCGCCTGCTGGGTGACCCATGCCGAGTCCAGGTGCGCCGTTGCCCGCCACGCGCTGCAGCACCCGGAGCTGATGCCGGAGGAGGAGGATCTCGACGTCCTTCGCATGCTCGTCTCGGCCACGCTTGCCGGTGCCGATGACGAGGGCGACGAGGGTACGGATGAACCGGTAGAGAAGCGACCCCATCGGCCGGTCGTACCGATGCGGTCCGAGCACGATTCGGGTTTCCGCCCCCCACGCGGTCGGGTTCCGGCCCGCGCGCGCGATCTTGAACGATGACGAGATCCTCGAGCTCCGTCTCGCTGAACGGCACCTTGACCTTGCTTGGCGCATCGCCACCGAGGCTGCATGCCTCGACGCGAAGGAGCGGGGGGTCGATCCCTTCTCGACCCCCCGCCGGAACTCGGCGTTGGCGGTCAGCGAGCGCCCATCACCGGCTCAGGCGTGAACGGGTAGGCCCGCGCCGAGCCATTCGACGAGTCGATCGGCGACTTTGGCGTTCCCGAAATACCGCGCGTGCTCGATGCCCATCGATGCATCGAGGAGGAGTTGGTCGGTGACAGGCGCGAACGCGCCCTTCTCCGTGTTGCCGACGACGCTGTCGACGCGGACCATGCTGTCGTTCGGCTTCTGCTTGAAGATCCCGTCCGTGACGACGTCGCGGAAGTACGACGCCAGTTTGTGATCGAGCGGCTCATAGTTCGAGGCGATCGCCAGGTACTCGTTCTGGCCGCGCGGTCGAGCGTTGAACTTCTTGAGGAAGTCGCCGCTCGGGACCATGCAGGCGAGGCCCCGCAGCTTCGGGTAGGCGGCCACGGCCACCTGACGGACGAACGACAGGATCAGATCGACGGTGTCGCCGACGGCGATGCCGACGGTGTTCAGGACGGTCGACAGGGTGTCGATCAGGTCGTTCCAGTGCTTCGCATCGGCGAGGATCGTGCCGTTGTTCACCGCCCCGACGAGCGCGCTGCGGTGGACCCGGATCTTGCGACTGCCGGGCATGGGGTCCGTCCGCTCGGTCAGCGACCGCGAGACGAGCCCGCCGCGCGAGTGGCAGACGATGTCGAAGTCGAGGCTGATGCCGTCCGGGATCGTGTCGAGCAGCCAGTCGATGTTCTCCAGCGGGTCGCGGCTGATCGAGAGGTGGTCGAAGGCGATGACCCGGTTGTCGTACATCTTGTGGAGCTGCTTCATCGTGTCGAGGGGCAGGGCGTTGAACGCGCCGTGCGCGCGACTGAACGTGCCGTGGACGAAGAGGAGCGTCCGGCCCTTGGCCAGCTCCTGCCATCGAGCGGTGTCGCCGTTGAAGTACGGCGCGGCGGCGGCGTAATCGGCGGTCCCGTAATCGCGCACGCCGTAGCCCTGGTGCTGCTCCTCCCACTGGCGGAGGAAGTTGTTGGCGACGGTTCCGGCGGCCTCGCCGATCGGGAACGCTATGACCTTTAGGACCTGCTTGCCGATCTCGCCGAAGATCGACCGATTAGCTTCCTTCGCGGGCTCCACGGGCGCACCCGGCGATCGCTTGATCGTGAACGTCCGCGTGGCACCGAAGCCGCGAACGCCGGCCCGGCTCGCCTTGGGCCCCCGCTCGGCGCGTGGGGCGAAGGACCACGTCGTCACGCCGCGCTCGTCGACCGACAGGACGGCCTGTTCGAAGCCGTCGGCCGGCGTCGGGACGTCGAGCTCGATGGTTCCTTCCATGCCGCCTCCCGCGGCTCGACCCGAGGCCCCGGCACCCGGCCCCGGGGCGCCCGGCAGTTCGATTGCCTGCAGCTCGACGACGTGGGTGGTCTCCATTCCGGCGTTGTCGAGCGCGGCTTGGAACTCTGAACTTGTGCCGCCGACCGCGCGGAGGCCCGGTCCGGCCTGGCCATCGATAGCGTCCGCCGTCCCGGTCAGGCTCGGCGTCCGCAGCCCGAGCTCGCCGAGCTGGATCGTTCCGCCGGTCGGGTCGAGATCAGCCATCGAAGAGCCCTCCTACGGCCGCTAGGCCGGCTTCCAGGTCAGGCGAAGTGACGGGTGGCCGTAGAACTGGTAAGCGAGGTATGTCGACGAGTGGACATCCTTGTCGGTAATGAATCCGGCCCGGGCTTTGCGGAGGAGCGCGGCGACGGTCGGCCGTGCGTCGTCATCGTCGGAATCCGGGGTCCCCTCTTTCGGCCGCAGGGCCTCCTTGTAGAAGGCGATGGCGATCCTCTGGGCGACGTGATCGTCGATCGACCAGAGGGGCGCGACGACCGCCGACGCGCCGATCTTGAGGAATGCCTGGGCGATCCCGCCGTACCGGCCGAGGAGATTCGACGATGCCCCGACCTGACAGGCATTCAGGAACACGAACGGCGACCGATCGTGAAGGTTGGAGCCCAGGATCCGGAACGGATCGATGGGCCGCCCGGAGACGAGATAGATGCCCTCGTCGGCGCCTTCCGGGTTGTACCGGCCGTGAACGGCGAAGTGGAGGATGTCCGACGGCGGCGTTCCCTTGAGGAGTGGATAAACGACCGGCGGCTGAGCGTCGATCGCCTGGGCGTGGTAGGTCTTCTTGATGATCTTTGCTTCTTCCTCCGCGGCCAGGAGGCGCTGGAGGCCCGGACTGTTGTAGATGCCCGAAACGACGGCCATGGTCGAGGCGTTGACCTGCCGCGGAGGATCGGTCGGGGCGACACCGGCTGGGTCGAGGATCCAACGGCCGATGTTCACCTGGGCACCCAGGAAGTTCGGCGCCTCGGGATCGAATTGATCGGCCTGCCAGGCGAGCTCCCATGGAATGTAGGGCTCGGCAGTCAACAGGAGAACGTCGAGGGTGCGCTTCCCGACGGCTTCCTGAGCGGCCGTGATGGCGTTCCTGACCTCGATTGGGATGAGCTCCTGGACGGTGATCCCGATGCCCGTGAGCAGCTCGTCGAGGCCAAGGTCCTCGCCGGCCAAGAAGAGCTTCTGGATGATCTCTTTGGCAAAGTCTTCCGGGTCCTTGCCGTCCCCGATCTCGCTTTCGGCAGGCTGGCCGTCAGGCAGTGACACTCCCGGCAGGGTGGACTCGAGGCCCCAGAGCAACGCACCGTGACTGAGACCGACCTTGATGATGATCGTCACGTCGGCGGCCGGCTCGCCGGTGGGCGTTGTGATGTTGGCTCCGGTTGCCGTAACCGCGGGCGCCTGAAGCGCGACGGCCGCCGCATCCTTCGTCACCAGGATGTGGCGCGTCGCGGAGCCGAGGGTCTGGCCCTCGATGGAGAAGATCGCGGTGATCTCGCGATCCTTCGTTGCCTCGGGCAGGTCCCGGGCGGTCAGATGGAGACCGACGCTCGGAAAGAGGCAGTCATCGGAGACATCGAGGCTGTTTCGCAGGCTTTCGCCAGGACCGACGTCGAAGCCATCGGCGAAGAGTTGGATATCCAGCTTGTACGACTTGCTGGGTTCTGGGCGGCGCACGTCCAGCGCCGTTCCGGACACCCTGGCCTGCGGCGAAGGCGACAGGCCAACCTTGAGATCGAACGGGGCTCCGACGAGGACGGTCTCGTTCGATTCGAGGAGACCGTAGGCCCGATACGTGGGGGTCATTGCGCCTGAGGCCGGGGATTCGGGCGCCGCCATTGGCGGCAGGGCGGCGCTCGGAGGCGGCGCCGCGACCCGAGGCGTGGCTGCCGCCGAGCCTATGGGTTCGCCTGTTCTTGGGTCGAACTTCCGAGTGGTTGTGCGCCAGCTGCGGGTCGGGCTGGCACCTCCCGAAGGGCTCGAGTCGCCGCGGCCGAATCCGCGTCGCCACCATGGCCGACCGCGGGATGGGGCCTCCGGCATGGGCGGTTCTGCGGCCGGCCGCGCTGACTCGGCGGCCATCGGGGCGCTCCGTTCGGCTTCCGCCTGAACCGCCGCCTCAGCTTCGGCCCTTCCTCTTTGTTCCGCCTCCACGGTCCTGCGAGGGTTCTCGGCTCCCTCCGCCCGGCTGGCTGCGGCAGCTTCGACTGGTGCCGCGACCGGCTCGGACTCTGGGAAGTTCATCCCTGCAAGCTGGGCCGCGGCATCGCGGGCGGCTGGATCATCGACCGAGAACGCGATGGGCTCGCCGAACGATTCAGCCACGCTTTCTGCAACGGCGAACGGGCCGCGAGGCGCCTCTCCCCCGCCGAACAGCGGGGCATACGCCTCCGTCGCGTAATCGGCGGCATCGGCGATGAGATGGCCCGCGTCGATCCGATCGGATGGGTCAGTCGCGGCGAGCGCCCCAGCAAGCTCCGAGACGAGGCCCCGCAGTCCCCCCCGCGACACTGCCCATCCGATCTGCCACCGAAGGGACCGGCCCCGCGAGTCCTGTCGCGCCTCTCGCGCCTCCCGCGCCTGTCTCACATATTCGCGGCACAAGCCGAGAGCGTCTGGCCGGAACTCCCGCTGGAAGGTTCCGACCCATTGCACCAGCTCGTTACCCAGGACAACGCCCACCACCTCGCCAACGACAGAACGCTCGAACAACACGGTCACGGCGACGGGCTCCAGCGCCTCGCGCCGCACGGCCGCCAGAGCCTCCGGGCGGAGAAAGCCGTCCGGGTCCAGGAGCCTCAGCCCCGCGAGCTTCTCCCTAGCCCGCTCCGTTTCGGAATCAGATAGATGGGTGAACCCGACGGTCATACCGGCGGCCCATGCCGGGGCGAGCCTCGTCCCTTCCTCCTCGAGGTCTCGGACCGGTCCCGAGGCCTCAACGATCCTGCCTGCCAATGGGGCGAACTCATGGCCCGAGCTGGCCATAGCCGTGAGCCATCGGGTCGTGCCCTCAGGGAGTGATGGACCGGCCATCTCGGCCGGACTAAGGTCAGGGGATCCGGGTGCCCACTGGCCGGGGAGGACATGAAGCTCCCAGACATCGGCCGCGCCCCGGCCGAGGTCCTTGAACAGCCGGCGCAGCTCGGCGTCGGCGCCAGCACGAGCGAGGGCGAGGGCCAGCCAGAACCTGACCATGACCTGCGCTGGATCATCTCCGCGCGCCTGATGGCAATTCTCAACGAGCGCGTCCCGGACCCCCGAGACGTCGACGAGCGCCAGGCGCCGCGCCCCTTCTGTGCGATCCCAATCCTGCTTTCCCGAGTCGCCCAGCGCCTCGATCAATGGGCCAGCGGACCGAGGATCGCCGAGCAGGGCCAGGGCCAGGGCCGCGTGGAGCCGATCCGCACTCTCTCCCTCGGCCAGAAGCCGGGCCACGCGCTCTCGGAACGAGCGCACCGAGACGTACGGTGTGGCCCCAATGACATCCAGGCGCTCCGCTGGCGAGTCACGGGAATCGACAACCCATGTGGCGTACGCGCCGACCTCAGCCCAGTCTGAGGGGGCAAGTGGGAGACGGACTAGTGCCTCGAACATGGCGAGGCGGACTTCGGGCGAGGCGTCGTGCAGGGCGCGGAGCAAGGGCGCCACGTCGGCGTGATCCAGGAAGGCTTCGGGTACGGCAGGATCAACGGACATGGCCGCCTCCCCCTTCTTGGGCCAGCATCATGGCACTCGACCGCCACGTCGGAAAGGGACTTGCCAGCGCGGGATGGCCGGCGCGGCATCCGCCAGAGAGGCGACGACCTTCCACAGGTCGGCGGCGGGGCGGGCCACGCTCGTGAGATCCGGGCTCGACGAAGCGAACTCCTCCAGCAGGCCCGGAAGGTCGGTCTTGAGCCGTGACACCTTGGCCGCCCGGCCGCTGACGAACTGGACGATCGTGTCGGCGTCCGCTCCCTCGACTCCACGCAAGCCCAGGCGCGTTCGGAGGCGGTCCTCGTCTCCGAGCTCGCGGGCGAACGCGTCGACGATCCGGATCAGGATCGAGGCGATCGCACCATCGAGCGCCTGCGTCGTGCTAGCCACGTGCAGGTCGGGCGCAGCCGAGAACCACGGCCGGCACCAAGTAGGCCCTGGCCGGTTCGGACTGCCGGGAGGGTATGCGGCCGGACTCGCCGCGATCGTCCACGCTTGGCCCCCACGAGCGGGATGAAGGCGCGATGATGCGCCTTCGAGCGACCGGAGTAAAGACTCCCACCCGCCGAGCACAGTTCGAACGGCGTATGGTCGTCCTAGCCGCTCTGGGGCACGAGGAGATCGGCTGGATGCTGGCCCGCGACCATCGGGACTCGCGACGTCCGGTCGAGCGGGCCACGTCGGCCAGCGGGCGGACCAGCGATCGAAGATCACGTGGGTCGGCCTGCCGGCCGAGTCCTGCGAGTCGACGACCTCCCGAAACGAGGGTTGAGCGAGCTCGTTGGTCAGCGCCGATCGCACCGCGGTGGCCGGGTCCGCCCCGCTGCATCCGCTCGCCCCGCTGCCCGTCGTGGCGGAAGTTGCACCGGTCGAGCCGGCGGCCGTCGAGCCCGCGAGGGTCCCGCTCGAGCCCGCGATGGCAGCGCCTGAGCCCGCGATGGCAGCCCTTGTTGAGCCGGCCGCCGAGGATGCGCCGGCCACCGGTGATGCCGATGGCGCGGAGGAGCACCCCGCCAGGAGGCAGACGAGGCCGATCGTGAGAATGGTGCCTGGAGCGCTGTTCGGCATGGGACGCTCTCGTGCTCGCCTGGGACCGTGAGTAGTCCCGACGCTACGGTTGGTCGATCCCGATTGCATCCGGGACAACCCCAGAGGAGTGTCCCCCCGAGTGGTGTGATTTGAGCCCGGTCTCCGAGCTGCGCTGACGCCGCGCAGCGAGGAGGCCACCGATGTGATTCTCAGCGTGTCTCTTGCCGGAGCACGTGAGGTATCACCCAATGGCCCTGTCACAGTCTGCCCTGTCCGAGCTGCTCGACGCGATCCGCGCCGGCGGCAGCGAGGACGTCCTGCGCGAGGCGATGAGCCTCGCCCGTGCCTGCCCCGGAACGCCGGGCGAGCAACGGGGGCCGCGATCAACGCCCACGTGCCCGGCCCGAAGGCTGTGGCGATCTCATCCGCCGCGACCGAGCAGCCCGGGATCACCGGGCTCGATGATGACAGCCGCGATGGGCGTCTACGTCGTGTACGAGGTCGGCTCCGAGACGTACGTCCGCCGCTCGCGCGCTTGGGTCAAGGCCGACGCCGTCCAGGTGCGACGGTCGGGCGCGTGGTCCGACGCCGGGCCCGACGTGTACGTCCGGCGGGGCGGGGTGTGGGTGAAGGCATGAGGACGGGCGTCGGCCCCTAACCGGCGTCCGTCCCCAGCCCTTGGGCAGGGATCGGGCTACTTGCCCTCGACCCAGGTACCCGTGCAGTTGAGCTCCAGCTGGCTGTGGACGGCTGCGGCATCACCCGCGACCGCCGCGTCGATCGTCTCGCGATGGATGGCCCGGAACCCTTCGTCGGTCGTCAGCGGGTCGGTGAAGGTCGTCCAGCTGCGGGCCTGCTCCAGCACGTCGGTCGCGGTCGCCATCGCGGCGGCGTCACCGCTGGCGTTCGCCGTGTACCAATAGCCCAGCCACAGACAGTAGGCGTTCTCCTCGACCATTTCCTTGCCGAGGCCCGTCCCGTAGCCTGCGCTTCCGTCGGGCGCCTCATTCAGGTACGGGGGCCAGGTGGCTCCGGGCGGGATCGGCGTGACGGCCTTGGCAGCGTCGAGCTCCGCCTCGTACGCCGAGGCATCGCCCACCCCATAGGGCGCCTCGGTCGAGAGGATCGCCGCGCCGACCGCGAACACGGTCGGTGCGAGGATCAGGAGCGCGCCCACCAGGACCAGGCTGCGTGCGAGGCGGCTGCGTGGCCACCGTCGCTTCGCCGCCCCCGGAGCGAGCGCCGTGCTCACCCGGGAATCGACCCACGCTCGCTGGTCAGTCGTCATGTCCGCCCCGAACGCGGCGGCCATTCGATCCTCAACGGGTCGATCTGCCATCACTTGAGGTTCTCCTTCAGTCGCCCGATCGCTCGGGCGAGTAGCTTCTGGGTTGCCTCCTCGCTCTTCCCGATCACGAGCGCAATCTCGCGGGCCCTCATGCCGGCACCAAACCGGAGGGCGAGGGCATCGCGCTGCACGGGCGGGAGTTCGGAGATCAGTGCGCGGAGGACTCGCCGCTCTTCAGCCCCGATGGCGGCCTCCTCGGGCGTGGGATCGGACGTGGGGCCCTCGGGCGGGCTCGAAACGAAGAGCAGTCGCCGACCCCGACGCTCATGGTCGACGGCCGCGTTCCTGGCGATGCGGAGCAGCCATGCCAGCAGGCCGCCCCCGCGCGTCGAGTAGCGAGGCATGGCCACAAGCGCCCGCTCGAACGTCGTAGCGGTCAACTCGAGCGCATCGTCGTCGGAGGCGCATCGCGCCCGCAGGAACCGGAAGACCCGGTCGCGATGCTGAACGTACAGCTCGGCGAACGCCGCCTGGTCGTGGCGAGCCCGGAGAGCGATCGCCTCAACGGAGGGATCCAGCCCGTCGGCTATCAGTGCTTGCAGCTCCACTCCAATCCTCCCGGCGTTGGCGTCTCCGAACAGATAACGCCGCACGACGGTGCTGGCGGACATTCTGCGGGCCGCCAAGGTGTGTAAGTGGGACCCAGGTGACGCCGGCACCCGCTGCGATGGCGCGCCGGACAGGTGCCGCGCGCGCGTTGGCAACTTGCGAGATCGCGATCAGGGGCGGGATGAGTGGCTCGCCGTCGCGCGTCGCGGACCGAGGACGGCGACGGGGATGGCGACGCACGCGCTCCAGTAGACCGCGAAGCGGGCGACGTAGCCGCGCTGCGCTCCCAGCACTCGGGCGAGGCGCCGATAGATGACCGGCATCACGAGGTTGACGGCCACCGGGACCGCGAGCACGACGATGCGGCGAGCATCCAGCTTCACCGCCGGTCAGCCGAGTCCTGGAGGAACCTCATGACCCACGACGTGGCGGCAAGCGAACGGTAGGCGATCCGCCGCGCGGGACGCGCTACAAGCCGCGCGTCCCGGCCGCTGCACGTCGAGCCCGCCCTAGCCGATCGCCGATGGCTGGAAGAGGCCGAAGACCGCCTCGTCGGGATCACGAAGGACCGCGACTCGACCAGTGCCGGGGATGTCCAGCGGTCCAAGCAGCACGCTTCCCCCGAGCGCCTCGGCGCGCCGAGCGGCCGCGTCGACGTCGTCCGAGGCGAAGTAGGCGACCCAGTGGCCGGCCGGACCGCCCGACGGCCACACGTCGCTGTCCGGACGCGGCCCGGTCAGGCCGCCGACCGGACGATCCCCCGCGAGCAGAAAGCGGTATGCGTCCGGGCCGTCACCCAGGTGCCGGACACGCAGTCCTGCAACCGATTCGTAGAAGCGCTCCGAGCTGTCGGGGTCGCGCGACATCAGCTCATGCCAGATGAAGGCCTCGGGCGCCGCGGTGTCCATGCTCTGCTCCGATCGTCTCTGCTGCCGTCGAGCTTCGCGCGGCCAGGCAGGAGGCCGGCGAGCGGCGAGGCCGGGGCGGGGCGACCCCCTCAAGCCGTGAGCCCGAAGGTAGCGGCGCGACGCGACAGCCGCCCACGCCGGGTGTCACCAACCCCCGTGTCAGAGGGCACCTTGCCGGTCGCTGCGTCTCCCACGCCACCCGGGTACGTCGGTGCCGTCAACCCCTCGGCGGCCCGATCTGGGGACTGGTGTCTCGGTTCGACTCGTGGGCAAAGCGTGAGCCCAATCGTGGACGCTGGGCAAGACCCCCGGAGGTCCGCAAATCGACATGCCTCTGGTACCGCCGCGACCGGCTGGCCTCGATCAGCGAGGATCTCGAGCGGGCTGTGGACGCCGTGAGGCGTCGGGATCCCAGTTTCCGTCGGCCAGGCCCGGCATATCCCCGCGAGTCGGTGCCCGCGCGCCGCTCGATGTCGTCAGGCAACGACACCGCCAGTTGGCGCAGGTCGAGCCAGCGATCGGACGTCTCCCGCTCCAGTTCCCCCTTCTGAGCTCAGGACGACACCCAGTTGCCACAGAGCCTCCCGGGCAACAGGCAGGGTAAGATCGAGACCAACCAGCCAGCTCCGATCTCTGGCCTCAAGCCACCACTCGACCTCATGCCCGAACCCGATCCGATCGAGGCGACACCGTCCGCCGTGGAGCACCGCGACGGGCCGTCGGACGACGTTCGGGGCCGGATCGACCTCCTCGGCCTCGACCGTCCAAGCATTGCGGCGGCCAGCCTTCAGACAGGTCCTGGTCCTGCCAGCTCCGAAGGCGGTGATGTCGCCTGCTGGGCGAGCCTGGTCTGTCAAGGATGTGGAGGCGTAACGACCGATCCGGCTCACGACCTCCAGCATCGGAGATGGCTAGCCGCTCTGGAGCACGAGTAGATCGGCTGGATGCTCGCCCGCGACCATCGGGACTCGCGACGTCCAGTCGAGCGGGCCACGTCGGCCAGCGGGCGGAGACCCGGCGAAGCCGCGAGCGAACCGCCCTCGCGACTAAGTACCGAGGTTCATAAGTAAGAACACGTATGGAGTGTCGCTGTCTGCGGTATGCTCCTCGCCGAGAGGAGGGCGTTGTCATGCCCCGACGGAGTCCGTACCGTTTGGATCTCGATGACGAAACGCGCCGAGTGCTCGAGGGGCGGGCGCGACGTTATACGTTGCCGTATCGGGAGGTCGTCCGAGCCCAGCTGGTGCTCCTCGCGTCCGAGGGCCTCGACAACGACGACATCGCGGCGCGGCTCAACACCCGGCGTGAGGTGGTCAGCAAGTGGCGCAAGCGCTTCTTCGAGGAGGGCCTCGCCGGCCTCGAGGAGCGACCGCGCCGCGGGCGACCGGCGCGCTTTTCCCCCCAGCCTCGCGGTTGAGATCAAGGCCATCGCCTGCGAGCTTCCGGCGCTGCTCGGGCTGCCGCTCGCGCGGTTCCACGTGCCAGACATCCGGGCCGAGGTGCTCCGCCGCGGCCTGGTTGCCGAGATCAGCAACGCCACCATCTGGCGCTGGCTATCGGCCGACGCGATCGCCCCCTGGCGCCACCGGAGCTGGATCTTCCCGCGCGACCCCGACTTCGAGGTCAAGGCCGGGCGCGTGCTCGACCTATATGCCGGCCGCTTCGAGGGCCGTCGGCTACGGCGCGGCGAGTACGTCGTGTCGGCCGACGAGAAGACCTCGATCCAGGCGCGCTGCCGCTGTCATCCGAGCCTGCCGCCGGCGCCGAGGCAGGCCATGCGCGTCGAGTTCGAGTACGAGCGCGGCGGGGCGCTTCAATACCTGGCAGCCTGGGATGTCCACCGGGCCAGGCTCTTCGGCCGCTGCGAGCCGGCAACCGGGATCGAGCCCTTCGGGCGACTGGTGGCCCAGGTGATGAACCAGCCGCCTTATCGCACCGCCAGGCGCGTCTTCTGGGTCGTCGACAACGGCTCCTCGCACCGCGGGCAGGCGTCGGTCGAGCGGCTCGAGACGGCGTGGCCGAACCTCCGCCTCATCCACCTGCCCGTTCATGCCAGCTGGCTCAACCAGGTCGAGATCTACTTCAGCGTGATCCAGCGCAAGGTGCTCAGTCCGAACGACTTCGCCGATCTCCACGCCGTCGAGGATCGTCTGCTCGCCTTCCAGGAGCGCTACGAGCAGCTCGCGACACCGTTCGAATGGCAGTTCACCCGAGCCGACCTGCACCGGCTGATGGTCAGGCTGGCGCGATCGCCCCTGGTCGGAGCTGCCGCGTGAGAGCCGGGGATACGTGCTCGAACTTCCGACCCAGAGTACTAAGGGGTGTCGTTCGGTATGGGCTGCGGGCGCGCCTCGCGGGCTGCCTCCGCCGATGATCGGGTGGTGTACACGCGGCCGGTCCCCAGGACGCGCCCGCCGCCCCCGCTCCCGCCCTCCCAGACGACCGACACCTCCACGCCGTCCCCGGGGATCGGCCCCCCGCCCTCCGGCCGGAGGCTGACCGCGTCCGCGGTGGCGACGCGGTCCAGCCAGACCGGCGGGAAGACCTCCACCGGCCATGGGGGCCGCGCGGGGAGCCCCGGCCCATCGAGCCAGCACTCGCGCACGCTGTCGGTGACCAGGAACAGGTCGGCCGGCTTCGCTGGCGGGAGCCGGGCGACATCCTCGGCGAGCCGCCGGCTCAGGCGATTCCAGCGCTCGGTTCGCTCCGGGTCGGGCACCCACCGCCGGCCGCGCAACTCGGCGAAGACCACGTCCGAGAGGCTCCCCATCGTCCCCTGCCGCAGGCGCCGGACCCGCCGGAGCAGGCGGTCGGGCACGGCGCCGGGCGGGGCCGACTCGAGCTCGTCCGCGACGCCCCGGATGCGTGCGGCCACGTCGGCGTGCTGGGCGTCGAGGGTCGCGACCATCTCCCGGAGCGTCAGGACGAGGTCGCTCCTCCAGTCGTCGGCTGTCACGGCATGATCAACGGTATCGCCTAGGCGGCGCGACCGCGCCCGGAGCCGCCGACATGGACCGCGCCGGGCCGCACCGCCTCGGCGGACGGGTGCCCCGCGCTGGAGGCCCGGTGGCGCGCCGGCTCGACGCTGGCGGCCCCGCCCCGATCACCATCGCCGTGGCCGCCGGCCCATCGCCCGTCGCCCAGCCGACGGCCGCCCGCACACCGCGACCCAACAGGAAAGTGTGCCGCGCGAATTAGACGGCGACGGCGCCACGCTTTACGACGTGCGCCAAGATCGCTAAACTGTGCCATGTCATTAACTGCCGCCTGTTCGCCACTGTTTCAGGAGTCGCCGTGGTCATCACCAAGGCCGGGCGCGGACGTCCGAGCAGGGAGTACATCCTCGGACAGGTCGACGTGGGCATGGGCGACCTCACGCGAGCCGGCGGCCTGCCCAGCGCCGACGAGAACGAGCAGATCTGGCGGGACATCTGGTTCGAGGAGGTCCACAACAGCACCGCGATCGAGGGAAACACGCTCGCCCTCAAGGAGGTGCGGACCCTCCTGGAGGAAGGGCGCCCAGTCGGCAACAAGGAGCTCTGCGAGTACCTCGACGTCCAAGGCTACGCACGCGCGGCCCAGTGGGTCTACGCCCAGGCGACCGCTGAGGAGGGGGAGTGGGGTCGCGCGGGTGCGGTGACCCGCGCCGAGCTGCGGGAGGTGCACCGGCTCGCGCTGGGCCTCGTCTGGGACGTCTGCCCGCCCGATCATCCGCCGCTCGACCCGCGGGAGTCGGCGGGCAACTGGCGGGTCCACGACATCGCCTCGTTCTCCGACGGCATGACACCGCCGCCGTGGACGGAGGTCGACGCCCGCATCGGGGACTGGCTGAGCGCGGCACGGGTGGGGCCGGCAGCAGACGAGCACCTCCTCGCCTACCTCGCCCGGATCCACAACGCGTTCGAGCGGATCCACCCGTTCCGGGACGGCAACGGGCGAGCCGGGCGCCTGCTGCTCAACCTGCTGCTCGTGCGAAACGGCTACCCGCCCGCTGTCATCCGGAAACGGGGCCGCACCACATACCTCAAGGCGATGCGCCGGGCAGACCGCGACGACCTGGCGCCGCTCGCCGAGCTGCTCGCCAGGGCCGTAAAGGAGAGCCTCGACCGCTTCCTCCTGCCCAACCTCGCCGGGCCGGTCAAGCTCATGCCGCTGTCGGCCCTCGAGCGCCCCGGCCTGTCCGTGCGCGGACTCCGCGCGGCGGCCGAGAAGGGCACGCTTCGCGCGGCCAAGGACGCCAACGGGCGGTGGATGAGCAGCAAGCGATGGGTCGACGAGTACGTCGCCGCGCGGCGCATCGGGCGTCCGCGTCGACCTGGCGGCCGGGACTGAGGGCTGGCCGCGCACAAGCGACTCGCGCTCGACATCACGGCCGTACAGCCGCGCGACGGTTCCGTCACAGCGCCGACGCGGGTACGGCGCGGCGATGACGGCACGCGTGGGGGCAGACGGCGTGGGCGCCGGCTGCGCCGTGGCTGCGTGACGCTGGTCACATCTCCATCGATGGCCTGTACGACGGATCGACGTACGAGGAGTTGGCGATCTCGTAGGTCGCCACCGTTCTGGCGCGCTTCGTGATCTGCGGCAGCGTCGGGTCGAGGGTCGAGATCTCGCGATTGAGCGCGTCGATCCGGTTCTCCGAGTCGGTGCTGAAGATCCAAGGACCGCCGGTGCCCGTCTGGCTGGCGCCTTGCACGGTCTTCCTCAGGGTGGCGGTGATCCCCTCCTGCAACTCGTACTGGTACTTCGACATGACGGCCCGCAGCAGCGAACGACTCTGCCCGGCCGTCGTCTGAAAGAGATCGCTGATCATCCGCTCGTCGGGCAGCTCCCCTTCAAAGACATGTTGGATGAGCAAGCACAACCGGTACTCGCGGATATCCTGGCCGCGCGTCAACACGCGCTGCCCCAGGAACATGCGGAGGTACTCTTCGAGCGCCGCGGCCTCATAAGCGCCGAGCTTGGACGTGAGCTCCCTAGGGCTGCATCGGAGCGTTGCAGCCAGCTGCTCGCGCTCCTTCTTCGACAAGGTCGCACGTGCCATCTCCTCAGTCCTCTCGGCTCGATCGCATGCCGCAACGTTCACGGTGCTTGGGAAGGCGAGCGGTTCCATCGGCTTCGATCCGTGTTGCAACACAACCGCGAGAATCTCGGAGACGATGGCCGGCCCCGAGAACGCGTTGCCGTGAACGGATTAGCAAGGCTGCGTGCACACAGGGCGCATTCGTATCGAAGGTCAACGACGCTACCGCCGGCTTGAGACTAGATGCCGATTGCGATCGACCGCTCGGATGCGACTTCTTCCAAGTGCTCTCGCAATCTGGCTTCGTTATCCATGAGCCCGATGACCCGTCTCGCCTCCGCGAGGATGACGTCAAGTGGCCGGTCCGTTGCGAGCCGCTCAAGCTCGTCTAGCTGTGTTTCAGCACCTGACCAATCACCTCGCTCGGCTGCAAGAATGCAGCGGAGATACACTCCAGCCCATCCCCCTTGCCGATCGATAGCAGCCCGTTCAGCTTCTGATTCATCAAGGGGGCGATCAATCGGCGGCACGGCCTGTTCGCGCAGCAACATCAGCAAGGAGTTGGGGTCCTCATCAAGCCGACGGAACCCCATCCACGCGTCAGCAGCATGTGGTCCCGACACGAGCCGGTGACCGCCGAACTCCGAGAGCGTGTCGGGGAATGGAAGCCGGGCTCGTAGGTAGGTTAGGCCAGTTGCTGCGACAAACTCATCGGTTCCGCTCGCAGGATCGATGCTGACGACTTGGACCCAAGGGCCAGACCGACGCATCACAGCTTTTCCGACGACATGCCATTCAGGATCGATCTCGCCCAGCTTCGAAGCGACGATGCCGACCGTCTTTCGCCACAATGTCTTCTTCACGGTTGGACCGCAATGATGGGAGCGTTGGGGCCAAGCCCCGCTGCCACGCGAATTTGGCCTTGACGCGCGACTGGGATTGTGTAACCCGAACGCGGAGGGCTGAAGAACTTATAGTCGAAGACCGTTGCGATCGTAGACGTGTCGTATGGGTTCGCCGCTTCGACTACATCGAGTCGCACGCTTCCTGGGGCACCCCGGGTAGCGATTGTTCCGCCACGATAGCTGACTTCGGTATGGAGGCCAGCCCCGACGGGACCAAACCGACTCTGGTAGTGGTTCGTCAGGCGTTCGGCGTACGAGTGCTTGAAGGTCCCGGCGATAGCCCCGGTTGTCGGCGCGCCGGCCGCTGCAAGACGCCGGCTCACCGTCTTCTCGGCGCGTGTGGCGACCTCCTGCACGAAGTCGCTCGCCTTCCATCCGTTGCCCGCGGGTGCGGGTGCAGCTTCGTCCGCCTGTCGGATGAAACCTCCGAGCCCGGTCGCCTCTTCGGCCTCGTGGGCGACGACGTTGTCCACGCTCCCTGTCGGCGCCTCGTCCAGCGCCCGCCCCAGTGTCCCGGCGTCACGGGCGGCGTCACGGGCGGCGTCGCCGGCGAGCCGCCCCGCGAGCCAGAAGCCGCCGCCCAGGACGACCGCCGACGCGACCGCGAGGCCCCGCTCGGCATCGGACAGGGCGACGCCCGCGATGGGGTCGAACCCGGTGGCCCCGATGAGGAAGCTGTACGCGTCGCCGACACCCGGGATCGCCTGGATGAGGGCGCTGGTGAGGGCAGGGCCGTTGCTCGTCGCCCAGTTGACGAACCGGCCCGACGGGTCGGTGTAGCGGAGTGGGTTGTCGAGGGCGTACGCGTAGCGGTTGCCGGTCTGGGGGGCGGACAGGACGCCTGCGAACGTGTCGCGCGACACGAACCGTGCGACCGTCGGGTCGTAGGCGCGGGCGCGCAGGTTGACGAGACCCGCGGGGTCACGCCACTCGCCGGCATAGCCGATGCCCGTCGCCGGTGAGCCGCTCCTGACGGAGCCGTACGGGTCGTAGTGGACCGGGGTCGTGGTCGAGCCCGTCTCGCTGACCGCGAGCAGCGGGCTGCCGCTCTGGTCGGGAAGCCCGGTAGGTACTTCGCCGGGTCTTCCTCGAAGTCGAGCTTGCAGCCCTTGCCGCAGAAGAAGTAGGTCTGGCCCTCGTGGTCGCTCGTCAGGCCGGTCGCACGGGCGTTCTCGACGTCGACGGTCATGCCGCACACCGGATCGGTCACGCTGACCTGCTGTTCGGTCATGGTGGTCTCCTGTGCTCGAGGCGTTACGGATCTGGTCAGGTTCACGAGTCGACGCTCAGGCCGGCCCTGGCGCAGCCGCCGGGTCCTGGACTGGCTCCCGGCCGAGCTGGAGCCGGCGCAGCAGCTGGGCGTTGGCGGCGACGATGATCGTGGAGGCGCTCATGGCGATGGCGCCCACGGCCATCGGCAGGTCGAGCCCCCAGGGCACGAGCACACCCGCGGCGACCGGGATCGCCACCAGGTTGTAGGCAGTCGCCCAGATGAGGTTCTGGACCATCTTGGAGTAGGTCGCGCGCGACAGCTCGACGGCACCGACGACGTCGCGCGGGTCGCTGCGCACGAGCACGATCCCGGCCAATTCCACGGCCACATCGGTGCCTGCGCCGATGGCGATCCCGACGTCTGCCGTGGCGAGCGCCGGCGCGTCGTTGACGCCGTCGCCGACCATCGCGACCTTGCGGCCGCCGGCCTGGAACCACCGCACGGCGTCGGCCTTGTCAGCAGGCAGGACCTGCGCGGCCACCTCGTCGATGCCCAGCCGGCGGGCGACAGAGTCCGCCACGGCCTGCGCGTCGCCGGTGATCATCGCGACCCTGAGGCCCATCGCATGGAGCCGCTCGACCGCCTCGGCCGACTCCGGCCGGATCTCGTCCTCGACCGCCATCGCCCCAAGGGCCGCCCCGTCGGCGATGACGTGGAGCACCGTCCGTCCCTCCCGGGCCCAGGCATCGGTCGCCGGGTCGGGCTCGAGGCCCGCGTCGGCCAGCAGCGCCGGCCCGCCGACCGCGATGTCCCGCCCATCGATGCTCGCTCGGGCACCGCGCCCGGGCAGCGCCTCGAAGTCGTGGGCCGCGAGCAGCTCGATGCCTCGGGACCGGGCCCCATCGACGATCGCGCGGCCCAGCGGGTGCTCGGAATCGGCCTCGACCGACGCCGCGAGGCGCAGCACCTCGGCCTCGTCCACGCCGCTCACCGCGGCAAGCACCGGCGTTCCCCGCGTGAGCGTCCCGGTCTTGTCGAAGACGACGACATCGAGCTCGCGGGCGCGCTCGAGCGCGATCCGGCTCTTGACCAGCAGGCCATGGCGGGCCCCGAGCGAGGTGCTGATCGCGATGACCAGCGGGATCGCGAGGCCCAGCGCATGGGGGCAGGCGATGACGAGCACGGTCGCCATCCGGGTGAGCGCACCCGCGCTGTCGCCGTCGAGCCACCAGAAGCCGAACGTGACCGCAGCGGATCCGAGCGCAACGTAGAACAGGATCGCAGCCGCCCGGTCGGCAAGAGCCTGGGCCCGCGAGGCCGAGGCCTGCGCGTCCGCGACCATCCGCATGATCCCCGAGAGAGCCGTCTCCTCCCCGACGGCGGTCACCCGGACCCGGAGGCTGCCGCCGGCCGCGACGGTGCCGGCCACCACCCTGGCTCCCGGTTCCTTGGGGACGGTCCGCGACTCGCCCGTGATCATCGACTCATCAACGTCCGCCGAGCCCTCGACGACGATCCCGTCGACCGGCACGCGGCCACCGGGGCGGACCAGCACGACGTCGTCGACGGCGAGCACGTCGAGGGCCACGGTCTGGGTCCCCTCGCCGGTCACGCGCTCGGCCGTGTCGGGCAGCAGCTCTGCGAGGGCGGCCAGCGCGCCTTGTGCCTGCGCGATCGAGCGCATCTCCAGCCAGTGGCCGAGCAGCATGATCGCGATCAGCGAGGAGAGCTCCCACCAGATCTCGATCTCGAACAGCCCGAGGGTGCCCGCCCAGCTCGTGACGAAGGCGACCACGATCGCGAGGCTGATCAGGGTCATCATCCCGGGCTGCCGGTCGGCCAGCTCGCCTCGCGCCCCGCGCAGGAACACGAGGCCGCCGTAGAGGAACACGATCGTGCCGATGACCGGCGGGATCCAGTCCGAGCCCGGGAACATCGGGGCCCTGTAGCCGAGCCAGCTCTGCGGGTCCGGGCTCCAGATGACGACCGGGATCGTGAGGATCAGGCTCAGCCAGAACCTGTCGCGGAACATCGCGACCGAGTGGCCGGCATGGCGATCGTGGCCGCCGTGGCCGTCGTGGTCCGCGTGCTGGCTCCCGGGCTTGGCAGCATCATGATCCATCGGGGCGTGATTCATCGGCTCGGAGGGCATCGGTTCGGGACTCACGCGTTCAGCCACGAGCCTGCGGCGACTGCCGGCGCACCCTCGCTCCGGTTGTCGAGGCTCCTCGCTCGCCGATCGCGATCCCCACATCCGGCCGGGCGGGCTCGGTTCCCGCAGAACGCGCGGTCACGCCCTCGGGCAGGAAGGCGGCTCCGGCCGATATCGGGGATTCACCACTCATCGGGACGACTCACTGCGGTTGAACGGGCAGCCGTGGGCGGCGGGGGGCTGATACCGGCCGCGGGTCGCAGGCCCGCCGGACATCGCCGACGACCATCGCGATGATACCCCCAGGGGGTATCGACTCTGGTCGCCGATCCGAGCGGCCGGCGATGGCCGTGTGTGCGAGCAGGCGTGACATCCTCGCTTGGCGATCGAGCCCCTGCGACCGACCATGTCCCTGGAACCTGAACGCCGAATGAGGGCGGGCTGAGATTCGGGGGCACGGCCGAGGTCACGTCTCAGCGCCGCCGCGCAAGCACGACCTCCGAGCTGACGGCCCAGGTGGTGACCACCTCGCGGTGGGCCACCGTCCAACTCTGCTCGTCGAGAAGGTGAAGCAGCTCGATCGGGCGGCAGCCCCCGACGAGCATCGGGCGACGGCGCCAGATCCGGGTCCACGTGTCCGACACCAGGCCTGACACGCGCCCGCGGCCGGGGGTGATGCTCACCAGGCCAAGGAGGCCGTCCGCTTCGAGGACGCGGTGGGCCTCGGCCAGCCAGTCCCGGGCATCAGCCGGCGTCATGAGGTCGAGGACATAGTTTGCGATGAAGCGGTCGGCCCCGCCGTCGACGATCGGCAGGGGCGGCTCCCCGGCAATGCGCTCGGCGCTGGCGCGTCCGGCCCACTGACGGAGGCGCCCGGAGGCGATGATCGTCATCCGCGCGCTCAGCTCGAACCCACGGTAGGTCGCCGACGAGGGCAGGTGATGGCCCAGCAGCTTCCGGGCGTGGCGTCCCGTCCCACAGCCGAGCTCGACGACCGAGCGGGCCGTGCCGAACTCGCCGAGCTCGAGCAGCCGGTTGGTCGCGCGATCCTCGTAGAAGCGCTGGCTGTCCTGGCCTCGGCCGATGCGGTCGTAGTAGCCGCGGATCGCGGCGAGGTCAGGCATCAGCAGGGCTCTCCCGGGTCGCGACCCACAGGTGGACGCTGCCCCAGCCGCCGATCTCCCGGTCCCTGACGCGTAGCCCGAACGCGTCGAACAGCGCGTCCATGTCACGGATGACATCGCCGGTCGCCATCGTGAAGGTGTTCACCCAGGTGCCGACCCGGTTCCCGTCGGACGGGTAGCCGATGTCGATGAGGACCAGGCGACCGTCGGACTTCAGGACCCGCAGCATCTCGGCCAGGGCCGCCCGGCCGTCGGGGTAGCCGCTGAAGGCCATCGTCGAGAGGACGGTGTCGAAGGAGGCATCGGGATAGGGCAGCGCCTCGACGTCGCCCTGGCGCAGCTCGGCAGTGAGGCCCGCCCGGCGCAGGTTCTTCCGGGCGACGGCCAGCATCCGAGCGTTGATATCGATCCCGTGCGCCTCCAGGCGACCGGCATAGCGAGTCAGCAGGTAGCCGGTGCCGAACGAGACCTCCAGGACGCGTGGCCCCTTGAGGTGCGGCAGGGCCGCTCGCAGCCAGCGGCGCCAGACCGGCGTCACCCTGACAAACAGGTCGTAGAGCCGGGCGGTGCGGGTGTAGAAGCGGTCCCACTGGCGGCGGTACCCCTCCCGCTCGACCGGCTCCGTGGAGTAGCTCGGCATGCTCCAAAGGATAGGTCCGACCGTCTTCACTCGGACGCGGCGGCATCGAGCTGGCGGCGGCGCCGGGTGGTGGGGATCCGGGATGGATCGGCGGTGCTAACGCAGCGGCCACTCGACCGTTGTTCCGACCGAGGGGCTCACCGCGAAGGGCATCGTTCCCCCGGCGGTGTGGCAGTCGCGGGGGCCCCTCGTTGCCCAAAGGGCAGTTGCCCCCGTCGCTCGGCATTGCCTACCATGGGTGGCTGGCACTCCACCCGATGACGAGGAAGAGTCCATGGATCCAGTCGTCGCCACCGCTGGCATCGTCGCCGCGCTGCTGATCGTTGCCGTGCCTGTCGTGGCCGGCGTGGCCCTCTGGCGACGTCAGCGTGGGCGATAAGGGTCCAGGCCAAGTCGATGAGACTGGCGTCCGCGCCGATAGCGTAGAGGCGTCGATCGCCGGGCGGTGATCGACGAGACCTGATCGCGCCGACCTCGCACGAGGCGGCGGCGACACCGAGCAACCCTCCACGCCAGCGACGCCGGTGTGGCCGCCGGCCGGTCAGTCGATCGTCACGAGCGGCTGGATCCCTGCCAGCGGTCCGTCGGATCTGGGCGCGGCGAGCTCCGGTTCCGGGCCCCGGTCCGCCAGGCGCGCAGCGAGCTCGGCATCGAGCAGCTCGACCAGCTTCGGCAGGCTCGAGCGGAGCGCCTCCCCGTAGGCTGCGCCGATCTGTGCGGCGAGCGCGAGGTCCCGCTTCACCTTCGGGGGTCCGAACCGCATGTGGATCACGGTGCCCGAGGTGACCGGCTCGAACTCGATCGTGTGCGGCAGCTCCAAGGGCCCCGCGGGCGTGTCGATGATCGTTCGGTCGGTGACGTAGTCGTACGGGCGCCAGTCGAGGATCTCCTCGATCACGGCGTCCTTCCCGTGCATGCAGTGGTTCGAGGAGCCGACACCACGTCGCCCGCCGGTGGCGCCCTTGATCGTGACCTCCGTCACCCAGGGCTGCCAGCTCATCCGCTGCCCGGGCTTGGTGAGGAACTCCCAGGCCACCTGGGGCGGCGCGCTGGTGGGCACCGACACGGTCAGGATCGACTCCTCCGGCGTGACGAACACGCGGGCACGGGCCTCCTCCTCCTGCCAGCTTCGCCCGAGGTCATGGGCCCAGGCCGGGACGTCACCGATCTTCTCGTAGGTCTCGCTGTGGGCGCTCATGGCGAGCGCAACCGGATCGATGTCGGAGGCATCGACGCACGCCTGGGTGATCAGGGCGTAGGCGGGGATGCCAAGCTGCTCCACGACCGCGTTCTTGAGCAGCCGGTGGACGACGATCACGTCAGACCCCAGGAGCTCCTGGCGCCCCGCCACCTTCTGGATGATCGCCTCGCCATGGTGGACCACGAACTTGAGGTCGAGGTCCGGGATTCGGCTGCACGCCTGGCACTCGCACGACGTCGCCTGGCGAACGTCGCGGCGGCGACGACGGAACCCGAAGTAGCAGCGCTCGATGGTATCGAGCAGCATGGAGCCGTCGATCCGCTCGACGATCGAATAGGTGAAGGCGGCGTCGCCCTCGAGCTTGGCCAGCCGGAAGCACGGCCGGAGCGCCGTCACGACGGCACCGATCAGGTCCGCCAGGATGTCCTGCGCATGGTCCAGCTCGACATCGGCGAGGTAGCCCGTGTATCCGGAGATGTCGGCGATCAGAAGACAGGTCGGTTGGGCGGTCGCCAGCATCAACCGCGCTCCAGATGCTCCACGACGGGAGCCATGGCCTCCAGGGTCGCGATCGTCGTTGGCCACAGCATGCATTCGACCTGCGTCACGCCGACATCGGTGAAGGCATGGATGGCATCGGCGACCTGGTCGGCCGAGCCGCGGACCGGCACGCCCAGACCCATCGCCTCGGAGCCGGTGGCGTCCGCGGGCTCGACGAAGATGCCCGCCGACCGGCCAATGGAGGCGGGGTCGCGACCGATTACCTCGCACGCCGCCAACAACTGTTCGACGCGCGGCGCGAACTCGGCGGGCTCGCTGCGCTCCTGCGCGTAGTAGCTCCAGATGTCGGCATGCCGGGCGGCCAAGGCGGTCGTCCTGGGTCCACCGGCACCCAGCATCAGCGGAATGGCGCCGGAACGAGGACCGCGCGGGCGCGACTCGAGCTTGGTGGCATGGTGGTACGGCCCGTCGTGGTCCGCTTGTCCCGTCCGCAGCATGGGCATGATGATCTGGAGCGAGTCCTCGAACCGGCTGACGACGTGATCGAGCGGGAGGCCGAAGGCCCTGGCCTCGGCGTCGCCGCTGCCTGCCCCCAGCCCGAACACGAACCGCCCATCAGAGATCTCGTCGAGGGTCTCGACGGCCCGGACCGTGAGACCCGGGTTGCGTTGGTTCGCGGACAGGACCCACGTCCCGACCTCGATCCGTTCGGTCGCCTGTGCGACGGCACCGGTCATCGCGATGCACTCCCACCAGCCGCGGGGTCCGGGCCAATCGGAGACCCGCCACAGGAGCTCGTCGGGAACCCACACCGTGTCGAAGCCGATCGCCTCGGCCAGCCTGGCCATGGTCCGGAGCTCCTCCCACCGGTGGGGCCGTCCAGTCTCCGGGTCCTCGTAGAGGGGGAGCACGAGCCCCAGCCTGAGGTCACGCATGGGCTTCGCCTCTCGATCCCATCTCGCGCAGGCCGGATATCGGCCCCTGCACGCCGCCGTACCGATCGTTGCACACCCGTCCACCCTCTGGCGCGGCGGACGATCGGGCTACTTCCAGCCACTCAACAGAGATGTCGGCGAGCAACAGATACCGCTCACCGGCCGGCGCACCCATGGTCTCGAGGCTCGTGGTGCGACGACGCAGGAGCCGCGGTGCATTCAGTGGTAGTGTCGCGCGACGAGGGCTCCGCCACGCGGGATGCCCGGCCGCGGGGCAACGGAAGGGCCGCCACGTGACGCGGGACTGCGAGCACTACGAGACGGACATACGTGTCGACCAACCGCTCCGGGTCTGCTCCGCCTGCGTCGAGACCGGCGGCACCTGGGTTCATCTCCGTCAGTGCCTCACCTGCGGGCAAACGAGCTGTTGTGACCAGAGCCCGAACCGTCATGCGACGGCCCACTTCCATGAGACCGGCCATCCGATGATCAGGACGGTCGAACCCGACGAGGACTGGCGGTGGTGCTTTGCTGACGATCGCCTCTACCTCCCCAATTCGACCGGCAGCGACGAGGACGAAGCGTGACCCGCGAGTCTTCGGCTCGATCGCCACGCCACACACGACAGCCGGCCGAGACCGCGCCGCACCAGAGAGGGGCTCCACGATGATCGAGAACGTCACCCCCGGCCCGCACGGTCCGCTGGCCAACGTCCTTGCCGTCCGCAGGGGCAGAGGCGACCCCGACACCGGGGGGCTCGAGCATCGCGAGGCGTTGATCTACACGCTCGGCAAGGCCGCCGAGCTCGAGCACCTCGTGATGCTCCAGTATCTGTTCGCGGCGTTCTCGCTCAAGCAGACGGTCGAGGAGGGGCTGCCGGCCGAGACGCTCAAATCAGTCCAGCGCTGGCGCCGGACGCTGCTCGAGATCAGCGAGCAGGAGATGCTCCACCTGGCGCTCGTGCAGAACCTGCTGACCGCGGTCGGGGCCGCGCCTCGACTCGCGCGCCCCAACTTTCCGATGCCCGCGTACAGCTATCCGGCCGGGGTTCGGATCGAGCTGGTTCCGTTCGGCGAGGCAGCCCTCCGCCACTTCGCGTTCCTCGAGCGGCCGGAGGGGATGGACGTCGAGGATGCCGAGGGTTTCGCGGCGATGGAGCGAGCCGTCGCTCTGCCCCACGACGAGCACGACGAGATCGTTCCGCAGCTCCAGGAGTTCGACACGATCGGCCAGCTCTACCGGTCTGTCCAGGCCGGCCTGGATCACCTGGCGCAGCGCCTGGGCCCCGAGCGGCTGTTCGTCGGGCCGCCGAACGCCCAGGCGACCGAGGAGCACTTCCGGTGGCCGGAGCTGATCGCTGTGACCGACCTGGCATCTGCGCGGCAGGCCATCGACACGATCGTCGAGCAGGGCGAGGGGGCGCGCGGAGAATGGCGCGACGCGCACTTCGGACGCCTCCTGGGCATCCTCGACGAGTACCTCGAGCTCAAGCAGGCGGATCCGGGCTTCGAGCCGGCCCGGCGCGTCGTCGCGGCCAACGTCCGGCCGCAGGCGACCGGGGTCCCGATGCCGCTCATCAGCGATCCCGGAACGACGCGGGCCATGGACCTGCTCAACGTCAGCTACGAGGTCCTGCTCCAGCTCCTGTCCCGCTACTTCGCCCACACCGATGAGTCACCTGAGCAGCTCGAGGTCCTGGCCGACGTCTCGGTCGGGCTGATGTACACCGCGATCAAGCCGCTGGGGACGGTGGTCACGACGCTGCCCGTCGGGCCGGACATGCCGGGCGTCACCGCGGGCCCGGGGTTCGAGCTGTTCTACCAGGTCGACTACCTGCTGCCGCACCAGGAAGCGGCGTGGGTCCTGATGGAGGAGCGGCTGCGGGATGCCGCGGCGTTCGCCGTTCGCTGTGGCGAGCTGTGCACGCCCGCCCTGATGGAGCCGCTGGCCAAGGTGGCCCGGTCGCTCGAGAAGTACGCCGACCAGCTCGCGGCGGCGAGATAGCGACGGTCGCGAGGCATGCTGCGCTCGGGCGAGGTCCATCGCGGGATTGTGGAATCCGTCGATCGCGCCTATCGTGGGTCCGTCGCCGCCTCTTGTGGCGATACTTCGTGTGGTCGAACCCCCTTCTCGAACTTGACCGTGCGTCGGTGTTTCGGTTCGGGAAGACGTGGAGGTCAATGTGGCCACCGGTACCATCAAGAAGGTCGTCGCCGATCGCGGCTTCGGCTTCATCGTCGCCGAGGACGGGAAGGAATACTTCTTCCACCGCGGCGGTCTCCAGGCCCCTCTCGAGTTCGAGCGCCTCTCCGGCGGAGAGCGTGTCGAGTTCGAGATCGAGCAGAGCCCCAAAGGTCCGCGCGCCAATCGGGTGAGCGCGGCCTGAGGGCAATGATCCAGCCGCCGGGGGGCATCATCGCTCCCCGGCGGCTGACCCGCGGCGATGCCCGCTCGAGACGTCCCGCGAGCGACCGATCGACAGCGTCCGCCACCCCGATCACGAACTGGAGCCGCATGACACAACGCCACGCCCACGAATTCGACACGATCCTTGTCCGCAGGCGCGAAGCCCCGGACGGCCGGACCCTCGAGCCCGCATCGCCTGATCCGCGGAACGCGCGGCGAGGTCACGCCCGATGACCCGCAAGCGCAGGGTTTTCTATCCGCCCTCTCGAAGCTCCAGGGGACCTGCGCCGGCCTACGTGCCGCAGGTGACCCCACCCACGGTCGCGGTCATCAACCGCCAGGCCGGCCTGGGCCGTTCGGAGATCGTGGTTGGCATGCGAGTGACCCTCAGCGGCGCGGGCCTGTATGCCGGCGAGACCGCGGTGGTGGAGGCGATCACGGGCGGGGTCATCCCGTCAGCTCTCGTCCGCACCGAGTCCGGCCGGACCCGTCGAGTGCGCACGATCGACCTCGCGCCCGCCCCAAGGCCGGCGCCCGGATCCGCCGCCCGGCCGACCGAGGACGCCACCCAGGGCTAGCGCGGCCGCGCGGTATTCGGTGCGGCGCCCGACGCCGGCCGGCGACTCGGCGTTCGACGCGGCGCTCAGCGCGCGGCGGCGGCGCAGCGATCAGCGCGGCGCAACCAGGATCTCCGCCAACGACGCGATGACCGCATGGGCTCCCGAACCGGCCAGATCGATGCCGTGCTCGGGCACGCCGACCACGGTCAGGCCTGCGTCCACGGCAGATCGGACCCCGCTCGGCGAGTCCTCGAACGCGATCGCGTCGCCGGGCGGCACGCCCAGCTCCCGGCAGGCGGCCACGTAGACGTCCGGGTAGGGCTTCGGGCGCTCGAGGTCCTCGCCCGAGGCCACGACGTCCAGCGTCCCCAGCCCCGCGGCCCGAAGCGCCACGCGCGCGAAACCCCCGTCCGTGTTGGTCGCGACTGCGATCGCTATCCGCCCCGAGAGAGCCTCGATCAACGATCGGGCGCCGGCGTGCAGCGGAGCTCCACATCGGTAGTGCTCCTGCATCATCTCGGCGATCTCGAGAGCGGCGGTCCCGGCCGGGATGCCGAGCCTGGGTGCCAGCAGCGCCGCGCTCTCGGTCAGCGACGTGCCGAGCGTCGCCACCCGGTCGGCGTCCGTGAGCCGCTCGCCGTGGCGTTCCATGAGCTCGCGATACGTCGCGAGCCAGAGGGGCTCCGTGTCGAGGAGGACCCCGTCCATGTCGAACACGGCGGCGCGAAATCGGCCGGGTAGCACGATGGGCAACGGGATGGAACGAGACGTCAAGGTTGGCGGGCCGGCTCGAAACGACCTTCCATCTCGGCCCGCGTGGGGGGCTCGGCACCGGACCGGGCACACGTGAGGGACGCCGCACGGTTGGCGAACACGAGGCTGTCGCGGACGTCGGATTCGTCCAGGCTCTCGAGCGCCGCTCGGTTGAGCCGACCCCGGAGCTCGAGGAACCCCAGCAGTGCGGACATGAACGAATCGCCGGCGCCGACGGTGTCGCTGACCACGACCGCCATCCCCGGCACCTCGGCCATGCCTGCACCCGTCATCCCGACCGCCCCACGGGAGCCTCTGGTCATGACGACCAGCGAGGGGCCGTTGGCGAGCCACATCCTCGCCGCCTCGAAGGGCGGCCGGTCCGGATAGAGCCATGCGAGATCCGCCTGGCTCACCTTGATCACGTCGACCAGCGTCGTCCAGCGCTCGAGTCGGGTGCGGTATGCGGCCGGGTCGGCGATGAGCCCCGGGCGCACGTTGGGATCCAGGCTGATGACCCGATGTCCTGCCTCGCGGGCCATCAGCCGCTCGTACGCGCTCGCCCCCGGCTCGCGGATCAGCGAGATCGAGCCGAGGTGCAGCGCCGTCACCCCGGCGCCGAGCTCGTCCGTCGAGGGCAGGTCGGCCTGGGTGAGAGCGGTGTCGGCGGCGGCATCCCCATAGAACGCGAACACGGGCTCCCGGCCGGGTGGCAGGTGAACGACGGCGAGAGCGGTCGGCTCGTCGCCCTCCCTGAGCAGCCGGCAGTCCACCCCTTCTGCGATCAGGCGATCGCGCAGCTGCTGCCCGAACGGATCCCGGGAGACCCGGCCGAAGAACCCCACCGGCACCCCGAGCCTGCCCAGGCCGAGGGCAACGTTGTACGGAGAGCCGCCGGTCCGCGGCGCGTAGGCCAGCGGCTCGCCCTCGGCCACCACCGGAACGAGATCGATCAGCGCTTCGCCACAGACCAGGATCATGCGACCTCCCCGCGACCCGACAGTCGCAGCCGGCGGCGGGATCGGCGGCGCGGCCGCCCTCGGTGGCCCGTCCCTCGCGCAGGCTCGGCTGCAATCAGCGTAGAAGCTCCTCGTATCGGGCCCGGGTCTCGGGGCTCGGCCGCGGCCTCGCCGTGGCTCGGTTCAGGTGGCGATGCCGGTATCGGCGGCCCCCGTCGGTGCACCGCGACCCACGCTCCCCGGCGTGACCGCACAAGGGTAGCGGCATCGGCGGAGGTCCGGACGGACGAATCCGTGGTCGATTCGGCAGCTCGCCATCGACGACCACCAGCCTGTCCGCCCCGGACCGGTTTGCCGCTGTGCGGCGCCGCAGATCGGGCACCCGGGCCGATCTTCGGAAGTCATTGACTTCGGTCGTTGGTAACGTTATCATCGGGACACCGTCAACCCCCGTCGCGGACCCAACAGCGACCCTCGATGCCTCAAAGCCCGATGCCCGATGCCGGCGGCCGACGACCCACCAACCAGCGAGGTGCACCACCGATGGCGATCCAATTCACGGGCCGGATCCCGGGCACTTCCATCGAGCGCGCCATGGCCAAGGATGACCTCATCCTCATCGCCGGAGCCGGCGGGTTCATCGCCGGGTCGCTCACGAAGTACTTCCACGATCAGGGCTACACGCGCATCCGCGCCGTCGATCGGAAGCCGCTCCCCGACTGGTACGTGCGCGTCCCGGGTGTCGAGTCGATCTCGATGGACCTGTCCCACGAGCAGAACGCGATCGATGCGGTCAGGGGCGCGACCGAGGTCTACAACCTGGCCGCGGACATGGGCGGGATGGGCTTCATCGAGAACTACCGGGTCGAATGTCTCCGTAGCGTTCTCGTGAACACGCACCTGACCGAGGCGTCCTACCGGGCCGGCGTCTCCAGGTACTTCTTCTCCTCATCCGCGTGCGCCTACAACACCGACCTCCAGAAGTCGCCGGAGGTGATCGCCCTCAAGGAGTCCGACGCCTATCCGGCCATGGCCGAGCGCGGCTACGGTTGGGAGAAGCTCATCTCCGAGATGTTCTGCCAGGAGTACTGGGCCGAGCGAGGCCTCGAGACGCACATCGCACGGTTCCACAACATCTACGGCCCGAACGGCACCTGGTTCGGTGGCCGCGAGAAGGCACCGGCAGCGATCTCCCGCAAGGTCCTGGAGGCGATCGACTCCGGCGACATGCGGATCGACATCTGGGGCGACGGGTCGCAGACGCGCTCGTTCTGCTATATCGAAGACTGCCTTCACGGCATCGACCTGATCATGCACACGCCGGAGCTGATCGCCACGCCGATCAACCTCGGCTCGAGCGAGATGGTCTCGATCAACGAGCTCGTCTCGATCGTCGAGGAGATCGCCGACGTGAAGCTGGAGCGCGCCTACGACCCCGACAAGCCGAAGGGCGTCGCGGGCCGCAACAGTGACAACACCTTCATCAAGCAGGTCCTGGGCTGGGAACCGAACACGCCGCTGCGCGAAGGGATGGCAGCGACCTACGCCTGGATCGCAGAGCAGTTCGCCGCCCGGAAGGCCGGCAAGCGCGTCGTCGAGGGATGACCTCAACGACCGGGCTCGCCCGGGCGCCCTCGCTCACCCCTGTCGCGCCGGCCGGCCTCCACGAGATGGTCGGGGGCCTTCCCTACCGGCTGCAGATGGCGGGGGGCTGGATCGACCAGCCGTTCGTCTCGAAGCACAACCCGGAGCCGCCGGGCTCGATGGTCGTCGTGTCCCTGGAGCCGACCGTCCGGTACATGGACCGATGCGGCATGGCGACCGGGACCAGGGCCGCAGCCGAGGCGCTCTGGGGTGACCGGCTGCCGAGCAATCGGCCGCCGGCCAGCCTGGTCCGCGAGCTGTACGCGGCCGAGAACGCAAACCTCTCCGAACCGTCGGGGTCGCAGGATATGTGCGGGCTGGTCTATCCGGGCATCAGCCGCCTCGACTACGACGCATCGGTGGACGGGGGCTGGTTTCCATCGCATGTCGAATCGACGACGGATCCCGAGGTCGTCGCGTGGCTCGAGAGGGTGGTCCATCTCATCCCGATCGGACCGCGCCCGCCCGGCTATGGTCCACTGGGGGTGAAACGCCTGGAGCCGGGCTGGATCGCTCGCCTCGGCGCCGCCGGCCGCGCCTGCTACGACGCGATCGTGGCGATGGATGTCATCGCCCTCGGTGCGTCGCTCAACGAGTGCACTCGCGCGTGGGACGCCATCCTGCCGCGGATCTTCGAGCATCCAGCCCTCACGATCGACATCCGCGGCCTGACGGCCGCGTACGCCGCCGAATACGCGGGCACGATGACCTCCGGATGCGGCGGCGGATACCTGATCGTCGCCTCGGATAGCGAGCCACCCGGGTCAAGCCGGATCTCCATCCGGAGGTCCTGATGCCGGGAGCCATGTCCGAGGGCCCGGGCGCGGGCCCCGCCTGGACCGGTCGCCCGCCGGTCGTGATCGAGGCGAGCCTCGACAACCTCCGATCTGCCGATGTCCGGTTCCTCGAGGAGGCGTCGGGCCACGGACCGCTGCACGTCCGGATCCTGTCCGACGAGCTCGTTGTGGAGCGAACGGGTGCAAGACCACTGTTCCCGGCCGCGGAGCGGGCCTTCCTGGCGGAGTCGATGCGCTGGGTGACGAGCACGGAGATCGTCGATCGACCCCTGGAGGCCGAGATGGGCGATCTGGTCTCCCGTCAGGCCGTGATCGTCGCCCTCGAGGGGCAGGTCGATCCCGCCGCCAGGGCAGCAGCCGACGCGCATGGCATTCCGTTCCTCACCATGCCCGCAACGAAGATCGCGGGCTTCCCGCTCATCGAGCCGCACCCGGGCCAGGACGTCGATGGCCCACGGGTCGTGGTCACCGGCTGCTACGACTGGCTGCACTCGGGTCATGTGCGGTTCTTCATGGATGCCGCCGCGTTCGGGGCCCTGTACGTGGTCGTCGGGAGCGACCGGAACGTGGAGCTCCTCAAGGGCCCCGGCCACCCGCTCCAGCGCGAGCAGGAGCGGCGGTACATGGTCGGGTCGGTGCGACTCGTCCACCGCTGCCTCGTCTCGACAGGGTCGGGGTGGATGGACGCGGAGCCGGAGATCGCGTTGATCCAACCGACCGCCTACGTCGTGAACGAGGACGGCGACGAATCAGAGAAGCGCGAGTTCTGCACGGCCCACGGGATCGAGTACATCGTGCTCCAGCGCAAACCCCACGCTGGCCTCCAGGCACGAACCAGCACCGAGCTCAGGGGCATCGCGGCCGCGGCTCAAGTCGCAACCGCCGACCATGGCCGGCGGGGGCAGCCCGCGATCTGAGCGGGGGCGGTCGGCCTGCCGGAACGCGAGATCACGCCGAGTCCGGGTGGGACCACACGGGACCCGAAGCGACGCCAATGGGCATGCCGTCCTGCTAACGTTATCAGGAAGCACACCGCTGAAGGGACCCCCCAACCAGCATGGCGACCTTGCACGACGTCGCAAAGCGCGCGGGCGTCTCACCGATGACCGTGTCCCGGGTGGTCAACGGCTCGGGGACCGTGAGCGCCAGGCTGCGCGTGCGCGTCGAGCAGGCCCTCGCCGAGACGGGCTACATGCCGAACACGCTTGCCCGCAGCCTGCGGGCGCGGCGGACGGACACCATCGCGCTCCTCCTCCCCGACATGACCAACCCGTTCTTCACCACGCTGGCGCACGGCGTCGAGGCCGCGGCGCGCGAGACGGGGCTGACCCTGATCCTGGCCAACACCGACGAGCGCGAGGACGAGGAGCAGCGGCTCACGCAGCTGCTGCTCCAACGGCAGGTCGACGGGATCCTGGTCGTTCCGGCCGGCACGGGCGCGGAGACCATGCGCCTTTGCCGAGAGCAAGGCGTGGCGCTGGTGGTCGTCGACCGCCGGCCCTCGATCCCGGGTGCCGACGTCGTCAGGGCCGATTCCGAGGCCGGCGCCATGGCGCTCGGGCGGCTCCTCGCGGAGCTCGGCCATCGCGACATCGCGATCCTGTCAGGCCCCTCGACCGTCCCCTCGGCCGTCGACCGCGTCGTCGGCTTCCGGCGGGCGGTCGTCAAGGAGCACGGCCTGCCCGAGCCGAACGTGCTGTACGGCGCCTTCACGATCGACAGCGGCCGCGAGATGGCCCAACGGGCGATGGCAGCGGAGCCGACCCCCAGCGCCCTGTTCGCGGCCAACAACTTCATCGCGATCGGCACGCTGCATGCCCTCGATGAGCTGGGGCTCCGCGTCCCCGAGGACGTCGCCGTCGTGGGATTCGACGACCTGCCCGAGGCGATGGTCACCTTCCCGTTCCTGACGGTGGCCTCGCAGCCTGCCTACGAGATCGGCACAGAGAGCGTCGCCTTGCTGGTCGACCGGCTGGCCAACCCCGAACGCCTGCCCCGGGAGGTCATCCTCCCCACCAGGATCGTCATCCGTCGCTCCAGCGGAGGCGCGCTGGGCTCGGCCACTCAACCGGGTGGCGAGCCGGACCAGGCCGGCCGGCCGGGCAGCGCTGTCGACCCGGCGGCCTTGCCGGGCTAGCGGCAGGGCCGAACGCCTCGTTACCCCCCCCGGCAGGGTCGTCCGACTGGGGCTACGGCATCATCCGCGCTCGAGGCCGAGGCCCGGAGACGGCAGAGCAGCGGGCGATCAGCGGCGCCCATACAGCGGGCCGAAGGTGGCGCAGGCCCGGAAGTCGGCGCCCTCCGGGTCGGCCGTCCCCAGGTTCGCCCAGGCCGACGGCCGGAACACGTCCTGCTCGGGCACGTTGTGCATGTGGACGGGGATGCGCAGGATCGCCGCCAGGCTGATCAGGTCCGCGCCGATGTGGCCGAAGCTGATGGCGCCGTGGTTGGCGGCCCAGCTGGCCATCACGGTGTACACGTCGCGGAACGGGCCGACGCCCGTGGTTCGCGGCACGAACCAGTGGGTGGGCCAGGTGGGATCGGTCCGCTCGTCGAGGGCGCTGTGGACCTCGGCGGGCAGCTCGGCGGTCCAGCCCTCGGCGATCTGCAGCGTCGGGCCGACGCCGCTGACGAGGTTGAGCCGGGCCATCGTGACCGGCATCCCACCGCGCGACACGAACTGGCTCGAGAAGCCACCTCCGCGGAAGTAGCCGCGGTTGCCCGGGTACCAGGTGGTCGCCGCGAGCGCCGCCTCGACGTCGCCCTCGGCGATCTCCCAGAACGGCTTCATGGCGGGCTTGCCGTCGGCGTCCGTCATCGCGCCCGTGGCGTCCAGGGTGGCCGCACCGGAGTTGATGAGGTGGATGAGCCCGTCGGCGGCCACGCCGTCGGGCCGGTAGCCGGTGACGCGCTCGACCGCGTCGGCGCTCCAGTAGGTCCGGACGTCGGCGAAGATCTGCGCCCGGTTGGTCAGCAGGTAGGAGAGGAGCATGGTCGCGCCGTTGAGCGAGTCGTTCTCGGTCGCGAACATGTGGGGCGCACGGATCCCGTTCCAGTCGAAGCTGGAGTTGAGGATCGCCTCCATGAAGTCGCCGTTGGGCGAATGGTCGGTCCAGGCTCGCTGGCCCTGGAAGCCGCCCAGGATCGCGTTGCGGCCCATCGCCTCCTCGCCGAAGCCGAGCTCCGCGAGCCGCGGGTTGCCGACCAGCAGATCGCGAGCGATGAGGAACATCTTGACCACGCTCTCCCAGTCGCGGTCGAGCTGCTCGCGGGACTTTGCCTTGTCGGACGGGTTGCGGTCCACGCCCTCGCGGCAGTTTGCCCTGGCCCAGGCGAGCCCCTTCTGGAGCTCGTCGGGATCGTAGATCCCCTCCTCCAGCCGGCGGGCGATCTCGGACATGTCGACCGCCTCGACCCGCATCCCGAGGTACTTCTCGAAGAACGGCTGGTCCACGATCGAGCCGGCGATGCCCATCGACACGCCGCCGAGGCTCAGGTACGACTTGCCGCGCAGGATCGCCGCGGCCATGCCTGCCCGGGCAAAGCGCAGGATCTTCGCCTGGACGTCATCGGGGATCGTGACGTCATTCGCGTCCTGGACGTCCCGCCCGTAGATCCCGAACGCGGGCAGGCCCTTCTGCGTGTGCGCCGCGAGGACCGCCGCGAGGTACACGGCGCCCGGGCGCTCGGTGCCATTGAAGCCCCACACCGCCTTGGGCGTCAGGGGATCCATGTCCATCGTCTCCGAGCCGTAGCACCAGCACGGGCTGATGGTGATCGAGACGCCCACGCCCTCCCTGCGGAACAGCTCGGCGACCTTGGCCGCCTCGTACACGCCGCCGATGTTGTGGTCCGGCACCACGACCTCGACGGGCGTGCCGTCCGGGTAGCGAAGGTTGTCGCGGATCAGCTGCGCGGTGCGCAGCGCCATCCCGCGCGTCTGCTCCTCGAGCGATTCGCGGACGCCGTCCATCCGGCCGTCGATCGCGGGGCGGATGCCGATCCGGGGCCAGTCGCCGACGAACCGGCCAGAGGTGTTGACGGTGGTCATGCCCTTCCTCGTCTCCTGGGACGCGCTCGATGGATGCTCCTGTCGTTCCCCTAGCGGGGCATCACCACGCCGATGGTGAGCACGATGTTGGCGTAGATGCGCTGCTCACCGGTCGCGATCGCGAGCGCCGTGTCGGAGCCGCGGGCCATGTCGTAGAACTCGAACCGGCCCAGCCGGGTCGGCTCGTGACCGGGCAGGACGCGGCGGAAGTCGGCATGGATCGAGGGCTCGGTGCCGTCGTCGGGTCCCATCACGTGGACGGCCTCGATCGGGATCGCCCCGGCCAGAACCTCGAGCACGTCGGTAACGGTTAGCTTGCCCGGCTCGAGGTTGAGGAACACCCGCCGGGCGGCGGGGTTGGAGCGGGTGGCGAGCGGGTAGTTGCCGTCGGCGATCAGCACCTGGGCGCCGTGGCCCGCCTCCCCGAGGGCCCGCAGGATCTCGGGATGGAGGAGCCGGGTGGTGAGCATGAGGCCTCCAATGACCTGGGATCGAACGCGATCCTGCGATGGACGAGTCGATGGGCGGCGATCTCGTCGAGCATGACGGGCTCGGTCACGCGATGGCCCCCTGGGTGTCGGTTCGCGGCATACCGCTCGAACGGCGGATGATCAGCTGGAATGGCAGCACCACGGCCTGGCCCGTGAGTTCCCGGGCGCCCGAGATCTGGCCGAGCAGCAGCTCCGCGCCGCGATGGCCGATGTCATAGGCAGGTTGCGCAGCACAGGTCAGGAACGGATCGCTCACCCATTCCTCGGGCAGGTCGTCGAACGCGACCACGCTCATGTCCTCGGGCACATGCAGGCCGCGCTCGCGCAGGGCACGGATCGCACCGAAGGCGATGAAGTTGTTGGCGCAGAACAGGGCCGTCGGGAGCGGGCCTGGGCTGTCGAGCACCTGGAGCGTCATCCGGTGCCCGTCCGCCTGGTTGCTGCGGCCGAACATGAACCCGCCGAACAGGATGCGGGCGTCCGGGAACTCGAGCCCGGCCTCATCGAGGGCGCGACGGCAGCCGGCAACGCGATCGACCGATGTGGAGATCGTGCGGGCCCCCGTGAGCACGGCGATGTCGCGGTGGCCGAGCTCCACCAGGTGGTGCGCGAGCGCATGGGCGCCGGCCTCCGAATCGCAGCGGACGGTGTCGACACGCCGGGCGACGCGCCGATCGAGCACGACAACCGGGAGCCGGTGCCGCTTGAGCAGCCGGAACGACTCGCCCGAGCTTCGGGCCGGCACGAGCAGCACGCCGTCGACCTGGCGCTCGATCAGCACCCGCAGGTACCGTTCCTCCTCGGTCGCGGACTCGTCGGTGTTGCAGTACATCACCGAGAAGCCGTGGCTGGCGGCGACATCCTCGACACCCCTGGCGATCGTCGTGAAGAAGGGGTTGGAGATGTCCGAGACGACCAGCGCGATCGTCTTCGTGCGCTTGGAGCGGAGCTGCCGGGCGAGAGCATTGGGCACGTAGCCCAGCTCCTCGACCGCAGCCTCAACGCGTGCGCGTGTCTCGGAGCTCGTGTAGCCCGTGCCGTTGATGGCGCGCGAGACGGTCATGGCGGACACGCCTGCCCGCTTCGCGACGTCGCTGATGGTGCTCATTGGGGCTCCTGCTGGGCTCCGTACAGGGTGCCCGGAGGAAGCAGGGGGACTGCCGCGAAGCGGACAGCCCCCCCGGGATCGACCTGGTGCCTGCGAAGGCGGGTCTTACTTGTAGAGGACCGCCTGGACTTCAGGCGAGTCGATGTTGGTCTTGTCGGCCCAGATGAACCCGGTGTCGATGTTCTTGGCGAAGCTGGTGTCGCCGTTGATCGCCTTCATGGCGTACTCGACGCACTTCGCGCCGATGCCGATCGGGTTCTGCTGGACGGCGCCCAGCTCGGTGCCGGCGTTGATCGCGTCGATCTGCGCCTGACCGGAGTCATAGCCGACCAGCGTGATCTTGCCGTTCAGCTTGAGCTCGCTCACGGCGTTGAGAACGCCGATGATGCTGCCTTCGTTGCCGCCGAAGAAGCCCTTGATGTCCGGGTTGGCCTGGATCATCGCCTTGGCGAGGTCGGCCGACTTGGCCTGGTCGCCACCGCCGTACTGCGGCCCGATGATCTGGATGTTCGGGTACTTGTCCTTCATCTGGTTGATGAAGCCGTCAGTGCGGTCGATACCCGTGCGGCTGGTCTGGTCGTGAATGATCACGCCGACCTTGCCGGAGCTGCCGATGGCGGCTGCCATCTTGTCGGCGGCGAGCGCCGCGGCCGCCACGTTGTCCGTGGCCACGGTCGTCAGCGGGATGTCGCTGTCGACGCCGGAGTCAAACGCGATGACCGGGATGTTCTGCGACTGGAACTGCCCGAGAAGCGAGCTGGCCGCCTTGCTGTCGAGCGCGGCGAAGCACAGGCCTGCGGGCTTCTTGGCCAGCTCCGTCTGGAGCATGTTGAGCTGCTGGTCGACGTTGGACTCGGTGTCGGGGCCCATGAAGTTGACGGTGGCGCCTTCCGTGGTCGCCTGGTCCTCGGCACCCTTCTTGACGGCCTGCCAGAACTGGTGCTGGAAGCCCTTCGACACGATCGAGATGTACGGAGCGCTACCGCCGCCGCCACCGCCGCCGGTGCTCGGCGCCGGCGTGGCCGATGCGCTGCAGGCGCCGACGACGATCGCCGCCGCGCCTGCGATGGACAGGAACCGCTTGTTCACCCTGCTCCTCCTTGAGCCTCTCTCCAAAAAGCCAGTCTCTCGTCGGCTGACGGGTCGCCGGCTGGGGCGCGCTTACCGATGGATCCCCTTGCGCTCCTCCTACTTCTGCTGGCGCCGACGGATGATGTCGAGGTAGACGGCGAGCAGGACGACCACGCCGGTGACGACGATCTGCCACTCCTGGGGGACGCTCATGATCTGGAGGCCGTTTGTCAGCGTCTTGACGATGAATGCGCCGATGATCGTGCCGAGGATCGTGCCCTCACCGCCCACGAGCGAGGTACCGCCGATGACGACGGCCGAGATCGCGTCGAGCTCGTAGCCGAAGCCGAGCGCCGGCTGGGCGGAGTTGACACGGGCGCCGATCAGGACACCGGCGAGGCCGGCGAACAGGCCACCCAGGGCATACACGCCCATCTTCCACCACTGGACCGTCACCCCCGAGAGGCGCACCGCCTCCTCGTTGCTGCCCAGGGCAAACGTGTACCGCCCGAGCACGGTCCGGTTGAGGATGAAGGCGGCGATGATCACCGCCACGAACATGATGATCGCGATGTTCGGGATGCCGAAGTCGCCCGAGATGTTGATCCCGAACAGG
Organism: uncultured Chloroflexia bacterium; assembly: GCA_963829295.1. Taxonomy (GTDB): domain Bacteria; phylum Chloroflexota; class Limnocylindria; order Limnocylindrales; family CSP1-4; genus CAIXZV01. The sequence continues at coordinate 620,987 of CAWHHU010000001.1, read as the reverse complement.
TTGCCCATGACCCCCTGGTTGAACTCGGGGGTGTCGGTGAAGTAGATCGGACGGGTCTGGGTGATGACCAGCGCGAGGCCGCGCGCGACGTTCAGCGTGCCGAGGGTCGCGATGAACGGGGGGAGCTTGAGGCGCGCGATCAGGATGCCGTTGAACAGGCCCATGACGCCGCCGGTCATGATCCCGATGACAACGCCGACCGGGATGGGCAGGCCCATGTTCGTGATCGCCACGGCCGTCATGACCGAGGACAGGGTCATGACCGTGCCGACCGAGAGGTCGATGCCGCCGGTGATGATGACGAACGTCTCGCCGAGGGCCATGACGCCGACGACCGAGGTGGCGATGAGGATATTGACGAAGTTGTCGAAGCTCAGGAAGTGCTCGTTCCCGACGCTGAAGAAGATGACCATCACGATGAGCGCGCCGAACGCCAGGAAGCGCTGGAACAGGTCGCCTCGGACCAGGGTTGCCGATCGAGCGGCGGAAGAAGCGCGGAACGTACTCCCTTTGGTCACATCGATCTCCCGACTCACGCGGCCTGTTCGCGCTGGGTAGCCAACGTCATGATCTTTTCCTGGCTGGCCTCGGCCGCCGTCAGCTCGCCGGTGATCCGGCCCTCGCACATCACGATGATCCGGTGACTCATGCGCAGGACCTCGGGCAGCTCGGAGCTGATCATCACGATCGCCTTGCCCTGCGCGGCCAGGTCGTTGAGCAGGTGGTAGATCTCGCTCTTGGCGCCGACGTCGATGCCGCGCGTGGGCTCGTCGAAGAACAGGACCTCGGTGTCAGCGGTGAGCCATTTCGCGATGACGACCTTCTGCTGGTTGCCGCCCGACAGGTTCCGGGTCTTCTGCGCCAGTGAGGGCGTCTTGATCGCGAGGTGCTCCACCTGGGACGCGCCGGTGGTGCGCGTATCGTGTGTTCGGACGGTGCCCAGCACGCCCAGGAACCGGCGGAGCGAGGCCAGCACGATGTTCGTCTCGACGTCCATGGCGAGGGCGAGCCCGTAGCGCTTGCGGTCCTCGGACAGGTAGCCGATGCCCTGGTGGACGGCATCCGTCGGGCTGGAGATGTGGACCTGCCGGCCGTGGACGTAGATCTCGCCCGATTCGGGCCGATCGGCGCAGAAGATGGCCCTGGCCACCTCCGTCCGGCCGGCGCCGACGAGGCCCGCGAAGCCGAGGATCTCGCCCCGCCGCAGCTGGAAGCTGACGTCCCGGACGCGACGGCCACGGTTCAGGCCGCGGACCTCGAGCACGACCTCGTCGCTCGGGTGCTCGGGGATCTCGGGCGTCGCCTCGTAGATGACCCGCCCGACCATCATCGAGATGATCCTCTCGATCGGCGCCTCGGTCGTTGCGACGGTGTCGATGTAGTGCCCGTCGCGCATGACCGTCACCCGGTCCGAGATCTGCTTGAGCTCCTCGAGGCGGTGCGAGATGTGGACCACGCCCACGCCGCGGTCGCGGAGCTGGCGGATGATCCGGAACAGCTCGTCGATCTCGGTATCGGTCAGCGCGGCCGTGGGCTCGTCCATGATCAGGACGCTCGAGTTGAACGACAGCGCCTTGGCGATCTCGATCATCTGGTGCTGGGCGACCGCGAGGTCACCCACCTTGGCCCGCGGATCGAGGTCAAGGTGCAGCTCATCGAACAGGGCCACGGCCCTCGTGTTGAGCTGTCGCTCGTCCAGCACGATCCCCCGTCCGCTCGTGGGCTCGCGACCGATAAAGATGTTCTGGGCCACGGTCAGGTGGTTCATCAGGTTGAGCTCCTGGTGAACCATGCTGATCCCGAGCTGGTGGGCCGCGTGCGGATGCGGGATCTCGACGACGCGTCCGCTGAGGCGGATCTGGCCGGCATCACGGTGATAGACGCCGGCGAGGATCTTCATCAGGGTGGACTTGCCGGCACCGTTCTCGCCGACCAGGGCGTGGACCTCGCCGGGAAACAGCTCGAAGCGGCAGTCGGCGAGCGCGCGCACCCCAGGAAAGCTCTTGGAGATGCCGGTCATCTCGACCAGGAGATCGTCCATCGCGGGTTCCTTTGCGGGAGCTCGGACTGCACGGCGGAGAGCGCGCGAGGGACGCCGTAGGTTATCGATATCAGTTACCGATAACGGAGTCACGATACCCCGGCTGTCAAGGGTCGCGCACCAGCGCCTCTGCAACCTGCCGGCAACCCGGCTGTACCGGCCCCGCAACCCGGCCCGGAGTGGCCGCCGGCAGGAACGATCAGGCGGGCGGCCGGACCATCACCTTGCCGCCCTCGCGCCGGACGGCCATCCGGAACGCGGCGTCGGCATCGGCGAGCGGGAAGGATGCGGTGACGGCCTCCGCCGGGCGGACGCGTCCCGAGGCAACCAGCGCGATCGCCTCCGGGTAGACGCGGTTCATCCGGCGCGAGAACCGCAGGTCCAGGCCCTTGCGGCGCAGGACCGCGGACGGCACCAGGCTGTCGTTGATAGCGGGGATGCCGGCCACGACGACCGCGCCGCCGGGCCGTGTCAGGATCGCCGCCGTCGCGATGGCGTCGTCCTCGCCCGCGATCTCGATCGACGTGTCCACCGGCCGGCCCGCGAGCGCTGCCAGCAGGCGCTCCCGCTCCACCCCGCCGTCCACCAGCTCCGCGATCGCGCCGGCCGCCCGCGCGGCCTCGACGCGATGGGGCAGCACATCGGTCGCCACGACGGTCGTGGCACCGGCCGCGAACGCGAGGCGGATCAGCAGCTGGCCGATGGGCCCGGCTCCGGTGATCGCGATGGTGCCTCCCGGGCGCAGCCCCGAGAGCCGCAGCGCGTGGATCGCGACACCCAGCGGCTCGAGCATCGCGCCAGCCACGTCGTCGATGGCATCCGGGATCGGGACCAGCCGCTCCTCGGGCCACGCCATCATCTCCCGCAATGCGCCGTCGGTGTCGCTGTGGCCCAGGAACCGGACCTGCTGGCACAGGTGGCCGAGGCCGCGTGCGCAGGTCTCACAGGTGTCGCAGGGCAGGTTGGGATCGATCGCGACCCGCGTGCCGGATCGCGGCCCAGACGCGATCACCCCGGAGGCCTCGTGCCCGAGCACCAGCGGGCGCGCGAGCCGCGACTCGCCGATCCCGCTCTGGTCGTACCAGTGGAGATCGGAGCCGCAGATGCCCACCGCGCTGACCCGGACCAGGACCTCGCCGGGACCGGGCTCGGGGACCGGCTCGTCGGCCAGCCGCATGTCCCCCGGCCCATGGAGCCGCGCGACCCTCATCCCGGCGCGCCGGCGCCGCCGGACGCGTCCTTTGACCCCGCCTCCGCGAGCAGCTCGTCCTCGGCCTCGCGCGTCCAGCGTCCGTCGCGGAGCTTCGCGGCGACCTGCGGCAGGCGCTGGGCAAGCTCCCCGAGGCGGACCATCCCGAGCTCGTGGAGCCGCGGGTAGACGACGATCTTCCCTCCCGACGACCGGGCCTCGATCGCCGCCAGCGCGTCTCCGACGCCTTCCATGCCGCACACCGCGTCGAGCGACACATTGGTGTCCAGTCGCCCGGCCTCGAGGCGAGCGAGCACCGCCTGCATGTCCCGGATCTCCGATCCGCTGGTCCCGAACAGGAAGATCTCGCGTTGGAGCAGATCGCCGAGGTCGATCGGGGCCCGGGTCCCGACCGCGAACCCGGCAAAAAGGTTCACGCGCGCGCGGGGAGCGGCCATGGCGATCGCCTGCAGCACGAGCGGCGGCGCCGGCACCATCACGCCAACGTAGTCGTACGCCTCGTCAGCGGGCGGCTCGGCGCGACTGTTGACGAACCGGGCGGCGAGCCCGGCCTGGTCTGCGAGTGGTCCGGCGATGGCGGCCAGGTGCGCGAGGCGGGCGTCATCGATGTCGATCGCGTCGACGGACACGCCCTGGATGCCCATGGTCAGGGCACGGATCACGTGCATCAGCCCCATCGGTCCGGCCGCGCCGACGATCGCGACCCGATCGCCGTCACGCAGCTCGCCGCTCGCGGGCACGTGCGAGTAGCCATCCGCGGCACTGTCGCCAGGAGTACCCACCCAGCGCAGCAGGTCGTAGTGGATGCGCCCGACGTCGATCGCGACGGGACGGTCGAGACGGTTGCCGCCGAGGACCACGTCGATCGTTGCCCGCGGTGCCATCAGGTCCTGCAGGGCCTCGATGCGGGCAGCGTTCGCCCCGAAGCAGATGACGTCGTCGAACGACTCGCCGGCCAGCTCGGCGAGGTTCGAGGCCGGACGGCACGGGATCTCGCGGGCCCCGAGGGCGGCGGCCAGGTCCGGTCCCTGGTGATCATCGGCGAGAAGGCAGCGCACCGTTCCCGGCCGCGCTGCGACCAGCAGCTCGTCCAGGCCCCCGATCTGGTGGCCGGCGTCCGCGACGATGAGCAGCCGTCCGCCGGGTGTGAGACCGGCCCGCTCCTCCGACGCGTAGGAGCGCTCCACGCAGGCCCATGGCTCGACGAGGCCGACAGCCGACCCGGAAGGCTGATCGCCGACCGGGATGAGGAACCGCTCGCCGGTCTGCGGGTCCAGGATCATCCGCTCGTCGAGCAGGACGTACTCCTGGAGCCCGCCCTCGAAGTTGTAGCCGAAGGCGGCGTTGGCCTGGGCTGTCGGCAGGTGGCGGTAGTCGGTCTGGACCAGCACCCGCTCGCCGACGCGATGGTGCTGCACCTCGCTCCCGGCCGCAACGATCCGAGCGGCGCACTCGTGGCCCGGGACCAGCGGCAGGTCGCCGGGCGTGTAGCTCGGGATCTCGGCCAGCACGCTCGGATCGACCCCCGCCAGCACCTCGCTCTTGCGCGGATGGGCGGTGAACGCGTGGAGCAGCTTGGTGTCGGAGAAGCAGATGCCGACGGCTTCCACCTGGAGCACCAGCTGGTGGGGTCCGGGCGAGGGCACCGGCTTCGTCCGGTTGTGGACGACCTCGTTGGGACCCGTGAACTGGATGGCGTGCTGGGTGACGGGCAGGTCGGTCACGGGGTGGCTCCTGTCGGCTCTCGGGTCAGCTCAGCATCACCTGGCCACCGGTGACCGGCAGTGCCTGGCCGGTCTCGTACCGCTGGGCCACGAGGTAGTACAGCGCCTCCATCACGTCCGCGGGGGTGCAGCCGCGGCCCATCGGCACCTTCGCCTCGTAGAACCGGCGGACGTCCTCCACGGTCGTCGCCCCCGGCACCTTGCCCTCGCGCAGGTACTGGCGGAACAGGCCGATGTCCGGGTCGGACCACAGCGGTCCGTCGAGGTAGTTGCCGGGGCAGATGGCGTTGACCTTGATCCCGTCGCCCACCAGCTCCAGCGCGAACGACTGCGTCAGCCCGATGCCGCCGAACTTGGAGCCCGCGTAGGCGCTGTTGCGGCTCGATCCCGCGAGCCCGGACTTGGAGTTGATCTCGATGATGTCGCTCCACCAGCCGGGGTCCGCCGCATGCTGGCGGGCCATGACGGGCGCGGCGTGCTTCACCGCGAGGAAGTAACCCCGGTAGTTGACCCGGGTCACGAGGTCGAACTCCGCCACGGGCTGGCTGGCGACGCCGCCCGCGCGGAGCACTCCGGCGTTGGACACGAGGATGTCCAGGCCCCCGTAGGCGCGAACCGTGGCCCGGACCCCCGCCTCCACGCTGGCATCGTCGGTGACGTCCATCGCGACGGCCATGGCCCGGCCCGGTCCGAAGCGATCCACCAGCGACCCCGCGTTGGTCCGGGCGAGCTGGACGTTGAGATCGGCCAGGACCACGTGGGCACCCTGGGCGACCAGGTCCTCGGCGATCGCGAGACCAAACCCCTGCGCCGCACCCGTGACGAGCGCGATCCGGCCCGCCACCCGTCCGGGATCACCGTCGCCCGCGTGGATCTGCCGGCGGTAGGCCTCGGCCTCCCAGTCCTCGATGAACCGGCGCTCCGTGTCGGACAGGTGACGCACGCCGCCCAGCCGGTTGGCCGCCTCGCCCACGCGCAGCGCATCGAGGTAGATGTGGCGGGCCGTGTCGGCCTCCGCCCAGGTATCCCCGGCTGCGAACAGCCCGACGCCCGGGACGACGGCCACGATCGGGGTCGGATGGCCGGCGTCGAGATGCGCCCGGAGCTGCTCGCCCGCGAGCGCGGGGAGATCGTCCGGGCTGGCCTCGCTGACGTCGAGCACGAGGGGGGCCGATCCCGCATAGACGATCTGATCCGGGGTGAGCGGACCACCCAGCGCGAACGCGCGTCCCGGTTCGGTCGCGGTGAACCCGGCGGCCAGCGGCGTGTCATCGAACACGAGGACCCGGTGGCGACCTCCGCCGAGGGCGGTACGCAGCGCCGGCGCCAATGCCCCGACGATGTCGTCGGCGGCGTCATGGCCGGGTGGCGGCGCCGACGCGGCGGTCACGGACGCGGCGGGAGGGGCAGCAGGCGCGGACGCGGCAGGCGCGGACGCGGCAGGCGCGGACGCGGCAGGCGGGGACGCGGCAGGTGGGGACGCGGCAGGTGGGGACGCGGCAGGTGGGGACGCGGCAGGCGCGGACGCGGCAGGCGCGGCTTCGATCGCCTCCCTGATGACCCGCGCGATGCGGCGTGATGTCGCCTCGATCTCGGCCGGGTCATCGGCGGCGACGATCAGCCCGTGGTTCTGCATCAGCACGACGCCGGGCGCCGGGCGGCCGGTCCGGTCGGCGATGGCATGCCGGGCGTCGCGGATCGCACGGGCCAGCGGGAGCCCGGGATCCGTGTACGGGACCCACACCACCTCGTCGCCGAACAGGCGCCGGGCGATGGCCTCACCATCCGCGTTGCAGGTGACGGCGTTGATGACGATCGGGTGGGTGTGGAGGATCATGCGCTCGTCGAGCAGCGCGTGGAACAGGAGCTCCACCGAGGGACGCCGGCCGTCGTCAGGTCCGATGCGAGCGCGCTCCGCCGCCTGGATCACGGGGTCGTCGCCCGGCTGGTCGAACGGCGGCTGGGCGAGGAACGACAGCAGACGGTCCCGATCGAGCGGGACGAGGTCCTCGGCCTCGAGCGTCGCGAGCGGAACGCCGCTCGGCTTGATCCACAGCACGCCCCGGGCCTTGACCGAGGCGTTGCCGCCGCCACCCCGGGAGAACTCGGGATCCCGCCCGAACTCCTGGGCCAGCACGACGAGCCGTCCCACAGCCGCATCCGCCTCGGGGCGGCGCTCGCCGGAGATGACGGTGCTCATGCCGGCACCTCCTCGCCGGCGATGACCGTTGCCCCGATCTCCGCGAACCAAAGGATCCGGGCGTCGTCGTCGGCGAAGCCGGAAGCCGGGCTGCCATCCCGATCGACGAAGCCACCAAGACCCCGCTGCCGGCGCTCCTGGTGGGCGGCCACCACGCAGGTGCCCTCCCGGAAGGCCGCTCGCGCCTCGCTCGAGAGCGGACGTCCACCGCGGCAGGTCGGGTCGAACGGGATCGCGTCCAGGGTGTTGTGCTCGGTGCCGGCCATGACGGCGATGCCTGCCTTCCGGAACGCGCGGACGTACTCGTCCACGACGGCCGGGTCGTTGCGCCCGGGGATCAGCTCGGCCAGGTGCAGGCCTCTTGCCTTGAGCCTGGCTGCCAGCTCGTCGGCAGGCTCCTCGAACGGGCAGACCGGCGTGGTGCCGTCCGCGAGCGTCGGATAGGCGGGGATGCCGCCCAGCTCGAGCACGAGCCAATACGCATCTTCGAACGACAGCGCGGTCTCCTCGACGAACGCCGGGCCGCCGGCCTTCAGCAGGCGCGACCGGATCTCGCCCTGAACGGCGATGGGATCCTCGAGCCGGGCTGCCGCCGGACGACCGTACGCGCGCGCCAGGAGCGCAGCCCGACGTTCGGGCGCGACCTGCAGGAACAGCGCCTCCTGGAACGCCATCGCCACGTGCCGCTCCTGGAGCACGACCCAATCGACGGGGACCCCGGCCCGATCAGCCACGTCCTCGATGATGACGGCGTCGTCGAGGGAGGTGGCGAGACCGGCTGCCGCGAAGTGCTCCCGCAGCCGGCGCACCATCTCACGCGCCCGGCCCTCGTTGGCCGTCCGGGCATCGCCCGTGATCCGGTCGGCCTCGGCGGTTGGCGCGCCAAACGGGTCGATCCCCTTCCCGCACAGGTACATCCGGCCCGGGTTGCCAGGGTCATTGACCTTGATCCCGGCATCCAGCAGGTCGGGTACCACCGTGATCATCTCGAGACCGAACAGGGGCAGGATCCCCGCTGACCGTGCCGCGTCTGCGAACCGTCGATAGACACGCTGGTCGTGGAAGTTCGACGCCCCGACGACCCGGACCCCCTCCGCGCTCGCAGCCGCCACGGCCGCCTCGGGCGTCTGGAAGGCCGAGAAGTTGGGTGGCAGGTGGACATGCGTGTTGACGATCGGATACACCGACGCGCCCGCATCTTCCGCGCGAGGCTGCTCCATCGGTCGTTGGCCTGCTCTCCGAGTGCTTACGAGTCTTTGCGATTGGTTCTGATACGCCATCGTACGCGACGCCAGTGCGGGACTCAAGCCCGGACCATCGCGGGTCGGTCGATCGCGCTTGACAGCGTCGCCTGTTCCCTGCAAAGTGCTCTCAATCGCAACCAACCGAAGTTTCGAAACGGCCCCTTCTACTTTCGATTGGAGTCGGACCAGGTGGCCGCGAAGTCAGCTGCAGCGCCCGACGCTGTGTTCGCCCCGGAGCGCCAGGAGCAGATCGCGCAGATGGTCCTCGACGACGGTCGCGTCCGCGTCTCGGACCTCGCCGTCCAGTTCGGTGTCTCGCCGGTCACGATCCGCAAGGATCTGTTCGTGCTCGAGGCCGAGGCGCGCGTGGTCCGCACCCACGGCGGCGCCATCGCGCCGCGCGGAAGCAGCCGTCCGGAGCCCGCATTCGAGGTCCGTGAGCGCCTCCAGCTCGACGAGAAGTCGCGCATCGGCGCCGCCGCAGCCCGGCTCGTCGTGGACGGCGACAGCATCGTGTTCGACGCCAGCACCACGGCCCTGTACGTCGCACGCCACCTCAAGCAGCGGACATGGCACCAGCTGACCGTCGTGACCAACAGCATCCGGATCGCGCTGGAGCTGGCCGGACAGCCCGGGATCACGGTGCTCATGCTCGGCGGCCGCGTGCGCGCAGAGGCGCTGTCGGTGGTGGGCCCGCTGGGTGACGGCGTGTTCCGGCGGGTCAACGTCCAGAAGGCGTTCGTCGGTGCCGTCGGGCTGACCATGGAGTCCGGACTGAGCGACGCCATGGAGGAGGAGGCGCAGATCAAGCGGGCCATGGTTGCCGCAGCCCGCGAGGTGTACGCGCTCGTCGATCACACCAAGTTCGGCCGGACCGCGTCGGCCACGTTCTGCAGGACGGACCGGCTGGACGGGATCCTGACCGACGAGCAGGCGCCGGCAGATCTGGTGGCGGCGATCCGTGAGCTCGGCGTGGCCGTCACCCTGGTGGCGCCGGGAGCGGACGGATGACACCGCGCGTCGGGCTGACCGGGATCTCCAAGCGCTTCGGGGCCACGGCCGCCCTGACAGATGTCTCGCTCGACCTGCTGCCGGGCGAGGTGCACGCACTCGTCGGCGAGAACGGTGCCGGCAAGAGCACGCTGGTCAAGATCCTCGCGGGCGTGCACCAACCCGATGCCGGCGAGATCCGGCTCGACGGTGAGCATGTGACCGTGGCGAGCCCGTCGGTGGCCCGGGCGCTGGGCATCGCGGTGGTTCACCAGGAGCCCAGGCTGTTTCCCGACCTGTCGGTGGCCGAGAACGTGTTCCTCGCCGATCCGCCACGCGGCGCCCTGGGCTCGATCGCCTGGGGAGAGCTGCGACGCCGGGCAGCAGGGCTGTTCGAGGAGCTGGACGTCCACCTCGACGTGGGGGCGCTCGTGCGCGGGCTGTCGATGGCGGACCAGCAGCTGGTCGAGATCGCGAAGGCCCTGTCGGTCGAGGCGCGCGTCCTCATCCTGGACGAGCCGACGGCTTCCCTTTCCAGCCACGAGGTCGAGCGGCTGTTCACCATCGTTCGCCACACGCGCGGCCGCGGCGTGGCGATCCTGTTCGTCAGCCACCGCCTGGAAGAGGTGTTCCAGCTGGCCGACCGCGCGACGGTCTTCCGTGACGGTCGCCACGTCATCACCGCCCCCGTCTCGGAGCTGACCACCACCGCGCTCGTGCGACATATGGTCGGGCGCGAGGTGTCGCTGTTTCCCAAGGAGCCGGGAACGCCGGGGGTGGAGCTGCTCGCCGTTCGCGGGCTGTCGGATGCCGCGTCGTTCCGTGACATCTCGTTCCGCGTGCGCGCGGGCGAGATCGTCGGTCTGGCCGGGCTCGTCGGCGCGGGTCGTACCGAGATCGCGCGCGTGCTGTTCGGGATCGAGCCCAGAACGGCCGGCGAGGTCCTGCTCGACGGTCGCCCCGTCCATTTCGCGTCGCCCTCCGAGGCGGTCTCGAACGGGATCGCCTACGTCCCCGAGGACCGGCACCTCGATGGCCTGGTGCTCGACTTCTCGATTGCGTCCAACATCACGCTCCCGATCCTGCCTCGCCTGTTCCCGCGACTGTTCGTGAGGCCCTCGATCGAGGCGGGTGTGGCCACCGGATACACCGACCGGCTGCGCGTACGGACCACGGGCGTCAACCAGCTCGTGGAGGCCCTCTCGGGCGGCAACCAGCAGAAGGTCGTGATCGCCAAGTGGCTGGCGGCCAAGCCACGGATCCTGATCCTCGACGAGCCCACCCGCGGCGTCGACATCGGCGCCAAGGTCGAGGTCCACAGGATCATGTCGGAGCTGGCGGCGTCCGGGCTGGGGATCCTGATGATCTCGTCGGAGCTGCCCGAGGTGCTCGCGATGAGCGACCGGATCATCGTCCTGCACGAGGGTCGGATCACCGCTGAGTTCCCCCGCGCGGAGGCGACCGAGGAGCGGGTCATGTTCGCGGCGACCGGCCAGCAGCAAGTCGCCGTGGAGGCGACCGGCGCGTCTGCCGGGACGGCGGCGGCCGGGGGGGCCGGCGGTGGCCGTTGAAACCCTGTCCCGCGCGCCGCGGGCGAATGCCGCGTTGCGCTTCCTCAATGCCGTCGGGCGGTCGCGGGAGCTCACGCTCGCGGCGGTGATGATCGTGCTGGGCCTGCTGGTGACGATCGAGGCACCTCAGTTCGTGTCCCCTACCAACCTGGGACAGGTCACATCCCTGGCCGCGATCATCGCCATCGCCGGCATCGGCGAGGCGATCGTCGTGATGACCAAGAACATCGACCTGTCGCTGGAATCCATCATGGGTCTGACGGCGTTCCTGGTCGGCGACATCCTCAGTCACGCCTATCTGTCGATGCCCGCCGCCTGGCTGGTCGGGATTGGGGCCGGGCTGGCGCTGGGGATGTTCAACGGGCTCATCATCACCATGTTCCGACTGCCGTCGATCGTGGTCACGCTCGGCACCCTCAGCATCTACCGGGGGCTGGTGTTCATCATCGCCGGCGGCAAGCAGATCAACCTCGTCGATCTGCCGCGTGGCTACTCCGACCCCGCCACCCAGACCGTGTTCGGCGTCCCGGTGTTCGTGCTGGTTGCACTCGTGATCGTAGTGGTGGTGGGCCTGATGCTGTACCGAACGCGGTTCGGCCGCCAGATCTACGCGGTGGGCAGCAACGCCGAGGCAGCCGACATCCTGGGCATCCGGTCGCGCTGGGTGGTTTTCCGGGTGCTGGCCCTGGCCGGGCTGCTGGCGGGCATCGCCGGCGTCATGTGGGGCATCTACTTCGGAACCATCTATGCGACCTCGGGCTCGGGGATCATCCTCCAGATCGTCGCCGCGGTGGTGGTCGGCGGGGTGTCGATCTCGGGCGGCAGCGGCACCGTCGTCGGCGCCGCCCTGGGGGCCTTGTTCCTGGCCCTCATCAACAACGCGCTGCTGCTGCTGGTGCTGCCGCAGGAGCTGCTGCAGGCCATCTACGGCGCCGTGATCCTGGTCGCCGTTGCCGCGGACGCCCTCATCAGCCGCCGCCAGCGGCGGCTCGCGGCGCTGAGTGCCCGACGATGACCGCCTCCGCCGCCCGGGCCACGCGTGTCCGGAGCCTCCGGCTCGAGGCGCTGGCACGCTGGGAGACGCTCCTGGTCGTGGTGCTGATCGGACTGGTCATCGAGGGAACGCGGGTCTCGCCGCATTTCCTGACCGGACCCAACTTCGCCAACCTCACGAGCGCGATCATGGAGGTCGCGATCATCGCCCTGCCGAGCACCCTGATCATCATCACCGGCGACATCGACCTGTCCGTCGAGTCCATGGTCGGCATGGCGGGCGCGATCCTCGGCTGGCTCATGGTCGCCGGGCTGCCGGTGCCGATCGGCATCCCGATCGTGCTCCTGATCGGGGCGCTGGGCGGTCTGCTCAACGGCGTCCTGGTGACGCGGATCGGCATCCCGTCGCTCGTCGTCACCCTCGGCACGCTGGCGCTGTTCCGCGGCGTGGCGAACGTCGTGCTCGGACCCCGGGTCATCAGCGTCTGGCCGGATTGGTTCACCGAGTTCGGGTTCGGCACGATCGCCCGCAGCCCGATCCCGTACACGTTGCTCGTGTTCGTCGTGCTCGCCGTCATCTACTGGGCGGTGACGCACGGGACGTGGATCGGTCGCCAGGTGTTCGCCATCGGCAGGAACAAGGACGCCGCCCGCTACTCGGGCGTCAGGGTCAAGCGCGTGCGCACCTGGCTGTTCGTGATCTGCGGGTTGATCTCGGCGCTGGCGGGGATCCTCCTCGCTGCGCGCTTCTCGTCGGCACGTAATGACAACGGCACCGGGATGACCCTCACCGTGGTGACGGTCGTGGTGCTCGGTGGTGTCGACATCAACGGCGGCAAGGGCACGATCCCCGGGGTCGTCCTCGCCGTGTTCACGCTCGCAGTGCTCCAGAACGTGCTGCGGCTCGCCGGTGTCTCGAGCGAGTTCCAGGGGATCGCGATCGGCGTCCTCCTGGTCGTCTCGGTCACCGTTCCATACCTTGCTCGCCAGTCCAGGGTTCTCATCGACCGAGTCCGTGGCAGCCGGCGCCCGCCGGCCGGCTCGGCGGCCCCTGGCGAGATCGGATAAGAGCTACGAGGAGGATCACATTCCATGATCAGCTCTACTCGACGATTGGTCGTCGGGATCGCCGCGGTCGCCATGGTGGTGGGGGCGTGCGGCTCGTCCGCGACACCGTCACCTGCGACCCAGGCGCCGACAGCCGCACCGCAATCGACCGCCCCCGAGGCCTCGTCGATGGCGCCCGAATCATCGGCACCGGCCACGGTCAACATGACGGCCGTCGTCATCCCCAAGCAGATCAACAACCCGTACTTCGACGTGGCCTTCAAGGGTGCACAGCAGGCCGCAACCGATCTCGGCGGCACCGTCACCCAGGTCGGCCCGTCGGCGGCCGACGCGACCCAGCAGGTGCCGTTCATCCAGACGGCGGCGACCCAGGGCAATGACGCGATCATCATCTCGGCCGATGACGCCACCGCCGTGGCCCCGGCCCTCAAGGACGCGATGAGCAACGGGGTCAAGGTCGTCGGCTACGACTCGAGCCCGGCCGTCGGCGCCTACGACGTGTTCGTCAACCAGGCGGACACCGCGGGCATCGGCAAGGGCCTCGCGGACATGGCGTGCGACGTCGCCCCCAGCTGCACCGGCGAGATCGCAGTGCTGTCCGCCGCCCAGTCCGCGACCAACCAGAACGCCTGGATCGCGGCCATGAACGAGACGCTCAAGGATCCCAAGTACAGCGGGCTCGTCAACGACGGCGTGGTGTACGGCAACGACGATCCTCAGGTCAGCACGCAGCAGGCACAGGGCCTGCTCTCGGCTCACCCGGATCTCAAGGTCATCATCGCCCCCACCACCGTTGGCATCGTTGCGGCCGCCCAGGTGGTCCGTGCCGCAGGCAAGACGGGCCAGGTGTTCGTGACCGGCCTCGGCACGCCGATGGGCATGGTCGACTACGTCAAGGGCGGCGAGGCCCCCGAGTTCGCGCTCTGGAACGTGACCGACCTCGGCTACCTCGCCTACGCGGTCGCCGCCAAGCTCGTCTCCGGCGAGATCACCGGCGCCGAGGGCGATACGTTCACCGTTCCCAGCCTCAACAACGGCCAGCCGTACACGATCGGTGCCGACAGCGTCGTCGTGCTCGGACCGCCATTCGTGTTCAATGCCGACAACATCGATCAGTACGTGACGGAGTTCGGCTTCTAGCTCGCTCCTCCTCCCTGGGTCCCGGCGGCCGCCGGCCGCCGGGACCCACAACGCGGGAGTTCCCGAATGGAACGCGTCGCCTTCACCATGCGCCTGCTCCCGGGCGCGGAGGCCGAATATCGCCGTCGTCACGCCGAGGTCTGGCCCGAGATGCTCCAGGCGCTCAAGGACGGCGGCGTTCGCGACTACTCCATCTACCTGCTCGACGATCGGCTGATCGGCATCTTCGACGTCGAGGACTTCGATCGGTTCCGTGCGTTCATGGCAGCGCAGCCGGTCAACGATCGCTGGCAGGCGGACATGGCCCGCCTGATCGACCCGTGCACGGATCCCGCCACGGGCTTCCACCGCCGCCTGGAGGAGGTGTTCCGTCTTGACTGAGCGCGCCATCCTGCGGCTGGCGGCCGTCGACCTGGGGGCCGAGAGCGGCCGCGTGCTGGTCGGCACGTTCGACGGCGGGCGCCTCGCGCTCGAGGACGTCCACCGCTTCCCGAACGTGCCCGTGACCGTCGGCGGAACGCTTCATTGGGACGCCCTGCGGCTGCTGGGCGACATCACGACCGGTTTGCGCAAGGCGGGTGCTGCGGGCGACGTCGCCTCGGTCGCGGTCGACAGCTGGGGCGTGGACTTCGGGCTGCTCGACGGGCGCGGGCGGCTGCTCGCGAACCCGGTCCACTACCGGGACACGCGGACCGACGGGATGGTCGAGCGGGCCTGCTCGGTCGTGCCGAGGGATGAGATCTACCACGTGACCGGCATCCAGTTCATGGCCATCAACACCCTCTACCAGCTCCTTTCGATGGCCGCGGACGAGGACCCGCTGCTGCGGCATGCGGACCGGCTGCTGATGACGGCCGACCTGTTCACCCACTTCCTGTCCGGCGCCGCCGTGTCCGAGTACACTCTCGCCTCCACCAGCCAGGCTCTCGACGCTCATGCCCGGGACTGGGCACGGCCCATGCTCGAACGGCTGGGCATCCAGACCCGGCTGCTGCCCGACGTGGTCGAACCCGGCACGGATGTTGGTCCGCTGGTGCGGGACCTCGCCTCGGCGTCCGGCCTCGCGCGCACGCGCGCGATCCTTGCCGGGTCGCACGACACCGCGTCCGCGGTCGTCGGCACGCCGCTCGCCGGCCCGTCCACCGCGTACCTCTCCTCGGGCACCTGGTCGCTGATCGGCCTCGAGGTGCCGGAGCCGGTGATCTCCGACATCTCGCTGGCGGCCAACCTGACCAACGAGGGCGGCGTCGAGGGCACGATCCGGCTGCTGCGCAACGTGGTCGGTCTGTGGCTGGTCCAGGAGAGCCGCAGGGCCCTGTGGCCGAACGGCGACGGGCCGGGCTACGACGAGCTTGCCGCGCTCGCCGAGACCGCGCCGGCATTCAGCGCATTCATCGACCCTGACGATCAGCGGTTCGTGCACCCGGGCGACCTCCCGGGTCGGGTGCGGGCGTTCTGCGCCGAGACCGGTCAGCCCGTGCCGGCAGACACGGCAACGCTGATGCGAGTGCTGCTCGAGAGCCTCGCACTGCGCTACGCGGCCGCGGCCGACCAGCTGGCCGCCGCCTCCGGCCACGCGATCGACGCCGTCCACATCGTGGGCGGTGGCGCCAACCACCGGTTGCTGTGCCAGCTGACGGCCGACGCCACCGGGCTGCCGGTTCGGGCCGGTCCCGTGGAGGCCACCGCCATCGGCAACGTTGCAGTTCAGGCGATCGCCGCCGGTGAGCTCGCCTCGGTCGTCGAGGCCCGCGAGCTGGCCGCCCGCTCCTTCCCGATCACCACCTACGAGCCATCAGGAGATTGGTCCGAGGCCCGCGCTCGATTCGCCGAGCTGACCCGCCGCGCCACCGCCCCCGCCTGAGCACCAGGAGACCACCATGGCACCCATCGCCGCCGTCGCCAAGCCCTCGTCCGCCCCGGCCATCGAACGTATCGACTGGGCCATGAACGGGGTCAATATCGAGATCCCGTCGTGGGGCTTCGTCAACACCGGCACCCGGTTCCGGGTGTTCCCGCAGCAGGGCGTGCCGCGCACGGTGTTCGAGAAGATCGACGACGCGGCGACGGTCAACCGCTACACGGGCATCGCCGGGTCGGTGTCGCTCCACATCCCGTGGGACCGGGTCGACGATTTCAAGGGTCTCGCGGCGTACGCGCGCGAGCGAGGTCTCGTCATCGGCGGCATCAACAGCAACACCTTCCAGGACGAGGATTACAAGCTGGGCTCGGTGTGCCACCCCGACGCCCGGGTGCGGGCGAAGGCGGTCGAGGCGATCATCGGGTGCTGCGAGATCGCCGAGGCGATGGACGCCCAGGCGGTCAAGGTCTGGCTGGGCGACGGCACCAACTACCCGGGCCAGGACGACCTGCGCGGCCGCCACCGGCGTCTGGTCGCCGGGCTCCAAGAGGCTTACGCGCACCTGCCGGCGACGGCCCGGCTGTACCTCGAGTACAAGCTCTACGAGCCCGCGCTGTATGCCACCGACGTCCAGGACTGGGGCCAGAGCCTCAACGTCGTGCGCCAGCTGGGCGATCGTGCCGGCGTGTGCGTCGACACGGGTCACCACGCGATGGGCGTCAACATCGAGCAGATCGTGGCCCTGCTGCTGGCCGAGGGCCGGCTGGCAGCGTTCGACCTCAACGACAAGAAGTACGGCGACGACGACCTGATGGTCGGCGCGATCGACCCGTACCAGCTGTTCCGGATCGCGCACGAGCTGGTCAATGCGATGCGCGACGACGCGGATCCGGTGGCCCAGGCGTGTGCCAACAGCACGACCTACATGCTCGACCAGTGCCACAACATCGAGCCCAAGGTGCCGGCCATGATCCGGAGCGTGATGAACCTCCAGGAGACCATCGCCAAGGCGCTGCTCGTCGACCGCGAGGCGCTGCTCGCCGCCCAGGCGGCCGGCGACGTGCTCGAGGCGAACGGGGCGCTGTGGGCGGCGTTCAACACCGATGTGCGCCCGCTGCTCGCGGAGCTCCGCGTGGCGCGCGGCCTGCCGGCCGACCCGTACCGCGCCTACCTCGAGTCGGGCGAGGAGGAGGCGAAGTACGCCGCGCGGGTCGGAGGCACGGCCGCGAGCTGGTAAGCAGCGTCGCCTGCAGGCGGCGGAGGAGACCGCGATGCCCCTGTCCCAGCCATTCCCGGAGCTCGACGAGCTCCTGACCTCGATGGGCGAGGGTGGCGGCCGGGTGGCCGCGATCGACGCCGGCGAGGGAGCGGCGGGCAACATCTCGGTCTGCGTCGGCTGGCCGATCGAGGTGCGACGAACGTTTCCCAACCGCCAGCCGATCGAGCTGCCCGTCCCGGCCGCGCATCTCGCCGGCCACACCGTGATCGTGACCGGCTCCGGGCGCCGCCTGCGCGACCTCGCCGCCAACCCGATCGCGAGCGTGGGCGCCGTGGCCATCGCGGCCGACGGCGTGACGGCCACGCTGTGGACGGCACCAACACGGCTGTTCGAGCAGCTGACGTCGGAGTGGAACTCGCACCTGGCGGTCCACGACGACACGGTCGCCCGCACCGGGACGAACTTCCACGCCGTGGTCCATGCGCAGCCGCCACACCTGACCTACCTGTCGCACGTGCCCGCCTACCAGGACGAGGCGCGCTTCAACGCCCAGGTCATGCGCTGGGAGCCCGAGACGATCGTCCAGCTGCCCCAGGGTATCGGCGTGCTCCCGTTCATGCTCCCGGGCTCTGACACGCTGATGGCTGCCAACGTCGAGAGCCTGCGGACCCACCGGATCGATGTCTGGAGCAAGCACGGCGTCATGGCCCGCAGCGACGTGTCGGTCACGCGGGCCGTGGACCGGATCGAGTACGCGGAGGCCGCGGCACGCTACGAGTACATGGACCTCGTAGCGGGTGGCCGGGCGGAAGGTCTGACCCGGAGCGAGGCCAGGCAGGTCGTCGAGGCATTCGGGGTGCGCACGAGCCTGTTCGACTGACAGCTCGGTCTGAAGGGCCGCCGCAGATCACCCGAACGATGCCGGCAGGTGTGATTGCTCATTTGAGCGCTTGACGCTCGAATGATCACATCCTAGGCTGTTCGACGTGGTCACCCAGCCCAGCGCCTCGCCATCGCGGCTGCACCTGCTCAACACCGTGCTCGCGTGCCGCCGCTACTACCTCGATGGCGCGAGCAAGAGCGAGATTGCGACCGAGCTCGGCGTGTCCCGGTTCAAGGTCGCGCGGATGCTCGAGCGCGCCCGCCGCGACGGGATCGTCCGGATCGACATCGACCCCCTGCCCGACCTCGACCTCGATCTCGGTGACCAGCTGGCGCGCCGCCACGGGATCCGGGGTGCGGTGGTGGTCCGCGAAGCCGGCTGGACCGGTGGCCTGCAGCTGGCCCAGCTGGGCCGGGCCGCGGCCGCGGTGCTCGACGACGTGCTGGAGGCGAGCGACGTGCTGGGCATCTCCTGGGGTCGCACGCTCCATGCCCTCGTCGAGCAGCTTCCCCGCCTTCCCGCCTGCTCCATCGTCCAGCTGGTGGGCAGCGTGCCGACGATCAGGCTGGAGGTGAACTCACTCGAGCTGGTGCGCCGGCTGGCGGAGCGCGCGACCGGCCCGGTGTTCCCGCTCCACGTGCCGCTGCTCGTCGGCAGCGCGGAGATGGCCGACGCGCTCGCGAGCGACTCGATGGCATCCGCGACGCTTGGCAAGTTCGACACACTGACCCGGGCCGTGGTGGGCATCGGGGCCTGGGCTCCCGGCGCGTCCACCATCCGGGCCGCCCTCTCGGACGCCGACGCCCGTGCCGTCGACGCCGCCGGCGGCGTGGCCGACATCGCGTCGATCGTGCTCGACGCGGAGGGCCGCCAGGTTCGCGCGGCCGGCCTGCCCGAGCGGTGCATCGCCATCCGCGAGGACCAGCTCCGGCGCGTGCCGGACGTCATCGCCATCGCCGGCGGGACCGACAAGGTGCCCGCCATCCGCGCCGCCCTCAGAAGCGGCCTCGTCCATCGCCTCGTGACCGACGAGGCGGCCGCCCGCCTCCTCGTCGACGCCTGAAGCCTGAAGCCCATCCTGGAGATCCGATGACCACCGAGACCGTCTTCCGCAGCGATACCCGCCCCGACTTCGCACCGTTCGAGGAGGAGCTGGGCTCGATCAAGGGCTTCCAGTACGAGGGCGGTCTCGACACCGAGCTGGCATCGGGCTCGATCGACAAGACGGCCGCCGTCGGGCTGCTGGACGACATGCTGGCCATCCGCGAGATGGAGGAGATGATCGTCCGCCTCCGCTCGGGCGGTGGGTACGAGCCGCTCCCCGGCTACGACTACCGCGGGCCGACGCACGTCTCGATCGGCCAGGAGGCGTCCGCGGTGGGCGCCTCGTCGGTGCTCCGGATCACGGACAACGTCACCAGCTCCCACCGTGGTCACGGCGATGCGATCGCGAAGGGCTTCTCCGCGCTCCGCCAGATGACCCTCGAGCAGCTGCAGGCCCGGCTGGGCCGCGCCGACGGGACACGCGACGAGCTGCTCGCGACCGCGCTCGAGGAGCACCTCTACCGGGTCATCGCCGAGCTGTTCGGCAAGGACGAGGGCTACGGGCGGGGCCGCGGCGGCGGGATGCACATCGGGGACTTCTCCACCGGCAACCTGGGCGCGAATGCGATCGTCGGCGGATCGGTCCCGATCGCGACCGGTGCCGCCATGGCCCGCCGCTACCAGGGCAGCGACGCGGTCGTGTGCTGCTTCGCAGGCGACGGCGCCTACGCAAATGGCGTGGTCCTCGAGTCGCTCAACTGGGCAGCGCAGCACCAGTGGACGAACCACCTGGCCGGCGACCGCCCGTACGGCCTGCCGATCATCTTCTTCATTCAGAACAACCACTACGGCATGACGCACCGGACCGACGAGGAGGTCATGGGCGTCCGCCACCTCGCCCGGCGCGCGGCCGGGTTCGCGACCGGCAACATGCACGCCGAGGTCGTCAACGGCATGGATGTGCTCGCGGTCCGCGACGCCGTGACCCGGGCCACCGACCTGTGCCGCGCGGGCCAGGGCCCCGTCCTGATCGAGGCCTCGACGTACCGCTACTACGGCCACTCGCTGTCGGACCCGCGCAACGAGTACCGGACCCGCGAGGAGGAGGCGGCCTGGAAGG
Organism: uncultured Chloroflexia bacterium; assembly: GCA_963829295.1. Classification (GTDB taxonomy): domain Bacteria; phylum Chloroflexota; class Limnocylindria; order Limnocylindrales; family CSP1-4; genus CAIXZV01. Next base: position 600,679 of record CAWHHU010000001.1, on the reverse strand, counting down.
CGGCGGACCCGATCGACAGCCTGCGTGACCAGCTGCTGGCGAGCGGCCTCGCGAGCGAGGACGAGATCGCCGCCGTGCTCGCCAACGCCGCCGAGCGCAACGCGCGCGCCGCGAAGCGGGCCGCCGCCGCCACCGACCCCGACCCGGCCTCGCTGCTCGACCTGCTGTACACGGACGGCACCTCCGACGTCGTGCCCCCCGAGTTCGCGGCGCCGGTGCTGCAGGCCGAGCCGCCCGTTGCCAAGAAGGACGGCGAGGGGCGGATCCTGTACCGCGACGCGATCCGGGACGCCCTGGTGGACGAGATGCGCCGTGACCAGCGGGTCATCTTCTACGGCGAGGACGTGGCCGACTACGGCGGCGCGTTCAAGATGACCAAGGGCCTGGTGGAAACCTTCGGTCGCGACCGCGTGTTCAACACGCCGATCTCGGAGGCCACGATCTGCGGCACCGCGGTGGGCGCCGGGATCGTGGGCCTGCGCCCGGTGGTGGAGCTCATGTACATGGACTTCGCGTTGATGTCGTCCGACCAGATCGCGAACCAGGCCGCCAAGTGGCACTACATGTCGGGGGGGCAGGTCGAGGTGCCGGCGGTGATCCGGTGCTCGGTCGGCGCCGGCAAGGGCTACGGCGGCCAGCACAGCCAGAGCCTCGAATCGCTGTTCACCCACATCCCGGGGCTGTACGTGCTCTACCCGGCGACGGCCGAGGACGCGAAGGGCCTGCTCAAGAGCGCGATCCGGACCAACAACCCGGTCGTGTTCGTGGAGAGCCAGGGGCTGTACTCCAGCAAGGGGCTGGTGCCCGACGGTGACTACACCACGCCGATCGGCAAGGCCCGCGTCGCCCGCGAGGGCGACGACGCGACGATCGTCGCCTGGGGACCGGCGGTGCCGGACGCCGTCACCGCGGCCGAGGAGCTGGCGGCCACGCGCGGTATCGGCGTGGAAGTGATCGACCTTCGAAGCCTCATCCCGCTGGACATGGAGACCGTTCTCGCGTCTGTTCGCAAGACGGGCCGCTGCGTGGTCGCGGCCCAGGCGGTGCTCACGGGCTCGTTCGCGAACGAGATCGTCGCCCGCATCCAGGCCGAGGCCTTCGACGACCTCGATGCGCCCGTCGGCCGGATCGGCGCGGCGCCGGGGATCAGTCCCCAGGCGACGGGCCTCGAGCAGGCGTTCCTGCCCAGCGCGGCCGATATCGTCGCCGCCGTGGCGGCCATCATCTAGCGGCCTCACGCGAACGAGAGGAGCCCACCGATGGCCACCCCGATCCTGATGCCGAAGCCCGGCCAGATGACCGAGGAATGCGTCCTGACCCTGTGGCGCAAGGAGGTCGGCGACCCCGTTCACAAGGGCGACGTCCTGTTCGAGATCGAGACCGACAAGAGCACGATGGAGGTCGAGACGTTCGAGGAGGGCGTGCTGCTGGCGAAGATCGTGGCCGACGGCGACACGGCCCTGGTCAACGCCCTGTGCGGCTGGATCGGCGAAGCCGGCGAGCCGGTCCCGGAGGCACCGCCCGCGGCTGAGATCCCCTCGGATGCCGCGGCCGAGGCGACGGCGACTGCCACCGCTTCGGCGGACACGGCTCCGGCGCCGGAAGCGGCGGTGCCGGTGGCCCCGGCGGTACCCGCCGCGGAGGCGCCCGCTCCGGCGGCTGCGCCGGAGCGGGCGACCGAGGGACGTCGGGTGAAGATCAGCCCGCGGGCGAGCCGGCTCGCCGCCGGCGCCGGGATCGACCCGCTGACGGTCGCCGGCTCGGGGCCCGAGGGCCGCATCGTGGAACGCGACGTCCAGGCGGCGATCGAGGCGCGGACTGGCGCACCGTCGCCTGCCGTCGTTCCCGCCGCGGCCGCCACGCCACCTGCGCCGATCCCCGTTGCGGTGTTGGACGGCGAGGATCAGCCGCGTCCGTTGAGCCGGATGCGGCGCACGATCGCCGCGCGGCTCACCAGCAGCTGGCAGACCGCGCCGCACTTCACGGTCACCGTGGCCGTCGATGTCACCCGGGTCCTCGCGCTGCGCGCCGAGCTCAGGGAGCAGGGCGCCAGCCTCACGGTCACCGACTTCGTCCTGTCCGCCACCGCGCAGACCCTGGCCGAGTTCCCGGACGTCAACTCGCGCACTGACGGCGAGCTGCTGTACCCGCGCCGTCGCGTCCACCTCGGCGTCGCCGTAGCGGTGCCGGGAGGGCTGGTGGTGCCGGTGGTCCGCGACGCCGACCGCCTGCCGATCGCCGAGCTCCATGGCCGGGTTGCGGCGCTCGCCGCAGCGGCCCGCGAGGGCTCGATCTCACCGGACGACCTGGCCGGCTCGACGTTCACGGTGAGCAACCTCGGGATGTTCGGCGTCGAGGAGTTCAGCGCGATCATCAACCCGGGTGAGGCGGCGATCCTGGCCGTGTCCTCGGCGGTGGCCACGCCGGTCGCGGTGGACGGCGGGATCGGCATCCGGCAGATCATGAGGCTCACCCTGTCGGCCGATCACCGGATCGTGGACGGCGAGATGGGCGCCCGGTTCCTCAACGCCCTTCGACGGCGCCTCGAGGACGTCCGCTCGTTCCGAGACGAGGTCGCCCTGAGCTGAGCCCGGGGCCGCGCCGTTGATCGACGCTCGCAGGCCACCGCCCCGGCTGGACGTCAACGCCTCCGGCCAGGCCAGCCGGGGCTCGCTGGCCGGAGGGGGCGCATCGGGCCCGACGCGCCGTCAGGCGCTGCCGGAACCCGGCTGAACCACCGGCTGCGGAGCCAGCCCCTCCCGCTTCTGCCACGGCGTGCCGAGCACGGGCAACAGCCAGCGATCGACGCCGTAGTAACCGGCCACCTTCCAGGCCATGATCAACCCGATCGCGAGCGAGAACATCACGGGGTTGGTCGACGCCGAACCGGCCAGCAGGTAGGCCATGTTCATGAACGCGCCGAAGAACGCCGCGAAGCCCGTGAGGGCTCCGAAGATCAGGGCCAGCCCCACCGCAATCTCGCCGAACACGATCAGCTTGGCGAACCAGACGTAGGCGCTGTTGTTCAGCATCAGCGTGAGGAACTCGCGGTACCAGTCGTAGGTGATCGCACCCTTGCCGGCGTCGGAAACCGTGGTCGCCGACTGCCAGTAGCCCTGGAGCGCGGACCCACCGTCCATCCAGCCGGTGCCGCTGAGCTTGTGCCAGCCGGCCTCGAGCCAGGTGAAGCCAAGGAACAGGCGGATCGGCAGCCAGACGAGGCCCGCTCGTGAGTTGCCGAACAGGAACCGGGCGAAGGCCGGACCTTCGATCTCGACCTGATCCGACGCCGGATCGCGCCGCGAGTCGAGGTACAGGACGACGACGAGCGCGATCGCGAGGATCCAGAACGCCCATTGGACGATGGTCGACAGCGAGTCCGGCACTGCCAGCCAGGGGTTGACCATCCAGACCAGCAGGATGGTGGCGACAACGCCGATCACGGCCGCCGTGGAACGCGCCTGGGACATGAAGATCTCCCCGTCCCAGGGACGTCCAAGTCGCACCGGTGGGACGAGGCTGGTGCGACCCGTCACGGGCTCGCGGAGAACGCCCCGCGCGGAATGCCGTGCAAACTAGTTATACGTCCGCGCGGCGGATCAGCCAAACGCCCCCTCGGCAACGCCCTGCCCGCGGCAGGTTGCGGGGCGCGGCAAGGTCAGCGCACGGGCTCCAGGCCCAGGTGGTGGCGCAGGCTGGCGCGCCACAGGGCACGGCCATGGAAGGAGACCCGCGGACCGATCGCGGCCTGTCCCCCGTACCAGATGAGCGTCTTGAGCAGCGGCGTGAGCTGTGCGCCATACGCCTCCATGCAGGCCTCGGGATCGACGCCCGGCCACGAGTAGCACGAGACGACCGTGCGCCGGTGGGCGGTCGGGACGACCGGTGGCAGCCGGTCCCAGGCCGGATCGTCGGGGCCGAACTCCCATTGGTCGAGGTTGCCCTGCGGGATGCCCTCGATGCCGCGAACGACGGGTGGATCGTCGTCGAGCAGGTAGGGATCGACGGCGAGGTCGCAGACCACGGCGTGATCGGGCAGCAGGCCGAGCCAGGTGTTGGGGAACAGCGGCTGCGACGTGTCGCGCCGGGCGGTGGCGTCGACCAGGATGTCGGTCAATGGCAGCCGATGATGGAAGTAGGCCTCGTTGCCCGCCAGGTTCCGCTCGACAACCACGACCTCGACACCCGGCAGGCCATCGCGGAGGAACCGCTCGTTGCGCGCATCGGTGCCGGCCTTCGACGCCCACTCGATGGCGTGCTTGCCCACCCCGCCGGCGCCCAGGATCGTGACGCTGACAGCCGGTCGATCGCGGGTCAGCAGGGGTGGCCAGCGCCGCTCGAGGGCCTCGAATGCCGCCGCGAGCCCGTTCCGGGCCACGTCCCGCAGGTTCTGGACCAGGCGCCGCCCGTCGTCGCCGGTGACCATGTCCAGCGCGACGGCCTCGATCCCCAGTCGGTGGAGCAGCTCCACGCGCTCGGGTCGGGTGGTGAAGTGAAGCATCGAGATCAGGATCGAGCCGGGGCGGACGAGCTCATACCGTCCCTCGGGCGCCCGGAGCACCACCACGATGTCCTGACGGTACGCCGTGGCCTCGTCGACGAGGTGGACGTTGGGGGAGGCGGCCAGATACTCGGCGTCGGCATGGCCCATGCCCAGCCCGCTGCCGGCCTCGACGTACACGTCGACGCCCATCTCCGCGATCAGGCCGATCAGCGACGGCAGGAAGGCGCGCCGCTCGCCGGGCTCGTTGTACATGCGCGGGAAGCCGAAGGTGAGGTGGCGCTCGGTGATCATGCCCTGCCTCGCTGGTCCACGTTCGGGACCCGGTCACACCACCCGGGACGCCGGACCGGGGCGCACGAGGTGTCGCCGACGGCGCGGCGTCACCCCCAGAGGATGGCACCGACAGCCGCACCGCGTTGGGCGACCGCGCCCGGCGCAACGCCGGCGTGGGGGCCGCGGCCGGCTCAGTGGGGCACCAGCCCGTCCGGAACGAGCGGCATGGCGCGCAGGCGAACGCCCGTGGCGGCGTCGATCGCATTGGCCAGGGCCGGTGCGATCGCGATGATCGGCGTCTCTCCGCCGCCGGCCGGCGGCAGGTCCGGTCGATCGAGGAGGAGCACCTCGATCGGGGGCACGTCGTCGGTCCGGGGCACCCGGTAGGCGGTCATCGATGCGTTGTGAATGACGCCCTCCTCGAAGCGGATGGCCTCGAACAGGGCACCACCGAGGCCCTGGACGAGCGCGCCCTCGACCTGGTTCGAGAGGCCGTCGGGGTTCACGATCCGGCCGCACTCGAAGGCCGTCACCACGCGCAGGATCTCGAGCCGGCGATCGTCGTCCACGCGGATCTCGACGGCGGTCGCGACCCGCGCACCCTTCTCGATACCTGCGGCGATCCCGGCCGCCGTTCCCGCCGGTCGCGAGCGATCCCAGCCGATCCGATCGGCCGCCGTCCGGAGCACGGTGATCAGCCGCTCGTCCATCAAGCCGGCCAGCCGGAACGCAAGCGGATCGGCGCTCACGGACCGCGCGATCTCGTCCATGTGGGATTCGCGGGCGAAGTGGTTGGCGGTGGCCGCCAGGGCCCGATACGAGCCCTGCGCGAACGGGGACGCCGCGGGCTGGTAGTCGAGCCGCTGGTTCGGGACCTCGTACGGTCCGGCCAGGCCGAACGCGCCAGCGTTCACGGTGCGCATCTCCCAGGCCGTGAGCCTCGCGCCGTCCGCGCCGCTCCGGATGTCGATGACGGCAGCCGGGCGCAGGTAGCCGGCGGTGAACTCCTCTGGACGGCCCCAGCGCACCTTGACCGGCCGGCCGGCGGCGCGGGCCAGGCGGGCGGCCTCGGCCGCGACGTCTCCTGCATGCTTGCCGCCGAACGCGCCGCCCGTGTCCGGGACGACGACCCGGATGTCCTCCTCGGGGATGCCGAGCTCGATTGCGAGCTGCGTGCGGACGCCGAACGGGACCTGGGTGCCGGTCCATACGGTCAGCCGCCCGTCGCGCTCCCAGGCCGCGAGCGCCACGTGCGTCTCGAGCGGGACGTGGGCGATGTAGGCGGTGGTGTAGGTCGCCGCGAGCCGGCTGGATGCGACGGCCAGCGCGGCGTCGACGTCGCCGGTCTCGTGGTGAAACGACCCTCCCCAACCTTCCTCCTCCCCGGGCGGTGCGGGGTGCGCGCGAAGCCAGGCCCCGAGCTCGGACTCCGACGGCTGCGGCACAAGGTCCCAGTCCGCGGCCAGGTCGCCGAGCGCTCGCCCGGCCGCGAACGGGTTCGCCGCGACGATGCCCACGAGATCACCGTCACGCACGACCGTCATCCCCGGCATCGCCTCGGCACGGGCGGTATCGACCGAGCGGATCGTGGCACCGGCGGCCGGCGGGCGGAGCACACGGCCGTGGAGCATGCCGGGCAGCGCGAGGTCCGACGGGAAGCGCTTGGTGCCGCTGACGATCGCTCGGCCCGAGACGCGCGGAGCGGGCCCGCGGTCAGAGGTGCCCCGACGGGTCTCCGCAGGTGGGTTCGTGGCAACGGCACCGTGGTCCCCCGCCACCAGCTCGACCCTGTGAAGGCGAGCGACGAGCTCCCCGTAGCCGAGGCCCGGGCCGCCCGACGACGGCCGAACGACGCCGTCCACCGCGACCAGCGGGCCCGGGTCGACGTCCAGCCGGTCCGCGACGAGGTCGATCAGGCACGCGCGGGTCCCGGCCGCCGCCCGACGCAGCACCTCACCGGCATCGACCATCGATCGGCTGCCGAACGTCCCCTGGTCGTGCGGGCACAGGTCCGTGTCGCCCATCACGAGCGTCACGGCATCGAGCGGCAGATCCAGCTCGTCGGCCACCAGCATCGAGAGCGCGGTCCGGTTGTCCTGACCCACGTCGACCTTGCCGGTGAACCCGGTGACGGCCCCGTCTGCCCCGACATGCAGCCAGGCCCCGGAGCTGGTCGTCCAGCCGCCGGCCGCCGGACCCGGCTCACAGGCAACGACCAGACCCGCCGGCATCACGTCGAACCAGTCGCGGTCCTCGGCGGCCGACAGGTCCCACGGCCGTCGCGGACGCGGGCGGACCGAATCCGTGGCCGAGGCGACGGGTGATGGCGTCGGCGAGCCCGCAGGATCCGCTGACGCCGCCTCATCGCGGAGCTCCACGGCCCTGCGCACCGCGCGCAGGATCCGGGGATACGTGCCACACCGGCAGACGTTGTCGTGCAGGGCGGCCCGGATCGTCTCCTCGTCCGGATCTGCGTCGTTGTCCAGGAGCGCGACTGAGCTCAGGATCATGCCCGCCGTGCAGTAGCCACACTGGAAGGCACCGGTCTCGAGGAACGCCTGCTGGACGTGGTGGAGCGTCCCGCCGGCGGCCAGCCCTTCCACGGTTCGCACGGCCCGGCCGGCGACCTCGGACAGGTGCACCTGGCAGGCACGAACGGGCCTGCCGTCGAGGAGCACGGTGCACGCACCGCACGCCCCCTCGCCGCAACCCGGCTTGGCCCCCAGGAGCCCGAGCTCCTCGCGTACGACGAACAGGAGGCTGCGGTCCGGCCCGGGCGCCGGGCGATGCTCGACCCCGTTGACGGTGAAGGCGGCGGAGGCGCTCGATTCGATCATGTCCGGACGTCCGCGCGGGTGCCATGGAGCAAGGGGGCACCCACGAGCATAGTCCCGGATCGCCCTCGGGGCATTGTCCGCGTGGCGCCGTCCAAGGGGGGCTGGAGCTCGAGCGTGGTACCCAGGCCCTGCCTCTCCGCCTCGCGCAGCAGGGCTGCGCCCACGGCGACATCGTCGATCGCCACTGCCAGGTTGTCAGCCCATCGTCCGCTGGCCCTCGCTCGTCCGGCCGGGCTTCGCTCCGGTCACGAGCTCGCCGAGGTCCGCTGCGATGGACGGGATGGCCTGGACGTAGCCGAGCGACCGGACGTGCTCCAGCTGGGCCACGTCATCGGTCGTGAACAGGTCGAGCTCGGCCAGCGCGTCCGAGTGCCACTAGCTGTCGAAGTCGACAGCCGATGCGAACGCACCTGCGGCCATCCAGCCGGCACGGATCGTGGCGCGCGGTTGGTGCAGGATCGGGCCGGCGGTGACGATCACGTCACTGCCCCGGACGGCGGCCCCGGGTGTCTCGACCACCACCGCCCGCAGTCCGTGACGTGCCTTCGCGCCCGACGCCAGAGCCTCCGCCCGGGCCGGATCGGGATCGTAGGCCCGGACCTCCTCGAGCGAGCCGAGCACGCACCGGAGCGCGTCCACGTGGGCCTCGCCCTGCACGCCGCAGCCGAGGATGCCCATGGTGCGACTGTCCGGTCGAGCGAGGTAGCGCGCCGAGACCGGGGATGCCGCGGCCGTCCGCACCGCGGTGATCCAGGTCGCGTCCATGACGCTGGTCGGGATCCCGGTGTCCGGGTCGTTCATGATCAGCAGGCCGTTGATGTACGGCAGCCCGCGGGCCTGGTTCTCGGGATAGCCGGAGATCCACTTGAGGCCGGTCGCCCGCAGATCACGGATGTTGGCCGGCATGGCGTGGATGAAGCTGTCGGGTCCGCCGGGGTGGACCGCCGTCTTGGCCGGCAACGCGACCGCATCGTGCCCCTTGCTGCGGAACCCCGCCTCGACAGCGTCGATCACCTGATCCATCGAGAGGCCGGCACGCTCGACGTCGGCCCGGCTCAGGTAGCGGATCGTTGCGGGGGGGCGCGTCGGTTGGCGTGTCGTCGGCGCGATGCTCGGTCATCGGGATCCTCCATAGCGACCGGTCCGTGCGCGCTCCTCCGCGCCCGATTCCAGGCCGAGGGTCAGTCCGGCTGAGGCGAGCGCGTAGCGGGGAACCTGGTTGCGCAGCGGCTGCCCGGCAGCGAACCGCCGGATCTGGTCGCCGGCGAGCTCGAAGGCCCGCACCGTGGCCTCGGGCGAGTTGCCGGCGACATGCGGGGTGATCAGCGCGTTCGGCAGGAACCACAAGGGGTGCTCCTCGGGCAGGGGCTCGGGGTCAGTGACGTCGAGGGCCGCGCGCAGCCGGCCCGGCTCGAGCTCGCGCACCAGGGCCTGCGTGTCCACCGTCGCGCCGCGACCGGCGTTCACGACCAGCGCCCCGTCCGGGAGGAGCGCGAGCCGCCGGCGATCGAGAAAGCCCCGGGTCTCGCTCGTGAGCGGCAGCAGGTCGACCAGGATGTCAGCCCGGGGCAGGACGTCATCGAGGCTCTCGAGGCCCATGACACCCTCGCGGGCGGTCCGAGCCACGCCGACGATCTCCACGTCGAAGGGCGCCAGGCGCGCGGCCACGGCCCCGCCGATTGAGCCGAAGCCGAGGATCACGACACGATGCCCGGCCAGCTCGTCGGGGTCGAAGTCCGTCCACTCCCCCTTCGCCTGCGCGTCCCGGGCGCGAGCGAGCCCGCGCTGGTGGGCCAGGATCACGCCCACGACCCATTCGGCGAGCGGTCCGTCGTAGACGCCCCGGGCGTTGCACACCGTGACCTTGGCCGGCACGTGGCCGACGAGCCAGTCGACCCCGGCGCTCAGCGTCTGGATCAGGCGCAGGCGGCCCGATGCGGCCAGCGCCTCGAACAGGGCCTCCCGCATCCAGCGCGTCGGAACGACGAGGTCGACCTGGGTGAGGTCGGGGACGGCCCCCGACTCGGGCGCGAGGCGCAGCTCGACGCCGGCCGGCAGCTCGCCCATGACGCGCCGCTCGGGAACGTCCGGCAGGCAGATGGTCACCGCGTCCGAGGTCTGGCCTCCCGGCTGGATCACATCGCCCCTTCCTGGCCCGAGTGGTCGATCGCAGCTGAGCTCGTCACGCGCCACCCCGAGCCCACGCACTCCGAGTCTACGGCCAAAGCCCCAGAACGCCGCCGTCAGGGCGCAGAGCCGGGCTGCTCGTCGTGCCCGGGACGCTCGTCGTGCCCGGGACGCTCGTCGGTCCGGGCTGCTCGTCGTACCCGGCTAAAGGGTCCGATGCGCGCGCGAGCTCCGCCTGCTCCCACGTGCTCGCCGAATAAAGACTCCACGGTGGGCAGGATCGGGTGAATGCTCGATGTCCGCGGGCGGGATCGGGCCGTAGCGTGCGGGTTGCGTCCTCGGACATCGAGGGCCACCGCGCAGGAGGCCACACATGCTGTACCGGGATCCGGACATGTACATCAGGATGAACGAGCAGGACCGCGAGCGGGCCATGGCCCAGCGGGCCCTCGAGCGGGCCGCCCGGGCCGGCCGCAAGCCATCACCCGGTCTCGCCAGGGGCGGCATCAACCTGTGCGTGGGCGCCCTGCGGCGGGCCGGCGCCGCGATCACGCGAGTGCACCCGGCCCGCCCGGAACCCACCTCGAACCGGCGCGCTGCCCCGGGCATCTAGCGCAGGGCTCGCTCGCCACGCCTCTTCCAGAGGCCCTGCTCGCGTCTTGGGGAGCGCGGGCAGGGCCTGTCCGTCTTGGGGAGCGCGGGCTGGGCCTATCATCGTCGTCGTGACCGGGCGCCTGTCCAGCCCACGTTTCGTCGGCCGATCGCAAGAGCTCAGCTCGCTCCTTTCGTCGGCCGAAGCGGCTGCGTCCGGTCGCGCCTCGCTGGTCCTCGTGTCGGGCGAGGCCGGCATCGGCAAGAGCCGTCTCGTTGCAGAGGCGGCGTCCCGGCTGGGCAATGACGGCTGGCTGGTGCTCGAAGGGGGTTCGGTCGCGCTCGGCGACGACGGTCTCCCGTTCGGCCCGCTGGTGGAGGCGCTCCGCAGCCTCGCTCGCAACGTCGACGTCAGCCGCATCGCGGACGCGGCCGGTGTCACCCTGCCGGATCTCGCGATCCTGGTGCCGGAGCTCGCAGGTGTCGCCGATGCGGCGCCCAATCCGCCGGGCCCCGCAGACTGGCTCAGAGTCCGAATCTTCGAAGGTGTCCTCCACCTGCTCCGCCGGCTGGGTGAGGAGACCCCGGTCATGCTGGCCATCGAGGATCTCAACTGGGCGGATCGCTCCACCCGGGACCTGCTGGCCTTCCTCGCACGCAACATGCGCGACGAGCACCTGCTCGTGGTCGGAACCTTCCGTGCCGACGAGGTCGGGGCGCGCCACCCGCTGGCATCCTGGCTGGCCGAGGTCGGGCGCCAGCCGCACGTAGGGCGAATCGACCTCGCGAGGTTCGGGCGTGGTGACCTGGTGCAGCTGCTGACCGCAATCTCCGGGGCAACACCGGCGGCCGACCTGATCGACTCGATCGCTCGCCGCTCCGACGGAAACGCCTTCTTCGCCGAGGAGCTGGCCGCCGCCGCGGCGGAGTCCGGCGGTGGGCGCCAGGGGCTGCCGGAGACGCTGCGCGACGTCCTGCTCGTGCGGCTTGCGGGCCGTTCAGAGCAAGCGAGGCGGCTCATCGAGATCGCCGCGGTCGCCGGGCGCCAGGTCGACCACGACGTCCTGGCCGACGTGTGCGGGCTGGCTGCGGCTGACATGGCCGGTGCGCTTCACGAGGCCGTCGATGCCCAGCTGCTGACGGTCGACACCGACCAGACCACGGAGCGATATCGGTTCCGGCATGCCCTCGTCCAGGAGGCCGCCTACGACCAGCTGCTGCCGGCGGAGCGGCACGCCATCCATGCGGCCTACGCGCGCGCCATCGAGGTTCTCCCGGCGGGTGGCGGGGCTGCCGGGGCAAGCCGGCTCGCCGAGCTCGCCCATCACTGGAGGGCGGCCCGTGAACCCGGCCGCGCGCTCCGCGCCGCCATCGCGGCCGGCGATGCCTCACGGGCGGTGTACGCGTTCGCGGAATCGGGTCGCCAGTACGAGCACGCGATCGGGCTGTGGGACCTGGCGCCGGCGGCCGAGCGACCGGACGACCGGGATCTGGGTGACCTGTGCGATGCGGCCTCCGAGGCGGCGACGGTGGTCGGCGACGGGTCGCGAGCGGTCGCCCTGGCTCATCGTGCGATCGGGCTGGTCGACGCGGCGGTTGGCTCTGCGGGGGCTGGCCCCGCGGCCGACAGGGAGCGGCGGGCGCGGGCGAGGGAACGGCTCGGGATCGCCGCCTGGCTCGCCGGCGACACGGCGACGTCGATCCGGTTGCTCGAGGAGGCCGTGGCGCTGTTTGAGGGAGCCCCTCCGTCGACCGACCATGCGCGGGTGCTCGCCGGCCTTGCCGCCAACCTGATGCTGGCCGGTCGCTCCGGCGACTCGGTGCCGTGGGCCGAACGTGCCATCGAGCATGCCCGGATCGTGGATGCGCCAGTCATCGAGGCGCGCGCGCTCGACGTGCTGGGGGTGGATCGGGCCGCGTTGGGCAACATCGGTGCCGGGATCGAGCTGTTGCGGCGGTCGCTGGCACTCGCGACCACGACCGGCGACCTGACCGAGGTCGCCCGCTGCCACGCGAACCTGGGTGCCGTGCTCGAGATGGGCGGCTTGGTGGAGGAGGCGCTGGACATCTCGCTCGCGGGCGCCACGGCGATCCGACCCTACGGTCGTGAGTTCGGGTTCGGGATCTTCCTTGCCGCCAATGCCGCGGCCATGCTCGTCGAGCTCGGGCGCTATCGGGAGGCGTCCGAGCTGCTCGAGCCGCATGTCAGCCACGTCCTGCCGGGTGTCAGCACGTTTCATCTCCACGCGACGCTCGCCCGACTGGGCGTGCGCACCGGAGACCTTGCGTCCGCCCGCCACCACCTCGAGATCGCCGAGTCCGAGGCGACCCAGGTGGAGGACGCCCAGTACGTGATCGACCTGTACACGTTCCGAACCGAGATCGCGTTATGGGAGGACGATCCGGCGAGCGCCCTGGCGATCGCCCGCGAGGGGTTCGATCGCCTGGTCGATGTCGACGACGCGATCCTGCTGGGCCAGCTGGCCCTGCCGGCGGTCCAGGCCGCGGCGGACCTGGCCGCGGTGGCGCGGGCAGCTCGAGATCCCGTCGGCGTCGAGCGTGCCGTGGAGGCGGAGCGCGACATCATCGAGCGCTACCGCGCGCAGACCGCGCGACTGGTCGACCCGGACGTGCTCGCCGAGCGCGAGCTGGGATGGCGGATGGCGATCTGCGAGGCGGAGCTCGCGCGGGCAACGGGTGACGACGATCCCGCGCAATGGCTGGCCGTTCGGCAGATCCTCGTCGCTCGCCGGGCGCCGTTCCTGGAGGCGTACGCGCTGTGGCGGGCTGCTGAGGCCAGGGCCCGCCAGGGAGAGCTCAGGACGGCCGCCGAGCCGCTGCGCCAGGCGCACGCCATCGCGGCCCGGATCGGCGCCCGGCCGCTGGCTGCCCGGATCGAGAACCTCGGCCGACGGTTGCGGGTCGACCTTGCGGCACCCGACCCGGGCGGCGCCCGGGGCACGGACGCCGGCGGCCCGGATGCGAATGGCGCGGCGCCAGCGCGGTCCGACCCGTTCGGCCTGACGGCCCGCGAGCGCGAGGTCCTGGCGCTCGTCGCCCTGGGGTACACGAATCGGCGCATCGCCCAGACGCTGTTCATCAGCGACAGCACGGCCGGCGTCCATGTCTCGAACATCCTGGGCAAGCTCGGCGTCGGGTCCCGAACCGAGGCTGCCGCGGTGGCCGTCAGGCTGGGGCTGGACCAGAGCGGACCGGCCTGAGCACACCGACCGGAGCGATCCGGCCTGAGAGCGCACGGCCTGAGCGATCGAGGGCCGGACGATCGAGGGCCGGCCGATCGAGAGCCGGCCGATCGAGGCCGGGCCGGGGCGATCGACGCGTCGGCGCGCCGGCCAGTCAGCGGGTCGCCGGTGCGCCTGGAGACTCAGCCTGCCGCCAGCGCCTCGTGCGCCTCGACCAGGTCCTTCGTGGACGCACCCTCGGTGAACGTCCCAGCGACCGTCGCCAGCTCGGCCGACCATGCCGCCCGCTGGGCGGCCGGAGCCGTGCGGGAGAGACGCGTCAGGGCGCGGAGCTCGGACATCCGCGTCTCGAGGCGCCGGGCCGAGGCCAGGGCCGTCGCGTACGAATCGACCGCGGTGGCGGACCCCGCACCCGCGACGACTGCCTGCAGGTCGCCCTGAAGCAGGAGCAGCTCGGGCACCAGGACGCCCGGCGAGGCCGAGCCACCCATCAGCTGGATCGCGGTCCGGATGGGCGCCAGGCCCTCGGCTGCCACGCCCGCTCGACCGCTCGCCCCGGCCTGGACGAACAGCAGCATCGGCCAGAACACGGGCGGGGCGACCAGGCCCTGGTAGGCGGACATCCCCTCGCGCACCGAGGCCAGTCCGGACGCTGCCTGCCCGAGACCGGTGAGGGCCGCCCCGAGCAGGCACGAGCCGATGGCGGACCAGATACGGAAGTCGTACTCGTCGGCGAGCTCGAGCAGCTGGAGGGCCCGCTCGCGCACGATCGACTCCTCCCGGCGCCAGAGGTGGAGCAGGCCCGAATGGAACTGCGCGTAGGCCCGGGTCCACGGATGGTCGAGCCGGCGCGCGAGCGCGATCCCCGCGTCGGCGCGCTCGACCGCGCGATCAGGAAAGCCGAGCAGCCACAGGCTGAACGCGGACGTGGTCAGGCAGGCGACCCGCGGCTCGTTGCCGAGTCGCACCCCCACGGCGCGCGGCGGGCTCGAGTCGAACAGCCCGATGGCCTCCTCGAGGCGTGCCAGGCCATCCCGCAGCCGCCCGGTGAAGACGAGGGCCGTCGCGAGCACGAGCTGGCCGTCGATCTGCATGTTGACGTCGCCTTCGGCATGCGCGATCGTGAGGATCCGGTCGCCAAGCTCGAGGCCCTTCGCGAACTCGGCTCGCAGGACGTGCAGGTTGGCCAGGCCGCGCAGCACCGAGAACTCCTGGTGGACGTCCTGCGGTCTCCATCCGCTCGAGCGCGTGCGTGAGGGCCTGCTCCACCTCGGGCGTGAAGCCGCGGGTCGCCATGAGCGCCCGGGCGAGGCTCATCCGCAGCGCAAACTCCTTGCCGGCAAGCTCCGGCGTGGGGGTCGTCCCGGCGAGGACGGCCAGCAGTCCCGTGGTCAGCTCGACCGTGTCGCGATACCAGCCCCGGGCCTCGTTGAGGATCAGCAGGCTGTCCGCGAGACGGGTCAGCTGCGCAAGATCCTGCTCGGCGATCCAGTAGCGCCAGGCGATCCGGAGGTTCCCGGCGTCGTGGGCGAGCGCGTCGACGACCTGGTCCCGCTGCGGGCCGCCCAGCTGCCGAAGGAGCCGCTCGGCGAGCTCCGCGTAGTAGACCGCGTGGTCCCGGCGGACGCGCGAGCCGTCGGGCCGATCGTCGAGCCGTTCGGTCGCGTGGTCGCGGATCGTCTGGAGCATGAGCAGCCGCGGCTCGCCGTGGCCCGCATCGACCTGGCGGACGAGGCTCTTCTCCAGCAGCGAGGCGAGCGCCTCGACGACGTCGATCGCGCCGTCCGCGCCGTTCCCAGCCACGGCCTCGACGGCCGACAGGTCGGCGTCCTCGAATACGGCAAGGGTCTCGAACAGGCGCTGCTCAGCGGGCTCGAGCAGCCGGTAGCTCCAGTCGATGGTCGCCCGAAGCGTGTGCTGCCGCTCGGGCAGGTCCCGAGCCGAACTGCGAAGCAGGTCGAGGCGGCTGCCCAGCCGATCGCGGAGCCCTTCGGGTGAGAACAGCCGGAGGCGAGCAGCCGCCAGCTCGATCGCCAGCGGCAGCCCGTCGAGCCGGCGGCAGATGTCGGCGACCGCGGACGCGTTGTCGTCGGTCAGCTCGAAATCCGGGCGGACGGCGCGCGCGCGGTCGACGAGGAGCTGGACGGCCTCGAACGACTGGAGCTGCTCGGCCGAGGCCTGCCGCCGCGCGGACGGCGGCACGCCCATCGGCGGCACCGGGTAGATGTGCTCGGGGCGGACGTGCAGCGGCTCGCGGCTGGTGACCAGCAGCTTGAGCTCCGCGCACCCGGCGATCAGGTCCGTGGTGATCCCCGCGGCCGCGGTCACCTGCTCGAAGTTGTCGAGCACCAGCAGCACCTGCCGGTCGCGCAGCCGGTCGGTGACGTCCTCGAGCAGCAACCGGCCGGGAGACTCCCCAACCCCGATGACCCGGGCGAGGGCGATCAGCACGGCCTCCGTATCGGCCGCCGCCGACAGGTCCACGAACGAGACGCCGTCGCGGAACCGGGCCGCCGCCTCGCCTGCGGCCTGGATCGCGAGTGCGGTCTTGCCGCTGCCTCCGGGACCGGTGAGGGTCATCAGCCGGACGGCAGGGTCCGCGATCTGCCGCCCCACCCCTGCCAGCTCGCTGGTCCGGCCGATGAACCGTGCCGCCTGGATGGGCAGGCCGCCCGCCGCATGGTCGAGCGTCACGAGCGGCGGAAACACCTCCTCCAGCGCCCCGTGCAGGAGCTGGAACACCCGCTCCGGACGGCCCAGGTCCTTGAGCCGGTACTCGCCGAGGTCACGCAGGCCGGCGCCACCTGGCAGGCGATCGCCGGCCAGGGCCGCGGCCGCCGCCGAGAGCAGCACCTGGCCGCCGTGACCGGCTGCCATCAGCCGGGCCGTGCGGTTGACCGTGGGCCCGAAGTAGTCGTTGGCGCGCCGCTCCGCCTCGCCCGCATGGAGGCCCATCCGGACGCGCAGCGGTCCGGTGTCGCCCCATGGCTCCGCAGCCAGCGCCCGCTGCGCCTCGATGCACGCCGCGACGCCTGCTTGCACGCTCGGGAAGACCGCCATCAGCCCGTCGCCGGTTGTCTTGACGATCTCGCCACCGGCGGTGGCGATCGCCTCACGCAGGATGGTGTCATGGCGCACCAGGGCACGACCCATCGCCTCGGGCATCGCCTCCCACAGGCGCGTGCTGCCGGCGATATCGGTGAACAGGAAGGCCATCGGCCCGGTCGCGACCACCTGATCCTGCACCTGCATCTCCTGACCATAGCCGCCGCGAGGGCTCGTGTCGCGGACCGTCCAGCGGTGCCGTCCGTCAGCCGACCGCGCCACTCAGCGCGGTGGCATCGCCTCGAACGTCCGCTCGACGTCGTCGAGCAGCCGGATCGTTGCCTCGGTCACGACCTCGAGGTAGCGCTCACCGAACTCGGGCGTCGCCTCGCGCGCATCGCCCCAGGTGCCGCTGTGGGTCGCCCGGTGGACGGAGCCCGGTGCCGAGAAGAAGAACGCGGTGTGCACCGCGGCCGCGTTGGTGACGTCGGGGAACGGCGGGAACTCGACGTTCGCCTTGTCCATGTCCACGAGGTCGGGGTTGATCGCGAGCACAGCGGCCGTCTCGCCCTTGTTGGCGTGCAGCCCGTTGGACGGATCGAAGAACTCGGCGGCCTCGGCCGGGGTCATGCCATCCCAGTAGTTGAGCGGAAACGCGCGCACGCCCTCGGGCAGCCCGGGCGCGACGTTGGCGCAGGCGTAGGCGATCGCATAGGTGTTGTCGTAGTGACCGTTGAGGAACACGATCCGGGTGAAGCCGGCGATCGCGAGCGAGGCGCACAGGTCCTCGATCAGGGTCATGAACGTCGGGATCCGGACCTGGACGACGCCGGTGAACCCGGTGTGCGGGTACGAGAGCCCGTAGTTGACGGCCGGGGCCACGAGGGCGCCGATCCGGGGCGCGACGCGCCGGGCGATCTCGGTCGGGATCAGGGCGTCGGTGGCCAGCGGCGCATGCGGCCCGTGCTGCTCTGTGGAGCCGATGGGCACGATGATGGTCCGATGCTGGGCGAGGAACGCCTCGACCTCGAGCGTGGTCATCTCCCCCAGGAACACCGTCGGTGGCTTCACGATCGCTCTCCTTCTCCTCGCGTCAGCCGATGATCGTTGTGAGTTCCCCGATTCCCTCGATCCAGGCCGTCACCGCATCACCCGGCTCGAGATGACGGTCCGGGCCGGGCGGCGTCGCGAGCCTGGCCGGCGTGCCGGTCGCGATCAGGTCCCCTGGCCTGAGCGCCAGGTGGCGGCTGAGGAACGAGACGATCTCCGGGACCGAGAACCGCATGTCGCTGGTCCGGCCGTCCTGGGTTGGCTCGCCATTGATCGTGCAACCCAGCCGGAGGTCGGCAGGGTCGAGCTCGTCGGCGGTGACGATCCACGGGCCGACGGGGCAGAAACCGGGCAGCGACTTCCCCAGCAGCCACTGGTCGCCGTCGAGCCATGGATCGCGCGACGACACGTCGTTGACGATCGTGTAGCCGAAGACGTGGTCGAGCGCCGTCCCGGGCGGCACACCGATCGCGGGCCTGCCGATCACGACACCGAGCTCACACTCGGCGTCGACGTTGGCCGTGAGCGTGCGGTCCCAGCCGAGCGATGCACCGGGTGCGCCGACCGCGCTCGCCGCCTTGCCGTAGATCAGGGGGCGGGGCGGCCGGCTGCCGGGACGCTCACCGGGCGAGCGGTAGTTCTCACCCACCGTGTAGATCGCCCCGGGGTCCGGGACGGCCGGACCGAGCCTCGCGGTCGCAAGCGGCACGCCCGTCCCGCGGGCGCCACCCGCACTGGCACCGGCGGCGATCTCCCGCAGCATGAGCCGGCGGTCCGTCGGGAATACCCGCTCGCCATCCACGATCGCCACCACCGGTCCGGTGGCGTCGATCAGCGTCGCGTAGCGCATCGCGTCGTCAGGCCCCGGCGGCCGGATCGGCGAGCAGCGGCGCCACCGCGCCACGCATGACGCCGGCCATGCCCCCGATCCCCGTCCATCGCTCGAACGCGATCGCCGCCTGCGCGATCAGCATCTCCGAGCCGTTGGCGGCGCGCAGCCCGCGAGCCCGGGCCGCCCGCAGCAGCGCTGTCTCGGACGGTACGTAGACGAGGTCGAACACGGTGGCCGCAGCCGGCAGCGCGTCCACGGGGATCGTGGACCCGGAGTCGACCATGCCCACGGTGGTCGCGTTGACCGCCAGGTCCGCCGTCGCCAGCGCGGCGCCGAACATCGGGTCGTCGAGCGCCGTCGCTGTCACCGCACCGGGGCCGGTGCCCTCGAACCGGCCGGCCAGCGCCTCGGCCGACGACCGGGTGCGGTTTCCGATCATCACCCGCCTCGCCCCGCCGGTAAGGCAGGCGAACACGACCGCGTGCGCCGCACCGCCGGCACCGGCGACCACCACCTCGACGCCCTCGAGCGAGTGGCCCATCGCGAGCTCCACCCCCGCCCGGAAGCCCGGCGCATCGGAGTTGAACCCGACCAGGCGCCCGTCCATCGTGCGCTCGACGTTGTTGACGGCGCCGATCGCCGCGGCGTCCGGGTCCACGGCGTCGCACAGGTCGGCGACCACGCGCTTGTAGGGCGCGGTCACCCCGAGGCCCAGCCAGTCCGGCCCGCGGGCCTCGTGCACGGCCGCCTCGACCGCCTCGGCCTCGAGCTCGAGCAGCAGGTACCGGGCGTCGATGCCCGCGGCCGCGAAGGCGGCGTCGTGCATCACCTGCGAGTGGCGCCGCCGGAGGGGCTTGCCGAGCAGGCCCACCCGGCGGGTCATCGGCGGCTCACTGGGCGACCGGCACGACCCGCCGGACCGGCCCCGCGGTGGGCGGGAACGTGAGCGCCGGGATGAGCTCGTCCACCCAGTGGCGAAGCTGCGCCGGGTCGGGCGTCATGGTGTGGAGCATGAAGTACTCGACGCCGGCGTCGATCCGTGCCTGGAGCCTGGCCACGATCTCGTCGGGCGTGCCGAACAGGTAGACGGACTCCAGGTAGTGCTCGCCGCGCTCGGTGCTCATGACCTTGAGAAACGCGCGGTGCTGCTCCTCGCGGGCCTTGGCCGGGTCGCTGGTCAGCACCAGGTGGAGGAAGTTCTCGTGCGCGACGACGCACTCGTCCGGGCTCCGGCCGTGGTCGGTGTAGTAGGTCCGGAGCTCGGCCCAGTCGCGCGCGATGTCGTCGGGCGGGCACGTCGGCCGCGGGATCCAGCCGTCCGTGCGAATCGTCCGTGCCTTCACCGACTCGACGAAGCGGGGCAGATCGGGCGACTTGGGATCGGCCAGCTGCGATCCGCCACCGACCCAGATCTCGGGTCGCTGGGCCGTCCGGGGCTCGATCCACACGTCGTCGACCGAGTAGTAGCGGCCGTGGTAGGTCACGGTCTCGCCCTCGAGCAGCGGGATCATGATGTCCAGCATCTCGTCGGTGCGCTTGCCGCGCTCCGTCTTGTGGACGCCGACAGCCTCGTATTCGACCTCGTTCCAGCCGACGCCCGCGCCCAGGATCACCCGGTTGTCGGACAGGAACTGGAGCGTCGCCAGCTCCTTGGCCAGCAGCACCGGGTTGCGCAGCGGCATGATCAGGATCGACGTCCCGAGGCGCACGCGCTCGGTCACGCCGGCCGCGACCGCGAGGCTCGTCAGCGGCTCCAACCAGTTCACGGAGTAGAAGCGACGGGCCGCGAGCAGGTGGTCCGTGATGAACAGGGAGTCGAAGCCCAGCTCCTCGACCTCGCGCGCGAAGGACTTGATTCCCTGGGCGCGTTCGGCGCCGTCGCCCTCCCAGATGTAGGACGGCAGGAAGACGCCGAATTGGCCAACGTTGCTCATCGGGCAGGCTCCTTTGTGTGCGGCGGTCTCATCGGCCGCGATACTCGGGCTCTCGCTTGGCGAGGAACGCGGTCGCGCCCTCGGCTCCGTCCTCGGTGGCGAAGATCCGCTCGGACGCGTCCAGCTCCGCGGCCAGGCCGGCGTCGATCGACACATCGGGTGCGGCATCGATGAGCTGCTTGGCCTCGCGGACGGCCAGCGGGCCGCGCCGCGCGATCTCCTCGCCGATCGCGACCGCGGCGGCGAGCGCCTCGCCCGCCGGCACGACACGGTTGACGAGGCCGATGTGCTCCGCCTCGGCGGCGTCGAGGATGCGTCCGGTCAGGATGAGCTCCTTCGCTCGTCCGACGCCGACGATCCGCGGCAGCCGCTGGGTCCCGCCCGCGCCTGGGATGACGGCCAGCCGCACCTCGGGCAGGCCGAGCTTCGCGTGCTCGGACGCGACGCGCAGGTCGCAGGCCAGCGCCAGCTCGAGGCCGCCGCCCAGGGCGTTGCCCTCGATCGCCGCGACGGTCGGCATCGGCAGCGTGGCCAGGCGCGCCACGATGTGTTCCTCGAACGCGAGCCGCGGTCGCGCCTCGCTACCCCGCTGCGCCTCGAACTCGCCGATGTGCGAGCCGGCCGAGAAGGCGCGCTCGCCGCGGCCGCTCACGACCACGGCGCGCACCTCGCCGGGCTGCGCGGCCTCGAGCTCGGACATGGCGTCGTCGAGCGCCAACAGCAGCTCGCGCGTGATCAGGTTGAGGGGCGGGTTCACCAGCTCCAGGCGAGCGACGCGCCCGAGCCGGAGGTCGATCAGCGGCTCGGTCACCGGCCCGTCCCCGCGTGGGCGGCGAAGTCGGCGGCCAGGCCCATCGGTCCCGTCGCGTACAGCCGGGGATCCATCGTCCGCAGCGCCTCCGCGACACGCGGGCGGAAGCCCATCTGAGCCAGCACGTCGCCCTCCACGTCGATCCCCGGAGCGACCTCGATCAGCTCCAGGCCGTCATCGCCGAGCTCGAACACCGCGCGATCGGTGATGAACCGCACCTGCTGACCCCGCTCGCGGGCCAGCGGGCCGTTGAACGAGATCTCGCGCACGCGGGGCACGAACTTGCGCAGGCTGCCCTCGCGGATGACGCGGACGCCGGCGTCGATCTCCAGCTGGAGGCCCTGCGCGGTGAGCGTGCCCACGAAGTTGATCCGCGGCGTGCGGGCGCTGATGTTGGGGAAGCCACCCGGCCCCCGTACCCGGCCCTCGAAGGCGTGGACGTTGACGTTGCCCTCGGCATCGACCTCGGCGAACGAGAGGCTCGCGATGTCGAGCCCGCCGCCGTCGTAGAAGTCGAACATGTATGGCTGGTCGATCATCGCCTGGTAGTTGAACCCGGCCCCGCCCTCGTTGCCGGCGACCGGGACGCCGCCGAAGATCCCCTGCTCCACCGTCAGCACCAGCTGGTCGGTGATGCCCTCCTCCCAGGCGACCCGGCCGATGAGCTGGCTGATGCCGAAGCCCAGATTGCAGATCGCGCCGGGCGGGAACTCGAGCAGCGACCGACGCGCGATCAGCTTGCGCACGTCGAGCGGCAGCGGTGGCTCGTCGGTGACCGGCCGGCGCAGCGCGCCCGCATAGTAGGGCGAGTCGCGGGTGATGTACGTCTGCCACTGGTCCGGATCGAGATAGACGTGGTCGACGAGCGCGGCGGGCACCTTGACGTCGCGCAGCGGCAGGCTGCCGCGGCGAGCGAGCTGGCGCACCTGCGCGATCACGATCCCGCCGCTGTTGCGGGCCGCCATGGCCATCGCCAGCATCTCGCCCTGGACCGCCTCGCCCTCCATGGTGAGGTTGCCGTCCTCATCGGCCGTCGTGCCGCGGATGACTGCCACATCGATCGGGAACGCGTGGAACAGCAGCCACTTCCGGTCGCGCAGGGTGACGAGCTCGACCAGCTCCTCGGTGGTGCGCGCGTTCTGCCGGCCACCGGTCTGGCGCGGGTCGACGTACGTGCCCAGGCCGACGTGGGTCACGAGGCCCGGGCGCCCGGCGGCGATCTCGCGCATCAGCTCCGAGAGCACGCCCTGCGGGAACGAGTAGGCCTCGATCTCGTTGGCCTCGACCAGCGCGCCCAGCCGCGGCTCGTTGCCGATGTTGCTGCCGATCGTCCGGCGCTGGAGGCCGGGCATCCCGAGCTGGCTGAAGCCACGGTCGGCGAAGTCGCCGATGCCCACCACGCGGACCGTGGTCAGGTCGCGCGGGTGGCCGGTCTCCGCGAAGACCGCGGCCAGCTCGTCGATGAACCGCTGCGGAAGCGCATGGCCGGCGCCGGAGCCGCCGACGACGACCGTCGCGCCGTCGCGCACGAGCCCGACCGCATCGCGGACGGGGATGACCTTGCTCGTCGCGCCTCCGTCGCCGCCGCTCACCCGGCTGCTCATGGCATGTACCCCCCGCCGTTGGGGTTGAGCGTCTGGCCCAGGAACAGCGAAGACGCATCGGACAGCAGGAATACGACGGTCTCGGCCACCTCCTCCGGTCGCCCGAAGCGCCCGATGGGCATGCCCGCCAGCCGTCGCCGGCCCTCGTCGCTCGCGGCGAGGTCGGTCACCATCTCGGTCTCGATCATCCCCGGTGCAACGGCATTGACCCGGATGCCGCGGGGGCCGAGCTCGACGGCCAGCGACCGGGTCAGGCCGATCAGCCCGGCCTTGGCCGCGCTGTAGGCGGCGGTCTCGGTGATCCCCATCTGACCCAGCCGGGATGCGATGTTGACGATCGATCCCGAGCCGCGCGCGAGCATCGTCGGCAGCGCGGCGCGCGCGGTGTGGAACGCCGCTGACAGATCGGTGGCGAGCACGGCGTCCCAGGTCGCCGGGTCGATCTCAAGGAACGGGCCCACCTGGGTCAGCCCCGCGTTGTTGACCAGGCCGTCCAGCTGCCCGAACGTGCCCAGCACCTCGTTGACGAGCCCCTCCGCGGCCGCCCCGTCGGCGAGGTCGGCCGCGAACGTGGCACCGTCCGAGCCGGCGGCCCGGACGCGATCGAGGGTCCGCCCGGCGCCGTCCGCCGAGCGGTGGTAGTGGATCGCGACCCGGGCGCCCTCCGAGGCGGCCCGGGCGGCGATCTCGGCGCCGATCCCCCGGCTGCTGCCGGTGACCAGCACGACGCGGCCCGAGAGCCGGTCGCCCATCAGGCAACCCCCGCGGGCAGCAGACCGGCGGCGCCCAGGGCGTCGCGGACGGCGCCCCGGACGTCGTCGGCGACCGGCGCGAGCGGGGGTCGCATGACGGTGGACTCGATCACGCCCAGCTCCCGGAGCGCGACCTTGGTCCGGGCGCGATAGTCGCGCACGGGCACCCCGTACACGACCTCCTCGAGCGGCAGGATCCGCTCCCAGATCGCACGGGCCTCGGCCCAGCGGTCCTCCCGGCTGAGGCGGACCATCTCGACCTGGAGGTCGGTGGCCAGCGTCCCGAACCCGATCAGGGCGCCCTCGGCGCCCATCACGAACGACTCGTACACGAAGTTGTCGTCGCCCGTGAGCAGGTCGATCGGGCGCTCGAGGCGCTCGATCATGCGGCGCGTCTGGAGGTACAGGCGGGCGTCGAACGACGCCTCCTTGAGCGCGACCACCGCGTCGATGGCCGCGATCCGCGCCAGCGTCTCCTCGGCGAAGATCACGCCGCCCAGGGCCGGCTGAAGCTGGAACGCGATCATCGGCAGGCCGCAGCCGCGGGCGATCGCCTCGTGGTACGCGACCGGGATGGCCGGATCGAGCGGGGTTCCCTGGTAGGCCGGGATCGGGAACACGAGCAACGCGGACGCGCCCGCATCCCTCGCGCGGTTCGCCTCGTCCACGGCCTGCGCCGTGAACTGGGCGGACAGGCCGGCCACGACCGGCACGTCGCCGGCCTCCTCGACCGCGACCCGCAGCACGCGCTCGCGCTCGTCGGGCCACAGGTGTGGTCCCTCGCCGGTATCGGCGTTGATCGCCAGCGCGACCGGCCCCTGTGGCAGCAGCCACTGGAGGTACCGGCGGTAGGCCGCCTCGTCGAAGCGGCCGTCGGCATCGAGGGTGACGATGCAGGCGGGGATGATCCCGCGGAGATCAAGGGTCATGCCACTCCCCCTCTACTGCTGGTAGTCATTGGTGAAGAACTGGTCCGCCTGGATCGTGGTGTCGATGATCCCGGCGTCGGCGAGCACCTGCTGCGTCGCGTTCCACTTGTCGGCGTTCTGCTCGAGGTAGGTCGAGCCCGTGTACTCGTAGACGCCGTCGAGCAGCTGGCGCATCGCGTCCGCCTTGTCCTTGGTCTCGGGTGCGGCGGCGTACAGCGCCTGGAGCGCGGCGTCCGGGTTCGCCTTCGCCTCCTGGAGGCCCTTCCGCACGCCCGCGACGAAGCACCGGACCTCGTCCGGATGGGCTGAGATGAAGCTGTCGTTGGACGCGATCGCGAGGCCGTAGATGTCCTGCCCGTAGTCCTTGAACGGGAGCACATTGAGGTCGGCCGCCGGGTTGGGATCGACGTTGGCGGCCTCGTTGGCGAAGAACGTGATGAAGTCAACCTGGCCGGCCTTGAGCTGGGCGATGCCCGGCGCCGGGACGGTCACCTCGTGGTAGTCGCTGTCGGCGATGCCGCGCTGCTTGAACAGCGCCTTGAGCAGCAGGTACGGCGAGCCGCCCGGCACGGCGCCGAACGTCTTGCCCTTGACGTCGTCAAGGGTGGTGATGCCCTTGTCCTTGGGGGACACGATCGAGGCGGGGTTGCTCTGGTACAGCACGCCCAGCGAGGTCACCGGCAGGCCCTTGGTGCGCGCCGCGGCGATCGACACGGCGTCGGTGAGGCCGAAGTCCTGCGACCCGTTTGCCACCAGCTGCGCGGTGTCTCCCGAGCCCTTGCCGGCCGCCAACGAGACGTCGAGACCGCAGTCCTTCCAGTAGCCCTGCTGCTGGGCGTAGAAGAAGGGGGCGTGATTGCCTGCGATCACCCAGTTGAGGCGGAAGGTCACCTGGGTCAGCGAGGCCGGGGCGGTCGGGCTGGGCGCAATCGATCCGGGTGCCATTGATGCGGCCGAGGCGGGCGCGGTGGTCGGAGCCGCCTGGGACGGCGCGCTGGTCGCGCTGCCGCTGCATGCGGCGAGCGCGAGCGTCACGGCGAGGGCTGCGATGAGGTGCATGGGATGGGGACGCTGGTGCATGGGATGCGGACGCTGGTGCATGGGATGCGGACGCTGGTGCATGGGGCTTTCCTGGGGCATGGGGCTTTCCTGGGGCATGGTCGAACTCCTCCTTCTGCCGGGACTAACCGCCGAGGGCGATCTCGTCGCCGTGGTGCCACGGGAGCAGCAGCCGCTCCCCGAGGTCCACCGCCACGAACAGGATCACCCCCAGCACGATGAGCAGGAACAACGCCGCAAACAGCAACGTCGAGTCGAGCAGGGTGTTGGCGTACGTGAGCAGGTATCCGAGACCGCTGTCGGCGCCGACCCACTCCCCCACCACGGCGCCGACGACCGCCAGCGTGATGCCCACCTTGAGCCCGCTGAAGATGTGGGGCAGCGCGTGCGGGAACCGGACACGCAGGAAGATCTGGGCCGGTGACGCGTCCACGGACCGCAGCAGGTCGAGCAGGTTGCGATCCACGGACGAGAAACCCTCGGCCGCGGTGACCGTGACCGGGAAGAACACCATCAGGGTGGTGACCGCGATCTTGGGCCAGATGCCGAAGCCCAGCCACAGCACGAGCAGCGGCGCGATCGCGATCTTGGGCACGGCCTGCGATGCCACGATCAGGGGGTACAGGGTGCTACGGACGATCCGCGAGTAGGCGATCGGGATGGCGAGCCCGATCCCCAGCGCGACCCCGACGACGAACCCGATCAGCACCTCGGACGTGGTCACGATCGTCGCATCCCACAGGGTGCCCCATGAGCGGACCACCCGCTCGGCGATCGCCGTGGGCGCGGGCAGGATGTAGGTGGGGACGCTGCCCAGGTTGGCGACGATCTCCCAGGCCAGCAGTACGAGCAGCACGAACGCGGCCGGCAGGGCCCGCTGCACGCTGCGGCGCGAGCGGAGGGGCACCGCCCGGCTCGCGGCGACGGTCGGGGTCACGACCGGTCCCGGGCGCCCGGCGCGCTCAGCCATGGGCGCCGTCCCCGTCGACCTCGATGTGGCTCCGAAGCTGCTGCTCGTAGGCGCCGAACGCCGCGCTGCCGCGCACGCCGGGATCGCGCGGCCGCGGCAGGTCGATCGTCACGTCGGCCACCACGCGGCCGGGCCGGGCGGACATCACCACCACGCGGTCGGAAAGCAGGATCGCCTCGCCGATCGAGTGGGTGACGAACACGACCGTTCGGCTCCCGTCGAGGATCTTGAGCAGCTCCTCGCCCATCCGGTCGCGGGTGATCGCGTCGAGCGCCGCGAACGGCTCGTCCATGAGCAGGATCACCGGCTCGAGCGCGAGGGCGCGTGCCAGCGCGACCCGCTGCTTCATGCCGCCCGACAGCTGCGCGGGGTAGTAGCGCTCGAAGCCGGCGAGGCCGACCATGTCCAGGAGCGCCCTGACGCGCTCGCGCCCTCCGCCCTGGCCGGTGACATCGAGCAGCAGCGTCGCATTGTCGAGCACGGTGCGCCACGGCAGCAGCGTCGCGTCCTGGAACACGAAGCCGAACTTCCGCCCCCGGACCGCCGCCGAGACCGGCTGGCCGTCGATCCACAGGTCGCCGTCGCTCGGCTCGATCAGGCCGCCGATCATCTTGAGCAGCGTCGTCTTGCCGCAGCCCGAGGGTCCCAGGAGCGAGATGAACTGGCCGCGCGGGATCTCGAGGTCCACGAGGGCAAGGGCCTGCTGGCTGCCGCGCGCGGTCCGATACGACTTGGCCAGGGAACGCGCCACGATCTGCACCTCCGGCGCGCGGACCTGGCTCGCGGGCGGCGTCGGGACCGTCACGCCGAGGCCTCCGCGTCGGGCCCGAGCGCGGGCGTCTCCGGCTCGGTGACGCGCGGCAACGGGGTCGGGGCCGGGGACCGCGGCGGACTCGCGGCCATGGCCCGCGGCACCGCGGTCGATTCCCGGAGGATCACGTCGGTTGGCAGCGTCTCGTGCCAGGGCTCCGCACCGGCGAGCATCCGGTCCACGTGAAGGAACCCGAGCCGGCCCAGCTCGCGCAGTGGGAGGTGGACGGTGGACAGGCCGGGCGCGGTCATCGATGCGACCGCGATGTCGTCGAACCCCGCGACGGAGACCTCGCCGGGCACGTCCACGCCCAGCCCGCGCAGGCGATCCAGCGCGCCCAGCGCGAGCAGGTCGTTGGCGCACGCGACCGCGGTGAACGCGGCACCGCCCGCCATCAGGGTGTCGATGCCCAGCGCGCCTCCCTCCCGGCTGAAGCCGGTGTGGATCACCAGGCGCTCGTCCAGCTCGAGCCCGGCCTGCGTGAGACCGGCCCGATATCCGGCGAGCCGGTCGCGGGCGACGTACAGGGTCCTGGGTCCGGCCAGGAACGCGATCCGGCGGTGACCGAGCGCGACCAGGGCCGCGATCATCGCCGCCACGCCACCCGGGTTGTCGACCCCGACGTCGGGCTCACCTGCGGCATGCGGCGAGAGGTGGACGATGGCCGCCCCGTGCGACTGCATGCCGGCCGCGTGCTTCGCCATCTCCTCGTTCAGCGCCGGGTCGTCGATGCCGCTGCCGGCGAAGATCACCGCCGCTGCGCGGAGCGACCGAAGCAGCCGAACGTAGGAGCGCTCGCGCTCGGCATCGCGCTCGGAGCTGCAGGTGATGACCAGGAAGCCCGCCGGCGACGCTGCGTCCTCGACGCCCCGAACCACCTCGGAGAAATAGGGATCGGTGATGTCATGAACGATCACGCCAACGACCGGCGTCTGGCTCTTGAGCAGCCCGCGCGCCAGCGCATTGGGGACGTAGTCGAGGGTGCGGGCCGCGTCGAGCACGCGCTCCCGGGCGGCTGCACTGACCGGATAGTCCGCCTCGGACATCACCCGCGAGGCCGTCGCGATCGACACGCCGGCGAGACGGGCGACCTCGGTGATCGATGCCACGACGTCGCGGCTCAGTACGGGAACGGGAACGACTTCGGGTCGTCCCGGACGGTCACCCACTGCCACTCGGTGAACTCGTCCCAGTTGGCGGCCCCGCCGAACCGGCTGCCGTTGCCCGACAGGCCCATGCCACCGAACGGGATGACCGCCTCGTCGTTGACGGTCTGGTCGTTGACGTGGACCATCCCCGAGCGCATCCGCTGGGCGAGCGCGAGGCCGCGCGAGATCGAGCGCGAGTACACGGCGCCCGCGAGCCCGTAGGCACTGTCGTTGGCCAGCGCCAGCGCCTCGTCGTCGGTGTCGAAGGTCACGACCGGCGCCACGGGCCCGAAGGTCTCCTCGGTCCACACCGGCAGATCGGTGGTCACATCCGCGAGCACAGTCGGCCGGTAGAACAGGCCCTCGTGCGTGCCCCCGACGGCCAGCCGGGCGCCAGCCTGGACCGATCGCTGGACGATCCCGTCGACGCGCGCCAGCTGCTTCTCGTTGACGATCGGCCCCAGGTCCACCTCCTCGCGGTAGGGATCGCCGAGACGCAGCCGGGCGGCCTTCTCCACCAGCGCGTCCACATAGGCCGGGGCCACGCTGCGGTGGACGATGTGGCGTCCGGTCGCGAAGCACACCTGGCCCTGGAACTGGAACGCCGCGTATGCCCCCGCCGAGGCGGCAGCGTCCAGATCCGCGTCGTCGAGGACGACCAGCGCGTTGTTGCCGCCGAGCTCGAGCGAGACCTTCTTGAGTCGCTCGCCGGCAAGCGCTCCGACCCGCCGGCCGGCCGCCGTCGAGCCCGTGAACGACACCCGGTTGACGTTGGGGTCGGTGACGATCGCCTCACCGGTCTCCGCGCCGCCGACGACGATCTGGAGGACGCCGTCGGGCAGCCCGGCCTCCCGGAACACGGCCGCGAACATCGCCCCGCCGCACACGGGCGTCTGGGGGTCGGGCTTGAGGATCACGGCGTTGCCGGTCGCGAGCGCCGGGCCGACGACGCGCATCCCGAGCACGCTCGGTGAGTTCCAGGGGGTGATCGCCCCGATCACGCCGGCCGGGACCCGGCGGACCATCGACAGCCGGCCGGCCACCACCGACGGGACGAGCGATCCGTACGGCTGGGAGGGCATGGTGGCGGCGTTGAGCAGCTCAGCGATCGTGAAGTTCTGCTCGTGGTGCATCTTGTCGTGGATGGCGCCGGTCTCCCGCTGCGTCCAGCTGCCGAGCTCGTCGCGGTGGGCCTCGTAGATGTCGGCGGCCCGGCGGAGGATGGCGGCCCGCTCCACGTGGCTCATCGCCGCCCACGCCGGCTGGGCTGCCGCGGCCGCAGCCGCGGCCCGCGCGACGTCCTCCGGGGTCGACTGGTTGAGCGTGAGCAGGTGCCGGCCGGAGGCGGGCTCGCGGACCTCATGGGGCTCGCCCGTGCCGGGATGCCAGCCCGCCAGGAACGGATCGAGCCAGCCGGTCGTGGTGGTTGCGGCGGGTGCGGTCATCGCTGTCTCCTGCTGTTGGCTCGCTCGCGATCGGTCGCCCCGTGGGGATCGGTCGCCGTGCTTCGAGAGGTGTGTCGATCTCGGTCAGGGCTGCCCGGCCCGGCGACCCGTCACCGGGTCCCGCCAGATCGGTCCCCGGGCCAGCACGTGGTCGGTCAGGCCCTCCTCGATGAAGTCCGGGACCTTCCACGAGTACAGCGTCTTTGCCTCCTGGCCCGGATAGTGAAGTCGCTCGCGGACCTCCGCGTCGGTGTAGTAACCGCCCACGACCGCGAGCAGCAGCGCGGCATGGTGGTCGGGCTCGTCGTGCTCGAGGACCGCCAGGCGCTCCGCCGGGTCGCCACCCAGCTCGGCTCGCAGGGCGGCGCGCAGCGGCTCGACCAGATCGGGCCGCGCGCGGAGCACGAACCGGAGGCGGGCGTCACCGACCACGTCGGCCGCCGACGGCATGCCGTAGGCGGCGGGGATCAGATGCCCGGCCACGGCCGTGAACGCGGCCCGCCGGGCCGCATCGAGCGTGTCCAGCGGATCGGGAGCCACGCCCGTGGCGCCGGGGGGGTTCGCCTGGTGGCTGCCGGCGCGGTTCGCTTCGTCGCTGCCGCTCACAAGGGCACCTGCTGATTGAAGCGCGTCTCGACCATGTGATCGGCCGCCCGCAGGGCGAGCGCGGCGATCGAGGAGGTCGGGTTGACACCCGCCGAGGTGACGAAGCAGCTGCCGTCGGCGACATACAGGTTTGGCACGTCGTGCGCCCGGTTCCAGCGATCCACCACGGACGTCGCCGGGTCATCGCCCATGCGTGCGGTGCCAAGCAGATGCCACCCCGAATAGCGCATGAGCCGGTCGACCTCCACCGTGTAGGCGCCGGCCTCGAGCAGCGATTGCGAGGCCTTCTCGATGTGGAAGTCGAGCAGCCGGCGAGAATTCTCGGATACCCGATAGTGGATCTCCGGGGCGGGAATGCCGGACGTGTCGGTGAGCGTGGACGACAGCGTGACCTGGTTGGCCTCGGTGGGCAGGTCCTCACCGAACAGGCCCCAGTTGGCGCCGCGGCCCAGGTGGGCGCGAACGTGCCTGTGATGTTCGGGACCCCACACCAGCGACCCGGCCCGACTGGGCAATGCCGCGTTGATCGGGCCGAACGTCGGTGCCAGGCCCCACTTGGCGCCCCGGACGAAGCCGCGACGCTCGTCGGTCTCGTAGAACTCGAACGACTCGATCGAGCAGCCGAACTGGCCCTGCCAGCTCTCGAGGTCCTCGTCGAACAGCCCGCCGACGTTGGCAAACGGGTGCATCATCAGCCGCTTACCGACCAGCCCGGATGCGTTGGCGAGGCCGTCCGGATGCGCCGACGACGCGGACAGCAGCAGCAACCTCGCGGTCCCGATCGCATTCGCGGCCAGCACCACCACCCTGGCGGCCTCGAAATGCTCGGCGCCCTCCCGGTCCCGCCAGACGGCCCCCGTGACCAGCCCGGCGTCATTGGTCTCCAGCCGGCGAACGCGGGCGCCGGTAACGAGGCGCGCACCGAGCCCGATCGCCTTCGGCCAGTGGGTGAGATCGGTCGATGCCTTGGCGCCCTCCCCGCAGCCCTGCTGGCAGGTGCCGCGCTGGACGCACGGATGCCGCCCGTCGTACGGGACGCTGAGGATCGAGTTCGGCTCCGGCCACCAGTGCCAGCCGAGCCGGGTGTGGGCGCGGGCGACCTTGAGCCCGCCGGGCCCGAGCGGCAGCGGCGGCAGGGGCGGATCCTCGCCGCCCGCCGGATAGGCAGGATCGCCGCCCATCCCGGACACGCCGAACTGGCGGTCGGTCCGGTCGTAGTACGGGCGCAGCTCGTCGTACGTCAGCGGCCAGTCGTCGGCGATGCCGTCGAGCGAGCGCACCCGGAAGTCCGAGGGCAGCATCCGCGGCCAGGCCCCGGCGAAGATGAGCATCGACCCGCCAACTGCCGAGTACATGAGGGGCGAGATCTCCGCGTCCGCCTCGTCGATCGGGTAGTCCTGCGGCTGGGCGCGCACGTTGGGGCTCGTCGCCCACTGCTTGCGCATGGTGAGCTCCCAGTCGAGCTCGGCGCCTCGATACTCCGATCGGTCGTGCCAGTCACCCTGCTCCAGGCAGACGACCCGAAACCCGGCCTCGGCGAGCCGAAGGGCCACCACGCCTCCGGTGGCGCCGGCGCCGATGATCAGGACATCTGCGGGTTCGGTGGCCAAGACTGCCTCCTTCCGGGGTCGAGGTGGGGTGCGCCGGGGGTCGCGTGGTCGCCTGGGGCCCCCTCCGATGAGGCGGCAGATGAGGCGGCATAGTAAACCTTGTCTGCCCGATAGTAAACCTTGTCTGTCCAGCCTCGTGCCAGGGGAGAGCCCCGTATCCCCCGGGCCATGTCAGGGACCCTGGACAATGATCAATCCATGCCCCTGACCACCACCAATCGGCCAGCCTTCAGGCGGCCACACAGGGAGGTATCCGAACCATGAGCCAGGGGACCGGTCCGCGGGACGAGCCGAGGGACGAGCCAGCAGGCGAGCCAGGAGACGGAACACGGAGATCGATCGAGGACCGCCTTGCATCGGCCGGGCTGCCCCCGCTCCCTCGCCTGTCCTGGCTCGAGACCGACCTGTCGGCGCTGGCTGCCAATGCGCGCGTGCTGCGGCGCCTGCTTCCCGCGGGCAGCGAGCTGGGCGTCGTGGTGAAGGCTGACGGCTACGGTCACGGGATGGTCGCGGCGGCCCGGGCAGCCGTGGCCGGCGGGGCGAGCCTGCTGGCCGTGGCAACGCTCGACGAGGCGCTCGTGCTGCGCGATGCGGGCATCGAGGCGCGAATCCTGGTCCTGTATCCGATCCCGGACGGGATGATCCCGGCGGCCACCGACGCCGGGGTCGAGCTCGTGGCAGCGGACGACCAGTCCATCGCGGCCGTTGGCCGGGCGGCCCGCGCCGGGTCTCCTGTACGCGTGCACCTCGGCATCGACACGGGCATGAGCCGCGGTGGCATCCCGCCCGAAGGGGTCGCCGTGGCTGCACGGAGGCTGCTCGACGCGGGCATGGGCCGTCTCGCCGGCACCTGGTCGCACCTTGCCTCACCGGAGGATCCGGCATCGGTCGCCGCCCAGGTGAGCCGGTTCGAGGCCGCCCTCGGTGCGCTTGCCGCGGCGGGCATCGATCCGGGGCTGCGGCACCTCAACGCCACCGGTGGCGTCGCGGGCGGAGTGGCACCCGCGTTCGACCTGGTACGCGTGGGCCTGGCCTTCTACGGAGTGCTGCCGCCCGAGCTGACGGTCCCGGCGGAGATCGCCGCTGTTCTGGGCGAGCTCCGGCCGGCCATCAGCCTGCGCGCCCGGGCCGCGACCCTGACGCTGATCGGTCCAGGCGCCCGCGTCGGCTACGCGGGCGCCTGGACCGCGACCCGACCGTCGCTGATCGCGACGGTCGCGCTCGGGTACGCCGATGGGTGGGTTCGCGCCTACGCGGGTGGCAGCTGGGGACTGGTGCGCGGCCTGCGGGTGCCCGTGATCGGCCGCGTGAGCAGCGACGCGATCGCGCTGGACGTGACGGACGTGCCGGGCTTCGACGAAGCCGACGAGATCGTCCTGCTCGACCGCACCGCGCCCGCGATGACCGTCCACGACCTGGCAACCCTTCGCGGCTCGATCTCCTGGGAGGTCCTCGACGCCCTGTCGCCCCGGTTGTCGCGAATCTACGTGGGGGATGGACGGCCGATCGGGGTGCGCTACCTCGACGGGGCGACGCGGTTCGTCAGCTGACCTGGCCGCCGGCCCCGAGCACGGCCGGCGCGAATGGCCGGCAAGCCGCCCGCGGACGTCGCGCTTCAGCCCGCCCGCGCCGCCTCGAGGGCCGCTGCGCGCGCCTCACCTGCCGCGCCCAGACGGACCCCGACCCCCATGCTGCCGAGCATGCGCGCCATCGGCTCGCCCATGTGCCCCGACACCACGACCTCGACCCCCTGCTCGCGGAGGAAGGTCGCGATCCGCGCGTGATGCCCACCTTCGCTGCCGGCGTCGTGGAGCGCGTCCCAGCCCACGGCGTGGTCCTCGGACGCCACGATCCGACCGTCTTCGACCCGCATCACGGCGACGTGCCCGGCACGGCCCCAGCTGTGGTCGACCGCGCCATCGGGCGTCACCGGAATGCAGATCACCATGTCGAGCCTCCTTGCCGCTTCATCGCTTGAGGGATCATTCTGCCGCCGGACCAGCCGGTACGCTGGTGACGATGACGACAACCCCCAGCCCGTTCGCGATCATCGGTTCCGGCTGGCGCGCCGGGTTCTTCCTCAGGGTGGCAGCGTCGCTGCCGGACCGGTTCCGCGTGACCGGCGTGCTCGTCCGCGATGCGCGCGGCCGCGGGACGAGCACCGTCCTGACCGACGCTCCCGTCCACACCGACCTCGATGCGCTCCTGGCGGCACAGCCGCGGTTCGTGGTGCTGGCGGTATCGCGGGAGGCCAGCGGCGGGCTGATGCGCACGCTGGCGGACCGCGGTGTCCCGGTGCTCGCCGAAACCCCGCCGGCCGGGGATCTCGCGGCGCTCGACGAGCTGGTGGACCTGGCCCGGTCCGATGCCCGCATCCAGGTCGCTGAGCAGTACCGGTTCCAGCCGTTCCACGCGGCCCGCCTCGCGGTCGCGGCGAGCGGCAGGCTGGGGGCGGTCAGCCAGGCCCAGG
Organism: uncultured Chloroflexia bacterium; assembly: GCA_963829295.1. Taxonomy (GTDB): domain Bacteria; phylum Chloroflexota; class Limnocylindria; order Limnocylindrales; family CSP1-4; genus CAIXZV01. The sequence continues at coordinate 566,068 of CAWHHU010000001.1, read as the reverse complement.
TCTCGGTCGCCCACGACTACCACGGCATGGACCTCATCCGCCGCTACCTCGACGTCGGCTTCGAGCCGGTCACGATCACCGCCAGCCGGTTCACGTCGCCCATCGTCGTGAGCCCGGATCGCCATGGCCCGCCGGTCGGGGAACGCGTCGTCCCGTCCGTGCAGATGCTCGCCTGGCTCGATTTCGGGGACCGCCTCGGCGTCCACGACTTCACCGACGACCAGTACTTCTCCTGGATCCGCGCACCCCGCGTCCTGCTTCGCGGGGAACGCGGGGAGATCCACGACACCCGCGTTCGCTGGCTGGCCGATGCGACGACGCCACTGGACGCCGAGCTGACCCGTCGCGACACGGGGCTGGACGGCAACCTCGAGGGTTACCACCATGCCGGGATCACGCTCGGCGAGACGTGGGTCTATCGCAACCCGTTCGTGCCGGCCCGCCTGTCGGATGACGAGATTGCCGTGGCCACCTGCCTCGAGCGGATGACCTCGTACGTCGACGGCGGTCCTTCGTTCTGCAGCCTGGCCGAGGCGGCCTGGGACCAGGAGCTGGCCATCCGGGTGGCCGAGGCCGCCGACACGCGTCGATCGGTTCGGGCCTCGGGCGAGCGCTGGCGCCGATCCTGACCGAGGACCTGAGCCGAGCGCGGGCGTCGGAAGCCACAGCCGAGCCCTGGCGCACCGGATCGTCGCAGGGTTCCGCAGCGCCGACGGCCGAGAGCTGAGGATGGCCGCCACCGACGGGTGACTACTGACCTATGGCCGACCCGGGCCGAACACCCGACGATCCCTGGGTACCGCCCGCAGCCGGTCTGCAGGCGTACTCGCGAGCGTGGAAGAGCATGCCGACCCAGCGGGGGCGGAGCGGCCCGTGGCCGATCGCCTGAACGATCCGGGGCGGACCCGGGCAAGCACCAGCACCCGAGTGCGCCTCGAGCGCAGGCTCGCACGCATCCCCATGCCATCCGGGCGGGTGGCGCTGATCGTCTGGTCGTACATCTCGATCGGCCTCGTCGTGATGGTCGCGACGCTCGCGCTGTTTCCCGTCTCGCCTGACGTCGCCCTGCCGTTCACGATCGGCAACATCGACCCGCGGGCGCTCGGGATCGGGCTGTGGATCCTGGTGGGCGTCGCGACGTCGGCGCGCGGCACGGCCGAGGAAGGCCGGACCGCGATCACCCTCGGCGTCGCGCCCGTGGTCGCCGCCTTCGCTCTGGGCGGCCCGGTGGCCGGTGTCTGGGTCGCCGCCTTTGGCAGCATCGAGCTGCGCGAGCTGCGTGGCGAGATCCCCTGGTACGCGGTGCTCGCGAACCGGGCGGTCCTGGCCATTCCGGCTGCCGCGGGCGCCATCCTGACCCTTGCCCTGCGCAGCTGGGCACCCAGCGAGGCTGAGCTGGGAGACTTCCTCGAGGTCATGGCCGGCGCTACCGTCTTCTGCACCGGGAACCTGGCCCTCGCCGTGCTCGCCGTCTGGGCGCGGACCGGCCGGCGTCCGGCCGAGGCGATCGGCATCCCGTGGCAGACGATCACGATCATGATGGTCGCCGAGTCCACCATGGCCTGGATCTTCGCCGCCGCCTACGTGGCCATCGCCTGGTGGAGCCCGGCCGGCCTGGTCATCGCCGACGCCGCCGCCACCGCCTCGATGGATCGCGGCCGGGCGGGATGGCTCCTGCGCCATAACCAGCTGACGCTGCTGCCCAACCGCCTCTCGTTGACCGAGAATGCGGCGGATCTGCGCCGGTCGGGCCGGTCGGGGGCCTGCGTGTTCTACATCGATCTCGACGGGTTCAAGGCCGTCAACGACAGTTACGACCACGCGGTGGGCGACGACGTGCTCAAGATCGTGGCCCGGCGGCTCACCGCGGCGAGGCGGCGGGACGACTTCCTGGTTCACCTCCATGGCGACGAGTTCGTCCTGCTGGCGGCCGGGGTGGAGACCGATGCCGAGGCCACGGCCATCGTGGACCGCGTGATGGAGGTGGTCGAGGAGCCGATCGAGCATGAGGTCGGCACCCTCCGCGTCTCGGCGTCGGTCGGGTACCGGATGCTCCGCGATCTCGGTGGGCTGGACGAAGCGCTCCGGCTGGCCGACCGCGGGATGGCCGCGGCCAAGCGCGAGCGCGGGCGGCGGGTCGGGTCCGCGGCGGCGGAGGATCGCTCGATCAGCCTCGTTCGCTGATCGCGGCCACCACTCGCTCGGTCCCGTACGCGAACGCCTCGTCCACATCGCCTCCCAATCGGAACGCGCCGGCGAGCTCCATGCTGACGAAACCGTGTGCCCACGCGGTGATGGTGCGGGCGGCCTCCAGGGCCTGCTCCGGTGGGGCCGCCTCGCCGACGACCCGGAGCAGGACGTCCAGTGACCGCCGAGGGGCCGCGGGGTCGAGTCGCCAGTCCTCGGGCAGCGGCCCGAACAGCAGCCCGTACGCCTGCGGCTGAGCGTGGGCGAACGCGCGGAAGGCGACGGCGATCGCGCGCAGATCGGCATGCGCCTCGCCGTGGATCGCGGCCCGCTCGAGGGCCTGTCCCAGCTCGTCGAACGCGGCCTCCGCGATCAGCCGGACGAGCGCCGCGCGGTTGCGGACGTGCCTGTAGAGCGATGGCGGTTGCACCCCGACGGCAGCGGCCACCCGGTGCATCGTGAGTCCGGGCAGACCCTCGGTCTCGAGGACGGTGCGACCGGCCGCGACGATGGCATCGAGCGACGTGCGGGCGGGGGTCGGCATCTGCTGGCCTCGTTGATGGCTATTGACAATAGCGATGAAGGCTACGTATCGTAGTGATCACACGGCGATGGTACGACACGGGAAGGCATCATGACAATCCTCAACCTCGGTCTCAGGTTCCTCCTCGAGCTCGGCGGCGTGGCCGCACTGGGCTACTGGGGCTTCGCTGCCTCGCCGGGCACGCTCGAAGGGGCCGCGCTCGGGTTGGGCGCGCCGGTCGTTCTCGTCGCGACCTGGGGTCTGGTGGTGGCGCCCAGGGCAACCAATCGGCTCGGCCAATCCCAGCGCTCCCTGGTGGGCACGGTGCTGCTGCTGTTCACCGCCGTCGCCCTCGCGACCGCCGGACAGCCGGCCGCAGGCCTCTGGCTCGGCGGCCTGGTCGTGCTCAACGCCGGTCTCCTGGCGCGCCTCGGCGACCGCGCCGTCACCGGCCGCGCGACGGCCGCCGGTCTCGGGCGCTGATCCGTAACCCCTCAGCGATCAGGAAAGGTCCCCATCATGCGACTGTCCCCCACCCTTCACCGCGTCGGCAACGGCCTCGTCAACAGCTACCTCATCGATGACGGCGGTGAGGTCACCGTCATCGACGCCGGGATGTCCGGCCAGCACGGGGACCTGCTGCGCGAGCTCGATGCCATGGGCCGCTCGCTCGATGACGTCCGGGCGCTGGTGCTCACGCACGGCGACACGGACCACGTGGGCTACGCCGAGCGGCTCCGGCGCGAGCGGGGCATCCCCGTGTTCATCCACGCGCTCGACGCCGACCGGGCCCGCGGCATCGTCAAGAAGCCGAGCAGCGGCTGGGGTCCCATCCGCGTGCGCCCGTTCGCCTCGTTCATGCTGTTCGGCCTCCGCAAGGGCGGTCTGCGGACCACGCCGGTCACCGAGCTGCGAACCCAGGGCGCCGAGGTCGCGACGCTGGACGTGCCCGGGGCGCCCCGCATGATCCATTTGCCCGGTCATACCCCGGGCAGTGCCGCCATCCACGTTCCGGCTGTCGACGCGCTGTTCGTCGGCGACGCGCTGACGACCCACAACGTGCTCACCGGCGTCGACGGCCCGCGGCTGGCGCCGTTCACGCTCGACCCGGCGGCCGCCCTCGCATCGCTCGACCGCCTGGACGGGATCGAGGCCGCGTGGCTGCTTCCCGGACACGGCCAGCCGTGGACCGGCGGCGTGGCCGAGACGCTGCGCCAGGCTCGGGCCGCGACGGGTTCGTCCAGAGGCTGACGACCCCGACCGGTCGCCGCGAGCAACGCAGATGGCGGTTCGCCGGTCTCAATGCGCGGTCGGGAAGCAGGCATAGAGGGGCTAGGTCGCTCGCGCTTGAGAGTCGCTGCCGCCCAGCCATCGTTCGCGCACAGCCGACCGAGGCCGCAGGTCCTTCAACAAGTCGCTTGACGCCCTTTAGTCTCTGACGGGGCCGGCCGTCACGGGATGCAGCCTGAGTGAAACTGGATCGTGAATGTCGGCTGATTGGAACTCGACAACCCATCCGCGCTGGAGTGGTCGAAGTGAGCCGTGTAGGTGTAGGTGACGCTCGATCCAGAGAAGCCCTTGCTCCAATTGGACCCGGAGCTGGTGGTCGCCGCGGTGGATGTGTACTTGCTCGTTGAGTTGCGATCAAACCAAACGGTCCGCCCAGCGAGAGGATTCCCACCGAGGGGGCCGTACGAACTGTAATCCTTAACCTCAAGGCGCCCGTGCACCGTAAGAACATAACCGTTGCATCCCAGATATGACGAGGATTTAGTCGTGAGGTTCGTCTTCAGGCCAGTCGCACCAACATTCGCTATACCACTGGTGAAGCAGTCCCCGTACTTCCCTGCTTTTGTCTATGAGATCCCAATCAAGCTGAGCGCCTGCCTCGTCACAACGTCGATAGGTAAAGTGCGTGCTTCCTCTCGTTCCCACGACTGGATCCTTGCTGTTCATGACGGTGTCGAGCTCGTCTCGACACGGCTCGGAACCGAGACACATGTCGGGGAATGCCAGCATGGCATGGCCAGCCTCGTGGATGATGGCGCGCTTGACATACCAGCAGGTACTGCTGTGGCCCTGGCAGCCACTGGTCTCATCCCACCATGTCCACCCAGATGGCCCCGACGTCGAGAGATTCCGAACGTAGATCGTCCAGTTCTCATCGGCATTAGAGTTTACGGCACACTGAAGCCATGCGGTGTTGCCCGTTCCGCAAGGTGACGATGACGCCGTCTTGTAATTCACACGTCCCGTGCCTGAGCCGTTGTGATCGAGCGATGGGACCTTGCTGTTGTTGCTCGTGCTCTGATGGAAGTTCGTCTCAAGAGCCGTGTCGACGGCGGAGTTGAACCATGAACCGGGCGAGTTGACGTGTCGGTAGGTGACCGGGTTGTTGCCGTGGAAATTGCGCTTGGTGCCAGTCGGAATGGGACTGCGGCCCAAGGCGACCCCAGCAAGGAAGATCGACATGAGCACTGCAAAGCAGATTGCTAGGGACGTCCTGAACATGGCAGATCGTGTCATGCTCTCCCCCTCCCTCATCACGGCTGTGATCCGCCGAGACCGATCTGGATCGCCTCGCTGGTGAGGCTCCACGCGTCGAGGTCGAACACTCCGGCGTGGACCACCCCATCGATGCCAACATCGCCTGGGAAGGGTCCACCCTCACCGATGGTGGCCAGCATGTCGGTCGATAGCTCTGGCCACAGCGTGGGCGAGTGTCCTGGAAGCGGTCCTGAGTACCGTGCGTCGCCACGCTGGTCGATGCTGGCTAATTGCGCTGTGCCCGATCTCGATAGCCCTACGACAACCGAACCCGCCTCACTCACGTAGGCAAAGCCGAAGCCATCGTTGCTCTTCTCGCGCCACTGCTCCGCGCCAGTGTGAATGTCAACCAAGGCCATCTCAGTTGTGACATCGCCGCCAGTGCGTACGAGCACGACATTGTCATTGAGTGCGGACGGGCCATCGGTCGTCTGAAGCGTGCCGATGACCTTGGCCGAAACAGCATCGATCACACTGCCGCCGGAGCATGAGGCCGGCGTGCATAAGCTCGAGATCACGGTCAGCCCCGTGCCTGAGACGAGGATGTTCCGCCCCACCGGGCCCACTGACCCCGTTGGCGGCGGACCAGGATCGATCACCGATCGAACTGACGCATCTATTGTCGAGATGGCGATGACGCCCGGGTCACCCGACGAGTCGGCTCGAAGCCGGTCGCATAGATCCAAGTGCCCGCCAGCCTCCCGACGATCACCTGGCCCGCGACCTTGAACGGAGGAACGACGTCGGCTCCGGTGGCGCGACTCGAAAGGTAGATCTCGGACGAAGTGCCATCAGGGGCGATCGCTGAGGACGCCACCAGCGATGGGGTCACCGCCAAGACCTGCCGATCCGCAGGAAGGCTCAGACGTCCCCGGTCGCCAATGTCACCGACCAGAAGCGCGTCGGTCGCCTGCGCCACCCAGGGCAGGCCGCTCAGGGCTGCAGGCGCCACGTCAGCCGCGGCAGACATCACGACAATCGTGGTGCCATCACTGCCACTGACCGCGGCACTTGCAGTCGGCCTCGTCTCCTGCGGGCTCGCCAACGGGGATGGACTGACCTCCAAGCTGGACGGCGGGGGCGACGTCACGTCTGCAGCGGGCCGGATGCATGCAGCCGCTGTCACGACCACAGCAACGAGCAGTACCGCCGCGCGCGCGAGTGCGATTCGATCGCGCGACACGATCGGGACATGGATCAAACGCACGGCGACCCCCAATGCGGTTCCAAGGCAGTCCTACTATCAAGTGCGATTGTGAGCGCCCTCCCCAAGAAGTCAAGATTGACGAAACACCCGAGGGCACTGACTATGGGCGCACCCATGCCTCGGCCTGCACGTCCCTGGCAGCATCTTTGTCGCCGGGAGCCTGTTGGCAGCAGCCTGTCGGGGGTCTTCGAATGATCAAGACGGAGGTCGCGGCAGCGATCCTGACCGGCATGCTCGTCGGTGCTTGCGGGACGCAGCCGAGCGAGTCACCCGGCACGCCGCCACCTGAGACGCGTCCTCCGACGCTCGAACCGACGGCTACGGCCTCTGCGTCGGCCACGATGTCTCCCCAGACCACCGCGCCGCCCGAATCTCCGGGCGCCACAGAGTTCGCGCTTGACGACCTGGTGGCGAGGCTGCCGACCACGGAGCTCGTTCCGGGCACCACCGCGGTGTGTGACATCGATCCAGGCGATATCGATCTGTCTGTGCCCGAGTCATCGGTCATCTGCGAGGACTCGCTGCTGGTGGGTACGCGCGTCGCCCTGATCATGACCGATGTGCTGCCCGAGCGGCTGTACCTGTCACGGCCGGGGTGTCCGGGACCCTGCTCCGAAGACGACCTCTCGACGGGGATCGTCCACGTCTGGGCCGGAAGCCGGCATTTCGATGTCGGGATCGACACGCGCCAGACGTTCGTGGTGGTCACCGTCTCCGAGGCAACCGATCATTGGCCCGCATCTTCGGGGTCCCCAGTGCCGGCCGTCGACCGGCCTCGGTTGCCCTTCGCTCCCCCCTCTATGGCGCACCGGCAGTCCCTCCCGTTCTGTGGCGGCGCCCATGGAGTACCTGACGCAGTTGCACTTGCTTGTTTCCGAGACGCCGTGCTGGATGGCCGACCCGCCGAGATCATCGATAGCCCGGTCACAGGCGAAGCGATCTGGGTGTACCGCTTTGCCGGGACTGGTGCGGTCCTGCGGTACCGCGGCGATAGCGGCCGGTGGCACGTCGGCGCCGGCGCGCTGATTCTCGGCAGCGATCCGTCTGCCTGGGACTTCGATCCCTGGGCAGAGACCGAGAGGGCCGTGAGATAAGAGCGCCCTGGCGATCGCGCTCGGGCGAGGCCGGACGGGCGGTAGACCGCCCAGACTGCGCTCAGTGGATCGCGGCCGCGCCCTCGAGCTCCTCGAACGTGATGCAGTCCTCGACCGGGCACACGTACTGGCACAGGCGGCAGCCGACGCAGTAGTCGCCGTCCACCGACAGGTGTGACGTCCCGTTCGTGCCCTCCAGGCGGATGGCCTGATGGGCGCCGTCGTTGCAGGCGGCGTAGCACAGGTTGCAGTGCACGCAGCGGGCGTCGTCGATATGGGCGAGCAGCCGGAACGTCTGGTCCAGCTGACCCCAGTCGCCGATCGTCGGCAGTGCCCTGCCCACCAGCTCGGATGGGCTGTGGAGGCCCTTGTCGCGAAGGTAGGTCGACAGCCCGTCGACCAGGTCGTCGATGATCCGGAAGCCGAGATGCATGACGCTGGTGCCCACCTGGACGGTGGTCGCGCCAAGCAGCAGGAACTCGACCGCGTCGCGCCAGTCCGCCACCCCGCCGATCCCCGACACCGGGATGCGGACGTCGGGATCCGAGGCGACCGCCGACACCATGTTGAGCGCGATGGGCTTGACGGCCGGGCCCGAGTAGCCACCGTGGCTGCCCTTGCCGCGAACGTCGGGCACGGGTGTCCAGGTGTCGAGGTTGACGCCGATCAGCGAGCTGACGGTGTTGATCAGCGCGATCCCATCCGCTCCGCCGGCGGCCGCGGCCCGGGCCGGTGGCCGGATGTCGGTCACGTTGGGCGTCAGCTTGACCAGGACCGGGACCTCGGCCGCCTGCATCACCCAGCCGGTGATCATCTGGACGTAGTCGGGCACCTGGCCCACGGCTGCGCCCATCCCCCGCTCGCTCATGCCGTGCGGGCAGCCGAAGTTGAGCTCGATCCCGTCGGCGCCGGTGTCATTGACCTTGCGCACGAGATCGTGCCAGGCCTCGGGCCTCGACTCGACCATCAGCGACACCACCACCGCCTGGTGCGGGTAGCGGCGCTTGATGTCGGCGATCTCGGCCAGGTTGACCTCGGGCGGCCGGTCGCTGATGAGCTCGATGTTGGACAGGCCCACGATCCGGCGGCCCTCGACGTCGAGCGCGCCCAGGCGCGAGGTGACGTTGCGGATCTGGTCGCCGATCGTCTTCCAGACCACGCCGCCCCAGCCGGCGTCGAACGCGCGGGCGACCATCTCGCCGGTGTTGGTGATCGGGCAGCTGGCCAGCCAGAACGGGTTCGGGCTGCGGATCCCCGCCAGATCGGTGAACAGGTCCACGCCCGGGACGGTGGCATCGGTGGGGCGGAGCGGAACGATCCTCGGGCCGCCGAGGCCGAGCCCGTCCGCGATCGACCGCGCGGCGGCCTTGCCGGCCCTGACGGCGTCAACGACCTCGCGACCGCCGTTGGCGACGTCGCCGATCGCCCACACCTTCGGGTTGGGCGTTCGGCCGGTGGCGGGATCCGTGACGATGCGGCCCTCACGCACCGGGACACCGAGCCTGTCGAACATCTCGTGCAATCCGGCCGGCTGCTCCTGCCCGACCGCACGCACCAGGGTGTCGAGCGTCACCTCGAGCAGCGACCCGTCGACCGGCTGCGGCCGGCGGCGGCCCGACGCGTCGGGCTCGCCCAAGACCATGGTCTCGAACACCGCACCGGCCACGCGACCGCCGTCGCCCCGGATCTCGACCGGTGCCGTCAGCCAGTGGATCGAGACGCCCAGCGAGCGGGCCAGCTCGATCGCGTGCGGGTAGGCGGGACATTCCACCGGACCTCGCCGGTAGAACAGGGTTACGTCCTCGGCGCCCAGGCGCACGGCCGCGGCCGCCGCGTCGAACGCCGTGCTGCCGCCGCCGATGACCCCCACCCGGCGTCCGACGAGGTCGCCAGCGGTCCCGTCGATCGCGCGCCCGATCAGGTCCAGCGCATCGACCACGCCGTCGAGGTCCTCGCCCGGGATGCCCAGGCGTCGCCCATGGCCAAGACCGGCGGCCAGCACCACGGCGTCATGGCCGTCGAGCAGCGCGACGGGATCGACGTCCCGTCCCACCTCTGTGCCGAGCACGAACCGTGCGCCGGCCCGCTCGACCTGCGCGACATCGAGCGCGACGGTCTCTCGCGGCAGCCGCCAGGGCACGATGCCGTGGTCGCCGAGCCCGCCGGCACGTTCGCTTGCGTCGTACAGGGTGACCGCCACGCCCGCCTTGCGAAGCTCTGCCGCACAGGCCAGACCGGCCGGCCCGGCGCCCACGATCGCGGCGCGCACCGGGGCGTCCTCGCCGGGCGCGAAGAACGCGGCACCGGACGCTGCGTACCGCTCGACCGCATATCGCTGCAGGCGCCCGATCGAGATCGGGCGATCGAGGTCGTTGCGCACGCAGGCGCCCTCGCACAGGCGCTCCACCGGGCACGCGGCGCCACACGTCGCGCCCAGCGGGTTCGCGGCGAGGATCGTCCGGGCGCTGCCCGAGACGTTGCCGGTCGCGAGCTTGCGGATGAACGAGGGCACGTCGATGCCCGTGGGGCAGGCTCGCGTGCAGGGCGCGTCGTAGCAGTAGAGGCAGCGCTCGGCCTCGGTCCGGGCGGCATCGGCAGTCAGCAGCGGCAACGGCAGGAACGGGTCGGGCTCGTGCCCGGCCGAGACGTCGACGGTCATGGTCCTTGGACCTCGGTCGGTCGCCGGGAATGGCGACGTAGCGGACGCTCTTGCCGTCATTGTCGGGGGCTGCCAGGCGTCGGCCGAACGGCCGAAGTTCCCCCTGGCGCCGTGCCGAAGGGCGCCTATCGCCAACTCCGGGCGCGATTGCGGACGTGGTCGGGTGATCTCTGTCCCCGGGTACCATCGGACGATGCGCACCGACCGAATCCCGGTGGCCGATGGGGTGGAGCTCGCCGCCGACACCTGGCCGTCGTCGAACGGTCCGGACCTGCCGGCGTTCGTCCTCGTCCACGGCCTGGCCTCGAACGCGCGGCTGTGGGACGGCGTGGCCGCGGCGCTGGCGGCTTGCGGACACATGGTGGTGACCGTGGACCTGCGCGGTCACGGTCGCTCGTCGAAGCCGGACGGCCCGTACGACGTGCCCACCGTGGCGGCGGACGTGGCGGCGCTCATCGAAGGGCTGGGGCTGGATCGGCCGGTCGTGGCCGGCCAGTCGTGGGGCGGCAACGTCACGGTCGAGCTGGCTGCCGTCAGGCCGGCGCTGGTTCGCGGCATCGTGTGCGTCGACGGCGGCTGGCTCGAGCCGAGCCGCTCCTTCCCCGATTGGGAGGCGTGTCGGGCCGCGCTCGCCCCGCCACCGCTGGTGGGGCGACCGCTGACCGAGATCGAGGGGTACATCCGCTCGGCCCATCCCGACTGGCCGGAGACCGGGATCCGCGGCACGCTCGCCAACTTCGAGCTGCGCGCCGACGGCACGATCGCCCCCTGGCTCACATTCGACCGCCATATCGCGATCCTGCGCGGCCTGTGGGACCACCACCCGTCGGACCGGTTCCGCGAGCTGGCCGTCCCGGCGCTGCTGGTCCCGGCCGACTCCGGCGACCCGGAGTGGACGGCGCGCAAGCGTGACGACATCGCCGCCGCATCGGGCGCCATCCCGCGCAGCCGGGTGACCTGGTTCCGCGGCGATCACGACATCCAGGCGCAGCATCCGGACGAGCTCGCCGCCGTGATGCACGACGCGGTCGTGGAGGGGTTCCTGTCATGAAGCTGCGCCATCCCCGTGCCGGAGGTTCATTCCGGTGACGGGACCGCGGGTGCTCGCGATCATGGGCTCGGGCGAGACGGCGCCCACGATGGCCCGCGTCCATCGGGCGCTGTTCGATCGGTTCGCCGACCCGGCCGTGCCAGGCGCGATCCTGGACACGCCCTACGGGTTCCAGGAGAACGCTGACGACCTCAGCGCACGCACGGTTGAGTTCTTCGCCACCAACGTCGGACACCCGGTCGGCGTGGCGTCGCTGCGCTCGCGCGAGGTGGATGCGATCACCCAGGCGACGGCCCTGGCCAGACTGCGCGAGGCGCGCTACGTGATGGCCGGGCCGGGCAGCCCGAGCTATGCGCTGCGCCACTGGGCAGGCGGGCCGATCCCCGGGGCGCTGGCGGCCAAGCTCAGCGGCGGCGGGATCCTGACGATGGCCAGCGCCGCTGCACTCACGCTGGGTCTCGTCACCGTGCCCGTGTACGAGATCTACAAGGTGGGCGAGGAGCCGAGATGGCTCGAGGGGCTCGATCTGCTGGGCCCGGCCACCGGGCTGCGCGCCGCCGTGGTGCCGCACTACGACAACGCAGAGGGTGGCAACCACGACACGCGGTTCTGCTACCTGGGCGAGCGACGGCTGCGCATCCTGGAGCAGGCGCTGCCCGACGGCGCCTTCATCCTGGGCGTGGACGGCCACACGGCGCTGGTCCTGGACCTCGAGCAGGGCACCGCGTCGATCGCGGGCCTTGGCGGGGTCACCGTGCGAGTCGCCGGTCGCAGCCGCTTCTTCGAGAGCGGGGTGGAGCTGCCAATCGCCACCCTGGGCGAGGTCGCCCGGGCGCTGGTGCGCGGCGACGGCAGCGATCGTGCCGAGGACGGTGCATCGTCGGCCGCCGCTGACGATTCCGCGATGGCCGGCCGGCCACCCGGCGCGGCGGCACCGCTTCGGGACACGATGGCCGAGCAGGAGGGTGCCTTCATCGCAGCCCTCGAGGGCGGCGATGTCAACGCGGCAGTCGCGGCCGTGCTCGAGCTCGACGCGGCCGTCACGGGGCGGATCAGGGCGGGCGAGGACAGCCCGGACCTGGACAACGCGGACGCGACGTTCCGCTCGCTCATCGTGCGCCTCGGCGATCGCGCGGCGGGTACAGGCCCCAACCCGGCGGCGGCCGTGGCTCCGCTCGTCGAGCTGCTGCTCGAGCTGCGGTCGCGCGCGCGGGCGGCGCACGACTGGCCGACGGCGGATCTCATCCGGGACCGGCTGGCCGCCGCCGGAGTGGAGGTCCGCGACAGCGGGGACGGCACGAGCTGGGTCCCGATCGATCGGGCCACGGCCGCACGGCACGATGCAGGCGGGCAGGGCGTGCCCGGATAGGTCGGTGATCGAGGCGGCCGGCCGGCGGCGGTCGCGGCCGGGCGTCTCCAGGGGCGGCCGGCGATGCGGCGGGCCGGGCGTCTCCCGGTGAACCGGCGGCGGTCGCGGATCAGGCTCGATCCTGGAGGCGGCCGGCGATGCGGCGGGCCGGGCGTCTCCCGGTGAACCGGCGGCGGTCGCGGATCAGGCTCGATACTGGAGGCGGCCGGTCGCTTGCCGTCCGACGAAGCCGGCCTGGAGGCAGCACATGGAACACGTTCGCTTCGGTCTGTTCGTCCCGCAGGGCTGGATCCTCGACCTCGTCGACATCGATGACCCGGTCGAGCAGTACGAGACGATGACCCGGGTGGCGCAGGCCGCTGAACGGCTGGGGTTCGACTCGATCTGGCTGTTCGATCACTTCCACACCTACTTCCGGCCCGTGCTCGAGACGACGTTCGAGGCCTGGACGAGCACGGCCGCGCTGGCGCGCGACACGAGCACGATCCGGATCGGCCAGATGGTCACCTGCAACAGCTACCGCAACCCGGCGCTGCTGGCCAAGATGGCCTCGACCGTGGACGTGCTCAGCCACGGGCGGCTCGATTTCGGGATCGGCGCCGGCTGGTACGAGCACGAGTACGACGCCTACGGCTATCCGTATCCGCCGGTTGGGGATCGGCTGCGAATGATGGGCGAAGCGCTCCAGATCATCCATGCCATGTGGTCCCAGCCGTATGCCTCGTTCGAAGGCCGCTTCTACCGGATCCACGGGGCGATCAACGAGCCCAAGGGCGTCCAGCAGCCACACCCGCCGGTGTGGATCGGCGGTGAGGGCGAGCGGGTCACGTTGCGGATGGCCGCGATGTACGGCGACGCCACCAACTTCGGCGGCCACCTCGACGACATGGGCTGGTACCGGCACAAGTTCGATGTGGTCCGCGGCCACTGCGAGGCGGTCGGTCGCGACCCCGACGAGATCATCAGGTCAGCGAATGTCGAGACGACGCTGCTGCGCGCCAGGGACGATCCCGACGAGCTGACCCGGCGCTATCGTCGCGACGAGTCACTCGACCAATACCGGGCGCACGCGATCGTCGGCGGGCCGCACGAGATCGTCGACACCTACGGCCGCCTGATCGACGCAGGCGTCAACTACATCATCGTCTCGGACGTGCCCGGACTCGCCCGGCTCGACGTGCTCGAGACGCTGGCGAGCGAGGTCCTGCCGGCCTTCAGAGGCACGCCCGCGATCGGCTGATCCGCGCTCCGTCCGGCGGGCGGGGCCTCGTTGGTGTCGGCTGCACGTGGCAGCACCCCTTCTGCGTGGCGGAGCACTCCTCTTGCGTCGCAGCGCTCCGCTTTCGTCAGCCAGTCGAAGCACGACTCAGCGACCACGGAGGTCTAGGCCAGGATGTGCCGCATCGCACGAATTGAGCGACCGCTCGCCAGCGATTAGCCGATATCGGCTATCCAGTGGCGCACGCGCTGGGCCCGGGCCACGTAAGAGCGGACCGGGAGTCACGTGCCTGGACTGGATGGCGGACACCGATCTGCCCTGATCCGGGGCGGGCGCGGACGCGCGTGGATCGCCGGCGGAGACAGACCCGAGGCGGGGCGGATCCGGGGCGGGTGTGGATCGCCGGCGGAGACGGGCCTGGGGATAGCCCCACCCCAAAGACGCCTGCTGCCCGGCTGGTCCGTGAGCCTCCCCGACCCTACGGTTTGAGGCGTCGATCGCGGCGGAGGCCGGTCTCGATCAGGATCGGACGACGCGGCGCCGGACGCGGCAGGTCGCCGCGAACGCGCCGTCGCACGGACCGGGCGACCGACCTGGGAGGCCTGGATCAGATGGTCAATCGGACGTTCCTGTACTGGGGGGTGTTCCTGGTCGCCGCCGGAGCGGTGCTGCTCACGGCGCAGGCCGGCCTGATCACGCCAGACGGCGTGCGCGCCGGGCTGCAGCTGTGGCCCGTCGCGGTCATCGCGGTCGGCGGAGCGCTGGTGCTGCGGCGCACGCCACTGAGCCTGGCCGGCGGCCTGGTCGCCGCGGCGATGCCCGGGCTGGTGCTCGGTGGCGTGGCGGTGGCGGTGCCCGACATCAGGCCCGACTGCCACGTCGTCCAGCCGTCCGGGTACGCAGCGCGCACGGGCGCGTTCGAATCGCCCGCACACGTCAACCTGCAGCTCGTGTGCGGCTCGCTCGACATCGGCGTGACGCCGGGCAGCGGCTGGCAGGTCCAGGTGGGCAACACCGGGGCGCCCGCGCCGACGATCGACGCGGCGCCCGACAGCCTGTCGGTGCGTTCCGCGAACCGGTCGCATCCGTTCGGTGTCGGGCCCGGGGACGTATGGCACGTGTCGCTGCCCGCATCGCAGCGGCTGGATCTGGCGGCCACGATCGATGCCGCCACGAGTCGCCTGGAGCTCGGAGGTGCCCAGATCGGCACCCTGGAGCTGACCGTCAATGCCGGCGATCTCAAGGCGGACCTGACCAGCGCCACCGTGGACGGCGCGTCCCTGCACGTCAACGCCGGCGCGGCCCGCATCGTCCTGCCGGACACGGACCTGGCCGTCGACGTCCATGTCAATGCCGGCAAGGCCACCCTGTGCGCACCGCCGGATCTGGGGCTCCGCGTGCAGCAGGACGTGCGGCTCGGGTCGACCCACCTCGCGGGCCTCGTTCGGGACGGCGAAGCCTGGCAGAGCCCCGACTACGCAACCACAACCCACCACGCGGACGTGACCCTGGCGGTCAACGTTGGTAGCGTGGACATCAACCCTGAGGGAGGCTGCAAGTGAACCCCCGTCGTCTGTATCGATGCCGCCATGACCGGATGCTTGCCGGTGTCGCTGGCGGCATGGCCGAGTACCTCGAGGTCGACCCGACGGTCGTGCGGATCCTGTGGATCCTGTCGGCCTTCCTCGGCGGCTTCACGATCCTGATCTACATCCTGCTCGCATTCATCATGCCGCTCGAGCCGCTGCCGATGCCCGGGGCACCCGGGTTCGGCCCCATGCCCGGCCCTGCGACCGGTGGCGCCGCCGAGGAAATGGCCGCGGCCGGATCCCCCGTCGAGGGCGAGACCGGCTCCGGAGCCACGACGACCGCCTGGGACGCACCCGCGACGGCCGCCCCGGGCTGGACGGCCTCGCCGGGCTGGCAGCCCGGTGGCTGGGCGGCTCACCGCCACCAGCCGGCCTCCGCCCAGCCGGGCTCCGGGCGCGCCGGGCTCGTGATCGGTGTCCTGCTGATCGCGTTCGGTGCAATCGCCCTGCTCGGCGTCATGGTCCCGGGCTGGGCGGCGACGGGCCTCGGGCCGGCCCTGGTGCTCGCCCTCGGCATCGCCCTCGTCGTGGCCTCGACCCGGCGTCACGCGGCCGCGCCGTAGCCCTCACCCACCGTGACCGGCGTACCGCTCCTCGTTCTCGGCCTGCTCCTGATCCTGAGCGCCCTGCTGGGCACCCGGGTGACGGCGCGGCCCCGGGGAGCGGTCGCCGCGTTCCTGCTCTCGCCCCTCGACCCGGCCGCCTGGCGAGCGACGGGCGCGATCGTGCTCGGCTTCTGGGTCGAGCTGATCGCCCTCGCAACGCTGTCTGCGATCTTCTCCACCGGAGCGTCGCTGCTGGTGGTGGGGGTCGGGTTCGTGCTGCTCGGGGCCGGCATCGAGGTCAGCCGCGTGGTGGCGCGGATCGAGCGGCGTCGCGCAACGCGCGTGAACCCCCGGCCGCTCACGGCCCACGCCTATCGGCCGTACGGCTCCGGCCTGCGCGACCTGGTGTTCGCGGTCTTCCTCGACGTCAACCGCTGGCGCGACGTGATCTACGTGTTCGTCGCGTTCCCCCTCGCGGTGCTCGAGCTCGCCCTCGCGATCCTGCTCTGGGCGAGCGCGCTCTGGCTGCTGTCCCTCCCGCTGTGGCTGGTCACCTCCGGGCTCCCCTTCGCCGTGGGCGGCAACCCGGCGGCCGAGACAACCGTTGCCGTCGCCGGTGGCCTGTTCGGGCTGGGCCTCGCGATGGTGGCCGCGTCCGTGTCGACGGGCCTGATGACGCTCCACCGGGCCGTGGTCGAGGGCCTGCTGTGCGTGACCGAGCAGCGGCGGCTCGAGCAACGGGTGGAGACGCTCGAGGGCAGCCGCAAGGCCGTCCTCGACGTCGAGGCCAGCGAGCTTCGACGGATCGAGCGCGACCTCCACGACGGCGCCCAGCAGCGGCTCGTGCTGCTGGCCATCGACCTGGGCCTGGCCGCCGAGCGGATCGAGACCGATCCGGCATCCGCCCGAAGCCTGGTCCTCGACGCGCAGGACCAGGCGCGCCAGACCCTCGCCGATCTGCGCAACCTGGTGCGGGGGATCGCACCGGCGATCCTGCTCGATCGTGGCCTGGTGCCGGCGCTCGGTGCCGTCGCGGGACGGAGCCCGGTATCGACGGTCGTGCTGAGCTCGATGGCGGGCGGCGAGCGGCTGCCCGATGCCGTCGAGCGGGCCGCCTACTTCGTGGTCGCCGAAGCCCTCGCCAACGTAGCCAAGCATGCGCAGGCCAGCCGGTGCGAGATCCGGTGCCGGCGCGACGCCGACCGGCTGGTGGTCGAAGTCTGGGACGACGGCAGGGGCGGCGCCAGCATGGCTCCGGCCGGCGGCCTGGCGGGACTTGCCGGGCGGGTGGAGGCACTCGACGGTCGGCTCGAGGTCGACAGCCCGTCCGGGGGACCCACGACCGTGCGCGCCGAGATCCCGGTGGGCACGCTACCGGGCGCCGTGACAGGGCCCGCGCCTGCCGCCGCCACCGAGGGCGCCATCCCCGGCTGGCTGCCGCCAGAAGGCGGATCCTGGCTCGGGCCCCACGAGCCGAGGTAGGGCGGGAGCCGAGGTAGGTCAGGAGCCGAGGTAGGTCAGGACGGCCAGCACCCGACGATGGTCGTTCTCCGAATCGGGCAGATCGAGCTTGCCGAAGATGTTGCTGATGTGCTTCTCGGTCGCCCCCTCCGAGATGCCCAGCAAGCTCGCGATCCCCATGTTGGTCCGCCCCTCGGCCATCGCGCTCAGCACCTCGCGCTCGCGCGGCGTGAGTGAGACCAGGCGCTCGTCGGCCCGGCGCGGCACCATCAGCTGGGCCACGACCTCAGGATCCAGCGCCGTGCCGCCCCGGGCCACCCGGCGCAGCGCGTCCATGAACTCGCGGATGTCCGCCACGCGGTCCTTCAGCAGGTACCCGACGCCGCCAGCGCGATCCGCCAGCAGCTCGGTCGCGTACTGGCGCTCGACGTACTGGCTGAGCACGAGCACCGGTGTCCCCGGCACCTGCCGCCGGGCCTCGATCGCTGCCCGCAGCCCCTCATCGCGCTGGGAAGGCGGCATCCGAACGTCAACGACCGAGACGTCCGGCCGATGCTCGACCACCGCCGCCACCAGCGACGGGCCGTCGCCCACCTTGGCCACGACCTCACCGCCCGAGTCCGCGATCACCCGCGCCAGGCCCTCGCGGATGAGGGCAGAGTCCTCCGCGATGACGACGCGCAGCCGTTCTGCATCCACGCCTCGATCGTAGGCCATCGGAAGCAGCCCGTGACCATCGACCGTGCGACCGTGAGCGCTGCCGGTCGTGGATCCCCCAACCGCCCTACGATTGCCCGGTGACCCATGAGTACGTGATCGGGCTTGCCGGCGTGGTCCCGGGGCACGTGACGGACGACACCGGCGGTGCCGGCCTCCTGCTGCCCACGGCGATCGCCTGGGCCGCCGATTGCGTGCTGGCCGTGGGCACCGACGCGGCAGTCCGCGCCATCTCGCGCGGCGACTCGATCTTCCTTGACCTCGATGGCTGCGCGGTGACGCCACTCCCCGGAGACCCGGCTCGGGCCGCGCGGCTGACGGAGCTCACCGGTGCCACCACGGCGCCCGACCGCCTCCTCGAGACGTTGATCGGTGCCGGGCTGCTCATGCCCGGCGTGGTCCTCGCTCCGGGCGCGGCCGCCGATCTCGCGTTCTGGGCACCGTCCGGCGCACCGGACGGGCCCCGATCGTGGCGCCTGGTCGCCGTCGTTCGGGGAGGCGCGTTCACCGACGGTGACGAGCACCATGGTCCGTTCTCCGAGGCCGTCCTCCCGGAACGGACGGCGCCGCGGGCTATCGAACCCGCAACGCGGCCAGGATCGCCTCGACCGTCGCACTGACGCTCCCGGTCGACCGGACCGAGATCGCGTTTGCGGGCCGCTCCAGATCCTGCAGCTGGCTGTCGAGCAGCGAGGCCGGCATGAAGTGCCCGGGCCGATGGCGAAGCCGGCGCTCGAGGGTCGGGCGATCCGCCGCGAGCATCACCACGACGACCGGGTCGAACCCCGCCAGCAGGACGGCCCGGTAGGAGGCCTTGAGCGCCGAGCAGGCGACCACCACCGGACGATCGGCTCCGGTCGTGGTCAGCGCTGCGCGGACCGCGTCGTGGACGGTCTGCAGCCACGGCCACCGGTCCGCGTCATGGAGGGGCGTCCCGCGCCGCATCCGGGCGATGCTGGCAGCCGAGTGGTAGTCGTCGGCCTCGATGAACGGGGCACCGAAAGCCTGGGCCAGCCGCTGACCCACGACGGTCTTGCCCGTTCCGGACACGCCCATCACGAGGATCACCCGGGCCGGCGATCGCGGAGCCGGGTCGGATGGGGCGCTCATCTTCCGGTCCGGTACGCCGACGATCCGGTACCCGTTCGGGACCAGGCGCGAACCGCGTGCCATGTCAGGACGACCCCGGCCAACGGCACCGCGCCCAGGATCAGGACGCTGCCGAACGGGCCCGCGGCCGGCTCGTCGAAGGCCACCAGGGCCAGGTACACGAGATAGGCCACGTAGAAGGCGAGCAGCAGCGCGCCCTCGCGCCGGTCCACCACCAGGCCCGTGTACAGGATGGGCAGGCACGCCGCGGCAGCCGCCACCATCAGCGGCAGGTCCACCGCGAGCAGGTCGGACGAGACGGCGAGCGGCGCGGGCGCGATCAGGGCGGTCGCGCCGAGCACCATCATGATGTTGAAGATGCAGCTGCCGACCACGTTGCCCACGGCGATGTCGCGGTGGCCCCGGACACCGGCCAGGATCGACGTTGCGATCTCCGGGAGCGAGGTGCCGACGGCCACGATGGTCAGGCCGACCACCACCTCGGGAATGCCCAGCGAGGTGGCCATCGCGGTCGCCCCGGCCACGATCCAGTCGGCGCCCACGAGCAGCAGCAGCAGTCCCATGACGGCGAGGCCGAGGTTGAGCATGCCCGCCCGCCGCCCGCCACCGGCCTCGATGCCGTACTCGGCCGCGAACTCCGCACGCACCCGCCCGGATTCGCGGCGGCTCGACCGGGCCAGCAGCGCCGAGTAGACGATGATCCCGCCGAATAGCAGCGCCCCCTCCAGACGATCGATGTGACCGCTGAGCGCCATCAGCCACAGCACGATCGAGGCCCCGATCATCACCGGCACCTCGCGGCGAATGACGCGCAGCCCGGCGACAACGGGGGCGGCGAGGGCTGCCAGCCCCAGCACCAGCAGGATGTTCGCGATGTTGCTGCCGACGACGTTGCCCAGCGCGATGTCCGGCTGGCCGGCCAGCGCGGACGAGATGCCGACGGCCAGCTCGGGGGCGCTGGTCCCGAAGGCCACCACCGTCAGCCCGACGACGAGCGGGCTGACGCCCACGGCGGTCGCGAGCCGGCTGGCGCCCCGGACCAGGAGCTCGGCGCCAGCTACCAGGACGACCAGGCCGAGGATGAACCGGACCGCAGTGAGGACGTCCACATGTCCATGCTACCGGCGCAGACGACCCGGGTCGGGCGGCCGGCGCGTGCGGAGGTTCCGGCACGCCTGCCGAGGTTCCGGCAAGAGACAGGCGTGGGCCCGACGGTCGGGGTGTCGGGCGCGATCTCCTACGTCCCGGCCTTGCCCGGCTGGGCGGCCACGATCAGCGGCCGCGCTCTCGTCCGGTGGTCAGCCGAACCACAGCTCCGCATCGGGGACGGGCTCGGGATCGGGCGGCGCGATCGAGTGGCGTCGGACGAGGTCGGGCCAGGGCGGCAACGTCACTGCGCCATCGACCTCGAGCGAGCGGATCGCGAGCGCGACCGCGACCGGATCGCGCGCCAGGAGCCTGGCGGCAACGCCGAACGACCGGCCGGCGCCATCCGCCGCGTGGAGCAGCCCGCGAGCCGCCCGGGCCAGGGCGGCCGTCGTCCGGGCGTCACCGAGCGAGGCCCGGATGGCCTCGACACCTTGAGCGAAGGTGGCTGACCGCCAGAGCGGCGGCGGCTCCTCGTCCCGTGCGACGAGCGAGCGCAGCGCGCTCGCGAGTCCCTGGGCCTCATGAGCGCGATCGGCCGGGTCGGAGATCCGGCGGTCGGAGACCCGATGGTCATGGATGACATCGACGCGATCGAGCGTGGCAACGGCGGTCGTCTCCATGAGGTCGATGATGCGCGTCGCAGATTACGGTGGGGTTATCAAGCGATGATCGATCCTACGTCTAGGTTGCGAAGGGACGGATCCGTCGATTGCGCCGAGGCCCGGTCGGCGTCTCCGCTCACGACCCATCGCGGAAGCACCGCCGGGCCCCGGAGCGCGTCCGGCTCGCCATTCACCTCGGCCTCGATCGCCGGCGCTCGCCGCCGGGCGTGCTGGTCTACCCGCGGACGCGTGGCGGCGTGATGCGGCCGTAGCCGGACGCCCCTCGCACCATCCCCCATCCCCGTCACGGGCCGGCGTGCCCGCGACGACCGGTCCCCACGTCAGCCGGGCTCGGCCGGCGCGGCGTCTGGCTCCTCCTCGGTGTCGTCCTCGAGCCCTGGCGAGCTGTCCTCGACCTCGCCGTGGAGCAGCGTGGCGAGCGCGGGTCTGGCCGCCGGGTTGGCGAAGATCGAGAGCCGATCGCCGATCTGGATCTCCAGGTCACCGCGCGGCACGAGGACGCCATCGTTGCGCTCGACCGCCACCAGCACCACGTCGCGCGGCCAGGGCACACCGGCCACCCGGCGGCCCGCCAGCGGTGACCCCCGGCTGATCTCGGTCTCGACGATCACCCCGTCGGCACGCAAGCCGCGGACCTGCCGGACGTTGCCGTGGAGCGCCGATCGGTAGGCGCTGATCGCGTCGCGGACCGAGAGCACACCCGTGAGCCGGCGGCCGGAGGTGACCGGCGCCCAGTCGCGGTGGTGATCGGAGAGCGCGCCCAGCGCATCGTCGAGCCCGTCGTCGGCGGCCAGGATCGGCTCGCGGGCGATGAGCTTGCCGGGGATGGCCTCGTCGGGTGGCGCGTTGCGCAGCGCCTCGAGGTCGATCAGCCCGGCCACCGATCCGTCGTGGGCGACCACCGGCGCGCCCGGCACATGGGCGGAGATCATCTGCTCGCGGGCCGATGCCACGGTGTCCTCCGGATGGAGGACGACCCGTGCCTGTCGCGCCGCATCGCCGACCGGGACCGCGGCCAGCAACGGCAGCGCGAACCGGAACCGGTGCGCCGGCGAGTCGGCGCGCGTGGCCAGCTGGCTGCTGTAGATCGATCGCTGGCCGACCACGAACGTCGCCAGCCCGACCGCGACCATGGCCGGTGCCAGCATCGAGAGGTTGCCGGTCATCTCGGCCACCATGAGCATCACCGCCAGCGGGGCGTGGGCGACGCTGCCGAACAGCGCCATCATGGCCACGATCGCGAACGGGGCAGGATCGGCAGGGATCGCGGGCGCCACGGGCTCGAGCAGACGCCAGATGCCGGCGCCGAGCAGTCCGCCGACGACCATGCCGGGGCCGAAGATGCCGCCCGAGCCGCCCGAGCCGATCGAGAGCGATGTCGCCAGGATCTTGGCGAACGGGAGCACGAGCACCATCCACAGTGGCAGCGAGAGCAGCAGGTTGCGGTCGAGACCGGCCTGGACGAAGCCGTAGCCGGTGCCCAGCGCGCCCGGCACCACGAGCCCGATCGCGCCGACGGCGAGCCCGGCCAGCGCGGGCTTCACGGTGCGCGGGATCTGCCAGCGTCCGAACCAGCGCGTCAGGCCGTAGAAGCCGGTGATGTACAGCAGACCCACCAGGCCGCATACCAGCCCGATCAGCGCGTACCAGCCGAGCTCGGCCGGATCCGAGAACCCGAACCTCGCCTGCGTCCCGAAGATGGGGCTGAAGCCCTTCGCCGCCCCGAAGATCGTGTAGGCGACGATGGTGCCGATGAACGAGGGGACGAGCGCGTCCGACTCCACGTCGTCGCGGTAGAGCAGCTCGGCTCCCAGGATCGCCCCGCCCAGCGGTGCCCGGAAGATGGCCCCGATGCCGGCCGCGATGCCGACCGCCACGGCAATCCGGGAATCCCGGGCGTCGAGGTCGAGGATGCGGCCCAGAAAGGAGCCGAACCCGGCGCTGATCTGAGCCGTCGGGCCCTCGCGGCCGGCGGAGCCTCCCGAACCGATGGTGACGGCCGAGGCAACGAGCTTGATCAGCGGGACCCGGGCGCGAATGCCACGCGGATGGTGATGGAAGGCGGCGATCGCGGCATCGGTGCCATGACCCTCGGCCTCGGGCGCCCAGCGGAACACGATGAACCCGGACACCAGCCCGCCGAAGCCCACGATGAACGGGATCGCCCAGGGCCGCGCAGCTGACGCGAGATCGGTGATCGGCGCGCCGCCCTCGCCCGCCGGCGACGGCGGCGTGTAGCCGGCGAGGCCGCCCAGGAAGACCTCGGTGGCGAGGTCGAGGGCGGAGGTGAACAGGATGGCGCCCAGGCCACCGATGACGCCGATGCCGGCGCCGAGCACCACCCACTTGCGCAGGTAGCTGGCCGACCGGATGCGTCGCCGGACGGTGATCAGCGCATGGTCGATCCGGGGATGTGACCCCGCCATCAGGCGTACCGCTCGAAGGAGCCGGCCAGGGCGCGGATCGCGCGCCCTGGTGCGGCGGCGCGCGAAGCGCCCGCATGCTCGGCGATCTCGCGCAGCGCGGTACGACGGAAGGCGAGGATCGCCTCGCGCACGTCATGACCGAGGGCCGTGACTCGGGCCCGGGTGGCGCGACGATCCATCTCGTCGGGCTGCAGGGTGACCAGTCCACGGCGCTCGAGCCGCCGGAGGAGCCGGCTCGTGGCGGGCAGGGTCACGCCCACACGGGCGGCGACCTCCCCGACCCTGATGCCATCCACCGGCTCACCCAGGACCAGCAGGGCGCGCCATTGGGAGAAGGTCAGATCGACACCGGGTGCGGCACGCTCGAGCGCCTGGGAGGTGAGACCGACCGCGCCGATGACGATCCGCTCGAGGTCGGGGACGGGGTCGGGGACGGGGCCTTGGTCGCCACGACGCGCTGCGCGGCGATGTTGGGGCACGTCGCCGTGGGCGGCGGCACGTCCACCACCGCTGGCAGCGGAACGATCGTCAGGGGCAGCATGGAATGCGGCGGAATGTCCGGGATTCATGCCGCCTAGGATAGACGAAAGTTGCCAGGTGGCTATTATCGGGCACCACGGCACCGGCCGTCCCGCCGTTTGGGCAAGATCCCTGTCGCAGCGGGTCACGCCAGGGCACGGCATCATGCTGTGACGCAGACAGCACGGCCTGGATTGGCGCAGCATGGGTGCTGCGATCGCGGCAGACGACCGGCACGAGGGTCCAGTCCATGACGTCCGACCTCGACGACGCGGGGAGCGCCGCCGTCCGGCGGAATGAAGCGAGCACCGGCCCGATCGGGTTGGGCGGCACCACCGGGGACGCCCGGCCGCATGACCGCTCCGTGGCCGAGTTCGGCGCGTTTGCTGCCGGGCTGTGGCGCCGGCCCTGGGCGGGCACCGGCCGCCTCGTGGCGACGCTGCTCGGTCTGGGGGCGGCGCTCGCCATCATTCCGATCAAGTCCATGCTCAACGAGGCAGCCGGTCGCGACATCGGGTTCATCCCGGCCATCACGGCCGTGCTGCTGGCCGCCTCGATCGGGGGCTTCCTGCCCGGCATGGTGGCGACCGTGACCGGGATCCTGGTCGAGACGACCTTCTTCATGGAGCCGGCGGGCTCGACAGCTCCCCTGTTCGAGGCCGACCGCCTGCGCCTGGCGATGTTCGCGCTCCTGGGCGCCATCGCCAGCCTGCTGGCATGGCTCCGCGCCAGCGCCGAGGAGCGGGCGCGGGCGGCCGCGGAGGAGACCCGGCGGTCGCGGGCGATTGCCGACATCGGGGCGCGGCGGCTCGATGCCCTCCAGGCGCTCACGATCGATCTCGCGGAGGCCGTGACCACCGATGACATCGCAGACCGGGCCCTGTCCCGTGGGGTTGCCGCGCTGCGTGCCGATCGCGGCGAGGTGTTCCTGATCGAGCCGGCCGGAGGTGACCCCCGGACGGCCGCGATCGATGCCCGCTGGCCGGCGATCACGATCACCGGGACGACGCGCGCCGGGGCCGAGGGGATCGGCGCCGGCGGCGCTGCCATGGCTCAGGTGATCGACGGCAGCGGCATTTCGGTAGCCGAGGTGATCGACGGCAGCGGCGTTGCCGTGGCTGGCGCCGCCGCGACGGCCAAGGCTGCGCAGCCCGGCGACGTGGACGCGCCCGGCGAGATGGACGAGCCCGGCCACCTGCAGGGGAGCGAGCTCGTCATGGCCGGTGCCGTCCTGCGCCTGATCGCCGTGAGCACCGACGGGGGGCCATCGACCCGCCATGACGACATCCTCCCGATCGACCGGGCGCTCCCGGCCACCGAGGTCGCGCGGACCGGCGCCCCCGTGTTCATCGAGGACCCCAGCCAGTACATGGCCCGCTACGGTTCGAACCCGGGACCGAACGGTGAGGCGGCATCGCCACGGTCGGTGGCGGCCGTCCCGCTCATCGTCGAGGGCCGGCGGCTGGGCGTGCTCGGGTTCACGTGGGACGAGCCGCACCTCCTGCCCCGGGATCGGCGGGCGTTCGTCGCGGCGGTCGGCCAGCTGGCGGCGGCCGCCATCGAGCGAGGGCGGCTGTTCGACGCCGAGCGGGCGGCCCTGCTGCGCGCCGAGGCCGCCCAACGCCGCCTGGACCTCCTGGCCGGCGCCAGCCGGATCCTCGGCATGTCGCTCGACTACGACCTGACCCTGCGCCGGCTGGCCGGCCTGGCGCTGCCCCTGATGGGAGATGCGTGCATCGTGGACGCGCCTCAGCCGGACGGCGTCCGCCGGCTGGTGGCCAGCGCGGAGCCGGAGCTCGCCGGGTACGCCGCGACGATCGAGGCCGCGCTCAGCGGGAGCGAGACGTCGAGGCTCGTCTCGGACGTCCTGGCCGGCGGTCGCGCGGCCGTGTTTGCCGTCGACCGGGCGGCCATCGAGGCGATGAGCCGGACGGCCGACGAGGCGTCGGCGCTCGAGGGCCTCGGCTGCCGATGGGCGCTCGTCGTCCCGATCCAAGTGCGCGAGCGGATGATCGGCGCGATGGCCTTCCTGCGGCGCGAGGATCGCCGGTACGGTCCCGAGGAGGTGACGACGGCCGAGGAGCTCGGTGGACGTGCGGGCCGCGCACTCGAGAATGCCCGGCTCCATGGCGAGGTCGCCTGGCTCGCCGATCGCGAGCAGCAGCACGCCGCGGAGCTCGAGGCGGTGCTCGCCGCGCTGGGCGAGGGGATCCTGGTGGTTTCCCCCGATGGCAGGATCCGATCCTCCAACACGGCCGCGGTCCGGATCCTGGGCAACGACCTGGAGACCCTCGAAGGCCTGCTCGATCGCCTGCTGACGGCCGACGGGAACCGCCCCGAGACCCTGGAGCCCGGGCCCGTCGAGTACCGGCTGGCCGGACGCCAGACCTCGTGGATCGAGGTGACCTCGTATCCGGTGGCCGATCCGGCGGAGGCGGCAGCGCCCGGCGGGAACGGGTCGCCGCTGGTCGTGATGTGCCGGGACGTGACCGCGTTCCGGCAGGGCCAGGCCCTGCGCGAGGCCTTCCTGGGACTGCTGTCGCACGAGCTCAGGACGCCCGTGACCACCATCTACGGTGGGTCCGCCATCCTTTCCCGACCCGGCGCCGACCTGCCACCAGCGGTGGCCAACGACATCCTGGCCGACATCGCAGGCGAGGCGGATCGCCTGTACCGCCTGGTCGAGGACCTGCTCGTTCTCGCCCGCTTCGACGAGGGGATCGAGCTCGGCGGCGAGCCGGCCCTGCTCCAGCACCTCGTCCCCGCCGTCGTGGCCCAGGAGCGTGGACGCTGGCTCGGTGTCTCGTTCGAGCCGCAGATTGCCCCCGACCTGCCGGCGGTCAGCGCCGATGAGACCAGCATCGTCCAGGTCGTGCGCAACCTGCTCTCGAATGCCGCCAAGTACAGTGCCAGCGGCGGAACCGTCACCGTCGTCGTGGAGCGCGTGAGCGACGGCACGGACGACGGCGTGGCCGTGCGGGTGCGGGACTCGGGCCCGGGCATCGATCCGGCCGAGGCCGACGCGATCTTCAGCCCGTTCTTCCGGTCGCCCTCGACGGCGCGGATGGCCGGCGGCGCGGGAATCGGGCTGTACGTGTCACGGCGCCTGGTGGACACGATGGGGGGCCGGATCTGGGCGAAGCCCCGCCCAGAGGGTGGCAGCGAGTTCTCGTTCGTGCTTCCCTTGTACGCGACCGATGCCGACGAGTGACCGCGCAACGGCCATGCCGCCGGCGGGGCAGCGACGCCGACCCACCGCCTGGCCGCCGGCGAACCGACGGCATGCCGGCCGCCCGGGCGCTGTACCGTCGTGAGGCCGGCCCGTGCGACCGCCGCGGGCGGCGGGAGGTACCCGTGATCAAGCAACCGCTCGTGCTGGTCGCCGACGACGAGCCGAGGATCAACAAGCTCGTCATGATCGCCCTGTCGGCCGAGGGGTTCCGGGTGATCACCGCCGCCACCGGCGAGGAGGCGCTGCGCCGGGTCGAGGACGATCATCCGGACGTGGTCCTGCTGGACATCGTCCTGCCCGACATCGACGGCATCGAGGTGATGCGCCAGCTGCGCGACACTCGCCACGTCCCGGTGATCCTGCTGACGGCGAGGGGATCTGCCGCGGACCGAGCCAAGGGTCTTGATCTGGGTGCCGATGACTACGTCGCCAAG
This sequence comes from uncultured Chloroflexia bacterium, assembly GCA_963829295.1. Taxonomy (GTDB): domain Bacteria; phylum Chloroflexota; class Limnocylindria; order Limnocylindrales; family CSP1-4; genus CAIXZV01. The sequence goes on along the minus strand of CAWHHU010000001.1, from coordinate 538,407 downwards.
CCGTTCCACCCCGACGAGCTCGCTGCCCGGGTGCGGGCGGTACTCCGTCGCAGTGCGGGTGATGCTCCCGGGGCCGGCCTGGTGCGGGTCGACGGCATCGAGATCGATCTGGAGCGCAGGATCGTGACCCGCGACGGCGAGCTGGTGCAGCTGTCGAGGACGGAGTGGCTGCTGCTCCAGCACCTGGCCGCGAACGCCGGCAAGGTGGTGCTCCACGGCGATTTGCTGACCAAGGTCTGGGGACCCGAATACCGCGATGACCTGCAATACCTTCGGGTGTGGGTCAGCCGCGTGCGGCGCAAGCTCGGCGCAGCGCCCGGCGAGCCAGGACCCATCACGACGTTCCAGGGCATCGGCTACGTGCTCAACGTCGACGGCATCCCCGACCGCGCCTGAAACCCGAGGCAGGCCGGGTGCACCGGCCGATCGGATGCGATCGGACTGAAACGTCCATGACCGGGTCGTCATGGCGCCGACCCCGTCAGGCGGGCTAGGGTCGAAGCCAGTGCCTCGACCGCTGACCGCGGTCGCGTGCCGCCCGGGGCCGAAGCCTCAGGATGGGAGGCGATCATGACGCAAGAAGAACGATGGACAACCCGACGACAGGTCTCGGAGCCTGATGCGCGGCGATCAGAGGTGGTCGACACCGAGGTGACGACCGTCTCGCCCTCACCGCTGACGATCGCCAGCCGGATCGTCACGCTTCTGTTCGGCCTGGTCCAGCTCCTGATCGGCCTGCGGATCGTGCTGCTCGTGCTCGACGCCCGCCAGAGCAACGGCCTGGTCCGAGGCATCCTCGACCTGAGCCAGGTGTTCGTGGCGCCGTTCGAGGGGATCCTGCGCACCAACGCCATGTCGGCGAACGGCTCGGTCCTCGATGTCGCCGCGATCGTCGCCATCGTGGGCTGGACGATCGTGGAGCTGATCGTGCTCCAGATCCTGCGCGTAGGGCGCGCCAGCCGGAACCTGTGATCGGCATCCTGCGCGCAAGGGTGCGGCAGCCGGAACCTGTGATCGGCCCGGTCCACGTCCGTCCGGTCCACGCTCGGCGGTTGGCCGGATCCCGGCTACCCCCGACCCCTGGAGGTGGAGGTCCATGAACACGGGCATCATCTCGTGGCTCATCCTCGCTACGGAAGTGGCCTCCAGGCGCGACCGAGCACGAGCGAGGCCCCGAGCAGCACGGTGGCCAGGGCGACGAACGCGACACTCGCCTCGACCACCTCGTGCCGGGTGATGAGCGACATCGGCAGGCTTGCAAACACCTGCTCCAGGTCGCTCGCACTCTCGGCCGGGTAATAGGTGCCACCGGTCATGGCCGCGATCCGGCGCAGGGTTGCCTCGTCGATGCCCCGCCGGAACCCGCCGCCCCCGATCCCACCCCCACCGCCACCCCCGTTGCCGAAGAACCCCCCGTTCGGCTCGCGGCCGACGTAGTGTGGCGCACAGGCAGGATCCTGGCCGCCACCGGAGGCGGTTCCGAACCCGATCGTGTACACGCGAACGCCGCGGTCGGCGGCCTGCTGTGCGGCCGCCAGCGGATCGACGCCCGAGTTGCTCGCCCCGTCGGTGAGGACGACCACGATGTCGGGTGCGTAGGCCCCGCTCGGGACGGGCGTGATCGGAGGACCGCCGTCGGGCTGGCTGGGAGCCACCGAGCTGTCCACCTCGGCGATCGCGTCGAGCGACTCGAGGATCCCGCTGCCGACCGCCGTCCGGCGCCCGGTGGCCAGGCTGTGCAGCGCGTCGAGCAGCACGTTGACGTCCGTCGTCGGAGCCTGGACCAGCTCGGCGTAGGTGCCGAAGGCGACGATCCCGATCTGCGTGCTCGCCGCCTGGTGCTCGATGAACGACGCGGCCGCGGCTTCGGCCGCCTGCAACCGGCTGGGCGGGATGTCGGTCGAGCACATGCTGCGGGAGACGTCGATCGTAAGCAGGACCGTGGTTCGGTTGACCGGCACGCTGGCGATGACGACCGGCCGGCTGAACCCGAGCACCAGGCTGGCGACGGCGAGCGCGAACAGGGCGAACGGGACGTGGCGCCGGAGCCGCGCCCCTCCGGGCCGCGCAGCCTGGACGAGGGACAGGCTCGAGTAGCGGATCCCGCTGGGCTTGCGCCGCCGGAGGCTCCAGACGTAGCCGACGACGAGCAGCGGAACCAGCGCCAGCAACAGCAGGAACGCGGGCCACAGGATGTCGATCACCGCGGCTCCTCCGCCGTCCGAACCGCGGCCTCGGTCCAGGCCGTCGTGGCGAACCGCGCCGCGGCGCCGGATCGTGCCGCCGTGCTGAAGCGCGCCCTCGTACCGGACCGCACCGCGGTGCTGAAGCGAGCCGGAGGGCTCACGGCAGCCGCCCCAGCCACAGGAACGAGGTGCCGGCACCCACGACGAGCAGCAGCAGCCCGACGCCCGCGAGCACCGATGTCAGCTCGACCGGTTGCGGCTTGATCACCAGCCGCGGGTCGAGGTTGTCGTACACCGCGTGCAGCTGGTCGGCGCTGTCAGCGGCGTAGTAGGTGCCGTCGGTGAGATCCGCGATCTGGAGGAGCAGGGCAGCATCCAGCTGGGTGTGCACCCGGAACCCGTTCAAGTCGAGGTCTGCGCCACCCTGGCTGCCGATGCCGACCGCGTCGATCCGGATACCCGCATCGGCGGCGGCCTGCGCGGCCTGGACCGGGTCGGGGTTCTCGTTGTTCTCGCCGTCGGTCAGCAGGACGATCACTGCCGAGCCGTGGCTGCCCGGTGGCACGGGCGCCGGGGAGGCCGTCGGATCGGGCGCAGGCGAGCGGTTCGTGTAGTAGTCGACGTTGCCGCCCGACTCGGCGACCTGGATCGCCGCGAGCGACGACGTGATGCCCTGGGCGAGCGACGTCCCCTTCTCGGGGGACAGCCGGTCGATCGCGGCCAGCACGTCGGCCTGGTCGGTGGTCGGGACCTGGACCGAGAGCCCCGCGTCGCTGAACGCGACGATGCCGATGGCGATTCCCGACGGCTGGCGCTTGACGAAGTCCGTGGCTGCCGCCTTGGCGGCAGCCATCCGCGAGGGCTGGAGGTCTGTCGCCGCCATGCTTCCGGACACGTCGAAGGCGAGCACGACCGTTCCCTGCTGAACGGGCAGGCCCAGCGTCGCCTGGGGTCGAGCCAGCGCAATCACCAGCACCATCAGCCCCAGCACGAACAGGATGGCCGGGACCAGCGTCCGACCGCCCGGGCGGCGGGCGCCCGGGCGGTCCCGGTCGAGCCCGCCAAGCACTCCGGCTCGGGCCCGACGGCGGCGCCCGATCTCCGCGTACAGCCAGGCGCCGGCAGGGATGACGAGCAGGAGCAGCAGCATCGGGGGCCAGATCAGGGCCATCGCTACCGTCTCGCCCCCACCGGTGCGGGTGCCCGGCGACGCCGGAGCTCGGCCATGCGCACGATGGCGCGCACGAGGTCGTCGTCGGTGGACAGCGCGAGCGCCTCGACGCCCGAGCGGGCGAACGCGCGCCGGACGTCCTCCTCGCGCCGCGCCGTCGCCTCGGCGAACCGCCGCCGGAATGCCCCATCCGAGGTGTCGACGTACAGCTGCTCTCCCGTCTCCGCGTCCTGCATGATCAGCGGCCCCGCGTTCGGAAGCTCCACCTCGCGTGGATCGACCAGCCGGACCGCGATCACCTCATGGCGCCGGCTGAGCAGGTTGAGCGGCCGCTCCCAGCCGGGCGTGCTGATGAAGTCCGAGATCACGAACACCAGCGAGCGGCGCCGGATCGCCGCGTGGGCAGCGTCGAGCAGCGGCGCCAGGTCGGTGAACGGCGCAGCCGGGAGCATCGGCTGGGCGAGCAGGTCGTTGACCAGGCGCAGGACCTGGCGCCGGCCGCTGCCGGCCGGGATCGTGCGCTCCACCCGGCTGCCGTACACGACCGCACCCACGCGATTGCCACGGCGGGTCAGGAGGCGGGCCAGCGTGGCCACGAAGTCGATCAGGACGGTGCGCTTCTGGCGCTCACCGTCCACCGTCCCGAAGTCCACCGACGGGCTGAGGTCGAGCAGGAACCAGGCGGTCAGGTCGCGGTCCTCGAGGTACTCGCGGACGTACGGCTCGTCCAACCGGGCGGTGACGTTCCAGTCGATGTATCGCACGTCGTCGCCGGGCTGGTACTCGCGCAGGTCGGCCAGATCCACCCCGTTGCCGTAGAGCAGGCTGCGGTAGTCGCCCTGGAGCAGGCCGTCCAGCCGGCGGACGACCTGCCAGTCGAGGCGCTGCAGGATGCGCTCAGGCGCGGACGCGACCGTCGGTCGACTCCCGGAGAGGCACCACGGGCGCCGGAACTCGGGCCAGGATGGTGGTCAGGATGTCGTCGCTGGTGACGTTGTCCGAGAGGGCCTCGAACGAGAGCACCAGGCGATGGCGGATCACGTCGCGGGCCATGTCGTACACGTCCTGGGGCAGGACGTAGTCCCGGCCGCGGACGAACGCCAGCGCCCGCGCCGTGAGGATGAGGTTGATCGATGCTCGGGGGCTGGCCCCGTACGTGATGTACCGCTCGAGCTCGGGCATCCCCGCGGCCCGGGTCATGCGCGTGGATGTCGCCAGCCGGACCGCGTAGTCGAGCAGCGCCGGGTCGACGTACACCCGATCGACGTCCTCCTGGAGCCGGGCCAGATCGTGGGTCGTGAGCACCTCGGCGACGCGCTCGGCGGGACCGGTCTGGCGCTCGACGATCACGAACTCCTCGTTCCGGGTCGGATAGCCGACGAGCACCTTGAGCATGAACCGGTCCACCTGCGCCTCGGGCAGCGCGTAGGTGCCCTCGGTCTCGATCGGGTTCTGGGTGGCCAGGACCAGGAACGGCTCGGGAACGTGATGCGTCTCGCGGCCGATCGTGACCTGGTGCTCCTGCATCACCTCGAGCAGCGCGCTCTGCACCTTGGCCGGCGCCCGGTTGATCTCGTCGGCCAGCAGCAGGTTGGTGAACACGGGACCGAGCGAGGTATTGAACTCGCCCGTCTTCTGGTTGTAGATCCGGGTGCCGATGAGGTCCGCGGGGACGAGATCCGGCGTGAACTGGATCCGCTTGAACTCACCGCCGATCGAGGCCGCCAGCGTCTTGATCGCCATCGTCTTGGCCAGGCCGGGCACGCCCTCCACGAGGAGGTGGCCTCGGGCCAGGAGGGCCACGACCATCCGCTCGAGCAGGTGATCCTGACCCACGATCACCTTCTTGACCTCGTACAGGACGCGCTCCATCGGCGCTGCCCGGGCGACCGTCACGTCCTGGTCCATCGGCATCACCTCCCGGCTAGTACTGGGGCAGGCCGGCCGCGCCGCCTGCCACGTCGATCGGTACGGCGAGGCCGATCCCGACGAACACGTCGTCCTTGGTGGGGTTGATGAGCGCGGCCACGATGCCGATCACCCGGCCGTTGGCGTCGAGCAGTGGCCCACCCGAGTTGCCGGGGTTGACCGCCGCATCGACCTGGATCAGACCGCTCAGGGTCCTGCCGCTGTCGGGGAGCGTGAACGAGCGATCCAGACCGGACACGATGCCCGAGCTCATCGACCCGTACAGCCCGAACGGGTTGCCGACCACGAAGGCCCGGCTGCCGACGCGAACCGATCCCGGGTTGCCGAGCACGGCCGGCTGCAGACCTGCCGGCGGCCGATCCGGCCGGAGGACCGCGATGTCGGAGTCCGGCTGGCTGCTGGCGATCGATGCGGTCGAGCCCGACCCATCGGCGAACGTGATCTCGATACCCGTCGCGCCGTCGACCACGTGGAGGCTGGTCAGGACGTCTCCCGCGTCGTCCACCACGACCCCGCTGCCGAGCGAGGCATCGCCCGTGCCGGACGCGCGCTGGGCGTTGATCAGCACCAGTGACGGCTGGATCTGCTGGTAGGCGACCGCAGACAGCGGCGGGGCCGGCGTCACGGAGGCGAGCGCGCTGGCGATCGCATCGTTGACGTCGGCCCGGTCGAGCGGCGTGGATCCGGGCACCAGCGTGCTGTAGCCGGCGATCGCGATCAGCGCGGCAGCCACACCCACAATGAACATGCCGGCGCTCCGCGCGCTCGGGAGGCGCGGCCGGCGGCGAGCGGGTGGCTCGGGGCGCAGCTCGGCAGGGTTCCACGGCTTGTCCCGGCCATCCGGTGGGAGGTGCGGACCCGGCACGCCACCCGGGTGCCGGTTGAATGGGGAGCCGTCGATCGGGGTGCCTCCGTCCGGTCGTGGCCCCGACCGCCAGCGGGGCGCGCGATCAGTGTGCACGCGGTTCATGAAAGGCGCATGACAGGCCACGGCCGCGCATGGCCCCGTCCATCAAAGCGCCGGCGTGCCGCAACGAACGTGCGCCGCCGGCGTGCCGCGACGAACGTGCGCCGGCCTGGACGTCTGCCATCCGCGCACACCGATCGTGCGGTCGATCCCACGGCCGTGGGGGCATCCACCTCACGCGCGTCGCCCGGCACCCTCACCTCCGTCGCCCGAATCGCGACGGCGGTGCCGATTCTTCGACACATGCGCCGCCGCCAGAGCTCGCCCCCATGTCTGGTGGCGTCTCCCGATACGGGGGCACGATCGACCCACACGAGACGCAGAAGCCGCCAACGGACCCCGGACACAGGTCGACGGACGGCGGGAGGACAGGCAATGCAGCTATCGCAGCTCACTGAGGACCTGGCACTGCTGTTGCCGATCGTGATCCTCGTCGAGGGGATCATCGGCATCGTCGCCTGGTTCTGGTACGGATCTCGAGGCGGACGCGGTGCGCGCGTCGCCACCTGGCTGGGCCTCGTCACCCTCACCCTGTGGGTCGGCTCGGCCGCGGCGTTCGTGTTCCTCCACCTGCTGTACTTCACGTTCGGCTCGGCCGCCACGATCCTGGGTGCCGTCGTCGTGACGGCGTTCATGCTCCTGATGCCGTTCGGCTGGGCAGCCGTCATCCGGCACCACGGGCGCGTCAGCGCCGGCTCGCAGCTGCGTTGAGCCCGGATCGGGTCATGCCCACCACGCAGGCGCTGCGTCCCGACGTCCCGACGGACGCCGACCAGCTCTCGGTCCTGCTCGCGATCGTCGACTTCCCGATGCTTGGCAGCGCCTTCCGCTCGCTCGTCGAACGGGAGCCCGACCTCCGGGTCGTGGGTGAGATCGAGGTCCATGACGACCTCGTTGCCCAGGTCACGAGCATCGGCCCGGACGTCCTGGTCACCGAGTGCGAGCCGTTCGGCGGTCTCGGCTGCCCGACCTTCGAGACCCTGGAGCAGATCAGGGCCGCCTGCCCGGACACGCGGATCATCGCCCTCGACTGCCGGTGTGCCGCGGAGCAGTTCTCGGTCGCGCTGAAGGCGGGCGCCAACGGCTACCTGACCCGCGAGGCCACCGATGCCGATGTCCTGGCTGCCATCCGGAGCGTTGCCGCCGGTCACACCTATGTCAGCCCGGCGATCGTCACCCGGATGATCGACACCTACGTTCGGCGGACGCCGGATGCCGCGTTCGAGGACCCGTACGACACGCTGACCGCCCGCGAGCGCGAGATCCTGCTGCTGGCCGCGATGGGCCACACCAACCGTGACATCGCGCGATCGCTCAAGCTCTCCGAGCAGACCGTCCATTCCCATCGTGCGAGCGTGATGGAGAAGCTGGGGCTCCACGACCGCGTGGAGCTGCTTCGCTACTCCGTGCGACGCGGCATCCTCAACCCCTCGACCCTGTGAACGCGGTCGATCGCCTGCGCGAGTTCTGGGCAAGCGTCCGGCCGCGCACCCGGAGGGGCCGCGCGCTCGCCATCGCGGGCGTCCTGGGCGGGTCGGTGCTGATGTCGGCCGTCCTGTTCGCGGGTGCCGTGATGGCCTGGTCCCCGTACCTCGATTTCAGCCTCCATCGCGATGTGAACGCGCGGTCGTGGGCGGTGCTGGACGTCTCGTTCGCGAGCTCCTCGACCTGCGCGCGATGTCATGCGACCGAGGTCCAGCGGCTGACCGGCGGGAGTCACGCCGCCATCGGTTGCCAGAGCTGTCACGGCCCGCTGCAGGCACACGTGGCCGCGCACGACCAGGCAGGCAGCGATCCCGTGGCGGTCGCGGTGCCCACCGACGAGGTCTGCACCCGGTGCCACCTGGCCACCCAAGGACGACCGGCCAGCCAGGCTCAGATCGTCCCGCTCGACCACTACGTGGTGCAATGTCTCGCGTGCCACGACCCGCACACCTCGGTCGCCGAGGCGCCGCCCGTCGTCGAGCATCCGCTGGACGGCCTGCCGCCCTGCCTCACCTGCCACGGCCCCGAGGGCTTCAAGGCCCGCAACGAGCGGCATCCGGTGGTGCCCGATGACGAAGCATGCCTCGAGTGCCACGCGCCGGGGCGGGGCCCCGAACAGATCACGGTGCCGCAGTGACCGACCCGTTCGAGACCGTCGACGAGCCGATGGCCAACGCGGATGACCGCGAGGCCGATGGCCGCGACGCCGCCGCGCTCGTGGAGGCTCCGGTGGCGTCCGAGCCTGCGGCCGAGGCTGCCCAGCCTCCGCAGACCGCAGACCTCGGGGCCACGACAGAGCCCGTCGCGCTGGAACCGACCGAGGCCTTGAGGGCGGCCGAAGCCGAAGCCGAAGCCGAAGCCGAAGCCGAAGCCGAAGCCGAAGCCGAAGCCGAAGCCGAAGCCGAAGCCGAAGCCGAAGCCGAAGCCGAAGCCGAAGCCGAAGCCGAAGCCGAAGCCGAAGCCGAAGCCGAAGCCGAAGCCGAAGCCGAAGCCGAAGCCCCGGAGATGGTCGCCCCGCCCGCTGCCGAGGAGACCGCGTCAGCCGCGGAGCGCGCCGTCGATGCGAGCCCCGAGCCCGCCGGTCCAGCGGCCCCTGCCGTCGCCGAGCCGGCTGCCGTGACCCTCGGCGACGCCACCCCGCGAGCCGGTGCGCAGGCGCCGGCCGGGCCCATCGACCCGGGCACCATGGTGCCGCTCGAGGAGATGGCGCCGGCGATCGCCGGCGCCTCCATGAGCCGCCGTGCCTTCCTCGGGTTCGGGCTGATCGTCGCCGGCGGCGCCGCGGGTGCCGCGGGCCTGTCCCGGCTGTTCCCGGTGTTCGACGAGTCGGCGGACGCACCCAGCCCCATCGTCTCGACCTACGACCCCGCGGGCAAGGCGTGGGCCTTCGTCGTCGACACCGCCGCCTGCATCGGCTGCGGGCTGTGCGTGGTCGCCTGCAAGGAGGAGAACCACATCGCCGAGGAGGCCCAGTACACCCGGACCTGGGTCGAGCGCCATGTGGTCACCGCCGACGGCGAGCTGTACGTCGACTGCCCGGAGGCCGGCATGTACGGCTTCCCCGCCCAGTCCACCGCCCCGGGTGCCGCCGGCAAGGCGGTCGACGCCTCGTTCTTCGAGCCCCGCCTGTGCATGCAGTGCGAGGACTCGCCGTGCACGGCCGTGTGTCCCGTCGGGGCGACCTACCGGACCGAGGACGGCGTGATCCTGGTCGACGCCAGCCGGTGCATCGGCTGTGGGTACTGTGTCGAGGCCTGCCCCTACGGCGCCCGATACCTGACACCCGCCGGCGGCGACAACCCCAACGACATGCCCGGCGTCGCCGACAAGTGCACCTGGTGCTACCACCGGATCAGTCGAGGTGCCCAGCCCGCGTGCGTCGAGGTCTGCCCCGTCGGCGCCCGACGGTTCGGAGACGCCAGCGATCCAGCCAGCGAGATCGCCACGCTCGTCCGCGAGCGTGCCCCCAAGCAGCTCCATCCGGAATACGGCACCCGCCCGCGCGTGCTGTACCTCGGGCCAGCCATCGAGGAGGCCTGAGGATGCAGGCGACCGGTCTCACCCTCACGCTCGGTGGACGCGTCTTCCCGATCGGCCCGCGGGCCGCGAGCCGCGCGATCGCCCATGAGGTGCGCGGCATGCCGCTCGGCCTCCGTCTGTGGCTGGGCGGTCTCTCGATCGTGGTGGCCATCGGTGCGGTCGCCGCGTTGATCGCGATCCCGCCCGGGTGGGAGGTGTTCGGGACCAGCCCCAGCTTCGAGTGGGGGCTGCTGATCGTGGGCTACGTGTTCTTCGCGGTGATGACCAGCGGGCTGTGTCTCGCCTCATCGCTCGGAACCGTGTTCGGGATCGAGCGCTTCCGGCCGCTCGAGAAGCGCCACGCGGTGCTGGCGGTGCTCAGCCTCACGACCGCGTTCGGGATCATCGCCCTCGACCTCCACTACCCGGTGCGGATGGTGTTCGGCGCCGTGCTGGTCCCCTCCCCCTCGTCGCCCATGTGGTGGATGGGCGTGTTCTACGGGCTGTACCTGGTGGTGCTCCTGGTCGAAGTCTGGAGCATGTTCGCCCACCATCCGAAGATCCACCAGTACGCCTGCACCGCCGCCACGGGCGTCGCGGTCCTCGCGCCATCCACGCTGGGTGCCGTGTTCGGGGTGCTGGGCGCCAGGGCCCTCTGGAACGGCCCGTTCACGGTGCTGATGATGGTGGCCGCCGCGTATCTCGCCGGGACCTCGCTGCTGGGCATCGTGTTCTACGCCGTCGTCCGGCTGAGACTCCAGGACCACGACCGGGCCCGCAGGCTGGCAATCCCCTCGATCCAGCTGCTGGTCACGATCGCGCTGCTGATCGTGTCCGTCCTGCTCGCCCGTCAGGTCATCGTCGGCCTGATCGGCGGCGAGCCCGGGCTGCGCGAGGCCACCGTCGCCCTCGTCAGCGGCCCGCTCGCGCTGCCGTTCTGGGGCCTTCGGGTGATCGCCGGCCTGGCCCTGCCGCTCACGCTCGTCCTGCTGCCCATGACCCGGACGGCGACCGGCCTGTTCGCGGCGAGCGTGCTGTCCCTGGGCGGGGTGTTCGTCGACCGCTTCCTGTTCGTGATGGCCGGGCAGATCGCCCCCGTCACGGCGCATGCAGGAACCGTGTCCAGCCCGTTCGCCTCGTACGTGCCGTCACCGGTCGAGATCGCGATCATCGCCGGTGCCGCAGCCCTGGTCGCCCTCGTGTACACGCTCGCGGAGCGCTACCTGGACCTGGGTGAAGACGACGAGCACATCAACTGGCCGTGGCCCTGGCTGGACCGCCAGCCGCGGGCGGAGGCGGAGGCATGAACCGCGCCGTCCTCGCCCGCTACGGCTTTCCGGTCGCGGTCATCTCGCTCGCGGGCGCGATCTGCATCATGGCGGCCTTCCTCCTGATCGTGGCGATGCCCGACCTCTCGAGGCCAGCCGGCGAGGCCGCGGCGCCCACCCCGTTGCCGGCTCCGACGGAGAGTGCCACGCCGCTGTCGCCCATGGCCAACTCCCCGGTCGGCATCCAGATGGCCGCGAATGCGGACTGCGCGGCCTGCCACGTCACCACGAACGGCACGGTGGGCACCAAGAACATCCCGGTCATGGCCCATCCGCTGTGGGGATGGCGAGACTGCACGGCCTGCCACTCGACCGGCAGCCTGGTGTCGACGGCACCCGGACACTCCGGGCTCCACAAGGACGACTGCCTGGTGTGCCACAAGGCCCCGGACTCGAGCTCGGCGGCCAGCAACCCGCCGCTGCGGCCCGAGCACATGGGCTACACGGAGCCTTGCACCTCGTGCCATGGCGTGGACCAGCACGCGCCGATGCCCGCCTCGATGGAGGGTCGCGGGGACAACTGCTGGATCTGCCACAACGGGCCCGAGTTCAACTATCTGTTCAACGAGGATGCCTCGCCCAGCCCGGCACCCGCCTCTCCGCCTGCCGCAGGCGCCGGCTGAGCGCCACCCCCTCGCGTTGGGGTCCTCCCCTGCTGAACCGGGGGTCCCCCCTGCTGAGCCGTGGGCGTTCAGGTGGCTCCCTTGATGGCACAGGCGGTACCCCCGGCGCTCGAGTCCGAGCGTCAGTGGCGCTCAGCGGGATTCGCGGCACGGTCGGCGATCAGATCGTCGCAGGAGCGCCGGCCCAGCTGGCGCACCAATCGAACGTCGAGCGTTCCGAGCCGGACGAGTCAGGCGTGCGTCGCGTCGTCGTCGGCCCTCGATCGCGGCAGTTCGCTTCGGCTGCGACGGCAGCGTCAGCGTGCCAACGGCCCGGTTGAAACGGCCCGAGCGACCCCTCGCGGCAGCCACATACGGGGGCAAGATGGATCGCGTCATGGACACTCCGCCCGCCGCCTCCCCTCGGTACAGCCTGCTGCGCGACCTGATCGCGCTCGTGGTGGTCGCTGTCGCGTGTCCGGCCGCCCTGTTCGGTGGCTCGATGCTGGGCTGCGTTGGCCAGGGATTCGACGCATCCTGCGCGCTCAACGCGATCGTCATCTCGCCGGTCCTGCTGCTCGCCTCGGGCCTCGTCGCCGGACTCGTGACACGCGGCTGGACGGGCCTGCTGATCGTGTTCGTGGGCACCGCCATCGGGATGGCCGCGATCCTGCTGCTGTCGTTCGGCATCGGCGAGCCGGTGCCGGTGGACCCGATCTCCGGTGTGCTCGCGACGGCCTGGTTCTTCGCGCCGGTCGCGATCGGCTACGGGGCCGGGCGGTTGACGTGGCGCCTGTTCGCGACGCGGGGGCCGGGCGGTTGACGTGGCGCCTGTTCGCGACGCGGGGGCCGGGCGGTTGACGTGGCGCCTGTTCGCGACGCGGGGGCCGGGCGGTTGACGTGGCGCCTGTTCGCGACGCGAGGGCCGGGCGGTTGCGCGGGATCCTGAGCCTCGGTCAGGCCGCGCGCTCCTCGGGCGGACGCAAGCGCCTGAACGACCGGTAGAGCAGCAGGTCGTACACGATCTTGAGGCCACCCGAGATCAGGAACGGGAGGCTCGCGAGCGCCGCGGTCGCGAACATCGGACCCGCCAGCAACGGCGCCGTGGCGACGCCCAGCGATCGCGCGATCCCGGTCACCCCGGCCGCCGCCGAGCGCTCGTCGGGCGCCACGATCGCCATCGTGTAGCTCTGCCGGGTGGGCACGTCCATCTGGCTGATCGAGTAGCGGGCAAGCAGCGCGGCCGTCGCCAGCGGCAGGGTCGGCATCAGCGGCACCGCCATCAGCAGCACGTTGGATGGCAGGTGGGTGAACACCATCGTGCGCACCAGTCCGAAACGGGCCGCGAGCCGCCCCGCCGCCAGCGCCGAGAACCCCGCCAGCAGGTTCGCACCCGCCAGCACCAGCCCGATCACGCCCGGATCGACGGCGAACCGCTGATGGAACCAGAACGCGATGAACGACTGGATCGCGAAGCCGCCGGCGAACGCGTCGAGCGCGAACAGCGCGGACAGCCGGAGCACGACGCCGCGCGACTCGTGCAGCCCGAGGCGATCCCGGATCCGTGCGTCGTCGACCGTGGCCGCCGGAACCTCCACCCGCGCCGACACACGCGAGAACGCCAGCGCGAGGAGCACGCCGACCAGCGCGTAGCCGATGATCACGAAGCGATAGGCATCGGCTTCGCCTGCGCCGCCGGCGATTGCCACCTGCGACAGCGCGCCGCCCGCAAGCGTGCCCGCCGCGGTGGCCAGCGATCCCGCCAGCTGGTACCGGGCGAACAGGCTCGTCCGGCGGTGGTCCGGGACCAGCTGCGAGAGCGAGGCCTGCTCGACCGCCAGAAACGGGCCGATCTCGTTGCCGCTGGGGCTGATGACGCCGAACGTCGCGGCCACCAGCAGGATCGCGAACACGGGTGTCGCCACGAACGCCAGCCCGGCGACGAGCATCAGCCCCGCGCCGGCCAGCAGCACGCGGCGCCTGCCGACCCGATCAGCGTGGGTGGTCAGCCACAGCGATACGCCGGCGTCGCCCAGCAGCGTGAGCGTGAGCAGCAGCCCGATCTCGGCGCCCGAGAGCCCGATCGCGTCCAGGTACAGGACGAGGACGACGGCGAGGAACCCGTAGCCGAACATGCGCAGGGTCCGGGTCGCGAACAGCAGCGCGATGTCGGCCCGGTCTTCCATCGGCCGACCTCCCGTGTCATTCGCCGGCGCGACCGTGTCCTTCGCCGGCGCACCCAAGCGATCCGGCATTGCTCAGGCGCGCCCCCGCGCGAGGTCGATCAGGCGGCCGAGCACGCGCTCGCCGTCGGCGCGCAGCCCGTTGTGCTGGTACTCGTTCGTGATCCACGTCCGAAGACCGCGGACCGCGGCGGCCGTTTCCTCGGCGAATGCACGCTCCACGTACAGATCGTCGACATAGATCGTGGCGGCGACCGGGACCTCGTTGCGGGCCAGCTGGTCTGCATCGTAGAGGTGCGGCCAGACGTGCTCCGCGATCAGGTTCGCCGCCTCGCGATGGGCTCGGAGCAGCCCGTAATCCTCGAACATCCAGGGGAACACGTGCTCCGCCGTGAACGCCTCGGTCGTGGCGATCTCGTCGGGCAGCAACCGGTGCGCTGACCAGCGGGTCGCCACGCCGTCTGCGTACGACGACTCGTGGAGCGTCGCGTACAGCGGGTTGCGGGTGAACCGGACGCCTTCCTCCACGTCGTGCAGGAAGGCGGACGAGCCGAACGGCAGCTCGATGACGTGGTGGAGCAGCTCGAACCCGGCGCTGTTACCCAGCCACAGGCCCAGCTGCCGGAAGCGGCGCACGGTGAGCCGGTCGCCTGACGGCAGGCGGACGTCCTCGTCGTCGAGCCGCCGGTGGATCTCCCGGACACGGGCGCGGTCGTCAGGGTAACGGTCGAAGTAGCGGCGGTTGGCCTCGATCAGGCGCCGGTACGTCGCGGCGTAGATGTCGTCCACCGGACGCCCGATGGGCGACAGCCCGCCGGTGAGGAACGCCTCCCGAAGCCCCTCGGGAGCGATCGAGAGGTAGCTCAGGCTGGTGAAGCCACCAAAGCTCTGGCCGAGCACGCTCCATCGCTCGACACCCAGCTCGCGACGGATCGTCTCCGCGTCCCGGACGATCGAGTCGGCCCGGAGATGGGTCAGGTACTCCGCCTGGGCTGCCGGGTCGTCGCCCGGGATCGCCGGCCCAACCGGCGTCGAGCGGCCGGTGCCACGCTGATCGAGCAGCAGCACCCGGTAATCGCGCAGGGCCCGCGCCAGCCAGCCCGTCGGAGGGCTCGTGGGCCGGGCCGCCTCCATGCCCGGACCACCCTGGAGGAACAGCAGGTACGGCCGGTCGATGCCGTCGGGCGCCGCGACCTCGCGCGTGAACACCGTGATCGACGGCCCGTCCGGTCGGGCGTGATCGAGCGGCAGCCGGTGCTCGCGCTCGGTGAGGATGGCACCTGGAACGTGATACGTGATGCTCATGCGATCCACGATAGCGGCTCGCCGACCACGACCGCCCGATTGGCGCTTCGGGCCGATTCCGCGGGGACCATTGCGGCGAGCGGGCAGGGGGCAGCGGCGAGGTGCTACCAGCGCTGATGGACGAGCGGCTTGACGCGAGCTTCGTACAGGGCCCGGATCCGGTCCATCGCCTCGGGCGGCAGCGGCGGCAGGTCGGCGGCGAGCGCGTTCGCGCGCGCCTGTTCCGGCGTACGAGCGCCGGGGATCGTGGCGGTGACGCCGTCGTGGTCCAGGATCCAGCGCAGCGCCATCTGGGCCATCGTGGCGCCCGCCGGAACCAGCGCCCGGAGCTCTTCCACCAGCTCGAGCCCGGTGTCGTAGTCGACCCCGGCGAACGTCTCTCCGGCGTCGAACGACTCGCCGTGTCGGTTGAATGCCCGGTGATCGTCAGCCTCGAACTCGGTGTCGCGGCGCAGCTTGCCGGTCAGCAGGCCCGAGGCGAGCGGCACCCTGGCCAGGACGCCGACGTCACGCCGGGCCGCCTCGGCCAGGAACCGCTCGGCCGGGCGCTGGCGCACGATGTTGAAGATGATCTGGACCGTGGCGACGCCCGGGAGCTCGATCGCCTTGAGCGCCTCCTCGACCTTCTCCACGCTCACCCCGTAGGCAGCGATCGCCCCCGCCGCGACCAGCTCGTCGAGGGCCGTGAACAGCTCGGGCTGGTAGTAGACCTGGGTCGGCAGGCAGTGGAGCTGGATGAGATCGAGGCGGTCGACGCCCAGGTTCTCACGACTCCGGTCCACCCAGTCCCGGAAGGCCTCGGGCGTGTAGCTCGCCATGTCCAGCGGGGCGCCGCGGCCCATCTTGGTGGCGACCAGGAGCGCCTCGCCCGGGCGCTCGCGCAGGAACCGGCCGATCAGGCGTTCGCTGTGCCCGTCGCCGTACACATCGGCGGTATCGAACAGGGTGACGCCCGCATCCGCCGCGGCATGCAGAGCGCGGAGGCTCGAGCCGTCGTCCACGCTGCCCCATGATCCGCCGATGGCCCACGCTCCGAAGCCGATCACGCTGACGTCCCGCCCGGTCCTGCCGAGGCGCCGATGCTCCATCAGTCCATGCTCCCGTTCCCGCGATCGCCCGAGCGGGCGAGCGTCCACCGCCAGCCTATCCCGAGCGACACGCATCCCGTCGGAGGCGGCGAAGGGACGCATCCCGTCCGGCGCGGCGAAGGGACCGGGCGCGATGACACGAGAAGACCCCGCCGGTTGACGGGGTCTTCTCGCTTGCTGCCGGCCGCCAGCGGGCCGGTTGGGCAGTCGGGCTGAGCCGACCTCGGTCAGCGGTTGCCGGGGAACACCAGGCTCAGGGCCGCCCGCTTGCCGGGCTCCGGCCAGCGGATGGTGACCTCCTTCTGGCGGGTGAAGAAGCGAAGGCCGTCCTCGCCGCGCATCGGCAGGTCGCCCATCGCGGACTCCTTCGCGCCGCCGAAGCTCATGTAGCCGGCCGGGACGGGGATCGGCACGTTGACGCCGACCATCGGGACCTCGGACTCGAGCTGGAAGCGCCGCGCAGCGCCCCCGTCGGTGGTGAAGATCGCCGTGCCGTTCGCGTACTGGTGGGAGTTGACGAGGTTGATCGCCGCATCGTAGGTGTCGACGCGGACGATCCCCAGCACCGGGCCGAAGATCTCCTCGTTGTAGATGTCCATCGTCGGCTGCACCTGGTCGAACAGGGACACGCCGAGGAAGAACCCGTCGGGGTTGTCCGGATGGACGAACGGGCGGCCGTCGACCACCAGCTCGGCGCCCTCATCGACGCCCCGGTCGATCCACTTGATCACCGACTCGCGGTGCTCGCGGGTGTAGATCGGGCCCATGTCCACGCCGGGCTCCATCCCGTCGCCGACCTTGAGGTTGGCGATCCGCTCGAGGATCATCGGGCGCAGCTTGTCGGCCACCCCGCCCACGGCCACCAGCAAGGTCTGGGCCATGCACCGCTCGCCCGCCGAGCCGTAGCCGGCCGCCACGGCACTGTCGGCCGCGAGGTCGAGGTCGGTGTCGGGCAGCACGACCATCATGTTCTTGGCGCTCGTGAACGCGCCGACGCGCTTGCCGCGCTTGGTGCCCTCCTCGTAGACGTACCGGCCAACCTTGGTCGAGCCGACGAACTGGATGGCCTTGACGTCGGGGTGCTCCACGAGGGCCGCGACCGCCTCGCGGCCGCCATACACGACGTTCAGGACACCCTCCGGCAGCCCTGCCTCCGCCCACAGCTCGGCCTGGAGCTGTGTCGCGCCCGGGGTGTGCGACGAGGGCTTGAGGATCATGGTGTTGCCGGCCGCAAGCGCGATCGGCAGGATCCACATCGGGACCATGACCGGGAAGTTGAACGGCGTGATGGCCGCGGTGACACCCAGCGGCTGGCGCAACGTCACGGCATCCACGTTGGTGGCCACGTTGGACGTGTTCATGCCCGCGAGGTGGACCGGCAGGCCGCACGCGTACTCGACCGTCTCGATGCCCCGGGTCACGCCGGCCAGCGCATCGGGGAACGTCTTGCCGTGGTCGCGGGTCACCAGCTCCGCAAGCTCGTTGCGGTGCTTCCAGGCAAGCTCGCGGAAGGCGAAGAAGATCTGGCTGCGAGCGATGAGCGGGGTGTCACGCCAGGCCGGGAACGCCGCCTTGGCGCTGGCGACCGCGCGGTCGACCTCGGGCTGGCCGCCGCGCGGGACGCGCGCGATGACCTGGCCGGTCGCGGGGTTGTAGACCGGCCCGGTGTGCTCGGGAAGAACCTCGACGGGTCGATTGTCGATCCAGTGGGACAGGATCGGAAGCGGCGTCGCCTGGATCGCCCCCTCCGTCGGTCGGGACTCGGTGGTCACCTGTAGCCTCCTGCTGCTTGGCGTGGTCGGGGCGCGGAGGACGCAGCCGCGCACGGATCCGTGGGTGCTCGCGTCACGATCCATCGATGCTCGCCTGCATCGTCCCCGGGCGATAGGTCCGGAGGGCGTGCGCGGGACGTGCTGGACGGACTACCCGGGCCAGTCGTGACCACCGGCCCTTCCCGACCCACCGGCTCTCGCGCGAGCCTTTGGCCTTTCCAGCAGCGCCGGCGTTCGCCGACGCCCCCACGGAGGAGCCGCCCAGTGGCCGACCTGTCCACCGTGTTCACGGGCATCCGGTTCGAGAACCCGTTCCTGCTCGCATCGGCCCCACCGACCGAGTCCGAGTCCAACATCATGCGGGCCTTCGAGGCCGGCTGGGGCGGCGTCGTCACCAAGACGATCGGTCTGCATCCCGTCGTCAACGTGGCCGGGCCCAAGACCAAGTTCCTGCGCGCCGACGCCGGTGGCAGCCGGCTGTCGATGGCCAAGCGCTCCGACACCACCCTCATGGCATCGTGGAACTGGGAGCTCATCTCGGACAAGCCGATGGACTGGTGGCTGCCGAAGCTGGCCTCGATCAAGCGTGCGTGGCCCGATCGCGTCCTCGTCGCCTCGATCATGGCCGGCTCTGGCACCGACAAGGAGCTCGACAACTGGCAGACGCTGGTCGAGGGCGTCCAGGATGCGGGCGTCGATGCGATCGAGCTCAACTTCTCGTGCCCGCACATGGACCGGATCGACATGGGGTCGAACGTGGGCAAGGACCCGGTCCTGTGCTCCGTCTCGACCCAGGCCGTCAAGGCCGTGGCCAGGGTCCCGGTGTGGGTGAAGCTGACCCCCGCGACGGCCAACATCGTCGAGGAGGCCGAGGCGACCTTCCGTGGCGGCGCGGACGCGATCACGTCCTCCAACACCTTCCCGTCGCTGCCGCTGTTCGACCCGCTGACCCTCGAGCCCGAGGTCAACGTGGACGGTCTCGTGTCCGCCGGCGGGCTCGGCGGGCCGGCAATCCTGCTCCTGTCCCTGGCCAAGATGGCCGAGATGACGGAGGCGTTCCCGGACGGCGCCTTCTCCGGGATCGGCGGGGTCTCGACCTTCGAGCACGCGCTCAACTACTTCCTGCTGGGCTGCGGGACGGTCCAGGTGGCCACGGCCGCGATGCTCGACCATGCGATCGGGCCAAACGTGATCCGTGGCCTCACGACGGGTCTGGAGGCATTCCTCGACCGCAACGCTGATCGCGGCTGGACCACGCTCGAGGACTTCCGCGGCATCCGCCGCGGGCGCGTGGTCTCCCAGTCGTCGATCCGGCGACCGGACGCGGCCGGCTACCACGGCGGCTACGAGGACGAGGCCGAGGGATACGCACGGGACGTCGCCAAGGTCTGAGGGCGACGCCGCCCGGTTCCGGCGACGGTCCCGGGCCCGGCGGACGGGCTCACCCCGACTGCCGCGACCGCGGCGTCTGGCTGCGGGCGCATCCCGGGGTGGCCAAGCACGGACCGGCATCCATTCTCGAACCGGCGCCGATCATCGATCCGGCGGCGGTCGCCGGTCGTCTGGGAACCCGGCGATCGGGCGCATCCGTACCCCGGAGCGGCCTCACGGTCGGTCGTCGCCGGCGATCCGGCGGCGGACGCCGGTCGTTCGATCACCCGGCGATCCAGCCCTCGCCAACCGGGTTCGCCCGCCGACCTGGCACCCGTTTCGATCGCCAGATATGACACCCGGGTAATGTTCGGCGGCCGGGTCGGGCCACGGAGCCACCACACAGACGTGATCGGTTCTAGGTGGTGCCCCGCGGGCGCGATCCGTGGGAGTCCGCGACATCCGCGGCCCTCGGACGGCCCGCAGCGACACCGGACATTCGCCAGGACTCATGGATGGCACCGAGGAGCCGGGGCTGGAGGCCGGGGCTGGAGTCGGGGGGGCGGGAGTCGGGGGGGCGGGACCGAGGCGCCGGAAGCAGGGCCGGGACCGGGGGCCGGAACCGAGAGGGCCGGAGTCGGGGCCGGAGTCGGGCGGGACCGAGGCGCCGATGCGCCGCAGACCGCACGGATGTGCCGCAGACCGAAGGGCCGCGGTGAGGGCGACCGGGGCATCTCCCGGACTGCCGGGAACGTGAAGCGGCCCCGGAGCCAAAGGCTCCGGGGCCGCATTGTAAAGCGATGATCAGCGCAGGAACTCGCTGCGCTCCCGCTTGATGAACCTGCCATCGCCCGCCTGGCCCAGCCACTCGCCGTTCTCGACCACGATCTTGCCGTGCGACATGACCACGTCCGAGCCGCCCTGGACCTCCCGGCCCTCGTAGCAGCTGTAGTCGACATCCATGTGGTGCGTCCTGGCGCTGAGCGTGTGCTTGCGGTTCGGGTCGTACACCAGCAGGTCAGCGTCGTAGCCGACGGCGACGGCTCCCTTGTGGGTGAGGCCGAAGATCCTGGCCGCTGCGGTCGAGGTGATCTCGACGAACCGGTTGGGCGTGATCCGTCCGGCGACGACGCCGCCGTCGTGGATCAGGTCGACCCGCTCCTCGACCCCGGGCAGGCCGTTCGGGATCTTGCGGAAGTCGCCCCGGCCCATCTCCTTCTGGCCGTGGAAGTCGAACGGGCAGTGGTCGGTACCGACCAGCGACAGGTTGCCCTTGACCAGGCCCTTCCAGAGCTCCTCCTGGTGCCCGGCGTTGCGGTCGCGCATCGGCGGCGAGCACACGAACTTGGCTCCCTCGAACCCGTTGCCCAGATCGTCGAGCGACAGGAACAGGTACTGCGGGCAGGTCTCGGCGAACGCCGGCAGACCGTCGTTCTGCGCCGCGCGGAGGACGTTGAGCGCCTCCTTCGCCGACATGTGGACGAAGTACACCGGCGCCTTGGCCGCCTGGGCAAGCCGGATCACCCGGTTGGTCGCCTCACCCTCGAAGATCGAGTAACGAGCCAGCCCGTGACCGATCGGGTCGGTGGTGCCCTGCTCGACGAGCTCGGCCGCGACGACATCGATCACGGGCCCGTTCTCGGCGTGCATCAGGACCATGCCGCCGTTCCTGGCGGTCTGTTTGAGTGCCTTGAAGATCGCGTCGTCGCCGCTCAGGAACACGCCCGGGTAGGCCGTGAACAGCTTGAACGTGGTGACGCCCTCGTCGACCAGCTCGTCCATCTCGGACAGCAGGTCGTCGCGCATGTCGGACACGATCACGTGGAACGCGTAGTCCACGCAGGCCTTGCCATCGGCCTTCTCATGCCACGTGGCCAGGCCGTCCCGGAATGATCCGCCGCGCGGCTGGACGGCGAAGTCGATGATCGTGGTGGTGCCACCGAACGCGGCAGCCCGGGTGCCGGTCTCGAACGTGTCCTTGGCAAAGGTTCCGCCGAACGGCAACTCCATGTGCGTGTGGGGATCGATCCCGCCCGGGATCACCCACTTCCCCGTCGCATCGATCGTGCGGTCGGCGGCGACATCCAGCCCTTCGCCGATCATCGCAATCCGCTCGCCGTCGACCAGGACGTCACCGGTGGTGGTGACGTCGGCGTTGACGATCGTGCCTCCCTTGATCAGGGTGCGCATGAATCCTCCTTGTGCCTCTCGTGTCTGCGACGGACCCTCCGAGCACCGAGGCGACGCTCCCGCGAGCCATCGGCGCGAGGATTTAGGGCTTGATCAGATCACCGTACATCTCGGGCCGGCGGTCACGGTAGAACTGCCACGTCTGGCGGACCTTGCTGATCATGTCCAGGTCGAGATCGCGAACGATGAGCTCCTCGTCGCGCGGGCTGCCCACGGCGCCCACGAACTGGCCGCGGGGGTCACAGAAGTAGCTCTGGCCGTAGAAGTCGTCGGGCCCGATCTCGGCCTCGATCCCGACCCGGTTGATGGTGCCCACGAAGTAGCCGTTGGCGAGGCTGTGGGACACCTGCTCCACCCGCCACAGGTACTCAGAGAGGCCCCGGCTGGTGGCGCTCGGGATGAGCACGATCTCGGCCCCGTTCAAGCCCAGCGCCCGGGCACCCTCGGGGAAGTGGCGGTCGTAGCAGATGTAGACCCCGATCTTGCCCACCGCGGTGGTGAACACCGGGTAGCCGAGGTTGCCGGGCCGGAAGTAGAACTTCTCCCAGAAGCCCTCGACATGGGGGATGTGGGTCTTGCGGTACTTGCCCAGGTACGTCCCGTCGGCATCGATCACGGCCGCCGTGTTGTAGTAGATGCCCGACGTCTGGCTGTCCTCCTCGTACATGGGGACCACCAGCACCATGCCGGTCTCCCTGGCCAGCGCCTGCATGCGGGCGGTGGTGGGGCCGTCGGGGATGCGCTCGGTGTAGCTGTAGTAGGCCTTGTCCTGGACCTGGCAGAAGTAGGGTCCGTAGAACAGCTCCTGGAACAGCATGAACCCGGCACCGGCCTTGGCCGCCTCGTGCGCATAGCCCTCGTGCTTCTGGATCATCGACTCCTTGTCGCCGGTCCAGGTCGCCTGCAGGAGCGCGCCACGGACGATACGGGGCATCGCGTAAACCTCCATCACGAAAACGCCGGGCGATCACATGGTCGCCCGCCAACTGGACCATAGCGTCAACCGCAGGCGGGCCGGGTGGCATGAGCCGGAGGAAACGAAGGTTGGGGAAGCGCGGCCCTGCCACCCCCCGTGACCTCTTCCAGCCCGTCCGGCAGCACAGTCCCGAATGGGGTTGAACTTCGGGACGTCAGGCCCATCTGTCGGGGGTCATCCCGATGCTCTAATCTGCCAACATCTGCGACGCCCAGTCGCCCGAGGAAGCTGTACCCGCCCATGGTGAATGTGCGCGACCGGCTGACCCCCGCCTTTGCGACTCGCCCCGACCGTTGGTCGAGGGGGCCGCTTGGGAGCCCGTCGCCCTGCGCCGTCGCCCGCGTCCCGTCCGACGGGTCCAGCTGATGTCCCGTTCGGTCCCCACGCTCCAGCGAGCGTCTCGCAAGCCGGTAAGCCCTACCGGCCGATCCCGACCGCTCGCCAGGGCGTGCCGTCCTGGGCGGTCGCCAGGCCATCGGTGCGAGGCACCGTCACACCCCATAGCGGAGGAGGGTTCATGGCAGGGGTAGCACAGGAGCAGATCGTTCGCGAGGACGGTCGTATCGAGCTGGATCCAGCCGTCGATGCCGCGCTGGACGCCTCGTCGCTTCACAACCAGGACCTCGCGCCGGTCGCGATCAAGGACCGGATCTGGACCACGTATAACTACCTGGCGCTGTGGGTCGGGATGGCGCACAACGTCGCGACCTGGACGCTGGCCGCCGGCCTGGTCGCCCTGGGCATGGCGTGGTATCAGGCGATCATCACGATCATGATCGCGAACATCGTCGTGCTGATCCCGATGTTGGCCAACAGCCACGCCGGGACGAAGTACGGCATCCCGTTCCCGGTCTTTGCCCGAGCCTCGTTCGGGGTGTTCGGTGCCAACCTCCCGGCCCTGATCCGGGCGGGCGTCGCCTGCGGCTGGTTTGGGATCCAGACCTGGATCGGCGGCGGCGCGATCTTCGTGCTGATGGGTGCGATCCTGGGCGACTCGTGGTCGAAGGCGTCGACGCTCTCGTTCGGCTTCGGTGCCGCGGCATCCCAGCCGTGGACGATGTGGCTCAGCTTCATCGTCTTCTGGGGTCTCAACATCTTCATCATCGTGCGCGGCATGAACGCCATCCGGCGGTTCGAGAACTGGGCGGCCCCGTTCGTCCTGGTCGTCGCCATCTTCCTGTTCATCTGGATGGCGATCCAGGCCGGCGGTCTCGGCCCGATCGTCAACGACCCCGGGACCCTTGGCTGGGGCAGCGCGTTCTGGCCGGTCTTCTGGCCGTCGCTAATGGGCATGATCGCCTTCTGGTCGACCCTGTCCCTCAACATGCCTGACTTCACCCGGTTCGGGCGAAGCCAGCGTGAGCAGGCCATCGGTCAGGCGCTCGGCCTGCCCACGACCATGACCCTGTTCCCGCTGATCGCGGTCCTGACGACGTCCGCCAGCCAGGTCGTGTACGGCGAGGCGATCTGGGATCCGGTCCAGCTGACCGGCAAGTTCGACAACCCGCTCGTGGTCGCCATGGCGCTGTTCACCCTCGCGGTCGCGACCCTCTCGGTCAACGTCGCCGCGAACACCGTGAGCCCGTCGTACGACTTCTCGAACGCCTGGCCGCGGAGGATCAGCTTCCGGACCGGCGGTCTCATCACCGGCGTGCTGGGCATCCTGATCCAGCCCTGGAACCTGTACAACGATCCCCACGCGTACATCTTCACCTGGCTCAACACCTACGGCGGTGCCACGGGCGCCATCGCGGGCGTGCTGATCGCCGACTACTGGTGGATGCGCCGCACGCACCTCAAGCTCGCCGACCTCTACCGGGCGGACGGCATCTACCGCTACTTCCACGGCTGGAACTGGATTGCCGTCGTCTCGCTCCTTGTCGGCATCGTGTTCGCGGTCGGTGGCTCCTACACAGCCGCGGGAACGGACGGCCCGTTCCCGGTGGGAGGGATCATCGGAATCCTCAAAGACCCGTTCCCCTTCGCCGACTACAGCTGGGTCGTCGGCCTGGTGGTCTCGTTCGTGCTCTACGGCGTGCTGACCAAGCTCCTGCCGGCGCGCACGGCGGAGGCACCCGAAGCCGTCGGCCAGCCAGCCTGACGTCCCCTGCCGGCATCGCCGGCACAACCCGACATACGGCACGAGGCCCCTCCACCGGAGGGGCCTCGTCGCACGTGGCGCAGGTCATGGACAGCCCCGTCGTATGCATCGCGCAGGTAGTACCGTGCCGCTCGCACAGCGAGCCGACCATTGCACGAGGGGCGCAGGCTGGCCACCCAGCGAGCGGACGGTTGCCCGGCGGGGCAGCGCTCAGCAGATCCGGGGCAGCTGCTCGCCCACCAGCATGTCGACGATCCGCTCGCTGCCGACGATGGTTCGGATGGTGACCATGCCCGGGTGATCGGCGACCACCGTGCCGATCTGGGCCGCCTCGGCACCTTCGGGGAGTGCCCGCATCGCCGTCAGCACCGCCTCGGCCGACGTGGCCGGCACGATCGCGACCAGCTTGCCCTCGTTGGCGACGTGGAGCGGGTCCAGGCCCAGGAGCTCGCACGCGGCGCGGACGGGTCCGGGGATGGGGATCGACGGCTCGTCGAGGATCATCCCGACGCCTGACGCGGCGGCGATCTCGTTGAGCGCCGACGAGAGCCCACCACGCGTCGGGTCGCGCAGGACGTGGAGGTCGGGTTCGACGGCGACCATGGCCGCAACGAGCGCGTTGAGCGCCTGCGTGTCGGACGCGATCTCCACCTCGAACTCGAGCCCCTCGCGGACGCTCATGATCGCAACCCCATGGAGCCCGATGGCCCCCGACAGGATCACCGCATCGCCGGGTCGCGCCCGGTCCGCCGCGGGCGCCACACCCTCGGGCACCATGCCGATCCCGGCGGTGTTGACGAACAGCTGGTCGGCCGCGCCGCGACCCACCACCTTGGTATCTCCGGTGACGATCCGGGCGCCGGCCCGCGAGGCCGCCCCGGCCGCGGAGACCGTGATCCGCCGCAGCTCCTCGAGCGGCAGGCCCTCCTCGATGACGTAGGCAAGGCTGATCGCCAGCGGCTGGGCGCCCATCATGGCCAGGTCGTTGAGGGTGCCGTTGACCGCGAGCTCACCGATGTCGCCGCCGGGGAACCGGATCGGCGACACCACGAAGGAGTCCGTGGTGAACGCAAGCCGGCCGGCCGGGACGTCGACCACGGCGGCATCGTTGAGCGGACCGCCGGGCGAGGCCGCGCCGAGCGCGGGTGCCAGGACGTCGCGCATCAGGGCGTTCGACAGCTGGCCGCCTGAGCCATGGCCCAGGATCACCCGCTGGTCCTCGGGGATCGGCGCGGGGCAGGCGACGCCCTCGGCGTCGATCGTGACCCGGGGCTCGTCTCGCGTGGTCATCGCGTCGCCTCCTGGGGGGAGGATGCCACGGACGCGGACGAGGGAGCGTCCGGAGACGAGCGCACGGACCAGGGAGCGTCCGGAGACGACGCCGCGGACGGAGACGAGGGCACGCTCGGAGACGGGGCCACGGACGCGGACGAGGCCACCGACACCAGCGGCAGCGCGCCGGTGAACCCGCCCGTCGCCGCCAGGCCGCGGCCCGCCGCATAGAACGCCGCGCAGGTCCCCTCGGAGCTGACCATCGGCGCCCCCAGCGGGCGCTGCGGCGAGCACAGGGTGCCGTACGCGGTGCAGTCGAGCGGCGTGTGCTCGCCGGTGAGGATGGCGCCCGCGATGCAGGCAGGGTGCTCGTTGGTCCGGATGTCGCCCACCTCGAACTTGCGCTCCGCGTCGAAGCGGGCGTATTCGGGTCGCAGCCGGTACCCCGACATGGGGATCTCGCCCACGCCCCGCCACTTGCGGGCACCGATCTCGAACACGCGCAGCATCTGCTGCTGAGCCGCCGGCACGCCCTCGCGGGTGACCGCCCGCGTGTACTGGTTCTCGACCTCGTACCGCCCGTCCTCGAGCTGGCGGATCGCCATCAGGATGCCTTCGAGCAGGTCGAGCGGCTCGAACCCGGTGACCACGATCGGCACCCGGTACCTGGCGGCGATCGGCTCGTACTCCGTCCAACCCATGATCGCGCATACGTGACCGGCGGCCAGGAACGCCTGGACCTGGTTGGTCGGCGAGTCGAGCAGGGCGGTCATCGCGGGCGGCACCAGGACATGCGAGACGAGCACGCTGAAGTTGTCGATCCCGCGCCGGGCCGCCTCGGCGACCGCCATCGCGTTGGCGGGTGCGGTGGTCTCGAAGCCGACCGCGAAGAACACGACCTGCCGGTCGGGGTTGGCGAGCGCGATCTTCAACGCATCGAGCGGGCTGTACACGATCCGGACGTCGGCCCCGCGGGCCTTGAGGGCGAGCAGGTCCGTGGTCGAGCCGGGCACGCGCAGCATGTCGCCGTAGCTGGTGAAGATGACGTCGGGGCGGGCGGCGATCGCGAGCGCCTTGTCCACCTGCTCCAGCGGCGTGACGCACACCGGGCAGCCAGGACCGTGGATCATCCGCACGCCCGCCGGCAGCGCCTCGTCGATCCCCTGCTTCACGATCGTGTGCGTCTGGCCGCCGCACACCTCCATCATCGTCCACGGCCGGGTCGTGATCCGATGGATCTCGGTCAGCAGCTTCCGAGCGAGCACGGGGTCGCGGTACTCGTCGAGGTACTTCATGCGGCCGGCGTTCCGACCTTCGACGGCTCTCCGGCCGGATCGAACGTGGCCGCCTCCGGATCGTCGTCGCTCACGATCGCGGGCTCGTTCATCCCGGGACCCATCGTCATCAGCTCGGGCTCGATGACGCCCATGCTGCCGAGGATCTCGAGCGTCTTGAGCGCCTCCGCCTCATCGACCCTCGAGATCGCGAACCCGACATGGACGATGACGTAGTCGCCGAGCCTGACCTCGGGCAGGTAGGCGAGGCAGGCGTCCTTGCGCACGCCACCGAAGTCGACCATGCCCATCGCGAGCCCCGCCTCGTCGCGGATCTCGGTGACCTTGCCCGGGATGCCGAGGCACATGCGATCAGTCCTCCTGTGCCGCGGCCGATGCCGCGTCGAAGCCGGCGGGCGGGACCATCGTGGTCGTGCCTGATGCCAGTCTGGCCGCGGCGACCGCCGCCTGCCCGTAGCTCACCCCGCCGTCGTTGACCGGAACCTGCCGGTTGATGAACGGCTCGAAGCCGTCGCCGGCCAGCCCACGGAGCGTCGCCGACGCCAGGCGCCGGTTCTGGAACACCCCGCCCGAGAGGCAGACGACCTGGATGCCGGTGCGAGCCCGGGCGTCAGCCAGGAGCTCGCGGGTCACCTCGACCACGGTCTCCTGGAACGCCGCCGCCATCACGGCCACCGGTCTGCCGCTCGCCACGCCCTCGAGCAGCGCCGCCAGGGTCGGGCGCGGGTCGTACACGCGCAGCCCGTCGCGACGGCGGATCGCGAACGGTAGGCATCCCGTCCGCCGGTCCCCGGCCACGAGCTCGAGATCGATGGCGGCCTGCGCCTCGTACTCGGCCACGTCGCGAATCCCCAGCAATGCGGCTGCCGCGTCGAACAGACGGCCCGCGGACGAGGCGATCGGGGCGTTGAGGCCGCGCGCGACCTGCTGCCGGACGAGCGCGACTTCGCGGGGGTCCAGCCGCTCCAGGAGGGCCGGGGCAAGCCCCGCGAGATCGTGGCCGCTCCGGGCTCCGGCCACGCCGTCCTTTTCGAGCTCCTCGAACGCCTCGGCACCGAACAGGTAGCCCAGCGCCATCCGGTATGGGCGCTTCACCGCCAGCGCACCGCCCGGCAACGGCGCCCGACCGAAGCGCGCCAGGCGTGTGTAGCCGCGTAGATCGGCGAGCAGAACCTCGCCGCCCCACAACGTGCCGTCGTCGCCCATCCCCAGCCCGTCGTACGCGACACCCAGGAACGGTCCGGTCAACCCGTGCTCGGCTGCGCACGACGCCACGTGGGCATGGTGGTGCTGGACGGCGATGCGGCGATCGGCGGCGAACCGGTCGATCGCGTACTTGGTGGACAGGTACTCCGGGTGGAGATCGTGGACGGCCAGCTCGGGCTCGAGCGCCAGCAGCCGCGACAGGTGGGCCAGACCGTCGGTGAACGCACGGTGGGTCGCGAGGTCCTCGAGGTCGCCGTTGTGCGGCGCGATGTGGGCGCGAGCCCCCCGGCCGAGGGTGAACGTGTGCTTGAGCTCGGCGCCGACCGCGAGCAGCGGGACCGGCGTCGCGATCGGGAGCGGCATCGGCTCCGGCGCGTAGCCCCGGGCGCGCCGAACGACCGACTCGCGACGAGCAACCACGCGGGTGACCGAATCGTCGTACCTGGCCCGGATCTCGCGGTCATGGACGAGGAAGCCGTCCGCGAGGCCCGCCAGCCGGGCCAGCGCATCGTCGTCGTCCGTCGCCAGCGGCTCGTCGGTGAGGTTGCCCGAGGTGAGCACGATCGGACACCCGACGGCCTCGAGCAGCAGGTGGTGGAGCGGCGTGTAGGGCAGGAACACGCCCAACCTTCGGTTGCCGGCGGCAACCGACCTTGCCAGGGCCGGCTGTCCGTCGCGGCGAGCCTCCAGCAGCACGATCGGGCGGGCCGGCCCGGTCAGCAGCTCCCGCTCCAGCCGCCCGATGCGGCACAGGGTGGCGGCCGCATCGACGTCGCGGACCATGATCGCGAACGGCTTGGCCCACCGGCGCTTCCGGTCGCGCAGCCTCGCCACCGCGGCGTCGTTCGTGGCGTCGCAGGCGAGGTGGTAGCCGCCCAGGCCCTTGATCGCGACGATCGCCCCGTCCGCCAGTGAGCCGACCGCCCGCTCGAGGGCCGCCTCCTCGGTAGCGGTCGGCGCCGGGGCGCCCGTGGGTCGCCAGGCGAGGCGGGGACCGCACGCCGGGCAGGCAACGGGCTCGGCATGGAACCGCCGGTCGGCGGGGTTCCGGTACTCGGCTTCGCAGGCCGGGCACAGCGGGAACGCCCGCATCGTCGTCTGCTCGCGGTCGTACGGCAGCTGGTCGATGATCGTCGCCCGCGGTCCGCAGTTGGTGCAGTTGGTGAACGGATAGCGATGGCGGCGGTCTGCCGGGTCGAACAGCTCCCGCAGGCAGTCGTCGCAGGTCGCGATGTCGGGCGGGAACAGGCGCTCGGTGGCCGCCACGGCGACGCTCTCGTCGATCGCGAACGTGCTCGGGAGCGGGGCGTCGGGCGCGAGCGCCGCCCAGGTCACCCGATCGACGCGCGCGCGCGGTGGGGCATCGGTGCGCAGGCGCCGGACGAAGGCGTCGAGCGCGGTGGGCGGCCCGGCGATCTCGATCTCGACGCGGCCCGCGGCATTTCGAACCCGGCCCGCGAGCGCGAGCTCGGTCGCCAGGCGCCACACGAAGGGACGGAACCCGACACCCTGGACGACACCCTCGACGACGACGGCCCGGGCGGCATGCGCGGAGCTGGCGGCCGGGACGCGCACGTCCGGATGGACGGTTGCAGCCATGGGCTAAGCGTCGTGCCCGCAACCTCCTGCTCAACCTGCCGAACGGCCCCATTCAGCCCCCTGACCGGACGATCACCGACGGTGCCGCACCGGGCCATCCGGAGGGGTTTCCCGATCACCGGGGCGGGTCCGCACGAGCTCGATGGCCGCGAGACCGGGGGTCAGGGACCGGGGGCCGCGTCCGAGCTGGTTGGGACCTCCGTGGGGGCGGTCGTCGGCGCGGGGGTGGGCTCGGGGGTCGATGTCGCCTCTGGGGAGGGCGTCGGCGTCGGCCTGGGGGTCGGCGCAGGCGTTGCGGTCGGGGTCGGCGAGGGCCTGAGGGTGGCCGTTGGGGTCGGCGCAGGCGTTGCGGTCGGCCCGGGGGTCGGCGAAGGCGTTGGGGTCGGTGTGGGCGTGGGCTTTGGCGCCAGCGTCGGGGCCGGCGTGGGCGTGGGCGTCGGTGTCGGCGTTGGCACCGGCTCAGCGGCCGGCAATCCGTTTCGAACGGGCAGCACGATGACCCAGCGGTGGTACCACTCCGATGTGCCCTGGGACGGCGCCACGGCGCTTCGGATGGACCCCACAGTCAGCGGGTCATCGTACGGGCTGTCCGTCTCCCGGTAGGCCTGGAACCGCAGCCGCACCGGGCCGTGCTTGAGCTGCCGCTTGCTCAGCCGGCGGTTCCTCGACCGGTCGCTGCGGAGCGGATCCGAGAGGTACACGTAGCGCACCGTGAAGTGGTTCGAGACACGGGGATCCTCGCCGGTGACCACGTAGCCGGTCATGACCTGGGCGTGCCCGCCGGCCCAGCCGAGGATGCCCACCGGCATACCCCGCCGGGCGATCGCCTTGACCGCCGCCCTCAGGGCGCCGTTCATCGACTTGTACGCACGATCCTGGTACACCTGCGCGGCCGGGTCGGCCATCGCCGCCGTGCCCCATCCGTACGCGTTGAGGGCGTTGCGCCAGCCGTGTGCGTCCGATCCGGCCGAGGTCGGGCGCAGCGTGTCGTTGGCGCGCTCGAACGCGAGGATCGAGGTCAGGTCACGGGGGTTGGTGCTGCTGTTCTTCGCCCGGGTCGGCGTCCAGATGAACCCGTTGCCCCCCGTTCCCCGGTAGGCAATCGTGTTGAGCATGGTCATCGCCGAAGCCGCGGTGCAGGCCGTGTAGTACGGATCCTGGTACATGAACGCCGTGCCCACATACAGGTTCCGGCTCCAGGTCGCACTCGCGGTCGCAGCGGGTGCCACTCCGATCAGGGCGAGCACGGCGAGCAGGACTGCCGCCAGGGCGCCGGACCGCCGTCGCGCCCGCGGTGAACCTTGTGCCGGGACGGCGCGCCGGTCGATGGCTGACTCGGACTGGATGCCTTTCAAGTCTCCCCCCATGCCTGGGCTGATCACACGAGGGACGCCGTGGGCACCTCCAACCATCCCGCTCGGTCGGGGGTGGGTCAACCGTACCTTCGGCCTGGGGGGGTGGGCCTGACACCCCCCGGTGGGGGTGGGCCTCGGGTCACCGAACCCCGGAGCCGTTCGCCGCACGACCGCCGGTACACTGCCGCTGATGGGTATGGCCGGGACGAGTGCCGCCGCAGGCGGCGGAGGCGCAGCGCACGAGTCCCGGGTCGTCACCGTCAGCGGGCCGCGTCCCGCCGGCTCGCTCGGCGTGGTCGACGCCCACGATCACCTGATCCTCGAGTCACCGGCGCTTCCCGGCCAGGCCATCAACGACGTCGACCGGGTCGTGGAGGAGGTCCGCGACGCGCGCTCGACGGGCATCGGCTGCATCGTCGAGATGACCCCGATCGGGCTGGGACGTGACCCAGCGGCCATGCGCCGGATTGCCGACGAGACGGAGGTCACCGTCATCGCCGCCAGCGGCTACCACCGCGATGCGCACTACCCGGCGGGCCACTGGGTCCACGAGGCCACCGTGGAGACCCTGGCCGATCGGATCGTGACCGACCTGACCGCGGGCATGCACCCTGCCGACTGGCTCGACCCGACGCTGCCGCTGGACGCGGCACGGGCCGGAGCGATCAAGGGTGGCGCCTCGTACCATCGCGTCACCCGCGGCGAGCGGCGCCGGCTGGAGGCCATCGCCGGGGCCGCCGTGGCAACCGGCGCCGCAGTCCTCGTCCACTCGGAGGTGGGCACCGCCGGGCACGAGATCGTCGATCTGCTCGAGGCGGGCGGTCTCGCGCCCGATCGGATCGCGCTCGCCCACCTGGACCGGAACCCGGACGCCGAGATCCACGCGGAGCTCGCCGAGCGTGGCGTGACGCTCGAGTACGACACGATCGGCCGGACCAAGTACCACCCTGACAGCGTGGTCCTGGACCTGATCGAGGCTGTCGTTGCGGCCGGCCACCTCGACCGGATCGTGCTCGGGCTGGACCTCGGCACCCGTGACTACTTCCGCGCGTTCGATGGCGGACCGGGGCTGCGCTATCTGATGGCGACGTTCGTTCCACGGCTTCGCGGCCGGCTGGGCGACCAGGCTGTGGAGCGGATCCTGGTCACGAACCCGGCCCGGCTGTATGCCCTGCGAGCCGTGGGTGGGGCGCGAGGCCCGGGTGGGAGCGCCCGGTGACCGGCGCGTACGACGTGGTCGTGGTCGGCTCGGGATCGGCGGGGTCGTCGGCCGCCATCGCGGCCGCGCGGCATGGCGCCCGGACCCTGCTCGTCGACCGCCTCGCGTTCATGGGTGGCACCTCGACCGCGGTGCTCGACACCTTCTACGCGTTCTACACGCCTGGTGAGCAACCGAGGCGGGTCGTCGGCGGCATCGGCTGGGAGGTGGCAGGCGCGCTGCGCGAAGCCGGCGTCGCGTTCGAGCGCCCGAACACCTACGGCGCCGGCACCGGCGTCACCTACGATGCCGAGGCGCTCAAGGTCCTCTGGGAGCGGCTGGGGACCGAGGCCGGGGTGACCCTGCTGCTGCACACCTGGGCGACCGGGGTCCGCGTTGAGCAGGGACGCATGGCGGCCGTTCGGCTGTGGAACAAGGGCGGCGAGCGATGGGTCGAGGCGGCCGCGTTCGTGGACGCGTCCGGCGACGCCGACGTGTGCGCGTTCGCCGGAGTCCCCCACGACGCGCCGTCGAGCGACCATCCCGTGCAGTCGCTCTCGACCCTGTTCAAGGTCGCCAACGTGGACGTGGCGCGGGCCTCGGCGGTGCCGAAGGCGGAGCTGTGGCAGCGGATGCGCGAGGCCGCCGGCAGCGGCGCCTACCGCCTGCCGCGGGTGGAGGGGTCCTGGCACCGAACCCCATACGATGGAGTCGTGCTGGTCCACATGACCCGGATCCCGAACGTGGATCCAACCGATCCCGAGCAGCTCACGGCAGCAGAGCTCGAAGGCCGGCGCCAGGTGCAGGAGTATCACCGCTTCCTGCGCGACAAGATGCCCGGGTTCGAGCGCGCGGTGATCGTGGCGACCAGCCCGGCGATCGGCATCCGCGAGAGCCGGCGGGTGCATGGCGACTACCGGCTGACGCGTGACGACGTCCTGGGCGGGCGCCGGTTCGGAGACGAGATCGCGCTGTGCGGCGCGCCGATCGAGGACCATCATGCGGGCGGCGACACGGACTGGCGGTACGTGGGCGAGGGTGGCGTGTACGGCATCCCGTACCGGTCGCTGCTGCCGCGGGGCATCGAGGGCCTGCTGGTGGCCGGTCGCTGCTTCTCGGCAACGCACGATGCGCACGCGTCGGCACGGTCGATGGCCACCTGCATGGCGATGGGTCAGGCGGCTGGGACGGCGGCAGCCATGGCGGCGGCCGATGGCGGCACCCCCAGGCTGCTCGACCCCGATCGCGTTCGCGAGCGGCTGGCGCGCGACGGCGCGCTGCTCGAGCCGGTGAGCATCATCGAGGTGGAGGTGGCATGACGGTCGAGGAGCTCCGCTCGGGTGAGGTCGCGCAGTCGGTGCGTCGCAGCCGGCTGATCGTGGTGCTGCGGCGGATCGCTCCGCTCGAGGCCCTGCTGGCCACCGTTGCCGAGCTGGCGGATGCCGGTGTCCGCGCATTCGAGATCACCTTCGATGCGCCGTCGGCGGCGCCGGACCTGGCGGCCGTGCGCGATCACCTGGCGGCGCGGTCCGACGGCCCGTTCCTGGTCGGAGCGGGCACGGTGACCGATCGCGACCAGCTCGAGGCGGCCCGCCGCGCCGGTGCCGACTTCGCCGTCGCGCCGCTGCTGGATACCGGGCTGGTGGCGACGTCCATCGCCCGGGGCCTGCCGTTCATCCCGGGCGCATTCACGCCAACCGAGGTGGCGGCGGCGTGGGCTGCCGGGGCGACGTTCGTCAAGCTGTTCCCGGCGTCCGCCGTGGGCCCCTCGTTCGTCCGCGAGCTCCGCGGACCGATGCGCGGGGTGCCCCTGATCCCGACCGGCGGCGTGGACGGGACCAACGCGCGCGCCTTCCTCGACGCCGGCGCAGCCGCGGTCGGGATCGGGAGCGCGATCGTGCGGGCAGACAGCGCCACCCGCCGCTCGATCGTGGCGGCCGTCCTGCCGCCCGCGAGTGAGGCAGGCTAGGCGCCATGTCCCGGTTCGGCGGCCGCAACGTCCTGGTCACGGGCTCCACCGGCATGGCCGAGTCGGCGATCCGGGCGATCGCGGCCGAGGGTGGCTCCGTGTTCGCGGTGTCGCGGACGGAGGCGCACCTGCGGGCCCTCGCCGATGACCTCGCCGCGCGCGGGACCGGGCTCGCCTGGCACGCGGCGGACCTTCGTCACGAGGCAGAGGTCGAGACGACCTTCGACGCGTTCGATGCGACCCTGGGCCGGCTCGATGCCGTGTACAGCGTGGCGGGCATCTCGGGACGGCGATACGGCGATGGACCGCTCCACGAGGCAACGCTCGAGGGCTGGCAGACGACCCTCGACGCCAATGCCACCAGCCAGTTCCTGGTGGCGCGGGCCGCCGTTCGCCGGATGCTGGCGCAGTCGCCGGACGAGACGGGTCTCCGGGGAGTGCTGCTGCTGATGTCGAGCACCCTCGCCACACGCCCGGCCCCGGCGTTCTTCGCCACCCACGCCTATGCCGCCAGCAAGGGGGCGATCGAGAGCCTCGCGCGGGCGATGGCCGCCTACTACGCGCCGCACGGGATCCGCGTGAACGCCATCGCCCCGTCCCTGATCGCAACCCCGATGAGCCGGCGCGCCCAGGACGATCCGGCGATCCTCGCCTACCTCGCCCAGAAGCAGCCGCTGGCGGGTGGTCCGATCGATGCCGACGCCGTGACGCCCACCGCGCTCCACCTGCTGAGCGACGAGGCACGCATGGTCACCGGCCAGGTGATCGCCGTCGACGGCGGCTGGAGCGTCAGCGAGCCGCGGTAGTTGGCCCTGGTGCCCATGGCCGCCGCGAGCCCGGCGCCGGCCGCCGACATCATGCCCAGAGCGAGGAGATCGGGGCCGCCCATAGCCGATCGGCGATGCGGAAGGCGCGCGGCCCGGTGTGGAGCACCACCCCCGCGACAAAGCGCTCGGGATGCGCGTCGCGAAGCGTGGCGAGGTGGCGAGCCGCAGACGGCCCGGGAGAAGCCGTCGCCTTGACCTCGATGCCAACCAGGTCGCCACCCGCCAGCTCGGCGAGGACATCGACCTCCAGCCGGCCCTGCTGCTGGCGCACGTGGTAGAGGCGCGGTCGAACCCGTGTCACCGGGAGCTCGGCCCGCAGCTGGGCGACCACGAACGTGTCCAGCAGGCGGCCCAGCAGATCACCATCGCGAATGACGTGATCGACGTCGACGCGGAGGACGCCCGCGGCCAGCGAAGGATCCACCAGATAGCGCTTGGGCGTGAGCACGAGCCGCTTGAGTCGGTTCGAAGCCCAGGCCGGGAGCGGCTCGACGACGAGCAGGCCCGTGAGCAGTCGCTCGTAGGCCCGGGCGGTCCTGCGGTTGATGCCGGCGGCATCGAACAGCGTCTTGTCCTCGGCAACACCTGCGGTGTTGACTGCGTATGCCTCGAGGTACCGCCGGAGGCGCGCCGGGTCGCGCCCGGTCTCGATCTCCGCCGCATCGCGCGTCACCAGGTGGTCCACGTAGCTTTCGAGCCACTGGCCCCGAGTTGCCTCCCCGAGCCTCAGCGCTGGTTCCGGGAAGCCGCCGCGAAGCAGGAGCTCGATGTAGCCCCGAAGATCGGGGGACGACGATGCCGGAGCCAGCGCGTCACCAGCGGCGACTCGGTCCAGGAACGGGGTGCCGGGCAGGGCACCGAGCTGCTCGCGAACGGTCATCCCAACCATGGGTACCCGAGTAAGCCGGCCCGTCCCGGGCCACAGGTCACCCTCGAGGTCGCCGCGCGCGGATCCGGTGACGATGAACCGTCCGGGCCGCGAATCCTCGTCGACGGCGCGCTTGACCGCACCCAGGACCCCGGGTACGGCCTGCCACTCGTCGAGGAGCACGGGCTCGGCCATCCCGCGCAGGGCAGCGTCAGGGTCAGCCTCGAATGCCACTGCCTCTGCCTCCCTGTCCAGACGGACGACCGTGGCGGAGCGGCGGACGGCCGTCGTCGTCTTGCCCGTCGCGCGCGGTCCCGTGATGAAGATCGCCGGTAGCTCGGTCAGCAGGCGGTCGATGAGACGATCGACCAGCCGGGGCACGTAGTCCACAAACGCCAGAATACCACTCTGCCGCATGTGCAACTACCACTCTACCGCATCGACGAATACCTCTTTGCCGCGTGCTCGGGACCGCGACATGAAGGCATAGGCGTCGCCCACCCCAGGCACCATCTGGATGCCGGCGCTCAGCAGTAGCGGGGCGTTGGCCAGGGTGAGATTGACGAAGTGACCACTGGGGTCGGTGTAGCGCAGCGGGTTGGCCAGGGCGTACGCGTAGCGGTTGCCACTCTGGGGGGCCGAGAGCACGCCGGCGAACGTGTCGCGCGAGGTGAACCTGCCGGTGATCGGGTCGTAGGCGCGGGCGCGCAGGTTGATGAGCCCGGTTGGATCGGACCACTCACCGCCATACCCGATGCCCACAGGAGCGGCCGAGCCCGGGCGGGGGTTGCCATAGGGGTCGTAGTGGACGGGGGTGCTGACGGTACCCGTCTCGTCGACGTAGCTGAGCGGCGAGCCGACAAGATCGGTGAGCGCGCTCGACCACACACCAGCGGCGTCATAGCCCGCGGCGGGCTCACCCGGCAGGTAGAGATGGGTGCCGTCGGCGAGCACGGTGGGCTCGGGCTCCGCCAGATCGAGGTCGAACGCGGTGGTGACCCCGTTGCTGGTCTCGGCCCAGCGGTTGCCGGCGCCGTCGAGCGTGTAGGCGGTGCTGAGGCCGTTGCCGGCCACGGCCGTCAGGCGACCCAGCGCGTCATAGCTGTAGGTGCGGCCGCCGTAGGTCCCCTGCCCGATGCCGCGGGCATCCGCCGACGATGGGGCCATCGCCACGCTGGCAACGACGACGAGCGCGGTGATGCACCAGGCCGCCCGGCGCCAGGCCCGACGCGCCGGCCTCATCGGGATCACCGCTGCAGCTCGATGCCGTACAGCCGCTTCACATCGTCCGCGTCCTCATCATCGGCCACGGCCAGAACGCCTCGATAGTGATGACGGCAGGGTCACATTTGATCCCTGAGCACGCGCGTCGATAGACGGCGCCGTCGCTTGACGGAGCCGACCGCGTCCGACGGCTTCATGGCTCGACCACGACGTACGGCTGCCCGCCGCGGTAGTCGTAGGTCCCATCTGACGGACGGACGCATGGAGGACATCGTCTCGTACCCGACGACTACCACCAGCTTGTGACCCGGTTCCCCGACGTCGTTGCCGCCCCAGTTGAGCTTGTCGCCGAGCACGTAGTGGTGCTGCCACGAGTCGCCGTACTTGAACATCGAGGCGGGTAGTAGCCCGAGGAGGGTGCCGAGAACGAACGAGACAGTCTCACCGCGGGGCACCAGCACTCTCGAGGAAGGCGCGCGCGTCCTTGTGGATGAAGCCCGAACGGAAATCGCCGGCGCGAAAAGCGTCCTTGACCTGATCAATTGTCACATGCGCGGCCAAGTAGGTCCCGACGGCCTGACCCGCGGCAGTGAGTTCCTTGCGGCGACGATCCGGTTCCATACCTGAGTTGAGATCCAGGGCCATCTCGATAGCGAGGTCCGCCGCGAATGGCATGTTCTCCAGGTGCAGCAGGACTGGACAGTCGGTCGGGCGACGGGGTGCGGTCTCGACCTGCAGGTCCAGTCCGATGTCGACCCCCAGCCGATCCCCGTACGGCAGTTGATCAAGGTGGATGATCCATTGCACTTCGGGACCCTTGAGGCGCCACACAGCTCCGCGGCCGCGGAGACCCGAGGCCTCGAGCGAATTCGCGACGAACTGACGAACACTATCGATCGTCGTCATGGTGTGTAGATATCCACGTAGGCGGACCACGACTGGCCGGTGAGTTGTCCTGCGTCAGACTGAGTTGGACACTCGGTACTGTGATCCCTGCCGAGGCCTGACGAGGTGATGACGACGCCGATCTGGGTGGCGCCGTCATAGAGCTTGACCGTGGCGTTGGCCTCGGCGGTGCCGGTGAAGGTCGGCGTGGTGTCGGATGTGATGTTGTCGGTGGACGACGAGCCCGTGTCAGACGACGCGGCAAGATCGGGCGTCGAGGGGGCCGACGGCGCCGTGGCATCGACGACGAGTGTCTGGCTCGTGTTCGTGCCGTCGAGATCGGTCGCATCGCAATTGGAGCCCGGCCGATTGTTCGCGTTGCCCGCGTTGAAGTTGTGGCCCCACTCCGTGGGCGAGGACCCGTGGTAGGTGTCGCACGCTCGCCGCCGAGCCGGCGTGTGATCGAGGGCGCACCAACGGGCTTGTGCGAAGCTAGGGATTCCTACCTACTGCCTCTTGCGGCTGGGGTGCCCACGTCGGCGGGACGACGCTCCGCCTCTGTCGAACCAGCCGTTGCCGCGGGTGACCCGGCGCACCTCGAGATCGTCGGTGAGCTCCACCAGGTGCGCCCGGCACCCGACGGCGATCTGGCCGCGATCGGTCTCGCCCAGCAGGGTCGCCGGGTTGGCCGAGGCTGCGGCGACGGCCGCCGAAAGCGTTATCCCCTCCCGGACCACGTTGCGGACCGCCGTGTCGAGCGCGATCACCGATCCCGCCAGCGTGGTCGTCCCGAGCAGCGTGGCCCGCCCGTTGCGGACCTCGACCTCGAGGCCGCCCACGATCGTGCGGCCGTCACCCATGCCGGCCAGCGGCAGCGCGTCGCTGACCAGGATCAGCCGATTGGCGGGCTTGGTTCGGGTGATGATCGGCCACAGCGCGGGATGCACGTGGTTGCCGTCCGCGATCAGCTCCACGTAGGCGTCGTCATCGGTGAGCGCGGCGACCGCGAGCCCGGGGGCACGATGATCCACGCCGGTCATCGCGTTGAACACGTGGGTGGTGGTCAGCCCGCCGGCGGCGTATCCGGCGCGAGCCTCCTCGAGCGTCGCCGCTGAGTGGCCCATCGACGCCGCGATCCCGTGGGCTGCCAGCCGCGCGATGAGCGCGAGCGCCCCGGGCAGCTCGGGCGCGATCGTCATCACGCGCAGCCCGTCGAGCAGCGGCTCGATCGCGGCATCGCCGAGGTCGGCCGGCGTGCGGAGCAGGGCCGGATCATGCGCGCCCTTCCGTGCTGGCGCCAGGAACGGGCCCTCGAGGTCGAACCCCAACGGCTGCGCGCCATCGTCCGGGGCGAGCGGGATCCAGGCTCGCACCCGATCGGCGAACCGGGGCAGCTCGGCCTCGGACAGCGTGGGCGCGGTGGGCAGAAACGATGTCACTCCCCGACGGAGCAGCGCGCGGGCCATCCCAGACAGCGCCTCGGCGTCACCGGTGGCGGAGTGGCCGCCCCAACCGTGCACGTGGACGTCGATGAACCCGGGCGCGATCAGCGGGCCGCCCGAGGCCGCGGCATCCGGCACGACCGCCGTGATCCAGCCGTCGTCGATCTCGATCCGGCCGGGCACGACCCCATCGGCCAGTACCAGCCGGCCCTCGACCAGCTCACCCACGACCGGCCTCCCGGAGCGCCTGCCACATCGCGATCACATTCTCGGGCGGGACGTTGGGCTGGATGTTGTGGACCGCTGCGAACACGAACCCGCCTCCCGGCGCGAGGTCTGTCACCCGCCGGCGCACCTCGGCCCGAACCTCGTCCGAGGTCCCGGAGCCCAGCACGCGCTGCGTGTCCACCCCGCCGCCCCAGAACACGAGGTCGCGCCCGAACTCGCGCTTGAGCGTCGCCGTGTCCATCCCTGCCGCCGAGACCTGCACGGGGTTCAGGATATCGACACCGATCTCGATCAGGTCGGGGATCAGGTCGCGGACAGACCCGCAGCTGTGGAAGAAGACCCGGGCGGCGGTGTGCGCATGGAGGAACGCGAACAGCTCCCGATGGAGCGGCTTGACAAGCTCGCGATACATGCGCGGCGAGAACAGGGTCCGGTCCTGGCCGCCGAGGTCGTCGGCCTCGCCCACCACGTCGACGAACCCGCCCACGAGCGGCAGCGCCCGCGACCAGTACTCGAGCTTGACCTCCAGGATCCGCTCCATCACGCGCAGCGCGAGCGCCGGATCGCCGGCGAGATCGAGGTAGCCGCCCTCGAACCCGCGCAGCTTGAACAGGCCCTCGGTGAGCCCGCCGCAGATCGAGCCCAGCTGGACCGCGCGCCCCTCCTCGGTCGCGTAGCGACGGGCTGCCTCGGCCATGCCTTCGTACCGCCCGGGGTCGGCGGCGTCCGGCCAGGGAAACGCGTCGACCGCCGCCAGGTCGATGTCGCCCGCGAGCGGCGGCGCGAACGAGTCGTAGTACATGCCGCCATCGAGCGGCATTCGCCGGCCGACGCCCCACTCGTCGACGAACGCCCGGTGCCCGTCGATCTCCCGTATCTCGCGCCGGTAGGTCGACGCGCCGCGCGGTGAAACGCCGCGAACGTCCGCGCCAAGCGCGTCGAGCACGTCGGGCTCGACCTCGGCCAGCTGCTGGGTCAGGTCCGCCACCCGGGGCCGGCGCGGCTCGAGGCCGAGCGCGGGTCGGAGCCGTTCGTACGCCCGGACGTGGATCCCGGTCATCCGCGTGCCGCCGAGGTCCAGCGGGATCCTGTCAGCCTCGCGGTGGTCGAGCGCGGCCCGGACGCGGTCGCGCGAGCTCATCGGGCCGCCGGCATGAGCGCTCGAGGCGATCGGATCGTCGATGCGATCGCCCGCGCTCGTCGGCATCGGCCGGCTCAATAGCCCACCGAGGGCATGTACGCGCCCTCCGGCTCCTGGTACAGGCCGATGGTCATCATGTTGAGCACGAAGAACACCCGCAGGCCCCGGTCGAGGCACCACCGGAACAGATCGTTGTTCGCGAGCGGCACCAGGAACCCCGGCGTGCCGAAGTCCGTGGCCTCGCAGATCAGGGCCCGCAGGTCGTCGTTGGTCTCGGCCACCGAGTGGGCGAAGTAGTTGATCTTCGTCGTATAGCCGGTGATCCTGCCCAGCCGCTCGACGACCCGGGCATCGCCGCTCTCGATCGCCTCGTGGAGCTCACCGTCCCGGGTGTGGCCGTGGATCCGCAGGCACAGCGAGTTGCAGGCGTACTCGTCGTCGACCGTGGCCGGCCGAACCTCGTAGCCCGGGATCGACTGCCGGATCGGCGCCCCGTGCATCGCCGCGAACGAGCCGCGGACCTCCATGCCCAGCTTGGCGTACAGGCCGAGCGACCGGTTGTGGTAGGCGATCTGCAGCAACCGGACGCCCGGCGCCTGCCGCGCGTGCGCCCGTTGGAGCACCGCGTCCATGAGCAGGCGACCCACGTGATGATCCTGGACGGAGGGGTCGACGCTGATCGGGCCGATCGCCGAGATGATGCCCCGCTCGTCGAGGAAGTTGGACCCCACCACCCTGCCGTCGAGCTCGGCGACCACGCCGTAGATCCGCGGGTGGTTGATGAGCCACCGGATCGGCTGGGATGCCGCCTCGACCGTCGGGAAGTCGTGGGGGAAGCCATGCTCGTCGGCGAGCGTCGCGAACGCCTCGTAGCAGATCCTTCCGGCCACCTGCCAGTCGGCATCCAGCGCCTCGCGGACGACGACCCCGACGTCCTGCCGGACCAGCGTGTCCATCCCTTCCTCCTAGCGGGCCGCGACCGGGACCCGGCCCGCGACCGGGACCCGGCCCGCGACCGGGACCCGGCCCGCGACCGGGACCGGGTCCGCGACCTGAACCGGATCGCCTCCGGTGGGCGTGTAGTAGCGGCGGTACTCGGCCGGCGACATCGCGCACGACCGGTAGAAGACCTTGTAGAACTGGTGCAGATTGGTGTAGCTCACGGCGCGAGCGATCTCGGCCACCGACAGGTCCGTGCCCAGCAGCAGCCGCTTCGCCTCGGACACCCGGACCTGCGTCACGTACTCCTTGAAGCTCACTCCGGTCACGTCCTTGAACACGTGCCGAACGCGAGACGGGCTGACGTGCACCAGGTCGGCCACCACGTCGAGCGTGATGCTCTCGCGGCAGTGGCCGTCGACGTAGGCGAGCACGGGCCGGATCTGCTCCCGCCGATCGGCCGCCGCTCGCGCCGCGTCGGGCGTCGCCCGAGCGCCCGGGCGGGCGTTCGCAAGGGCGAGGGCGAGGCGGAGGGTGGCATCGATCAGATGCCGCTCGGCGGGCTCGTTGCGGTCCCACGCCGCTCGCAGCCGCTCGAGCACCTGGGCGATCTCGGCGGCCAGCGGCGACGACGCCCGAATCCTGGGCGATGTGGTCCGCTCGTCGGCCCGGAACGGCGCCAGGTACCCGAGGTCCAGCTCCCGGCAGCCGGGTCCTGCGATCAGCTCCGGACGGAACAGGACCAGCAGCAGCCGGAGCGAGCGGCCGGGGTCGGCAAGGGCCACGTGGGGCTGGCTGTTGTCGATGAAGAAGATGTCACCCGCATCCGCCTCCAGGGCCCGCCGGCCGAACATGAACGAGCCCTGGCCTTCGAGGACCAGCGCGATCTCGAAATGGTCGTGCCAGTGCATCGGATCGCGGTCGCCGCGAGCCGTGTACTCGAGCACCGCGAGCGGGAAGCCCGGGTCCATGTCCTGCTGCCAGACGTAGACGGCCATGACTGCACCCTGCCAGCCGCGCAGCCGCATCGGACAGGGCCACATGGAGCGTTTCGGGGTGCGACATCCGGGTCGGCCAGCCGCTTCTGCCACTTCATCGACCCGGTCTGGCATTGTCCCGCCGCCGTGCCGGGACCAGCATCGAGAGGTCGAGATCCGCCGTCCGGCCGAGCACGGTCGCCGGGGATCTCCCCGTCACGCCAGGAGCGATCCGGTCATGGCCTTCCCCAACCTGTTCAGCCCCCTCCAGCTCGGCTCGATCGAGCTCCCCAACCGCATCGTTCACGTGCCCACGGACATCAGCTCGTCCCACGCCGATGGCGAGGTCAGCGAGCGCGACATCCATCACCACGGCGACATCGCCCGCGGCGGGACCGGGTTCATCATCGTGGGCGCCACCACGCCCGACATGAAGACCGGCCGCCCCACCGTGACCTGCCTCGTCGCCGATGGCGACAACTACGTCCCGGGACTGGCCCGCCTGGCCGAGTCGATGCACCGCTACGGCGCCAGGTGCGCCGTCCAGCTCCAGCACCCCGGGCGCCAGTGCGCGATCCCGCGCTACAACACGCTGGGCGCCACCGACCGCGTGCTCAAGCTGCCCTGGTCGGCCGGGCACGAGATCGTCTACGAGAACGCAGACGAGAAGGGCAAGGAGATCCGCGAGGCGTCGATCGCGGAGATCCTGGAGCTGGTCGACCTGTTCAGCGAGGCCGCCTGGCGCGTCAAGCAGGCGGGCTTCGACGCGGTCGAGCTCCACGCGGCCCATGGGTATCTGCTGTCCGAGTTCATGAGCCCGTACCTCAACATGCGCACCGACCGGTTCGGCGGCTCGTTCGAGAACCGGATGCGCTTCCCGCTCGCGGTCATCGACTCGATCAAGAAGAAGTGCGGCCAGTCGTTCCCGGTCCTCGTCCGCTACTCGTTCGAGGAGTGGTGCCCCGGCGGT
The DNA here is from genome assembly GCA_963829295.1 of uncultured Chloroflexia bacterium. Classification (GTDB taxonomy): domain Bacteria; phylum Chloroflexota; class Limnocylindria; order Limnocylindrales; family CSP1-4; genus CAIXZV01. The sequence goes on along the minus strand of CAWHHU010000001.1, from coordinate 494,339 downwards.
CGCGAGATGGAGGAGGGCCTGGAGACGGCGCGGGTCCTGGAGCGCGCCGGGGTGGCCGCGCTCGACCTGTCGCAGGGCATGCAGGAGAGCCCCGGCGCCGGCTTCGACCCCATGCACTACCCGCAGGGCTGGGCCACCTACGCGGCCGAGGCGACCAAGAAGGTCGTGAAGATCCCGGTCATCACGTCCCATTCGCTCCGCGATCCCGAGTACTGCGAGCAGATCCTGGCCGAGGGCAAGACCGATCTCGTCGGCCTCGCCCGCCAGCTCCTGGCCGATCCCTACTGGCCGGTCAAGGCGAAGTACGGCAAGGTCCGCTCCATCCGCAAGTGCATCTCGTGCCTGGGTGGCTGCTGGCAGGAGTCGCTGATGGCCAAGCACGAGATCGCGTGCTCGATCAACGCGGCCTGCGGCAACCCGGCGTATGCCGAGATGAAGCGCACGACCAGGCCCGTGCGGGTTGCCGTCGTGGGCGGCGGTCCGGCCGGCATGGAGGCGGCCCGGATCGCGACCGAGCGCGGCCACCTGGTCACCCTGTACGAGCAGGCGGGCGAGCTGGGCGGCGCGATGCTCTACGTGTGCATGGTGCCGGGCAAGGAGAAGATGCGCTGGTACCTGGACTGGATCCGTGACCAGCTGCTTGACCTCAACGTCGACATCCGCCTCAACCACGCTCCGACCGTGGACGAGCTGCGCGGGTTCGATCTCGTCCTCAATGCCACCGGCGCCCGGTCGTACGTGCCCGAGGTCGTGGGCGACACGTCAGCGGTCGTGCCGTTCGAGGAGGCCATGGCCTGCCCAAAGGTCTCGTGCGAGTGCCACCCGGGCGGGCGCAGGATGCACAAGCTCGGCGCGCGTGTCCTGCTGTGGGGGGACCACTACGCCGCCACCGATACCGCCGCCTGGCTGGCCGACATCGGCAAGCAGGTCACGATCGTGACCGAGAACCGCGAGTTCGCGGCGGAGACCGAGGTCATCCACCTGTACGTGCTGCGCAAGCGGTTCGCGCAAACGGACGCGGAGGTCCTCTCGTCCCGGCCGTACAAGCACCTCGTGACCGTCATCACCTCCACGACCGTGGCCGAGATCCGCGAGGGCTCCGTGGTGCTCCAGGGCGCCGACTTCAGCCGCACCGAGCTCGAGGTCGACGACATCGTCACCTGCCACACCCGACCGGTCACCGGGCTGTTCGAGGAACTGCGTGCGGCCGGGGTCCAGGTGCTCAACGTGGGCGACTCGGTGCGGCCCCGGAACCTGTACCACGCGGTGAAGGAGGGCTCGGCGTTCGGGCTGGCCGTGGACGAGAACCTGCTGTTCAACTCCAACGGCGCGATCCTCGATGACCTGCCGATGGACGTCCTGGCGCAGCTCACCCGCGAGGAGGGGCCGGCCTACACGACCAGGCGCATGGAGGAGCTGCTGGCCGCCAGTCGCGCGTAACGCTCATCATCCCCCCTCCGCCCCGGGCGGCCGGCCATCCCCCCAGCCGGTCGCCCGGGTCTCCGCCCGCCGGGGGACCCCGTGGTCGCTCGCGTCGGAACCTGCGCGAATGCCGGGCGAGCGGCGCGAACGCTCGAAGACCTGCCCGAACGCTGGGCGAGCGACCTGTGCGGCCCGGGCGCGCCCGGTGGATCGAGCCGAACGCTGGGCGGTCCAACGGTTCGGTCCGGACGCAAGGACCGAACGTATCGAACCCCAAGCAAGCGAGATCGCCCCGCTCAAGGCGCCGCGACCGGCCGGGTGCGGTGGCCGCTGCTCGAATGCTGGGCGAGCGAGATCGCCGCGCGCAAGGGCGCAGCGGCGGGACGGGTGCGGTGGCGGCTGCGGCCGAGCAGGGCCGGGCCGGCGCGTCGACAGCTGCGCCGCGATCAGCCGCTCGGGTCGGGTGCGCGATCCACGGCCGGATCCCTGGCCGCCACATCGAACCGCACGTCGAGCGCGTAGCGGTCTCCCGGGTAGCGCGACTCGGTTGCCTCGATCGGACGTCCCTGGGCGTCCGAGATGACCCGCCGCTCGACGAGGAGCGGCGCCCCGGCCTCGATCTCGAGCAGCCGCACGTCCTCGGCGGTCGGGGACTCGGCGGTGATCGTCGCCTGTCCGGCACGGAGGCTGAGGCCGGACCGCCCCAGCGCCTCGTGGAGCGACCCGCGCTCCAGGTCGGCGCCCATCACGGCGGTCGCAGTGGCATGGAGCAGCACCGCGGTCTCCACGGCAATCGGCTGGCCGTCGGCGAGGCGGAGCCGGCGGAGCAGCACGATCGGCTCGGTGGGTGGCAGCCCCAGCGCATGCGCCTGGGCGGGCGTCGCCGGCCGGATCTCACGGGCGAGCAGGCGGGAGGTCGGCGTCCGGCCGTTGCGCCGCATCTCGTCCGAGAACGCCATCAGCCGGTCCGCGTACCGGTGCGCCGGCGGCGAGACGGCGAATGTCCCACGGCCCGGAATCCGCTGGACCAGGCCATCGTCGGCGAGGCGCTGCATGGCGTTGCGTGCGGTCATCCGGCTGACGCCGAACTCACGGCACAGCTCCTCGTCCGAGGGCAGCCGCTCACCGGGGTGCATGGTCCCGAGGCGGGCTCGCAGCGCGAGCTCGATCTGGCGATACTGGGGCAGCCAGGCGGTCGCGGTCATCCGGCCATCCCCGGAGCCTCGGGTCCGGGCGCGAGGGCGCCCGTCTCGGCCGCTCGCTCGGCCCCGTGCACGGCCGCGCCGATCGCCCCGGCCAGCGTACCCAGCTCCGCTCGAACCAGGACGACCGCGTCGATCGAGGTGGTCGTCACGCGTCGCGCGATCTCCGCCCGGATCGGCTCGAACAGCAGGTCGCCGGCGGCCGCCACGCCACCACCCAGCACGACCCGATCGGGCGACAGCACCGTGATCATGTTCGAGATCCCGATCCCGAGGTAGCGTCCCACGTCAGCCAGGCCGCTGCGCGCGCGTGCGTCGCCCGCCAGCGCAGCCCGGACCCCCTCCTCGGCCGTCGACGTCCCGCAGGCCGCCGCGATCTGATCGGCTCGTGCGTACGCCTCGACGCAGCCCCGGTTGCCGCAGCCGCACCAGGGGCCATCGGGGTCGATGGTCTGGTGCCCCAGCTCGCCCGCGGTCCCGTCGTGACCCTGATGGACGCGCCCATCGATGGCGATCACCCCGCCGATCCCCGTCCCGAGCGTGAGCCCGACCATGGTGGAAGCCCCGCGTCCCGCCCCGAGCCTCAGCTCGGCGAGCCCGAACGCGCGCGCATCGTTGATGAGGTAGACCGGCACGCCGACGGCCGCCGCCACGGTGCCTGCCACGGGATGGCCCGACCACGGTCCCGGAATGTTGACCAGGAAGCGGGTGGTCCCGGCCTCCGGGTCGTACAGGCCCGGCACCCCGATCCCGACGCTGAGCACCGGCCCCCACTCGGAGATGGCCTTGGCGGCAACCTCGCCCAGCTGCGCAACCACCTCGTCCGGCACCGTTGCGGGATCGTCCACGATCCGCGTGGGCGCCTGCCCGTGGGCCAGCGTCGCCCACAGGTCAGCGTCGTGCGACACCACCGCCCACTTGAGGTTCGTGGCACCCAGGTCCAGACCGAGATGCCTGCTGCCGGGCGCGTGAGCAGTCACGATCGATCAGGTGCCGGTGAACCGCGTGTAGGCGGCCGCGACGACGACGATGATCGACCCGAAGAGCACCTGCCGGGACGGCTCCGGCAGCCCGAGCACGGTCAGCAACGCCGTCAGCACGGTCAGGATGAGCGCGCCCACGATCGTGCCACCGTAGCCACCGCGTCCGCCGAAGATCGATGTCCCGCCGATGACCGCGGCGGCGACAGACGGCAGGAGCAGGCTGCTGGCGAGCGAGACGCTCGCGGTGTTGCCGAGGCCCGACAGCACCAGACCGGCGATGGCCGCGAGCAGGGCCGAGATCATGTACAGGATGGTCAGGACCTGCCACGAACGGGCCCCGGAGAGGCGTGCCGCGACCGGGTTGTCACCGATCGCGTACAGCAGCCGCCCGTATCCGGTTCGCCTGAGCCCCAGCAGGATCAGGAGCATCACCGGCACGAACACGATCAGGCTGTACGGCACGATGTCGGCTAGCAGGCTCGAGCCGAGCGTCCGGAGCTCGGGCGGGACCCCGGCTCCGGTCTGGACCGAGTGCAGCTGCCACACGTTGGCCAGGCCCAGGACGACGAAGCTCATGCCCAGGGTCATGATCAGCGGGTGCACCCGGAAGACGCCGACGCCGATCCCGGTGACGATCCCGGCGATCGCGGCGGCCACGAGCGCGACCGCGATGCCCTCAACCGCCCCGCCCGGACTGTGAACGAAGGTCGCCGTGACGAACCCGGCCATCGACGCGATGGCGCCCACCGAGAGATCGATCCCGCCGGTCAGCATCGTCAGCGTCTGGCATCCGGCCAGGATCGCGAGTGGAACGGACGCGCGCAGGATCACGCCACCCCAGGAGGGGCTGACGATCCCCGGGTCCGCAACCTCGATGGACGCGACCAGGATGACCAGCAGCCCGATGAGCGGGACGATGGGTCGGTCACGGAAGAGGCCGCGCCAGGCCGCGCCCGTCGCCCACCGATTGGCGCCTGCCATCGCGCTCATACCCGGGTCCGCCGGATCTCGAGCAGGCTGCCCAGGGCAACCACGCCCATGATGATCAGGCCCTGCGCGACGAGCGCCAGGTTGTTGTCCACGTTGAGCAGCGTCATGTCCGTCTGGATGATCTGGAGCACGACCACGGCGACGATCGGCCCGAAGACGCCACCGCGGCCACCGGCAAGGCTGACGCCACCGAGCACGACGGCCGCGATGCTCTCGAGCGTGTACGGCCCCGGAACGGGCGTCCCGATCCCCGTGCTGGCGGTGAGCGCAAGCCCGCCGATCGCGGCCACCATGCCGGTGAGCGCATAGGCGATGACCTTCGTCCGGCCAACGGCGACGCCGCTCCGGAAGGCGGCCAGCGGGTTGCCGCCGACCGCATACATCGACAGGCCCACCCTGGACCGCGAGACCGGGATCCAGATGACGGCGGCGACCACCAGCAGGACGAGCGCCGCCTTGGGGATCCACTCGTTGCCGGCCGGTCCGATGACGAGGCTCATCAGCCATGGCGACGCGGCGCCGCCCGGAGCCGCACGCACGAGCAGCGCGAAGCCCGCCCAGACGAACGACATCGCGAGCGTGACGACGATGTCCGGCACGCGCGTCGTGACGACGAGCGTGCCGTTGACCGCACCGAGCCCGAACCCGAAGATCAGCACTCCCACGACCACGACCAGACCGAACTGGTCGCTCTGGCCCTGCATCAGCGTCGCCGTGATGACGCTCGTGAGCGCCATCATCGAGCCGATCGAAAGGTCGATGCCACCCGCGATCACGACGACCGCCTGGGCGACCGCGGCGAACGCCAGCGGCAGGACGGAGATGCCGAGTCCCTGGATCGCCGCCGAGCCGTAGCTCGGCTGGATGACCTTGGTGAACACCAGCAGGAGCACGAGCAGCCCGACCAGCCCGACGGTCCACACGTTCCGTCGCAACCAGGATCCGAACGTCCTCGCCAGATTCGGGCCCATCGCCTCGATGGGGGCGGGCATCGCGGTCATCGGGCGGCCTCCGGTTGAGCCTGGTCAGCCGGGGGTGGCTGGCCCGGCGCCGCCGGCCCGTCCGAGGCGTTCACATCGGGCAGGGCCGTGCCGGGCCGCAGGTGGTAGGCGGCACGCAGCAGGGTCGCCTCGTCCGCGTCCGCGCCGCCGATCTCCTCGACCACGCGGCCTCCGAAGATCACGATCGCGCGATCGCAGACGAGCTGGACCTCCTTGAGCTCCGAGGTGTACAGCAGGACCGCGGCGCCCGCCTGCGCAAGGTCCCGGAGCAGGCGGTAGATCTGCTGCTTGGTCCGGATGTCGATGCCGCGTGTCGGGTCGAAGCACAGCATCGTCCGGACCCCGCCGGCGACCCACCTGGCGATCGTGACCTTCTGCTGGTTGCCGCCTGACAGCTGGCGGACCTCGTTCCCCGCTCGCGCGTCGATCTGGAGCTGGTCGACCGCACCGTCGACCGTCCGCCGCTCCGTGGCCAGATCGATCAGCCCCCACCGGCGCAACCGGGTGACGAACGGCAGGGCGATGTTCTCGCGCACGGACCGTTGCATCAGGAGAGCGTCCGCCCGATCGGCGGCGATGTACACCAGGCCGGCCCCGATCGCGTCGGCCGGATGGTGGAAGGACACGGCGTCGCCGTCGACCAGGAGGCTGCCGTGGCTCGGGCGCGCGGCCCCTGCGAGCACCGCGAACAGCTCGTCCTGGCCCTGGCCCTCGAGGGCGGCGACGCCCAGCACCTCGCCCGGGTAGAGTTCGAACGTGGCGTCCCGGAGCCGCGTCCCCGACGCCAGGCCGCGGACCGAGAGGCGCGGCACGACGGAAGCATCGCGCTCCGCGCCGGCCCGCGCCGAGGCGGCCGGCATCTCGCTCCCGATCTCGCCCAGCATGAGCTCGATGATCCGCTCGTCGGACCCGGGCGTCACGTCGACGACCCCGACCGTCTCGCCCTCCCGCAGGACGGTCGCGCGGTCGCAGACCGAGCCGATCTCGATGAGCCGGTGGGAGATGAAGATGATCGATCGATCCCCGCCCCGGTGATCGCCCACGACCTCGAGCACCCGATCGGTCAGGTTCGCGGGCAGGGCGGCCGTCATCTCATCGAGCATCAGCACGTCGGGCTCGATGGCGAGCGCCCGTGCCAGGTCGATGATCCGGAGCGAGGCCAGCGGCAGGCGCCGCGCCAGGCTGGCCAGATCGAGGTCGCCAAGACCCAGCTGATCGAGCCAGTGGCGAAACGGCTCGAGCGGCGTGTTGGTGAGACGCAGATTGGCCCGGATGGCGAGGTCCGGGATGAGCGACGGCTCCTGGTAGACGGAGACCAGGCCCCCCTTGCGCGCCTCGCCCGGCGAATGGACGGTGCGCTCCCTGCCCCGGACGGCGATGCGGCCCGAGTCGGGGTGCACGGCACCCGTGAGGATCTTGACCAGCGTGCTCTTGCCGGCGCCGTTGGCGCCCATCAGCGCGTGGACCTCACCCGGGCGAACCGCGAGTGACGCGGACCTGAGCGCCACGACGGCGCCGTACGCCTTCGAGATGTCCGTGGCCTCGAGCAGCAGGTTGGTGGCAGTTGCGGTCATCGGTTCCTGGCTAGCGGGAGGGGGACGCCGGCGCAGCCGACGCCCCCCCGCTTGACGAGATCTACGCTCAGCTTCCCGAGCAGGAGCTGGGGACGGTGTTGGGATCGTACGTGGTCCAGCCATCGATCGAGAGGCTGAGCGGCCACAGGGGGTCCATCCCGGGAACCGAGATCCAGGCCTGCAGCGCGGTCTTGCCCGCGTCGGTGGTGTTGTCGAGGATCGCCGGATCCAGGAGGACCGTGTTGGGATGCCCGGCGTTCGGATCGGCCTGCACGGTCTGGCCGTCGAGCAGCTTGAGCGCCAGGGTGATGCCCGCGCCGCCGACCGAAGCCGTGTTGGTCACGGCCGCGCCGACGAGGCCCGGGTAGTCCGTCGGGTCCAGGAGCTGCTTGACGAACGCGCCGATGTCGGCATCGGCGATCGGGACGAACGGCTTGTTGGCCGCCTTGATCGCGTCCACGATCTGCGCGCCCATGCCGGACGCCCAGATGCCGTCGATCTGATCGTACTGACCACTGCTGATGAAGTCATTGGCCAGCTGGGTGGTGGTGGCCGGATCCCAGCCGGTGAACACGCCGTCCGCGGTCGGGACGATCTTGATGTCCGGGTAGTCCTTGAGGACGTTCTTGAACCCGATGTCGCGGTCCGAGTCGGCCGGGTTGCCGGCGAGACCGCGCGTGTACCAGACCGTGCCGCTGCCGCCGAGCTGGTCGAACAGCCACTTGGCACCGAGCTCCGCGTACTTGATCTGGTTGTTGTACAGGTTCCAGGTGTTGGGGTCGGTGACGTAGGAGTCAACCGACACGGTCACGATCCCGGCGGCATTCGCCTCGGCGAGGGCCGGGTTGAGCGCGTTGGGATCGTTGGGGTTGAACACGATCGCATTGACGTTCTTGGCGATCAGGCTGCGGATGTCCGACAGCTGGCCGGCAGCGTCCGTGTTGCGGTGGATGACGGTGAGGGCGGATGCCTGGCCACCGTACGCTGCCCACTGGGCCTTGGCCGTGCAGACCTGCTCCTCGCGGAAGCCGTTACCCACGCCGGCGCCGTTCGAGTAACCGATCGTGTAATCGCCGGCCGCCAGGCTCGCGCCCGGGGCCGCGGACGGCGCCATGCTCTCGGACGCCGAGCTCGAAGGCGCCGTGCTCGGCGGAGCCTCGGTCGGCGCCTGGGATGGCGACGGGGTGGCCCCGCTGCTGCACGCCCCCACGATGATCGCCATCGCGCTGATGGCGACCAGGCCGCGGGCCTTGTCCAGATGCTTCATGTGCTGACTCTCCTCCTTGCGGCGGCCGGGCGCTCCGGGATGGAGCAGGGTCCGCCAGGTCCGTGGTGGCTTGCCCAAGGCTCTCGCTTCGTCACCCACCTCCTCGCTGGTCGATCGCACGGGCGAGCCGCCGCGCATGCTCTCGATAGGCTTGGTCGAACAGGACGCGCGACCGCTCGGCTCCCACGACGCTCGCGCGGGTGAGCACGGGGGGCATGACCCCCTCGGCCACCAGGAGCTGGGCGGTCCGCACCTTGATGGCGTTGACGATCGCGACCGCCCCCACCGTCGATCCGGGGCCAACCGGTGTGTCGAGGCCGTCGACCAGCACCAGGGCGTCTGCGGCCGGGGTGCACAGGTCGATCACGAGATCGGCCTCATCGAGCAGCCGTGACCCGGTGGCCGGATCGGGCGGCGTTGCCATCGACTGGGCGACCGATGTGACGGCGATCACGCGCAGCCCGCGGGCCTTCGCGCCCCGGGCCATCTCGACCGGCACCGCCGTCGCGCCGCTGGCCGAGAACACCACCATCACATCGTGCGGCCCGAACTCGAAGTTGGAAAGGATCACCTCGGCCAGACCGCTCATTCGCTCGATGAACATCGCCTGGCGCTGGCCGTTCGCACCCACCACCTGGGTGTGGAACGTCATCGACAGCTCCACGATCGGGTTGAAGCCCGGGTACGAGCCATAGCGCGGGAACATCTCCTCGACCGGGATGCGCGAGTGCCCGGTGCCGAACAGGTGCACGAGGCCGTCGGCCCCGATCGCCTCGGCGCACCACCGGCTGGCCGTCTCGATGGTCCCGGCCTGCGTCCTGCCCACGCGCTCGAGCACCTCGATCGCCTCGGCGATCCACGGCGCCGTCGTCACGGTCGATGTCACGCGGCGGCCGCCGGCAGCATGGCGTCGAGCACGACCGGCTCCCAGCGACCGCTCCCCATCGAGCGGTAGGCCGCGTCGAGCACCGCGTTCACGACGTACCCGTCGCGGAACGACTCCTGCGGCTCACGGCCGGCGCGGAACGCCTCGATCACGTTCGCCATCATCAGGTCGTGGCCGTGGACGCGCACCTCGTCGGGGACGGGGAACAGCCAGCCGGTCTCGGCGTCCGCCTTCTCGACGACGTACCCCGCCGGGCGCTCCACGAATGCCTTGAGCGACCCGACGCTGATGTCGGCGATCAACCGACCGGCGTCACCGTAGGCCTCGAACCGGCCCTCGAGCCCGCCCTTGGAAGACCAGGAGACGTCGATCGTGGCGGCCCGCCCGTCGGCAAACCGCATGATCATCATCGCGTTGTCCTCGCCCGTGGTCCTCGCCCCGTGGACCAGGGTCGCGCCCCAGGCGAACACCTCGGCGACGGGCACGTCCTTGCCGAACAGGAACCGCGCGTACTCGGCGCCATGCGACGCCATGTCCAGCAGCGCGCCTCCACCCGCGAGCTCGGCGTCCCAGAAGTGCGGAGCATGCGGCCCGGAGTGACCCTCTCGGGCCCGGACCGTGGTGAGCCTGCCGATGGCGCCCGCCTCGACCATCTCGCGCATCCGCAGCAGGTCCGGGTTGAAGATCACGTTCTCCAGATAGGCGTTGAACACACCGGCATGGGTCACGGCGCGGAGCATGTCGGCCGCCTCGGCGCCATTGCGACCGAGCGGCTTGGTGCACGCCACGCCTTTGCCGGCGGCAGCAACCTGCCGGACCGCCTGGCAATGGAGGTGGTTGGGCAGCGAGACGATCACGAGCTCAACATCAGGGTCGGCGCACAGCTCCTCGACCGTTGCGTAGCCCCTGCCGCCGAACCGCGCGGTGTAGGCCTCGCGACGCTCCTGGTTGGCATCGACGGCCGCGACCAACCGCGTGGCGGGCAGGTAGCGCAGGCCCAGCGCGTGGAACTCGCCGATGAACCCGCAGCCCAGCATCCCCACCCTGACCTCGCGGACGGGATCGGGCATCAGTAGCCGCTCCCGTCGTTGGCCGTCGTGGCGGCCGGTGCGCGGCCGCCACGGCGAGCCCGGAAATCCTCGATGATCGTCTCGGTCGCGGTGGCACCGACGCGGGTCACGCCCAGCTCCATGACCGCCAGCAGGGCATCGAGCGTTCGCACGCCACCCGCTGCCTTGACCCCGATGTGCGGCGGCGTGTTGGCGCGCATCAGGCGCAGATCGTCGTGCGTGGCGCCGGACGGAGCGAAGCCCGTGCTGGTCTTGACGAAGTCGCCGCCGGCGGCCTCGGTCAGCCGGCACGCCCGGATCTTCTCGGCGTCGGTCAGGTAGGCGTTCTCGAAGATGACCTTGACGATCGCGCTGGCATCGTGGGCGACCCGGACGACGGCGGCGATATCGGTCTGGACATCGGCGTCACGACCCGACCGCAGGGCACCGATCTGGATCACCATGTCGAGCTCGGTCGCTCCGTCCGCCAGCGCCTGGCGAGCCTCGAACACCTTGGTCTCGGTCCGGTGGTTCCCGTGCGGGAAGCCGATCGTCGTGCCCACGGCGACGTCGGTGCCCGCGAGGAGCGCCTTCGCGCGCGGCACGTCGGCGGGTCGAACGCACACCGACGCCACGTCATACCGAGCCGCCAGGCGGCAGCCGGCCTCGACGAACGCATCGTCAAGCTCCGGCCGAAGCAGCGAGTGGTCGATCGTCTTCGCGATGTCGCGCTCGGTGAGGTTCGCGATGGAAAGGGTCATGTCACTCCGGGGATCATCGTGTTGCCGTTCATGGCAGGAAGCGCGACCCGGACCCGGCGGCGGGTCTCCGAGGTACCGCTCCGGTGCCGCCGGGCACGGATCAGCAATGTTCGATAATCGATTACCGATGGTAGGAACGGGGTGGTGCCGCGTCAAGCCCTGAGCGATCCCGCGCAACCTGGCGAGCGAACATCGGGACGGTCATCGGCAGTACGGCCGCAGGACGTCGCGGGCGATCAGGAACCCCTGCTTCACCTTGTCGTCGGTGCCTTCGAACCGCCGGTCCTCGTGCTCGATGATGCAGTCCCCCTCGTACCCCTGTCGGTAGAGCTCGGAAAACACCACGCTCCAGTCAACCTCGCCCAGCCCGGGGATGCGCGGGACCTGCCAGCCCATGCCCATCGACAGCACCCCGCGCTCGTACAGCCCGTCGACGTCGATCATCAGGTCCTTCGCCTGGTAGTGGAGCACGTGCGCCCCGAACTCCTTGAGGAACCGGCGCATGTCGATCATCTGCAGGATCAGGTGGCTCGGGTCGAAGTTGAGCCCGATCGTGCCGCCCCACTGCTCCAGGATCCGGCGCCACATCACGGGCGTGGTGGCGATGTTGTGGCCGCCGGGCCATTCGTCGTAGCTGAACAGCATCGGGCAGTTCTCGAGCGTGATCTTCACGCCCTGGTCGTTCGCGAACGCGACGATGTCGGGCCAGACGCGGAGCGCCTCCTCCCAGTTCTGATCCTGGTTCCTGGCCCCGTCGCCGCCCATGAAGGTGTTGACCAACGGCACCCCCATCTTCCGGGCACCGACCATCACCGCCTTGAGATGGTCGATCACCTGGGCGCGATGATCGAGATCCGGGTGGAGCGGGTTGGGGTAGTAGCCGAGACCCGAGATCGAGATGCCCTTCTCCGCCAGCCGGTCGACGATCTCGCTCGCCTGACCGTCGGAAAGGTTGGCGACATCGATGTGGCTGGTGCCCGCGTAGCGTCGGGTGTCACCACCCGTTGCGGGCCAGCAGGCGATCTCGAGCACCTCGAAGCCCACACCGGCAGCCCAGTCGGCCACCTCCATCAGCGGGGTCTCGGGGAACGGTGCGGTCAGGAAGCCGAGCTTCATGGCAGCTTGCCCTCCATGCTGGCGGTGCGGTGACGGACACGGTGGCTCACGGCGTGCGCACGACGCTGGCCCAGGTCCCGGTGCGGGCGCTCTCGGCGACCGCATCGCCCACGAGCATCTCGTCGTGGCCGTCCGCGAAGGTCGGATAGGCCGGGGACGGTGACGGGCGTCCCTGGGCGACGTCCTCGTAGATCGAGGAGAACAGGGCACCGAAGGTGTCGGCGAAGCCCTCCACGTGTCCCGCCGGGAGCCGCGCGGCGGCGCGTCCGCGCTGGCCCATGAGGGCGGGATCCCGGAGCAGCAGCTCATTGGGACGGTCTCGATGACCGATCCACAGCTGATCTGGCTGCTCCGAGTCCCACGCGACGGCGGAGGAGGAGCCATCGATCTGGTAGCGGAGGCTGTTCTTGCGCCCGGGGCTCAGCTGGCTGATCGCAACCACACCCCGGGCTCCGCCCTCGAACCGGAGCAGGATCGTCGCCGCGTCCTCCGTCCGGATCTCGACCGGCGTGGCGTCCGCCGCGCGCTCGGTCGAGAACGTCTCAACCGGCCCGGCGGGCTCGCGACGCACGGGAATGAAGGTCGCCAGATCGGCCAGCACCGCCGCCACCCGGCGGCCGGTCAGGAACGTCAGCAGGTCGAGCCAGTGCGACCCGATATCGCCCACTGCCCGGAGGGCACCCCCGCGCTCCGGCTCAAGACGCCAGTTCCAGTCCGTGTCCAGCAGCAGCCAGTCCTGCAGGTAGTGGCCGGTGACCAGCCGCACGTCGCCCACGCCACCGTCGCTCACGAGCTCCGAGACGTGCTGGTTCACGGGGTAGAAGCGGATGTTGAAGTTCACGGCATGGACCAGGCCCGACGCCGTCGCCAGCGCGAGCAGCTCGCCCGACTGGGCCGAGGTCATGGCCAGCGGCTTCTCGCACACCACGTGACGCCCGGCAGCCAGGATGGCCCGCACCTGCGGGAAGTGGAGATCGTTGGGCGAGGTGACATGCACCGCGCGGACGCGATCGTCGGCCAACAGGTCGTCGAGCGACGCGTAGGCATGAGGCACGTCGAGCTGGGCAGCGCGCGTGGCACCGCGCTCCGCCGAGGAGCCCAGGACGCCAAGCACGTTCACGCCGATCCGCCGCAGCGCCTCGACATGGACGGTGCCGATGAAGCCACTGCCGATGACGGCGGAGCCGATTCCGCTGCGTCGAGACATGTGGGGGTGGCTGACCTCCGACTCCGAGCTCCTGTCCGACGCCACCCTCCGCGGCACCTGGAGCCGGCTTGCGCAACCAGTCTATACAGCTAGATGGCTCAACGGCGATCCGGAGGATCTCCCGGAAGCCGATCTTGCCATGCTCCGCCATCCGACGCGGGTCGGATCGAACGGATGTGGGTCGTTTCGGGGCGCGGGACGTATTCCGTCCATCGATGATCGTACTTCGGCATGTCAAGTGCAAAAGTCCTCTGGACGCCGCAAGGGCGGCCAGCCATCATGCAGTCGTGCAACCTCGAACCAGGTGGTCGGGGGCGGACCGGCAGGCCCCGTCCACGCCTCCGGAGGAGCCCGTTTCCGGCGTGCCCGGGCCCGTCGCCGACGAGTCGCTCGATGCCCTCGTGGCGATCCTCGACGAGATCCGGCTCGGTCGTGCGCGCTCGCGAAGCGAGGTTGCGGCCGGGACCGGGCACAGCCGCAGCGTGGTGGCGCAGCGCGTCAGTGAGCTGATCGAGCGGGGACTGATCGTGGAGGGTGAGCCGGGGCTCAGCACCGGCGGCCGCCCGCCGCGGCAGCTGGCCTTCCACGCCCATGCCGGGCACGTCCTGGTCGCCGACCTGGGAGCCACCAGCATCGATGTTGCCGTCACCACGCTCGACGGGCGCATCCTGGGTCACCTCGACGAGCCGGCCGACATCGCCGCCGGTCCCGAGGTCACGCTGGACCGGGTAGCGCACCTGTTCGACCATCTTCGGGGAAGCGTCCACAGCCTGCCCGGACGGACCTGGGGTGTCGGCATCGGTGTGCCCGGTCCGGTCGAGTTCCGGACAGGGCGCCCGATCTCCCCACCGATCATGCCCGGCTGGGACGGCTACCCGGTGCGGCAGCGCTTCTCCGAACGGTTCAAGGCTCCGGTCTGGGTCGACAACGACGTCAACCTGCTGGCTCTCGGGGAGTGGCGCTCCGGCATCGCCGCCGGCCACGACGACGTACTGGTGATCAAGGTGGGCACCGGGATCGGTGCCGGAATCATCGCTGGCGGGTGGCTCCAGCGCGGCGCGCGGGGCGCCGCCGGGGACGTCGGGCACATCCAGGTCTCCGACGATCGCTCGGTCCTGTGCCGATGCGGCAACATCGGCTGCCTCGAGGCCATCGCCGGCGGCGCGGCGCTCGGGCGCGATGGCGAGACGGCCGCGCGCGACGGGCGCAGCGAGCGACTGAAGGCCGTGCTGGCCGAGCGCGGCCGGGTGACCGCCGCCGACGTCGCCTGGGCGGCGGGCCTGGGCGATCCGGTGGCCGTCGGGCTGATTCAGGCCGCGGGCCGGCGCATCGGGTCGATGCTGGCCACGGTCGTGAACCTGCTCAACCCGTCGCTCGTCGTCGTGGGTGGCGGCGTGGCCAGGAGCGGGGACCTGCTGCTGGCCGCCATCCGGGAGATGGTCTACCGCCGGTCGCTGCCGCTGGCGACCCGCGATCTCCTGGTTCGCAGCTCGTCGCTGGGCAGCCTCGCCGGCGTCATCGGCGCCTCGTCGATGGTCGTCGACCAGCTGTTCACCCGCGAGGTCCTCGCGCGATGGGCCGGGGCCGGCGACCCATCGGGAATGCCGGACGTCGTGTCGGCAACCGCCGGCTAACGCTCCGGCGACCGGCGGGTGGCGTGCCGGCGAGGCACGGTGCGCTCCGGCGACCGCCGATTGACGCTCCGGCGACCTCGGGCAGCGGAACGGCGACCGCCGCGGCCCAAGGACCCGTCAGCCGCCCGCGACGATCCGATCCACGAAGTTGCCCGTCGCGGGGTCCTTGAGGATCAGCCGCTCCCGTCCGTCGGGCAGCACCTCGCGCTTGATCACGACCTGACCGTCGAGCAGCCCCGGTTTGGCCGCGATCCGGGGGGTCGCCCCTCCTCGCCATTCGAACAGCTCGACCGGCTCCCAGGCCCGGCTCTTCGCCGACCGGTAGGCCGCGTCCATGACCGCGTTGACCACGTAGCCGTCGTAGAAGGTCTCGCGCGGCTCCGTCCCGGCGTCGAGTGCTTCGAACTGGTCCGTGAACATGTCGACATAGCCCAGCTCGGCCGCCTCGTCGCCCACCGGGAACAGCCAGCCCGCGCTCGTCTCGGCCTTCTCGGCGACGTAGCCGCTGCCGCCGCCGGCGGTGAACATCTCGTAGCCAGTACGCAGGAAATGGTTGAGCCAGATGGTGCCGTGCGTGCCGGCGACCTCGTCGCGCAGGTCCATGCCGCCCCGGAACGTCCAGCTGACCTCGAGCTGGCCGATCGCTCCCGACTCGAAGCGGATGAGAGCGATCGCGTTGTCCTCGTCATCGATGGGATGGACGAGGGTGTCGGTCGTGCTCATGACCTCGATCGGCCGGTTCCCCTTGCCCACGAAGTTGCGGATGATCTCGACACAGTGACAGCCCATGTCGATGATCGCGCCGCCGCCGGTCAGCCGGCCGTCCCAGAACCAGGCGCTGTGGGGGCCGGGATGCGTCTCGCGCGAGCGGACCCAGGTGACGTCGCCGAGCGCCCCCTGCTCAACGGACTGGATCGCCTTGAGCGTCTTGGGCGTATAGCACAGGTCCTCGAGGTAACCCGCGAACACGCCGGCCTTCTCCACCGCCTCCAGCATCCGCTGCGCCTCCGCGGCGTTGCGACCCAGCGGCTTGGTGCACAGCACCGGCTTGCCGGCCGCGGCGACCGCCGTCACCGCCTCCTCGTGCAGGTGGTTCGGCAGCGCGACCACCACGACGTCCGTCTCCGGGTGACGAATCGCCGCCTCGAGGTCGGTCGTCGACTCCGGGATGCCCCAGCGCTCGCTGAACGACCTGCCGCGCTCCTCGCTGCGCGAGTAGACGACCCGCACGCGATCACGACGCCGCTGAGCGTGGAGTGTGGACGTGTAGAAGTCCCCGATGAACCCGGCCCCGAGCATCGTGATGGCGTGCTGCTGCATGTGGGGGCTCCCTGTGCTGTCGATGTGAGAGGGGCGCGTCATTCGCTCGATTCTAGGAAACCGGCCGGCTCGACGTCGGGGGGCCGGAGCGACGTCGGGGCCGGCAACCGGGTCGGGCCAGGACCGTGGGCGCGCTTCGTGCGTCGTGCGCGACGTCGGGCCGGCTCGACGTCGGGACCGGCGACCGGGTCGGGCCAGGACCGTGGGCGCGCCTCGTGCGTCGTGCGCACCCACGCCCGGCGCGCCCTCCGGGCCCGTGCCGCGTGGATGCCGGTCCCTCGCGACTTGTGTCCGCCATCCAGTGTCCGCCATCCAGTCCAGGCACGTGCGTCGACCGTGGTGCCGCCCCGCGGCCGAGCCCGCAGCTGTCAGCCAGTCATCAGCCGGGGATGTTGACGATGAGCCAGGGCCATTTCGGCGGTCGAGGGCGGGGACGTCCCGCCCGATAGACGTCCTCGTGCTGACTGGCAGAACCCCGCCCAAGCCCGGCGCCACGAGGCGTTCGGGGGACGATCGGCCGACGGCGCGCGGTGATGCTCGCCGCTGACCCGACAGGTTCAGATCGGCAGGCGCACCGAGAACTCGGTCCATCCGCCGGACGATGTCACCCCAACCCGGCCTCCTGCGGACTCCACCAGCTGGCGCACGATCGCGAGCCCGATCCCGGCTCCACCGCGCTCCCGGTCGCGCGACTTCTCCACCCGGTAGAAACGTTCCCAGATCCGCGGCAGATCGTCGTCGGGAATGCCCGGCCCGGTGTTGGCGACCCGGATCTCGATCCCGTCCGGCGCCCGGTACGCCGACACCCTCACCTCGCCACCTCCCGGCGTGTAGCGGAGCGCGTTCTGGAGCAGGTTGGCCAGCACCTGGGTCAGCTCGTCGGCTCGCACACGACCGTGGATCCACGGTGCCACATCCACCGAGAGCCTGATCGATCGCCGGGTGAGGGCCGGGCTGACCAGCTCCGCGGCGTTGCGCACCAGGATCGCGATGTCGACGTCCTGCGGCGCGGACGGCATCTCGCCCGTGCCGGCGAGCACGTCGAGCGACGCCGCCAGGCGGGACAGGCGATCCACCTCCTCGCGCAACGAGTCGAACATCGCCGGGTCTGGCGGCAGCACGCCGTCACGCAGCGCCTCCAGATAGCCCTGGAGGTTGGTGAGCGGCGTCCGGAGCTCGTGCGAGGCGTTGACGATGAACTCGCGCCGGATCGCCTCCTGCTCCGCGAGCCGGGCGGCCATCGTGTTGTACGAGGCGGCGAGCTCGCGCAGCTCCTCGGGGCCCTGCTCGGCAACGCGCGCCGTCAGATCGCCGTCGGCGATCTGGGCCGCCGCGGTCGCGAGTTCCTCGATCGGACGCGCCAGCCGGCGGGCGAGGACCATCGCCAGCGCCACCGCCACGACGGCAGCCACACCGGCGGCGACCAGGAACACCACGGTGACGCTGGAGTCGAACATCTCGCGGGCGTGGTCGGCGCTCGCGCCGGCGGCCACCATCAGCGCCTCGAAGGAGGTAGCGCCCACCCGCAGCACCCCGACCGCGACGATGGCGAGCGCGATGCCCGCGACGGCCAGCGAAGCTGACAGGAAGCGGACGGAGATCCCGATCCGGGGACGCCTCATCGATCGGGAGTCCCGAGGCTCATCGCCCTGCGCTCACGCGCTCCACCGGTGTCGCGGCCCGGTAGCCGGCACCGCGCACGGTAGCGACGTACCTCGGCTCGGCCGCCTCGTCACCCAGCTTCTCCCGCAGGCGCCTCACGTACTGATCGATCGAGCGATCGAGCACATCGCCCTCGCCGGATCCGTGAATGGCGTCGAGGAGCTGGTCCCGGGTGAGCACCCGGCCGTCGGCCTCGAGGAGGGCGGTCAGAAGCCGCAGCTCGAGGGTGCTGAGGGTGACCGCCCGGCCGGCGAGCGTGACCTCGTGGCGGGCCGGATCGAGGGCCAGGTCACCCGCAACGAGGATCGTTCCGGCGGGCGGCAGGCCACCTGCCGGACGCTCGACGCGTCGCAGGATCGTCCGAACCCTGATCACCAGCTCCGCCGGTGAGAACGGCTTGGGCAGGTAGTCATCCGCACCCTCGGACAACCCGAGGATGCGGTCACCCACGGCGCCGCGCGCGCTCAGGATCAGGATTGGGACGTCGCCCAGCTCCCGCGCGCGGCGGATCACCGCGAGACCGTCGATCTCCGGGATCATCAGGTCCAGGACCACCAGCCTCGGCGTTCGCTCCTCGATCAAACGGAGGGCCGTCCGGCCGTCCGCGGCGGTTACCACCGGGAAGCGCTCGCGCTCGAGATACGTGCGAACGAGGGTCACGATCTTCGGGTCGTCGTCCACGACCAGGATCGGAGCCAGGTCGGCGGCGGTCATCGGCATCAGGGTCATCATCGCCGCCCGAAGCCTCACCGGCAACGATGACGGGTTCGTGACGCGGCGTCATCCGGCTGTCTCGCCGCCGGCCGAGGCTGCGCAGCGACCCGGATCTGCCGGGAGGCCCCGTCGGTCGGCCGGATGATCGACCTGGAGGAAATCCGATGTTCAGACGTCTCGCGATCGGTGCCATCTCGGCCGCCATGCTCCTGTCCGTCGCCGCGGGCACCGTCGCTGCCAGCCATGGTGCCGGCCCGCCCTCGCTCTCGTTCTACGCCGACGGCGTTCGCTGGCGCACGGTCGGTACGCCCACGGATTTCACCAACACGGGCGCCCCTGACTCCTCGTTCGAGGCGATCTACGCGCTCGGCAAGGATGCGATGGGCAATGACCTGATCAACGTGGCTGCAGCAGCGCCCGGCGATCGCGGCTTCCGCGGCGGGCGCTGGATGGTGCTGCCCGTGACCTGGAACACGACGCCGATCCAGCTCACCAGCGGCGCACAGGTGGAGGACTACGCCTCACACGGGTGGTTGACGATCTCGGACACCCCGGCCAAGGAGTTCGAGTGCCCTGTGATCCGGGCCCACTGACCGGGACGGTCGGAACGGGGGGACGACAGGGGTCGGGGCGCGGTCAGTTGACCGGCGTTCCGGCCCCTCCACCGGAGCCGGTGTCGGACGCCTCGTCCGCCTGATCGACCTCGGCACCGCCAGACGCCGGCCGGCTCGCGCCGGGCCAGTCATCCTCGACATCGATCGGGATCGGAACCAGCGGCTCGGAGCGCTCGATCCGCTCGCGATTGACGAGCACGACGTCCACGTGCTGGGGATCCGGGCCACGTCCCTTGACCCACAGGAAGGCATCGGTCACGGGCACGAACCGGACCCAGCGCGACAGTGCCGCCATGGGCTGCGTGTTCGGCGGCCGGTGGAGGTTGCCGGCCACCCGGAACGGTCCCAGGCGGATTTCGACCAGCTCCTGCACCGTACGCTGGCGGCGGCCCGGATCGCCGCGCCGACCCTCGACCTCGATCAGATGGAGCTCACCTCGCTCGACCTCGAGCTCGTCCACCACCACGGCGTGGCCATCGTCGAGCGACTCGAGGGTGACGCCGAAGAACGTCAGCTGCCCTGCCTCGTTGACCTGGTCACTGACGCGGCCCTCCGCGAGCTCGACGCTGCCACGCAGACGGCAGTCCTCGGCCCAGGCCACCAATCGCTCCCGCACCCCGTCTCCAGCTCGATGCGTCAACACCGCCATGCGACCGCCCCGGAGAGCATACGCTCGCAGTCACGCTCGAGGGAGGTGGCCGGGCCGCGTCTTGACCGCGCCGATCGGGCGTCGTGGGCGGCGGGGCTGCTCCGGCGACCGTGCGTGTCGCGGCGTGGGCGGCGCGGCAGCCGACGGCGGTGAGCGGCGATCAGGGGATGGCGGCCGCCGCCTGCGCGGCGAGCGCCGCGTCGGCGGTGCTGATCGTGATCACGTCGCCGTTCCGCGTCAGGACGTAGTCGATCGAGCCGCCGTCGCCACGGTCGACGCGGGTGACATCGATCCCGGCCAGGGTCGTCGTATCGGTCGTGATCCCCGCGCCTGTTGCCGACAGCCACGAGTCGAGGACCAGCTGGCGGAGCGCGCTGACCTTCATGCCATCGACGGCGAACACCGTGATCACCAGGTCGGAGTTGCCGACGCCGTCGTAGCCGTAGGCGAGCCGCAGGTCGGTGGCCTGCTTGCCCGCGGCGCGCAGCGCGGCGATGATCGCGCGGCTGTTCTGGTCATCACTGAGGATGGCGTCGCCGGTCTGGCTTTCCACCGCCATCTGCACGGCCCCGACGGTGGATGGGATCATGGCCTCGAGCTCGGGAGCGACAGGACTCCCGGAGGCGAGACCTTCATCCGAAGCCCCCGGGCTGGCGCTCTCCACCGGCGACGACGAACCGAGGTCGAGCGTCCCGATCGGAGCATTGCCGCCGTTCCCGCCCATGGCCAGGTCGAACGCCGAGGCGATGATCTCGACCTCGTCCTGCGTGCCGCTGCCGGCAGCGATGTACACGACCAGGTCACCGTGGCGCAGCTGGAGCAGGGTCGCGCCGCCGGGATCGACGGCGCTGAACGCCTGATCGCCGAGATCGTCGCGCGTGGTCACCGACTGGCCCGAGGCCGCGATCGCGTCCCGGGATCGGGTCACGGAGTCGGCGGCGCCCTCAGGGAAGCAGGTGATGGTCGCGTCGACGGTCGGCTGGGTGCTCGTCGTGTCGGTGGGCGCGGGGCCCAGGAACCGCATCAGCTTGCGGTTCAGGTCGTATTGGCTCGCGCTGACGGTCCAGCCGGCCGGCAGGTCGCCAGCGCTGGGCGTGATGTTCCACGCGGCGGCCTGGCAGGAGGCTCCGCCCTGGCCCACGAGCTGCCAGGCTGCCAGCGCCACTCCCACGAACGCGATCACGATGGCCCCGATCGCGATCCGGCGCGTGGTGCGGTTCATCGCCGCGAGCTGCGCCCGCTCATCTGACGGTCGGAGACGCCCCGAACCGGGGGGCGGCATGGGCTGATGACTTCGAGCGGTGGACATCCCGGGTAAGGATGCCCTGCCCGGCTGAGCTTTGCCTGAGAGACAGACGCTGCAAGGGCAGACGCTGCCTCCGTGGCCTGCGGCGGCATCGCCAGCGCCGCAGAACCGCCGACGTCATCGGGCGCGGACGCGATTGTTGCGCGGGTTGTGCTCCAGCTCGACCAGCCCCAGCGCCTCAAGCAACGGCGGGAGGTAGGCGCCGAACCGACCGCGGTATCCCCTGCGGAGCCCGTACCATCCGCCGACCGGATTGGATTCGGATCGACCCCAGGCCTCGACCGAGCCCTCCGGTGCCGGCTTCTGCTCGTCCGCGGCGCCGAGGGGCGCCCAGTCGTCGATCGAGCGCAGCCACGCGTGCAGGTCCTCGATGGCCTGCAGCCGGTAGCCGAGCGTCGTGCTGCCAACCTGGCAGACCAGGGTCGGGGGGTCGGCCGCCTCGTCGCGCCACATCCGATACGACGACCCTCCGTTGGCCGTCGTCAGCAGCCACGGGTCCTCCCGAGTGCCGGTTCCTGCCATCCGCCGTCCTCCTGCTCGTCGACTGGTCCCACCCCTCGCCACATCCGTTGTCCGCCAACACCGCAGCGGTCGGGGGCCGACTGCGTCAGGGTCGCACCCGTGTCCAGCGTGCGACGCGAGCGTGCCGGCGATGAAGGCCGGTGAAGCATGGGCGGCCGGCGCGGGATAGGATCGGCCACGGGCCGGTGACCGGGCACCATCCACGCAGCGTGCCCGGGGCGCGGCCACGGGCGCCGCCCGAGGGATGGACGCCGCCCGGCGAGCGCCGGACCTGGGAGCAACCGATGCACGATCGACGGGGCCGATGCGGCTCCACCTGATCACCTGCGACATCCTGGCCCGCCCGGCGTACCTGTGTGCGGCGCGGTCGCCGCACACGGTCGACATCACGATGCTCCCGAGGGGCCTGCACGCCGAACCTCCCGATCTCCGAACGCGTCTTCAGGCCGCGATCGACGCGTCCCCGCCGGGGCACGATGCGATCGTGCTCGGGTACGGGTTGTGCGGCGGGGCGACGGCGGGGCTCGAGGCACGGGACGTGCCGGTGGTGCTACCCCGGGCCCACGACTGCATCACGCTGTTCCTGGGCGCCCGCGAGCGATACCGGACCGAGACCGAGGGACGCGACCCGACCTACTGGTATGTCAACGACCAGCTGGAGCGTGACTATGGGGCCACCTCGGGGTCGGTCGGTGCCGGGATCGGGGCCGGTGGCGACACCGATGACGGGCTCGACGAGCTCCGGGCGAGCTACGTCGAGAAGTACGGCGAGGACAACGCCGACTACCTGATGGAGGTCATGGGCGCCTGGCGCAGCCACTACCGGCGGGCCGGGTTCATCGCGCTGGGGGTGACCGACGAGTCGGCGTCGGAGGCCACCGCCCGGGCACAGGCCGAGCGGCGCGGCTGGCAGTTCGAACGGGTGGAGGGCAGCCTCGTCCTCCTCCGCCGCTTGATCGATGGCGACTGGAACGAGGACGTCCTCGTGCTCCGGCCCGGCGAGCGCCTGGCCATGAGCTACGACGACGACGTGGTGAAGGCCGTCCCGGCTGCCGGTTCCTGACCGGCGGCGCAATCGCGAACCACCACCATCCCGATCAGGGCCGCAGGCCGACGCCGGCGGCGGCCCGTGGGTGGTCTGGACGGGTCACACCGCCGCAGCGAGCTCCCCTGCCCGGAATGCCGTCACGTAGCTGCCGCCGAACGGGTCGCGGCCCAGGAGCAGATCGGCGGCCAGCTGATAGGGCCGGGTCTTGCGGTCGGCGGCGAACACGCGCGTGAGGTCGGATGCCACGGGGTCGATGATCCCGCTGTCGATCCCGGCGTTGGCCGCCAGATCGATGAACACGTCGTTGAGCAGCCGGCGCTCAGGCAGTCCGAACGACACGTTGGACAGCCCGCCGGTCAGGTGGATCGTGTCCCCGTACCTGGCCCGCAGCTGGCGCGCCGCCTCGATCACGTGCCCCGGGGCGTCCGGCTCGACGGCCACCGGCAGGACCAGCGGGTCGACATACAGCAGCTCGGTCGGGATCTGGCGCGCGATGGCCTGCTCGATCAGAGCGACGGCGTTGGCCACCCGCTCGTCCGCGTTGGCCGGCATGCCGCTCCGGCCGCTCGCGGCGACCACCACCGCGCACTCCTCCGTCGCCGCCAGCTCCAGGACCTCCGGCCGCTCGAGCGAGGCTGAGTTCAGCAGCAGCCGGCCGGCCGGCCGGGTCGACGTGGCCACGCCCGCGGCGAGCACCGCGACGTCCGAGGAGTCGATCGAGATCGGGATCCCGGCGCTCGCCTCGATCGCGGTCACCAGCCAGGCCATCGCACGGGCCCGGGTCGCCGAACCGGCCGCCACCTCGTCCGCGTTGAGGTCGAGCCAGTCGGCACCGGCGGCCTCCTGCCGAGCCGCCATCGCCTGGACGTAGGCGGCCGCGAGGTCCGCGTGCTGACCGGCATCGAGCCCCCAGCGAATGGCGCTCGCGACGTGCTTGATCCGGCCGGCGGTGAAGTCGCGGCCGGCCGCCACGTCGGGGTGGACCGGAAGGACCTCGGGTCGCCCGCCGATGGCCTCGAACGCGATCCCCGCTCCGCCGTCCTCGAGCTCGACAGCGTGCCGGCCGGCCCGCTTGAGCACGCGCGTCGCATGAATGTTCTCGCCGACGATGCGGAACGGCGAGCCGGCTCGATCGGGCCTCATGCCTTGATCTCCCGCTGGCGGCCGAAATGGTCGCGGCCAAGGAACGTGTTCGCCCAGGCGCTCGTCCTGCGCAGGGCGCTGTCCTGGACCACGGGCGGACGATCAAGCATGGATCCCTCCTCGCCGTAGGGCTTGAGCCGTCGATACGCCTCCGCCCAGATGCAGGGCTTGTCCGGTACCTCGCACCAGCCGTCGTGCGAGCCACCGCACGGGCCGTTGCGCTGGTTCTTCGCGCACTGGCTCTCGGGACACAGGTAGGCGACGTCGGGCAGCGAGCAATCGCCGCAGTCGCGGCAGTCGAACAGCGGCACCTTGACCGCCTGCTCCAGCACGTGCAGCGGGCGGCCGACCCGCGCTCGCTCGATCCCGCCGTAGATGTGCGCCCAAGCCTCGAAGCCCGCCGTCCCGGGCTCGAACATTCGCTCGTGCAGCGCCCGGTTGACCTTGTAGAACGGGGCCACCCGCCGCCGGGCGCGGCGCCGGGCCGCCGGCTCGAGCGAGGCGAGGTAGGCGCGGTTCGGCTGATCCGTGTTGAGGCCGGCGCCATCGGGCTCGAACAGCTGGAACGAGCCCGGGACCGGAAATGAGACGTCGCGCACGAGGTCGCGCCAGTCGCCATCGGCAAAGGCATCGGCATACTCGAGGATCCGCCCGATCTCGCCCGCGTCGCGATGACCCGACAGGTAGATGCCCCGGTAGCCGAGACCTCGCGCGACGGTCAGCTGCTCGGCGGCAAGCTCCAGGAAGAACGCCCGGCCCTTGTCGGGTGATGCCGCCCGGCGCTCGACCAGGGCGAGCAGGTCGTCGGTCACCACGCATCCCGGGACGCTCCCGGCGTGGAACGCGCGGGCGACGCCACGGCCGAGCACGTACGCGTTGGCGATCGCGGGGACCTCGATGCCGTCCCGGCGCATCACCCGCAGCAGCTCGTCCTGCTTCCGCGCGTCATACCCCACCTGGCTGATCACGTAGCCGGCGCCGCTGCGTACCTTGAGCCCCAGCTTCAGGTACTGGGGCACGAGCTCACGCTCCAAGCGCTTCACGTTCGAGACCGCGCAGCCGAGGAAGAACGAGCGCGCGCTTGGATCGGGCACACCGTCACCCGTCGCCCTGGCGACCGCCTCCGCGCCCAGCTCCCGGAACAGCCCCAGCAGGCCCACCGAGTCGATGTCGAACACGGGCTTGGAGAGGCCCTCGTAGCCCTCGACCGGGTAGTCGCCGGTGACGGCCAGGACGGTGCCCAGACCGCGGCTCAGCAGATCCCAGCCGAGGCTCTGGAGGCCGTTCCGATTCCGGTCGCGGCAGGCGACGTGGACGATCACGTCGTGGCCAAGGGAGACGACGGGCTGGGCCGGTGTTCCCGGGCTCAGCCGCGCGTGGCCGCCGGCGTTGTCGGTGATCGAGAGCGCCGTGATCCGCGGATCACCGGCCAGCTCCGCGGCCATCTTGAGCGGCCGCTCGCCCCGGGCATCGTGCAGCTCCCCTGCCCAGGGCACGAGCTCCACGACGGTCGCGAAGTCCGGCGTCTCGGTCAGCGTATGGCGAAGCGACATCAGGGGTCCCTCAAGAGGCGATCGGCTCGAACAGGCAGCCGTCGGTGAACAGGTCGAAGAAGTCCGGCTCGGTCTCGATCTCCGCGTGCTCGATCCTGGTGACCAGCCGGCCGAGAGCCTCGCGGCGGCGGCGGGACAGCAGCAGGGCCCGCGCCCCGGCGATGGATGCGTTGCCGGCCCGGACGACGCGGTCCGCGGGCACCGGGACGAGCAGCCCGATCTCGATTGCCGAGCCTGCGTCGAGCGCGTTGGCGAAGCCGCCGGCGAGGTAGACGCGGTCGAGGTCCCCCGGCCGCATCCCGAGCCGGCGAAGCAGCACCCGCTGACCGACGGCCGTCGCGGCCTTGGCGACCGAGAGATGGCCGACGTCGGCGGTGGTCAGCCCGATGTGCGGCTCGGGAACGATCGGGATCTCGCGCCAGTGGTGGAGGAACCGGCCCCGGGTCGTCATCCAGGTCGCGCGGCGGAGCTCGGCGAGCAGATCCACCAGCCCAGAACCGCAGATCCCCTCGGGGGCGGTGTCGCCGATCGTGCGCACGTCGAACCGCTCGTCGAGCAGCCGGACCGCCTCGATGGCGCCCTCGGCGCCGGGCATCCCGTACCGCACGCCGCCCCCTTCGAACGCCGGGCCGGCCGGTCCCGAGGCCGCCACGATCCGGTTGCCGTCCGACGCCAGCACCTCGGTGTTGGTGCCGATGTCGACCAGCACGAACGACCCGCCCCGCTCCACGGCACCCACGGCGACCAGATCCGCCGCCGCGTCCGCGCCGACGTGGCTGGCGATCAGCGGACCGCCGATCACCCTCGCCCTGGGGTTGACGAGCATCCCCAGCTCGTGGGCTCGGCGCTCGAGGCCGGTGGACGTCGCCTCGCCTGCCGCGACGGCCGTCTCGGTCACCGAGCGGTAGGGCAGGTGCCCGAGCGGACCCACGTCCAGACCGAATGCGAGGTCGCGCATGGTCGGGTTGCCGACGAGATACACCTCGGCCAGCTGGCGGCGGTCGACGCCCAGCGCAAGGCATAGCCGGCGCAGCTCGTGGTTGATGGCGCGGCGCAGCGCCTGGCGGAGCTCGCCCGGGTGCTCGGCGTCGTACGAGATGCGGCTCATGACGTCGCTGCCGCCGAACCGCTGCGGGTTCTCGAACGCGGCCACGCCCAGGATGTTGCCTCGCTCCAGGTCCACGATCTCGAGCACCACGGTGGTCGTCCCGACGTCGATCGCCACCCCCAGCACCGATCCCCGAACGGGGCCCAGGTCGGTGCCGTCGTCGGCGACCATGCGCCCGTCGATCGCCGACACCGCGGGGTTGACCTCGGCCGTGGTCGCCTCGGGCGCCAGCTGGATCCGGAGCCGGCGACGGAGGATGCTGAACTCGAGATCGGTCGTTGCGCGCTCGACCCGCGCCTGGCAGGCCAGCCGGAACCCGTGCGCCAGGAACGCCTCGGCAGGCGTCGCGGGCGACAGCTGCTCGCCGCCCGCGAGGATCTCGATCACGCACTCGTGGCAGCGTCCGGTCCGCTGGCAGGAGGCAGGCACGACCACCGACAGCTCTGCGGCGTCGTCGAACAGCACGCGACCGGGCTCGAGCGGACGACGCTCGGTCCCGTGGATGATGTCGGGCATCGCTCCCAGTGTCGTCCCTGGCGCGGGCTGCCGGATGGTCCGTCCGACCCTTGCCGGGGGACCTTCCGCCCTATCGCGGACCCGACCCGACGGGCCACGCTGGCGACATCCGACCCGCCGTTGAGGGCCCTTGTGGCCGTTCGCGCCCCGCGTCCGATCTCGACTGCCGCCCGTTCGCCGCGCTATGACCGGTTGCCACCGGCGGCCTGTGCGCGCCTCCACGAGGCGAGCGTCTCGATCCTGGAGCGGACGGGCGTGCGGCTGCATGACGCGGAGGCCGTGGCGCGGCTGCACGGCGCCGGGGCCCGGGTGGGTGACGACGGGCGGGTGTTCGTGCCGGGCTCGCTGGTGGAGTGGGCGCTGTCGGTGGCCCCGCGCTCGATCACCCTGCACGACCGTTCGGGCGAGCCGGCCATCGCGCTCGAGGGCGACAACGTCTGGTTCGGTCCGGGATCGGACTGCCTCAACGTGCTCGACCACCGGACCGGCGGACGCCGGCCGGCCGTCCTGGCCGACGTGCGTGACGGGATCGACCTGGTCGATGCGCTGCCCAACATGGACTTCGCGATGTCGATGTTCCTGCCCACCGACGCGGACCCGGCGATGGCCGACCGCCGGCAGATGGCCGTGATGCTCGCCCGGACGACCAAGCCCCTGGTGGTGGTGACCTACGACGTCGAGGCGATGCTGGATGCGATCGCGATGGCGGAGGCCGTGGCCGGCGGGGCCGAGGCGCTGCGCGAGCGCCCGACCCTCGCCCTGTACGTGAACGTCACCCGGGGGCTCGTCCACAACGACAATTCGCTGCGCAAGCTGCTGATCCTGGCCGACCGCGGGCTGCCCGCGATCTGGGTCCCGGTGACCTCGGGCGGCACGACCGGTCCGGTGACGACCGCCGGCAACATGGCCCTCAACACCGCCGGCGTGCTGGTCGGCGTTGTGCTGGCGCAGCTCGTCCGCGAGGGCAGCCCGGTGATCATCCCCTCGTTCGGTGGCGACGCCCTTGACCTGCGGACGATGGTCGATCCGTACGCCGAACCCGATCATCGCGGCGTGGCCGCGGCGCTCGCCCACCACTACGGCCTGCCGATGTTCAGCCTCGCGGGCGGCAGCGACGCCAAGGTGGTCGACGGGCAGGCTGCGGCCGAGGCGGCGCTCACGATGCTCGTCGACGCGCTGGGCGGTGGCCACCTGATCCACGACAGCGGCTACCTGGAGTCGGGGCGGACCGGGTCCCTGGCCCAGCTCGCCATCTGCGATGAGATCGCCGCCTGGATCCGGGCCGCGATCGCGCCGGTCGAGATCAGCGACGAGACCCTGGCCCTCGACCTCATCGACCAGCTCGGTCCCGAGGGATCGTTCCTGGACACGCCGCACACGTTCGCCCACTTCCGCGAGCGCTGGTATCCGACGCTCATCGAGCGCGCCAGCCACAGCGCGTGGACCGCCCGCGGCGGCCTGACGATGGGCGAGCGGGCGGCGGCCCGGGTGGACGAGCTGCTGGCGACACACAAGCCGCCGCCCCTGCCTGACGCGGTCGTCGCAGCCATCGACGAGATCCTCACGCGGGCCTCGGCCACGTCCGGGCTGTCACCCCGCTGACGGCCGACCGGCGGCAACCACCGGCTCGTCCCCCAACCCGATACCCCTCCACCCCACTCCCGGCCCACCCACACAAGGAGCCACGCCATGACCGACCAGCTGTTCACCGCGATGCGCCAGGCGATCATCGACGGCGATCCCGCTGCCGCGACCGCCCTCGCCACGGAGGCCCTCGCGGCCGACATCCCGCCCCTGGCCGCCATCGAGGAGGGGTTCGTCCCCGGCCTGTCCTTCGTGGGCGAGCAGTTCGGCGCAGGCGAGCTGTTCCTGCCCGACATGATGCTGGCCGCCCGGGCGATGCAGCAGGCGGTCGCGGTGCTGGAGCCCGAGATGCAGCGCCAGGCGACCGTGCGCTCCGTCGCGGGCCGGGTCGTGATCGGCACCGTCAAGGGCGACATCCACGAGATCGGCAAGAACCTGGTCGGGATGATGCTCTCCACGTCCGGGTTCGAGGTGCACGATCTGGGTGTCAACGTGGCGCCCGAGCAGTTCGTCGAGGCGGCCCGCGAGCACCATGCCGACATCGTCGGCGTGTCGGCGCTGCTGACGACCACGATGGCCGGTCAGCGGACCGTGGTCGAGGCGCTGGCGGCGGCCGGCCTCCGGCCCGGGGTGAAGGTGATCGTCGGTGGGGCGCCGGCGAGCCGGGAGTGGGCGACCGAGATCGGCGCGGACGGCTACAGCGAGGACGCGATCGGTGCGGTGGACCTCGCCCGGCAGCTGCTGGCCGCGGGCGAGACGGCAGCGGTCTAGCGGTGCAGCGATGACCACCACCGCCGTTCCCACCAGCGTTTCCACCACCGTCGCGGCCCGGTCCGGGCCCCGGCTCGAGATCCTCTCGCCGGCCGAGATCCGGCGCATCCACGAGGCGACGCTCGAGATCATCGAGCGCGTCGGCGTGCGCTTCCCATCGGCCCGCGCGCTCGACATCTGGGCCGCCCACGGCGCGACCGTCGACCGCGACACCTCGATCGTTCGCATCCCTGCCCGGATCATGGACGCGGCCCTTCGAACCGCCCCGCCCGTCTACCCGCTGGCGGCCCGCGACCCTGCCCGCGACCTCCTGCTCGACGGGCGCCACGTGTACCTGGGCACCGACGGCTGCGGGATCGAGGTCCTCGACCCGTGGACGCTCGTGGTCCGGCGCTCCTCGCTGGCCGACGTGGCCGACATCGCGCGCGTCGCCGACGCGCTCGATCCGATCGCCTTCCACTGGGTCGCCGTGTCGGCCCAGGACCGGCCGCCCGAGACGCGCGCCCTCGAGGAGCTGTTCGCCGTCTGGCGCAACTCCACCAAGCACGTCCAGAGTGAGAGCATCGTCACGCCCGAGGAGACGGCCACCGCGGTCGAGATGGCGGCGGCCATCGCCGGCGGACGCGACGCGCTGCGCGAGCGCCCCGTGCTGTCGCTGATGCAGTGCACGATCAGCCCGCTCGCGCACGACGGGGGCGCCATCGATGCCGCGCTGGTAGCGGCCGAGGCCGGCGTGCCGGTGGGCTTCATGACCATGGCGTCGTGCGCATTCAGCGGTCCGGCCACCATCGCCGGCTCGCTGGTCGTGGGCAACGCGGAGGTGATCTCGGCGCTGGCGCTGATGCAGCTCGCGTATCCGGGCTCACCCGTGTACTACGCCGCCGCCCAGACGGCGATGGACCTGCGCTCCGGCGCTTACACCGGCGGCGGACCCGAGGACTTCCTGTTCGGCGCGGTGACCAACCAGCTGTCGGACTTCTACGACGTGCCCCTTTCGATGGGCGCCTACGCCACCGGCGCCAAGCGATCGGACTGGCAGGCGGGGCTCGAGAACGGGCTGTCCTCCTTCGTGGCCTCGGTCACCGGCTCGGACATGCTGCTGGGGGCCGGGCTGCTCCACGGCAGCCGGATCTGGTCGTACGAGCAGCTGATCCTCGATACCGAGATCGACGGGATCGTCAAGGCGATGCTGCGCGGCATTCCGGTCGACGACGCGTCGCTGGCGCTGGACGTGATCGCCGAGGTGGGCCCCGGCGGGGAGTACCTCACGGCGCCGCACACCAGGGCCACCATGCGCGGCCTGTGGCAGGCGAAGTACCTGGACCGCCGGCCCTACAGCCAGTGGGAGGCCGACCCTGACAAGCCGCATCGAGACGCACTGGAGCACGCCCGGACGCTCCTTCGGGATCACCGGCCCGAGCCGCTCGATCCGGCCCTCGACGCCGAGCTCGCGCGGATGATCGCGGCCCACGGCGCGACGGCAACCGAGGGCCACGCCGGTGGCCCGTCGAACGGGGCGAGCTGAGCCATGCGTCCCCGCTTCGAGCTTCTCGAGCGCGAGCTCGTGGAGCGGATCGTCCAGGAAGCGCTCGCCCTGCTCGCTCGGCCGGGCACCAGGGTCGAGGAGCCGGAGGCGATCCGGCTCCTGGTTTCCGGCGGTGCCACCGCCGACGGCGATCGGATCCGGATCACCGAGCCCATGGTCCGCCGCGCGCTGGATACGGCGCCACGCGCATTCGACCTGTTCGACCGGGCGGGCAACCCGGCCGTCCGCTATGGCCAGGGGTTCGTCCACTTCGACCCAGGCTCGTCGGGTGTCGCCGTGCTGGACCCGGCGACGCTCGAGACGCGCCAGTCGCAGGCGGCCGACCTCGCCCGGGTGATCCGGGTGGCCGACGCGCTGCCGGCGTACGACGCCGTGTCGACGGCCATCGTCTGCCACGACGTGCCAACCGAGATCGGCGACCTCTACCGGCTGCTGATCGTGCTCCTGCACTCGTCCAAGCCGGTCGTCACCGGGGCGTTCACGCCGCGCGGCGCCGGCGTCATGCTCGACCTGCTCGCGATCGACGCGGGCGGGCCCGAGGCGCTCGCGGAGCAACCGCGGGCGGTGTTCGACGTCTGCCCGTCGCCGCCCCTCACCTGGTCCGAGTTCGCCTGCCGCAACGTGATGGACCTGGGTCGGGCGCACGTGCCCGCGGAGCTGATCTCGATGCCGCTGGCCGGTGTCGCCGCGCCGGTGACGCTGGTCGGGGCGATCGTCCAGCACGCCGCGGAGTCGCTGGCGGGCGTCGTCCTCCACCAGCTCGCGGCGCCCGGAGCGCCGATCGTGTGGGGCGGCGCGCCGACGATCGTCGACATGCGATCCGGGTCGACGCCGATGGGTGCCATCGAGACGTCGATGATCGACGCGGGCTATGCAGCCGTCGGGCGGTCGCTCGGGCTGCCGACCCACGCCTACCTGGGCGCCACCGACGCCAAGGTCGTCGACGCGCAGGCCGGGCTCGAGACCGGGATGACCGCGCTGGTCGGCGGCCTTGCCGGGATCGACCTGATCTCGGGCGCCGGAATGCTCGACTTCCTGCTCGCGCAGAGTCCGGAGAAGCTGGTCATCGACGCCGAGGCGATCGGGATGGTCCAGCGGCTGCTGCGCGGCATCGGCACCCCGACCGAGACGCTGGCGACCGGCTTCTTCGAGGCCACCGGTCCGGAAGGCCGGTTCCTCGAGCTGCAGGACACGCGGCGGCTGTTCCGTGGCGAGCAGTTCCTGCCCTCGAAGGTCATCGATCGCCAGTCCCGGCGGGCCTGGCTCGATGCCGGCGGGCTCGATGCGTTCGCCAGGGCGCGCGAGCGGGTCGACGAGCTGATCGCCGGCCATCCGCTGCCGGAGCTCGACCCGAGCGTGGCTTCGGCGCTGGCCTCGTGCGTCCGCGAGGCGGGTGCCCCGTTCGGGCTCGCGGCGCTGCCCGGGGTACCGGACGGCCTGGAGGTGAGGCCCTGAACCTTCCGATGCTGAGCTCCATCAGGCCTGCGCACCTACCCGGTGGGCTGCGGTAAGGCCCGCCGGGGCCAGCCACCGCGCCTCCGCGCCGCGCCGGCTCAGACGCTGGTCGGGAGCCCTCCCTCGACGCGCTGGATGGCACCCTCGAGCAGCTCGTCGTCGGTCACGCTGCGAACCCACTCGACGGCCTCGCGGTTGACGATGATCGTGCCGATGGCGTGCTTGGTGCGCTGCCCGCCCGACCAGTACTCGATCCAGGCATCGGTGAGCGGGACCATGCCCGGCCGCTCGCGAAAGCTCCGCACCGGGTCGGCCCCGGGCGGCGCGTGGAGGTGGCCGCCGATCAGGTAGCTCCCACTCTGCATCGCCACCGGATGCGTCCTCGTGCGATGCCGGAGCGAGACGTCCCCGCGTGGCCCGCTGGCGTGGACCGCGACCAGCTCGTCGACGTCGATCAGCACCCTGTCGATCCCGCGCGTCCGGCCATCCTCGAGGCTCTCGATCTCGGCATCACACAGCTCGAGCTCGCGGTGCGTGTTGATCAGGTCGGTGAGCCGCTCGGCGCGAAGGTGAACCCACCCGAACAGGCGGTGCTCGCGCCCATAGGCCACGAACCGCACCAGCGGAGCCTCGCACACGGCGTCGGGCTCGAAGACCTCCTCGGGGGAGCGCTGGAGGATGAAGTGCAGCCGGGTGTCGCGCGTGTCGCGGGTGTCGCGATCCATCGATCCGCACCGTAGCGGTGTCACCCCGGCACCCGTATCACCCGAAGGTACCCGCGACGTGTCGATCGGTCAGGAGCCCGGCTGGCCCAGCATCGAGTCCGCGATCGCGATCGTGGCGTCACGGCCGAGCGCCGATTCGAGCCGATAGAGGGTGCCGTCGCGGGCGAACACGAGCGTGTCTCCGGCGAGCGCCGAGGTGAGGACCCCGGTCGTGGAGTCCGGTCGGCGGATCAGGATCTCGTGCGGCGCGCCTGCGATCCACCATCCCGGCACGCCATCGACGATGACCCGCTCGATCGTGGTGCCGGGGCCGAGGCGCTTGCCGAGGAACACCTCGTCAGTGTCCCCGGGCACGGCCATCACCGTCAGGGCGAGGTCCGATCCCTCGAGCACGGGCTGACCTCCCTTTGCGCGGTAGGCGAGGGTGACGATGCGCGCGGGGCCGGTGCTCAGCGAGTACGCCTGCTCGGGACGCGGCAGCAGGCGCGGGGCCAGGACACGTGGCCGGTCGATCGCGAGCGCGTCCTCGATCGCGATCGGGGAACCCAGGTCGAGCCCGGCGCCGGCGGGCGGCAGGTGATCGACGAGCAGGATGTCGATCCCCGGCAGCCTGATGCCGAGCGCGCCGGCGATCCCGGCCAGCGCGAGGGCGGCGATGAGGGCCAGCGCAAGGGCCCCCGCGATCCGGACGGGGCGACGCCGGCCGGCAAGCTGCGGGGAGCCGGCGGCCGGCGGGGTCGGGGTCACGATCTCGAGCCGATGCAGCACGTGCGAGCAAAGGTCGGGCGTGGGCGGCCAGGTCGCCGATGCCGCAGCCTCGCGCAGCCGGGCCTCGAGACGGGCATCGATGGACAGGGTCATGGCGAGACCTCCAGCGCCCCCAGCTCGTCGCGCATCCGGGCCAGCCCGCGATGAAGTCGCGACTTGACCGTCCCGGCCGGGACCCCGAGCGAGACTGCGGTCTCCGCCTCCGATAGGTCCAGCAGGTATCGGAGGGCCACGACCATCCGCTCCTCCTCGCGCAGCCGCAGGAGCGCGCCCCGGACCTCGTCCCGTGTCTCGCCCGACAGCACGGCCAGCTCGGCCGATCCCACCGCCGGCTCGAGCCCGGACGGCGCCCCGCCCCGCACGGCCGCCATCGCCCGCGCCAGCATGCCCGCCCGCCGGCCGGCGGCCCGCCGCCGGTTACGCGCCTCGTTGCCCACGATCTGCAGCAGCCAGGGCCGGAACGGGGAGCCGGGTCGGAACCGAGAGATCGCCAGGTACGCCTTCACGAACGCCTCCTGGCCGACGTCCTCGGCATCGGCGGACGACCCCAGGAGAAGAAAGGCGACCCGGAACGCCGCCGCCTGATGGATGGTCACGAGATCGCCGTACGCGTCGCGGTCGCCAGCCTGCGCGCGCCGAACCAGCTCCGATTCTGCAGCGGAGGCACCATCCGGCCCGCCCGACGTCACCCCCGGCTACGCCCGATGGGGCTGCTCGGCCGCGGATGATGCGGCGTCGCCCGCGACGCCGGGCGACCCAGGTCGGCGGATCGATCGCGGGCGCCGCCCGGCACCCAATCCGACCAGCGCAAGAGCAAGGCCGAGGCCGCCCAGCAGGAGCACGATCGCCGGCGTCGCACCTGCCGGCCATGGTGCACCTGCGCCGACATCGCCCGACGGCCCGGTTACCGTGGCGGCTTCACCCTGCGAGGCGGCCGCCTGGGCCGTCAGCGGGCTGATCCCACCCGGCACCACGGTGTCGCCCGCGACCGTGATCGGAAGGTCGCTCGTGCCGGCGATGCCCACCTCGATCGTCGCCACCCCGCCAGCCGGCACGGTCACCTGCACCAGGTAGTGCCCGGGCGCCGTCTCGCGTCCAACGTTCCAGGACGGATCCGCGTCCGACGCCGGGCCGCCTGGCGCGATCAGCCGCAGGTAGACCGGCGTCCCCTCGACGGGATGCCCGCCTGCCCCATCCGGAACCGTCACGTCCAGGCCGACCAGCAGCACGGTGCCGGCCGGCGTGTCGCGGGCGATGGGCGCGTCCAGCCGCGCCTGCAGGTCCCCCTTGCCGAGCACCGCCGCCGGACCGGCGAGCAGGAGGAGGAGCGCGACGGCGGCCATCGGGACCAGGATCGAGCGGCTGCGGGTCTTCGGGGCGGGCATCGGGCATCTCCAGCCGCGGATCACTGGGTCTTGTACACCGCCCCACCGGGATCGGTTCCCGGGATCGCACGCGTGCGTGGCCGTCCGCCCGCACGGTAGGTCGGCGCCCGCAGCTCGTGACCGAGCGCGTTCTCGATGAACGCCGAGGCGGCCATCACGGCGTCGAGGTCGACCCCGTGCCGGATCCCCAGGCCATCGAGCAGGTAGAGGAGGTCCTCGGTCGCCAGGTTGCCCACGGCCCCCGGGCCGGCGAACGGGCAGCCTCCCAGCCCGCCCGCCGAGCTGTCGAGGATCGACACACCCCGCCCGAGGGCCGCGTACACGTTGGCAAGCGCCTGCCCCCGGGTGTCGTGGGCGTGCAGCCCGAGCCGCTCGACACCGACCACCGGCTCCACCGCATCGAGCACGCGGGCCACGTCGCCCGGCGTCGCGGCGCCGATGGTGTCGCCCAGGCTGATCTCGTCGCAGCCGAGCTCGATCAGCCGCACCGCCACCGCGGCCGTCTGCGCGGGCGCGACCACGCCCTCGTACGGGCAGCCGAAGGCCACCGAGACGTAGCCGCGCGCCCGCATCCCGCGAGCCCGGGCGCCCTCGACCACCGGCGCGGCCTCCGCCAGCGCCTGCTCGACCGTTCGGTTGAGGTTCGCCCGGTTGAACGAATCGGTGGCGCCGATGACGACGGCGATCTCGTCCGCCCCGGCGGCGATGGCCCGCTCGAGGCCGCGCCGGGTCGGGACGAGGACCGGGTACCGGACGCCGGCGCGGCGCCGGATCGCCGGGAACAGCTCGTCCGCATCGGCCAGCTGGGGCACGGCATGCGGATGCACGAACGAGGTCGCCTCGATCACCGGCAGGCCGGAATCTGCCAGGCGCCCGATGAACCCGAGCTTGACCTCGGTCGGGATCCGCGTCGCCTCGTTCTGGAGGCCGTCCCGTGGCCCGACCTCGACGATCGTCACGCTCGCCGGCAGCGCCAACCTCAGCCTCCTTCCAGTGCGTCGAGGTCGACCAGGGCAGCGCCTCGCGCGACCCGATCTCCCACCGCGACATGCAGCCGCGTCACCCGGCCCGGTGCCGCCGCCGCGATCACGTGCTCCATCTTCATCGCCTCGAGCACGACCAGCGGAGCGTTGGCGGGGACGTGATCGCCGGCCTCCACGAGGAGGCGGACCACGCGACCGGGCATCGGCGCGGTCAGCGCGTCCGGCTCGTCGGCATCTGGCTCGAGCGTGCCCACGGCGGGGGGCGGTGCCAGCGCCAGCCGGTACCGGCGGCCGGCCCACTCGACCCGGGCGCACCAGAGGTGCCCGGTGGCCGGACGGACCACGGCGACTGCGGCCGGGTCCGGATCGGCCCCGATGACGGCCAGCTGCCAGCTCCCTCTGGCCTCGCGGCCCACGACCATCACCTCGACGGCTCCGTCGCCGACCGTGACCCTCGCCACGCCCGATCGCCCACCGGGGCTCGCCTCGGCCGCGCGAACCGCCCCATCGGCAAGGCGCCAGCGCGTCGGCTCGGCGACCCGGCCCAGGCGCCAGGAGCCGGTCGATCGCCACGGGTCCGGTGGCGGTCCATCGGCACCGAGCCCCAGCCAACGCGCGGCCGTGGCCGCCGCGATCGCCTCGGGCGGGACGTCGCCAAGCCCTTCGACCACCCGGTGCTCGGCAAGGAACCCGGTGTGCAGATCTCCGGCCACGAAGGCGGGCTCGTCGAGCACCGCGGCGAGCAGGTCGAGGTTGGTGGCCACACCTTCGATCCGCGTGGCGTCCACGGCATCGCGCAGTCGTTCCAGGCACGCGGAACGATCGGACCCGTGCGCGATCACCTTCGCCACCAGCGAGTCGTAGAAGGGCGAGATGGTCGAGCCGGCCTCGATCCCGGTGTCGACCCGGACATCGGCCGGGAGGTCCAGGGCGGTCACCACCCCGGTCGAGGGCAGGAACCCCGCGCCGACGTCCTCGGCCACCACCCGCAGCTCCATCGCATGACCGTCCAGCCGGACACCGGCCTGGTCGAAGCCGAGCGGCTCGCCGGCGGCAACCCGCAGCTGCTGCTCCACGAGATCGAGGCCGGTCACCGCCTCGGTCACCGGGTGCTCGACCTGGAGCCTCGCGTTGACCTCCAGGAAGTAGAACGCACCCGCCTCGTCGAGCAGGAACTCCACCGTGCCCGCGTTGCGGTAGCCGGCCGCACGCGCGAGCCGCAGGGCCGCGTCGCCCATGGCCTCCCGCAGGGCCGGCGTCACCGCGGGTGACGGCGACTCTTCGATCAGCTTCTGGTGGCGGCGCTGAACGCTGCACTCGCGCTCGCCGAGGTGGACGAACGTCCCGTGCTGGTCGCCCAGGATCTGGATCTCGACATGGCGCGGGCGCCCGAGGTAGCGCTCGAGGAGCAGGCGGTCATCCCCGAACGCCGCGGCGGCCTCGCGTCGAGCGGATGCGAGCGCCTCCCGAAGATCGGCCGCTTCCCGAACGACCCGCATCCCCCGTCCCCCGCCGCCTGCGCTGGCCTTGACCAGCAGCGGGTACCCGATCGCCTCCGCCGCCGCGACCAGGTCATCGTCTGCTACCAGGTCACCGTGATAACCGGGTAGCACGTGAACACGGTGCGCCACCGCCAATGCCTTTGCCCGTGCCTTGTCGCCCAGCGTGCGCATCGCCGACGGCGACGGCCCCACCCAGGCCAGCCCGGCAGACGCCACCGCCTCGGCGAAGGCGGCATTCTCGGCCAGGAAGCCGTACCCCGGGTGGATCGCCTCCGCTCCGGTCGATCGGGCGGCCTCGATGATGACGTCACCACGCAGGTAGCTGTCCGCGGCTGGACCGGGACCGATCCGCACGACGGCATCCGCCGCCCGCGCGTGCGCCGAGGCCCAGTCCGCGTCGGAAGCCACGGCCACCGCGCGGATCCCCATCCGCCGGCAGGTGCGGATCACCCGCAGCGCGATCTCGCCACGGTTGGCGATGAGGACGGTCGAGAACATCGGAGCGCCGAGCGTGCCGGCGCTACATCCGGAACACGCCGAACGACGTGTCCGGGATCGGCGCGTTGAGGGCGGCCGACAGCCCGAGCCCCAGCACCATCCGGGTGTCGATCGGGTCGATGACGCCGTCGTCCCACAGCCGCGCGGTGGAGTAGTACGGCGAGCCCTCGCGCTCGTACGAGGCGAGCGTCGGGGCGGTGAACGCCGCGCGTTCCTCGTGCGTCAGGTCCTTCCTCTCACGAGCCAGCGCGTCGAGCCGTACCTGGAGCAGCACGCCCGCCGCCTGCTCCCCGCCCATCACGCTGATCCGCGCGTTGGGCCACATCCACAGCTGCCTCGGGCCGTAGGCCCGCCCGCACATCCCGTAGTTGCCGGCCCCGAACGACCCACCGACGATCACCGTGAACTTGGGGACCCGGGCATTGGCGACGGCCATCACCATCTTCGCCCCGTCGCGCGCCAGCCCCCGGTTCTCGTACTCGCGGCCGACCATGAACCCGGTGATGTTCTGGAGGAACAGCAGCGGGATCCGGCGCTTGGTGCACAGCTCGATGAAGTGGGCGCCCTTGAGCGAGCTCTCGCTGAACAGAATCCCGTTGTTGGCGATGATCCCGACCGGGTAGCCCATGATCCGTGCGAACCCGGTGACCAGCGTGGTGCCGTAGCGTGCCTTGAACTCGTCGAGCTCCGACCCGTCCACGATGCGCGCGATGATGTCGCGAACGTCGAACGACGTGCGCAGGTCGCCGGGCACGAGGCCGTACAGGTCCGCCGGGTCGTGGAGGGGCTCGCGTGCGGGAAGGACCTCCCAGGGCGGATCCTTCCGGGCCGCCGGCACGTTGGCCAGGATCCGCCGGGCGATCGAGAGCGCGTGTG
This sequence comes from uncultured Chloroflexia bacterium, assembly GCA_963829295.1. Classification (GTDB taxonomy): domain Bacteria; phylum Chloroflexota; class Limnocylindria; order Limnocylindrales; family CSP1-4; genus CAIXZV01. The sequence continues at coordinate 454,999 of CAWHHU010000001.1, read as the reverse complement.
CATCGTCGTCGGCGAAATGATCCGCCACACCGGAGACCCGAGTGTGGACGTCGGCACCACCGAGCTCCTCGGCCGTGACCTCCTCCCCCGTGGCCGCCTTCACCAGCGGCGGACCGCCGATGAAGATCGTGCCGGTTCCCCGGACGATCACCGTCTCGTCGCTCATCGCCGGCACGTACGCGCCGCCGGCAGTGGACGAACCCATGACCACGGCGATCTGTGCGATCCCGGCCGCCGACAGGTTGGCCTGGTTGTAGAAGATCCGGCCGAAATGGTCGCGATCGGGGAACACGTCCGCCTGGAGAGGCAGGAACGCGCCGCCGCTGTCGACCAGGTAGACGCACGGCAGCCGGTTCTCGAAGGCGATCTCCTGCAGCCGCAGGTGCTTCTTCACCGTCATCGGGAAGTAGGTGCCGCCCTTGACGGTGGCGTCGTTGGCGACGATGGCAACCTCCCGCCCGCCGACGACGCCGATGCCGGTCACGATCCCCGCGGACGGCGCACCCCCCTCGTACATGTCCCAGGCGGCGAGCGGCGATAGCTCGAGGAATGGGGAGCCCGGATCGACGAGCAGGTCGATCCGCTCGCGAGCCAGCAGCTTGCCACGAGATCGGTGCCTGGCCACCGACTCCTCGCCTCCTCCCTGGCGAACCAGCGCGAGCCGCTCCCGCAGCTCCTTGACGAGCGCCACGTTCCGCTCGCGGTTGGCCTCGAACGTCGGGCCACGAGGTGCTTCGGGGATAACCGTCATCGCTCGATCGGGATGGTCGTCCGGCGCTTGGTCGGGTCCACGGCAGGCTCCTGCGGGTCGGGCTGTCGCCCGTAGCATGACGCACTCACGGTCGCCGGCACCACCCCGGCCCCGGCGCGGCTTCAGCGACCCCGGTGCTGCGTCAGCGGCCCCGGAACCTCGGCCTGCGCTTCTCGGCGAACGCGGCGAACCCCTCCCGGCGATCGGCCGAGCGGAGCACGACCTCGTACAGCGCGTTCTCCGCCTCGAGCCCGTCGGCCAGCGCGAGGTGCGCGCCACGAATCGCGGCCTTCGCCTGTCGGATCCCGAGCGGCGCCCCCTCCGCGATCGTGCGGGCCAGCTCGGTCGCAGCGTCCAGGGCGCCGCCGGCCGGGACGACCCGCGCCACGATCCCCCACCCCTCCGCCTCCGCTGCCGAGAGCCGCCGGCCGGTGAGGATCACGTCCCGCGCCCGCGCCGGGCCCACGAGCCAGGTGAGCGTCCGGGTCGATCCGCCGCCCGGGAAGATACCCACCTTGACCTCGGGCAGCCCGAACACCGCGGTCGTCGAGGCGACGATCAGGTCGCACGCGAGCGCGAGCTCGAACCCGCCGGCAAGGGCGAACCCCTCGACCGCCGCGATCGTCGGCAGCGGCAGCTCGTGCACGCGGCGAACCAGCTCCACGATCCGCCGGCGCTGCGCGCGCAGGGCGTCATCGTCGAAGCCCGCTCGCTCCTTGAGATCCATGCCGGTGCAGAAGGCCCGGGCACCCGCACCGGTGACGATGACGCCGTGAAGCGCCGGTTCGTCCTCGATGCCGTCGAGCGCTCGGTGGAGAGCGGCCAGCAGCGCGTCGTCGATCGCATTGAGAACGCCTGGCCGGTCGAGCGTGAGCAGGACGAGCTCCCCGTCCACACCGTGGCACTCCCCGTCCACACCGACGCGCTCGACGCGCAGCACATCGCCCTCGGTCGTCATCGCCGGGACCGTACCGCATCGACGGGCGTGGGTCCATGTCGGGGTCGCGGACACGGCCTGGCCGCCGGCTGCATCGTCGCGTCCCTGGATCGGTGTCCGCCACATGAAGAAGCCGGAACCCGAAGGTCCCGGCTTCCTGCCCTGCGTTTCCCGTTGGGGTCGCGTGTGGCTCGTCGAGGGTCGCTACCGGCGACGCGATCGGACCGGGTCGGCCGGTGTCAGCAGCAGGACCGCGGCGAGGATTGCGGCCAGCCCGAGCAGCACCAACCGCCAGGAGCCGTTGGGGCTCGCCGGCGCGGACGTCAGCGCGTCCGTCGGCGGCGGCGTGATGTTCGGCGTGCCCGTCACAGCCTCGACGCTACCGACCGGCGTGGGCGTCGGCTCAGGCGTCGGGGTGGCAGTCGGCGTCGGGGTCGGCGTGGGCGTCGGCGTGGGGGTCGGCGTCGGGGTCGGCGTGGGCGTCGGCGTGGGGGTCGGCGTCGGGGTCGGCGTGGGCGTCGGCGTGGGCGTCGGGGTCGGGGTCGGCGTGGGGGTCGGGGTGGCAGTCGGCGTCGGCGTCGGCGTGGGCGTCGGCGTGGGGGTCGGCGTCGGGGTCGGCGTGGGGGTCGGCGTGGGCGTCGGCGTGGGGGTCGGGGTCGGCGTCGGCGTGGGGGTCGGCTGCGCGCATGCGTCGAGCGTCAGGTTGTAGGTCCTGGTCCAGTGGTGGCTGCCCGTCGGGTCGTCAAACGCGAAGATCGCAACCGTTGCCTTGTGCGCCTCGGTGTCCGGGAGCACGGACCACGACCTGCTGGAGCTGGAGCCGAACGCGAACGGCGAGCCGGCAACCGGCGTCCCGTCGATCGAGACTGCCACACTGTTGGGGGTGGGATCGTGGCGTGCCGTCTGGTACTGGGTCAGTATCACTCGGAGGCCCTGATCACATGTGAGTGAAACGCTTGGTGTGTGGGCGACCGCCGTTCCTGCGAACGGGAAGGCGGCAAGCCCGACGAGGCTCGCGACGACCAGCCAACCGAACCATCTGACGGTCGATGGGCGGCCTCGTACGCCGTTGTTCATAGGTGGCTCCCCGGTAGGTGCGGCGTTGACACCGCGGATGATTGCCGTCGCCATCGACGGCCGCCGGCCGGATAGATCGGCCTGCGTCCGGGCGACGCCTCCCTATGGTCGTCGACATGGCCAGACCCGTCCAGTACCTTCGGGTTTCGTTAGGGGCACCCGACCACACCTAACCGCCCCGGAACCTCCCACCGCCGGACAAACCGTTGCCCATGGTCACCGATGAGCGGAGGACCCGGGCAGGACCTTCGGCGTGTTGCGGGCCAGCGCCCGGGGTGCTGATGCGACCCGATCCGCTATCGCCCGGCCGCCGGGACCGGAAGCGGATCGAACGCCTCCGTCCGCTCGGCCACGGCGTCCACCCCGAGCCGGTTCGCCGGAATCGCCATCGGCTCGTCGACGAGAGCCGACCAGCCGCCCTGCTCGAGCACGCCAAGCGTCGCGGACGCCGCCCGAACGACGGCCGTCACGTGCGCGGCCGCGGTGCCTCGCAGCCCTGACGGAGCGCGAGAGGGCCACAGGCCGGCCGCAACGGTCGCGGCTGCACGGGTCGTCGCCGCTCGACGGGCCGTCCCGATCGCTGCGTCACCGGGTGCGCGCATGATCACCTCGGCGTCAGCGGCGTCGACCAGCACCGCGGCCACCAGGGCGTGCCAGCGGACGGCTGCGGGTCCGTCGAGCGCCGGCTCGAGGAAGGCGACCGGGTGACCGGGCAGCAGGGCTTGACGGAGCGTCACCTCGGCGAGGGCTCGAGCTGGCGCATCCGCCTCGTCCGCGATCCAGGGTGGCAGCGCATCGACGATCACGTCCCGGGTCGCCAACCCGCCTCGGACCGCCAGCGACACCGCCAGCAGCTGGAGCGCGAGCGCGCGGCCGGCCCGGGTCGCGGAGTCGGACGGCATCCCGGCCTCCAGATCCTGCGCCACGACCAGAGGGCCGGTCGGGATCACCACCCGGGAGCCCGCCCGCGCCAGCAGACGCTGCGCGAAGGCATGGTCGGCGATTGCCCGGTCCGGATCGACGCGCCCGGCGACGATCTCGTACATCGGGTCCGTGATCACGAGATCCACCCGCTCGAAGGCCGCCACGACAGCCTGGTCCGGAGCTGAGAGTGCGGGGGTGTCCGTCATCAGCCGGATGTACCCGCGCCGATCGGCCCCCGCCTCGTCAACGAACCGGCGGAGGACTGCCAGCGCACGCTGGGCGCCACTCGGGATCGGCTCCACGGCCGGATCGTGGGCGGCCAGCCCGCCACGGGACGTGGGCGCGGCTCGCCACCGCTCGAGCGGCGTCCCGATCCGCGCCATGTGCTCGGCCAGCTCGCGACCCGGAGGCACGTCGACGCGGAGCACGTCTGCGCCCGAACCGATCGCGACCCGAGCCTCATCGACCGCATCCACGATCGCCGGGGATCCGAGCGACACGCCCACCCACGGACGGGGTCGATCCCCCAGCACCCCGATCAGCTCGTGGCGGGCGGTTCGGTTGGCATCAATGCGCTCGGTGGCGGCCTGTCCCAGGGCGCTCGCGTCGGCGACGGCAATCGCCCGCCGGTCGGACTCCGCCAGCAGCTCGGCCTCGAGCCCCAAATCAACGTTGCCTGCGGCCACCTCGAGCGCGAGCTCCTGCGGAACGAGGTCGTATTCGGCCATCGCCATCGAGAACGGCAGGGCAATCCCGCTGCCCAGTCGCCGGGGGTCGGGGGCCAGGTATCGGTCGACGACCTCTGCCGCCAGCGGCCGGCCCGCCCGGTCGAGACCTGTGACCCCGAACAGGCGCAGGATCGCTCGCTCCTGGCCGACGGTCGTCGACGCGGTCGCGCGCGCGCTCCACGCCGCCGCCAGGGCCATTGCTCGATCCAGGAGGGCGGCCACGTCCTCCCGTCCGCCGAGCGGGACAGAATCCACCGGCGGCCCACCTCCCTGCGCCGTATCCCCACGCTGCATGCGTCCCAGTATGGAGGAGCCGGATGCCCTCCGAGCCCCATCGTGGGGATCAGAAGGCACGATCGTCAGCCGGGCTCGGGTGGGATGGTTCGCGCGATGTCACCGATCCACACATGCCCGTCCTCGAACCGCTCGGCCTTCCAGATCGGAGCGCGCGCCTTCGTCTCGTCGATCGCATATCGAGCCGCGGCGAAGGCGGCGTCACGATGCGGAGCGACCGCCACCACGACCACCGACGCCTCGCCCAGGGGGACGGCACCCGTGCGATGCACGATCGCCACCCGGCGCACGTCGAACCGCTGCTCGATCTCGTCCGCAATCTGGGCCAGGACCTCGACCGCCATCGGCTCGAAGGCCTCGTATTCCAACCCTTCGACGATCCGTCCGGCGTGCCGGGCGGCCTCGCCCTCCTGGCCCGGCGCCGGCGTCCCTGGGGTGATCCGGGTTCGGCCCACGAACGCGACGACCCCGCCGTCATCGTCCGTGGCCAGACGTGATGTCAGGACCGACGCCAGATCGTCGGGCAGGGGATCCGCTCGGATCTCGAGCACGCGCTGGCGGCCGGCGACCGCCCGGTCGCCCAGGGGGTCTGCCCCGAACCGAGGCTCCTCAGCCGTCGGTCCGTCCTCCGCTCCCCCGCTGACGGGCGGGATGCAGGCAACCTCGTCGCCGTCGGCGAGGGGCGTGCCGGCATCCGCGTACGTCCCGTTGACCGCGAACCGAAGGGCCGCTCGTCCCGGGGCCAGCGCCGGGATCGACGCCACGATGGCTGCCCAGGCGTCCTCGACCGTCGCGCCGAGCGGGACCTCGAGGCGCAGCTCACGTGATCCGGCGACCTCGCGCTGCATCGCGAACAGCCGGACCCGGATGCGGAGCGGCGGCAACGCCGGATCGCCCATCAGGCCAGCAGCCCCGCGCCGAAGTACAGACCAGCGGCGAGGATCGTGCCCGCGGCGATCGCGCCAACGTCGATGTACAGGAGGCCGGTGGCCGATTCCATGGACCGGGTCCGGGCCGTCTGGAGCGCGGCCCACGACACGATCAGCGGGAACACCAGCCCAACGATCAACCGCAGCCACACGAACAGCGCCCATGGCCCCACCAGCGCCCCGAACGGGCCACTGCCCGCCACGCCGGCCCCGGGGCCCGCACCGAATCCCACCCAGCCCACGAACAGCAGCACCTGGAGCGCCACGATCCACATCAGCCGCCGCGCGATCAGCACCAGCGGCGCCTCCGGGAGCTTGGGCGTCACCAGGTACCAGTGACCCAGGATCATCGCCGCGAACACCCCGCCCGTCGCCGCCGCGAGGATCAGTAGCTGGATCGCCAGCGGCACCGCACCGGTCAGACCCTCGCCCCAGGTCATCGCGCCCAGGAGCAGCGTCGCGGCACCGGCGGCCAGGCTCGAGAGCATCAGCAGGCGACCGCGGCCGCCTCGGGCGATCACAACCATCGTGACCAGCGACAGCACCACGAACAGGGCCAGGGCTGCCCGACGGGGCAGGTCGAACGCCGGGTCGGCGACGACGGGCGACCCCGGAGCGAGGGGCGGCAGCCCCGTATCAGACAGGTAGGCGAGGATCCCGAAAGCGGCCGAGCACAGCGCGGTGAAGGCGAGGTAGCCACGGGTCGCCGGGGTGGCCAGCCCGGCCAGCACGACCACGGCGAACGATCCGACCGCAAGACCCGTCAGGACGGTCCAGTTGATGAGGGCGAGGTTCGTGGCAATCTGCTCGGCGGGCACGGCCGGAGTGTAGCCGTCGAGCGGCGGATAATGGCCGCAAAGCCTGACCCGAGAGGCCGCCGAGGGCGGCAGGAGGTTCCAGCATGGCGCTCGGTCGCGATACGTCGATCACCTGGCTGGGTCATGCCGGCGTCGAGATCGTCACGCCCGGCGGCAAGACCGTCCTGGTCGACCCCTGGTTCGGCAACCCCAACAGCCCGCGAACCCAGGAGCAGCAGGCTGCGTGCGATGTCCTGCTCCTGACCCACGGCCATTTCGACCACTTCGACGCCGACACGCTTGCGCTGGCGCGTCGCCTGCATCCGACGATGCCGTGCGTCCACGAGCTCAGCCTGTACCTGACCGGCGAGCTGGGGGATGCGGCCGAGATCATCGGCATGAACGCAGGTGGCACGGTCGAGTCGCATGGCCTCAGGTTCACGATGGTGCCCGCGGTCCACTCGAGCGGCGACACGATGGGCGGCGAGTCCGTGCGCTACTTCGGCGAGCCGGGTGGCTTCGTGATCGAGCTCGAGAACGGATACCGCATCTACCACTCGGGCGACACGACGGTGTTCGGTGACATGGCGCTCATCCGCGAGCTCTACGAGCCCGATCTCGCCATGCTCTCGATCGGCGGCCACTTCACGATGGACCCGGCAGGCGGCGCGGTGGCGGTCGGGCTGCTGGGCGTCAAGGACGTGCTGCCGATCCACTGGGGCACATTTCCGATCCTGGCCGGCACGCCATCGGCGCTCGCGGCGGCTGTCGCGGCTCGCGGGCTGACGGCCACGGTCCACGACTGGCGCCCGGGCGACACGCTCCGCTGATCCAGCAGGCGCCGCGACAATCCGCCGCAATCAAGCATCGGCGCATTGTTCGGAGGCTCGCGATCGATCGAGACCGACAGACCGGGCATCTCGCGCACGTGAACACCAGCCTCGCGATTCGGTGCAAGCGGTCGCGAACCGTAGGCGCGCACGCTCGGGCCCGGTCAGGGCAAGTAAAGCCAGTCGGTGAAGCCGAAGTTCTTGCCCGGACGGCTCGGGACGGCACCCCGATCGTGGGTGCCGTACACGACGTCCGTCAGGAATGGTTGCCACGTGTCGTCTCCGGCCGCAGGCCATCCCGCCCGGTCGATCAGGAAGCGAACGGCCCGCTCGAGCGCTCGGTTCTCCCAGGACCACGCCGGGTAGCCGGCATGCTCGAGGAGGACCGCCTCGAGCATCGCCCCCTGGAGCGCCTCCCACGGATAGCCGGTGGACTTGGGCCGCCACTGGAGCGGTCCGCCGCGGCGCATCTCCTCGGGCAGCGCACCGCCGATAGCGATCCCGTCGCGGCTGCAACCGGCGGGGTTGATCCCGACCGGATGGTTCGGATCGCATTGCCACGAGAGGTCCCCCCACGAGAAGCCAGCGTACGCTGGCCGGTCACCGAGCCAGCCGCGGAAGACCGTGGCTGTACGCTTGAGCTCGGCCGAATTGCCCAGGTACATGGCGACGGCGACGCGTGCCGCGCCGGCCATCGTGCCCCAGTTGTTCGGACGGCGCTCGTTGGTGGATCGCAGGGTCAGGCCGTCGAGCGACTCCGTCAGCACCGATCGCAGCCAGGGCCTGAACACGGTTCGATCGAACGACGGGTCGGCCTTGCCGAGGCCGACGAGGTCGGCGGCGATGACGTAGCCCGGCAAATTCCGGCCGAGCGCCAGGGTCCGGCCGCCGCGCTCGGTTCCGACCGCCGCCTTGAGCAACGTGACCACCTGGGATCGATATGTCGCGTCTCCGGTTCGAGCGTAGACGAGGCCTTTGGCGAGGACGGCGATATCCGTGGAGTCGTCCTGGTTCGAGATGTCCGGTCGGCCAGGGTTCTCGTTTGCCCACGCAAGGACGCCCCGCCAGGCGGCGCCGGTTATGGGCAGGCGCGAGAGGTGTGCCGAATTGATGACCAGACGCCCGTGACCGCCGGTGAAGCCGGTGGGCGCCGCGGTGACCGTCGGGCGTGGCGTTGGCGCGGGGGCCGCGGTGACCGTCGGGCGTGGCGTTCGCGCAGGGGCCACTGTCGGACGGGGCGTGCGCTTCGGTGTCGAACCGGTCGCATTCGGAGCACTGGTTCGCGTGTCGCCGGATGGGTCGACGGCCGACCCTGATGAGGGACCTTGCAGCGAACCGTCCGTGGCGGTCCCGCCACCTGGCACCGAGGATGTGCCGGGTGAGGACGGTGCCGCGATCCGGGCCGCCGCCCGCGGCGAGGCCGCCGGGCCACCCTCGATGATGCCCGCTGACCATCCGGCCGTATCGCCCGCGGCATTGGGTGCCACGACCGGCCGGACCAACACTGCCGTTGCTGCGATGGCGAGGACGAGAACCGCGGCGGTCAGCCCGGCAATCGCCCGGGGCGAGCGCCTCGGTGCGGCGCGACGTCGGGCCGGCCCATCCTTCCGCGGCCCTGTCACGTCGGTGGCAGCGGAAGTCAGGGCGTTCGGCCGGCCGTGACTCGCCTGGCCGTCGCTTGCTGGCTCCGGCGCGGGGCCGGCGGGCGTTGGCGGGGTCCGGGTCGCAACGGGGCCGCCGAGCACCCGTCGGTCGAGTTCGCTCGACAGGGCGTCGCGATCCCACTCGATGGAGCGATCAGGCGCCGGCTGCGGCGAACCGCGCCTGTCGGGCGATCGTGCGATGTGCGCCCGCTTTGCGGCGTCCCTCGCGCCGCTTGGCGCTGGCGCCGTTCGCCGCTCGGCCCTCAGCGCCCTGCGGCGAACCAGCACCGCGAACCCTAGGGCCCCAAGCAATGCGACGGCGAATTGGCCGAGGCTGCCCCGACGCCGACCGGGTCGGCGCGTGCGAACGCGCTCGGTCGACACGCGGATGCCTCTCCTCGATCCTCGATGGCGTGCCCGCCCGTCCTCGGCAGCGAGCGCGGCAGCGCCGCGGCTCGAGGATGGTACCGCGGGGCGCCGGAACGCGTGGCCCGCGGGTCGGTCGGCGGCTCGCTCGACGCGCGCCTGAGGCGATCGCCCGGGTCAGCCGCCGTACAGCCAATCGGTGTAGCCGACGTTCTTGCCTGGCGTCGTCGGCATCGACTCGCTGAAGTGCGTGCCGTACGCGTGGTTGATGAGCCAGGGCTGCCATCGGTCGTCACCGTCAGGGATCCAACCGGCACGCTCGTACAGGAAGGTCGTCGCACGCCTGAGGGCGCTCGACTGCCACGTCCATGCGGGATAGCCGGCACGCGTCAGCAGCTCCGCCTCGAGGGTCGCTCCCTGTAGCGCCTCCCACGCGTAGCCGGTGTAGACGGGCGGCCACTGGAACGTCCCACCGCGGCGCATCTCGTCGGGCAGCGCGCCGTCGATGGTGACACCCGACTTCGTGCAGCCGGCGGGATTGATGCCGACCGGCGCGCTGGGATTGCATTGCCACGACAGGTCGCCCCAGCTAAATCCGGCGTACGCGTTGCGGTCGCCCACCCAACCCTTGAACACGGCGGCCTGACGCGCGAGCTGGCCCGTGTCACCGAGATACGCGGCGATCGCCACCCTCGCCGCTCCAGCGTGCGTGCCCCAGTTGTTGGGTCGATGCTCGGCCGTGTAGACGAGGTTGGTGCCCTCGGTCATCGGCTTCGTCAGGACGCTGCGCAGCCACGGGCGAAACACGTTCGAATTGAACGATGGCGCGACGGCGCTCAGATCGATGAGATCGGCCGCGAGGACGTAGCCCGGCAGGTTCCTGCCTTCGGCCAGAGTCCGCCCGCCGGCCTCGGTCCCGACCGCCGCGCGCAGCGCCGTGACGACCTGATCACGGTACGAGGTCTGACCGGTCCGGACGTAGACGAGCGCTTTCGCGAAGGTGATCACGTCGGACGCATCATCCTGGTCGGAGACGTTCGGGCTCGGTGTCTTGCTTGCCCACGCAAGCAGCGCCGCCCAGGCCGAGCCGCTCGTCGGAAGGCTGCGAATGACGCTCGCCGACATCAGCAGGTGCGCCGATGTGGTGACCGAGCCTCCTGCCGTGGGCGCCGGTGTCGAGCTGGGCTTGGCGGTGGGCGCCGGCGTCGCCGTCGGCGCGTTGGTGGCCGCGGGCGCCGGTGTCGAGCTGGGCTTGGCGGTGGGCGCCGGCTTCGCCGTCGGCGCGTTGGTGGCCGCGGGCGCCGGTGTCGAGCTGGGCTTGGCGGTGGGCGCCGGCGTCGCCGTCGGCGCGTTGGTGGCCGCGGGCGCCGGTGTCGAGCTGGGCTTGGCGGTGGGCGCCGGCGTCGCCGTCGGCGCGTTGGTGGCCGCGGGCGCCGGTGTCGAGCTGTTGAGGTCAGCGACATTGATCGTTGTCGCTGCCATCTCCGTCGATCCGACCTCGGCGGCCAGGGTGTGGCCACCCATCTTCACGTTGGTCGCGAGCTTGACGGTCGCCGTGAACTGGCCCGCCTCGTCCGCCTTGAAGCGCGGCATATGTTTCGTTGCGCCATCGAGCAGGATCCGTCCACTGGCGTGTGAACCGAAGCCAGTACCGACGACCGACAGCGTGCCTCCGACGGCCACCGAACTCGGAGCTGCCGTGATCGACGGCGTCTCGGCCGATGTCGGCGCCGCGATCATGAGCAGCATGACGACGGGCACGATCATCGCTACCGTCGCCAGCCAGTCCACGGCTTTCGAATGCCGACGCGGCTGGGAACGTACGGCGTACGGCGCCAGATCGCTGAGGCGCTCGCCAGGAGGTGCAATGCGGATGTTGCGCATCGGAGGTGTCCTTCCGTCGGGCAGGCAGAACTGCAGGACTGGCGGCGCACCCCCGGCGGCAGTCCCCGGCGATGGCCGGTCACCCGACGCGCCCGCGGGGTCAAGGGTCGTCGCGCCGGGAGTCGTGGCCAAGCCGGACGATCGTCGTGGCCCGCTGTCGGTGCCGGGATGCCGGGTGACGGGCGATCGGGACGGGTCGCGACCGGTGCGGTGGGGTCCGCGGATGGGTCAAACGACCGAATCCGGGGCGTACTGACACCGGTTGAGGACAAGCCTGGTCGATCGAGGTGACGGCTGGACCACATTCCCGGTGCCAGCCTGCACCGTGTCGGGCGCCCTTTACCCCCCGGGCCGAACCGACCGGCGCGCCGATTACCTCTTCGCGCTGTGCATGACCGCCCGCGATGGCGACGTGCGGACCTCTATCTGCGCCCGCTCGATCCGGCCAGCCCGCGGGCCGCCGCCGGGCTGGCCGCCACCGTCAGCAGGGCGACGAACGCGAGCGTTGCCGCAACGATCATGGCAAGGATGACGAGGCGCACTGTGCGACATCCTGACGCATGCTCGTCTTCTGCTCGACACGGGGCGTCGTCACGGCTTCGGGCTCCATCCGGGTGCAAGCTTGCACCGAACCGCTATGGCCCGTAGTCGACGACGAGCTCGGGTTTTCCGGAGGGTGCCTCGCGACTGTTGAAGACCGCGCTCGAGTTGCTGTCGTTGAGCAGCACGAAGCTCACCAGCCCATTGCCGGACACGGCATTCGGTGCGAGCGTGACCTCGATGTACACGCCGGCCGTCGGCGCTGATGCCGTACCCAGCGCGGTGGCGCCCGGCGCAGGCGCCGTCGCGTACGTAATGCCCGTCTCCGTCCACGAGGTGTCGGCTTCGCCAACGACGCTGATCGTGCCGTGCGTCGAGGAGTTGACAAACAGCCGCAACGTCACGGACTGGATCGTGCCCGTCACGCCCTCGACATCGAAGGTCAGGTAGTCACGGTAGGTCGGGTTCGTGGTCGACCCGTCACCGAGGCGAGCCTTCATGGTCGACAGCGTCCCGTGATTGCCATCTGGATTGCTCGAGTACACCTCGGCGTCCGCGGTCGGGTTCACGGTCACGATCCCGGATCCGCCGCCGCCCGAGGCGGTGACCGTCAGGCTCACGGTCTTGGCGCTCGAGGTTGCGATGCCGTCGCTCACCGTATAGGTGAAGCTGTCGGCGCCGCTGTAGCCGGCGCTGGGGGTGTAGGTATACACCGCGCTGTCGGTGTTGGGGCTGCCGCTGACGCAGGCGTTGGCGGTCTTGGGCGCGACCGTGCCGTGGCTCGGTTCGCTCGCGATCGCGAACGTCAGCTCGCAGTCGACGGGGTCGGCATCGGTGCCGCTGAGGGTCACGTCGAGCGGCGTGTCCTGAGCGGTCGTGCCGCTCGTCGCGGCGGCGGTCGGCGTCGCGTTCGTGACGCTCAGGCTGAACGTCGCCGGGCTCGAGGTGTCGGTGCCATCGTCGACCGTGTACGTGAACGCGTCCGAACCGACATAGCCGGCAGCCGGCGTGTACGTGATGCCGGCCGTGTCACCACCGGCGGTGCAGGCCGCGTCCGTGATCGAGCCCAGCGTGCCGTGACTGGGCCCGCTCGCGATCGCGAATGTGAGCTCGCACGTCTCGGGGTCGCTGCCCGACAGGGTCAGGGTCGCGGGCGTGTCGTGAACCGTCGAGGCGCTGTGCGCATCGGCCGTCGGCACGGTGTTGCCGCCGCCCGAGGCGGTGACCGTCAGGCTCACGGTCTTGGCGCTCGAGGTTGCGATGCCGTCGCTCACCGTATAGGTGAAGCTGTCGGCGCCGCTGTAGCCGGCGCTGGGGGTGTAGGTATACACCGCGCTGTCGGTGTTGGGGCTGCCGCTGACGCAGGCGTTGGCGGTCTTGGGCGCGACCGTGCCGTGGCTCGGTTCGCTCGCGATCGCGAACGTCAGCTCGCAGTCGACGGGGTCGGCATCGGTGCCGCTGAGGGTCACGTCGAGCGGCGTGTCCTGAGCGGTCGTGCCGCTCGTCGCGGCGGCGGTCGGCGTCGCGTTCGTGACGCTCAGGCTGAACGTCGCCGGGCTCGAGGTGTCGGTGCCATCGTCGACCGTGTACGTGAACGCGTCCGAACCGACATAGCCGGCAGCCGGCGTGTACGTGATGCCGGCCGTGTCACCACCGGCGGTGCAGGCCGCGTCCGTGATCGAGCCCAGCGTGCCGTGACTGGGCCCGCTCGCGATCGCGAATGTGAGCTCGCACGTCTCGGGGTCGCTGCCCGACAGGGTCAGGGTCGCGGGCGTGTCGTGAACCGTCGAGGCGCTGTGCGCATCGGCCGTCGGCACGGTGTTGCCGCCGCCCGAGGTCGAGGTCACGATCACGAGTTGAGGGGCATTGGCCAGATCCTCGCGGCTCGCGAAGATCGCGCTGTTGGTGCCATCCTCACGCAGGCCAAAGCTGTACAGGCCGTTGCCAGCAATGGTCTCGAGCGGCAGCCCGATGTCGACGTAAGCACCGGTCGAGTTGGGCTTGACGCTGCCGAGCTCGGTCGGTCCCATGCTCGGAGCGTTGTCCCACGTGATGCCGAGCTCGCTCCACGTCGTATCGGTGACCGGATACACCGAGGTGGTGTTGCTCGAGGCGTCGGTGACGAACAGCCGCAGGGTGACCGACTGGACCGTGCCCGCCAGCCCGGACAGTTTGAAGCGAAGGTACGAGTGGTACGTGGGGCTGCCGCTCGAGGCCTCACGCAAGCGCAGCGTGTCCAGCGTCCCGTAATTGCTCGTCGGGCTCGTTGACTTGACCTGGGAGTCGGCGACCGGGGTCAGCGTGAACGTGGCGGTTGAGCCGCCCTGCGTGACGCTGATATAGCCGGTCCTGGTCTTCGTGTCCGAACCCGCGTCGTTGGTTGCCGTGAGTGACACGGTGTACGTGCCCACCGTCGTATACGTGTGCGCGGGGTTCTGTGAGGTTGAGGTCCCGCCATCGCCGAACGACCAGCTCCAGCTGCCGGGCGCGTTGCTCGAGAGATCCGTGAACTGCACGATCAAGGGCGTCTGGCCCGATGTCGGCGTCCCCTTGAAGTCGGCCACCGGCGGGTTCGACGTCGAGGTCTGCGTCAGGTCGGCGTGCCAGTAGCGGTTGGTCGAGTCATTGGTGGCGAGCAGCACCAGGCCGGTTGTCGCCGTGACGGGCTGCTTGCTGCCGGTGACGTTGTTCATGTCACCGCTGTTCGGATCCTGGATCACGGGCGTGCCCTCGCCACTCGGGAAGCTGATCGATCCGAGTGGGCTGTCCTTCTCGTAGATCGTGCCGCCACTCTGGCCGCTCGACGATCCCGGATACGGTCCGGTGGCAAACACGCGGATCCTGGACGCCGCCTCGTCAATCACCACGATCGGCCGGGTGTGACTGTCGGCGACGGTCGCCCAGGTGTACTTGGCCCACGATCCACCCGTGCCCCGGACGAGCAGGTTGATGAGCGGGTCGCTCGATGAGGTCTTGGACGTCTTGACGGCGGCATAGACGCGGCCCGACGAGTCGGCCTTGAGATTGATGTGGTCGTCGGCCTCCTTTGACCCGGATGCGGCCGTCTCGGGCCCGCTCCAGGACGTGTCCGGGGTGCCGTCGACGTGCACCGAGAAGTACATCGTGGCCGTCGACTGGTTGCTCCACATCAGGCCGACCTTGTTGCCGCCGAAGGCGATGGCCGAGACGATGTCGTCGCTGTTGAGCGTGCCGCTGATGGTCAGCTGCGAAGGCGTGCTCCACGTCGCATCATCGGTCGTGGAGTGAGCGATGTAGACGTGCTTGGCCTGGGTCCACGTCGCCCACAGTGCGCCCGTGGAATCCTTCTCGATGACGAGCGTCTCGGAGGACACGTTGTTGATGGCGACCGGGTAGCCGGGGTCGACCGAGTAGGTGTCGGTCGAGCCGTTGTAGCTCAGGCGCCACAGCCGGCTCGGCTGGCCGCTGGCGTTGTGGCTCGAATCGGTGGCGACCACGTGTGAGGCGATGTACAGGTGCGTTCCATCCCAGAGCGCGTCCGCGCGCGAGTTCGTGCGCGAGTCGAGTGTCGGCCCGACGTTCTGCCAGGCCTCGGTCGACTGGTTGAGGCGATAGATACGGAACGTGTCCGAGGCCGGGTCAAACAGGCTGCCCCACCAGAACCCGTCGTTGAACCACAGCTTGCTCTCGGGCTTCGATCCCGACGGCGCATCGGAAGCGCCACTGATCGATCCGTCCTGGTAGCCATCCTGCGGATTCGCTGCGGCCGCCAGCTGCGGCAGAGCCAGCAATGCGAACAGGGCGAGCGCGCCCGCGACAACAGAGCGGAGGAGCCCGAGGCTGCCGCTTGACTGGCGGCGCACCGTGTGCGGCGTGGGACGCATGTCGAAAGACGCGGGCGACGCCATGGGACCTCTCCCAATGGTGATGGCGGAGTCTGCCCTCGCGAGGCTCAGCTCAGGCACCTGACCTTCTGAGCACGGACCAGGCGGTGAGCCACAGGATTCGCAGATCCGTTCGCACGGACATCGTCCGGATGTATGCGATGTCCAGTCTGAGGCGTTCGTCAAATGTCATCGCGTTCCGCCCGAAGACCTGCCACAGGCCGGTGATGCCGGGGGTTACCTCGAGCCGGGCCGTATGCCACAGCTCGTAGGTCGACGGGGCGAACGAGGTCGGCCTCGGTCCGACGAGCGACATCTCGCCGCGCAACACGTTCCAGACCTGCGGGAGCTCGTCGAGGCTCGTCACTCGAAGGATCCGCCCGATGCGGGTGATACGCGGGTCGTCCGGGATCTTGAAGTCCGGCGGCGGCAGAATGTTCAGGTGTGCCAGCGATGCCTTGAGCTGCTCGGCATCGCGCACCATCGTGCGGAACTTGTACATCGCGAAGCGCTGACCATGACGACCGGTGCGCAGCTGCGTGAACACGATCGGACCCGGTGAGTCGATCCGGATCGCGATCGCGACCAGCAACAACACCGGCGCCACGACCGGCAACGCGAGGAGGCATAGTCCGACGTCGAGCAGGCGCTTGATCCGCAGATAGCCCGACCGGCTGCCGACCATTGGTCAGCCCGTCCGTGACGTCGGCGCAACGGGCTCCGCGTTCACCGAGCGATCGATGACCATGGCCGGCAAGGATGCCGGGACCCGAGGCTCCTGGAGCCTGCTCAGCAGGGCACCGACCGTCAGGCCATCTTCGGGAAACACGACTGCGGCGGTCCTCGCGAGCGGCCCGTGCTCGGCCACGACGCGCTCGAGCAAGTGGTCGACGCCGGCCCGGTCGGTATCTGGCAGGACCGCCACCAGGGCATCGTCGACGCGCCGGAGCCGGTCGGCCGAACGCAGCTGCGGCCCGAGACGTCGCTGAACCTCGTTGACATCCCCGTCGACGGAAACGTCGAGGCGGACGACCGCCAGCGGGCGGCGATGCCGGCGGGCACGGTCGATCTCGCCGGCCAGATCGGTCACCACGTTGCCGTCGACCGGGACATCGGCGACGGCGGCGGGCCGCATGGCCAGCGCGACGAGGGTCAATCCGGCCAGGCACGCCACGATCGAGCCCAGAGGTCCCGGGATATCGGCGCCGGCACCAACGGCGACACCGCCGAGGACGCCGATGGTGAGGCCACCGAAGCCCATGACTGACCGACCAAGCTGGCCGCCGCCGGCCATCTGGTGGGGACGAAACGATTGCTCCATGGGGCTGTTACTCGGCGAGCACGGGCTGGCCCGTCGGAGCCAGGGCCACGACGGGCACCCCGCCCGGGGTGCCGTGCATCGCAAAGATCGGCGGCCGTTCGGCCTGCGGACTCCAGGTTCCTCGCCCGAAGCTCACGTACGTGAAGCCGGCGTCGAGGACCTCGCTTCGCGACAGTGCGTTCCGTCCGTCGACGACAACGCGCCCAGTCATCAGCTCCGCGGCCCACGCCCAGTCGAGTGCTCGGTACGCTGCCCACTCGGTGACCAGACCCGCGGCGTCGGCCCCCGTTAGCGCTTCGGCGATCGAAGCGGCCGTGGTCAGGCCGGGCACGCGGGCCGCAGCCCCGGCCATGGCCGTGGGCATGGGGTCATGGGCAACCACACGCGCCCCTCGCTCGAGCAGCAGGGCGGCGATGTCGATCGACGGAGCCTCGCGCAGATCGTCGGTCTCGGGCTTGAAGGCAAGACCGAGCAGCGCCACGCGCCGGCCCGTAACCGAGCCGCCGAGATGCGCCTCGAGTCGATCCACGAACCATTCGCGCTGACGATGGTTGATGTGGTCGACTGCCGCCAGCAGCGGCGTCGGAACGCCGGCCACCCCGGCCGTTCGAACGAGGCTGGTCACCTGGTGCGGCAGGCACGAGCCGCCGAAGCCGATCCCGGCATGCAGGAATGACCCGCCGATACGGTCGTCGTCAGCCATCCCGTTCACCACCACGTCGACCTCGGCACCGAACGTGTCGCACAGGGCCGCGAGCTCGTTGGCGAAGCTGATCTTCGTGGCCAGGAACAGGTTCGACCCGAGCTTCGTCAGACAGGCGTTCAGGGCCGTCATCACCTTGATGGGCGACTCGACCCAGTGATACAGGCGCCGCAGGTATGCGACGCCGCGCCCCTCCGGGTCGCTGGCGACGCCGAGCACGACGCGGTCGGGGTTCATGAAGTCATGAACGGCCCGACCCTCACGGGTGAACTCCGGGTTCAGCATCACCGGGATCGGCGATCGGCCGACCTCTTCTCGAAGCGCATTGACGATATGAGACAGCGATGGAACGAAGTCCGGCGGCAGCGTGGAGCGAACGACGAGGATGCCGTCGTCGGCGACGTGGGGCGCGATCTCCGCCAGCGCCGCCAGCACGGTCCGCGTCTGCCAACCACGCTGCCCATCGTCGGTGCCGACCGCCACGATCGTGATCTGTGACGCTGCGACTGCGGCGGCAGCGCGCGCGGTGAAGGTCAGGCGCCCCAGCCGAACATTGTCGATGACGAGCTCTTCGACACCGGGCTCGAAGAGCGGGATTCGTCCGGCCTCGAGGGCCCGGATTCGTTGTGGATCGACCTCGATACCGATGACATCATGACCCTGCTCCGCCAGGCACGAGGACGTAACAAGGCCAACATATCCAAGCCCCACCACCGAGACGCGCACGATAACAAGCCCCCTAGCTTCCCGAGCCTCTCCTTCTCACACGTGCCACCGACCAGATGCCCTTCCATCAGGTGTGGTGTGCGCCGTGGACCTCCCCCCCCGGGGATCGAATCTGTCGGGGTTTACTCAAATACCTGAGTTGATAAGTGCACGGATCCCGACCAAAGTAGTCTCCGGTTCCCCTGAGTGCGGCTTACTCTACCCATCCACCCACCTCGTTTACAATCCGTTGATCCTGCCGAAATCCCGTCAAATCGGCCTTCCCAGGGCGTTTCAGCCATGGATCACGTGGATTGCGGTGCGGGCGTGCACCGGTCGCGCAGGCGGGCGGGCCATCCTGCCAACGTGGACTCAATCAGGCGTCCGAAGGACCACGAGGACCGAGTGTGCCCCTGAACCTGGCCGCCCTCTCCCCTTTCGCTCTGGCTTCGGCGATGGTATTCGGTCCCGCTGCCGGATTCCTCGCTCGGCGCGCGGCGCGCTCGCCGGTGGTCTGGCTTCTGTACGGTGCCGTGCTCGGACCGATCGCGGTGGTGTTGCTGCTCCTGGCTCCGCCAGGCCACTGCCTGGCGTGCGGACGCGAGTCGCATGGTTGGTCCGGCGAGTGTCTGTTCTGCGACGCCGACCTGCGAACCGGCTGGCCGGCCGGCCGGGCCATCCCGGCTGCAGACCCCGAGGGCGACCCGACCGGCGCAGATCGGGGGAGCGTGCGCGACGCACTCGCGGCGCCGCCCGTTAGGCCGGCGCCCCGCATCACGCCTGCGGTGGGGCCCAGTGGCACGCCCGACGACTGGCCCCCGCGCTGGCCAACGCTCCGTGGCGCGGAGTCGATGAGCGGCGAGCGCGCCGCCCGGACTCCGCTGGCGCAGGCAGCCGACCACGGCCGCCAACGCTCTCCGGGCACACCCGTCGGGGACCTTCCCGTGGTCCCCCGCCGATCGGACTCGATCGCCCCAATGGAGCGCCGCAGCGATGCGTCGCTGACCGGGGCCGTTGGCCCGGCGAATGCCAATCGGGATGGGGTCGCCCGCGCCGAGCCGCCTCGCGCCCGGTCGCGTACGTGGCCCGCCGAGCTCGAGGTCCACCGCGACGTCAACGCGCGGGAGCAAGCCCTCGTGGGCACGACGGTCGGGTCCTCGCTGCGGATGATCATGAGTGCCGTATCCCTGAGCGGCACGAGCGGGTTGACGATCGGTGCCCGCTATGGCGTGGCCGTCGAGGACGCCGTGGTGCTGTTCATCGGACCGCTCGGTGAGACGCCTTCGACGATCCGTGCCGCCTTGCCGGCGTCCCACCTGGAAGTCACCGCGTTAGAAGATCGGATCCTGATGTCGACCACCGGGAGATCCACGGCGAAGCCGTTCTTCGCGGCCTTCGTGCAGGTGCAGGGCATGTCTCTGTCGGATGTGGAGTCGGTGTTCGCCGGCGTTGGGGTGGGGCAGCCCAGACTGGATGTCGTGGTTGCCCCCCAGCGGCCCCAGTCGACCGACCAGGCCGACCTGAGGCAGACCAGTGGTCATGGGAACGCCACCGAGCACGCGGATGCCACCGAGCGCGCGCCGGCCGTCGACGCGCGAACTGCCCGGCCATCACCCCGGCGCTCGGCCTCCGATGACCAAGCGCCGGACGAACACAGCGCGCTGGCGATGAGCGAGGGTCGTGGTGCGCGGAGCCGTCCAACGACCTCGGTCCCCCAGGATATCGACGACGCGCCGATCGAAGCCCGCCGCCATCGCAACCTGGACCCGCCAAGCGAAAAAGGGCGCCAGTCCGTCCGGAGTCGATCTGGACCGGCGAGCGCTGCTGGCGATCAACGCCGGTCGCCCTCCGAGGGCCCGGTCGAACGCGCGACGGACGGGGCCGATGACATTGCGCCAGAACCGGCCGCCGACGTCCACGCTCGCCGGAAGCGTCGCCCGTCCGACCGGGCTTCCTGATGCAGGATCCGATCACCGCCGGCTCCGACTGGCGCTCCCGAATTCCGGGCCCGGAAGGCGTCGCCGGCACGTTGGTGGCGCTGATCGCCATCGCGCTCGTCATCGGCACCGCGGTCCCGGCCACCGTGGTCGACAAGGGCCCCGGCAGCAGCGCCGATGCCTCCTCGTCGCGGAGCGCGGGGTCGGCGCCGGCCGTGACGCCCATCGTCGACGTCGCCAACGTCGCGCTGGCCGAGGGACTGGGCTCTCGCCTCGCGGCCGACCGAGTGGCCCTGGCCCTGGCCATCGCCGACAAACGAACCTTCGATGCGACGAGGACCCTCGAGGCGCTACGCCAGGTCAACGCCGATCTCGTGGCACTCATCGTGCCTGCCGATCGGCTGTACCGGAACCAGGCCACGGCCGAGAGTGGCGGCCGCCTGCTGGGCTTCTGCAACGACCTCCGGAACACGATCCTCCCGGTCCTCGTCACGTCGCCAGTCCCGACTCAGCAGCTGTATCTGGACACGTCCACCACCGTGGTGGCTCGGCTCGCGACCCTGCCCCCGCTGCTCGAGGGGCTGCGCCAGGAAGCACATCTTCCAAGCGTCACGCCGACCGGGTCGTCCATGCCGCCTTCCACGGCTCCGTCGTCGACGCCGTCCCCGACCCTCGCCCCGACGGCGACTGCCACGCCGTCCGGCGGCAGCGGCGCGTCGCCCGCGCCGCGCCTGGGGCCGAACATGCTGGTCGACTCAGGCTTCGAATCCGGGGTGGGATATCCGTGGACCCTGACCCTCGGATCGGGCGCCGCTGCGGTGATCGTGGCCGATACAGCCGTCCACGCCTCGGGCACCACGTCGGCGCGCGTCGACATCGGCACCGCGACCGAAGAGCGCGCCGGTGTTGCCGTCCTCCAGGCCAACCTGAGCCTGACGGCGGGGCGGAACTACGAGATCTCGGCGTGGATCCAGGCGCGCTCCAGTCGCGAGGTGAGGCTGCGCCTCGTGTCGGCCACGGGTCAGACGTACGGAGCGCAGGTGTTCGTCGTGGGACCCCGCTTTGCCCAGGCCGTCATGGACGTGGCGCCACTCATCGACGACCCGAGCGCCGTGCTCGAGTTCGACCTCGGGCGGTCAAACGTGACGACCTGGATCGACGATGTGGTCGTGGCCGAGGTCGCCCCAACGCCCTGACGACCGGTTCGCTCAGCCGCGTACGCGGCGTTCGCGCTGCCAGGCCGCCTGCCGCCGCAGGCCCACGTGTGGACCCATGCTCGGCTCGAACCCCAGGGCCGCACGAGCCTTGGACGTGTCCGCCATGGTATGGCGCTGGTCCCCGAGCCGCACCGGACCGTGCTCGATCCGCGGTTCGACGCCGAGGGCCTCGGCGAGCACCTCGATCGCAGCATTGACCGTGATCGGCTCGCCACCGCCGATGTTGTAGACCTCGCCGACGGTCCCGCGATCGAGCGCTGCCATGGTCGCCCGGACGCAGTCTGTGATATGCGTGTTCGAGCGGCTCTGCTCGCCGTCGCCGAAGATCGTGATGGTGTCACCGTCGAGGAGGGCCTCGATGAACCGCTGGTAGCCCATATCGGGACGTTGGCGCGGTCCATAGATCGAGAAGTAGCGGAGGATCACGGCCGGGAACCCGAACGACTCGACGTGGGCCTGGATGAGATGCTCGGCCGCCAGCTTGGTAACGCCGTACGGCGAGGATGGACGCGTCGGGCGGGTCTCGTCGCCGACCGCCTCGAGGCCGTACACGGACGACGTCGACGCCTGAACGAAGCGCCGGATGCCTGCCTTCCGGCTGGCCACGAGCAGCCGCTCGACCGCCAGCACGTTGCAGCTCACATACGACTCGAAATCGGTCCAGCTCCGAACCAATCCCGCGAACGCCGCCTCGTTGATCACCGCCTCGACGCCGTCGAGGAGCGGATTGAGCGGAGCCGTCCGGAGGTCGAGCTCGTGAAAGCGGAAGCGCCGATCGGTCCGCAGCCGTTCGAGGTTCGACTCCTTCGTCGAGCGCGGGTAATAGTCCGTGAAGCAATCGACGCCAACGACGTCGTGACCGGCGTCGACGAGGGCCTCGGCCAGGTGCGAGCCGACGAACCCGGCGACGCCTGTGACGAGGATTCTGGTCATGGGGTCCGCTCCATGGTGACGCGTGTGAGATCGATGGCCGTACCCTTGCTGGCGCTTGCGGTCGTCACGCAGACCGAATTGACAGCGGAGACGCCGAGCATGCGTGAGGCGATCGAGCTGACCCGCATGATCGTGGGGCCGCCGACTCGGCTCAGGCGCCAGCTGAACGTGTTGGTCGCCACGTCGACCCTCACGTCCGAGCGGTACCACACCCCGCGGCTGACCGCCGTGGTGGTGGTGACTTTCGTGGCCCCCCGATAGTAGGCGGCGAAACCGTGCCGAGTAACCCGCAGTGAGGCGATCTCACCGCCGGGTCCACGCACGGAGGTGATCGTCACGTCGCTCGAGCCCAGCGCCGTGAGACGGAACGTGAGCACGGTCGACACCGTGCCTGTGGTCGTGGCGACCACAGCTCGGCACGCTCGCGCCGCACCGGCGTCCGTGACCGTCTGCAGCCGCATGGCCCGATCGCTCGCGCCAGCGGCGATGATCGAGAGCCTGCCGCTGCCGTTCGACCTGCCCTCGACCGTCCAGCCCGTCGACTCCGTGCTCGAGAGGACGGAGAACGTGTCGTCAGCAAGGATGGTGCCTGCTGTCGGCAGGTCGGACGGCGTTGGGGGGACGGGATCTTGCGCGCTCACGCGTCCGGGCGGGAGATGTGCGGTCTGGCCACCGACCCACGCGTGGACGTACTCGCCGAGCGTGTCGTCGGATGCGAGCACGACCATCCCCGACGCCGGGTCGAACGGTGTCCGAGGCGCGCTTGGAGCCTCGATCTTCGGATCGAGCGAGCTCGCGAGGAGGACGTCGCCGGGGCCGGTCGGGAACGCCAGGTCGCGGATCGACGCACGCTTCCAAGCGATCGTTCCGCCGCCGTTGGGCAGGGCGTACAGGACCGAGATCGTGCCGCCGTCCGCGTCCGCGACGACCACCGGCGGCCCGGGATGATCCCGGATCCGCGCCACGACGCCGCTCCGCCATGTCCCATCGGCATCGCGCACCAGGATGACCAGCTGCGAGGCGAGGCTGTTGGCGCCAGGCCCACGAGCCGTCGGACCTCGAGCCGCGATCACCAGCCGTTCGGACGCACCCGTTCCGGCCGACGTCATCGAGAGCGCGGCCGGCGTCACCGGGAAGTCGGCCACAGAGTGCGTCGACGATCGCCAACCACGGTCCGCGGTGCCTCCAGAGCGATCCACGATCGTGACTCCGTCGGTGCCGGTGATGCCGAGCGCGATCGAGAGCCCTTCCCCAGTGGCGCCGACGGCGACGCTGGCCACCACCCCATCCGGGACGCCGGGCAGGGCCGCGGGCGCAGACCAATGCAACGCGTCGGCCGCCGAATGCAGCACCCGGACGCTGCCTGATCGCAGCACGACCAGCCACAGCTCGCCGCTTGCCTGTCGAACCAGCAGCCCGCGGCCCGGCGCCGCGTCGAGCACGGCCGGGCCGTCGGGCTGGGGCTCGAACCGCTGAACCGCGGCATCGTACGAGAACGACCGGATGACGGTCGGCTCGGAGTGCTTGTCCGAGTCGACCGACGCGGCGATCACGGCACGTGAACCATCCCAGACGACGTCGGCTCGACTGGCAGGACGATCGTCGACGACCGTCCCGGTGTCCTGCCACACCTGTGTCGACAGGTCGAGCCGGAAGATGTGCGTCTCGGACGCGTCCGGCGTGGACATCACCGCCCACCATGCCCCCGCGGCGAACCAGACCTTCGACTGGCTCTCGTCGCCGCTGGGAGCGCTGCTCGCGTGTGCCGGGTATTGACCGTCGCGATAGACCACTGTGCCGGGCATGAGCCCTGGAGTCGAAGACGAGGAGCTGGGCGTCCCGCTCGGGGCCGAGCCCGCGGGGATAGAGCTCGACGGGCCACCGGTGTCGTTTCGCTGGCCGCCGGCAAGCGTCACGAGCGCCAGGGCGGTCGTGACGACGAGCACGCCGACGATCGCGCCGATCCCCAGCCGCCGCACCAGCGAGGACGGTGTCACCCGATGCAAACCTTCGGCCACCAAGCAGTGCGCCTCGGAGCCGCCATGACATCTAACTCCCCGTAACGGGCACGTGTCCATGCCGTCCCGCACGTCGATCGCTCCCGATCGTCCGATCGGTCACGGGTTCCTCGCGGCGGCGGCGCCACAGACTACCAAGCCGGCGCACCAACCACGATCGGTTGCCTCGGCGGGCGCCCCGCGCCAGGCTTGCGGCCCCTTGTTCCGTGCCCGTCTGCAGGACCTACGATCTGCGCGTGCAGCAACTGTTCGTCGTCGGCGTCTCCATCGCCGTGCTCGCTCTTCTCTCGATCGGGGTTGCTCGGCGTGGGGCTGGCAGCGCGGGCATGACGACGCCGTGGCGCGCGAGCCTGGGGATGGTTGCGGGGCTGTTCGGAGCGATCGTCGTCCTGGTGCCACGCACGGACCTCGTTCCGGACAGCATCGAGCCAACATTGTGGGCCCTCGCGATCGCCACCGTGACCGCGGTCACCGTGGGTGTAGTCCTTCGGCGTCGGTGACGCTGCCCGCGTCCGAACGGCAGCTGTCGGTCGACCGACGTCTACGACCGTTTGGGCGCTCCGTCCGTGGGCCCCGGGTACCGGCGGTCGCCAGGATCGGGCACGACCTCGGCGCTGATCGCACGCCAGGCGACGCGGGCGGGTCGCTCCAGTGTGAGCCGAACGAGTCGCGCGTGGTGGACGCGCTCCAGGTCGGCCACGGGCAGCCGGCTCGCCTCCTTGATGGCACGTCCGACCCACGCCATTCGGAGGAGCGGCGGGACGAGCTCGACCGGGAGGCCGAGCGCTGCGCGATACCGTTCGACGGCAGCGGCGATCGCGGGCGTCAACGAAGAGCCATCGATCAGGTGGCGGCGAGCCCGGAACGAGGCGCCACCCAGACGCCCAAGTCCGCGATCGAGCAGCGCGTAGGAATGGACAAAGCGGGCCACGTCCCACATCGGTGGGCCCTGCCCCTCGGCCGCCTCCCAGTCCAGGACGCCGATACGCCCCGCGTCGTCGACGAGCAGGTTCCAGGTCCCGGCGTCGCCGTGCAGGAACACGGTCTCAAGCGCTGGCTGCGCGCCGATGACGTCAAGGTCGTGCCGCAGGCGGGCCGTGGCATCGGCCTTCAACGGCCACAGCTCGAGGAAACGATGGACGAGCGGCCCCAGAGCGGCCGCGTGGTCTGCGCCGCGGGCCGGGCGGGAGGTCGAACGCGCGAGCTCGATCAGGAACTCGAGCGAGGCGTCGAACGCAGGATCCGGCTGGCCGGGCCGTGCGATCTGGTTGAAGGGCCGTCCACGGAGGGCCGTCTCGGCCAGGAACCCGAGGCCGGCATGCCGGCCATGAAAGAGCACCCGTGGGAGGTCCGCCGTCCGCCAGCGCAGTGCCTCGAGGCCGAGCAGGGCGTCGCGCTCCACCACCAGACGGGCGTCGAAGACTGGGTCGCGGGTCATCTTGATCACTGCCTCGGGTCGGTCATCCGCCGGCGGGTAGATGAGGAGCACCGGCTTCTGCGAGTTGTATTCGCCCTGTGAGACGACTGCCCAGCGATCGCCGTCCAAGGCCAGGCCCGCGTCTCGTCCGAGAGTGCGGAGATAGGCGGGCAGCCGGTTCATGCCCGTGGCTGATTCGTCCCCCGCCGGCGCGAGCAGGAGCACGCCTCGACCGGAGGTCCGCCGCCGGACAGGTCCGATCGTGACAACGGCTGATCGCAACGTCGACGTCGCCTCGGCCAGACGTCCGAGGATTTGCCCGAGACCACGGCGCTGTTGTCCCCGGCCACGTGCGCCAATCAGCCCACGACGGAGTAGGTCCCGCTCGATCGCAGGATGGCCGTCCGGCACAGCCGCCACGATCTCGCCGGTGCTGGGGAACGCTGCGAGTCGCAGCTCGATGCGAAGGCCCGCAGCGGCGATCACCTCTTCCAGCACAGGCGAGCGCGCCGCGGCCGGGTCCTCGAGCTCGACGAACGCGCGGCCGGTGGGAGCAAGGTCTTGGCCGATCATTGCAAGAGCGTCCGACAGGCCCATCCCGCGATCCCGCTTCGGAACCACCGCGAGGTCGATCGGGATGCGCGCGCCGGAGCCGGCCAAGGCAGCGCCGCTCGCGTCTCCGTCGCGAGTCGAACGACGCCTCGCACCCGGACCGGCGGGGGGCTCGGCGGCAACGACCACGCTGACATGACTCCAGGTCCCTCGCTCGATCAACGCGGCGGCGCGCACCGCCTCACGACGCGTACCGACCCGCAACTCGACGGATCGAGCCAGGCGGGCGAGGGTTCGCATGGAGGCCGGCCCGGGAAGCCCCATCACGACGACGCGGCCGATCTCGAGTGAAGGCAGCAGGTAGGTCCACGAGGCCCCGGCAAGGACCCCGCGCAGATTGGTCCCTGCCCCGAACGTGCCGGCACGCAGCCGAGCGAGGATGGGACGGACCGAGCGCTCGTCCCCGGTGTGTCGATCGTCGCGCGCTGACAGGGCGGTCTCCGCTCCCTCCCTGGAACTCGGAACACCTTCGGCGACGGTGACCGGTCGATCGCCGACGCTCCGCATCCTATACTCCCACGCGCATCCATCCGCCATGGTCGCGGGGCATGTCCTGCGCCGTGATCCGGTCGAGCGGGCCCACGCTCGTCGCCACTGCGGCCAACCAGCACAAGGGGCCCGCCATCCGTCGCTCACGTCGCAGCCTTGCTCTCATCGCCGTGCTCGCAGTCGCTCTCGTCGCAACCGGCCTCTGGCTGGTGGCTCGAAACAGCCACGTCGGCATCCTCCCCGACGATGCCGACGTGGGCCGCACCGACCCAACGGTCCCGGCGCGCCCCGTGCCCACCTTTGGTCACGTGTACGTGATCGTCCTCGAGAACCACGGCCTGTCCGCCATCCTGGATTCTGCACAGGCGCCGTACCTGGCGTCCCTGGCCGCGCAGTACGGGCTCGCCACGAACTCGATCGCCGTCGCGCACCCGTCGCAGCCCAACTACCTGGCGTTGTTTAGTGGCAATACACAAGGCGTCACCGACGACTTGAGCCATGACATCGCGGCGCCGAACCTCGCCGACCGGCTCGAGGCCGCTGGACGGACTTGGCACGTGTTCGCCGAGAACGTGCCCCCTGGCTGCTTCACTGGCGCGCGGGCGTCCGGCGGTCGGGACGGGTCCGGTACCTACGCACGCAAGCACGAGCCAGCCATCACCTTCACGGATATCAGCTCGAACCCAACCCGGTGCGCCAACATCACGGATTTCACAAGTTTCGACCCGCTCGCCGCCGACTACGAGCTGATCATCCCGAACCTGTGTAACGACATGCACGACTGCTCCGTCTCGACCGGTGACGAGTGGCTGCGCGGCTTCGTGCCTCGCATCCTCGCGAGCCCGGCCTGGAAGGACGGCGGTGTCCTGTTCATCACCTTCGACGAGGGAACGGGGAGTTCGGCCGACGGCCAGAGGGTGGCCACGTTCGTAATCTCGCCGCTGGCCAAGCACGGCTTCAGCTCGAGCCAGGCGCACACTCACTACTCGCTCCTGCGGACGATCGACGCGGCCTGGTCGCTCGACTGCATCGATGAGGACTGCGACGCCAACACGCTGAGCGAGTTCTTCACCCCGTAGCGGGTGGCGAGCGCCACCGGCGTGCCTGGCGAGCGTGCCGGGTCCGCCGATACTCGTGCCGGGTCCGCCGATACTCCGGAATCGCCCGACGCTGCATGGTGCGTCACCACCGGGTCAGGACGTGATCGGGACTCCGTTCGTGAGCGTCGTCCAGCGGACGGCGGAGTGACCCTCCGCGCCGAACGGCCGGGTGCCCTCGATGATCCTCGCGTAGGCCGCCTCACCCCAGTGCTGGTAGGCGATCTCCCACATCGGTCCCGGGTCGGGCGGCGATACGTCGACCTGATACGGCCAATCCTCGGGGTGCGCCCAATAATCGGCCAGCAGATCGACCGCGAGCTTGAGCGAGCCGCCCTTGGCGCCAATCGACGACCAGAGGTCGACGCCGCGGCGCTCGGCGATGCGGGCGACGGCGACCTTGTACAGCAGCGCCTCCTGCGTGTACATCATCCCGGCCGTGCCACGGCGCGTTTCCTCGGGGATCGAGCCGTCGGGCTCGATCAGGTCGATCCGCCGCCGCCAATCGGTCATCGCCGCGGAAAACCCGGCGTCGTCCCCGAGCCAATCGGTCGCACTGGCCCGCAACAGGAGGCCGGCGTCGCCCCAGTTGTTGTCGCGCAATGACGCTGTCGGCAGGATGATGTCACGCAGCCAGGTCCGGAACGCCGCATCGTCGCCGGTCGACCACGCTCTTGAATCGGCGATGAGGTCGACAGCGAACACGAAACCCGGGGCGGCACGCCCGATGACCAGCGACGTTTCGCAGGCGCCGTCCTGGGGGCACGTGTCCTTCGTGGTATGCGTTGTGGTAACCCACGCGTCCACGATGGCACGCGCGGCTTCCGCATAGCGAAGGTCGCCGGACACGCCGTAGGCGAGGGCGAGCCCGTATGCTCGCGCGGTGTCGTCGACGAACGGCGCCTCGGTGTCGGTGATCCGCAGCGGCTCGGAGGGCGAGGCCGGCACAGCGAGCGCTCCGGGAGCCCAGGCCATCAGATCGGTTACCGCGGTCCGCTCGGGCTCGTGTCCAAGCTTCGCCCGATCGACCGTGTCGCGCAACTCGTCGAGCGTGACGAGGTAGCCACGGTCATGGCCGCCCGGTGGGGTGAGCGCCGCGATCGACGGCGAAGCAACTCCGACCGAGGGACCGGTGCTGGCCTCCGCACTCGGGCTCGGCTGGCCCGTGGGTCCGCCCAGGTACGAGGCCGGAGGGCCACCCGAGGCGACGCCACTCGGTGCCGCTGACGATCCCGGCCCATGGGATGAGAGTCCGATCGTGGCCAGCCCCACCAGCGCCGCGACCGCGATGAGAACGATGGCCGCCCGAGCTGCAGGAGCCCGGGTGGAACTGCTCGGAACGGGACGCCGCTCGTCCGAACCGCGACCCCCGTCCCGGCGCTTGGGTGATTGATTGCGCGCCGCCATGCGCCCGGCATTGTATCCTCGCCAGCCGAAGCTCCTCGCCGGTCGACCGAGGATGACGGTGCGCCAGCGCACCGGAGCCGGCCGTTTCGGCATCGACCGGGAAGCGGCAGCCCTCGGTCGCGGGAATGTCAGTTAGGAGGCCCGTGAGCGAGTCGGGGGAGCCAGCGATCGACCCGTGCATCGGCGTGGCACTGGCCGTTCTCGATGCCGCCGTCGTACCGTGGCTGCACCTGCGTGGCAGCCTCGATGGGACGGCCGGTGACGTGGACTTGCTCGTGGCCGCGACCTCGATCGAGCGTCTCGACGGGCTGCTCGGCCCGGCCGGCTTCCGGCGCCTGCCGGCCATCGGCTACGGTTCCCACCGGTTCTGGCTGGCCTGGGAACCTGCGCGCGGCGGCTGGCGCAAGCTGGACGTGGTCACCGAGCTCGCCTACGGACCCGGTGGCACCTATCGGGCGGCGGGCGCTGAGGGCTGCCTCGGTCGCCGGGAGCGGGCGTCGGGACGCTGGCGGCCAGCCCCGGACGATGCGTTCTGGACGCTCGCCCTGCATGTCCTCCTCGATCGTGACGGTCCCAGCCCGGAGCAGACCATCGACCTCGCCGAGCGCGCCGCGGGGGCCAGGCTCGACGGCGAGCTCGGGACATGGGTGGAGCGCACGACCGGACGCGGAACGGCACGCCGGATCGTAGCTGCGTGCCGCGACGAAGACGCCTCGCGGCTCCGGCACGTCGGTCGCCGATTGGCGCTCGCGGCATGGTCGCGCGACACGGCCGGAGTGGTCCCGCGATGGGTCGTTGCCCAGGCACGTCGCTTCACAGCGAGGCTCTTCGTCGCCGCCCGGCGGCCGGGCCTGATCGTGGCCCTGCTCGGACCCGACGGTGCCGGCAAGTCAACGCTGGCGGCTGGGCTGCAGGACAGCTTCCCCATCCCCGGGCGGCAACTCTATCTGGGCCTGTATGGAAAGGGGTCGTCGACACCTCACGGGCTAGGGCTGCCGATCCGATCAATGCGCATGGTCCGGGCGCGGCTGATCGCCGCCTGGCATGTGCGGCGCGGACGGATCGTGGTGCTCGATCGTCATCCACTGGATTTCATCGCGAGCCGGCGTCGTGGGACGCGCGCCCGCCTGCGCCATCAGGTTCTCGTCGCCCTCGCCCCGACGCCGGGGCTGATCCTCGTCCTCGACGCGCCCCCGAAAACGCTGCTCGCCCGCAAGGGTGAGCACGACCTTGCTCACCTGAAGGCTGCGCGCAAGGCCTACAGCGATCTAGCCAAGAGCAACCGTTCGGCCATCCTGATCGACGCGAGCGCGGATGCCGCGGTCGTCCGCCGGACGGCGATCGGGCACATCTGGGACCGTCTGAGCAGGGACTGGTCGAGGCGGGGAACCGACCGTGGCTGAACGGCCCACCGGTGACCAGGCCGACACGGGCTCTGACGCGCTCGCGGGACCAATGGGCGGTGGGAGCCGGGGCGATGGGGGCCCGCCCGACACCACGTCGGACATCGCACCCACAGCCGAGGAGATGGCGGCCGAGGACCTGGTCGCGGAGACCGGTGAGGCCGGCCGCGTCGTTCCGGCCGACCTCGGGCTCGGACACCGCGCCCCGACCTCCGCCAGGTCGCAGGTCCGGGGGTCGAGCCTGCTCCTGATCGGACGCGGCGTCAGCCTGATTGTCAACTTCATCGTCCAGGTCGTCATCGTGCGGTCCCTGGCCGAGACGGACTACGGTGCGTTCGCGTACGCCCTGTCGATCGCCGACATCGGCCAAACCTTGGCCACATTCGGGCTGGACCGAACCGTCAGCCGCTTCCTCGCGATCGACGACGAGCAGGGAAGGCTCGATCGTGTCTTCGGCACCATCCTGTTCGTGACCGCGACGACCGCCGCCATCGGCCTGCTCGTGGTGGCGGTCGTGGTGGCCGCCACGCCGCTCGTCGCCGAACCGATGGCCGGTGTGGCCGACGCGCAGCTGCTCATCGCCACCATCATCCTGATGGCGCCCATCCAGGCCCTCGACGGCATCCTGACGAACCTGTTGTCGGTCTATGCCAGCCCGCGGGCGATCTTCGTGCGGCGCTTCGTGCTGGCTCCGGCGCTTCGTCTTGGCGTGGTCATCCTGCTGGTCGTGCTGCATGCCGGCGTCGACTTCCTGGCGGCCGGCTACGTCGCCACCGGGGCGATCGGGCTGGCCGTCTACGTCGCGATCATGTTCGAGATCTTCCGAGGCCGAGACATGCTGCGTCATTTCCGACCGCGGCACCTCGACATTCCCGTCGTCGAGCTGCTCCTGTTTACGATCCCGCTGCTGACGACGGACCTCGTCTATCTCGTGCTGAACTCGAGCGATGCGATCCTGCTGGGCGCCTTCGGCGGCGCCGACCAAGTCGCGCAGTTTCGGGTGATCCTGCCGGCGGCCGGTCTCAACCAGCTCGTCTTCCAGGCGTTCACGTTGCTGTTCGTGCCGGCTGCGTCACGCTTGTTCGCCCGCAACGACCGGGACGGCATTCGCGACCTCTACTGGCAGACTGCGGTCTGGATGGCTGTGATCTCCTTTCCCCTCTTCGCGCTCACGTTCTCGCTCGCGCGGCCGCTCACGGTGACGCTCTACGAGCAGCGCTACGCTGCCTCGGCGCCCTTCCTGGCGATGCTCTCGCTCGGCTACTACGTGAACACCGCCCTCGGCTTCAACGGCCTGACCCTTCGCGTGTACGGCAAGCTGCGCTACATCGTCCTGATCAACGTCGCGGCGGCGGCCCTCAACCTCGTCCTCAATCTCGCCCTGATCCCGCTCCTGGGGCCGCTCGGCGCGGCGATTGGCACGACCACGACGCTGATCGTCCACAACCTGCTCAAGCAGGCCGGGCTGCGACTCGGCACCGGCATCGACCTGTTTGAACGACGCTACCTGCGCGTGTACCTGATTCTGGCCGGATCGGCGTCGGCGCTGCTCCTGGCCGAAGTGGCGCTCGGGCCACCGATCCTCGTGAGCCTCGCTCTAGCGGCGCTCGCCTCGGCAGTCGTCCTCGTCGGCAACCGGGACGAGCTGCGGATCGCGTCCACGTTCCCCGAGGTGCGCCGCCTGCCATTCGGACGGCGGCTGTTCGGCGGCTGAGGAAGGCCTTGGGCCGCGAGGCCCGTGCCGGAGGCACCGGCCGAGCCGTTGCGCGCTGGTCCGCGTCAGTCCCGTCGGTGCAGCGCCTCGATCCGTGCCGCGAGTTGCGCGGCGTTCACGCGCAGGTCGAATTCGGCGAGCACCAATTGCCGGCCTGCCAGGCCCAGACGCTTGCGCAGCGCCGGATCGGCGTCCAGACGGCCGAGGGCATCGGCCAGGGCCGGTGCGTCACCGGGCGCCACGAGCAGCCCCGTCTCGCCGTCGCGGACCAGCTCCGGGATCCCGGACAGGTCGCTGGCAACAACCGCCCGCTGGGCCGCAAGGGCCTCCATCAGGGCGACCGGAATGCCCTCGGTCTTGCCGCTCGGAAGAACGATGCTCGGCTGGACCACGACATCGGCATCGGCCAGCTCGCTGGCGACCCGGTCGCGCGGAACGGCGCCCACGAGCGCGACCCGGTCGCGCAGATCAAGCCGCCCGATCGCGGCCTCGAGCGCCGGCCGCTCCTCGCCCTCGCCCACGAACCGCGCGGTGGCCTCGATGCCGCGCGAGCGAAGCAGGGCCATCGCATCGAGCATGATGCGATGGCCCTTTTGCGGTTGCAGGCTGGCCACGACGAGCAGCCGAAGCGGACCTCGTGGGCCACGGTCGTCAGCCCGAGGCCCGGCGTCCGCGGGCGACGGTGAGGCGCTGAAGACCGACGGGTCGGCCCCGCAATGGATCACCGTGACGCGTTCGTCCACGATCGGTCCGACCAGCTCGCGGAGATAGCGCCGGTTGTAGTCGGAGATGGTCACAACGAATGCGGCCTCGCGGATCTTTTGCTCGAGCATGGAGCGATCCACGAAGATGTCGTGGGCGTGGGCGGTGAAGGTGTACGGCCGCCCGGTCAGGCGCGCGGCGACCAGCGCACCGAGCGCCGGGTGCGTCGCCCAGTGGGCATGGATGTGATCTATTCCGGCACGCTCGATCGTTCGCGCGACGTGCGCGCCGAACGGCACGACGACGAGGCTTCGGGCCAGGAACTTCGGTGAGCGCAGGGTGCCCCTGGTGGCTGCCAACCAAGCGCCCAGATAGGCACGCGGACGACGGCGCAGCCAGTGGAGCTGGGAGCGGAGCACAGCCCACGACCCGGGATGGAACGGCACCACGCGCAACATCAGGCGCTCGGCGCCGGGTTGCACGATCGTGGCACGTTCGACGACCAGCGGATGGATGGAGACGTGGTGCCCGAGCCGCCCGAGCTCGAGGATCTCGTACAGGATGAACGTCTCGGTCGCCTTGGGAAAGCGCGACATGAGATACGCGATCCGGAGCGGGCGGCGTGGGCCGGCGCCGGGCATGGACGCCGTGGACCGCGGATCGGGCGGCACGGTCGCTGCGGCCGTCATCGCCGCCTTCCCGCCGCCAGCTCCGACCACAGGTCCGCGTATCGCGCGGCCGCTGCGGGCCAGGTGTAGCCGGCCTCGATCGCTGCCCGCCCGGCCCGGCCGATGGCATCGCTGCGGGCGGGGTCGTCGAGCAGCTCTACGACCGACGCCCCGAATGCCTGGGGATCGCCGGCCACCAGCAGGTCCCGCCCGGCGACGAGCGTCAGGCCATCGCACGCGAGCGGCGTGGCCACGACCGGCCGGGCCATCGCCAGAGCCTCGAGAAGCTTGTTCTTGATGCCACTCCCGCTGACCATCGGGACGACCACTACCGATGCTCGTGCCAACCATGGCCGAACGTCGTCGACCGTGCCGGTTACCTCGATCGCCGGGTCCGCGGCGAGGGCGACGATGGCCGGAGCGGGATCCCGGCCGACGATCGCAAAACGTATCTGCGGCCGGAGGGCTCGGAGCCGCGGCAGCACCTCAGTCGCAAACCACGTCGCCGCCGCGATGTTGGGCGGAAAGGACATCGCGCCCACGAACGCCACGAGAGCTCGATCGCGCTCGCCCGTCGCGCTGCCCGACATCTCGCCACGGAGGGCGTCCGGATCAAACCTCGAGCTATCGACGCCGTTGGGCACGACCTCGACGCGGACGCCGGGCGCGAGCGCACGGATCGCGGCCGCGTCCGCCTCGGCGACCGTCGTCACGATCTGGAAGTGACGGACCGCGCGACGCTCGAGCTCCCGCGCGAACGACCACCGGAGCAAGCTCCGGACAGCGCCGTTCCGTGCCCGACGCGACCCAAGCTCCTCGGAATCGACGAGTTCGAGCAGTCGAGGGCGGCCCCGCAGCAGCGGCCAGTAGGCGGCCATCGGCAGCTGACGTACGTGGATCAGGTCCGGCGCCTCAACCTCGATGGCAGCCTGGATCGCGTACCCGAAGCGCGCCGGGAAACCCAGATCGAGCGACCCAACTCGCCGGCCCCTGCCACCGGGAAGCCTGCCCACGGTCCGGGCGAGCGCCGGCTCAAGGCCGCCGACCAGACTGGTCACGGGGCCGCGCCTCGGAACGAGGTAGACCTCGTCGAACAGGCCGCGCAGATCGGCCTCGACCTCCGTGCGCTTCGGTTCGTCAATCGCGATGGGTGCGACGAGCACTCTCCGGTGTGATCGCAGGTGCGGCATGACGCGCAGCGCAATGAGCTCGTTGCCCTGGCTCGGGTTACGGGGCGGTGCCCGGTCGACGATCAGCACGCGCAGGCTCGTCATCACTTCGCCGAACGGCTCGAGGCTGTCGCGAGGCTGTCGGCCACGGCGGTCACGTTTGCCCGAACCCAGGCACGGTCCCGAGCGAGGGTAGGTTGCCGGACCACGTTCTGGACGATCTGGCGCAGCCACGCGAGGGCGAGGGCGTCGTCGAGGGAGATCGCTCGTCCGGGAAGCGCCCGGCCACCGGCCGGCCCGTCCATCGGTGGCTCGGGTGACCAGACGGGCGCGTCGAGGCGGATGCCAGCGTTGCGCAGGGTGAGCCGCTCGGCCTCGGTCCACGCGGGGTCCGCGAGCCCATACCGGACCTGGTCGCCGTACGTTCCACCCCGTGCCAGACGGCGAGTCATCAGCACCAGGTGCAGCGCGTCCTGACAGGGGTGCTCGTCCGGTGCTGCGCTCTCCCAGTCGACAAGTCCGGTGATCCTGCGATGTGCGCGGTCAATCAGCACGTTGTTCGGCCACAGGTCGCCGTGGACCCAGCTCGCGGTCAGTGTCGCACCCTCCAACGACGCAGCGACGCGGGCATGGATCGTATCGAGTGCCTGGCTCGACGCCGGATCGATGGCCACCAATCGCGAGATGCGCGTCGTCAGCCAACGGTCGAGCAACCCGCCTTCCACCTCGCGCGATTGCGCTGTCGCGAGGTGCAGCGCTGCGACCACCCGGCCGACGGCCGAGACGAGCCACTCGCGATCGGCGTCGCTGCCCGCCTCGACGAGGCGATCCGCCGCCGTGCCAGGAAGTCCGCGCTGGAGGAGCCAGCCCCAACCCGCGTACTCGCCCATCGCCAGGGGCGGAACGGGCACCATCGACCGCGTCGATGGTGCCAGCTCGACCGCCGCCAGGGCGGCCAGGACGGCTCCGGCACGATCGAGCACGCGCCGGGCCGCGTCGGCGCCTGGCGGGGCGAGGGTGACGACGATCCGCTGGCCGGGGCCTCCCGCGGCGTTCAGCTCGGCACGGACCACCCCGCGCGCACCGGCGTGCGCGGCTGCGAGCTGCCAGTCGCTGCGATCGGCGAGCCCGCCGGCGGCCAGCTCGGTCACGATCGTCCGTGCGCTTCGCAATTCGCGCGCTCGGCGAAGATCGGCCAGCCGCCAGCGCGCGGCCGATGAGACCGTGCGCCGGAG
Source organism: uncultured Chloroflexia bacterium (assembly GCA_963829295.1). GTDB lineage: Bacteria > Chloroflexota > Limnocylindria > Limnocylindrales > CSP1-4 > CAIXZV01. Next base: position 418,689 of record CAWHHU010000001.1, on the reverse strand, counting down.
CCGTCGCGCGACCGCGGCCCGTCCCTGGCTTGTCGATCCACCTTGTTGCACTCGCTCGGTCACTCCCCGCTCTCGACTCGGTCCGCGAGGGCCATCGTACCGAGCCGTGCGGGTCACCGACCGTGCCAGACTGCGCGTCGCGGCACCAGTGCGGACGTGTCATTGCCGTGGACCGCCCCGGGCAGCACGAGACGTGTAGGGTGGCGGCGTACCCCTATCCTTCCGGTACCGCTATCCTTCCGGCACCGCCGCCCACGAAATCAGGGTGGCGGTGCCGGTGCTGTCGATGCCGCCTGCAAGGCGGCACGGGGGAAGGAGTTGACGTGGAACTCAGCGGCTACCTCTCGGTCGCTCGCCGATGGTGGTGGACACTGCTCGTCGCCACGTGGATCGCGTCCCTGTCCGGGTATCTCGTCGCATCACGCATCACACCGACGTACGAAGCGGTGGCCCAGGTCCTGGTGGGCCCGATCAACACCGACATCGACACGATCCGGGCCGCGTCGCAGCTGTCACAGACCTACGCCGAGCTCGCGATCAGTCAGCAGCTCCTCGAATCCACCTCCAAGGAGCTCGGCGGGGCGGTCACCATCAGGGACCTGACCAAGAACGTGCGCGCCACGGCCGACGATGTGAAGCGAATCGTGACGATCCGAGCCGACGACTCGAACCCCGACCAGGCGGCACTCATCGCCAACACCGTCACGACTGAGCTGGGGCAACTCACGACCGCGGCCACGACCCAGGCCGAGGGCAAGATCCAGGTCATCAGCCCGGCCGTCGCACCGACCGCGCCGATCGCGCCCCAGGTATCGCTCATCGTGCTGCTCGCGGCCATGGCGGGACTGCTCGGTGCGCTTGTCCTGGTGATCCTGATCGAATACCTGAGTGATACGGTCAAGGACCGCTCCGAGCTCAGCCGGCTGACCGACGCCCCACTTCTCGGCTTGGTCGACCTGCCGGTTGGAGCATGGCCTCCGGGCAGCCCTCCCGTGGTCGAGGCGATGCCGGGCTCGCCGGCCGGCGTGATGTTCCGCCAGCTCACGACCAAGCTCATCGCGGCCGAGCATCCGGACGTTCAGCGCCGCATCTTGGTGGTGGCGATCGGAGAATCGGAATCGGCTGTCGTGGCTGCCAATGTCGCGACCTCGGCCGGCTTTAGCGGCCATCGCGTCACGCTCGTCGACGGTGCACCGAGCGGCAACCTTTCGCGTCACTTCGGGATCTCCGATCGGCCCGGGCTGGGTGACGTGCTGGCCGACGCTGCCACCGACGCCGAGCCGATGCTCCTGTCGCGCTCTGGGGAGCTCCGAGTCCTGCCGCGAGGACGGGCCGGGAACGTCGAGCGCCTCAACGTCGACCAGGCGCGGCTTGTGCTCCATGCGTTGGGCACATCGTCGGAGATCGTCGTCATCGACGGCGGCTCGATCGAATCGTCCGCCGCGGCATTGGCATGGGCGCAGGTCGCCAGTGCGTCCACGTTCGTCGTGACATTGGGTGAGACCAAGCGCGAGGCGGTCCGCGTCGCCGACGAGAGCCTTCGGCTGGTGGGCGCGAGCGGCCTGGGCGCCGTGCTCGTGCGCCGCGCGCGGGTCCGACGCCTACGCCCAACGCGTGCTCCGGAAGCTGCGATCACCCCGCAGCCTGGCAACGGTCGGCCTGACACCAGCCGCCCCATGGCAAAGCGGGTCGTGCCGGGTCAGCCGATGCTGCCGCCGACTGCGAGGCTTAGCATCTCGACTGTCGCCCCGAGGCCCGCCGATGGCGAGCGGCAGGACGTCGATGGTCCGGTACCGCCCGCTCGGGTCACCCCCGGCGACACGCCGCGCCAACCGTCCGCCTCCACCCGATCACGCTCGTCGCATCACGGTTCAGGATCCGGATCCAGCTCGTGACCCTGGCCGGACGCCTTACGGCTGGAGCGTTCTGGCTGTCGGCTGGAGCCGTTGTTGCTTCGTACGCGGGCCTCCCCGTGCTGATCCTCGTGCGCGGGCGAGTGGCCCGTCGGCCGGTCGCCGCAGCCGACGTCGAGCCGAGCCTGAGCATCGTCGTCGCTGCCCACGACGAAGCGCGCAGCATTCGAGCCAAGATCGACAGCGTATTCGCCTGCGACTACCCGGCCGACCGGCTCGAGATGGTGATCGCCTCGGACGGCTCCACCGACGCGACGGTCGCGATCGCGGCAGCCGTCGACGACGCTCGGCTGCGCGTCCTCGAGCTCCCCCGGGTCGGCAAGGCCGAGGCACTCAATCGCGCGCTGGCGAGCGCGACCGGTGAGATCCTCGTGTTCTCGGATGCCAACAGCCTGCTGGCCCCCGATGCGCTGCGGGCGATCGTGCGGCCGTTCGCCGACCCTGAGGTAGGCGGTGTGGCGGGCGACCAGCGCTACCTGCGTGGGGGCAGCGGTGGAATTGCCGTTGGCGAGCGCGACTACTGGGACCTCGACCGGCTGCTCAAGCGCGCCGAGAGCGCTGCCGGCAGCGTGGTCTCCGCAACCGGCGCGTTGTACGCGATCCGCCGCGAGCTCATCGACGAGATCGTCCCCGGCGTCACCGACGACTTCTATGCATCGACAGGGGTCATCGCCGCCGGCCGGCGCCTGGTCTTTGCAGAGGATGCCGCTGTGTACGAGCCGGTGGCGGCGTCCGGTGAGATCGAGTTCGGTCGCAAGGTCCGGGTCATGACCCGTGGCCTGCACGGCGTCGTCCTTCGGCGAGCCCTCCTCGACCCCCGTCGACATGGTTTCTACTCGCTTCAGCTCGCCTGGCACAAGCTCGCCCGGCGACTCGTCGCGATCCCGCTGCTGGGCGTGGCCGTCAGCGCGCCGCTGCTGTGGCGTCGCGGCCTGGTGTACCGGCTCGCGACCCTGACCCAGGCAGGCTTCTATGGCCTTGCCGCCGCCGGTCTCACTCTGGGTGGGTCGCGTGGGCGCTCGAAGCTGGTCGCGCTCCCGGCCTACTTCTGCCTCGTCAACGGAGCGGCGCTCGTCGCCGCATGGAACGTGGCTCGGGGTCGGGTCATCGACCGGTGGGAGCCTCAGCGTGGGGCTGACGCGATATCGGGCGAGGAGTGGGTGGCGGTCCGGGACGTGACAAGTGATCGGGGACCGGCCGTGAGCAACAACGTCCAGACCGCCAGCATAGGCGACGCGGATCCGGCCAGCGTCGCCCACGGAGCCTGACCGGTGGCAACGGCGCTCGCCCCTCGGCCGCTGGGGGTGGACCTCGGCCCCCTTCGATCGCACGCCAGAGCCCTGGGCGTCCTCGGTTGCCTGATCGCGGCGGGCGTGCTCGGGTTGATCGGCGGCCAGGCGCCGATCGTCGCGTTCGCGTTGGCCGGGGCGGGCCTGCTGTTCGTCTCGATCGCGCTGCGCCCGGACGTGGCGACCCTCGTCGTGGCAGCGATCCTCTACAGCAACGCGGCCGTTCTCGCCGTACAGCTCCACGGCATGCCGTTCTTCATGGCCGCGGGCGTGCCGCTGCTTCTCGTAGCGCCGCTCGGCTACCTGCTCGTCGTGCAGCGGCGCGTCGTCGTGGCCCCCCCGGCACTGCCGCTGATCATCGGCTACTTCTTCATCGAGGTCCTCGGTGCGCTCCTCTCGGTCGATCCGAAGACTGCGTCGAACGACGTTCTGACGTTCGCGGTCGAGGGCTTCGGCCTGTTCTTCATGCTCACGAATGTCGTCCGCACGGTGGTGGTCCTGCGCCAGGTCGTGTGGGTGCTGCTGATCGTCGGCGCCCTGATCGGCGGGCTGTCCGTGTACCAGGAGGTGACCGGCACGTTCTCGAACGACTACTGGGGCTTCGCCCAGCTGAGTAACGCGTCGTTCGACGTGAACAGCACCGCGACCGGCGTGGACCTCCAGCCGCGCCTATCGGGACAGATCGGCGAGCAGAACCGCTACGCCCAGGTCATGCTGATGCTCGTCCCGCTCGGGATGTTCTGGGCTTGGAACGCCCGAACGAAGATCGCCAAGGGCGTCGCCCTCGCGTGCACGTTGCTCATCGCCGCGGGCGTTGCGCTCACCTTCTCACGGGGCGGGTTCGTCGGATTCGCCCTCGTCCTCGTGTTCATGGTGGCGTCCGGGTACATAAAGCCGAAGCAGATCGTGCTGGTCAGCCTCGCGATCGCCGCGATGTTCGTGGTCGTACCCGGCTACAGCCAGCGCCTCGGCTCACTCGGCTCGATTACCGGCGTCATCGGCGGCGACACAAGCGCCAACAGTGCCGACGGCTCGATTCAATCGCGGCTCACGGAGGGCCTCTCGGCTTTGTTGACCTGGGCCGATCATCCGCTCATCGGGGTCGGCCCGGGCCTCTTCCCGGAGTACTACCACTACTACGCCGACATCGTCGGCATCAAAGTGAGATCGGCCGATCGCGAGGCGCACGACCTGTACGTGGGCATCGCGGCCGAGAACGGGATCATCGGCTTGGGTCTGTTTCTGGGCGCGATCGGCATCACCATGCGAGAGCTGCGGCGCGCCCGTCGCCGCTGGCGGACCCGCCGGCCAGAGCTCGCGAACATTGCCACGGCATTCCTGCTATCGCTCGCGACATACCTCACGACCGGCATCTTCCTGCACCTCTCGTACGCGCGGTACTACTGGCTGATGCTCGCCCTGGGCGCCGCCGCGGCGGCGATCCTCAACGAGCGCGACGAACGGTTGATCGAGCCCGAGCGCGCGGATGAAGGCAAGCCAGGTCGAGCCCTCGTCGCGACCGGCGCTGAGCTCGACCCGCAGCACCGGGCGCTCGCCGCTGAGCGCGACCCAACCGCGACCAGGGCCGCCATCGACACCACCCGCCCGCCCTTACGGACCTTCCGACCTTACGGACCTTGAGTCAACTCGAGTCGGACCGAGGCGCGATGGCACCTCTCGGCCGCTCCGTCTCGCCGGTCCGCTCGGACGCAGGCGGTGCCACGCATCCGGCTCTCCACGACCGCTCGCCGTACAGGCGTGCGGTCAATCCGCCCTGGGCCTTCCAACGAGGCGAGGACGGCGTGGGGCCGCATTCGTTCACCGCCCTGCTGTAACGCCAGTTTGGGACACGTCCCTTCTGTTCGCGGAGGGGCCAACCCGCCGTCGCTTGGTACCATGCCGTCATTGCGCGATCGCCCCCGACTCCCTAGGTTGTTCCCGAGCGACCCGGGCGCGATCGCTTTCGACCTCACGCCCAGCGCCCGTCAGACCGTGTCTGACAGACAAAGGCAAACCCGGCGTGAGCCGGGGACGCAAAGCCACGGGACTGGACCGATCGCTCGATCCAGTTAGCCGGGTTGCCGGAGGCAGACGCTATGAGTTTCTGGGATGGCCAGCGCTGGGTCCACGAACCGATCCCCGCGCCCAGCCGACAACCGCGGATCAAATCGCACCTGGTCCATGGCGGACAGGCCGTGCTCGAAGGGGCGCTGATCGCGGTGCTCGCGGTCGGGCTCGTCGCGGGCTCCACCTTCGCCGCCAAAGGCGGCAACGGCACGCACCAGGGTGGCGGTGGCGGCGGCGGAGGTCATAAGACCTCGGGCGGCACCCTGACGGTGAAGATGGTCAACGACCTCAACGGAAACGGAGCCCCCAACTGGAGTGACACCGTCACCTACGATGTCTCCAAGGTCACCGTGACGAACCCGTACATCACAACAACGTGCACGCAGAACGGCACGATGGTCCTGTCCACATGGGCCGGCTACTACGATGGCTACATGTGGCCAGCCGCACAGAACATCCTCCTCAAGTCAGACCTGTGGACGGGAGGCGCAGCGAGCTGCACGGGCGTTCTGTACGGCACCAGCACCAAGATCACGTTCAGCGTCGGACCCTGACCGCCACGCCTCGCGGCGGACAGACGCATTGAAGGAGCCCCGGCCGGTGGCCGGGGCTCCTTCAATGGCTGGCGCGGGTGGCTCGGGTGAGCCAGTGGATCGGATGACCCTGGCGGGTCAGGCGACGTCAGGGTGCCGGGGGAACGTTGTTGATGGTGAGGTCGGTGGTCTCCTGACAGCTCGGTGCGGGATCACTCAGCACGTTGTCGTCATAGGTGACGAGCCACGAGTAGTGACCGGTCGCCGTGACCTTGAAGGTCGTGTTGCTCGTGCTGAACGGGCTCCCGGAGGGAGCATCGGTGACGGTGGTCGCGGCCGGCGAGTACACAGCTGACCCGCCGCTCTGGCCGCACGTGGCGTCGTCGTAGAGCACGAACGTCAGGGTGCCATTGAGGTTGGCATCACCCGTCAGGGTGGCCGTGTCGTTGGGCAGCCAGTCCTGGGCCGTCGAGAGGCTCGACGTCCCGGTGACCGTCACCTCCTCGGTCCCTTCGGGACAGCCTGTGGGGCCGAAACCGTTGGTGTTCGGGGAGCTGCCCGAGTAGGTGGCGATGAAGGTGTATGTCCCGAGCTCGGTCGGTGTTGCGCTGACCGGGCCGTACGAAGTGTTGTCGCCGCTGACATCGACCGGGCTGCCGGTCACCGAGAGACCGGAGGCGTCACAGGAGTCGGGGCCGTCGACGCTGAACGAGATCGTGCCGTCGGCCGGCGCGCCGTTGGTGGCATTGATCGAGCCGTCGGTGCCGATCCCGTTGTCGCCCGGCTGGTTGGCCGTGCCGGTGAGCGACGCGGTGTCGCTGATCGGGTTGCCCAGGACGACGTCATCGCCGGCCGAGGTGGTCAGGGTGGGCGTCACCGGCAGCACCTCGAAGCACTCGGTCGTGCTGCCGTCGCTGCTGTCCGGCACGCCGGTCGTCGAAGACGTGAAGTCGGCGCGCCAGCAATAGCGGCCGGCTTCCGTGAACGTCGTCGCGGTAGCGTCAGCGGTATTGCTCGAATCGGAGACGGCCACCGCTGAGCCGACGGGGTCGCCGCCGGTCGCACAGTTACTGGTCGTCGGCGAGACTGCGAGCGGGCCGCAGATGGAGAACTGGACGGTGCCGCTCCAGGTTGAGATCCCCGTCACGGACACGACGGCATGGTCGGCCGCGTCGACCGAGCCGGTCCCGATCGACAGATCCGGGACACCGTTGCTGTTGTGGTCGGTGATGCTCCCACCGCTGCCGTCCTTGGGCGTGGTGGTGGTCGACGAGCTGCCGACCAGAGCTTCCTCGGTCCCTTCGGGACAGCCCGTGGGGCCGAAACCGTTGGTGTTCGGGGAGCTGCCCGAGTAGGTGGCGATGAAAGTGTACTTGCCCTCGGCGGTCGGCGTGGCGCTGACCGGGCCGTACGAGGTGTTGTCGCCGCTGACATCGACCGGGCTGCCGGTCACCGAGAGACCGGAGGCGTCACAGGAGTCGGGGCCGTCGACGCTGAACGTGATCGTGCCGTCGGCCGGCGCGCCGTTGGTGGCATTGATCGAGCCGTCGGTGCCGATCCCGTTGTCGCCCGGCTGGTTGGCCGTGCCGGTGAGCGACGCGGTGTCGCTGATCGGGTTGCCCAGGACGACGTCATCGCCGGCCGAGGTGGTCAGGGTGGGCGTCACCGGCAGCACCTCGAAGCACTCGGTCGTGCTGCCGTCGCTGCTGCCGGGCACGCCGGTCGCCGGCGTGGTGGCCGTGAAGTCGGCGCGCCAGCAGTAGCGGCCGACCTCAGTGAACGTCGTCACCGGCGAGTCGGCGGTATTGCTCGAATTGGAGACGGCCACCGCTGAGCCGACGGCGTCACCGCCGGTCGCGCAGTCGGACGTCAGGTCGGTCGCGTCGAGCGGGCCGCAGATGGAGAACTGGACGTTACCCGCCCAGGTCTGGACGCCGCTCACGGTGACGGTGGCATGGTCGGTCGCGGTGACCGAGCCCGTCCCGATCGACAGATCCGGGACACCGTTGCTGTTGTGGTCGGTGATGCTCCCACCGCTGCCGTCCTTGGGCGTGGTGGTGGTCGACGAGCCGCATGAGCCGAAGTTGCCCAGGACGAAGTCCTTGAGGGTGGCCGTTGTCGACTGCGACGAGCGCGTCTCGGACGCGATCGAGGCGAAGCATTCACCTTGAAGGTTGAGCGAGCTCAGGTTGATGCCGCCCTCGTAGAACTCGCCGTTGAGGGCGCCATTGCTGGGCGTGCTGCTCTTGTCGGTGAACGACCAGGGCAGGGTGATCGTGGCCGGGTTGACGATGCCGCAGAAGCCGGTGAGGGCCGGGTCGGCGACCGAGCAGTTGGCGTTGCCCGAGGTGGCCACCAGCCGCAGGTTCGCGTCGCCGCAGTCACCCGGCGAGGGCTTGTTGGCGCCCTTGAGACAGGTCGTGTCCCAGGCGTAGACGGTGATCGTCGAGGTCGTGCCGCCGTTGCTGAAGTCGCTGATCAGCAGCAGGTCGCCGTTGCGGTGGAACTCGGGCGCGCCCGAGCTGGTGAACCCGCTGCCACCACCGACCGAGTTCGTGCCCAGGCCGATCTTGTTCTGGAAGAACCAGAAGCCCTGCTGGGCGTCGCCGCTGTTGTCGTAGCGGTCGTTGCCGAAGAACAGCATGTCGCAGATGGTGTTGCCGCTGGTATCACCGCCGGGGCCGGGACAGACCGAGCTCGACGGGATCTGGTACCGCGCGGCGTAGCCGTGGAGCAGGTTGTCCTTGTCGGGCAGCCCGCCGACGTTGTCCTTCCAGGCCCACGAGCTGATGTCGATCGGGTCCTTCGACCCGCCACCGGTGAAGATCGTGCAGTTGTTGCCGGTACAGGCCGACAGGTTGCCGATGGCGCTGTGGGTGTCCGACGTCCAGGCGACCGCGGTCGCGCCGTTGGTGTCATTGCTGGCGCTGCAGTCGGTGCCCTCGACCTGGTGACAGACGCGGTCCCAGTCGTCGGGCGCCGTGGACGCCGGCTCGTTGGCCGACGTCGCGTTGCCATCGAGCTCGAACAGGCTGGCCGGCGTCGTTGCGAGTGCCACGCTGCCGACCACGAAGCTGCCCGAGAGCAGCATCACGCCGGCCAGAAGTGTCAACAGACGCCGTCCCTGGCGCCTGGGGGTGATGACTCGGCCGATCACGGTGTCTCCCTCCCCGTCTCAGCGGTTGGGCAATCCACGCTCCGCTCCTTTCTCCCCGGGTACTGGTTCCCCTCGAACCAACCTTGCCGACGATTGATCGATGGGTCGCTGTGTGACCCTGCTACCTCCCCTGCAAGCGATCGGACCGAGACATGGGCCACGGTCCGCACGCGTGCACGCATGCCCTGTCGACATGGGATGAAATGGGTCGTTCACCCGGAACGGGTCAACGTAGCCCCGGCATTGCCCTGCGCTACGCCTCTCTTCCCCCGGCTGGAAGAAAGGGTCGGCCCCTCGCCCTCTCGGGCCGATGTCCCCTCACCGAGTGCGGTCCCCGTGTCGCTGCTCGGAGCAAGAGTGTCCCAGTACCTCAGTACTAGGTCAATGGCCTTAACCGCCCGAATCGGGGACAGGAGGCCCGTTGTCGCACGTTTGACAGGGCACTGAATGCGCGACCCATGACGTTGGGGGGTGCGCGCAGGCACCATGCAACGGCATCCCAACTGGCGCCTGGAGCACGTCCACGTCGTCGAGCACCCCGGCCAGGATCCCGCCGAACCCGGGAGGGGCGCCGGACCGAATAACGGGGCGTGCCGTCCACCTACAGAAAGATGCACGCACGGCGGCGCCGTGGACTCCACGAGCAGGCCCGGCAACTGGATCTCCCTGCCTGGCCCACGGCCGTCTCCAGCGACGACAGCGCCTTCCGGACCGCGGGCTGGGGATTCGTCCCCGGCGGGCGGGGGCGGTGACCGGGCGCGATCCCCCGCGCCGCGGGCGAACCCTACTGGGGCCAGGCGAGCACCATGAGCCGGAGCTCGGTCATGTCCTCGATCGACCACCGCAGGCCCTCGCGCCCGAGCCCCGAGTCCTTGACGCCGCCGTAGGGCATGTGGTCGATCCGGTAGGTCGGGATGTCGTTCACGATGACGCCACCCACCTCGAGCCGGTGGAAGGCTGCCCAGGCGTGATGGAGGTCGTTGGTGAACACGCCCGCCTGGAGACCGAAGAGACTGTTATTGACGGCATCGATCGCCTGGGCGAAGTCGCCGAACGGGAACGCCACCACGAGCGGCGCGAAGGCCTCCGCGGAGCACACCTTGGCCTCGAGCGGGGTGTCGGTCAGGATCGTTGGCGGGAAGAACGAGCCGTCCGCGGTCCCGCCGATGAGCACCTTGCCGCCCATCGCCTTCGCCTCGTCCACCCAGGCCTGTGTCCGGCGCGCGTTCGCCTCGTCGACCATCGGCCCCACATCGGTGGTGGGGTCGGCCGGGTCGCCCACCTTGAGCGCGCCGGCGGCGGCGGCGAACTTGCCCATGAACGCGTCCCACACGTCCTCGTGGACGAACATCCGCTGGACGCTGATGCACACCTGGCCGCTGTAGGCGAACGCCCCGCTGATGATCCGCTTGACCGCCCAGTCGAGGTCGGCGGTCCGGTCGACGATCACGCCGGCGTTGCCGCCCAGCTCGAGCACGACCTTCTTCTTGCCGGCCCGCTCCTTCATCCGCCAGCCGACGGCCGGGCTACCGGTGAACGTGAGCAGCTTGAACCGCTCGTCGGACACCATCCGGTCGCCCAGCTCGCGGCTCATGGGCAGGATGCTGACCGCCCCCTCGGGCACGCCGGCGGCATCGATGATCTCGCCCACGGTGAGCATCACCAGCGGATCGCGCGACGGCGGCTTGAGCACGATCGGATTGCCCGATGCGATCGCCGGCGCCACCTTGTGGGCGGCGAGGTTCAACGGGAAGTTGAACGGGCTGATCCCGGCGACCGGTCCGATCGGGAAGCGTCGAGTGATGCCCACGCGGTCCTTGCTCGACGCCATGAGATCCAGCGGGATCATCTCGCCTGTCATCCGCTCGGCCTCCTCGGCGCCGAGGCGGAAGGTCAGGACGGCGCGGTCGACCTCGCCCAGGGCGTCGCGGATCGGCTTGCCAGCCTCGGCCGCGATGAGCGCGCCCAGCTCCTCGCGGCGCGCCCTGATGCCGGCGCTGATGTCGCGCAGGATCCTGCCTCGCTCGTAGGCCGGCAGCGTCCGGGTGACCTCGAACGCACGCACGGCCGCCTCGACGGCCTGCTCGTATTGCTCGGGCGTCGCCTGGTAGGTGGCACCGGCGGGCTCACCGGGACGCGCCGGATTCTCGATGGTCATGGCATCGGGAGAGTCGACCCAGCGACCGGCGAGGTAGATCGGATGCGGGGCGGTGGCGGAGATCGTGGCCATGGCGGGCACCTCGGGGGGCGGCGGGTCGGAATCGGGAGCGGTGGGACGGCTCCGATTGTAGGCGCGCTGCTTCCGAACCGGTCCCGTTACCGTCCTCGGTCAATCCTCGGCCGCGCGCGGGTAGGTACCCAGGATCCGGACCAGCTCGCTCTCGGCCCGCAGGGCCTCGAGTGCCGCGGCGCAGCCGTCGTCGGTCGGATCGGCGTCGAGATCCGCCCAGAACAGGTACTCCCAGCGGGCACCGCGCTCGGTCCACGGCCGGGACTCGAGCCGCGACAGGTTGAGCCCGCGGTTGGCGAACGCCCCGAGCGAGCGGTAGAGCGAGCCGGGCACGTTGCGGACCGCGAACACGAGCGTGGTCCTCGGTGCACCGGCCACCGCCGCAGGGCGAGCCGCCCCGCGCACCGCCGCCTCCGAGCCGGGCCGGCTGATGATCGCGAACCTCGTCCGGTTGCCATCGCCGGTCTGGATGTCGTCGGCCAGCACCTCGAGCCCGTAGATGCCGGCAACCCGCGCCGACGCAACGGCGGCCGCGCCGCGCTCGCCGCCCTCGGCCACCTGCTTCGCGGCGCCGGCCGTGTTGTAGCTGGTCTGGATCGTCCAGGGCCGCGAGCGCAGGAACTCGTCCGCCTGGTCGAGCGCGGCCGTGATCGAGTACACGCGCTCGATCGCCTGGAGCCGCTCGCCGGGCAATGCCAGCAGGGCGAGCCGAACGGGAACGGAGACCTCGCCCACGATCGGCAGCTCGAACGCGTACAGCAGGTCCAGGTTCTCGCGGATGGCGCCCAGCCGCGAGCTCTCGATCGGGATCACGCCCGCGACGGCTTCCCCGTCCCGAACCGCCTCGAACACGGCACGGAACGAGGAACGGGGACGTGCCTCCGGGTGATCGAAGAAGGCGAGCACGCCCTCCTCGGCGAACGCGCCCGGCTCGCCGGCGTAGGCGACCAGCGGCCGTGCGTCAGGCTTGCTCACGAACGGTTCCTCCGGTCCGCACCCCGGCACCCCCTCGATCCGATCGTCATCGATGTTCCCCGGCCGGTGGCACACCCTCGCCCGGTGTCCTGATCCATGATGTCCGCCAGGTCATGGCTCTCCGGGGTGGGGCCTCGCACGCGGCCATGACGGCCAAGCAACGAAACCGGCCGCAAAGCGGGCACACCTTCGCAACGCCGGCTCGTCGGCCGGGGTTGATGACCCGCGCGCATGGATCCTCGCCTTGCGGCCCCGCTCGACCGCGTTGGGCAGCAAATCGTTGACCGGCAGGCATGACGCGCAACCGGCACGGATCGCGATGGCCGCCGGTCGTCGCTTTCGCCATCACGTGCTAGCGGTTGAACCACTCGGTCGTGTCGATCGGCCGCGCCTCGTCGTCGAACTCGGCCTGGGCGTCACTGGCAGCCTCCGCGCTCCGGGATCGGCCTCGGCCGCGAGTGGCGGCCTCCTCGGTGGCACCGGCCCACGACGCATCGCCCAGCATCGCGTTGAGCGCCTGCAGGTAGGCCTCCACCGACGCTGCCACGATGTTGGTGCTCGTGACCTCGCCGCTGAACCGCCCGTCGGCGCGGGCACCGGCGGCGGAGGTCGGCGGAGCGATCCGCACCGTCACCCGGCCCTCGGCCGCCGGGCCCTCTGCAAGCGCATGAACGTCGTAGGCGAGCAGGAGCGGATGTCCACCCAGCACGTCGGACAGGGCACGATCGACCGCCTTGTACAGCGCATCGACGGCGCCGTTGCCCTCGGCCGAGGCCTTCCAGTCGTGACCGCCGGCGCGGATCACGACGGCGGCACGGCCGTTGACGCTGCTGCCCGAGGTCACCGTCCAACGTGACAGGCGGGCCGGTGCGGGAGATGCGGGGTCGGGTCGGGCGTTGGCGTCGCTCATGCGGAGCCTCCCGGTGCGGCCGGGCTCAGATCCAGGCCGTTGGTGGTGGTGAACTGGCGCTCGTCACGCCGGCGGAGCTCGGCGCCGGATTTCCAGATCGCGTACTCGAGCGAGTCGACGAGCGCCTGCGCCGAGGCCGCGATGATGTTCGTGTCGCTGCCCATGGTGGACCAGGTACGGGATCCATCCTGCGAATTGATGATGACGCGTGTGCGCGCCGCCGTCGCGCTCGTCCCGTCGAGGATGCGCACCTTGTAGTCGACGAGGTGGACGGCATCAAGAACCGGATAGAAGGCTCCCAGGGCCTTGCGGAGGGCACCGTCGAGAGCGTTCACGGGGCCGTTCCCGTCGGCGGCGGTGTGGAGGATCTCGCCGGCGACCTCGACCTTGACGGTCGCCTCGGACAGCAGCTCCCGGCCCGAGCGCTGCTCGACCAGGGCCGTGTAGTCCACGATCCGGAAGGGTGGCTCGTAGCCGGGGGAGTTGCGGCGGATCAGCAGCTCGAACGATGCCTCCGCGCCCTCGAACGCGAGGCCCTCGTGCTCGAGCCGCTTGATGAGCCTGGACAGCTCGCGCGGATCGAGCACGCCCTCGAGCTCGTGACCCAGCTGGCGCGCCCGGATGGCGGTGTTCGCCCGGCCGCCGAGCTCGGACACGACGAGACGCCCGGCATTACCGACCTGGACCGGGTCGATGTGCTGGTAGCTGCGCTCGACCTTGGCCACGGCCGCGCCGTGAACGCCACCCTTGTGCGCGAACGCCGAGCGCCCGACGTAGGGCTGGTAGTCGTTGGGCGTCACGTTGGCGATCTCGGCCACTGACCGGCTGAGCTCGGTCAGCGCAGCCAGGTCGCCCCCGCCGGCCGGCGCCAGCAGGCTGGGCGTCTTGAGCGCGAGGTTGCCCAGGATGGACACCATGTTCGCGTTGCCGCAGCGCTCGCCGTAGCCGTTGATGGTGGCCTGGACGTGGCGCACGCCGGCCTGGACCGCAGCGATCGAGTTCGCGACCGCCAGCTCGGCGTCGTTGTGGGTGTGGATGCCCCAGGTCACCGGCGGCGCGTCGGGATCTCCTTCAAGCGATCCGCGGACGTCGGCCAGGATGCGGAGCAGCTCGTCGGTCAGCGTGCCGCCGTTGGTGTCGCACAGGACGAGCGTCCGCGAGCCCGCGTCCCGGGCTGCCCGCAGCGTGGCCAGCGCGTACTCGCGGTCCGCCCGGTAGCCGTCGAAGAAGTGCTCCGCATCGTAGACCGCCTCGCGTCCGTGGTCGGCGACGAACCCGACCGAGTCCGCGATCATGTCCAGGTTCTGGGCCGGGGTCGCGCCCAGCACGTCGGTCACGTGCAACAGCCAGCTCTTGCCGAAGATGGTCACGACCGGCGTCTCGGCGGCCACCAGCTCGCGCAGGTTGGGATCCTCATCCGGCCGGTTGTTCCGATGGCGGGTGGAGCCGAAGGCGGCCAGGCGCGCATGCTCCCAGCGCTGCCTGCGGGCGGCGGCGAAGAACTCGATGTCCTTGGGGTTGGAGCCCGGCCAGCCACCCTCGATGAACGGGAACCCGTACTCGTCGAGCATCCGCGCGATGCGCAGCTTGTCGGCCAGCGACAGGGTGATGTTCTCGCCCTGGGTGCCGTCGCGAAGGGTCGTGTCGTAGAGGACGACGGGAAGGTCAGGAAGGTCGGTGGGGGTTGTCATGTCGCTCATCCAGTGTGGTTGCGGGAGGGTCGACTCGGGGCTCGGCCGGTGCCCCGCCTCAGGCGGTCACCGGCCGGCGAATCACGATCCGCTCCCCCACCGCACGCGCCATGGCTCGGGTGCCAACGAGCGTGCTCGACGACGCCGCCTCCGGGTCCACGGGCATCAGGTCGCGCGTCCGGAGCCCCTGGGCCAGGACGTCGGACACGGCGGCCTCGACCGCATCGGCCGCTGCGGGCTGGCCAAGCGACCAGCGCAGCATCATCGCCGCCGACAGGATGGCCCCCAGCGGGTTCGCGATGTCCTGGCCGGCGATGTCCGGGGCGGAGCCGTGGATCGGCTCGTACAACCCGTGGCGCCCGTGGGCGGTCGACCGCGTGCCAAGCGACGCCGATGGGAGCATGCCCAGGGACCCGGCGATGACCGCCGCCTCGTCGGACAGGATGTCGCCGAACAGGTTCTCGGTCACGATCACGTCGAAGCTCGCCGGCCAGCGGGCCAGCACCATCGCGGCCGAGTCCACCAGCCGGTGCTCGAGCGTCACCTCCGGGAAATCCGCGTGGACCTCCTCGGTCACCTTGCGCCACAGCCTCGAGGTCGCCAGGACGTTGGCCTTGTCGACCTGGGTGAGCTTTCGCCGGCGGCCACGCGCGAGCTCGAAGGCGAGCGTGACGATCCGCCGGATCTCGCCCTCCGTGTACCACAGGGTGTCGATCGCCGCCCGGCCGTCGGGCGTCTGCCGTTGCTCCGACGGCTTGCCGAAGTACAGCCCGGAGGTCAGCTCGCGGACGATCATGCAGTCGACGCCCTCGAGCAACTCTGGGCGGAGCGGGGAGGCGGAGATCAGCGCCGGATGGACGGTGATCGGACGCAGGTTCGCGTACAGTCCGAGCCCGCCGCGCAACGCGAACAGCGCCTGCTCGGGCCGGACCGGAGCGTCGGGGTCGTCCCATCTCGGACCGCCGACCGCACCGAGGAGGACGGCGTCAGCCGCGCGGCACGCCTCCAGGTCCTGGGGCCGGATCGCGACGCCATGGGCGTCGATACCCGCGCCGCCGACGACGAGCTCGGACCACTCGAACGCGAATCCGAACGCGCGACCCGCGGTCTCCAGCACGTCACCGGCGCCGGCCAGGACTTCGGGTCCGACGCCGTCACCCGGGATGCGGGCGATCCGGTACACCGGTCCGGCAGCGGTCACGCGCGACCTCCAGTGGTCGCTCGACCACCGGCCGCCGGGATCGATCGCCGGGCAGGACGTTCGACCGTCGATGGGCGGCGGGCGGCCTCCCCCCAGCACGCTTCAGGGCAGGATCGTTCCAGCCATACGACACCATCGACCCAACCGAACTGCGAGGCCCCGACCGGTAGCCGACCGACCGGCAGCCCCGGGAGCCTCATGGAAGCTCCTCCGCCATCGAGCGCCCCACGAACGCCACGTCGACACCGTTGATCTCCGCGCCGTGGAGCTTGTTGGCAGCCACCACGTAGGCCTCGAGCGAGGCCTCGATGATGTTGGTCGAGAGCCCGTGACCCGTGACCATCAGCGCCCCGGGCCCCTCATCCGATGAGCGCCGGCACCGGACGAGCACCTGGCCCTGGGCGTCCTCGCCGCCCGACACCGCCTTGATCTCGTACTCGGCAAGAACCGGGCGCCAGCCGAGGACCGGCTGGACCGCTTCGTCAACGGCCGCGAACAGCGCATTGACCGGACCGTTGCCGGTCGCGTTGGCCGCCTTGGGCTCGCCCGCGACCACCACCGACACGCTGCCCACCGAGTGCCCCCCGCTCGACGAGCTGATGTTCCAGCCGAGCAGCTCGATCGACCGTGGCACGTCAGAGGAGCGCTGCTCGACGAGCGCGAGCAGGTCAGCGTCGGTGACCTCCTTCTTGGTGTCGGCAAGCGCGATCGCGGCCTGGTAGACCGCGTCGAGGGCTTCGCCGTCGACCTCGTGCCCCAGCTCGCGAAGCTTGCCCTGGAGCCCGCGCCGTCCCGACAGCTTGCCGATCGACAGCGTGCTGCCCGACAGGCCGATCGACTGCGGCGTCATGATCTCGTAGGTCAGCGGGTTCTTGAGGAACCCATCCTGGTGGATCCCCAATTCGTGGGCGAAGGCGTTCGCGCCGACGATCGCCTTGTTGGGCTGGATCGCAAACCCGGTCAGATACGACACCAGCCGCGAAGCCGGCGTGATCTGATCGGTCTGGACGCCCGATGCGAGATCGGGGAACTGGGTTGGACGCGTCCGCAGCGCCATCACGACCTCTTCCAGCGAGGCGTTGCCTGCCCGCTCGCCGAGACCGTTGATCGTCACCTCGACCTGCCTGGCGCCGGCCTGGACGGCAGCCAGCGTGTTGGCCGTCGCGAGCCCGAGGTCGTTGTGGCAGTGGACGCTGACCGTTGCCTGGGCCCCGACAAGGTCGACCACGGTCCCGACCAGGCGCCCGAACTCGGCGGGGATCGCGTAGCCCACCGTGTCCGGGATGTTCACCGTCGAGGCACCGGCTTCGACCACCGCCTGGTAGACCTGGAGCAGGAAGTCCTCCTCGGTCCGCGAGGCGTCCTCGGCCGAGAACTCGATCTCGGCGTCCGGTCCCAGCGTCTGGCGGGCCCATGACACCCAGCGGCAGGCCTCGTCGAGCGCCTGCTCGCGCGACAGCCGCAGCTTGTGCTTGAGGTGGATGTCACTGGTGGCGATGAACAGGTGGAGGTGCTGGCGCTCGGCCACGCTGATCGCCTCGACGGCCCGCTGCGGATCACCGTCCCGACACCGGGCGAGCGCAGCGACCGCGATCCCGCCCTTCGTCTCCTGCGCAATCCGGCGGACCGCCTCGAAGTCGCCCGGCGAGGCGGCCGGAAATCCGGCCTCGATCACATCCACGTGCAGTCGCGCGAGCTGGCGGGCGACCTCCAGCTTCTCGGACGCGGTGAGGCCGGCGCCCGGTGCCTGCTCACCGTCGCGGAGCGTGGTGTCGAAGATGCGTACGGCACCCGCGGCGACCCCGCCGCCGTAGGTCGGGTGCGTGGCCTCGAAGGTCATCGGGAGCCCTCCGCGGATACCGAGCTTGCCACCGCCTGCGCCTGGCCGGCATCGACGACGACCGGCTTGAGGAACGGCATCCTGGCGCGCAGCTCGGCGCCGACCTGTTCGATCTGGTGGTTCCGATCCTGCTGGCGGAGCCGCTGGAACTCGTCGCCGCCGGCGTCCTGGACGGCGATCCAGCGGCTGGCGAAGGCGCCGCTCTGGATGTCGGTGAGGACATCACGCATCGAGGCCTTGACGCCCTCGGTCACCCGGGGTCCGGACACGTAATCACCGAACTCGGCCGTGTCGCTGACGCTGAAGCGCATGAAGTTGAGGCCACCGCGGTACATCAGGTCCACGATCAGCTTGAGCTCGTGCATCGTCTCGAAGTATGCGAGCTCGGGCTGGTAGCCGGCCTCCACCAGGGTCTCGAATGCGGCCTTGATCAGCGCCGAGACGCCACCGCACAGCAGCGCCTGCTCGCCGAACAGGTCGGTCTCCGTCTCCTCCTTGAACGTCGTCTCGAGCACGCCGGCCCGGGTCGACCCGATCCCTCGAGCGTACGCGAGCGTCCGTGCCCGCGCGGTGCCCGACGGGTCCTGCTCGACCGCAAACAGGGACGGCACGCCGCCACCCTGCTCGTACACGCTGCGGAGCAGGTGCCCCGGGCCCTTGGGCGCGACCATCCCCACGTCGACCGTGGCCGGCGGCGAGATCCGATCGAACCGGATGTTGAAGCCGTGGGCGAACATCAGCAGCGCCCCGGGTCGCAGGTTGGGCCCGATCTCCGTGTCATAGACGGACTTCTGGACGGTGTCCGGGACGGCGATCATGACCACGTCAGCCTCGCGAACCGCGTCCGCCACGCCGAGCACCTGGAAGCCGGCTGCCTCGGCCAGGGCACGGCTCTTGGATCCCGGGGCGAGGCCGACGACCACGTCCACGCCGCTGTCGCGAAGGTTCAGCGCGTGGGCATGGCCCTGGCTTCCGTACCCGATGACGGCGACGGTCTGACCGTCGAGCGCGGTGGGGTCGGCGTCCGCGTCGTAGTACATCCTGGCTGTCACGAGATGTTGCCTCCATCCGGCGCGCCGGCCCCCTCGACGTTGGTCGGATCCTCGGCCTCCGAGGACCGACGTGAAGCTGCTGCGGGCCATCGGTCCGAGGATTCGATCGAACCCGGGCCGCGCAGCATCACGACCGCGCCGGTCCGCACCAGCTCCTTGATCCCGTAGCTGCGCAGCAGCGCGACCAGCGCATCGATCTCGCTCTCGGTCCCGGTCGCCTCGACGATGACCGAATCCGGGGCGACGTCGACGATCCTGCCCTTGTACAGCTCGACGATCTTGATCACCTCTGCCCGGTTGCCGTTCGAGGCCCGGACCTTCACGAAGGCGAGCTCGTGCTCGACCACCTGGTCCGCGGTGACGTCCTGCACCTTGAGCACATCGATCAGCCGGTAGAGCTGCTTGGCGGCCTGCTCCACCGCGACGTCATCACCGTGGAGGGTGAGGGTCATCCGGCTGATGTGCGCCTGGTCGGTCCGCGACACGGCCAGGGAGTCGATGTTGAAGTTGCGGGCCCGCATCAGGCTGGCCACGCGGTTGAGGACGCCCGGCTTGTCCATGACCAGCACCACGAGCAGGTGCCGGCGGGACTCGCCGCTGCCCGGGATCGCCCGGGCGGGCGGGCTCGTGTGGACGGGATGGACGTGGGTGCCGTTGGAGCCTTGGTCCCCGGTCATTCCTCCGGCGCTCCCCAGGTCTCGATCAGGTCGGACAGGCCCTTGCCCGCCGGCATCATCGGGAACACGTTCTGGTCCTCCGCGATCTCGAACCAGATGAGCGCCGGGCCATCGACCGCCTGTGCCGCCTTGATGGTCCGATCGACATCGGCCGTCGTGGTGGCCTTGAATGCCGGGATCCCGTACGCGTCGGCCAGCTTGACGAAATCGGGACCGGGCAGATGCGCGGAGTGGTAGTTGCCCGCGTACACGATCTCCTGCCACTGGCGGATCATGCCCAGCTTCTTGTTGTCGAGCACCGCGATCTTGACCGGGATCCGATCGGCGGCGAGGGTCATCAGCTCCTGGCTGGTCATCTGGAACCCACCGTCGCCGGTGATCGCCCACGTCTCGGCCGCCGGGTTGCCGAGCGCGGCGCCCATCGCGGCCGGCACTGAATAGCCCATCGTGCCCAGCCCACCCGAGCTGAGGTGGCTGTGCGGGCGGCGGAACTTCGTATAGCGGGCCAGCCACATCTGGTTCTGGCCAACGTCGGCGACGTAGGTTGCGACATGGTCGGTGAGCTCGCCGATCCGCTGGACGACGTAGTCCGCCGAGAGCAGGCCGTCGCGCCAGGCGCCGGATCCGTGCCAGGACGAGCTCTCCGACTCGCGCCGCCACTCCGCCAGCTCCGCGAAGTAGCCGGACCGGGCCTCCGGCTTCACCTGAGCCGTCAGCCGGCACAGGCCCTCGAGCACGTGCCTGGCATCGCCCACGATGGGGACCTCCACGGCGACGTTCTTGCCGATCTCGGCGGGGTCGATGTCCGCGTGGATGATCCGTGCGTAGGGGGCGTAGGTCCGGACGCTGCCGGTCACGCGATCATCGAACCGCATCCCGATCGCGATGAGCAGGTCGGCGGACTGGATCGCGCGGTTGACGTGCTTCCAGCCATGCATCCCCATGTAGCCGTAGGCGAGCGGGTGCTGCTCGTCGATCGCCCCGATGCCCAGCAGGGTCCAGGCGACCGGGATCTGCGACTTCTCGGCGAACTCGCGCAGCTCGTCCCAGGCCTCGGCGATGAGGATCCCGTGCCCGGCGAGGATCAGCGGCCGCTTCGCCTCCGCGATCTCCTTCGCCGCGAGCTTGAGCTGCCTGGGATGGCCCTCGAGCTTGGGCCGAAAGCCGGGTAGCCCGGCGATGATCTCCTCGCGGGAGGGGTGCTCGGCGGTCGTCTCCTGCTGGAGGGCGTCCTTGGTGATGTCGATGTGGACGGGCCCGGGGCGCCCGTGGCTGGCCAGGTAGAATGCCTCGCCGACAACCCGCGGGATGTCGTCGGCGTCGCGGACGAGGTAGTTGTGCTTGGTCATCGGCAGCGTGATGCCGGTGATGTCGATCTCCTGGAACGCATCCTTGCCGATCAGCGCAGTGGGCACGTTGCCGGTGATCGCGACGATGGGGACCGAGTCGAGCTGGGCCGTGGCGAGCGCGGTGACCAGGTTGGTCGCGCCGGGGCCGCTGGTGCCCATGCACACCCCGACCCTGCCGCTCGCTCGAGCGTAGCCGTCGGCGGCGTGACCGCCCCCCTGCTCGTGCCGGACGAGAACGTGGCGGATCTCCGGGTAGTCGCCCAGGATGTCGTAGACCGGAAGGATGACGCCACCGGGATAGCTGAACAGGACGTCCGCGCCCTGGTGGATGAGTGCCTCCATCAGCACGTCGGCCCCGATCCGGGTCCGCTTGCGGGTCCGGCCCTCGTGGAGCATCTCGCGACGAGCCTGCTCGACGGCCGCGGCGGTCACGGACCCATCGCCGGGCACGTGGCTTCGGTGCGCGCGGGTGGGAGCGGCCACGGTGGCGCTTGCCGGACGCCCCGCGCCCGCCGGTTCCATTCCGCCATCGGCGGCACGGCCGGCCGGTGGCTCACCTCGGGTCATCGTCATCGTCCTCAGGTCCTCCGCCCGGCGGTCCGCGTAGCCGCGACGCCCGGACATGCAAAGACCCTCGCCTCCCGGCGAGGGTCCCTTCGGTGCTCGGTGGCCGGCGCCTCAGTGGCGCTCGTCTCTCCGCGTTCCTCCGTTCTCCCGCCGGGAGCCGGTAATAAGGAGGAGGTCCTCCTCGAGGCCGGCAAGAAGCGAGCGAAGCAAGCCGAGAAGGGATACGTCACGAGGCTGAAGATCGCGCACGGGCACGCTCACGCGGCGGCCATCGGCGGTGACGACGACGGCAACCTTGCTGTGCTGGTGATCCGAGAAGAAGCCCAAGCGTCGTGACTCCCATGTCCCGCAGGCGGCGGGTCCGCGCAGCATAGCCGCCCATCCCACAAGGCGCAACCACCACGGCCGCGCCCGGTTGGGCCGGGGCGGGACCGCACCCGGTCAGGCTCAAGACCGCGCCGGTCAGTGCCACGACCGCGCCCGGTCCGGATGGCAGGAGACCGCCGGCGGTCCGGCGGTCCCGTGGCAGCGAGGGGCGTGAAGCCCGCCGATCAGTTCCAGCGCTGCTGGCAGTCGATGACCGGGACCGTTCGCGTGCGAGTCGTGGCCATCAGTACCACCGCATTCCCGCGCCTGAGATCAAGGCCATGGCGGCGAGTGTCGCCAGTGTCCAGGTGAAGCGCGCCAGGTTCGCCTTCACGTTCCGACTCCTTTGAGTCATGCTGTTGGCGTCTCGAGTCCGGCAACCGGGCGGCCTTCCGGTGAAGGTCCCTGGCTTTGCGTCCCCGCCTCACGACGGGTTTGCCCTGGACGGAACCGAGATGGAGGTTTGTTGCCTCGCCAGCGACGCTAACCCCGACGATCGGCGGCATCTCTCGCCCGGAGGTACTACCGGGATCAGGCGTCGGGGCCAGTGCGCAGCCGCACCGGCCGCGGGCCGGGGATCGCGTCCGGTGCCCCTCCATTGAGGTCCGGTTCGCCCGGCATCACGGCGGACGGGGCACGCATCGCGAGCACGATCGTGGCGGCGATCCCGATCCCGATCAGGACGTCGCCGATGCTGAAGATGTTGGCACCGGGCAAGCAGGGCGGCATCGCGAAGATGTCGGTGAGTGGCGACAGCGCCGGCTCCGGCATCACGGCACTGTTGCTGTAGACCGTTGGCTCGGGCTTGCTGAGGGCTCCAAGCGCAGATCGAGCGGCTGGCATGTAGCCGCCGTTGGCCACGATCGCGAGCAGGTTCGAGGTAGCCCCGGCAGCGACGAGCAGGATCCCGGGGATGGTGCCGTTGCGGATCACCGCCAGCAGCACGACCATCGTCGATCCGACATACAGGGCCGGGCCGAGGTCGCCGATCCGGGACGCCACGGGGTCCGAGAACAGGACGACCTGAGCGACGAGGCCAAGGACGATCACGTTGGCCCAGTGAATGTGGAGCGCGGCCAGCCCGCCCAGCCGGCCACCCGTCAGGAGACCGAGTGCCAGCCCGACGAGCAACGGATAGAGGATGAACATCAGGCCACCGGCGAGGTCGATCAGGCCGTCTTGCGCGGCTCGAGCCTGGTCGCCGTCGACGCCCGGTCCGCGCTGGCCGCAGGGCGGAACCTTGTCGGCGGCCGCTCCAGCATCAGCGCCATCGCTGCTCGCGGCATCGGACGTGCGAACAGGAACCCCTGGCCAAGCTCGCAGCCCAGCTCACGCAGGCAGCGCAGCTGTGCGTCGTCCTCGATGCCCTCCGCGATGATCCGGAGGTCGAGCGTGCGCCCGAGCGCAACGATCGCATGGGCGAACGCCCAGCCGCTCGGACCGGCGGTCCCGGGCACGACGAACTCGCGCGCGATCTTGATGATGTCCACCTGGAACCGTCGGAGATAGCCGAGCGACGAGTAGCCGGTTCCGAAGTCGTCGACCGCGATCCGGATGCCGAGATCCCGGAGCGCCGCGAGACGGGTGATCGTGGCCTGCGTGTCGTGGAACATGGCCGTCTCGGTCAGCTCGAGCACCAGGTTGGAGGCCTCGAAGCCGGTTGCGCGGAGGATGTCCTCGAGGTCCGCCACAAAGGCCTCGTGCTGCAGCTGGGCAGCGGCGAGGTTGACCGTGAGGGTGAGCGGCTCGCCGGCGTCATTGCGCCACGACGCGGCGTCCCGACAGGCCCGGAACAGGACCCCCCGGCCCAGGGCGAGGATGGCCCCGCTCTCCTCGGCCAGCGGGATGAACTCGTCGGGCCCAACCAGGCCGCGACTCGGGTGGTGCCAGCGGGCCAGCGCCTCGACGCCGGCGATCCGTCCCGTCGCCAGCGACAGGATGGGCTGGTAGAACACGTCGATCTGGTCGGTCGAGATGCCCCGGGTCAGCTCGCTCGACAGCGCGTGACGGGCAACGATCGCGGCATGCATCGTCGACTCGAACACCGCGAACCGGTTCTTGCCGGCCTGCTTGGCCCGGTACATCGCAACGTCCGCGTTGCGCAGCAGCTCGTCGGCGTGCCCGACGCCCTCGGAGCCGCCGGCGATGCCGATGCTCGCCGTGACCAGCAGGTCCTGCCCCTCGACCGGCACCGTCATCGCCATCTCGTCGATCAGGCGGGAGGCGACCATGACCGCGGCCGACAGGCCGCGATCATCGGCCAGAAGGATGGCGAACTCGTCCCCACCCAGCCGGGCGGCGACGTCTTCGTTCCTGACGCACGTCCGGACTCGATCCGCGACCGCCACCAGGAGCCGGTCGCCGGCCGCATGGCCGAGGGTGTCGTTGACGTCCTTGAAGTTGTCGAGGTCGACGAACAGGACAACCGGTACCTGACCGGCCGCGGGCCGGGACAGCGCCTCGTCCACCTGCTGCACGAACAGGCTGCGGTTGGCGAGACCCGTCAGCGGGTCGTGGTACGCCTGGTACCGGAGCTGCTCCTTGAGCCGTGACAGCTCCGCCAGCGACTGCTCCAGCTGCCCGTTCTCGAGCGCGCCGGCAGCCTGGTTGGCGAGGGTCTCGAGCAGGCGGAGATCGTCGTCGCCGAACGTGGTGCCCGCGGTCATGCGGTTGGCGATCACCATCGACCCGATCAGGCCGGACTCCCCCAGGAGCGGGGTGGCCATCGCGTTCCGGATCCCGTCGGGACCGACCTTCGACACCTCTTCGCGGAACGCCCGATGGTCGGCCGCCACCCGCTGGTGCAGGCGCCCGATGTCGGCGACGGTGATGGGCGCCATGCGCGATGGGTTGCCGTCGGCCGTCCGCACGGTGAGCAGGCCCTCATTCACCTCACCATGCGGCCAGATGAGCACCTCGGCGCGCTCCGCCCGGAACATCTCGCGCGCGTGCTCGAGCAGCGCGGCCAGGGCAGAGTCAAGCTCCGGCGAATGCTGGAGGATCCGGCTCGACTGGTACAGGAGCTCCAGCCGCTGATGCTTCTCCCGCTCCGAGACGTACGCGCCGTAGGCGAGGAACACGGTCACCAGCGGCACCACGAGCAGGGCCAGGAGCTGCGGCTCGAGCCGCATCAGATCCACCGCCAGCAGCCCGAGGCTCGTGTTGGCCACGGCGACGAGCGCTCCGAACTGGATCATCTCCGGCAGCTTCTCGAACTGCGGGGCACCACCCGACACGGTGATCACGGTCGCGATCGAGAACGAGCTCAGGACGGCGGCCGTCAGGGTTGCGGCGAACGCAGCTGCCCAGGCCCATGGCCCGGCGGCCGGTCCCAGCTCCAGCAACAGGCGGAACACCGTGAGCGACACCGCCGCCGTGAACGCGAAGTTGGCCAGGTTGAACAGGGTCTTGATCGGCGACGAGCGATCGAGCGCCAGGGCGAC
The DNA here is from genome assembly GCA_963829295.1 of uncultured Chloroflexia bacterium. GTDB lineage: Bacteria > Chloroflexota > Limnocylindria > Limnocylindrales > CSP1-4 > CAIXZV01. Next base: position 393,429 of record CAWHHU010000001.1, on the reverse strand, counting down.
TCCGCTGCCGACGAGGAGGGCGATGAGGTACTCGGTCGGCGTGAGCAGGAAGAAGCTCATCACGGCCGGCAGCTCGCTGAGCGAGTACGAGTGACGCTCGCGCCGGAAGTGGACGACCACGACCTTGAGCTCGGCGGCGAAGAACGCGACCGCCATCAGCGGCCACGGCACCTCGAGGCTGGTGAGCACCGCGGGCCGCCCGTAGAGGAAGGCGACGAAGATCGACACAGCCGCGATCGCCACGCAGCCGGTGAACAAGACCAGCCGGACCGGGACCGGAATGGCCTCCAGCACGCGCCGGACCGCCAGGGCGAGGGCACGGGCGGGTGAGCGCCCGCTCGACGTGCTGATCGTCTCGGCTTCCGCAGGCGTTGGGATGATGGACATGGCATTCCCATCCGACCCGGCCGGGTGCCCGGTCCGGACACTCCGACGCAGATCCGACACGACGAGAGTCTGCCCTCCGGTCCTCCTACTCACCCTCCCCCGGAAGTACTACCCGGTTGCGACGGGGAGAGAACGCCGGACGTTGTCACGGGGCGGACATGTCACAGGGCGGAATCGGCCTCGCTGGTACCCTTGGGCCCCCGCAGCCGCAGCAGGCAGATCTGTCGCATGACCAGACCGCGCACCCTCGTCGAGAAGATCTGGGACGAGCACGTCGTCGCCGAGGAGCCGGGTGCGCCCGCGATCCTCGCGATCGACCTCCACCTCGTCCACGAGGTCACCAGCCCGCAGGCGTTCACCGGGCTTCGCAATCGCGGGCTCCAGGTCCGGCGCCCGGACAGGACGGTCGCCACGGCGGATCACTCCACCCCGACCACGCCGCGAGGCCTGCCGATGATCGATCTGCAGGCGGCGGCCCAGATCTCGCAGCTCGAGACCAACTGCCGTGAGTTCGACATCCCGCTTCACGCCTTCGGCAGCGACACCCAGGGGATCGTCCATGTCATCGGCCCCGAGCTCGGGCTGACCCAGCCGGGGATGACGATCGTGTGCGGCGACTCCCACACGGCCACGCACGGGGCGTTCGGAGCGCTCGCGTTCGGCATCGGGACCAGCGAGGTCGAGATGGTCCTCGCCACCCAGACCCTGCTCCAGCGGCGGCCGAGGACGTACGAGGTCCGCGTGGACGGGCGCCTGAGTCCCGGCGTGAGCGCGAAGGACGTCATCCTCGCGCTGATCGCCCGGATCGGGATCGGCGGCGGCACCGGGCATGTGCTCGAGTACCGTGGCGACGCGATCCGTGCGCTGTCGATGGAGCAGCGCATGACCATCTGCAACATGAGCATCGAGGGCGGGGCGCGGGCCGGGCTCGTCTCGCCCGACGACACGACGTTCGAGTACCTCCACGGCCGGCGGCACGCGCCGCAGGGGGAAGCATGGGACACCGCGGTCGCCCGCTGGCGGACCCTGCCCACCGACGACGGTGCGCTGTTCGACCGCTCGATCGTGATCGACGCCGGAGCCCTCGAGCCGATGGTGACCTGGGGCACGAACCCGGGCATGGGCATCCCCGTCAGCGGACGCATCCCCAGGCCGTCCGACCTGGTCGACGCGGCGGCGCGCCGGGCGACGGAGCACGCGCTCGACTACATGGGGCTCGCCCCCGGCCAGTCGATCGCGGGTCAGCCGATCGACGTCGTGTTCATCGGCTCGTGCACCAACAGCCGGATCAGCGATCTGCGTCTGGCGGCCAGCGTGCTCAAGGGGCGTCGCGCGGCCGACGGCGTCCGGCTGATGATCGTGCCCGGATCGCAGCAGGTGAAGGCGCAGGCCGAGCGAGAGGGGCTCCACGAGGTGTTTCGTGCCGCAGGCGCCGAATGGCGTGAGTCGGGCTGCTCGATGTGCATCGCGATGAACGGCGACCAGCTCTCGCCCGGTCAGTACGCGCTGAGCACGTCCAACCGCAACTTCGAGGGGCGGCAGGGCAAGGGTGGCCGGACGTTCCTGGCCTCCCCGCTGACCGCGGCGGCCTCGGCGGTGTGCGGTGTCGTCACCGATCCGCGGACCCTCCCCGGCATCGAGGAGCCGGCGACCGTGGGTGGAGGGTACTGAGATGGCCGAGGGGTTCCGCGGGTTCAGCTCCCGGGTCGTCCCGGTCCGCGCCGAGAACGTCGACACCGATCAGATCGTCCCGGCTCGATACCTCAAGGTGACCGACAAGGCGGGCCTCGCCGACGCGCTGTTCCGGGACTGGCGGTTCGATGAGGACGGGACCCGGAAGGATCCGCCGTTCGTGATCGACCAGCCGGGCATGGACGGCCGCCGGATCCTGCTCGCGGGCGACAACTTCGGCTGCGGCAGCTCGCGCGAGCACGCGCCGTGGGCGCTTCGCGCCTGGGGTGTGGAGGCGATCCTGTCGACGTCGTTCGCCGACATCTTCCGCAACAACTCGCTCAAGAACGGCGTGCTGCCGATCGTGGTCGACCCGGAGACCCATCGCCGCCTGTTCGAGCTGGTCGAGTCGGAACCCGACGCGGAGCTCCGGGTCGACCTGGCGGAGCAGGGCATCCTGATGCCCGACGGCTCGACGATCGCGTTCGAGATCGATCCGTTCGCCAAGGCGATGCTGCTCGCCGGGACCGACGAGATCGGCTACGTCCTGGCCCGCGCGGACGCGATCGCGACCTGGGAGGCCGATCATCCGGCTCGCGTGGATACCACCCTGGGCATGCCGGCAGCCGGCTGACCGGCGCGACCGCGAACGGCAGCGGCGGGAACCGGGCAGCGCGCCGGACCGTCCAGCGATCATGACCCGCCAATCCCGACCGCTGCTCGCCGGCACCCTGGCGCTGATCGTCATCGTGGCCGGCTGCACATCCGGGGGTGCCCCGACTGGATCAGGCCCCTCGAGCGCTGGTCCAACGGCCCCCGCCCCGACGGCGGTCCCGGTACCGTCATCACCCGCGGCGCCCCGCGGCACGAGCGGCGGTGGGAGCGGGCCGGATCCCGGCACCGGCATCGTGCCCATCGAGCCGGGTGGCGGTGACGGGTCGGGTGGCGTCCCGCCGCAGCCCCGGCCGACGCTGGTCACGCCGATGGCCGGGCTGCTGGACGTGCACCAGGTGGGGGCGACAGCGCTCCAGACGTCGGTCGACGGCAGCCGTTTGTCCGTGACGGTCGCCTGGTGGAGCGGGGTCGAGCCGTGCAATGTGCTGGCGGGTGTCGACGTCACCCGGGACGGCGACAAGGTCACGCTCACTGTCCGTGAAGGTGCGTCCCGGCTGGGTGTCGCGTGCATCGAGATCGCCGTGTACAAGGCCACGATCGTGGACCTGGGCGAGCTCGATCCGGGCACCTACACGATCGCGGCCTTTGGTAACGCGCCGCCCGTCCAGGTCTCGATCCCCGGCTGACCGCGACGGCTGGCATGCCGGCGGCAACCTTCGGCGGCCTCCCCGATACTCCCCGGGTGAACCTGTTCGACCTCGTTGCGCTGCTCGCGCTGGTGGTTGCCATCATCGCCGGCATCCGTACCGGCGCCCTGCCCCAGGTGGGCGGGATCGCGGGTGCCGTGGGCGGGATCGGGGCGATCCTCGCGCTGGCGCCCTGGCTGCTGGACGTCACGCGTGGTTTCGAGCCCATCCCGCGCGCCATGATCGTGCTCGGGTCGGTGCTGGGCGCGGTGCTCGCCGGCGAGGGCATCGGCTCGGCCTTGGGCAGAGCCCTGGCCGGGCAGCTCCGTCATGAGGTGCTTTCGGGCGCTGACCGGCTGGTGGGCGGCTTCGTGGGCTTCGGCCAGGCGATCCTGATCATCTGGCTTGCCGGCGGGCTGCTCGCGGCGGGTCCGTTCCCGACCCTGGCACGCGCTGCAACGCAGTCGATCATCGTGCGCGGGGTCGACGGCGTCCTGCCGCCACCGACCGAGGTCGTCGGTCAGATCGCCGGCGCCCTCGATGCCTCGGGTCTGCCCGATGTGTTCATCGGCCTCGACCCGCTGCCGCTGCCTGCCGTCGACACACCAACCGACCGTCAGGCACAGCAGATCGCGGCGGCGGCGCTCACCAGCACCGGCCGGATCACCACCCGCGCCTGCACCACCCAGGTCACCGGCACGGGGATCCTCATCGGCAAGGGGTACATGGTGACGAACGCCCACGTGGTTGCGGGCGCCTCGACCATCCGGATCGCCCTGGGAGACAGGCTCGTCGACGGCATCCCGGTGATGTTCGATCCCAACCTGGACGTCGCGCTGCTGTACGCACCGGGACTGACGGGCGCTGGACTGTCGCTGGCTCGCTCGACCCCCGATCGCGGCACGACCGGCGCGGCGCTCGGCTACGCCGGCGGTGGTCCCCTTGCCGTGCTGCCCGCCGCCGTCGCGGGCTCCTACCAGGCCACCGGGCGCGACATCTACGACCAGCACCTGGTGACCCGCGAGATCCTCGAGCTCCGGGCCGCCGTCGAGCCGGGCGATTCGGGAGGGCCGCTGGTCCTCACCGACGGGACCGTCGGCGGCCTCGTGTTCGCCGAATTGCGTTCCGATCAAAGCGTCGGCTATGCGCTCAGCCCCACCGAGGTGGCGTCGCGGATCTCGCCGGCGATGGGTCGAACGAAGGCCGTGGGCGTCGGGCCCTGCATCCGCTGATCATGGTCGGCCGGCCGCGCCGCTGAGGGCCGCCCCGTCGAGGGTGCGGCAGACGTTCCCTGTCGCCCCAGCCGATGCCGACGTTGCCCGTCGCGCCAGCCGATGCCGACGTTGCCCGTCGCGCCAGCCGACACGGTCGTCCACAACGGCCGGTCGCGCGTCGCCGATAGCATGGTGAGATGCAGCTGACCGGACCGCCCGCCGACGATCCCGCGAACACCGACACGACAACCACGGCCCCCGCCGTGCTGGCGGCACTCGCCGCCGATTACTGGGACACGACGCTCGAGCTGAACCCCCTGTTCGCCACCGCGATCGGCGATCGACGGTTCGACGGCTCGCTCCCCGATCCCGGCCGGGAGGGGGCGGCCGCGGCTCGAGCCAGGCTCGGCGAGCTCCTGGCCCGTGCGGACGCCATCGAGGCCGACGATCACGGCCCACAGCACCGGACCACCGTGCTCGCGCTGCGCGAGGCGCTCGGTGCGGACATCGCGCAGCTCGACGCCGGGCTCGGCGACTGGAACGTGGACCCGATCGAGGGCGTGCCCGCACTTCTCCTGCTCGTGCCGGACTATCAGCGGCTCGAGACGCGGGACGATGCGGGCCTGATGGTCGAGCGCTGGCGCGCGATGGCCGGCTATGCCGACCGGCAGCTGGCACGCCTTCGCCAGGGCCTCGGCGAGGGCCGCGTCGCCTGCCGCGCGCCCGTCGCGCGGACGATCGACATCCTCGAGTCGCTGCTTGCCTCACCGGACGAGACGTGGCCGTTGCTGGCCCCGGTCCGCGAGCCGGGCGGTCTTTCCGGGTGGAACGCAGGCGACCGTGCGCGCTTCGTGGCGGACCTTCGAGGGGCCGTGACCGAGGGGATCCGGCCCGCCTTCCAGCGTCTGCGCGACGCCCTCGAGGACGAGATCCTTCCGGCCTGCCGGCCCAACGACCGGCCCGGCATGGGCCACGTTCCCGATGGCGAGGCCGGCTACCGCCGGCTGGTGCGAGTCCATACCTCGCTCGACGTCGAGCCAGAGGTCCTCCACCGGATCGGGCTCGAGGAGATCGCCCGCATCGACGACGAGCTGGTGTCGCTGGCGGGTCGGACGCTGGGCACGACCTCCCTGCCCGACGCGCTGGCGGCTCTGCGCGGGGATCCCGCGTTGCACTTCTCGTCGCGCGAGGAGGTGTTCGAGACCGCCGCGGCCTGCCTCGCACACGCGACGGCGGCGATCCCGGACTGGTTCGGTCGGCTGCCCAGGGCACCCTGCGAGGTGGTGCGCATGGGCGCCCACGAGGAGGCGCACTCGACGATCGCCTACTATCGCGAGCCTGCCTTCGACGGCTCGCGCGCCGGCCACTACTACGTCAACACCTCGGAGCCCGCGACCAGGCCCCGGTATGAGGCCGAGGCGCTCGCCTTCCACGAGTCGATCCCCGGACACCACCTCCAGCTCGCCATCGCCCAGGAGCTCGCGGACCTGCCGGACTTCCGCCGCTTCGGGGGCTGCACGGCGTTCGTGGAGGGCTGGGGGCTGTACGTGGAGCGGCTGGCCGACGAGATGGGTCTCTACACGAGCGAGACCGACCGCCTCGGCGTCGTGTCGTTCGACGCCTGGCGGGCTTCCCGACTGGTGGTCGACACGGGCATGCACGCCCTCGGCTGGACGCGCGATCGCGCCATCGAGTTCATGCTCGCCCACACGGCGCTGGCGACCAACAACATCGTCAACGAGGTCGATCGCTACATCGTCATGCCGGCCCAGGCGCTTGCCTACAAGACGGGCCAGCTCGAGCTGCTCCGGCTGCGTGACGAAGCGCGGTCCCGAATGGGGCCGACATTCGACATCCGGCAGTTCCATGACGTCGTGCTGGGGGCCGGGGCACTGCCGCCGGCGATCCTTCGTGGCCGGGTGGAATTGTGGGCGGGCGGCCCGCTGACCGGGACCTGACCGCGTCCGCTTTCCCGGCATCCCGCCGCACCGCTCGCGATCGAGGTCCTGGGCCTAGGCGTCGCTGACGCGAAGCGGCCAGCAGACGACCGTCAATCAGGTGGCGTCGGCGTCGAGCCTGCGAACGCGCTCGGCCAGCGCCTGAAGCACGCACATCCGGACGTCAGGCTCATCGGCAACCAGGGTGTGGAACTCCCGGCTGGCGAGGACCAGCAGGCGGGCGGGGCTGGTCGTCCTCGCCGTCGCCGTCCGCGGCCCGCCGTCGATCAGCGCAATCTCGCCCAGGAAATCGCCGGGACCCAGCGTGTTCAGCACCACCCCGTCGCGACTGACCTCGACCGTCCCGTCGACGATGACGAAGAACTCAGCCGCGGTCCCACCCTCGCGCGTCAGCGCCGTGCCCGCGGCCACGTCGATCTCGTCAGCGAGCGATGCCACCCGTTCGAGGGCCCCGCCGCTCAGGCGCGCAAACAGCGGAACCTGGCCGAGGAGCTTCGTCTTGGTGTCCATCCAGTCCTCACCAACGTTGGGGCGCCGCTCGGCGCCGTCATCCGAGCATACGAGCCGGTGGCGGCCGCCACAAGATCGGTGGCGTGGCCGTACCCTTGTTCGATCTACCCGCAGCCGCGCGCGAGGACCGTCCGATGCCCGCCGATCATGCCCTTCCCTATGGTCGCCCGACCGATCCCGGCAAGCGAAACAGCCACGCGCTGACCGACGGGCCGGACAGGGCGGCGGCGCGCGCGATGCTCAAGGCGGTCGGGTTCACCGACGACGATCTCGCCCAGCCCCTGATCGGTGTCGCCACGTCGTGGATCGAGACCATGCCCTGCAACCTAAACCAGCGCCGGCTGGCCGAGCTCGTCAAGGAGGGCATCCGATCGGCCGGCGGCACACCGATGGAGTTCAACACGATCTCGATCTCGGACGGTGTGTCGATGGGCAGCGAGGGCATGAAGGCCTCGCTCGTGAGCCGCGAGGTGATCGCCGACTCGATCGAGCTGGTCGCCCGGGGGCACCTGTTCGACGGCCTGGTCGTGCTGGTCGGCTGCGACAAGACGATCCCGGCCGGGGCGATGGCCCTGGGCCGTCTCGACATCCCGGGGCTCGTCCTCTACAACGGCACGATCTACCCGGGCAGCTACAAGGGCAAGCCCGCCGACGTGGTCACGGTGTTCGAGGCGATCGGTGCCTACCGGGCGGGCAAGATCACGCTCGAGGACCTGTACGAGGCCGAGAATGGCGCCTGCCCCGGTGCGGGAGCCTGCGGTGGACAGTTCACGGCCAACACGATGTCCACGGTGCTCGAGTTCCTTGGCCTGTCGCCGGCCGGGCTCAACGGGATCCCCGCGGAGGACCCGACGAAGGAGGAGGCGGCGCGGCGCTGCGGCGAGCTGGTGATGACCCTGGTCCACCACGACATCCGACCGCGGTCGATCCTCACCCGGGGCTCGCTCGAGAATGCGGTTGCCTCCGTTTCCGCCACCGGCGGCAGCACCAATGCCGCGCTCCACCTGCCCGCGATCGCAGCCGACTTCGGGCTCCCGTTCACGCTGCGCGACTTCGCAACGGTGATCGACCGGACGCCGCTGCTCGCCGATATGCGGCCCGGCGGGCGGTACGCGGCGGCGGACATGTACGACGCCGGCGGCGTGGCGCTCGTCATGCGGGAGCTCATGAAGCGTGGCCTGCTCCACGGCGATGAGCGGACGGTGGACGGTCGGACGATCGCGAAGATCGCATCCGAGGTGGTCGAGACGCCGGGTCAGCAGGTGGTGCACCCGATCGAGCACCCGATCAAGGAGACCGGTGGCCACGCGATCCTGTTCGGCAGCCTGGCGCCGGAGGGCTCGATCGTGAAGCTGGCCGGCCACGAGCGCCGGTTCCACCGCGGACCGGCCCGGGTGTTCGACTCGGAGAACGCCTGCTACGAGGCGGTTCGCGAGCGCCGGATCCACGAGGGCGACGTGGTCGTGATCCGGTACGAGGGCCCGGTCGGGGGGCCGGGGATGCAGGAGATGCTGTCCGTGACGGGGGCGCTCGTGGGCGAAGGCCTGGGCGAGTCAGTGGCCCTGCTGACCGACGGCCGGTTCTCGGGCGGGACCCATGGCCTGATGCTGGGTCACGTGGCCCCCGAGGCGGCGGTGGGCGGTCCGATCGCCCTTGTCGAGGAGGGCGACTCGATCGTGATCGACGTCGACGCCCACGAGCTGAACCTCGAGGTCCCGGACGAGGTGCTGGCAGCCCGGCAGGCGCGCTGGACGCCACCCGCGCCCCGCTACACCAGCGGCGCCATGGCCAAGTACGCCGCGCTCGTGTCGTCGGCCTCGGAAGGTGCGATCACGAGCGGCAGCCAGCTGCAGACGGCGCTGGCCGGGCGAACGGCGGCCCCTACCCAGCCCGTGTCGTGAGCCGGCATTCCGCCCGGGTCGGCCGGCCATGACCCAGGGCACGACCCAGGAGCTGCGTCCCGGCCCGGTCGGGTTCCGCATCTCCGCCACCGACTCCGCCGGCCTGGACTGGCACCGCATCGACGACACCTGGGCGCTGGCGGGCACGCTGCCGGCATTCGCCGCGGGCTGGATGAGCGACCACCTGTCCGACGCGAGCCGCGAGCGTCAGGGGCCGGCGTTCGAGTCGCTCACGATGGCGGCAGCGCTGGCCCGCCGGCTACCCGGCAGGTGGGTCGGGATCGCGGTCCTCTCCAACACCTTCCGCCATCCGGCCGTGCTGGCCAAGTCGGCCACGGTCCTGGACCACGTGACAGGTGGCCGGTTCGTGCTCGGGGTGGGCGCGGGCTGGCACGAGGGCGAGCACGATGCCTTCGGCATCCCCCTCCCTGCCTTGCCGGAGCGCTACGACCGTTACGAGAGCGCGCTGCGGGTGTTGACGGCGCTGTTCTCCGAGGAGGCTCGCCGGCCGCCGGGCGTCACGCTGGACGATCCGTTCTTTCCGCTCCGGGCTGCGACCAACGAGCCGCCGCCGGTCCGGCCCGGCGGGCCGCCCATCTGGCTGGGAGGCCAGAAGCGACGCGGCATCGCCCTGGCCGCGCGCTACGCGGCGGGATGGCCCCTGCCCGGCAACCGTCCCGGCGACGTCGCCTACTTCTCCCTGAAGCGGGACGAGATCTGTCGGGCGCTCGAGATCGAGGGTCGCGATCCCGCCGCATTCACGTTCGCGGCGCAGCTGTCGTGCGGATCAACCGCTGCGTCGCGGCGCGCCGCGCTTGAGACGTCACGCGCCTTCGTCCGCGCCGGTGCCAACCACGTGATCCTGGGACTGCCGGCCGGCGACGCGCCAGACGGCCTCACGGCCATCGCCAACGAGGTCGCCGAGCCGCTGGTGAGCCACGGATGACCTTCATCCTCCGGGGCATCGACGATGGTGATGACGCAAGCCTCGAGGCCCACGCGCGCATCCGGACCGCCGTCACGCCCGACAACCCCGAGTCGCTCGACCAGGTCCACTGGGAGTCCGCTACGTATCCGGGTGAGGTCACCCGCTTCCTGGTGGAGGTGGACGAGGATCCGGTGGCCACGGCCAGCACCGGGAGAGTGTGGATGTTCCCGCCGGCGTACGCACGTTACTGGATCGGCATCTGGGTGCTGCCGGCGGTGCGCAACCGGGGCATCGGCACGGCGCTGTACCGGGCGGCCAGCGACGTGGCCCGGGCGGCGGGCAAGACCGGCTTCGAGATCGAGGTCTCCGCGGCCCATGCCGGGGGCGTGCGCTTCCTGACCAAGCGCGGCTTCAGGGTGGCAGGACGCGCCAAGATGGTCCGGCTGGACCTCCGCGGCCTGGAGCCGCCAGCGGTCGGGGCGCCCGCGGGCATCCGTCTGACCTCGCTCGCCGAGCGCCCCGACCTGGTTCCCGGCGTGCACCTCGCCGCCGTCGAGGCCTTCCCCGACATCCCCACCAGCGGCGAGCCGCTCGACCCGGGCTCGCTCGAGGCGTTCACGGCCCGAGACGTGGACCGGGTCGGCATCCCGAAGGATGGGTTCCTGGTCGCGGTCGACGAGGGCTCCGGCCACGTGGTCGGGTACGCGAGCCTGATCTTCGCACCGGGCAGCCGGGTGCTCGCGTACAACGACATGACGGCCGTCCGACCCGCATTCCGTGGCCGCGGGGTGGCGACCGCCCTCAAGCAGGCCACGATCGCCTGGGCGATCGGCCACGGGTTGGAGGCGATCGAGACCGGCAACGACGTGGAGAATGCGCCGATGCGCGCGGTCAACCTCGCCCTCGGATACACGCCGATCCCGGATGTCCTCGAGCTCCAGGGGCCGCTCGCGCCAGGCGACTGACCGGACCGGCGCACGTCGGGCGGGCATACTTGGCCTGTGCCCGCCATCGACCTAAACGGGATCCGGCTGCGGAACCGTCTCGTCACCTCGGCCAGCCTGCTTGGCTACGGTGCGTCCCGGCAGAAGCTGATCCTGTACGGGCTGAGCCCCATCGCCCAGTGGGTGCCGCTCGAGCGCTTCGGCGCCGTCACGACCCGGACGATGACCCTCGGTCCGCGCGAGGGTCACTTCACGCTGCGCGAGGACTGGGGCCCGACCGAGGTGCCGGAGATGCTTCGGCTCTACGGACGCGCGCTGCGCAAGGTCGACGCGGGCTGGATCAACGCGTTCGGCTGGTCGAACATCGGCATCGAACGCTACTTCGACGAGTACTTCGCGAGGACGGACACGCTCAACCGGATCATCTCGGTGGGTGGCTTCAGCGCCGATGAGATCGAGCAGCTGATCGAGACCGTCAACGAACGGGTGGCACCCGGCCAGATCGCCGCGGTCGAGCTCAACGCCTCATGCCACAACGTCAACTTCCCGTTCGGCGAGATCCTCGAGGACAGCCTGACGCGCGCGGTGCCCCGCAGCCGCCACCCCGTCATCCTCAAGGTCTCACCTGACGAGGACTACGTGTGGCAGGCGCGGCTCGCCCAGCGCGCCGGATGCGCCGGGATCACGGCGATCAACACCGTCAAGGGCCTCCGGCTGGATCCCGAGACCGGCGAGCCATGGCTCAAGAACCGGTTCGGGGCGATCTCGGGACGGGCCATCAAGCCGATCGGGCTGCGAGTCGTGGCCGAGCTTCGCGAGGCGGGCATCCGGCTGCCGATCATCGCCAACGGAGGCATCCGCGACTTCGACGACTGCCGCGAGTACATCTGGGCGGGCGCGGACGCAGTCAGCCTGGGCAGCGAGGTGTGGCTCAAACGGATGCCGCTCTACGCGCTGGGCCCGATCGAGGGCCTTCGGATCCGGCGCCTCATCGCCCGCATGGCTGCGTACGCGCCACCGGTTACGGCGCCGCACTGGCAGCCCGACGAGCAGATCGATGCCGGCCCCCGCGAGGTCGTTGGGGCAGACCGGTCGGAGACCATCGAGACCGGGGCGGTCACGATCGCATGAGCCCGTCTCGCGTCGCCGTCGTCACCACCGGTGGCACCATCGATTCGCTGGGTGTCGACAGGCTGGACCTCGCGGCCTACCTAGAGACGGGCAACCGCCTTGCGCCGGGTGCGCTGGTGGGATCGGTTCCGGAGCTGGCCAGGATCGCAGACGTGACCGAGGTCCCGTTCCGGCGGCTGCGCGCCCACGCCATGACCGACGATGACCTCGCCGACCTCCGATCCGCGGTGATCGGCCTTGTCGAAGGCGAGGCCGACGGGGTGGTGATCACCCACGGCACGAACACGCTCGACGAGACGGCCTGGCTGCTCCATCTCGCGGTCGCCACCGACAGGCCCATCGTCCTCACCGGAGCCATGCGGCCCGCGTCGGGCCTGTCGGCCGACGGTCCCCTCAACCTGCTCAACGCGGTCCGCGTGGCCGCCGATCCCGCGGCCCGCGCGCTCGGGGTGCTGGTCGTCCTCGACGACACCATCCACGGGGCGCGGGACGTGGTCAAGGCCAACACCCTGCGAACCGGTGCGTTCGCCGACGGCGCCTCGGGCCCGCTGGGCTGGATCGACGGGGACGGGCGGGTCGTCATCGCCCATCGTCCAGGTCGGGCGGCCGACCTTCGCGGCCGGTTCGCCGGCGTCGATCTGCGGGCGCTGCCACGCGTCGACGTCGTGATCTCATACCAGGGCGCCGACGGTGTGCTGGTCGATGCCGCCGTGGCGGCCGGCGCGGGCGGGATCGTGAGTGCCGGAACGGGCGCCGGCTACCCGACGCCAGGCGAGGTCGAGGCACTCGAACGGGCCGCCTCGGCCGGGGTCGTCGTGTGTCAGGCCTCCCGCGTGGGATCGGGCCGGGTCCCGCCCGTCCCGGCGCTCGTCTCGCGAGGCTGGGTTGCGGCCAGCGATCTTCAGCCGTGGAAGGCACGCACCCTGCTCCGCCTCGCGCTGGCAGCCGGCGAGACGGACCGCGACCGGCTGCAGCGGCGGTTCGACGCGGCCTGAGCGCCTCCGCTGCCTCCTCGACAAGGAATGGACCACCGGGAATCGCGCGATTGTCGCGGCGGCGCCACGTGGCCGGCCGCCGTGAACATGCGGGCGTCACGCCTCCAGCCGTAGCGTGGCAACGCGTCGCCGGCGCCCGCCCCCAGGCCGGCCGGAGCGGCGATCCAGCGTGGGATGCTGCGCAATGACCCGATCCCGCAACATCGGCCGACCACGAGCGAACCGGTCCACGACACCCGCTGACGAACGGGAGACCCCGGCGAAGACCGCCCCTTCCGAGCGGTTCCGTCTCGCGGCCCGCCGGATGGCGAAGGCGCTGGGCTCGCTGCCGGCCCTGCTGGCCTCGGTTGGGCTGGTCATCATGTGGGCGCTGTCCGGCCCGATCTTCGGGTTCTCCGACACGTGGCAGCTCGTCATCAACACGACCACCACGGTGGCGACCTTCTGGATGGTGTTCGTCATCCAGAACACCACCAACCGCGAGGCCGAGGCAACCCAGCTGAAGCTCGACGAGCTGATCCGTGCGGTCCACGAGGCACGCAACGACTTCCTCGAGATCGACGACGAGACGGACGAGGCGCTGGAGCGTCGCCGCGCCGAGTTCGAGCAGCTCGCCAGACGTGGCGAGGGAGGTCGCGACCCCGACCAGATGGCTCGAGGCAGCGAACGCCGCGGGTCCAGGTCGCAGCCATCGAGAGCCGCACCGCGACGCCGGCGCTCAGCCTGACCTTCGCCCAGCCTGACCCTGTGGCTCGCCCCCTGACTTCGCGGCTTGCTCCAGGCCCCGCCAGCGCACCAGCACGAGGATCACGACGGCCCCGCCGAGGCCGAGCACGTAGAGCCCGGCCCCGAAGGCCATGCCCACGGCCGCGACGCTCCACACCGCGGCGGCGGTCGTGAGACCGGTGACGTCGTCGCGGTGGTGGATGATCGAGCCGGCACCCAGGAAGCCGATGCCGGTCACGATCTGGGCGGCGACGCGCGAAGCCCCCTGGCCCGCGGCGAAGGCGAGGATCCCCGCCAGCGTGAAGGTCGCGCTTCCGAGCGCGACGAGCGCGAAGGTGCGAATGTCCGCGGGCTTGTCCATCTGGGCGCGGTCGTAGCCGATGACGCCACCGGCGATGACGGCCAGGGCGAGGCGGAGCAGCGCCTCCAGCTGGCCCGCGAGCGACAGGTCGATACCCACCGCGCCTAGCGACCCACGGCGCGCTCGAGCTCCGCCTTGGTCATCTTCGAGCGTCCAGGGATGTCCCGCTTGCGTGCCTCCTGATACAACTGGTCGCGGGTCCGGCCGCCCGGACCACGGTGCGAGCGGCGCCCGCCACGGCGCGATGACGCCACCGAGCGGCGAGACTCGCGGCTGCTCGTCCGTGCCTCGCCGGCCCGCGCGCGCTCCTTGTTCACGGTCCGGGCGGCAATCTCCTCGGCCAGATCCTCGCCACGGCCCTGTTCCACCAGGCCGCCCCTGATGTGCTCGTACTGACGCTCCCGCCTGTCGGACCAGGCTCGCTGTGGCATCACGACCTCCGTTTCGCGGGCGACTCCGTTTCGCCGGCTCGAGCGTGACGCATCGCGCCTCGCAGGGGCGCCCGGCCAGCGAGCGCGCGCGTGTCGGTGGCATCACGCTCGACCATCGCGGCGCTCGCCGGACCGTGCCGCCGTGTGGCCGCCGGGTGGGGCATCATGGGTCCGTGACCGAGACGCCACACGCCCCATCGCCCCTGCCGCCCGACCCGGAGCAGTACGACGCCGTGCGCAACGAGCATGCGCGGCGGCGCGGGCTCGGGCAGCCGTACATCGCGGGCGGGGCCGATCCGGACCTGCCCGACACGCTCCGCCGCGAGCGCTACTACCTCCGCATCCTGATCGCGATGGTCGTGCTCATCGTCGTGATCGGGTTCGGTCTCGGGATCATCGAAGCCCTGATCGTCACGCCGCCCGCCTGATCGTGACCGAGCCACCGCCGCCGTCCGGGCACGACCGCCGTCCAAGGCCGGGCTCGCTGCCCTCGCAGACTCTCGATCCGGCCGCCTGGGCCGCGACCCATGACCGGCTGATCGCATTCCTCCGTGACCTGATCCGGATCCCATCGATCAACCCGCCCGATCCGCCCGGACCCGAGCTCGCGGCCGCGCGCCGGGTCGCCGATGAGCTGCGGGCGGCCGGTCTGGCCCCTGAGGTGATGGAGCCGTTCGCGGGCCGGGGCACGGTCGTCGCCCGGCTCCGGGGAGACGGCACCGGTGGCGATCCACTGCTCCTGCTCTCACATCACGACGTCGTGCCGGCTGATCCCGTGCGTTGGACCCACCCACCCTTCGCGGCGGAGGTGGCGGACGGCTATGTCTGGGGGCGGGGCGCGGTCGACATGAAGTCGATGGTCGCGATGGAGGTCGCGGTGCTCGGCCTGCTGGCCGGGCGGGCCCGGGCTGCCGGCGTCGACCCGGCCGTGGACCCGATCCCGGGCCTTCGGCGCGACGTGTTGTTCGCGTGCACCTCGGACGAGGAGGCTGGTGGCTGGCAGGGGGCGGGATGGCTGGTCGAGAACCGGCCGGAGGCCGTGCGCGCGGCCGGCGCGCTGAACGAGGCAGGAGGTGTCTCCGTCGACCTCGGCGGCCGCCGCTTCTACCCCATCCAGGTGGCCGAGAAGGGTTTCGAGATCTACCGGATCCGGGTCACCGGGACGTGGGGTCACGGATCGATGCCCCGTGACGACAACGCCGCGGTCATGGCTGCGGAGGCGGTCACCCGGCTGGCGCGGCCGGGAGAGCCGAACGTCACCGGTCCCGTCCGGCGCCTGCTCGACGAGATCGCCGCGTCGCTCCCCGAGGATCAGGCCCGGCTGGTGGCCGCGATCGGCGGCGACGACCCCCGGCGTGCCGAGGCCGCGCTGCAGTCGCTGTGCGATCCGATGTACGCGCGGGCCGTTCGGGCACTCGTACGGGACACCATCAGCCCTGACGTGATCCATGCCGGGATCAAGTACAACGTCATCCCAGGCGAGGCGTTGATCGAGATCGACTGCCGGACGCTCCCCGGCACGACCGAGGGCGACGTACGCGAGGAGATCCTGGCCCGCCTCGGCGATCTCGCGGCGAATTGCACGGTGGAGCACTCGCACGGCGCGGCGCCCGTCGAGGCGGCTGCTGGCGGCGAGCTGTATGACTTGCTGGCCGCCACGATTCGCGCCCACGACCCCGAGGGCATCCCCGTCCCGGTGATGGCCCCGTTCGCGACCGACGCCAAGCACCTGATCCGGCTGGGCGTCCCGAGCTACGGCTTCTCGCCACTCCGCCTTGACCCCGGAGAGCGCTTCCTGGAGCGCTTCCACGGCGTGGACGAGCGGGTTGGCATCGAGGCCCTCCGCTGGGGCCTGCCCGTCCTGTACGACGTCGTTGCGACCTACTGCGCCTGAGCGCGGGCGCCCGGTCGACGGCAGCAGACGAGGACGCGGCCCTCAGCGCGGCTCGACGGGTTCTCCCTCGGTGCCCGGCACGAGGGTCACGGCCTCGTCGCAGGTCGTACACCGGAAGATCCGCCGCAGCGCCCAGGACCGCTCGGGGTCGTGGTCGGCCGCCGCGTGGTGGGCACGCTCCTGCCGCATCTCCACGTAGGTACCGTCGGCGTGGCGGTGCTTGAGCATGAACTCGACGTCCCGAACGTGAGCTTGATCCACGGGGGCTCCCTCCTGACTGGCCTGTTCTGCCATTGTCCCCCGGTCGTCGTTCCCCCCACGGAACCTGTGGGCCAGGCGACCTTCAGGCGGTGCCGCGGACCAGCCTTCCCCTCCGGCTGATCGCATGCGTCGCCAGCGCGGCCACCCCCATGGCGATCAGGGCCCGTTCACCACGTGGCATGGGACGCATCGCCGCCAGGAACTGCTCGGCTCGGGCGCGGTCAACGATTCTGAGCACGGCATGCCCACGCGGCGTCAGCCAGACGGACCGCTGGCGGCCGTCGTCCTCCTCCCTGCGGCGCTCGACCAGCCGGCGCCTGACCAGGCCGTCGATCAGCCGCGACGTAGCCGAGGGTGAGCGTCCGATCGTGTCGGCGAGGTCGGCCACGGTGGTCGTGGCTCCCTCGGCAAGCACGTACAGAGCGGCCAGCTGGGTGAAGCCCAGGTTGAGCTCGCCCAGCTGCGACGCGAACCCGACAACGAGCTCGCGCCACAGGGCCCGGCCCATCGCCACCCGCTCCGAGATCTGGCGCACGTTCTGCAGACGGGTGCCGGCGGCCACGACCGGCGCGGACAGGTCCGCCTCGAACATCCGGGCGATGGCCCGACTCGACGCTCCACGCCTGCGTCGCCGCACGAGTCCCTCGGGCAGGTCGGGCCCGGCGGCCGGGTCGCTCGAGCGCAGGCGGCGGGATCTCGGGCGCGGTGGGGCCGGCCGCTCCGGGGCAGTCACGACGTCATCCTCCATCCCCCGAGCGTAGGTCCGGCCATCGATTCCTGCAACCGTGCACGCATCTGGCGCGAAGCGAGCCCGCCGCCGTCTACGCTCCAGCCAATGAGCCAGATCGCCCTCGTGTTCCCGGGTCAGGGCAGCCAGTACCTCGGCATGGGCCGGGCCCTCGCCGAATCATCGCCCGTCGCCGCGGATGTGTTCCGCGCGGTCGACGACGCCCTCGGGGAGCCACTGTCCCGCGTGGCCTGGGACGGGCCCGAGGATCGCCTCAACCTGACGGAGAACGCCCAGCCGGCCCTGCTCGCCACCTCGATTGCCTATCTCGAGGCCGTACGTCGCGCGTGGGCGGATCTCGACGTCGACGTCCCCGAGCCGGCCTTCGCCGCCGGGCACTCGATGGGCCAGTACAGCGCCCTCGTCGCGGCGAGAGCGCTGGACCTCGCGGACGCCGCCCGCCTCGTCCGGACCCGCGGCGAGCGGATGCAGGCGTCCGGCTCGGATCGCGAGGGACGGATGGCGGCGATCATCGGCCTCGACGACTCGCGGCTGCCGGAGTTCGTGGAGCAGGCCTCGCGCGGGGGCGTGTTCGGCATCGCCAACCGCAACTCGCCGGGCCAGGTCGTCGTCTCCGGCGAGCGCCCGGCCGTCGAGGCTTCGCTGGACATCGCCAGGGCACTCGGCGCCCGGCGCGCGCAGCTGCTCGCCGTCTCGGTCGCTGCCCACTCGCCGCTGATGGCCCAGGCCGCCGACGACATGCGGATGGTCTTGTCCGGCATCGCGTTCCGCGATCCGCATCCGCCGCTGCTCGCCAACGCCGACGCCCGCGCGATCACGACCGCGGAGGCATGCCGTGCCGAGCTCGTGGAGCACCTGACCACCGGCGTCGACTGGGTCGGCGCCGTTCAGGCGATGCGTGCCGCCGGCGTCACCACGTTCATCGAGATCGGCCCCGGTCGCGTCCTCACCGGCCTGATCCGGCGGATCGTTCCGGATGCCGACGCGCTCTCCCTGGACGACGCGGCGGCGGCCGATCGGCTCGCCATCCCATTCGCGGATGCGGCGGCGATGGACGCCGCATCCGAAACCGCGGTCTAGCCGGCCGCGAGACAGCACACCGAGAGGATCCCGTGCGCCAACCTGATTTCAGCCGCCGTGTCGTCGTAACCGGCCTCGGCGTCATCAGCTCGATCGGCAACGACAAGGACACCGTCTGGGCGAACCTCATGAACGGCGTGTCGGGCCTGGGCGAGATCACCAAGTTCGATACCAGCCCGTACACCCATCGGGCGGGCGGTGAGGTCAAGGACTTCGACCCGTCGCAGTGGATGGACGCCAAGGCCGTCCGCCGTAGCGAGCCCGCGATGTGGTATGGCGTGGCCGCGGCCAAGCAGGCCGTGGCCGATGCGGGGCTCGAGATCACGGACGCGAACCGCGAGGAGATCGGCGTCGTGTTCGGGACCGGCGCCGGCGGCCAGACGCTGATGATCGAGAACTGGGGCGTGCTTCGTCAGAAGGGCCCGGCCCGCGTGGCCCCGACCTTCATCGCCAACGCACTGGTGGACTCCACCTCGGGCATGATCGCGATCGAGACCGGCGCCATCGGCCACAACCTGTGCGTCGTCACCGCCTGCTCCACGGGCACCAACTGCGTCGGCGAAGGCGCCGAGCTGATCCGTCGGGGCGACGTGCACACGGTGATCGCGGGATCGTCGGAGATGCCCCTGCTCGAGGTGGCGCATGCGGGCTTCGGGAACATGCGTGGTCTCGGGTCGCCGCGGCCGGGCGAGCCGCTGTCCGACGTGAGCCGCCCGTTCGACCGCAGCCGGGACGGTTTCGTCCTGGGCGAGGGCGCCGGCGCGCTCATCCTCGAGGACCTGGAGCTCGCTCAGGCCCGTGGTGCCCGGATCTACGCCGAGGTCGTGGGCTACGGCTCCGCGGCCGACGGCTGGGACATGATCCAGCCGGTCGAGCACGGATCGGGGTCGTCGCGTGCCATGCGCGCGGCCCTCGAACGACGCGGCGTGCCGGCCGACGAGGTCGACGTGATCAACCCGCACGGGACCTCGACGCCACTGGGCGACAAGCGCGAGGCCGAGGCGATCTGGACCGTGTTCGGGGACCGGGCCGCTGCCAATCGCCGGTCGCTGGCCATCAGCGGCACCAAGTCGATGACCGGCCACATGATGGGGGCGGCCGGGGCATTCGAGGCGTTCGCAACCGTGATGACGGTCACCGAGCAGTGCGTGCCGCCGACCATCAACTACCGCGAGTTCGACCCCGAGGCCGACGTCTGGGTGTCGAGCGAGGCGATCGGGATGCGCGTGCGCTACGCGCTGTCCAACAGCATCGGTCTCGGCGGCCACAATGCGGCGGTCATCTTCAAGCGCTGGGACGGCCGCTGAGACCATCGTGCCGATGGCTCACGGGAGCATCGACTCGGCCCCCCCATCGGACAGACCGCCATGTCGCCTCCGCCGATGGCCGGCGAGGGCGTGACTCCTCCCTCCGGGCAGACGGCGGCGCAACGTACAATCCCGCCGTCCCGGTGTTGCCCACGGCAGTCGAACGAAAGGGGTGATCGTGCCCTCAGCTGACCTCGCGCGCCGTGCTGTCGTCACCGGGCTGGGCGCGGTGATGCCGATCGGCAACGACTTCGAGACCTACTGGGGCAATCTCCAGAAGGCCGTGACGGGCACCCGCCTGATCCGGTCGTTCGATGCGTCCGAGTTCGAGGTCAGGATCGCGGCCGAGGTTGTCGATTACGATCCCGCGAGCGCGATGGATGCCAAGATGGCGCGCCGGATGAGCCGGTTCATCCACCTTGCGATGGGTGCCGGCAAGGAGGCCGTGGCGTCGTCAGGGATCGACTTCGCGTCGATGACCGAGGATGAGCGCGATCGCGTCGCGGTGGTCGTCAACACCGGCGGCGGCGGCATCGAGGCGATCATCGAGGGCACGCACGTCCACGACCAGAAGGGCCCGCGGTTCGTGTCCCCGTTCGCCGTCCCTGCCCTCTCGGGGTCGATGGCGGGCTGCCTGCTGTCGATGGAGTATCGGCTGACCGGACCCGTCATGACCCAGGTCGCCGCATGCGCGACATCGGTGATCGCGTTCCAGGACGCCCTCCGGCTGATCGCGACCGGCGAGTGCGACGTGGTCCTTGCGGGCGGCTCGGAGGCGCCCGTCGTCCCGATGGGCGTTGCCGCCCTGTCCAACATGGGCGCGCTGTCCAAGCGCAACGATTCGCCCGAGACCGCGTCACGGCCGTTCGACCGCACGCGGGACGGGTTCGTGCTGGGCGAAGGGGCGGGTGTCGTCGTGGTCGAGTCGGCCGAGCATGCGCTCGCCCGCGGGGCCACGCCGATCGCCGAGGTCATTGGCGGGGCGCTGACCGCCGATGCGTTCCACATCTCGGCGCCGGACCCATCGGGTCGCGGCCAGACCCGGGCGATGACCAACGCCCTGCGCAACGCCGGCGTGGCGCCCGACGAGATCGACTGGATCGTCGCCCACGGGACGTCGACCTCGCTCAACGATTCGACCGAGACACGGGCGATCAAGGCCGCCTACGGCTCGGCGGCTGCGACCCGGGCGATCAGCTCGCCCAAGTCGATGATCGGTCACCTGGTGGGGGCCGCGGGCATCGCGTCGGCGCTGGCCGCCCTGGGCGGCATCCGGGACGGCGTGATCTCGCCGACCGCAAACCTCCACGAGCCCGATCCCGAATGCGACCTCGACTACGTGCCGCTGGTGGCGCGCAGGGCCAAGGTCGACACGGTCGCCGTCAACGGCTTCGGGTTCGGGGGACAGAACGCGGTCGCGATCTTCCGCCGCTTCGAGGCGTAGGCAGGCGAGGCGCGCCCATCCGGGTCGCGGCCTCAGCTCCGGAGCGGACGGCCCTCGTAGGCCTCGAGACGTGACACGACCTCGTCGGGAACCTGGCGCGGCCTTGCCGTTGCGTAGTCGTAGAGCACCTGGACGGCCCCGGCCGTGGCCACCAGCCGGGCGTGGCCGCGCGGCGATTCGCCGGCCGTGATCCGGTGCTCGAGGGTGAACGAGGTCCGCCCGATGCGGCCCAGCCGAGTCTCGACGGTGAGCAGCTCCCCGAAGAACGCCGGTGATCGATACGAGACGTGGATGTCCGCCAGGATCATCGACTCCTCGGCACCGTGGGTGGGCAGACCGACGGGCTGACCCGTCGCCGCCTCCCAGTACGCGAGCCGCGCGGACTCACAGAAGGTCAGGAACCGGGCGTTGTTCGCGTGGCCCATCGCGTCGGTGTCACCGAAGCGAACCTCGACCTGCATCCGGTGACCGAAGTCGCCCGACAGGTCGCGCCGATCACGCGGGACGGAGATCCGGTCTCGCGGCACGGACCCGACGGGGGCAGAGGGACCGGCACCTGAGTCGGGCATCCTCGGAGTCTACGTGCCCGAGCTCGCGTCGCGGTCAGCGGGCCGTGACGACCAGCGTGCCGGCCGCGGTGTCGTGCCCGCCGATCGAGGTCACGATCGGGTAGGTCGCCGGATCGTTGAGCACGAACCGGAGGTCGGCCGTCTCGCCCGGCCGGGCGACGACATCGAGGTTCGGCACGCCGTCGACCTTCCACTCGCGAACGACCGTGTCCTGGTTGCGGAGCTCGATCACCGTCCAGGTGCCCGCTGTGACCCTGATCGTGGCGGGCACGATCGTGTTCGACGGCGCCGCGACCACCGAGACGTGCGGCAACGAGGCTTCGACGGCGCGGTCGGCCGCCAGCACACCTCCGGCGAGCGCCAGCCCAAGGATGGCCACGACGAGGAGGTATGCGCCGTCACGAAGGATGCCCAGCCGGCCGCGGGCGAGCTGCGTGGTGACGCCCGGGCGGACATCGACACCGCGCAGGCGGAGCGAGTTGCTTACCACGCTGACCGACGAGAGCGCCATCGCGCCGGCGGCCATCGCGGGATTGAGCGTGATCCCGAAGGTGGGCTGGAGCGCTCCCATTGCGATCGGGATCAGCAGCACGTTGTAGGCAAACGCCCAGAACAGGTTCTGGCGGATCACTCGGATCGTGGCGCGCGACAGCCCGATCGCTGACGCCACCAGCCGGGGGTCGCCGCCCACCAGGGTGACGTCCGCGGCCTCGATCGCGACGTCCGCCCCCGTCCCGATCGCCACCCCCAGGTCCGCGCGCGCCAGCGCCGGAGCGTCGTTGATCCCGTCGCCCACCATCACGACCCGGTGGCCGGCTGCCTGCAGCCGCGCGATCGCCTCGTCCTTGTCACCGGGCAGCACGTCGGCGATGACCCGATCCTGGGGGATCCCGACCTGGCGCGCCACCGCCTCGGCGGTCACCCGCGCATCGCCCGTGAGCAGCCAGACGTGGAGACGCGCGGCCTGCAGCCCGGCCACCGCCTCGCGCGCCTCGACCTTGACCGGATCGGTGATCGCGATGCATCCGGCCGCCACGCCGTCGCGGGCCACGAAGACGACCGTGCCGCCATCAGCGGCCACGGCACGCGCCGGCTCCACCACCGTGGCGAGGTCGACGCCGGCCTCGTCCATGAGCCGGCGGTTGCCCACCAGGACCGCCGATCCGTCGATCGTCCCGCGCACGCCGCGCCCGACGATCGCCTCGAACGCGGTCACCGCCGCGAACCCGAGCTCGGTCTCGCGTGCCTTGCGCACGATCGCCTCGCCCAGGGGGTGCTCCGAGCCGGTCTCGAGCGATGCCGCGAGGTCGAGCGCCTGTTCGGGGTTGAAGCCGGGCGCCGGGACGATGGCGGTGACCGCGGGCCGGCCGAGCGTCAGCGTGCCGGTCTTGTCCATGACCACGGTATCGACGCGGCCGGCCGTCTCCAGCGCCCCGCCACCGCGCACGAGGATTCCGGCCTCGGCGCCCTTGCCCGTGCCGACCATGATGGCGGTCGGTGTGGCCAGTCCCATGGCGCACGGGCAGGCGATGACGACAACCCCGATGAACGCCGTCAGGGCGAGGGTGACCCGGGGCTCGGGGCCGAGCACGAACCAGAGCACGAAGGTCAGCGTCGCGATCGCCAGCACCGCCGGCACGAAGATGGCGCTGACCTGATCGGCGAGCCGCTGGATCGGCGCCTTGGAGCCCTGGGCGCGCTGGACGAGATCCACGATGCGTGCCAGCGCCGTGTCGCGCCCCACGCGCGTGGCCCGCAAGACGAACGAGCCGGTCGTGTTGATGGTGGCGCCGATGACCTCATCGCCCGTCGTCTTCGTGGCCGGGATCGGCTCGCCGGTGAGCATCGACTCGTCGACCGCGGACGAACCCTCGACCACCACGCCGTCCACGGGCACCTTGTCACCCGGACGAACCCGGAGCAGATCGCCGGGCACGACGATCGCGAGCTCCACGTCCTCCTCGACACCGTTGCGAAGCCGCCGGGCGGTGGTCGCCTGCAGCCCGACCAGGCGCCGGATGGCGCCGGTCGTCCGGCCCTTGGCCCGCGCCTCGAGCCACTTCCCGAGCAGGATGAGGCCGATGATGATCGTGGCCGAGTCGAAGTACGTCTCGGGACGGAGACCGGCCGCGTGGACGATGTCGGGCCACATGGTCACGAACACCGAGTACGCCCAGGCAGCGCTCGTACCCACCGCGACCAGCGTATCCATGGTCGCGCCACCATGCCGGCCGGCCCGCCAGGCAGCACGGTAGAAGCGGCCCCCTGCCCAGACCTGGATGATCGTCGCCGGCCACAGGATCAGCTTGTTGAGGTCCTCCATCGCGATCACGGTCTGGGGTACGAACATCAGGACCATGAACAGTGCGGCGGCGGCGATCGCCACAAGCGACTGGATGAGGGTCACGCGTTGCGCCCGCTCCCGATCGAGATCGTCGGCCGTGATCTCAGCCTCGAGGGACGGGGCACCGGCCGAGGCATCGGCAACCGGCGACTCGGCCTTGACCTCGTAGCCGGCGGCTTCGACCGCCTGGACCAGCTCGTCCCGGCCCGCGATCGTGGGATCCACGTGAATTGTCGCCCGCTCGGTCGCGAGGTTCACCGCCGCCTGAGCGACGCCCGGGGTCTTGTTGAGGAAGCGCTCGATGCGGTTCACGCACGAGGCGCAGGTCATGCCCTCGATGGGCAGGACGATCTCGATGGGCTGGGTGGTCTCGGGAACGCTCGTCGTCATACTCCAGGGGAGTATAGCAGCGCGGGCCATCGGGCCGGGCGGGGCCACGAGTCCCGAACGAGCCGGGCCGCCCGTCACACGATCCGGGACGCCGGTCCCCACGGCCGCGCTGCTCGTCGGCCCCAGCTCGCCGGCCCCTGGTCGACGGCCCCCAGCTCGATGGCCGCGCTGTTCCACGGCCACCCGCCGATGACCCCGGCTCGACGGCCCGGCGGGGCCGGCGTGGCTGCTGTTCGCATCGAGCAGCTCCATGTGGAGCTGGGCTTCAGGGCAGAGGCGGTGGCAGCTCCAGGGCGACCCCGCGCATCGCCCAGACGTAGGCCGCCACGGCGAGGAACGCGGCGCCGGCCGATATGCTGACCGCCGCGACGAACGTCCGGGATGGATCGGGCCCGGCGGAGGGCCAGTCGGCGATCGGCCCCGAACCGATCAGGGCGACCGCCAGCCCGAGGGCACCGGCGAGCACGGCGGCGGTGCCGAGGAAGGCTGCGGAACCCGTCGCCGCGCCGCCCAGCCCGCGCCGCCAGGTCCGTCTCGGCATCCAGCCCTGGACGAGCGCCAGCGCCGCGGTGGAGATCGCGGTCCACGCCAGCACGATCAGGATCGCGCCCACGACGTCGGCGAGACGATGCCAGCCGGCCACGATGGTGCTGGTGCCGACGGCAGCCATGGCCAGTGCCGCGAGGATCGCCACCGGGGTCCGGATGGAGCGGGGGGCCACGAGCACGGCGGCCAGGGCGAGCGAGCCGACGAGGGTCACGTGTCCGCTGGGAAAGCTATTGCCGATCGCATACGCGGCGTCGCCGATCAGGTTGGGACGGTCCAGGTTGGCCTCGAGAAGCTGGGTCGTGCCGTTTGCCCCGGCGAGCGCCACCACGACGGCGGCCAGGAGGCCCGGCCCGCCGCGGGTGAGCGCCAGGATCCCCAGGCCGAGCGCGGCCATCGCGCCCATCGCCATGCTGATGGTCGCGAGGGTGTCGCGGGCCGCACCGAGCACGGACGGCGCCGCGAGGATGCGTCCGTACAGGATCAGATCCGCGATCTGCTGGCCTGCCTCCGTCTGCGTGGTGGCGAGCCACAGCGGCGCCAGCAGCACAGCGGACGCTCCCCCAACGATGGTCAGCCTCGCGACGCTCTGCCTCGGCGTGGCGACCGGCGTTCGGACGCCCCGGAAGCGTGGGTGGCGAAGACGATCGACTCGGCGGGGCGACATGGGCACCTTCGATTCTGCCTCGTGGATGCCCATCGGGCGAAGCCAGCCCGCGGCCGTCCCCGATGCACGATCGCCGGGCGTCAGACCTCGGGAGGCTCCGCATGCTGCAGGCCCAGCCACGTCTCGGGCTCGACCCTCGGACGGGCCACCCACGCTCGCCCGTCGTGCAGGGCGATCTCCGCCGGCATCGGATGCGACAGGAACAGGGGCATCGACTCGGTCGCGCCGTAGGCACCCACGTCCAGGACCGCGATCAGATCACCCGGCTCCGGGACGGGCATGAGCGCGGCCTGCGCGAACACATCGAGCCCCGTGCACAGAGGCCCCGCGACGGTGACCGGTGCCTGCCCGGCAGCGTCGCCCCCGGTGGCTCGTGCCGCGTCGGCCACGTCCGACGATCCCGCGCCCACCGTCAGCAACCGAACGCGGTTCTCCTGGCCAACGAGGACCGGGCGCAGGACGTGATTGATCCCCCCGTCGAGGATGGCCACCGGGCGGCCGCGGATGGTCTTCCGGTCGACGACGCGTGCGACATAGGCACCGGCGGTGGCGACCAGGAAGCGGCCGGGCTCCACCAGGACACGTGTCTCGCGCGTGGCGGGATTCGCGTCGAGCGCGGTGGCGGTGCTGGCGAACCGGGAGCCGAGCTCCGCCAGGTCCAGCTCGTCTTCGTCCGCCCGGTAGGGGATCCCGAGCCCGCCGCCGACGTCCACCAGGCGCAGCCGGAAGCCGGCCGTCGCCGCCAGCTCGCGCGCGAGCTCGACGGTTGCATCGACGTGGGCGGCGAGCGCGGCCGCGTCGAGCACGTTGGACGCGCCGAAGGCGTGGAGCCCATGCGGCTCCAGCCATTCGGACGCAAGGGTCTCGCGGGCCGCCACCTGCAGGTCGGCGGCGTCCATGCCGAACTTGCCCGTTCCCTCGTCACCCAGCAGGCGGCCGCGCTCGTGGCTGGCCGGCTCGAGGACGGCGGCTCGCAGGATGACCGGCTGTCGCCGGCCGAGGCCTTCCGCGATCCCGGCCAGCCGCCGGAGCTCGCCAGGCGACTCGACGGTCACCGCGCGGACATCCGCCTCGACGGCTGCGATGAGCTCGTCGTCGCGCTTGCCGGGACCCGTGATCACGATCTGCCCGGGATCGAAGCCGGCTCGAAGCGCGTGCCGCAGCTCGCCGCCCGACGCCACGTCGGCGCCGATGCCCAGCCTCGCAAGGAGGCGGAGGATCGCGAGGTTCGGGTTGGCCTTGACTGCGTAGGCGACATCGAACGAAGGGGGCAGTGCCGCTCGCAGCGCGTCCAGCTGGCGCCCGATGACATCGAGGTCGTAGGCATAGAAGGGGGTGCCGAAGCGATCGGCCAGATCGATCGGGTCGTGGCCGGCCAACCGGTTCCGGCACAGGATCTCATTGCGCGCGGCCGGCGGGTGGTGCCTCGGCGAGCGGGCTCCCTCCGGCACTCGCGGCGCGGCGGCCCGGACCGTGCTCATCGCAGCGCTTCCTCCAGGGCGACCCGGGCGTCCGTGCCCTCGTCGCGATCCTTGACCAGCAGCCCGACCAGCGCGCCAAGCCCATGCCGAGCGGCGAACGCACCGCCGATGGAGCGCGTCCCGGGGATCACGACCGCCCGGGGCGGGACGACGAGTGGCGCATCGGGGAACCCGGTGAGCACCTGCCCACGCACCAGATCGTACAGGCGGGAGGTCCCGGTGAGCACGACGCCCGCACCGATCACCGCGCCGGCCCCGACCAACACCCCTTCGAGCAGCAGGCTGCCGGCGCCGATGAAGGCTCCATTCTCCACGATCACGGGTCGCGCTCCGGCCGGCTCGAGCACGCCACCGATCGACACCCCTGCCGAGAGGTGGACGCGGCTGCCGATCTGGGCGCCGGAGCCGACCAGCACGTGCGAGTCGATCATCGTGTCCTCGCCGATCCAGGCCCCGACGTTGACGAACGACGGTGGCATCACGACGACGCCGGGCCCGAGGTGGACACCTGCTCGAAGGCTGGTTCCGCCGGGCACGATCCGCCACGGACGACCGGCGTCCAGGGCCGACTCCGCGTCACGGCCGTCGAGCAGGCGCTTGGGCGGAAGGCCGTTCCGGTCACGGAACTGGAGCGCGCCCGCAAGGTCCCAGGTCCGCGTCGATCGATCGCGAAAGCAGTCCAGGATGGCTGCCTTCGTCTTCGGATCCACCCGCCAGCCGCCGGGTGCCGCGGGATCAGGGAACGCGACGCGACGCCGTCCGGCGTCCAGGTCGTCGAGGATCGAGTTCCGGTGCATGGCGGACACACCGGGATCCAGCGCCGTCATGCCGTCGCCCCCGATGGAGCGACCCGCCGGCCGCGGCGGGCCGGCCGTCCCCCTGCCGCGGCCGCCGTCGCACGCCCCGGCGGCTGCCGTCCACCGCCGTCGACCAGGCCCAGCGTCCGGAGCAGCGACGCCAGGCGCTGGCTGGGCTCATCGGCGAGCGGCAGCAGCGGCGGGCGCAGGATATCGCGCTCGAGCAGACCCATCGCCCGCATGGCCGCCTTCACCGGCACCGGGTTCGGCGCACCACGGAAGTTGGCGCGGAACAGCGGCAGCCATCGCTCGTGGGCGTGGCGGGCTGCCGGCCAGTCCCCTGCCAGGGCCGCTCGGACCAGGGCCGCCATCTCGCCCGGGATCTCGTTGCTGACCACCGAGACCACCCCGTCGCCGCCCATCGCGAGCACGGCCATCGTGGCGGCGTCGTCACCGGCCAGGACCGCAACGTCACGCGGCCGGTCGCGGCAGATGACGGCGATCTGCTCGATGTTGCCGCTCGCCTCCTTGACGGCGACGACCCGCGGATGATCGGCCAGCCGCAGGAACGTGTCGGCCTCGACGTTCGCGCCGGTTCTCGACGGCACGTTGTAGACGACGATCGGGAGGCCGCCCTCATCGGCCACGGCACGGAAGTGCGCCTCGAGCATCCGCTGGTCGGGACGGTTGTAGTAGGGCGTGACGACGAGGGCCGCGTCCGCTCCCAGGGCGGCGGCGCGCCGGGTGGCCTCGATCGAAGCCCGGGTGTCGTTGGTGCCCGTGCCGGCGATCACGGGGATGCGCCGGTCAGCGGCCCGCTCGACGGCCGTGGTCACGGCGATCTCGATCAGGCGGTCGCGTTCGGGGCCGGACAGGGTCGGGGCCTCCCCGGTCGTGCCCACCGGGACCAGGCCGTCGATCCCGGCCAGGATCTGCCAGGCGATCAGCCGGCGGTAGGCCGCCTCGTCCACGTCGCCGTCGGCGGTGAATGGGGTCACGAGCGCGGTGAACGCGCCTCGGAGCCACGGGAGCGGGTGCTGCGCTACGCGCGTCCGGGTCGTCGCGTTGGTCTCGGTCATACCGATCGTCTCGGTCATTGGGGAGCTCCTCTGGTTGGGTCCGGTCAGGCCGGCATGGGGGTGCGTTGCGCTGGTTGCACGGACAGGAGGTCGTCGACCACGGCATCGAACGGATGCAGGCCGGGCTGGCGCGGGTGGCGCGTGAGCCAGCGCGCGGCCGCGAGGGCTCCGTCGGCGTAGGCGGTCCGGTCGCGCGCCGTGAGCCGGAGCTCGACGGACTCACCACGTCCGTCAAAGGTCACCAGATGGGAGCCCGGCGCCGAGCCGGCCCGGATGCCGGCCATCTCGATGACCGGGCGGTCCGACGGCGCCGGCGCCGGGAGGACCCAGCGAGGATCGGCCGCGACGATCCGGCGCGCGATGGCGCGAGCCGTGCCGCTGGGCCGGTCCGCCTTGGCGCGGCGGTGCCACTCCACGATCGAGGGGTCGAAGCCGCCCGCCGTCGCGTACCAGCCGGCGGCCACCCCGGCGAGGCGCAGGAACAGCGCCGCACCGAGCGACAGGTTGGGCGCCACGACGGCCACAGCGTCATGGGCGAGCACCAGATCACGGACCCGCGGCAGATCGGCGTCCCAGCCGGTTGTCGCAAGGACGAACGAACGGTTCCCGCCGGCCAGCGCATGAACCAGGTTGTCGGCAACGGACGGCCCCGCCGAGGCGTCGATCACGGCGTCCACGGCGGGGCCGGACGACCGGGGGCCGCTGCCCACCGGACGGCCGATCATCACGGCGCCCGGCCAGCCGGCTGCCGTCGCGGCCTCGGCAACCGCGCTGCCCAGCCGGCCCGGACCGTAGATCAGGAGCTGCATCTTGGAACGTCCTCCGCGGGGAGCGCCGCGGGATCCGGAGGTCCGAAGAATCACAAAGGCCGCGGCACCGCTGTTGGTGTCCGCGGCCCCTCGGCGCCTCCGGTCCCGGAGGCTCCGTGGTTCGTCGCTCGCGCGCCGTCAGAGCCCCAGGGCCCGAGCCTTCCGGCAGGGCCGCCGAAGCTTCTTCTTGGTGTCGAAGCTGACGTGCAGGTGCGACATGGCTCGCGCAGTCTGCGGCATATCCACGGATCATGCAACCATCCATCCATGCCCAGGCGAATGAACCGATGATGCCCCCCTCGGCCTCCGCCCACGCCTCGTCCCCGACCGACCTCGTGCTCTCGATCGCCGACGGCCCCTGGGGTCCCGCCCGGATCGCGGCTGGGGTGAGCGGGATCGTCGCCCTGGCGCTCATGTTGCCGGCCGAGGGGTTCGACGCCGGGTTGGCCAGGCGCGGGTTCCACCGTCGGATCCCGCTCGAGCAGGCGATCGATGGTCCTGCAGCGCGCCTGGCAGCCGAGACCCGGGACCTGGTGACGGCGTTCCTCGCAGGTGAGGCGGCCCCATTGGGCGACGTGCCGGTCGATCTCCGGGACCGGTCCGCCTGGGACCGCCTCGTGCTCGACGCCGTCCGGGTCATCCCGCGCGGCGAGGTCGTCGGCTACGGCCAGGTTGCGCGTCGGATCGGTCGGACCGGCGCCGCCCGCGCAGTCGGCGGAGCGGTGGGCCGGAACCCGGTGAGCCTGCTGATCCCGTGCCACCGGGTCATCGCCGGCGACGGGTCACTGGGTGGTTACGGGGTGGCGGCCTGGGGCGGGCGCGAGGCGGCGCTGGACGTCAAGCGCGGGCTGCTGGCGCTGGAAGGCGTCCGCATCCGCTGACGCGGGCTGGTTGGCCCGCAACGACCATCGGGGCCAGTGGGGTGTCATTGCCCCGACAACGCGGGCGCGTGGCCGAATTGGGCCTCTGAGGGTCGTACACTGCTCGCCAATCCTCGCGTCCGGAAACCGTGCCGCCCACGGTCACCGGCGTCATGGGGGACCGGGGCTGGAGGGGTCTCGTCCGGTGTTCACGGACATCGGGCGACCGCGAGGGAGGCTTGGGTGAGCGACGTCCCGCAGCTCGGCGTGAAGGTGTCCTCGACCGCGGTCTTCCGAAAGCGGGACTTCGCACTCCTGTGGGTCGCGCAGCTGGTCTCGACCGCAGGATCCTCGCTGACCGATCTCGCGGCGGCCATCTACGTGTTCGACAAGACGGGGTCATCGCTGCTGGTCGGCGTCACGCTGATGGCGACCGCGGTGCCCAGCCTCATCGTCGGCCTCATCGCTGGCGTGTTCGTCGACCGCTACGACCGGCGCTCGGTGATGATCGCGAGCAACCTCGCCCAGGCCGTGGTGGTGGCGTCGATCCCGTTCCTGCTGGGCGTCGACGTATGGCTGCTGTTCGCCGCGATCCTTGTCAACGCGGGCGTCAAGCAGTTCTTCGATCCGGCGTACGAGAGCCTGATCCCGGAGATCGCGACCGATGAGGAGCTGACCGCCGCAAATGCGTTCCTCTCGATCGCCTCGTTCGGTTCCACGGCCATCGGATTCGCCGGGGCCGGGCTGCTGGCCTCCATCGACATCCGGTTCGCGTTCTGGATCGATGCGCTGACCTTCCTGTTCTCGGCCGGCTGCATCTTCCTGCTCGCCGTGCGGGTCAAGCTGGATGTCCAGGAGGAGACGTCGATCGGCGTCGTGATCGCCAACCTCAAGACCGGCGTGCACACGATCGCCGACACGCCGATGATCCGCTCTCTGTTCCTGCTCGGCGCCCCGGTGTTCTTCGCCTTCGGGCTGTGGAACGTGCTGCTGCTGCCGATGGCGATCCGGGAGCTGCGCGCGACCGAGTTCGAATACGGGCTCCAGGAGGGCCTGACCTCGGTCGGGTTCGTGGTCGGCAGCCTGTTCATGGCCCGCTACGCGGCCCGGCTCCAGATCGGCCTGTGGGTGTTCGTCGGGTCGGTAGGGATGGGGATCGCCGGTGTGTTCTACGGGCTGTCCCCGACGATCTGGATCGCGATCGTGTGGGTGATCGTGAGCGGCTTCTTCAACTCGCCCCCATCGGTGGCGCGCCAGACCCTGCTCCAGCGCAGCACCCCACGCGAGCTCCGCGGCCGGGTCTTCTCGTCGATGTTCGTGATGCGCGACATCATCTTCCTGGCCGGGATGGCCGGGGCGGGGCTGGCGGACCTGGTCAACGTCCGCGTGCTGCTGATCCTCGCATCGGTGATCGTGGGCGCGGTGGGTGTCGTGGCGCTGTTCGTGCCGGGCATCGGCCGGCCGGCGGCGGAGTGGCGTCGAGCCGCGACCGCGCTGGGCGCGCCTGCGGCCGCCCCGGCGGGCGCACCCGCGGAGCGACCCGCGACGCTGGCCGACTTCGACCGCCTGGTTGGGCGCCTGGCCACCTTCAGCCGCCTCAACGACGCGCAGCGCGCGACATTCCTGCACGATGCGGTCGTGCGCGAGGTACCCGAAGGGACCCGGGTCGTGACCACGGGCGACCAGGCCACCGCCGCGTACTTCATCCTCGACGGCGAGGCGGCCGCCGGCATTCCGGAACCCGACGGCGGGTACCGCGGCCTGTCCTCCATGGGCACCGGCGACTTCTTCGGCGAGATCGCCGCCCTGACCGGGACCGCTCGGACGGCCGATTGCGTCACGACGCTGCCAAGCACGCTGCTCGTGGTCCCGGCCGCGGCGCTGCGTTCGGTCATGGAGGTGCCGGAGGTCTCCAGGCTGCTCCTGTCCACGCTGACCGAGCGGCTGATGCGCACCAACCAGCCGGATCTGCCGCGACTGGCATCGATGGACCGCTCGGCGCTGCGCGCACTCCGGACACCGGCTCCCGAGACGGAAGGGCTGCCGAGGGCGGCTGCCGAGGCCTGATCGCCGCTTCGATGCCGGCAGCCCGGTTCTGGACGGCAACTCGTAGACTCCTCAACCATGGACGCCGTCCTGTGCCCTTCATGCGGGGAGGAGAACCCGGGCAAGTTCCGGCTGTGCGGGTTCTGCGGGACGTCCCTGGCGCCACCCGAGACCGTCAGCTGCCCGAGCTGTGGCGAGGAGAACCCGGGCAAGTTCCGGCTGTGCGGGTTCTGCGGGACGGCGCTCCAGGGCGGACCGGCGGCGGCCCCGACGCCAGCGGCGGCTCTGACGCCAGCGGCGGTTGCGATCGAGATCCCCGTCGTCGTCCTGCCGGCCGCGGAGGTACGCAAACCGGCAACGTTCATCTTCGTCGACCTCAAGGGCTCGACCGCGCTCACCGAGCGGATCGACCAGGAGGCGATGAACGAGATCAAGAAGCGCTACTTCGGCGAGATGGCAGCCCAGATCGAGCGCCACGGCGGCACCGTCGAGAAGTACATCGGCGACGCGATCATGGCCGTGTTCGGGATCCCCAGAGCCCGCGAGGACGACGCGTTGCGAGCCGTCCGGGCAGCGCACGGGATGCAGCAGGAGCTCGTCCGCCTCAACGCAGAGTTCCTGCCGTTCTACGGCGTGGAGCTGGCCAACCGGACCGGCGTCAACACGGGTGAGGTCGTTGCCAACACCGACCCCACCGCCAACCAGCAGCTCGCCACGGGCGACACGGTCAACGTCGCAGCCCGCCTCGAGCAGGCGGCGCCGCCCAATGAGATCCTGATCGGCGAGACGACCTATGACCTGGTTCGCTCCCACGTGGAGGTCGAGCCGGTCGAGCCGCTGGAGCTCAAGGGCAAGTCCGAGCGCGTGATGGCGTACCGGCTGCTATCCGTGCGCGAGACGACGGCCGAGGGGACCCGGCTCGCCCATCGCGCGCCGCTCATCGGCCGGAACGCCGAGATGACCGGGATCCGGAGCGCGCTGGACGAGGTCAGGTCGGCGGGCGGCGGACGGCTGGTGACGCTCGTCGGCGAGGCGGGCGTCGGCAAGTCGAGGATCATGGACGACGCCGCGGCCGAGGTGGCTGCCGAGGCGACCGTGCTCCGTGGCCGCTGCCTGCCGTACGGCGACGGGATCACCTTCTGGCCGATCGTCGAGGTGGTCAGGCATGCGGCGCGCATCGTCGACGACGATCCGCCCGATGTGGCCCGGGGCCGGATCGCCGACCTGCTGGCGGGGAGCGCGGAGCAGGATCAGATCCTCGAGCGGCTCGCCTCGGTCATCGGCCTGTCAGCGGCACACTTCCCGGTCGCCGAGGCGTTCTGGGCGACCCGGAAGCTGTTCGAGGTCATGGCGGCGCAGCGTCCGGTGGTCGTCCTGTTCGAGGATATCCACTACGCAGAGCCCACCTTCCTCGACCTCGTGGAGCATGTTGTCGACACGCTCCCGCCGCCGTCGTCGCTGTTGCTCCTGTGCGCCGCTCGACTGCCGTTGCTCGAGAAGCGGCCCGAGTGGAGCACTGGCACCCGGGCGACCCGAATCCACCTCGCCGCGCTGCCTGATGCAGACACCGGACGGCTGGTGGAAGCGCTGCTGGGGGCACCGATCCAGGACCAGATCAGGACGCGGATCGTTCGCGCCACCGACGGCAACCCGCTGTTCACCGAGCAGCTCATCTCGATGCTGGTGGACAAGGGCCACCTCCGGCAGGCCGATGACGGCTGGTACGCGCTCGACGACGCTTCGGCCCTGTCGGTCCCACCGACGATCCAGGCGCTGCTGGCGGCCCGCCTCGACGACCTGTCGCGCGAAGAGCGCGCGACCATCGAGCCGGCATCGGTGATCGGCCTCGTGTTCGCGCAGCCGGCCGTCGCCGAGCTTGTGCCGGCCACCCTGCGGCCATCCGTGGCGGGCCAGCTCGCAGCGCTCGACCGCAAGCAGCTGCTGCAGCGCGAGGGCGCGTCCGACGTCGATGTGGAGGACGAGGCCTACCGGTTCCGGAACCTGCTCATCCGCGATGCGACGTATGGCAGCCTGCTCAAGCGCGCCCGGGCCCAGCTGCACGAACGGTTCGTCGAGTGGGCTGAGCGCGTCAACAAGGAGCGGGGCCGGGAAGAGGAGTTCGAGGAGATCCTCGGCTATCACCTGGAGCAGGCCTTTCGGTATCGGGCGGAGCTCGGACCGATCGACGATGAGGGCCGCTCGATCGCGGCACGGGCAGCCGCCAAGCTGGGCAACGCCGGACGCCGGGCGTTCGCGCGCGGCGACCTCCCGGCCGCTGCGAGCCTCCTCCGGCGAGCGAGCGAGCTGCTCACCCCCGACACGACGGCCGCCGTCGAGGTCAGGATCGAGCTGGCCGGGGTGCTGTTCGAGGCAGGCGAGTTCCCCGAGAGCGCGGCGATCAGCGACGGCGCCCTGGGTGCCGCCCGCTCGATCGACGATGAGCGCCTGGTGGCCCGGGCGAGGCTGGCGCACCTGGCCGTTGACCTCTACGCGGGCGAGACCGAGGGTGGCAGCGGACGGATCCTGGAGGAGGCCCGTGCGACGCTCGGTGTGCTCGAGCCGCTGGGCGACGAGCAGGGCCTGGCGGCCGCCTGGCAGGTCATCGGGATCGTGTACGGTCTCCTGGGCCAACTGGCGGAGGCCGCGGAGGCCGCCGAGCGCATCGTGACCCACGCTGCGCGGGCGGGCGACCGACGGCTGGCATCACGAGCAGCCGTCGCCGCCGCCACGATCTCGCTGGCCGGCCCGACCCCGGCTGCTGAGGTGGTCGGCCGGTGCGAGCACCTGCTGAAGCAGGTCGCCGGGGATCGCAAAGGCGAGGCGACCATCCTCGCGGTCATCGCCGTGGCCCAGGCGATGCTCGGGCGGTACGAGGAGGCGCGTACCCTCCACCGGCGCGCGAACTCCATCCTGGCCGAGCTGGGACGCAGCGTCACCGCCTCGTCGACATCGATCGAGGGCTCGCGCATCGAGACGCTCGCGGGAGATCCTGCGGCAGCCGAGGCGCTGCTGCGAGCCGACGATGCGGCGCTCGAGGCCATCGGCGAGCGCTACTTCCGATCGACGGTAGCGGCGCTGCTCGCCAACGCGCTCGAGGCGCAGGGCAAGCTCGACGATGTCGATCGGTACGCGTCGCTGTCGGCCGATCTGGCGGACGAAGACGATACGACCTCACAGGTGCTGTGGCGCCTGGCCCGGGCGAAGCTGCACGCTCGCGCGGGCCAGGCGGATGCGGCCGTCACGCTTGCGGAGGCGTCGGTGCAGCTCCTCGAGGGAGCCTCCGACATCGACCTGATCGGCGACGTGCTGAGCGACTACGCGGCGATCCTCAACCGGCTCGGGCGGACGGCCGATGCCGGGCAACGCTACCGCGAGGCGCTCGCAAGCTACGAGCGGAAGGGCGACGTCGCGAGGATCGCCGCGATCCAGGCGGCGCTGGCGGGCGCGCCTGCCTAGCGGTTGCGGCGCAGGCGCGTCCTGCGCCGGGTCGTCAGGCTCGGCCGGGCGTTCGGTCTAGGCGAACCGGATCTTGCCGTTGCCCTTGGTGACCACCACCACGGTCAGGATGTCCCGCCCATCGACCGTCGTGATCGTCGGGTCCGCGCCGAGACAGTCCGTCGACGTCGCCGTCTTGCACTGGCTCTGCTTCTTGTTCGGTAACGTCAGCAGCAGGCTTCCGGTGTCCGAGAAGTGATAGACGGTCAGCTTGTTGAGGTTGATGTTGAGGCCCGTCACGTCGACCTTGATCGTCCACGTCACCGCACCGCTGAACGTCGCCATGATGTCCGCGATCGAGGCATCCCCGATGCAGGTCGCACCAATGACCGTTGGGCAAGGCTCCGATGCTTCGCCCACGCTGATCGCCGTGGCCAGCTTGCCGTTGTTGAACTTGACGCTGGTGGACTGCGGATTGCCGAGCGTGATCGCCTGGCAGGTCTGGATCGGTTTCGCGTTGTCGGGCAGGAGATATGTGCTGACCAGATCGCAGCCACCGTCGGTGACCGTCAGGGCGCCCTCGGCCGCGAACGTGTCCTGGTTGCCGCCGTTGTCATTGGTGTTCTCGGCGACCTTGGTCACGGCCTTGACCGGGATCGTGCCGGGGGTTGTCGTCGACAGGACGACCTGGAGTGTGAACGACTGGCCCTTGCGCAGGGTCCCGACCACGCAATTGATCGGACCGACGCTCGCGGCTGCCAGCTGACAGACGTCCTGGTGATCGAAGTAGGTGACGGTGGCACCGGTTGCGTCCGGAAACGCAACCGGGAAGGTGGGGGTCAAGTCCACGGTCACCGGGCGCGTGCTCTCGACGGTGGAGTTGTCGTCGTACCCGACCGACAGCTGGACGTCGTTGATGTTCTGCCCCCCGTCGTTCAGAACCTCCACATCGAAGTAGGTCGCGCCACCGGCGGTCACCGGGGTGAAGGTCAGGAGCGCCTGACCGGTGCCGTTGGGACCGGGATCGTTGACGCCCGACGCGCTGCTATCGGTCGACCCGATCAGGATTGCCTTGCTGGTGTTCCTGCCACCTGCTGAGACGGGTCCTGCCATCGCGGCCATCGCAAGGGACGCCGCGGCGACCAGCGACACCGCGCGCCATACCTGTTTCCGGATCACCCTGACCTCCTGCCCCCAGGATCTTCAGCCGCGACGTCCTCGGCTGCGTGACGGTAGATCTGGCTGTGGGCTCGGCGCGGGACGTGCCCCAGTACCAATGTCCCGCCGGGACCGGGCCAAATGTCATGTCACGGTCGCATCCGCGTACACCGCTGTCAAGGTCGGGGTGGCGACAGGGTGTGGACAGAATGCACCACGGCTGGCTGTCCGGCTCCCGACAGCATCGGCGATCGGTAGCGAGTCCCACCGGACGGGACGGGACGTTGATCAGCCCCTCGGCACCGGGCGCATCGGGTACACGCCCACGACCATCGGAACCGTGGGGTCCAGCGACAGCTCGAAGCCGACATCGCCCCCCGAGAGGAGCTCCGCGACCAGTCGCCCCTCCGCGCTCGGCAACCCGATGTACAGGCGCTGCGCTCCGACCACGATTGGCGTCACATCGTCCTCATCGCCGTTGATGCCGAACCGGCGTCGCAGCTCGTGCATCGGCACCCACGGACGGCTCTTGATGAACCGCCGCAGCTGCGCGACCGTGCACGAGGCGCCGCCATCATGACCGTTCGGCAGGCCGGCTCGTCCATCGGGCACGGCACGTCCCCCGGTCGCCATGACGGGGTGGCGCATGACGGGCCGAAGATGCTCACGCTCGCCGGCGTCGGCCTCTCGGGACACGTGGGGCCGGGGCGGTGACCCGGGCCCGGTCATCGATGCCCCGGGAGCCGCGACGATCCGCTCGGGAGCCGCGACGATCCGCTCGGGAGCCGCGACGATCCGCTCGGGGGCCGGGGCGGGCGCCGCAGCGGGCTGTGCCATCGAAGGCGCGGGCGTGGTCGAAGGCGCGGGCGTGGTCGAAGGGCCAACTGCGGGCGAAAGGTCGACCTGCGACTCGGACAGGGATACCTCGGCCGGCCGGAGCGCTCCCACACCGCCACCCGGGACCGGCCCTGAAGGATCTCGTGGCGACGCATCCCGCCCCGAGCCGGGCGGGCCCGCCGGTCGCGATGACGGCGCCGGATGCGGATATCGGCCACGCCGGCTGCGCCGGCTCATCGGGCCAGGGAATTCGGGCAGCGTGCCCGCGCGTGACGGTCGATCATGTTGGGCTCTCGGGTCGGTCAGCGCTCGACCGATCGGCGGATGATACCTCCCGCGGCCCGAAGTCGCCGCCCGGCGGGCCGCAGGGCACGTCGGTCGGCGTCGTTCCGTGGCTCATCCCGGAACCACCATCAGGTCCCTGGGGAGCTCGTTGAGGACGATCGGACCGTCCTCGCCACAGATCACGATGTCCTCGATCCGGGCGCCGTACCGGCCCTCGAGATAGATCCCCGGCTCGACGCTGAATGCCATCCCCGGGGCGAGGACCTCGGTGCCGCCCGCCACCAGGTATGGCTCCTCGTGGCCCTCGAGCCCGATGCCGTGACCCGTGCGGTGGACGAAGCTCGGGCCATACCCGGCAGCGGCGATGATCCCGCGGGCGACGGCGTCGATCCGCTCGCACGTGACCCCCGGACGAACGGCGGCGGTGGCCTGCGCCTGCGCCTCCTTGAGCACGCCGTACAGCTCGCGGAATGCCTCGTCGGGTCCGTTGGCCTCGTCGCCACCGGTCACCCACAGGGTTCGCGTGGTGTCGCTGCCGTATCCGCTCAGCGTGCCGCCGATGTCGAGCACGATCGGCTCGCGCCCCCGGATCACGCTGTCCCCGGGCTGATGGTGCGGCGAGGCGCTGTTCGGCCCGGATGCCACGATCGCAAACTCGGCCAGCTCATGCCCTTCGTCGACCAGCCGGTCGCGCACCTCGCGCGCGACGTCGGCCTCGGTCCGGCCGACCAGCCTGCCGGCGGCGATCGCCACAACCACCCGGTCGGCAGCCCGGGCCGCGGCCCGCAGCAGGGCCACCTCGTCGGCGTCCTTGCGCATCCGCGACGCCCGCAGCCTGGTGGACGTGAGCGAGAACCGCGCATCGGGCAGCACCCGCTGGAGCCCCAGCACGAAGGCCGCCCGGAGGCCATCGGACACGGCGAGGGCCGGGATCCCCGGCTGGCCGGAACGCGATGCGGCGAGCCGGTCGGCGACGGCAAGCATCGGATCCTCGGTCTCCTCCCAGGTCTCCACGATGACCGCGCCCGTGCGGGCCGCCGGGCAGGCGCGGGCAGGTGCGGCGTCGAGACGCGGGACGATGAGCGTGGCGACGGCGTCGACCGGCTCCGGGAGCACCAGCAGCGTGAGCCGCTCGAGCGGCAGGGCGTCGTACCCGGTCAGGTACCGAAGATCGGCACCGGCCCCCACCAGCAGCGCATCGAGCCCCGATCCGGCCGCTGCCGAGCGCGCTGCAGCGAGCCGCCGGGCGAATCGCTCGTCGGGAATGTGCGGCGTTGCAGTCACGTTGGGCCACCGACCCGGCGTGCCAGCGACATCACCCACGCGGCAAGCTCTCGATCACCGTGCTCGAACAGGGCGCGATAGGCGTACACGCGGCTCGCGCCAGCGTCCCGAGCAGCCTGCCGCAGATCGGCGCCATCGTGCTGGCCGACGGCGATGATCTGAGCGCCTGAGCGCGCGGCCGCGGAGATCGCCGCGACGCCGTCGTATGCGCGAGCGGTGAGGTCGATGAGGCAGCCGTCCACAGACGGCAGGAGCCGCTCGAGCGCCGGGATCGTACGTACCGCAGCTGGCTCGGCGCCGGCACGGCGGACTCCATCCGCCAGCCGGGTGGACCAGATGAGATCGTCGGCGACGATGGCAACCCGAGGCGCCGGCCGCTCGGCGCCGCCGCTCACCCGAGCGACGAGACGATGTGGCGGAAGACGTCGGCCGCAGAGACGACCGACAGCGGCCGCTTCTCGTCATCGACGATCGGGATATGCCGGAACTCGCCCACGGCCATCTTGTGGATCGCGACGGCGAGCGTGTCCTCGGTCCGAAGGACGACCGGGTCCGCGGTCATGAAGTCGCGGACCTTGAACAGGCCCAGCCGCTTGTCCATGGCCTTAACGAACGCGTCGCGGTCGGTGAACACCCCGACCAATCGTCCGTCCTCGCACGCCAGCAGGCAGTCCGTCCCCTGTTCGTGCATCTGGTGGATCGCATCGGCCACACCCATGCCCGGATCGACCTGGACGGGCAGCCCAAGCCCGAGCGCGTCGAGATGCTCGCCCAGCAACGCGTCGTGGTAGTCGGCCAGCTCCTGCGGCATGTGCGAGGTGGACAGGTCGGCACCGCAGTTGGTGCACGTATCCTCACCCTCGAAGTTGTCAAAGTGGCACGTGGGACAGAGCATCGTTCGACCTGCCTACTCGACGGTCCACGTCTCGCCGGCCAGCAGGACCTTGGCGAGATCGCCGGGACCGGACTTCTCGATCGCCTGCTCGATCTGGGCATCAACCAGGTCAGACTGGGTGGGGCGCTCCACCTCGCGCAGCACGCCGACCGGCACCGGATACTCGGGCCAGAACATGCGCGACAGGATGAGCGCGAGGTAGGGATCCTCGGCATGCGCGTCGTGGACCAGGAGGTCGTCCTCGGTGACACCGTCCTGGCCGATGGTCACCACCTCCGGGTGGAGTCC
The DNA here is from genome assembly GCA_963829295.1 of uncultured Chloroflexia bacterium. GTDB lineage: Bacteria > Chloroflexota > Limnocylindria > Limnocylindrales > CSP1-4 > CAIXZV01. Next base: position 352,467 of record CAWHHU010000001.1, on the reverse strand, counting down.
CCGCAGGCGGATACCCTTGTCGCGCTCCTTGCCGAAGATCATCGGCTTGCCGTCCTCGAGCAGCAGCATGCGGTCATCGCGGACGTCGCGCTCGGTGAACTCGCGCCATGCGCCGTCATTGAAGATGTTGCAGTTCTGGAGCACCTCGATGAACGAGGCGCCATGGTGCCGGCCGCCCGCCTCGAGCGTGTGCTGCAGGTGCTCGGTGTGGGTATCCACCGTTCGTGCCACGAACGTCGCCTCGGCGGCCAGCGCCAGAGTGAGCGGCATGACCGGCCGATCCACGGAGCCGAACGGCGTGGACTTGGTGCGCTTGCCGAACTCCGACGTCGGGGAGGTCTGGCCCTTGGTCAAACCGTAGATCCGGTTGTTGTGCATCACCATGGTGAGGTCCACGTTCCGGCGCATCGAATGCAGGAAGTGGTTGCCGCCGATGGACAGGGCGTCGCCATCGCCGGTGATCACCCACACCATCAGGTCGGGCCGCGCCATCTTCAGGCCCGTGGCCAGCGTCGGAGCGCGGCCGTGGATGGAGTGGAACCCGTACGTGTTCATGTAGTACGGGAGGCGACCGGAGCAGCCGATCCCCGAGATGAACACGATGTTCTCGCGCGGCACGCCGAAGTCCGGCATGACCTTCTGGGTCTGGGCGAGGATCGAGTAGTCGCCGCAGCCCGGGCACCAGCGCACCTCCTGGTCGGACACGAAGTCCTTCCGGGTGAGGGCGATGGGCTGCGTCCCGGCCGGGCCGGTCATCTGCTGGGTCATGTCAGGCACCCGTACCGAGGATTCGCTCGGCCTCGTCAACGATCTCGCCGATTCGGAATGGCTTGCCCCGCACCCGTCCGTAGCTCAGCGCGTCGACCAGGTACGTGCCTCGGAGGAGGAACGACAGCTGACCGAGGTTGATCTCGGGTACCAGCACCCGCCGGAAGCGGGCGAGAACGTCGCCGGTGTTCGCTGGAAACGGGTTCAGGTAGCGCAGATGGGCGTGGGCCACGGACCGGCCCTCGTCCTGCAACCGCTCGACCGCGCTCCGCAGCACGCCGTAGGTCGACCCCCAGCCGAGAATGAGCAGCTCGCCCTCATCGGCGCCATAGGTCTCGAGCGGCGGGATGTCGGCGGCGATCCCGGCGACCTTCCGTGCCCGAAGCTCGGACATCCGGTGGTGGTTGTCGGGGTCGTAGCTGACGTTGCCCAGACCATCGGCCTTCTCGAGACCGCCGATCCGGTGCTGGAGCCCCGGCGTGCCGGGCACGGCCCACGGGCGAGCCAGCGTCTCCGGGTTCCGCGCGTACGGCAGGAACGTGCCGTTGCCGGGCACCGCATCGGGCACCGAGATGTCGGGCAGATCATCCAGCGCCGGGACACGCCACGGCTCGGCGCCGTTGGCAACGAACGCGTCCGACAGGTACATCACGGGGGTCATGTACTTGAGCGCGATGCGTGAGGCCTCGATGGCAAGCGAGAAGCATTCGCCGGGCGTGGCCGGCGCCAGCACCGGCAGCGGGGACTCGCCGTTGCGGCCGAAGATCGCCTGGAACAGGTCTGCCTGCTCCACCTTGGTCGGCATCCCGGTCGACGGGCCGGCTCGCTGCACGTTGACGATGACCATCGGCAGCTCGGTCATCACGGCCAGCCCGATCGCCTCTGTCTTGAGCGCCACGCCGGGCCCCGAGGTGCCGGTCAGCGCAAGCGCGCCACCGTAGGCGGCGCCGATCGTGGCGCCCATGGCAGCGATCTCATCCTCGGCCTGGAACGCCTTGACCCCGAACTCCTTGTACGCCGACAGCTGGTGGAGGATGTCAGACGCGGGTGTGATCGGATACGAGCCATAGAACAGGGCCCGGCCGGCCAGCCGCGATGCGGCCAGAAAGCCCAGGCCGGTGGCCTCGTTGCCGGTGATGTTCCGATACGTGCCGGGCGCCAGGCGGGCCTTCGGCACGCGATAGATGGTGTGGAACATCTCGGTCGTCTCGCCGTAGGCGTAGCCGGCCTTGAGCGCCCGCCGGTTGGCCTCGGCGATCACGGGGCGAGCGCCGAACTTCTGGTCGATCCAGGACAGGGTCGGGTCCATCGAGCGCTCGTACAGCCAGAACATCAGGCCCAGGGCGAAGAAGTTCTTGGTCAGGTCCATCTGCTTCCCGGTCATCTCGAGGCCCTCGAGCGCGCGTGCGTTGAGGGTGCTGATCGGGATCTCGAACACTCGGTACTGCTTGAGCGAGTCGTCGGTCAGAGGGTTCGACGCGTAGGCCGCCTTGTTGAGGTTGCTGGTCGTGAACGCATCGCGGTTCACGATCAGCGCGCCACCTGCGGCCAGGTCCCCGACGTTGGTCTTGAGCGCGGCCGGGTTCATGGCGACCAGGACGTCCGGCGCGTCGCCGGGGGTATGGATGTCCGAGGCCGCGAAGCTGATCTGGAACCCGGACACCCCGGGCAACGACCCCGCGGGAGCACGGATCTCGGCTGGGTAGTCCGGGAAGGTGCTGATGTCGTTGCCGAACACGGCGGCCGTCCGGGTGAACTGGGTGCCGGTCAGCTGCATCCCGTCGCCGGAATCGCCGGCGAACCGAATCGTTACCCGATCGAGCTCCCGGACGTCACGCTCGATCGGTTGCGTTGTGCTCGTCATCCGCCTTCGGCCCGCTCCATCCGCTGGTGCGGTCGAGGTGGGAGGTTGAGCAGCTCCTCGGGGAAGGACTCCGCGAGGAACTTGAGGATGTCCACCTGACGCACGACGCCAACCAGGCGGCGATCCTCGTCGATCACCGGCAGGTTGCGATATCGACCGTCCTGCATCAGCTCGATTGCGTCGAGAACGGTCTGGTCCGGCCTCAGCGTTCGAGGCTCGGTGTTCATGAGGGTCTCGACGGCGGCATCGACATCGAACCCGGCGGCCACGTCGGGGCCGACCAGGCGGCCGAAGACGTCTCGCTCGGTGAGCACGCCGACCAGGAACCCGTCGGCATCGGTGATGAACACCGAATTGCCGGTCCCGGTTCGCTGGACCGCCAGCAGGCATTCGCCGATCGTCGTGCCCGGAAGCGTGGTCACCGGCTCTCGCCGGCCGACCACCATCAGGGGCTGGGACACGAGGTCGGGGACGCGCGCCACCAGGGCGCGCTCGGTGAGTTCAGTCACCCTGCCAGTGTACGCGCCGGGGGCCGATTGGGCCCTGCCACGGGATCCGTAGGAAAGGGTCCGCTCGCCCTCTACCTTCGATACCCTCGGCTCGTGGACCGCAGCCGTCTCACCGGTATCGCATTGATCCTGGCGAGCGCCGTGGCGTTCGGCTCCGGCGGGCTGTTCGCGAAGCCCGTGTACGCCACGGGGACGGACTGGCTGACGCTCATGGCCTGGCGGTTCGCGATCGCCGGCGGCCTCGCCTGGGCGCTGCTGGCTGTCCGGCCGACCGCCCGGCGGGCACTCGCCGCCCTGCCCCGGTCGACGCTGCTGGCGACAATCGGGCTTGGTGTCCTGTACGTCAGCAACACCGCGACCTATTACGCGGGCATCCAGACGGTCCCGCTGGGCCTGTCCGCCCTGATCGTCTACCTGTACCCGCCGGTCGTCGCGGTCCTTGCGCTGCGGCTCGGGCGCCCCCTGCGCGGGCGGCGGGCCTGGACGGCGCTGGGCATCGCGCTGCTGGGTGTGGTCCTCGCTGTGGGCGGGATCCAGGCGGACACGGCACCACCGCTCGAGGGGCTGCTGCTCATCCTCGCATCACCCCTCCTCTACTCGGTGTGGATCATCCTCGCGGCCCGCCATTCGGGCGAGCGACGCGATCGGGTCGGCAGGGACGCGGACGACGGCGCCAGCGCGTCTGCCATCGGCGCGGTGATGCTCACGTCCACCGCGGTCGTGTACTGGGTGACCTGCCTCGCGATCGGCCATCCGGTGCTGCCGGATGTGGTCGTGCCCGATGCATGGCCGGGGATCATCGCCGTCGGCGTGATTGCCGGGTTCGTCCCGGTCCAGGCGTTCTACGCCGGCGCGCAGCGCATCGGGGCTGCCCAGGCGTCCCTGATCTCGACGGTTGAGCCGCTGTGGACGATCGCCGCCGCGGCCCTGCTCTACGGGGAGCGGCTGCAGCCGGTGCAGCTGGTCGGTGGAGCGCTGATCCTGGTTGGCGTCATCGTGTCCCAGACCGGACACCGGCGAGCCGGGGCGTGGCCCCGATCCGGGGGCGACGGGCCCGCCGGTGCCGGGCCGGATGAAGAGGGTTTGCCTGCACTGCCCCAACCCCTCGTCCGGCTGGCGGAGGAGTAGCTGCGGCGATCGGCGCGCGCCGGTCGGCGGCGGGCAACAGGCACCGCGCGGCCCGGAGGCCGCTCCCGACGCGCGACCCGGGGAGGTCAGGCACCCAGCGCGGCCTGGGCGTCGCGCACCGCCCGCCTGGCCCCGCCTGCAAGGTATCCGGTGTCGGAGCCAACGCCGATGAACGTGAACCCCCGCGCAATCGTCCCGGCCACGGCGGATGCGTCCGGGAGCAGGATCCCGGCGGCCTTGCCGTGGGCGCGGCATGCGGCCACCACCCGATCCAGCGCGGCAAGGAAGCCCGGTGCATCCACCTGTCCGGGAATGCCCATCGAGTGCGACAGATCGGCCGGGCCCACGAACAGCACATCCACGCCGTCCATCGCGGCCGCTGCGTCGGCAACCTTGACGGCCGCGGGCGACTCGACCTGAAACACGCCCAGCATGCGTTCGTTGACCGTTGCCGCAAGCTCGGCGTGCGCGACGGTCGCGAAGCCGGCGCCGCGAGTCGCCGTCGCCACACCGCGCACGCCGGCGGGTGGGTAGCGCATCCAGGTCACCGTCTCCGCGATCTCGGCCAGCGTCTCGAGACGCGGGATCATCAACCCATCCGCTCCTGCGTCGAGCGTCCGACCCACGGGCAATCGCCCGGCCAGCGGGACCCGGACGATGGCCGCGGTGGGTGTGCCCTGGACGGCCATCAGCTGCGGGTAGAGGTCCGCTTCGGTGCTCATCCCGTGCTCGAGGTCGATGACCACCCAGTCGAAGCCGGCCCGTGCGACCAGTTCAGCGGCGGTCGGCGAACCGAGATTGAGGAACGCGCCAACCGTCGTCTCCCCGGCGAGGACACGGCGTCGCAGCGTGGCGCGCGGCGGGATGGTGGGTGCGGCGGACAGATCCAGCATGGCCGGATCATGCCGTATCCAGCGTCGGCGATGCAGGCGAGCAGGGCGCCGCCGGCAACGGCACGGGCGCCCGACGATGACCTCACCCCCACCTTAAGGGGGAGGGGGTACCAGTACGTACGGGTCATTCCTTAAGGCGGTCTTCCCCGGCTACGTTTTGGTTCCACCGCTGCGAGGGCAGCCCACCTCGCGGGGAATCGACGAAGGGAACCAGGATGAAGTCGACACTCAAGTGGTATGCGCACCGCGCGACCCTCTTCCTTGGCACGATCGCGGCCAGCTTCTTCCTGATCGAGGGAGCCAAGCGCTGGTAGCTCACCTCCCCTACCTCGACACCGCCGAGGCCTGAGCCGCCGGGGGCCCACCCGGCGGCTCTTGGATTCCCGGACGCTGCCGCGGATCAGGCAGGCGACGGCTGCACCCCCCGCCACGGGGGTCGTGCCTGCGTCAGCTCCTACCCCGCTCGCGCCACAGGTTGCGCAGCAGGAACGAGACGTTGGCCGGTCGCTCCGCCAGGCGGCGCATGAAGTATGGATACCACTGGCCACCGAACGGGACGTAGGTCCGGACCTGCCAGCCGGCATCCACGAGCTGCTCCTGGAGATCACGGCGCACGCCGTACAGCATCTGAAACTCGAACGCGTCGCGCTCGATCCCCTCCGCCTGTGCCATCTCGATCGCCCGGCGGATCAGCCGCACGTCGTGGGTGGCGATCGCCGGCTTCCGGCCGGCACGCAGCAACCGCAGCATCAGCCGCTCGTAGGCGGCATCGACCTCGGCCTTGTCCTGGAACGCGATCCCCGCCGGCTCCTTGTAGGCACCCTTGCACAGCCGGACCCGGCCACCGGCCTCGATGATCGCCTCGACGTCGCGCTCGCTGCGCCGGAGCGCAGCCTGGATCACGACCCCGACATCGGCCTCTCCGGCGGCGGCCGGGCGAACCTCGCGCCACAGGTCAAGGGTGGCGTCGGTGGCCGTGTGATCCTCCATGTCGATCCGAACGAACGCCCCGATCTCCATGGCGCGGGCGACGATCGCGGTCACGTTCTCTCGGGCGAGGGCGGTATCGACCGTCAGACCCATCTGGCTGGGTTTGAGCGAAACGTTCCGGTCGAGGCCGTTCGCCGCCAGCGCGTCCAGCGTCGCGAGGTAGCGGGCGCAGGCCGCGCGTGCGTCCGATTCTACGGTGACCGCCTCACCGAGCACGTCGATGGTGGTTCGCAGCCCGCGCGCGTGGAGGCGCTCGATCGCCGGCAGCACCTCGTCCAACGACTCGCCGGCGACGAACCGGCGGACCATCGGCCGGGTGATCGGGACGCGCGTTGCCAGCCGGCCGAGCGATCGGCGGTGAGAGAGCGTCAGCAGCGTGGAGCGCATGGCTCGCTCGGCAACGTCGCTGACGGCGGATCGATCGACCATCGCCGGCGAGCATAGCGCTGAAGCAACGCGCAGGAAGGGAGGCTCGGCCGCTAGATTCCGTGCCAACGGGGGTAGCGACGGGAGGCCGAAGGTGACCGTTCCCGACCTGGGCTCGGGACTGCTCGAGGTCGTCGCCCGCACGGCGATCGTCTACGTCGCCATCCTGGTCATCCTGCGCGCCGCGGGCAAGCGCCAGGTCGGCCAGCTCTCGATCCTCGACCTGGTGCTGGTGCTCCTGATCGCCAATGGCGTCCAGAACGCGATGGTGGGCTCCAACGTGAGCGTCGCCGCAGGGATCGCGGCCGCCCTGACCCTGGTCGTGCTCGATCGCCTGCTGGGCACGATCGAACGCCGCTCGACGCGTGTTCGCAAGGCCGTCGAGGGCGAGCCGCGCCTGCTGATCCGGCATGGGATCGTCCTGACCCATGCGCTGGAGGAGGAGGGGCTGACGCACGACGAGCTGCTGGCTGCGCTTCGCCAGCATGGCGTCGCGGCGGTGGGCCAGGTTGCGCTGGCGGTCCTCGAGACCAACGGTGGGATCAGCGTGATCGCGGCGGAGCCGCCGCAGGGGGACAGCACGCCCTTGCCCCGGTGAGCGACCCGGGCGACCCGTGGAGATGGCGCGTCAACCGCCACCGGCCGATGGTCCGGCCAGGGTCGCCGCGACGCTCGGACGGCCGCTGGTCTCCGGGATTGCCTCGATCAGCGCCGGCGCCGGGCTGTCGGGCCGCCGGCGAGATCTGTACCGGTCGCGACGGCGCGACCCGGGGCGGTGTCGTTCGCGGCTGCCGGACCCGCACCCAGCTGGGCTTCCATCTGGTCGCCCAGCTCGACCGTGCGCCGGAACGCGGCCCACACGGCCTCGCTGAGCACCGTTCGCAGCCTGCCCGATTCGAGCTCATGGATGGCCGCGGCACTCGTCCCGGCCGGCGAGGTGACCATGTTGCGCAGGACGGCCGGATGGTCGCCGGACTGCCTGGCGAAGCGGGTGCTGCCCTCCAGCGTCTCGATCACCAGGTCGTGGGCGATGTGCCGGGGGAAGCCCAGGTGGACGGCCGCGTCGATCAGCGCCTCCATCACGAGGAACACGTAGGCGGGACCGGTGCCCGACACCGCAGTGGCCATCGCCACCCATCGCTCATCCTCGACCTGGAGCTCCGAGCCCAGCGCACCCAGCAACGCCTTCGCCTGGGTCCGCTGGTCCTCGGTCGTCGCCGGCGTCGCATACCAGACGGTCATGCCGTTCCCGATCCGGGCAGGGGTGTTCGGCATCGCCCGCACGACCTGGTCGTGGTCGAGCGTCGACACGAGGGCGTGGGAGGTCGGCCCGGCCAGGACCGAGAGCACCAGCTGACCCCGACCCAGATGGGGCGCGATCTCACGACCAACCCGCGCCAGCATCTGCGGCTTGACGGCAAGGATCACCACGTCGGCTCCGGTTACCGCCTCGACGTTCGAGGTGACGGTCCGGATCCCGTAGGCGGCAGCCAGGGCCTCACGTCGCTCGGCGCGCGGATGGCTTGCCACCACCTGGGAAGGCGTCACGAGCTGGCCGCGCAGCAGGCCGGCGACCATCGCCTCGGCCATGACGCCCGACCCGACGGTGGCGATCGTGGAACCTGCCAGCGGGGACATCGGCTGGAGTATGGCATCTCTCGTGGGGCGCGGAACCATCAGCGGCTCGCCCGGCCGAGCAGGAAGAACCGACCGGTCGTGGTCACCTCGGCGCCGGCAAAGCCGGCTTCCCGGAGCGCCTTCTCGAGCTCGGCCGGCCGGTAATAGACCTTGATGATCTCGAACTCGCTACCGTCGGCGAGGCGCCTGACCGAGCGGTCACCGGCTGGTTCCGGGTGGTTGGCCGCGCCCGACTGGGGATCGGGAAGCGAGTCGATGAACGCGAAGGTGCCACCCGGTCGGAGCCACCGGCGGGCCAGCTCGAGGAACCCACCCAGGCGCGCCCGCGGCAGGTGGCTCAGCCAGAAGCCGGCGAACAGGGCGTCGACCTCGCGATCGGGCTCGACCCACGCGTCCCGGACATGGATGTGGGCTCGCAGGCGGTGCGCGACCAGCCGCTCCCGGGCGCGATCCAGCGGTGCCTCCGCGGCGTCGTACAGCGACAGCTCCCCCTTCGTGGCCAGCAAGGGGGACCACCAACCGGTCCCGGCGGCAAGCTCCACGATCTGCCCGTGGATCGGCATGCCGTCGAGCCAGCGGCCGGCGGCATCGAGCTCGGCGCTCCAGGCGGCATCGTGGATCGGGCCGCGTGCATAGCGTCCGCGCCGCAGGTACCAGTCATCGTATTCGGGGGCGCGCGCCTCGTAGTAGGCCACGAGCTGGTCATCGCCCAGGGCCCCACCAGGCCGGTCAGCAACGCGCCGGTCGCCGCCCGTCTGCTCGACCGCGGGGCCCGCGGATCGCTGGCGAGCCCGTCCCCGCTCCGCGAGTGCCGCTCGCAGCCGGTATCGAAGGAATCCGTTGTCGCCGGCCTTGGCGACACACGCCGGGCACAGCTGCGCCCAACCCTCGAGGTCGTCAGGCCCGCGACACACGTGGGCCGTCCCACACCACAGGCAGTCGAAGCGCGGTCGGTAGGTCATCGCTTGCGGTCGTTCGCCGCCGGTCAGGCCACTTGCTCCCAGCTGGCAGGCGGCGACATGCCGTCGAAGGCGACCGGATCGATGAGCTCGGTCAGGACCTCGATGCCGTCGACGACCCGGGGGCCGGGGCACGCGAAGTAGGCGGCACCGTCGACGGCGAACACCCGGCCGTCGTGGACCGCCCGAAGATCCTCCCAGCCCTCGGGCCTCGATATCCGCGCCCAGGCCGCGACCGTGCCCGGAAGATCGAGCCCGGGTGGCATCAGGACGAGGATCTCGGGATCGACCTCCCGGACCGCATCCCAGGTCGTGTCCGTGGCCGGCCCGCCCTCCGTGCCGAGCAGCTCCCAGCCACCCGCGAGACGTACCTGCTCGGGCACCCACAGGCCCATCGTCGTGGGGGTGTCCAGGTCGCCCAGCGTGGCCACCCGCGGCGGCTGGAACCCATGATCGCGGCGACCGACAACGATCTCCTCAACGGCCTGGATCCGCTCGCGCAGGCCCTCGACCAGGAACATCGCCGCATCCTCGGACTCGGTCATGGCGCCAATGGTCTGGATGGAGTTCAGGATCCCCTCCACCGAGCTGGGCCCCAGACGGAGCAGGGTGACCTCATCCCCGAGGTCCCGAACGGCGTCGGCAAGCAGCGCATCGGCGTCTTCGGCGCGACCGGCTCCCCTGCCCGTGGCGCGACGATCGCGACCGCGCCCCGTGCCGCGGACCGCCGGGGCGATGACCAGGTCCGGCGCGGCCTGCGCGAGGCCCTCACGATCAAGCACGCCGCCGCGGCTGATGACCGGGAGCTCCTGCGCCTCGGATGGATAGTCGCAGCGGTCACTGACCGCGACCAGCTCGTCGCCCAGCCCGAGCGCGAACAGGATCTCTGTTCCGGACGGCAGCAGGGACACGATGCGCATCCGCATCAGTCTACGGTCCAGTTCTCCGCTGCCGGGCACGGGAGCGATCGAGCGACCCCGCAGCGAGCTGCGGGGTCCTGCTGTGGCGTTGCGGCGCCAGGGTCACCGCGAGCGCGGAGGCCGGGCGAGCTCAGGCTGGCTTGAGGGCGTCGATCTGGGCCCGCGCGGCCGCCCTGTCCGTGAACCACAGGGCGTTCGGCTCCGTGTACCCGGCCCACTCGGGCGGCACGCTCTCCTCGGGGAAGATGGCGTTGACCGGGCACTCCGGCTCGCAGGCACCGCAGTCGATGCACTCGTTCGGGTCGATGAACAGCGTGCGGTCGACGCCTTCCTCGTAGTGGATGCAGTCCACCGGGCAGACGGACACACACGACTGGTCCATCACGTCAACGCAGGGCTCGGCAATGACGTAGGTCATGGTCTGAAGCTTCTCCTGAAGGGCCTGGCCGAAGGGCGCCGCGAGCGTCCCATGCACCAGGCAGAGCGTACCACCGCGGGCCGATGGCGGACGTCGCCCAACGCCATCCGGGTACGGCCCGAGCCCGCCTCGGCGGCCCCCCCGAGCCGCCTCGTCAGCCGCCAGGCGTTGGGATCGGCAGCGGCGGTGGCGTGCCGAGCGGCTTCCCGTCACGACCGACGAACCGGATCGGCACCACCATCCCCTTCTCCCAATGGCCCGGGAGATGGCAGCCCACGAACCAGCCCGAGGGTGCACTCGGCGCGTCCGCCGGTACCGTCCAGGTGACGTCCACGCGCTGGCCCGAACCGACCACGACCCGGACGCCGGCGAACCCTGCCGGGCTTGCGATCGCGGGCGTCGGACCGGGTGGGCTGCCGACGACCGCCAGCTCGCTCGCCTCGTATGCCAGCTGGTCCTGAAGCGACCCGATCACGGCCTCGTGGGTCTCAAGCCCGCCGTTGATGATGTGGAGGGTCACCGTCTCCCCGGGCACCAGGTCGACGATCGAGGGACTGTATCCGTAGTCGCGCTCGACGACGTTCACGTCGCGCGGTGCCGACGCCGTCCCGGGCGTGATCGCGGGGGTGGCGTCGGGCGCCCCGGCCCCGCATCCGGAGAGGATGCCGCCGAGCGCGGCCAGGACACTGCCGAGCCCCGCGAACAGAAGCGCGTGGCCGGGCCAGGTGTGCATCTCCCCATGATGCGGGACGCTTCCGTCACCACGTGGCGGATCGTGCGTGACACGGCGATGGCGCGACTCGTGGCGTGCGCGCCACGTTCGGTGGCCGCCCGGTCGTGCCGAGCCGCGAATTGATCGCCGACCCTCGCGCCAGGCGCCGGGCCGGCAACGCATCCGTCGCCGGTGGCTACCAGCGGCGGCCGTGCTCGCAGAGCCCGGGGGCGTCGCCCGACATCGACGTCACCATCGCTTCGCACCTTCGACGAACAGCATCAGGGCCGTAAGCCCCGCGGGCAGCAGCGCCCGAGGGACGGCGATCAGGTGACGGAATTGCGCAGGCATCGTGTTCTCCTCCACCCGGTCATGCCGGGTCTCGTCACCCGCCGTCGATCCCTCCAAGGGTGCCCGATCGAGTCGGGCGGGCCGACAGTGTGCCGCCGGCCCCTTATCTGCGGCTTATCCGCCTGGGACCTACATTCCCTGCGGCTCGTACCCGGGATCGAGGTACTTGTCCGGATCGTCCTTGAACTCGAGCAGGCAGCCCTTGCCGCAGAACCAGTAGGTCTTGCCGTCGTGCTCCAGCGACAGTTGCGACGTCGTCGTGTCGACGTCCATCCCGCACACGGGATCCTTCTCGATGGCCATCGTCTCATCTCCAGATCTGGGTGGGATCCAGCGGCACCGGACCGCCATGTTCAGCGGTGAGCCGGCGATCACCGAACCGCCATGTTCTGCCGGGATCGAGCGGTCTCCGCGCCGCGACATTCCCTGTGGATCGGCCGAACGGCCCTACCGCCGCCCATGCATGCCGGAGCTAGCATGGCACGATGGACGAGACCAGCGCCGCAACCAGTCGAGCCGCGCTCCGCGAGGAGCGCTCTCGCGTGGTCGCCGAGCTCGCGGAGAACGAGGTCGTGGCCCCCGGGCAGATGACCTATGGCTCGCAGGCGGCTGCCGCGGCGCACGTGTTCGAGCAGCAGCGCGATCTCGCCTTGCGCGACCACAACCAGCAGCACCTGGCCGCCATCGACGCCGCGCTGGCTCGCATCGAGGCCGGGACGTTCGGGCGCTGCACGTCATGCGGCAGGGAGATCCCGACCGAGCGCCTGGAGGCCAGGCCGTGGGCCGCGCTGTGCATCGACTGCCAGCGCGCCACCACGCGTCGATGATCCCGGCCGATCCAGCTGCGCCCGCGCTTGTCGAGCTGCCCGCGATCCGTGCCGCGGCCGAGGTCCTGCGCGGCATCGCCGTTCGGACGCCTCTCGTGCCGTTCGGGGCTCCGGGGCGCAGGCAGTGGCTCAAGGCCGAGTCGCTGCAGCCGATCGGGGCGTTCAAGCTGCGCGGGGCCTACAACGCCGCCGCAGCGCTCACGCCTGCCCAGCGGGCCCATGGCCTGATCACCTATTCCTCGGGCAACCATGCCCAGGGGGTGGCGCGAGCCGCCCTACTGCTCGGCGTGCCGGCGGTGATCGTGATGCCTTCCGACTCGCCCGACATCAAGCGAGCGCGTGTCGCGGCCGATGGCGCCGAGATCGTGATCGTGGGGACCGCATCCGAGGAACGGCGGCGGGTCGCGGAGGAGCTCGCCCGAGCGCGCGGCCTCGCGATCATCCCGCCCTACGACGATGCCAGGATCGTGGCCGGCCAGGGCACCGTGGGCCTCGAGATCTTCGAGGACCTCCCGGACGTCGCCGCGGTCCTGGTCCCGGTTGGCGGCGGCGGTCTCGCGAGCGGCGTCGCGGCGGCGATCACGGCGCTCGCGCCACACGCTCGCATCATCGGGGTCGAGCCCGAGCTGGCGGCGGATGCGCGCGACTCGCTCGCGGCGGGACGGATCATCGCCTGGCCGGCCGAGCTCGTCAGCCGAACGATCGCCGACGGGACCCGGACCCAATCGCTGGGTCGCCTGACCTTCGCCCATCTCCGCGCCCAGCTGGACGCGATCGTGACCGTGTCCGAGGCCGAGATCGCGGCCGCCGTGCGCCTCGCCGCCGAGGAGGCACGGCTCGTGGTCGAGCCATCCGGCGCGCTGCCGGTGGCGGCGATGCGGTTCCACGCGCGGGAGGCCGGCCTCGACCGGACCGACGGGCCTGTCGTGGGGGTGATCTCGGGCGGCAACGTGGACCCGGACCGCTATCGAGCCTATCTGGCGGCACCCATCCCGGCGGAGGCCTGACCCGGTCAGTGGGTCAGCTGTCGTCCTGACGCGTCGCCAGCGGGCCGAGCCGTCGGGGGCCCCGATCAGCTGCCCGACGCTGGATCCCCCGCCTCCGCAGCCCGACGGGCAGCGAGGCGCACCTCGCGCTCCCGGATCGCCTCGCGTTCGGCGGCCAGCCTCCGATCCTCGCCGATGGCACGACGCTCGTCGTCCTTCATCCACATCCAGACGTAGAGCATGACAACGGTCATGAACACGAGGGCGCCGCCGACCCACATGATCCCGCCGGCCAGCTGCTGGTCCGCGAGCGGCGTGGGCCCCCACGTTCGAGAGGTGGTCGCATAGTGCTGGTACAGGGGGGCTGATGCCATGTACACGGCAACGCCGAGGAAGGTGTTCTGCGGCATCTGCAGCCCGGCGTACAGCACCCTGACGGGTGGGCGAAGCTTCCAGGGCGACGGATCGGGGCCGACCGCGGGCCACCAGAACAGCAACGCGGAGAGCAGGAACAAGGCATGCTCGAAGCGATGCGCCCAGTCGTTCTCGAGCGCGAGATCGAACAGTGGCGAGAAGTGGCTCCCCCACATCACGGCCGCGAACAGCACCCAGGCCACGACCGGGAACGAGATGGCTCGAACGACGCGCGCGTGCAGGACGGGCAGGATCCATCGCCGCCGGGTCTCGGGTGACGACGCCTGGAGCAGCAACGTGATCGGACCCGCCAGCAGCAGCAGGGGCGGGGCGATCAGGGTCAGCAGCAGGTGCTGGACCATGTGCAGCGAGAACAGCGTCGTGTCGTACCGGGCAAAGCCCGAATCGAGGGCGAACACAATGACCAGCACGCCCGCGACCCAGTAGACGGTCCGGCGCCGCGCCACCGGATGGTCGGGGTGGGCGCGATCTACCGCCAGCAGGCCGGCTCGCCACAGCAGCAGGGCCACGATCGCAGGCAGCCAGATCAGCGGGTCGAACGACCACCCGAAGACGAGCGTGGGCAGGTCCAGCGGCCCCGACGGAACGTAGCCGCCGTGGGCGAGCGCGAAGGGGGGCGTTGCCAGGGTCAGCAGACCGGCAAGCCCGACGCCGACCGCGCGGCGGGATGTGGTCGTCACACGCTCATTGTTGCGCCGATCGCGACGAGAGGCCCCGCGTTGGTCGCACAGGGCCATTTGACATCCTCCATGGGACCATTCGGCCCCCACGAACCGCCTGCTCGGGTATGATGCGCGCGTCCGGCGCCCCCACAAGGCGGTGCGCGTCCCCCGGACGGCGACACCCCCAGTGCTGACGCGGTCGTGCCAACGGCCGGGTCGACGAACGTCGAGGAAACCCGATGTCGATGCCTTCCCGGTCGCGGACCGGGTCCGGCCCGCTGCTCGCCGGCCTGATCATCGTCACGGTCGCCGCCGTTGCGGTGATCGTGCTGGCCGCCGCGGGCGCAACGCCACAGTCGGTGTGGGACAGCTTCTTCCCGGTCCAGGGCGTCACCCCGGCGACCGATCGCTCGCACAGCACCAAGTCGCTGTACGACATCGTGTTCTACATCGCGATCGTGATCTTCTTCCTGGTCGAAGGCATGATCGTCTTCTCGGCGTTCCGCTACCGGCGCAAGCCGGGCGACGACGAGCTGCCGCCGCAGATCCACGGCAACAACCTCGTCGAGATCATCTGGACGGTGATCCCCACGGCGATCGTCGCGTTCCTGTTCCTGATGTCGTGGCAGACGCTGAACACGGTCGATGCCAAGGTCCCCACGGACGTCCATGTACGGGCGGTCGCGCAACGGTTCCAGTGGTCGTTTCAGTACCTCGACGGACCGGGCGGCGACGCGAACGTGCTGTTCACCCAGGTCATCCCGGTGGGCAACGACGGGGGGATGTTCATCCCGGTCGGGAAGCCGGTCCAGGTCGACCTGCTGGCCAAGGACGTGATCCACGCCTTCTACGTCCCCAAGTTCCTGTTCAAGCGCGACGCCGTGCCGGGCAAGCTCAACACGTTCGACTTCACCGTCGACGAGGCAGGCACCTATCGCGGCCAGTGCGCCGAGCTGTGCGGACCCGGCCACGGGGCGATGGTGTTCGATGTCCACGCCGTCGACCAGGCCACGTTCGATACCTGGTTCAAGGCCCAGGTTGCGCAGGCCGCCGCGACACCAACACCTGCGCCGTCGGGTGCGGCGCCGTCGGGTGCGGCGCCGTCGGGTGCGGCGCCGTCGGGTGCGGCGCCGTCGGGTGCGGCGCCGTCGGGTGCGGCGCCGTCGGGTGCGGCGCCGTCGGGTGCGGCGCCGTCGGGTGCGGCGCCGTCGGGTGCGGCGCAGGGTCCGGCGGTTGACCTCTCGGCACAGAACATCGAGTACTCCACCAACCAGCTCCAGGCACCGGCCAACACGCCGTTCACGATCGACTTCAAGAACAACGACGCGGGCGTGCCCCACAACGTCGCGATCAAGGACGCCTCGGGTGCCGAGGTGTTCAAGGGCGACATCATCACCGGGCCCGCCGAGAAGAGCTACGACGTGCCCGCGCTCAAGCCCGGGACGTACACGTTCGTGTGCTCGGTCCACCCGAGCATGACCGGCACGATCACGGTCCAGTAAGGGAGCCGCAGGGCATGGCCACGACGACGCTCAACCCCGCCGCCCCCGCGTATCGAAACGCGCTCTACGAGTGGCTCACGACGACCGATCACAAGAAGATCGGGATCATGTACCTGATCAACTCGATCCTGTTCTTCCTGGCCGGCGGCATCCTCGCCCTGATCGTCCGCCTCCAGCTGGTGATTCCCAAGGACGCCCAGACGATCGGGGGCCTGGTGTCACCGGAGTTCTACAACCAGGCGTTCACGATGCACGCCTCGTTCATGCTGTTCCTGTTCATCATCCCGATCCTGGCGGGCTTCGGGAACTACGCGGTCCCGCTTCAGATCGGGGCGCCGGACATGGCCTTCCCGCGCATCAACGCGCTCTCGTTCTGGCTGTTGCCGCTGGGCGGCGCGCTGATGGCCTCGGGCTTCCTGGCCACGGGTGGAGCCGCGGCGTCCGGCTGGACCGAGTATCCGCCGCTGTCGGGCGCCAAGTTCAACGGACCCGGCACGGATCTGTGGATCATGGGTCTCACCCTGATCGGTACCAGCTCGATCCTGGGGGCGATCAACTTCCTGGTCACGATCTTCAAGATGCGGGCGCCGGGCATGACCCTGTTCCGGATGCCGATCATGGTCTGGACGATCCTGGTCACGAGCGTGCTGGTGCTGATGGCGACGCCCGTCCTGACCAGCGCCCTGATCATGCTGTTCATCGACCGCAACTACGGTGGCCACTTCTTCGACCCGGCCAACGGGGGCAACGCGATCCTGTACCAGAACGTGTTCTGGTTCTATTCGCATCCGGCGGTCTACATCATGATCCTGCCGGCGATGGGGATCGTGTCCGAGGTCCTGCCGGTCTTCTCGCGCAAGCCGCTGTTCGGCTACAAGGCGTTCGTGTTCGCAACCGTGGCGATCGGTGCGCTCGGGTTCTCGGTGTGGGCCCACCACATGTTCACCACGGGTGCCGTGTTCCTGCCGTTCTTCAGCCTGATGACGTTCCTGATCGCGGTCCCGACCGGGGTCAAGATGTTCAACTGGATCGCGACCCTGTGGCGGGGCAAGCTGACGTTCTCGACGCCGCTGCTGTTCGCGACCGGGTTCCTGACGATGTTCCTCATCGGCGGGCTGAACGGCGCCTTCTCGGCCGCGGTGCCGGTGGACTTCGCGATCCACGACACCTACTGGGTGGTGGCGCATCTGCATTACGTGCTGTTCGGCGGCTCGGTGTTCGGGGTGTTCGCCGGGATCTACTACTGGTTCCCCAAGATGACCGGACGGATGCTCAACGAGACGCTGGGCAAGCTGCAGTTCGTGATCATGTTCATCGGCTTCAACATGACGTTCTTCCCGATGCACCAGCTGGGCCTGGCCGGCATGCCGCGACGGATCGCGGACTACTCGGCAAGCGCCGGCTGGACGGATCTCAACATCGTGGCCACGATCGGCGGGTTCACGATCGCCGCCAGCGTCCTGCCCTTCCTGTGGAACGTGCTGGTCTCGCTCCGCAGCGGCAGGATCGCGGGCGACGACCCCTGGGAAGGCAACACCCTCGAGTGGGCGACATCGTCACCGCCGCCGCCCTACAACTTCGACCACCTGCCGGAGATCCGCTCGGAGCGACCAGTGTTCGACGCCCGCCACGGCCAGGCGGCCGCACACTGAGGGCCTGCCACGATGACCGCTGACGCCACCACTGCCATCACCAGCCACGAGCCCGCCGCCATCGAGACCCACGGCAGCGGAGGGATCGGCAACCCGGTGCTCGGGATGCTGCTGTTCATCACCAGCGAGGTGATGTTCTTCGCCGGGCTGTTCGCCGCCTACTTCTCGATTCGGGCGGGCTACACCGAGGTCATCAACAACGTCAGCACCCACGTCTGGCCGCCCTCGCAGTTCCAGCACCTGCTCAACCCGTTCACGCTCACCACCGAGACCGGCGCGCTCAACCTGATCCTGCCCGCGACCCTCATCCTGGTGTCCTCGTCGGTGACCTGCCAGCTGGGCCTGCTGGCGATCCGGCGAGATGACCGTCGCGGCTTCGTCCGGGCATTCGCGGTGACGCTCGTGCTGGGCATCGGCTTCCTGCTCCTCCAGGCCTTCGACTACAGCGTGCTGATGCATGAGGGCCTGACGATGGGAGCGACCACCTTCGGCACCACCTACTTCACGCTGACCGGCTTCCATGGCGCGCACGTGTTCGGTGGCGTGCTGATGCTGGGCGTCGTGCTGTATCGGGGCATGGCCGGCCAGTTCTCCGCGAAGCACCACGACATGGTCGAGGCGGTGTCCTGGTACTGGCACTTCGTCGACGTCGTGTGGCTGCTGCTGTTCTCGATCCTGTACCTGCTGTAGCGTCGGAGAACGATCGCCATGGGCTCCCGTCGCGTCGCGCTCGTCGGCCTCATGTTCGTCGGGTTCGCCGTCTTCTACCTGGGCTTCACGCAGGTGGTCGACCCGGCGACCATCATCGACGACTACGCCGGCTTCACCCTGCTGATCGCGCTGGGCGCGGCGATGTCGATCATGGCCTACGTCCTGTTCTCGGGCGTCCGCAACGACAGCTGACGGATCGCCGATGATCGAGGACCTCTGGAACAGCCTGATCGACTTCTCGTCCAAGCTCGTGATCCCTGACTGGGGATCGCTGGTGGGCCTGATCCCGATCCTGCTCGCGGTGCTGGTCGGTCTGTACGTGACCTGGACGGTGTATCGCTTCGCGACCGCGGCGCCCACCCGTCGTGGCCGGCGCCGGCTGCCTCCGTCCCCACCCGCGGGCTCCCACCTGCCCGGCCCTTCGTTCGCGCCCATCTTCGGTGCGTTCGGGGCATTCATGCTGGTGTTCGGCCTGGTCGTGGGCGGCCCGTGGATGCTCATCGGGCCGACCGCGCTGGTGATCACGCTCCTGTACTGGGGGCGCGAGGCCCTTCGCGACTACGACCGGGTGTCGCTCGCCGACAACGCCGCAATGTCGACGGCGATGATCCCCGCCGGTGCGCTGCGGGCGCCGGCGACCACGCCGCCCGTGGGCGTCCATGTGCCGGCGCCGTCGTTCCGGCCGCTGCTGGTGGCGATGTCGATGACCCTGCTCGTCGCCGGCCTGGTGGTGGGCGGCTGGGCCCTGCTGTTCGGCGCCGCCGCGGTCGTGATCACCGGGCTCGGCTGGCTGCATGACGCACGACGCGAGTACGTGGCGGTCGAGGCCGCAGACCGTACGGGACACCTCGATGCGGGGCGGGCACCGACGTGGCCGATCGCAACCTTCGCGGTGCTCACCGTGATCGTGGCCGGAGGCCTGCTGCTGAGCTCCGGGCTGCTGCCCAACTCGGACGGCGGCGCCCCGGCCGCCAGCGCCGCGGCCGGTGGCGGAGGCGGCGCTGCGGCGGGCGGTGCGGGCGGTGGCCCGGCCACGGCGGCTCCAAGCCTGCCGGCGGCAGACGTCAGCCTGGGAGCCAAGGACATCGCCTACGACCAGACGTCGCTCACGGCCCCTGCCGGCAAGGGGTTCACATTTGCATTCGACAATCGCGACGCGGGCGTACCGCACAACGTCGCCATCAAGGATGCGTCCGGCAAGGAGCTGTTCAAGGGACGGATCATCACCGGCCCCCACGTCGTGGTCTACGATGTGCCGGCTCTCCCACCCGGCCAGTACATTTTCCAGTGCTCCGTCCATCCGAACATGACGGGGACGCTCACCGTTCAGTAGGCGCGACACGAACCGCAGACCCCGACTTCGAACCTTCATCGCCAGCCTGCTGATCGTGCTGCCCGTGGCTGCCTGCGCGGGATCGGGTCCGACCGGAGGCGACCAGCGGGCCACCGGACACGCGACGACCGGTCAGCCGGCGCCCACAGTCCGGGGCACCACGCTCGGCGGAACCTCGCTGGATCTGGCAGCCTACCGGGGTCACCCGGTGGTGGTGAACTTCTGGGCCTCGTGGTGCACGCCATGCCGTGACGAGTTCCCGCTGTTCCGCGATCGGCTGGCGGCCCTGGGCCCGACGGACGGGCTCGTGATCATCGGGGTGCTGTACAAGGATCAGGCGGCGCTCGCCCGTCAGTTCCTTGACCAGTTCGGCGCCACGTGGCCGACGGTGACCGATCCGGATGGATCGATCGCCGCGACCTACCGGGTGGTGGCACCGCCCCAGACCTACTTCATCGACAGCGACGGAGTGCTGCGCGGGATGCAGATCGGACAGGTGGAGAGAACGGACTTCGACACCCAGTACGCGAAGATCGCGCCCTGATGGCGACCACGCCCTCCACTCCCGGGACGCCCTCAACGCCTGACATGCCCTCTGGCTCTGCCCTGCCTCCGCCGGCCGCGGCCGATCCGCCCACGACGCTCCGGCGGCCCGACCGTACGAGCCCGCGCCGGGACGGCGAGCTCGCGGTGCGCGTGCAGGACCTCCGCAAGCGCTACGGCGCCCGCGAGATCCTGACCGGCGTCACGTTCGAGGTCCATCGCGGCGAGCTGTTCTCGCTCCTGGGACCCAACGGCGCCGGCAAGACCACGACCGTCGAGATCATGGAGGGCTACCGCCGGCCGGACGGCGGCTCGGTTCGAGTGCTGGGGCTCGATCCGGTGCGCGACGGCACCAGGCTGCGGCCGCGGATCGGCCTGATGCTCCAGGAGGGCGGGATCGACAATCGGACCACGCCGCGCGAGGTGCTCCGGCTGTACGCCCGCTTCTACCGGGACCCCGAGGATCCCGACAGGATGCTCGAGACGGTCGATCTCGAGCGTGCAGCCGGCACCCGGTACCGCCGCCTGTCGGGTGGCGAGCGGCAGCGACTGAGCCTCGCCCTGGCGCTGCTTGGCCGTCCGGAGCTGCTCGTTCTCGACGAGCCCACGGCGGGCATGGACCCGGCGGCCAAGCAGGCAACCAGGGGTCGGATCGCGGCCCTGCGGAGAGCCGGCACCACGATCGTGCTCACCACCCACGAGCTGGTCGACGTCGAGCGGCTCGCCGATCACGTGGCGGTGCTCGACCGCGGCCGCCTGGTCGCGTACGGAACGCCGGCCGAGCTGACCGGGAGCGGCGCCCCCAGGATCCGGTTTCACCTGTCTCGCGCCCTCACCACCGGCGACGCCAACGATCTGGTCGTCGTGGCCACGAGGCTCGCCGGAGGGGCCGCGCGGCTGGTGCCGGCGGGCGTGGGTGCCGCCTATGAGATCCAGGGCCTCGCGACCCCACCGGACCCGCCGCTCGTGGCGGCGCTAGCCAACTGGTGTGCGGAGCGTGGCCTGCTGCTGACCGAGCTGCGCCTCGGAGCGGCCAGCCTCGAGGAGCGCTACCTCGAGCTGGTGGGCAGCGATGTCGCGAGCGAGGCGGAGGGCGAGATGGAGCGCGATGCGGAGCCCGAGCGCAAGGTCGAGGGCGAGATGGAAGCTGACGTGGAGACCGGGCGGTGAGCGGCGCCATGAGCGGGAGCGGCCTTCTGCCGTTGGGCGCGGGAAGTCCGGCGCGACCGTCCGGCTGGCTGCGCATGGCGCTGGCCCTGACCGGATACGAGTTCCGGCTCGTCCTGCGGCGCGGCGAGGGTCTGCTCATCACGTTCGTGATCCCGGCCGGCGTCCTGCTTGTGTTCAGCGCCTTCGATATGACCGGCGGCACGGCGGTCGGTCGTCCCGTCGATCGGTTGCTGCCCGGATCGATCAGCCTGGCGGTCATCGCCGCGGCGCTCGTCTCGCTCGCGATCTCCACCGGGTTCGAGCGCCAGTACGGGGTGATCAAGCGTCTCGGCGGCAGCCCGGCGGGCTCGTCGGTGGTGGTCGCCGCCAAGACCGTCTCGGTGATCGTGGTCGAGATCGTGCAGATGATCCTGCTGGTCGGGATCGCGACGTTCGCCCTGAGCTGGGTCGCCGGTCCGAGCCTGTCGTGGCCGCTGACGGTCGGGGCGCTCGTCCTGGGCACGATCGCGTTCGCCGGTCTGGGGCTGCTGATGGCGGGCACGCTGCGCGCCGAGGCCACGCTCGCCCTGGCGAACCTGCTGTTCCTGGTTTCCCTGGTGCTGGGCGGCATCGTGGTACCGCTCGATCGGCTGCCGGGCGTCGTCGCGACCGTCGCCGAGGGCCTGCCTGCGGCCGCGCTCACCCAGGCGTTGTCGATCGGCCTCGGCTACCAGACCGGCGACGCCACCGAGCCGCTGATCCTGCTTGCCGCATGGGCCATCGCGCTCGCCGCCCTGGCCGCCCGCCGGTTCCGCTGGGACTGACCCGGTCCGAGGCCGGCCGGCTCGGTACGAGCGCTGCTCCGGCCGCTCGCGCGCCGATGCCGAATCGGGCTCGATCAGGCGGTCGTCGCCCTCGCGAACGTCTCGAGCAGGATGTCCACGAAGCGCGCCTCGTCCGCGTCGAGAGCGACGTGAACGTTGGGCTCGCCGGTCCCTCGCCGGTAGAGGTCGACCACCGTCTCGCCGATGGTCAGCGCACCGTGCGTCTCGACGTCCACGTGGAGGCGCCGGGTGGAGATCACAGCCGGATCGACGATCGAGGCGACGGCCAGCGCGTCGTGCACCGGGGCGGCGTGCGGTCGGGTCATCGGCTGGGTCGTGTCGTAGCCGTGGATGCGCCGCTCGGTGAACCGTGCCGCGGCCTCACCGGCCGGCGTGCCCAGGGCCCGCAGCCGGGCGCAGTCATCGAGCGACACCAGGGCCCGGTGCGTCGCGTCGAGCGGGATCAGGGTGATCTTGCGAACGCCGCTGGTGAGCACGATGTGGGCAGCCTCCGGGTCGGCCCAGATGTTGAACTCGGCGCGTGGAGTCACGTTCCCGCGATCGTTGGCGCCGCCCATGATCACGAGCTCGGGCACGAGATCGGCCATCCGCGGCTCCAGCGTGAACGCGGTCGCGATGTTGGACAGTGGCCCGACCGGCACCAGGATGATCGGCTGCGTGGCGGCCCGGTAGGTCTCGACCAGAAACTCGATCGCCCCCTTCGGCTGCTTGCGGGAGCGAGCCGCAGGGATGTCGAGGTGCTGGCCGTGGACGGCCTCCGAGCTCCGGATCTGCGCTCGCGGGATCGGAAAGTCGTGGTGGGCGATGGGCCGCGCCACGCCTTCGTAGACCGGTACCGGGATACCGATGTGGTCGAACACCCGGAGCGAGTTCTCGGTGCAGAACTCGACCGCCACGTTGCCGTTGACCGTGGTCGCGCCGATCAGCTCGAGCGCCGGGTGGAGCGCGGCGAGCATGAGGGCGACCGCATCGTCGGTGCCGGTGTCGACGTCGAGGATCACCTGCTGCGTCATGCAGCGAGTGTACGGGCGTCTGGTGGTGCTGGCCGCGCCGGGTGGTGCTGGCCGCGTCACGAGGCGTGACTTCGCTCCGGTACGGGAGCCGCTCGACGTCGCCGACCTCGCCGGTCGAGCGGGCCTCTCGCGAGCGCGCTTCGCGACCGAGTCCCGGCGCGCCCTCGGCGAGACCCCCGGGCGTTTCGAGCGGCATCGGATCCGAACAGAAAGAACCCCGGGTGGTCGGTCCCGGGGTTCAGGATGAATCGATTGGTTGCGGGGAGGGGATTCGAACCCCTGACCTTCGGGTTATGAGCCCGACGAGCTGCCGCTGCTCCACCCCGCGAAGGCTTAACACTCTACCGGCGATCGTCGATTCCGTCAAAACGTCGTCGGCGGTCAGTGCCGGGCCCGCCTGGACCCGCGCCGGGATCGCCGGCCTGATCGGCTAGCATGGAGACTCGGCTCGGACGGTGCGGGCCAGCTCATCCGTCGTCATTGGGGAGGTCATCGAATGGCCGACTACCCGGATATCTACGCGGACGGTTTCAGCCTGACCGCCGGTCCGTTCGGCGTCACGCTCACCCTGACCCGAACGGAGCCGACGCTGGAGCCCGGCGCCCACCAGGACGCGGGTCAGATCGTTGGCAGGGTGCGCATCAGCCAGCCGCTGGCCCGAGCGATCGTCGAGGGTTTCGCACAGGTCGCGGCGGCCGCCGCCGGGGCGCAGATGCAGACGGTCAGCGACAAGCAGAACTGATCAGCCGGAGCCCCGTGGTCCGCTCCGGCCCAGGGTGACACCGCCCCGGACCGATCGGGGCGGTTCACTCGTTGTGGAGCCGCCTCTCTGGTTCGCCATGGTCGCCGCTCGCGGTCACATCTCCACGGCTCTCCACGGTCGCGCCGACGGCAGGGCTGGCGTACCCGAGCCGAGGCTGCATCGCATCCCACAGTCGCCGCCTGCCGATTGCCAGCCCGACGAGCAGGGCCATCGTCGCACCCAGGCCGGTCGCGTAGAACGGATACCGCATGTCGATGTCAGCCAGCAGCCCGGCCCCCAGCGAAGCCACGATCGTTCCGGCCGTGCCTGCGGCGGCGAACAGGCCCTGCGCCGTCGAGCTGCGGCCTGGCGGTGAGGCGCGGGCCACGAGCAGGAACAGCGCGGGTGACAGGAATGCGAACGCGGTCCCCTCGACCAGGCCCAAGGCGACCACGAACCACACCTCCGGGATCAGCGGATACGCCAGCCCGCAGATCGCGACACCAGCCATGCCGGCGACCAGCGCGAGGAACCCGCCCTGGTGGTCGATGAACCGACCCAGGACGGGAGACAACAGCATCACCGGGAGGGCGAACGTCAGGAAGGTCAGGCCGATCGCGTCGAGCCCGGCACCGAGCGAGGTCAGGTACAGGCTCCAGATGACCTCGTAGGTGCCACCGGCGAAGTAGCTGCCGACGTTGAATGCGATGGCGGCGACGAGCAGCAGGTTGAGCAGGCCAACCGGCCGGGTGGCCGCCTCGGTCTCCCGGGCCGCCTCCGCGAGCGGGTGAGCGAGGCGCGGCAGCTCGGGGACGCGCACCAGGATCACCAGTGCCGAGGCGACGAGCGCGATGCCGGCCACCCAGAACACGATCGTGGTCTGGTTGGTGACCGCCGCGGCGAAGCCGCCGAGTGCGGGGCCGATCATGAGACCGCCCATCTGTGCCGACCCGTACAGGCCGAACGTCTCGCCCTGGCGCTCGGGCGGGTTGGCATCCACGAGGTAGCCGCGGGCGGCGGGGTCATAGATCGCGGCCGCAAGCCCTGCCATGGCCCGCAGCAGGATGAACGCGATCGGGCCGACGAGCAGCAAGGGACCGACGGTGAACACGGCCGACAGCAAGAGCCCCACGACCATCATCGTCTTGCGCGATGCGCGGTCGGCGAACCACCCGAACAGCGGCGCGCCAACGAGGTTTGCCGCGGGCCAGGCCGCGGCCACGACCCCCAGCGTCGGCAGGTCGACACCATGCTCCGTGAAGTACAGCGGCAGCACGGGAAGGAGCGCGCCGAACCCTACCCAGACCGTCCCCTCTGCAACGAGCAGGGGAAGGATCGGGCCCCAGGTGGCGAGCCAGATGCGGACGCGCTTGGTCACGGACGTGTCTCGAGATGGGAGGGCGATCCATCGTATCCGACGCACGCCACCGGCCCTGCCCGGCACCGGCGGCCGGGACGGGACCCGGCGACGGCGGGCCATGCCTTCGGCCACACGACGCACCGCTCTATGATCCCGGGGCCATGTCCCCCGCCCTCCTGCTCTCGTTCCTCGTCGCCGGGCTCATCGCCCTGATCCCCGTCTGGCGCCTGCACCTGGCTGCCTGGCCGCACCGGACGCTGCTGACCGCCTGGGTGGTGTACCTGGTCTGGATCCTCGTCTCCGTCCGCTTCCCGGGTCCGGTCCGCTTTCTGATCCCGGTCCTGGTCCTCGCCTACGTGGCGCCATTCGTGGTCGGGCCCGAGCGGCTGTCGCGAGTGATGCGCCGGCGGCGGTCCGAGCAACCGCACGTCGTCATCAATGTCACACCCCGTCCACCATCGGCGCTCCCCGAGCCTCCCCGGCATGTCGAGGGCGAGGTGATCGACGACCAGCCGAAGCAGGGGACCTGAGCGCGACGCTGACGTCCCACGGGGGCGGCGTGGAGGACGGCGCCGCCGGGCCCACGGGCCTTCCCGGGTCGTCTATCGTCGGATGGTGGCCAGCCGGACGTTCGACCGCGCGCCGTGGCTGCTCGAGCCCGGCATCTCGTTCCTCAACCATGGCTCGTTCGGCGCGTGTCCGGCTCCCGTCCTCGAGGCCCAGCGCGCATGGCGGGATCGGATGGAGGCGGATCCCGTCCGGTTCCTCGATCGCGAGCTCGAGGGCCACCTCGACGACGTGCGGCGCGAGATGGCCCAGTTCCTGCACGCTGATCCGGACGGCATCGCTTTCGTGCCCAACACCACGACGGCGGTCTCGACCGTGCTCGGATCGCTCCGCTTCCAGCCGGGCGATGAGCTGATCGCCGGCAACCATGAGTACAACGCGACGCTCAACGCGATGCTCGCCGCCGCGGAGCGGGACGGTGCTCGACTCGTCCTGGTCAGGATCCCGTTCCCGATCCACGACCCGGCGGAGGTCGTCGACGCATACCTCAGCGCGGTCACCCCCAGGACGCGGCTGGCGCTGGTGAGCCAGGTCACCTCGCCCACGGCGCTCGTGATGCCCGTCGACAGCCTGGTGCGAGAGCTGGACCGGCGAGGCGTGGACGCGCTCGTCGATGGCGCGCATGCGCCGGGCATGATCGACGTCGATCTGGGGATGCTGGGGGCCGCCTACTGGACCGGCAACGGGCACAAGTGGATGTGCGGACCAAAGGGTGCCGCGCTGCTCCATGTCCGCGCCGACGTGCGCCCTCGAATCCATCCCCTGGTGATCTCGCATGCCGCCAACACCACGCGGCTGGATCGCCCGCGCTACCGGCTCGCCTTCGACTGGACGGGCACCCAGGATCCATCGGCCATCCTGGCCCTGCCCGCAGCGATCCGCTACGTCGGAGGCCTCGACGATGACGGCTGGTCGGGACTGATGGCAGCCAATGCTTCGCTGGCCCGGGCGGCACGAGACGCGCTGTGCGCCGCGCTCGACGTTCCCCCTCCGGCGCCCGACGCCATGATCGGATCGATGGCGGCCGTGCCCCTGCCCGGGCTCACGCCGACACCCGAGGCTGCAGAGCGGCTCCAGGCCGCGCTGCTCCAGGAGGACCGCATCGAGGTGCCGATCCGGCCGTTCCCGGTCCCCGCTGCGCTCGGGTCCGGCGCCGCCCACGAGCAGCTCCTGGTTCGTGTCTCGGCCCAGCGCTACAACCGGGCCGAGGAGTACGCGGTCCTGGCCGAGAGCCTGGCTCGCCGGCTGCGAGCACGATCGTCGCCGCGCGACCTGCTGGGCCGTCTTCGCCGCAGCTGACGGCCCTGCGGTGGACCGGGGACGCAGACGGGGATCGACGGTGCGACGCCGCGCTGGGCTGATCAGCCGCCGCCGAGCGCGATGCGCTCGCCGTTCACGGTCGCCGAGGCGGGTGAGGCGAGGAAGGCCACAGCGTCGGCGATCTCGTCAGGTGTCGCCCAGCCCATCTTGCGTGGGGCCCGGTCGGTGACCGGTTCGGCCGGGTCGATGAGCCCTCGAATTGTGACGATGTTCGCGGTGACGCCGGTGCCCGCCAGCTCCCTTGCCATGGACCGCAGGAGCAGCTCCTCCGCCGACTTGGCGATCGCATAGCTGGCTCCCCTGGGCCCGGGGTTCGCCGCGACCGGCGACGAGACGGCGATGACCCGGCCGTAGCCGCGCCCGGTCATGCCCGGCACCACTGCCTGGACCATGTTGAGCGCGCTCCACAGGTGCCGGTCCAGCATCTCGCGGAGCTCGTCGCGGTCGAGATCCACCACGGAGGTACCACCCACCCAGCCGCCGACGAGATGGAGCAGGACGTCGATCCGCCCGTAGCGCGCCTCGACCGCGGCCGCCATGTCACGGGCCGAGGCCACGTCCGTGGGATCTCCGACCATCTTCGTCCAGGCGCTGACCACCGCAGATGCATCCACGCCCGGCGTCGCGCTGAGCCCGGCCGCCAGCTCGGCGCCCATCGTGTCCAGCCGCGTCTGGTCCCTGCCCGCCAGCGCGAGCCGGGCACCACCGGCGCCGAGCCTGCGGGCGACGGCTCGCCCAATCGGGCCCGTGGCGCCGGTGATCAGGACGACCGGTGGGTCGATCATCGTCGTGCCGGTCATGCCGGCCGGCGTCCCTTGCGCGGATACACGATCAGGATCCTGCCCGTCTCGTTGCCCACGTTCTCGACATCGTGCGGCACGGCCGGATCCCAGGCGAGATAGTCGCCGGGCCCCAGCTCGACGACGTGGTCACCCTGGGTCATCCGCCACGTTCCCGAGAGGACGACATGGTGCTCGTCGCCATTGTGCGCATGCACGCCGGTCGAGAGCCCGGGCGGCGCCGCGACCTCGAGGATGCACACGTCGCGGGACGTCCCGGCGTCGACCTCGGTCATCACGGCGCCGCCGGGCCCATCCACGGTCGGCCGTTCATCTGCCCGCACGACCCTCGGGGCGACCGCCGCGTCGAGCAGCAGCCAGGCCGCCGGTACATCGAGCGCGGCGGCGATCGAGGCCAGGGCTTCGAGCGAAGGCACCGCCTTCTCGTTCTCGATCTGGCTCAGGTAGCCGACGTTGAGCCCGCTGCGCTCGCTGACCTGGGCGAGCGTGAGGCCGCGGCTCTGGCGCCAGCGGCGGATCTCGCGCCCCACGTTGAGCGTCGATGCAGTGGGTTGGGTTTTGTCCACGGACAACCTACTTGACTGTTGGCCTCATCGGTGGCAGATTCCGCCTAACAGCAATCTAGATTTGCTGTCAGCAAAAGTCAAGAGACGCGCCGCAGCCGGCGCATCGGGAAGGATCCACAGCATGAAGGTCGCCATCATCGGAACCGGAAACGTCGGCAAGGCGCTCGGCAGCTCGCTCTCGAACGCGGGGCACGACGTGATCTATGCCGCTCACGACGAATCGAAGACTCGGACCATCGCAGGCGACCTGGGCGCCCGCGCGGTCTCGAACGCCAGGGAGGCTGTCGCAGCGGCCGCTATCGTGGTGCTCGCGGTCCCGTTCGACGCCGCCGAGCCGGTCGCGCGGGACATCGCGGACGCGGCGCGCGGCAAGGTGGTGATCGATGTCACCAACCCCCTCCGCCCCGACTACACCGGGCTCGCGACCGAGGGCGGGCCATCCGGCGCGGAGCGCATCGCCGCGTTGATCGATCACGCCGCGATCGTCAAGGCGTTCAACACCCTGTTCGCCGGCGTCCAGGCGGACCCGGGTACGCTCGGGACGACCGTCGATGCCCTGTTCGCCACCGACGACGACGACGCGGCGGCGACCGTGGCCGACCTGGCCCGCTCGATGGGCTTCCGGCCGGTTCGGGTCGGTCCGCTGGCGGCGGCACGCGAGCTCGAGGCGATGGCCTGGCTCAACATCCGTCTCCAGATGCTCAACGACGGTGCCTGGCAGACGTCGTTCGTGCTGGTGAGCCCGCCCGGCAAGGCCGTGGCAGCCTGAGCACGGGCGCCCGGCCGGGGCACGCGACCGTGCGTTGCGGGCCCCGCCCGGACCGTCTACCGTTCGCCGCACACCAGCCATGAGCCGCCCGCCACCGATGACCGATAAGCGTCCCACCCCAGCTCCAACCCCGACCGCGAACAGCGCAGCGGGCGGCGGCGCCATGCCCGCGCTGTACCTCGGGCACGGCGCACCGCCACTGCTCGACGACCCCCTGTGGATGGAGCAGCTGGCCGGCTGGGCTCGGGACCTGCCCCGCCCGAAAGCCGTGCTCATCGTGAGCGCCCACTGGCAGACCGCGCCGATGGCCATCAGCGCGACCACGACCGTGCCGCTGGTGTACGACTTCTACGGCTTCCCGCAGCGCTACTACGATCTTCGCTACCCGGCGCCCGGCGCACCGGGTCTCGCGGCCGCCGTGACCTCGCTGATGCCTGCCGGCGAGCCGATCATCGAGCGCCCGTCGCGTGGCCTCGACCACGGCGCCTGGGTGCCGCTGATGGCGATGTACCCCGAGGCCGACATTCCCGTGCTCCAGCTCTCGATGCCGGACCTTGACCCTCGACACCTGTTCGAGGTGGGGCGGTGGCTGGCGCCGCTGCGCGACGAGGGCGTGCTCGTGATCGGGTCGGGATTCATGACCCACGGCCTGCCGTTCATCGGCGAGTACCTCGCCGGCAGACCCGGCGCGCCGCCGTGGTCGATCGAGTTCGACCGCTGGGCAGCCGAGGCGCTGGCCGCCGGCGACCTCGACACCCTGTTCGCCTTCCGCGAGAAGGCTCCGGGAATGCCGTTCGCGCACCCGACGGTCGAGCACTTCGCCCCGCTGTTCGTGACGCTCGGCGCCGCGGCCAAGCCGGACGAGGCGCCCCGGACCGCCATCGACGGATTCTTCATCGGCCTCTCCAAGCGCTCGATCGAGTCGAAGTAGGGCTCGCGCGCCTCAGGCGGTCCCGGCCGGCGTGTTCGGCCCTCGCATCTGCTCGAGCACGGCGCGCCGGTACGGGGTGAGACCGCCCGCTGCCTCCTCCGCGACGAGCAACGCGAGCACGACGTGCCGCATCGACGACATGACCTCGTTGAGCTGGCCCTCGACCATGCCCGTCAGGCTCAGGTACTCGAGCACCTCGTGGACCGCCTTCGTCCGTCGCGTCCCGGCGAGGCGGCAAGGGGTTCGTGCTCATCTCGGTCCTCCGTCCGCTGCCGTCCCGTCTCGCCCGAGGCGGTCGGCTTCGAGGTTCGTATCCGTGCAGCGCGGGATGTATCGCTGGTGAGCCCGCTGGGATTCGAACCCAGGACCAAGGGATTAAAAGTCCCCTGCTCTACCGCTGAGCTACGGGCCCACCGCGGGACCGTACCACGTTCAGATCGTGCCCTTCGGAGCTCGAAGAGGCCCGCCCCGCTCGGGACGGGCCTCGGTTGTGGCGGGCCGGGCTGAGGCCACCGGACCGCCAGCGATGCGTCAGTAGTTCTTGACGACGGCAAAGGTGCGAAGGATGGCGTTGTCCTGATTGCCCGTCAGGGGGACCCCGTCGACGAGCACCGTCCCGGTCAGGTGGGCTGCCACATCCTTGCCGACGAACGACCATTCAGGGTGGTCCTTGACGGTCTCGACGGATGCCGTCGGTGTGCCGACGGCGACCCACGAGACGTCCACGCTGATCTCGTGGCCATTGATCACGACTGACGGGACGACGACGTACGCAGCCGTCAGCCCGAAGATCTGGTACGAGGTGGCGCCGAGCTCGACACCCCTCTGGTCGTAGCTGGCGCAATCGTCGGCGAGCTGCACGTCGAGCGACTGCCCGTACGAGGGCAGGTCGCTCCCGATTGGCCGGTAGGTGCCCTGGTTCAGCGTCATGATGACGCACTCGCCCGAGCCCTCGAAGTAGGCGACTGCCGTGTCCGCCCTGCCCGTTGCGGTGGGTGCGCCGGCCAGCGCGGCCACCGGAACCGCGAGTGCGAGGCACAACCCCGCCGCAAGAGTCAATCCCGAACGCACGTCGACCTCCTGGGGACGCCTCACGCGGGTCGGTCTCGCCAGTGGCTCGGCGAGGTATCGGCGGCCACCAGGGTGGACCGCGCGTCATCGCCTCCCGCGACACAACGACGCTGTGGGTCCGGGATCGTGACACCACGGGTCGGTCGGGCCCGGTGCAACCGGGCACCTCGCGGTCGCCCGAAGATCCGACGACGGCCCTGGATGGCCGGCCGGCGCTCGGCGCCACGATCCCGACCACGAGCGAGCAGCGGCAGCGGGTCAGGCGGGCAGCAGGGCTCGCACGGCCCCCGCCACCTCGTCGACGGTCAGCCCGAGCGTCGCATCGCCGATCGCCAGCTCAACCGCGCGGATGCCGGGCGTATCGGTCGCCATCGAGCCACCCCAGGTCCACAGGCCCTGCTCGGTCGCCATGCGCCGGATCCCGGCCAGGACGGCCGCCGACGTCGTCCGGAGGTGGACGTGCATCATCGGCGTCTGTGGCGGGTTGGGGACGACGTCCACCCCCTCGATCGGTGCGAGCGCGGCAGCGATCGCTCGAGCGCGGCCGAGGTAGGCGGGCATCCGCGGCAGCCGCAGGCGGAGCCCGGCCAGGGCCGACGCCGCATACGGCCACAGGTTGTACAGCGTGCCACCGTGGCGGTGGCGCCACAGGCGCGCCTCGCCGATCACGTCCTCCTCGCCCAGCAGCAGGCTGCCGGTAACGCCGCCGAGGCCCTTGTAGAACGAGACATAGACCGTGTCGAACAAGCCGGCGATCTCCGACAGCGGCCGATCGTAGGACGGACCGGATTCCCACAGGCGAGCGCCGTCGAGATGCACCGCAGATCCGCGGTCTCGGGCCCAGCCAGCCTGGGCGACGAGATCCCCCCACGCGGGCAGGCGGCCGCCGATCTCGCGCTGTGGCAGCTCGAGCAGGAGCACAGCGATGGGCTCGTGGATCCCCTCCAGATCGGCGAGGGTCAGGAGCTCTCGCGAGTCACCCACGGTTCGGCCCACCAGGCCGTGCAGGCGCTGATAGGCCTTGTCCTCGTGGAGCTCCAGGTGACACGTCGGATGGAATGCGACCACCTGACGGCTGCGGCGGTCGGCGTGGATCCGCAGCGCGATCTGCTGCGCCATCGTGCCGCTGGGCATGAACACCGCGGCCGGCTTGCCGAGCAGCGCGGCCACCTCGCCCTCGAGCAGGCCCACCGTCCCGCCCTCGCCGTAGATGTCGGCGCTCAGCTCATCGACCGAGAGCGTCGCCAGCTCTGCGAGCGCCGCAGCCGGCGTGGTCACCCCGTGCCCGTTGACCGAGCGATCGCATCCCGCACGCAGCGCGAGCCGCTCGGGGACGGTGAGATACGCGCTCTCGGACGCCTCGACCGGGTCTCGACGGTGGCGATTCGTGCGTCTGGCCATGACGTCGGCCTCAGGACGGCAGCAGCGAGCTGTCGATCAGCTGATCGACAGTGATCGGGTTCGGCACCAGCCCAAGCGAAGTCATGAAGTCGAGCGACTGCTGCCAGTCGCCACGATCGATCGTCCCGTACGGGGCGTTGGTCCGCTGGTTCTTCCAGATCGCGATCGTGGCGTCCAGGATCTGACGCTGGAGCTCCGGGTCCGACGCCAGGTCCGGCACGGCCGCCAGCGTCGCGTCGAGGCCCTTCTGCGGGTCCGCGGCGATCTCGTTCATCGCCCGCAGGGTGGCGGCCGTGAACGCCGCCAGCGCATCGTGCTTGGCGACCAGCGTCGCCGTCCCCGTCACGAGACCGGGGCCGGGCAGCGGCACGCTGTTGTCCGAGCTCAGCACGACCGGATCGATGCCCGCGCGCTTGAGCATGATCGGCTCGTTGTTGGCGAAGCCAGTCGCCGCGTCGACCACGCCCTGCTGGAGCGCTGCGGCCTGCGAGAAGTCCGGATACTCGACGATCGTGACGTCATCGACCGTGAGCCCGGCGGACTTGAGCAGCGCCTGGAGCTGGATCCAGGACGTGCCGTACTTGCCGGGAATGCCGATCTTCTTGCCCTTGAGATCGGCCGCGGTCCGGATGCCCGAGGCGGCGTTGGCGACCACGATCGCGGGGAACGTCCCGTAGATCGTCGCGGTGTAGATCACCGGGATCCCCTGGCTGACCGCCGGGATGACCGAGGTGCCGTCGCCGTTGCCGATGTCGACCGCTCCCTGGCCGACCAGCGTGATCAGATCGGGGTCGATCTTGTTCTGGAGCGTGACCGTCAGCCCGGCGTCACGGTAGTAGCCGGCCCGGTCGGCGAGGTAGAACTGGGCAAACTGGATGCTCGGGATGTAGCCCAGGCCAACCGTGAGCGGTGTGGGCGCCGACGAGGGCGACGCCGTGACCGAGCTGCCGCCGCAGGCGGCCAGGCTGAGGGCGAGCGTCGCCAGCAGCGCGATGCGGGACGTGTGAGCGAGGCGATGGCGTGGGGACACGGGCGGACGGACCTCCGGACGATGGGGGATTGCTCAACGGCTCAACGTTCGCCGACCAGCCGGCGCTCGATGAGGACCATGACGAGGTACAGGCCCACGCCCATCAGCGCCAGGGTGGCCAGCGCGGCGAACATGAGCGGGGTGTCGAACAGCGACCCGCGGGCGATGTTGATCAGCACGCCCAGGCCCTTCTCGCCGCCGGCCCACTCCCCGACGATCGCCCCGATGACGGCGAGCGTGACGCCCACCCGCATGCCACCGAGGATGGCCGGCAGCGCGGCCGGCACCTCGACCCGGGTGATCGTCTGCCAGCCCGAGGCGCGGAAGCTGCGCGCCATCTCGAGCAGCCGCGGGTCGACCGAGCGGATGCCGACCATCGTGGCCACGGCGACCGGGAAGAACACGATCAGCGTCGTGATCACGAGCTTGGACAGCAGCCCGTTGCCGAACCACAGTGCGATCAGCGGTGCCAGGGCGAGGACCGGTGTCGCCTGGGCGGCCACGAGGTAGGGGCTGAGCAGCCGCTCGGCGAGGCGGGAGCGCGCAAGCAGGATGCCGACCCCCACCGCAACCGACGCGCCCAGGACGAACCCCAGCAGCACCTCGATCAGGGTCTGCTCGAAGTGCGGCCACATCGTGCCACCCGCCCAGGCGGAGATGAAGCGCTCGAACACGGTCCACGGACCGGGCAGCACATACGACTTGAAGCCGGACACGAACACGACCAGCTGCCACACGAGCACGAACACGACGAGGCTGACGATGACCGGCCAGGCGCTGCCCAGCAGGCTCCGTCGAGCGGGTTTCGCCGACGTGGTCCCGGACGCGGTCGAGGTCACGGCCGGACGCGCGGCAGCCGGCAGCTCGTTCATCACTCGTCCTCGGGCCGGAACGGATCGAACCAGGCGGGCGTCCCCGGCGCTGTCTCCTCGTAGCCTGGGGCCCCTGGCCGGCTTCCCGCGGGAACGGCCGTCCGAGCCTCGACCATCGCGATCCGATCGTCGGTGGTGTCGACCAGATGCGCCCGTACCTGCGCCGCCACCGACGACACGAAGACCGAATTGAGGTCGATCAGGCGTCGCGGGCGAGGCAGGTCGACCCGCACCTCGGCCACCATACGACCCGGGCGAGGCGACATGACGAGCACGCGATCGGCCAGGAACACCGCCTCGGGGATGCTGTGGGTCACCACCACGATCGTGGTCCCCGTCCGCTGCCAGAGGTTGAGCAGCTCCGCGTTGAACCGCTCGCGGGTCAGCGCGTCGAGCGCGCTGAACGGCTCGTCGAGCAGGAGCACGGCGGGCTCGAGGGCGAGGGCGCGGGCGATCGAGACCCGCTGGCGGGTCCCGCCCGACAGCGTCGATGGCCTGGCGCGGGCGAACTCGCGCAGGCCGACCAGCCCCAGCAGGTCGTTGGCTCTGGCCTCCTGGCGTGGCCCGGACCACCCGGCCAGCTCCATCGGGAGCCGGACGTTGCCCTCGGCCGACCGCCAGTTCAGCAACCTGGGCTCCTGGAACACCAGCCCGATCCGCGGGTCAGGACCGGTCACGGGGTCACCATCGATCGCCACCCGCCCGCCGTCGGGCGGGATGAGCCCGGCCAGCACCCGCAGCAGGGTGCTCTTGCCGCAGCCGTTGGGACCGATCAGGGCGACCACCTCGCGCGGCGCGACGTCGATCGAGACTCGATCGAGCGCGTGGGTCGTGCGGATGCCGCGGAAGGTGAGTGACACGCCCTCGATGCGCAGGCCGGCGCCGGGTCCGGGGACGTGGTCGGTGGCGCCGGCGGCGGAGACGGGGTCACCCGGCTGCGACAGTGAGCCGGGCACGCCCAACCGAACACGGTCATCACCGCCACCCACGGGCTCGCCGGGCATCATCGCTGCCACCTCCGTCGCAAGATCCGGGCACGACGGGGCAGCTGGCTCGGACGGCGTCCCAGGCGGGACGTCCCGGCTCGTGGCCTTCTTCCATCCGGACTGTACCGTCGGCTCCGGTCTGCGAGGTCACGCCCCTTTCGGGCTCGGCCTCGCTTCGGATCTGCCGCATCCCGGAGGTCGTCCAGGACACCGCTCGTGGGCTCGACCCGCAGCTGCGGGCCCTACCACCGGTCGGGGATCGCACCCTGCCCCGAAGGCTCGTCGCGATCCTATCACCCCGCGGCTGAGGACTCGCTGAGCGTGGAGCTCGATCCATCGAGGGCGACCCGGATCGCCGCCTGCGACCCACCCGGACCGGACCCGGAGGCACCCAACGCGTGCATGGAGGGGGCAAGTGCTGGATAGAGCCCCCGGTAGACCGAGAACAGGCCGTCGTACCGATCGCGTGTCGCAGGATCCGGATCAATCCGCCGGGCAACGGACGTCATCGCCGCCACGCCGCTCGCCAGATCGGGGACCGCGCCGATACCGGCGGCAGCCAGGATGGCCGCGCCGAGCACGGACGTCTCGCCGATGGTCGGGATGGTGACCGGCACGCCCAGCACGTCGGCCTTGATCCGGGCCCATAGATCGCCTGCCGACGCTCGGCCGGCGAGCCGAAGCTCGAGGATGGGTGCCCCGGCGGCCACGATGGGTGACGCCACGTCACGCAGCGCAAACGCGGCCCCCTCCAGCACGGAGCGGACCAGGTGGGCGCGGCCGTGGGTCAGGTTGAGACCGGCGAACACGCCGCGAGCCCCCTCATCGAAGATGGGCGCGCGCTCCCCGGCGAGGTACGGCAGGAAGATGAGGCCGCCCGATCCGGGCTCGACGGTCGCCGCCTCGCGAAACAGGTCGTCCGCCGCCAGCGCATCGTCGAGCACCTGCCCGCGAAGCCAGTCGAGGGCGGCGCCCGTCGCAGCCATGGCGCCTCCGACCACCCATCGATCGGGCACCGGCGCTGGGGCGCTGAACACGCCCGGCAGGTCGATCGGCCGGTCGGTGTAGATGCCGATCCCGCCCGACGTCCCGCCCGTGTCCACGGCATCCCCAGCGGCTCGAAGGCCCGCGCCCAGGAGGCTTGCCGTCCCATCGTTGACACCTCCGACCACCGGGATCCCGGGACGCAAGCCCAGGGCGCCGGCTGCCTCATCCCGGAGCTGGCCCAGCCGCGATCCGAACGGGAGCGACGGGGGAACTCGCGAGGGGTCGACACCCGACGCTGCCAGCACGACCGCGTCCGGCGGCGCCTCGTGCCCCTGGATCGTGGCGGCGGCCTCTCCGGACAGCCACAGCCCGAGCGCGTCCCAGCTCGTCAGCAGCCAGCGCGCCCGGGCGATCGAGCCGGGCTCATGGTCGGCCAGCCAGGCCATCCTGGGCAACAGTCCGAA
Organism: uncultured Chloroflexia bacterium; assembly: GCA_963829295.1. GTDB lineage: Bacteria > Chloroflexota > Limnocylindria > Limnocylindrales > CSP1-4 > CAIXZV01. The sequence goes on along the minus strand of CAWHHU010000001.1, from coordinate 315,367 downwards.
CCCGCCGTCGCCGACCCGCCGATCCTGCCACGTGATCGCCGGTCGCACGGGTGCGGCGTCGCGGTCGACGGGGACGAGCGTCGGCCCCTGGCCCACGCAGCAGATGGCCAGCACCTCCACGGGCCGCGCCGGCTCGCCCGAGTCGCGCGCCCGCCACAGCGCCCGCACCGCCGTTGCAGTTGCCACGTACCAGGCCCTGGGATCCTGCTCGGCCCGTCCGTCGGGTCCGGTGTCGTTCGGATAGCTCGCCCGGCCCAGCTCGAGCAGGGCGCCGTCGAGACCGATCAACGCCGCCTTCACCTCGCTCGTCCCGAGGTCCAGCCCGATGACCGCCGGCACCACCCTGGGGCGTGGATCAGGCACGCGTGGTGGCCTGCGCAGCAAGCTCGGCCGCGATCTCCTCGGGCAGCCAGAACCAGCGCAGCGTCTCGAAGTCCGGCCCGACCTCCGCCGGGTCGATCGACCCGCGGTCCACCGCGTGAGGCGGCCGTCGAACGATCTGGTGCGCCTCGTCCAGATAGTCCGCCAGCCGCGATTCCGGCTCGCGATGGTGATGCGGTGGCCACCGCATCCGGCCGTCCGCGTACGACACGGCCCGCAGGCTCGCCGGCGGCTCGGGTCGGCCGGCGCGGTGTTGCCACAGCCCACTCGAGGGCTCGAACCGGTAGTCGGGCAGCAGCCGCCAGCCATCGCGTGCCACCAGATCCACCGCGTCGAGCAGGAACTCGAAGACGGCATCGCTGATGAAGTAGTTGAAGTTGACGCGCACCCAGCCCGGCTTGATCCCCTCGCAGCCGCGCGAGATCTCGCGCTCGAACTCGTGGGAGGTCTCGATGTCGATCCCCAGCAACCGGTGGCCGTATGGACCGGCGCACGAGCAGCCGCCTCGCGACTGGATCCCGAACAGGTCGTTGAGCAGGGCGACCACGAAGTTGTGGTGCAGGTATCGGCCACCGTGGCGGACGACGAAGGACACGATGGAGAGCCGGTCCGCCTGGTGGCTGCCCAGGATCTCGATCGAGGGGTTGGCCTCCCAACGGTGAAGGGCTCGATGGATGAAGTCCTGCTCGCGCTCACGGATGGCGGGCACGCCAACCGCCGCCTTGAGCTGGAACACGAGACCGGCCCGGATGGACTCCACGATGGCTGGCGTGCCGCCCTCCTCGCGGTGCTCGATGTCGGTGAGATAGACGTGCTCCTCGGGGTTCACGTAGGCGACGGTCCCGCCGCCGGGCATGCCCGGGACCCGGTTCCGGAACAGGTCGCGGCGGGCGACGAGAACCCCCGGCGTCCCGGGGCCGCCGATCAGCTTGTGGGGGCTGATGAACACCGCATCCTTGTATCCCAGCGGATCACCGGGTGGGTCCATCTCGATCGACACGTAGGGCGCGGCGGCGGCGAAGTCGAACATTGACAGCGCGCCGTGCTCGTGGAGGAGCCGAGAGATGGCGTAGGTGTCGCTGACGATGCCGGTGACGTTGGACGCGGCCGAGAACGACCCGATCCGCAGCGGCCGGTCCTCGAACCGCTCGAGCTCCCGGGCCAGCTGGCCGAGGTCGATCTCGCCATCTGGATCCTCTCGGATCATCACCACGTCGGCGATCGACTCCCGCCACGGCAGCTCGTTGCTGTGATGCTCGTAGGGGCCGATGAACACGACCGGGCGCTGCCCGGGCGGGATCCGCGACCGCAGGTCCCAGCGATCGTCGAGGTCCGCGGGCAGCCGCAGGTTGAGCACGTCGACCAGGCGGTTGATGGCCGCGGTGGATCCGGAACCACAGAACACGACCGCGTGCCGCTCCGGGTCACCGCCCACGCCCTCGAGCACCAGCCGCCGTGCCTCCTCCCGGAAGCGCGTCGTCTGGAGGCCCGTTCCCGAGGATTCGGTGTGGGTGTTGGCATAGAGCGGCAGCACCTGGTCCCGGATGTAGTCCTCGATGAACGACAGGCTCCGCCCCGATGCCGTGTAGTCCGCGTAGGTGACGCGCCGGATGCCGTACGGTCCGGCGACGGCCTCGTCGTCCCCGATCAAGGACGAGCGCACGAGATCGATCAGCGGGTTGGGCGCAGGCCGCCCTCCCTCATGGCCATGGTCTCCCACCGCCGCATTGCCGCTCTCGTCCATGGAGCCGCAGTCTAGGCGATCCGGGAGCGCGCCCGGATCAGGTGAGCTCCAGCGGGGCGGATGGCGGGTTCCGGCTACGGGATCAGGACCGGCGCGAAGTTGCTCAGACGGTACCGGTCGAGATCGACGCTGCCGCCGATCCCGGCGACCGAGCCACTGGAGGTGTACTGCCAGAACGTCCAGCCGTTGCCCGCCCAGTTGCTGGCTGGAAGGGTGGGACCGGACGCCGTCGTCCAGTGCGCGATCCACAGGGTCTTGTAGCCGTTGACCGCGAACCACGTCGTGTCGCCCATGTTCGTGGACCAGAAGTACGGCGACACGTAGATCATGGCCTTGACACCAGTCTGCTTGTAGATCCGGTCAAGGAAGGACGTCACCCACGTCTGGAGGGCGGTGGTGGTCAGGCCGCCCCGATCTTCGAGGTCGAGCACCGGCAGCAGCTCGCCGCTGGTCCACTTCGCGGTATTGATGAAGTGATCCGCCTCGGCCACCGGGTCGCTGGGCACATCGCACGGTCGTACCGACGTGCTGCATGGTCGGGCGAAGTGATACGCCCCGACCAGCAACCCGTTCGCCTCCGCCTGGCCTCGGTTCGTGGCGTACATGTTGTCCACGAAGTCGGTTGACTCGGACGCCTTGATGAACGCGAACCGCTTGCCCGTTGCGGCCACCTGCGACCAGTTGATGGTGCCCTGCCAGTGGCTGACGTCGATCCCCTCGACATATGCGGGATCCGGCGACGGCGTCGGCGTTGGCGTCGGCGTCGGGGTCGGCGTCGGGGTCGGCGTTGGTGTCGGTACGGCACCGCTCGTGAGCAGGGCCGTGGCCCCGAACAGAGCGTTCACACCGTAAAGCGACGACACGCTCCTGCCGTTGATCGCCGTGATCTTGTACCAACGGGTGTCGGTGATGTTGGACCCCGTGCACGTGGTGCTCCAGCTCGTGCCCGCAACGACCTGGTTGGCGGTCGCCTTGGCTCCCGCCGGAAGCGTCACCCTGGTCCTCGCCACCGTCGAGGGCGAGGTATGCAACCGGGTCCCGTCGCAAACGACGGTGAGCGAGATCTTGTTGGCGACGAGCAGCCTCTTTGCCACGTATACGTACTTGACGCCGTAGAGCTGCGAGACCTTCTTGCCGTTGATCTTCGTGATGCGGTACCACTTCCGACCGTGGTGCGTGCCACCACCGCACTTCGTGCTCCAGGATCCACCCGTGACCACGCGCACGGCGACCACCTTCGCGCCCTTGGGCAGCTTGACGGCCCGATGGGCAGAGGTCCTGGGGGCGGTGCGCGCGATGACACCGCCACATCTCGTGACCAGGGTCGTGGACGCATAGGCGGGGGTCGCGGCCCAGGCGGACGCGCCGGTCAGCACCAGGGCACCGACCAGCGCCAGCGCCAGTACGGACAGGAGGTTGCGTCGCCCCACGCCGTGAGGCGATGGGGCGGCTGGAAGCAGGCGGAGGGTGGGCATCGCGGGCGGGGGGACTCCCTTCAGGTGCTCCCAAGACTCGGCGACCCGGGGACCTGGGGACCATGGGTCCATGGGGCCAGTGGCGGTGGCAGATCTGACCATGCCCCACGTCTCGGCCCCGCGTCAAGGCCGGTGAGTGCCCTATCTTGCCGCCATCAGGACCACGCTGGCACGCACATCCACACGCGACCATGGCCCTGAAGGCGACGGATCCGAGGCCTGGCGTCCGGGCCGCTACAATCGATCGGTGACCCAGTTCTACTCGCTCGACGACGCCAACGACCTGCTGCCAGAGCTGAGCCAGGTCGCGGGCCGTCTCCGTGACCAGCGCGAGGAGCTCGTCGGGCTGCGAGATGCGTATCGCGAGCGCGAGAGCGCGGTGCTCGAGGGCGTGATCGCGGACAGGGCCGAGGCAGGTGACGACGACGCCGAGCTGCGCCGGCTGCGCCTCCGGATGCGAGGGATCGTCGACCAGATGCAGGCCGACGTGGCATGGCTCGACGACCGATCGATCATGCTTCGCGACATCCCAACCGGTCTGCTGGACTTTCCGGCCCTGGCGGGCGGCCGGCCGGTCTGGCTCTGCTGGCAGCTGGGCGAGGACTCGGTCGGTTTCTGGCATGGCCAGGAAGACGGGTTCGCGGGCAGGCTGCCACTGGCGTTCCTCCGGGACGGAGCAGCCCGCGCCTGATGCCCATCTCGGACGGCGCTCCGCGCCCGGGTCGGATCCGGCAGGGTGATCGCGAGAAGGCCTACCGGCCGCTTTCGCTAGCCGCGCGCCGGCTCGCCTTCGACGAAGGGCTCGAGGCCTACGCGCGGGGTGACTTCTTCGCCGCCCACGAGGCGCTCGAGCCAGCCTGGATGGGGACCGACGATCTTGCCGAGCGAGCCCTCCACCAGGGGCTCATCAAGCTGTCCGCCGCATATGTCCACGCAGTGCGCGCCAACCCGGCAGGGATCGCGAAGAACCTGGCCGGCGCCCGTCGCCACCTCGCGCTCGCCGGACCTGCGGGACGAAGTTGGGGAGTCGACGTGCCCGCGCTCATGGCTGCCATCGACGACCGCCTCGCCCATCCCGCGCAGGCGGTCCCGGCACCGGGCATTCGGAGGACGACCCCGGCATGAGTCGACCATCGGCCATCCCGGCCCTCGACCCGCTGTACGCCGACATCCGCCACCGCGATCCGCACCGGCCCGCCGTCCTGCTCGACGTCCGGGAGCGCGAGGAGCTGGTGGCGGCCCGCGTGGAGGGATCGCTGCTGATCCCCATGTCGCAGCTTGGCGTCCGGCTGCATGAGGTGCCGAAGGACCGGCCGGTCATGGTGATCTGCGCGACGGGAAACCGGTCGGCCAACGTCGTCAGCCACCTGCTGGCATCAGGTTGGGCGGACGTCGGCAATGTCGCCGGCGGCATCGAGACCTGGATGCGCATGGGCCTGCCGGTGCGGCGCGGCCCCATCGAGCCCGAAGAGGAGCAGCGGCCGGGCTGACCCGGGGACGGATGCCCGCGGGCGAATCTCCGGACCCGTCAGTCGCGGCGGCGTCGACGAGCGGCCACGATCTCCCGTACCCGCTCCTTGTGCGCGAACCCCCAGCCGACCAGGAGCAGCAGGACGAAGTTCACGGTCCCGACACCCGCCGCGTTCAGGTAGCCGATCTGCTGGCCGATCTCGCCGCTGAGCTTGAGGGCCGGAATCGTCGCCCCCAGGATGCCCACCTGGAAGAACGGCGGCTCAGGCGCCAGGTTGGCCCGGGCGATATCGTTGGTCGGCCCGGACGCCGTCGTGCCGCCGATGAGGAAGGCGTCCGACCCGGACACCACGGGTGCTGCCCCGTCCAGGCCTGTGCCCAGGTCGATGGCCGCCAGGTGGTGCCACTCGATCACCGCGCCGCTTGCGTCCGGCTCGCCCCACCAAGTCTCGGTCTTCGGCCCGCTGCCGTCGGATCCGCCCTGGGCGTAGATCGAGCCGTTGGCAGAGAACGCCGAAAGGTTGGTTCGGGGACCGGGCAGGTTCGTCTGGCTGCTGACCGCCCATGGGTCGATGATGGCGTTGGGGTCATCGGCAGTTGCCTGGGATCCGCCCGGCGCACCCTTCTGCACGGTCGCAACGACCGTCCCCTGCGCATTCTCGCCACCCATCAGCAGGATCACCTCGCCGGCGTGGACGGCGGCTCCGTCGACGTTCGGCTCCTCGAGGGGCGCCTGGTCCTTCCAGGCACCGAGCACCCCCTTGCTGTCCTGCTGGCTCTTCCAGACCGTGTTCGTGGCCGCCTTACCGTCCGTCCCACCCATCACGACCAGCCCATCGGACACGGACACCACCGACGCCCCGGCGCGGGCCGCCGGCAGCGCAAGGGTGTCCTCGGTCTTCCAGTCACCCAGCGTGCCGTCATTCGCGATCGTGAGGCTGTACACGGTGCTGGTGGGTTTGCCGTCGGGGCCAAAGCCGCCGATGACGTAGAGCGTGCTGCCCACCACGGCCGCCGCGGCATCCGAGCGAGCCGCCGGCAGCGCAGGGGCCTCGCTCCAGGTGTCGAGGTTGCCGGTGCCGACCGCGTGCGTCTCGTACACGCTCGCGACGGCCGCCTGGCCGTCACTACCACCGGCGTACAGGTAGGTCTTGCCGATCACGGCGCCGGCGCCGTCGGTCCGGCCGGCCGGGAGCCGGACCTGCTCGGGCGCGTTGTGCCACGGGAGCGTCGCGCCGGTGGGCGCCGGGCACGGCAGCGTCTCGTCGAACGACGGACAGAAGTTGATGGGCGACCAGGCGAGAAGGCCCAGGTCGACGGTCTTCTGGACGGTGATGTAGTACGCGCGGTCGGGGATGTAGCCCAGCAGGATGATGATCAGGAAGAACCAGAACACCGCCTTGACCCAGGCCCAGCTCCAGCCGTCGGCGTCGAGCAGACCGAAGAAGGCACGACGGCGTGCGGGCGGTTGCGATCGCTGCGTGGTGAGCGCGGTCTCGGCCATCGGTCAGCTCCCCACGGTCAGGGTGCCGGTCATGTTGGGGTGCACCGAGCACTGGAACGTGTAGGTGCCGGCCGGCAGGGCCGGGACCTGGTAGTCGGTCTGGGTGGGCCCGGTGACGATGGCACCCTTGAACACCTCGGCGCCCGATGCGTCCTTGATGGCCACGTTGTGGGGCACGCCCGGGTCCTTGTTGTCGAAGTGGATGGTGAACGCCGTCCCGGCCGGCGCCGAGAGCTGCGACTGCTCGTAGGCGATGTTGAGCGCGGACACCTGGACGACGGCGCCGGTCGGGGCCGATGCGCCCGGCGAGCCCGATGCTGCCGGCGAGCCCGATGCTGCCGGCGAGCCCGATGCTGCCGGTGAGCCCGAGGGTGCCGGTGAGCCCGAGGGTGCCGACGTCGCATTGGTGAACTCGTCCTGCCAGCAGGCCGGGTAGGGCGTCGCCCCCGGAGCCGGCTTGTAGCTCGGATCCACCCAGCCCTCGAACGTCGATTTCCCCGTGTTGGGGTCGGTCGAGGGCTCGAGCGTATTCGGGTTGAGCACCTGGTACTCCGTCCCCTTCTCGGCCCGGATGAACGCGATCACGTCCTCGATCTGCGCGTAGTTGAGGGGACCCGGCGGGTTGCCGGTGTTCGACCACACCGGCATCACGCTGTTCGCGTTGCCGCATGCGTACCGCCCGCCCACCTGGAGCATCGTCCGGATGTAGTCCGGGTTGAGATGAGCGAACAGCTTGTCCTGCCTGTTGAGGGTCGGCCCGATCCCGCCCTCGCCGTTGGTGCCATGGCACTTGGCGCAGTTCGCTTCGTAGAGGTTGTAGCCACGCTGGACGGCAGTGACCTGCTGGGCAGTGGTCTCGGCGCTGAGGCGGGACTGCGTCAACCCGCCCGGCAACCCGAGCTCGTAGAAGTAGTAGACGATCACGAACAGCCCGACGATCACGACCGCGAGGAACCCCACCCAGCGCGCGTTCGCGGACTGGCGGACGATCCTGGCCGCTCGCTCCGGCGTGAGGTCGTTGCGGTGGGCCGACGGTGGCGCCGCGAAGCGGTCGGCCGGCTCCGGCGCGGACGACGGCCGCGGGGCGGGCAGGCGCTCCTCGGACGGGTGCCCGGGCTGGTCGGTCATCGGTCTCCTCAGTGGACGAGCTGGCGGGTGACGGTCTCGGTCAGATGCATCCAGTGGGCGTTCGCGGGGGGATGATCCCGGGCTGGCCGACAGCGACCGGAAGCGGACCAAGGGTGATCTTGCCCGTATTGATGGTGAGCACGCCTCCTGCATCCACGGTGGTCGCGAAGCGGTCCATGCTCCGCGGCGCCGGACCGTACTGCGCGCCCGCGGCCTTGATCCCCAGCCGGTCGTAGCGCGAGCCGTGGCACGGGCACTCCAGCCAGAAGTTCTTCAGGCACGGGTTGGGCTTGCAACCCAGGTGCGGGCAGCGCTGGTACAGGGCGCGAACGTTCTCGGACGTCCCGTCGCCGGTCGTGTCCGCGCCCGGGATGAACCGCTGCTGCGAGGTGTCGATGAGGATCACGAACGCCTTCGCCGACGAGTAGTAGGCCGGGAAGCCCTCGTTGATGGGCAGGCCCGAGTTGGCGGTCTTGACGTCATCGAAGGTGCCGATCTTGACCTCGCCACCGAACCGTCCCTGGAGGTTGGGCCACAGGAAGCCGACGGTTCCCGCGGTCACCTCGAGCAGCCACAGCCCGACGCCCGCGGCCAGCGAGCCGCGCAGGATCTCGCGCCGGGAGATGCCCTGGACCTGCTCGTGGCGCAGCGACTTGATGGCTTCGGTGGTCAGTGCCTGCGGCTTGTTGGCGGGTTCGACCTGGTAGTTGCTCATCGCACGGAATCCTTCGAATCAGAGGGCGAAATGAAGGCCCGGCGTCCCGATTGGAAAGAACGTCAGGTACGGGATCACCAACGAGTAGCCGGGACCCCGGAAGAAGATCCCCACGAAGGTGACGAACAGACCGAGCGTGCAGAACAGGGAGAACAGCACGACGGCGGTCTTGCGCTCGGATGGACGGGTGGCCAGCACGTTGCCGCGATCGACGTACGGGATCAGGGCCCCGCCCACAAGCACGAAGGTCGGGGCCAGCACACCCGCCACCGTGGGGTGGAAGTAGGCGAGCAGCTCCTGGAGCCCGAGGAAGTACCACGGCGCCTTGGCCACGGCGGGCGTCACGTTGCCGTTGGCCAGGTCCTCGAGCGGCGCATTGATGAACAGGCCCATCAGCAGCAGCAGGATGCTCATCACCGCAGCCGCCATGAACTCGATCGCGAGCAGATGCGGCCAGGCCATCACCGTGTCGTCGGGCTCCTTCTGAACCCGCACCACGGCATCCTGCTTGACCAGCGCAAGCAGCCGGTACGGCCTCGCCGACATCGGCACCCGCTGCTTGTCGATCTCCGTCCTTCTGGCAGGGTCGACCGGCAGGACGACCCTGCCTTCCTGCTTCGTGTCGGTCATCGGGCAACCTCAACGATCGTGCGGCACTCGCCCACCGACGGCCGAGGCGACGCTCCCGCGAGCCATCGGCCGGAGGTTTCGACCGGCAGGACGACCCTGCCTTCCTGCTTCGTGTCGGTCATCGGGCAACCTCAACGATCGTGCGGCACTCGCCCACCGACGGCCGAGGCGACGCTCCCGCGAGCCATCGGCCGGAGGTTTCGACCGGCAGGACGACCCTGCCTTCCTGCTTCGTGTCGGTGTCGCGGGGGGACTTCGTATCCGTCATCGGACGCTCCCGATCAGGCGAGGATCAAAGCGGGCCACTGATGCCACCGTCTTTCCGGATTCGCCAGAAATGGACCGCCAGGAAGATCGCCGCGACCAGTGGAAACACCATGATGTGGAGCACGTAGAAGCGCAGCAGCGTGTTCTGACCCACCTCGATGCCGCCCAGCAGGAGGAACTTGGACGGTGTGTTGAACAGCGGCGCGTAGCCCGCCATGTTGGTACCGATGGTGATCGCCCAATACGCGATCTGGTCCCATGGCAGCAGGTAGCCCGTGAAGCTGAGCATGATGGTCAGGAACAGCAGGACCACGCCGACCACCCAGTTGAACTCGCGCGGCGGCTTGTAGGCCCCGTGGTAGAAGACCCGCATCATGTGCAGGAACACGAAGAACACCATCAGGTGCGCCGCCCAGCGATGGATGTTGCGGGTCAGCAGGCCGAACACGACGCGGCTCTGGATGTCGAGGATGTTCGAGTACGCCTGGGTGTCCGACGGGACGTAGAAGAACATCAGGTAGACGCCCGTGACCGTGAGCACGAGGAACAGGAAGAAGCTGAGCCCGCCGAGACAGAAGGTGTAGGCGAACTTCACTGCGTGCTGCCGGACCCGAACGGGGTGCAGGTGCAGGAACACGTTGTTCATCACCGCGTACGCCCGCGACCGCTCGTCGTTGGGGTACGGGTTGCGGAAGATCGAGCGCCAGACGGGACTCCGCCGGATGCTCTGGTCGACCCGCTCGAGGAAACTCACCTGGCTCCTCCTGCCACGCCGGCCGTCCCGGCGAGTTGGGCGTCCCGGTACGACTCCTTGTAGAGCCGGCCGTCGCTCGAGATCTCCTGGAGCTCGAACCGCTCCATGGTGATGGCATCGAAGGGGCAGCGCTTGACGCACAGTGCGCAGCGGATGCAGCGCTCCTCGTCGAGGACCATGGCCGCACCCTGCGACCAGCCATAGGCCTCCTCGATCTCGGGCAGCAGCCCTTCGGTCTTGAGCTGGTTCACGTCCACCATGTGGATCACGCCCTCGGGGCACACATCGGCGCAAGCGCCGCACAGCACGCACCGGAAGGCATCGAACCAGATGTTGTAGTTGCACATCAGGCAACGGGTGGACTCGGCCACGGCAGCGGTCCCGTCGTAGCCCAGCTCCACCGGGGTCGTGAAGTTGACCGTTGGGTCGGTCGAGGGCATCCGTGCGGGCAGCTCCACCATCGGGATGTGCTGGCGCGGCAGCACGTCGTACAGCTCCGGCATGTCGTGACGCCAGGAGCTGGTGATCTTGACGTTGGGTGAGACCGTCACGTCGGTGCGTCCCGCGAGGTAGCGATCGATCGCATAGGCGCACTTCTTGCCGTGGCCCGCCGACTCGATCAGGGTGGTCGGGCCGGTGACGAAGTCGCCGCACGCGAACACGCCTCGAACGTTGGTGGCATACGTTGCCGGATCCACCTTGATCCGGCCCCGGTTGACCTCGAACGCGGCCTCAACCGGCAGGAAGCTGAGGTCGGCGGCCTGCGACACGGCGGGGATCACGGTGTCGGCCGGGACGACGAACTCCGAGCCCTGGATCGGCACGGGCGAGCGGCGACCGGACGCATCCGGCTCGCCCAGCTTGTTGCGGATGAACCGGACGCCGGTCAGATGCCCGTTCTCGCCCAGCAGCTCGATCGGGCTGACCAGGAACTCGAGGTTGACGCCCTCGCGCTCCGTCTCACCCAGCTCCTCCTCGTCGACGACGAGCTCGGAGCGCGTCCGGCGGTAGGCGATCGTGACGTTCTCGGCTCCATACCGCAGGCTCGTTCGCGAGCAGTCCATCGCCGTGTAGCCACCGCCGATCACGACCACGTTTCGGCCGACCTCGAGCTCCTGGCCGAGGTTGGCCCGCTTCATGAAGTCGACGCCGTACTGGACGCCGTCGAGGTCCGCACCGGGGACGTCGAGATAGACGGGGTTCATGGCGCCAGCCGTGATCGCGATCGCGTCGTAGTCGCGCTGCAGCTCCTCGAACGGGACGTCGATGCCGACACTCGTGTCGAACACGAACCGGACCCCCAGCCGCTCGACCAGCCTGACGTCCATCTCGATGGCCTCGCGCGGCAGGCGGAAGGCCGGAACGCCCACGAGCATCGTCCCGCCCCCGAACGGCAGGCTGTCGAACACCGTGACCCGGAACCCACGGGTCGCCAGCTCGCGGCTGACGGCGAGGCCGGCCGGACCGGCGCCGACCACCGCGACCCGCTCCTCGCGCGGGGTGATGTCGGGCATCACGTCCGGGATCCCGGACGCCTCGTGCCACTCGACGAGGAACCGCTTCATGGCCCGGATCGCCAGGGGACGGTCGATGTCGCCGCGGCGGCACGCCCGCTCGCACGGTGCGGAGCACACGTACGAGCACATGGCGGCGACCGGGTTCGGCTCCCGCGAGAGGATGTACCCCTCCTCGAAGCGGCCCTCGGCGGCGAGGTTCAGGTACCCGCGGCAGTTGGTGCCGACGGGGCAGGCCTCCTGGCACTCGATGTTGCACTGCAGCCAGGCAGCATCGACCGGCTGGACGAGAAACTCCTGCGTGTGGTCGAGAGTCACGAAGTGGACGCGCCTTTCCTGCGTGCGCTCGGCAAGCGGGGACGTCGGCGGGAGACGCCGCCAACTGAGCGGAATCTACCAAGCCCACGCGTGTGCTGCACAATCCATCAGGCCATTGGACCCGGTTTGCTGGGTCCGAACCGATCTGGCGTCGCCCCGTGTGGGCCGATTGCCCCTCGATGGGCCCAGATGCCCTCGTGAGATCAGGGATCTGGGTCTGGCGGCCGCATCGCCACCGAGGAGCCTGCAACGCAAGGCGATCGGCTGCCTCGCGTGCGGGTACCCTTGGGCGAGGGGCGACCGAACGAACGCGGGGGCCGGATGCGGTACGGGCACAGCGCACGTCACCGGCGTGTTGACGACGCGGGGGGGCGCAGCTACGCTGGCCTCGCGGCAAACCGCGAGGCGCGCCGGCATGGGAGTGATGTGAGCCCGTCCGAGATTGCCTTCCTGGCCATGGGCCTCGTGCTGGGCTCCGCCATCGGGGCGGGGATCATGGAGGCCATCCGATCCCGACCCGCGCGCCGACGCGAGGTCAGGCTCACGATCGCGCCAAACTCGATCCACCCCCGTTCGGGTGCGACGCTGGCGAATGCCGGCCGGTCCGAGGCTCGCGCGCCAATTCCCGGCTCCCCCGAGGATGCGGCGTGGCCGGACCTGCTGGCGCACCCGGCTTCGGGAACGAGTCCTTCGGCGGTGGCCGCCAGGCCCGCGGCGCCGACGCGAACGCCCGTTCCATCGGCGCGGCCCGGTGTCTCCGATGCTGCGGTGGCGATCCCCGTCGAGAGGCCGACGGTCGTCCCCGTCCGAGGCGACCCGGAATCCGCCGCGGACCGACGAGCCGGTTCCGGCGATCGATCGTCCGCGATCGCCAGCCGGCTTGGCGCGTACGGCGCGGTGACCGTTCTCGACCCGGCGAGCCGATCCATCCGGCCCGGCGAAGCGGCCTCCGCTCACGACCAGGCGCCATCGGTCTTGCCCCCCGACGAGGCGGTACGGCCGGGCTCCGACCCGACGCCCGGGTCCGCGGCCGCCGTGCTCCGCAAGGTGCTGACCGATGCGGGTGAGCCGACGCCGGATCGCGTCCGGGCACGGCCGCCCGTCGAGCGCCCGCCCGTCCGCGTCTCGCCTGCGGCCGTGGGCGTCGTGGCCGACGCGGCCCGGCCGACCCCCGAGTCGCACGCCCCATCGGAGGTCCCGTCGCCTTCCTCGCGGGCCAGCGCCGAGCTCGCCCTCGCCGCCGCCGAGCTCGCGCGCGCAACCTCCTCGGGCGCCGCCGAAGGCAGCGAGCCGACGACGGTCGCAGGCGGCACGCCGGAAGCCCGATCGGGCGTCGACATCGACCCCTGCGACTCGCTCCGGCTGCTTGCCCAGGAGCGATGCGCGGTGGCCACCACCGCAAGGGAGAAGGCGCACGCGGCCGCGGATGCCCTGCGTGAGGCACAACGTGCATATGACGACCTGCGCGAGCGTGTCGAGCAGACGCAGTCCCTGATCGATCCGCGCGAGATCGTGGCCGCGAAGGAGGCGCTCCACCGAGGGTTCCGGACCGCGACCGCCGGAGCCGCCAATGCCGAGGCCACCGAGCGCGCGGCACGGGAGTGGCTGGACCAGATCAACGCGCTCAACGCCCGAACCCGCGAGGGAACACGCGTGGTCGAGAGCGGCGCCGTGCAGCTGCGCGACGCGCTTCCACGCCTGGACCGACTCACCGTGGAGGCGGATGCGGCGCGGATCGGCGCTGAAGGGGCGGAATTGGCCTGCCGCGAGGCACGCGAGGCGTTGGCACGCTGCGAAGAGCCGCAGGCAGAGGCAGCCGCGGCGGCCGTCGCAACCGGCAGCGGCGAGCCACCCTGGTCGGCGGCCCTGAGCTGGCCGGCGAGCGTTGGCCCTGCTCCGGAGGCAGCCGCGGCCGGATCCATCGATGCCGAGGGGCAGCCCGTCATCCTGCGCGTCCTCAACGGGGATCGAGGGGCGCGCGAGCGACTGGTAGCTGCGATGGCCGGCGGCGACGCCGAGCTCGGTCGGGAATGGCAGCTCCGACTGGCACAGCTGGTGGACGCGATCGGAGCCCGCGCCATCGAGGACGGGTTCCTCGATCTCCCCGATGACGATCCCTTCTGGGGCCTGTTCTCCATCCGCGAGCGTCGAGAGATCGTGGGCGCGCTCTCCGCGCTCGGCTTCCGCTTCGACGGCATGGGTGGCTTCGCCGACGACCGCGTGCCCGCGACACGGGACCTGTCACTTGCCGTGGGCTATGCGGGCCTTGACCGGATGCGGATCCGGGCCTGGCCGCACGAGAACGAGCTCGCCGGCCTGTACACGCATGCGAGCGTCGCAGATGCCGAGTGGCTGGCCCATGAGGCGGGGGACCTGTCGCTGGGCGAGATGGTGGACGCGCTGGGCGGGCGGGCCAGCGACCTTGCCGATCTGTGGAACGCGTGGGGCAGGCTCCGGCCCGCCCTGCTGGCCGTGGGCTGAGCCGCCCGGAACATCCCGCCGCCGAGGATGACCGCGGCCCACCACACCGCGCGCAGGATCGGTCAGCTCACCGCCTCCCCGTCAGGCGCGCCATCGGCGTCCTCGGGCTCGTCTTCCTCGATCACGACCAGGCGCAAGGCCTCGGCCGCTTCCACCCCCACGACCGCCCCCTCCTCAGCCGCCCAGGCCCGGATGCGTCCCCCCAGCTGCTCGGGCCGCCGCAGCTGGCTCGGGTGGGCTCGAAGGGCGTCCAGCTTGCGATCAAGGGTGCCGGTCACATCGATCCAGGCATTGGGCCGGTTCGACCAGAACAGATACAGACGGCGCACGATGTGTGCCGGCAGGCCGTCACGCTCCAGCCACGGGAACGCCATCGGGTTACGGGCGGCCGGATAGACCGCGTCCACGGCTGCCAGGCCGGAGGTTCGATGGTCGGCGTGGTTCACCCCGCCATCGGAATGGAACAGGGTCTCAGGATCCACCGCCAGGACCGCGTCGGGCCGGAAGATCCGGATCTCGCGCACGAGCTGCTCGCGCAGGGCGAGGTCGTTGGCCAGGGCGCCATCGGGTTGATGGAGGAACGAGATGCCGGCATAGCCCACGATGTCTGCCGCCGCCTGCTGTTCAGCCTCGCGCACCTTCGCGAGCTCGATCGGATCGGTCTGCCAGTCGTCGGCGCCCGCGTCGCCGCTGGTGCAGCAGATGAGCCAGCCCGCCGACCCGTCCCGGATCCACGCAGCCGCCGTCGCGGCCGGTCCGAAGTCGGCGTCATCGGGATGAGCCACGATCACCATGAACCTGTCGGGCCGCCACGTGTGCGGCGCCGGGGAGCTGGCTTCAGGCATCAGCGAGCACCTCTCCATCTCCGTCGCGCCTCGGCACCGGAGCCTGATGGTTGCCCACCGGGCATGCAGGGCGTTGTGCTAGATTCGCCGCCGAGGCTTCGCTCGTCTCCCCCCACGGGCGAAGCCTCTTTTTCGTGTCCCCATCCACCCGATCCGCCCTCGTGTCAATCGATCGGCCCTCGTGTCAGTCGATCGGCCCTCGTGTCAGTCGACGCGCGCGGATCCGAGCGCCTCCAGCACCTGCTCGGCATGACCATCCGCGCGCACGGTTGGCCAGGCGGCAGCGATGGTCCCGTCAGGGCCGACGAGGTAGGTGGAGCGGCCGATCCCCCAATACTTGCGACCGTAGCTGTTCTTCTCCCGCCAGGCCCCCCATGCATCCGCGGCCGCGTGATCCGGGTCGGAGAGCAGCGTGAACGGCAGGCCGAACTTGATCCTGAACCGGGCGTGGCTTGCCGCATCGTCGGGGCTGATGCCCCACACCTCGGTGCCACCGACGCCGATGTCGTCATGGAGGTCGCGGAAGCCGCACGCCTCGGTGGTGCAGCCGGGCGTGTCATCCTCCGGGTAGAAGTAGACGACCGTCCACGATCCGCGGCGGTCCGCCAGCCGGTGGATCTCGCCGCGTTCGTCCGGCAGCTCCAGCGCGGGTGCCCGGTCGCCGACCCTGGGGGTGATCGTCGTGTTGGGTTGGTTGCTGATCGTCATCGTGACCACCTCCTCATGCTCCCGAGGATAGCCCGCTCGCCGCGGGCGCGGGTTCCACGACCAGGAGGCGACCGCTGCGCACCGTGACGGACGCCCGGGTGGCGGTGCGAACGTTCGACAGCCCGCGCGCGGGACCGACCGTCAGCGCCTCGTTGCGCAGCGGATAGCGCATGCCGTCGGTCGTCACCCCCAGCACGTCCCCGCCCAATGGAAGCAGCGAGATCGTCGCGCCGATCGGGCCGTCGAGGCGCCTGATGACGGGACCCCCGGCGTCGGGTGCCGTCACGAGCGACAGTCGCGCGTCCACATCGAGCAGGGTCACCTCGAGGGCACCGAGCGCGGGCAGGGCCAGCAGCCAGATGTTGGCCAGCGCGTGGTCCAGCCGCCTCCCTCCGAGCGCCCCGAGCACGGTGACCCTGGTGGCCCCCATCCGGACGGCCTCGAGCACCGCGAGCTCGGTGTCCGACTCGTCCTTGTCGGCCTTCGCGCGGCGGACGATCAGCCCTGCTCCCAGGACCCCATCCACGAGGGTCGCGTCGATCGAGTCGAGATCACCGATCAGCAGATCCGGTGCAAGACCCAGGACCTCGGCCCTCGCGAACCCGCCGTCGGCAGCGATCACCTGGTCCACCCCGGCAGCCCAGCCGGGCCAGGCCGCATCGAGGGCGGGCCTCGGGCCGACATCGCCAGCTGCGACCACCACGACGTGCCGGTATCGCTCCGTCCCTCGAGCGGCCGGCTCGACGGTGGACCCGCCGCCCTCGGGGGTCCCGGGATCGGCACCGGGTCGCATCGGTGGCATAGTCGCGATCGTACTCCGGTGGCCGTGGCGCATCGAGCGTCCATGGCGCTCGCCGGGGTTGGCTCGTGTAGACTCCGGCCGTGTCCGAGACGCCGCATGCCGCACCGATTCAGCGAGTGGTCGATGCCGCCGCTCGCAAGGGCGTGACGCTCGACGTTCACGTCTTCTCCGAGTCGACCCATACCGCCGAGGACGCTGCCGCGGCCGTCGGCGCCGAGCTGGGCCAGATCGTGAAGTCGCTGGTTTTCGTGGCCCCCGGTGAGGATGATGCGCTCGATCCGATCGTCTGCCTTGTCTCGGGGCCCAACCGGGTCGACGTGGCGCGCCTGGCGGCGGTGGTCAGCGAGCCGGACGTGCGTCGTGCGAGCGCCAACGAGGCCCGCGAGCTGACCGGCTTCACGATCGGCGGCATTCCGCCCATCGGGCACGTGCGGCCGGTGCGGGTGATCATGGACCCCGATCTCGGTCGGTTCCAGGTCGTCTGGGCCGCGGCGGGCACGGCGACCGCCGTCTTCCCGGTCCCGCCGGCCACCCTCCGAATGCTGTCCAACGCGCACGTCGCGCCCATCTGCGAGGAGCGCCGCCCGGCGGACATCCTGGCCGAGGGCGCGGGCCTGACCGGTCCCCGGACAGCGTCGCAGAACGCCGGAGCCTGAGGCGCTCGCCCGGCTCGTCCGATGACAGCAGAGCCACGCCACGCGGTCGTCGCGTTTCCCGGCGGCCTGCGCGCCCGTCTGCGATGGGCGGGCAGCGGAGGCGCGGAGGCCGTGTTTGCGCTGACCGAGGCCGGTGGGCCCCTGACCGATCTGGGCGAGCTCGCCGGTCGCGACCCGAACCGGCGCTGCCGGGCGGAGGTCAGGGTCGACACGCCGTCGGGTCCGTGGACCGTCCGCCTCGCCTCGCTCATCAGCGACCAGCCCGCCGGTGTCCTGTGGGACGCCGAGGGGTTGCTCATCCTCAAATACGGGTTCCACGCCTACGGTCTTGATGCCCGCACGGGGAGCCTTCGCTGGAGCCACCGATCGGCATCGCCAATTCTCGCCGTGTTCGCCTCGTCGAGGCTGCCCCACGTGCTGGTCCAGGCCGAGGTGGAGACCTTCGCCATCGAACCGGACGGTGATGTTGCTTGGCGGGTGGCGCATTCGGATGTGGTGACGGGTGCCGACCTTGTGGGTGGCCAGCTGGTCCTGACGAGCTTCGACGGCCAGCTGCGGGCCATCGACCCGCGGACCGGCAGAGACGCCCCCTGACGCCGCGGCGCCTGCTGATGCCCCGGGGCCTTAATGCCCGGGGGGCCGCCGCCCGGGCCCGGCCGGTCGTCTTTGGTGGATGCCCGGTGGACAACTCGCCACGGGTTGGGCCGTCCAGGGTGGATAAGACGATTGACCCGGACCACCGCGCGGCGTAGCGTTGATTCCAGCCCGAAGGGGCCGAGCGATGCTAACGGCGGCGATCACCTCAACGCCCACGCGTCGAGTAGGTTCCTTCGGGCTACTGATTCCCGGGGGCAGGCGACACCCACGCCGCTCGAGGTGACATCCGCGGCGGTCGCTATCATCCCGACGTGATCCCCTTCGTGCTCGTTGTGGCCGGTGCCGTGCTGGTCGGCGTCGGCTGGCTGCTCCTGCGCCGGCTGGGCGCCAGGGTACGGATCGGTCGGATCCTTGCGACGACCCCGGTGGTGTCCGTCGCCCAGGCAAGGGAGCTGGCGGGCGGAGAGCGGGACCGCTACGTGGGGGTCTCCGGCCGGATCGACGCCGAGGACGAGTTCGAGGACGAGCTCCACCGCCCGCTGGTCTTCCGGCGATCGCGGCTCGAGGTTCGAGCAGGATCCGCCTGGTCAGCGATCGAGGACAACCGCGAGGCGGTCCCGTTCGAGATCGTCGACGGGCTCGACCGCCTCGCCGTTGACGCGGATCGACTGGACATCGGGCTCGTGGTGGTCGTCCGGGAGGCCGAGGGAACCGCCGCCGACGTCCCTGACCGGGTGGCCGCGGACCTTGCCCCGGGTACGCCCGTTCGGCTGCGGGTCGAGCAGGTCAGCAGCGTGGACCACGTGCTTGCCCTCGGGGTCCCGAGCCCGGACCCGGAGCGCGGGCCCATGCTGCGTCCCGGCCTCGGGCGGCCGCTGATCCTCACCCCGCTCGAGCGGCCCGAGGCGATGCGGGTCCTGGCCGTGGACCATCGCTGGACGACCCGCCTCGCCGCCGTCCTCCTGGCGGGCGGGCTCGTCGCCGCCGCGTCCGGCATCGGCTGGTGGATGGTCGATGCGCTCGCCTGACATGGGCCATCGGAGCAGCACCGCGATCCTGCGTGCGCTGGCCGGTGGCATGGTCGCCATGGTCCGCGTCGCCCTCGTGCTCTCGATCGTGCTCGGCTGGCCGTCCGGTGTGCTCGCGGCGTCCCCCGCTCCCAGCCAGCCTGGCGTTGGCGATCCGCGCAGCTCGGGTCAGGGTCCGGGCCTGGTGGGCGACCCACTGACGGCCATCGTGATCGTGGCGGCGATTGCCCTGCTCAGCGTGGCCGCCACGCTGGCCTATGTGCGCGCGACGGCGCGCCGGGATTGAGTCCGGGCGACGCAGCTGCGCGCAACGCGCCGACGTCGTCCGTCCCGCTGCCCCTCGGGTCGCCGGGAACCATGATGAGACCTTCGTCCTATTGTCAATTGCTGGTAAGCAAGCGACAGTCTGCCGAGAGGTCCGATGCTTCCCAAATCCCACATTTCGACATCCGCCATTCGACCTGCGCGCCCAGGCGACGCGACCCTTTCGGTCACCAGGGCAGCGCACGTGCTCGGCGTGCATCCGAACACGGTTCGCGCCTGGAGCGACGCCGGCCGGCTGGACTACTACCGGATCAACGAGCGTGGCGATCGCCGCTACCGCATGGCCGACCTGCAGCGCTTCCTGGCAGCTGCGTCGTCAGCGGCAACCACCACGCCCGACGGCGGATCGGGCCCCAGAGTGCCCCGTCACGAGCCAGCTGGCTCGGCGACCCTCACCGAGTCCCCGGCGGGCCTCGACCTGCTCGCCGACCTCGCCGAGATCGCGTCGTTTCCGAGCGGCCTCGACACCGCGCTCGACGAGGCCTGCCACCGCATCCGGCTGACCACGGGCGCGGCGCTGGTGGGAGTCTGGGAGCGCCGACCGGGTGGTCTCGTGCCCAGGTCGGTCGACGTAGAAGGGCCCGAGGCCGGCGTCAGGCGAGCGCTGCCGCGTGCCCACAACCTGTTCGCCGAGGCGCTGGAATCCCTGGACCCGATCCATGTCCGGCCCGGCGCCGGGACGCGCAACCCGCTGCTCGGCACCGGCACGGACGAGCTGATCGTCCGGATCCCCGCTGGCGAGACGGCGTGGGGCGTCCTGGTCATCGCCGGCGCGGTGCAGCTGGGGCCTGACGACGGACACCGGCTGTCGGCCGCGATCGCGCGGACGCTCGGGGTGCTCATCCGCGGCTCGAACGCGAGCGAGCAGGCGACCAGCCGTCTTCGCCGGTCCGAGGCGCTGCGGCGCGTCGCGACCGACCTCGCCTCGCGGCTCGACGTTGGCGACGTGGTCCGGGACCTGGGCGATCATGCCCGAGTGCTGTTCGGCGCGGACCGCGTCGGCGTGGTGCTCCGCAATGCCGACGGACGAGTCTCGTCGCCCGGTGGCAGCGGCTTCTCGGACGCGTTCATGGCCGCCGCCCGAGCGGCCGAGGAGACCGGCCGGAGCCACCGCGAGCTGCCACCCCGGCGGCCCACCCTCGTCCTGGGACCCGACGCGCTGCGCTCGGTCAACCCGGTGCGGGCCGCGGCAGTCCAAGAAGGCGTAAGCGTGCTGCTCGCCGCTCCGCTCGTGGATGCCCACGACCAGATCGGGATGCTGTATCTGGGCCATGATCGACCCCATCGCTGGCGTGAGGCAGACCTCGACGGCGCGGAGGCGATGGCGAGCGACGCCACGATCGCCATCCGGTCGGCCCGGACGTTCGGTCGGATGGCGGCATGGGCGGCTCAGCTGCAGTCGATCCAGCGCCTCGGAGCACGGCTGTCAGGGCTCACCGGTGTCCAGGAGATCGGACGTGCGATCGCGACCGAGCTTCGAGAGCTGATCCACTATCAGAACGTCCGGGTGTACAGGGTTCGGGACGATGACCTGGTGCCCGTCGCCAACCTCGGCGAGGGTGAGCTCTACTCCGAGGAGAGCGTCGAGAGCCTCAGGGTCCCGGTGGGCGAGGGCATCACGGGCTGGGTCGCCCGATTCCGCGTGCCGCAGCTCGTCGACGACACGGCCAACGATCCCCGCGCGATCACGATCCCTGGCTCGGAGCCCGATATCGACGAGTCGATGCTCGCGGCACCGATGGTGCACGAAGGAGTCTGCCTGGGCGTGCTCGTGCTGGTCAGCGCCGGGCTCCGGCAGTTCACCGAGGACGACCTCCGCCTGTTCGTGATCTACGCCTCGTTCGCCGCCCAGGCGATGGCCAACGCCGATGCGACCGAGCGCCTGCGAGACCAGTCGAAGGCGCTCCAGCGCCAGCTGCTGGCCCAGCGCGAGCTGCTGCGCACCACCGAGTCCATCCTCACGACGCTCGACCAGCGGGCGGTGCTCGACCAGATCACCGATCGACTGGAGGGGCTGGTCAACTGCGACCACGTCGCGATCCGGGTCGTGGACGGCCCGCTGGGTCGCCTGATCCCGCTCGCGACCCGCGGTGCCCCCGCCGCCGGCCGGGGCGAGCGGTTGGGTCCCGGGGCGGCCCAGATGGCGGCCTGGGTCGTCCGGAACAACGAGCCGCTCATGATCGCCGACGAGCGGAGGGACGATCGGATCGTTCACCCGCGCATCTCGGAGCAGATGGGCGGCAGTCTGATCGTCGTTCCGCTGCTCGGGCCGCAGGGCGCGGCCGGGGTCCTGACGCTCGAGCGATCGAGCTCGCAGGCGCCATTCGACGACCAGGAGTTCGAGCTCGTCAAGCTGTTCGCGGGCCAGGTGTCGATCGCGCTGCGCAACGCGGAGATCTACCATGCCGCCGAGGTCCAGGCGAGGACCGACGACCTGACGGGGCTGCTCAACCACCGGACGTTCAAGGATCGACTGGAGCGCGGGACGAGCAAGCGGGAACCGTTCGGGCTGGTGATGATCGACCTCGACGAGTTCAAGACGGTGAACGACACGCTCGGGCACCAGGCAGGTGACCGGCTGCTGCGGGAGATTGCGGTCGTGATCCGATCGACCGCGCGAGAATCCGACGCGGTGTTCCGCTATGGCGGCGACGAGTTCGCGGTGATCCTGCCCGGCGGCGTCGACGGCGAGCGCGACCGGCTTTCCGCAGCCGCTCACAGGATCCTGGGCGCCGTGGCGGAGGTGGGCGGCGAAGGCACCGGCTGGCACGACGGCGGCGTGCGAGTCAGTGCCTCGATCGGTGTCGCCTCCTATCCGGCCGACGGATCCGATGCGGAGGGCGTGCTGCTGGCTGCGGATCGCGCCTGCTTCGTCGCCAAGCGGCGGGGACGCGGCGGCATGGCGACGGCGGCCGAGGGCCTCGCCCTCGCCCGCGAGTTCACGCTGTCCGCGCCAACCCCGGTCGACCCGCCGAGTCCCCAAGCCGGTGCCCCGAGCGGCGGTCCGGCCGTGCCCTCGGGCCCGGGCAGCACCTCGGGCAGCACTGGGCGCGCGCGCCACGCGCCAGCCAGACATGAGCGCCCCATCCCCTGACCTGTCCCGCCGCCGGCCGCCTGGTCAGCCTCCGACCCGGAGCCGGCTCGGGCGCACGCGCCCCACTGCCTCGGCCGCCTGCTTGCTGACCATCTCGATCATCCTCGGCGCCTGCCTGCCCGCCTCGGTCCGCCCGACCCCCACACCCACCCCGACCTCCACGCCGCCACCGACGGCTCCGCCGACGCCCACACCGACGCCCGGGCCACCCACGCCGACCCCGGGCCCGACGTTCGCGCTCTACAAGGTCAGGCCCAACGACACCCTCATCGCCCTTGCCAGGCGGTTCGGAACGACCCTTCGCAGCATCGCGTACTGGAATCGCGACACGTATCCGTCACTGGATCCGGAGTCGCCGGGCTACTCGCCCAACCGGCTCGAGGTCGGGTGGGTTCTGCGGATCCTTCCCGGGCAGGAGTACGTGCCCTCCCCGAGCGACTTCGAGACGGGGGTCGATGTCACGCCATCGCCCGAGGACGAGTACGAGACCGAGTCCCCGCCGGCGGCCGTCAGCCCGAGCCCGTAGCCGGCGAGCCCGGGCGCATTCAGGGCCTGACCCGGGTCCTTCCGCGGCGGGCCGGTATCCTGCGGTGCATGCCCGCGATCGGTCCGGCTCCGCGCATCGCGGTCACGCTGATGCTCGTTGGGCGCCAGCGCGATCCCGAGCTCGCCGGACGCAGGAACCAGCTGTACCTCGATGCCATCGCCAGGCATGGCGGCTCGCCCATGGCCGTCGACGCCACGGCGACGCCCGCGGAGCGAGCCCGTGCCTTCGAGACGATGGACGGCCTGCTGCTGAGCGGCGGGGCCGATGTCGAGCCCGCCCGCTACGGCGCGCCCAACGATGGATCGCACGGGATGGAGCCCGACCGCGACGCGCTCGAGGCCGCGGCCTGGGCGACGGCCGAGGCGCGTGGCGTTCCGGTGCTCGGGATCTGCCGCGGGTTCCAGGCCATGAACGTGTTCGCCGGCGGCAGGCTTCTCCAGGATGTTGCCGGCCACGCGGGTCCGAGCTCTGGGCAGGGTCCGGCGCACACACACCCTCTGCGGCTGGTCCCAGGCACGCGGCTCGCCCGGATCCTGTCTCCGGTCAACGTCGGCGGCGGCGTGCTCACGGTCAACAGCTACCACCATCAGGCCGTCCGGCCGGCCGATCTGGCGGCGGCGTTCACGGTGGCTGCCCTGTCACCGAGCCCCGCCGGCGACCTGGTGGAGGCGTTCGAGTCCGCATCCGGCCCGTTCCGGATCGCCGTCCAGTGCCATCCGGAGCGGCGAGCGTCGACCCCGCCCGCGTTCGAGCGGCTGTTCGCATTCTTCGTCGACGCCTGCCGGGGGCCGGCGGCGACGCGCTGACGCCGGGCGCTACAGCCGGCCCGCCTCGATGATCCGGTTGAGGAACTGGCGGGTTCGTGCCTCATGGGGCTGCGCGAACATCTGGGCCGGCGACCCCTGCTCCAAGATCCGCCCCTGGTCGAGGAAGCACACCCGGCTCGCGATGTCGCGCGCAAAGCCCATCTCGTGGGTCGCGAGCAGCATCGTCATGCCGCCCGTCGCCAGCTCGCGGATGACGTCCAGCACCTCGGCGACGAGCTCGGGGTCGAGTGCCGAGGTGACCTCGTCGAGCAGCAGCAGGTCGGGCTGCATCGCAAGCGCGCGGACGATGGCCACCCGCTGCTGCTGGCCACCCGAGAGCCGGTCCGGGAAGTCGCGCGCCTTGTCGGCCAGCCCGAAGCGGTCGAGCAGCGCGGCGGCGTCGGCCTCACACGTCGCGCGGTCCCGGCGCAGTGCCTTCCGGGGGCCAAGGGTGACGTTGTCGATGACGCGCATGTGCGGGAACAGGTTGAACGATTGGAACACGATCCCTACCCGCCGCCGGATGCGGTCGACCTTCACGCCCTTGGCGGTGATCTCGTCACCCTTGATCAGGATCCGGCCGGCATCGATCGGCTCGAGCAGGTTGATGCACCGCAACAGCGTGGACTTGCCGCTCCCCGAGGCACCGATGAGCGCGATGACCTCGTGCTCGGCAACCTCGAGGTCGATGCCTTGCAGCACCTGCAGCGGACCGAATGACTTGTGGAGGCCCCGGATCGACAGGGCGGGCGCACCGCTCGTCATGCCCGGGCACCCGCCGTCCGGCGCCGCTTCTCGCGGGCGAGCAGCCAGTCCGTGAGCCGGGCCATGGGGATCGTGAGCACGAGGAACACGAGCGCCGTCGCCAGCAGCGGCGTGAAGTTGAACCGGGCCTGCTGGAGGATCGTGCTCTCGCGGAAGATCTCGACGACCCCGATGTACGACACCAGCACCGTATCCTTCTGGAGCCCGATGAAGTCGTTGAGCAGGGGCGGGATGACCCGGCGCACCGCCTGGGGCACGACGACGTAGCGCAGCGCCTGGACCTCGGACAGGCCGAGCGACCGCGCGGCCGCCGCCTGGCTCGGATGGATCGACTCGATCCCCGCCCGGTACACCTCGGACACGTAGGCCGAATAGACGAGCGTCAGGGTGAACACGCCCCACACGAACGGGCTGGTCGGGACGCCCGCGATCCTGAGGCCGGGGATCCCGAGCCCGAGCATGAAGATGACCAGGAGGCCCGGCAGCGCGCGGAACACGTCCACGTAGATCGTGGCCAGCAGGCGCAATGGAAAGAACACCGGGCCCGGCAGGCTGCGCAGCGTGGCCAGCAGCAGGCCGAAGGTCAGGATGAGGACCTCGGCGATCAGGAACAGCTGGATGTTGATCCAGAACTTGGCGACGATCTTGGGCAACGATTCCCAGAAGACCGGCCCGTTGAGGAACGAGTCACGGAACCGCTCCCAGCCCGGAGCGTTGACCACCGCGATGCCCAGGATCGTGAACACCACGACCGTGGACAGGAGGGCAACCAGGATCGATCGGCCGCCCTCATCCGGGTGAAACCGGGGGGGCCGCCCCTCCGGCGCCAGGCCGGCCCCGGTGTCGAGCGGGCCCCCGCTGATCATCGGGAGGTCAGGGCTGGAAGACCGGCGCGCTCGCCTTGTCCGCGAGCCATTCCTGGGTGATCGAGTCGAGCGTCCCGTCAGCCTTGAGCGCGGCGATCGCGGCGTTGACGCACGGCGTCAGCGAGCTCCCCTTCTCCAGCACCAGGCTGAAGTGTTCCGCATCGGCACCCGACGGCGGGGCGAACTGACCCACGATGACGCCGTTGTCCATCTGGGCGGCGGTGATGTAGAAGGCGGTCGGCAGGTCGACCACGATGCCCTCGATCTGGGTCGCGTTGAGCGCGGCGATCGCGGCATCGTTGGAGTCGTAGACGGACGCCTCGGTCGTGGGCTGGATCGTGTCCGTGATGAACGAGTAGCTGGTCGTGCCTGACTGGGCGCCGAGCTTGAAGTCCTTGAGCCCGGAGACGGTCGTCACCTTCGTGATCGGCGTGTCCGCGTTGGCGACCAGGGCCTGGTTAACGGTGTAGTAGCCGTCGGACATGTCGACAGCCTGCGCCCGATCGGCGGTGTACGAGACCTGGTTGATGTCGAAGTCGAAGGCCTTGGCGCCCGGTGCATACGAGCTGTCGAAGGCGACGTAGACCCAGGTCACCTGATCCTGGGAGAAGCCCAGCTGCTTCGCCACGGCGTACGCGACGGCACTTTCGAAGCCCATGCCGTTGGTCGGGTCGCCCAGCGCCCACGGGTCGGGGTTGGGGCTCGACGGCTCGTAGTAGGGCGGATAGGCCGGGTTGTCGGTTCCGATCGTGAGCGTGCCCGGCGTCTTGAGGGCCAGGTTCTCCCGCGCGCACGCATCGGGTGTCGAAGTCGGTGTCGGCGCCTCGGTCGGCGCGGCCGCCGACGGCGCGGTGGTCGGCACCTCCGTGGGGGCGGGTGTGGGCGTCGAGCCACCGCTCGAGCAGGCGGCGGCGACCGCGGTGACGAGGGCGAGGGCGGTCAGCCCCTTCACGGTTCGCATGCTGGTGATCTCCTCCTGGGGTACCCGGCCGCAGTGTACCGGGATGCGGGGCCGGATCGACGTCCGATCCGCTCCGACCGGGACGTCCGAAGCGACGCCGGGAGGAGGACGGCGTCGCTTCGGTGGGCGTCGGCTGCAGCGGAGGAGGGAGATCCCGCAGCAGCCGCGGGTTGTTCGGTTCCGGGTACTGCACCGTGGTGCGGTGCGTTGACTATGGGTTGCGAAGGTCACGCCATCGATGACCCGGGAGTCCGGGGGTCGCGGGTACTTTGGCGACGCCCCGCAGGATGGCCCCCGGTCCGGTCCAACCGCGGTGCAGGCGCCGCCGCTCCCTAATGCCGCAGCACGGGGTCCCGCAACACCGACCGAACCGCGACGTCGTCTGATGACGTTGCCGTTCGTCCCGCTCGAAGATCTAGACTCGGGCCGTGCGCGTGCGAACGATCGAGCTTCGGATCCTGGGGGTCGCGCTGGCGACCTTGTGGCTCGCCGTGTTCGTGTTGCTGCTCGCGAGATATCACCCGGGTGGCCCGATCGACGGACTGGTCGCGCTCGCTGCCGTGGGCCCGATCGTGATCGCGCTGGCATCGGTGGCATGGCCGCCCATCGCGCGTGGCGACCGCACGTTTGCCGGCATGGCCTGGCTGGCGCTGGGCGCCATCCTCCTGCTCCTGCCATCGATCGCGAGCATCGTCTCGCAGCTGGCCGGACTGGGCCCGCAGACGCTGCTGCCATCGCCGGAGGCCGCCTATCCGTGGCTGCTGGCCCTGCTTGGCACGGCCCTGTTCGCGGGCCTGGGTCTCGCCCGGCAGCGGCTTGGCGACTCGGCCGTGCGGAGCCGGCGTCTGCTGCTGGGCACGGGGCTGGCGTTGATCATGGTGCTCGCGGCGGGCTCGCTGTTCGGCGCGGCGGCGGTCGTGAACGAGCTGGCCCTCGCCGGTCGTCCGGCGATCGCGTCGCGGTTCGGGCCAACGGATCCGGCGCTGGAGCCACCCCTGTGCAGCGGCCGCCTGGCGGTCGGCACGACCGCCCGCATCGAGCTGCAGATGGACGCCTCGCTCGACAGCCGCCGCACGGGGCAGGTGATGATCCAGGGCGTGCGGGACGGCACGGACGTGCGCTGGACGGGGTTCGTCAGCACCTCCCAGATGGTGGGGCAGGTGGGCGTGATCCGGCTCGGCGACCAGGCATGGGAACGCTCGCCGGGTACCGGCTGGGTTCCCTATTCCCTCACCCGGGTCGCCGGACAGGACCTGGATCGCCAGCTCGTCGTGACGGCGCTCGTGCCACCGAACCGGTCGGTTGCCGAGGACCGGGGGTTCGACTATATCGAGGGCGCCCGGGCTCGCCACTGCCGGATCACGATCGACGGTGACACGCTCCGCCGCGCGCTGCCGGAGGTGTCGCTGCTGATCGGTGGGGCCGACATCAGCCGCTGGCGCTGCAATCTCGACTACTGGGTGTTCGGCGACGGGCAGCTGGGTCAGGCGGACGGGCGGGCGCAGGGACCTGCCGGCGCGCTGTCCGATGACGCGTTGCTGGCGACCATCCGGTTCCGGATGACCGCCGTGGACCGGGGCCGTCCGGTCCTCGTCGCCCGGCCGGCCGGCTGATGCCGCGGTCCCGGTCGAGCGATGCTGAGGGGACCGAGGCCGTGGGCAAGACGCACCGCGACCGGGGCGATCACGGGGGGGACGGCGACGATCGTGGTCAGGATGGTGGCGTCCGTGTCGGCGCCGGTCCGGATGTGAGGGCGCGAGGCGAGCCGGCCCGCGACGAGCCGGCCCGCGACGAGCCGCTTGATCCGGTCGAGAGCGAGCGCCTCGAGGGCAAGCGAGACCGTCTCGCACGGCTGCTCAGCGTCCTCCGTGTCCTCCACTCCCATGGCGAGGCGGGCGTCCGACCGCGCGAGATCGCGCGGCGAACGGGGATGGCCACGCGGACCGTCTACCGAGACCTCCGGGCGCTCGAGACCGAGATGCAGGTGCCGCTGTGGAGCGAGAACGGCCGCTGGGGCGTCCAGCCCGGAGCGTTCCTGCCGCCGCTCAGGCTGACCCTTCCCGAGGCCATGGCCGTGTTCCTGTCGGCCCGACTGGTGACACGCTACGCCGACAAGTACGAGCCGAACCTGGCCTCGGCATTCCAGAAGCTGGAGGATGGCCTGCCTGATGCGCTTCGCGAGCATGTGGAGCGAACGCTCGACGACCTTGCCCAGCGACGAATCGACACCGGGTTCAACCGCCACGTCGAGGATCTGACGCGCGCGTGGGCCGAGCGACGCGTCGTTCGCTTCCGGTATGCGCCGGCACGCTACGAGGGCGCCGAGCGCCAGCCTCGCTGGGCGGAGGTCCGTCCCTACCTGCTGGAGCCGTCGCTCGCGACGCACGCCCTGTACCTGATCGGCCATGACGAGACGCGCGAGGCCATTCGCACCTTCAAGGTGGAACGGATCCTCGACCTCTCGGTCATGCCGCGAACGTTCGAAGCCCCCGATGCAGGAGCCCTCGCGTCCACCCTCCGCCGCGCCTGGGACATCATCGCGGACCAGCCGGAGACCGAGGTCGTGCTCAGGTTCACGCCGGCGGTTGCCGCTCGCGTCAGGGAGGCCGCGTGGCATCCGAGCCAGGCGGTCCGTGAGCTCGGAGACGGCGCGCTCGAATGGCGCGCGACGGTGGCCGGAACGATCGAGATCAGGTTGTGGATCCTGTCCTGGGGCGACGACGTGGAGGTGGTGGCGCCCGAGTCGCTCCGGGCCGACGTCGGGGCCACGCTGCGGCGGGCCGCGGCCCGCTACCCGCCGGCCGAGGCGCCGACCTGACCTGCGACCGATCTGATATGCAGTTGCGACATGTGGACCCGGATTGGGTCGCGAGATGACAGGTGGCGGCCACAACATGTGACCTGTGGGCCATCCCCGGGGGTCTGCCACCTCCGGTAGGCTTGGGTCCTGGTTGCCACAGCCCGGGGCGCACCTGGAGGTCGAGTCATCCACGCCGCCGAACACCATTCCGTGTCCAGGCGCCCGTCGGTCCGCCGCCGCCTGGGCCTGCTGATCATCGCGACGATCACCGTCGCCACCGTGTTTACCTCCGGTGCGGCCACCGCGGCCGCATCCGCGACGACCGGTTCTCCGCCCACCGCGAGCTCGGCCGTGTCAGCCACCACCGCGACGGATCTGGCCAGCCGTGTCCTGGCGCTCATGAACCGGGATCGGAAGGCCAGGGGGCTCGTTCCCTATCGGCAATGGTCCGCTGTCAGCTCGCTCGCTCTCGACCGCGCGCAGAACATGGCGGACGTCAACACGCTTTCGCACGACGCGGCCGGTGGGAGCGTGGGCAGCGCGCTCAACAGCATGGGCCTGCAGTGGTACCGATTCGGCGAGATCATCGGGACGGCAAACGCGGACTGGAGCACGGCCGCGGACTACATCTACAAGCTGTGGAAGGCGAGCAGCTTTCACGCGGGCCTGATGTACAGCAAGTCCTACAACTACGTCGGCATCGGGTTCGCGCATCGCGCCAGCAACGGGACCACATGGGCCTCGGTCGTGTTCGTGGACTCGCGCGATCACACCCGCCCGGTGGCGCACAACAAGCGACTCTCGAGGAGCGGGCGGACCATCCGGTTCACGTGGGGTGGCCACGACCGCAAGCTCCAGACGCACACGGCGGGCCTGGCGTCATTCGACGTCCAGATGCGCCGCGACAACGGCGCGTGGCACACGATCCGCAACGACACCACCTCGACCTCGCTGGTCAAGCGCCATCGCAAGCACGGGCACTGGTTCTGGTTCCGAGTCCAGTCCAAGGACCGGCGGGGTAACCTCTCGCAGTGGACGACGCCGGTTCGAGTCTGGGTGCCGTAGCCCACGATCCCTCGGGGGCGCGGGGGCGCCGCCTGACGTTCGCGGCTGTCAACCTCATCAGCGATCCGGTCCACCACTACGTCGAGCTGACCAAGCGGCTGTCGCGGGCGGACGCGCGCTCGGCAGCGCTGCAGCCCGAGGACGCCGCCGAGGACGATCTGCTGGACACGGCCTGGGTCCAGCGCCTGCGCCGCATCAGCCAGCTCCAGAGTGCTCGCTGGGTGTTCCCCACGGCGGAGCATTCGCGGTTCACCCATGGTCTTGGGGTGATGCACGAAGCGGGCCTGTGGGCGCGGTCCCTGTACCCCAGCCTTCGAACGTCGCTGGGCTCGCTCGCGCCGCGCGAGACCGTCCCGTCCGAGGGTCTGGTGGTCGAGACGCTCCGGATCGCGGGGCTGCTCCACGACGTCGGGCACGGTCCGTTCGCCCACTTCTTCGACCAGCACGTCCTGTCCGCCTTCCCCGCCCCAGCCGACCCCCGGCGCCCCGGAGCCAAGTCGCTCAGCCACGAAGACCTGTCGCAGCTGATCATCGAGCGTGAGCTGGGCCCGATGATCGGCGCCCTGCGGCGCGCGCCGGGCTCCACCGCCGAGCGCGACCGGTTCGCCGAGGGCGAGTCGATCGAGCCACGCTGGGTGTCGTTCCTGGTCTCGAAGCCGCCCCTCGTGGACCGCTCGATGCCGGCCTGGGTCCGACTCCTCCAGCCGCTGCTGTCTGGCGTGTTCACCGTCGACAACCTCGACTACGTCCGTCGCGATGCCTACCTGACCGGTGTCTCGATGGGGCCGGTGGACGCCGAGCGGCTCCGACGGTACGCGTTCATGTCGGATCGTGGCCTGTCCCTGTACGAGTCGGGGGTCGGTGCGCTCGAGATGTTCCTCACCGCGCGCCTGTTCATGTACCAGCACGTGTACCTCCACCGGACCGTGCGCGCCATCGATCTCGATCTCGCAGAGGTCTTCGCTCCGTCGATCCGGGCGGTGTTCGGCGATGCGTCGCCGGCAGAGCGGCTGGGGGCGTTCGCCGATCTCGACGAGTACGCGCTGCTCCACCAGGCGGCGCTGTGGGCACGCGGGGAGCGGCTGTCGGCCTCGCCCGCACCGGGCGACGGCACTGTTACCGCGGCCGTGGGAGATGCCTGGCGAGCCATCCTCCTCCGCCGGCCGCGCTGGCGATCCGAGCACGAGGTGCGGGTCGAGTCCGCGACCGGCGAGTGGCCCGCCGATGCGCTGGCCGAGCTGGGCGGGAACGAGCCGGGGCGGGTCCAGGTCGATCTCACCGGCGTGGATGCGCGCCCCGGGGCCGAGCGGACGGTGCCGGCTCTGGTCATCGAGCGCCGCGACGGCGGTCCCGGGCCAGGGCTCGATGAGGCGCTTTCCAGGCTGCCCGCCTGGCTGCTGCTGGGACGGCGCTATCGACGGGTGACCTGACCGCGGAGCAGGGTCAGGGCGACGCCTGGTCCAGCGGCGGGGCCGGCGTCGCGGTGGGGCTCGCGGTCGGGCTCGCGTTCGGGGTCTTCGACACCCTCGGTGCGTTGATGCCCGGCTTTGGCGGCAGCACCTTGAGCGGGTCGATCCGTGCAATCTCGGCATCGGGGACCTTCAGCCGCTTGACCACGTCCTTGCGGATTCCGAAGATCGCCGTCTCGAGCGGCGAGAACAGGCCGTAGTGGAGGTGGCAGCCGGTCGCATGACCGGTGGCGCCCTCGTAGCCCAGCAGCTGCCCGGCATGGACCTCCTGGCCAACCTGGACCTTGATCCGTTCGAAGTGCGCGTACATGCTCCGATAGCCGTTGCCATCGTCGACCACGACCACGATCGGCAGCTCGAGCCACAGGTGCTTGTTGTTGAGCCGCCGCAGGTACGGTCCCAGGTCGCCGACCCAGCCCAGGAGCCTGTCGAAGTGTCGCCCGGCCGCGATCACGATGCCGTCGTGGGCGGCCCTGATCCGGTCGCCGCAGAACGTGGCCAGGTCGACGCCGTCATGGAACCGCTTACCGTCGACGACGCGCGTGCCCCAGTCGGTCGGGCCGAAGGGAAGCGTCAGCCGCGGATGCGCGATCGGCCACTGATAGCCGGTCAGGGTGTCGATCGGGGCGGGCGTGGGTGCCGGCGTGGGCGCGGGCAGCGCGGTGGGTGATGGGGAGGCCACGGTCGGCGGGGTCGGGGTGGGCGCGACCTGCTGCGCCACGGCGCCCACCTGGCCATCGGGAACACCGCTCAGCTCCCGCACCGCACCGTGGGGGCCCGCACCCGGCAGGACGAGCATCGCCGCGACCGCAACGAGCATCGCGAGCACCACGCGGGAGACCCCACGCGCACGGTGACGAGAGCGCGACGGGGTCGCATACACGTACGGCACCGCCGGAGTGTGCCGCAGTCCCGATGCGCGCCGCAAGTCGGGTTGATGCGCGGTATCCCCGGGGAGTGTCGCGGGAGCGTCCCGAGGCCCGTCCCGAGGCCCGTCCTTGTCCCGAGGCCCGTCCCGAGGCCCGTCCGACACAGCGGACAGCCCCAATCACCCGGGCGGTGAACGCTCTGCCATCAGATGGTGCGGCGCCGCGCTGGACCGAACGCATGTCGAGCGACACGGCCCATGCGGCGCGCCGGGCGAGCCGGGCTGCTCGGTCAGCGTTCAGGTGGTCGCCGCTGAACACGCACCCGGCACCGACCGAACGCCAGGCGTTCAGGTGACGGGCGTTCGGGTGGTCTCGGGCATGATCGGCGACCCACCGACCCTCGTGTCCCAGTCCGTGAATACTCCGCTGTGGCGTGCGGCCGCTGAACGCTCGGTGACCGGTTGGTGCCCTGGGACGTTGTTTCGAACGGCCGGCATCAACTTGACAATTCCCGCGGCGGATGACCGAACGCGACGCTCGCCCAGCGTTCTGTCCGCTCCACGATCCGCGGTCGGCCGGACGATCCGAACGCCGTGTGTTCAGCGTGAGGCATAGCGCGCCCAGCGAGGGCACAACGCGCCCAGCGGGAGGCACAGCGCGCCCTGTGCTCAACGGGAGGCACGGCGCGTCGCGGCTCAGGGGTTCCCCAGACCGCCGTTGACCTCATGGGTCGCGAGTCACGTCCGGTCGCCTGTCGAGCGGACCGTACGACCTCACGCCGTTCGACGCGGCAGGTGCGCATGACGGACAACATCCCGGGCTATGGCTTCGTTCCGTCGTTGGTGTACAACGACGACGAGGTGTCGTGCCGGTCGACGCCTTCGGCCGCCTCAAGGAGTAGCCGATCGAGGCCGGGCGCCTGCTGCTGGGCGCCCGGCCGCAACACCGGAACGATCAGGCATGCGGACGCCGCGGGGCAGACTCCCCGGGCTCCGGCCGTGGAACGCCGGGCTGCCGTCCCGACAAACAGGGTCCATGCCTTGCAGCCTGTCGTCCGGCAGGTTCGCGGGCGGTATCATGCCCGGGCCGCGCGCCCGTAGCTCAGTGGACCAGAGCATCGGTCTTCGGAACCGAGTGTCGGGGGTTCGAATCCCTCCGGGCGCGCCACACCTCCGGGCGCGCCACACCTCCGGGCGCGCCATCCCTCCGGGCACGCCACACACCTCCGGGCATGCCACACACCTCCGCGCATGCCACACCTCCACGAAACCGGCGCGTCCCCGCACCGGGACGCACGCCATTCATGCGAGACGGAGCCTCGCCGGCCACGCGCGGCGCAATACTAGGCATCTCCTCGGCCGCGCGAGGGGTGCTGCAGCGCGGCGAGGCACGCATCGAATGAACGAGGACTCCGTGAAACTGCGCAAAAGGAAGAAGGCTGGGGCGCGGGAGGCAGGGAGGACCGCCGGGGTCGACACTCCCGCCGACGCATCGCGCACCGCCGTCACGGACGAGCCGGCGCTGCAGGACGACGCACCGCTCGACGTAGCCGGGATGCCCGAGGCGACGCCGGGGGTCCGCGAGGAGATGGCCGCGCAGGAGCGTGCCGAGCGAGCCGAGACCTGGTACGAAGCGGCCGCCCAGCGGCTCGACGTGGCCGCCGAACGGGCGGCGTCCGCCGAAGCCAGGTACACCGCGGCCGCGGAACGCCTGACGATCGCCGACGCCAGGTATCGGTCGGCCATGGAGCACGCCGAGCGAGCCGAGGCAAGGTACACCGCGGCGGCCCAGCGGCTCGACGCGGCCGCAGATCGCGCGGCGTCCGCCGAAGCCGATTTCAAGGGCCGTGCGGAGGAGCTCGACAGGATTGCCGGCGAGACGGGACAGGCCGGGCCGGCCGGCAGCGTCCTGGCGCGCGAGAAGGCGGCGGCCGAGCGCGATTTGATCGCGAACGCCCGGGACCGGGCCGCATTCGAACGCGATCAGCTCGCAAATGCCCGCGAGCGCGCCGCGGCCGAGCGCGATCAGCTCGCGAACCCTCACCGCCCCGAGGGTCGGGACAGCACCGCCGACGGTGCCGATGATCCCGTGCTCGAACGGGCCCGGCTCGAGGCCGAGCTGCAGCACGCGCACCTCGACGCCCTGACGGGGGCCTTCCGGCGCGAGATGGGGCGGCTTGCACTCCGTAACGAGATCGACCGCGCCCGGCGTGCCGATGGCAGCTTCGTCATCGCCTTCATCGACGTCGATGGCCTCAAGGGCGTCAACGACCGGGACGGGCACGCAGCCGGCGACCGCGTGCTGCGGACGCTGGTGGCAACGATGCGTGCCAACCTGCGCTCGTACGACCCGATCGTCCGGTTCGGCGGCGACGAGTTCATCTGCGGGGTCGGGTCGATCGACCCCGGGGAGGTGCGGCACCGGATCGGTGTGATCGATCAGTCGCTGCGCAGCGCCACCGGCGTCGGGATCACGGCCGGGCTGGCCTCGCTCACGTCGAACGAGTCGATCGACGAGCTCACGGCGAAGGCCGATGAGGCCCTGATCGAAGCGAAACGGAATCGCGGCGAGTAGAAGGGTTCCGGTCGCGCCCTCCCGGGTGGATGAACGGCGTGGTGGTCGCGAGGGGCACAAAGCCGAGGCGCTCCAGGATGGGCCGGCTGTCATCGGACGCATCGACCTGGAGATGGCGGTAGCCGCGTGCCGAGGCCAGGGCGGCCCGGTGGGCGATGATCGCGCGGAAGATGCCCCGGTGCCGCCACTCCGGCACGGTGCCGCCGCCGTACAGGCCGGCGAACTCGGTGCCCTCGTAGAACTCGATCCGGCCACCGCTGATGGGCCGGTCGTCGGCCATCGCGACCACCGCCTGTTCCCTGCCGGCCCGCAGCTCGCCGAGGAGCCATCGCCCGTAGGCCCGGTTCTCACCGCCGAACACCTCGTCGTGGACGCGCACGAGCAACGCGACGCCCTGCTCGTCCTCGACCGCATGCAGCTCGACGCCGGCCGGCGGCGCGCTCTCGAAGGAGAGGCCAGCGACGTCGGCGAACAGCAGCGTCTCCTGTGGCTCCGGAACGAACCCCGCGGCGCGCAGCCGCTCGGCCAGATCGGACGGCCGATCGTAGGAGTAGAGCTTCCACTCCCATTCCCCGAGACCCGCGAAGCGCTCGATCTCGCGTGCGATCACCCCGTCTGCGTTGACGCCATCGACGTCGGTCCAGGGGATGCCCCGCCAGCTGTCGCCGATCGCGCGGATCACGTGATCGGCGAGCTCGACGCCGGGTCCCTGAGGATGCCGGCGGACCTGCTCGTCGTAGCGCGACAGGACGTCGTCCACGATCAGGGCGCGCTCGAGGCAGCCTGCTCCCCGGCCGTCGGCGGCTCCGGTCCATCGGCCGGCTGCGCCGGCCGAACCGGCATCAGCAGGGATCGCGACAGCTGCGGGTACGTCGCGCGATAGCCCAGCGCGTGGGCGAGGGGTGCCAGCGCCGCGAACACGACCTTCTGCATGGCCGGCGGCGGGGACTTGAACCGGACCGTGTCCAAGAACTCGCGGCCGACGAGCGACATCTGGAGCAGGTTCGGCATCCCCTTGTCGTCGACGTGCCCGAGCTGCGCGAGCCCGAACATCGTCTCGAGCATGTGGGCGAACCGGGCGCCCGGCTCGACCTCCACGATCACCCGGGCATCCCGGTCCGAGCCATTCCACCAGTCGTGCCACTGGCCGGGGCGGATCTCGGCCGACTCACCCTCGTGGAGCCTGCTCGTCCTGCCGTCGAGACGCACGGTGAGCTCGCCCTCGAGCACCGTGAACCGCTCGATCAGCCCGGGATGGAGGTGCTCGCCTAGGACGCGCGAGCCCACCAGCGCCGTCATCTCCGCGCGGGCGCGGCCGACGGTGTTGTCCAATGGCGTCTCGAGGATCACGGCGCGCTCGCGTGTGACCGGGTTCCACAGCTCGTCGCCGACTTGCCAGGGCTGCGTGGCGACAGGGCCGTTCGGGTCTGGATGGGACATCGAGCGGGCTCCTTCATGCGGGCACCGTGGGGATCCACCGGGGCGCGAATTGTGGGGCAGCGAGCGAGCGCCGTCGAGGCTGGTCTGGCCGCGCTCTCGATCGTCGCGTGAGCCGGGACACGGGAGTGCCCGTACACGCCGGTCGGGTCAGGCGGAGAGCGCGTCGAGAAAGGCAGACGTCCGGGCCAGTCCGGCCCCCAGCACCGAAGGGTGGTTGGCGTATCCGATCCGCAGGTAGCCCTCCATGTCCAGCGCGCTGCCCGGGGTGAGCATGACCCCCTCGGCCTCGAGCAGGCCGACGCACAGCGCCTCGGATGGCAGGCCGATGGCGTAGCGAAGCAGCGCGGTGGTCCCGGACGCGGGGCGGACGTAGTCGACGAGCCGCTCGCCGGCCACCCAATCGTCGAGGACCGCCAGGTTCCCGCGGACGATCGACCGGCTGCGCCCCAGCACCGCCTCCCGGGCTTCGAGGGCGATCGCGGCCAGCAGATCGTCCACCATCCCGACGCTGATCACCGAGTAGTCGCGGTGCCGGGTGACGGCCGGGCGCGCCTCGGGCGGCGCGACGATCCAGCCGAGGCGAAGGCCGGCCAGCGAGAAAGCCTTGGACATGCTGCCGACACCGAGGGTGCGCTCGTAGCGGTCGACGATTGATGGCGAGGTGCCGTCTCCTGCCTGATCGAGCCCGCGATAGACCTCGTCGGCGAGGATCCACGCACCGTGCTCGCGGGCGAGGGCGACGATCGCGGCCAGGCGCGCCTCGTCGAGCAGGGACCCGGTTGGGTTGTTCGGGTTGACCAGCGCAATGACCTTGATCCGCCGGCCGGCCAGGCGCCGAAGCTCGTCGACATCCGGCAGCCAGCCGTCCTCCTCGTGCAGGCGAAGCTCGCGGACCTCGGCGCCGAGGCTCTCGGGGATCGCCGTGTGCTGCTGGTACGTGGGCACCAGCGATATCACGACGTCACCCGGCTCGATGAGCGCCTCGTAGGCGAGGGCGTTGGCGCCGATCGCCCCGTGCGCGACCAGGACATCGTCAGGCGAGGCGGACTCGTACAGGGCGGCGATGGCCGTCCGCAGGCGCTCCGACCCCTCGATGGCACCGTAGGTCAGGCGCATCGGGGCGAGCTCCGACGCCAACGCAGCGGGGGTGGTGCCCGCGAGCTCGAGCAGCTCGTCCACGGCCAGCGAGGCCACGCAGGTCTCGGCCAGGTTGTAGCGACACCGGGTCTCCCACCGGTTCATCCACTGCTCGACGCCGAAGTCGCGGATCCGCACGGGCCCATGATGCCCGGTGCTCGAGGCTGGCGATTCCGAGGGCCGTGCGGATCGGGCCGGCCGCGTCAACGGCCGGCGTTCCGCGTGGTGCCGGACGCTTACTTCGCGGTCGCGCTCACCGGACCCGCCGTGGGGCCCTCGCCGGCGCTGTTGGCCGCGCTCACCTTATACGTGTAGTCGGTGCCGCGCGAGGTCGACGTGTCCTTGTATCCGGTCGAGCTCCCGCTCACGGCGGTCAGGAGCGTGCCGTCGCGATAGACGTTGTAGCCCGTGATGGGTGACCCACCGTCGTCCGCCGGAGCGGACCAGGACAGTTGGATCCCCCTGCCCCTCGCGGCGCCGGCGTTGAGGTTCTGTGGCGCCGACGGCACCGTGATCGCCGGCCCGGCCTGCGGCGTGGCGTCGACGGCGGGGCTCGATGCCGGGCCGGTTCCCCGGGCGTTGACGGCGGCGACCGTGTACGCGTAGGTCGTGCCGTTCATCAGGCCCGAATCCTGGAAGCTGGGGCCGGCCGGCGTGCCCGCCGCGATCCCGTCGCGGAAGACGATGTAGCCCGTGATCTGGCTGCCACCGTCGTCCGACGGAGCGGTCCAGGTCAGGTCGACGATGGTGTCGCCGGGCGTCGCCGCGACGTTGGTCGGGGCTCCGGGGACGGATGGCTGTGGGGTGGCCTGGACGGTGTTGCTGGGGTCGCTCTCACCACCGGCGTTGGTGGCCGTGACCGTGTAGCCGTACGTCTGATTGTTCGTGAGGCCCCTGTCGTCGTAGGCCAGGACGTTGCCCAGGCTCTGGACCAGGTTGCCGTCGCGGTAGACGTTGTAGCCGGTCGCCGGGTCGCCGGTCGTGGGTACGCCCCACGAGAGGTGCACCGACGCGTTGCCCGCCGCCGGCTGAAGGTTCGTCGGGGCACCAGGCCTGGTCACCTGCGTCGCCGAGCAGCCGGGCAGCGTGAACGACGCGATCCTGGTCGCCCACGGTGCCGGTCCGGTGGCCGGCATGTACTCGGTCGTGAACCAGAACGTGCAGTCGTCGGTGGGATCGATGGACATCGACGCGTAGTCGCCCCAGCGTGAGGCCGATCCGGTCTGCGAGCCCGATCCTGCGATGATCGTCGTCTCGCCCTGGGTCATCGTCCCGGGCGTGTCGCCGGCCAGCCGTCCCGTGATCCGAATCGAGGGGTAGGTCGATCCGCTCGAGACCGAGTACCCGAGGGCGATGTTGCCCGCGCCATCCATGGCCATCGACCCCATCCAGCGGTTGGTCGCGTCGGGCGAGAACGTCCCCTGCTGGTACAGCGTCGGGGTGCCGGACGTGGCGTTGCGGAGCTCGTACCAGCGGACCCCGGCCCGGACCGGGCCGCTGGAGCTGACGTTGACGCTGTGGTTGACGACGAGCGACTCATGGGTGCCGAAGTTGCGATAGGCGAGGCGGTACATCAGGCGATCGCCGAGCCCGTCGAGCCCCACCGACGTGCCGGGCTGCGGGACGCAGCTGCGGGTGCTCGGGCAGAGCTGGTTGTAGGCGGCGACGGCCGTGGACGACGGGCCGCTGAGGCTCGACGCGGACGGGCTGGACCAGTCCACGTGGAAGCGCCAGGTATGAAGCGCTGTCGACCCGATCTCGACGATTGGCTCAGGGGCCCCTGCGGGAGGCAGGGCGGAGCCGTCGACGTCGGCCGGGAGCAGCGAGCCGTAGCTCGAGCTCGTCTTGAACTCCTGGAACGCGGCCGCATTGCCCGCGAGCATCGCCGTGCGGTCGAGCGCGATCGCGCTCGCACCCTGGAACGAGCCGAAGATGCCGCCGAAGCGATTGGCGGTCAGGTAGTAGCCATCTGGCCAGATCCCGATCTTCGGATAGTCGTAGAAGACGCGGGTGCTGAGCTGGAAGAAGTAACGGTTCCAGGTCCCGGTCGGGTCGCCACCGGTGGACACGGCAACACACTCGCCGTACGGCTTCGATGCCGTGAACTGGGCCATCAGCCAGCGATCCGCGAACTGGTCGTAGAGCACGATGGGATCGCCCGCGTTCTGCGTCTCGCAGGGGGCGCCGAACCCGCTCCAGAGCGTGTTGCCGGCGGCCGGACCGTACAGGACGGCGCCGGTCCGCGAATAGATCGTGAAGTGGAGGTTGACCCACTGGACGTAGTCGTTGGGGCCGATATCGCCGTTGGTGTCGGGCGGGTAGACGCCATCGAGGTTGCCGCCGCCCGCGAAGCTTGCCGCCGTCGATGGAGCGGTCGCGCCGGACAAGGTGGACTGGACGACGGGGTCGGTCACGGCCGAGCCGGGAGCATGCGCGTGGGTCGGGCGGTTCTCGAGCAGGTCGCGCGGCGGACCCGGCTGGTCCTCCTCGCCGGCAGGCAGCGGGGCGAGGTCGCGGAGCGCCGGTGACACGTCGTGCATGACGGCGTGGCCGACGATGGGTCCGTCGGTCGGGGCGGCCGCGGCCGGACCAGCCGACAATGGCAGGGCTGCCAGGAGTGTCGCGGCGATCAGGACCACGAGCCGTGCCAGATGCCGCCGACGACCGAATCCCACGCCCCAGTTGCGCACGACCACCCTCCTGCTCGACCCCGGCGCCCGGATCATCGGCCCCATCCGGGCCGGATGCAACTGGTTTGGGGGGCCATCTGGACCTTCTGGCGCGAGGGCGCACCGGCGGATGGGGGCATCGCACCCGCCCACGACCGCCTGAGGCCGCGAATCGTGCTGGAATGGCGGCATGAACCCGTCCTCCGAGCGGCGGCCCGTGTCGGCCGTCGTGTTCGACCTCGGCGGTGTCCTCATCGACTGGGACCCGCGCCACCTGTACCGCCAGCTGTTCGACGACGTCGATGAGATGGAGCGGTTCCTGGCCGAGGTGACGACCGCGGAGTGGAACCTGCAGCAGGACGCCGGTCGACCGTGGGCCGAAGGGATCGCGCTGCTGGTTGCCGCACACCCTGACAAGCGCGAGCTGATCGAAGCGTTCCACGCCCGCTGGCCCGAGATGCTCGCAGGCGCCATCGACGAGACCGTCCGGGTGCTGGCCGACGTTCGCGTCACGGGTGTTCCGATCTACGCGCTCAGCAACTGGTCCGCCGAGACCTACCCGATCACCCGTGGCCGGTTCCCGTTCCTCGACTGGTTCGACGGCATCGTGATCTCCGGCGAGCTCGGGATCGTCAAGCCCGATCCGCGGATGTTCGAGCACCTGATCGAGCAGTTCGGCCTGGCGCCCGAGACCTCGGTGTTCATCGACGACCAGCCCGCCAACGTGGCGGCGGCGGCGGGTCTTGGCTTCACGACGATCCGGTTCCGGGACGCCGGGGAGCTGCGCCGCGAGCTCGAGCGTCTGGGCGTGCTGGGGCGCGTGGCCTGAGGAGCTGCGGCATGGCGTGATGGCGCGGGTGGGCCTTCGGGCCGGGGATCGGTGGCGGCGACGTGACCGCCTGATCGTGGCCGCCAGGGGGGGCCTCAGCCTCATCTGACCCCGCGAGCTGATCGCGCGAAGCGGGCGGGCCATCGGGCTCTGCCAGCTACGCGCCGTGTGTGGCAGGGTTGTCAGGCTCTCGAGCCGCCGGCACGAGGGCACGACGTCGGAGGTCCAGGGTGATGGGCGATCGGGAGCCACGACTGGCGGCGGGCAGGGAGCAGGAACGGTGGGTCCGGATGGAACGCCGCCTGGATGCACCGCCGGAGCGCGCATTCCGTGCCTGGACCGATCCCGAGGAGCTGGCACGCTGGCTGCCCCAGCGGATCGAGGGCAGCCTCGCGGTCGGCGCCAGAACCACGCTCGCCTGGCCCGAGACGCGCACCTGGTGGGACGTCGTCGAGGTCCACCCCAACCAGACCTTCAGGTTCCGCAGGCCGTGGACGCCGGACGAGCGGTTGGTCACGACGGTCACCGTGACGGTGGTGCCGGCCGGCTACGGCTGCCGCGTCGCGCTCGAGGACGGTCCGTTTCCCATCGACGCCCCCGGCAACCTCGACGCCTGGGCCTCGGCTATCGCAACCTGGGCAGAGGCGATGACGATGCTGCGGGCCTATCTCGACATGAGCGTGGACGTCCGCGAGCGGCGCTGAGGGGGCCTCCAGCCGCGATCGCCGTCGATCAGACACCGCCGATCAGGTTGCCAGCGGCTCCTCGATCTCCTCGGCATCCGCGTCGCGCACGAACCGGCCCGCCATCGGCCGGCTGCCGTGGGCCAGCATCGCGGCCGGATCGAGCTCCGCGAACAGCTGGATGAGCCGGGCCGGCGAGGTATGGTCCCCAGCGAAGCCACGGGACACCGGACCGGTACGCCTCGCGCAGGCGCCGCGCCTCGCCTGTCTCGCCCACCGCTCCGCTCCACTCCGCCTGGCCACGCACGGCCTCCGGGTCCCTCCGCGTCGTTCACGTCGGAACCACCGGCGCGGCGGGAACCTACTCGATCGGCCGCATGGCCGGGCGATCTACGATGGTCGCGTGATCGACCAGACCACGGCGCGGTCGCCCGCGGCGCAGGCCACCGTGCCGGCCCACGATGACGCGCCATCGGCAAGCGTCGTGGTCGCGGGGCATGTCTGTCTCGACGTCGTCCCCAGCCTCCCGCCGGACGCTGCCACTCGAGCGTGGCGACCCGGGTCGCTCGATCTGATCGGGCCGGCGGTGTTCGGCGTGGGCGGCTGCGTCGGGAACACGGGGATCGCGCTCCACCGGCTGGGAGCCCAAACCACGCTCGTCGCCCGGATCGGCGACGACGCGGCCGCCGACGTGCTGGTCAGGCTCATCCGGGAAGAGGTCCCCGAGAGCCGGGCTCACCTGAGCCGGATCGCCGGAGCGGCGGGCTCCTACAGCATCGTGCTCAACCGGCCCGGTCACGATCGCGCGATCGCCCACTATCCCGGCGTCAACGACACGTTCGTGGCGGACGACGTGCCGGCGTCGGTGCTGTCTTCGTCAACGCTGCTGCACGTGGGCTATCCGCCGCTGATGGCAGCGATGGTGGCCGATGGCGGCCGGGAGCTGGCGGGGCTGATGAGCCGTGCCCGCGGCCACGGGCTGGCCACCTCGCTCGACCTCGCCAACGTGACCTTCGGGCCAGGCGCCCAGCGCGTCCGCTGGCCCGCGTTGCTGCGCCGGATCCTGCCCGACGTGGACGTGTTCCTGCCCAGCCTCGACGAGGCGACGCACATGCTCGGGCGTCGGGTTCACCTCGATCCTCGCGGTGCGCCGGACCTCGAGTCGGTCGCCGTCATCGCCCGCGAGCTGCTCGACCTGGGCGTGGCGATCGCGGGCCTCAAGCTGGGCGAGCACGGTCTGTATGTCCGAACGGCCGGCGGTCCCAGGATCGCCAGCGTTCCGACGAAGCTGCCGCCCCTCGCTGCCGGCTGGAGCGAGCGGGAGCTCCACTCGACCGTGTTCGAGACTCGCGTTGCCGGCACGGTCGGCGCCGGGGACTCGACGATCGCCGGGTTCCTGTACTCGCTGCTGGCCGGCTGGTCGACCGAGGACGCGGTCACCGCCGCGTGCGCGGCCGGCGGGATCAGCACCGAGGCGGCCGACGGCACGGGCGCCGTGCCCGGCTGGCCGGCCATCGCCGGCCGGCTCCGTGGCGGCTGGCGGCGACGTGTCCCCGTCGGGTGCGCCGGATGGCGGACCGCGACACGCGGCGATCTTGTCGCGGACGAGGGTCGGGTCGCGAACGAGGGCCTGCGGCTCGGCCCCGACGATCGTTGTGGCTGAGCGGATTGCAGGCAGCGGGCAGGTTCCTCGCGAGCCTGCGGGCTCGCGGGCGATCCGGTCGTTGACAGGGCGGGCCGGAGCCGCGGGGGCCGTTCGGACGGAGACATCGGTCATGTCGCCGGGTGGCCAATGGCCCCTGCCAATGGCCCTTGCCAGACCGGCGATCGGGGGCCGAACGTAGTCCAGGTCCCGGGTCGGCGACAATGATTCGCGTCGGCGCCGGTTCTAGTTCCGGTGGAGCGCCCCGGCCAGCCGGCGGCCTCGCCGCGCAGGAGGCATAGGCATCGATGACCACGATGGAGCGGCCGGAATTGGCCGCGAAGACTTCGGTCGCCCGGCTGCAGATCGGCGAGCGTGAGTTCGAGCTGCCGATCGAGTTCCCGACCGATGGGCAACCGGCGATCAACGTCTCCGCCCTGCTCAAGGACGCCCGTATGGTCACCCTCGACTACGGGTATGCAAACACCGCGCCGACCCGCAGTGCGATCACGTATCTCGACGGCGAGAACGGGATCCTCCGCTACCGCGGCTACCCGATCGAGGAGATCGCGGAGCGCGCCTCGTTCCTCGAGACGGCCTACCTGTTGATCCACGGCGAGCTCCCCACCCCGGCGCAGCTCGATGCGTGGACGACGGAGATCAAGCGGCACACGCTCATCCGCGAGGAGTTCAAGCACTTCTTCGACGGCTTCCCGATGGATGCCCACCCGATGGCCATGCTCGGCTCGGCCGTCAGCGCGCTGTCCACGTTCTACCAGGACGGCGGCGATGTGTTCGATCAGGAGGCGGTGGACCTCGCCACCATCCGCCTGATCGCGAAGCTGCCCACGATCGCAGCCGCAGCCTACAAGAAGTCGATCGGCCAGCCGTTCGTCTATCCCGACAACGACCTCG
Source organism: uncultured Chloroflexia bacterium (assembly GCA_963829295.1). Classification (GTDB taxonomy): domain Bacteria; phylum Chloroflexota; class Limnocylindria; order Limnocylindrales; family CSP1-4; genus CAIXZV01. The sequence goes on along the minus strand of CAWHHU010000001.1, from coordinate 270,895 downwards.
AGTACGAGGCCAACTTCCTGCAGATGATGTTCGCGGTCCCCAGCGAGCCGTACATCGGCGACCCGGACGCGATCCGCGCGCTGCGCATCCTGCTGGTGCTCCACGGCGACCACGAACAGAACTGCTCGACGTCGACCGTGCGGATGGTCGGCTCCAGTCACGCCAACCTGTATGCCTCGATCTCGGCTGGCATCGCCGCCCTGTGGGGTCCGCTCCACGGCGGGGCCAACCAGGAGGTTCTGAACATGCTGGAGGCCATCGCGGCCGACGGTGGCGACGTGGCCAAGGCGATCAAGCGCGCCAAGGACCACGATGACCCGTTCCGGCTGATGGGCTTCGGCCACCGCGTCTACAAGAACTACGATCCGCGGGCGCGGATCATCAAGACCGCCGCCCAGCCCCTGCTCGACAAGATGCACCAGGACGACCACCTGCTGCGGATCGCGATCGAGCTGGAGCAGGTGGCGCTCAATGACCCCTACTTCGTCGACCACAAGCTGTACCCGAACGTCGACTTCTACAGCGGACTGATCTACCGCGCGCTCGGGTTCCCGGCACGCATGTTCACGGTCCTGTTCGCGATGGGCCGGCTGCCTGGCTGGATCGCCCAGTGGCGCGAGATGATGACCGACCCACAGGCAAGGATCGGGCGCCCCCGCCAGCTGTACGTCGGCTCGCCCAAGCGGCCGTTCGTCCCGCTCGAGGATCGCTAGACCTCATCGGCTGACACCGGCCCTTCGGGCTCCGCCCGAAGGGCCCGGGCCGTGCAGCAGGATGGTCCCGGATCGGTCGGTCGCGAAGTGGGTCGCCAACGCGACCGATGGCCCCTATTGGAAGGGGTGCTGACACGCCACAGTGACGTATGCGTCCGCGGGACGCGGCGGTTGCGCGTGCGCGCGAAAGGGACCCCAGGTGAAGTCGAACGGATCGGGGACGGGTGGCGGCAAGCTGTCGATCCTGCTCGCCATCTTCGACTTTCCGATGCTGGTGGCGGGCTTCCGCACGACGATCAACGCCGAGCTGGACATGCGGGTCGCGGCAGAGGTAGGCGATCGAGAGGCGCTCGACGACACCATCCGCAGCGTCGGAGCGGACGTGATCATCGCCGAGTGCCTGTCGCTCTCGACCCCGGGCTGCGCAACCTTCGAGACGATCGAACGGATCCATGCGCTGGCGCCCGCGAGCCGGATCATCGCGCTCGAGTGCCGGTGCGGCAGCGAGCAGTTCAGCCTCGCCCTCAAGGCCGGAGCCGATGGCTTCCTGACCCGCGAGGCGGAACCCGCCGACATCGTCACGGCCCTGCGCAGCGTGTCACGGGGCCAGACCTACGTCTCGCCCGCGATCGTGACCCGGATGGTCAACACCTACGTCCTTCGCAGCGGTGACATTCCGATCGAGGACTCGTATGCCACGCTGTCCGATCGCGAGCGCGAGGTGCTGCTGCTGGCGGCGGTCGGCCACACCAACCGCGAGATCGCCAAGGTGTTCCATCTGTCCGAGCAGACGGTCCACAACTACCGGGCGAACATCATGGAGAAGCTGGGCTTCCACGACCGGATGGAGCTGCTCAAGTTCGCGATCCGGCGCGGGATCATCAGCGTCGCCGACCTGTAAGCCTGTGCGCGCCACCCGCGGCGGGCGGTCGCGGGGCTGGTGCGTCTGGGCGACCATCCTGGGGCAGATCACCCGGTTGACCGAGGCTGATGCGCCGATCGCGACCGACCCGGCGCGACCCGATTCAGGGTGAGTTCAGGGCGCGACTCCCCCAGGGGGGAACAGGGGGAGTCGCACGGAGGAGGCATGCGGGGCGGCCAGAGCTGCCGCCGTCGTCGTTCTGAGGCATCCGGCCGGCCAGAGGTTTCAGCCGTCGATCCCGGCGCGCCCCTTTTGGGACGTCAGCCGGCGGCGTCGATCGCCTTGAGGATCGCGCTCGGGTCGAGGTCTCCCGTGAACCGCGAGATCTCGGTCCCGTTGACCTTGACGATCACGGCCGGGCCGGCGGTCAGGCCCAGCGCCGATCCCTCGGCCGTCTCGCTGCGGACGGCGGCGGTCACCGACGGATCGTCGATGCACGTGCTCAGCGCCGACACATCGAGGCCCAGGCGGGCCCCGAAGCGGAGCACCACCTGGGGCGTGAAGATCCCCGAGCCGGCCCCCGATGCGGCGCTCGCGATCGCGTCGTGGGCAAGCCACGCCGGGCCGTTCTGCGCGGCGATGCAGCGGACGGTCGTGGCGGCGACGATCGACTCGTCTCCGAGCAGCGCGAGGTCCCGCTGGACCACGCGGACGCGCCCGGCCTCGACCCGCGTCCGGAGCTCGGGCTCCAGATCGTTGACGATCGTTGCCGACGTCGGCGCCTGGTAGTCCATCCACAGCTCCACCGTCACCGGCGCGCCGGGATCGCCCGCCTCACGACCCGACGTCGTCACCGCCGACCACGGATCGTTCGTTGGCGCCGGCGTGGGAAGGACGCCGGGCGAGGCGCCGGCGGCCGCCTCGTCGATCGCCGCCAGGAAGCGGGCGACGTCGGGGACACCCAGGAACCGCGTCCCGTTGACGTCGATCGTGGGCGTCGACTGGATGCCCGCGCGGACCCCGGCGGCCGTGTCGTCGAGCACCTCGACCAGTGGCGCGCGATCGTCGAGACACGCCGCGAACGCGGTCATGTCCAGGCCGATCGAGTCGGCGATCTGCTCCAGCCGGTCACGCGAGAAGGCGCCCTGGTTCTCGCCCTGCTGGGCTGCGTATACCGCATCGTGCATCGGCCAGTAGCGGTCCTGGCGACCCGCGCACCGGACGGCCACGGCGGCGTCGACCAATTCGGCACCGAGGAACGCGAAGTCGCGATGGACGAGCGCGACATTCCCGGCCTCGATGCGCGAGGTGAGCTGAGGGATGAGCTGCTGGGCGAAGCGGGCGCAGAACGGGCACTGGAAGTCGGCCCAGTAGTCGATGGTCACCGGGGCGCCGGCGTTGCCCAGGCGCGGTCCATCGGAGGGCAGGGACGAGGGCGACGCGCCCGGCGACGCGCCATCGGATGCGCCGGGCGCCGGCGAGGAGCCGGGCGTGGACTGCTGGACAAGAGCGGAGTGGCCGGTCGGTGCGCTGGCTCGACCGATGGCGAACCCGGCACCAAAGGCGAGGGCGACGACGAGCAGGGCCAGCCCGAGCGCCGCGAGGCCGTTCTGCCGCCGGATGGCCTCCACCGCTCGCTCCCGCCCGGCGGGCGACGCAGCCGAGGTCTGCACGACTTGGGCGCGCTCGGCTGGGGCTGCGTTCTCCGCAGGTGTTGCGGTCTCCGTGGCGTCTGCGGTATCCACGTGGGCGCGGATCCCGGCGACCGGGTCCGGCTCGGCAGCCCTTGCGGGCTCGGCGGAAGCGGGCTCGACGGACGGTGACGCTGGCTCGGACGGGCTGGCGCCGGCGGGGACCTCGTCCGGTGCGTCCGGTTCAGGCACGTGGCCGGGGGTCGTGTCGCTCACGCGGCCATGGTGCCCGGTTTGCCGGGGATTCGCGAACCGATGTGGCGACCCTCGCCGAGACGTTCTGGGAGTCACGCCAGACGTCCTCCCAAACGACCCGAGCTGCTGGCCCCGACCCGTTGCGCCTCCGTTCGCGGCGCGCTCCGGTAGACTGGGCGGCGTCCAATCCCCCTTGTCCTGCTTGGAAATGGTGATGCCCATGAAGGTCGGCGTCGCCCGGGAGACCGCGGCCGGAGAGCGGCGCGTCGCCCTGGTGCCCGAAGCCCTCGGCAAGTTGACGGCGGCCGGGGTCGATGTCGTCGTCGAGGCCGGCGCCGGCGCCGGCGCCGCGATCCCGGATCAGGCCTACGCGGATGCAGGCGCGACGGTCGTGGCAACGGTGGAGCTGTATGCGGACGCGGATGTCGTCCTGCGGGTCCAGCGGCCCACCGGACCCGAGGTGTCGATGCTGCGCAGCGGCCAGATGGTGGTTGGGCTGTTGTCGCCGCTGCTCGATCCGGCGCTGATGCAGACGCTGGCGACCGCCGGTGTGACCGCCGTCAGCCTCGACGCCATCCCCCGGACCCTGTCACGCGCGCAGACCATGGACGCCCTCTCGTCCCAGGCGAACGTCGGCGGCTACAAGGCCGTCCTCATCGCCGCCAACACCTATGGCCGCTACCTCCCGCTGCTGACCACGGCGGCCGGGACCGCGAAGCCCGCGAACGTCCTGATCCTGGGCATCGGCGTCGCCGGGCTGCAGGCGATCGGGACCGCGCGGCGGCTTGGGGCCGTGGTCTCCGCGTACGACGTCCGACCCGAAACGGCCGAGCAGGCCGAGAGCCTGGGGGCCAGGTTCGTGCGCCTCAAGACCACCATCGACGCCACCGGCAGCGGCGGCTACGCTCGCGAGCTCACGCCCGAGGAGCGCGCCGCACAGCAGGCCGAGCTCAACGACGCGATCGGCAACCAGGACATCGTGATCACGACCGCGCAGGTCCCGGGCCGCAAACCCCCGGTTCTGGTGACCGCCGATGCCGTCCACGGGATGCGCCCGGGCTCGGTGATCGTGGACATGGCGGCCAGCTCGCTGGGTGGCAACTGCGAGCTGTCCAGGGCAGGCGAGACCGTGATCTCCGACAACGGTGTGGTCATTGAGGCCCCGCAGAACCTGCCGGCATCGATGCCCGCCTCCGCGTCGCAGTTCTACGCGCGCAACATCTCGTCGCTGCTGCTCAACATGATCAAGGACGGGGCGCTCAGCCTGGACTTCGACGAGGAGGTGACCAGGGCCACGGTGATCACCCACGGTGGCAGCGTGGTGTCCGAGGCGGTGCGCAAGCTGCTGGCGCCGGCCGGAGGAAACGCATGAACATCGACCTCGCGTTCACGATCTTCGTGCTCGCGATCCTGTGCGGCTTCGCCGTGATCTCGAAGGTCCCGGCCACCCTCCACACGCCGCTGATGTCGGGGGCCAACTCGATCCACGGGATCGTGCTCGTCGGCGCGATGATCATCGCGACCTCCGCCGACGACCCGCTTTCGTACCTGCTGGCGTTCGTCGCCGTTGCCTTCGCGTCGCTCAACGTGGTCGGCGGCTACGTGGTCACGGATCGGATGCTCCAGATGTTCAGGCGGAAGCCCGCGACACCCAAGGCCGAGAAGGCGGAGGCGTAGCCGTGGACGCCCAGACCATCGATCCGATCGTTCGCCTGATCTGGCTCGCCGGCGCCGTCGCGTTCGTGCTGGGGCTGATCCGGATGAACTCCCCGGCCACGGCCCGCAACGGCAACCTGCTGTCCGCCGGTGGCATGGCTCTCACCATCGGCGCGACGGCCGTCTGGCTGCTGCTCCTGCCCCCGACCGGATCGTTCAACCCGGTCGGCTGGGTGATCATCCTGGCCGGCATCGTCGTCGGCGGTGGCTACGGACTCTACGCGGCCCGGACGCTGCCGATGACCGCGATGCCGCAGCTCGTGTCGCTGTTCAACGCGGTTGGCGGCGGCGCTGCTGCGCTCATCGCCATCAACGAGTATCTGCGGGTCATCGGGGTCCCCGGGCTGCAGGAGAACGTGGCCACGGTGCTCGACGTCGTGATCGGTTCTGTGACGTTCACCGGGTCCGTGATCGCGTCCGGCAAGCTGATGGGTCTCAGGATCACCCCGTCCCGGCCCGTGACGATCCCGGGCGGCCAGCTCGTGACCGGGCTGCTGGCCCTGATCGCGGTCGTCGGCGCGCTGTACCTGTTCGTCGGCAACTACAACGTCGCGGTCATGGCGGCCATCCTGGCCGCGGCCCTGATCTTCGGCGTCACGATGACGTTGCCGATCGGCGGCGCGGACATGCCGGTCGTGATCAGCCTCCTCAACTCATTCACCGGCACGGCCGTGGCGATGGCGGGCTTCGTGCTCAACAACCCGGTCCTGATCATCGCGGGCGCCCTCGTCGGCGCATCGGGTGCGATCCTGACCAAGCTGATGGCCGACGCGATGAACCGCTCGGTGCTCAACATCCTGATCGGCGGCTTCGGAGGCGGTGAGGGCTCGGTCGCGGCAGTCGGCGCTGGCGGCGGCACCGTCCGCGAGGTCAGCATCGACGACGCGGCCATCCAGCTCGCCTATGCCTCGAGCGTGATCGTCGTCCCGGGCTACGGCCTTGCGGTGGCGCAGGCGCAGCACGCGGTGCGCGAGCTGGCCGAGCAGCTCGAGGCCCGCGGGGTCGACGTCAAGTACGCGATCCACCCGGTCGCGGGACGGATGCCCGGGCACATGAACGTGCTGCTCGCCGAGGCCAACGTCCCGTATCCGCAGCTGCGCGAGATGGAGGACATCAACCCCGAGTTCGAGCGAACCGACGTGGCCCTGGTCATCGGTGCCAACGACGTCACGAACCCGGCGGCTCGCCGGCCCGGCTCGCCCGTGTCGGGCATGCCGATCCTGGACGTGGACCACGCGAAGAACATCATCGTGATCAAGCGCTCGATGGGTCGCGGCTACGCCGGGATCGACAACGAGCTGTACACCAACCCCAAGACCGGGATGCTGTTCGCCGATGCGAAGAGCGGGCTGGCGGAGCTGGTGGGGGCGGTCAAGGCACTGTAGGCGGCAGACCGACCGCCGGCTGCCAGGTCCCTCGTCGGGTCGCGGCGACCCTGGACGGTGGCGGGTGGATCGCGACGGCCGGCCGGCTGGCCGGCCCTACCAGGGCCCGGGCGGCGATGAACGCTCGCCGATGAGCAGCGATGCCGCCGTGACCGCGCCCGTCTGCGGATCCAGGCCCACGCTGAGCGTCGCCCGTCCCCGGTCGGTCTCGAGCTCGAACGTCGATGCCGACTGACCGTCGCCCGCCGTCGGCCGGCCGAGGCGCATCGAGCCGAGAATGACGGCCGCGAGCCGGAGCTCATGCTCGACCCGGCCGATGTCGAGGTCCGGGCCGGCGTCGAACGACGGTGGCCAGGTCCAGGGCTTGAGGTGGCCGGATGCCGCGCCCCCCACAAGCCGCTCGGCCAGGTCGCGCAGCGCCGCGGACGGCTCGCCCACGGCATGCATGCCCAGGGTCTGGATCCGCGGGGAGGGTTCGGGAGAGACCAGGATCGACAGCCGCAGCCAACCCCGGGATCCACGCAGCCACCAGGTGAGCTGGGCCGGTGAGGCCGAGGTCTCCGGTCGGGTGCCGTCCGCCTGGAACGGACCCAGATCCCGGACGATGGCGGACACCGCCGCGCGACGCGCCTCGCGCGGCTCGTCGAGGTCCACGTTCATCGCGAACGCGCGGTCTGCCACCGCGTCGTCCCAGCGCTCGAGGAGCCCCTCCACGATGGGCCGGAACGCAGCGGTGACAGGCTGCGGCCGGACGCGGTGCCGGGGAACCGCGCCCGCACGAACGAGCGTGGCCAGGATCTCGCTCGCGATCGGGCGCATCGGCGCGTAGCGCAGGTTGCCGAGCGCGACGATGCCCAGCCCGGTCGCGGGATGCCAGGCCATGTGCGAGCCGAACCCCGGATAGCCGCCCGCGTGGCCGATCGTCGTGCCGGTCTCGAGGTCGTCGAGCACGCCCAGGCCGAACCCGTAGCCACCGGCGCTCACGGCCGGCTCCGCGTCGGGGGCGCGGGCGGCGGCCACCGCGTGGTCGGCGCGCTGGACCTGCTGCATCTCGCGCCGCGACAAGCGGCGAACCGGATGCGGCCCCTCGGGATCGTCCCGGGCGGGGAAGGCGTCCAGGAACCCGGCGGCCCAGCGGGTCAGGTCGCGGACGCTGGAGAACACGCCCCCCATCGCCGCCAGCGCGCCGTAGCCGTCGGTGCCCTCCCGGACCAGCGTGTCGCCGCGCCGGACGTAGCCGTGAGCCAGCCGGTCCGGCGGCACCTCGTCGGCGAGGTAGGCGGTCGAGGTCATGCCCAGCGGGCGCAGCAGGCGGTCACGGACTACCTCGCGGTACTCGGCGCCCGCAGCCGCGGTGATCACCCGGCCCAGGATCCCGTAGCCGAGGTTGGAGTATTCGAACGTGGTGCCGGGCGGCCAGGCGAACGATGGGCCAGCGGCCAGCAGCTCCGCGAAGCTGTCCAGCGCCAGCCCCTGTTGCCGGTCACCCCATGGATCATCGGTGGGCAGGCCGGCCGACATCGTCAGCAGGTGGCGGATCGTGACAGGCGGGCTGTCGTTCGTCGGAGGCCGCCATGCAGCGAGCTCGGGGACGTACCTCGCCGCCGGGTCATCCAGGCGCAGCCGGCCCTCGTCGCGCAGCAGCAGGACGGTCGCAGCCGTGAAGCTCTTGGTCATCGAGGCGATCCGGAACACCGCGTCCGCGCCGGGAAGGTGGTCCTCGCCGTCGCGGATCGTGCCCGCGCCCGCGGCGTGGACGAGCTCACCATCGCGGATGACACCCCACGCGACGCCCGGGATCCGGGACTCCCGCTGGACGCGAGCGAACCGCCGGTCCACGTCGGCGAACAGGTCACGGAGATCGGGCATCCGGAGATGATGCCGGGATTGGACGGCCCGCGCTCGACGACCGGCGATGTGGCGGGTGCCACCGTCTGCCCGGTCGACGCCCTGGCCACGGCCACTCCACCAGCGGTCGATCCGGCCGAACCGGTCGAGCCTCGACGCCGCGATCCGTCCTGGCGACGCCACGATCCGGCACGCCGTCGATGGCGGGGCATAGGCTGTGTCCCATGCCCCGCAAGCGCATTGCTCGAGCGGTCTGGCCGCGTCCGGCCAAGGTCGCGTTCATCGGCTCCCACGGCATCCGCAAGACCTCCGCCCTGCTGGCCTTCGCGGCCGAGGCGCAGCGGGCCGGAAGGTCCGTCGAGCTCGGCCGGGAGGTCGTCCGCGACAACCCGCTGGGGATCAACGAGGGGGCAACGGGCGAAGCGCAGCTGTGGGTGCTGGTGTCGCAGATCCGCCAGGAGCTCGAGCTTGCTCGCAAGGCGGACATCCTGGCGACGGATCGCGGGGTCATGGACAACTTCGCCTACTACCTGCGGTCGTGCGCTGGCGAGGACCGGTATGCCGTGGAGCCGCTGGTGCGTCGCTGGTCCGAGACCTATGACCTGGTCGTCCGCCTGCTGCCCGATGTCGCGCTCCAGGCCGACGGAGTGCGGTCGACGAGCGACGCGTTCAGGGACGAGGTGGAGGCGATCCTCGATGGTGCGCTCCCCGGCCTTGTGCCCACCGGGCGCCTGGTGACGCTGCGAGCCTCGGACGTCACCAGCCGGTTCGACTGGTTCGCGATCCTGGAGCGGCTCGCATCCGAGATCGGCGCTTCGGTATCGCCTCCCGATCTGTGGCGGTAGGAGAGGCAAGGCTCTCACGGATCGGACAGAGGACTCTCAGAAACCCGAAAGAAAGGTCGCCTACGCTCACGGCAACATTCGCAAACGACGCGAGAGTCGATGTCGTCCGCATCGCGGCCCCGCAGGAGCCGTGCGAGTACGACCCAACGGCGCGGAACGCGCGCCGGCGAGCGCACGGTCACCAAGCCTGCCGGGCACCCACCTGCTGCTGTGCGCCGCCTGATCGGAGTGACGCATGCGCATCTTCAGCGCGCGCCTGGGACGGCGCGCCGAACCCGGGTCCCCGCTCAGCCACCGGCCGTCCGCCCGCGGGCGGGCGCTCCTGCCGTCCTTCATCGTCGCGGCGGCGCTGGTGACTGCAGCCTGTGGATCGAACCCATCGGCGACGTCCGGCGCGCCATCGGCCACGGCATCCACGGCATCGCCGTCAGCGGTGCCGTCTGTGACGGCGGCTTCGGGCGCGAGCGCCACGCCGGCTCCCAGCCTGTCGGCCAACGGCAACGGCGCCCTCGAGCAGCTCCAGCAGGAATACGAGTCAGTGGTGCAGCGCGTGTCGCCTTCAGTGGTCGTGATCGAGACTCCGGTCGGGCTGGGATCCGGGATCGTGTTCGACACCAGCGGCGACATCGTGACCAACGCGCACGTGGTGGGCGGCTCGAGCACGTTCACGGTCACCCTCGCCGACGGCCGTCAGTTCAAGGGCAACCTGGTGGGAACGTTCGCCGCCAACGACATCGCGGTGATCAAGGTCGACGCCCCCAACCTGCAGCCTGCCACGTTCGCCGATTCGTCCAAGCTCGTGGTGGGTGAGATCGTGATGGCGGTCGGCAATCCGCTCGGCCTCCAGACCAGCGTCACCCAGGGGATCGTGAGCGCCCTGGGTCGGACGGTGACCGAGCCTGGCGGCGTCACGTTGCCTGGGACCATCCAGACCAGCGCGGCGATCAATCCCGGCAACAGCGGCGGGGCGCTGGTCGATGTCAACGGCGATGTCGTCGGCATCCCGACCCTCGCGGCCGTCGACCAGCAGATCGGTGGTTCGGCGCCCGGGATCGGGTTCGCCATCCCCAGCAACGACGCCCGTGACTTCGCCACCCAGCTGATCACCAGCGGGCGCGTCACCAACTCGCATCGCGCCTACCTTGGCATCCGCTCAGCCAACGTCATCGGCGCCCAGGGCGTGCTCGTGTATGCGGTGCAGCCCGGCGGTCCCGCGGACACGGCGGGCATCACGGCACAGGAGCTGATCGTGTCGATCGACGGCAAGCCGACCCCCGATAGCAACACGCTGTCGGTCGTGCTCGCCAGCCTCAATCCCGATCAGACGGTGCCGGTGGTCGTGGAGAAGGCGAGCGGCACCAGGACCACGGTCCCGGTGACCCTGGGGCAGATCCCCGGGTGAGGCCGGGGCTCGGGCTACCGAGCCACCATGCCGACGCCGGTCCAGGCCTGGAGGGACGCGACGAGCCGCTCCCGGCGGCTCTGGTGTGACGCGCGGTGCGCCACCGATCGGTGGGCTGCTTGTGCCTCCACCGCGGCTCGATGTTGGGATTCGTCCCGGGCCGTCGCCCCGGCCGTGTCCCGGTGCCATTGCCGCTCGAGCTCAAACGCCATGCCTGCCATCATCGCTGGCCTCCGTCATCCCCTGAGGACGCGTCGCATCCCTTGAGTTCAAGATTGCTTAGTTGAAGACTCTTTATCTGAAGTGACGCGACAGTAGCGCATAGATCCTTTGATGTCAAGAAATTTGACCAAAAGTCACTTGACATCGAGAATCCGACAGGCCGATACTCGCTCCATGGCTCGCGCACGAACGCCGGATGCGCCTCGATCGGAGGGTGACGGACCGACCGACCTCGATCCTGATCGACCGGACGCGCTCGATGGGAGGCTCGTCGTGTGGGCGCGCGAGATTCCCGCGCTCGATCCCCTGACCGAAGGGATCGTGGAGCGGCTCGGGATCCTGGCCCACGAGTTCGATGCGTCGCTTGACGAGACGCTCAGCTCATTCGACCTCGATCGCCGCTCGTACCATTTGCTCGGCCGGCTCCGTGCGGCAGGCGCTCCCTACCGACGGACCCCCGGACAGCTGGCCCGCGGTCTGCGGCTGTCGAGCGGGGCGATGACCAACCGTCTCGACCGGATGGAGGTAGCGGGGCTGATCCGCCGGTTGCCGGACCCGAGCGATCGGCGTGGGGCGCTCGTCGAGCCGACGGAGCACGGGCATGCCGTGTGGGACCGCGCCGTGGACGTGCAGGCCCAGCGCGAGGCGCTGTTCGCTTCGGTGCTCGATCTGGACGAGCGCGAGGAGCTGCACAGGCTCCTTCGACGCCTGATGCGCGCCTTTCCCAAGGATCGCCATGCGGCGAAGCTCGCCGCGGATGATGAGACCGGAGTGGATGGGGCCGGCTGATCCGTCGATCGCGATGGTTGGTGCACGGTCCGCTTGACGGCCCTGGCGTCGCGCCGCGGGCTCGGCAGGGCGTCGCCTCGAATCCGCCCGGGCCCCTCCGCCCTATCAGCCTTCTGGCCCTTTCAGCCCTCGAACGCGGGGGGCTCCTCGCCGAACTCCTGGTAGTGGGCGGCCAGATGGTCGTAGACGCCGCGGAGCTGCGACGGCGGGATGTCGACGCCGCCGCGCGCGCCGTTGACGACGGTCATCGCCGACACCACGCCACGCCAGACCACCTCGAGGTCGCCATCGATCAGCTCGTGATGCGGCAGCTTGTAGGCGCCCTTCTCGCGTGGCGGGTCCTGCTCAGGATCCGCGTCGGGGTCATACCACGCGTGGGCGGTTGCGACGGTGTCCCAGCCACGATCGATCAGCTGATCCATCTTGTCGGTCCCGCTCCACGTCCACTCCCGATCTCTGGGAGCTGTCGGGCTGTGATGGGCGGCAGGGGCAGTGGTCATGCTCGACCTCCTCGTGGCCCGAGGATCGGCGGCCCGTCATGGCAGGTGCGACGGCGCACACGCCTGCGGGGTCAAGGCGACCTTGCAGTCACGGGGTGGGCCGCTGGACGACGAGCAGCGTGAGGTCGTCGAACGGGTCCGCCTCACCCCGGAAGGCACGGACGTCGTCGATGATCGCCTGCACCATCTCCTCCGCGGTTCGCCCGCATGCGTCGCCGACCACGGCCAGCAGGCGATCCTCACCGTAGAAGCCGCGTCCCTCGTCGCGGGCGTCAGTGACTCCGTCCGTGTACAGGACCAGCGCATCGCCTGGCAGCAGCCGTGCCTCCCGGTCGACGAATGCAGTATCTGCGGCCAGACCCAGGATCATGCCACCCGCCTCCAGGGGCTCCACTGCGCCGCCGGCTCGCGCCACGAGGGGCGCCTCGTGACCCGCCCCCGAGTACCGGATCACGCCCGCCGCCGTGTCGAGGACGAGGAGCACCGCGCTCACCATCAACGCGGTGGCTCGCTCGTGCACGAGAATGCGATTCACCCGATCGAGGGCATCCGCGGGGCCGGAGGCATTGTCGGTCGCCGCGTGGAGCAGCGCGCGGACGTCCGCCATCAGCAGAGCGGCGGGGATGCCCTTCCCGGTCACGTCGGCCACCAGCAGGCCCACTCGATCGGTCTGACCGCGCAACGCGAACGCGTCGAACAGGTCGCCGCCGACCTCGAGGGCCGGCTCGTAGGCTGCGGCGAACGTCCATCCCGTGACCTTCGGTAGCTGGCGAGGGACGAGGGACAGCTGGATCCGGCGGCCGATCGCAAGCTCATGGGCGACCCGCGCCTGCGTCGTGCGCTGGTCCGCGTCGGCCATCACCAGCTCCAGGCTCCGGGCGACCAGCTCGAGGAGCTCCGGCGGGACGCTGGCCGTGCCGATGATCGAGCCCACCGCGCGTCCGTCCCGGGTCAACGGCCGGACGCGCCCGGGGATGGCACCCGGCGTCCGGCCCGCGACCAGGCGGCCACCCGAATCGACGAGAGCGATGGCCTCGTTCCCGGCAACGACCGAGGCGAGGGAGAGGATGTCCGACACCGCCGGCGTGTCGAATGCGTCGTCGAACGGCGTCATGGACCAGCGAATCCGCGATCGGGGCCGGTATCGCGTCCGGGCTGCACGCGTCCGCGTCTCAGCCCGCGGCGCCGCCCGCCAGGGCCGACTCCCTGGTCGCGTAGATCGGGATCAGCCGCTTGAGCCCCGTGCGATCCAGCACCCGGTCCACGGCCGGCGACGGCGCGACCAGACGCACATGGTCCAGGGTCGTTCCGGTTTCGACGTCCGCGCCCACGTCGTGGAGCGCCTGCCAGCCCGCGTCGAGGTCCGGTGGCTCGTGGCCCTCGAAGACCCGGGTCAGGCTGTGGATGGCGACGATGCCCGAGCTCGCCATGTAGTCGAGCCCAACGAGATCGACGATCAGCACCCGGGTGCCGGCACCGTAGAGCCGTCGGCCGGTCTCGATCAGCTCGCCGAAGTTGGACGCATCGAGCTCACCCTCGAGGGTCACGACTGCCACCTCGGGCGAGCGCTGGTCCACCGTGGTGATCATGCGATCCCTCCAGCTTCCGCGGACCGGCCGGCCCGGCGCATTGTCACCTCGTTACCCCCCCCGGGGAGGCCCCGGTGCACGATCGATCCCGTCAGGTCCCTCATCAGGTGGATTCCCATCCCTCCCGGTCGACGCTCGTGCAGCGGAAGCTCTGGATCGAAGGGCGGGGCATCGGCCGGATCGAACACGCGACAGCGATCACGCACGCGAACCACGATATCCGGCCCGTCTCGCCCGAGATCGACCTCGACCGGACCGTGACCGCCACGATAGCCGTGCCGGACGATGTTCGTCACCCATTCGTCGACGGCCTGGACGAGGTCGGCGAGGGCCTGATCGTCCGCACCCAGCCCGGTCGCGGTGACCCGGACGAACGCTCGCACCTCGCCGAGGCGGTTGAGGTCGGCGTCCAGACGCAGCGTTCGGTGGGGCGCGTCCACCCGGGCTGCACCGCGGTCGAGCTCAGGCACGATGACACCCCCGGTCACGCCCGGTCAGGTGAGCTTCCGGCACCATGATCGCGATTGTGATCCACCGACCGACGGGCTGTCAGCGTCTACCCTATGGCCGCCGGTGGCCAGCCATCGGCCGCTGACGGCCCGACGCCACTCGTCGAGAGCACGACCCGAGCCCGCAGCGGCGGCCGGCGCTGCCGGCCCGCACATCATGGGGAGCACGGTTGCAGCCCGCCTCTGCCGATCCTGATCCATCGGGTCCAACCCCTGTCGGTCTCAGCACCGGGGTCGCCGTGATTCTGGTGATCGCGGTGGCTGTCGCCGCGTCCCTGATCCTGGGGTCCCGGGTCCAGACCGGGGGTGGATCGCCAGCCGGCACCGCGAGCCCGAGCGAAGGGGTCACCGTCGGCGGGCCGCCCACCTCGTCACCCAACCGCGCATCACCGGTCGGCCGTGCGTCGGCGGCCACCCCCTCGGGCCGCGCGACCGCTTCCCCGGCGCCGCCCACGGCCACGTCGACGCCGCTGCCCCGGGGAGCGGGTGGCCTGCCGGCGTTCAACCACATCTACCTCGTCATCATGGAGAACGAGGAGTCGACGGGGATCGTCGGGAACCCCCGGGCGCCCTACATCAACCGCCTCATCGCCCGGTACGGGCTGGCCACGCGCTACACGGCGGTCGCCCACCCGTCGGAGCCCAACTACCTGGCCCTGTTCAGCGGCTCGACCCATGGCGTCACCGACGACGGCACGTACAACCTGTCGGGCAGGAATCTCGCCGATCAGCTCGAGGCCCACGGACGCGACTGGCGGGTCTACGAGCAGAACCTGCCGAACCCGACCTCGAGCCCGGCCTGCTTCACGGCCGGCAGCCACTCGGGTGGCCCGGATGGCTCGGGAACCTACGCCCGTAAGCACAACCCGGCGATCAGCTTCACCGACATCAGCGGCGACCCGGCCCGGTGCGCGAAGATCCAGAGCTTCAGCCAGCTCGACCCCGCGGCGGCGGACTTCGAGCTCATCGTCCCGAACCTGTGCAACGACATGCACGACTGCTCCGTGTCGCACGGCGACACGTTCCTGAAGCGCTTCCTGCCGAAGATCCTCGACAGCCCGGCGATGGCCGGCAGCGTGCTCTTTCTCACCTGGGACGAGGGCTCGACCGGGGCCGGCGGCGGCGGCAGGGTCGCGACCGTGGTCATCGGACCGGGCGTCCCGGCGGGGTTCACCTCGTCCACCAGCTACGACCACTATTCGCTGCTGCGGACGATCGAGAACGCCTGGGGGCTCGGGTGCCTGGCCTCGACCTGCGAGGCGAACGACCTGCGAGCCTTCTGGCCCTAGAGGCCGGTTCAGCGGCCATCGGCGCGCGGGCCCCTACTCGTCGCTCAGCGCGATCCGGATCCGCTTGTTGATCCGCCCCTTGGACTCGTAGCCGGTCACCCGGATCTGGCCCACCTCGCGCGTGTTGGCCACGTGCGTTCCCCCGTCAGCCTGCAGGTCAAGCCCGACGATTTCGATGGTCCGAATCTGCTCGATCCCGGGGGGCAGGAGGTTGACCTTTGTCCGGATCAGGTCCGGGATCGCGAAGGCCTCGTCTCGCGGCAGCACGTTCACCCGCACGTCCCGGGCAGCGTGCAGCTCCTCGTTGACCTTCGCCTCGATCTCGCCCACGAGATCGCCCGACATGTGCTCGAACTCGAAGTCCATGCGACCTGCGCCGGGCTCCATGTTGCCGCCGGTCACCAACGCTCCGTAGTCCCGCCACACGACGCCGCACAGCGTGTGCAGGGCCGTGTGGGTCCGCATCAGGGCGAACCGGCGCGCCCACTCGAGGTCGACGTGGACCCGGTCACCGGCCCCGGGCAGCTCGCCGTCCTGTGGCGGCTCGAGCTCATGGACCAGCTCGCCGCTGATCCGGCGTGCCGATCGGATCGTCCATGACCGGCCGTCATCGGCGCGAAGAACCACGCCCCGGTCCGAGGGCTGTCCCCCGCCACCCGGATACAGGACGGTGCGGTCGAGGACGAGCAGCGGCCGGCCGTCGGCCGTCGACACCTCGAGCACGCGCGCATCGACCGCCTGTGTGTAGGCGTCGCGAGAGAAGATCTCGTCCACCCGGCTCGTCATCAGGTCCCCTCCTGGCTTGGGACCAGCGCTCGGGTCAGCTCCCCACGGTCAGGGTGCCGGTCATGTTGGGGTGCACCGAGCACTGGAACGTGTAGGTGCCGGCCGGCAGGGCCGGGACCTGGTAGTCGGTCTGGGTGGGCCCGGTGACGATGGCACCCTTGAACACCTCGGCGCCCGATGCGTCCTTGATGGCCACGTTGTGGGGCACGCCCGGGTCCTTGTTGTCGAAGTGGATGGTGAACGCCGTCCCGGCCGGCGCCGAGAGCTGCGACTGCTCGTAGGCGATGTTGAGCGCGGACACCTGGACGACGGCGCCGGCTCCTCCCCCACCGCCACCGGGGACCGCGGTGGGCGTCTGGGCCGAAGGCGGGGCAGACGGCGGTGCCGATGGTGCGCCAGACGACGTTGCCGGCGGCGCGGCGGAGGCCCCGCCAGATGCCGCGGCCCCGGCAGTGGGCGACGGCGTGGGCGGCGCGTACGTCCAGCCGGGCGCCGCCGACGAGCAGGCAGCGGCGATCAGGGCGACGAGGGCCATGGACATGACGATCGGGAGGCGGCGCATCAAGACCTCGACTGGCGGCAACGCGGATCGTGGCGATGCTAGCGAACGCTGGCACATCCTGCGCCCGATGACCCGCAGGGAAGGATCGTGGAGTTACACGCAAAGGTAGCTTTGCAAAATATACTATGCAAAGGAGTCTTTGTGGTGTACGCTCACGCCATGGACCAGCCGCTACCCACCGACGCGACAGCCCCTGACAATCGCCCCGATGGCTTCGGGACCGCCTTGGATCCGCGACGGGACGACGTCGTCACCCCGGACGCCCGGTCCCTTCGTGGCCTCGCCCACCCGCTGCGCCTGCAGCTGCTGGGCCTGCTTCGTTCGGACGGACCGGCGACCGCGACCCAGCTCGCCGTCCGCACTGGCCAGTCCAGCGGCGCCACCAGCTACCACCTCCGGCAGCTCGCCGCGTACGGGTTCGTGATCGAGGACGCCGAGCGCACCACCGGCCGTCGCGAGCGGTACTGGCGCGCGGCCCACCGGACGACGATGTTCGATCAGCCAGCTGATGCGGACGAGGAGAGCCAGGCGCTGGGCGAGGAGTACCTGCGCATCGTCGCCGACGCCAACGCGCGCCACCTCCAGTCGGCGATCAGCGGGCTCGCCACGGTCGAGAACGACCTCGGGCCGGGCTGGCGGGACGGCTTCACGATGAGCGACCTCGTGCTTCGCCTGACCCTGGCCGAGGCACGCGCGCTGATCGCCGAGCTCGAGGCCGTCGCCGTGCGATACCGTCGCGAGAACCCCGACGATCGGATCACCGCCCCGCCTGACGCGCAGCGCGTGGTGCTGCAGTTCCAGGTCCTGCCCGCCGCAACCGGCGTTGCTGCCGCTCCCGTTCCAGTCGAGGAGCGCGCCGATGGATGACGCCGCCCTGGTTCGGGCGCCGTGCCGGTCCCGCCGGGGGCTGGCCGGCCTGCTGGCCGCCAACCTCGTGTCCAACCTCGGGACCCGGATGTCGATGCTTGCGCTGCCGTGGTTCATGCTTGTCACGACGGGCAGCGCCGGCGAGACCGGGCTGGTCGTGTTTGCCGAGATGGTCCCCTACGTGCTCGTCCAGGCCCTGGGCGGCCCGGCGGTGGATCGCCTCGGGACCTGGAAGGCGTCGATTGCCACGGACGTCGTCGCGGCCGTCATCTTCGCGCTGGTGCCCGTGCTGTACCTGACCGATGGGCTGTCGCTGGCAACCGTGGCGGCCCTGGTGGCCGTGGCTGGCGCCGCGCGAGGCGCGGGAGACACGGCCCGCCACGTGCTGGTGCCCGGTCTGGCCGACGCGGCCGGGACCCCGCTCGAACGTGCGAGCGGCTGGTACGACGGCGTGAGCCGCGCGGCGAGCATGATCGGAGCACCGCTCGCTGGGGTGCTGATCGCGGTGACCTCGGCTCCCGCCGTGGTCGCCGTTGACGCGGCGACATTCGCGATGTCCGCGGTGGTGGTCGCCCTTGCCGTGCCACGCGCCGCCCAGCCACGGCCTGCCCCGTCCGCGGCCGATGCACCGGACGACCGGGATCCCGGCTACCTTGCCTCGCTGCGCGAAGGGTTCGCGCACCTGGCTGCGGACCGGCTGTTGCTCGGGATCGCGGTCATGGTGCTGGTGACCAATCTGCTCGACCAGGCGTTCTCGTCCGTGCTCGCGCCGGTGTGGGCCAACGAGACGACCGGCAGCCCGCTGGTTCTTGGGCTCATGGGCGCCGCGATGGGCGTGGGAGCGCTGATCGGGAACGGCGCGACAGCCTGGCTGGGACCCCGGCTTCCGCGGCGGCGGGCCTACGCATGGGGGTTCCTGCTGGCCGGCGGTCCGCGGTTCTTCGTGCTCGCCGCGGCCTCATCCGTGTCACCGGTGCTCGCGATCACCCTCGTGGCCGGGTTCGGCGCCGGGGGCCTCAATCCGATCCTGAGCGCCGTGGAGTACGAGCGCGTGCCCCGCCATCTGCAGACCCGCGTGCTCGGCGCGCTGGGCGCCACGGCATGGGCGGGGATTCCGTTCGGAGCGCTGCTCGGCGGGGCGCTGGTGGACGGGCTCGGACTGCGGAGCGCGCTCGTCCTTGCCGGGGCGGTATACCTTGTGACGACGCTCGCACCATTCGTGTTCCCGGTGTGGCGGGAGATGGACCGTGCCGCGCCGACCGCGGGCCCAGCCACCGCCGCAGGCTCGCGGTCGGACAACGAACCCGAGCCGGCCGACGGCACAGCCGCCTAGGTCGTCGCTCCGGCGGCTGCCTGGTCGGCGGACACGGTCCCCGTCAGCGGGGGGTGCCCGTCGGCGGCCGGCGCGCCGGTGGCGGACCTGGTCCCCGTCAGCGGGGGGTGCCCGTCGGCGGCCGGCGCGCCGGTGGCGGACCTGGTCCCCGTCAGCGGGGGGTGCCGGTCAGCGGCCGGGTGTGCCGGCCCGGCCGTCCTCGAGGCCCAGCCGGATCGCGACCGCAGCCGCCTCCACGCGTCCGGACACGCCGAGCTTGGCCAGGATGTTGCCGACGTGGACGCCGACGGTCTTCTGGCTGATGAACAGTCGGTCGCCGATCTCCCGGTTGGTCCGCCCGCGAGAGATCAGCGCCAGCACCTCGAGCTCCCTGCGCGACAGGCCGAACGTATCTCCGCCTGCAGCGGCGCGGGCAGGGCGCCCGTTGAGCACGGGAGCCGCCTCCGCCACCGGCCCGGGCGCGACCTCCGGCCGCTGGTCGGTGCGGACGATCGCCGGACGGGCGAGCAGCTCGTCCACCTCGGGCGGCAGCTGGATCAACGCGCGATGCCCGAGCTCGCGCAGCGCGCGCAGGAGCGGCCGGGCACCGAGCCGCATCGCCAGGGCGACCGCCTGCATCATCGGCTCCCGCGCATCCACCCGCACGACGCGCGCGTCCGTCCGGCCCCTGGTCCCCCGTCCGCCACCCGCCGCCGCCGCGCCCATGATCGACTCGGCCTGCCGCCAGCGCGCCTTCGCCTCACGGTACGGGTCGCCGATGTCATGCCAGCGGGTCGCCAGCTCTGCCCAGCGCGCAGGATCGTCGCGTCCGTGGAGGCGAGCCTGGAACGCGCGAGCGGCCGCGAGGCTCGCTTCGGGCTCGCCCCGCCCCGTGCCCTCGCCCTCGGCGCGCGCCCTGGCCACGGTTGCCTCCGCCTCGGCCAGGATCCGCCCGGCTCGCTCCCGGGATGCCGCGACATCGCCGATCCGGCGCCGCTCGAGCGCCTCGGTGACGATGGCCGACTCCACCTCAAGCGCTGTCGCCGCCATTCGCGCCACGAGCACCCAATCCTCGGTGCCCCGGAGCCGCGTCCAGCCCCGCTCGGCGGCCCGGCGGGCGTCGGCAAGATCGCCGCTCCACATCGCGTATGAGGCCGTCGCCTGCCAGGCAGGTACCGCGAACTGGAGGTCCCCTCCCGTCTCGAGCTCGACCAGGATGCGACCCAGGAGGCGGCCCGCCTCCTCGCCGGCCTCAGACTCGATCTCGACGATCACGAGGTTGAGGATCGCGTTGACGAACGGGATCCCGGCCGGGCTCCAGTCCAGCGCCCGCAGGCTGAGCTCGCGCGCCTCGGACCATCGGCCGACATCCACCAGGATCCCGGCCACGTTCCCCGCCAGCAGGTTGCCGTACACGGCGTCGAGATCCATGTCCCGCAGCTCGGCCATCCCCCGGTACGCCCGATCGACCGCCTCGTTCGATCGACCCAGCACCTCCAGCACGACCGCCATGTTGGCCAGGGCCCGCCACCATTCCTCGACCAGGCCCAGCGCCTTCGAACGTTCCAGGGCGGCCTCGAGCAGCGGCACCGCGGTCTCCGGCGCGTCGCCCCAGCCGCGGACGACGGCCAGTGTGGTCGAGGCGTGGATCGCCTCGGGCTCGGCCCCTTCCCCCAGGCGCCGGGCGATCTCGAGCGCCTCCGTCGCCGCCCGCTCCGCATCCCCGAACGCGCCGGCGATCATCCGCTCCTGGGCGAGAAGGGCGAGGATGCGAACGCGCCAGATCGTCGGGCCGCCGGGGACCGTGTCGGCCGCGCGCCGGAGTGCTCGCGTCGCGCCGGTCGCGTCGCCGGCCGCCAGGCGATAGCGCCCCAGCTGCGCCTCGAGCACCGCGTGGGCCATTCGCGCGCGATGATCGACCATTCCGCCCAGGGCGTTCTCCCCGTAGGCGACGGCCCGGGTCGGTCGCATGGCCGCATGGGCGGCCTGGGCTGCCAGCTGCGCGATCACGTCGGCATCGTCGGTCGGCGCCAGTGGCATGGAAGGCTCACCGTCCACATGCCCGATGGCGGCCACATCGACGTGCGACCATCCGGCCGGCACGCTCACCGCCGTCGGAGCGCCCGATGGGGAGGTTGCGGCCGAGTCCGACGGAGGAGTCGACGCCGGCAACGAGCTCGACGCCGCCGGTGCTGCCTCGGCCGGTGACCCCTCTGCCCCGACGGCTGAAGCAGCGGCCGGCAGATCGAGCCCGAGCTCGAAGGCTGCGAGGGCATCCAGTGGCGCCTCGAGGCGGAGCGCCAGCCGTCCAGCCTCCATCGCAGCCCGGCGAGCCTCTACCAGGCGATGGGCCGTCCGCCAGTGGACGGCGGCCACCATCGGCTCGTCCTCGAACGCCTCCGCCGCGGCCGCCCGGTAGCCGAGCCTCGCTCCCGGCAGCAGGTCGGCGAGGATCGCTCGAGCCAGAAGCTCGTGCCGGACCTCGATCCGGCTCTCCGGCCCGCTGCGGATGAATCCGTGGTCGATCGCCTCGGCCAGCCCGCCGACGACATCGCCCGCCAGCCCGCCGTTGGCGCGGCGGGGTGAGGGGCCGGCGAGCGATCGGTCGTCCCCGCCCGGCTGCGCGTGAGCCGGCGGCACACCGACCGCCGCAGCCGCCCGCAGCAGGCGTGCCCGATCCATCGGGCGCTCGGCGGCTGCCAGGAGCCGCAGCACATGCCGACAGTCCGCCGATCGCCTCGCCAGCCGCGCCGCGACCAGATCTGCAAGGGTGCCCGTCAGCGTGGTGCTGCGCAGCTCGCGACGGGCTGCGACGAGCTCCTCGACCACGAGCGGCGAACCGGCCGATCGCTCGGCAACCAGGACCACAGTCGAGGCTGACGGCCGCTCACCCTCGATCCCCTCGACCAGGGCTGCGATCTCGCGTCGCGTGAGGGGCACCAGGTTGATCCGGGTCGGCGGACGGAGCCCGCCCTCGATGATCGCCAGGTTCTCGCGCAATGGGTGCTCACGGGTCATACGATCGGGCTGGTAACTGACGACGAGACAGATGCGCTCGGAGCGCGCGATCCGCGCCACGAAGGTGGCGAATGAGCGGGTGGCCGCGTCGGCAACGTGCAGGTCTTCGAGCGCAAGGAGGATCGGTCGCTCCTCGGCAACCCGGCCGAGCCATCGCAGCAGCGCCTCCAGCGCCCTCGGCTGACGGCGCTCCGGGTCTGCAAGCTCGCTCGCCCGTGGGCCGGGCACATCGGCGGCGATCTCGGCCATGCCCCGCAGCCGGAGCAGGATCGGCCTCGCGTCGCGCGCCAGCAGCCCCCGAATCTCGTCACGCGGACGCGACGCGAGGAGCGGCGCCAGCGCCTCCAGCACCGCGGCCCACGGCGGATCCACCGGGCCGGCGGCGCGGCCACGGAGCAGGAGCGGGCCTTCGGGACGGCGAGCCGCGATGCGCGCCAGTGCCTCGTCGAGGAAGCGACTGGTCCCCAGGCCGGCGTCACCCGCGATCGTGACGGCCGTTGCCGTACCGCCCGCTGCCGAGTCCACGGCGGCCTCGACCCGCGCGAGCTCGGCCTCGCGACCGATGAAGCGGCGGCTCATCACTCTGCCGGGCATCGATCGCATTGTAGGGATGGCTGCGACCCTCACGAGCGCGGAGTGCGGTCCGCGACCCGACGTTCGCCGCCTGCCAGTGCGGGTACGCTGGGCAGGTGCAGCCCCGACGTCCGCCGCATCCCGCCAACGAGCTGAACGAGCTGTCCGGCGAGGAGTGGCTGTACTTCACCAAATCGGTGTGGACGACCGCGTACCCATCGGAGCTCGGGCACGGGCGACGCCGAGCCCACGGGGCCAACAAGCCACCGCGGCTGATGGCGCGGCTGATCGAGTTCTTCACCCGCACCGGGGAGCTCGTCCTCGACCCGTTTGCAGGCGTCGGTGGCACGCTCCTCGGGGCGGCCATCGCTCGCGGACCGCGGCGAGCGATCGGGATCGAGCTCGACCCCCGCTGGGCCAGCGTGTTCGCGGACACGGTGACCGAGCTGCAGGCCGAGCGCGACGGGCTGGGCCCTCAGCTGGCCGATCTCGGCACGGCAGACCCGGGCGGTCCGCGCGCCTTCGATCCCTCGGGCCTGGAGCTCCGGCTGGGAGATGTCCGCGCCCTGCTGCCCACGATCCCTGACGCATCGGTGGACTTCGTGGCGACCGATCCCCCATACAACGTCCAGCTGCCGATGACGATGGCCGGCGGTCGGCTGGCCAGGACGCACGCCAACCGCCGCACCGATTACGCGATGGTGTCCGGGCTCGACAACGATCTGGCCAACCTGCCCGACTACGCGGCGTACCTCGACGCGATGGGCGGCGTCCTGGACGAGGTGCGACGCGTGCTTCGCCCGGGTCGCTACGCGGTCCTGATCGTGCGCGACGCGTATCAGGGCGGCCGGTACCTGTTCACGGCAGCCGACCTCGCTGCCCGCGCGGACGAGGTTGGCCTGGTCCCCAAGGGCGACATCGCGTGGTACCAGGCGGGGACGAGGCTTCGGCCCTACGGGTATCCGCGCTCGTTCGTGCCCAACATCGCCCACCAGCACATCCTGGTGCTGCGCAAGGCGCCTGCGGCGTCGCACGCGGCGAAGGCAACCCGGGCTCGGCGCCACCCCCGGCCCGTGGCCCAGAGCTAGGTCGACCCGCCCGGCCGCGGACCGGTCTCGTGGCGGTCGGCGCGCTGGTGCCCGCGTCGCGCGACGTAGGCGGAGATCTGTGCCCGCCGCTCGAGGTTCAGCTTCCCGAGGATGGCGCTGACGTAGTTCTTGACGGTCTTGTCGGAGAGGAAGACGGCCGCGGCGATCTCCCGGTTCGTCCGGCCTTCCGCGAGCAGCGGCAGGATCTCTCGCTCGCGGGCTGTCAGGTCGATCGCGTTGTCGGGATCGGTCCCGTTCGCGATCCGGCGGACTCGCTCGAGGACCATCCCGGTCACCGCCGGGTCGATCATCGACTCGCCGCGGCCGACGGCCTCGAGCGTGCGGATGAGCTCGGCGCTCCGGGCCTGCTTGAGCACGTAGCCGCGGGCTCCGGCGATGATCGCGTCGAACACGTCAAGATCGTCCGGGGAGCTGGTGAGGAATACGACGGGCATCGACGGGAACTCGTCACGGATCAGCCGGCAGGCCTC
This sequence comes from uncultured Chloroflexia bacterium, assembly GCA_963829295.1. Taxonomy (GTDB): domain Bacteria; phylum Chloroflexota; class Limnocylindria; order Limnocylindrales; family CSP1-4; genus CAIXZV01. The sequence goes on along the minus strand of CAWHHU010000001.1, from coordinate 246,643 downwards.
GATCCCTGAGCCGTCGGGCAGGCTGATGTCCATGAGGACGAGATCCGGGATGTAGCGGCGAGCCTGCGTCAACGCCTCGGCGCACGTTCCCGCCTGTGCCACGACCTCGAACGGCGCGCGACGATCGAGGTGCGCGATCAGCCCCTGGCGGACGATCTCGTGGTCGTCGACGATGAGGAGACGGATAGGCCGGCCGGGATCTGTCATCTGATGGCGAGCATGCCCCCTCCCCGTGATATCCGCAACGCCACAGCCTCTTCATCAGGGCAGGTGGCGAAGCCCGGCGTTCCTGTCACGGGCCCTGAACGAGGTCCGATCCATCGCCGGGCTTCGCACCGACGATGGATGGCGCCCAGACCGGCCGCGATGGCTCCCGGCATTCCGGAGTGCACCGAGGCACCGCGGTCGGCCGTCGACCGCGGTTTCGCTACCCGCAGTCGACACTCATCCGGTCGAAGTCCACCGTGACTCGCCCGTTCGCGTTGAGGGCGAAGTGGGTGACCTCGTGGCCGATCAGGCTGGAGCCGTCGGACCCGGCGGCGCGGAACGATAGCGTGAACGTGTCGTTCGCGTTGCGCTCATTGAGGTTGAGGTTGCCCCAGGCCGTGAAGTGCCCGACGTAGGTCACGTCGCTGGCGTCGACGATGGTCACCTTGCCGGTCTCGGTGAACGTCGCCCAGACCTCGGTCATCTGGCCTTCCTCGAGGAAATACGTCACGTGATCCACGAGGTTGCCGACGGCATCGAAGCTCGTGATCGGGACGCCGGTGCAGGGATTGACGTCGAACATCGGCTCGGTGAAGGCGCCGTGGATATGGTCGGTTTCAGTGATGGTCTGGTGGGTGCCGGCCGCGACCGGTGTCGTGAGGGCCAGGGCCAGGCCAAGGCCGGCGAGGATGGCAAGACGACGCATGGGAAACCTTCCTCTCGCGCTGTGCATGTGGGACTGGATGCATGCGCGAGGGAGCATTGCGTCTGTCCATTACAGGATCGTTACGGCAGGAACGCGGACCAGTCGGCCGCAACCCATCTCCGGCCCTGACACGAGCCCGACGCCCTCGATTCTCGGGCCCCGCCTTGGGGGTCGGTGCCGCCCGGATCCGGTGGGCGTCATTCGCGCGGCCGGCGCCAACCCGCGGGGGGCCGGCTCTGCTAGCTGGCCTCGCCGAAGTGCTGCCGGCGCTCGGTATAGGCGCGTAGCACGTCCTCGAACCCGCCAGTTCCGGGACCGTCGTCGCCCGAGGTCCAGCTGCCGCGACTGGCTGTCGAGGCATCGATGACCACGTCGCCCAGGGTCATCTTGTGGAGCCAGCCCTCCTGGCCATTGGGGCACAGGACGCGCCAGTAGGTACCGCGCTTCTCCATCAGCACGACCTCGTCCCCCTCGTCGAGCACTCCGATCTCGATGCCCCGCACCTCGTCCGGGGTGTCGAGCAGGCTGACCAGGCGGTAGCGGATGAACCGCCGCTCCATGCCGTTCACGGCGGCCCCCACATCGCCCTCGAACGTCAGCCTGACATCGGCCGACACGGTTCGCAGGGGATCCGCCTTGCGCGCCTGCATGAGCGAGGGCCGCCGCCAGCGGGGCAGATGCGAATCCACGTCCGGTGCCGCCGCCGCGACCCCAACGGCTGCCTGAACGGCGTGCTTGGCATCGGCGGCGTGCGGCATCACGACAGATCCGGACCCGGCGAGCCGGGCATTGGGCACGACGCCGCTACCGGTGGCCGATGCCGCAGCGAGCACGTCATCGGGCGCCGTGGGCAGCTCGTCGCGACGACGCTTGCCGAACATCAGGAACGCCATCAGCATCGTCACGCCGCCCGTGGTCGCGACCGCCGTCGGCGCCACGGCTGCCAGCACCGACAGGAACGAGGCAGGGCCGCCGAGGCTGCCGGCGGAGCTGTCGCCGAATGGGCTGTGCGTACCGCCGCTCGCGGCACCGTCACCCGATCCGCCACCGCCCGCGCTCCCGCCGGGGCCACCCTGACCATCGCCACTCGACCCGGGACCGCCGGGGAGGACGGCAGCCGCCAGCGGGTCAGGTCCCGATGATGGTGCCGGGCTGGCAGCCACCGTCCCGCTGCCATCCGGGGAGGGCGCAACGATCCCGGGCAGAGATGCGGCTGGCGGCGCTCCGGGCTCCATGGCCCCATGCGGCACCGGAGCGGGGGTTGGTTGGGGCGTGGCTGTTGGCGCGGAGGTGGCCGTGGGCGCGGGCGTCGGCTTGGGGGTCGGTGCAGGCGTGGCCTTCGGCGCGGAGGTGGCGGTGGGCGCGGGCGTCGGCCTGGGGGTCGGTGCAGATGTCGGCGTGGGCCTGGGCGTGGGCCTGGGCGTGGGCCTGGGCGTGGGCCTGGGCGTGGGCTTGGGCGTGGGCGGCGGCGTGATCGTGATGATGGGGCCTGGCAGGTTGTCCTGGAACTTCTCGCGGTCGGATGCCTCGAAGGTGGTCTTCCAGGTGCCGGCCGGCAGCGTTGTGGTGACGGTGTACTGGGCCCCCTTCTTGAGGTCCTCGCTCGAGGAGGCGAGGTGCATCGCCTTGGTCGTGCCGGCGACGACGACTCGCACGTAATCGGGCGTGCTCCCACCCGCATTGCGGTACACGACCGAGAAGGTGATCTGGGTCCTGGTCGTCCCGCCCGACGGCGTGACCTTTGGATTGGACAGACTGGTAGGACCGTCCCCGGCGAATGCCGGCAGCACGGTCACAATGACGAGGAGGACAGCCGCTGCCAGCGCCCGGAGCGAGGCGAGACCCGTCCCATGGGCGGTGACGCGATCGGGACCCGTGCGAGGGCTCAAAGCGGTATCCGCCTCCTCGACGCTTCGAACGTGTAGCTCCCCGTAGCCCGGAGCATCGGAGCGTGACGGAGGGTCCGCAATGGTACGGGGGTCCCGCACGGGGAGGGACCGGCGGCGGTTGCGCCAGGCCTGGCGAGCACGAACGGTCCGCCTGGCGTGAATGCCGGTGCGTGGAGTCGACACTTCCGCATCCAGTGGTGGCCAAGCGTGCGGCGGACCCGGACGGTCGCATCCTCCTACGTAGCCAGATGGAGCCATTCCGGCTGCTTCCGAGATGCCGGACCATTCCCTCATGCAGGTCATCGCCACCCATGCGGCCACGCGCACGGACCGATTGCTGATCGCGCGCAATGCGCTGTCGGCCGTGCTCCTGCTGCTGGTCGGCCTCCTCGTGGGCTGGCTGTGCCTGGGCACGCCGTTGATCAGCGCCGTCCAGCCCCAGGGCCGTCCGACGGCCGTTCAGATGGCCGTGGGCATCGTCGCCTGGGCGTGCGCGATCGTCGTGCCTGCGGGGCTGCTGCTGATCGGCGTCGCGCGTGTGGCGGCCACGATCGATTCGGTCATTTCGCTCCACCCCCGGGCCCACTCGTCGCGCCTGGCCAGATCCCTGGGTCCGGATCACCTGGCGGCCACCAGCCTCGTGTTGCCGGGTGGCCGGCGGATCCACGAGCTCGTGCTCGGTCCGTTCGGGATCGCGATCCTTGGTGAGGTTCCGCCTCCGAGCATGAGCCGTCACACCGGGAGTCGCTGGGAGATCCGCGACGGCCGGGGCCGCTGGATCCCGATCGAGGCCCCCGTCGACCGGGCCGCCCGCGACGCCGAGCGCGTCCGTGGCTGGCTGACCACCGACGACCGGGACTTCCTTGTCCGCGTCTACGCGGCCATCGTCACCGACGACCGGCGCATCCAGCGCACCCCCACCTGCGCGGTCGTGGCTCCCGAGGAGCTCGCCGGTTGGATCGCCGCGCTGCCGACCCAGCGGGGGCTTACGCCCGCACGCATGACGCGGCTATTCGAGCTGATCAAGTCGGTGGCCGCGGCGAGCTGATCCACGGCCGTCGTGTCGGGTGCGCGCCGCACGGGCGCGCTCACCGCACGGCTGACCGTCCGCCGCTGCCGGGCGATCGGGGGGGGGTGGTAGGGGAGCCAGGACTCGAACCTGGAACCAGCGGGATATAAGCCCGCTGCTCTAACCGATTGAGCTACTCCCCCACGGAGCTATCCGGCGTCGGGGTCACCCGACATCGAACACACCAAAGCGTACAGCGGTCGGGACCGGGCGGCTGCCGAGCTCGCGGCCCTCGCTCGGGGAGGCGTCAGCCGGCGTCCGTGGTCGTGTCCTGGCTGCCCCCACGGACTCGACCCGTGATGGCGCGAAGGCCCACGGTCAGGCGGCGCCGCCGGTGGTTGCCGTTCCGGCTGGCCACCACCATGTCGCCGGACGCCATGGTGTCATGCCGGCTCGCGATCAGGCCCTGGGCGAGCTCGCGTTCCTCTTCAGTCTGCTCGATCTCGAGCGGCAGGTCGTCCGGGCTGACGGGGCGCTCCGTTCGGACGACCGGCTCGATGGGCGGCCGGGCGTACGCGGGGGCCCCAAACAACTTCGGCAGGGCGACGTGCCCGTAGTCCTCGTTGGCCACACGCATCCTCGATGCAGGCAGCTTTCTCGGCCAGTGACTGGCCGGTGCCGATGATACCGGGCTGGATAAGTCCCGTTGGCGATAATCGCCGCGTATCAGGATCTACCGCGATCGGCCGGTTCGCAACCCCCCGGACGGCCCCGCACGGCCAGACGAGGACGCTCCGTTGCCGGGATGCACCGGCCCGGTGCCAACATCACCGTCAGCGGAGCAGCGGCTTGACGATCTCGTGCAGGACGACGAGCACCAGGTATGCGATGGGGACGGCAGCGAACAGCCCCAGGGCCGCGCTCCAGGGTGTCCGCGTGGCACGCCTTCCGGAACCCGTCGGAAGGGGAACGGCCAGCCACGTCACGAGCGAACCGGCGACGAGCACGACCACCACATACACCGTCACGGCGAGCAGCCGGAGATCGCCGCCCGGCAGCGATGCACCGGCGTCAAGCGCAAGGTCGTAGGCGAGAAACAGGGTTCCGAGCACGATGGCCACGCTGAGGCTGCTCGCGACCGCGCGAACGACGGGGCGGGGGGCTCGCCGGAACTGGCGCCAGCGGATCTCGAGCCAGCCGCGCCGGCGGACCTCCGGCCCGGCCGGACGCTCGGAGGGGTTGCTCATCGATTCGGTCAGCTACCGGATCGGACTCCCGTCGGCGCCGAGGACCGCGAGCGTTCGCCGCGGTGGCAGCGTCTCCGGGGTGTGGCCGGCGAGCAGCTCGACCGCCTCCGCGAACCGATCGAGCTCGGCGTCTGTCAACCACCAGCCAACCGAGATCCGGAGCGCATCCACGGCGGGCAGGTCTCGCAGGATCGCGAACGCCCGGTGCTCCAGCTCGTCCAGCGCCGGACGGGCGGGCCAGCCGTCGATGCGGAACGTGACCAGGGTGGCCATCGACGTGCGCGGGGTCACCAGGGTGACGCCCGGGATCCCCGCCAGGCGCTCGGCCGCCGAGGCCGCCAGGCGCGCCGCCCGCTCGAGCGCCCAGGGAAGCCCGACGTACATGGACAGCCAGCCGCAGCTCCGGGCAAACCCGATCAGCGACGGGCGGTGGAACCCCGTGGCCTCGAAGCGCCGGGCGCCGGGATGAAGCCTGGGGGCGGCGACATCAAACGTCTCGTAGGAAAGGGATCCGGCCGCCCGCGGCGTGATCGACTCGGACAGCTGCCGCCGGACCCACAGGGCGCCCATGCCCTCCGGGCCCAGCAGCCACTTCTGGGCAGGCACGGCGTAGGCGTCGACCCCGAGCTCGTCGAGCTGGACCGGGATCGCTCCTGCCGACTGCGCGCCGTCGATCACCGAGGCCGCGTCTGCGGCACGGGCCAGCGCACCCAGCCGTGCGACCGGAAGCACGGCGCCCGTCGTCCACAGGACATGGCTGACCATGATCGCGCGGGCCGGCCGCTCGAGCGCCCGGGAGAAGGCCTCGATCGTCCGGTCGGCATCGCCGCCGTCACCGATGTCAACCTGCTCCAGCTCGACCCCGACGCGGTCCCGCAGCGCAAGCAACGATCCGATGCCGCCAGGATGCTCGTGGCGTGTGGTCAGGACGCGATCGCCCGGGCGCCACGGCAGCGCGCCGACGGCGATGTTGACGCCGTCGGTCGTGGAGTGGGTAAGCGCAACGTCGGCAGGGTCGGCGACGAGGACGGCCGCGACCGCCGCGCGCGCCTCGCCCATCCGCTGCTGCGTCTCGGGCCACAGGTCCGGGTGCGCGCGGCCGACGGCGAGCTCACGCGCGGCCTGCTCGTCCATCGCGCGCTGGGTCTCGGCCGGCAGGGGCCCGGCCGTGCCGGCGTTGAGGTAGATGCCGGCACCCGTCGCGGGCAGCGCCTCCCGGACGGCGGCGATCTTCGCCGACTGGGGCATGAACGGGGCGACCACCTCCGTATGATATCGACGCCGCACTCGCCTGCTTCGGATCCGGGGGCCGGTCACCTCGCCATTCATGCTGGAGGCCAACCTGGCTGGCTTCGCTCGCCCCGAGCTCATCGCCACGCCCGAGTGGCTGGCCGAGAACCTCAGACGGTCGGATCTCCGCGTGCTCGACGTCCGGTGGCGGCCGGACGGGACCTCGGCCACGGTGTATGGGACCGGGCACATTCCGGGGGCGGTGCATCTGAACTGGCGCACGTCGGTGGTCGATGTGCCGGAAGGAGGCGAGGCGCCGCTGCTGGCCGCGCCGGAACACATGGCGGCCGCGATGGCGCATGCCGGCGTGGGCGACGGCACCTCGGCGGTGCTCTACGACGACACGCTGTCGTACCTCGCGGCTCGTGTCTGGTGGAGCCTCCGTGCCTACGGCTACGAATCCGCCCGCATCCTGGAAGGCGGATACCCGGCATGGGTCGACGCCGGCCAGAGGGTGGCCAACGGCATGGTCGAGCCGCCCGAGGCCGTGTTCACGCCTCGCGCGGTCGTCCGTCAGCGGCTGACGACGACCGACGTCCGGGCCCTGCTGGGAGCACCCGACGTGCTGCTGGTCGACGCCCGAGGGCCGGCAGAGTACCGTGGCTTCGAGGGCAACGTGCGACGTCTCGGCCACATCCCAGGGGCCGTCAACGTGCCGGTCGGATCGATGCACGTGCCGGGGACGCAGCGTCTTCGCGATGCCGCAGAGCTCCGCTCGCTGCTGCTCAAGGCGAACATCACCCGTGGCCGGCGCCTGGTGTGCTACGACGGGTCCGGTGTCGCGGCCGCCAAGCTCGCATTCGTGCTGACGCTGCTCGGCCACGACGACGTCGCGGTCTACGACGGTGGCTGGGCCGAATGGGGGAATCGGCTGGACCTGCCGGTCGACCGCTGAGCGTCGGGATCAGCCCACGGACGGTTCCGCCTCGGGCCGGGGACCGCCGCCGGAGGTCGCTCCCCGATCCAGGCCGGCCCACGGATCGACCATGCGGTGCGGCGCGAGGATGTGCGCGCGATGGTGGTTGATCGCGACCAGCAGCGCCTGCTCACGCGCCTCGCCCACGTGGTCCGACCAGTAGGTTGCATCGGTGACCGGCAGAAACCGTCCGGTCAGCTCTTGGAGCGCGTCGCGCAGGCTGCCGCCCATGGGCATCAGGTGGATCGTGCCCACCACGCTGAACGGCGGGACCGAGATGATCGCCTGCTCCGGTGTCTTGGGCGTCCGCAGCTCGGGCATCGGCGGTACCGACTCGTTTGCGACCGCGAACAGCACGGCGTCGAGGTTGATCTGCGCATAGTCCGAGCGGATCGGCTGCCCTCGACCGCCGAACTCCTCGACCATGACGTCCTCGAGGATCAGGAACGGCTCCTCGCTCTGGTTGAGGATGTCGGTCACCCGATGCTGCCGGGTACGGACCGAGCCGCGCGTGATCAGCGCGTCCGTATACAGGACCAGCTCCTTCTGGCCACCTTCATAGGCCTCGAACATCCGTCACCTCCGTGCAGCGCCCCCCGAGCGCGCATGCGCGTCGTGAACAGGATACGAAACCGGGCCGGGCCGTCGAGACCCCAAAGGATCAGCCGGCGATGACCGTGGGGTGCCCGTCAGCGTCGGGCGCTGGCCGTCACCAGGTGCTCCGCACCCTGCTGGAGCCCCTCGTACAGGCGGGTCACCGTCGCGAGCGTGTCGACCGCGGCTGCGGGCTTGTCCGGACGCAATCGGGCGATGCGCGGAAATCGCAGCGCATAGCCGGACTTGTGGCGGGTGGACCGCATGATCACGTCGAATGCGATCTCGACCACGACCGAGGGCTCGACGACCCGGTACCGGCCGAACGTCCGGATCGTGTGCGCCTCGAACCAGCGCGTCATGTCCGCGATCTCCACGTCGGTGAGCCCGCTGTACGCCTTGCCGATCGTGACCAGCCCGCCGCTGGCATCGTCGCGGACCGCGAACGTGTAATCGGACAGGACCCCGTGGCGCTTGCCGTGCCCCACTTCGACGCCCACCACCACGCAGTCCAGCGTCGCGAGCGCCTTCTTCATCTTGAGCCAGCCCAGTCCGCGCCGGCCCGGCGTGTAGTGGCTGTCGGGGTCCTTGACCATCAGCCCCTCGTTGCGCCGGGCGCGAGCCTGGGCGAACTCGGCCTCGAGACCCTCGACCGATGCCACGCTCGAAAGGCGGCTGAGCGCGAACCGCCCGCCTTCGGCCGCCAGCGGCAGTCCAAGCGCCTCGAGCCTCCGGCGCCGTTCGCGCAACGGTGTCTCGAGCAGCGGCGCCACTCGGCCGTCCTGGTCCTGGTCGATGCCCAGCACGTCCCAGGCGACGTAGATGACCGGGACCCGGGCACGGATCGCCTCGGACGGGCTCTTGCGTCCGAGGCGGGCCTGGAGCTGAAGGAACGGCAGCACGACGCCGTCCTTCCAGGCCAGGATCTCGCCATCGAGGATCCCGGACCACGGCAGGTCGCGGGCACCCTCGATCACCTCGGGAAACTGGCCGCTGATGTCGTGAAGGTCGCGCGAGAAGAGCTGCGCACGATCGGCTTGGCGATGGAGCTGGGCCCGGATCCCGTCGTACTTGTCCTCCACCCACACGGTCGGTCCCAGGCGGGTCATGATCTCGGCCGCATCCTCGGCCGGCGAGGCGAGCATGAACTTGAGCGGATGGAAGAGAGCCATCGCCGCCTCCGCCAACCGGTCCTCGCGGGCGAGCGTCGCCGTCCTGCCGACGTCGCCGGTCAGCATCCCGGCCCGTTTGACGGCGCCGAGCGGGCGGTCGAACGCCTTCGCGATCGCTGCCTCAAGCAGCCCTTCCCGGAGACCGATGCGGAGCTCACCGGACAGCACCTTGACGATGCCCGTTGCGGTGGCCGGCGAGGATCCGGCGAGGAGACCCGCCAGGATCTCGCTCTTCGCGGCCGCCCCCGATGCCGCCTCGATCGCCTCGAACGCGGTGCGAACGTCGATCAGCGAAGGCTCCCGCTCCGGGTCCGGAGGATGGCCAGCCTCGGCCAGCACCTCCCCGACCGCGGTGGCCACGTCCGACGAGCGATCGTAGGCGCGGCGCAGGGCGTCGGGGTCCGCGCCAGCCACCCTGAGCACCGTCCCTGCCAGCCCGGCCCAGCCCAGCCCGATGGCGCGCTGGTCCGCCTCCGGAAACGGGCGCCCGGCCAGGAACACCGCTGCGACCGGCAGCTCGCCGGGTGGCAGATCTGCGAGGTAGGCGGCCAGGATGGTCGTCTTCTCGGACGTCCTCGTGGTCGCGGCGACGCGTTCGGCGATTTCGCTCCAGCGGCGCATGACGGCGATGGTATAGGGTGTCGCCGATGCTCCATCGGCGCTGGTTCCCGGATCACATCGACGGCGACCTCGTCGTGCTCCGCAGGCATACAAGGGAGAACCTGCACGACTTCCTCCGCTGGTACCAGGACCCGGAGGTGGCCCGCCTGACCCGTTACCAGGACGCCCCCATGCGACCCGATGAGGTCGAGCGCTTCTTCATGATGCGGGCCATGGGTCCCGAGGCGATGGCGATGGGGATCCACGTGCGGGCAACGGACCGGCTGATCGGGACGTGTGCCTTCTCTCAGCTCGACGCCGACAACGGGTCGGTGCTGTTCCACATCACGATCGGCGAGCACGATGCGTGGGGCCAGGGGTACGGCGGCGAGGCGACCCGGCTCATGGTCGATCACGCGTTCGGCACGCTGGGCCTTCATCGCGTGGCGCTGTCGGTGTTCGCGTTCAACCAGCGCGCGATCCGGGCCTACGAGCGGGTCGGGTTCGTGACCGAGGGCAAGGCCCGGGAGGCGATCTGGCGCGACGGCCGCTGGTGGGACGAGATCCACATGAGTGTGATCGAGCCCGAATGGCGAGCCGCCCGATGGGAGGAGCGCGCGGCCGCCGACCGGCGAGCGGGAGATCCGCAGGCGGCCAGGGCCAGCCAGGCACCCGCGGCTGAGGGCCGGGCGACCACAATCGACAATGCCGGCGTCGGAGGGTCCGTCGGCGGTGCCCCGTTCGGGCCGCGCGGCGGCCGATGACGATGGCGAGCGAGGGCGCTGCCGCCGATGCGGCCCGCGTTGCCTTCAGGGAGCAGATGGACGCGAAGGGTCACGCCGTCGAGAACGCGCGCCGGGCGGCCGATGGGCTCGAAGGGGCATTCGCCGCAGGTGTGCTTCGCCGGACGCCGGCACTCGAGGCGATGCTTGCGGACCTCGCGGTCGCGCTCGAGCAGGACGAGGGCCAGAAGCTGGGCGGCAAGAGCGCGGAGGCGGCCCGGTTCATCCTCCGGGCCATCTCACGAGAGCTCGACAACGCCTGACCGACTCGGCCGCTGCCGGCCCGGGGCGGCCGAGTACAACAGGGGCAACTCGGGTAACTCGCCCTGTTGCCGGCCCGGGCGACCGAGTACAGCAGCGGTAACTCGCCCTGTTGCCGGCCGACGGCGTGCTGCCGACGACTCGCCGCGCGCTTCGTGCATGCCTTGCCCCGCGCTTCGTCCATCCCCTGCCGGATGTGTGACAGGCATAGCTCGAACGGTTTCCGCCCCCGGGCACTCGCGACGAGCCAGGAAACGGCTCACCAGCAACCCATCCATGCCTGAGGGGCATCATCGGCGCTGCAGGAGCGCGACGGAGGCGAGGATGGCGGCGGGCTAAGCGTGTCACGCATACCCGTCGCTCGCGGTCGCGCTGCGGCGGCGCTCCGTAACCGCAGGCGGATGACGGCCCAGCCGGGCGATGCCGGTGCGTTGCTTGGCGGCCGGGCGCGCTGCGGCTCTGCGATTGCGGCAACGTCTTGGCGGGCGGGTGCTACGGGCGCCGTTGCTTGGCGGCCGGGCGAGCTGGGGCCCTGCGATTGCGGGGCAGCAGGGCCGGGTGGGTCGCGTGCTTCGGAGGCCGGGCTGTCGGCGTCGTGCGCGCGGGGGCCGGGGCGCTCGCGTCGTGCGCGTCGCCGCAGATTGCCCCGGGCGGCTCAGTCGATGCCGAGGTCGCGATGCCGGCGGGCATCGGCGAGCGCGAGGCGCGTGTGCAACGGCAGCGACTCGAGCCTTGGCGTCAGCTCGCTGTCGAGCACCTCGAGGATGCGCGGCAGAACGGCGATCACGGCCGCGTCGAGCGCGTCATCGAGCGCGTCATCGAGGGAGCGCTCCTCGGCCGGCGCGATCGCATCGCGGTCGAGCCGGCCGGCCATGTCGCGAGCCAGCTCGCGGAGCTCGCGCCGCATGCATGAGCTCGGCTGGCCGGCAGCCAGCGATTGGGGAATGGCCAGCGATTGGGGAATGGCAGCGGGTGCGCGAAGCGAGTCGACCATGGCACGTCCTCCGGACCGGCACGACGTGCGGCTCACGGGACGCACCATCCGTACCGATCGTCGCGCCAACCATCGGACGGTCGTCGTCCGGGTCCAAGTGCCATCCGGCTCGGCACCTGGGGTCCGGCCATGGTCCGGCCGCCGCCCGGCCGTGGTTTGGCCCGCCAAGGATGGGAGAAGCGCGCCACAGGCGACACGTTGGCGGCGGCATCGCCGGGCATGCGACCATGGGCAGATGAGTGATCTGAAGCTGGGTGTCCTGCTCTGGAACCAGGCTACCGACTGGCCGGCCTACCTCGACGCTGCGCGGCGCATCGACGACCTGGGCTATGACCACATCTGGGCCTGGGACCACCTGTATGCGATCTTCGGCGACCCGTACCAGCCCATCTTCGAAGGCTGGTCGACGCTGGCCGCGCTGGGCGTCGCCACCACCCGGGCGCGGCTCGGGCTGCTGGTCGGCGCCAACACGTTCCGCAACCCGGGCCTGGTCGCCAAGACCGCCACCACGCTCGATCATATCTCGGGTGGCCGGGCGATCCTCGGCATCGGCGGTGCCTGGATGGAGGAGGAGCACACCGCCCACGGGATCGAGTTCGGGTCCGGCTTCGGCCAGCGGCTCGACTGGCTCGATGAGTCGGTCGCGGCCTGCCGCGCGCTGCTGGCCGGCGAGACGGTGACCTCGGCAGCTGGCGGCCGGTATGCCTTCGACGGGCTGCGGACGGTGCCGCGCCCGCTGCAGGCTCACCTGCCGATCATGATCGGCGGTGGCGGCGAGAAGAAGACGCTGCGCACGGTTGCCCGCTACGCGGACATGTGGAACGGGATGGGCACGCTCGAGACGATGACCCGCAAGGTGGCGGTGCTCCGCCAGCATTGCGAGGCCGTCGGGCGGGATCCGGCCGAGATCGAGTTCACGCTCGGGATCAAGGCCACCATCCGCGATTCGGAGGCCGAGGCCGTTGGGGTCTGGAAGGCCGCGATGGCGCACAACCGGACTCCCATTGCGGACGTGGAGGACGACGACACCTTCTGGAACGGCACGCCCGAGCAGCTCGCCGAGCGGCTCGCGCCGTACCTCGAGCTGGGCTTCACGACCGCCATCAGCGAGCAGCCCGCGCCGTACGACTCCGAGTCCATCGAGCGCCTGATCGGCCAGGTCAAACCGCTCGTGGATCGCGGCTGACCGCCCGCTCCGATGACTCCCAGCGAGCCGGGCACCGGATGACCGCCAACGAGGCTGGACCGCGCGCCTCGACCGTCGAGTTCGACCATGTGACCAAGATCTACGGCGCCCAGGCCGCGAAGCGGGGCACCCCGGGGGCGGTCAACGACCTATCCCTGACCGTGCCGGCCGGCAGGATCTGCATCCTGGTCGGGCCGTCGGGCTGCGGCAAGACGACATCCCTCAAGATGGTCAACCGGCTCATCGAGCCGACCTCCGGCCGGATCCTGCTTGACGGCGTGGACGCGGCATCGCGCGACGTCACCGAGCTCCGGCGCAGCATCGGCTATGTCATCCAGCAGACCGGCCTGTTCCCGCACCAGACGATCGGCGACAACGTGGCCACCGTGCCCAGGCTGCTGGGCTGGCCAAGGGAGCGACAACGGGAACGGGCGGACGAGCTGCTGGCCCTGGTCGGCCTCGAGCCAGGGGTCTACGCGCGTCGATATCCCGCGCAGCTCTCGGGTGGTGAGCGCCAGCGGGTGGGCGTCGCCCGGGCCCTGGCGGCGGACCCGCCGATCATGCTCATGGACGAGCCGTTCGGGGCCGTGGACCCGATCGTCCGCGAGCGTCTCCAGAACGAGTTCCTGCGGATCCAGGAGCAGCTGGCCCGGACGATCCTGTTCGTGACCCACGACGTCGACGAGGCGATCAAGATGGGCGACGTCGTGGCCGTGTTCCGGGCCGGCGGCGTGTTGGAGCAGTTCGGGCCGCCGGCCGAGATCCTGGCCGCGCCGGCATCGGAGTTCGTGGCCCGCTTCGTGGGCGCCGACCGCGGCCTCAAGCGGCTGTCGCTGATGCGCGTCAACGACCTGCCGCTGGAGCCGGCCGTGACCGCCCGCGTGGGCGACGATGCGGCGGAGCCGGGCCGGCGAGTCCGGTCAGACCCGTTCCAGTACCTCCTGCTGCTCGATGCATCGGAGCGCCCGATCGGCTGGATCGACCAGAACCACGTCCCGGCGTCGGGGCCGCTGCATGCCCGCCACGTGGACTCGACCTCTCCCCTGCTCGACCGCCGGACCACGCTCAAGGACGCGCTTTCGATGCTGCTCGACGACCTCGTCCAGGCCGGCGTCGTCGTCGATCGCCAGGGCGCGTACCGCGGCCTGGTCACGATCGGGGCGGTGATGGCACGGATGCGCGATACGGCCGTGGAGCCCGAGTTTCCGACCAACGCGCCTGAGGTCGACGACGAGGTCGTCGCGGCCATCGCTGCCACCGCCGCCGAGCCATCGCCGTGATCGACTGGGGGTGGGTGGGCGACCACCTCGACGAGCTCGCCTCGCGGCTCGTCCAGCACCTGTACCTGGCGCTCATCGCCCTGGCGGTCGGCTTCGTCATCTCGTTCGCGCTTGCGATCCTGGCCGTTCGGCGCCGGCGGCTGTACCCGCCGGTCACGGCCGTCGCCGGGATCCTGTACACCATCCCGAGCCTCGCGATGTTCGCCGCGCTGGTGCCGATCACGGGCCTCTCGCTGCTCACGGCGGAGGTCCCGCTGGTCCTGTACACGCTGCTGATCTTCGTGCGCAACATGGTGGCCGGGTTCGATGCCGTGCCGGCCGAGGTGATCGAGGCCGCGGACGGCATGGGCTACTCACGCGGACGCCGGATGTGGCGCGTCGAGCTGCCGCTCGCCGTGCCCCTGATCGTGGCCGGCGTCCGCGTGGCGAGCGTGTCCACGATCGGCCTGGTGACCGTATCGGGCGCCATCGGTGATCGATTCGGCGGGCTCGGGTTCTTCATCTTCGAGGGCTACCGGCGCGGGTTCCCCACCGAGATCCTGTTCGGGGCCGTGCCGGCGATGGTCCTCGCCGTCGCGGTGGACCTGGTGCTCGTGGCCGTCCAGCGTCGGGCCACACCGTGGTCCCAGCCGACGGCCGCGGCGGCTGCCAGGGGCGGTACCCCATCCACCGCAGCGGCGGGCGCCTGATGGACATCGTCAGCGAGACGATCGCCTGGCTCACGAACGCCGCGCACTGGTCCGGGCCGTCCGGGGTCCCGGTGCGCGTGGGTGAGCACCTGGCGCTCTCGCTGGGTGCGTTGCTGGTCGCCGGGCTGCTCGCGCTGCCGGTGGGCGTCTGGGTCGGCCACACCGGCCGCGGGGCCCGGATCGCCGTCAATGTGTCGAACCTCGGGCGCGCGATCCCATCCCTGGCGCTGATCGGGATCGTCGTCCCGTTCACCCAGGCACTGGACCCGCGGCTGGGCTTCATCGTGCTGCCGACCTTCATCGCGATGATCGCACTGGGCATCCCGCCCATCCTGGTCAACGCATACACGGGAGTCGCCGAGGTCGACCACGACCTCACCGAGGCGGCCCGCGGCATGGGCCTGACCGAGTCCCAGGTGCTGCGCGGCGTCGAGCTGCCGCTGGCCGTCCCGGTCATCGCCGCGGGTCTCGGGTCCGCCGCGGTCCAGATCATCGCCACCGCGACGCTCGGAGCGATCTTCGGGTTCGGCGGGCTCGGAAGCTACCTGACCGAGGGGATGTCGCAGCGCGACTTCGGGATGATCTTCGGCGGGGTGGTGCTGGTGGCCGTGCTCGCGCTGGCCGCAGAGGCGTCGTTCACCCTGCTGGGCCGGCTGCTGACGTCGCCGGGCGTCGTCGTGGCCCGGACAGGTGCCGTCCGCGAGCCTGCCGAGCCCCCGGAAGGCGGCGGCGAGATGGCCGCGATCTGATCGGCCGACCCGGTGATCTCGCCGGAAGGCCCGGGTACCGGACAGGATCTGGCGACGGCGCTGGTATGGTTCGCCACACGCCGGTGCCCGCCGGCAACAATCAAGAGAGGAGACCCAATGCGGCTATCCCGCACGCTCGCCCTCGGGGCGACGATGCTGGTGCTGATCGTCAGCGCCTGCTCGTCGGGAGGGGGCAGCAAGCCCACCGTCAAGGTCGGATCCGTCGGTTTCGATGAAGCGCGGATCGTGGCCGAAGCCTATGCCCAGGTCCTCGAGAACGCCGGCTACACCGTCAACCGCGACGGGATCGGCCTTGGTGACCGGTCGGTCCTCCTGCCGGCCCTCGAAAGCGGCCAGATCGACCTTCAACCCGAGTACATCGGATCCGGCCTCGGCGCCGGGTACGGCGGAACACCCACCGGGGACCCCGCCCACAACCAGCAGGCCCTCCAGGACATCCTCAAGACCAAGGGTGGCGGGATCACGGTCCTCGACTACACGCCGGCCCAGGATCAGAACGCGTTCGTCGTCCGCAAGGAGACTGCCGACGCGCTGTCGCTGTCCAAGATGAGCGACGTGGCCGCCGTCCAGGGCCAGCTCAAGCTCGGCCTGGCCAAGGACTGCCCCACCAACCCGCTGTGCGCAGGGGCGCTCAAGGACGCGTACGGCATCGACACCTCGAACGCCACCCTGCTCGACGCGTGCTCGACGCCGATGGCCCAGGCATTGGCGGGCAAGACCATCGACCTCGGTGAGCTGTGCTCGACGCAGCCCGACATCATCGTCGACAACTTCGTCCTGCTCCAGGATGACAAGATGACCCAGCCGGCGGACAACATCGCCCCACTGGTCAGGGATGACCTCCTGGCCAAGCTGGACGACAAGGCGGCGTTCGAGAAGCTGCTCAACGACCTGTCGGCCAAGATCGATACGCCGACCCTGGCCGACCTGTACAAGCAGGTCAGCGTGGACAAGAAGGACGTCAAGGACGTCGTGTCCACGTGGCTCAAGGCGCAGGGCCTGGTCAGCTGATCGCGCGCCTCATCGGTCAACGGGAAGGCCCCGGCATCGCCGGGGCCTTCGTCTGACCGGCACACCGGCCAGGCAACCCATCCGGGCCGCCCGGTGCCGGCCGCCTCCGCTGACCCCGGCCCCAGCCCTAGCCCAGCTCGAGCCAGCTCAGCAGCTCGACGCTTGCCTGCCAGGCCGCGGGGACGTCGTGCTCCAGGCGATGGCACTCGTGGTCGATCATCCGCGCGAATGCGGGGTCGGCCGCCCGCAGCGGGCTGCCCGGGCCGAGCCGTCGCGACGTGTGCGACAGGAATGCGGCGTAGAGCCCCTCGGGATCGATGGCCGCGATCCTCTCCTCCGCACCCTCCTGAAAGTCGACCGGCACCATCAACCGGGCGAAGAAGGCGCCGATCTCGTCGGTCAGGGGATCCACCCCCTGGGAGTGACCGGCCCAGCGCACGATCGGGGCCCGCGAGGTGAAGGCGGCCAGCACCAGGTGCTCGTCGCGGACGCCGGTCATCAGCGTGCCACCGAATGCGAGGAACTCGTTGGACACGGGCACCCGGTCCGTGACCCGGATCCTGCCCCAGGAGAATGGCCTGCTGGCGGGCTCGTGATGCCCGGCGTCGATCGTGGCAAGCCGGCAGCAACCGCTCGCCGTCGCCGCCCAGTAACCGGCTTCCTCCGGGTCGAAATGCTCGAGGGTCGGCACGTCCCGGAACGCCACCAGCAACCGCGGACCGGGAACCGACCCGGTCCGGATCCCATCGCGCAGCTCGAAGCCCAGGTGGGCGAGGTCCGCCGCCGCCTCGGCAACCCAGTCACTCCCCCACTCGAGCGTCCCGGGCCAGGGTCGGGACGGCCGCGCGAACGTCAACGATCGCCTCCTGTGCCACGTGACGGCGACGGCGAGACGGCCGCCTCCACCACAACCGCGCCCGGCTCCGCCTCGTGTTCCGGCCCGGGGTGGGCCGGCCCGGGCACCGGGATCCGGCTCCCATCGTCCACCCGCCGGCCCCCGAGCGCGAGGGCCGTCGCGCCCCCGATCGACGTGAGCACCAGGGTGGTCGCGTGGACCAGGATCGCGAACGCCAGCGCCGGCGCGGGGTCGATCCCGACCGATGCGGCGATGGTCACCGTCGCAAGCTCGAACGTCCCGACGTACCCGGGCGCTGCGGGGATCGCGGTCGCGAGGTTGGTCCCGGCCGCCAGCAGGGCGGCCTGGCCCATCGTGGGCTGGATGCCCACGGCCTGGGCGGCCGCCGCGAACGCCAGCACCGTGGATGACCATGAGCCGACCGACAGCACCACCGCTGCCGCCATGGTTCGCGCGCTCGACGCCACCCGCAACCCGTCGCGCAACCTCGTCAGGGCTGCGCGAACGCGCGGCCAGCGGTCAAGGAAGGCGGCCGCGTGGGCCGCTCCGGGCAACCGGTGCGCCGCGATCCCGGCGGCCATGCCGACCACGAGCAGCGCCGTGACGGCAAGCCCCACCAGCACCGCGGACGCGACGACGCCACGGACCGAGAGCACCAGGATCGCGACCGAGGCGATCGAGATCACGACCAGGGTGTCGACCACCCGCTCGACCACGATCGTCCCCAGGATCGCGGCCTTGGAGACGCCGGTCCGCTCACCGAGGTCGTGGCTCCGGACAACCTCGCCGAGCCTCGCCGGCAGCACGTTGTTGGCGAGATACCCCACCAGCAGCGAGGCGAGCGTGGCACGCAACCGAACGCTCGCCAGCGGCATCAGCAGCACGCGCCATCGCACCGCGCGCAGCAGCACGTCAACGGCGACGAACGCCACGAGCAACGCGACCCAGCCGGGCGTGGCGCTGCGCAGCACCATCCAGGCCGCGGCGAGATCCACCGACCGGACGACCAGCGCGAGTGCGACGATCGAGATCGCGATGCCCAGCGCGGCGCGCCCAAGCCCCCGGACGCGGGGCATCCTCAAGCCGTCCCCGGCTCGCGTGGCACGCGCGTCGGGGTGAGCTTGGACGACCGACGCAGCCCGGTTCGGTGGAGCATGAAGCGAGCCACCACCCGGAGCGTCGAGAGCCCATACACGAGGCTGCGCCGGAAGTTCACGGAGCTTGCCTCCTCGAAGTATCGCGTCGGGACGGCGACCTCGCCGATCGGCAGCCCACCCGCCGCGACCACCTGCGCGACGAGCTCCTGATCGAACACGAAGTCGTCCGAGTTGAGGCGGTACGGGATCGTCTCGAGCAGCTTCCGGCTGTAGGCACGCAGGCCCGTGTGGTACTCCGAGAGGTGGAGACCGAAGGCGGCGTTCTCCAGCCCGGTGAGGAACCGGTTCGAGACGTACTTCCACTTGGGCATCCCGCCCGCGATCGGATCGCCCAGGAAGCGGCTGCCGAGCATGAGGTCGGCTGATCCCTCCAGGATCGGCGCCACCAGCGCAGGGATGCGCGTTGCGTCGTACTGGTAGTCGGGGTGGAGCATGACCACGACGTCGGCGCCCCACTCGAGCGCCCGGTCGTAGCAGGTCTTCTGGTTGCCGCCGTAGCCCAGGTTCTGACGATGGACGATGACCTCGAGACCGAGCTGCTTGGCGACGTCGACCGTCTCGTCGTTCGACACGTCGTCGACCAGGATCACGTGGTCGACGAGGTCATACGGGATGTCCGCGTACGTCCGCTCGAGGGTGCGGGCAGCGTTGTAGGCGGGCATGACGATCACGACGCGCGGCTCGTCCAGCATGGCGGAAGGGTAGTGCAGCCCGCCAAAAGCCGGGCGACCCGACATGGACCCGATCCGGGCGCCGTCGCAGATCCGTCACGTTTCGCGGCTATCGTTGCGACGTCTCATCTGGCAACCTGACCGCGGGCGCCTGTGCCCGCATCGGAGACCACCATGTTCGAGCGCCTGTTCGGGGATCGCCGCGTCGATCCCGCCATCGCCGGCCGCGTCCCGCCCGGTCAGTACGTCACCGAGAAGTTCCCGGTCCTCCACTACGGCAGCGTGCCCGGTGCCGATCTCGCGACCTGGGACCTCAACGTGTACGGCGAGGTGGACAATCCGTTCCGGCTGACCTGGGACGAGTTCAGGGCCCTCCCCCGCAAGCAGGTCACCACGGACATCCACTGCGTCACCCGCTGGTCCAAGCTCGACACCCACTGGGAAGGCGTCGCGATCCAGACCATCCTCGAGATGGCCCAGGTCCGGCCGGCGGCGACCCATGTCGTGGGCCACGCGGAGCAGGGATATACCGCCAACCTGCCGCTCGCGGTGCTCGACGACGACGATGTCCTGCTGGCCGACACGTTCGAGGGTGCCCCGCTGGAACCGGATCATGGCTACCCGCTGCGGCTGATCGTCCCCAAGCGCTACTTCTGGAAGGGGCCCAAGTGGCTCCGGGGCCTCGAGCTGCTGACCCACGACATGCTGGGCTTCTGGGAGCGCTACGGCTACAACAACGATGCCGATCCCTGGCGGGAGGAGCGCTTCGCCGAATAGCTTCGCCCGCGCGCCTGCCCCTCAAGGGCGCCACGGCTGCAACGTCGGTCGAGCACCGTGGCGGGAGCCCACTGTGGCTGCGCCGGCCCGCTATTGCACGTTGTTGCAAGAACGACGATGATCGTCCGTGCGCGAGGCCACTGACCCCGTCCCGGCTCCGCCGCACCCAGGGAGGCTCATCGGCACGTGCATATCCCCGACGGCTACCTGAGCCCGCTCGTGTCGATCGGCATGGGCGCGGTGACGCTGCCCGCCTGGGGCATCGCCACCCGCAGGGTCAGGACGGTCCTCTCGAACCGCACCATCCCGCTGCTGTCGATCTTCTCGGCCCTCAGCTTCACGATCATGATGTTCAACATCCCGGTGCCCGGTGGAACGACCGCGCACGGCGTCGGAGGCACCCTGGCCGCGATCGTGCTGGGACCCTGGGCGGCAGCCATCGTGGTGAGCGTGGCGCTCATCATCCAGGCGCTGTTCTTCGGTGACGGCGGTGTCCTGGCGATCTTCGCCAACTGCCTCAACATGGCCTTCATCCTGCCGTTCGTGGGATACGCGACGTACCGGCTGCTGGCGGGTCGATCCTCGATCCTCTCCAACCGGCGGGTCTGGGCGGCCGGGATCGGCGCCTACGTGGGCATTACCGCGTCGGCGCTCGCCGTCGGCATCGAGCTCGGGGTTCAGCCGATCCTGTTCTCCGCGAACGGACACGCGCTGTACAGCCCCTACGGCCTGTCCGAGGCGGTCCCCGCGATGCTGGTCTCGCACCTGCTGGGTGCCTCCATCGTCGAGGGGCTGATCACCGCGCTTGGCGTCGCCTACCTCCAGCAGCGGCATCCGGAGTACCTCACCTCGTTGCGCAACGTATTCGCCGGGACGGATGTCGAGGAGGGCGAACGCCCCCGCAGATCCTTGGGGCAGACGGGGGGCGTGATCGTGGCCGTCAGCCTGGTGGTCCTGCTCGCGACCGCCCTGGTCACGGGGGGCGGCGACATCAGCCGGGCGTTCGGCGCTGACTGGGGTCAGGTCGACTGGGCGAGCGTGGCCGTGATGCTGCTGGTGGTCGGCGTGATCGCCGTCGTCCTCATCCCGATCGCCTGGGTCCTGCTGCCGAAACGGATGCGCGGCCCCGGCACGGTGCTGGTGGCGGCGGCCGTGCTCGCGCCGCTGGGCCTGATCGCGCCCGGTTTCGCGTACGGCGAGGGCTCGGTCTCGGACGTGAACGCGGCCTTCGGCTACGTGCCCAAGGGCCTCCAGGACCTGTCATCGACGTTCAGCGCGCCGCTTGCGGCGTACCGTATCCCGCTCCCCTTCTTCGACGGTGCGAACGCGGCGCTGTGGCAGCACGCCATCGGGTACGAGATCGCCGGCCTCATCGGGGTCCTGCTGCTGGGCGCCCTGGTCTACGGCATGGGCCGCCTGATCCAGCGGGCCGGAGGCGGTGCCGACATTGCGGCCGCCACCGGGGCACCGCCGATGGCCGTCACCCCGCGTCGCGGTCGCGGTGATCGCATCGGCTGGCTCGAGCGGACCGTGGCCGGCATCACCGGCTCGATCGAGCGGGCCGTGTTCACCGAGGAGCACGCGCGCGCGGCAGGCTGGCTCCAGCAGGTGGACCCCCGGGCAAAGCTCGGCATGTTCCTGGCGCTGGTCCTCGCCGCAAGCCTGTCGAGCTCGCTGGCCGTGCTCGCCGCCCTGTATGCGATCGTCCTCGCCGGCTCGCGGCTCAGCCGCGTTCCGTTCGAGTTCTTCGTCCGACGCGTCTGGCTGGGCATCCCGTTGTTCGCCGGCATCGTCGTGGTTCCGGCCATCTTCTTCGTGCCGGGGCCGCGCCTGTTCGAGCTGGGTCTCGGGCCGCTCACGATCGCCCCGTCCGTGCCCGGTCTGGAGGGCGCGATCCTGTTCGTGGCCCGGGTCGGCGTCAGCGTCTCGCTCGCGGTGCTGCTGGTCATGACCACGCCCTGGGCGGACGTGCTCAAGAGCCTGCAGGCCATCCGCGTGCCGCAGCTGTTCATCCTCGTGCTGGCCATGACCTATCGGTACATCTTCCTGTTCCTCCACCTCACCAACGGGATGTTCGAGGCACGCAAGAGCCGCACCGTGGCCAGGACGACCGGGAGCGAGCAGCGGCGCTGGATCACCGGATCGATGGGCAACCTGCTCAACCGTTCGTTCAAGATGAGCAACGACGTCTACGCGGCGATGGTCGCGCGCGGCTTCAGCGGTGAGATGCGCACCCTCAACGACTATCGGATGCGGCCGCCCGACTGGGCCGCCCTGGCCGGCTGCGTGGCCGTCGCGATCGGCGCCGTCGCCGCCGGGGGCATCGTGCGGTGACGGGCGAGCCGCTCGCACCTGCAACCGAGGTGGCGAAGCCGGGGGTGCCGCCCGTGGAGCCCGTCTTTGCGCTGCGCGATGTGCGCTACGTGTACCACGGCCGCCAGACCGCGCTCGACGGGATCGACCTGCGGATCGAGCGTGGCGAGCAGGTCGCGCTGCTGGGCGCCAACGGCTCCGGCAAGTCCACCCTGCTCAAGCTGCTCGACGGGATCGTCGCGCCCACCTCGGGCACGCTCATCGCGCTGGGTCGCGACGTCGCCGCTGTCGCCGATGGCAAGGATGCGTTCCGCTTCCACAGAGAGGTGGGGCTGGTGTTCCAGGATCCGGACATCCAGCTGTTCAGCGCGACCGTGCACGACGACGTCGCGTTCGGGCCGCTCCAGCTCGGCCTGCCCGGGGCGGAGGTCGTTGCAGCCGTCGACGAGGCGCTGCAACAGATGGAGATCGGACATCTCGCCGACCGCGCGCCGTTCGAGCTGTCGGGCGGCGAGAAGAAGCGGGCGGCCATCGCCTCGGTCCTTTCGCTCCGACCCGACGTGCTCCTGCTCGATGAGCCGACGGCCTCGCTCGACCCACGCACGAAGTGGGTGCTGGTCAACCTCATCCGGCGGCTGGCCCAGGGTGGCAAGACGCTGATCACCGCCACCCACGAGCTCGATATCGTGCCGATCATCGCGGATCGAGCGGTGGTGCTCGGCGAGCACCGCCGCGTGCTCGCCGATGGACCCGCAGCCGAGATCCTCGCCGATCGTGATCTGCTGATCCGCGCCAACCTGATCCACGAGCATCTCCACGAGCACGGCGGCGTTGCCCATTCGCACGTGCACGATGCCGAGCATCACCTCGACCTCGAGTGGGACCCTTCGAGCGCCACCTCCGAGGAGGGACGGTGATGGGCGTCGATCACCCGAACCTGCGCTGGGACGACGCACGAGACGTGCTCCACGAGCGGGGCCTGCGGTGGACGCCGCAGCGCCGGCTCATCCTCGAGGTGCTGGCCGCCACCGAGGGCCATGTGACCGGCAGCGAGGTCGTCGAGCAGTGCCGCGCGAAGGACGCCGAGATCACCCCGTCCACGGTGTATCGCACGCTCGACGTGCTCGAGGACGTCGGCTACGTCCACCATAGCCACGGCGCGGACGGGCGCGAGGAATACCACGTGATGCCCAAGGACGAGCACGGGCACCTCCGCTGCCTCGACTGTGGCGGCGGCTGGGAGATCCCACCGGCCGAGGCGGAGACCCTGGTCGCGGCCCTGCGGGTCGGCCGGGGGTTCCGGGTGGACGTCGGCCACCTCACCATCGTCGGCCACTGCGCCCACTGCCAGGAGGCGGCGGTCGAGCGATGAATGCTAGCCTCGCCGAGTCATGCCGCCGTCCGTGATCGAACCTGTCCCGGCACCCATCCACATACCGGATGACTTCTCGGTCTGGGCCGCGAGCGACGTCCATGGCCAGCTGCACGCGCTCGACCGGCTGCTCGCCGAGGCGGGCCTGACCGACGGCGCAGACGGCTGGACGGCACCGCCGGCGACGGCGCTCGTTGCCACCGGCGACCTCGTGGATCGGGGGCCCGATTCCTTGGGGCTCGTCCGGCGAGTGGCCTCGCTGCGGAGGCAGGCGGCCGCGGCCGGCAGTCAGGTCGCGCTGCTCCAGGGCAACCACGAGGCGCAGGTCCTGGGCGGCCTCGGCGGGGACCCGAGCCTGTTCCGGGCATTGATGGCGTTCGGCGGCGGGGCGACGCTGCTCTCGGCGGGCCTGCGCCCCGAGGAGTGGATCGACCGGACGCCGGCCGAGATCGCGGCTCGCGTCGATGAGCTGGCGCCCGACCTCGTTCCGACCCTTTGGTCGTTCTCGCCATATGCACGCTGGCAGGACGTGCTGTTCGTCCATGGCGGACCGGTCCCCTACCAGCCGCTCGACCAGTTCGAGCGCAGCGCCGACCGGCTGTGGATCCGCGGCGCGTTCTTCGACTCGCCCGATCTGTTTCCGGCGGCCGCTGCCTGGACCCCCTACCGCAAGGCGGGCCTCGAGCGGGTCGTGTTCGGCCACACGCCGGTGGAGCGGCCCAGCTTCAGCCACCGCGGGCGGGCGCTCAACCTCGACACCTGGCGCGGCCAGCAGGTCACGCTGGCGCGGCTGGAGCCACGGCGCGCGCTCGGCCAGGTCGACTTCCTGGCCGCGCCCGTCGAGCCGCGAGCGATCGCCGACGCGCCGATCACGGCCGATGAGATCCGCAGCCTCGATGCGGCGCTGCCCGCGATCGTGGACGCATGGGTGGCGCAGCAGGCCCGCCAGGAGCCGTCCCCGGACGCATAGGTCCTCCGGGACCCGACCGCCCGGAAGCGTCCCCCGGCACTGGCGACGGGCGCGGGCGAAGGTGCTCGCTCGACATCGACGACGAGACGGCGCGCCCCCTGCCCGCGATCATGGACATCCTCGTCTTCCACGGAGCCCTCGACCGGGCAGCCCGCCACATGGCGGAGAACTTCGCGGCCGTCGCGACCGCCAGGGTGCCCCAGCCGGTGTGACTCGCCACGACCGAGGCCCGGGACGGTCTCGACCGGCCCGGGCCGCGTGGTTTCAGATGGACGATTGATACGCCCTGAACGTCCGGGTCGCCCAGCCGGTCGAAAGCACGGCCAGGATCAGGAGCGCCGCCACCCGCGGCAGGACGAACGACCAGTCGGGTGCGGCCGTGAGCGCCTCGCGGCCGGCCTCCACCGCCCAGTTGACGGGATTGAACCAGGCCACCGTCCGGATCCAGTCGGGGGCCAGCGAAAGCGGCATGAATGCCGCCGAGAGGAACGTCAGCGGAAGCGTCATCAGGGTGTTGATGCCGATCACCGATTCCCGCTGGCGGAGGATCAGCGCCATTGCGTCCGAGAACGACGCCACCGCGGCGCCGACCAGCATCGCGCACGCTGTGAGCGCTGCGAACCCCAGGATCCCGCCCTCGAAGCGGGCGCCAAGCAGGAGCGCCATGCCGCCGATGATCGCGGCCTGGATGAGCAGCGCGACGAGCTCGTAGATCGTGAGCCCGGCGATGATCGCGCTGCGGTGGATGGGGGTCACCAGCATCCGGTCCACGATCGAGCGATCGAGGTCCTCGATCACCGACATCCCGCTCCAGCCGCACGAGAACAGGGCGGTCATCACCAGCACGCCGGGCACCAGGTAGTCGAGGTATCCGCCGCTGGCGCCGAAGCCCGGGATCTCGGTCACGTTCTGGAACAGGGCCCCGAACAGGAGCAGCCAGATCACGGGCTGGACGATCGCCACGCCGACGAACCACGGCTGGCGCGCGAACGCGCGCAGGTGGCGGCCGGAGACGTAGGCGGTCTGGGCGATGGCGGTCATCGGGCGGCCTCCAGGGCATCGGGCCGGAGCGACCGGCCGGTATGGCGCAGGTAGACGTCATCGAGCGAGGGGCGCGCGACCGTGACCGCGGCGACCGGGATCCCCGCGTCCTCCAGCACGGACAGGACGGCCGGAACCCGCGTCGCGGCGCGGTCAGCACGGGCCGAGAGACGGGTGCCATCGACCAGCGGGCTGTCGATCCCATCGATGCCGGCGAGCAGCGCGACGGCCCCGGCGGCCGTGCTCGCATCGCCCAGGTCGATGTGGATCGCGTCGCCGCGCAGCTCGGACTTCATCGCATCCGGCGTGCCCTCGGCCACGATCCGGCCGTGGTCCACGATGGCCAGCCGGCCTGCCAGCCGGTCCGCCTCCTCCAGGTAGTGGGTGGTGAGCAGGATCGCCAGGCCACCGTCACGGGCCAGACGTCCGATCTCGGTCCACAGGCACGCGCGGGCGTCGGGATCGAGCCCGGTCGTGGGCTCATCGAGGAACAGGACGCTCGGGCGGTTGATGAGGCCCATCGCCACGTCGAGCTTGCGTCGCATCCCGCCGGACCACGTGCCAACGATCCGGTCTGCCGCCTCGATCAGGTCGAAGCGATCGAGGAGGCCGTCGATCCGCGCCCGGAGCTCGCGGCCCTCGATCCCGTACAGGCGGCCCTGCAGGCGGAGGTTCTCGCGGCCCGTCGCTGCCGGATCGACCGCGGACTGCTGGCCCACGACGCCGATCGAGCGGCGAACCCGGTCCGGATGGCGGAGCACGTCGTGCCCGGCAACGCGAGCGCTCCCGGAGCTCGGTCGCGACAGCGTCGAGAGGATCTTGACGGTCGTCGACTTGCCGGCGCCGTTGGGGCCCAGCAGCCCGAACACCTGGCCCGGCGGAACGCTCAGGCTGAGCCCGTCGAGCGCCCGGATGTCACCCGGGTACGTCTTCACCAGGTCGCGCGCCTCGATGGCGTCGGTGCCCGGTGTATGATCGCGATCGATCATCGTCTCTCCTAAGTATCTCGCGTGCTAAGATATCTGCATCATGAACGACTTGCGATCGATCCGTCAAGCGGTCCGGACGACGGCGTTCGATGAGGCCGTCGCGGCGCACCTCGGGCTGAACCCCACCGACCTGCGCTGCCTCGAGCTGATCATCGAACAGCCCGGGCTGACGCCCGGCCGGCTGGCCGAGCTGTCGGGTCTCACCACGGGTGCGGTCACGGGCGTCGTCGACCGCCTGGAACGGTCGGGGTTCGTCGAGCGTCGTCCGGATCCCGGCGATCGTCGCAGCGTCACGGTCAGCCCGGTGGCGGGCGAGGCGGCTCGAGCCCAGGCGGCGATGGCCCCCCTCGACGCCGCGATCGAGGCGGCCCTCGGGCGTTACTCGGCGGGCGAGCGCGCGGCCATCGACCAGTTCCTCACTGACGCGCGCCGGGTCGTGGGTGACCTGACGGCTCGCCTTCAGGCAGACACTCGCGGCGGGTTCGTGGGGACCTCGTTCACGGCGCCGCTGGCCGGCGCGATGCGCGGCCGGCTCGTGTTCGCGTCCGGGGCGCCGCGGCTGGCGCTCAACTTCGCCCCGCTCGGCCCACGCGCCAACGCCCGCATGATCATGGAGACCAGCGCGTCAAGGCTCTCGTTCGCGGGTACGGCGCCCGCGGGTGAACTCGTACGGGCCACCTTCGAGGGCCCTCTTCCCGACGTCCGTGCATCCGGCGGCGAGGTCATCGTCCGCTACCGCCGCCAGGCGGCCTCCGCGTTCTCGAGTCGCGCCGCGCGCCTGGCGCTCGCCGGTGGCATCCCCTGGACGATCGAGCTCAGCGGCGGGATCACCGACCTCACAGGTACGCTCGGGGACGTCGCCCTGGAGCGGTTCGACGTCCAGGGCGGAGCAAACCACATCGTGCTCGACCTGCCCGCCCCATCGGGCACCGTGGTGGTGCGGATCGCCGGGGTGGCGAGCAGCGCCCGGTTCCGGCGCCCGGCGGCCGTGCCGGTCTCACTGCGGGTTGCCGGTGGGGTCTCGCATCTGCGGCTCGACGGCCAGCGCCACGAGCAGGTTGGGGGCGATCGGAGGTTCGTCGCGGACGGGTTCGCCGACCGCCCCGACCGGTACGAGCTCGAGATCCTGGGCGGTGCCGGAGACGTTCGCGTCGGGACCGCCTGAGCAAGCGCTCCCGCGCCGGGCCGCGCGCGCGCCACGCCAGGGTGGGACGGCTCGCCGATCAGCTGGCGCGATCGACGAGCGTCTGGCGATCCGCCTGGTAGGGTGCGAGGCGCCTTCGCAGCATGGCCAGCTCGCCGTCGAGAAGCCGGTCTAGCTCGCGCAGCCGCTCCTCCGCTGAGCCGGCTTCCAGCAGGGCCTGCTTGCGGTCCGGGAGCACCTGGACGATTCCGGTGAGCAGGAACGAGAGCTGCGAGGGATCGTCGGGGATCCGAAGGCTCGATGCCAGGTCGGAAGAGACGCCCGGTTGGTCGGGGTCGGCGGGCCGTTCGGCTGCAGCCTCGAGCTCGGACGCCTCGCCCGCGACGTCGCCGCCCGTCGGCTGCGCCGACACCTCGACCTCGACCTGGACGTCGATCGGCGGAACCGACTCGCCTGCGCGCGGCTGCAGCAGGCGCAGGTACTCCACGAACCGGCGGATCACCCGCTGGACCAGGACGTCGGCCGTGTCCGCGTCACCCACGGCGTCGTCGAGCCGGTGCACCTCGGCCACGAGGTACGGCTCGAGATCCGTGTGCACGTCCTCGATCGTGAACCGGCCGGAGCCGACCGTCAGCAGGTCCCAGCGGCCGTCGCTGTGCCGGCTGGCTTCACGGATCTCGGCAAACGTCCCGATACCGGCGATCGCGAGCTCGGTCCCACCTCCGTCGCGGGGCGCGACCTCGCTCCCCTCACGGATGAGCACGATCCCGAACGGGGACTCGGTATCCAGGCAGTACCTGACCATGACCCGGTAGCGCTCCTCGAACACGTGGAGCGAGAGGGCCAGGCCCGGGCTGAGGACAGCGTGGAGGGGGAACAGGGGAATCCGCATCCGCGGTCGAAGAGTACGCCGTCACCGCGAGCCCTGCGATCGGCGCCATCTGCGGGTGTCAAGGGGCCGATCTCGACCGCCGCGGCGGGGCTCTCGTGCAGGGGGCGCTCGCATCCAGCGGGTCCTCGCGCCGCCCGGAGACCGGTGTCAGGCGCCGGCCGTCGAGGAGTCCGCGAGGGGAGCGCGTCGCGTTGCGATGTCGCGGTCGAGGGTGTCGACGACGGACGACAGCCGCACCAGCACCAGCAACGAGAGCACGGCGGACCCGCCGGCGAGCACGGGAACGTCCGCAGGCCAGCTCATGTCCACCAGCAGGACCAGCACCGGACCCGTGAGCAGCGCGACGGCCAGGAGACCGAGCCCGACCCGGTTGAGCCAGGCCACCGGAACGGGATGCGGCGCGGCGACCTCTCGCATCGAGGAGTGGAGCCCGGCCATGCCCAGGGCGACGTAGGACGCAAGCCACAGCAGATCGAGCGGCCCGCCGTCGACGTAGGCATCGATCGGGACCATGTGCGCGTAGACCGTGTCAGCGATGAACATCGCGATCACCCCGGTCACCAGGAACACGAACGACTTCGTGCGGGCGCCGGGCGTGGCCAGCAGGCCGATCGCCACCCCGAATGCGAGCAGGTCGCCGATCGCGTAGGCCATCGACACCGCGAGGGACACCGGGTCGTAGGTCTCGTCGATCGCCGGGCGTACGAGCAGGATCCATCCGGCGAGCGAGGCGGCCGCGGCCAGGATCAGACCGTCCAGCACCCCGGTCCGGTCACCGCCCCGGTTCCGGATGCGCACACACAGCAGGAACGAGCCGATGAGCAGCGGATACCCGGCGAGGTACGCCACATCCGCGACGGACGGGAACGGGCTCTCGCCGAGCGTGGCGAGGACCATCCAGGCGAGGTCGCCGAGCATGAACATGAGCTGCGACAGCGCCAGCAGGATCCAGGGCATCGGTCGAGCCGGTCGG
Organism: uncultured Chloroflexia bacterium; assembly: GCA_963829295.1. Taxonomy (GTDB): domain Bacteria; phylum Chloroflexota; class Limnocylindria; order Limnocylindrales; family CSP1-4; genus CAIXZV01. Next base: position 216,885 of record CAWHHU010000001.1, on the reverse strand, counting down.
TGCAGGCGGACGCCGGCGAGGATCGCCATGGACGACGAGAAGGTGATCAGGTCGTACAGGATCTGCTGCGGCAGCGATTCCCACGGGAGCAGCACGTGGACGACCATGGCGAGCCCGGCCGCGATCGCGAACACAAGCAGCGGACGCTCGCCTCGCAACCAGAATCGTCGCAATCGGACTCGCAGGACTGGGTGGCCTCGGGGCACTCGGCCACCTCGCATCGACGGGCGCCCTGAACGGCGCCGAACCTCACCAGACTGTCAGTCGCGAGGCGGATCGTCGATGGGCCATGCGTTTCCCGGTCCTGCCCGGATCGTACCCACCGGTCAGGGCTTTCGCGCCATCCGCCACCGGCCATGGGCCCGCCCCCGCGGCACCGTTTCGCAGCCGCGGCGGCCAGCGCCGGAAAGCGCTGGTGCGAGACACAGCAACGCCGCCGGTTGCCCGGCGGCGCTGGGATCGCGACGGAGACGCAGGATCAGTGGCTGCAGGAGCGCGCCTGGCCCGCGTCGTCGGCGGTCCGGAAGCTCGACCCGCAACCACAGGCGGCGACCGCGTTCGGGTTGTTGACGGTGAAACCGGCGCCCATCAGCGTGTCGACGTAGTCGATCTCGCTGCCCTGGATGAGGTCCACGCTGCTGTTGTCGATGTAGACGCGCACACCGTTGGCCGAGAGGACGTTGTCGTCCGCGGTCGGCTGGTCCTCCAGCATCATGCCGTACCGATACCCGGAGCAGCCCCCCGAGTACACGTACACGCGCAGCCCGATCTCGGGGCTCGCCTCTTCCTTCGTCAGCTCGCGCAGCTTGGTGGCGGCCGTGTCGGTCAGCGAGACGACCGTCGACTGGGCGTCGATCATGTCCTGGGGTCTCCTTGGGATGCGGACCACGGGCCATACGGCCCGCGAGTCACCCAGATCGTACGCAGGTCAACCGATTTCGTCCAGCCCCCGCGCGATCGACAGCCCTCGCAACGGGCGGGCCAGCCTCTCATGGGCGCGACAGCCCTGGAAACGGGCGTGCCACCCCTGGGAGCGGGGGCTGACATCGGCCCGCGGAGCTCTCGCAACCTGGACCGGAGCCCGCGCACCAGCCCGTGGAGCTCTGGCAAACCCACGCCTGATCTCTCGCAAACCACGCCTGATGTGTGACACGCTTAGCCGCCTCGCAACCCGGTTCGCCGTGGCGGGACCCAGCGCCACCGCGACGCCTTTGATGCGCGTCACGCATGAGTTCGGCTGGAAATCCGCGGCTATGGCCATCGGAGCGCCCTCGCCGGCCGGCATTCGGTGTCCGCTAAGTGTGTGACGCATTCGGCCGGAGGCCGGAGCCGGAGGCCGGAGCCGGAGGCCGGACGCCGGAGGGAGATCAGAGCCTGAGGCGAGGCCGGACGCCGGAGGGGGAGGCCGGATGCCGGAAGCCGGAAGCCGGAGCGACGATCGTCGCGGCGGTATCGGCGCCGGTCAACCGTCGACCCGCTCCACCACCGTCGCGATCCCCTGTCCTACGCCGATGCACATCGTGGCCAGGCCGTAGCGTCCCCCCGTGCGCACCAGCTCGTGAACGAGCATCGTCATCAATCGCGCGCCGGATGCGCCGAGGGGGTGACCCAGGGCGATCGCGCCGCCGTTGGGGTTGACGCGCGCCGGATCGAGCCCCAGCTCATCCATGCACGCCACGGACTGGCTGGCGAACGCCTCGTTGATCTCGACGATGTCGAGGTCGTCGGCCAGCAGATCTGCCCGGGCCAGTGCCTTGCGGACGGCCGGCACGGGACCGATCCCCATCACATCCGGATGCACCCCCGCGACCGCGGTGGCGACGATCCGGGCCATCGGCCGCAGCCCGAGCGCGCGAGCCCGTTGGGCCTCGACCAGCAGCACGACGGCGGCACCGTCGTTGATCCCGGAGCTGTTCCCTGCGGTGACCGTGCCTCCGTCGCGAAAGGCCGGCCTGAGCGCGGCCAGCGCCGCCGCCGACGTGTCGGCCCTGGGGTGCTCGTCGCGATCGACGATCGTGACCGCGCCCTTCCGCCCGGTCACGCTCACCGGAACGAGCTGCGAGGCGAACCGGCCACCCTCGATCGCCGCCAGCGCCCGTTGCTGGCTCTCGAGCGCGAACGCGTCCTGGCGCTCCCGGGACACGGACCACCGCTCGGCGACCACCTCGGCCGTCTCGCCCAGTGAGATCGGCGGGTAGGCGCGCTGCATCTCGGGATTGACGAAGCGCCAGCCGAGCGTCGAGTCCTCCATCGTCCGCGGGCCGCGCTCGAACGGAACCGAGGGCTTGATCATCACCAGCGGCGCCCGTGTCATCGACTCCACGCCGCCCGCCAGGAACACGTCGCCGTCATCGACCGCGATCGCATGCGCAGCGGCGTTGACGGCCTGCAATCCCGACCCGCACAGGCGATTGACCGTCTGGCCAGCGACCTCGACCGGCAGCCCCGCCAGCAGAGCCGCCATCCGGGCGACGTTGCGGTTGTCCTCGCCGGCCTGGTTTGCGCAGCCGAGGATCACGTCCTCGATCGATCCCGGATCCACACAGGTTCGGTCGACGATTGCGCGGATCACGAGCGCGGCCAGGTCGTCGGGGCGGACCGATGCGAGCGCGCCACCATGACGCCCGATCGGGGTTCGGGCAGCGTCGACGATCCACGCTTCGCGGAGCGGGCGGTGATGGTCTCGAGGCATGGGCTGATTGTGTCACCCGGCGGAGGTGCGCCGGACCATCAACGTCGCCAGACCGGCGTGCGCTTGTCGAGGAAGGCGGCCATGCCCTCCTGCTGGTCCTCGGTCCCGAACAACGCCTCGAACCTGTCGCGCTCGAACCGCAGGCCATCCGTCAGGGGCAGCTCCTGCGTGCTGTTGATCGCCGCTTTCGCCGCCCGGACTGCGAGCACCGGCATGGCCGCGATCCGCGCCGCGAGCTCGAGTGACCAGCCAACGACCTCCGCGGCAGGCACGACGGCGGTCACCAGCCCCAGCCGGCTCGCTTCCTCGGCATCGATCCGGCGACCGGTCAGCACCAGCTCCATCGCCCTTGCCCGACCGGCCGCACGCGCCAGCCGCTGCGTTCCGCCGGCCCCGGGGATCACCCCGATCGACACCTCCGGCTGACCGAGCTGCAGATCGTCGCCGGCGACGAGCATGTCGCACGCCATCGCGAGCTCCGCCCCGCCGCCCAGCGCGTATCCCCGAACGGCGGCGATCGTCGGCGTCCGCAGCGCGGCCACCCGATCCACGACCGCGAACGGATCGGTCGCATGGAGCGACGCCGTGGTCGACGACGCCAGCTCGCGGATGTCCGCTCCGGCGGCGAGCGCCCGCGTCCGGGAGCCGGTGATCACGATCGCCCGGCACGCCTCGTCCTCGTCCAGGGCGGCCAGCGCCTCGTCCAGCTGTGCAAGCAGGGCGAACGAGAGCGCGTTGAGCGCCTCCGGTCGATCGAGGGTGACGAGCGCCACGCCATCCCGCGGCGGATCTCCCGCCGGGAGCTCAACCCGGACGAGCCTTCGGTCGCCGCCGCCTGTCGTCTCCGTCATCGTGACGCCTCCTTCAACCAGTCCGTGTCGGGATCCGAGGCGCGAACGTCCTCGCCACGCGACGATGTCCAGGCTGGGGCCGGTGCGGCCGGTGCCGCCGGTGCCGCCGGTGCCGCGGGCGTGACGGATGCAGCCGGCGTGACCGGCGTGACCGATGCGGCCGATGCAGCCGGTGCGGTCGGTGTGGCCGGCGCGTCCGGGGTGACCGGAACGCCCTCACCTGCCACCGCGCGGGCCACGTGCGACGTCCGGGCCCCCGACGCACGTTCGGTGGCGACCTGCTCGGTGGAGCGGTAGAAGCTCGCCATTGCCTCGTTGAACAGCGCCGGCCTGCGAACCATCACCTCGTGACCGCAATCCGGTGCCACGAACAGCCTCGAGTCCGGCAGCTGGCGTCGGAGCGCCCAGGCCTGCCCGACCGGGACGAACGGGTCCCGATCACCCACCACGACCATGGTTGGCACATTGACCCGAACCAGCTCGGACGGCCCGTACAGCGCCTGCGAGGCGACGTCGTCCGCGATCGCCGGCAGGAGGCGTCGCCAGGCACCCGTGCCCTGGGTTGCACCGTGACGTCGCTCGAGCTCGGCGGCCCAGGCAGGGTCGTGGCGCTCGATGCGGCCCGGATCGAACAACCGGCGGGCAACCGATGCCCGGGGCTCGCGATCCACGCTGATCCCGGCCAGGGCCAGCGTGCGCAACCGCTCCGGGTGACGAACCGCGAAGCCAAGCGCCGTCGCGGCGCCCATCGAGAACCCGAGCAGGTGGAACGTCGCGAGCCCGAGGGCGTCGGCGAACGCCTTGAGGTCATCGACCAGCCACTCGTACCGGAAGCCGTTCGCCGCATCCCAGCGCGTGCTCGCATGGCCCCGGGCGTCGGGCGCCAGGCACCGGAACGCACGACGGAACAGCGGCAGCTGGGCGGCGAAGTCCTCGCGTCCCGACGAGCTGGCGCCGTGGAGCATGACGAGCGGTGGCCCGGCGCCCTCCGCCACATAGCCGATCTCCAGCCCGTTGGCCGAGACGCGGTGCAGAGGCTGGCGCTCCGTGACTCAGCCCGCCGGCGATTCGGGCTTGCCCGCGACGACCGTCGACATCGCCCGCTCGATCCGCAGGTATCGACGGCGCAGGTAGAGCAGCGGAGGCGCGTCCGGATCCGCGAGCGAGGTGGCCTCCACCCGCCCCACGAACAGCAGGTGGTCGCCGACCTCGAAGCGCTGGGTGACCGCGCACTCCAGCGCGCCGATCGCACCCTCGAGCAGTGGGACGTGCGTCTCGCCACGATGCCAGGCGGCACCACAGAACGCATCCCGCCCGGGTGTCACGGCCGCCCCGGCGAAGCAGTCGGCCAGCTGCTGCTGGTGCTCGGTCAGGATGTTGACCGCGTAGCGCCCGGTCGCCTCGATCGCCGGCACGATGAACCGGCGATGGTCGAGCGCGACCATGACCAGCGGCGGGTCGAGGCTGACCGAGGCCAGCGCGTTGACCGTGATCCCCTGCGGCCGATCGCCGTCAAAGGCGGTCACCACGGTGACACCGGTCGCGAAATGGCCGATCGCGGTCCGGAAGTCCGCGATGGAGACGTGGACGACAGGAGGGGTGTCGCCATCGCCGTCCACGTCCCGATCACGCCTGGTCGTTGCGCCCATGGCATGCAGGATACGGCGCGCGACCTCGATCACGGCGCAGAGGCCGCCCCGCCCCCGGGCCATCCGGCCCGTTTCGAGCCGGCGCCCGTCGCCGTACCATCGCATCCATGGACACCGACATCGCGGCCGCCAGCGCGGCCACCCGCATCGAGCGGGATTCCATGGGCGAGATGGAGGTTCCCGCCGACGCCCTCTACGGCGCCTCCACCCAGCGCGCCGTCCTCAACTTCCCGGTCTCGGGCCAGCGGATGCCGAGACGTTTCCTGCGGGCGCTGGCGCTGGTCAAGATCGCGGCCGCCGAGACCAACGCCGGCCTGGGCCTGCTCGATGCCGCGAAGGCCTCGGCGATCGCGGACGCGGCGCGCGAGGTGGCCGACGGACGGCACGACGAGCAGTTCCCGATCGACGTCTACCAGACCGGCTCGGGCACCTCGACCAACACCAACATGAACGAGGTGATCTCGCACCTGGCGTCGGCTCGGCTGGACGGGGCCAGGGTCCACCCCAACGACGACGTCAACAAGTGCCAGAGCTCGAACGACACCATCCCCACCGCGCTCCAGCTGTCGGGCGCGATGGCCATCGAGGACGAGCTGATCCCGGCGCTGATCGATCTCCAGCGCGCGCTCGCCGTCAAGGCGGACGAGCTGTGGGGGGTCGTCAAGACCGGCCGGACGCACCTCCAGGACGCAACACCGATCCGGCTGGGCCAGGAGTTCGCCGGCTATGCCGGTCAGGTCGAGGAGGCCGTCCGGCGCGCCCAGGCGGCGCGCGACGAGCTGCTCACCATCCCCCTCGGCGGGACGGCGGTCGGGACCGGGATCAACGCGCACCCTGAGTACGCCGCCCGGGCGTGCGTGCGGCTCTCGGAGCTGACCGGGCTCCAGGTGCGCGAGGCGCCCAACCACTTCCATGCCCAGGCCACGCTCGACGCGGCGATCGCGGCCCATGGTGGCCTGCGGGCGATCGCGCTCGGGCTGTGGAAGATCGCCTCCGACGTGCGGCTCATGGGGATGGGCCCGCGGGCCGGCCTGGCCGAGCTCGCCCTGCCGGAGACGCAGCCCGGCTCCTCGATCATGCCTGGCAAGGTGAACCCGGTCATCGTCGAGAGCCTGACCATGGTCGTGGCCCGGGTCATCGGCAACGACGCGACGGTCGCGTTCGGCCAGACCGGATCCTTCCTCGAGCTCAACGTGATGCTGCCCGTGACCACCCAGACGATGCTGGAGTCGATCGCCCTGCTCGCGGCGTCGGCGCGAAACTTCCGGGTCAGGCTGGTCGAGGGCGTCAAGGCCACCGAGCGCGGCCCCAAGCTGGTGGAGCAGGGGCTCATGCTGGCGACGGCGCTGGCGCCCGAGATCGGCTACGACGCGGCGGCGGCGCTGGCGAAGGAGGCCCTGAAGTCGGGGCGGACCATCCGCGACCTGGCTGCCGAGAAGGGGATCGCGCCGGACCGCCTGGACGAGCTGCTGGATCCGGCCAAGATGACCGAGCCGGGTCTGGGCGGGCCGGGGGCCGGCTGACCGCTCGATCCCGGGTGCTTCGAGGGCGCACCGGGGAGCGACCAGGAGCGACGGGCGGTGTCGTGCCTGCGGCAGGCGCAACGCGACCGCAACGGGGAGCGGCGGGCGCAACGCGACCGCGGCGGCGCCGGCACGTCGTGGCCGACGGTTACAATCCCCGCCATGTCCGCCCATCCGACCTGGGATCGCGCCGGATCCCTCCCCGTTCCCGTGGTGGCCGGCGCAGCGCGCCGTTCGCCCGAGCTTGCCGCCCTGCGCGAGGAGCTGCCCTCGGTCGATGAGCTGTTCACCTTCATGCGCGACGCCGAGCTGCGCTTCGAGACGCTGCGGATGAGGATCGAGGAGCACGCATGGACCAGCCGCGGCGAGGAGGTCAGGCAGATCGACATCGCCATCCGTCACCCGGGCATGGTCAAGGTGCTCACGGCCACCTCGACGCCCGGCGATGCGACCGGGTACGAGGTCTGGATGTCCGACGGGGCCACCGTGCAGACCTACGTCGCATCGCGCAAGGTGGGCACCCGTCGTCCAGTGCGACCGATGGTTCGCGGCGTCGCCGATGACGGCGACCTCCCCGGCCGCTCCCGGTTCTACGTGCCGCGGACGCAGCTGCCGATGGAGTCACTACCCGAGCTGTTCATCCATCCCGCGGGCTACTGCCAGAACGTGCTCGGGACGGGGATCTGCCGCGTGACCGGGACGACGCTGGTGGCCGGCCGTCACGCGATCGTCCTCGAGTGCGATCACCCGAGGACCGTGGAGACCGTCGCCGATCGGCCGGACTTCGGGGTCCGGATCGCGGTCGACCGCGGCGACGGCGTGATCCTGCGGCTGGAGGAGTCGATCGGTGGCCGGGTCACGCGCGATGCGACCGTGACCGAGTACGGATCCAACGCCGTCCTGCCGGGGTCGGCGTTCGACTTCCGGCTCCCCCCGGGTACCACCCGCATCTACTGACTCGGCCGGTCGAGGGCTGCCGCTACATTCCGGCGGCCGTCGAGGCCGTCCGCTCCGGTTCGCGGCCGACGAGCCGGACCAGGATGGCAGACCCGCCGATCGTGATCACGATCGCGGCCAGGACGGCCGAGAACGTCTCCTCGCTGACGGCGCCTGCCGCCAGCCCGATGCCGGCCAGCACGTAGCCGAACTCGCCCATCTGGCCGAGCCCCACGGCCAGCTGGAACGATCGGATCGGAAGCCGCGCCAGGCGCGCCATCACCCAGGCGACGACCACCTTCAGGACGACGAGGCCGACCAGCAGCGCTGCCAGCGGCGCCGCGTCGTCGACCACCCCCGGGTCGATCAGGCTGCCCACGGCCACGAAGAACAGGACGGCGAACACGTCGCGGAACGGCAGCAGCCGGCGACGCGCCTCCGACGTCTCCGCTCGATCGCTGATGGTCAGGCCCGCGATGAAGGCGGCAAGCGCCATCGGCACACCGAACCACACGGCCCCGATCGCCGCCATCACCAGCCCGGCGGCGACCGATACGATGAGGAACAGGTCGTGCTCGGTCCGCAATCTGGCCAGGACCAAGGGCAGCAGCCTCGCCCCGCCGACGGCAAGCAACCCGAAGGCACCCAGCCCGACCAGCGACTGCCACAGCGGACGATCCTGCATCCCGGCCGCGGCGAGCAGCACCACGCTCAGAGCGACCCCCGTCACGTCCTGGAGCACGCTCCATCCGAGCAGGGCCTCCTCGGTCGGCCGGTCCGTCGTCCGGCGCCTCGATCGGGTGACGTTGACGACCACCACTGATGACGACATCGCCACCGCGACCCCCAGCAGACCGGCCCCGTACGGATCGAACCCGAGCGCGAGCAGGATGCCCGCCGTGAGCAGCGTCGAGACGAGGATCTGGATCGGCGATGCCCACAACAGGCCCCGCTGCTCGCGACGGAGCCGCCCCAGGTCCACCTCGATCCCAACCTCGAACAGCAGGAGCACCACGCCGACGTCGGCGAGCAATGCGATCTGCCCGCGGTCGGCGACGTACCCGGGCGTGAACGGCGAGACCGCCAGCCCGGCCGCCAGATAGCCGACGACGGCAGGCAGCCCGAGACGCCGCGCCAGCCACCCGAAGGCAGCTGCCAGCAGCAGCACCAGGCCGATGTCGAGGACCAGCGGCGCCGTGTCCATCCCGCGCACGAGGATAGGCCAGCGGACTCGGGGAGGCGATCGGGCTCGATCGGCCTCGTTAGCTCGCGAGCAGCGACAGACGCGCCGCGGTTGGAGACTCGACGCCCGTCAGCCGGCCCAGGTCAAGGGTCTGGGCATCGAGCCTGGGGCCCGGGCGTCCCAGCAGGTAGCCCTGCGCGGTGTCGAAGCCGAGCGACATCACGAGCTCGAGCTGCACCGGTGTCTCGACGCCCTCGGCCAGGATGGTCTGACCACGTCGCGACGCGAGGTCGCACAAGGCTCGCAGCACCGCGTCCGACGACTCGCTGGCGGCACCGGCCCGGACGAGCGAGAGATCGATCTTCATGATGTCGAACTCGACCTCGGTCAGGAGGCGCAGCCCGGCGTTGCCGGCTCCCACATCGTCGGCCGCGATCCGCACGCCATGCCGCCGGAGCGAGGCCAGCGCCGACCGCAGGCGGCCAAGGTCCTCGACCGCCTCGCGCTCGGTGAGCTCGACCACGATGCGCTCAGGTTCGATGCCGTAGCGGCGAGCCATCGCCAGCACCTCGAACGGGCTGAACGCCTCGGCCTCGAGCGATCGGGGCGACAGGTTGACCGACAGGTAGCAGCGCTCGTCGAGGGCGCGGGCACCGGCCAGCACGGCGTCGAGACTGGCCAGATCGAGCTCCACCGTGCGTCCGGTCGCCTCGGCGGCCACGAACAGGGCGCTCGCATTGGCGAACCCCGACTCCGGGCTGGGCCTCACCAGCCCCTCGTACCCGGTGACCTCGCCCGTTCGCAGCGAGTAGAGCGGCTGGTAGACCGCGCTCAGCCCGCGGGTCGACGCGACTCGTGAGATGGCAAGGGCCAGCTCCTCCAGGTTCCGCGAATTGTCGGCGACGCCATGACGGCCGGGGTCGAACAGCTGGACATCGGTGCGCCCATGGCGCTTGCCCCAGTACAGGGCTGCATCGGCCTGATGGAGCAGCTGCTGGCGCTCCGCGGCGAGGTGCGGGAATGACGACACCCCGACCGTGACCGAGAACGCATCCACGCCTGAGGTCCCGGCGCCGGCATCGAGCGCCGAGGCGAGGATCCGGCGGCCCGTCGCGAGCGCCTGGTCGGGCCCGCAGTCGATCAGCACCGCCGCGAACTCGTCGCCGCCGATCCGGAACCCGCGGTCCCACCGGCGCAGGTTGCTGGTGAGGATCTGGCCCGTTGCGCGGAGCAGGTCGTCGCCGGCGGCATGGCCACGCGTGTCATTGACCTTCTTGAGATCGTCGATGTCGATGAACAGGAGGGCGAACGGGCGATCCACTTCCCGGGCGACCGTGATCTGCTCATCCAGCTCCTCCTGGAACGCCCGGTGGTTGCCCAGCCCGGTCAGGCCGTCGCGCAGCGAATCCAGTCGAGCCCGGTCGAACGCCTCTCGCAGCCCGTGGCGCTCCTCGTCCAGGCGATCCACCTTGGCCAGGACGTCGGCGAGACCGAAACCGCCGACCAGCACCACGCTCGCCAGCCATCCCAGCGACGCGACCACCGCGACCACCACCGAGCCGGTGAGCTCCCACGCGACCCACGGGATGAGGACCACGGACGGCATGGCGATCACGGTGAACCAGCGAACCACCGCGCGCCGGAGCTCGCGCGCCGTCCGCGTGCTCGATTCGCTGGTGCGACTGTGCATGCAAGCGACCCCCACGGGCGCCCCGTACGACCGGGGTCCTCGGTCATCCTGTTGTACTCCCGCACCACCGGGACGGCACTGGTACCAAGGTCCGGGTGCACTCCTGACCGTGGGCACGGCAGGCCGACCGTGCATGCGTCCTCGCGCCAGATGGCGCCCAGCGCTCGGCATCGTGCGATGAGCACCGGCTCGCCCGATGAAGATGGACGAACGGCGCTAACGTTGTGCTCGAACGGCTGGAGCAGGCGTGGACGACCGCTGACCTCGATCGAGGAGATCTCTCGTGGATACCGACACCGCAACGCCGCGCGACGGGGACCCCGGGCAGGGCGAGCCCGTCGCGGAAGATGAGGCTGTGGCGGAGACCAAGGAGACCGAGACGCCCGGCGAGGACAGCTCGCCCGCGAAGGGAACCGGCGCCCCGGACGAGCCTCGCGAGGTCGACAAGCACGTGGTCAAGATCGTCGAGAAGGCCGAGAAGCTGGCGGCGAAGGCCGTCGACGACGACCAGGACAAGGCACCGGCGGTCACGGGCGCGCCGATCGATCCAGGGTCGCGGCGCCTGGCCATCGGCGTCGACGTCGGTGGCAGCGGGATCAAGGCGGCCGCCGTGGACCTCGACACCGGCGAGCTCGTGTCCGAGCGTCACCGCGTCCCAACGCCCCAGCCGTCCGCACCGGCGGCCGTGATCGCGTCGATCGCCCGCATGATCCGCAAGATCGAACGCGAGGTGGTGCTCGCGCCGAGCGTCCCGGTCGGCGTCGGGTTCCCGGCCGTGGTCATCGAGGGGGTCACCAGGAGCGCCGCCAACGTGGACGGCGGCTGGATCGACTTCGATGCCGACGCCGCGATGGAGCGCGTGCTCAACCGCCCGGTCCACCTCATCAACGACGCCGATGCCGCGGGCGTCGCGGAGATGCGTTTCGGCGCCGGGGTCGATCGCCGTGGCACCGTGTTCCTGATCACGCTCGGAACCGGAACCGGCTCCGCGCTGTTCTACAACGGGAAGCTGATCCCCAATCTCGAGCTCGGGCACATGGAGATCCGGGGACGCGACGCCGAGCGGCGCTCCGCGGCATCCGCGCGCACCCGGCGCGGCCTGTCGTGGAAGGCCTGGGCGGCCGACCTCGACGAGCACCTGCTCGCCATCGAGCGCCTCTTCTCGCCCCAGCTGTTCATCATCGGCGGCGGCGTGTCCAAGCGTGCCGACCAGTTCATCCCGCGGCTCACGACCCGAGCCGAGGTCATCCCGGCCAAGCTTCGGAACGACGCAGGGATCGTTGGCGCGGCCATGGCGGCGGCCGAGACGGAGCTCGCGAGGCTCTGACCCGAGGGCCGGGCGCCCGGGTCCCGGCTGCCCCGCGCGCCGCGCTTGGTCCAACCCGCCTTGGATCGCGGGGCGAGCACTCCGGCGGTCGTTGGCTCCAGCCGGACGGGCCGGAGCAGCCGGACGGGCCGGAGCTACACCCGGGCGCGCAGCGCGGCCAGCGCCTCCGTCGACCCCGACGCGATCACGCTCTCGCCGGCTCCGAGCACCCGTACGGGCTCCGGATTTGCCTCATAGGCGCCGTCGCGCTGGAGGATTGCCAGGGTCACCACCCCATCGTCGCGGAGCGAGGCCACGGTGGCGCCCTGCAGCGGGCCGTCCGAGGTCACCTCGATCTCCTCAAGCGAGAACGACAGGTTGCCGTGCGACAGCGCGGCATCGATGTAGTCGACCACGCGCGGACGGCTGGCGAGCTCGGCGATCCTGCGCCCCGCCATCGTGTACGGCGACACGACGCGGTTCGCCCCCGCCTGCAGCAGCTTGGCCTCGGACCCATCGAGGTTGGCGCGGGCCACGATGAACAGGGAGTCGCGCATCGCCCGCGCGGACAGCGTCACGTAGACGTTGTTGGCATCGGAATCGATCGTCGTCACCAGCCCCCGGGCATGGGCGATCCCGGCCGCCTGGAGCGTCGCGTCATTGGTGGCATCGCCCTCGACCACGAGATGCCCGTCGGCGGCCGCCCGTTCCAGGGACGAGGGCAGGATGTCGATCACGGCCAGGCGCTGGCCGGACTGGACGAGCTCCCGGGCCACCGTGGAGCCCACCCGACCGTAGCCGCACACGATGTAGTGATCGCGCAGGGCCTCCACCGCATCGCGCATCTGCTTCGCCTCCCGACGGCCGCTCGCGGCCTCGCTCAGGATCGTCTCGGCCACGATACCGATCGACCCGAAGATGATCGCGACCCCGGAGATCGCGAGCACCATCGTCCACAGCCGTTGCGGGACGTCGACGACCTCGCGAACCTCGCGGAAGCCGACCGTGGTCAGCGTCATGACCGTCATGTAGGCGGCGTCCGAGACCGACCACCCGAACAGGAGCACGTAGCCGAGGGTGCCCACGATCGTGACCCCCACGACCGCGGCGACCCATGACTGGACGTGACGCCCGCGCACCGCCTCGGTCAGCACGTGCGCCAGGCGCCACCCGCCGGTGTCGGCTCGGATCGGCAAGCCACCCACCTGCCAAATCTAGCAGCGCGCGGCACCCGGGACAGGGCCTCGCGACCTGCGATCGCGATGCCGCATGGGGAGGAGGCGACCACGCCAGGTGACGGGTCGCGCCCCGCCGAGACGCCGCTCAGAACGCCGTTCGGCCGTGGAAGTCGGCGGGCACCGGCACCTGCGGGTGGTGCGACGCGAGCCAGTCGCGGAGCGCCCAGTACGTGGTCTTGAACGCAATCTCGTCCCAGGGCATCGCCCCCGGCGCGAACGCGCGCACCTCGAGCGCCTCGGGCGTCTCCACGACCTCCCCGCCGATGACCCGGGCCTCGAACACGAGCGTGACGACCGCCGCCTCGAGCCGCGCGTAGAGGCCGATGATCGCGCCCGGCTCGACGAGCAGGCCGGTCTCCTCCAGGGTTTCGCGAACGGCGCCTTCGGTCACGGTCTCGTCGACCTCGAGGAAGCCACCCGGCTGGGCCCACCAGCCGCGTCCGGGCTCGATGCCACGCCGCAGCAGGATCACCTCGCCACGATCGGTGACCGGGATCGCGGTCACCACCAGCCTCGGGTTGATGTAGGCGACGTACCCGCAGGACGGGCAGACCAGCCGGTCGCGACTCTCCTCGGGCAGCGCGGTGAACGTGAGCTCCGCCCCGCACCGGGTGCAGTACCGAAGCGTCGCGGACAGCCAGGTTGGGGGGCCGCCTCCTGATGCGACGTCGGTCGACCGGCCGTCCGGCCCGCGGTCTGCCGCCGCCAGCAGCGCTCGCTCGTCGTCGGTCAGCCGGCGCTCCACGTCAGGCGCCCAGGAGGATCACGGCCGCCACCACGATGACGCCGAGGAAGACGACGCTGGCCAGTGCCCAGCTGAGCCGGAACAGCCCGCGACCCCGGTTCACCGGCATCCATGCCCATGCCGAGCGCCAGATGCGCACCGTGGCATCGGCGGTCGTGATCAGCAGCAGCGGCGCCGCGACCACCACGCACAGCTTGACCAGCAGGCTCCCGGCCCCCGCCCCCATCTCGAGCGCCGTGATCCCGATGGCGCCGGCGACCAGGGCTGGAGCCGAGAGCAGCACGTAGTGCTTCTGGAGTGGTGTGGGATCCAGCTCGGGCACGCTTCTGGGCGGCAGCGCGGCGAGGCTCGGTGGCAGACCGCCGCCGACGGGCGCAGCGGGCTGCCGATCGAGCACGGGCGTAACCGGCTGCCGATCGAGCACGGGCATGCCGCGTTCCCAGCGTTCGTCGTCCATCGCGCCTCCGAGTCTATCGGTCGCGCGGTGTGGGAGCGTCGGATCGGGGATCGGCGCCTCGACGACCGATCGCAGGGCGCCGGGGATCGCTCCCCGCCAGGGCCACACCCTCAGCCCGGGAGCGGCTCCACGTTCGACGGGTCGCCCATCACGGCGTCGGTCTGCGCGGCTCGCCGGGCCGCCAGCCGCTCCGCCAGGCCTGCATCGGACAGGGCGAGGATCGCCGCCGCCAGCAGCGCCGCATTCTCCGCGTTGCCGATGGCCACGGTCGCAACCGGGATCCCGCGCGGCATCTGGACGATCGACAGCAGCGAGTCGAGCCCGCCCAGGTGCTGGGTCGGCACCGGCACCCCGATCACCGGCAGCGCCGTCTTGGCCGCCAGCATCCCCGGCAGGTGGGCGGCCCCACCCGCGCCGGCGATGATCACCCGAAGCCCGCGACCCGCCGCCGTCTCCGCGTAGCGAAACAGGTGGTCGGGCGTTCGATGCGCCGACACGACGCGCAGCTCGCAGGGCACCCCCAGCTCCTCGAGGACGGCGACCGCCTTCTCCAGCACCGGGAAGTCGGAGCGGCTGCCCCCCACGATGCCGACCACCGGCCGCGAATTGCTCACCACGGGCCCTCCCAGATCCTTGCCTCCCGGCTCCTCACGCCCCGGTCATTGCCTCATACCCAGGTCATGGCCTCGCGTGCGCGCCGCGCCCGGTCGAGCGCCTCGTCCGCGTCGCGGCCGATCACCGTCACGTGCCCCATCTTGCGTCGCTCGAACACGCGCTGCTTGTCGTACACGTGCACGTGCACGTCGGGGTCCTCCAGCGCGCGGTCCAGGCCGGCCAGCCTGGCCGGTCGGTCACGGCCTGTGCCGAGCAGGTTGACCATCGCCGCCACCCCGTGTGGCCTGACCGAGCCGAGCGGCAGCCCGGCGATCGCCCGGATGTGCTGATCGAACTGCGACGTGACGCAGCCCTCGATCGTCCAGTGGCCCGAGTTGTGCACGCGCGGGGCGAGCTCGTTGATCATCAGCCCCCCACCGCGGAGCTGGAACAGCTCGACCGTCAGCAGCCCCACGTGATCGAGGCCACGGGCGAGGCTGTCGGCGATCTCGGCGGCATCGGCTGCGACCAGCGGGTGGACCGGGGCCGGCGCGACGCTCTCGATGAGCTCGCCCTCGTCGTGGAGGTTGCGCGAGATCGGGAAGCTGAGCGTCCGGCCGTCTCGATCGCGGGCGCACACGACGGACAGCTCGGCCTCGAAGTCGATCTCCTGCTCCAGCAGCAGCGGGCTCCCCGCGTCGCCGCCCAGCCTGGCCACGGCGTCCGCCACCTCGTCCGGTGCCGTCATCCGGACCTGGCTCCGACCGTCGTACCCACCCAGCGGCACCTTGAGCCTCACCGGATAGCCGAGGGCATCCGCCGCGGCCCGAGCCTCGGCGGCTCCGCGGACCTCGCGCCACGGCGCCGTCAATTCGCCCAGGTCCCGGATGGCGCGGCGCTCGGCCAGCCGATCCTGGGTGGCCCGCAGCGCGGCCAGCCCCGGCCGCAAGGGGGAGATCTCCGAGGCAGCGGCGGCCGCCTCGAGGCCCACGTGCTCCAGCTCGTAGGTGACCACGTCCGCCGTCGATGCCAGCCGGCGGGCCGCATCGACGTCGTCGTACGCGCCCACCACGATCTCGTCCGCAACCGCGGCCGTCGGGCAGTGCGGATCCGGGTCGAGCGCGATCATGCGGAAGCCCATCCCGCGGGCCGCGAACCCGAGCATCCGGCCCAGCTGCCCGCCACCCAGGATGCCGATCGTGGCCCCCGGGGCCAGCGGCCTGGGAGCATCGGCCGGACCGCGCCGGATCCCTCGCGCGTGTAGCGCTTCCTGGACGAAGTCGCCCTTGCGGACCGTGTACAGCAGGTTCGCCTCGCCATCGGGTGCCTCATCCACGATCCGTTGCTTCTCGGCCGCATACGCGTCCCGCAGCGCAGCGTCGGCGCGGAGCGCATCCCGAAAGCCGCGCAGCTCGGCCAGCTCGTGGCGGGCGGGCGGCATCACATGGAGGTGGATCCGGTACGGCGTCCCGTCGTGCTCGACGACACCCAGCAGCAGCGGCCGCGTGGGCGGGAACGCGGCGAGGCCGGTCTGCCGCTGGAAGCCCAGGGAGAGCAGCGCGTCGGTGAGGCCGGGGATCTCGTCAGGATCCGCCTCGATGCCCAGGTCGACGACGTTCTTGCCGGGCAGGCCCGGGACGGCCGAGCTGCCGACATGGTCGACCTCCACGCCCGGACAGGCGGAGCCGATGAGTCGGGACACGGCCGTCGCCACCTCGACCGCGCGCGGATCCCAGGGGTGGAACGCGGCCGGCAGGCGCGCGTATGGCCGAATGGGCAGGTCGGACATCGGCCGAAGTGTAGGGGACCCGTGACCAGGGGCGTCATCGACCGCACCGCGACCTCGTGCGTCAAGGACGGTTGGCATCGTCCGCCTGCGGGGCGGGACTCCGCGGCAGACAGGCGAGGCGGCTCCTGCGACCCTGGTGGGCCGAAGTACACCGCCTCTCGCAGATCAAAGCTCGTGTCTCATAACATTGACACAACGCGGCGTTGCGTCTAGCATATGAGACATTAAGAAGTCGAAGCCACTCTACCCACGGCAGCAGCGCGCGGCCTCAGAGCTGGGCGCGCGGGTTCGACTTGCCCGAGAACGCCGACGTATGCCCGCAGCGGAGCTTGCCGAGCGCGCCGACACCTCTAGGATGACGATCTACCGCCTGGAGCGCGGCGACACGAGTGTCAGCCTGGGCGTGCTCGTGCGGGTGCTTGGCGTTCTCGGGCTGGTCGACGACCTCGGTGCAGTCGCCCGGGATGACGTCCTCGGCCGCCAGCTTCAGGACGCCGCCCTGCCGCGTCCCTCGCGCTCGTTGCGCTGATGTCGAGGCTGGACGCTGCCGCCGTCTTCCTCGACGCACGCGACCTCGGTCCGTGCCGCGTCGTCGGCACACTCCGGCCCGTCGGTCGTGCGCCTGACAGCCCGATCGGCTTCGTCTACGCCACGGAATGGTGGTCTGATCCCGCCGCCTTCCGGCTCGACCCGAGCCACTACGAACAGACCATTCAGCCGCAGTATCCGGAGCAAGGCCACCAGCTCGCGCCCGTGTTCACCGACGCCTCGCCTGACCGATGGGGGCAAATCCTGCTCGACTACCGGGAGCAGGACCGGGCAAGGGCAGAGGGCCGACGGGCCCGGCCGCTCGGCGAGTGGGACTATCTGCTCGGCGTCAGCGATGAGCTGCGCATGGGCGCGCTCCGCTTTGCCGCGCCCGCGGCAGGTTCCCCGTTCCTCGACGACACTCCGGGTTCCGTGCCGCCGCTCGCGGACCTTCGGGAGCTGGAGCACGCAGCTCGGATCATCGACGACCCACGTCATGATGATCAGTCCGCCATCCGGGACGCGCTGCGGCATCTTCTCGCCCCGGCAGCCCGATGGGTGGTGCCCGCCCCAAGGCGAACCTCCGTGATGCGGCGGGCGCGCTGTGGTTTGCGAAGTTCCCGTCGCACAACGACCGTAGAGACATGGGCGGCTGGGAATACGTTCTGAATCGCCTCGCCGCACACGCGGGGATCGATGTCCCGGAGGCCGACCTTCGGATGTTGTCCGGCCCGTACAACACGTTCCTCGCGCGTCGCTTTGACCGCGAGGGGAACGGGCGACGTCTGTTCGCGTCGGCCATGACGATGCTCGGCAAGCGGGACCGGGAGCCATCCTCATACTCCGAGATCGCCGAGGCCATCGACCTGAACGGGGCACCCGGTCACATTGACGAGGATCTCGCGCAACTGTTCCGCCGGCTCGTGTTCAACATCGTGACCGGTCATCGCGATGACCATCTGCGCAATCACGGATTCTTGCGGACCCCTGCCGGGTGGCGCCTCGCTCCCGCCTATGACCTCAACCCGATGCCTGAAATGTCGCAACACGACGTTGCTGTCGGGCTTGCGACCAGGGATCCCGATGTCGAGGTTGCCATCAGCGAGACCGCGCCCTTCTGCCGGCTGACCCCGGCCGCGGCGCGCGACATCGTGAACGAGGTCCGTTCCGCGGTTGCGGCGTGGCAATCGGTCGCGCGCGAGGTAGGCCTGTCACGCATGGAGATCGAGGCTGTGTCGCCAGCATTCCGAGAGTGAGGGGCCCAACGCGTCGTGCCGCAACCACGGCGTCTATCAACCGTCTTGACACAGATGCAGGCGTCGGGTCGCCGACACTCGCCCGGCGAGTGGCTGATCGAAATGTGAACGGTCCACGGCAACGTCGTTACCTCGCAACCGGGACCGTGATCGAGCGCGGGGCTGGATGGCGCCACGACAACCGACGCTCCGCCGAGCGCTGAAGAGCCCCGGAGCTCGCTGCTATCCTCGGGGCGTCGGCCGAGGGAGGTCGACCGGGGGGACGTCGGCCGGGGGGCCTGCTTGGGAACGGTGGGCCGACCCGCACCGGACCAGCGCGCGAGACAGGAGCCAGCCATGCTGCACGGCGGATCCGCCCCGTACGGCGTCACGGCGCCCCGGATCCTGATCGTGGATGACGACCCGAACCTGCTCGTCATCCTCGCCGAGCAGCTGCGCGCCGACGGCTATGACGTCCAGACCGCACGCGACGGGGACGAGGCTCTTCGCCGCCTGAACCAGTCGTGGCCGGACCTGCTGATCATCGACATGCTCATGCCGCGGATGGACGGCCTCACGCTCGCTCGCGAGGTCAAGGCCAGAGCCGACCTGCCGATCATCGTCCTGTCGGCCATCGACACCGCCGACTCCAAGGCGGACCTCCTCGACGAGGTCGCCGAGGACTACGTCACCAAGCCCTACCACTACCCGGAGCTTCGGGCACGGGTGACGCGTGTCCTGCGCCGGCTGGGCGACCGCGTCCCGCGCCAGCGGCTTGACCTCGGGCCCAACCTGTCGCTCGAGCTCCATCGCCGCGAGGCCATCGTCGCCGGCAACACCGTCTCGCTCACGCCCACCGAATCGCGGCTGCTCTACGCGTTGGCGGCCAACCTGGGCCAGACCGTTCCCACCGAGACGCTGCTGGTGCGCGGGTGGGCCGACACCGAGGACGCCGACCCGAGCTACGTGTGGGTGACGATGCGCCGGCTGCGCCAGAAGGTCGAGACCGATCCCAACAAGCCCGTCCACCTGCTGACGGTCAGGGGCATCGGGTACCGGCTGGTGAGCGCGTCCGGGCCGCCCCAGCTGTGACATGCCAGCCGTGACATGCCAGCCGTGAAGTGGAGCGGCGGGACATGACCGATGACGACCGCACCGGAGGTCGCGAGGATCCGGAGCGCCGAGCCGGTCTGCAGTCGATCTACCGGGGCCCCGGGGTCGGCTTCCGCACCCGGCTCACCATCGCGCTGATCGCGGCTGCCGTCCTGCCCGTGGCCGGCTTCGGCATCGTGGTCCTGATCATCAACGGCGTCAGCGACCCGAATGCCACCCTCACGCGGGTGCTGCTGCTGGCGGCCACGATCGCCATCGTGTTCGCCGTCCTGCTCGCGGCGCTGCTCGTCGCCGACCTCGGGGCGCCGTTGCGGGCGATCGCCGCGTCGGTGGACCGGGTGTCCGCAGGCGACCTCGCGACACGGCTCGAGGTACCCGGCGACGACGAGATCAGTCGCCTCGCCGACAGCCACAACCGCCTCGCGGGCGACCTCGAGCGGCGCAACCGCGAGCTTCGTCGCATCCTCGAGGCGCTCGAGGAGGCGACCCTCCGCGAGCGTCCCGAGGTCCTTGCCCGGCGCGCCGGCGAACAGGCCCGGGCGGCGTTCGGGATGATCGACTGCGCCGTCCGCCTCGTGGATCCGAGCGAGGTCCCCGAGGAGGAGATCGTCCCGGGCGAGCTGCGCCAGGTTCGCGCCGAGCTCGTCGCCGGCGGCGAGACCCTGGGTGTCGCCGTGGGCCACGTCCCGCCCACCCGCACCTGGGAGCGCGCCGATCAGGACCTGTTCGACCTGTTCGCGATCGAGGTCTCGGCCGCCATCGGCAACGCCCAGCTCTATGCCCGGGTGGAGGATCAGAACCGCCGCCTGGTCGAGCTCGACGAGGCCAAGGACGACTTCCTGCGCGGCGTGTCGCACAACCTGCAGACGCCGCTCGCCAGCATCCACGGGTATGCCGACCAGCTGGCCGCCGAGGCCCCCGATCGCCGCCTGACGATCATCACCGAGCAGGCAGACCGCCTGTCCCGGATGGTCCGTCAGCTGCTCACGGTGAGCCGGATCGCGTCGGGCGCGCTGCGGCCCCTCCAGGAGGTGTTCGCCCCCGGACCCCGCGTGCGGCGGACCTGGGAGGCGCTGGGCGCGACCGACGTTGCGTTCTCGCTCGACGACCGGTCTGAGGGCTGGCTCGCCCTCGCCGATCCCGATCAGCTGGACCAGGTGCTGTGGGCCATCCTGGACAACGCGGTGGGCTACGGCGGGCGCTCCCCGATCGAAGTCACAGTCAGCGTCGACGAGGCCGAGGAGGACGTGGCGATCACGATCGCCGACCACGGACCCGGGGTCAGCCAGAGCGACCGCGCCCGCCTGTTCCGGCGGTTCGAGCGCGGCGCGGCGCGTCCCACCGGGGAGGGCTCGGGCCTCGGCCTGTACGTCTCGCGCGAGCTGTGCCGGGCGATGGCCGGTGATCTGGTGCTGGAGCCCCACGTTCCGGGCCGCGGCGCGACGCTGACCGTCCACCTGCCCGGGGAGCGCGCCGAAGAGACCTGAGGCCAAGGGAGGAGACCCAGGACCGGGGTCCGGGTCCGGTCATGGGACTCGGCTTCGAGACGTGGCGCCCGGTCAACGTCACGTGGCTTCCGGTCAACGTCGCAAGGTTTGCTGCAAGGTCACGGTCGCATCGTCCTGCTGTCATAGCCACACCTTGCATCGCCGGGGGAAACGTCGATGTCGCCTTTCGGGCCCGTGAGGGCCTTGGTTCGCGTACGCCGTGACGGCGCGCGCAGAGCCGTCCTGAAGCTCAGCCCAGCGCGTCAGCGCGCGCCGGGAACCCCGCGTCCGCTCAACGCCGAACCACCGGGCGCGCCGCCGAGGTCCGCCTCAGCATCGCGCCGCCCGCGCTGGATCCACGGTCGCGGCCAGTCCATGGTCGAGTTCGCGCTCGTGCTCCCCGTGTTCATGCTGCTGCTCCTGATCGCCGTGGACTTCGGCCGCATCTTCTTCACCAACGTGCAGCTCAACAACGCTGTTCGCGAGGCGGCCAACTACGGGGCCACCAACCCACTCGACACGGCCGGGATGCTGGCGCGCGCGAATGCGGAGCGCGACGCGCAGAGCCAGGGTGGGCAGCAGGATGTCCTGACCTATCCCGAGAACCTGGGCACGCAATGCGACACCCCGGCAGGCGCGACGATCCCGTGCGAGGAGTCCCCGGGCGGGGCCGGGGCTGGCAACACGCTCACGGTCTCCCTGACCGTCCCGTTCCAGTTCTTCACGCCATTCATCGGCGGGTTCTTCAACAACGACCTCCACATCAGCACGGCGTCGACGGTCGCCGTCCTCAACTCAGCCGCGGACCCGGGTGGCTCGAACCCGAGCGGGTGCGCCGCGCCCACGATGGCGACGTTCACCGTGTCAATCAGCGACCTGTCGGTCACCCTCGACCCGTCAGGCTCGCAACCCGACTCCGGGTTGTGTGCCATCTCCGGCTACAACTACAACTTCGGTGACGACGAGACGGGCGTCGGCGGCACGGTGCCCACGACCCACACCTACGCCGCGGGCGACACGTACACCATCACGCTCGAGGTCACCAACCAGGGCGGGTCGCTGACCACCTCGCGCACGGTGACCGTCCCGCCGCCCGGGCCTACGCCAACACCAACGCCGACACCGACGCCCACGCCCGGCCCGACACCGACACCGACGCCCACGCCGACACCGACGCCCACGCCGACACCGGCCGCATGCGCACGGCCGATCGCGGCCTTCTCGCACGGCCTCCCGTACGGCAATCCGAGCCAGACCGTCGACTTCTCCGACGCGTCGAGCTACGACCCAGGCTGCCCGATCACCAACTGGCTGTGGGACTTCGGGGATGGCAGCGTGACCAATGCGCAGAACCCAACACACGAGTTCCCCAAGAACAACAAGACCTACACGGTGACCCTCCAGGTCACGAACGCTGGGGGAACAAGCTCCGTCAGCCGCCAGGTAAACACATGAGCAACCAGGGCTCCCTACCCACGTTTTTGCGTCGCGGACGCCGTGCCCCGGGTCAGGCTCTCGTGGAGTTCGCGCTGGTGATCCCGATCTTCCTGTTCATGCTGTCTGGCGTCATCGACGTCGGGCGATTCGTATACCTGAGCTCCACGCTGTCGCAGGCGGCACGCGAGGGCGCCCGCCTGGGGAGCGTGGAGGCGAGCTACCGGGGCAGCACAGACGCCGCCTGCGGCACCTTGGGCGGCCCAGTCTGCCCGGCCAACGACGCGGTGCTGCTAGCTGACATCGCGACGGCCGCGGATCGGATGATGGCGCCCTTCGGCACCGTCGACAGCGCCAGCATGAGCTGCGTCCTGGCGCCACCCGACGGCACGCCTCCAACGGGCGAGTGGACCGGGACGACGTGCTCCAACCACGCCCCCGGGGATGTGATCTCGGTCCGCGTCACCGCTGCGTTCGAGCCCCTTACCCCCGTGATCAGCCAGCTGTTCGGCGTCCGGACCCTGTCCGGGTCGGCCACCATGTTTGTCAATTGAGGAACCCGAGATGAACCGACTCACCGGCAAAGCTCTTGGCGAGCGGGGTCAGGTCCTCGCCCTGTTCGCCCTTTCGGCAACGGTGCTCATCCTCGCCGTTGGTCTCGTCATCGATGGAGGCAATGCGCTGTCACAGCGTCGCGACTCTCAGAACACCTCGGACTTCGCGGCCCTCGCCGGCGCCCGGATCGTCGCCGAATGGATCGACAGCGATACCGTCAACGGCACCGACGCCAATGTGAAGGCGGCGATGATCACCACGGCTGCCGCCAACGGCAGCGATCCGATCACGTTCGGTGGGCCGGATGGGCCGGCCTACACCGACGACGCAGGCAACATCCTGGGCTACGTCGGCGATGGCGCACCCGGGGCCGGGCCGCCACCCAACACCGTTGGCGTGACTGTTTCCACCAGCCGGACCTTCGGCACCTACTTCTTGGGCATCGTCGGCATGGGCTCGATGACCGCCTCGTCCTCCGCCACGGCGCGCGGCGGGTTCGCGGCCGGCGGCCCCAGCGGCGACGTGTTTCCAGCCGGGATCGCTGAGGCATTCTTCGAGAACTACCCGTTTTGCACAGGGGAGGTTGGGTCGAGTCCAGCGTGCGAGCCGCAGCACCTGACCCCGGGGAACCTCAACGTCCCGGGCGGCTTCGGCTGGCTCAAGTTCGGGGCAGTCGGCAAGTGCGATGGCTACGGCCTGGGCATGAGCACGACCGACGGCTGCCGCGAAGACAAGCCGTTCCTCCAGGAGGAGATCGGTCCGCCGTCCAACAGCTTCGGCTGCTGCGATGCGGTCGATGGCGGAACCTCGACCGACGCCAACCCGATCGACCGGATCGGCAGCCTGCCCGGCAACAAGGTCGCGGCCGACTGCTCCTACTACATCGACAACAAGGTCACCGTGACCGTGCCGGTGTGGGACGTCGCCGGTGGGACCGGGTCCAATGCCTGGTACCACATCATCGGCTTTGCCGGCTTCCAGCTGACCGCCTGCGATGGCGGCAAGGACATCGAGGGCGTCTGGCGCAAGGAGTTCTTCCTCGGCCCGACGACCGCGACCAAAGGGACGGAGTTCCAGCAGCTGGCGGTGCAACTTATCCGCTAAGCGGCTGCCACGCGTCCGGCCTGGCCGGCGACGGGTGCCATCCGCCGGAAATCGAAACGCCGCTCGATCCAGTGTCGAGCGGGCGTCCTCATCACCGGGGACGCACTGGTCCCGACGGACCGTCACACTCACTTGCGGTCTCCAAACGTCCGGGGGGTCTACGGACCGATCGGCTATTGCACGTCGAGGAAGACGTGGTGACCATTCTGGGCATGCTTCCTCGGATTGGCCTCGTCGTCCTTTGGTTCCTCACCGGTTGGATGTGCGCCGCGATGGTTGCCTTCACGCTGGCCCTGCCTGCGTGGATCGCTCCAGCGGTTGCCATCGTCTCCGCGGCATATATCAGCGTCTGGTCGCAGCGTCGCCGCCTGAACGCCCTGGCTGCCAAGGGCGCCCCGGGGCGGGCTGCCGCGACCGCTCAGAACTAGCGGTTCGAGCACCACGGGGATCGACCCGACCCCGAACCAGGCGATCCCCAGCTGCGCGACCCGGCTGCAAACACCCCTGCAAGGTCCGGCCCTGATAGTACTTGCAGGTGCCGCCGGGGGTACTGGGTGTGGTCGCGCTCGACTTCCTGCGACGGACGCCCGGAAGGCGGGGCATGTTCAGCGAGATGCGGCATCGCGATCAGCGACGGGGTCAAGCGCTCGCGGAGTTCGCCATTGTCATCCCTGTGTTCATGCTTGTCCTCGGAGGGGTCATCCAGTTCGGCATCTTCTTCTGGGATCAGAACACGCTGAACCAGATCGCCCGCGATGCTGGGCGGTACGCGGCGACGGTTGAGTGCACGGGATCCGAGACCACAATCGAATCCAACATCGAAGACGCGACGAGGACTCTTGAAGCGGCCACTCCTTTCGCGGGCAGCTACGGGACTGTCAGCGCGGACGTAGGGGCTTCTGACTCGACGGTCGGCTGTCCACCCGGCCCAAGCACAAACGCTGACGTGGTCTGGGTGTCGATCAGTGTTGAGGCTACGGTCCCCATATTCTTCCCGCTGGTAAGCGGCAACATCTCGTCGACAGCGACGTACCGGATGGAGCCGTACGCGGGATGAATTGCTCCGAACGTGGGCAGATCCTGCCACTGTTCGCGCTGATGGTGGTTGCGCTCTTCGCGATCGCGGCGATCGCCATTGACGTCTCCAACGTGTACGCGGCACGACGCGCCTACCGAACCTGGGCAGATCAAGCCTCGCTGGCAGGCGCTCAGGACCTGCAAGTGATCGGGTCTCGGGCTGTCACATCGACCCAGTACGCGAAGGCCATGCAGGATGTCCAGGCGTCCGTCGAAAAGCAGCTGAACGACACGGCAACCTGCACCCCCGTGACTTCGTCCAGGTCGGACTGCGTGCTTGCCGCGCTGCCGTATACCTTCACGATCGTCACCCCGCTTCCGTCGGCCGCATCGTGTGCGACGTGCGATCCGGATCGTTCCGTCCAAGTCAACTTCGCCGACCCGACGTTTTCTCTGACGTTCGCCCGGATCCTCGGATTCAACCAGTACTCGGTGGCCGTGACGTCCGTGGCGGGGATGGACTTCAGCAGCGCCTACACCATCGTGACGCTGAGACCACCGTCGGCAGCGACCATCCCCGGCGTCCGATCACTGCGGGTTGATGGTGGGACTCAGGTCCACGTCATCACGGGTGACGTGGGCACGAACGCGAACATGACGTACTCCGGGACCAACAGTGAGCTGTTCCTCGACTCCGGTTATCACATGGACTACTACGACCCGGCGAATCCGCCGCTCTGGGGTTCAAACCCACCCGGATCACAGATCTTCTCGTTGATCCCGGACCCCGCATACCGCGTTCCGCAGAAGGGTTCGACACCGCCCACCGGCGCCGTGGACACAAACGCGACCCGATGCGAGTCGATCGCGACCGACATCCTCGCCAACGCCAATTACGCGCCAGCGGTCCCCGTAATCACTGGGCCACCGGATGTGCCGGACATGACGAAGATCACCTGCTACCAGGCAGGTGTGTACAGCGGCGGGGTATCGGTAAACAACGGCACGCTCGCCGTCCTCGAACCTGGCCTGTATTTCTTCGACGACGGTTTGGATGTCCAAGGCAGCGTCATTGGGGGGTACACCCCGGACAGTGATGGCGTCGCGCTTGTGTTTCCCGAGGACTCAAGCTCGCAGTTCAAGAACCGTACGGGCGGCGGCAGTTCGTCGTTGGAGCAAGTCGTCGCCCTCAATGCCGGATCGAGGTACGGAAACCCCGGGGGCCGCGAGGCGACGGCGGCGCTCGACTACGGCAACAATCCGGTTGAGACCAACACAACGCCAGGGGTCCTGATGACGGTGATCGTTCCTCCTGATCCGCGATGCCCGGTGGTTGTTCCGTTCCCGGACGTGACATGCACAAATGTCGTGGAGAAGCACAACACGACCATCAATCTGGCCGGTGGGACCGGTCTGTATCTGGCGGGCGTTCAGTACGCCCCGAGCGACAACGTCACCGTCTCCGGAAACTCGAGTTCGGGCGGGTACATCGGGCAGATCTGGGCCTGGACCATCCAATACACCGGTGGCTCGACAATCAACCAGGAGGGTCTGCAGGCCGAGGGTCCGGGAACGTTGCGACTGGATGCAGCGTGTACGGTGCCCGGCACTCCATGCGTTCCCTGATCTCAGCATCCTGAGCCCAGACATTGCCTGATCCTGTGGTCGACGCACCTGGGAGGGAAACACCGCAGGCGGAGGGCATTCACCCTCCGCTCTTCCATGTTCACCCGGTACTTCTTCGCCCCCGGGCGTGAGGACCGATGGGCTATGCGTGCACGCACCATTTCAAGCGAGGCTGTAAGCCGTGACCCCGAGCATCTTGCTCAGTCATCGCCGCAGCAAGGGTCCACATGCTCCCCACGCAGCTCCGACGAATCCTCGCGCCGCTCCACGCCGAGGGCCGCTCCCTGGGCCAGAGCCTGGTCGAGTTCGCGCTGACCCTGCCGGTCATCCTGCTCCTGACCCTGGTCGCGCTCGACTTTGGCCGCGTGTATCTCGGCTACATCAACGTGCAAAACATGGCCCGGATCGCCGCCAACTTCGCGGCGAACAGCCCAGACTCGTGGGGCGCGACGCCCAACACCACCGATCAGGATCAATACAAGAACCAGATCCTGGCTGACGCCTCGGCGATCAACTGCACGCTGCCGGAATTGGGCGGCGTGCCCGTCGTTCCCGACCCGACCTTCTCGGACACCAACGCCGACGGATCGGCGACGGGCCTGGGCGATCAAGTGAAGGTGCAGATCAGCTGCACGTTTCACGTCATCACACCGGTGATCTCCAACATCCTGGGCGGATCGGTCGTGCTGACCGCCGAGTCGAATTTCCCGGTTGAGCAGGGTTCGACCGCGTTCTCCGGCGGTGGCGGCGGCGGGCCGGGCATTCCCCCCGCGGCCGCATTCATCGCCAACTCCCTGGTCGTGTCGCCGGACCCGCTGAACGTGATCGGGCCGGACGTCACCGTTGACTTCAGGGACACGTCTGGCGGGGGCCCCGCGAGCGCATGGGCATGGGACTTCGGTGATCTGGGAACGTCGACCAATCAGGATGACGTGCACACGTACTCATGCCTCACAGCATCCTGCACCTACGACGTGTCGATGACCGCTACCAACGCGTACGGCAGCAGCACAGCCACGATGGTTGTGACCGTCGTCGGCGAGTCCGAGGTCAACTTCACCTCCGACGTCCAGGTCATCGATCGCGGAGACACGGTGGCCTTCACCGACGCCTCCACGACCGGAGGCACGAGCTACGCCTGGACGTTCGGCGATGGCGGCACGGGAACCGGAAAGACGCCGACCCACACGTACAACACGGCCGGCACGTTCGATGTCTCGCTCACGGTCACCTACCCCGCACCGACAGGAGCGGTCACGACAACCAAGACCGGGTACATCACGGTCAATGTCGGCTACTGCCCCGTCCCCAGCCTGCTGGGCGAGAAGTTCGACAATGCCAATGCGATCTGGCAGGGCGCTCCCAACAACTTCACCGGGACCGTCCAGCGGGCAGCCGGCGCCCCGAACGGTAACTTTACGATCACCGCCCAGTCGATCACCGGCGGGCCCGGCCAGACGGCCCTGTGTAACAGCAACATCCTGGTAGACCAGCCATGATCGGTCTCCCGCGTCGCGTCACCGCTGGAAAGGCCGGCCACCGTGGTCAGGCGCTGGTGGAGTTCGCGCTGGTCATCCCCATCTTCCTGCTGCTCCTGATCTCGCTGTTCGATCTCGGGCGGGCGGTGTTCGCCTACAACACGCTGACCAACGCCGCGCGTGAGGGCGCCCGGACGGCGATCGTCAACCAGGACGTGCCGACGATCGTCGCGCGTGCCAAGAGCGAGACGGCCATCGTCGAGCTCGACGATCCGAGCGTCAACGTCGATTTCTACCAGATGGCGAACGACGGGACCCCGGACACGTCGCGGCCCTGCGACCTGGTGGCCGTCGACTGCCTCGCGGTCGTGTCGTTCGAGGCGACGTACCACCCGATCACACCGTTCATCAGCAACATCCTCTTCGCCAGCGGCGTGACGTTCAGGGCGAAGTCGGTGCTCAGCATCGAGTACCAGTGCCCGAACACGACGTTCCCAACCGCCGCGCAGTGCCCAAAGCAGCCATGAGCCATCCGCGCTGGGACCGGACCGGACCCAAGGGAGCCACCATGTCCCTCTTCAGTCATCGCGTACGCGGTCGAGCCCGCGAAGAGCACGGCCAGATCATCGTCGTGGTCGCGCTCGCCATGATCGCGATCATCGCCGGAGTCTCGCTCGTGGTCGAGGCGGGCAACGCCTATGCGCACCAGCGAGTTTCACAGAATGCCGCCGATGCGGTGGCCAACGCCGGCGCCACGGTGCTGGCCGAGAACCTCGGTGGCGCCACGTTGACCGACAGTGACGTGGCAGGCGCCATGGACGACATGTCGACCGCCGACTTCCTGGACTCGTGGGACGGCTACTACACGAATGTGACCGGCGACATGCTGACCCCCCTCAATGTCGTGACGACCGACCGTGCCGCGGCCGCCAAGGTCGGCGACGGCACCATCCCGACGTCCGCGCAGGGTGTGGCCGTCGGCGGCAGCCAGGCCTTCGGGACGACCTTCGCCCGGGCCATCGGCATCAGCGAGTTCACGGCGTCGGCCGACGCCACCGCGGTCACCGGCCGACTCACGGGCGGCAAGTTCCTGCCCCTGATCCTGCCGACCAGCCCCAGGGATTGCGCCCAGAACGGCAACCTGCAGCCCTTTGACGATCCCTCGAAGCCGCCGCTGTGGTACATGAGCAACCCCGGCTCCCCCGCCGGCACGCACCCGGACGGAACCGAGTACGTCATCCCCCTGTGCAAGACGGGCGGCGGCTCGTTCATGATCCTCGACCTCGACCCCACCAACACCCTGCCCAGCGGCCAGAAGTGCTACTGGGAGGTCATGTCCCCGCCATCGGTCCAGTTCCCGTATTTCCCGTACCCGGTCGGCACGGACACCGGCGCCAACTGCTTCGGGCAGATCCAGGACGGCGTCGCCGATAAGGGACTGCAGGGCAAGGTCGTCCTCATCCCGATCTGCGACGAGAACTGCACGACCGGCAGCGGCAGCAATGCCAAGTACAACGTGACCCGGATCGCCGCGCTCTACCTCGACTTCATCGCCAAGAGCAGCTCGCACAACGATCCGTGCTCGCAGGAAACCTCGCCGACCTACGGGACGCCGCTCGTCCCGTTCGTCACCGGCAACAGCTCCGACGGCTGCATCGCGGGCTGGTTCGTCCGCTATGTGACGAAGGGGCCTGTCGGCTCGGACACCGTCAACAACGGCGAGGCCCTCGGGATCCAGCTCATCAGGTAGATCTTCGGCCTGAAGCACACGGGAGCCGCGACGACGGTCGCGGCTCTCTCGCGTTCCGGGGGTTGGCGCGCGTCAACCCGAGGCTGTCAGGGAAAGCAGCGGGCTCGCGGCCCTGCCAGGTGGTTCCGGTTGGCCGGTGGTTCCTGTCATCCGGTGCCTCGAAGGTCATCCGGAGCGGTGTTCGGCCTGTCGGAGCTGGCGGTCGGTCTGCTCGTACCATCGGGCCGCGAGCCTCGCGTGGCCCTACCATCGCACCGGGAAGCTCGCGATTCGGAGGGTCGAAGGTCCCAATTTGCTGGGACGCGCCCAGGCGAGCGACAGGAGCGCCGATGGTCGGTGACGGCAGCGCGCGGCTGGCCCGATGAGCGCCCAGCGCGGGGCGCGGGGGACGGGCGATGTCACGCCCGGACTCGCCAGGCTGCGCGGCTACCGGGCGTCCTGGCTCCGGGCGGACGTCCTGGCCGGTGTCGCGGTCACCGCCTACCTCGTGCCCCAGTGCCTCGCCTACGCCGACCTGGCCGGCGTTCCGGCCACCACCGGGCTTTGGGTGGCGGTCACGGCGATGGTCGTCTATGCCCTGCTGGGCAGCTCGCGGCTGCTCTCGGTCGGGCCCGATTCCGCGACCGCGATCATGGTGGCGGCGGCCGTCGGGCCACTGGCCGGTGGTGACCCGCAGCGATACCTGTCGCTCACGGCAGGGCTCACGATCCTGGTCGGTCTCGTCTGCCTCGCGGCCTTCGTGCTCCGCATGGGCTTCCTGGCCGACCTGCTATCCCAGCCCATCCTCGTTGGCTACATGGCGGGGGTCGCGCTGCTCATGATCGGCTCGCAGCTGGGCACCCTCACCGGGACCGACCTGGCCGCACAGGGAGCGATCGGCAAGGTGCTCGAGCTGGGTGGCCGCCTGGACGAGGTCCAGGTGGTGACCGGTGCCCTCGGGATCGGCGTGCTGGGGTTCCTCCTCGCCCTTCGGCGGCTGGCACCGCTCGCGCCAGGCCCGCTGCTGGCCGTGGCCGGCGCCACGCTGGTCGTGTCGATCATGGGCCTCGAGTCGCAGGGCATCATCCTGGTGGGACCGGTGCCGGGCGGGCTCCCGGCAGCGGCGCTCCCGGCGGTCCGGACATCGGACGTCACGGCCCTGCTCGGGTCGGCCGCCGCGATCGCGCTGGTCGGCTACTCGGAGCTGGTGCTCAACGGTCGCGCGTTTGCCGCCCACAACAGCGAGACGATCGATCCCGACCGCGAGCTCCTGGCGCTTGGGGCGGCCAACGTGGCGGTCGGGCTGACCGGCGGCTTCACGCCCACCGGATCCGGGTCCCGGACCGCAATCCTGAGGGCGATGCACGCGCGCAGCCAGGCGGCAGGTCTCGTGGCCGCCGCGTCCGTGATCGTGGTCGTGCTGGTCGCACCCGGCATGATCGCGCTCATCCCCAGGGCGGCCCTGGGTGGGATCGTGGTCTACGCGGCACTCCAGCTGATCGATCTGGCGGCCCTGCGCCGGCTGGCCGCGTTTCGGGCCTCGGAGGTCGGGCTCGCGCTGGCGGCGCTGGTGGGCGTGCTGGCGTTCGACGTGCTGGCCGGGATCCTGGTTGCCGTGGGGCTGTCGGTCGCGGACCTGTTCGCCCGCGTCGCCCGGCCACCGGCGTCGGTCCTCGGCCGGGTCCCGGATCTGGCGGGGCTCCACAACATCGAGGATTATCCCGATGCCCAACAGATCCCCGGTCTGCTGGTGTTCCGCTACGACGCCCCGCTGTGCTTCGCCAATGCGGAGGACTTCCACACGCGCGCGCTCGAGGCCGTCGATGCCCAGCCGGTGAAGGTCGAGTGGTTCCTGCTCAACGCCGAGGCGATCGTGGAGCTGGACGTGACCGCGGCCGATGCGCTGCGGGCGCTGGTCGATGACCTGGCGGCCCGGAGCGTGGCGTTCGCGATGGCGCGAGTGAAGGTGGAGTTCCGCGCCCAGCTCGCCCGCGGGCGCCTGTTCGAGGCGATCGACGAGGCGCGGATCTACCCCACGCTGCCGACGGCCGTCGAGGCGTTCGAGCGGCGATCGTCACCCGGGTCGACGGCGCCGGGGCCAGGCTGACCGCCGACGGCCGGCGCGGCGGCGAGGAGCTGGCGCTCAGGCTGGCTGATGGCATGGACCTGCACATGCCGGGCCTCTCGGCCCTCCGCGCAACGCCGCTCGGCGCTTGCATCCATGGTTTGGGCTCCCCAGCGTGTCGGCTGACGGCCGGTGGTTCATCGCCGGGCGTTCGTCCGGGCGCATCGACCCCGGGACATGGAGGGCGGTATGCAGACCCAGGCGCATGAAGGACCGGTCCAGGGGGTCGCCATCGGAGGAGTGCTGTCACGCCGGGCCGGCGTGACAGCGGCGCTCCGGACTCACCCGATCATCGCCTATTTCTGCGTGGCCTATGGCGTGTCCTGGCTCCTGCTCGCACTGCTCTACGGTCTCCTCAGGCTGCCGGCGGCGCTCGTGATCCTGCTTCAGACGCTCGGACCGACCGTGGCCGCGATCATCGTTGCGGCCGCCCTCGGCGGACGGGCTGCGGTCGGCGAGCTTGTGGCTCGCGTTCGCATCTGGCGCGTCGGCGCTCGCTGGTACCTCCTCGCGCTCGTTGGCATCCCGATGACGTGCATCGCGATGGCCCTTGTCGTACCGGGCGGCGTCGACGCGTTCGGCGCGGCGTCGCTGGGCCAGATCCCGGTCATCTTCCTCGTCTACCTCGTCATCGGCTGGCTCAGCGGGCCATTGTTCGAGGAGCCGGGCTGGCGCGGCTTCGCGCTTCCGAGGATGCAGACCGCGATGGGACCGCTCGCAGCGACCCTCCTCCTGGGCGCGTTGTGGGCCGGGTGGCACCTTCCCCAGTTCCTGGTCCCCGAGTGGACCGCCGAGAACGGCGGATCGGACGCAACGACGGCTGTTCTGTTCTTTGCGATGGTCGTTGCCATCACCCCCCTCATGACGTGGGTGTTCAACCGCACGAAAGGCAGCCTGTTCCTCGCGATGCTCACCCACTCGAGCATCAACGCCTCGCTCGCGATGCTCCCGACGGGCTCGACACCGCTTCTTGGGATCGGCGTGCTCGCCTTCGGTGCGATCGCCATGGTGCTGATCCTCGGGACGCGTGGCCGGCTCGGGTTCGAGGGGGATCCGGACTCGGTGATGGTCCCGGGATAGCGTGCCGATCGCCTCGGAGCCACCCCGGGCCCTCGAAGTCATCGGCTTGCGCGAGCGTCGGCGTTCCCGAGCGTCGGCTTTCGCGCTTGATCGCGGAGTCCTCGAGCGGGGCCAGACCCGCCAACCCTCGAGTAACAATGCGAGGCTCGAGAGAACGGGTGGTTCGGTGCATCGCCGACCAGTCGCGGCACCGCCCTCTCGCGTGCGACGATCGCGGCCACGGCCAGGCACCCTTGGCACGGCCGCGGCAGATGGGCGATGCATTGACAGTTCTTAACTTGCCGCCAGTATCTGCCCGCGCCAACATCCCGCTTCATCAAGCGTGTCCCACGCCGCCGGCGGTCGGAGTGACGTCAAGGTCGTCGGCGGTGGCCTGAGTAGGGAGGTCCTGATGTTCGTGGCTCCGCGCAGGCGCGCGTCCCGGGTGAGGGGCGGCGTGCTGATCCTGTTGGGCGGCGTGCTGCTCGCTGCGTGCAGCGGCGCAACGAGCAGCCCATCCGCGTCGCCGGCGAGCCCGCCATCCGAGGCGGCCTCGGTCGTGGCCGCGAGCAGCAGCCCGGTCGCATCCCCATCCGTCACGAGCCCCTCGCCGGCTGCCTCGCCGTCGACGGCAGCGTCGCCCTCGTCCGCGGCCAGCGCGGTACCCACGTCGTACGACCCCTGTCAGCTGGTGACGGCCGCCGAGGCCTCGACGCTCACCGGCGCCACGTTCAGCTCGGGTGATGAGTCAACGACCGCCGGCGGCGGGAAGCTGTGCAGCTACAGCCAGGAAGGAGTGGTGTTCGAGGTCCTCGTCGCACAGTCCAAGGACGCCGCGACAGCGCAGGCCGAGGAACCTTCCTTCAAGGCAGAGCTCGAGCAGGGTGTTTCCCAGGCCGGCATCGTCAACCCCACGCTGACCGAGCTGCCGGGCTTCGAATCCGGTGTCGACGCCGCCGTCGTCGAAGGGAGCGCCAGCCTCCAGGGTCAGACGATCGGCGGGATCGCCATCTACGCGCTCAAGGGTGCGGTCTTCGTCGCGATCAGCGATGTCCAGATCGGCGGATCGCTCCCCTCAAGCGACGCGATGCAGGCCCAGGCCCACACGACGCTCGCAAGGATCTCGTAGGTGAGAACGGCCCCTTGACGAGGATGGGACTCGCAGGGGGAGGCTCGCGACGGGCCGGGATGCTCGGCGCCCTACGCCTGGCCGATGACCTCGACATTCACACCGAGGGACGCCATCTAGCGTCCGTGGTCACGACCCTGCGCGCTTTCGCCGCACAGTGGCGTCCGCTCGCACACCCCCGCGGAACAACGGCCCTACGGGCCGAGCGCCCCGATCGGCACCACGCACACCCCGTCGGGCCGACGGTAGCCGTAGCCCCAGCCCGTGACCACGACCAACGCCGCGGGCTTCCCGTGGCGGGCCGTGTCGACGCGGTCGGCAAGCCGGAGCAGGCTGCGTGCGGCGTCGTCCACAGCTCGGGGCCCGAGCTTCACCTCGAAGGCCGCCCATGTCCCGTCCCGCCGCTCGACGAGGGCGTCGGCCTCGAGGCCCGTGGCGTCCCGATAGTGGAAGACGGTCGCGTCGACCGCCTGGGCGAAGATCCGAAGGTCCCGCACGACGAGCGACTCGAACAGCAG
This sequence comes from uncultured Chloroflexia bacterium, assembly GCA_963829295.1. Lineage (GTDB taxonomy): Bacteria > Chloroflexota > Limnocylindria > Limnocylindrales > CSP1-4 > CAIXZV01. Next base: position 182,095 of record CAWHHU010000001.1, on the reverse strand, counting down.
CCCAAGCGTTTCGACATCCCGCAGCAACCGGTCCGGGTCGGCGCCCAGCGCCGCCACCGCCAGTGAGGGATCGACGAGATGTCGGGTCGGGGCGCTGCGGAGCACCGTTCGCGAGCGAAGCGCCGGTGACCATGCCGGGAGATCCTCGACGATGAACACCCTGGCGAGGGCCGCGATGTAGCTGAGGACGGTATGGTGGTCGATCGGGCCTTCCGAGCCCCCGACGTCCGCAGCGATCGACCGCGCCGAGGCCTGCGTGGCAATGTGCCGGGCGAGGGAGCGCAGCACGCGCCCCACGTTCTCGGGGTCTCGGACGACCCCGTCGACGCGCCCGAGGTCCACGCGCCGCGTCTCGTCGAGGTACCCACGGAGCGCCACGAGCGACGCATTCATGGGTCGCTCCAGCAGGGCTGGCCAGCCGCCAGCCGCGACCAGCTCGACGATCTGCTGGATGGCGAGGCCTGGATCGCCGGCACGCGGTTCCTCGCCGGCCAGCAGGGCGGTCAGCGAGACGGCGCCCGTTGACCTGCCGGCCTCCGCCAGCGACATCGGGCGCATGCGCAGGCGGCTGAACCGCAGGGCGCCGCTGTGGCGGGTCGCGTCGTCGGCGGGAACGGCCGACCCGGTCAGGATGAACTGCCCTGGCCGGCCGCCGCTGGCGTCCACCTCGCGCCGGACGTGGTTCCAGACGTCCGCCACCAGCTGCCACTCATCCAGCAGCCGCGGTCGCGCACCATCGAGCAGCAGAGCCGGGGACAGCAGCCCAGCGGCGCGCGCCTGGTCGTCGACGTCCAGTCGGACGGCGCTTGCCGCGGCCCGAAGGGCGGTCTCGGTCTTGCCGCAGCCACGCGGTCCCTCGACCAGCACCGCGCCCGTCGCCTGCAACAGCGTTGCGAGCTCGCCGTCGGCGACGCGCGGCCGGTAGTGGAACGCCGCCGGGTCGGGACGACCCGCTTGTGCACCCATTTGTGATGAGTCTGGGCGCCCAGTTATGCTGTGTCAAGGCACCCATCGGACCACACAATGAGAGGAGGAGTGCTCTCGATCCGGCAGCACTCCTCCTCCCTGCCTCCCTGGGAGGCCTTCCCTACTTCGGGAACTCGAATAGGGCGGTTCGCTCCATCCCCGGGCCTTCGCCGAGGTCGAGCTTCAGCGTCTTGCAGGACTTGGCATAGCTCTTGGGTGTCTTCCAGTCGGCCTGGTAGTAGCCATCGCCGAGGTTCTCCAGCCCGCCGTTGATGGTCTCAACGGATAGATCGGGCGTCGTCCCCAGACTGCACGCCAGCGTCTCTGCGGTCACGGTGATGGACGAGAGATCGGTGACCGGTTCACCGTTGACGTCGCCGATCCACCACTTGAGCGGAACGGTCTGGCCGGCCTTGGCGCTGTTCATGTCAGGCGGGTTCGACACGGGTCGAGTGAACCCGCTGAAGTCGTAGATCACGTTGTACTCGACGTCCGCGTAGCCGGTATTGCCGAACGTGTCGGTGGCCATGCACGTGAGCGTTTTGAGGCCGACGCTGCTGGTATCCACCGGCTCGCAGCTCTCGGAAGCCACGCCGGACTCGTCGCTCGCGTTGGGGGTTGCGGTGGCGGTGCCGTGGAGCAGCAGCGGGTTGGGATCGACCACCGGCGCGAGCGTCGGCGGCGTCACATCACCGGACGCCTCGGTCAGGAGCCGGACGGCCTCGCCCGGGTCGCCGATGGCGAGCGCATGGTCCGCGTCGGCGATGAGCGGCGAGTACGTCGCGTTCGGGCCACCGTCGCGGACGACGTTGGTCTGCGCCACGTCGCGGGCCGCGGACACCACGCCATCGGAGCCGGCATACGGCGCGGCATCGGTGGCGCTCAGCTCGTCAGCCGCGCTCTGCAGCGCCCGGAGCACGGCACCCGGATCTCGGGCTGATCCATCCGTGTTCCAGACGTCCGCCGCCAGCAACCCATCGAGGATGTCGACCGCTGCGGCGACATGCGGATCCGAATCGCTTGTGGCGAGCAGATCGCGCGTGTCCTGCAGTCGGTCGTGGCTCGATCCGGTCCGCAGGCCCCAGCCGTACGGATAGCGCGGGTCGTAGCTCGCGTCGCCGACGTTGATCGGCTCCTGGGCGATGCTCGTCGGCCAGGTCACCGGCAGCCGGCCGGTGAAGTCCGCGTCGCCGAACAGCACGTCGGCCAGGCCCTCGCCCTCGCTGCCCGGATACCAGGAGGCGACGACCGCGCTGGCCTCGTTGAACTGGGCATCGGTCATCATGAACGGTCGCCCTGAAACCGTCATCACGATGCATGGCATGGCACCACACACGGCATCGACGGTCGCAGCGTCGGCCGCGGTGATGGTATCCGTCTGTGCCGACGGAACGTCGCCACTGCCTTCCGCATAGGCACCTTCGCCGACGACGACGATGCCGACGTCATACGAGTCGTCCGGGGCGGGCGAGCTCGCCGTGGCGCTGTACGTGACGTTGGCGTCTCCGACGACGCCCTGGATCGCCTGGCGGATGGTGGTGAAGTACGGTGCAACCGCACTCACGTCACCCGCCGGAATGCTCTGCCAGCCGATCGACCACCCGCCAGCCTGGCTCACGATGTTGTCGGCATTGCTGCCGGCCAGATAGACGTGGGCGGTCTTGCTGAGCGGAAGGATGTTGTTGTCGTTCTTGAGGAGCACCTGTGACTCAGCTGCCGCCTGGCGAGCCGATGCCTTGTGCTCCGGCGATCCGATCTGGTCCTGTGTCGAGCGATCCGTGAACGGGTTCTCAAACAGGCCGAGAGCGAACTTCTGGCGCAGGATGCGCGCGACAGCGTCGTCGACGCGGCTCTGCGGCACGTTGCCCGTGGCGACGAGCTCCTGGAGGTAGTTGATGAAGTTCTTCCACGCCGGCTGGTTGGGCGACATCACCATGTCCATGCCCGCGTTGAAGGACACCATGATCTGATAGGCATAGCTCTGGTTGATCGGGGACGGCAGCGGGACCGGGTTCGGTGACGGGATCGAGTTGATCGCGTTGTAGTCGCTGATCAGGAACCCGTCGAAGCCGATCTTGTCCTTGAGCCAGCCCGTCATCAGGTCGCCGTCGGCGCTCATCAGCGTCGACGTCGAAGCGCCGTCCAGCTGCACGCTGGAGTAGGACGGCATGATCGTTGCCGTGTGGTACTTCTGGACCGCCGGCACGTAGGGCGCCAGGGCGACGCGCTCGAACTCCTCCGAGCTCATCACGTCGGTGCCCGCGTTGCGGCCGTCGAGCGTGGCGCCGTCACCGGCGAAGTGCTTGGCCGAGGCCAGGATGTGCATCCCCGACAGGTCGTCGGGGTTCGAGCCCTGGTAGCCACCGATGATGGTCTCCATCAGGCTGACCAGGTCGGGATCCTCGCTGTAGCACTCGTACGTGCGTCCCCAGCGAATGTCACGATCGACGCAGATGGTGGGACCGAACCCCCAGTGAGGGCCGGCCGACCGCGTCTCCTGCGCCGTGATCACGCCCTGCTGATACGACAGCTCGGGGTCGTGCGTCGCGCCCATGCCGATGTTGTGCGGGTACATCACGGCGCCGACCATGTGGGCGTTGCCGTGAATCGTATCCTCGCCGTAGATGTACGGGATTTGGAGGGGCGTTGCCATGGCGCGGTACTGGAAGCCGTCGACCAAGTCCGCCCAGCCCGTGGGCGAGTTGGGAGTCGGGTTATCCGTCCCACCGGACAGGATCGAGCCCAGATCCCAGGCACGGATGTTGTTGTAGGTCGACTCGTTGGTGGTCGACCCGTTGTTGACGACCGACATGAGCGTCTGGGTCATCTGGCCCGCCTTCTCGAGCGGCGACATGCGGGACAGCAGGTCGTTGACGCGCTCGTCGATCGGCAGGGACGAATTGAGATACGGGAAGCCGTGGGCGTTGATGACGACCGTCGGCGGATCGCTGTTGTTGACGGTGACGCCATCGCAACCATCGGTGCATGCTGCCGTCGTGTTGATGGTCAGCGCGACCGACGGGCTCGCGTTGGGAAGCGTGTGGATCGGGATCGATACCTCGGTCCCGGACGGGCTGCCGGCCGGGATGACCACCGTGTCATTGGCCACTGTGTAGTCCGAGCCAAATTGGGCGGTGGACTGCAGGACGCGCGTGTCGGACGCCTGCCCACTCGCGTAGTGCTCATTGATCAGCGCATCCGCGAGGTCGACGCCGGTTCCGGCCAGGCCGGCGGTGCCGACCGCGGTGATGGTGTGCGATTCCGCATCCGCGCCGCTGCCGATGTTGATCGTGTCTCCGGGATAGAAACCCATGACACTGTCGAGCTTGACGTTGGTCGCGCCCGGGGCCGCGACCGGCGCCGCCTGGACCACAGGCACCGCGCCTGAGTGATCCTTCGTCAGCGGGGCTGCCAGGTCGAAGCCCGTGCCGCTGATGCCCGGGGTGCCGATCGTGGTGATCGTCGCGGGCTCAAGGTTGACGCCAGTGTCAATGTTGATGGCCTGGCCGACGTAGAAGCCGTCAGTGCTGGCGACCTTGATGTTGGTCGCGCCGGCCGCTGTCGAACTGACGACGGGCACGTCTGTGCCGCCGAAGGCGGCGCTCACGAAGTGGTCCTTCGTGAGCGGTGCAGAGAGGGCCGCGATGTCGCCGGTCGCTGGCTCGCCGACGACGTGGTCGTTCGCGAGCGGGGCGGTCAGGCTCAGCCCGGTGCCGCTGTCGCCCGCGGTGCCGACGGCGGCGATCACGGAACGCTCCTGCGCCGTGCCCATGCCTACCCAGATCGTCCCACCTGCGGTGAAGCCGTCCACGCTGTCGACCTTGAGGTTAGTGTCACCAGCGCTGGCGGATGCCGCGAGCAGGGCTGCCCCACCGTCGCCCACCTGGGCGACGGTGGCCGACTCCTGGTTCGCGCCGCTGTCGATGCTGAGGCTCTGACCAACGGCGATGTTCGCCAGGCTCGCGAGGCGAAGGGTCGTGCTTCCGGCCGGCGTCACGCCGGAGGCAACTTGGAACCGGCTGTGGTCGCTGGCGAGCGCCGGCGTGAACGTGAGCCCGGTTCCGGTCTGGCCGGCCGTGCCAACCTCGGTGATGGTGACTTGCTCCGTGTTGCCGACGTTGAGCGTCTGGCCGACGAAGAAGTTGGCGACGCTGGAGACCTTGATGTTCGTGTCACCGGCCGCGGCAGCCGCCCACAGGAATGTCCGTCCCTGGGCGATGGTCGTGGCGGCGGCAGCCATTGTCGTCTTGGCACCGGACAGCTGCGTGGTCACGTTCTGCGCGTTGCCCGGTGAGCCCCCCACCTGGAGCGCGGTCCCGGTCGTGATGGTCAGGCTGATGTCCCGGTCGAGCGCGTCCGCAGGATCGCCGGTGAACGTCACGCGATACGTGACATCGGCCGTGTCGCCATTGTCGACCAGGATCACCGGCTGGGTCGGCATGATCGAGATCGTCTGCGCCGCTCGTGCTGGAGCCGCTGCGGGGATCATGAGGCCCACGGCAGCGAGCAGCGCCAGCAGGCGGACGATCAGCGGCCGTCCCCTCCAGCGGTAGGCTGACGAGCGCGTCATAGCGCGTCCTGCATCATGAGCGCTGTGGTCCATCAGGCACCCCTTCCTCCCGCCGCGGCGCAGCGACGCTGCCCCAGGCGGACCGTCCTCCAGCACGACATCGACGTACGACGCGCACGTCGGCTCAACGCGCAACCCAGACCTCGATGCGAACCACGACCAACCAGGTGGCCGCTCCGGCGACCAGATTCCGCCTGTCCTGGGCCGCGACCTGGATTGCACCGCACGCCTCGCGTGCCCAGGTTTCGGTTCGCCTCCGAGACGGGATTCGCAACCTTTGTTGTGAATCCCAACAAACGCTCGGGGGCCACTCTAGAGCCCCGGTTTGTAGAGATCAAGGACAAACGTCATTGATGGGCCGGGCCCAAGGAAGCAGTCGGGTGTGCGCGCCTCATGGCAATGTCGCCGACCGCGGACACCGGGGCGAACCTTCAGCGGCTGCGGGGGATGTGCGGCCTTACTCAGGACCCGCCAGCGCGATTCGTGCCGCCTTCGTGGTCGACATCGCCACGTACAGGGCGATGAAGCCGAGGACCGTCTCCGACCTCGTGGTCTGGCGCGCGATCGGCGGAGTGTCGCCCAGCCTGGGCCGGTCTCTCAGGCGAGCCGGCTGGCCGCAGCGAGCCGCTCATCCCAGCCCTCGATCGGGTCTCGTAGGTTGCTGACGCGCGCCCGACACGCAGTGGGGCGCGCGACCCCGCCGACGTTGGGAGACCTGGACTCATCGCCTATACTCGCCCTCGCGCCGACATAGCTCAGCGGTAGAGCAGCTGTTTCGTAAGTCTCCCGCCCTCTGCGCAGTGCTACAAGCGTGGATGCCCGATGCAAACGGGCACACTTATCAGCTGTTCGTTCCGAGCGGGTATCCGTCTAGGATCGCCGCTACGGCCCGTTTTGCGCTCGAGCCGACCCTGACTACCTGAGATCGTCTCACAAGTCGGTCGTCAGGTCCATCCTTGCATGCTCGAAGGAAGCCTCGGAAGACAGGCATCCGGAGTCCACAGGAAGGACGGTGGATTAGGGCTCCCGGACATGTTGACGTCGTGTCGCCTGCGTGCACCCGAGGGAGTCCTGGAAGGCCTTACAGATGATGATTCCGACGCTCGCACGCTCAGTAGAGCTGATAACCGTGGATTTCCAGCGTCATCCGCCAGGGTGAGGCGCGCCTCTTACGGATCCTGAAACATCTGAAATATCTGCCCTCGCTGTGTGGGTGTCACAGCCTCGCGTATCGCGTCGATGGTGGCGGTTCCTGCTGAGTGTCGACGAACCGGGGTGTCGCGGCAGGTCGCTCGTCGTCGGACCTCGGAGCCGAAGCTCAGCATGGCGTGCCCGACAGGATTCGAACGCGCGGATGCCATAAATATCCGAATACCGGTCGAACGAGCCGGTGGAGCTCTGATCTCGCGGGAGAGCGCCTGATCTACGCACTTTGCGCCCGTTCCAGCAGCAGACTCGTCCGATCACGAGGTGGTGTCCCATGGGTCGCCGGATCCGGAAGATCACCGTCGTCGGGGTCGGTACGCCGCCACCGTTGCCACTGCGTCCGCTCGTCGACGAGATGCTGCGGGCTCTGGATGCAAAGTGGAGGGCACAGGCCCAATCCGACGCTGGGAGAGACCGGCGCTCCGGGTCGCCCACGGCGTAGCCAAACCTGCGGCCCGCTGTGGCCAATGCCGGGATACCCGGCGGGCCAAGGTAGGCTCAACGGACTCGCCACGAACAGAAGATGGCTGGCCGGGGGACTCGAACCCACGACATTCAGGTCTCCACCCTGATGACTTCTTCCTCCTCGTGCTCAGCTTGGCGGTCCCGTCGGGATTCGACCAGTGCCCGACCGTCATGAGCTCGCCGTGGGTCCGGCAGGAGCTGTTGGTTTGGCAGTGGCACCGCACGCACAGGACCGTCGGATCTACCCCAAGGCGACGTGGCTCCTTGCGCCGGAGGCTCGTCTGGCGAGCAGCCGTCAGGGGGCGGGGACCTGGACGGCCGCTGCGTTCCCGCCGACCTCGGCCACGTTGAATGCCAAGGTCTCGTTCCCGGTGAGCGACACGACGACGCTCCCTAGCCACTGGCCGCCGCTTGGCGCCGGACGTGCCGAGCCCCACCGCTGTACCGGCTCCCACGGCGCTCACCGGTGCGAGGTATCCCGACGGCCTTCCGATGACGGTGAATGGCGAACATGCCTGGCGGCCGGCTGAACTGCTGAAGACCGCGACAGAGCCTACCGGCGAGTTTCTCGTCGCGGCGTGGGATGCCGGACCGCTAGCCGCATCCTGCCCCGCCCAGATCCCCGGCCAATCGACCTTCGCGTGCCCCTCGTTCGAGGGCTTGGCCGACACGCGCGGCGGCCCCTCCGTCATCACGCTCAACTGGAAACATGTGCCGATCCAGCAGGCGCCGGCCCTTGTCCTCCGCGTGACGGCGGAAGCCATTCCCGAGTGCGTCTCTATCCCGCCCGGCGGTTGCCCTGGATTGATGCTCGACGCGGTGGGCGTCGTCTTGGCGGGCGATCCGGGCTGACGGAGACGGCGCGTGACATTGGCGAACACTCGGGGAGGGTGCGGTCGTGGCACCGGATCGGATCGTTGCGCCCTTGACCCGTATGAGCCCGGGATGAACGATCATGCGCGCACGGCCGCATGGGCCAGGCGATCCGATGTACTGGGACGACCTCCTCCGTCGTTGGCGACGGGACAATCCACGGCTCGGCCCGCGACTGCTCGCGGGCAGCGCAGGCAGGGTCGCGGTGGCTCCGAGCCGCCGGAGGCAGAGTCGGAGGACCCTCCTCGCGTTGGTGGTCGCCGTCCTCGTGCTGCTCGCCCTTGCGCTTGGCGGTGGCCGAGTCCACGCCGCGGGCGTGCCCGATGGCGCCGGATCTGCGACCGCTGCAGCGATGACCACCATGTGACATCTCCGACACGCATCGCGACATCGCCGTGGTCTCTCGTCGTGCCTCGCTCACCCGGGCCAGAGTTGGGTCGAGGTCGATCCACCGTCGGCGGTGCCGTAGAGGCCGGTCCGGCTCGAACAGTTGCTCTTGAAGTCCAGGCAGACGTTCATCCCCACTGGGGCCCAGCTGTGCTGCGAATCCGCCATCTGGAGCAGCACGCGGGCCCCGGGCAGCCCGACGGCTGGGCTGCGGACCCAGGTCACACCGCCGTCCTGGGTGGCGACCATCCCAGCCCCGTCAGAACCGATCCAGGCAGACTCGTCCGATCGCGAGGTGGTGTCCCACGGGTCGCTGGATCCGGAGGATCACCGTCGTCAGGGTCGGTCCGCCGCCACCGATGCCACTGCGTCCGCTCGTCGACGAGGTGCTGCCGGCTACCGAACCCCTCTGATGGCTCGCCCGTGGCTCACCCTTCGAACGACAACGAGGACGCTGAGAACGAGGACAGCCCCGATCAGGGGCAACGCAGGGCTGACAGGCTGAGCCCCATCAGGGATCACCGTCGACGTGTCCGGGAGCCGCGGGCAGACGAGAGGTCCGGCATCCGGAAAGCCACCCAGCGCGTCGAGCCCGTTCGCGGTCCAGTCCTCGACCCGGAATGCCCCGCCGCCGAGGAACCCGATGACGTGCGCGGACCCCGGTTGGGCGACGAACCGCACCACCGGCGCGCACGTCGAGAGCAGGCGCAAGCGCACGACGAGTGGGCCTGCGGCGTCAACGCTGATCAGGTTCCCACCGACGGTCGTCGCGTCAATCGTCCAGGCGGCGTCGCCCACTTCCAGCGTGTAGTCCGGCCGCGGGGTCGGCAGCTGTCCGCTCGGCCCCAACACGGTCAGCAACACCCGGTTGTCCTGGGCTGCGACCGGCCCGCTCATCGCCACCGCGATCAGGAGGGCGGCAGCCATCCCGACGATCGGTCTCGTCATCTCGGCCCTCAGCTCCGGTCAGGCCCGATGCCCTGACGCATCGTCGCCCCCTTGTCGGCGCACGGTCCCGCCGGGACGTCGGCAGCGTTGACGCTCAACGACGGTCGCTGGTTGCGATCGTCCACCGCCGACTCCGCCACGACAAGCTCGCTCAGGTCATGCGGTCACCGGTGCCAAGGACCCGGCTGGTGCGTGTGGTAGACCCCACCAGACGCGAGACCTCCCCCGTTGACTCCGTCAGCGCAAGGACGTACCCGGCGGGGGACCCGGGAGTCGGTGCGGATCGGACCAGCGCGCCGTCTGCCCCAAGGCTGGCGGCGGCAAGCCGCGGTGGCTATTCGGTCGTTTGGGCCATGCCCTCGGGGCTCCCGGGTCACCGGACGCACCATCTGGCGTTGGAGCCGGCGTTCTACCACACCGGTGACTGCGAGACCGGTGACTGCGAGACCTTGACGCGGCGTGGCCGGCGGCAGACGATCGCCGCCCGCGAGGCACGTTGGGCGTCGAGAGTGCCAACGCCCGAGCGGGACCGAGCGCAGACAAGGGGGCGACGATGGGGCAGGTGCGTCGGATCGGGTGGATCGGCTTGGCGATCTCCGCGGTGGCGGTTGCCCTCGGGCTGGTCTTCGCGATCGGATCTGCGATCGCGGTGGGCGACTGGCTCCTCGCACCCCAGCCCTGGATCGGGATGGGGATGACCCTCCTTGTCCTCGGGCTGGCGGGAGCGGCGTGCTTCGCGCTCCTGCTCGACGTGGTCGAACCGATCGGCCGGTGGCGGCTCCTCGCTGTTCCGCCCGCACTGCTCGTGGGTGGCTTCTGGGCCTTCGTGCTCATCGTCGGGCTGCCGACGACCGGCGGCACCGACTTCGATGTGGCGACGATCCTCTACACGCTGCCGACCGCGCTCGCCGTCCTCGTGATCGCCACGACCGCGCTTGCGCTCCCGGCCCTCGTGGGTCGCCGCGCCGCTGCCGCCCGCTGACCGCTCCGATTCGGATGTCGGACCCTCTGGATGAACTCGGCTGACGCCACAATGGTGTCGTCTCACGCGTCCGGCTGACGAAACGACGAGGTGGGGGCATGGCAGGCTCAAGCGTTCGACGGAGCCGTCGGAGCGGGGTGATCGCGGCCCTGGTGGCGCTCGCGCTCCTCGCCGCCGGAGTGGTTGTCGCGGTTGCGGTGACGCGCGGGTCGGACCTGCCCCCGGCCAACAGCGGCTACACCGCGAGCGTCGCCGACGGCATCATGCCCACGACCCCGGCGGCCCGCGCCGCCGCGATCGCCCGCCACTACCTCGACCAGCAGACGCCCGACCTTGCCGCCCCCGGGATCCACGTCGACCCGATCGTGCGGTCCGTATCGGCCGTGCGCGCCGCCGCGGCCCCGTCGCTCGAACCCGGCGTCCCGGCTCAGGCGGTCTCGGCGGATCCGGGACGCGTCGTCTGGGTCGCGTCGGTCACCGGGGACTTCCTCAACCTCCACGACCTGCCGTGGAGCAGCGCCGGCGTGCCCTACCCGAGCGGCAACATCGTGATCGACGACGCGACCGGGACGATCCTCGGGGTCTACCCGAGCGGCCCGAAGCCGTAGCGGCTCCCTGCCGGTCGCGACCGCGCCACGTCGGTCAACGTGTCGCGGCCGAGGCAGCCTTGGGGATCACCCAGGCGAGGCCGATCGCGAGCACCACGACGACGCTGGCGATGAGGGCGAGAACAGCGGTCGCCCGACGGGGGTGCGAAAGGGCGTAGCCGTCGACAAGGACGAGGGGTGGCAGCAGGTAGAGGAAAGCCCGGGCTTCGTAGTAGAGACCGAGGGAGGGAGCGGCCAGGAAGGCGACCACGAGCCAGGCGGCGATCAGCGCAAGGACCCGCGGACCCGTGAGCCACGACCGGGAGGAACCCGAGTGGTGCGGTGACAACGGCGACTCGACCACACGGACATCGTGAGCGCGGCGCGGGCCGGACGCAAGGTCCTGCGGCACGAACGGGTCGGTTCGTGCGGCGTGGTTCATGCCCGGGCCCAAGGGGTCAACCCGTCGAGCAGGCCCGCTACTCCGACCTCAGGCGGATGAGTAGTGGTCTAGCGAACTGCCGCGGAACCTCGAGGGCGGGCTGCGGCGTGGAGCAGACACGTGCGCAACGCGATGAGGTCGGAGTTCGTCGTAGCCTTGTCGGGTTCGCTGCCCGAGGGGTCGTGATTGCGCCGCATCGCCGCTACCTTCGTCATCGTGCTCGTCGCCGCGTGCGCCACGCCTGGCGCGTCGCGACCGTCGATCGCGGCCGCTTCGCCGTCGTCGTACGCCGACGCGTCACCGGCGGCCACCACGTCGGCGACCCCCTTGCCCAGCGCCCGCGCCGATTGGACCGCGCTCCGCTGGGCAGCGCCTGCGCTCTTGGCCCCGTACGAGAACGTCTCAGACGTCGTGTCGCGGACGGGCGGGTACGTCGCCGTCGGCTCGTTCCAGAACGCCAACGGCGGCATCCAGGCGGCGACCTGGTGGTCGCCCGACTGGCGGACCTGGACCCGGACCATGCTCGACCTCCCCGCGTCCGGCTGGTCAAGCATTGGGAACGTCCTCCCAGTCGGCACGGGGCTGGTGGCGATCGGGGTCTCGGGCGAGACCAAGTGCGTGCCGCCCGAGGGCGAGGGCCAGGTCTGCGCGCCCACGCCGGTCGCCTTCTGGACCACCACCGATGGCCATCATTGGACGGCCGCCGCCGCCCCGCCGGCTATGGCCGGCCTGACGGTCGACGCCGTTGCGTCCAACGGGAGCCTCCTGGTCCTGGCCGGCGACACCAGCTGGGACCAGCCGGCCATCTGGACCACGACGGACGGGGCGATCTGGCAGCGCGAGGCGCTGCCGGCCGACTTCACGGACGCCCAGTTCGCCGGTGTTGCCGCGGTCGGAACCGGGTTCGTGCTGACCGGGTCGACCGGTGGCGTGCAACCCACGTGCTGTGTGACCGGCAACAGCGACACGACCCCTGCGGCCTGGGTCTCTCCGGACGGCATGACGTGGGAACCGGCCATCGTCGATGGCGCGGCGGCCGCCGTCGGCGACCAGATCCGAGCCGTCTATGTCGGGAGCGCCGGCATGGTGGCCTGGGGCGGCCGCGACGCCTCGTATGGCTGGACGTCCCCCGACGGACAGCGCTGGTCAGGGGTGGCGAAGCCAGCCAGCGACCCCGTGATCCCGAGGGCATCGGACGGCACCCGGATCGTCGGCGACTCCTACGCCACCGGGGACCAGGAGGCCTTCTGGGTCTCGTCCGACGGCGTCACGTGGCAGACGCTCGGGGCCACCGGATCGACCGACCAGATGCCGGTCTGGACAGGGTCTGGGGTGGGCACCGCCGACGCCGAGTTCCTGTTCGCCGGCGGGCTCGGGCTCGTCGGGCAGAACGGCACGACGCAGTCTCCGCTCTGGTTCGCCCAGGCACAGACGGGGCCGTAGGGACCGGCGCCGGTCGTCCCGCCCAGCCGAGAGCGCCACCGACCGCGAGGTCGTTGTGGTCCTCGTCGCCGGGTCGGAGAAGGCGGCTGCCAACCGCCTGGGCCTGTCGCACTCGACCGTGAAGCACCACCTGGCGAATGCGCGGTCCAAGGTCGGGACAGGGACGACGGCGCAGCTCGTGTGGATCCTCGCGCCGCGGCTGCCGGAGCCGAGGGCATAGCCCAGACGGACGACTAGCGGTCAGCGATTGGCTGAGGCCCATTGGCGTTTCGCGGAACCAATCGGCAGGGTTGCTCGTCCGAGTAGTGTTGCAACGGCATCGGCATCGGCTCATCGCAAGGGATGACATGGCTCGCGTCGGCATCCTTGCACTCCTCATCGGCTCTCTTCTCGGCGCGTGCTCCTCGCCCCTGACGCCAGATGCGCCGTTCCCTTCGGAGGTTGCCGGCCTGCCGGTGATCAGCGTTACCGATGCTGTCGACCTGCTCCAGTCGAGCAAGCTCGACGGCCAGGCCGTCGCGGTGGCCGGCTACTTCGACCAATTCACCCCCTCCTGCCCGTATCCCGGGCGGTACATCGGCCCGCTCGAGACCTGGTGCCGGTTCGTGGCCTTCACCGACAGCAGTGCGACAGCTCAGCTCTGCCAGCCGGAGGGCTCCAACGGCATGAGCTGCAGTCAGCCATCCGGGACGAACCTGTCGCCCTGGTTCATGACCGAGACGAGCGGGGACGTGTGGTCGCTGCTGCCGGGGGGCGCAAACGGCGCGCCGGCTGCCCTCGTGGTCATCGGGCACGCGGGCGACGCCCGGCAATGGCAGTGCGCCGCGGCGACCCAGGCCCAGTGCGCGAGGGCCTTCGTCGTCGACCGGATCGCCTGGGCGGACGGTCACGACGTGCCAGTGACGGCCCCGCAGACCGGCGGCCAAAGCTCAGGTACGGCGATCACGCCCAGCATGACGCTCGCGCAGGTCGCGGCCGCGATCGGGCTCGGCGACGATCTGCTGACCGGGGCGCCGTTCAGGTCCGGCGACATCGCGACCGTCGACCCGCGCTGGAACCTCGCCGGCGACAGCATCGTGTGGCTGGTGCGGTCGCTCGGGCAGGCCGCCGGGCCGGGAGCCAGCGCGGCACGCCCCGAGACCGTCTGGCTCGTCGACGACGCCACGGGCAGGGTCATCGACAGCCATCCGCTCCAGCTGGCCGCGGACTACCAGCCCGCGCGGCTGTGGCAGATGGCCACCGTCCACGGGCTCGACTGCTGCGCGGGAGACGTGCTCGCGTTCTACCGAGTCACGTTCGACGCCGGCGCCGCCGCCTACGAGGGCATGGTCCGGGGGGACGCGTCGGGGGGGCAGGACGGGACGACCTACGGCGGCGGCTACATGTCGACCCCGCTCGTCCTGCCGGCCGGGAGCTACTCGGTCGCCGCCTGGCTGGCGCCGTACAGCGTCGGCGTCGCGGGCGCGCCCCAGGGCGAGTGCTCCACGAGTGTCACCCTGCGAGCGCTCGACAATGTCGGTCTGAACGCAGACTTCCCGCCCAATCGGGCGTGCACCCTCGGGCCTGCGTCCTCGCCGTCGCCAGGCTCTTAGGAGCCGACATGGACCAGAGAGCGATTGGACGCTACGCATCCGTGCTCCTGGTCGCGATGTCGGTGGCTGGGTGCGCGTTTGGGCCCGGGGCCACCGACCCGGCCGCTGCTCATCAGCGGGCGCAAGCCGTGCTCGCCGCGTGGGCAGATGCGGTGGCCGCCGCCGGTGATCACGCTGCCGTCACGCCGGTCGGCGAGCTGACGGGCCAGATTGGCGCCTGGGAGGAGGCCGTGGGCGACAACAACAAGCGCGCGCTCATGGCCGGGATGGTCGCGGTGGACAGCCCGCTGTCCGACGCGACGCCGCCGGACGGCGAAGTGCTCTGGCAGAACGGGTCGACGACGCAGGTGCCCCTCCTGTCGGCGCAGGAGGCCCTCGCCGCGATCGGGAGGACGGCAGCAGCGTCCTGCCCCGACTGCACGATGCTCCTGGTGACGGCCGCCGTGCTGACGTCCGGGCCGATCCAGACCTCTCGGGGACCGGCGACCGCGCCCATCTGGGAGTTCACGGTGCAGGGCACCGCGGTCAAGGTCACGCGCGTCGCGATCGCCAATCCTGTGGTCGTCGCTCCTGACGATGGCGGCTGGGGGCTCGGGCTCGCGATCGACTCGGCCAGCGGGTCGGTCAGCGGAGCGGAACTCACCGTCGCCTTTGTGGGTGCGCCCGATCCGGGAGACAAGCCGTGCGGGGAGGACTACACGACGGAGGCGGTCGAGTCCGATCTCGCGGTCGTGGTCATCGTTACCCGGCATCCCCATGTCGCGCCGTTCGGCGAGGCGTGCTCGGCCGTCGGGGCACGGCGCACGGCGACCGCCACGCTCGCCGCCCCGCTCGGCGACCGGGTCGTGCTTGACCTCCAGCAGGGGACCCCGGTCCCTGTCGTGCTGGCTCCGTAGAACCCGATCGCCCACAACCCCGCCGGACCTGCGACCCCGCAGACATGGCCCAAACGGCCAACTGATCGGTGGTGGCCCGGAGCGGCGGACCGTCCAGATCGGCGGCAGCCCGGGCGTGCTCCTGCGCGAGCCCGCCTCGGGCGAGCTGCTGCTGCAGTGGATGATCGGCTCGAATGGCCTTTCGCTGGTCGGCAACGAGGCAGACGTGACGCTCGACCAGCTGCTCGCGGTCGCGGCGGCCATGAAGCCAGCTGGCGGCTGAGCGTCGCGGCGGCGTTCGATCCTCTCGTAGGCTGTACCCAGCCGCCACCAACCCGCAGCCGATCGGCCGCGTTGCGGAGACGCCCGTGGCCTCACGGACGCGCGGCGGGCGCTCCGCCGTGCCGGTCACCCGCGCTCTTTCGGTTGAGTCACATTGCGACGAGCCGAGGCGTCCGGCCAACGTGCGAGCGCGCCTGACCACCATCGCTGCTCTGGCCATGCGGAGTGCGGCCTTGTTCCTGGCCGCCTTCACGCTCGTCGGGCTGGTTGGTGAGCTCCGCGGCCGGACCATCGATGTCAGCCTATGGTGGATCGACCTTGGCGACTTGCCGTCGGTCGTGCGGCTGCTGCTGTTGGCTGCGTTCTGCGGGTTGCTGGCGGCTTGGGCGATCCGCCCGGCACCCGGTCCGAAGCTCCGCTGGGCGGCCGCCGCGGCGTGCGGCGTGTTCGCGGGCTTCGCGATCCGCGACATCGTCCGCTTCTACTCGGTCGTGGCGGAGGGTGACGTCCGTCCGTTCATCGACGCTCCGCTGTCGCTGTTCATCGCCCTGGGGCTCGTGAGCCTCGCGCTCGGGGCCCTCCGGGAGCGGAGCGGACGCTCGGTCGGTGGCCCGCGCGGCGCGATCGCCCTCGCCGTGGCCGTCGGTGCCTGGGCCGTCGTGTTCCCCCTGGCGCAGATGCTGTTCTTCGGCACGACCGACTACCGCCGGCCGGCCGACGCGGCCGTGATATTCGGGGCCCGGGTGTATGCCTCCGGGCAGCCATCGCCGCTGGTGGCCGACCGTATCCGGACCGGCGTCCAGCTCTATCAGAGCAGCCTCGTGCCGCTCCTCATCATGTCCGGTGGTGATGGCAGCGACGGGTTCAACGAGGCTCGAGTCATGCGCGACGTCGCCGTTGCCGAAGGAGTCGATCCGGCGGCGATCCTGGTCGACCCGGCCGGCAACTCGACCGAGGCGACCGTCGCCAACGTGTCGGCCATTCTGGAGGCCCGCGACGGGGCGGCTGGCCCGGGGCAGGTGATCGTGGTCAGCCAGGCGTACCACCTGCCGCGGGTGCAGCTCGCCTTCGCGAGCGCGGGCATCGATGTCCTGACTGTCCCAGCCGCCGATCCCGAGCCGATCGGCGAGATGCTGCTCCTGGTGGCCCGCGAGATCCTCGCGTTCTGGGCCTACGACCTGCGGGTCTGCCTGGGCTGACTCCCGGCACATCCGGGCATCTGGCCCCTGCCTGGCTTGATGCGAGGCCGTGGGTGCCGGTGCCTGCCGGCGTGATCGACCCGACCGAGCAGGCTCAGGTGGGCGCCCGGTCCACGAGGACCGGGTGCTGAGGTAGGGCTGTGAGGCTGACGCGAAACCCTCGGCGTCAGCGACGCGTCTCGGAAACGTCAATACCCCACCGTGCTCGCACGGCGGCGTGGGCGCCATCTGGCACACGACGCGAGGGGTACAGTCGAGATGCATCGATGCCACGGATCGCAGCGCTCGGGCTCGTCCTCGTCGTCGCGGCGGGCTGCGTGACAGGACCCATCTCGGTCCAGTCCGTCTCCCCTCCGCCATCTGCCTCCGCGTGGTCGCCACCGCCGGTGCCGACGGTTGCTGGGCGTGACGTCAACACGGTCAGCCAGGCGATCGCGGCGCGGGATGCCGGCGACCTCGGCAGCCGGACGATCGCCCTGGGCGGGTACTGGAGCGCGAGCGGTGCCGCTTGGTCGTGCCCCTACCCAGGTCACCAACCGGCAGATCTCGAGCTGTACTGCCAGGACGGCGCGTTCGGAATCACCGAGCGCTACGAGTCGACCCTGGTCCTGATCCGCAACGGCAACATGACCACGTCGCGGGGAGCGACCGGCCCGCACCTGTCGCCGTGGGTGCCCGCCGAGCTCCAGCCACGGCTGCTCGGGCAGACGACGCCTGCGCCGGTTCCGATCGTCGTCCTCGGGCACTTCGGCGACTCCCGGGCCAGCGAGTGCGTCTCCGATGCCCGCCAGACGTGTCTCGAGCGGTTCGTCATCGAATCCGTCCTCGTCTACGACCCGGCCTCGGCCCCGCCCGCGACGCCGACCCCGTCGCCTTCGCCCTTCCCCTCGCCGGCGCCGAGCGGCCTGTTCCCGGCGACCCAATGCGCGGGCGACGTGCCGTACTCGTTCGTGGGCTGGACCACCACCGACACCCTCAACTCCACGTTGAGCTACGGAGGCCGCGTCTGGGCCGTCGTGACCCGCGACGTCGTCCCGACGGGCGAATGGGGTGAGCTCCCCGACAGTCCGGGCCACTTCAACCTGCCGATGGGCCGGCGGGTCTGTGTCGGTCTCGACACCGATCCGGGAGGGGTGAACCTCGGGGTCGTCCTGGGCACTGGGTACCGGCAGTGGGACGACGGGCGCCGCACGACGGCCGACGACTTCGGACCGGGCTCCGGCGATCCGGCGCTCCCCGCCGCCACATCATTCCCGCCGCTGCCGCAGCCGGTCCCGGTGGAGATGCATGGCGCGGGACTCGCCGACGCCACGATGGCCGTCCGCGACTGGAGCGGGCTGCTGACATCGGCGCGGCCCGCGACCGATGCCGAGCTCGCGATCAAGGGCGCCGAGACGGGGCCCGACCGCAGTGGCGCCGCGGCGGTCCTGCCGACTGATCCCCGGTCGGTACTGACCGTGTGGGCTGAGTGCGGCTCCGATACGACGGGGACGATCGTCGTGACCAAGGATCGCCAGACGGTGCTCCTCCAGGCCGCGTCACGGACCGACTGTGGGGAACCCGGGGCTCGCCGTGGTGCCGTTCTCACGTTCACGTCCGCGGTGCCGCCGACGATCCAGGCCATCGCCGGCCTGCCCCCGCCATAGCCCTTGCCCCGCGTGGCGATGCCGCGACCCGTGGGCGGCTCGTGGTAGCCGGCCCTTCGTTTCGGAACGCCCGGCTCATCCCTTCGCTCAGGCGATTGCAGGCCCTTCGACATCACGAAGAGCGTGGCCGAGGCTGTCGCTGGGGTCTATTCGTCCCGGATGCTACACCTGCGCGACCAAGCCATCGTCCGCGAGCCTGCGCCAATGACACCCGACAGGCGTAGCTTCCGGCGCACCGGCTGGTGACCGTAGGTCTCGACCATCGCATGTCGCACGCCCACGCCACTGATGCCACTCATCGGCGACAGTGAAACCGGGACGGCCGTCCGCGGACACTACGGGGGTGTGGCGGTGATGGATCACGACGAGGCGCGACTCTGGTCGCTGGCGCGTGGTGGCGATGCCCAGGCGTTCGCCGCCATCTTCGACCTGCACCGGGACCGCGTGTTCCGGCAGGCCGTCCGGCTGCTGGACTCCTGGCCTGACGCGGAGGACGTGTCCGCCTCGGCCTTCCTTGAGCTGTTCCGCAGGCGGGACGACGTTCGGATCGTCAACGGCTCGGTCCTGCCGTGGCTGCTGGTCACGACGGCCAACCTCGCGAGGAACGCCACGCGAGCACGGCGCCGCTACCGGGACTTCCTGGCGAGACTGCCTCGAGAAAGTAGAGAGCCCGCCTCAGCAGACGTGGCCCAGACCGTCGTCGACCTCGACCTTGACCCCCGGCTCCAGCGCGCCCTGCGGCAGCTCTCGGAGGAGGACGTCGCGCTCCTGACCCTGGTGGTGCTCGAGGACTTCACGATCGCGGACGCGGCCGCGGTCCTCGGCCTGAGCCCGGCAGGAGCCAAGACGCGACTGCACCGCGCGAGGCAGCGCATCCGCAAGACCCTGCCCGACTTCCAAATCGCCTACGACCAGACGGGAGCCCCGTGATGAGCGTGCAGATGGACGACCGCTACGCGAGCGCACTGCGCGAAGCGCTCATCGACCATGTCCAGGCCGCGCCCGCACGTCGCCAGCGCGCCGCACGCCGCCTGGCTGTGGGCGCCGCCGCGGGCCTGCTGCTGGTCGTGGCTGGCGCCGCGGCCGCGGCGGCGACCGGCATCCTGCGCCTGCCCGGCAGCCCGGACGTAGCGCCTCTGGCGCCGAGCGTCACGGTGACGGGCGAGGGGACCCAGACGGTTGAGCTCGGCGCACCGCCGGCCGGCACGACGGAACTCGAGATCAGGCTGGCGTGCCTGACGGCCGGGACCTTCCTCACCGCTGACGGCGCCTCGCTCGTATGCGACGCCTCAAGCGCGGGCACGGGCGAGATGGGCTGGCACCTGGCCGTCGTCGCCGGCCAGCACTCCACGGTGATCACCGCGGGCGCGGGCGAGCGCTGGCGCCTCGTCGCGACCTACTCCCGCGTGACGGACACCGAGTGGGGCGTCAACGCGGACGGGCTCACCTACGGGGTCGCCAACGACCGCGGCACGCCCGACCTCCTCGCGGCCATCGCCAGCAACGGCAAGGTGGGCTACGTCTACAGCCGCGACCTGATCGAGCCCGCGCCGACGTCGTTGCAGATCGGGGGCCACTCCGAGCCTCGCACCATCCCCGTCTACACCTCCGACGGCCACACGGTCATCGGGCAGCAGATGATCGGTGTCGGGGCAAGTGCCGCGCCATAACCGGGGCGCCACCTAGTCCTCGCTAGGCCCGGCAACCTTGAGCTTTCATCGGTTCGAAGGATGACGCTCGACACCATCTCGGACGATGATGGTGTCGTGAGTGACTCTCAGCCGGCGCCTTCGCGCCACGGGCCGCTGGACCTGTCGCCCCTCTCAGAGCGCGAGCGCGAGATCCTCTCTGCTGCGGTGACCGGGTTGGCGGCGCGCGAGATCGCGGCCAAGTTCACGATCTCGGAGGCAACCGTCCGAAGTCACCTCGCGAGTATCTACGCCAAGCTCGGGGTCACGGGGCGCGTTGAGCTGCTCGCTCGCATCAACCAAGGGCAGTCTCCGGACGCAGCTCCGGGATCCGAGACGCGCTACTCCGTGGAACCGACGCCAGCTCACGCGGCCTTCAGGCCAGCCTCGAAGCTCTCAGGGTGGCTTTCGGGCCTGGTCGTGGGCGCGGTATCGGGGTTCCTTACCCTCCTCGTCGGCCCACTCGGCTTGCTTCCGGCCTTGGCTTTCGTGCCGGCGGTCGTTCGATCGCGTCATCTCCTCGCGCCGGTGGCTGGACTTCTGATTGGGGCTGGCGCGACTGCGCTCGGGCTGATCGTGGCCGCGAACGCCAGTTGCACGACTGTCGTGACCCCGACGAGCTACTCGTCGTGCACTGCTCCCGATCTCACCGGTTGGGTGATGCTTGCCGGTGCAGCGGTGCTCACAGGTGCGTCGCTCTCGATCGCCGCTGGTCGGCGGATCTAGAGCTCGGGCAAAACGAGGCGAGCCTCCAGCGACGGGGCTGGGGCGACCTCCAGCGTCTCTCAACGAGGCTCCAGACTCGGCACCACCAGCCAGCCCTCGCCACGCCCGCAGTAGATCAGCTGCTCGGTGGTGAGATCGGAGCGCGCACGCAGGTCGGCGAGGGGGCGCTTCACCGTGCTCGGCCAGATGCCTACGAGTTCGGCGGCGCCCTGGACGGACCCGCCAGCAGCGACGTAGGCGGCGAGCACCTGCGTCGGCCGCCGCGAGCACCTCCATCGGCCGCCGTGTCGCCTGCGGCGAGTGTGCGTCGCGCAAGTACCCGTTCCTCATGCACTACGGGCCGTCGCCGCCGGGCGGGACTCCCTCGGCGTGCGGTTGACCATCAGGAAGCGCAGCGATTGCTGAGTTCAAGGAGGGGCTAGGTCCCTCGGACCGACGCCGAGCTCGCACCCCACACAAATAGAACATCTGTGCTGGCGCGCCCGACAGGAGTCGGACGTGCAACACGGGGGCCCAGAAGCGCGCGAGTCGTCGAGCGCGAAGCGGCGCCAGGTATCGAACGAGCGTTCTGACATCTGCGAGGAGCTCGGTGTCGCGTCCGTACAGTTATCAGCTGTTCGAGCGTTGTGCCAGGGATTTGAGCACGATCTCGTGCGTGCTTGTTCGATCACGAATAGGTGATGTCCCTGAGCATCGGCTATTCTTGATCGGCGCCGACATAGCTCAGCGGTAGAGCAGCTGTTTCGTAAGTCTCCCGCCCTGTGCGCAGTGCTACAAGCGTGAAAGCCCGATACAAACGGGCACAGTTATCAGCTACTCGTTTCGAGGGGCTGCCCACCCAGGATCGCCGCTACGGCCCGTTTGGCGCTCGAGCCGACCCTGACTACCTGAAATCGTCTCACAAGTCGGTCGTCAGGTCCATCCTTGCCTTCTCGAAAGACCTCGTAGGCAGAGATCCGGAGTCCACCAACGAGGGTCGGTGGCTGCCGGCTCACGGACGTGTGACCGTCGTGTCGCGTCTGCGTGCACCAGAGGCTCCGGAGAGCCTTACAGGTGATGATTCCGACGCTCGCATGCTCAATAGAGCTGATGACTGTGGATTCTCAGCCTCATCCGCCACGATGTGGCGCGCTTCTTACGGATCCTGAAACATTCGAAACATTGGCCGGGGCGGAGCTTGAGACTGTCGGCTCGATCGCGATCTTCGCGGCGGCGGCCCCGCGTGCGAGAAGCTCCCCATCGCCTCGGGCTTTCGCACTCGACGGTGAAGCACCACCTGGCGAACGCGCGATCCAAGGTGGGGGCGGAGACGACCGCGCAGCTGAACACGAGGAGGTGACGATAGATGAACGACCAGCGAGCCCACGGCGTAACCCCCGCGCTCAGTCGTGACTACGCGCGCCGAACGGCCGAGCGCCAAGCTGCGTTCGCGCTGCAGTACCTCCAGGGCGGGATGCGACTGCTCGACGTCGGCTGCGGCCCTGGCACCATCACCGTGGGTCTGGCGGACGCGGTCGCACCGGGCCATGTCGTTGGGATCGATCACGACGCGGTACACATCGAGATGGCAAGGGCTCTCGCGACGACGGCGGGCCTGGCCAACGTGCGCTTCGAGATCGGGGACGCGCTGCACCTGCCGTTCGGGGACCAGACGTTCGACGCTGTGTTCGAGAACGATCTATTCATCCACCTCGCGGCCGATGCCGTGTTGGCCGCCCGCGAGGTACGGCGCGTCCTTGCCCCAGGGGGCTTGATCGCTGCCCGGGACGTCGATGCCGAAGCGGTCGTCTGGGGCGCACAGACGGACGGCATGCGTGACTTCGACCGATGGTTCTCCGCATGGCACCGACGACGGGGCAGCGACATCGGGATCGGCAGGCGGTTGCCGGAGATCCTTCATGAGGCGGGCTTCGTTGAGACGGTGACGAGCGTGTCCGCGGACACGAAGGGCACGCCCGATGCCGTCCGCGAGCACGCCACCATGATGGTGTCCCTACTGGACGGACCCTTTGGTGAGTTCGCTGTGGCCGCGGGCTTGACGGATGCGGCGGGCCTGCTTCGGGTACGAGACGACGTCCGCCGCTGGGGTGATGACCCGAACGCGTTCTTCGGCAACGTTCATGTGGAGGTCGCGGCCCGCAAGCCGGCCGGGAGATCGCGACGTCAGACACGATCGAGCGCATGACCTCGAAGTAGAGGCTCTGGGGACAGCCTGACGAATCGGAGTTTCCGATCCCCACGGGCCGTCAACGAGTCGCGGTCCGTGCAGGCGGCCTGAGCGACCGGGCGGAACGTGGGGACGGAACGCACGAGCGGGCCCCGCAGCGAGGTCCCGATCCCTCAGCGAAGCTCGTCGGCGACGTCGAAGATCTCGAGCGGTGGGCTCGTCCCGAGCTGTGCCCAGAGCCGCTGGCGCGCCGGCACGAGCATCGGTGCGATGCCGGCGACGGAATCGGCTGTCTCCCACACACCGATGATCTCGATCCGGCCACTCTCCCGGTTCACGAGCACATAGTGCTGGCGCAGACCGGCAGCCTCCGGCATGGATCGGACGGACGTCCTCGCGATATGCGTCGAGGACCGCATCGATCCGGTCCTGGGGCACATCGACCCGCAGCACGCGAGCGATCACGCCCGGACCTTCGCGCCGGGTGATCTGGCCTCACCTCCGCGCCGGGCGCGTGGCCGCCCGGGCGCGACCGGGCTGGCATCGATCGAATCCGGCGCGGCGTCCAATCGGACCGGAAGGAACCAGGTCGACAGGGTGCGAACGAGCGATGGCTCACCGAAGAACCGCACCGTGCCGTCCGCCATGGCCGACGACCAGTCGCGAGTTCCCCTGGCGATCGCGTACAGGACGCAGACATCCGCCTCGACATATACGTACCGATCACCCCCAAGGCACGGGTCCTCGACGCAGATCGACGGATCGAGGCCGCGCTCGAGCACGATCCAGAACCGGCCGGTCGCGGTGCCCGCGATGTCGAGCTCGACCACGACCGGGCGTTCGGGCGCCCTCCCGGCATCGATCCGTCGGCTGAGCCACATGACGACGATGTCCGGGTCTCGTTCGGCCATTGCCGGGTCCTCGGGGACGAACCGCAGCGACCAGCCCCAGAGCCCGCGAAGGACCGGTTCGAGCTCCCGACCGGCATGGGTCAGGCGGTAGCCCGGCACCCCTCTCCGAGACACGATGTCTCGGGTGATCACCTCGAGATCCTCGAGCTTCCGAAGCCGCGCCGCGAGGACCGACCGGCTGATCCCCGGCAGCCCATCCGCGAGGCCGTTGAAGCCGAGCGTGCCGTGGACGAAGAGCTCACGCACGATCACGAGACTCCAGCGGTCGCCGAGGTGCTCGACGGCTTTCGTGAAGGCGCAATAATCGCCGCTTGACCTCATCGTTGAATTGTCCCACCGCCCATCAACGGGACAAGTTCGCGGATCGAACTTCCCATTCCTCGCCCCGAGGTCCAGCGTGAACTTCCTGGACGAGGAACAGCGACCGAGAGGAGTCGAGATGAGCGTTCCAAGACGCACCCAGACCGTCGTGGTCGGCGCGGGCCAGGCCGGCCTCGCGATGAGCCGGCATCTCAGCCGGTCGGGCCGCGACCACGTCGTGCTCGAGCGGCGGGCAACCCTCGGCGGTGGCTGGCAGGACCGCTGGGACCGGTTCCGTCTGGTCACCCCGAACTGGACCGCCTCGTTTCCGGATCAGCCGTACGACGGCGACGATCCCGACGGCTTCATGGCGCGCGACGAGATCGTCCGGCGCGTCGCTGGTTACGCGGGCGTGATCGACGCCCCTGTGCACTTTGAGACCGAGGTCGCGAGGCTGGCCGCTCGTCCGAGCGGTGGCTACCGCCTGACAACGAGCGCTGGCGACATCGACGCGAACGAGGTGGTGGTCGCCACCGGTCCCTACCACGTCCCCCGGCTCCCGCCGGTCGCGACGGAGCTTCCGGAGCGGATCACCCAGCTCCACTCGCACGCGTATCGGAGTGAGCCGTCGATCCCGCCGGGCGCGGTCCTCGTCGTCGGCAGCGGTCAGTCCGGTGTGCAAATCGCGGAAGAGCTGGCCGATGCCGGCCGCCAGGTCTACCTGTCGGTCGGAGGCGCCCCGCGCGCGCCGCGCCGCTACCGCGGGCGTGACATCTTCCGCTGGCTCGGGGACCTCGCGATCCACGGCCCCGAGCTGGGCGTCACGCTGCCGACCGCGGAAGCACTGCCCGACCCGCGCCTGCGGTTCGCCGCGAACCCCATGCTCTCCGGGCATCGAGGCGGACACGACATCGACCTCCGCGCGATGGCGGCGGGCGGCATGACCCTGCTCGGGCGCGTCGACGGTGTGGACGGAGAACGAATCCGACTGGCGCCCGGCCTCACCGTGAGCCTTGCCCGCGCCGATGCGTTCTTCGGCGAACGCCTTCAGCCGATGATCGAGCGGTATATCGCGCTGGCCGGCATCGACGTGCCCGTCGACGACCGGGTCAGCCTTGACTTCGCCCCGCCGGAGGTGCCCGAGCTGAACCTTGGGGCAGCTGGCGTCTCCACGGTCATCTGGACGACAGGCTATCGCCCGGATTACGGCTGGATCGACTTGCCGATCCTCGACGACCAGGGTCTGCCGCGGCACCGCCGCGGCGTGACCGACGTCACCGGGCTCTATTTCCTCGGGATGCTCTGGCAGCACACCCAGGCTTCGGCGACGCTCTTCGGGCCGACTCTTGATGGACCGCACATCGCAGCAACGATGGGGCTGACGATTGGCGACGAAGCCTCGGCGGTGGCGACGTAGCGCTACGCGCACGGATCGGCGCTGGCGCTGCCAGAAAAGGTTGGAATGGCGCGCCCGACAGGAGTTGAGCGTGGAGACGCCACAAATATCCCGATCCCGATTGAGGACGCGTGGGAGGTCCGGGTAGCCTGATGAAAGGCTAGCCGCCCAGCGTGGCCAGGAACTCGGCCGGGGTCATGACTGGCAGGCGATCGCGCAGGCCGAGCAGGTGTGCATCCCCGGACACGAGCACGTCGGCCGCGGCGGCCCGCGCGAGGTCCACCAGGTACTCGTCGTCGGGATCGAGGCTGAGCGGCCGACCGCTCGGCGTCGGGTCATCGAGGATCGTGGCTTCGTGCCCGATGAGGTCGACGTACGCGAAGGCTTCGGCCTCAGCGACGTACCGACGGAACTTCTCGCGCCCCAGGACCTCGCGGAGCTCGGCCAGCAGCGTCGGAGAGGCGACGAGCTCGAAGGCGCCGGCGCGAAGTTCGAGCAGGAGCGCTGCGCTGGGACCGCCCGGGCTGATCAGCGCCGAGACCAGGACGTTGGTGTCAAGAACCGCGCGCGGCACGCTTCTCGGCTCGTGCCGCGTGCGTCTCCTCGACCGCGAGGCGCATCGCCTCGTCCTCGCCCAGGTCGCTGCGCGCCCACACGCCCGCCACGACGTCGAAGCCGAGGTATGCCCGGAGCGCCTCCTCCACCACCTCCGAGTCGCGCTTGTCAGTCCGGGCTGCACGGACGCGGGCCGCCCGCATCACGTCTTCGTCGACATAGAGGGTCACCTTCTTCTTGGCCGCCATTTCGCCAGCATAGCGGGATAACGTCAATACGGCAAGATGTCGGGGCTGGTCGTGTTAGGGCGGTCGGGCTCCGTCCACCCCACCGCCGTCCTCGACGTTCGTGTCCGTCGACAACGGGCCGCCCCAACAACCGCGCTCTTGCAGAAAGCTACGTACTACGATATGCTACGTGCTACGATACCTACCCAAGAAGGAGCGCCCATGCCGCGTCAACCCGCCGCCCGTGGCCAGCCCCCGGAGCCCGGCCTGCTGATCCTCACGAGCCTGGCCGGTGGCCCGAAGCACGGCCACGCCATGATCGCGGACATCGTCCGCCTGGCCGGCGTTCACCTGGGGCCCGGGACCCTGTACGGCGCCCTCCACCGGCTCGAGGAGCGGGGCCTCATCGAGGCGTTGCCGACCGAGGACCTGCGCCGCCCGTACCGTCTGACCGGGCTCGGTCGCACGGTGCTCGCAGAGCAGCTCGCCGCGTTCCGCCAGCTGACGGATGCCGGGCTGGCCCGGCTGGGAGCGACCTGATGCCCGCGCTCCGCCGGTCCTCGCTCGTTCAGCTCTATCCCGGGCGCTGGCGCCGGCGCTACGGAGACGAGTTCCGGGCCCTGCTCGACGACGAGCCGCTGTCACCTGCCCTCGTCATGGACGTTCTCACCGGCGCGCTTGGGGCACATCTCACATACCCACTGGAGGAACCGATCATGTCGGCTCGTCGGCTGCAAGTGGCGGCCCGGCTTCTCGCGCTCGCGGCGGTCGTCCCCGCACTCTTCGTGCTCCCGGCGGTCGCCGCAAAGGAGTTCCTGGCCGAACAGTCCGTGTCAGCGCACGGCGCGGCGGGGGGCCTTGCCGAGCGCGGGATCTTCATCGCGGCCGGAGCGGGGGCGGCGCTGCTGTTGGGCGCACTCGCCGTCGGCTGGCGGTTCCGGGACAACCCCGGCCTGCGACGGGACCGCGCTCTGTTCGGGCTTCTGCTGCGTCGACTCGCCCTGACGGCTGTCCTGCTCGCAGTCCTCGGCGCGGTCGCCGTGGCCATCGCCGTCCCGATGCTCCTGATCCTGGCAGGCCACTGAGCCCGAGGGGCCGGAATTCGCCGAAGCGAACGCTCTGGCCTCGCAGCGGCGGCGTCTGGCCCCGTTCACTGGATCCTGTCGCCGCGGATGTCCTGGCTGTGATTCCCGAATAGGTTGTTGACACGCGAGAGCCTCCCGAGGCTCGGCCTGCGTATCCAGCTCACATCCGACGCGAGACTCTCGTGGCACATCGTAGGGCGAAGCTGACGGCCCTCGGCCGCAGGCTGCTCGTGGACCGGACCCTCATGGACGGGATGGCCGTCGCCCATGCAGCCGATACGTCCGGCGACGTGGCGTTTGACCCGACCTGGTGACAGCCGTCGCTGCGGTTTGGCGTGCAGGACGTGCCGCAGAGTCAAATAGAACATGCGTTCTGGCGCGCCCGACAGGAGTTGAACGCGCGGACGCCGCAAATATCCGCATCCCGATCGAGGGATCAGACATTGGCATCAAGGCTGAGGGCGCTTGATCGCGGAGTCAGGCGCCTTGCCCATGCCGCCCTATCGGACGGGTCTGACGAGACCCCTTGGATGCAGCTTCGCTCCCGCCCACTCGCTGGACCCTATGGCCAATTCGTTGACGCCCGGCGCGACAGTTGCCTGACTCGCGGGCCGACCCATCGGCGGGCGCGTCTCCAACGAAGGTCCCTTCCCGGTCGCGGGCGGCGCATGTGGGTGGCGAGGATCCTCAAGTTCTAGCGGGTCGGATCGAGGACGCACGCTCCCTCGGCATGACCGTGAACGACGGTTTGAAAGCCGACAGTTGCCTCGCCGAGCCCATAGACCCCGGCGATTGGGATGGTCAGCCGCCGTGCGAAAAGCTCCCCAACGGCAGCCTCGAGCGCGGGCCCGTCGGGGGCCACGTAAGCGTCGACCACCAGGATGCCCCGCTCGCCCTGCGGCGGGTCGCCAGTTATGGTGGCCAGGCGTCCCTCATCGGCCACCAGCCGCAGCAGCGCTGCGGAAGCGCCCCGCACCGCGTTGACGACCACCGAGAACCGCCCCGACGAGGCGCGCAGCACCTGCGAAGGCCAGTCAGCGGCGTGGTAGTCCACCGCGGCGCTCGCACCGTAGCTGCGGACGCGTCCAGAGGCGCGGAGTGAACAGGTGGCCACGACGCGACAGCCGGTCGCGGCCGCGAGCGCCACCAGCAACCCGCCGGTCACGCCGCCAGCCCCGTGGATCAGCGCCTCGTCGCTGCTCCCGCAACCGAGGCGCATGACGACCTGGCTGGCCGTAAGAGCTGGCACCGGGAGGGCGCCCGCGACGGCCCAGTCGAGGCCGGCCGGCTTGGCCGCCACGTGACCACCTGGAGCCAGGAACAACTCCGCCCAGGCCCCGTGGTGGCGCATAGGCACGGAATGGACGAGGACCTCGTCTCCCAGGGCGAACCGCGTCTGCGTGGCGCCAATCGCAGACACCACGCCGGCCGCCTCCACGCCCAGAGCCATCGGCGGGATTGTGCCGACGTCCCATGCGCCGGTCCGCACGAGGTCGTCCCAGTTCCCGATCCCGGCGGCTCTGACCTCGATCAGCACTTCGTTGCCGCTGGGTGGGGGCGGAGCCGGAAGCTCCAGCACTTCGATCTGCCCACCCGGGACACGGATCCCAGCCGCTCTCATCGCGGCAATTATCGCCACCGGGACAAGCCGGGGACCGTCAACGCCCGTCAACGCCGCGATTCCCGGAGCGTTGGTGAGACCTGCAGCCCGGGCGAGATGGACGGGGCTGGGACGACATGGAGGGTCAGCCGCGACGCGCCGCGCCGGCGACGACGCCACATGAGCCTGCAGCGGGAGGGTCCCTCGACCGGCGCGTGACTCCTGTGTCGGTCCGCACAAGGAGTGCGAGTTCCCGGAGTGCGCGACCGGAAACCGAGGAGTACGGTGCAATCGGATCAACGGACTGGGGACATGAGGCCACGGAGGGTGGCGAGCCATGGATATCCGCCAGATCGAATTCGTTGACGCGGTCGCCCGCCACGGCAACTTCACGCGGGCGGCGAACGAGCTCCACGTCGCGCAGCCGGCCGTCTCGGCCGCGATCCGGCATCTTGAGGATGAGCTCGGCGTCCGCCTCTTCGAGCGCACGAGCCGGCATGTCGCCCTAACAGACGCGGGCGAGGCATTCCTCGCTGGCGCGCGACGCGTGATGGCCGAGCTGAGGGGCCTCTCGGTTGCGATGCGCGAGTTCGACCAGGGGATGCGCGGCGTGCTGCGGACATCGTGGTGGCACCAGACCGATCCCCAGATGGTCAGGTACCTGAGCGACTACACGATCGAGAACCCCGGAGTCGAGGTCTCGATCGTCGAGTGGTCCACGTCCGAGTCACTCACGGGGCTCCGCCGAGGCGAGCTCGACCTCGCGATGGTTGCCCTGCCGGACAGCATCGATCTGACGGGCTTCGGCCACACCGTCATCCGACGCGAGCGCTATGCCCTCGTGGTCGCACAGGATCACCGGCTGGCTGGGAGGGATTCGGTCAGCGTTGGCGACCTCGCCGATGAGCGCTTCATCGTGACCCGACCGGGCACCGGGCTCCGGAGCTGTTTCGACTATGTGTTCGCCGGGCGCGACGTTGCGCCCCAGATCGTCATCGAGACCAATGCGCTGAGCGCGATGCTCGCCCTCGCGGCAGATGGCGCCGGGAGCGCAATCCTGCCGCCGACGATGGCCCGACAGGCCCACAAGGACCTCAGACGCGTGACGCTCGTCGATGCCCCCGACTTCGTGCTCGCTGTGCTGTGGCTGGAGGGTCTCCATACGAAGGTCGTGCAGCGGGCCATTGACCTGGTGCGGCGGCGGAGGTCGGGCGCGTCGGCGGTGTCGGAAGCAAGACCACCCAGACGCGTGGTTGCAACGCGCGAGCGGCGACGGGCCTGACGAGGGCGATCTGCCGGGCCATGACGCCAAAGCGCTCCCGGGGTCGTCTGTCCGCGTGCGCCGGGGGATCGATAAGCCTGGTGGGATAGCAGCGAGCGTATCCACGTCTTGGACATGCGCGGCCTCGGCCGCTACAACTCTGTGACAGGCGCCCGCGCCTGTCTGGCCCGAGCCCAGGCACCGCGCCTGCCGCGCCGAAGAGGCCGACGTCCCGCAGTACGGGGAGTGCCATCGCGGATGACCGCAACGAAGCCAGCTCCAGGGCCCCACCTTGAGAGCGCCCGTCCAGCGCGGGGCGCCGGATCCCTCCGTCCGGACGCCCCGCGCGGGACGCGGATCCGCTTCCGACGGCTCGTCGAACACCTGCCTGACGTCGTGTATCGCTTCGGGCTCGTCCCGCCGCGGCTCGAGTTCGTCAATCAGGCTGTCGAAGGATTGCTCGGCGTCACGGCCGAGGAGCTCTACGCGGATCCTGAGCTCGCATACCGGCTCGTCGATCCGGCCCACCTGGGTGAGATGCGGTCGACGCCCACGGATCCGCGCGAGATCCGTCCTACCACCTGGCGCTGGCGGCGGACTGACGGGACCTATGCCGCGCTCGAGTCCTTCGCCGTGCCAGTTCTTGATCGAGCCGGCCGTGTCGTCGCTGTCGAAGGTATTGCCCGCGATGTCACCGCACGGGTGATTGCGGAAGAAGCACTGCAGCGGACGCGGCATGAGCTCGACACTGTCGTAGGCGGCGCACCGGTCATCGTCTGGGCGCTCGACCTGGCCGGGACGATCACTCTCGCCCGTGGCGCCGGCCTTGCGGCCGTTGGGCGCACCAGCGAGGAGCTCGTTGGACGGCGTTTCGACGAGCTGGGATCCGGCACCTCTCGGCTCCTCGCCCAGTTCGAGCGCGCGTTGCGCGGAGAGCGAGTCTTCGTCGACCTCGCGCTTGCCGGGCGTGTCTTCGCGACCGTCGTAGAGCCGCTCCGCGATGCGGCAGGGGCGGTCTCGAGTCTGATCGGCGTCTCGACCGATGTGACTTCGGAGCGCCGGCTCGAGGACCGAGCGGCGCGCGAACAGCGGGAGCGGGCCGTCGTCGAACTGGCTCTCGAGGGGCTTGACCCACTGCTCGGGCTCGATGCCCAGGCCCGCGCGATTGCGACCGAACTCGTGGATCTCCCTGATGTCGACCGCGTGAGTATCCTCGGCTTCGGACCCGGGGGCCTGGTCTTCCTGTTCGCCGCCGAAGGGCTCTCGGTGCCCACTCTGACAGCTGGTGTTCGCCTGCCGGCAACGAGGGCGCGCTACCTGCGGCGTCGGGCCCGGCAGGGAGCGTGGGTCGAACCCTGGGACCCTCGCGAGGTCGATGGAAGCTACGGGTTGGCGCTGAGCCGTGCCGGGATCACCGCGGTCGCATACCAGCCGCTCAGGACAGCCCGCGAAACCCGTGGGCTCATGGTTCTCTCGACCTGCCAGCCAGCCGGGGTCACGGCGCTCGAGCGTCACCTGAGCACGTACGCCGAGGTCGGGGCCATCGTGTCTGCCCGGCTCGGACCCGACCTGCGCGAGCGGGAGAAGTCCGACGTCCTGCGGGCCGAGATTCGGGCGGTCATCGCCCATCAACGATTCCGGGCCGTGTTCCAGCCGATCGTCTCTCTCGATGATGGCCTCACCGTGGCGTACGAGGCGCTGACCCGGTTCGATGACAACGCTCCACCTGAACGACGGTTCGCCGAGGCGGCAGCAGTCGGGCTTTCACCAGAACTCGAACATGCGACCCTCGCGATGGCGTTGAGATCTGCACGTGGGCTCCCGCCCGACGTCCCCGTGGCCGTCAACGTCTCTCCAGCGCTCGTCCTCGAGCCGAATGGCCTTCGCGCTCTTCTGGGACGAAGCCAACGATCGCTCACGCTTGAAATCTCCGAGCGCGACCAGATCGACGACTACCGGGGGCTGCGGGCCGCCCTCACGAGCTTTCCGGGCATCCGCTGGAGCATCGACGATGCGGGAGCCGGATTCGCGAGCCTCCGCCATTGTGTCGAGCTTCAGCCGGACGAGATCAAGCTTGACCGATCCCTCGTTTCGGGCGCCGACCGCGATCCCGCGCGCCTGGCAGCCATCATGGGCTTCCATCGATTCGCGGCCGAGCTCGGTGCGCGCCTGGTCGCGGAGGGTATCGAGACCGACTCCGAGCGCTCCGCCTTGCTTGCTATCGGCGTTCGCTTCGGGCAGGGCTATCTCTTCGGCCGGGCGGCCTCGGTCGAGACATGGCCGACTGGCGACCCTGGCTGACTCCGATTGCGCCCGCCCGCGGTTGCGAACAGGGACGGCATGAGGAGAAGGCATAGCAGCTGGCCGGGCGGGTGGATTCCGGGGTGGCCGGGCGCCAGCGTGAGACGCACGAGCACGACGACGGCGGCCAGGGCGAGCGCCCACAGTTGACAGCAATCCCTTCGGAAGCGAGTCGGCATCTCTTGCAGGGCCTGCTGGGCGGACCAGAGCCTCCGCTTGGAAGCTGATCGTGGCCGGTGGCAGGGGGGGGAGCGCAGACTCAGGGTGCCCCCCCCGGCGGACCGGGACGACGATCGAGGCCCGTCCACTCGCGGCGACATGCTTGGCATTCCAGCTGTCAGGCGCCACCAGGCGCCATGCCGCCGACACCACTCGCGCTAACTAGAACACCTGTTCTGGCACGCTCGACCGGAGTTGAGCGTGGAGACGCAATCATTTTCGTGAAGGTTCCGATCGCTCGACAGCCGTGATCTCGGAACGTCGCGCCGGCACCGAGGAAATGCCTCGTCGTAGAGGCGCCGGTGCCCAACGCCTGCCGGCTCGACGAGATGGTGCCCTACGGAGCGATCGCCTCCGCCAGCCCCTCGAGCCACGCGTCAAGCGACGCGGCGAACGCGGGCCCGACGACCGACGTGTCCGGCCTCGGCAGGCCGCTCGCCCTCAGGGCGGCCCGCAACTCGTCGGTCGAGGCGCGGCCCTCCACGGCTCGGACGGAGTCCGGGGCGCCTTCGGTCCGCTCGGCCAGGTCGAGCGCGGCCAGCACGCACCGCCACCGTGAGGCCTCGTCGCGGGCCGCTGTGGCCATGGCCGGAAGCCAGGACTGGAGTGGGGCTCCATCCGCGAGCCGGACGCGGTCCGCGTTCCCGGTGCGCTCGACGTCGGCGAGCCCCGCGAGGGCCATGTCGGCGATGGCGCCCGCAACGGTGCGCTTGCCGAAGCGCGTCCACGTGGCGATGTCGGCGACCGAGAGCGGTGCTCGCGCGACGAGGAGCGCGGCGAGCACGTCGGCGCGCGCGTTGACGCCGAAGCCGGCCCGGAGGCGCCAGACCAGCCGCGCTGGGGCGACGAGGTCGTAGACGACGACAAGGCCGGACCGCGGCGCGATGCTGTCCCAAGCTCCCGCCGCCACACTCGCGCCTGCCAGCGGCCACGGCGGTCCGCCCGCGCTCCGCACGGCCGCCGCGAGCCCCGCCGTCACGTCCGCTGCGCCGAGCTCCGCAGCCATGGTTCGCAGGCGCGCGCCGTTGACCGCCGTCCCGTGGAGGATGCTCCAGGCCAGGGCGACCTCGGCAAGGCGCGGCTCCTCGGGCCCGAGCCGGGCGGTGGTGGTGAGCAGCGCCTCGAGGTCCACGACCGCGGTCTCGGACGGGCCGTCGAGCTGGCCGCCGAGGGCCGTCCACTGGGCCGCCAGCCGGCCGAGCGCGACGGCCCGCAGCCTATCGCCCGGCATGATCTTCCGCCCCCCCCACGCCGAGTCGTGTCAGGACGGCAGCGAGGAGCTCCCGGTACCCGGGGGACGGGTCCCGGAGCCGTGTCCAGTCGGCAGCCCGCCGGAGCTCGTCGGCGGTCGGTGCCAGGGCCTGAAGGTCCGCGAGGTGGCGCCCGGGCGCGGGCCAGCGGTCGGCCGACGCCCAGAGCTTGAGCGCGACCAGGTCCTCGCGCCCCGCGACCCACAGCCGCAGCGCTCCGAACTCCACCGGGTCGAGGCGCTCCTCGAAGCCGTCGGGCAGTGGCCCCTCGAGCAGCGAGGCAGGCCCGAGGTTGAGCCAGTCGTCAGCGAGACCGTACGCCCGGGCCACGTCGAGGGCAGCCCGTGCCAGCTCCGGGGGCAGCACGTCGAGGCGGGCGATCGAGCCGTCGGGCCGGCGCTCGCCCAAGACATCGCCGTCCTTCGTCGGGCGCGAGACCGTGCCGCGGAGCAGGAGGGCCGCGCCGCCGACCACGACCAGCTCGTACGCATACCCGCGCGAGCCGAGCACATCGCCCAGCGCGCGGAGCGCCCCGTTCAGCGAGGATCGGTCGAGATCGGTCATGGGAGCAGTATCGGCGGCACATCGCGCATGTCAAGTGCGCGAAGCGCGCGAATGAAATGCTCCATCACGCCTGCGAAGATCGGGATGGGTCCCCCCGTGCGCCGTTGAGGGTGCCGTCCGGATGGCGCCACTGGATCTGCCCGTTACCCACGGCGACAAACACGTCGCCGGTTCCGAACTGGGAGGTGGTCTGTGTCGCGACCTCGCCGCTCGGGCCCGCGGTTCCGACTCCGGTCTTGGCGTGGCCCGGCGCGACCGGCAACGGATCGCTCGCAATGGCAGCAGATGGCACGATCAGCATCGATGCGATCAGGGCGGCGGCAACAGGGCCAGCCCACAGCCGCTGAAGTCGAGCGCCGATCGAGCGACTATGGCCCATAGCTGATGACCTCCCCTCGAGAGTTCAGGCAGAACCCGTAGGTTTCCGTCGTGTATTGGTCGTTCCGGATCGGACCTGGGTCGAAGTCGGGGCTCTTTGGGAGGCGCACGCCGATTGCCATGTCGATCGACCCGTCGTGGCCGATCCCAGCGGACTGGAGCCGATAACACCTAGGCGGCAGGTCCTTTCGCTCGACCCTAGCGAGACCAAACAGCCAGCGAGCGCCTGACGCATCGATGCCGGTGACCAGCAGATCCCCTGTCCCGGGTGCACCCTCTCCGAGGAGGAGATGTGCGCTCGCGAGGTCGATTTCGACACGCGATCCTGAGTCAAGTTCGAAGGTGGCAGTTCGACCGGCGTTTGGGATCCAGTCCGTCGTGGCCACTACTCCAATTGCGTCTGGCGTGCGGGGTGGCGCCGACGCCGAACCGAAGCAGCCGGCGAGCAACGGCACAGTGAGCAGCAGGAACGCCGATTGGAGGCTACGCGCCACGTCTGCTGTGCCCGCGAGATCGCGCTGCGCCGGTCCCGCGTCTGGATGCGAGGGAGAAAGGCAGCCGTAAGGCACGTGGCGATCTGTCACGCGGGGGACCGACCGACCGGGTAGTGGTGATCGTGGCTGGCGCCACCCTGCCTCCTCCCCTCACTCCCGCCGAGACGCCACCTGGATCCTACAGCCGCAGGCTCAGTCCGTAATTAGGCCATCCGAGCTATGCCGTCGAGATGTATCGTCTCGGCGCGCGCCGGAACGGATCCAGGGACCGATCCTGCCAGTTGCTCCGGTCCTGGACTAACATTTCGAACGTGCATTCGTTTTTGGTTCGGCCGCGAGGCCGGCAGCCGAGAGGCGTGCAAGCCATCATCAGCTCTTCGAGCGTTGTGCCAAGCGCTCGAGCACGATCCCGGCACGGTTCTCGGGAGGCCGCATAGCTGACGATCTTAAGCATCGGCTACACTGCGCACCGCGCCGACATAGCTCAGCGGTAGAGCAGCTGTTTCGTAAGTCTCCCGCCCTCTGCGCAGTGCCACAAGCGTGGATGCCCGATGCAAACGGGCACACTTATCAGCTGTTCGTTCCGAGGGGGTATCCGCCCAGGATCGCCGCTGCGGCCCGTTTTGCGCTCGAGCCGACCCTGACTACCTGAAATCGTCCCACAAGTCGGTCGTCAGGTCCATTCATGCCGGCTCGAAGGAGGCCGCGGAGACGGGCATCCGGAGTCCATCAGGAGGGGTTGTGGATAGCGGCTCCCGGAGGCGTGACGCCGTGTCACCCACGCGTTCACGGTAGAGGTCCGGAAGGCCTTGCAGATGATGATTCCGAGGCTCGCACGCTCTCTATGAAGAAGGGGCGTTGTCAAGGTCCGGCGTGAACTGGAGCGATCGATCGGTGGGGTGAGTCGTGCTCATCTCTCTATCGCCTCCTGTGCAGAGGACCAGGTTGGATCGGATGCTCCGGCGGTCCATCTCAGTCGAGGGTCGTCAAGCGACCAGAGCGTCAGCGGGGGACCTGCCGGGAGCGAACGGCTCACGCTTGGTGAGCATGTGCCAGATGGCGGTGGACAGCTCGCGGGCGATGTCGACGCGGGCCACCTTGCTCCCGCGCTGGCGGCCGAGGCGCTTCTTCGTCCGCTCGTACCGCTCCTTGTATGCCGGGTGCCGAGACGCGTGGGTCGCCGCCTCGATGAGCGCCCAGCGCAGGTACTTGGGCCCGTTCTTGGCCAGCGGTCCCCGGTCGTCGCGGCCACCCGACTGGCGGACGATCGGACACAGCCCGGTGTACCCGGCGAGCTTCTTCGGCGAGCTGAACCGCCGGATGTTTCCGAGCTCGGATGCGATCGTGTAGCCCAGCACCCAGCCGATGCCGGGGGCCGTGCGCAGGAGCTCGATGTCGGGGTGGTCGGCACCCAACGCCCGGAGCTCCTGCTCGCACGCCTCGATCTGGACATCGAGTTCGTCGACGAAGCGCAGGCTCGTCGCGAGGGTGGTCGCCCAGGGCTCGGGGATCGCGAGACCCGCGAGCAGCTCCCGTCCGGCAATCCCGAAC
Source organism: uncultured Chloroflexia bacterium (assembly GCA_963829295.1). Classification (GTDB taxonomy): domain Bacteria; phylum Chloroflexota; class Limnocylindria; order Limnocylindrales; family CSP1-4; genus CAIXZV01. The sequence goes on along the minus strand of CAWHHU010000001.1, from coordinate 144,959 downwards.
AGGTCGCTCACCGGCACCGGGTGGCCGAACGCGATCAGGGTGGCGTGGATCCGGTTCTTGAGCGCCGTCCGGTGCCGGACGAGGTGGAGCCGGAAGCGGGCCCGCTCGCGCTCGGCCCGGACATCGGGGTCCGGCAGCCAGATCGCGGGCACGAGATCCCGCCGACCGAGCTCGGCGAGGACCCAGGCATCGATCCGGTCGGTCTTCGCCGCCAACGGGGCGAGGCCCTTGACCTTGACCGCGTCAGCGATCTCCACGTCCCAGCCGGCGAACTCGAGCGTGTCATGCACGAAGCGGGCACCGTTCATCGACTCGATCGACGCGGTCACCGGCTGGCCGTGGCGGCCGACGGCGGCGACCAGCGAGCGGAGGGCGTCGGCATCGGGACGGACGGCGGTCACCTCGACCGTCCTGCCAGCCTCATCGAGCACGAGCACATCGAGCCTCTGGCGCGATAGGTCCAATCCGGCGTACAACATGTCTGGGCCTCCAAGGTGCTGGTTGCGATGACAACCCAACGTTGCCACCGCGGAGGCCCTTCTTCATGACATTCAGTGGAGCTGATGACCGTGGATCCCCAGCGTCATCCGCCACGACGAGACGTGCTTCTTACAGATCCTGAAACACTGGTCGTCCCCGGAGTGGGTGTCGCAGCCCCCGCTCATGGCGCGGAGCGCCGCGCGAAGACAGGGCCGCCGCGGTTCCACCGAGGGCGCCGCCTGCCGCTCCTGCAGATTCGGATTCTCCCAGCCCATGTCCGTCCCCGTGTGGCTCGCCCGATCTGCTCATCGGGGCCTGCCCGCGCGCAGTTCGCGCCTCACTCGCGAGCCCTCCCGCATCACCGTCAAGCCTAATCGGCCGCTCGTGTGAACAGCGGCCCGGGCCGACCAGCTTTCGGCGCAACCGCCCCATAGGTAGAGAACCCCGACGGTGAAGAACCCGCGAGCTGGACGACGGGTTCCTCCTGGGTGTGGAGGCGGTGCTTCGCCTACACCCGGAACAGGGCCATCGAGTCCTCGGACTGGTCAGCCGCCGTGTGGAACGATCAGGGTCCAATCGGGTGGGACGTCGTCGGCGGTGGCGGGGACTGGTTCGGCGCCTTCCTCGACCATGGCGCGGCGGGCACCGGGCGGCAGCACCGCGAGCTCGGCGGCACGCTCGAGGTAGTCGATCAGGACGGCCTCGTCGATGTCGATCGCGGGCTCGAAGGTGACGTAGCGGAAATTCTTGAGCCGCTCCTGTGCCCCCTGGAGGATGTGCTCGGGGTCGGCGAGCAGGGTCCCGTGCTCGAAGCCGAGATGGATGTGCTTCCGCTCGGGCCCTATCCAGGCGAAGTTGCGGACGCGGCCGTTCGCAGGAAGCGAGTAGGCGATCCAGTGCCAGCCGGTCCGAACCGTCTCGACGCTGCCCGGGATGGTGGTGAGGATCAGGGCTCGGAGGGCGCGGCCCGTGGCGCTGATCGCCGGAGGGTAGCCATCGAGCAGGAACTCGGCGGGCGGGTCATCGCTCATCGCGCCATCATCGCCCGGCTTGCGCCCATGCCTATCGCCCGCGTTGCCGCCGACAGGACGCTGTCGGGCCCCGAGCTGCTGCACGTCGTGCCCGTCAGCCGCGGCGGCGCGGGGATCGACCGGCACTACTCCAGCTCGTTGCGGCGGCGGGTCAGACTGGCGGTCTCGGCGGTGTTGCCCGCCAGCGCGATGGCCTTGTCGTATGCGGCGCGCGATTCTTGATTGCGGCCAAGCCGCCGGAGCATGTCGGCGCGGGTCGCGTGGTAGGCGTGATACCTGGCCAGCCCGTCCTCGAGACGGTCGACGGCCGCCAACGCCACCTGCGGGCCGTCAAGCTCGGCGACCGCGATAGCCCGGTTGAGGGCGACGATCGGCGAGGGGTCGAGGCGGGCGAGCTGGTCGTAGAGGGCGACGATCTGTGACCAATCGGTGTCGCCCATCGTGCGGGCGGAGGTGTGCACGGCGCTGATCGCAGCGAGGATCTGGTAGCGGCCCGGGGAAACCCTGGCGGCCAGGCGCTCGCGGACCAGCCGATGACCCTCCTCGATCAGCGCCGCGTCCCAGGCCCCACGGTCCTGGTCGTCCAGGGTGACCAGCTCGCCGCTCGCCGAGACCCGGGCGGTGCGGCGGGCCTCGGTGAGAAGCATCAGGGCCAGCAGCCCCGCCACCTCACCGTCCTCCGGCAGCAACGCATCGATCAGGCGCGTGAGGCGGATCGCCTCGGCGGTCAGCTCGTCACGGACCGGATCGGTGTCGGGGCCAGTCGCCAGGTAGCCCTCGTTGAAGATGAGATAGAGGACGGCGAGGACGCCGGAGACGCGCACCGGGAGATCCTCCGCCGACGGCACGCGATACGGGATGCGAGCCGCCTTGATCTTGCCCTTCGCCCGGGTGATCCGCTGGCCCATGGCGGCCTCCGACACCAGGAACGCACGGGCGATCTCGGGCATGGTCAGACCGCCGATCATGCGCAGTGTCAGCGCCACGCGGGACTCCATCGCGAGCGCCGGATGGCAGCACGTGAAGATCAGCCGGAGCCGGTCGTCGTCGATGGCGCCGAGCGGCTCAGGCGCGTCCTCATCGTGGAGCACCTGCGCCTCCTTCTGCTTGTCGTCGCGCTTGTTCTCGCGCCGGATCCGGTCGATGGCCTTGCGGTTGGCGGTGGTCGTCAGCCAGGCGCCGGGGTTGGGGGGCACGCCGTCGGCCGGCCACCGCTCAACGGCGGTCGCGAACGCCTCGGCAGCCGCCTCCTCGGCGATGTCGAGGTCACCGAAACGCCGTGTCAGAGCGGCGATCACCCGAGCCCACTCCTCGCGGTGGGCCTGGGTGATCGCCTCCCGGACGTCGGTCGCACTCACTCGCTCAGGAACGGCCGCACCTCGACCCTGCGGTTGCAGGCCCTCGAGCCATCGGAGGCGAGCTTGAGTGCCACGTCGAGGTCGGGGGCCTCGATGATCCAGAAGCCGGCGAGATACTCCTTCGACTCGGGGAAGGGCCCGTCGGTGATCATCGCCTCCCCTCCCCGGTTGTCGATGACGGTGGCCGTGCTGGCCGGCCCGAGGCCGCCGGCGAAGACCCAGTGGCCCTCGGCCTGGAGCCGGTCGTTGAACACGTCGATGGCGGCCATCTCGGCCGGGGTGGCGGAGGCGGCCTCGTCGTCGATCACGGAAACTAGGTAGTGCATCCGGGTTCATCTCCTGCGGTTTTGGGGCGCCCCTCGCGGGCGGCCGCTCACCCTTACTACGAACGCCTCTGGCCCGATCCGACACCGCCTCCGCATTTCCTTCGAGGACTGTCCACCACGCCGAAGGTGAGCGATCCCGGCAGCCACAGTATCTCGTCCGGTGGTTCGCAGTCCGATCTTCGGGGACGCGAGTACGCCGTTCCTGATCTCGACAGCGATCAGGGACGGCGTTCGGGGCGGGGCTCCCGCGCTCCGCGCGGGAGCCGTGATCAACGCACTGACTGCGGCACCTATGTCACGTGCTTCAGTCGGCGTACCGCGGGCGCCCGGCCGGCCGGAAGACCTGGATCGTCACGCCCTTCGAGTCGACTCGCGACTCGACCATGTCGAGCGCAAGATCCGGGCCGGCGTCGGGGAACAACCGCGTGCCCTGGCCGAGAACCACCGGAGCGACAATCAGGGTCATCTCGTCGACCAGATCGTTCGCCAGCAGCCACCGGATCAGCGCGCCGCTGCCGTGCACCTGCAACTCACCGCCCGGCTTGGCCTTCAGGACCGCGATGGCGGTCGCAAGGTCCTCGGACAGGACGGTGGTCCCCTTCCACGCCGGAGTAGTGAGCGTGGTCGATGCGACGTACTTGGGTCGGGTGTCCAACGCATGCCAGACGGGCTCCCAGCCAGGGACCTCCTCGATCGTCAAGGACCCCCACACGCCGGCGAACAGCTCGTAGGTCCGCCGACCGAGCAGGAACGCGTCGGCGCGCTGGTAGGTCTGGTTGATCAACGTCTGGGTTTCGTCGTCGCCCTGCCCCCGGGCCCATCCACCGCGCTCGAACCCATTCCTCCGGTCATCCGACGCGGCGCCGTTTCCCTGCATCACTCCATCGATGGTGACCTGAGTCATGGTCGTCAGCTTCATGTCGCGATTCCCTTCCTATAGCGCCGCCCATTGTCGGGGCCCTCACCCCCCACTACGAACAGCACGGCCCCGATCCGACACCCGTGGGGGGCAGAAACCCCTCGCAGTCTTGTCTTGTGGAGTCCGCAAGATGGCGGCGCTCGGATGATCGCCGCTCGCCTGCCGCTGCCCGAAAAGTGCAATGGCGCGCCCGACAGGTGTTGGGCGCGCGTTAGCAACCTACGAGATCCCGATCGAGGGTCGGGATGAGTGGCTGGCCGCGGCGAGGCGGCTGGCGTGAGAGAACGGACTCCGGCTCGGGCGACGGACCGCGAGGTCGTCGTGGTCGCGGCCGTCCTGGTCGCCGGGTCCGAGAAGGCGGCCGCCCGCCGGCTCGGCCTGTCGCACTCGACCGTGAAGCACCACCTGGCGACCGCGCGGTCCAAGGTGGGCGCGGCGACGACGGCGCAGCTCGTGTGGATCCTCGCTCCGCGGCTGCCGGAGCCCGAGGTCATGGCCCCGAGGGACGAATAGCAGACTGCTCGCTGCCGAGCGAGATCTCACTGGTGGTCGTTGCGGGGCGGGGGTCAATGGAGGTCGTCAGCGGCAGGAGGACAATCTGCGGTGCCCTGGCTGAGTGACACGAATCACACGCTCTAGGCGTCACGTCGGGTGCCAGGTGCGAAGGAGTCGACCTCAATGAATGCAAGTGCTCGACCGACATCGATCGCGGCCGTCGCGGTCGCCCTCATCGCGCCAGCCGCGGTCTTCTTCCTGTCAGCTATCGGCCGCTCGCTTCAGCCGACGAACCATGAACCGTCCCGGACGCTCGATGCGATCGTCACATGGTTCGGAACGCTGCCCGACGCCGCGATCGTGCTCGTGCTGATCGTCCTTCCGTTCGTCGGGTTCGTTCTTGCCGCTGGCTACCTGTGGCGCACGTGGATCGCCGACCCCGATATCCGTGCGGACGCCGTCGCCCTCGTGCACGCTGCGGGCCGCGTCGCCCGTCACAGCTCGGTCGTCTTCGCGGCGCTGGTGGTCCTGTTCGGCCTGCTCTGTTTCGCGGCGATCACCATTCACGCTGTCGCCGGCTGATGGCCAAGCGATCCGGCGTCGCCATCGCCCTGGGCGTTGTGCTCGGGTTCCTTGGGTCCCGGCTGCTCGTCCTCCAGTGGGCGACCCTCATCCCATGGGGCATCGCCGCCCTCGCGGTCGGCGCGATCTGCCAGGACTGGCGCCAGGCGCTCGTGGCCGGAGCCGGATTCGGCTTCGCGCTCGGCTTCACCTTCATGGCGGCCGGCTATGCCGGTGCCGATCCGCTCCTCGGCAAGGTCTGGTTCTTCGCGATCATCGGCGTGGTCAGCGCCGCGTTCGGCGTGGCGTTGAGTATCGCGGCGCAGTGGCTGACGGTGCGCTTGCGGCAGTAGGGTCTGGATCAGCCTCGCGAGGCCCGTCCCCGAAGGAAGCGTTGTTGTGCGAGGTTGCTCGTGCGCATCGCCGCAGCCTCGTAGGCCTCACGCGCCGCGCCGGTTCGGCCGAGCATGGCGAGCAGGTGCGCCCGCACCGCGTACAGGCGGTGATCCTCGGCGAGTCGCCTATCCCCCTCGACGGCCGCGAGCAGCTCAAGGCCCGCCACGGGACCGCGAACCATGGCTACGGCGACCGCGCGGTTGAGCGTGATGACCGGGTTGTCCGAGATCGCCGACAGCTGGCCGTAGAGTTCTTCAATCCGGGCCCAATCGGTCGCCTCCGCCGTCGACGAGGCGTCGTGGACGGCAGCGATCGCGGCCTGGAGCAGGTATGGGCCGGCCACGCCTTGGGCAAGGGCCCGGTCGACGAGCCCTTTTCCCTCGGTGATCGCCGCGTGGTCCCAGAGGCTTCGGTCCTGGTCGGACATCGGGACGAGCTCGCCGGCGGGGCCCGTTCGGGCGGCGCGCCGAGCGTCGGTGAGCAGCATGAGCGCGAGCAGGCCGCTGACCTCTGGGTCGTCGGGCAGCAGGCCGTGGACGAGCCGCGCGAGCCGGATCGCCTCGGCCGCGAGATCGGGCCGCTGGAGGGCCGACCCGGATGTGCTGACGTATCCCTCGTTGAAGATGAGATACAGGACGTGCAGGACGACGGCGAGGCGGTTCGCCCGTTCCTCGCTCGACGGCAGGCGGAAGGGGATCCCGCTCTCCGTGATGGCCGCCTTCGCCCGACTGATCCGGCGCGTGACGGTGTCTTCCGGGACGAGCAAGGCCCGGGCGACCTCGGCCGTCGTGAGCCCGCCGAGCGCCCGCAGCGTGAGCGCGATCTGAGAAGCCTGCGTGAGCGCGGGGTGGCAGCACGTGAACAGGACGATGAGGGAGTCGTCGGCGTCGTCGCGGTCGGCGTCAGCGGCAGGCGCGAACCGCTCGGTCGATAGGACTTGCGCGGACACGGCGTCCTCGCGCCGCCGCCGGGCCTGTGCCTGGCGCAGCATGTCGGTGAGCCTGCGTGACGCCACGGTCACCAGCCAGCCGCGCGGGCTGGCAGGGATGCCCTCGAGCGGCCACGTGGTCGCCGCCGCAATGAGCGCCTCCTGGACGGCGTCCTCAGCCGTGTCGAAGTGGCCGTAGCGGCGAACGAGCGCGCCGAGGACCTGTGGCGCGAGGTGGCGCAGCAGGTCCTCGATCGGCGTTTCCGTCACGCTCGGTCAGCCACCTACGAGTTCGTCTCGCGACTCGACGATCGGGCGGACGTCCGCGTAGGCGCGCTCCTGGACACTCTCCGGACCGGGGATGGTCGAGAGCTTCGCCGCGATCTCGGTCGCTCGGTCGAAGCTGGCGCACTCGATGATCCAGTAGCCAGCCAGCACTTCCTGGGTTTCCGCGTAGGGACCGTCGGTCACAACGGGCAGCCCCTGCTTGAGCTGGATGCGCCGGGTGTGCACGGGCGCGTCGAGGCCGCGGGTCTCGACGAGCTCGCCTGACTCGTCGAGCTCGCGATTGAAGGCCTCCATGAAGGCGCCCATCGCTCCGAAGTCCTCGGGCGACCATTCTGCGTTCGCGCCGGGCTTGCCGCCCATCGCGTCGTAGTCGGACTGTGTCGCATACGTCGAGATCATGAACTTCACCGTCGGTCTCCTCTGCTAGGCACCTTCTGGGCGCCGCTCATCCGATTGACGAAGCAGATCACACGTTCCGGACATCCCGACGATCCGGGCATTGACGTGACTCCGGCCGCCGCATCTCCCGACGACTGACGTTGCGGTCACTCGACTTGCCGCTCTGGTAAACGAGGTTTCAGACCGGTCATTGTCACGTTAGGCGGTGTTCGTCGTCGATGACCGCGCTGGCCATCCGCGTCCACATGGCCCAATCGGCCAAGTAGAAACCGAAGCCCGCCTCCCGCACGCTAACCGCATGACGGCGCGCTGGTCCGATCCACACCGACTCCCGGTTCCCCCCACCGGGTACGTCCGCGCCGTCAATCCCGCGGCGGCCCGATGAGCGAGGTCGAGCTCCTTCTCGCCTTCCTCGCCGGTGTGGTCATGGGCGGCGCCCTTGACCGCTTCGTGCTGCCGCTCCTCGTCGATGCCTGGATCGACCGACTGCGCCGGCATGGGCGATGAGCGTCGTCACGAAGCGGACCAGCGCCGGGCCGATGTCTACTCCTCGGCCCGGATCGGGGCGGCTGCCGCGCTCACGATCGTCCTGGTCGTGCTGCTGGTGCTCGACGTCGTCGTGCCGGACTACGACATCTCGCCGGGGATCCTCCTGCCCCTCCTGGGCGCAATCCTCGCGCTCCTCGGGCTCGAGGCCTCCGCGTTCTGGAGTCGCGTGAGGTGGCGACGACCACAGTCCTGCTGACCAACAAGGCCTACGGCTACCCGACCCGTGGTGCCCGGCGACGTCGGAAGCCGACGATCCTCGCCTGCCTGCACCAGTCCGCCAATGCGAAGGCGACCGCGATGCAGGAGCGCAACTACGCCAACCGCACCGGCTCCTGGGGACCGTCCGCCACCGCATACATCGACCGCGACGGCACGATCGTCCGCGCGATCGATCCAGCCAAGTACGCGGCGTGGAGCCAGGGCGACGTCGCGCATCCCAACACCAAGATCCCGACGATCGCCGCCGCGTTCGCCTCGGGCGTGAACATGAACGAGTGGGTGCACGAGTCGATCGAGTGCTCGGGAGCAGGGACGAAGCCGTATACCGACGCCCAGTTCGAGAGCGTCGCCCGGCTCGTCGTCGCGGCGCACAAGGCCACAGGGCTGCCGATCAACCGGAGCACCGTCGTTGTGCACGCCGACATCAACAGCGTCAGCCGGCGCAGCGATTTGTGGCCGGCCGCCACCCGCGAGGCACGGGTCAAGCGGGTCATCACCCGAGCGAACGCGATCCTGCGGCCGCCGATCGTGACGGCGACCGTGAAGGCTGGCGACAGCCTCAGCGCCATCGCGTCTGCGCACGGGCTCACGCTCAAGGCGCTTCTCGCCTTCCCGGAGAACGCGAAGTACCGCACCAACCCCGGGCTCATCCACCCGGGCGACATCGTCCGCGTGAAGTGAGCGGAGGAGCCATGGACAGCCAGCCCGGCACGATCTGGGGCCGCGAGCCCGCGATGGTGCTCGGCCTCGTCCAGGCGGTGATCGCCCTTGTCGTCGCGTTCGGCCTCAGCCTCGCACCCGACCAGATCGGCGCGATCCTCGCCGTCACGGCGGTCGTGCTTGGGCTCATCACCCGCAGCCGGGTGAGCCCGGCGTGAGAGACGGGTACCTGCGAGGCACGCTCCCGCAGACGCCCACTGCGCGCCAGATCGACGTCCTCGCAGCATTCGTGGCGGCCGGGGGATCCGTGCCGGACGCGGCGGCGCTCGTCGGTATCCGGCCGAGCACCGCCAAGCGGCATCTCGCCGATCTGCGTGCCCGATCAGGTCTCACGACCGAGCAGCTGATCTACCGGGGCCGTGCGGAAGGGTGGCTCGTCGTCCCGAGTCTCGAGTCCAGGTGAGGATCGCTCGTCGCCGTAGCCAGTCGATGGTCCGCGTAAGGGCCCCAGGCGCGTGGTCTCCGAGCGCCACGGTGGCGCCTCGCCTACGTCGGCGCGTCCTGCGTCATGCGTCACGGCGGCCGAGCGCAGCAGCGCCGAGGACAAGCGGGACGACAGCGAAGGTGAGCATCACCAGTGCCGCCTCCCAAGGCGCCAGCAGGGCGCTGAAGACCGAGTTCTCGTTGCCCATGCCGGCCAGCTGGCCCGCGAGGGCGCCCGGCACGAGCGACGAGAGCCATTCGTCCCACGGGGCGGGAACGTGAGTGGCGATCAGCGGGACGATGTACCAGACCAGCGCGAGGATTACCACCGTCGCGAGGCCTGATCGGGTGATCGCCCCCAGCCCCAGCCCGATCAGGGCGAACGTCGCGGTTGACAGCCCCATGGCGATGACCAGCACCAGCCCGCCAGCGTCGATCGGCGTCTGGCCACCGATCGGCCGGTCGCCGACGATGGCGGCACTGCCCACGAGCGTGACGAGCAGCGAAAACTCGGTGGCGACGAAGGCGACCACCGCCACAACGACGGCCTTGGCGAGGAGGACCAGCGCCCAATTCGGCATGGCGAGGAACGTGGTCCGGATCATGCCGTTGCCGTATTCGGCCGTGATGGCCACCGCGCCGAAGACGGCCATGATGAGCGACGCGAGCCAGCCCATCAGGGTCGGCAGCGACCCCAGGGCCGCGTGCGCCCGGCGTTCCGGCGCCAGCCCGTCCCAGGTCACGACGAAGTACCAGGCCACCGCGAGCATGAGGGCGGTGAACACGGCCACGACCCCGAGGACGAGCCACGTCGACCGTGCCGTGCGGAGCTTGAACCACTCTGCCGCGAGGGTGTCAGCCATGACCCCTCCCGGTGAATGGCTGAGTTGCATACTCGGTCGCATCGGCCGTGAGCGCCAGGTAGGCGTCTTCGAGGGACGCCGATCGCGCCGTGAGCTCGAGCAGCGGGATCCCCACGCTCGCGGCGATCACGCCAATGGATGCGGCGTCGACGCCGGTGACCTGGAGGAGGTCTTCGCCGCGTCCACTCGTCACGATCCCGCCCGAACGTTCGAGCGCCGAGGACAGTTCTCCAGCGCGTGGCGAGCGCACGACGACACCCTCGCTGTACCTCTCGGCGAGCTCGGCCACGGTGGTGTCGGCGATCAGTCGACCGCGGCCGATGACGATCAGGCGGTCGGCCGTGATCGCCATCTCGCTCATGAGGTGGCTCGAGAGGAGGACGGTCCTGCCCTCGAGGGCGAGAGACCGCAGCAGTTCGCGGAGCCACCGGACGCCGTCGGGGTCGAGGCCGTTCACCGGCTCGTCGAGCAGCAGGAGTGCCGGATCGCCGAGCAGGGCGGCGGCGATCCCCAGCCGCTGCTTCATCCCGAGCGAGTAGGTCGCGACGCGATGTCGCGCCACGCCGCCCAGGCCCACCTGCTCGAGGAGCGAGCGCACGCGCCCCTGGCCGATCCGGTGGCTCCTCGCAAGCCAGCCGAGGTGATCGGCCGCCGAGCGCCCGCCGTCCACCGCCCCGGCGTCGAGGAGCGCACCGACCTCGCACAGCGGGCGGGCGATGCGCCTGTAGGGTCGTCCGCCGATGAGCGCGCTGCCTGCCGTCGGGTCCGCCAGTCCCAGGGCGAGACGCAGAGTCGTGGTCTTGCCCGCCCCGTTCGGGCCGAGGAACCCCGTCACGTACCCGGGGCGAACGTCGACCGAGAGGCTATCGACGGCCAGCGTCGCGCCGTAGCGCTTGGTCAACCCCCGCATCTCGAGCATGCCGCCATGCTGGCGAACCGGATGCTCGCGCGCATCGGAGCGCAGACTGGATCTGCGGATCCGTCCACGGTAGGAGTGGCCACGCTCAGCGGGCAAGGTCTCCGCCTGCGGGATGACAGCCCGGAGGCGGATACGCACGAAAGACCGCCTTCGCTACCCTCAGTGGTGTATGGACAACGACGACCAGCCCGTCCTGACCCGGCCGCTCAGCACGCGGCAGCTCATCGCACTGGACGTCGTCGCGTCTGCCGGATACACGCTCTTCCTCGTGGCGATGGTGAGCGCCGGGGCTGGCCGGACGTCCGTCTCAGGGGCCGTTCCCGCGTGGATGCCCTACCTCGTGGTCTTGGCCATCGGGCTTCCGCCTGCAACTCGGCGCTTGTGGCCGCGGCCGGTCTTCCTGATCGTGTTCGGGGCGTCGTTGATCGCGCTTGGCCTCGGGGTCGTTCGCGAGGGATTCGTCGGTGCCGGCTTCGCGCTCTACATGGTCGCCGTCACCGGGGATCGGTCGGGACGCGAACCGACGCGCCTCATCGCGCTCGCGAGCGTGATCGGCCTCATTGTCCTGGTTGCCGCCGGCAGCCCGGTGCCACTGCCGGCCGAGGCGGGCCAGGTGGTCGTCGGCGCGGTGGTCCTCGGTGGCTCATGGACGATCGGGCGGGCAGTCCGCGAACGCCGGCGCTTCGCGCAGCGCTCGGCGGCCCAGCTCGTCGAGCACGCCGTGACCGAGGAGCGCCTCCGGATCGCGCGCGACCTGCACGACATCGTGGCGCACGGCCTGAGCCTGATCGTGGTCAGGGCCGGCACCGCGAACCACGTCATCGCTTCCCGCCCCGAGGAGGCTCGGACGGCTCTCGAGGTGATCGAAACGACCGGCCGCGACGCGCTCGCGGACATGCGCCGGATGCTCGACGTGCTTCGCGGCGACCCCCAGGCAGGCGATGTCGGCGACCTCGCGCCGATACCGACCCTGGACCAGCTTCCGGTCCTGGTGGATCGCGTGGCGATGGCTGGCGTCCGGGTCGAGTGCGACGTCAGCGGTGCCGAGGCCCTGTCGGACGGCGTGGCCGTCGCCGTCTACCGGATCGTGCAGGAGGCATTGACGAACGTCGTGAAGCACGCGGCCCCGACCCGCTGTCGCCTCAGGATCTCCGTGGTCGGCGAGGACGTGCAGGTCGAGGTGACCGACGAGGGTGTGCGAGCGGCCGTCGATGGGCCGGAGCAACGCGTTGGGCGTGGGTTGGTCGGGATGCAGGAGCGAGTTCGCACGCTGGGCGGGGTACTCGAAGCGGGCCCGCTTCCGCATGGAGGCTTTCGCGTCCTCGCGCGATTCCCGAGTGGCACGACGAAGGGCGCGACGGTGTCGGCGTGACCGACCCGATCCGAGTTCTCGTCGCCGACGATCAGGCCCTCGTCCGAGGGAGCTTCCGCCTGCTCGTCGACACGACGCCCGGCATGGAAGGGGTCGGCGAGGCGGCAACCGGCGCCGAGGCTGTCGACCTCGCCCGCCTGCTCCAGCCCGATGTCGTGCTCATGGACATCCGGATGCCGGTCATGGACGGGATCCAGGCGACAAGGCGCATCTGCGCTGGCGCACCCGCATCGAGCCGAGTGCTCATCCTCACGACGTTCGATATCGACAGCTACGTGTACGACGCGTTGCGGGCCGGGGCGAGCGGCTTCCTGCTCAAGGATTGTCCGCCGGTGGACCTGTTGCGGGCGATCAGGGTCGTCGCCGATGGCGAGGCGCTCCTGGCCCCACGGATCACCCGCCGCCTGATCGATGAGTTCGCGCGGCGGCCCGACCCGGCCCGCCCCGCTCCGCCCCGCCTCGCAAGCCTTACCGCTCGGGAAGTGGAGGTCCTGTCCCTCATTGCGCTTGGGCTATCCAACACTGAGATCGCGGACCGCCTGATCGTCAGTCCAGCGACCGTGAAGACCCATGTCGGCCACCTGCTCGACAAGCTCGATAGCCGCGACCGCGCTCAGCTCGTCATCGCTGCGTACGAAGGCGGCCTGATGGAGTCTCACTCAGCGTAGGGGGAGCGTCCAGGTACTCGCCGTCCAGATACTCCTGGATCCTTCGGCTCGGCCAGCCGTCAGGCCGTTCAGTACGCGCTGCGTAGAGACTTGGCCTCCGACGCTTAGCACCGTAGGCGACTAGCGCGAATCGCTGCTCGCGGGACGGGACACGCAGCCCCGGAGCGTAGGCGTGTGGATCGGGCGTTCAAGCGGAATCGGACTCGAGGAGCTCCGCCACCGGCGAGCGTGAACCGATCCCCGTTGCTGCGGCGGTGAGCACCACGATCGTCAGCAGCGCCCCGATGACCAGCGCGAGAAGCCAGGGCAAGGGCGGGAGGATCGGTGCGAGACCCCCTCGTGCGTAGATCGCCACTCCACCAGCGATGCCCAGGAGTGCTCCCACGAACGCGGGAACCAGCTGGGCCAGCGACAGTCCGGTCGTGACCTCCACTGGCGTAGCTCCGAGCGCACGGATGAGTGCGGCGGGGCGCCGCACGTCCAACGCTGTTGCCCAGGCGATGATCAAGGCGTTCACGACTGCCAGCACAACCAGCAGGACGGAGATGATCGCCAGGGCCTGCACGACGCGTGGGCCCAACGACCCAGCCGGGAGTTCGCCGCTGCCAGGCAGGCCGGATGACGGCGCGTTGAGGATCAGCACCGCCACGAGTCCACTCATCGTGACGGCGATGCTGAGGACGTTCAGGACCAGTCGCCGTGGTCGGCGCATGACGAGCCGGACTCCCACCAGGAGCGACGCGGGGAAGTGCGCCGACAGCCGCACCACTGCCGCTCGGCGTCGCGGCGCACGGGCGGCGCCCTCGAGCGCCGAGACCGTGCTCTGACGGGCGGCGCGGACGGCGGGCACGAACGTCGCGGCCAGCGCGACCGCCAGCGCGACCGCCACGACGATGCCGACCGTAGAGCCGGTGAGCGGGGGAACAGCCGGAGCGCCGAGGAGCCCCGCCCCGGGCGCGTCGATCCGTGGGGCCGCCAGCCATCCGACGAGCAGGCCGATGCCGGCGCCGCAGAGGGCGACAAGCACGTGCTCGAACAGCAGCATGAGCGCGACGAGCGCAGGCGTGCCGCCGACCGCCTTGATCAGGCCCACCCTGCGTGTCTGCTCGGCCATGCGTGCGCCGACGAGCACGACCACGCTCGCGATCGCCAGCAGGTCGAGCAGGATGCTCCCCGTCACGAGGACCGTCTGCACCTTGGCGACCACGTCCGCGTTGGCATCTCGGATGACCTGCCAGGCAAAGAGGGTCGGTTCGGTCGGGGCTGCGCTCGCGTTGAAATGGTCGGCGAACGTCTGGGCGTCGGCGGGATCGCCGAGCCTGAGATTGAGCAGGTAGTAAACGGGTTCGGTGCTCGCCGCGGCAATGCGCCCGACGTCGGCGGACGGCGCCCAGATGAGGCCCGGTTCGTACAGGCTGACCTTCCCGACGAGGAAGCACCCGAGGGACTTGCAGACCGTTGGATAGGCAGACGAGGCCGCCGTGACCGCTGTCCCGACGACCTGATACTGGCTGCCGCCCAGGCTCAGCCGATCGCCGACGTGGATGCCGAGCGCGCTCGCGAAGCCCGCCTCGACCACCACGCCCCCGGGCCGCACCCAGGCGCCCTCCAGGAGCTGGGGTTCGTCAACCGAGGACGTCGCGGAGTCGCGCCCCTGCACCTCCGCACTTGCGGGCCCGTTCGGAAGGTCCAGCAGGGCCCACGTCATCGGGAACGGCCCGGAGGACGCCACCACTCCCGAGGCGTGTTCAAGGGGAACGAGTGCGCTCGGATCGGCCACGTCGCTCTGGGCCTGGCCTCCGCCGCCGGCGACCGGTTGGGGCGGCCCAGAGCCGCGTGTCGAGTCGGGGGAGACCTGGGCCACGATGTCCGGGCCATTGGTTGCCGCGCGCGTCCTCTCGTATGGATCGGCGGTCGTCCCGCCGATCGCCAAGGCGAGCGCCAACGTCGCGGCTCCCGTGGCGATCGCGAGGAGCAGGAGGATCGACTGGGCGGGCCGGTGCCGGATGTCCTTCAGCGCGAGCCGGGTGATGAGAAGTGCCTTGCCCATCGGTCAGCCCCTCACCGTCGAGAGACTGGCGAGGTCGTCCGCCGAGCTGCCGCTCGATCTCGTCCCGTTGACGAAGCTCCCGTCGCGCATCGCCACCACCCGGTCCGCGCCCGCCGCGATCTTTGCGTCATGGGTGACGATGACGAGCGTGAGACCCGAGCGGTGGAGCACTTGGAACAGCCGGAGCACATCGGAGGCGGCCTCGCTGTCCAGGTTGCCCGTCGGCTCGTCGGCGAGAACGAGCGCTGGCTCGTTGGCAAGTGCCCGGGCGATGGCCACGCGCTGGCGTTGACCGCCCGAGAGTGCCGACGGGAGGTGGTCGGCCCGATCGGCGAGGCTCACCTGGTCGAGCAGTTCTCGGGCTCGCTGCCGCGCGAATCGCGTAGTCCGTCCAGCGAGCAGCACCGGCAGTTCGACATTCTCCTGGGCGGTGAGCTCCTCCATGAGGTGGAACGCCTGGAAGACGAACCCGACCTCCTTCTGGCGCATCGGGGCCAGGCCGCGCTCCGAGAGCCGATCGATGCGCCGCCCGCTCAGCCACAGCTCACCTGCGGTCGGCCTGTCGAGCCCGCCGAGCAGGTGAAGGAGCGTCGACTTGCCGCACCCGCTCGGCCCCATCACCGCGAGGGCTTCTCCGCGCGCGACATCGAGGTCGACCGCGTCAACGGCCCTGACCAGTCCGTCACCGGCGCCATAGTCCTTTCGCAGTCCCCGGGCGCGGACGATGGGCGCGTCGGGCCCGCTCACCGCCTTCTCCTACGAGTGGCGCAGCTTGGTCTCATCTCGTCTCCTTGGATCCGTTGGTCGACGTGGACCCCCGGCCGCTGTCTTTCGGCGGTCCATCGAGACGAGGCATGCGCCATCGCAGGTTGCGCCCCGGTAACCGCGCGGAGCGACTCCGGGGTGTCGTTACCGCGATGCAAGTTCGCCGGGTCCATCATGGTGGGAATGGCTCCGGGAGCCGCAGGTGAGGCAGCCGATGCGCGTGCTCGTGATCGAAGACGACGAGGAGCTGGCCGAGATCGTCGGCGCGACACTGCGGCGGGAGCAGATGGCGGTCGACGTCGCGTTCGACGGCGCAGCGGGGCTGGAGCGCGCCCTCGAGGTCGACTACGACGTGGTCGTCCTCGACCGGGACCTGCCGGGGGTGCACGGCGACCAGATCTGCGCGCAGCTCGTCTCGATGGGCCGCCGCTGCCGGGTGCTCATGCTCACGGCCGCGGCGACGACCGAGGACCTCGTCGACGGGCTCGCCCTGGGCGCCGACGACTACATCGCCAAGCCGTTCGATCTGCCGGAGCTCGTGGCGCGCGTCGGCGCGCTGGTCCGGCGGGCCCAGCCGGTCCTGCCGCCGGTCCTCCGGCACGGCGACCTCGAGCTGGACACGGCACGCCGTCGCGCCTCGCGGGCCGGCCGGCTCCTCCAGCTCAGCGCCAAGGAGCTCGGGGTCCTCGAGCTCCTGCTCGCCGCGGGAGGTCGCGTCGTGTCGTCGGAGGAGCTGCTGGAGCGGGTCTGGGACGAGAATGCCGATCCGTTCTCGCAAGCCGTGAAGACGACGGTGAGCCGCCTGCGCGCCAAGCTCGGCGACCCTCCGTTGATCGAGACGGTCGTCCACGCGGGGTACCGGCTCTGATGGCTCGTCCTGGGTGGCCGTCATGGCGGTGAGTCGGCTCGCGCGCCTGCCGCGGGCCACCATTCGCCTGCGCCTGACGCTCCTCTACGGGGCCCTCTTCGTGCTCGTGGGCGCCGCGCTGCTCGGCGTCACGTACGTGATCAGCGCGACCACGGGCCTGACGGTGAACGTGGCCCCGAATGGCGAGGTCTCCGTCACCTTCGGGAGCCCGTTTGGTGGCGGCGACGCGAATACCTTCGTCGCGCCGTTCGGCGGGTCGCCAGCCAATCTGCCCGCAGTCATCCGGGCTGTCGTCGAAGCCCAGCACGCGGCGGAGCAGCAGTACTACCTCGTCCTGTCCGTTCTCGTGGTGGCGATCCTGTCGATTGCATCCGTCCTGATCGGCTGGTTCGTCGTGGGGCGCGTGCTGCGTCCGCTGCGCACGATGACCCACGCCGCCCGTGAGATCTCGGGCTCGAACCTCGGGCTCCGAGTCGCCCCACACGGCCCGGATGACGAGCTGAGGGATCTCGGCGAGACCTTCGACGACCTCCTCGCTAGGCTCGAGCGGTCGTTCGAGGCGCAACGACAGTTCGTGGCCAACGCCTCGCACGAGCTCCGGACGCCGCTCGCGCGGCAGCGCGCCCTGGTCCAGTACGCCCTGAGCGATCCTCAGCCGACGCTTGATACGTGGCGGGCGGCATTCGAGCGCGTCCTGGTCACCGAGCAGCAGCAGGAGCGATTGCTCGAGGCGCTGTTCACGCTGGCGCGCGGCGAGCGGGGCCTCGAGCGCCGCGTGCCAGTGGACCTCGCCGACGTCGCAGAGGGCGCGCTTCGATCGCAAAGCCTGGACGTGGAGGGGCGCGGCCTGCGAGTCAAAACCCACTTGGCGCATGCGGTCGTCCTTGGAGATCCGCAGTTGCTCGAACGGCTCGCGGCGAACCTTGTCGAGAACGCCGCCCGCTATAACGTCCCGAGCGGTGAGCTCGAGGTTACGACCGAGACGCGTCCTGGGGAGGCCATCCTGCGGGTGGCCAACACCGGCCCCGCGATCCCTGCCCTGGACGTCGATCGGCTCTTCGAGCCGTTCCGCCGACTGCAGCCCGACCGAACGACGCACGAGGAGGGCTCGGGACTCGGCCTCTCCATCGTTAGGGCTATCGCGACCGCCCACGACGGGTCAGTGCGTGCCGTCGCGCAGGAGGGCGGCGGACTCGAAGTCGAGGTTCGCCTCCCGACGATGGCAGGTCCGATTTCGGCCGTCGCGACGACCGACGCCCCATGATCAGACCATCACCCGAGGATAAGCACCAAGGGTTCGGGGGCCCAGAAGCACGAGTCGTCGAGCGCGAAGCGGCGCCCGGTATCGAACGAGCGTTCTGACATCTGTGAGGAGCTCGACGTCGCGTCCATACAGTCATCAGCTGTTCGAGCGTTGTGCCAGGGATTCGAGCACGATCTCGCGCGTGCTCACGTGATCACGAATAGCTGATGTCCATGAGCATCGGCTATCCTTGATCGGCGCCGACATAGCTCAGCGGTAGAGCAGCTGTTTCGTAAGTCTCCCGCCCTCTGCGCAGTGCTACAAGCGTGGGAGCCCGATACAAAACGGGCATACTTATCAGCTATTCGCGTGGAGGGGTTGCCCGCCCAGGATCGCCGCTACCGTCCATTTACCGTCGAGCCGACCCAAGACACCTGAGATCGTCGCACTAGTCGTTCCCGAGGTCCAGCGGTTGGTGCCTGCCAGTGTGTCCACCAGACCGGGTTCACTCCAGGGCGGATCACCGAATTTCTCCAGGTCTGCGGTCCAGCTCGACAGGGGCGCGGAGGATCAGTTCGCCGAAGTTGCCCGAGGCCATTTCGCGTTCGGCCGGTTCACCTCTTCGCGGCTAGTTTGCCACAGCAGCGGCCGCCAATGTTGCGAAGCGATCCGCAGAGATGACACCTTCGCCTGGGCTCTGAATCCCGTTGGCCGTGACGGGCCAGATCGCGATCGGGTGCAAGACTCCCTTGGTTCCCGCCTGAGGCGGCGCCCAATCGAGGAACAGTGCGAACTGATCTCCCTTGTCGATCGCCCGGGGAGCGGCGCTCGTGATGAATTCTGAACAGCCGATCTTGCCGCCCTGAACCCAAATCGTCAGCGGTGCCGCGGGCGACCCCTTGAACGCCCTGTCTACGTCGAGCCGGACGAGTCGCATCACGTGCATGGCGTCATAGTCCTCGTCGCTTTCCGGTGGGGCGCCATCAGGTGTGTTCCACTGCGCGGGCCCGACATCTGTGACGGTTGCAATTGCGACGAGGAGAGACCCCGGCGTCACCATCTCCACAGTCTCAGCTATCTCATCGAGCGTGGATACGTACATCTTGCAGCCGGGCAACTCTAGGACCGGGAGTGCCGGTGTCAGAGGGACCGGGTCCACTTCGGCTGCGGCTGCAGCCGTTGAGGTCGGAGTCTGGGCGGCCGCTCCTGCGCCGGCGGCGTCCGACGTCTGCTGAGATTCCGTCTTGGCGCCCCCGCGCGCGACAACCACCAGCGCGACGAGAGCGCCGACAACGACGAACGACGCGACGGCTTGCAGTAGGCGGCTCATGGGTACGCTCCGTAGACAGCGATGATCCCATTCCTGTCGTCCGTCTGCACGGCATAGAAACTGAGGGCTCCCTGCCGCATGATCGAGACGGTCGGTGAGGCTTCATGGTCCAAGCCTTCCATGTGGCCAAACTCGTGGTTCGTGACCTTGCGTGCATCACCGTGACAGACGGTTGACGAGCAACTGTAGTCCTGTGACCGGTTCCAGATGATGTTGCGGTTGAACTTCGTGACCGCATGCGTGATGTGATAGGGCGAAGCACTCTGGAAGGTGATTGTGGTCACCCCCAAGGCGTAGTACGGCAGTAACACAGGGTCGTTAACCGTCGTAACCGTGTAGTCGTCGATCGACGAGTCCGTCGTCTGCACAAGGTGTGGGTTACGGGCCGCGATGTCGTTGTACGTGAATTGCGCGTTGTAGGCGTCGGTGAACATGTCCACCTCCTCGTCGTGAAGGAAGTGGCCGAGGAGCATGTAAACCGTGACGCTGAGATTCGACCCGGTCTTGGGCCACTCGACGCAAGGTGACGACTGGGTATTGAAACAATCGCCAATAGTGCCAGCGGGCGCGAATTCCTGGTTCCATGCCAGGGCGTTTGCGCCGGGCGACAGCAGGAGGGTCCCTACCAGTAGGATCACGGCGGCGCGGCTTCTCCGCCGAAGAACCTGTTGACCCCGCATAGTTGCCAACCCTTCGATTGCGCGTTAGTCCACCCTCGGACGCCCTGCGACCGTTGAATGTTACGCCGTTCGTCAATCTGGAGTTGATCCGATGTCGTAGGTCGGCAGTTTGTCAGTTGCCAACCTCGATCCCTCAAATGCTTGTCAGTCTCCCCGCGTGGCCATTGCACGGTGTTGCTCGAACGCCTGTTCGAATGACCGGGTCATGACCGACGGCCATTGGCCAGCGGCCGTGTGGAATCATCAGCTATTCGAACGTTGTGCCAGGGGCTCCGACCGTGATCCGTCGTGGGCGAAGCTGCCGGACGCCTGGCCTCGCTCCATCCGGATGCGTAACGGGGGTACCGATCGAGTACACACATACTTGACGCGTCTGCACGCTGTCACTAGCATGCTGGCATCGCCGTCTCAATGCGATGCATGCAAAGGGGGGAACCCGTGAAGCCTCACGGCCGCTTATTGTCTGGGCTCAGCGTTGCTGCGGCCATTTGTCTGGCGTCCGTCGTCCTGCCTGGAGCCGTGGATGCAGGTGTGATGCAGACAGGCGATGGCGCGACTGCCTATCCGGGCATCACCCAGGCCGACCACAGGTGCTTCTTCGGCACGGGCATCCAAGTTTGGCAGGATGCCAGCAAAGGCGGCCCGACGGCGATCTTCTACGGGACCCACTTCGGGCGCTACAACTCGAACAACTATTGGGACAACCTCGGCAAGAACGCGGACCAGCTCAGTTACGGCGCGAACTGGAACGATCGGATTTCGAGCTTCGAGATCTTCAACACCGGCGACGGCGGGACCCACTACATCAAGTTCTGCACGGACACGTCCGGGCAGGGCACATGCTCGGGCTACTACACCACGAGCTTGTACGTCTCGTACGTCGGGAGCACTCTCAACGACCGGATCTCCTCGATTGTCGACGACGGGAGCTGACATGACCGTGCATCAGTCGCACCATTCCCGCCCTGCCCGGACCCGACTCGCATCTTCGATGATTGCGCTGGTGTTGGCCGTAGGCATAGGAACGCTGGGAGCGCAGTCCGCGCTCGCGTACAATCCAAGTGCTGCGGCCGCATATGCCGACCAATGGGCCCTTGGCTTCAATACCCCAACCTACCCGCTCCCCCCGAACGACTGCACGAACTTCGTATCGCAGGCTCTGCGGGCCGGCGGCTATCCAGTGCAGTCCGGCGACAGGAACAGCTATCACAGCTGGTACGAGACCACGAACTACTACCCGGTTATCGGGTATGTTTACGACTACTCGCTCTCATGGGCCGGCGCGGAGAACCTCCTCAACCAGTTGTACGTTCACAATCCCGGGGGATCGCCGATGGCTTACTGGTCCCCGGGCACGTCCTCGTGGCGCTCGACGTCGCTCGGCAGCGTCGGGGACGTGATCTTCTACGACTGGGGGCTCGGGGAGGGCGTGTCGCACGCATCCATCCAGGTCGCCTACGGAACCGACGAGATGGGTTGGACCGGCGATCTGGTCGACGCACACACGAACCCCCATCGGCACGCCTTCTGGAGCCTGCGAGACTACAACGCAAACTACTCGACGACATGGGTGAGCGTCGAGCACATCGCGGCGACGAACTAGGGGGCTGGACATGCTTCAGAATGCGGTCACAGGACGCCGCCGGATCGCAGGCGCGGGAGTGATTGCCGCCATGCTCTTAGGGGGGGCTCTTTGGGGAGGTTCCGCGTCAGCCAACGCCCCCGCTTCGGGCCCGGACGCCGGTGCCATCCGCGGAGTCGTGACGCGCGCCCTCCACCTCCTCCAGGAGGAGAGCCTGCCGCCGTCCACCTACAACGGCGGACCGATGTCCGACGAGCTCCGCGCCAGGATGTCCGCGAAGGCGATGGCTGACGCCGGAAAGCTGTTCAGCGGTACGGGCCTGACCTGGTTCGAGGGGGTCGTAAAGTACAACCTCGACGAACAGGCAAGCGGCGTGATCCGCCACATGGGCGGCGGCGTGAGCAGGATCGACTTCACCTCCATCTCCGTCAGCGGCGACCAGGCGACCGTCGCCGTCACCGAGGATGTGTGGGCCGACATCGCCCAGGTGCAGGAGTCCGGCAAGTTGGCAGTCGCGCACCCGAAGAACACGATGTACGCCAAGCTGCTCCTTGAACGGGTCGCGGGGGTCTGGTACGTCACCGACTACCGCGCCAAGTTCGCCCCGGGAAGCGAGCCGTAGGTCGTCGCCCTCATGCAGACGAGTCGCGTTCAATAGGCTGCCCTTGGCGTACGGGTGTCTCAAGTTGCGTTGCGCCAGGTCATCCAGCGCTCGTACGCAGATGTCGGAGACCGGAAGGCTGATGTTCCGCAGCTCGCCACAGGAATCGGATACAACTCCGTCACAGGCAGGCGGTGGCGTTGGGGCCTTTGACCGGCAGCGGCTGCACCACCACGCTCCACGCATGCGTCGAAGAAGGCTTTTCTTCGTCGGGACGGCGATCGCCGTCGTGCTCCTCGCGGCGGCAGGCCTGTTCCGGCTGAGCGGCTTCTGGCCGGGACCGGCACTCCCGGCCGGCGCGACGGCGCTCAGACTGGCGACCAAGCCGGCGGGGCCGCTGCCCGGCTACTGCCCGGGGGGCACCTTCGTCCCGCCCGTCCGGATCGCTGCGGTCGGCGGTGATCTCGTGCTGGTGCCCGAGGCCGGCGGAGACCCGCTCAACGTCGGCTTCCCACACGGCTGGCAGGCGTGGCGGGTCGACGGCCGTGCCGAGCTGATCTCACGCGACGGCGACGTCGTGGGGCGCGAGGGTGACGTCCTACGCCACCTGAACGCCCGCCCGAACGACCTTGCGTATCTCGTCTGCGACGGGGGTGCTTGACACCGGCTACCAGTCCCAGAAGCGTGCCATCCAGGCCAAGGTGCAGGTCGCCGCCGCGTGCGTGAATGGCGTGGCGGACCCGATCGGCTCGATGATCAGCGATCCCGTCGGAAGCGTGGTGGGCGGGATCGAGACCACGGCCTACGCGGCGGGCGCGGGGATCGACTGCGTCAACGTATCTAGCCAGACCTGTCTGGCCGCCGACAACATGCGCCTGGCTTTGTGGTACCTCACCGAGGTCGTCTCACCCGAGGAGCAGGCGGCGTTCCTTGGCAACATCACGGGCTCGGTGCTGATTGCCAAGGGCACCGGCAGGGTTGGCGGCCTGACGAGGGATACGATCGCGTCGTCCCTGACGGATTGGGCCAAGGCCGGCGATCTCGGGCTGCCTGGTACTGGGTCGGCGGCAGAGCCACTTGACGGGACATGACCCGCTTCGGGCCCGGCAACACGGCCATGCTTGGCCGGCCAGCAACGGATCGCGTCGGTGGTGGTCAGCTGCGAAAAGTGATCCCCTTGACAGGGTTCACACGTCGGTAGGGTGTAGCGAGCATCGCGAGCCGAGGACCGAGTGGCTGAAACCGTGGCGACATCGAGCGAGCACGTCGATCGCGAAGAGGCGTTCGGGCGCCTCGTCGCTCGAGAGCTGCCGTCCGCCTACCGGACAGCTGCCTTGCTGCTCGGCGACGCCGCCGAAGCTGAGGACGTTACGCAGGATGCGTTGGAGCGGGCGTGGCTACGGTGGGACCAGCTTCGCGACCCAAATCGGGCCGGCGCGTGGTTCGGCCGAATCCTGGTGAACGCGTGCCGCGATCGACTCCGCGCCCCGCGCAAGTCCCAGGTCACCTGGATCGGCGACAAGGCCACCCCTGACACCGCGGCATCGGTCGCCGAACGGGATGCCATCGACCGGGTGCTCGCGGACATGCAGGCAGATCAGCGGATCGTGGTGGTGCTGCGCTACTTCCTCGACCTCCCAGTCGAGGAGATTGCCGAACGCACCGGCGCCCCGGTCGGCACGGTGAAATCGCGACTCCGCCTCGCGCTCGGCGCTGTGCGCGCAGCTTATGAGGCGCAGGAGCGGGCAGGGATATGGCGATGAACGACGAGCCGCTCGAGGACCTGATCCGGTCACGGCTGCGGGCGAGCGCGCCGCATGACGTGCCCGAGACGCTGTTTCTGCGCGCGGCTGGCATCCCGCGGCAGGCCCGCGAAGGCCGCCGCCGCTGGCCGGCTGTCGACACAGGCGTGCGGGATCGACGCCTGGTCTTCATGACGCTGGTCGTTGCTGTCGCCGTTCTCGGCAGCCTGCTCCTCATCGCGCGGCTCGGTAACCCAAATGGTGTCGCCTCACCGGCCATCCCCACGTTGCCGCCAGTGACGCAGCCCTCGCTCCCACCCCGCGCGGCCAATCCCACACGGATCGTCGCGGGCGCCTGGGTGAGCCCGACCGTCGCGTGGCTGGTGGATGACCAGAACGGCCTCCGGATGACCACGGACGGGGGCCAGAGCTGGTCCAACCCGCGCCCGCTTCCGCGGCCGCAGGACGAGCTGCGGGGTGGGCCGACATTCGTGGACGACTCGACTGGCTTCGCCGTCTGGGCCCCGCAGGGGGGCAACCCGGTCGCGGTGTGGGTCTATCTCACTCACGACGGCGGCCGGACCTGGTCGTCGACCCATGTTGGGACGCTGGCCTCGCAGGCCGGTGACTCGAACAGCCTCACGGCTCATTTCAGCGACCCGGAGCACGGCGTCGTCCTCGCCGGTGACTACCGCGCCGGCCCAGTGCCCTCTGGGCACGCCGGAGCCGGGTTGCAGGCTGCAGCGTGCGCCGGCTGGTCGACCAGTGACGGCGGAGCGACATGGATAGCGATCCCAGGTGCGCCGTGCTCCGATCACGACGACTGGGCGTCCCCGTTGGTCGGGATCCTCATGCCCGTCTCCGACGGGGGACCGACGGTGTCGCTCACGCTCGATGGCGGGCTGACCTGGCGGAGCGGGACGCTGCCGGGGGTGGGCGTCGATGACGCACCGATCTACGTCGTGTTCACCATCGCGCCGGACGGCTCCCCGCGTCTGGCCTACTGGGTCGATCGCCGTAACGGCGAGCCAGCAACGCATGGGGCGGTGACCGTCGTGGAGTCGCATGATGGCGGCACAAGCTGGGAGGAAGCCTACGAGTTCGAGCCTCCGAGCGCCCTGTCGCTCGACACCGTCACCGCGCTCGGTTCCGACCATTGGGTGGCGACGGGCGCCGCCAGTCAGTCAACCGCGGCACCGCCGGTGCCTATCCTTGAGACTGCGGATGGCGGGCGGACGTGGGTCCGCGTCGGGACACTGGGCTCGATCGACGGCCAGTCCCTGGGGTGGTATGACCGCCTGCATGGCACGGCCAGCGGCCAAGACAACAGCGGTTGCTCCCTCCCGTCGGGGACGCCCTGCCACGCCAGCGGCTTCTTCCTGACCAATGACGGCGGGCAAACCTGGCACGGCGTGCCCTTCTGACTTCCGAACTTGGAGTCGCGGCGTATCGTCCTCTCGGCATGAAGCCTCTGGGCGGGCTGCCCCCGGCGCCGTCCACCTCCTGGCGCTCGCAGCAGTGGCCGCCCTGGTCGTCGCCGTGGCCGCCTGTGCGAGTCCGGCGCCGAGCCCATCCGCTTCGACACCGACCTCGACGCCCGCCGCTTCTGCACCCGTCACGCCGCCGCCGGTAACGCTACCGCCGACGACGACCCCACCGGCCGAGACCGACGTGTGCGTGGCGGAGCCGATGAAGACGGTCTACATCGGCATCGATCCCTGTCCGCCGGCGATCGCCGCGGTCCGCGCCGTCGTCGCGCCGCTCGGATTGCCCATCGCTCGCATCGTCCTGCAGCCGCGGCCATTCGACTGCGGTGACCTGTGGCCGGGGATCGGGTCGCCGATGATCTGCGCCGGCGTCGTGGTCATTCCCGGCACGACCATGCACGGGTGGGTGATCTTCACCGGGTCCGACAAGGTCGCCGCGGTCTCGCTCAGGCTCCAGGGCGCCACAGACCCGAGCCCGCCTCCGAGTCCAGTGTGGGTCGCCCAGATCGTGGCCTACCAGGTCCCGCCTGCCGGCTGGGCGATGCCGTAGGCGGTCACCCTCTGGGCTCTCCCTACGATGCGCCCTCACGCTCCTGCGGGATCCTGAGCCTCGGCACCAAGCGGAGCGCGGCGTGCCTGCCCGCGGAGGGATCATCACGCCGCGGAGGCTGGCTTGCGCCGGTCACTCGGGCGCGGCCACGCATAAATAGAACATCTGTTCTGGCGCGCCCGACAGGAGTTGAGCGTGCAACACAGGCCCCAGAAGCGCGCGACGAGCGCGAAAGGGCGCCAAGTATCGAACGAGCGTTCTGCATCCGTGAGGAGCTCGACGTCGCGGCCACACGGTTATCAGCTGTTCGAGCGTTGTGCTAGGTGTTTGAGCACGCAGTCGAGAGTGGTTGCCCGAGGGCGAATAGCTGATGTCCTAGAGCATCGGCTATTCTTGAACGGCGCCGACATAGCTCAGCGGTAGAGCAGCTGTTTCGTAAACAGCAGGTCCTCGGTTCAAATCCGAGTGTCGGCTCCAGCGATCCGAAATCGAAACCCGGCTCGGCGGCCGGGTTTCTTCCTGCCTGGCGAGTGATCGACAGCCACGGCAATCGTCACGACCGGCGCGGCGCGACGAGCAGGTGGCCGTCCTGCGCACTCGCGCCGCTGTTGCCGTCGGGCCGACCTGCACCAGATCGAGCGCTTCTGGGGCCCGCCGGACTACCCGTGATCTTCACCCGCTACGATCTCAGGATTGGCGGCCGCGCCGAATACGTGATGACCGGACGAGGCAGCGGGGACGTGATGCAGTGCATGGAGGACGGCCTGCGCGCGGCGCTGCCGCAACTGGACGCGCCGCGTGGCGAATTGAGCCCGTCCGTCGCCCACTGACCGGTGGTCGATCGAGCCACCGGGACAAGGAGGACCCTCAATGATGAACACCAGCACGGCGCACCGGGAGAGCCGCTGATGGCGACGCTGACAGTCGACTTCTTCACCAGCCTCGACGGCAACGGCTCGGCCGACGGCTGGCCCGGATACTGGGGCAAGGAAGGCCCGGAGCTCCGGGACTACCTGGTGCACAAGTACGCACAGGACCAGGTGCTGGTCTACGGAGCAACGACGTTCCGCGCGTTCCGCGAGTTCGTCGCCGAGTACGACGAGCCCTACTACGAGAGCCTCAACGCCCTGCCGAAGATCGTGTTCTCGAGCACCTTGCACGAGCCGCTCGGATGGTCGAACTCGACGGTCATCTCGGAGGATGCGGTGACCGCGATGGCGCGGCTCAAGCGCGAGACTGACAAGCCGATGCGCTGTCACGGGAGCATCTCGCTCAATCGCGCCCTGCTCGCGGCGGGACTGGTGGACTTCCTGGAGGTGACGGTCTTCCCCGCGATCACCGGTAGAGCCGGCTACGCGGCCCTGTTCCAGGACGGGCCGGAGTTCGACCTCGATCTCGTCGAGTCGACCGTGCTCGACGGACGCACGCTGAAGCTCGTGTACGTCCCGCACCTGCATACCGGCATTCCCGAGGGTGTCGGACCGCAACGACGCGAGACATAAGCGGCAACGAACCGGCTCGACGCCGGCAGCCGATCACGAAGCGGCAAGCTCCGCCGGGGTCACGATCCGGACGCCGATGTGATGGTCTTCGTAGAAGGGCGGGTCCTCGAAGTGGCGGTAGGCGGAACGGGCGACCCACGGGTTGCTACCCCACCAGCCCCCTTTCTCGACCTTGATCGCCCCAACCTCGGGACCGGTCGGGTCGATTGACGGCGAGTCCGCGTAGTACGTGTCGGAGCGCCAGTCGGCGACCCATTCCATCACGTTCCCGGCCATGTCCCGCGCGCCGACCCAGCTGTCACCGTCCGGATACGAGCCGACATCGGCCGCGGCCGTCGCGGACACGACGTTCGCGCGTGACGGATCCCAGGCGTCGCCCCAGGGGTAGATCCTGCTGTCGGGACCTCGCGCCGCGTACTCCCACTCGGCTTCGGTCGGCAGTCGGCCGCCGCGCCACGTCGCGTAGGCTTCTGCCTCGTACCAGGTGATGCAGGCCCGAGGCGCCCGCGACGCCGCATTCTCGCAGTCCGCGGGCACGCTCGACGCGTGCGTCATGAGCCCGGCCCAGCCCTCGTCCGACCAATAGGCTCGGGTCGTGTAGCCGCCCGCCGCGACGAATGCCTCGAACGCTGCGTTGGTAACCTCATCGCGGTCGAGCCAGTAGCCACAGCTGATCGCGACCGGGTGAGCGGGCTGCTCGCCGGGGAGCTCATTTGCCACCCATGCCGGCAGGCTCGCCCTGAGAACGGCGGCCGCCTCGGCGGTGGTCGTGCCCATCCGGAACGCTCCGGCCGGGACCCAGACCTGGGCGATCCCACGGCCGTCGTTGCGGGCCGACCCGGGCGCCAGTTCCGCGTCCGTGCCAGGTGTGGTCGGGCACGCGGCGACGGGGGCCGTCGCGGACGGTGTCGCGGACGCCTGCTGGCTTTCGGCAGGGCCCGTCCTCACCGGAGACGTGGCCGGCGACGGGCTGCCCGGCTCGCCTTGCGACGTCGTGACAGCGGCGTCGCAGCCGACGAGGGCAGTACACAACGAGAGCAGCAGCAATGAACGACGAACGCTGATCAGCTGCGACCTCCCTGGCATGATCAGGCGGAACCATAGCGCACGCTCGCCGTGGGGCACGCAACTCGCGGGCGGATCGGATCCTGGTCAGGAATGGAGAAGCGGCCCGCGCAGCGGTGAGTCAGACTCCATCCGCTGCAGCCAGCCGGAGTCGCGACCGGGGCGGTCATGCCAGCCTCGATCATCTCGCAATCGCGTGGGCGGTTCCGGCTGTCGACGGCTTCCGGCCCGCGTCTCAGGCGCATAGGAGCGTGCCATGTCCTACATCGTGGATTTCACCAACGTCTCGACCACCGGCCTTGAATCGTCGCCGGTGTCAGGCGCGCTCGCCGGGCTGCGGGCAAACGAGGCCCGCTACTTCAGGAACAAGTACGGTCACGAGTTCACCGTGCAGCCGGCCGAGGAGGCCGGCGAGATCATCGACTACGTCGCCCGCATCCTCCGCGAGGAACGCGGCATCGTCATCGAGTCCCGCCCGCTCGAGGCAACCGAATTCCAGGTCGAGAGCATCCGGTGGTCGTACGTGTTCTACGAGAACGGCCTGTCGATCAACGTGCTGTACACGCTCGACGACCCAAAGAAGCGCGCGGTCGGGTTCAAGCTGTCCGACGGCATTGAGGTGCCTGCCGAGCTCGCCACGCGGTTCAAGTTCGCGCGGCAGAAGTCGAAGCTGGCGGGGACCATCCGCGGCACGTTCTTCGTGATCAAGGGCGAGTACTGACCCGCGTCGGGCTGTTCAGCGCGAACGGTCCGGATGGAGGGCGGGAGCCTGGCCTCCTGCCGGCTCGCGAAACGTGGGGCAGGATAGACCGCCAGAGAACGGCCTCGTCTCGGACATCGAGGCAACCGACGGTGAGGGTCGCATGGCCGACGATCGGACGGTCGAGAAATTCGCCAGCCAGGATGCGTTCCGATCCTGGCTGGCCGCCAACCACGCCACCTCCGAGGGCATCTGGCTGAAGATCGCGAAGAAGGGCGTCGACGTCTCCACGGTGACGTACGACGAGGCGCTCGAAGTCGCGCTGATCTTCGGCTGGATCGATGGGCAGAAGCGAGCCCTGGACGCGACGTTCTGGCTGCAGGCCTTCACTCGGCGGGGACCACGAAGCATCTGGTCGAAGCGCAACCGCGAGAAGGCGCAGGCCCTGATCGATGCCGGCCTGATGGAGCCCAGCGGGCTTGCCGCCGTTGAGCAGGCCGAGGCAAACGGCCGATGGGCCAACGCCTATGACGGTCAGCGTGACGCTCAGGAGCCCTCGGACCTGATGGCCGCACTGGCCGCAAAGCCGGCCGCGCTCGAGTTCTACAGGACGCTCGACAGCGCGAATCGCTACGCAATCCTGTACCGGATCCAGGACGCCAAGCGCCCCGAGACCAGGGCGGCACGCATCGCCAGGTTCACGGCAATGCTGGGCCGCGGGGAAAAGATCCACCCGTAGCGTCTTGGACCTGCGACCAGGTGCGGCTACGCGCAGCCGAGCCTGCGCCGTCCGTGCGCTATCGGTCGCAGGGCACGTTGCACATGGTCAGGTTGCGAAGGTCACCGGTATGCGGGTCGACGAACCCGATCGCCCAGTTGCGCGGAACGCCGACCTCACGGAACAGGTCGACCTCCCAGGACGGCCCGGCCGGGATGATGCCCTGGGCCTCCCCGATGTTCTGCAGCAGGACGTTCGCAATGCTCCACGTGCTCGCCGGCTGCTCTGAGAGCCACGCCGCAAAGCGGTGGTCGGCGAGGATCGAGTCGAGCGCCTCGCCCACGGTCACGACCTCGGGGCTGGGGCCGGAGACGTCGATGCTGCCCCCGACGGTCAGCTGCTGGTAGGTCTTGAACCAGCTCGCGAGTGGACCCTTGTAGCCGGGCGGGTAGCTCGGCGGACCGCCGACCGGGTCGTGCCCGACGCTGATCTCGAAGGCCACAGGTCCCGGCAACGCCGCGACATCCGCGACGAGCTCGGCCTTCCAGATGAGTTTGGCCACGACCGTCCGACCCGGGTCGAGGGTGGTCTCGGTCGCATCGTGGCTGCACGGGCTTGCGGTCGCGTACGAGCTGAAGGGCAGGGTCGGCGGCTGGCCCCCGTTGCCGTTTGCGTTCTCCAGCGCGAACGACTTGAACGCCCCGGCGATCCCGTCCCAGGATCGGCCAACCGGCTCGGTGGGCATCGGCACGGTGACGGACATCGTCGCCGGCGCGCCGCACGGGCCAAGGGCGAGGATGACGGGAACGGTCCGGTCATTTCTGATCGTGACATCGATCCTGAGGCTGCCTCCGGGCGCGACATCCGTCGCCGAGAGGGTCGCGGTCATCGACAGGCCGGCGTCGGTCGCCGCCAGCGGACCGCCGGTCGGCTGCGGCAGTGACGCCGGAGCGGCGGAGGGCTCGGCGCTGGGTGTCGAGCTCTGGCCGGCCGCCGACGCGATCTCGCTCGGCTGCGCCGCGCTCGCGGTCGGCGACGTGCCGAGCTGGACGCGACTGCTCCAGGCAAGGACACCAACCATCACGACCACGATGACCAGCACCGGGACGGCCCGGAGCATCGCGCGACCTCTCGGGGGTGCCGGCCGGACAGGTTCGGCCTCGAGCCGGTCCGCCGCGGCTTGCAGCGCCATTGGCGCATCGGGAAGGGGCAGGTCGCGGAGACCCTCCCGCAACCGCCGGTCGAGGTCGTCGCTCATGTCGATGCCTCGGGACGCGTGTTCGGGGCAGCGAGCACGGCGCGCATCCGACGCAGGGCGTGATGCAGGCGCGACTTCACCGTCCCGACCGGCCAGCCCAGGCGGTCTGCGATGCCCTCGAGCGTCAGCCCGCCCCAGTAGTGGAGGACGACGACGATGCGCTGGTCCGCATCGAGCCCGTGCATCGCTCGCACGACCTCGTCCCGATCGAGCACGGTCTGGAACTCGTCGCGGACCGCGCTGCCGATGCCGTCGACGAGGGGGATGAAGCGAACGATCCTGCGCCGTCGCATCCGATCGCGGCAGATGTTGACCAGGATGCCGTCAAGCCAGGGATCCACGCGCGCCGGGTCTCGCAGCGAGGCAGCTGATCGCCAGGCGCGGAGCATGGCCTCCTGCGTCGCGTCCTCGGCATCGGCCGCGTTGCCCAGCAGCAGGCCGGCCAGACGAAAACGCCGGGTGAGCCCGGCACGCGTCGCGGCCAGGATCTGTCGCTGCGCCTCGGTGGGTCCGCCGGTCAGGTCGATCTCCCCCAATGGCCGCGTCAGGACGTACGCGAAGGATCCCATGGTGCCCGTACAGACGAGCAGATGCGGGCTTTGGTTCTCGGTAGCCCCAACATTTCCGCCCGCTCGGCACCGGGCGCGCGCCGTGCCCGGGGATGGTGCGCCTGACCGCCGCCCGGGGGTCGGGACATTCGGCCCGTCCGGTCGGGACCCTCGACGCTGCCCATCTTGACCGCCGCCGTATTCTTAGACCGACAGTCGGTCCATTATTCGGAGGCACATCCATGGCTCGAACGCTCGACCCGGCCGCGCACGCGGTTCGGCGCGAGGCGTTCATCGAGACCGCCCAGCGGTTGATCCAGGCGCGCGGCTACGAGCGGATGAGCATCCAGGACGTCCTCGACGACGTCGATGCCTCGCGCGGCGCGTTCTATCACTACTTCGACGGCAAGCTGGCGCTGCTCGACGCGGTGGTCGAGCGGATGACCGATGGCGCCTGGCGGATGCTCGTCGAGACCGTTGACGATCCCGCCCGGCCGGCCGTCGAGAAGCTCCAGGCGTTCTTCGACAACATCGCCGACTGGAAATGGGAGCGGCGCGAGCTGGTCCTCGGCATCCTCGAGGTCTGGGTATCGGACGACAACGCCATCGTTCGCGAGAAGTTCCGGCGCCGGACGAAGATCCGCGTCCGGCCGTTGTTCGCGCGCATCGTCCGCCAGGGATGCGACGAGGGAACGATGCACGTCGACGACCCGGAGGCGGCGGCCGGCGTGCTGGCGACCCTCGTGCTCGGAGCCAACGAGGCCGCGACCGAGATGTTCATCGAGTTCCAGGCGGGGCAGACCAGCCTCGAGGAGATGGAGGACCGGCTGTTCGGCTACTTCACCGCGTTCGAACGGATCGCCGGGGTCGCGCCCGGATCGATCGCCCCCTTCCAGCGGGGTTTGTTGACCCAGTGGTTCGGATGATCAACGGCGTCCCGAACCCCAACCAGCGAGGAACAGTTCCGCATGAATGACATCATCCGAACCGAGAAGCTCACCAAGTCATACGGCAGCCAGCGCGGGATCATCGACGTCGACCTGTCGGTGGCCGAGGGCGAGGTGTTCGGCTTTCTTGGCCCCAACGGCGCCGGCAAGACCACGACGATCCGGACGCTGCTCGACCTGATCAGGCCGACGTCCGGCAAGGCGTTCGTGTTCGGCATCGACACGACCGCCGATCCGGTCGCGATCCACAAGCGGATCGGCTACATCCCGGGCGAGTTCGCGCTCTACGACCGGCTGACCGGCGGCCAGACCATCCAGTACTTCGCCAATCTCCGGGGCGGCGTGGACCGCGCGTACCAGCAGGCACTGATCGAGCGCCTCGAGATCGACCCCAGCCGGCGGTTCAAGGAGCTGTCCAAGGGCAACAAGCAGAAGATCGGCCTCGTGATCGCGCTCCAGCACCGGCCCGAGCTGCTGATCCTCGACGAACCGACCTCGGGTCTCGACCCGCTCGTCCAGCAGACGTTTTACACGGTCGTTCGGGAGGCGCGGTCCGAAGGACGGAGCGTGTTCCTGTCGAGCCACATCCTGTCGGAGGTCGAGCGCACCTGCGACCGCGTCGCGATCATCCGGGAGGGCGCGCTGGTGAAGGTCGACAGCGTGGAGGGCCTGCGGGACCTCGCCCACCACCAGGTGGAGCTGCGCTTCACCGACGGCGTCCCCACGGAGGCGTTCGCGAGCCTGCCCGGCGTGTCCGAGGTCGTGGTCGACGACCACGTCCTGCGGATGCGGGTCGCGGGCGCGATCACGCCGGTCGTCCAGGCGGCCGCGCGCTACGAGCTGCTCGACTTCGTGAGCCGTGAGCCCACCCTCGAGGAGACCTTCCTCGCCCAGTACGGGACGCAGCCGGTGCCGGAGGTGCAGCAGTGACCGCCCACGCCGCGGCGCCCGCCATTCGGCCGTCGGGGCTCAGCAGGATCTACGGATTCGGGAGCATCTACGCGAAGACGATCCGCGACTCGCGGCTCGCGTTCATCATCGCCGCCGGCCTGCTCGGCGGTGTGACCCTCGTCATGGGCGCGGCGGTGTCGAGCGTGTTTCCGACGCCCGCGTCCCGGCTCGAGATCGACAAGCTCATCGGCGGGATGCCCGCGCAGATGGTCGACTTCTTCGGCAAGCCCGAGAAGCTCGGAACGCTGGGCGGCTACCTGACCTGGAAATACGGCCTCACGATGGTGCTGATCACCACCCTGTGGTCCGTGCTCGCCCTGTCCGGCACCCTGGCCGGTGAGGCAAGCCGGGGCAGCCTCGACCTCATCGCCACCGGCCCGCACGGCAAGCGCCGGATCGCGATCGAGAAGCTGGCCGCCCACCTCACGATGCTGGTCCTGGTGCTCGGGATCATGGTGGTGTCCCTCGTGGTCAGCTCGAACACCTTCGGCGATGCCGCCCTTGGCGACCAGATCGAGCCGCTGTCCGCGCTCGGCTTCGCCCTCTGGCTCGGGTTCGGCGCGCTGTTCTTCGGGGGCCTGGCGTTCGCGCTCGCGCCGCTGCTCGGGCGCGCCGGGTCGGCGGGGATTGCCGCGATCGCGGCGGCCGTCCTGTGGACGGCGCACACGATGGACATGGGGCCGCTTGCCCTGCTCAGCCCGTACCACTGGATGGGCAACCACGTCGCCCTCGTCGGCGAGTACGACTGGGCCGGCGTGGCCCTGGTCGGGATCGTCGCTGCCGTGCTGCTCGTGATCGGCATCGAGGCGTTCAACCGCCGCGACCTCGGGGTCACTGCGGGCCTCGGACTGCCGATGCTCCCAGCCGCCGTGCTCGGTGTCCACGGCCCTGTGAGCCGGGCGTTCGGCGAGCAGCTGCCGCGCGCCCTCGCCTGGGGGATCGGGATCGGGGTGTTCGGCGTGATGCTGGCGTCGCTTGCCGGAGAGATGACGAGCCAGCTCAGCGGTGACGAGAACCTCATCAAGGTGCTCCAGACCGGCTTCCCGGGCCTCGACCTGACGACAGCAGGGGGATTCCTGCAGCTGTTCGTCGAGCTGTTCTACATCGTCGCCGGGTTCGCCGCGGCAACGTTCGTGTCCAAGTGGGCGTCCGATGAGACCGGCGGCCGGCTCGAGGAGCTCCTGGCCACGCCGCTGCGCCGTTCCTCGTGGGTGCTCGCCGGCGGCCTCGCGGCGCTCGGCGCGGTCGCGGTCATGACGCTCGTGTTCGCGCTGGGCGTCGGCCTTGGCGCCGCATCGGGTGGCCTGTCCGCGGGCGATGCGATGCTCGGCTCGGTGTCCCTCGGCCTGTACGGCGCTGCGTTGATCGGGATCGGCGTCGCCGTCGGCGGGCTGTGGCGGACGTCGATCGCCGCCGAGATCGTCGCCCTGTTCGTCGTGGCGACGTACCTCATCGGCCTGCTGGCGCCCCCGCTCGGTTTGCCGGACTGGGTCCACCAGCTGGCGCTCACCGCGCACTTCGGCCAGCCGATGGCCGGCCACTGGGACGTCGTCGGCATCGTTGCCGCGGTGGCGATCGCCGCGGCCGGCATCCTGATCGGCGCGTGGGGGATGGCCAGGCGGGACGTCGGCCGGTAGGGCGTCGTTCCTCCTGCAACCGCGCCCCGTCGTCCGGCGGGGCGCGGCGATTCCGACGACTCCGGCAACTGGTTCAGCCTCACGCAGCCCAAGTGGCTCGGGTCGTCCAGCTGACCGGATGCCCCGGCGTGGTCCCGCTCGCGGGTCGTCGTGTCGCGGCGGCCCCTCGGTGTTGTTGCGACGGACCTGAGAGCCACCTGTAACCTGGCACGCCCGATCCGCGACCGCAGATCGACCCAGCAATCCGGGATCCTCCGTCGGAGGGTTCCACGCGCAGGAGCAGGAGGTTGCCCGTGCCAGCGATGTCGAAGATCAGCCCGTGCCTGTGGTTCAACGGTGACGCCGAGGCCGCGGCGAAGCTGTACACCACGGTCTTTCCCGACAGCCGCATCGTGAGCGTGGATCGCGCCCCGGCGGAAACGCCGAGCGGTCCGAAGGACATGGTCCTGACGGTGGAGTTCTCGATCGCCGGTCGGACGTTCATCGCGCTGAACGGCGGTCCGGACTTCACGTTCAACGAGGCGATCTCGTTCTCGATCGATTGCGAGGATCAGGCCGAGGTCGACCGCTACTGGGATGCCCTCATCGCCGGCGGTGGTGAGCCAAGCGTGTGCGGCTGGCTGAAGGACCGCTTCGGTGTGTCCTGGCAGGTCGTCCCGCGCCGGTTGACCGAGATGCTCCAGAGCGCGGATCGCGAGGCCGCGGGTCGGGCGATGGAGGCCATGCTCAAGATGACCAAGATCGAGGTTGCGGAGCTCGAGCAGGCCTACGACGCGGTGACGGTCGGCCGCTGATCCCCGACCCCGCCCAGGGGTCCGGCGGCACGGGGCTGCCGAACCGGGGCCGTGGACGTCAGAGCCAGTGGGCGAGCAGCACCCCGAGCGCGCCCGCGAACGTTGCGAGCCACAGGATGGACAGGGCCGCTTCGGGCGCGCTGATGAGCGTGCGCGCGTCGATCGGTTCTCGCGAGCCGTCCGCGTACGTGATCTCGCCGCTCACCTCGACGGCCCGGCGGCGGATCGAGCGCGCGCGCGTGGACAGTCGCCGCTGGGCGAGGCTCAGCAGCAGCGCCGCCAGCGCCGCGAGCGCCGTCGGCCCCGGATGCGCGCCCGTCGCATAGGCGGCGGTGACGACCGGGAAGGCGCCCCACCCGATCGCAAAGCCGAGGTCCGTGTGGACCAGCGGTGCCTCGAACGCGTACAGGATGACGATCGCCGCGCCACCTGCCACGAACACGAGGAAGGCTGGTCCGAGCATCGTCGCCGCGACCAGGCCCAGTCCGACGGCGACCAGCAGCGCCGCCGTGCCGAGCGCGACCAGCACCGCCGACGGGATCCCCGTTCGGAGGGGGCGACCCTTGAGCTCGTCGAACGCGTGGGCGGCGACCCCCACGGCGAGCCCGAACGCGACGAGCGCACCGGCGACGATCCTGGGGTCCGGGTCGGGCGCGATCGCCGCACCCAGGAGCACGTACGAGAGGTGCCACACGGTGTACGGGGGATGAAGGAGCGTCCAGTAGTCGCGCCAGCCACCCTTGCGCGCGGCGTAGAACGCCGGGGCCAAGGCCGCGCCGGCGGGCGTCCTGGGGGGCTCGGCGCTCTCCGCGCTCATTGCCTGGTGGCACGCATCACGACGCCACCACCGAGGCTCATCCGCCGCGTGCGGACATCGGCGAGACCGGCCTCGCGCCAGTAGCGCTCGATCGCCGCGGCCGGGTGGCGGGCGTGGAAGCGCTCGATGCTCGGACCGAGGAACGCGCCGACGGCGGACCATCTCGCCGAGACGGCTCGGCCCGCGAGCGGGAGGATGATCCGCGTGTAGAGCCACCACCATGGTCGCCACACGCCGCCCGGCACGCCGAACTCGACCATCGCGACCCGGCCGCCGGGCTTCACGACCCGCGCCAGCTCGCGCATCGTCGCCGCCGGGTCGTCCACGTAGCGCAGGAGATACGTGAACGTGAGGTGGTCGAACGCCCCGTCGCCGAACGGCAGGGTTTCCGCCCGCCCCTCGACGATCGCCTCGAACACGCCGCCGCGTTGCGCCGCCATGCGCAGCATGTCCGCGCTCTGGTCGAGCCCGACAACGGCGCACCCGTACCGGTCGTGCAATGCCTGCGCCACCATCCCGGTACCGGTCGCGACGTCGAGCACGCGGTCCGTCGGCTGGGCGTCGATCGCGTCGACCAGCGCCCGCCGCCAGCGCGGATCCTGGCCCAGCGAGAGGACCGTCGCGACCCGGTCGTACGATCCCGCGATCCCGGTGAAGATGCGGCCGCGCGTCTCCCACCATCGTCAGGCGGCCCGGTGCATGCCCGGCATCCCGCCGGTCCCGGCCCCGGCCGGCCACGGCGCGCGACGCGCGGATCCCCGGCGGCCCCGCGCGGTCGTCCCGACAGGCTGTCGCTCGCTCATCGCGCGTCTCCGGTCTGCGAGGATGCGTCCCGGCGAAGGGTCGCACGCCTTGATCGACACCGCCAGCCCGCGGGGCATCTCGCGGCGACGTCAGGCCAGTCACCGCCCCAGCCACCGCCCAAGCCATGCGCCGGATCATCCCGGACCGTCCGGCGGCTCGGCGCGGGGTGTTCGATATGGACTTGCAAGCGGGTCGGACGTCCGCCAGACGCGGGCCGCTCCCTGACCGGTGGAGGATGGGGTTCCGGCCGCTGCCCTCGTCCCAACTCCGAGGGCAGCGGCTGAGATGAAGGAGGTGTGGCGTGCATCCAGCCACCATCCCCGAAGGCCCGTTGGGCCGGGGACGGCTCGTCATGCCTGAGCTCGACACCGAGGCCCGGGATCGGTTGCGCAGCAGCCAGTTCGCCTACGTCGACTCGGACGGCGAGGAGCACCTGCCGATCAACGACGCGTCCCATGTCCGGAACGCCATGGCCCGGTTCAACCAGACCGAGTTCGAGAGCAAGGCGGCGAAGGAGCGGGCCCGGCGCAGGATCCTGAAGGCGGCCGAGCGGTTCGACATCGAGGTCGACCCGGCCGACAAGGTCGCCAGGCGAACCACCTCGCTGCGGGCTGCGAGCACGAAGGCAGGCCCGCGTGGCGGGCGGAAGGACGACTGATCGGTCCCCGGCTGCTCAACCGAGCCGGGCAGTCGTAATGCAGACGCAACCCCTTCGCTGATCGCGAACACGTGGGCGACGCCCCCGGAGGTGCATCATCAGGGGGGATTTGCCCGATTCTGCGATCGGGCGCGCGCCCAGGGGATCCAACTCGCACCAGGTGTCCGGATGAAGAACCCGCTGCTCGTGCTCGTTGCGGACGACGAGCCGAGGATCACCAAGCTCGTCGCCATCACCCTCGCGGACGAGGGGCTCCGGGTCATCACCGCGTCGGGCGGCGAGGAAGCCGTGGCGATGGCGGAGGAGTACCGCCCCGATATCGTGCTGCTGGACATCGTGATGGCCGATCTCGACGGCATCGAGGTCATGAGCCAGCTGCGCGAGTTCCGGCCGGTGCCGGTGATCCTGCTGACGGCCAAGGGTTCGACAGCGGACAAGGCCCGCGGGCTCGATCTTGGCGCCGACGACTACATCGCCAAGCCGTTCCACCCTGACGAGCTGGCCGCCCGGGTCCGCGCCGTGCTCCGCCGCTCGTCGGGCGTCACGGCCGGGCGCGGCGTCATCCACATCGGCGATATCGAGATCGACCTGGAGCGCCGGTTCATGACACGCGGCGGCGAGCTGGTGCAGCTCTCGCGGACCGAGTGGCTCCTGCTCCAGCACCTGGCCACGAACGCCGGCAAGGTCGTCCTTCACACGGAGCTGCTGACCAAGGTCTGGGGACCTGAATATCGCGACGACATGCAGTACCTGCGCGTCTGGGTCAGCCGGATCCGGCGGAAGCTGGGGGCGGCACCCGGGGAGCCGGGCCCGATCACGACCTACCAGGGCATCGGGTACGTCCTGAACGTCGATCCGGCACCGCCGCTGGACCCGCCGGCCGAACAGGTCGGCGCGAGCGAGCAGGTCGGCGCGGAGGAGCAGGCCGGCGCGGAGGAGCAGGTAGGCGCAAACGAGCACGTCGCCGCCGCGAACGAGCAGGTCCCTGCAGCCGCTGCCGCGTCCGCGAGGGCGGCCGATTGAGATCCGCCGGCAGTCGCCGGCGGATCCTGGTCGAGGCCGCCGTGCTGTTCTCCGATGGCGCAGCTGACCCCCATCCGCTCGCGGGCGCCTGCCTGGCGCTGGAGCGCCTCGCGTGGCTGGGCGAGCCGGTGATCTTGGTCGGCGACGAGCTTGCGGGCCGGCGGCTGCCGGGCGACAGGCAGGACCGGATCGACTGGGTGCGTGCCGGCCTGGGTGGTCCGGGGCGCCTCATCGTCGCGATCGACGATCAAGCCGGCGCGGGCGACGGTGACCAGCCGGATCCGACCGAGCCCTGGGCCAGCCTGCAGACGACGTGGGACGCAGACACCCTCATCACGTCGAGCCAGTCGAGCGTGGCGTCCGGGCGGCGGGCGGGCTTGACCGTCGTCTCGATCGGGCCACGCGGACCGGCGGCGAACCCGACCATGCCCCGGGCCGACGTCGAGGCGCTGGACCTCCTGGACGCGGCGCGGCAGCTGATCGCGGCCGACACGTTCGATGGGCCCGCCGAGGCGCTGCCGGAGGTGGATCCCGCGCTGGTGTCAGTGGTCCGGCCATCTCCGGCGGACCCGGCGGATATGCTCGAGCGCGGTCAGCCAGGCGACAGTTGACGCTGCAGACTGGTTCAGGCTGCAGCCCTGCGGCCCCAGCCCGTCGCGACAGCCGCCCCGCTCCGGATCCGCGACCTCCACGTCAAGGTCGTTGGCGCCCAGGAACCAGCCATAGGCCCGCTCCATGTCGCGAAGATGGTGACGGTCCCCGGTGGCCATGAACGCTGTCTCGGCCGCGAGCAAGATCGATACGGGCTCGGCGGGCAGCTGGTCGAAGCTCGCACGCACCCCTCCCTGCGGCCACCAGCCGCCGTTGCCGATGGGTGACAGGTGCCCGCGCGGGGCGATGGCAGTCCGGACCAGCCACTCCAGGACGGCCAGGCCCATGTCGACCATGCGCTGGTCGGCGATCCGCCGCCCGGCGACGATGAGGGCGCGGGCGCAGAGCGCCGACTCCTGCGTCAGGACAGGCTCCGGCCAGGGCCAGTCGAGCGACCAGGCGACGCGCTCGAAGTGGTCCGCAAGCACGGGCACCAGGCGCCGCTCCGGCGCGGCGGCCTGGTACACGCCACCCCGCCGGGCCGCGTCACAGCCCAGGAGCGCGGCGGACGAGGCGCGCAAGCCGGTCAGGCCCGCGGTCCACGACGCAGCCCGACCGAGCAACGCGGCGCCCGACTCCCGGAACGCCCGGTCCGGGCATCGCCGGATTGCCTCCCCCAGCCCGAGGACCACGCGGCCATGTGCGGCCTGGGCTGCCGGCGTGGCGTCGTCCCCCGCCGCATCGAGCCAGGACCCTGACCCGTCGCGCCGGTTGCGGAAGCGCCCCGTCTCGCCGGCCATGGCGATCTCGAGGTCGCGCAGAGACCGCCACGCCGACGCGCGAACGGCATCCCAGCCGAGCGTCTCTGCGTGGAGCAGGTCGACCTCGAGCGCGCCTGCGATGTCCTCGGACCGCGAGCCCGGGTCCGGGTCGGCCGGCCATGCCGTGTGCGCGATGGTGCCAGATCGCGGCAGCCGGTCCAGACGCGCCCGCTGGATGCCCTGCAATGGCGCGACATCGCCGTTCGCCCAGGTGAAGGGACCGGAGCGCGTGCGGAGCCAACCGGCCGGCGCATGGCGCCGGTCAGCCGATCGGGCCGCGGAAGGGGCGCGGCAGAGGTGCA
The DNA here is from genome assembly GCA_963829295.1 of uncultured Chloroflexia bacterium. GTDB lineage: Bacteria > Chloroflexota > Limnocylindria > Limnocylindrales > CSP1-4 > CAIXZV01. The sequence continues at coordinate 104,011 of CAWHHU010000001.1, read as the reverse complement.
CGGATCAGCAGCCGCCCCGCGTCCCGGCAGGGTCACCGGGACGGGCCTCGACTGGTCTGGCGCGGGACTGGTTCATGCCTGCACGATATGGAGATGCCATGACACCGGGGGTCGACCTGGTCCACGGGCTGTCAAAACGCCGTGGCAAGAAGATGAACCCGCGATCGTTCGTTCGATCGCTCCGCGCGACGCCTTGCTCGCCGCAAAGCGGGTTCGAATGGTGCATGCGATGCGCCTGAAACCCTTGACGTCGGACGGTCGGGGTGCCTCAATCGGACCGATGCACGCTGGATCTGCCTCCTCCGACGAACACCCCGTCGCAAACCGGCCGGCCATGCGAGGGCGGCGATGGCTCCTGCGCGACGAGGGCTGGTCGCCGACCGAGGATGGCCTGCGGTTCGCCGCCGCGATCGCGGTGGCGGGGCTGGCAATCGCCCTGAAGTGGCTGGTCAATGCCGACGCCGGCGGCGACCTGGGCTACCTGAGCTATGTCTCTGCCGTCATCCTGGCGGCCTGGATCGCGGGGTCGAGCGGAGGGCTGCTCGCGACTGCGGCCTGCTCGGCCGCCGACCTGCTGCTGTTCAGCAACACCGACGAGCTGCTGCCACTGTCGTCGCTCGCTGCGCTCCAGCTTGCCGTGTTCATTGCGAATGGCGTCGTGCTGTCCATGATCACGTCGCGGCTTCGGCGGGCGGTCGTGAGGGAGCAGGCTGCGCGCGAGGCAGGCGAGGCCCAGCTCATCGTGCAGCAGCAGGCGCGCGCGGCCGCCGAGCGGGACCGGGCGCGGCTGTCTCGCCTGCAGGCCGTCACGGCGAGCCTGGCGGGAGCCGCGACGCCGGGGGAGGTCGCCGACGCGATCCTGGATCGCGGGCTGCGCGCCCTGGGTGCGCTGGCCGGCGTGGTGTTCCGGATCGACACGGATGCGACGGCCGCAACGGCGCTCGTCGTGCTCGCGTCACGGGGCTACCCGGATGGCGCCGGGGGGTCAGCCGGACAAATCATTCCGGACCAGGGCACGTACACGCCGGAGCCCCGGTCGCACGTGCGCGACGCACTGAACACTGGCCGGCCCATCTTTCTCGACGATCCCGGCGAGTGGGCCGAGCGCTACCCTGACACTCCCCCGTTCAGGCTGCCGGGATCACCTGCCGGCGGATCGATCGCCGTCCTGCCGCTGGGCGTCGCGGGGCGGCTCGTCGGTCTCGTCCTGTTCCGGTTTGCTGCCCGGCGCGACTTCGCCGACGGAACCGCGGACCTCGCGGTGCGGCTCGCCGATCAGGGCGCGGTGGCGCTCGACAGGACGCTGGCGCGGCACCAGGAGCACCTCGCCTTCCGCGCCGTCGAGCGGGCCGGGGTGCGGCTCACGTTCGTCGCTCGCGCAAGCGAACGGATCATGTCCGCATCGAGCTTCACGGCTGGGGTGTCGTCCGTGCCGCGGGAAGCCGTACCCGATCTCGCGGACTGGTGCCTGATCAGCCTGATCGATGCGGACCACCAGATCCTGGCGACGGCGGGGACATCGGCCGCAGCCGAGCGCGCCGTCGAGCACCTCGCGGTCGTGACCCAGTCCGACCTCGGTGTGGTGCTCGCCGGCGAGGACAGCACTGAACCGCAGATCGTCAGCTTCGACGAGGGCCGGGCGCAGAGGCTCGACGACCGCAGGACGAACGCGGTCATGTCGGAGCTTGGGACCGTGGTCGCGCTGATCGCGCCGATCCTGACCGCCCACGGCGACCGGCTGGGCTCGCTCGTGCTGGGCAGCAGCGCGAGCGACGCCTTTGGCGCCGACGACCTGGCCATGAGCCGCGACGTCGCGAACCGGATCTCGGTCGCCGCCGAGCGCACCCGGCTGTTCGCGGCGGTGACGCGCTTCAAGGCGAACGTGGACGCAAGTGCCGACGCGGTCTACATGTTCGACCCGCTGAGCTTCCGGGTGACCTACGCGAACCGCGGCGGCGCGGACCTCGCCGGGCTCGAGCCCGACGAGGTCGAGCAGGGGACCATCCTGGACCTGCTCGCCTCCTCCGATGAGGCGGCGTTCCGCCAGCGCCTGGCGGACCTTCGAGCGTCGCCGGGCCGGGTCCTCACCTACACCGACGTGCTCGCCCAGCAGGGCGACCGGCAGATCCCGGTCGATGTCCTGCTCCAGGAGGTGACCCTCCCGGACGGATCGCCGACAGCGATCCTGACGGCACGCGACATGAGCGACCACATCGACGTCCAGGCCCGCCTGGCGCGGATCGCGGGCGACGAGCGGCGACAGGCGGCCGAGCTGCGGGCCGTGATCCGGTCGATGGGAGACGGCGTGCTGGTCGTCGACGTGGAGGGCCGGATCACCCTCGCCAACGAGGCCGCGTTCAACATCCTTGACGGCTCCGTGCCCGAGCGGATCCGGGAGCTGGAGACGTGGCTGGGCGTGGAGTGCGTTGCCGGCGATGGAAGGTCCGACGGGACGGATGGCGCCGACGAGCAGGTCGCGCCGGTCACGGTCCAACCTCGCGGCGGGCGCTGGCTCGAGGTTGCGACGTATGCGGCCGATCCGGCCGGAGCACCGCTCGACGGGGGCCAGTCCGCCTCCCGGATCGTCGTGCTCCGCGACGTGACCCGCGTCCGCGAGGCCGCCGCGGCGCAGGAGGCCTTCCTGGGCGTCCTGTCGCACGAGCTGCGAACGCCGATCACGACGATCTTCGGCTACGCGAAGGTCCTTCAGCGGCGCAGCCACGCGGAGGAGCGGGAGACGATGCTGCGCCATATCGAGGTGGAATCGGACCGCCTGTACCGGATCGTCGAGGACCTGCTCGCCCTGAGCAGGGTCGAGGGCGGGATCACGATCGAGGGTGAGCCGCTGCTCGTCCAGTACCTCATCGATCCCGTCATCGCCTCCGAGTCCCCCCGCTGGAGCGGGATCGAGTTCGAGACCGACCTTCCGCTGAACCTGCCGGTCGTGTCGGGTGAGCGGACCTATGTCGAGCAGGTGCTGCGCAACCTCGTCACCAACGCGGCCAAGTACAGCCGGACCGGCACGTCCGTGACGATCACGGCCGAGGCCACGCCCAGCGAGGTGCTGGTGCGCGTGCTCGACCGGGGCATCGGGATCGATGCGGACGAGGCCGATCGCCTGTTCCAGCTCTACTACCGGTCGCCTGAGACGGCCCGCAAGACCGCGGGCTCGGGCATCGGCCTGTACATCTGCCGGGGCCTGATCCATGCCATGGGCGGGCGGATCTGGGCACGGCCCAGACCGGGCGGCGGCTCCGAGTTCGGGTTCAGCCTGCCGCGTGCCGAGGACGATGCCGCGGACCCGGATGCGGGACCCGCGGCATGATCCGGCGATCGCCGTCGCAGCCCACGGTCGACGGTCCGGCGGACGTGCTGTAGGCTGCCATTCCGCTCGACGGCATCAGTAGCCATGCGGACGTTGGAGGGGCGATGCGCGTCTCACCTCGGGAACTGCGGGCCGTACGATCGCGCGGCGTGCTCACGCGATACGCCGTCCTGGGCGAGGCGGCGTTCTTCCTCGCGGAGATTCCACCCACGGGATCGGCCGGTACCAGCCTCGATGAGCCCTGTCGCCGCGAGCACTGGGGGATCGTCCACCAGGGCGAGCTCCTGTTGCGCGGCCGCCACGAGCGTTCGTTCGGGCCCGGGACCGCCTTCTACGTGGCCCCCGGGCGGACCCACCGGTTCTTCGCTGACGGACGCGCGGTGATCGCCGGATTCGCGCCGGTGGACACGGACATCGACGACACCCCCGAGGCGCGTCGAGCCCGCGGCATCGAGTCCGTCCGCAGGACGGCCGCTCCGCACCTGCCGCCGACCGAGGTCCGGATCGTGGGCGCGCGGGCACGGACCGGGACCGCCGGAACCGTCCAGACCGTGTCCGCGGTGATGGGCCGATGGGTGTTCACGCGGTCCATCTTCGGCCCCATCGGCGGCTTCGGCGACGGCTGGTGCGAGCTTCCCCATTGGGGCCAGGTGATCGACGGCACGATGCTCCTGCACTGGAAGAACGGGGAGATCGAGCTGCTGAGCGCCGGTGACATCTTCGCGTGCCCGTTGGGTGTGGGCGGGCACCGGATCGAGGTCGCCGACGCGGCGACGATGATCGACTACACACCGATCGACGCGATCCTGGACCCGACCCTGCGCCGGGCGCCAAGGACCGTGGCGGCACTCCGGGACGCGCTGCCCGGCCTCGCCCGTCCGGCTGCGATCGAGGCGGTGGTCGCGGTCGCGGGACGTCGGCCGTAAGAGCCTCGGCCCGATCGTCGATACCTCCGGCGGCGCGCGGCGCCGGCGAGTCGACACGATCTCTTGTGACACGCGTGCAAGGCGTCGCGCTGTCGCCCGTCAGGCCGCTGCACGGTGGGTCTCGCTAGGTTTCGGGCGTTCTCGAGTGAGCCTCGAGCCATTCGGATCCCCAGTCAAACCAGTCAGCCGAGGTAACACCATGATCAAGCGCGTTCTCGCGACCCTGGCACTCTGCGCAACGGTCGGCATCGGCGTCGCCGCCTGTAATGGCAGCTCGTCCAGCCCGACGATCCCCGGGGCCGAGTCATCCGCACCCATCATGTCGCCGTCATCCCAGGCACCGGTCATGTCCGAGTCGCCGTCGATGGCGCCGAGCGAGAGCGCCCCGGTCTTCGAGAGCAGCGCACCGTCCGCCTCCTGACCGCGGCCACCCCCAGCCGACGATGCGGCCAACGCCGCGTCGTCGGTCTTTCTTTTTGCCCGGCGCGAGGCATCGGCGTGGCCCTCGAGCCTTGCGACGGCGTTGCGGATGCATCCACCCGATGCGCCTGTAACACGCCGGCGAAACCGCGAAACGCTGCGTCGGGCGGGCCATGTGCCAGCCTCTGAGCACGGCCCGGGAGCAATCGCCGGGCCGGCCAGACGACATCAGACGAGGAGGGATCCTCATGGATGAGCAGCAAGTGACCGTTCGCCGTGTCGCAAGCGACAGCGTCGAATCGCCGGCTACGAGCCGGTCGGTCGTCAGTGAGCGGGTCAGCCGCTACCCGAGTGGTGTCGAGGTGATCCGCCGGATCATCACGTTCATCTTCGGATTGATCCAGCTCGTGATCGGCCTTCGGATCATCCTGCTCGCACTCGACGCCGATCGAGGCAACGGGCTGGTCCAGGGCATCTACAACCTGAGCGCTCCGCTCGTTGCGCCGTTCGAAGGGATCCTTCGGACCGACGCCGTCCACGCCAGCGGGTCGGTGCTCGACGTCGCAGCGGTGGTTGCCCTGGTCGGCTGGACGATCCTCGAGCTCGTGATCCTCGCGGCGGCCGGCATCGGCCGCAGCAGTGATGTCTAGCTCCAGCATCGACGACCTGGAAAGGTGGCCGGACCATGACTGAATGGACGACCCGGGGTGATCAACGAGCCGGGACCCCGGTGGTCGATGAGCGCTCGATGCGGATCCTGGAGATCCTCGTGGCCGGGATTGGCCTGGCAGCCTGCGCGCTGCTGAACCTGCTGCGCTAGACACGAGCGGCGCGCCCGATCGCCGGCCGCGCCGGAACGACGAATGGAGGAAACGCCATGTGCCTGACCTGCGGATGCGGCGATGCCCACCAGAAGATGGGCGACAACATCACCTACGAGGATCTCCGCGACGTCGCGGTCCACAACGACCGTCCGGTCGATGAGGTCCTGCAGGTGATGGCGGCGACCGCCGCCGATGACCGGGCCCAGCACACCGAGGAATACTCGCGTCGCTGGAGCACCGGGAGCTCCTCGCAGGCGTGATGCGCTGCGGCGGAAGCCGGGTCAGGCGCCGGCCGGCTCGCTCACGATCGAGCGGGTCGTCGCCCTCCCGCGGCCGCCGCTCCCATCAGTGGCACGGCCCACGGAAGGACACGCTGTGATGTCAGATGCGAACGCGATCGTGGGCCTGGTCGGGGTCGGCAGCCTGATCGTGGGGGCGCTCGTTGCACGCCTCCCGGTCGGGACCTGCTCGGAGTGCCCCCACTGCCGAGCCCAGGCGGCTCGGGCCGCCGACGAAGAGCGGCGGGCGCGCTCCGAGTATGTGCGGCGCCGGGCCGCCCACCCTCCGCGCTTCCCGGGACCGCCGAGCGATGACGACGACACGACATCCGATGACGGCACCTGGGGCCGGGGCCACCGATCGTAGTGGCGGACGGCGGGAAGCGCGGGTGCGCCGCGGTCCAGTGAGCCCTAAGCTGAGGCGCCTGGGCGGAGGTTGAGGCGCATCCTCCTCGCGGAGCTGGCAGCCCCGTCGCGGAGGTGACAGCCCCGCCGGCGGCGCCCAGCTTGCCCGGCGTCCTGCCCGGCATCCTGCCAGCTGCAACGAAACCGTTACGGACCCGGACGCGCGCGAAACCGGCACGTATGCCGCCAGCGCGGAATGTTCACGCGTCGCGGCCGTCCCGGACGCGGCACGTCATCGCCGGTCCCGCGTTCACGGGGTCGACGTCCCGGCTCCGTCGAGGCTGGTCACGCCGCCGGTCATCGCACGAGAGCCCAGGCCGCTCCCTCCTCGGGAGCCGCCAGCGGGACCTGGCGGACGCCCCGCCGCGTCGGATCCGTCAATGGCTCGAGGGCGGCCCAAGCAGCATCGGGTCATGGTGGCCCGCCCGGTCGGCGACCTTCACTGGACCTGGTCGGTCCGTCGTGGTCCCGGCGCCGACCGGGCCGCCGTGACCCCGCACCTTCCCTTGTATCTCGTGAGGGGCCGTCAGCCGCGTGGAGGCCGTCGCGCTCGTGAGGGGCCGTCAGCCGCGTGAGGGACCGTCAGCCTCGCGAAGGCCGCGCGTCCAGGAGCCGACAGCCTCGTGAAGGCCGCGGTGCCGCCGATCCGACGATCAACCCTGGGCCGGACGCCCGGCGGCCGCCTGCGGGTTGGGCAGGCGCCGCCGCCGCGCGCGTCCGGAAAGCGGGCGTCGCGCCGCACCGGCAGGAACGCTCGAGGCGGCGGTCCTGGGGAGCACCCCCAGCATCCTGCGGATCGGTGATCGTTCCGTCGCCTCGACGGTCGGGATCGGCCATACGACGGGTCGTGCGTCCGGTGATGCGGGCAGCTCCGCGACGCACCATGGGCAGATCGTCCAGCCCGGCTCCACGAGGGAGGAGCACTGCGGGCAGGGGATGCGGAGCGTGGACCCGCATCCCGGGCATCGAACCCATCCTTCGTCGACCCGGGCGTCGCAGACGGAGCACCGGTCCTGGTCGGCGGCAGCCTCCAGCGTGGCCAGGGAGAGGCGACGGTCCATCGCATCCGCCAGGGTCTCCTGTGGCCGGATGAGGCGGTAGACAACGATCCCCAGGGGGAACGCGAGCGGCGTCGCCGCAAGGACCAGGACCGCCACCCCTGCCGGCGCCAGCTGGTTGTCGACCCGGAGTCTCGCATCGCGGAATGCCCATGCGGCAGCCGCGATCCAGAGGATCACGAGGCAGGCCCACGCAACGCTCAGGATCGTCTGCACCTGAGGCGTGGCGATCACCGTCCCGAATGCCGCAATCGCGTCATCAAACAGCTTGCTCATGATGTCTTGCCCCGCGTGTGTCAGGTGGGTTGACATCAGGCTAGGAGCAGCGCACGTGCGGCCGGGACCTCGGCCATCGCCCGCACGTGACATCGTCCTTGCATTCACGCCCGGACCCGGCCATCCGGCGCGCCGTGACCCGCCGTTCCGGCGGCCACCGGATCGTCGCGATCCCACTCGGAGCGATGCCAACGATGCAACGGGCCTGAAACGAGGAGGCCCGCGCCCGGATGACCGCCGACAGATGCTGGGGCCTACGGTGGCAGCGTGCCTGCATGGCGCAGGCATGAATGGAGGCCCAACGATGCAGGATCTCAAGAAGGACTACCGCGGGGTGAAGAACGACGCCAAGGAGACTTGGCGCAAGGCAGATGGCGAGGAGGACCTCGGCGACAAGGCTGCGAATGTCGGGGACGACGTTCGCGACGCGGTCGGCAACGCGGGCGACGATCTCCGGAACGCCGGTGACGACCTGCGGCGTGACATGGACGACCGCACAGACGATCCCGGATGACCCTCCGGTAAGTCACGCGACACGAGGACCCCCGGCTCCGGCCGGGGGTCCTCGTGTGTGGTCGGGCGGCCGTCAGGCCAGGTTGGGCAGCAGGAGCGCGACCGCGGCGCACACGAATGCAACCAGGTACTGGAGGACGACCATCGAACGGTCCTGGACCGGGGGGTCTGGCGAAGCGGCTTGTGCCGCCTTGGGCATTCGCATTTCTGGACCTCCGGGATTGGAGCCCGCCGGGCACTGGCAAAGCTCTCGTATCCGGGAGTCTGGTTCGCGTCGCGTAGCGGGCGCGTCCCGGGAGTTCGATCGCGTGGTTGCGTCCGCGTGGCAACGTGGATCTGCGCCCGGCCACGACCGGATCCGCTTGTCGGTGGGCTTCGTGCGACGCTGCAACCTCGATGCAACGCCGTCGGGCAGCCGGGTGGCGCGTCGGCACCGGGCGATCCGCGAACGTTGCGGCGCCCGGCATCCGGCCGCGTCTGCGGCGCCCGGCCGGCGCATGGAGGGTCATCCCATGGCCATCCGGCAGACGCGACCGCCCGTCCCGAGCTCGGCGCCGGCGCGCGACGGTGGTGCTGGACCGGGACCCATCAGCGCATCCTCGCCAGCGCACTCGGAAACCGCCCGGACCGAGCGGCGGCGCCGCGCATCCCTCGTGGGTGCGGGCAACCGGGCTGCGTGAGCCCGACGCGCGCCGGCGGAACGTCGCGTCGGATCCCGGCGCGCCCCCGACCTGTCATCGCCGCAACCGATCTCGGCTCCGTCGGTGTCCTCAAGGCTGGCGCGCTGGTCCTGCTCGCCGACGAACGCGGGGACATCGTCCCTGACCGGCGCGGCCTCGGGCTCTACATGGGCGACACGCGGGTGTTGTCGACGCTCGCGCTGCTCATCGCGGGTGACCCGCCGACCCTGCTCCGCGAGGATCCGGCGGGTGCGGCCTCCGGCACGGTGCAGCTGACCAATCCCGACCTGGCTGCGTATCCCTCCCCCGGGATCGATGTCGCGATCGCGCTGCCGCGGCAGTCCATCGGGCTCCGGCGGATCCGCCGGATCGACCCGCCGGCACTCACCGAGCGGCTCGTGATCACCAACTACACCGAACGGCCGCAGCGGCTTGTGATCCGCCTGCTGCTCGACGCGGATGGCGCCGACATCTTCGAGGTCCGGGGTCGCCGCCGACCACGGCGCGGAACGATACTCCCGGCGACGGCCGACGACGGGACCGCGACGTTCCGCTACCGTGCGACCGACGGACTGGTGCTGACGACCACGGTCGAGTTCGACACCGCGCCGGACGCAGTGTCACCCGCGGCCGCCACCGAAGCCGCATCGACCGCGGCCGACTGGTCGATCGCCGTGCCGCCGGCGGCGAAGGCCGAGCTCGGCTGGCGGGTGACCGCCGGGTGGTCGAACGGATACGCGACGAACGGGCGCCGGGCCGCGTCCACCAACGTCGGGCCTGCACCGGGCGAAGCGCCCGAGCCCGCTGCCGCAGCGACCCTCGAGACCAATGACGAGATCGTCAACCTGATCATCGATCGCGCGATCGCCGACCTGCGTCTGCTTCGCACCCCCGGACCCCGTCCGGGCGAGCACTTCCTGGCGGCCGGGATCCCATGGTTCGCAACCTTGTTCGGCCGCGATTTGCTGATCGCTGCCTACGCCGCCCTGCCGTTCCTGCCCGAGCTCGCGGAGGACGCGCTGACGGTGCTCGCGCGGCTCCAGGCGGACCGCGATGATCCTGCGGTCGACGCCGAACCCGGCAAGATCCTCCACGAGCTGCGCACCGGAGAGATGGCCCGGGTGGGCGAGACCCCGTTCGCGCAGTACTACGGGACGGTGGACGCCACGCCGCTGTGGCTCCTCCTCCTGGCGGAGACGGTCGCCTGGACGGGCGACGATGCGCTTGTCGACCGCCTGTGGCCGCATGCGATCCGTGCCCTGGACTGGCTCGAGCACTCGCCGCGTGACGCCGACGGGTTCCTCGCCTACCGGACGCGGGCGCCCGGCGGGCTGCGCAACCAGGGCTGGAAGGACTCGTCCGATGCGGTGCGGGATCGCGATGGGCGAATCCTCGAGCCCCCGATCGCGCTGGCCGAGGTCCAGGCCTACGCCATCGAAGCGCGGCGACGGATGGCCCCGCTGGCGCGCGCGCGCGGCGAGTACGCGCTCGCCAAGGGCCTCGACCGCGATGCAACCGACCTGGCAGAGCGATTCGACGCGCGGTTCTGGCGGGCCGACGACGAGCGGTACGCGATGGCCATCGCCGAAACCGGGATCGCCGACGCCATGGCATCGAACATGGGGCACTGCCTGTGGGCCGGCGCCGTGCCAGAACACCGCGCGCCGTCGGTCGCGCGCAGCCTGCTGTCGCCTTCGTTGTTCTCCGGTTGGGGCATCCGGACGTACGGGGCTGGCCAGACCGGCTTCAACCCGCTCGGGTACCACACGGGATCGGTCTGGCCGCACGACAGCGCCATCGCCGCGGCGGGCCTCAAGCGCTATGGCCTCCATGAGGAAGCAACCAGGGTGGCCTGGGCGGTCCTCGAAGCCGCCCGGCGTGCACCCGGGTTCCGGTTGCCCGAGCACTTCTGCGGGTTCGACCGCGAAGCGGTCGCCGCCCCGGTCGTCCATCCCGTCTCATGCAGGCCGCAGGCATGGGCAGCCGCCGCCACGCTGAGCCTCGTGACCACGATGCTCGGGCTCGTTCCCAACGCCCCGGGAGGCGAGCTGGAGATCGTCCGCCCGGTCCTGCCGGCGGACCTCGCGATGATCCGCATCCGCGACCTGCCGATCGGCACGGCGCGCGTCGACCTGCTGTTCCATCGATGGCGAGGGACGACGAGCGCAGAGGTGCTCGGGCGCACGGGCGACGTGCGCGTCACGGTGCGGCTCTGAGAGCGGACACGCTGCAATGCCGACGTGAGGTCTGGAGCGTCCGCACTGATCTGCCGGGGGCTGCGCACCGGCGACCGTATCGGATGCGCTATCAGGATCAGAGGAGCGACCGTTGATGACCAGCCTCCGAATCGCCCAGGTTGCACCGCCGGAGGAGCGCGTTCCGCCCGTCGCCTACGGCGGCACCGAGCGCGTCGTGTTCGAGCTCGTCTCCGAGCTCCACGAGCGTGGCCACCAGGTATCCACCTTCGCGAGCGGCGACTCCGAGGTCCCGGGCGTCCTCGTCGCCACCGTCCCTCGCGCGTTGCGGAGCGCCCCCGTCCGGGACGACCCGCTCCCGTGGCTCATGGCGATCGCCCGCGACGTGATCTCCCGGGCGCGTCGCGGCGAGTTCGACGTCATCCACACGCATCTCGAGTACCTCGGCGCCCTGATCGCAGAGGCGGCGCCGGTGCCCGTGATCGCCACGCATCACGGACGGGTCGATCACCCGGGTGCTGCCCGGATCCTTCGCGGCAGCTCCGCCCACCACGTCGCGATCAGCGCGCACCAGGCCTCGACGCAGCCTGAGGCGGCGTGGGCGGCCGTGGTGCACAACGGCCTCCGGCTTGACGATGCTCCGTTCCAGCTGCGTCGCGACGACGCTCTCGTGTTCGTGGGGCGGGTGGCGCCCGAGAAGGGCGTCGTCGACGCGATCGAGATCGCCCAGCGCGTGGAACGCCCGCTCCGGATCCTCGCCAAGATCGGCGCGATGCCGCTGGAGCAGGCGTACTACCGGGACGTATTCCGGCCGGCGCTCAAGGCTGCAGGGTCGAGTGTCGAGTTCGTCGGCGAGGTGGACTCGCGGACTCGTGACCGCCTGATCGCATCCAGCCACGCGACCGTGATGCCCGGAGCCTGGCCGGAGCCATTCGGGCTGGTCGCCATCGAGTCCCTCGCCTGCGGGACGCCGGTGCTCGCTCGTCGGGTCGGCGCGCTGCCCGAGATCGTGCGCGAGGGAACCGACGGGTTCTTCGGCGATGACGTTGCCCACCTCGCGAGCCTCGTCGACCGGGTGGCGGGCCTCGACGGGCGCCGGATCCGCCGCGACGTCGTCGACCGCTTTTCCGCGTCGCGCATGGCCGATGGCTACGAATCCCTGATGCAGTCGGTGGTCGAGGGGATCGGCGGGGGTCTCGGGCCGCGACCTGAGCCGCTCCGTCCCAGGGTCGCCCACGCCGGGGCGGAGACGACGGCCACCGGTCTGGCGTCAGCCGAGCCGGCCGTCGCAATCTGATGGGACGCCCACGAGCGCAGTGGCGGACGACACGGTCCCCGACGGCCGGGCGGCTGCACGCGGGAGACGCGCCGGACGGCCGGCGGGGAGCCGGCCGTCCGAGCGAGGGGAGGAGTGCCTCGGCGAGGGCGCGCCGGGCACCAATGACGATGGCGCGGCGGCCGTTGCGGTGGCGACGGCCGCCGCAGCCGGGTGCGTGACAACGGCATTCTCCTGCCCATTTCACGTGTGCTGGCGGGCCGCATGCGGAGGAAGTTGATGCCCGGCTGCAAGATCGTCGCGGCTGCGACCGGCTCGTCCGGGATCCGACTGGCTGGACGATGAGCCGATGACCGGACTGCACACCCACGCCGTGCACCGGGGCTGAAGCGGTCGACCGCCATGCGCTCCGATCTGACCCGATGGGCCGTCCGCGGCATTGGCCTGGCGATCGGCGTGTCGATCGTCGTTGGCATGGTCGGGCTCGCAATCGCCGCGCAGAACGTCGTCCTGCTCGTGTTTGCCGGAGTCCTGCTCTCATCCGCGCTCGCGCCCATGATCGGGACGATCCGCCGGCGGACCGGCCTCGGGCGCCGGTCCGCGATTCTCATCGTGTATGCCACGTTCGCCGCCGTCGTCCTCTTCCTGGCCTTGATCGTCGTGCCCGGAGCGATCCGGCAGGGAGAGGACCTCCTCGCGTCCCTGCCGCCGTTCTTCGAGGAGATCCGGACATGGACCTCAGAGCTGCGGCCACCCACGCTCGCAAGATCGGCCACAGCGCTCGTCGACTCCTTCGCGGGAATCCTGCAGCCCCCGCCGCCACCGGATCCGGATGTCGTCGTCGCGGTCGGTGCGACGTTCGCCGAGGGGGCGATCACGCTCGCGACCCTGCTCACCATCGTCGTCTTCCTGCTCCTCGAGCACGCCAGGATCCAGCGCTACGTCCTTGCGTTCGTGCCGGCGGGCCACCGCGGTGGCGTCCGGGCCGCCTGGAACGAGATCGAGGTACGGCTGGGTATGTGGGTGCGCGGCCAGCTGATCCTGATGGGCGTCATCGGCGTCACGACGGGCATCGCCTACAGCCTGCTCGGGCTCCCGGGCGCCCTCCTCCTCGCGCTGCTTGCCGCGTTGTTCGAGGCAGTGCCGATTGTCGGCCCGCTCCTCGGCGCGATCCCGGCGCTCCTGGTCGCGGCCACGATGTCGCTCCAGCTCGTGCTCGTCGTCGCCGGCGTCTACCTCGTGCTCCAGCTCGTCGAAGGCAACATCCTGGTCCCGATCGTGATGCGCAACACGGTCGGCATCTCGCCGTTCCTGGTTCTCGTCAGCCTCCTCGTCGGCGGAACCGTCGGCGGGGTGATCGGGGCCCTGTTCGCGGTGCCGATCGCTGCATCGGCTGAGATTGCCCTGGCACGGCTCCAGGCACGGGCGGTGCCGATCGCGCAGGATCCCGGAGGGCTCGAAGATGCCGACGCCGACGCCGACGAGCAGCCTGGCAGTGTGCTCCCGGACCGGTCCGACGCCGGCGTTGAGTGAGGGCGCGTAGCAAGTTCGCCGACAGTGAATCGCCGGCAACCTGGGGCCGGAGCCGCCGCTCGGCGGGCCATCAGAACACCTCGATCCCGAGCGCCTTCCAGGTTTCGACCAAGCCGTGCGGGTCGGGTGGCAGCGAAAAGACCTGTCGGATGAGCACCACGTACCGTCCGACGGCCAGGTTCCCGAGATCCATGGCCACAACGGCCCCGTTCACGCCGACCGAGGTGACCTGGGGTCCGGGCTGCCAGGTCTGGCCTGGGAGGGCGACCTGGACGTCCGCGTGGCTGGAGAGCGCCGGACTCAGGTCATCGATGAGGATCACGTGCACCGTCCCGCCAGGCCGGCCGAGATGTACGGGGGCGAGCTGCGGCCACAGGGCATCGGGGCCGGGGATCTGCGGCGACGCGGGCGTGGTGCGCTCGAGGTCCGCGACCATACGCGCCGAAACCGCCAGGCACGCGAGGCCGGCGTCGGCCTGGCACACCACCGGAGCGAGTCCGGCAGGGGTCGAGCGGGTCGCGTAGTACGCCTGCATCAAGCCCGGGGCCACCGACCCCCCGGTGACCCACATATCCGCAGGCGCAGCCGACGGTGACGCACCGGCCCCCGGCGGCACCGTGGCACCTGGAGGAACCGATGTCGCGCGGCCGAGGCCCAGACCAACGACGAGGCCCAGCGCCATACCGACGAGCAGCACGGGCAGCATCGGCGGCCGAAGGCCGACCGGGCGGAGCGGTGCTGACGAGCCGGAGGTCACCAGCTCATCTTGCACCCACGAGGACGAGGGTCAGATCGCGCGGGAACTCTCGGCGCGCAGCGGCCGCCCGGTCCGAGGGTCAGGGGATCGCCGGCGCGGCGTTGATCGGCTTCACGACCGTCGGCTCGCCCGACGAGTCGTCATCGACGAGCTCGGCGTCCGTCCAGCCACACGTTGGGCACACCCAGGACCCGCGCGGGGCTCCTTGGTCGGCGGCCGCCGCACGCGACTCCCAGTGCTGTGTCCGATCGAGGGAGCCACAGTGGTTGCAGCGTCGAACGACCATCGTCATGTCACAAACCTCCACTCACAGGTTGCATCCGCGCCAGCGTCCCGGGCGCGGTCTCGCAGGCGTGCAAACAGCGCACCAGTCGGAGTTGCGGTTGCGCGACGCCCGCCAGACAACGGCCCGGCGCGGTCCCGTACGCCGACAGGTCCGGGCCGAGAAACCGGCCGGCACGAAGGCCGGCCGGCGCGGGGCTGGGTGCGGACTCGTGTCCGCCCGACTCGACGGCTCCGTGCCGCGCTGCGCCCTATACGGTTCGCCGTCCGGACAGCAGCTGGGCCACGAGGACGATCGCGGCAATGAGGAGAAGGATGTGGATGAACGCGCCGCCGACGGAGCCGATGAAGCCCAGCAGCCACAGGACGAGCAGGATGACGAAGATGGTCCACAACATGGTCCGGATCCTCCGTGATGGGCCCGGAAGATCCAGCTGGAGCTGGGCCAGGCCACGTACGTCGACCGTATCGGCGGCGGTCTCGCAACCGCGCGCGTGGTCCGTCCCCGCGGCCTTGCGCGCCGCTTGCAGGCCGTCGGACTGACATCGCCCTGGGTGCGGTGCACGACCTCCCGGGGCGCATTCCGACCCGCCACCTGGTGGAGGCGGTGCCCGATCGGCGACGGCTCAGCGCCGCGCGCATCACGCTTGGACGCCCGTGTCACGCTTCGACGCCACTCGCGCCGCCTGGGCCCCGCCTCGCGCCGCCTGTCTCGGCGCGCTCAGCTCGTGCGGCGCCCGCGGTGTTCCCCCGTTTGACGGCCGGAGGAGAGGCGCGCCACGTCCGTGGGTGTCACGGTCGTGGGCGACAGGGTCGGTTGGGCGGCGGGCGACGTCGCCGGCGGCGGCGCGTCGGACCCGTTCGTCAGGGAGTTGGCGACCACCTCCTGCAGCTCCTGCTCATGGGCCTCGACCTCGGCCTCGGTCGACCGCTCGGCGACGATGAACTCGTTGCGGGCGTCAGCGGTGGCCCGGATGATCTCGTCGAGCTTCAGGTGGAGCGCCCGGGCATCTCGGCCCTGGCTGTTCTGGATCACGAACACCATCCAGAAGGTGATCACCGTGGTGGACGTGTTGATCACCAGCTGCCAGCTGTCGGAGTAGTTGGCCAGCGGACCGGCGAGGGCCCACACGATCACGACCACGACGGACAGGACCATCGCCTGTATGGAACCCAGGGCTCTGGTCACCCTGTCCGCCAGCCGGTTGAAACGATCCCGGCTCGTCTCCTTGGCGGGGGTCTGCTCCCGGTGCATCGGCGCGCTCACGGATTGGTCGTGTCAGATGCGCCGGTGACGGCAAGGATCGGGCTGGCGGTTACCACCGGCGCACACGCCCCCAGCGTGGCGACGACGATGACGGCGATTGCGATCAGGCGGATGGCGCGTGAGCGCATTGGGATCCTCCAATACGGCTGGGAAGCGCATCGTCATCGGATGCGCGTCGCGGTCTCGCCATACCCGTGGCGGCAGGCGCTCGCAGCGGCATTGCAGGTCTGTGTCCGCACGAACGGGCGCCCGCAGAACCTGCGAGCGCCCACCGTCATTGCAGGCATCCGTGACACACGCGTCCCGAGCCCGTGCGCGCGGTCAGCTCGATGCTGTCAGCCGGAGTGGCCGCGTTGGCGGGACGCCTTCGTCTCACCCTTCTCGGCACGTTCCTTGTTGACCGTCCGGGCAGCGATCTCCTCGGCCCGGTCCTCGGATCGGCCCGCATCGAGCTCGCTTTCCTTGACGTGCTCGTACTGTCGTTCCCGTTTCGGCGACCAGGCGTTCTGTGGCATCTCGCCTCCGTCCTTGGCGTTTCGCGGGCGCGTCGACCGCCCACCGGCCGCCCGAACCGTAGGCCCGGCGTCGGCAACGGGCTATCAGCGGGCCGCGGGCGCAGGTTGCATCAACGTTGCACGGCCACGGCCGGACCACGCCGGCAGGGCGTGCAACGCGAACGACGCCACGACCGGGCTGGCGACCGCATCGGCAAGGGTCTGCCTGTTCGGGCAGACAGCGTGCACGGCGGGTTCTGGCTGCGGTCCGTCGTCGCGCGAGAATGGTTGGCAGCATGAGCCAGCTCGCCCGACGCGACCCGGATCGGACCGTCCGGCCAGGGCCGCGCCCCGCCGTCGCCCAGCCTCGGGCGAATGGGGCAACCACCGCCGCTCGCGCCACCGGCAACGGATCGGCAGGCAGCCTGCACGCGCACGACGGGCCAAACGATGTGATGGCCCTCCAGCATGCCGCCGGCAATCTGGCGGTGGCGCGCCTCATGCGGGCGAGCGCCACCGTGCAACGCCACCCCGGCCCAACGATGAACCAGGAGGTCGAGGACGAGGCGGCAGGCGAGGAAGGCGCCGTCCAGGCGGCCGCGCCGGCCGAGACCGAGGCGGAACAGGGGTCCGATGCGGGTTCCGTTGGATCGGCCGGGCCGGCCGATTCGGACGCGACGAGCCAGCCGGGGACGGGAACCACCGGAACCGCAGGCACAGGTCCCACGGGGGCAGCCCGGAAGAAGGCGGTCGAGGATGCGTGCCGCGCGAGCGACACCGGCAGGTGGGCCATGTCCATCATCGAGAAATGGAAGATCCCCGTCGACTACGAGTACGGCGGCCAGGGATCCTTCCACCAGGGCGGCAGCATCTATATCAACAAGACGCTGGGCGTCGGCGGTGCGGCGATCACGCTGATGCACGAGGCGCAGCACGCGGACACGTACAAGTCCGGCAAGCAGGCCGACCGTACGACGCTTGACCGGGCCACGTACATCAAGCTGTCGATCGCCGACGAAGCGGAGGCCGTCGTCCGGCAGATCGAGGGGCTCGCCATCACGTCCGGCCTGGGGATCGACATGACCGGCGCGGCCATCGGCGATGACCTCAAGCAGCGCTACCTGAAGGCCTTCTACGCCAAGCGGGACGCGTTGAAGAAGGCGAACCCGGACATGAGCACCGGCGAGATCAACAGGATCTGCCGGACCACCGCGCGTGACGAGGAAGTGACCAAGTGGTTCTATGACGGGACATTCGTGACGTCCACCAACCACAACAGCTACGCGATCTTCTACGGGAACCAGTGGGACGAAGTGCACAAGAAGCCGGGCAAGGAATGACGACTGGCGAGGTCGACCTCAACGCGGTGGCAGCGGCCATCGGGCAGCCACTCGGGGACCAGGTGCTGGACGGACAGGCGCAGCTCGCGCCGGTTGCCGTCCCCGGGATCCAGCGGACCGCCGTGTGGCGAGTCCGGGACGAGTCCGGCGCAACATCCGTGGCAGGTGTACGTCGGCGTCGTGGCCGGACGGCTCGGTACGGGTGCTCACCGCGGACCAGGCCGCGTGGACCGATCTCGTTTCGGTCGTCGGCGCCGACCTCGACGACGAGACCGATGCGCGCGCCTACGTCGAGGCCTTCCTGGAGGTCACGCGCGGGGCGCTGGTCATCATCCAGCCGATCACCTCGCTCGACGACCTTCACTGGCGTCCGGGCTCCGACGCGGAGAAGGCCGCCAGAGGCCGCGCTGCTGGCCGAACCCGCCCGACCTCGCGTCCTCGGTCACACCGACGGCGGACGGCTTCCACGTGGAGCTCGCGCTCGTGGTCGACCAGCGGCTCCAGCGCAACACTTTCGATGTCACGCCCGACGGGGAGATTGCGAGCAGCTCGTTCCGCGTGCTGGCGGAGCACCTCCCGCTCCCGATCGCCCGCTGACGCATCGATCGCGCGAGACCGACAGGCGTCCGCGTGGTCGGCCCGCTCCCTCCGCTCCCTAGCGTGACGTTGGCGGTGCCTCGGGCATGGGCGTCGGCATCGTCGGTGCAGGCCCTGGGAGCTCGACCATCGCACCCCGCCCGTCGGTGGCGCCGGCCGACAACGACCCGATGATGAGCGAGGCAACGAGGACCGACGCGGACACCGCGACCATGAGCGCGGTTCCGGCGGGGTCGAGGATCCGACTGACGCCGGCACGTTCCTGCGGCGAGGGGTCCACGATGCGGATGATTCGCGAGCCCAATGACCGTCTCCTGTTCGTGACCGCTCGGCGCGGCCGTTGCCCCGAAGTCTTCGGCCCGGACATCGCGAAGCAACGCGTGCCGACCCTGCTTCCTCACCGTCACCTTCGAGGGCCTGCACGGTGGTGGCGGGTTGACCTCGATGGCACGATGGCCGGCATGTCGGCCCAATGGACGGAACAGAGCCAGCGACCGTGGCCGCCGAGCAGGTAGCCGCGACGCCGAGACTGCCAGCGAGCGCGGTGGCGGCACGCCCCGGCCTTGCGGTCACGATCGGGGTGATCGCGGCCGCCGTCCTCGTCGGGGCGATCTGCCTCGCGCTCATGGCGGCGAACCCGGACAGCGGCGACGCCGGGACCTGGTCCGTCCAGCTCGCCGCCAACCTGTTCACGATCGGCGTCGGCCTCGTAATGTGGCACGCGCGCCCGGGCAACCGGATCGGGCCGCTGGTGATCGCCATGGGGTTCGCCAGTGCCGTCGACTTCCTGAGCTGGGACGGCCGCGACGCCCTCGTTTGGACCGTAGGCGACATGTGGAACCTGTTGGGGCTCGTCGTCCTCGCCCACGTCTACCTCGCGTTCCCGGATGGCCGGACCGCCGGCTGGTCGCGGCGCCTCACGATCGCCGTCTACGCCTGGTTCTTCCTCCTCACGGTCGGTCAGCGTCTGGTGCATCCGTACCCGTCGAGCTGGGTGATCCGCAACCCGCTGCTGCTCTGGCCGAACGAGGGGCTTTCCGGCAGCCTGGTCACGGTCGCGAACCTCGGCGCCCTGGTGCTGACGATCCTTGTCGTAGGGACCGTCCTCGACCGTTGGCGACGCGGCTCGCCGGTTGCGCGTCGGGCGCTGGCCCCTGTCTTCTGGGCGAGCCCCATCGCGCTCGTCGTCAACGGGACCTTCTTCGTCGCCCGCGTGATCGGCTCCGACACGCTGTTCACGGTGTCCACGGGGCCGCTCGCGCAGCTCTCGAACTTCCTGCTGCCGATCGCGTTCCTCATCGGGCTGCTTCAGACGCGGCTTGAGCGTGGCTCGATCGCTGACCTGGTACGCGAGCTCGACGGCGTCAGGACCGGTGATCTCGAGTCCGCCCTTGCGCGCGCCGTGCACGACCCTACCCTGCGGCTCGCGTTCCCCACCCCGGACGGCGCCGGATACGTCGATCCAGCCGGCAGGCCGGCCGAGCTGCCGTCCGACAACGACCAGCGCGACACGACCAGGATCGAGGGGACCGACCGCACCATCGCGGTCCTGATCCACGACCCGGCAGTTGACCCGTCGCTCGTCGAAAGCGCCGCGGCGGCGTCGCGGCTTGCCCTCGAGAACGCGCGGCTGGCCGCCGAGCTGCGGGGACAGCTCGAGCAGGTCCGGGCGTCGAGGGCGCGGATCGTCGAGGCGACGGACGAGGAACGGCGAAGGCTCGAGCGCGACCTCCACGATGGAGCGCAGCAGCGGCTCGTGGCGCTTGGCTTCACGCTCCGGCGTGCGAACCGTCGGGCCGATGCCGACCCCGAGCTGGCGCGAATCCTCGACGAGGCGGGCCACGAGCTCGAGGACGGGCTGCGAGAGCTCCGCGCGCTGGCGCGCGGGATCCATCCACCCTCCCTGACGGACGGCGGTCTCGCGCCCGCGGTTCGTGACCTCGCCGACCGCTTTCCCATCCCCGTCCAGGTCGATATCGAAGGCCGGCGGCTGCCGTCGGCGATCGAGTCGACCGCGTACTTCATCGTCGCGGAGGCGCTGACGAACACGATCCGGCACGCCGAGGCAACCCGGGTGACGATCAGCGGGCGGATCGACCGGGACACCCTCGACCTCGCAGATCGCGGACGACGGACGCGGCGGGGCCGACGATGGCGCCGAGGGGACGGGTGTCCGCGGGCTCAACGACCGGGCGCAGGCCGTGGGCGGCACCCTTGCGATCGACAGCCCGCCGGGCGGGGGAACGACCGTCCGGGCCAGGCTCCCGCTGTCGTGACCGACCCGGGCGGGCGTCGCCTGCGGGTCGTCCTGGCCGACGACTCCGTGCTCTTTCGCTCCGGGCTCGCGCACCTGCTGGCCGACGAGGGGTTCGACGTCGTGGGCGAGGCCGGAGACGCAGCAGGCGTCCTTGAGCTGGTCGAGCATCAGCAGCCCGGACGTGGTCGTCCTCGACATCCGGATGCCGCCCTGCCACCAGACCGAGGGTCTCGAGGCCGCGATCGCCATCCGCGAACGCAACCCGGCGACCGCGATCCTGCTCCTCTCCGCGCACGTCGAGACCCGCCATGCGATCCGGCTGCTCCGCGCGGATGCGACGGGCGTCGGCTACCTGCTGAAGGACCGGGTCATGCGCGAGGCGGACCTGCTGGACGCGATCCGGCGGGTGGCATCCGGTGGCTCGGTGATCGACCCCGAGATCGTCGGTGAGCTGCTCGGCCGAGCGCGGCCGCACGGGCCGCTGGACGAGCTCACGGCGCGCGAGCGGGACGTGCTCGCACTGATGGCCGAGGGGCGTTCCAACCAGGCGATCGCGGAGTGCCTCGTCCTCGAGCTCAAGACGATCGAGGGGCACATCCGCACGATCTTCTCGAAGCTCGCGCTGGAGCCCGCGCCCTCAGATCATCGACGGGTGCTCGCGGTGCTGACCTACCTGCAGGCCTGACGTCCTCCAAGCCGACGTACAGCCACAGGGTTGCGTCGTGAATCACCTCCTCCCGGCCGGGATCCGCCACGCCGAGGTCGCCCCTCATGCACCCGATGCGTCGCGGGAGGTCGAACGGCCACGATGCCCGTCATGGTCGCGTCACCGTTCGTCATCGCACTGACATCGGGCATGTCGAGACTCCGGCTCCTGGATCGGCATTCGCCGACGTTGCCAAGGAAATGGAGGATCCATGAAGCGCTTGATGCTTGCCATCACCGCGGGACTGCTCGCGATCTCCGCGTTCGCCGGCCCGGTGTCCGCCGGCGGGCGGGAATTCGGTGCTGTCTTCGTCAATGACCAGATCTACCGCGTGTTCGGCAACAAGGCCAACGTGCCCGACGGGACCGGAACGGATCCCTTCGCGATCTTCACCAACTCCGCACTCGGCAAGGCTCAGTACGGCGTCGCCGAGTTCGCTCCAGGCATCATCGGCCACCATGGCGGCCGGTGGGCCATCTATCGGGCGACCTGGACGAACGGCGATCCGTCGACGCTGGTGACCAGCTACGCCGATCTCGAGACTCGCGCTGCGAACCACGAGCTGACGCTCACTCGCGACCCGGAGGCTGACTTCCGATGCCCGGTGCTGGGCAACCCAACTCCGATCCCTGGCGCGTGAGCTGACGTTCGCGTCCTCAGGAAGATTGAGAGGGCCGGCCTTCGGGCCGGCCCTCTTTGTGTCCATGATCGCGGGTGGCGCCTGCCGGGTAGAGTTGGCGGCCATGGAGACGTCCCAGCCGGTCGAGCTGAACGCCGTCACGGGGATCGTCGCTCGCGAGCGGGTCCGGGCGTTCGACCTGGCGGCCGGGTTGGCCGTGCTGTTCATGATCCTGGTGCACATCCTGTGGCACTGGGGGGTGCCCGGCTCCTGGACGACGCCGATCGGCGAGGCGATCAGCTACGCCGCCGGCCCGACCGCCGCACCCGTGTTCGTGTTCCTGATGGGCGCTTCGCTGGGCGCCGCCGGCCGGGGTCGCGCCGGCCCGCTGGTGGCCCGCGGGCTGTGGCTGGTGTTCCTCGGCTACGTCCTCAACTTCCTACGCGGGGTGATCCCGGCCACCCTCGGGGAAGCGACCGGCGTCATCACCGCGGACCAGGTGGCCCCGTACACCCAGTGGTGGCTGGCCACGACCGTCGACCTCCACCACGTCGTCGGGCTGTCGCTGGTGGCGATCGCACTCCTGCGCACGCGATCGCGGCCCGGCTGGACCTGGCTGGCCCTTGCGGGCGGGCTCGTGCTGGTGGCGCCGCTCGTCAAGGGGATCACGTTTGGCACACCGATCCTCGACGGTCCGCTGACCCCGTTCATCGGCGGCGCGCCGAACGTGTACTACGCGGTGGTGCCGTGGCTCGCCTACGCGCTCGGTGGTGCCGTGTTCGGCGACGTCATCGCGCGGAGCCGCGACCGGACGGGTGTCTTCCGCCGCGGTGCCAGGATCGGGATCGTCCTGCTGGCGATCGGCGGCGTCCTGCTCCTGGTCCAGCGACCCGGGTTCGACGTCTACACCTACTGGCGCCAGCCGCTGTCGTTCGCGGTCCCCATCTTCGGCATCATCCTGCTCTGGCTGGCCCTGTGCGACTGGGTGACCCGGCACCGGCGCGTGGACCGGCACCTGGGCATCGTCTACGGCTGGAGCCACCGGGTCATCGCGATGTACTTCACGCACTGGGTCATCGTCGGCTGGGGCGCCGGCCTGGTCGGCTTCCGGGCGCTCGAGCTCAGGCCGGTGCTGCTGGCGATGGCGGCCGCCGTGGTCCTGACCAGCTACCTGTCGCGGTACACCGTGCGGCTCGAGTCCAGCTGGTGGGTCCGTCGTGGATCCGCGGGTGGCGCGTCGGAGGTCGCGGTCGAGGTGCCCGCAGCCTGAGCCGTTTCGTCGGCCGCTGAAGCTCGCGGTCCTGGAGGTGAACGTTTCGTGCCGGCCGGATCGTCAGGTGGACATGACGGGTGCGCAGCTGACCCCTATCGTGAGTCGCATGGACCTGCCCGAGTCGGCGGATGCACGTCGCTCCCGGACGTTTGACGCGCTGCTCGACCGGCGGGCGCTCGACCACGCCTATCGCGTGGCGCGGATCATCCTGCTCGATGCGAGCGAGGCGGAGGATGCGACCCACGATGCCGTGATCTCGGCCTGGCGGCGGTTCGACCAGCTGCGCGATCCGGACCGGTTCGAGGCGTGGTTCGGCAAAATCCTCGTCAATGCCTGCCGCGACCGGCTGCGATCGCGGCGGCGCCTGCCCATCTCGATCGAGACCGTCCCGGTCGGCTCGCTCGAACGTCAGGGTGGCCCGGATCCGGGCGAGCTCGTCGGTGCATCCGACGCCATCCGGGCCGCGCTCCGGCACCTGGGGCCCGAGCATCGCGAGGTGATCGCGCTCCGATACCAGGCGGACCTGACCGTCGACCAGATCGCCGAGCGAACTGGAGCCCGGCCGGGCACCGTCAAATCCCGACTTCACTACGCGCTGCGTCACCTCCGCGAGAGCGTCGAGGCCACGGACCACAGGAGCACACTCCGATGACGACGAACCCGCCCGGCCGTGATCCCTTCGAGCGCGATATCCGCGCCGCCCTGGACGAGGAAGCGTCGGATCCCGCACCGGAGCGACTCGTCGCGCGCATCTCGCGCTCCCGGGCCGAGATCGGGCGGCCGGCATCGGGACCGGCGGGGTTGTGGGCACGGATCGCCCCGGCGATGCGCATCATCACGCCGCTGGGCGCGGTGCTCGCGGCCGTGGTCGTGGTCGCCGTCGTCGGCGGCTCGCTGCTGCGCCAACCGCTGACGGGCACCGCGACGACGTCACCCGAGGCGAGCGGGACCCCGGTCGCGTCGACGCCACCGGCCACGCCGGTCACCCCGGCGCCGAGCAACCTGATCCTGATCACCCCGTCGCCGGTGGCATCGGGCGGCACCGCCGACGCGGTCCCGGCGGATTTCCAGCCGGTGTCGGTCACCTTCGTTTCGTCGTCGCGCGGTTGGGTCCTGGGAGCCGCAACGTGTGACGGCACCCCGTGCGCGGTGATCGTCCGGACGACCGATGGTGGGCTGCACTGGACCCGGATCCCGGCCCCGGCCACGCCGGTCGTGGTCAGCGGAGCCCCCAGTGGCGTGCGCGCCCTGCGGTTCGCCAGCGCGCTCGATGGCTGGGCGTTCGGACCGGACCTGTGGGCGACGCACGACGGTGGCGACACGTGGCACCGCGAAACCCTGCCAGGTGGCGGCGCACCGCAGGTGATGGCCCTCGAGGCGGCGGCGGGAACGGTCCACGTGGCGTTCTGGACCGGTGACCGTCCGCAGATCAGCATCGCGTCGGGGCCGATGGCCGAGGACGCGCTGCACGTCTCCCCCACCACCGTGCCAGATCGGCGCGGGACCGGTGCCCCAGACGCAGATCGTGCTCCACGGGACGGCCGGCTGGCTGGTGCAGCTCAACCGTGACGTCGTCGGCGGCGCGCGCCTCGTCGGCGGCAGCTGGCAGGCGTGGGATCCGCCCTGCCTCGGCACCGCCGGACCCGCCTGGCTGGCGGCATCGAGTGCCAGAGTCTCGTTGCCGCCTGCGATATCGGGCTGTGGTCGACGCCGGAGGGCGTCCACCTGTTCACGTCGGCGGATGGTGGCGCCACGTTCACGGAGCAGGCCGGAGCGCTCCCGATCACGGCCCTCGCGGGGATCACTATCGCGCCGAACCAGCCGACCATCGTGGCGGCGGGCAATCAGGCGGACGGCTCGGCCGCCCTGATCGGCCGGTTCAGCCCCGCGGCGTCGTGGACGGTGGTGGCCACGCTGGCTGGCGGCGGCACATTCTCCGAGCTCGGTTTCACGACCGACGCTCAGGGCGTTGCCATCGCACAGGCCGCGGACGGAACGATCCAGCTGCTGATGACGCGGGACGGCGGCCGGACCTGGACGCCCGTCGGGTTCGCCGGCGGGTAGTCGGCACGCCGGGTCAGGCGATCACGTCGAAGCCCTGCACCACCATGCCCTTGTGGAGCGCCTTGAGCGCCGGCTGGAGCGCCTGGTGGACCTCCGATGTCCGCCATCCAGCGGCGCTGTCGGCGTCGCTGAACCGGAACGCCAGCTGGTAGCGGGTCCGGTCGTCAGCCTCGCGCAGCAGGTCGTGCCGCACGAAGCCCGGCGCCTTCGCCATCGCGGGGCCGTACTCGCCGGTCATGAACCCCTCGAACGCGTCGGCGTTGGCCGGGTCCACGGTGAAGGTCAGGTGTCGTTCGATCATTCCGGGGCCTCCGCTACCGATCCCGTCGAGGGACCGCTCCGTGGCGTGCCATCTTCGGTGGGTAATTGGTCTTACCAGTTGACCACTATACCAGTTGCCCGATAGACTGACCCGTGACGTCCCGTTGGAGGAGCGCCTACGCGGTGGAACGAGAGCTCGAGCGCGATGCCCCGGCGGCATCCGGGGCAGGAACCGACGCCACGAACCGGTACACGGTGATCGCGCGGAGCACGCTGCCCGAGGAGGTCGCGAACCGCCTGCTGGCCTTGATCCGGGGCCAGGAGCTGCGGCCCGGCGCCAAGCTGCCCGCCGAGCGCAACCTCGCGCAGATGATGGACGTCAGCCGCCCCGTCGTACGCGAGGCGCTGCGCGCGCTGGCGCTGATGCGCGTCGTCGACATCCGTCCGGGAGACGGCACGTACATCACGTCGCTCGAGCCGCAGCATCTGATCGCGCACCTCGACTTCGTGTTCCCCAGTGACAGCGTGGCACTCGAGCACCTGCTCGAGGCGCGCCGGGTCGTCGAGGCCGGCAATGCCCGCCTCGCCGCGACGCGGGTCACGGGCGCCACTCTGGTGGAGATCGAGGACCTCGTCGCCTCGCTGGCCGCCGCGATCGACGAGCCGGACCGGTTCAGCGAACTGGACGTCGCGCTCCATAGTGCCGTGTGCGCGGCCGCGGGCAACTTCCTGCTGTCGCAGTTCATGAGCATCGTCAACGCCCTGGGAAAGGTGAGCCGCGAGCGAACCGGAGGCCTCCGCCGGGTTCGAGAGGCCGCGCTCGACGACCACCGGCGCATCCTCGCGGCGCTCCAGTCGCACGATCCGGATGCCGCGGCGCGGGCCATGCTCGGCCACCTCGATCACGTCGAGCAGGGGCTCCGATCGGAGGCCGGGTCATCCGGCGCGCCGGCCACCACGGTTGGCCGTTCGTCGATCGGCGCCGGGACGCCGGCATGATCATCCACGGGCGCCAGACGCTCGATGCGCGCCGCGCGGAGGTGTTCGCAGCGATCTGCGACCCGGATGTCCTGCTGCGCGTCATTCCCGGCTGCCGGGAGATCGCGCAGACGGGCGACGCGGAGTACCGCGGCCGGATCACGCTGCGCCTGCCGGGCGTGGTCGGGACGTACAGGACCGTGGTCCGGCTCCTCGAGGCCGAGACGCCGGTCACCGGCCGGCTGGAGGGCGAGGTCGAGGGCACGCTGGGGACCATCCGCGGCGAGGCGACGTTCCGGCTGTCCGACTCGGGACCGGGAACGACCATCGAATACGACGGTCATGCGGTGATCGGAGGACCGCTGGCGCGGTTCGACTCGCGCTTCGTGGAGGGGATCGCGGGCTCGCTCGTCACCCAGGGCCTGCGCAACCTCGACGCCCAGCTCCGGCACGGGGCAGGCACGCCAGGTGGCGCCGCGAGCGAGGCCGCGCGGCGACCCGACGAGGTGCCGGCGTGACCGTCCGAAGCTACCTCCTCCCGCGCTCGCTGCCAGAGGCGCTCGACCTGCTCGACCGGCACGGGCCGGAGCTGCTGGTCATCGCCGGCGGCACCGTCGCGATGCCCCTGATCAACGACGGCGTGTCGCTCCCCGAGACGGTGATGGGGCTGCGCCTCGCGGGCCTCGACGGGATCGCGGTGGCGGGAGACACGGTGCGGATCGGGGCGACCACCACGCTGACCCGCCTGCTCGACGTGCAGGCTATCCCGATGCTCCAGGACGCGGCCCGCAGCACCGGGGCATGGGCAGTTCGCAACATGGCAACCATCGGCGGCAACCTGTTCACGCCACCCCCGGGCGGGGACGTCGCGGTCGCGCTGCTCGCCCTCGACGCAACCGTGACCCTCGCGAGCCCGCGCGGCGATCGGGTGCTCCCGCTGACCGACCTGTTCACCGGGTTCATGACCACGGCGCTCGCCGCCGACGAGCTCCTGACCGCCATCGACGTGCCGGTCCCGAGCGGTCGAACGGCGTACATCAAGCTCGGCCGCAAGCTGGCCAACACGCCGGCAGTGGTGACGGTGGCGGTCCACGCCACATGGGACTGCGGACGGATCGTTCGCGCGCGCATCGCGCTGGGCGCCGTCGGGCCGCACCCGCTCCGCGCCCATGAGGCCGAGCGGCTGCTCATCGGAACGAACCTCGAACGCGGCGCGATCGAGGCCGCGGCCTCGGCGGCGGCCGAGGGCTGCGAGCCGTTCACCGACGGGATCGCCATCGGCCTGGTACCGGCGCCGGATGACCGCGCACGTTGTCACCCGGGCGCTCGAGCAGCTGGCGCACGGACGCGCCGCGGGAGGGTCGCTGACGTGCCGTCCGTGGTCGTCACGTTCGAGCTCGGCGGCCGCGAGGTCGAGGTCCTGGTCGCGCCGCTGACCACCCTCCAGTCGGTCCTGCGCAACCAGCTCGGCATGACCGCGACCAAGGACGGCTGCCGGCAGGGCGGCTGTGGCAGCTGCACCGTGCTCGTCGACGGCGAGCCGATGCTGTCCTGCCTGCTGCCGGTCGAGGACGTCGCCGGCCGGCGGGTCACGACGGTCGAGGGCATCACCCCCGCCGAGGGCCTGCACCCGATCCAGCAGGCGTTCATCGACGCGGGCGCGTTCCAGTGCGGCTACTGCACGCCGGGCATGGTCATGACCGCCACGGCGCTGCTCGACCACGATCCGGAGCCGGGCACCGAGCGCCATCGAGCGGGCGCTGTCGGGCAACGTCTGTCGATGCACCGGGTACCGACCGATCGTCCGAGCGGTGGAGGCCGCCGCCGGCGCCATGCGCGACGCGGTCGACGGCGCGGGGGAGGCGGCACGATGACGGACCTGAACGTCGTCGGCCGGTCGGTCCCGCGGAGCGACGGGATCGGTCACGTCACCGGCCGGACGCAGTATTTCGGCGATCGCTCGTTTCCGGGCATGCTCCACCTCAAGATGGTCCGCAGCCCGCTCCACCACGCGCGGCTCAAGGGCATCGACGTCAGCGATGCCGAGCGGGTGCCGGGGTTCGTGCGCGCGCTGACCGCAGCGGACGTGCCGCACAACCGGTACACGATCCTGGGGCTCATCGGCGTCGAGCCCGAGGAGGAGTTCGTCCTCGCCGAGGACCGGGTGCGGTTCAAGGGCGAGGCGATCGCCGCGATCGTCGCGGAGACCGAGGCGGCGGCGTACGAGGCCGTGGCGAGGGTCCGCCTCGACCTCGAGGAGCTGCCCGCCGTGTTCGATGTCGAGGAGGCGCTCAAGCCCGGCGCACCGATCGTGACCCACTGGGGCAACAACACGTTCATGTACGAGGGCCACCCCTGCCGCCGGGTGCGCCTGGGCGACGTCGACGCCGCGTTCGCGCAGGCCGACCACATCGTCGAGGGCGTGTACAACACCAGCCCGATCGAGCAGGCGCCGCTGGAAACGACCGGGTGCATCGCGGTCCCGGACGGCAACGGCCGGTTCACGGTCCACACCAACACCCAGGCGATCTACTTCAGCCTCGACAACACCTCGATCATCCTCCAGGTCCCGGGCAACCAGCTGCGGTTCGTGGGCGGCACGGTCGGCGGCGGGTTCGGCGGCAAGGTCGACGTCATCGTCGAGCCCATCGCCACGCTGGCCGCGATGAAGACCGGCCGGCCGGTGCGGTTCGCGTACAGCCGGTCCGAGGAGATGCAGGTGTCGTCCACGCGGAGCCCGTGGCGGATCTACGTCCGGGACGGCGTGATGAACGACGGCCGGATCATCGCGCGCAAGGTCACGAGCTATGCGGACTCGGGTGCCTACAGCCGCCAGACGCCGTACGCGATCACCAAGCACGCCGCCAACGCCGCGGGTCCCTACGCGATCCCGAACGTCTCGATCGATGCCTATTGCGTGTTCACCAACCGCCAGCCGACGAGCGCCATGCGCGGCTTCGGCGTCACCATGGCCTCGTTCGCGATCGAGGTCCAGATGGACAAGATCGCGGAGCTGGTCGGCCTCGATCCATGGGCGGTCCGGTTCATCAACGCCTACCACGAAGGCGACATCAAGCCCCACCGCAAGCCCGCCGAGGACGTGACCCTGATCGAGACGATGCAGGCGGCGGCCGCGCTGGTCGGACACGACCTGCCGGCGGAGCTGCGGGCGATGACCTCTGCGCCTCGCGACGCGACGGACGGGGGAGGTCGCTGATGACGAAGCTTCGCGGCACCGGCATCGCCGCCGTCAACTACCCCACCGGGATGAACCTCGGCGGTGACCCGTCGCAGGCGCTGATCCACGCCACGACCAGCGGCTCGTTCGTGGTGTCGCTGTCGGCCACCGATCTGGGCCAGGGGCTGCGCACGGTGATCTCGCAGATCGCGGCGGAGGCGCTGGGCGTCGAGTTCGACCAGATCGTTATCGACACCGCGGACACGGACACCGGTCCCCATGACATGGGGACGTTCGCCAGCCGCGCGACCCACCGGGTGGGCAACGCCGTGATCGCGGCGGCCATCGAGGCCCGGCGCTCGCTGCTCGAGGTGGCCGCCGAGGAGCTCGAGGCGGCGGTCGACGACCTCGAGATCGACGGCCACGGCAACGTGATGGTCCGCGGCGCGCCCGCGCGCGCCGTCAAGGTGGCCGACATCGCGTCGCTCGCCCAGTTCAAGTACGGCCGCACGATCGCCGGCCGCGGCAGCTACATGAAGGCCAAGAGCCCCGTGGACCCTGAGACGGGCGCGATGGACCCCGACTCGACCGAGGCGCACGCGTGCACCGTGGCCGAGGTCGAGGTGGACACGGACACCGGGATGGTCACGGTGCTCAGCATCCGGAGCGCCTACGAGGTCGGCCGGCAGGTCAACCCCGCGCTCGTCCAGGCGCAGATCAGCGGGCGGCGCGTGGATGGGCATGTCGCATGCCCTGTTCGAGACGACCCAGCCCTACTACCCGAGCCCCGAGCATGCCGCGCGCGACTTCAGCACGTACCTGATGCCCGGGCGCGATGGAGGTGCCCGAGATCGAGTCCGTGGTGCTCGAGATGCCGTCCTCGAACGGTCCGTACGGGGTCAAGGGGATCGGCGAGATGACGGCGAACTCGCCGATCCCGGCCATCGTCAACGCGATCTATCACGCCACGGGAGTCAGGATCGACGAGCTGCCGGTCACGCCCGAGAAGATCCTGCGCGGCCTCGAGGCCAGGGGGCAGGCCGCGTCCTGAGCCGGGCGCCGAAGCATGGAGATGCGATGAGCCAGATCACGACCTGGGACGAGTTCCCGACCGTCGAGTACATCCCCGGCGTGTACCGCCAGGCCGTGTCGGGCGAGAAGACCATGCTGACCCGGATCGTGTACCGGGGCGGTGTCGTGATCCCGGACCACCACCACGAGGCCGAGCAGATCATGCTCGTCGAGCGAGGCCGGCTGTGGGCCAGGGTCGGCGACGAGGAGTCCGAGGTCGGGCCGGGCTCGCTGCTGGTCATCCCGTCCAACTGGAACCACGCCTTTCGCCAGCTGGGCGACGAGGACGTGGTGTTCTACGAGAGCTTCGCGCCGATCCGGCTCGAGTACCTGGTCGGGTTCAAGGGCCCGGATCCCTCGCTGGCGATGATGCGCGAGTCGCTCGACGCCGGGCAGGGATAGCGGAGGGCGCCCGCCGCGGCATCAGCCCGAACCGACCCGGAACGTCCAGGACGTCGTCGCCAGCCGGTTGCCCGCCGCATCCGTGATCCCGGACAGGATCTGGACGCGGTACTGGGTGCCGGGATACATGTTCAGCCTCGGATCGAGCGTTGCCGTCCTGCGTGCTCGCGTTGTATCGCACGGTCGAACGGACGACCCAGCCTACCCGCGACGTTGACCAGCTGGATCGTGCTGCCCGACACGCCTCTGACCGGCTCCGAGAAGCGGATCCGGATGGTCGTGCCGCAGGCGACGGAGGTGGCATTCGCGCCGGGCGAGCGGCTCGCGATCTTGGGCCGGGCCGTGTCCCTGGTCGGCTTCGGGCTTGGCGTCGGGGTTGGCTTCTGCGTCGCAGGGGTCGACGGGTTCGCGGACGGCATCGCCGACGCCCGCGGCGCAGCGCTGCCCGCAGCCGAGCTCGCGGCGAACAGCGCACGACTGTCGATCAGCGGCGCCCCGGACATGAGCGCCAGGGCGGCCGGAACCAGGATCCCGATCGCGAGCCCGACGATCGCCATCCTGATCACACTTGCCCTGTCTTCGAAGATGAGCCCCGCTCCTCTCGACCGGACCCGCATCGGTGCACCGGGGCACCGCGCCTCGCGCCGAGTCTAGCGTGGGCTCACCGGGGCGGAGCGGCTCAGCCCACGCTCGGCCGGCGCGAGCCGCGTCGATACAGGTCGCGGCCATTCGCATCGCGCGCTCGCACCCGGCACCAGCGCGGCATGGGCGGCCAGCCACGCGCGCGTCCGGGGCGCGTCCTCGCCGGCAGCGGCAAGGGTCTGCGCGAGGCACCCGAGGTCCGCGACCCTGTCGACGTCCGGCCAGGGCTCGAGCAGGTGCGCCCGGCGGCCGGCTTCGCCTAGCGCGCGGGCCGTGGTCGCCAGCGCGGTCTCGCCACCGAGACGCGCCGTCTCGAACACCGGCGCGAGCCCGGCGGCGGCCGCGCGACGCCCCCGCCACGGCCGGAACCCTGCACCGTGCCATGCCCGCCGGCGGAGCCGTACCCCGACCAGGTGGTAGCCGCCGTCGAGGCTCGGCCCGAGCACCGAGCCATGGCGCCGGAGCGCATCGAGCGCGGCGAGGAGCAGGCCCGCGGGGAGCGTCGGGTTGTCGCCGCTGACCGCGATCGCCCGGTCCGCCCCGAGACGCTCGGCCTCGACGAACCCGTCGGTGATCGCGCCGCCAAGGCCCGATCGCCGCTGGACGATCGTCGACCAGCCCGGGCCGAGCAGCGCGGCGACGGGTCCCGCGTCGGCAGCCGCGGGCACGACGGCGATCGTGTCGGCGACACCCCGGGCGCGCGCCGCGGATCGACGGCCCGAGGTCGGCCAGGCACGCGGCCCACAGCCCGAGCGCCGCCTCCTGGCCGATGTCGGCGGCCAGCCGCGTCTTGGCGTGCCCCGCCCGGGGCGCCTTGGCCATCAGCGCGATGACGGGCCGGCGCCGCGTCTCGGCCAGCGCGCAGCCGATCATCCGCCGACCGGCGGCGTACGAGGCCCGGATCGATCCCGAGACCTTGCTCCGACCGCCGCGCCGTCGGCGGAACCGCACCGGCGTCTCGGTGACCCGCAGGCCCGGTGCGCGCAGGGCGCGGGCGACGAGCTGGACGGTCCAGCCGAACCCGGCGTCGTCGAGGTCGAGGACCGCCAGCGCCTCGCGGCGGATGACCTTGAACGGCGGCAGATCGCGAACGCGCCCGCCCGTCCGACGGCGCAGCAGGGCGGCGACCAGCATGTTGCCGAGCCGCGCGTGCCACGGCAGGGCGCCAGCCTCGATCGTCCGCGAGGTGCGGGCCCCGAGCACGAGGTCGGCATGGTCGAGGGCGGCGAGGAGCGCCGGGAGGTCACCCGGATCGCACGAGCCGTCGCCGTCGAGGAACGCCACGATCGGGTGGTCGACGATCGGCCGCGTCCGCCCCGGTGAGGCAGGCCCGGCCGTAGCCGCGGCGAGGCTCGACGATGACGGTCGCCGCCGGCGGCTCGGGCCACGTCCGCGGTGCCGTCCCGCGACCCGCCATCGACCACGAACACGCAGCACGCACCGGCCGCCCGCAGGCCGGCGGTGAGCTCGCCGATCGCGGTCGCCTCGTCGATGACGGGAACGACCGCGGCAACGCGATGCGTGCCTGCCGCCGGCCCGGTCACGGCCTGGCTCCCGTCGTGGGCGCCGGCGCAGGGCCCCACAGCCGGAAGCGGCCGTCATCGACGAGCAGCGGGCGCTCGGAGGCCTCGAGCCCCGCCACGAACGCGGGGCGATCAGCCCAGTGGAAGAAGCCGGTGACGTACGGCCGGCGGTCGACCAGGACGTACGCTGCCGGATCGTCGTACGGCAGCAGCTCCAGCGAGGCTCGCGACGCGACGGCGGACGCGAGGCCCCAGTCGACCGAGAGCACGGCGTCGTCGGGGACCGCGGCCGTGACGGTCCGCAGCTCGTCCAGCGCGGCTGGGCGATCCCAGAACCCGTGCTCGTGGCTGCTGAACGGAAGCACCGCACCGGCCAGGAATGCGGCCGCGATGGCCGGCGCGCCGAAGGCGACGAGCTGCCACGGGCGAGCCGCAGCACGCAGCCGGCTGAAGCGCCCGCCGGTGACGCA
This sequence comes from uncultured Chloroflexia bacterium, assembly GCA_963829295.1. Taxonomy (GTDB): domain Bacteria; phylum Chloroflexota; class Limnocylindria; order Limnocylindrales; family CSP1-4; genus CAIXZV01. The sequence continues at coordinate 70,121 of CAWHHU010000001.1, read as the reverse complement.
CCCGGCGCCCCGTCCGCGCCAGCAGCGCCAGCAGCCGCCGGCCGCCGAGCGCCGCCGCGACCACCGCGGGCACGATCAGCAGCAGGCCGTACTGGAGCAGGACATCGTGCTGCGGCCCCTGCGTGCTGAGCAGGTGGGCGACCAGCGGCGGCACGACCAGCACCAGCCATCGCGGGCGCAGCAGGCCGAGGCCGCCGAGCCCGGCGACCAGCCACGCCGCGACGATCCAGCCCGCGGGCCGGGTGAGCGCCGCAACGACGGCGTCGGTCCGGGCGAACAGCGCGTCGACGATCCCGAGCCCGCCGCCGAGCCACGCGTAGTAGATGTCGGTGTCGTAGGTCACGCCGGCCCGGAGGAACGGCTTGACGAGTCCGAACACGACGATCCCCCACGCGACCGCGGCGCCGACGAGCAGGAGGCCGTGGCGCCGCGGCCCGGCACGCAGCCGCCCGGGGGCTCGCGCCGCGACCAGCAGCCCGATCACGGCCACGGGGAACACCTGGTCCTCCTTGGCCAGGAGCGCCACCAGGGCGGCGGCGAACATGAGCGCCGTCCGGCGGGTGAGCCCGGCCCAGCCGGCGAGCAGCACGAGCGGCAGGGCGAGCGCCTCCGTGTGAAACCCGGCGCGAACCTGCTGCTGCATGACCGGCCAGATCGGGAGCGGTGCGGCGAGCGCGATCGCCAGCCAGGCGGCAGCACGACCCCGGCCGAGGACCGCCCGGATCGAACAGGAACGCGGCCGGGGCGGTCGGCACCCAGCGCTGCGGCCTGGAGGAGCGTCAGGACCCGGGCGTCTGGCCAGGCGAGCTCGAGGAACGCGGGCACGACGAGGAGCGGTGAGAAGTGGAGCCCGAGGAAGTCGCCGGGGTTGAAGCTCGAGTGGAACCCCCGGCCGTGGCCGATCGACCACACGAGCTGCTGGAAGTACGCCTGGTCGTATGCGTTCGTCGTGAGCCCTTCGGCGCGACGCCAGCCCAGCCATGCCATCCAGGCAAACCCGCCGATCCCCGCGGCGATGGCCACGAGGAGCGGCAGCGACACCGTCAGCGCAGCGGTCCGGCGCCGGGCGATCCCGGCCGGCCGTGCCACGGCCGACGTGGCGGCGGCGCGGATCCCGGCCGCCGTCATCCGGCGTGGACGGGCTGCCGCATCGTGCGCCGCTCGACGGCGGTCACGTACGGCGGACCGCCGGCGACGATCCGAGCCCGCGCCCCGGCGGCGGCCCGGATGATCGCCTGGGCAGCCGAGAAGCGCGGCCGCCAGCCGAGCGCACGCAGCGCCCGCGTGTCGAACTCGACCCGCGCGGTGTCACCGTGCCAGCCGCCACGCGAGCCGGTGTACCGCCGCTCGACCGCGCGGGGATCGAGACCCATCGCCCCGATCACGAGATCGGCCACCTTGTCCACCGTGACCACGCCGTCGGTGCCGACGTTGAACACCCCGAACGGCGCGCTCGGCGGCCGACGCATCGGCGTGGAGGATCGCGCCCGCGACGTCCTCGACCGCGATGTACGGCTTGGCCTGCCGACCATCGCCCAGGATCTCGAGGCGCGTCGGGTCGCGGAGCAGCTTGACCACGAAGTCGTGCACGACGCCGTGGTTCGACCACGGGCCGACGGTGTTGCCGAAGCGGAACGCGAGTGCCCGCCACCCGTACAGGTGCGCGAACCCGCTGAGGATCGCCTCGCCGGCGAGCTTGCCGGCGGCGTAGTGCGACTGCGGCCGCATCGGACCGTGCCCCTCGGCGGTGGGCAGCTCATCGCGTCGGCCCGTAGACCACGCCGCTCGACGCGTACAGGATCCGGCCGACCCCGTTCCGTCGCATGGCCTCGGCGACGTTCCATGTCCCGAGGATGCAGCCGTCGAGGTCCAGCCTCGGGTCTGCGTGACCGCCGGCGATGTCCGTGTTGGCGGCGAGGTGGATCACGAGGTCGACGCCGTCCATCACCTCGGTCAGGGCGGCGAGGTCCTCGATGCCGGCCTCGACGTGGCGAAGGCGTCCCGCCCGCTGGTCGGCGATGAACGGCGCATCCCAGTCCGCGACCGCCGTGGACAGGTTGTCGAACACGATGACCCGGTCGCCGCGGGCGAGCAGCCGCTCGAGCAGCGCGTGGCCGATGAAGCCGGCGCCACCGGTCAGCAGCACCGTGCTCATCCGGCCCGGCCGTCCCGCGCATCAGCCGCTCGCGCGTCGGCCCCGTGCGCGCTCGCCCGCGCCACCGCTCGCACGTCCGGCGCGCCCGAGCGCCCTTCTCGAGCAGCGCGTACTGGTAGCTGGCATCGGACCAGACCCGCGCATGCTCCCAGGGCCCGGCGTGGACGAGCCTGCCGAACGAGGTCGCGTCGAGGACCCGCACGCGGTCGGTATCGCCCGGTGCGCGCCCGCGCCGGATGGCCTCGACCTGGGCGGCGATGCGCATCAGCGAGATCGGGACCGCCGCCCGGACCGAGGACCGGGGCTCCGCGATGAACAGGCGCCCGCCGGGACGGAGCACCCGGTGCGCCTCGGTGACCACGCGCGCCGGGGCGTCGACCGTCGCGAGCAGGCGCGCCGACACCACCGCGTCGATGCTTGCGTCGGGGTACGGCAGCGCGGTCGCGTCACCCAGGTCGAACCGGCAGTTGCCGAGCCGCTCCGCGTCGCGCCGGGACCGAGCCCGCTCCAGCTGCGCGGGAGACCGGTCGAGGCCGACCACCCGCAGCTCGGCGAACCGCGCGGCGAGCCGCCGGGCGTAGAAGCCCGGGCCGCAGCCGAGCTCGAGCAGCGCAGAGCCGGTCTCGGGCCGCGCGGCAGGCCACAGCGCTTCGGCGATGCGATCCGTATCGTCCCGGAACAGGTGCTCCCGGCAGAAGGCGTACACCGCCGGCACCTGGTCGAACAGGCTGGGCAGGGTCGCCGCCTCCACGAGGTTCGCGTCCATCGGCCGGTCAACCACGCGGGCACCGGCGACTGTCGGGCGTGGCGCGTCGTGGCCGGGAACCGGGCGGGCAACAGCGCAAGACCGGGCTCCTCGCTAGGTGGGGCGCCCGCGATGGGCCTCCGGGCACCGTCCACGCCCGGACCATGCCGGGCCGCGGTGACGCCCTGATGACAGGACCGTCGGTGAGCGGGCGCCAGCCCGACGTCGGGGGTCCGCGCCGGACCCGGCGCAGCTACCCGGCTGCGGGCAGCTCGATCTCGAAGCGCGCGCCGCCACCGGGCTCGTTGACCGCCGAGACCCGACCGCCGTGGGCCTCGACGACGGCGCGCACGATCGCGAGACCCAGGCCCGACGTCCCGGTGGCCCGGTCCCGCGCCGGGTCGGCCTGGTAGAAGCGCTCGAACACATGCGGCAGGTCCGCCGGTGCGATACCCGGTCCGGTATCGACGACCGCGACCACGACCGAGCCGCCCGCGGCGTGCGCGTCGATCCGGATCCGGCCACCGGCCGGCGTGTGCCGGATGGCGTTGTCGGCGAGGGCAACGATCACCTGCCGCACCCGATCCGGGTCGCCGGACACCGACAGCCCCGCGGCGCCGGACACCTCGAGCTGCAGCCCGGCGGCCGTGGCCCGGGCGCCGAGGTCCCGCGTCACGGCGTCCAGCAGCGGGCCGACCGCGACCGTCTCGCGTCGCAGCGGCAGCACGCCGGCATCGGCCAGGCTGACGGTCCGCAGGTCGTCCACGATCCGGGCGAGCAGCCGGGACTGGTCCCGGATCGTCTCGAGATGGCGGTCGTCGTGCGGGTACACGCCGTCGAGGACCGCGGACGTCGTGGCGTCGATCACGGCGAGCGGCGTCTTGAGCTCGTGCGCGGCGTCCTGGAAGAAGCGGCGCCGGGCGACCTCGGTCGCCTCGAGGTCGGCGGCCATCGCGTCGAACGACCGGCCAAGCGAGCCGATCTCGTCGGTCCGGTCGCCCAGCCCGGAGCGCGCCCCGAGCTCGCCCCGGGCGACCGACGCCGCCGACGCCTCGAGCCTGGCCAGCGGCCCCGCCATGCGGCTCGCGATCGCGAACCCGAGCAGCGTCGCGATGCCGGCGGCGATCGCGGCCACGGCGATGAGCGTCAGGGTCGTCTCGTCCTGGACCTGGCGCGCGTGGATCCCGGCCATGACCCCCTGGCCCGCCCCCCGTCCCATGCCCGTCGTTCCGTCGTCCTGCATCGCGGCAAAGCCGCGACCGACGATCGTCGGCGCGGTCAGCGCGACCGCGACGGCCGTGATCACCGCGACGGCCGCGAAGGCCGCGGCGAGGCGCACGCGCAGGCTCATGGCCGAGCCCCCCGGTAGCCGACGCCGCGTACCGTCTCCACGTACGCCTCTCCGTCCGGCCGGGCGCCGAGCTTGTGCCGCAGGTTCTTGACGTGGCTGTCGATCGTCCGGTCGTAGGCGTCGAAGGCCTCGCCGAACACGTGCTCGCCGAGCTGCTCGCGCGTCAGCGCGATGCCCGGACGGCCGGCGAGCGCCGCGAGCAGGTCGAACTCGGCGCGGGTCAGCCCGACGACCGCAGCGCCGCGACGGACCTCGCGAGCGCCGTGGTCGATGGTGAGGTCGAACCAGGCCTCCGGCCCCGGGCCTGGCGCCCCGGGCGCGCCGGTTGCCATGCCGCCTCCGCCGGCCGCCGCTCCGGGTCCCGCCGTCGCTGTGCGGCGGAGCACCGCCCCCACCCTCGCGACCAGCTCGCGCGGCTCGAACGGCTTGGTCACGTAGTCGTCGGCCCCGATCTCCAGCCCGGCAACGCGATCGATCACCTCGTCGCGGGCGGTGAGCATCACCACCGCGGCCCGGCTCCCGCCCCGCCGGAGCTCGCGAAGGACCTCGAACCCCGACCGCTTCGGGAGCATGACGTCGAGCACGACCAGGTCCGGCGCCTCGCCCTTCACCAGCTCGAGCGCCGCGTCGCCGTCGGCGGCCGTACGCACGACGTGCCCATCTCGTTCGAGATAGGCACGTACGACATCGACGATGTGCGGCTCGTCGTCGACCACCAGGATTCGAGCCATGCGTCGAGGATGACAGACGACGGCCGGGGGCGTGCCCGGCCGTCGTCCGTCGCGTCCAGTCCGGTTACGAGCGGCCGGCGCCGTTGGGACCGGTGCCGTCACAGATCCCGGTGCCGGTGCCCGGTCCCATCCCGCCACCGTTGGCCGCGCCCATGCCGGCGCCCCGGCCCGTGCCCTGGCCCGCGGTACCCGTCGCATTCGGGCCCGCCCCGACCGCGGCGCCGCGCATCCCGCCCGCGGCGGCCTGGTTGACCATCGCCTTCGCCCGGAGGTCGAGCTGGGTCTTGAGCGCCGTTGCCTCGTCCGCCGTCAGCGCACCGTACGTGACGCGGGCGTCGATGCGCTCGCTCCACTGGGCGACCAGCGCGTCGACCAGCACCTGCGGATCGACCTGCTGCCGCTCGGCGATCTGGGCCAGCGTCATGCCGTCATGGCGAAGATCCATGATCTCGGCCTGCGAGAGCCGCAGGAGCGTGGGCAGCGTGTCGCGAGCGCGGACCTGGTCGGCCGCCGGTGCCGGCGTCGGTGCCGGGCTCGCGGCGGCCACGGTCGCCACGACCGCAAGGATCGCGAATGCCGCGATCGTGAGCGCGAGGGTGAGTCGTTTCATCGTCAGCCTCCTGGCCAATCTCGTGCCGGTGGTCCCGGCCACACCGTTGGTGGTGTCGAGATCGATCGTCGAGGGGCTCGATGGAGCGACGATGGAGACCGCGTGGAGGGTGGGCGGAGGTTCGATGCCCGGAGGCTCCACGCCGGGCGTCAGACGGGGCACGCCCCGCCGCGGGCGCGGAGGCGCATGCGCCACGCGATCGTGCCGGCCAGGAGCGCGAGCGATGCCGCACCGATCAGCGGCTGGAGCGGCGCATAGACCGACATCGCGCCGCTTGCCCCGAGCAGGACGAGCGCGATCTTGTTGCACACCGGGCAGCCGATGGCCAGGAACGCCCCGAAGCTGCCGATGGCACCCAGCGTGGACCCGCCCTGTCCGGCGGGGATGGCCGCCGCACGCGATGCGCCGGCATCACCCAGCGGGCGGGCGATTGCCGGAGCTCCGGATCGAACGGGTGCCGTGTATGTCGCACCGACGATCCCCATCAACGGTGCCGAGGCCAGCCAGACCCAGATCGCGAACGGCTCGGGCGGGATCTGCCGCCCGAACACGGGATTGGGGATGATCGCGGACACGAGACCGAAGGCGACCAGGGCGGCGGCGGTCCAGGCCGCGGTCCAGCCCGCAAAGCGCAGGTCGAGGGCCAGCGTCTCGCGGCAGCGCATCACGATCGCGGGACCTGCACCAGCTCCCGGCCGCTTGCGACCCACGCGGACATGCCCCCGTCGAGGTTCTCGATGTTCGTGTAGCCGAGGTCGAGCAGCGTCTGCGACGCGATCGCGCTCTCGGCGCCGGACCGGCAGTAGACGACGATCGGCGCGGCCTTGTCGGCCGGGAGCTCCGCCGAACGGGCGGCGAGGTCCGTATACGGGATGTACAGGTCCGTGCCGGCGATCTCGCCGATGTACGGGGTCTTGACGTTGACCAGCGTGAAGTCCTTGGCCCCCAGCTTCGTCGCGAGCGTGTCCGGCGTGATGTCGGTCCACGTGCCGCCGTTGCCCTGGACGACCGTTCCCGGCGTACCGGCCGAGGTCGACGGTGACGATGACAGCGCGATCCCGACTGCGAGCGCGATGACCGCGACGACCGCGCCGCCGATGATCCACGCCCACGTGCCGGTGCGACCGGCGCCGCGGCCGCTCGCCGTGCGGCCGCCGGACGATTTCCCGCCGGCCGCGCGCCGCGCCGAGCGGGACTGGCGTGCCCTGGTGTCAGCCACGTCCGTCCTCCTTCAGCTCGTCGCCGTGCCGGTCGCCACGGCCGGGTCCGACGGGCCGAGGACGATCACCTCGGCGGTCTGCTCACCGCCCGCCCCGTCGTGGATGACATAGGCGTGGTGGATCTCGGTGATCCCGGTCGCCAGCGTGGCGCCCACCGAGCAGTACTTGCTCGCCGACAGCTCGATCGCCCGGCGGACGGCTTCGGGGTCGATCTCCGGGCCCTCGACGTGGTGGACGACATCGATCCGGGTGAACGCGTTGGGGTGCTCGTCCTGCTGGATGCCGCTCGCCTCGACCTCGTACCGGCGCACGTCCTGGCGCTTCTTGCGCAGGATCGAGATCACGTCCATCGCGGTGCACCCCGCGAGCGCGAGCGGGATGAGCTCCGCGGGGCGGGCACCGGTATCGCCGGTCCCGCTGTCGAGGACGATCGAGTGGCCGCTGTCGACGCGACCGACGAAGCGCAGATCGCCGTCGAGGGTGACGGTCGACGTCTTGGTTGCCATGGCGGTTGCTCCGAGCGTGGGGTTTCAGGAAGCGGGTTGGATGGCGGCCACGGCACGGCGCAGCCTGGCTGCAGCCTCCTCCGCGACGGCATGGACGGCGGCCGTCTGGACGATGCCGAGCGCGGCCATCGGGTCCATGGCCTCGACGATGGTGTCGGGGCCGTCCTCGCGCAGGACGACGTTGCACGGGAGCAGGGTCCCGACGGCGGGATCCGCCTCGATGGCGCGGTGGGCAAGCGGTGGGTTGCATGCTCCGAGGATCACGTACGGCGCCCGCTCCACGCCGAGCTTCGCCTTGAGCGTCGCCTGGACGTCGATCTCGGTCAGCACCCCGAAGCCCTCGGCACGCAGCGCCGCCTCGACCGCCGGCCGGGTATGCGCGAGCGACCCGCTGATCCGGGTGCCGAACGTGAAGCTGGTCTGGATCGACATCGGGATCACCTCGGAGTGGCCGCCGTGCGGGTGGCCGTGACGGCCGCGACCGGACGGGCGGCGACGCGCCGCTCCACGATCGCATGGATGACATCGCACGCCTCGACGATCGCCGGCTCGGCGAGACGGTAGTGAACGGTCGTCCCGGACCTGCGCCCCTCGACGAGCCCCGCCCCGCGCAGGACCGCAAGGTGCTGGCTGGCATTGGGCAGCGCGACCCCGATCACCGCCGCGAGCTCGCCGACCGAGCGCTCACCGGCCCGAAGGGCGTCGAGCAGCATCAATCGCTTGGGATCGGTCAGGACCCTGCACACGTCGGCGTGCATCCGGTACCGCTGGAGCTCGTCCTCGGTCGCCGTCGGTTCGACGGCCTGGGTCGTGGTCATGGCGCGGCTACCGTAGCGCTAATTGCATACTTGCGCAAGTTACAGATTACCTATGGTCCCGCCGCGCGCCGTCGGGCGAGGATGACCGCGTCGATCGGAACCGGACCGCGGTCCGAACCCCGTCGCGCGGTCTCTGCCCGGATGATCTCGAAGCCCGGTTCGAGCCCGGCGACGATCTCGGCCGGGGTGAACAGGACGGACGGGTCCTGCGGGCCGCCGACGCCGTCGATCAGGTTGGACCGGTCGTGCGCGATGACCAGGAGCGACCCGCCGGGCGCGACGGCCGCGGCCGCGCCGCCGTAGACGCGCTGCCGCTCCTCGATCGGCATGTGGATGAACACCAGCACGACCAGGTCGTAGCTCGCCGGATCCGGGCGCCACGCCAGCAGATCCTCCCGGCGCCACTCGACGTCCGCGCCAACGTCCGCCGCCCGGGATCTCGCGCGCTCGATCGCGACCGTCGAGAAGTCCACGGCGGTGACCCGCCACCCGCGCTGCGCGAGCCAGATCGCGTTGCGCCCGTCGCCCGAGCCGAGATCAAGCGCCCGACCCGGCTCCAGCGTTGCGCAGACCTCGACCAGCGTGGGGTCCGGTTCCGACGATTCGATCGGATCCCGGCCGGCGTGCCGCTCGTCCCACAGCGCACGCCGATCAGTGGCAGCACCCCGCTCTCCGTCGCTCACGGCGTCGTCCTCCGTCCCGGCTCGGCCTCCAGCCGGTCGCGGATGCGCGCGGCCATGGCGTCCTCGACCACGGTATCCGGATCCCGCAGCCCACCGAGCGATGCCCGCACCCCGACCAGGCTCGCGTACAGCGGCGGGCAGGTCGGGCAGACCTGGAGGTGTGTCTCCACGGCGGCTCGCGTCGGACGGTCGAGCTCCCCGTCGAGATAGGCGGACACGTGGCGGCGGGCGCGCCAGCACCGGAGCGGCTGGGCAAGGCTCGCCTGTCGTCGCTCGTCACCTTCGGCCAGCGCGCTGACCAGCATCATCCGTCCCCTCCGAAGCCGTTGCTTGGTCGCGGGCAGGCCGGTGGACATGGCTGCCGCGATCTCCGCCGCGGTCCAGCCCAGCACGTCGTGGAGCACGACGGGCACCCGGTAGATCACGGGCAGGCGGGCCAGGCCGTCCTCGAGCTCATCGTGAAGCTCAGCGCGCTCCAGCACTCGCTCCGGGGCGACGGAATAGCGGTCATCGCGCCAGTCGGTCTCGACGGCATCGATGTCGAGCTCCTGGTGGTGCGCGCGGGCCCGGTCGATGATCCGGTTCACCAGGCTCCGCCGCAACCAGGCCGCGAGCGCCCCGGGGTCCCGGAGCTGGTCCCGGCGGCGCCATGCGCCGATGATCGTCTCCTGCGCGCAGTCCTCGGCCTGGTCCGGATCGCGGACGAGCCGGAGCGCGAGGCCGACGAGCCTCGGCAGCTCGCCCACCAGGGCTCCCGCGAACGCGTCGCCGGGCGGCGGGAGCGCCTGGTCGTGGTCCGTCATCGGCGCCGGATCGCCTCGCGCGTGCCCGTCAGCGGGCGTGGGGCTTCGTGCTCACGCGCAGGATCGCGTACAGCGGGCAGAAGCCGACAATACCAGTCACGACCAGGATCGCGGCCACGACCCAGGCAACGTACAGCCAGGGAGCCGCAAACGTGCCGGTCACGGCGGCGATGGCCAGGACCACGCCGATCAGGATCCGCAGCCCGCGGTCGATGGGGGCCTCGTTGGTCGGGAGCTTCATGTCGATGACCTCGTATCTGCGGGCTCGTCCGAGCCCTCCTGACCCATGGACGAGATTGGTGGGCCAGATGGATACATCGGTCCCCCCGAGGTCCGGCGGGTCAACGCCGGGCGGTCCGCGGCTGCGGTGTAAATCGCCACGCAACGTTCGCGGCCATCACGCGGGTCCCGCCCGCGGAGGTTGGGCCGGGATGCTCGGTTTGCGCCATGCCGAAGGGCCCTTGGAGCCGGGGCAGGACGGAGGCCACGATTGGCATAACGATCGCGGGGCGCGCAGCGCCGTACCGTGCCGGGCCGGCTTCCGCGATCCCCGACCCTCCAGCGGGCGTAGCCCGAACAGGCGACCGCCGCCGCCACAGGAACCGAGGAGCCAACGCTCATGACCGCCATCACCGAGCTTCCCGTCGAAGCCGCAGCGACCGCCGAGCTCCGGGTCGGCGAGACCACCCTGCATCTGCCGGTTCAGCCCTCGACGGAGGGCTACCAGGCCGTCGACGTGTCAACCCTGCTCCGCGACGCGAAGGTCACCGCGCTCGACTACGGGTTCGCGAACACCGCGGCCACCCGCAGCAGCATCACCTACCTCGACGGCGAGGCCGGCATCCTCCGCTACCGGGGCTATCCGATCGAGCAGCTGGCGGACAGCTCCACCTTCCTCGAGACCGCCTACCTGCTCATCTACGGCGAGCTCCCGACGCCCGCCCAGCTTGACGAGTGGACCGGCGCGATCACGCGCCACACGCTGCTCCACGAGGAGATGAAGCGGTTCTTTGACGGCTTCCCCAAGGACGCCCACCCGATGGGCATCCTGGCCTCGGCCGTGGCCGCCCTGTCGACGTTCTACGAGGGGTCCGAGGATCCCAGCGACCACGACGACGTGGAGATCAGCACGATCCGGCTGCTGGCCAAGATGCCGACCATCGCCGCGTTCGCCTACAAGAAGTCGATCGGCCAGCCGTTCATCTACCCCGAGAACGCGCTGGACTACGAGCAGAACTTCCTGCGCATGATGTTCGCGGTCCCGTCCGAGGCCTACGAGCTCGATCCCGAGGTCGCCCGGGCGCTCCGGATCCTGTTGATCCTGCACGCGGACCACGAGCAGAACTGCTCGACCTCGACCGTGCGCATGGTCGGCTCCAGCCACGCCAACCTGTACGCGTCGATCTCGGCCGGGATCTCCGCCCTGTGGGGCCCGCTCCACGGCGGCGCCAACCAGGAAGTGCTGCAGATGCTCGAGGCGATCCGCAGGGATGGCGGCGACGTGTCCAAGGCGGTCGCCCGGGCCAAGGACAAGAACGATCCGTTCCGGCTGATGGGCTTCGGCCACCGCGTGTACAAGAACTTCGACCCGCGGGCGCAGATCATCAAGACCGCCGCGGACACGGTCCTCGCCAGGATCGGCGCCCGGGACCAGCTGCTCGACATCGCGCTCGAGCTGGAGCAGGTGGCCCTGGCCGATCCCTACTTCATCGACCACAAGCTGTACCCGAACGTCGACTTCTACAGCGGCCTCATCTACCGCGCCCTCGGCTTCCCGACCCGGATGTTCACGGTGCTGTTCGCCATCGGCCGGCTGCCGGGCTGGATCGCCCAGTGGCGCGAGATGATGACCGACCCGTCGTCGCGGATCGGCCGGCCCCGGCAGCTGTACGTCGGGCACGGCGAGCGAGGGTACGTCCCGCTCAAGGAGCGCTGAGATCGGCTGAGGGGCGGCCGGCCGGCGGCATACCGCCGGTCTCGCCGCCCAGGGCTCAGAGCGAGAAGCCCGGTGGCTCGACGAGGTCCGGGCGGGCCGCCTCGAACCGTCGCGCCTCGGCGAGGGTCCGGACCCACTCGTAGTACACGCCCTTGGCGTGGACCAGGGCGACGCCTGCGTCGCGCATCCGTCGCATAGCTCGCGCAGCGCGCAGCTCCCGTGAGATCGGGTCGGGCGGACACGGCGAGCCGCCCGACGAGAACGGGTCAGCGTGCCGCCGTGCGGGCCGGTGGTGACGCCGCGTCCGGCTCGGCGGCATGCGTCATGTCGAGCCGGCGGAACTCCGGCATGGCCAGCGCGATCGCGCCCAGGCCGGCGATCGTGAGCAGGCCGCCGCTGATCACGGACAGCTGGGTGCCGATCGCGGCGGCCACGACGCTCGCCTCCGCGTCGCCGATCCGCGGTCCTCCGGTCACGACCAGGATATGGATCGAGGACACGCGCCCTCGCAGCCCATCGGGCGTGATCAGCTGGACGATCGAGCTGCGCAGGACGGCGCTGATCACGTCGGCCCCGGAGGCGATTGCCAGGAACAGGAGCGCCAGCGGAAAGCTGAACGTGGCAAGGCCGAACGCCGTGATGCCCAGGCCCCACACGGTGACCGCGATGAGGACCGCGCGACCCGGACGGCGCACCGTCGTCACCCGGCCGCTGAACAGGGCGGCCATCAGCCCGCCGAGAGCCGCGGCCGACGCCATCAGGCCGACGCCGGCCGGGCCCACCCGGAACACGTCGAGGGCGAGCGCTGGATACAGCGAGCGGGGCGAGCCGAAGACCATGGCGTTGATGTCCACGACGAACGTGGCCAGCACCTCGCGACGGCTGCGGGCATAGCGCAGGCCCTCGACGATCGTCGCCAGGCTCGGCCGGATCGCACCGGCGGCCGGCGCGATGGGCGAGATCATGAGCAGCGCGACGATGGCCGCCGCGAACGTGACCACGTCGATCAGGTACGCGGCTGCGATGCCCATCGTCGCCAGGACGACCCCGCCGACCGCCGGTCCGATGACCGCGCTGCCGTTGAACACGAGCTGGTTCATCGCGATCGCCGCGGGCAGCCGCGCGGCCGGGACCAGGCGCGGGATCGCGGAGGCACGGGCAGGCTGGTCGATCGCCCCCAGCCCGGCGGCCACGAACGCGATCGCGTAGATCGCGAGGATCGATGGGTCGGGCAGGAACGCGAGCATGGCGAGCGCGAGGCTCGACAGGGCGAGGCCGGTCTGGGTCACCAGGAGCAGCTTTCGACGATCGACGGCGTCCGCCATGGCGCCCCCGCCGAGCGCGAACACCAGGATCGGCACCAGCTGGACCAGCGACAGCGCACCGACGGCCAGCAGGTCGCCCGTGATCACGTAGATCTGGTATGGCAGGACGATGAACGTGATCATCCGGCCCGATGTGCTGATCGCCTGCCCGAGCCACAGCAGCCGGAAGTCGCGGTCATGGCGCAGGGGCGACGGATCGACGAGCAGGCCGCCCAGGCGGCGGCGGGGCGCGGGCGGGGGCTGCGTCATTGTCGCCCATGGTGACACCCGTCACGCCGGGCTGCGCCGGGCCCGCGCATCGACCGCACGGGCGGACCCGGGCGCCGGCCGGGCGCCAGCCGGGGCGACGGGATGTAGAACACTTGTCCATGGTGCCCGCCCCGTGGTAGCGTTCGACACACCATGTACACCATCAAGGAAGCCTCGGCGCGGACGGGTGTCGGGGCGCCGCTGATCCGCGCCTGGGAGCGACGCTACGGCGTGGTCAAGCCGACGCGGACGCCGGCCGGCTATCGCCTGTACGACGACGCGACGCTCCGCGTCCTGGTCGCGATGCGATCCCTCGTCGAGACCGGCTGGACCGCGTCAGAGGCGGCGCGCGCGATCGCAGCCGGTGAGGTGTCGGTGGACGAGGTCGCGGGACGGCCGGCCGGTGCGGGCGAGGCAGAGCGCGCCGGGAGGCATGAGGCGCGGCTGATCACCGAGTTCGTGACCGCGGCGGTGGCGGCATCGGCCGCCGACACGGAGGCCGTGCTGGACGAGATGCTCGCCTCCGGCTCGTTCGAGGCCGTGATCGACTCGCTGGTGCTGCCGGCCGCCGCGGCGCTGGGCGATGCCTGGGCGGCGGGCCGGCTGAGCGTCGCCGGCGAGCACGCTGCGAGCGCCGCCGTCGCACGCCGGCTCGCCGCAATGTTCCAGGCGGCCGGCATTCCCGGCCGGACACCGGTCGTCGTCGGGCTTCCCCCGGGGTCGCGTCACGAGCTGGGCGCACTGGCCTTTGCGGTCGCGCTGCGACGGCGCGGGGTCGGGGTCCTGTACCTGGGCCCCGACGTCCCCGTGGACGGGTGGGTTGACGCGGTCACCAGGACCCGCGCGAAGGCGGTCGTCGTCGGCACGGTGATGGCCGCGGATCCCGAGGCTGCCATGCCGGTGCTCGACGCGATCCGGTCGCTCGGGCTCAGGCTGCTCGCCGTGGGCGGCGCCGCGGCCACGCCCGAGAACGCGCAGCGACTGGGGGCCGTGGGGCTGCCGCAGCGCGTGGTCGATGCCGCCGTGGCCGTCGCCGACGTGCTGGCCCGTCGGGCCTGACGCCGACGCCGCAGCGGGGCGGCGAGTCGGCGGCAGCGGGATCAGGCGTCCGGTGCCGGATCGCCGGTCTCCGCCAGGGCGACGACCCGATCCCACAACCGGCACCGACCGGCAGCGGACAGTCGCGTCGACGGGATCCGGTCGAACGGGCGCCGCCGGCGGTCGAGGTACAGGCCGCCGCTGGCGGGCATCGCGTCGGCAAGCGTGGCCAGCCACAGGATCGTGTCGACTCCCTCGGCCGGTGTCCGGAGCAGCGTGCGCAACAGCCGATGGAACGATGGCAGCGTCTCCGCCAGCCCCGGCGTGTCGGCCCAGCCGGGGTGCATGGCGGTGAAGGCGATGCCCTCGCCCCGCAGCCGGCGCGCCCACTCCCGCATCAGCGCGACCTGCGCCCGCTTGGCGCGCGCATAGGCGTTCGGGCCCGCGTAGCCGCCTTCCCGGTACTGGAGGTCGTCGATCGGCAGCGGCTGCGCGTACATGCCGCCCGAGGTCACCGCGATGACCCGCGAGCCGCTCGTCCGCCGCAGCAGGGGAAGCAGCCCGGCGACCAGCGCGAACGGGCCAACGACGAGCAGCGCCAGCGTGGCCTCGATCCCGTCCGGCCCGACGGTGCGGTCGGGGAAGATCGAGCCCGCGTTGTCGACCACGACGTCCACGCGGTCTTCGGAGGCCAGGATCGCGGCGACGGCACCCCGGACCGAGACCAGCGACCCCATGTCCGCGACGACGATCGGAAACCGGTCCTCACCGTGGCGCGCGACGAGCTCGTCGCGTACCCGGGCCAGCCGGTCCTCGCTCCGGCCCACCAGGATGACCCGGGCACCGAGGGCCGCGAACCGGTGGGTCGCCGCCCGGCCGAGGCCTGACGTCGGCCCGGTGACGAGCACTGTCCGGCCATGGAGCGCCCCGACCGCCGGCGCGCTCCAGCCAAACAGCCGGCGCCGGATGGCGGGTCCGATCCGGCTGAACGACCCGATCACCGTCACCTCGAGCGCGTCGTCGACCACGACCCGCGGATCGGGCAGCAACCCCGGGCGGGTCACGGCCGGAGCGTCCCGGCGAACACCTGCCACGCGAGCAGCGACTTTGCGACCAGGCTGAACAGCATGTACGCGCGCTCGCCGTACAGGTAGTCGGCCCAGCGCCCGATCCGCCGGTACTGGAGGACCATGTTGATCGCGAACACGTTGAAGCTGATGAACAGCGACACGAAGATCGCGATCACGAAGCCCGGGATCGCGGCGGCGCCGGGCTCCGTCGCGGCGGTCAGCAGCGCGGTCCCGATGACCAGCCACGGGACCGCCCCCGCGATGCACCCGAACACGTAGTGGAGCCACTGGACGCGGGATCGGCCCTCGTTGGCGGCCTCCATGCTCCAGCCGAACAGGTTCATGACGGCGTTGACGCCGAAGATGGCGATGAGCGTGCCGACCTCCTGGATCCCCGCCAGCTCCGCGATGATCACGATCATCACGCTCGATGACAGCGCGTACTCGATCCAGCGGGCGGGGTTCTGGCCACGCGCCAGCCGGCGCTCGTACCAGCCGCGCGCCGGACCGGCGACCGTGAAGTGCGCGATGGCGCTCAGGAAGAAGAAGACTGCGACCGCGGGTCCGATCGGGAGGTCGAACAGCGCGCGCTGCGCGGGCACGAGCGTGCGGGTGGCCCCATCGAACGTGAGGTAGCTGCTGACCACGGGGGCGGTGACCACCGGGTCCTTCGCGAACGAGATCGCGAGGATCGCCAGGCCCTGTGCCGCATGCAGCACCGCGAGGACGGCGTTCCAGCGGTTGAGGCTGCGGGCTCGCGTCGCGGGGATCGCTCCGGGCTCTGTTGACGGTTGCATCAGGTTTGTTCCTCCGCGTACGGGCCTACATGGTACAGACACTTGACACACGCACCGGCCTGCAGTAACTTCCGGGCACTAGCTTATACAAAGTCTATACAGGTGCGCAAGTCATGGCAATCCTCAAGGAGAAGATCGAGACGACATTGACCCCCGACCGGGCGTTTTCGTTCGTCGCGGACTTCGCGAACGCCGAGGCATGGGATCCCGGCGTGGTGTCGTCCATCAGAGCCGACGATGGCCCGCTGGGCGTCGGTGCGCGCTACCACCTCAACGTCAGGATGGCCGGCCGCGAGGCACCCATGGAGTACACGGTGACGGCCTGGGAGCCGGATCGCCGGGTGGTCCTGTCGGGCTCGGGCTCGGGCGTGGTGGCGGTGGACGAGATCCGGTTCGAGCCGACGCCCTCCGGGACGCGAATCGACTACACCGCGGACATCCGTTTCCGCGGCCTCATGCGGCTGGCTGCCCCGTTCGCTGGCGGCGCGTTCGCTCGGATCGCGCGCGACGCGCGCGATGGCATGCAGCGCGCGCTGGACCAGCGCGCCACGGGCGCCTGAGGGACGCCGTGGACATCGCGATCATCGGCTCCGGGGTGAGCGGGCTGACCGCCGCCTGGGCCCTGGACAAGGATCACCGGGTCACGCTGTTCGAGCAGGATCCGGCGGCGGGCGGCCATGTGGCCACCGTCACCGTCGAGGTACCCGCCGGCCCGGTCGCGGTCGACACCGGGTTCATCGTCTACAACGAGCGCACCTATCCCCGGTTCGTGGGGCTGCTCGCACAGCTGGGCGTCGAGACCCAGCCCAGCGACATGTCGTTCGGGTCCGCGTGCAGTGCGTGCGACATCTCGTTCAGCTCGCGTGGCGCCCGAGGCTTCTTCCCGGATCCCGGCACGGCCGTCCGACCTTCGCAGTGGCGGATGCTGGCGGACATCAGCCGGTTCTACCGCCACGCGCGCGAGACGCTGGACGCGCCGGCGCCGACCAGGGCGACGCTCGGTGAATGGCTCGACACGCACCGCTACGGACGAGGGTTCCGCGAGCATTTCCTGGTCCCGATCACCTCGGCCGTGTGGTCGACGGCGGCAGACCGCGTGCTCGAGTTCCCGGTCGACTACCTGCTCCACTTCCTCGACAACCACGGCCTGATCGGCTTCGGCAACGCGCCCCAGTGGCGGGTCGTGCGCGGCGGATCGCGACGCTACGTGGAGCGCCTCGTGGCGTCGCTGCGGCCCGGCGCCGTGCGCGCCGGCAGCCCGGTGGTCGAGGTCGTCCGCGACCGGCTCGGCGCCACGGTCCGGACGGCGGACGGCACCGTCGAGCGCTTCGACGGGGTGGTGATGGCGACCCATGCCGATGATGCCCTGCGGCTGCTGCGCGACGCCGACGATCGCGAGCGCCGGGTCCTGGGCAGCTTCGAGTACTCGGGCAACCAGGTCGTGCTCCACACCGATACCGGGATCATGCCGGCAAACCGGCGGGCGTGGGCATCGTGGAACGTCCGGACGCCCGACTGCCGGATGCCCGGCGACGCGCTCACCATGACCTACGACATGAGCCGGCTGCAATCGCTCGGTGGGCCGGACCGGTACCTCGTGTCGCTCAACCCGGGCGACGCCATCGCGCCGGATCGGGTCGTCCTGGAGCGGACGATGCACCATCCGATGTATACGTTCCGGACGCTGGCCGCCCAGGATGGCGTGCGGGCGCTCCAGGGCCGGCGGCGGACGTGGTTCGCGGGCGCGCACCTCGGCTACGGGTTCCACGAGGATGGCTGCCGGTCGGGGTTCGAGGTCGCCGAGCTGATCGGCGCACCCGCGTCCGAGACGGAGGCGGCGGCATGAGGTCCCACCTGCTCGAGGGCAAGGTCGGCCACCGCCGAGCGCGGCCGTTCACGTACGCGCTCGAGCACGACGTCTGGTATGCGGCGCTCGACCTCGACGAGATCGACGAGATCGACGCCCGGCTGCGGCTGTTCGGCCGCAACCGCCGCAGCGTCGTCGCGTTCCGCGACACCGACCACCTGGCCGGCCCGGTTGGCGATGTCGCGGCCGGCATCCGGGACCACCTGCGGACGGAGGGCGAGGATCCGGAGGGCTGGCGGGTGACGCTGGTCACCAACCTTCGGGTGCTGGGCTACGTGTTCAACCCCGCCAGCTTCTTCCTGTGCCGCGACGGATCGGGCACACTGCGGGTCGTGGTGGTCGAGGTCCACAACACCTTCGGCGAGCGGCACCTGTACACGCTGCGGCCGGGCGCGCAGGGCGATGGGCGTGTCGGGGCGTTTTCGGCCGCGATGGACAAGGCCTTCTTCGTGTCGCCGTTCATCAGCATCGACGGCCGCTACGCGGTCCACGTCCGCGACGAGCCCGCCGGGCTGCGGCTCGCGATCAACCTCCGGCAGGACGACCAGCCGATGCTGAGCACGAGCCTCGTCCTCCGGCGCCGGAGGC
Source organism: uncultured Chloroflexia bacterium (assembly GCA_963829295.1). Classification (GTDB taxonomy): domain Bacteria; phylum Chloroflexota; class Limnocylindria; order Limnocylindrales; family CSP1-4; genus CAIXZV01. Next base: position 51,629 of record CAWHHU010000001.1, on the reverse strand, counting down.
TGTCGGACCGGTCGCTGCTGCGACTCCTGTTGCGCCACCCGCTGGTGACCCAGAAGACGATCGGGCTGATCCACTGGCACGCCATCCGCCTGTGGCTCAAGGGTGCGCCGTTCTTCCGGCACGGCGCCCTCGCCCCGACGCCCGGAGCGGCCCGGTGAGCGGCGAGCTGGCGATCGGGCGAGGCACGGTCCTGCCGGGCCGGATCGTCGAGCGGGCGGCCCGCCGGGTGATGCTGGGCGCGGCGCGGCGCATCCGCGTCGGGCGCCTCGCGGTTGTGCTGCCCGACGGTTCCCGGCGCGTCTACGGCGACCCGTCGTCGGTGCACGCGGGCGAGCTCCGGGTGCACGACATTGCCGCAGCGGTCCGGATGCTGCTGGGTGGCGAGATCGGGGCGGGCGAAGCCTACATGGACGGCCTGTGGTCGAGCCCGGACCTGCCGGCGCTGCTCCGGGTCGCCGCGCTCAACCGGGAGGCGCTGGCGCTGCCACGGGGCTGGTGGCGGCTCCCCCTCCGGGCCCGGAAGACGCTCGCGCACCGCGTGCGACGGAACACCGTCAGGGGCAGCCGCCGCAACATCGAGGCCCACTACGACCTCGGCAACGACCTCTACCGGCTGTTCCTCGACGAGACGATGACCTACTCCAGCGCCGTGTTCGCGTCGCCGGACCAGACGCTTGCCGATGCCCAGCGCAACAAGTACGCGTTGATCGCCGCCCGGGCCGGGCTCAGCGGTGGCGAGCACGTGCTCGAGATCGGCAGCGGCTGGGGCGGGTTCGCCCTGTACGCGGCCGGCGAGCTCGGCTGCCGGGTGACCACGATCACGGTCTCGCCGGCGCAGCACGCGCTGGCCACCGAGCGGGTCGCCGCCGCGGGCCTCGCCGACAGGGTCAGCGTCGAGCTCCGCGACTACCGCGAGATCGACGGGACATACGACGCCGTCGTGTCGATCGAGATGCTGGAGGCGGTCGGCGCCGAGTACTACACCGCGTTCTTCGCGGCGTGCGACCGGGCGCTGCGACCGGGCGGGAAGGTCAGCCTCCAGGTCATCACGCTGCCCGACGTCGCCTACGAGCCGCAGCGGCGGGGCGTCAACTGGATCCAGACCTACATCTTCCCGGGCGGTCTCCTCCCCTCGCTGGCGGCAATCGAGCGATCGCTGCACGGAACCAACCTGGTGGTCCGCGAGGTCGACGACGTCGCCGCCTCGTACGTGCGGACGCTCCGGTCGTGGCGAGCCGCCTTCCTCGCCCACCTTGACGAGGTCCGCGCCCTCGGGTTCGACGACCGGTTCATCCGGATGTGGGACTTCTACCTGTCGATCAGCGAGGCGGGGTTCGCAACCGGCCTGACCCAGGATCTCCAGATCGTGCTCGAGAAGGGTCGCGGGCTGGCCTGACCGGGCGCTTATCCCCGTCTGACTCATCGGGTGCATCAAGGTCGAGGTCGGGCTGGCCGCTCGCGGCCCGATCGCTCGTTCCGGGCCGCGAACCCGTGTCCGGGGCCGCCATTTGACGCGCCGCGTGAGTCAGGCGCGTGAGCCCTGGCGAGGACCGCTCGATACGGGCAGGGCCGGTGGCCCGCGCCCGGCACCCCGCCCTATCGAACGATCCATGCCGTCCGGTCGATGTCGCGGCAACCGGCGTCGAGACACGGATCCAGGGGCACATTGAGCGATCGACGTGTCACCGCTAGGGTCCAGATACCGGGCGAGGGTTCCGGTCTGCTCGAGGTGTCGCACGGTGGATCCGAACGTCGTCCTCCCACTCCTGTCGTCCACGCTGAGCTTCGTGTTCGCGCTGTTCCTGCTCGACCAGTGGCTCGAGCGCCGCCGGTCGTACCAGCTGATCTGGACCCTGGGCATGGCCTGGTACGGCATCTCGGCGGGGACGGAGTTCTTGGGCGGTGCGTTCGGCTGGAGCGAGCCCCTGTACCGCGCCTGGTACCTGATCGGTGCCGTGTACGTGGCGGCCTGGCTTGGCCTGGGCACGATGTACCTCCTGGGCCGGACGCGGTTCGGCTACGGGGCCGCGTTCAGCGTGCTGCTGGCCGGGCTGTTCACGCTGCTGTCGCAGGCCAAGGCGGCCTATACCGACACCGGGATCCTGCCGGTCGCCGCGTTCGCGATCGCGATCATCGGCGCCGTCCTGATCTCGGTGGAGACCTTCCGCGGGACTGGCCGCTGGGCATGGATCGCCGGCATCCTCGTTGCCGGTGGATCGCTCGCCGCGATCCCGATCGTGCTCACCGCGTCGATCCCCGCACCGGGGTATGCGCTGGATGCTTCGGGGATCCCCGTCGGGTCGCTGATGCCGGGGTCCGTCCGCCTGCTGACACCGCTGTTCAACGTCACGGGAGGCTTCGCGCTCGCGCTGGGTGCCCTGTACAGCACCTACGTGTTCATGCCCAAGCGACGGGCGATGCGCTACGACCTGACCCGCGCTCGGGGAACGATGTCGTTCGTCCAGAACCTGCTGGTCGCGCCGGTCGCGATCACCGTGAACCTCGCCGTGTCGATCCCGGGCGCCGTCCTGGCGCTCTTGCGTGGGCAGCTCCACAGCCGGGTGCCGGCCACGATCCTGCTCGCCATCGGCGGCTTCATCCCGTCGCTCACCAGCGGCATGTCGCGGTTCGGCGTGACCCAGACGTTCTTCCTGGGCGAGCTCCTCGGCGTGGTCTTCCTGTTCGCCGGCTTCCTGGTCTCGATCGAGGTGTTCCGCGAGATCCGGATCCCGTTCACGCACCGCGTGCTCCGCGTCCGGCAGGAGAGCGCCTAGCGACCACCGGGCGGCCGGCGCCGCCGCGGTTGACCACGCTCCCGCCACCGGGCTACAGTCCGCTTGCCCCCGGCAGCCTGCCCGCAGGTTCGGGGTGCCCACCGCCGCATCGAGGATTCCTCCCCCGTGGAGAACGGACCTGGTCGCGCCGGCGCCCGTGCCGGCACCCCCCTGGTCCACCCCGCCGACTGACGGCACGGGCCGGCTGCGCTGCCGTGCCCCAGCCACCGACCGGCGGACGGACCCGCCCAGAAGGTGGCCACCATGCGCTTCCTCAGCCAGTGCATCGGTCTGCCGGTGCGCGATCCGAACGGCGAGCCGCTCGGCACCATCGCCGACCTGATCGTCGCGATCGGCGACCAGTACCCGCCGGTGACCGGTCTCGTCGTCCACACCGACCGGCGCCGGATCTTCCTGCCCTGGGCCAACGTCGAGACGTTCGACGAGACCGGCGCGCGGCTGCGCGTGCCGACGATCGACATCGGGATCTTCAGCCAGCACCAGGACGAGATCCTGCTCAAGGCCGATCTGCTGGACAAGCAGATCGTGGACATCGAGGGGCGCAAGGTGATCCGCGTCAACGACGTCAGCCTTGACCTGGTCGAAGGCCAGCTGCACGTCGTGGCGGTCGACGTCGGGGCGGCCGGCCTGCTCCGGCGGCTGGGCATGGAGGGCCCGTTCCGGACGCTCGCGCGGAACCTCAGGCTGGGCGTCCCCGAGCGCTACATCGACTGGGAGGACGTCGACCCGCTGGAGAGCACGATCGCCAGCATCCGGCTGCGCGTCCCGCACGCAAAGCTCGCGGAGCTCCATCCGGCGGACCTCGCCGCGATCATCGACCAGCTGGCCCCGCGCGACCGGCTCGGCGTGCTGGCCTCGCTGGACGACGAGGCGCTGGCCGACGTGGTCGAGGAGATGGAGCCCGATACCCAGGTCGACGTCCTCGAGGACCTGACCCCGGAGCGGGCGGCCGACATCCTCGAGGAGATGAGCCCGGACGACGCGGCCGACCTCGTCGCTGACCTGTCCGACCGGAGCCGCGACGAGATCCTGGCCCTCATGGAGTCCGACGAGGCCGACGAGGTACGCGACCTGCTCGCTTTCCCGGAGGACTCGGCCGGCGGCATGATGACGACCGAGTTCGTCGCGGTCAAGGCGACGCTGACGGCCGCGGACACGATCGAGCGCCTGCGCGAGCTCGAGCCCGATGCCGAGACCATCTACTACGTCTACGTCACCGATGACGATGACCGGCTGGTGGGGGTCCTGTCGCTGCGCGACCTGATCGTCGCCAGGCCCGACGCCCCGATCGCCGAGGTCATGATCGATGAGCCGGTGGCGACCGGCGCGCTCGAGCCCGCCGAGTCGGTCGCCGAGACGATCGCCCACTACAACCTGCTGGCCGTGCCCGTGGTGGACGACGAGGGCCGGCTGGTCGGGATCGTGACGGTCGATGACGCCTTCGACACCGTGGCGCCGGCCGTGTGGCGTCACCGGCTGCCGCGCGTGTTCGCGCGAGCCGAGCGCGATGCCGAGCATGCCGCGGAGCGCGCCGGCGAGCCCATGGCCGCCGCGGGGGCGCCCGATGGTGGGCCCGATGGTGGGCCCGATGGTCGGCCCGATGGGGCGGCGCGCGATGAGGCGGCGCCCGCTGGGCGAGAGGATCCGCGCGGATGACCATCGGCCGAGGGCTGCGCGACGCCGTCATCGCGGAGCGGGGCCGCCTGGCCTCGCGGCTGACGCACATGCCGGTGCCCCGGCTGCGGGGCCGCTTCCGGCGGCGCGGGCTGCTCGCGTTCCTGGCCGTGATGGGCCCGGGGATCATCGCCGGGGTGGCGGGCAACGACGCCGGCGGGCTCACGACGTACTCGGTCATGGGCGCCCAGACCGGCCTCCAGCTGCTGTGGCTGTTCCCGATCACGATCGTCATCCTCGCGATCGTCCAGGAGATGGTCGCGCGGCTGGGCGTGGTCACCGGGCAGGGCCTGTCCGACCTGATCCGGGAGCGGTTCGGCGTCCGCTGGACGGTGTTCGCGATGGCGGTCCTGCTGGTCGCGAACGTCGCCAACACGATCGCGAACATGGCCGGCGCCGGCGCGGCCCTCGACATCTTCGGCGTCCCGAAGCTGGTCACCGTTCCGATCGTTGCGGTCGCGATCTGGAGCCTGGTCCTGTTCGCCAGCTACCGGATCGTGGAGCGCGTGTTCCTGGCCGTGATGCTGGTGTTCCTGGCATACCCGATCGCGGCCGTGATGGCGACCCCGGACTGGACCCCGGTCCTCCACTCGCTCGTGACACCGATGATGGACTTCAGCCCCGGCGTGCTGCTGCTGATGGTGGCCGTGGTCGGCACGACGATCACGCCGTACATGCAGTTCTACCTCCAGTCCGCGGTTGCCGAGAAGGGCATCGGCGAGGAGGAGCTGCGACTGGAGCAGGCGGACGCGGTCCTGGGCTCCGTGTGGACCAATGCGATCGCCGCGTTCATCGTGGTCGCCACGGCCGCCGCGGTCGGCATCTCGGGCGGCGCCGTGATCTCGTCCGCGACCGATGCGGCGCACGCCCTCGAGCCGGTCGCCGGCGCCTCGGCCGAGCTGCTGTTCGGGATCGGGCTGTTCGGTGCGTCCGTGCTGGCGGCCACGATCATGCCCATCTCCACCGCGTTCGTGATCTGCGAGGCGTTCGGCTGGGAGAGCGGCGTGGGCAAGCGCTTCTCCGACGCCCCGATCTTCTTCGGCATCTACACCTTCGTCCTGGCGCTGGGCGCCCTCGTCGTGCTGGCCGTCCCCGACGGGGCGCTGGTCCCGATCATCGTCGGCAGCCAGAACCTCCAGGGCCTGCTGCTGCCAGTCGTGCTGGTGTTCCTGGTGCTGCTGGTGAACGACCGGCGGCTCATGGGCGCGCACGCGAACGGCCGGGGGGGCAACGTCCTCGCCTGGGGCGCGGTGGCGATCGTGGTGGTGCTCAATGCCCTGATGCTCGCGGTGACGGCGCTGGGCGCCGTGGGCGTCTCGATCGGGACATAGCCACCGTCTGGACCACCGCGGGATGCGGCGACACGCCGATCGATGGTTGGCGACGACGGCTCACGAACCGGCGAAACCGCCGACCGCGGTACTTCCGGCCGCGAGGGCCCGGACCTCGGGCCAGCCGAGCGAAGTCCGCCCGTCCCGTAGGGTGCAGAGAGGCACCGGTGCCGGTCGGGCTCGACTTCCACGAGCGGCCTGCGACCGGTGCATGAGGAGTCACCCACTCCGTTGAACCCATCGGACCCGCGCCGCCGGCGCGTCGTCCGGGACGGGCTCCGCCGCTACTGGCTGAGCCTCCTGGTGGCGGCCGTCGGCCTTGGCTACACGCTCGCCGAGCCGGCACTGCTGGGCGATCCTGCCCGCGGGGCGATCCTGGTCGCGGACGTGGCAACGCGGCTCGGGCTCACGATCGTGCTCGCGCTGGGTGCCGCCCTGTTCGCCCGGCCCGGCGACGGGCTCGCACTCCGCATCAGCGATGACGAGCGACAGCTCCGCCGGCTGATGGCGGTGTCGACGGAGCCGATCACGGTGATCCAGGGCGGCCGGGTCGTGTGGGGCAATGCTGCGATCGCCCGGATGATGGGTGCCGGCCGGTTGCGGGCGCTCATCGGGCTCGACGCCCTGTCGATGATCCATCCCGACGACCGCGCCGACCAGGCCGCAAACCTGGCCGGGGTCACGGAGGCCGGGCGGCTCGAGACCACCGAAGCGCGCATCGTCCGTCCCGACGGCGTCGTGCTGGACGTGGAGATCGCCGCCGTCGCGGTGCGGTTCGGCGGCAAGCCGGCCGTCCAGCTCGCCATCCGCGACGTGTCGGCGCGACGCGCCGGCGAGCGAGCCCTCGAGGCATCGGATCGGCAGCTCCGCGCCCTGCTCGACAACATGAGCCTGCTCGCGATCTCGGTCGGCCCCGACGGCGTCATCCGGTTCGCCAACCGGGCCACGTACCGGTTCCTCGGACGCGTGCCGGGCACCCTCACCGGCACCCCCGCGTTCGACCTCGCGGCATTCCCCGGCTCGACGGACGTGAAGGAAGCCCTCAATGCGGCCCTGACCCGCCGCGCCGTCCCGTCCACGGCTGACCTGACCGTCCAGCTGGACGACGGCAGCCGGCGTTCGATCCGCTGGAACCTGGCGATGTCCGGCAACGACGACGACCCGTGCGTGATCGCGATCGGCGAGGATGTCACCGAAGCGGTTGACACGAGCGACCGGCTGCAGCGGCTGCTGGCGACGACCCCGGTCGGGATCTGCGCCGTCGACGCCGGTGGCGCCGTCCGGTTCGCCGAAGGCGGACCGTTCGTGCGGCGCACTGCCGACGTGGCCCTGGCCGTCGCCACGGCCGCGACCGTCGACGACCTGCCCGACGCACTCGCCGGTCCCCTTCGCGGAGCGATTGCGGGCCGGCAGAGCGAAGAGCTCATCCAGCTCGATGGCCGGACCTACGAGGCGACGTTCTCTCCCGCGGATGATCAGGTCGGTGCCGGTGCCGTCGGGGTGTTCGTTGAGGTCACCCAGCGCCGCAACCTCGAGCGCGAGGGCATCAGGCTCGCGACGGCGATCGACCAGGCGATGGATGCGGTCGTGATCACCGATGCATCGGGCGCGATCACCTACGTCAACCCCGCGTTCGAGCGCGTGAGCGGGTACACGCGCAGCGAGGTGCTCGGCGGGACACCGCGGATCCTCAAGAGCGGCTCGCAGTCGGGAGCGTTCTACGCCACGCTGTGGCGCACCATCACGGCGGGCAACGCGTGGAGCGGGGAGCTGATCAACCGCCGCAAGGACGGCGCCATCTTCCGCGAGGTCGCCACCGTCACGCCGGTCCGCGACGGCGACGGGGCGATCGTCAACTTCGTGGCCGTCAAGCGCGATGTGACGCGGGAGCGCCAGCTCGAGGACGCGCTCGATCGCGAGGTCCGCGAGCGGGCGGCGATCGTCACGGCCCTCGAACGGATCGGCTCGACCGGGGACCCCGTGGCGATCGGCACCGCGGTCTGCGAGGAGGTCATCCGGCTGCCGGGGTTCGGCATGGCGGCGGTGTTCGTGTTCGACGACCGCGACGCCCGGACCCTCGCGTACGTTGGTCCGCCCGAGGTGCCGGTCACCGTCGGTCGCGCGCTGCCGCCATCGCGAACCGAGTACCTCCGCTCGCGCGCTGCGCTCGGACCCTGGGCCGAGCGATGGAGTGTTCGCGACGTGGACGGGCCGTATGGCGAGCGCATGGCGCAGGCCGGCGTCGAGGCGATCGCCTACATCCCGCTGCGCGACGAGACCGGTGTCTTCGGCGTGCTCGGGCTGGGAACATTCTCGCGTACGGAGGGTGGCGACCTGTTCGACCGGCTGCCCGCGCTCGGCGCGCTGGGCACGGTCGCGAGCTCGCACCTGTCGCTCGCGGTCCGGCAGACGATCGCAGCGGACAGCGCCCATCGCGACGTCGAGAGCCTGATCCAGACCCGATCGTTCCACCCGGTGTTCCAGCCGATCGTCGACCTCCGAACCGGCGAGGCGCTGGGCTTCGAGGCCCTCACCCGCTTCGACGGCGGTACCCGGCCGGACATCCAGTTCGAGCGTGCGGTCGGGGTCGGGCTCGGCATCGAGCTCGAGGTCGTGACGCTGGCAGAGGCCGTGGCGGCCGCGCGGCAGCTTCCGGCCGGCGCGTTCCTGAGCCTCAACGTCTCACCCGGGCTCACGCTTCGTGGCTCGACCCTCGCCGATATCCTCGCGGCGGCCGACCGGCCCGTGGTGCTGGAGATCACCGAGCACGCCGTGGTCGACGACTACGCCGCGCTGCGTTCGGTCGTGCGATCCCTGCCCGTGCCCGCCAGGCTCGCGGTCGACGATGCCGGAGCAGGGTTCGCCAGCCTCCGGCATGTGCTGGAGCTGGCACCCGACATCGTCAAGGTGGATCGGTCCATCGTTGCCGGGATCGACCATGATCCCGCCCGCCAGGCGCTGCTGGCCGGGCTCCGGCACTTCGCGTCACGACGCGGGATCCAGCTGATCGCCGAGGGGATCGAGACGGCACCCGAGCTGAGTACCCTCACGTCGCTGGCCGTTCCCCTGGGGCAGGGCTTCCTGCTGGGGCGTCCGGTCGCGGCGGCGGACGTGACCGGGGACCCGATCCGGATCCCGCCGGCAGAAGACGCACTCGTGGCGCGCCGGTCCAGCCCCGCCGCCACCGGATCCCGGCATCCCGACACGGCGCGACGGACCCGTGACGTGCGGGCTCCCGCACCCGCCAAACCGCCCGGCCCGCGCTGAAGCGGCGGACCCCCGCGGCGGGTCCCAGAGCGGGGCTGGCAGGGGTCGCGCCGCAGGCGGGTCCACCAGGCGACCCGGGTCAGCCGGCGATCGACCGCCGACGCGCCTCCTCGCGGCGGCCTTCGAGGAATGTCCGTTCGGGCGCGTTGGGTTCAAGCGCAAGGGCGCGCTCGTACGCCGCCAGCGCCTCGGGCCAGCGGTCCATCCGTCGCAGAAGGTCGGCCCGTGCGGCGTGGAAGAACCGGTATTCGCCCATCACCGGATCCGCGGCCACCGCGTCGATCGCCGCCAGCCCGGCGGCAGGACCCGCGATCATCGCCAGCGCGACCGCCCGGTTGAGATCGACCACCGGCGACGGTGCGATCCTCGCCAGCACCTCGTACAGGCCCAGGATCTGCGGCCAGTCGGTCTCGTCGGCCGTGCGCGCCTCGTCGTGGATCGCGGCGATGGCCGCCTGCAGCTGGTAGGGACCCACGCGCCCGGCGCGCAGCGTTCGCGCCACCAGCGCGCGCCCCTCGTCGATCCGCGCCGCGTCCCACAGACCGCGGTCCTGATCCTCGAGCCGGACCAGCTCGCCGCCGGCACCGGTCCGGGCCGCATGCCGGGCGTCGGTCAGCAGCATCAGCGCCAGCAGGCCCTGGACCTCGGGCTCGTCGGGCAGCAGGTCGGCGACCACGCGCGTGAGCCGGATCGCCTCGGCGCACAGCTCGCGCCGGATCAGGGCCTCGCCCGCGCTGGCGTCGTAGCCCTCGTTGAATACGAGGTACAGGACGCGCAGCACCGGCTCCAGGCGCTCGGCGAGGCGGTCGGCCGCGGGGACCTCGTACCGGATCCCGGCGTCGCGGATCTTGCGCTTGGCCCGGACGAGCCGCTGCGCCATCGTCGGCTCGGGGACGAGGAACGCCCGGGCGATCTCCGGCGTCGACAGCCCGCCGAGCGTCCGCAGCGTCAACGCGATGCTGCGCCTCCGGGGCCAGCGCCGGATGGCAGCAGGTGAAGATCAGGCGCAGCTGGTCGTCGGGGATCGGGCTCATCTCGTCCTCCGCCGCCGCACTGAGCGCGCCGCTGCGCCGCTCCGCATCGAGGTCGGCGTCACGCGCGATGCGCCTCGAGCTTGCCGGCGAACCGGCGGTCGCGCCGGATGCGGTCGATGGCGCGATTGCGCGCCGTTGTCGTGATCCACGCCCCGGGGTTCGACGGCGCGCCATCGACCGGCCAGCGCTCGAGCGCGACGAGGTAGGCATCGGACAACGCCTCCTCCGCGAGGTCGAAGTCACCGAGCACTCGGATGAGCGTCGCCAGCGCGCGGCCGTGCTCGTCGCGAAACGTGCGCTCGACGATGTCGGCCGCGCTGGGCGCGGGCTCAAGTGGTGCGTCAGGCGCGGTGCGCGCGGGATCGCGAGGTGCAGCCGCCATCGTCAGCATGGTCCTGTCGGCGACGCGTCACGTCGGGATGATCGGCCTGACCTCGATCTTGCCCCACCGGGCGCCCGGGATCCGGGCGGCGGCCTCGATCGCGGCGTCCAGGTCCGGCGCCTCGATCTGGTAGAAGCCGCCCAGCTGCTCCTTGGTCTCGGCAAACGGCCCGTCGGTCACGATCCGACGGCCGTCGCGAACCGAGACGGTGGTCGCGTCGGTCACCGGCTGGAGCGCCTCGCCCCCGATGAACTGGCCCTTCTCGCGCAGCCAGTCGGTGTACGCGTTGTACTCGGTCATCGTCGCGTTCCACTCGTCCTGGGTCGGCTCGGTCGTCGACGGCTCCCCGTAGATCAAGAGCAGGTATTGCACTGTTCGTCTCCTCGACCGTCACCGGGTCGGTGGGTCCGCGCCGGGCCGGTCCGTCCGCCCCGTGCATCCTAGCGACGAACGCAAGAGGCGCGAATTGACAGTGCCCGAATCGACACCTCAAATCGACACCGCCGCTCATCGCGCCACGATCGCCCCTTGCGCCCCGCCTCTAGCATCTGCGCATGCCCGCCCGGAAGGAGATCCTCGAGATCGGCGGCCGCGAGGTCGCCGTGAGCAACCCCGACAAGGTCTATTTCCCCCAGCCCGGCTACACCAAGCTGGACCTGGTCCGCTACTTCCTGGCCGTCGCGGACGGCGCGCTGGCGGGCGTTCGCGGGCGCCCGATGGCGCTCAAGCGGTTCGTGGACGGGATCGACAAGGAGCCGTTCTTCCAGAAGCGCGCGCCCCAGAACCACCCCGACTGGATGCGGGTCGCAACCCTGACCTTCCCTTCAGGCCGGACGGCGGACGAGATCGTCGTCGACGAGGCCGCCGGGCTTGCCTGGGTCGTCAACCTCGGCTGCATCGACCTCAATCCGCACCCCGTCCGCGCCGAGGACCTGGACCATCCCGACGAGCTCCGCGTGGACCTCGACCCGGTTCCGGGTATCGCCTGGTCGCAGATCCGCGAGGTCGCGATGGTCTGCCGCGAAGCGCTCGATGCCGTCGGCCTCGTCGGCTGGCCCAAGACGTCCGGCTCGCGCGGGATCCATATCAACGTCCGGATCGAGCCGCGCTGGACGTACCCGCAGGTCCGGCGCGCCGCGCTGGCGCTGGCCCGCGACGTGGAGCAGCGGGCGCCCTCGATCGCGACCTCGAAATGGTGGAAGGAGGAGCGCCACGGCGTGTTCCTCGACTACAACCAGAACGCCAAGGACCGGACCGTGGCGTCCGCGTACTCCGTCCGGCCGCTCCCCGACGCCCGGGTGTCGTTCCCCCTGCGCTGGGACGAGGTCCCGACGTGGTCGCCGAGGACTTCACGCTTGCCACCGTGCCGGCGTTGTACGCGGAACACGGCGACGCGGGCGCCGGGATCGACGATGCCGTCGGCTCGCTCGACGCGCTGCTGGAGCTGAGCGCCCGCCACGAGGCGGAGGGCCAGGGCGACGCTCCGTGGCCGCCGAACTACGCCAAGCAGGAGGGCGAGCCGCCGCGCGTCCAGCCGTCGCGCAAGCGGCGATCCGACGCGGAGTACCGGGGCCGGGGCCGCGACGGCGGGCCGCCGCCGGAGGTGGCCGCCGAGCGCGCGGCCGCGGTGGCCGCGGGCGACCCCAACGCGGGTCTGCCGGCCGAGTGGGAGGGCACCCGCCCCACGCCGACCGGCCGGCGACGATCGAGCATCCCGGTCATCGAGATCGCCCGCGCCGCCACCAAGGCCGAGGTCAACGAGGGCCTCGAGCGCTGGAAGGCCCGCCACCCGGAGGTGGTCGAGTACCTGGAGCCCGCCGACATCCTGACGGACGGGATGCGCGGCCGCGCGTATGTCTGGTACCGGCTGCGCGTGAACCTGATCCACGTGCCCGAGGACATCCGGCCGCCGCAGGAGCCGCTGGACCCCGACTACGACCCCTGGGAGGGCTACGAGTGGCCGGATCGGGCCGGACAGCCGGAGCGGGCACCGCGCAGGAAGGCTCCGCGATGAGACGGCGTCACCGCCGCGGGTCCGGGCGCCGGCTGGAGCGTGCCCTTGGGGGGCGCCCGACGTAGCATCTGGCCCGTGGGGAATCCGCGTGCGCGTCGGGTCATCGTCGGCATCGGGGTGGCCGCCATCGTGCTCGTGGCCGTTGCCCTGTCGGGGTCCGTCGCCCCCGGGCCCTCGGCGACGCCAACGGCACCCGCCGGCGCCGGGATCGACCTCTCGCCCCGGGTCGCGCCGCGACCCCCCGGTGGTGACGGAGCCCTGATCGGCGACATCCCCTCCGCGTCACGGGCCAACGCCCGGGTGCAGGTCTCCGCGCACGCGACGCCCGGCGGACCGCCCCTGGCACTCACCGGCGGGACGCTGGCGATCACGCCTGGCCAGGACCTGGCGATCCTCGGCGATCCGGTCGCCGTCGACGGCACGCCGTGGCTCCGGGTCTACGTGCTCTCGAACGCCATTGGCGGTCAGACCGACTTCTTCACCTGGGTCCCAGCCAGCAGGGACGGCCAGGACACGATCCGCCTGCGGGTCCCGCTCGGCTGTCCGCCAACCCGCGACAACCTCTCGACCATCGCGGCGCTCGATCCATTCACGCGCGCCGACTGCCTGGGCGCCGCGTCGTTCACGGTGGAAGCCCGCACCTGGTGGGCGGACCTCCCGGTCTGGTACGACGTCGAGCCCGTCTGGCTCGGGCCGTGGCGACAGGGAACGACGTCGTTCTCGCTCCATGGCCCGGCCGGAGCAGCAGTGGACGTGCGCGTCCCGCCGGGCCTGGAGCCGCCGCCGCCCGACATCACCGTGCGAGTTGACCTCCACGTCGCCGATCCGGCCGCCGCGACGTGCACCCGCAGCAACGGCGATCTGGACGTCCCCGCCGAGGCTGGCCCTGACTCGCGCCTGTGGTGCAGCGTGCAGCTCGTCGCCGATCGCTGGGAGCCGCTGCTCGGGCCGGAAGGCCGGCCCTTCGATGTGGCCGACCCGCAGCTGCACCGTTCGCAGCCGAGCAGCGTGTGTGCCGGCGTCGGTTCCGGGCCGCTGACCTTCCACACCGATCCGAGCGCACTCGACCCGGTGTGGCTGGAACCGGCTGGCGGTGGGCATCCGATCCTCACCTGGTTCGGGCCGGCGTTCCGGGTCGCGTTCATGCCCGATCTGGTCGTGGTTGATGGTCGTGGTCGGGTCATCGCTCGTGACGGCCTGACGATCGATCCCGATGTCGCGCTGGCCGGGCACTCGATCTGCATGACCATCGTCGGTGCCCACGTCAACTGACGCCGATGCGTGGACCCCCGGGCACCGATGCGGGGCATCGGGCGCGACGCTGGATGGACCGTCAGGCGTCGGTGTCCGGCGCCAGCCATCCCTTGGCGGCGGCGATCCGCGCCGCCTTGGACGCGGACGGAGTCATGCCCCGAGCATCGGCCCAATCCGGTCCGGCGCGAAGTCACGCGCGTCGCGATCGCTCCATGACAGCCGTCATGCGGTCTGCCCGGAGGACGGCGGGGTGGGCGCGCTACCCGAAGATCCGGGCGAGCTCGTATGGCGCGGTCGTCTCCAGCTGGTCGTAGCGGCAGTCGGCCGGCGCCTTGTCCGGTCGCCAGCGGCGGAACGTCGTCGCGTGCCGGAAGCGGTCTCCCTGGAGGTGGTCGTAGGCGACCTCGACCACGCGCTCCGTGCGCAGCGGCTCCCACGACAGGTCCTTGCCCCGGTTCCAGCGCGAGGTCGCACCCGGGAGGCGCTGGCCGGAGGCGTCGGCTGCTCCCGCGGCAGCCCACTCGGCCCACTCACCCCAGGGGTGGCCGTCGACCGCGCCCTCGCGCAGCGGTGCCAGCTCGTCGACCAGTGCGGCCCGCCGATCCCACGTGAACGATGACGTGATCCCCACGTGATGGAGCGTGCCGGCGTCGTCGAACAGGCCCAGGAGCAGCGATCCGACGTGGGTCCCCGGTCCGTTCTTGTGCCACCGGAACCCGGCCACCACGCAGTCCGCGGTCCGCTCGTGCTTGATCTTGAACATGGCCCGCTTGCCGGGGAGATACACGCCGTCAAGCCGCTTGGCCACCACGCCGTCCAGCCCGGCGCCCTCGAACCGGTGGAACCAGTCCGCGGCCAGCGCGCGGTCTCGGGTGGCCGGCGTCAGGTGGATCGGTGGGGTCGCCGCACCCAGCACGGCCTCCAGCCGCGCCCGCCGCTCCCCCTGGGGCACCGCCCGCAGGTCGTCGTCACCCAGCGCAAGGAGGTCCCACGCCACGAACGACGCGGGTGCCTCGGCCGCCAGCATCCGCACCCGTGACGCCGCGGGGTGGATCCGCAGCAGGAGGGCGCCGAAGTCGAGCGCGCCGTCGCGCGCGATGACGACCTCCCCATCGAGCACGCACCGCTCGGGCAGCTGGGCGAGGAGCGGCTCGGCGAGCTCCGGGAAGTAGCGGTCGAGCGGCTTGAGGTCCCGGCTCTGGGTGTACACCTCGTTGCCGTCGCGGAACACGATCGCCCGGAACCCGTCCCACTTCGGCTCGTACAGCCAGCCGTCGCCGTCGGGCAGGTCGGAGGTCGCCTTGGCGAGCATCGGCTCGAGGGGCGGCGAGAACGGGAGCGCCATGGGGGCACGATACCCCGGCCGGACGCCCCGTACCGCCGGTTGCGGGTTTCCACGGAACGACGCGGACGTTCGCGGCCGCTAGCGTCGGCGCCGCGACGCGCCGTCGCCGTGCCAGTGTCGGAACCTCGCGGCGCATCGACGCGTCATCGGGGTGCGCGGTCACCGCCGCGGGCAACCGGACCGACCCGAGGAGGGTTTGCGATGAACACCAGCAGGCGCCGGAGCCTCGCTCTCCGCGTGGCCCTGATCGCCGCCGTCGTCACGATGGTGACCGCGTGCGGAGGCTCGGCGAGCCAGATCCTCAGCACGGTCGGCGGCCCGGTCGACGAGCGCGCCGCGACCACCGCGGGTCCCGCGGCCAACCCGGTGTCCCCGCAGGACCTTGGCGGGACCGGCGGCAGCGGCAATGGACAAACGCCGCTGTCCGCCGTGCGCGACGACCTGCGGATCGTCTACACCGGCTCGCTCCAGCTCGTGGTCGATGACCTGCAGCCGGCGCTCGCCCGCGCCAAGGCGGCCGTCGCAGCGGTGGGTGGCTACATCGGCGCGTCGCGCGAGTCCAACGACGGCGATCGCCCGGTCGCGACCATTACCTATCGCATCCCGGCCAGCCGGTGGGAGGATGCGATCGATTCGCTGCGCGGCCTCGCCACCAAGGTCGTCGCCGAGGAGACGCAGGCGTCCGAGGTCGGCAGCCAGATCGTCGATCTCGAGGCGCGGATCAAGAACCTGCGCGCGAGCGAGGCTTCGCTCCAGGAGATCGCCAAGGGTGCCGGCAAGATCAGCGACCTCATCGAGGTCCAGGCTCAGCTGACCGAAGTCCGCGGACAGATCGAGCAGCTCGACGCGCAGCGGACGCAGCTCAACGACCAGGTCGCCTACGGGACGCTGGTCACCACGTTCGGGCTGGAGATCGTCGCGGTCCAGGAGACGGCAAAAGGGTGGGATCCGTCCAAGGACGTCGACGGCGCCACCGCGACCCTGATCGGCGCTGGTCAGACCATCGTGAGCGCATCGATCTGGTTCGCCATCGTGTGGCTGCCGATGATCCTCGTGATCCTCGTCATCGCCGTCGTGATGCGCTGGCTGTTCCGCCGGTTCACCCCCCGTCCGCGGGGCGGAGAACCGATCGCGGGCTGGGACACCGGCGCCTGAGCATCCGCGCCGCCGCGGATCGCCGCCCCCCGAGCGCCCGCCGGTCCGACGGCGGGCGCTGCCATCAGTCGGCGCGGGCGCCTTCCCACGCCGCGAGCGCCTCGCGGGCTCGCTCCCGGGCCAGGTTCCAGGATGGCCAGCCGGCCAGCGACGGATCCTCGCGCAGGACGGCGGCGCGGCGGAGGAGGAACACCTCGAGCGCGCCCTGGTCGCCGGCGTCCGGCAGCCGGTCGAGCGCGGCAATGACCGCGGGCACCGCCTCGTCGCCGAGCGAGATCAGGTAGTCGGCGTCGAGGCCGCTCCGACCGCCGGACGGGACCAGCGAAGGATCGATCGCACGCTCGAGGTTCCGGTCGGTGACGTACGCCTGGGGTCCGATCAGGTTCATGCCACCGACGGTCATGACGGTCATGATCCCCAGCACGTGAAGCGTCCATTGCGGCCGCCTGGCCGCCAGCAGCGCGAGCGTGGCGATGATGGCGACGGCGAGCCAGCCGATCGCGACCAGCACCACGAAGCGGAGCTCGGTCCAGCCGTACGCATCCTGGTACAGGCGTAGCCGGACCAGCGCCGACGCGAGCACGACGATGGTCAGGGCCAGCAGACCGAACGAGGCCCCGACCTGGATCCGTGAACGCCGAGCGACGGCCAGGTCGAGGGCCACCGCGATCGCGCCGGCTAACGCGGCCACGGCGACGAGCTCGAAGAACCCGCGACGGGCGTAGGCGGCATACGTCATGCCGGCAGCCGACATCGTGTCGCGTCCGCCGAACAGGTACGCCAGCTGGAGGACGACGAACACCGCGAACAGGCTGTCGAGGACGATCAGGACTGTCGCGGCCTCCACCGTCCCGAGCCGCCCGCCATCGGCCATCCCGACGGCTCCCGTCGCACCGGCGCCCGTCTCGATGCCACCCGTCGCGCCGGGCGAGCGATGCATGGGCTGCGAGCGCGCCGGGCGGTCGGGGACGGCAAGCGCCGGCAGCCGGGCCCCCGCGAGCGCCAGCGCGCCGGCGACCAGCCAGGCGACGGCGGTCACCACGGCTGCGCGATCCGCGGCGCCGGCAAGATCGACGTCCAGTCGCCAGGAAAGCACGTCGTGGGCAACCCGATCGAACACCGCGTCCGCGAACGAGAACAGGGCAGTGAATACCACCACCAGCGGGATCGCCACCAGCAGGCCCCGGGCGACGGGGGCGAACCGGCGCGCACGCTGACGGGCGGTGCGCACGTCGGCCGTGGCTGCCACCGCGGTCTCGGGCGCATGCATGCGTCGCATGGCGACCAGCACCTCGAACGCACCCACGAACGCAGCAACGGTGACACCGACGGTCACCAGAAGCAGGTGTGGAACGAGCCCCCGCGTGATCCGGGCACCACCCAGCGAGGCCACCGTTCCGCCCGCCAGCGCCGCCGCGAGCAGGATGTCGGCGTCGACCAGCCACGGATCGGCGCGAACCGCGGCCATGCCGCTCAGGAACAGTGCGGCGGGGGCAAGCCAGGCATCCGCCACGTCCATCCGGCGAATGCCGTCGAGGCCGGCGACGAGCGCCGAGGAAACCAGCAGGAACGCCGTCAGCAGCAGGCCGTTGAGCCCGACCGCGTTGCCCGGCACCGAGATGTCGGCCACGACCCCGGCACCGAGGGCGAGCAGGATGATCCGGGCGGCAATGGCACGGGGCATGCGAGTCTCCGCTGCGCGCCGCGTCAGTTCACGGCCGGCTCCGAGACGGGCGGGCCGGAACGCGTGTGGCGGGGCTTGCAGTGGAAGCGATGGGGGTCGAGCTCAGACGGCCTCGTACGGAACGTATCCGGGGCTCCACATCGCCGCATCGACCGCGGCCGGGATCGCGTCCGGCTGGAACCTGCGGCCAACGCCGAGCTCGCCCAGGTGGGCGACGACGGCGATCGCCAGCTCCCTGGCCACGCTGCGCAGCTCGCCGATGGGCGGGAACAGCTCGCCGCGACCCAGCGACTCCGGGGTGGCCATCTCGGCCAGCCGGCGAGCCGCCACGAGGAACGCGGTATCGGGCAGGATCCGTGCCTCTGAGACGATGGCGCCCAGGCCGATGCCCGGGAACACGTATGCGTTGTTCGCCTGCGGGATCGAGTGCGATGCGCCACCGAACTCCACCGGGGCAAACGGGCTCCCGGTCGCCACGATCGCCCGGCCGGCCGTCCAGGCGAAGATGTCGGAGGGACGCGCCTCCGTCTTGTCGGTCGGATTGGACATCGGGAGGACGATCGGACGGTCTGCAGTGGCCGCCATGGTCCGGATGATGTGCTCCGTGAATGCGCCGCCCTTGCCGGTTGTGCCGAGCAGGACGTTCGGACGGAACGCGGCGACCACGTCCTCGAGCTGGTGCCGGCCGTCCGGGTCGAGGCCCATCGCCGCGACGACATCGCGCGGAAGCGCGCACTCGAACTTGTCCTCATCGAGCCCGGGGCGTCCCTCGACCACGAGGCCGTGCGAATCGAGCACGGCCATGGAGTCGCGAGCCTGCGCCGGCGTCATGCCGTCCTCGACCATCGCCAGGCGCAGCAGCCGGGCGATGCCGGTGCCGGCGGCACCGGCGCCGGCAAGCACGACCCGGGCGTCGGCCAACGTGCGGCCCTGTGCGCGGAGCGCGCCGAGGATGGTCGCGGTCGAGATCGCGGATGTGCCCTGGATGTCGTCGTTGAAGCTGCACACCCACTGGCGATAGCGAGCGAGGAGGCGGATTGCGTTGTGCTGCTTGAAGTCCTCCCACTGGAGCACCGCGCGCGGGTGGACCTCGCGGACCCCGGCGACGAATGCCTCGACGACCTCGTCGTAGGCCGCCCCGCGGAGCCGCGGATGGCGCCACCCGACGTACAGCGGATCGTCGAGCAGCTCCTTGCGGTCGGTGCCCACGTCCAGCGACACCGGCAGGGTGAGGCCCGGGTGGATGCCGGCCGCCGCCGAATACAGGGCGAGCTTGCCCACCGGGATCGGCATGCCACCGGCGCCCTGGTCGCCGAGGCCGAGGATCCGCTCGTTGTCGGTGACCACGATCAACCGGATCTCGTCGCGCGCCGCGTGCCGCAGGATCTGGGCCACCCGGTCGACGTCGTCGGGGGTGATCCACACGCCGCGCGGGCGGCGGTACTGGTGGCTGAACTCCTGGCACGCACGCCCCACCGTGGGCGTGTACACGATCGGGAGCAGCTCCTCGAGGTGCTCGAGCAGCACCCGGTGGAACAGGGTCTCGTTGCGATCCTGGAGCGCGGCCAGCCCGATGTACCGCTCGAGGTCGTCGGCCTTCCGGCGCACGTGCTCCAACTCGAGCTTCACCTGGTCGCCGATGTCCATCACACTCGGCGGCAGGAGGCCCCGCAGGCCGAGCGAGTCGCGCTCCTCCTCGGTGAACGCCGAGTCCTTGTTGAGGACGGGATCTGCGAGCAGCGTGATCCCGCGCCGCATGATCGGGGCCGGACCGACCCCGCTGCGCAGCGCGTCGAGCACGGGCCTCGACAATCCCTGGAGCGGCTTGGCGGCGGGCCGGGTCGCGATGGTCATGAGACATGCCTCCGGAGGCGGACTGGAGATCCGCCATGCTGGCGGTCTGCGGGGAACACCCTGATGGGCGCGGGGCGAGAGGTGGACATCAGCGGGCGACGACGACCGTCGCGTGGGCATGGGTCACGACGTGCTCCGACACACTGCCCTGTACGAGCCGGGTAAGGAACCCGAGGCCACGGGTGCCGATCACGATCGTGTCGTAATGGCGCTCGTCGGCGATGCGCTCGATCATCCTGGCCGGATCCCCGCCGGGCTCCAGGAGCTCGGCCTCGATGCCGGCCTCCCGCAGCAGGCGGCGGGCCTCGAGCAGCTCCGCAGCGTGTACGCTGCGGTCGGCCCAGGGATCAGTCGCGATGGGACCCTGGTGCACGGGAACGACGCTGATGACGCCCACTTCCGCGCCGAACTGCCGGGCGAGCTCGATGGTCTGCTCCAGCGCACGTCGGGCGGGCTCGCCGCCGTCGTAGGCGAGCAGGATCCGGTTCATGATGTGGGCTCCTTTCGGCCCGCGGGCCGGCCTCAGCCGGCACTCGGCGCGCGGCCGGTGCTGCACGCTCACCAGCATCGGACGTGCCGCCGCCGACCAACAGCGGCCCGCGGACCACGGCGGGGGGCCGAAGGGCCCGATTTGGTCATGGCACCATTGGGCGATGACCGATCAGGAGGCTCGCTACGATCGGATCGCCGACGGCTATGCCACCTGGTGGGCTCCCGTTCATCGATCGGCCACCCTCCGCCTGCTCGATGCGATCGACGCGGACGTCCGCGCCGGGGCCCAGTCCGTGCTTGACGTCGGATGCGGCACGGGCGCCCTGGCCGCCGCCGCGGTCGAACGCTGGCCACACGTGGTCGTGGACGCGGTGGACGCCTCCGAGGGCATGCTCCGGGTCGCCGAGCGAACCCTTGCCCGGCTCCCGGCGCGGGACCGCGATCGGGTCCACCTGCGCCAGGCAACCGCAGACCGCCTGGGGATCGATGACGCATCGGTCGACCTGGTGGTCACGTCATTCGTGCTCCAGCTCGTCCCGTCACCGTACCGTGCGCTCCGCGAGGCGCGGCGCGTGCTCCGGCCCGGCGGACGCCTGGCGTACCTCAACTGGCTGCGCTCCGAGACCCCGTTTGCGGCGGACGAGGCGTTCGAGGATGCGCTCGCCGCGCTCGGCCTGCCCGGACGCGACGGCGCCGGCGGACCCGACGACCCGGGATCGACGGGCGTCGTCGTCGCCCGGCTGCGGCGGGCAGGCTACGTCGATGCGCACGTACGGAAGGACGTCCTGGTGCACCAGTTCACGCCCCAGACATTCCTCGAGTTCCTGGTGCGGTTCGACGCCGAGGACCTGTTCGGCTCGCTGGAGCCGGACGAGCGCCGACGCCTGCAGGACGCGGTGCTCCGCCGGCTGCAGGCCCTGACCGTGGATGACCTGCGGCTGGAGCTGCCGATCTTCTACGCGACGGCGCGCCGAAGACCCGGGCGCGCCTGATCCGACACCACGGCCCGCGGGGTCCGGCAACGCCGGAGCGCGGCGCGAGCCGCGGGACGGGCGGAGCTCAGTCCGCGGCGGTGTCCTCCGCGGGCGCGTCTGCCGCAGCCTCCTCGGCCTCCGGAGCCTCGCCCTCGACCTCGGCCGCGACCGGGGCCTCCTCCACGCGCGGTGGCAGGACACGGGCGATGACGTCCGCGGGGTCGGCCTGGATCGAGACGCCGTCCGGGGCCACGAGGTCCGCGGCGGTGATCGTCGCCTCGAAGCTGTCGAGCCGGCTGAGGTCGTAGGTCAGCGACTCCGGCAGGTTGCCCGGCAGCGCGCGAACCTTGACGGCCGAGACCGGGTGGACGAGCGTGCCGCCGTTGTCGACGGCCGGGGCGACGCCCAGCCCGATGAGCGGGACCTCAACCGTGAGCTCCTCGGTCATCCGGACGGCGAACAGGTCGACGTGGATCGGCCGGCGGCTGATCCGGTGCACCTGGACGTTCTGGACGAGCACGGGTCGAGTCTTGCCGCCGTCGACGGCGAGGTCGACCAGCGTCGAGGCACCGACGTGGCGCCGGAGCTGGTCGAAGTCGTGGGCGTCGAGCGTGAGGGCCTCGCTCGCCGAGCCGTGGCCGTACACGACGGCCGGGAGCTGTCCCTGGCGGCGGAGCTGGGCGACGGCCTTGCCGGTCACGGACCGGGTGGCGGCCGCGAGGCTGGGGCGGGCGGACATCGTGCTTGGACCCTCTCTGGTGGCGGCGCTCCGGCCCGGGTTGGGGGGCGGCGCCGCGCGCGACGGGCTGTTCTCGCCCATCGCAACGTGCGCCCGAGGCTACCATACGCGGCCGTTCGTTCCCATTCCGGCGCAGTGGCCCGAACGTCCGGCGCACGGCCCGGTGTAGCATCGGCCCGCCGTGGCAGCCACCATCCTGATCGTCGAAGACGAGTTCGCGGTCGCGCGAGGCATCCAGTACGCCCTCCAGCAGGAGGGCTACGACGTGGCGGTCGCGCGATCCGGCGAGGAGGGGCTTGACTTTGCCACCAGCCAGGCCCCCGACCTCATCCTGCTCGACGTCCGGCTGCCCGGCATCGACGGCTTCGAGGTCCTGCGCCGGCTGCGCGCCGCGGGCTCCAAGGCACCGGTGCTGTTCCTGACCGCACGCGGTGACGAGTTCGACAAGGTCGTGGGGCTCGAGCTCGGGGCGGACGACTACGTGACCAAGCCGTTCGCGCTGCGGGAGCTGATGAGCCGCATCCGTGCGCTGCTGCGGCGAGCCTACGGCGACCTCTCGAACGCAGCCGGCGGGCGCGTCATCCGGCACCGGGACCTGGTCATCGACCTCGAGCGCCGCCGCGTCCAGCGAGGCACCCGGCGGATCGCGCTGACGGCGACGGAGTTCGAGATCCTGCGGCACCTGGCCAGCCGCCCGGGACGCGTGTTCAGCCGCCGGGAGCTGCTCGAGCTGCTGCGCGACTACGAGGCGCTCGACCAGGACGAGAAGACCATCAACGTCCACGTGAGCCACCTCCGCGACAAGATCGAGGACGACCCGTCGGCGCCGCAGTTCGTGCTCACCGTCCGGGGCGCCGGATACCAGTTCGCCGAGCACTGATCGTGGCCGGCGTCCGCGCTCCGGACGGCGATGTCCGTGCCCACCGGCCGTCGGTCCCACGGTCGTTCCAGACCCGGCTCACGATCGCGTTCGTCGGCCTGGTCGCGCTCACCCTGGCGCTGGTCGCGCCCGTCGTCGTCAACCGCCTGGACGACTACTTCCGGCAGCAGGAGGAGCAGAGCCTGCGAGTCCGCGCCGGGGCGACCGCGGCCCTGCTCGACCGGTTCGTCGAGAACGAGGTCGGCGGCGGCGCGGTGGTGGCAGAGGTGAACGTCGGCGGCCAGCGACAGCCGGCGCTCAACCCGGCGGTGGGGACGCTCCTCGTCGACAAGGGCCTGCTGACGCTGCTCGCGAACACGGTGGCCCAGGCGGACATCAGCCTCCAGTTCGGCATCGCCCACCAGGACACCGATGGCGTGCCCGTGGTCGATCCGGCCCCGGGCCTGGGGTTCGACGTGCCCCTCAGTGCGAAGCCGGCGCAGGGCCAGGCCCGCGATCCCGGGATCCCGACGGCCCGCTGGCAGTTCGCGACCAGCAACGCGGGCCGGGACTGGGGCATGGTGGTGACCCTGTCCAACCCGTACACGAGCCGGGCGAGCACGCTCGCCGCGATCGCCGGCCTGCTGCTCGTGATGGCCTCGATGGCGATGCTCCTCGCGGTGCTCCTGGCCGCGGTCATCGCGCACCGGTTCACCACGCCGCTCACCCGTCTGACCGAGGCGTCCCGGCGGTTGGCGGAGGGTGATCTCGCGTCCCGCGTGCCGTCGGACGAGCTGTCGTCCGGGACCCTCGAGCTGCGCGCCCTGTCCCGGCAGTTCAACACGATGGCGGACCGGCTCGAGGAGAGTGTCGAGATCATCCGGCGCGACCGTGATCGAAGCCGGGACTTCCTGGCCGACGTCAGCCACGAGCTGCGTACGCCGATCGCCGCCACGCGCACGTTCATCGAGCTGCTCCAGGGCCCGGCCGGAACCGACGGGTCCGCCCGCGCCGAGTTCCTGGACTCGTCGGCGGTCCAGCTCGACCGTCTCGACTGGCTGGCCCAGAACCTGCTGGAGCTGTCCAAGCTCGATTCGGGGCTGGTGCTGCTCGACCTGCGCCCTGACGACGTTCGAGGCACGATCGAGTCCGCCGTCGAGCAGCAGCTCGCGACCGCGGAGCGCCGGGGAATCGCGCTGACAGCCACCCTCCCCGATCATCCGTTGCGGATCCGGCACGACGCACCGCGGGTCGGCCAGGTCGTGACCAACCTGGTCGGCAACGCCCTCAAGTTCACGCGCCGTGGCGGCCGGGTCAGCGTGTCGGCACAGGCGGACGCGGACGGCGGCGCCCGGATCGAGGTCGAGGACACCGGGGTCGGGATCCACGCCTCGGAGCTGCCCCGGATCTTCGACCGTTTCTATCGAGGGTCGGAGGCGAACGAGGCGCGCGGCACCGGGTCCGGACTCGGGCTCGCGATCGTCAAGTCGATCGTGGACATGCACCACGGGACGATCGTGGTGGAGAGCCGGGTCGGCAGCGGCTCCCGGTTCGTGGTCACCCTGCCGCGCGATCCTCGCGAGGCTGGCGAGGTGCCGGCGTCACGAACCGGACGGCTGGCGGAAACGCCAAAGATGGACGATTCTTCACCGATCACCGCGCCGGGCGTGAATCCTCGACCGGCACCCTTGGACACAATCCCGGACCAGCCCGAAGCCGGTCCGCCCGCCGAGCCAGAGAGAAGACCGCCCCCGCGATGAACGACGACCAGACCCCGAGCGCCCCCGACGCCGACGCCGGCGATGCCCTCGACGAGACCCAGCGCGTCGAGGTTCCGCGCTACGCCCCGGCGCCCGATCCGCGTCCCGACGCGCACTGGGCGTGGGCCCCTCCGGGCACGCAGCCATCCGCCGACCGATGGTACGAGCCGGCCGCCACCGAGCCCGGGCCAGTGCCGGCCTACGCCCCCGCAGCCCCCTGGGGCCTGCCGGGCTCGGGTGGTGGGATCACGCCCCCGCCGCCGATCCACGCCGCCGGACCGGCCGAGCCGCGGCGACGGGGTCCGGGCCTGGGCGCGGTCCTCGCGGCGTCCATCCTGTCCGCCGTGCTCGCCTCCGGCGGCACGGTGGTCGCGCTCGACCTCAACGGCGCCTTTGACCGCACCGTGGCGCCGGCGACCACGGACAGCGCCAACACGACCGGGAGCACGACGCCGGTCACGATCGACGAGTCGTCTGCGGTCATCGACGTGGCGGCCAAGGTCAGCCCGGCGGTGGTCAAGATCACGGTCGAGGGGCAGAGCAGCGATCCGTTCGGCAACGTGCCCTCGGAGGGCATCGGGTCGGGCGTGATCTATGACTCCAACGGCTGGATCCTCACCAACCGCCACGTCGTGTCCGGGTCTACGAGCCTGACCGTCGAGCTCAAGGACGGGCGCAAGTTTGACGGCACCGTGTACGGCATCGACACCCTGACCGACCTCGCCATCGTCAAGGTCGACCAGACAGGGCTGCCGACGGCCCCGATCGGGCACTCGGACGGGCTCAAGATCGGCCAGCTGGTGGTCGCCATCGGCAGCCCGCTCGGTCTCTACTCGTTCTCGGTCACCAGCGGGATCGTGTCCGGCAAGGGTCGCGACATCTCGGTCAGTGGCGGTACCCGGATCACCAACCTGATCCAGACCGACGCCGCGATCAATCCCGGCAACTCGGGCGGGCCGCTCGCCGATGCCAGCGGCGCGGTGGTCGGGATCAACACGGCCGTGGCGACCGACTCCAGCGGGATCGGGTTTGCGATCCCGATCGACATCGCGCGCCCGATCATGGACCAGGCGGTCAGGGGCGAGGCGCTGTCGCGACCCTGGATCGGCATCCGGTTCCTGTCGATCGACCTGCAGCTGATGAAGGACGACAACCTGCCCGTCGACGCTGGCGCGCTGGTCTCGAGCAACGGCACGGACCCGGCGGTCCAGCAGAACAGCCCAGCGGAGCAGGCGGGGGTCCAGGAGGGTGACATCATCACGTCGCTCAACGGGACACAGATCGACGCCGAGCATCCGCTCGATGCGCTGCTGGTCCAGTTCCCACCGGGCGACACGATCCAGCTCAGCGTGCTGCGCAACGGCAGCACGATCAATCTGAGCGTGACCCTCGGGACGCGTCCTCCCAACCTGTAGCCCGCCCGGCCCGTGCGCCGCAGGCCCGGCACACCGGCCGGCAACGGCGCCGTTCATCGGCCCGCCGCCCTCAGGTGGAGCGGCGCCGCCGGATCTCTACGCCCGCCGAGCGCAGGTGGCCGTCCAGCTTGACCCTGGGCTTGCGAACCCGGACGGTGACCTCCTCGACCGGGAACCCGCTGAGGATCTCGTGGGCGATCGCCTCGGCGAGCGCCTCGATGAGGTTGAAGCGGGTGGACTCGACGATCTGGCGGCAGACATCGAACACGCGGCCGTAGTCAACGGTCTGCTCGAGGTCGTCGTTGAGACCCGCCGGCTGGAGGCTGAGGGCAAGCTCCACGTCGACCTCGAACGGCTGCGGCGTGAGCTGCTCCTCCGGCAGGACTCCGTGGGTACCCTGGAAGACCATCGAGTCCAGCACGATGCGATCGCTCACCGCGATGCACCCCCGGCCCAGCCGTCCGGGCGCCAGCCGCGTGCGATCGCATCCGCGACCCGAGCTGCCCGGACGTTGGGGCGCACGTCGTGGACCCGCACCATGTCCACGCCGGCGGCGGCGGCCAGCGCCGTGGTCGCCGTTGTCGCCTCGACCCGTTGCTCGGGCGGCAGGTCCAGCAGCTTGCCCAGCGTGCTCTTGCGCGAGGTGCCGAGCAGGACGGGGCGGCCCAGCGTCCGGAGCTTGCCGAGCTGCGCCAGGAGCGCGAGGTTGTGGTCCGGGGTCTTGCCGAACCCGAACCCCGGGTCGACGATCAGGTCGTCCCATGCCACGCCGGCCGCGACGGCTCGCTCGAGCGCCCGGTCGAGGTCGGCCAGCACCTCGGCCACGAGGTTGCGGTAGCGAGCCTCCGCACGGTTGTGCATGAGCACGATGGGCACGCGCCGGGTGGCCGCCAGCCGGACCATGGCCGGGTCGTCGCCCACGCCCCACACGTCGTTGAGCAGGTGGGCGCCGGCATCGAGCGCCGCCTCCGCGACCCGCGCGCTCGTGGTGTCGATCGAGATCGGGGTCGCGGGCATGGCCGCGGCGACGGCTCGGATCACGGGCACGACGCGCCCGATCTCCTCGTCGGTCGGGACCTCCTCGTGGCCCGGCCGGCTCGAGGCGCCGCCGATGTCGAGCAGGTCGGCGCCCTCGTCGACCATTCGGCGGGCCAGCGCGACCGCGGCGGCGACGGGATCCGCGCGCGGGGTCGTGGCGGAGCCGGCATCGGACGCCAGCAGCCCGTCGCCCGAGAAGGAGTCGGGGGTGACGTTGAGGATGCCCATGATGTAGGTCCGTGCGCCCCACTCGAACGTCCTGGGACCGATGGCGAGCGGCCGCGGAGCGCCGGGCAGCCCGTCGCGGGCGCCGGACGGAAGCTCGAACGATGGCGTGGCCGCCCCGCCGCCCGCGTCCGGCCGCTCGGGCACGACGCCGCGCGATCGGGGATCGTCGCGCGTGCTCATGCCGCCACCGGGTCGCGCAGCACGCGGATCGTCGACCAGGCGCGATCGCACGGCCCCCACGAGGTACAGCGATCCGGCGACGACGATCGGCCCGCCCGCGGTCGCGAGCGCCTCGTCCATCGCGGCATCGACGGCACCGGCAACGCGCACCCGGGCACCGGGCAGCGCGACGCGCCAGGCATCGGCGAGGTCGGCAGCGGGCATGGCGCGCGGCAGGTCGAGGGCGGTGCACACGACGTGCGCGCCGGCGAGCGAGCGTGCCGCGGCGACCGCGGTGAGCACGCCGGCCACGTCCTTGTCGCGCATCGCCGCCCACACCAGGGTGACCGGTGAAGGCGTGGCATCGCCGCCCCCGGCGAGCAGCGGCCGCAGGTCGTCGAGCGCGCCCGCGAGCGCGGCCCCGCCGGCCGGGTTGTGGGCGCCGTCGAGCAGGACCTCGCGGACCGTGCCGTCGCCCCCCGGGACCCGGAGCAGCTCGAGGCGGCCCGGCCAGCGAACCGTCGCGTAGCCCTGCCGCCGGTGCTCGTCGGATGCGCGCGCGATGCCCGCGGCCTCGAGCGCGTCGAGCAGCGCCTCGGCGACTGCGACGTTGGCGGCCTGGTGACGGCCGCGCAGCGAGACCGTCACGCGACCCAGGCGCGGCAGCGAGACGTCGAGCGTGTCCCGGGTCCACCCGACGACCTGCGCTTCCTGCGCGATGGTCAGCGGCGTGCCCAGCCGGGTGCACCGGCGCCGGATCACAGCCAGCGCGTCACCGGTGGCGCCGGTCGCCGCGATGTCCCCGCGCTCGATGATCGCCGCCTTCTCACGCGCGATCGCTCGGATCGTCGGACCCAGCTGGTCCGTGTGGTCGAGGTCCACGTTGGTGACCACCGCGACGCCACCGTCCCACGCATGGGTCGCGTCGAGCCGCCCGCCGAGCCCGACCTCGACGAGCGCGACATCCGGGCCGGCCTCGGCAAAGTGCAGGAACATGACCGCGGTCAGCAGCTCGAACTCGGTCGGCGGGCCCAGGCGGGGCGAGATCCGGTCGGCGATCGGCAGGACCCGGGCAACCAGGCGCGCGAACGCCTCCGGGTCGATGGGCCGGCCGTCGACGACGATCCGCTCGCGATAGCTGACCAGATGCGGCTTGGGGGTCTCGGCCACCCGATACCCGGCCGCCCGCAGCGCCGAGGCCGCCAGTGCGATCACGCTGCCCTTGCCGTTCGTCCCCGCGACCAGGGCGCCGCGCACGGCCAGCTGCGGATCGTCGAGGGCGCGGAGCAGTGCCCTGACTCGCCCGAGCCCGAGCCGGATCCCGAAGCGGCCCCGGTCCTCGATCGCGCGCAGGGCCGCCGCATACGACAGCTCGGGAGTGGTCAACGAGCGCCCCGTGTCGAGCGTGCTCACTCCTTCGTCAGCTCGTCCTCGTAGAACACGCACTGGTTGAAGCGCGGGGTGAGGCACATGTCGTTCACGAACCCCTCGTCCATGTGGACGCCGCCGCGCAGCTGGCAGCGCGACACGTTGGCGGGCTGGCGCAGCAGGCCCTTGAGCAGGTGCGGCGCCTGGATCGGGATCGCGCCCCGGGGTCCGGTCAGGTAGAAGTGCGGACACACGTTCCGGCGGATGCTCGGCAGGCCGAACCCGCCACGCGGCGGGCTCGTGGGACCGGGGCCCATCGGACGCATGCCTGACCGGGCCGGCGAGCGCTGTGGCATCCCGAACCCGTTGCTGGGCGCGGCCGGCGCATCGACCCCCGTGCCATTCGTGGCGTCGACCGGGCGCGCCTGGACGCGGGCGATCGGCCCGTGGCTCCAGGAGCCGCGATCACCCGGCGATGGGCGCGTCGGCCGTCGGTCGCGGGGTTCCAAACCCTCCCTCGCATGGTCGGCGCCCGCTTGGACGGGCGGTGCCTCGACGCAGCGCAGGGTACCACCGGGGCAGGACCGGAGGGCCGACGCCGCCAGGGTCCGGCGCACGCAGGCACCACCCCGGGGGCGGCGATGCACCACCCGGAGGTGCCGGGTACCCGGATCGCGCCGAGACGGATGGGACGGGCACGGCACCCGGTTCCGCCGAGGACCGGGCTGCCGGGCGCTTCATGCGACAATCGGCCCCGATGGATTCCCGTCGTGGAGGACGCCCTCCGCAGGTCCGCCCCCGTCCCCCCTCGAACGGCCGCAAGGCGCCGGTCAAGGTCCGCCCCATCGCGCCGTCGCCGACGCGCCTGGCCAGACACAAGCGGATCGAGCGGCGGCAGGGGCTGCCCACGCCCCTGCGGGCATTGCTCGCGTTCTCAATCATCGTCCTGGGCGCCACGATCGTGTGGGTCGGCGGCGGTCGAGTAGGCCCGTTCCTGTCGGACGCCGTGGCCGGGTTCGGGGACTTCGTGGGCAAGGTCGGCAGCGTGGTCAGCAGCCCGTCGCCCACGCCGGCGCCGGCGATCAGCGGCGCACCCTCGATCGTCGCTCCCGACGAGCCCTACACCAGCATCGAGACGGTCGACATCACCGTGAACGTCCCGTCCGAGGTCGTCGGCCGTGCCGGTTACACGGTCCGGCTGTGGGACACGCTGGCCGATACGCCGACCGCGGTCGTCGCCGAGGTCCCGGTTGGCCCCACCTCCGTCCTGCTGCTGCCGGGCGTGACCCTGTCCAGCGGACGCAACGACATGCAGGCCTCGATCCTCGGCCCGTCGGGCGAAAGCGAGCGCTCGACCATCGTCACCTGGGTGCTGGACCAGGCGAAGCCGAAGGTCACCATCACCACGCCCAAGGACAACGCGGCGGTCACCAAGTCCACGGTCACGATCAAGGGCAAGACGCAGGCGCGCAGCTCGATCCTGGCGAGGAACGACGCGAACTCGGCGACCGGGAGCACCCAGGCAGATGCCGACGGGCTGTTCGTGGTGACCATCGCCGTCGCCTCCGGCGCCAACAGCATCACGATCACGGCGACCGATCCCGCCGGCAATGCCGAGAGCACCGTCGTCCGGGTCCGCCGAGGGTCGGGCAAGCTGACCGTGGCGCTGACCGGGAACGTGTACCAGTTCAAGGCATCGAAGCTGCCGACGACGCCACCTACACCGTCGTCGTCACCGGTCCCGACGGGCGGCCCCTGGCCGGTGCGACGGCGCTGTTCACGGTCTCCGTCCCCGGGCTCGAGACGATCGTCTCGCCCGAGATCCTGACCGGTGCCGATGGGACGGCCACCTTCCCGACGACGATCCCGAAGGGTGCGATGCCGGGGCCCGGCCTGGCCACCGTCCTGGTCACCACGGTCGAGGACGGCACGGGGACCGACCGCAAGGTGCTGACGGTCAAGTAGGCATCCGCCGGTGCGGAGGCGGGCTGCACAGACGATGACCATGCAATCAGCGCTCGACAGCAGCGCCGGGCGCAGCTACGATCCGACCATGCCGCTCTGGCGTTGTCCGCATTGCGGAACCCCGCAGGCCGAGACCTCCCGATGCTGGGTCTGCCGGCGCTCGACCACCTCGTGCGCGACGTGTCGTCACTTCCGCCGAGGCGTCGCGAATGGCCTCGGCCTGTGCGGGCTCGACCCTCGCCGCGTCGCTCTCCGGGGGACCGAGATGCGCCCGTGCTGGACGGCATCCGAGGCGGTCGTCGAGGGCGCGCCACCAGGAGCCCGGCGGGGAAGGCGCCGACCGCGGCGCGACGCGATCCGGGCGGTCGCGCACCTCGAACGTTCGTTCCAGTCGACGAGCTTGATCGCCGGCGGGACGGGCCGCGGGCGGAGGCACCGCGCAGCGGGTCCCGGATCCCCCGCCGGCCAGCCCGGTTCCCGCGCCCGGCGGTTGGTCGCTGTGGGGTGAGCTCGACAGCTGAGGCGGGGCTCGCCGCGGGTCGTGGCGCGCGGCCGAGCCGCTGGCCACGGGCGCTGCGGTCGGCGGCACGGCGGTCGTGGGCGGCGCGGTGGGCGGGGCGTCGGCGTCGGCGGCGCCGGGGTCGGCGTGGGCGGCGGCGTCGGGTCGGCGTGGGCGACGGGGTCGGGCTGGGCGTCGGCGACGGCGTGGGCGACGGCGTCTCGGTCGGGCTGGGCGTCGGCTCGGGACCCTTCGAGACCACGTAGTCGACCGGTGTCGCGGTGTCACCAGGATGCCCGGCCCGGGGGTCTGGCTGATGACCGCGCCGACCGGCACGAACGGATCAAACGCCTCGGTGCGGCTGCCCACGCTGAGGCTATCCGTGACGACCAGCTGCAGCGCCTCGGATTCGGGCCGGTTGCGAAGGTCCGGGACGGCCACCGACTCCTTGCCGCGCGCGACGGTCAGCTTGATCTCGGTGTCGGCCGGGACGCTGGCTCCCTGGGCGGGATCCTGGGACAGCACCGTGTCCGGGGCCACGTCCGTCCGCTCCTCGGAGGCGGCGCGCACCACCGTGAGCCCCACGTCCGCCGCCGTGGCCTCGGCGTCGGTGTACGCGAGGTTCACGAACGACGGGACCGTCACCAGGCTCGGCGACGCGCTCGGCGCAGGCGTGCCGCCGCCGGCGAGCAGCTGGAAGATGAGGAAGCCGGCGACCGCGAGGATGACCAGCCCCAGTGCGCCGGCGACCCACGCCCACACACCGGCCCCGCCGCCGTCGTCATCGTCGCGAGCCGGCGGGGGCGGAGGCGTGCCACGCGTCGAGATCGGCGATGGCCCGTTCCCCCGGGCATAGGCCTCGGGCGGGTACGGCACCGGCGGGTTCGGGCGGGCGGCCGCGGACGCGACGGTCATCGCGGCGCCGACCGGAGCTGCGGCAGGAGGCTGCCCTGCGGGTGGCTGGGCGGCAGGGGTGCCCAGGAACCCCTCGAGCGCGCTCGCCATCGCGGCGGCGGAGCTGTAGCGGTGCTCCGGGTGGAGCGCCATCGCGCGCAGGACGATCGCGTCCAGCGCGGGCGGTACCGACGGCCGGAGAGCCGACGGCCGCGGCGGCGTCGTCGTCAGCCGCGCCAGGGCGACGGCCGCGGACCCGTCCCCGGAGAACGGGCGCTGACCGGTGAGCGACTCGTACAGCACGATGCCCAGGGCGTAGATGTCCGAGGCGACGGTCGCCGGCTCGCCGCGCGCCTGCTCGGGGCTGAAGTAGTGCACGGACCCCATCGTCGTGCCCGGCAGCGTCAGCTGCGATTCGGCGAGCGCCCTGGCGATCCCGAAATCCGCCACCTTGACCCGGCCGTCACGCCCGACGAGCACGTTCGACGGCTTCACGTCGCGATGGACGATGCCGCGCACGTGGGCGGCGTGGAGCGCCTTGCCGACCTCCGCGGACACCCGCGCGGCCTGTCGCGGGGCCAGCGGCCCGGACTCGCGGATGATCGACGCGAGGTCCTGGCCCTCGACCAGCTCCATCACGATGTACGGCCCGGAGTCGTCCTCGCCGAAGTCGTGGACGGCGACGATGTTGGGGTGGCTCAACGACGCAGCCGCACGGGCCTCGTCACGGAACCTGGCCAGGAAGTCGGGGTCGCGTCCGAACTCGGTCCGCAACAGCTTGACCGCGACATCGCGCTCGAGCTGCGCGTCGCGTGCGCGGTAGATCCGGGCCATGCCGCCCTGTCCGAGAAGCTCCAGCAGGCGGTATCGGCCGCCGAGGACGCTTCCGATCTCGGTCACGGTCTGGTCATCTCCATGCGACGTTCGTGGATCTCGGGACCGCGGGCATCCTACAGCACCGCGATGCCACGGCCGGGGCCGATCAGAAGTCGAGCGTCCCCAGGTATTCCCGGAACTCCGGCCCCGTGTCCGGCCGGGACATGGCGATCTCGACCGAGGCCTTGAGCCACCCCATCGTGGTCCCGGCGTCGTAGCGCTCGCCCTCGAAGGCGTACCCATAGACGCTCTGCTCGTCCATCAGCGCCTGGATCGCATCGGTGAGCTGGATCTCACCGCCGCTGCCGCGCTGCGTCTGCTCGAGCTTGTCGAAGATCTTGGGCGTCAGGACGTAGCGGCCGATGACCGCGAGGCTGGATGGAGCCGCCTGGGGCTCCGGCTTCTCGACGATGGACGAGATGCGGAAGGTCCGGTCCTGGTCCGGTCCCTCGGTCATCCGTTCGCCGCCGATCACGCCGTAGCGGCGCGTCTCCTCGGGCGGGACCTCCATCACGGCGACGACCGATCCATGCACCTGGTGGTAGACGTGGATCAGCTGGCCGATGCACGGGCGGTCCGCGATCACGACGTCATCGGGCAGGATGACGGCGAACGGCTCATGCCCGATCAGGTCCTTGGCCATCAGCACGGCGTGACCCAGGCCGAGCTGCTCCTTCTGGCGGATGTAGGCGATCTGTGCGAGATCGCTGATGTTCCGCACCTGGCGGAGCTTCTCGATGTCGCCCTTCTCCTCGAGCAGGTGCTCCAGCTCGTAGTTGAGGTCGAAGTGGTCCTCGATCGCCCGCTTCTGGGACGAGGTGACGATGATGACCTGCTCGATCCCGGCGGCGACGGCCTCCTCGACCGCGTACTGGATGATCGGCTTGTCGACCAGGGGCAGCATCTCCTTGGGTTGCGCCTTCGTGGCGGGAAGGAAACGGGTGCCCCAGCCGGCGGCGGGGAAGACGGCTTTTCGGACGCGCATCGAACCTCTCGGGCGGGTGGGCGGTCAAGCCAGTATACCGGTGGGTCCGATCGACCCCGCCGGGCGCCCAGAGCGGGCGATCAGGCCGCCGGGTTCGTGGTTCGCGCGAAGTCCGCGACCTGTGCCGTGAACGAGGCCGGCCGGTCGAGGTTGGACAGGTGGCCCGCCCATGGGAGCACGGCCCATCGGCCGCGGCGACAGCTCGCCGACCACAGGTCCCCGCCGGGCCCGAACACCGGATCGAGGGCACCGTTGAGGATCAGGACCGGGACCCACAGCCGCCCGAGCCGTTCCAGGAACCGGTGTCCGACCAGCGCCCGGATCGCGTCACCGCCGCCGGCGAACCACAGGCCCGCCGCCATGATCGGCTCGGCAGTCGGACGACGGTACCGAACGCGCAGGAACGCGCCGGCCAGCGTCCGCAGCACGGGCGCCGGGGCACGCTCGAGGACCCCGGCCAGGACGCGCATCAGCGCCGCGGTCGGCCCCACCGGCTCCGCGGAGCACCCGGCGAGCACCAGACCCTCGACGCGGTCCGGAAACCGCACCGCCGTCTCGATCGCGACGTAGCCGCCCAGCGACAGCCCGACCAGCACCGCGCGCCCGCGGGGCGTCGCCGCCTCGATCGCGGTCGCCACGACGGACGCTGCCGCCTCGAGCGAGAAGGGCTCGCCCGCGAGCGTCCCGTGCGCCGGCAGGTCGACCGCGATGCACCGGAACGTCCTCGACAGCCGCCGCAGCTGCGGCGTCCACTGCGCCCGCGTGAGCAGCGTCCCATGGATGAACACGATCGCGGGCGCAGACTCCGGGCCTACCGCCGTCCAGGCCGTCTCCCGCCCGGCGCGGTCGGGCGCCGTCGTCATCGGAGCGCCGTTGTCGTCACACCAGTCATCATCGGCGATCCGGCGTCAGCGCGCGGAAAACGGGCGGCCGCGCAGTCGCGATGGCCCGGCGCTCAGCGAGGGGAGCCGGCCGTGGCCTCCGGCCGGCCATCAGCGGCCACGTCGCGGCTCCGGGCGCGCTCGCGTCGGGCGGTCCCGAGGCGGATCGAGGTGAACGGGATCCGGAGCTCGTGGAACACCTCGACCGAGACCAGGAACCCCGCGAACAGGAACACCACGCCCAGGAACTTGCCCAGCTGGAACAGCTCGGTCGAACCGGCGCGGTTGAGCGAATCGGTGATGGTGGGGAAGAACGCCCCGACGGCGATCAGGATCGTCGCCGGCACCCGGGAGTGGAGCCGCCCGGCCATCAGCTCGCGCAGCGCGCCCGGGAGCGACGCGACGAGGTTGACCGGGATCGCGACGACGGCGATCGACAGGTTGAACAGGAACTGGTCGCCGGGCTGGTTCGGGTCCAGCGAGTACGGGAGCACGCGCCGCTTGGGCATGAACACGTAGGTCGAGAACACCGCGCCGAGGAGCAGGGACATGGCGCCCGGGATGTTCATCAGCGGGGTCAGCAGGCGAAGGTAGCCCGGCATGGCATCGCCAACCGGCTGGCCGGTCGCGCTGAGCGCATAGCCCGGTGCAGCGAGCGCCGGCGTGAGGACCATGAGGACCAATGCGAGGACGGTCGTCGCGACGATGGCGCCGGCGGCGAACCGCGGCCAGCGGTCGTTCTGGAAGTACGTCTCGACCCCGATCGCGAGCGCCAGGATCACCGCACCGATCAGGTACAGGACCGGCAGCGGGCCGGCGTCCCGGTAGCTCGGGCTGTTCCGGATCATCAGCGCGACCAGCCCCGACAGCAGCAGCAGCACCGCGTACGTGTAGCCGAACCGCGTCCGGCCCAGCAGGAACGCCGTGCCGAGCCCGAGCCATGCGGCGGTCAGCACCGCACCGGTGAGGTACCAGGCGCGATACAGGAGCTCGTTCCAGCCGGCCGCGGCGGCCACCGCCTCGGCGCCCGCGCCGATCGCATAGAACAGCATCCCGAACGCCCAGATCAGCTGGTACCCCTGCCGGCGTTCCCGCCACTGGTCGAGCAGGAGCACCGAGAACACGAGGGCCAGGATCGCGGTCAGGCTGGGCAGCACGGCGGTCACGGGAGCACTGCGTCGGCGTTCATGCCGGTCCTTTCAGGAAGCGGTTGGGGTTGTCAGGGACGACGACTCGGACGCGGCGGCGTGCGCCGCGACGAATGCGAGCAGCAGCCGGTCCAGCAGACTCGTCGAGGTGTCGTACAGCTGGCCGACGCGAACCGCGTCGATCCCGCGGCGCCGGGTCATCACGCTCAGCTCGGCCAGGAACGGCCGTCGCGCGGAGACGAACATCGACACCGCGTCGGCCAGCGGGACCCCGTGCCGGGCCAGCCGGTCGGCGAGCTCCGCGGCAAGCTCCGCGGCATCGCGCTCCGCCGCCGCGCGCGCTGCGCCCGTCTCGTCGAGATGGCGGACGAGCGCATCCACGAGCCGGCGGCCGGTATCACGGAACGTGTCACGGTCGGCGGCGGGCACGGTCGCCCGCGCGTCGAGCCCCGCGCCGTCGGCGCTGCCGTGCCCGATGGCGTACCGGCGCCGGTACGCCGCGGACAGCCGGTCCTGGGTCGCCCCCAGGCCGGCCAGGCCGCCCACCGGACCGGTGCGCCTCGCGGCGATCAACCGCTCGAGCGCCCGTCGCTCGAAGCGGCGATGGCCGCCCGGCGTCGTGAACGCCGGCACCCGGCCCTCGTCCGCCCAGCGTCGGAGCGTGTCCGGATCGACGCCCAGGAGGCGGCTCGCATCACCCAGCGCGAGACGCTCCGGCAACGCACGATCAGCGTCCGTCCGGTTGGGGGCCACGGGATCCTCCGCAACTGCGCGTGCGGCCCCTCCGCCCATCCCCAAAACATGGGTAAAACTGGGCAACGATCCGGGACCGGAGGCGCCGAGTGTAGGTGGCGCAGGATCAGGCCGTCAACCGCGTGTGCGGACCCGTCCGGTCCGGCAAGACCCATCCGGAGGTCGTCCGGGATCAGGCGGGGACGAACTCGTGCTCGTCCCGGTGGAGCCCATCGCACAGGCCCCAGGCCGGCGTGTCGAGCGGCAGCGCCACGGGCCGCATGATCTCGCGGATCCCGCCGCGCCGGCACAGGTAGTAGCCACGCTCCGCCATCCACAGGCGGACGCAGGCCGGGTCGGAATGGAACTGGTGCGGTCCCGGGTTGACCGGCGACGACTCGGTCCAGCCCACCGCGACCTCGGGCGAGACGATGTCCAGCAGGTTCACCCGCCAGGGCGTGCCCGGGATCACCTCGCGACACCCATCGCACCGGATCGCGACGTTGTCATGGACGATCGTGCGGATCGTCACACCCATGATCTCCATCGCCCAGGAGCATATCAGGACGATCGGGAAGGGGTGGTACCCCCAACCGGATTCGAACCGGTGATCTCCACCTTGAAAGGGTGGCGTCCTGGGCCTCTAGACGATGGGGGCACGAGGCCGGCGAGGCCGGCCGAGTGTACCAGAGGGGGTTTCCGCGACCCCTCCGGCGGATGTGCTCAGGTGGGCCTGGTGCCGCTCCAGATGAGGCTCATGATCACGGCCGCTGCGAGCGACATCAGCGAGGCCACGGCGACCAGGCCGGCAACCAGCGCCGTCAGCACCGCAGTGCCGTCGCGCCCGTCGCGGCCGGCCCTGATCACGCTCGCGAGGCCCATCACCGCCATCGCGGCGAGCACCAGGCCGCAGATCGCGAACCCCGACGCCATCAGCGGGATCTGGAGCTGGTCGCGCACGATCATGGAATAGCCCAGGAACACGAGCCCGCCGGCGAACGCGATGAGCATCGACACGCGCGCCGGTGTGACCCGGACAGGGCCGATGCGCGGGCCCGTCCGGGGGGCGCGGGCGTCGACACGGCGCACCTGCATCCGCGCTCGACCATCGGGCTGTCGTCGGCCGCTCATCGCCGCGAGCGTAGCAGGGGTCGCTGCGTGACGGCCTACGCGGCGCCCGCGGGCCGGATGGCGGGATCGGGCCCGACGCCTCCGCGCGGCCGGTGGTAGACGGCGACGTTCCAGCTGAGTCGAGCCCGCTTGAGCCGCTCGGCCACCTGCAGGCCGCGGTCCCCGAACGCATCCCCGAGCAGGCTGCGCGCGTCATCCAGGGTGGGGAAGGTCCAGAACGCGTGGATGACCCGCAGCTTGAACCCGCCCCCACGCAGGAACGGCCCGTCGCGGTGGCTCCACGCGCCGTACTCGGGCGCGTCGACCGGTCTGAGGCCACTGACGTCGTCGCGACCGTAGTCGTGCACCACGAGCAGCCGGCCTCCGGGTCGCAGGACGCGGTCGGCTTCGGCGAGGTCGGCCGGATCGACGCCCCGGAACCCGGTCCACAGGCTGACGAGGGCATCGCAGCTCGCATCAGGAGCATCGAGCCGCAGGGGGGCGACCAGCGGCAGGCGTGCCGGGATGATGCCCGCCGCAGCAAGCCGATCGTGGAGGCGTCCGTCGGGCAGGTCGAGCACGATCACGTTGCGACCGGCCAGCGGGCCGAGGGCATCGAGGGCGCGCACGATCTTCCCCTCGATATCGACCGCGGCAGCAAGGCGCTCGGCCTGCGCGGCGGGAAGCAGGAACGGAATGTCAGCCACGTTGAGCGAGGATATCCCGGGAGGCGCCATCCGTGGGTGGCAGGTTGCGGCTGCGGTGCCGTCCCGGGCCTCAGGTCGCGGGTTGTACCAGGATTCGCCCGCGCCGGGCCGGAACCGCCACGCGTGCCGACCCATCGGCCGCGATCGTGACCGCCGGCCCCGCGTCACCGCCACCGGGCATCGGACGCGCCCGGAGCGAGGCGCCGGCCAGCTCCGGCAGCATGACGGGAACGTCGATCGGGCCGTCACCCGCGTTGACCGCGACCAGCACGGGCGCGCCGCCGGCGTCGGCGCCGCGCACGAATGCAAGGGCATCGCCGGCCGCACCGACGATGCGGAACGAGCCGCGCCGCAGCGCAGGCAGCGCGTGCCGCGCGGCAATCACGGCCCTCGTCCATGCCACCCCGGCGGGATCCCATGTGCCCTCGTCCCTCGGGAATGCGCGGCGGCAATCCGGATCGCTGCCCCCCTCGACGCCCACCTCGTCGCCGTAGTAGATGCAGGGCGCACCCGGCAGCGTCGCCTGGAGCAGCACCGCCAGCTCGTAGGCATCGCGATCGCGCCCCGCCATGGTGCGGAACCTGGGCGTGTCGTGGCTGCCCAGGAGGTTGAGCTGGACCTCGGTCACGTTCCGCTCATAGCGCGCCATCAGCCGCTCCAGCTCCGCACCGAACGCGGCGCCGTCCCGGCGCTGGACCGTGCCGCCGTACTCGTGATGGGCGCGCACGATCGCCTCGTCCAGGTGCCCCTGTGCCGCAAACCCCAGGACCGCCTCCGCCAGCGGGTAGTTCATGATCGCGTCGAAGCGGTCGCCCGCCAGCCACTCGGGCGCCTCGTGCCAGATCTCGCCCACCAGGTACGCCTCCGGGTTCACGGCCCGGCACCGGTCCCGGAACTCGGCCCAGAACGTCCCGTCGTCGATCTCGGTGGGAACGTCCAGGCGCCAGCCATCGATCCCGAACCGAAGCCAGTGCTCGGCCACGCCCAGGAGGTGCTCGCGGACCTCGGGGTTCGCGACGTTCAGCTTGGGCAGCGGCGGCAGCCCCCACCAGGCCCGGTACCCGAGGCGGCCGAACGAGGCGTCGGCACGTTCGTCGTCCGTCGCCTGGAGCGACGGCTCGTCGGGCATGTCGTCGACGTCGGCCGGCCAGGGGTACGGCCGGAACGGTCGCCGCCCCTCGAGCGCCTGCGGGTGGAAGTGGAACCAGTCGCGATACGGCGAGCCGGCGCCGTTCTCGAGCACGTGGTGGAACGCCCAGAAGCCGCGACCGGTGTGGTTGAACACCCCGTCGAGCACGACCCGGATCCCGCGCGCGTGTGCGCCGTCAAGCAGCTCGCGCAGGGCGGCGTCACCGCCCAGCAACGGGTCCACCTGGTGGTAGTCGTACGTGTGGTAGCGGTGGTTCGATGCCGACGCGAAGATGGGCGTCAGGTACAGGGCGTTGACCCCGAGATCGGCCAGGTATGGCAGCCGTTCCGCGATCCCCAGCAGGTCCCCGCCCTTGAACCCGTGGGTCGTCGGCGGCGCATCCCAGGGCTCCATCGGACCCGGCTTCACGACCCGCGTGGACGTCGCGAATCGATCGGGAAAGATCTGGTAGAAGACGGCGTCCCGGACCCAGTCCGGCGTGTCGACTGTCATGTGACTCCTCGCACGACGTGCCGCTGTGCCTGCGCGACCGCAGGCTGCTCCGCGACCGCAGCTCCGGTTCGCTGCACTTACGTCCGCGCCTTGGGCACGGGGCCGGTCGAGCCGCGGATGACGAGGCGCGTCTCGAGCCGGAGCTGTTCGGGGTGCCGATCCCCATGTTCAACGACCGACAGGAGCATGCGAACCGCGGTCTCGCCCTTGCGACGGATCGGCTGGTGCACGGTCGTCAGCGGCGGATCGGTGTGCTGGGCGAGGTCGATGTCGTCGAACCCGACCACGGCCAGGTCCTCCGGAACCCGCAGCCCGAGCTCGCGTGCCGCCCGCAGGACGCCGATCGCCATCGCATCCGACATGGCCAGCACGGCGGTCGGTCGCAGCCCCGTGTCCCACGACCGGTGCATCGCGGCGATGCCGCCCTCGATGGTGGCCGGGGCGACCACCACGGCTCCGGGCCTGAGCTCGACGCCCCGGGCCGCGAACGCCGCGAGGTACCCCGTGAGTCGATGACCCATGGTGCTGTCCGGATCGAGAGCACCGTCGGGGAACGGGTGGCCCACGCCCACCACCACGAACTCCCGGTGCCCCAGGGCGAGCAGGTGGTCCGCGGCGGCACGGGCGCCGCCGACGTCGTCGATCAGCACCGCCGGCTGGTCGCGCAGCGCGGTGGAATCCACCATCACGATCGGCACCCCCGCGGCGCGGATGAGGTCCACCTCGGGGTGATCTGCCGACAGCCCGATCGCGACCACGCCGTCCACCGTGGCCCGGCCCATCGCCCTCGCCAGCGATCCATGCAGCGGCGAGATGAAATGGAGCGCGTATCCCTCCTCCTCGGCAGCCAGGGCCACCCCCTCCGCGAACGCGCCGAACGATGGGTTGGAGAACATGACCGACAGGGCCTGCGGGGTGAGCACACCCAGCGTGCGCGTTGCCCGCTGGGTGAGCATCCGCGCGACCGGGTTCGGCCGGTAGCCCAGCTCGTCGGCCACGTCGCGGATCCGGCTTGCCGTCTCCGGCGCCAGCCGCTCCGGGCTGTTGAACGCGAACGAGACCGCGGTCTTCGACACGCCCGCCTCGCGGGCGACATCGGCGATACGTGGTCGTCGCGGGGTCCGCTCCTCCACGCTCTCCTCGCTGCCAGTTGCCCGCTCCCGCGCGGGCCGGTGCCGCCGCGG
The DNA here is from genome assembly GCA_963829295.1 of uncultured Chloroflexia bacterium. GTDB lineage: Bacteria > Chloroflexota > Limnocylindria > Limnocylindrales > CSP1-4 > CAIXZV01. Next base: position 10,185 of record CAWHHU010000001.1, on the reverse strand, counting down.
TCCCTCGACCGCCGGGTGTACCCGGCAGTGGCACGCTGGAGCTTGCGCTGTCGGGATGGTAAAACCGGTTTAGCAAACCGGTTTAGCGGACGGTAAGCCTCCGCCTTGTCGGGTGTCAATACCCTTCCGGGCCGGTGCCGACCCGGAGCCTCGCCCTTCCCCGCCGCTTCATCAAGCCCCGCGCCCGCCCGACGGTGGCATGATCAGGCCATGCTCGACCAGCTGCGTCGCATGCCGCCCGGGATCCGGATCTTCCTCGGCTATGCGTTCCTCATCCTGGGCATCATCGGCCTCTCGCTCCGCTACGTGATCGACCAGGCCATCGACGCCCCCGTCTCGCTGCCCGGCATCGTGGTCATGATCCTGCTCGCCTACACCATCTTCACCACCACCCTCGTCCTGCAGCGCAAGGAAGCCTCGCGCGCGCTCGCGATCGGCCTGTCCACGCTCACCCTGCCCGCCGTCCCGCTGCTCCTCCTCGCCGCGCTGCCGTTGTACGCGCTGATCGTGGCAGCCGTTGCGGCCCTGCTGTTCTTCGGGCTCACCCGGCCCGACGTCCGCACCTGGCTCAACGAGCCCTAGCAGCGCAACCCCGCACCGCGCGGCAGCATTCGCACCCGGACGCCCTCAACCGCCCGCTTTCCGGCGCACGCGCGCGCGGAACGCTACCCTTCGCGCATCGCACCGGCGCCGGCCGACCCCCGGCGCCCCCCGGGCGTACGACCGTCGCCGTCCCGACCATCGCACCACACACCACGGAGCACCCGACCCTTGTCCGATCGCAACCGCCGGCCAACGTCCCAGCCCGCCAGGTCGGGCGACCCGGCCACGTCGGGTCGTCGCGCGAGCGCATCGTCGAGCCCGTCGGGCACCACTCGCGCGGGACGCCGGGAGACCGCACGCCGGCGGCGGGAGCAGGAGACGGGGCTGAGCCGCTTCCGGACGCCGCTGCTGGCGATCGCGGTGGCCATCGTCGTCGTGGGCGTCAGCGCGTTCGTGTTCATGTCGGCGGCGGCCCCGACGTACGCGTGCTCCGGCATCGACACCGTCCAGCCCCAGGCGTCCGGCGAGCTGGGCCAGGTGCAGCCGGACATGGGCAACCAGCACGTCCAGGCCGGCGACAAGGTCACCTACCCCGTCTGCCCGCCGGCGTCCGGCAAGCACATCAACCGCACCGGTTTCGGCCCCCTGCAGCCCAAGGTCTACGGGCCCGATGACCAGAGCGCACCCAACGGCTGGGTCCACAACCTCGAGCACGGTGGGCTCGTCCTGCTCTACTCGTGCGACAAGGGCGCCTGCGATGACGCGTCGATCGCCCAGCTCCAGGCGTTCAGCAACGGGTTTCCCAACAGCGCGGTGTGCAACCTGCCGCCGGGGCTGGTGGGGCCCGTCGTCGCACGGTTCGAGCAGATGCCGACCCGGTTCGCCGCCCTGATCTGGGACCGCGTCCTGTACCTGGACAGCCTCGACACCCAGGAGATCTACGACTTCTTCACGACCTATGGCGAGCGGATCGCCGATGACGGCACCTGGATCAGCCCGCCGGAGCCGCAGTGCACGGCCCCCAGCCCGTCCCCCGCGGCCAGCCCTGCGGCCACGGAGAGCACGGCCCCCAGCGACACCGCCTCGCCGCCCGCGAGCGCGGAGCCGAGCCCCAGCACGGCCGGCTGAGCCAGCGAGATGCGGCTCCACGCCTACCTCGACCGGTTCGGCGACGAGCGTTTCGGCGTCATCGTCAAGGGGCGCCTGCTCACCGGCTCGCAGCTCGAGAAGCGCGGCGGCCTCGGTCGCCGGCTCAACACCCACCTGGGCATCGGCTACCAGGTCCAGTTCGAGGATGACTGGCTGCGCCACGTACGCCGGGCGGCGAAGCGCGCGCTGGCGGACGGGGCCCCGACGATCAGCCTCGATGCGCGCCGGCCGATCGCGGCGATCAACGGGTCGGCGTTCGGGGGCAAGATCGTGTGCGTGGGGCTCAACTACGGCGCCCACGCGACGGAAGGTGGCCGGACGGCGCGCGCGCAGCCGCTGCTGTTCTCCAAGTTCGGCAACGCCATCGTGGGTGACGGGGATGCGATCGTCCGCCCGCCCGGCACGCACGCGCTCGACATGGAGGTCGAGCTGGGCGTCCTCATCGGGCGCCGCGCCCGACGCGTGACGGCGACACAGGCCGCCGCCTGCATCGCGGGCTACCTCGTCGTCAACGACATGAGCGCGCGCGACTGGCAGGGCAACCCGCAGGCGCTTCGGGAGGGCCAGAAGGGCGACGGCCAGTGGCTGCGCGCAAAGGGCAGCGACACCTTCCTGCCGGTCGGTTCGACGCTGGTCACCCCCGACGAGGTGGACCCGATGCGCGGCCTGCGCCTCCGGAGCTGGCGGATCCCCGGCAGCGGGCCGGATGCCGGCAGGCGGGTGCCGATGCAGGACGGCAATACGGCCGACATGCTCTTTCCCGTACCCGACCTGATCAGCTATATCTCGATGCAGATCACCCTCGAGCCCGGCGACCTGATCGCGACCGGCACCCCGGCCGGCGTCGGCGTGTTCCGTGATCCGCCGGTGTTCCTGGAGCCCGGCGATCGCGTCCGATGCAAGATCGACGGCATCGGCGCGGTGGAGAACCCGATCGTCGACTGGACCGACGACCCTCGTCGCGACGACTGACCGCCACGCGACGGGGCCGCAGGCAGGAGATCCGATGCTCGCCCTCGTCAAGACCAGCGCCGGCCCAGGGCTGCAGCCTGGAGACCGTGCCCGACCCGGCCATCGGCATCAACGACGTGCTGATCCGGGTCCGCCGGACCGGGATCTGCGGCACGGACCTCCACATCGAGTCCTGGGACTCCTGGGCGGCGAAGACGATCAAGCCGCCGCTCGTCGTGGGCCACGAGTTCGTGGGCGAGATCGTCGAGATCGGCAGCAACGTCGCCGACTTCAAGCCCGGCGACATCGTGAGCGGCGAGGGCCACGTGACCTGCGGGCTGCTGCCGCCACTGCATGGCCGGCCGCCGTCACCTGTGCGCCCACACGGTCGGCCTGGGCGTCGGCCGCGACGGGGCGTTTGCCGAGTACGTCGCGCTGCCGATGACCAACGTGTGGCACCACTGGGCGGGCATCGACGAGGAGGTCGCCGCGATCTTCGACCCGTTCGGCAACGCGGTCCACACGGCGCTGGCCTTTCCGGTGCTGGGCGAGGACGTGCTGATCACCGGGGCCGGGCCGATCGGGCTGATGGCCACCGCGGTCGTGCGCCACGCGGGTGCCCGGTTCGTCGTGGTGTCCGAGCCCAACCCCGCCCGGCGCGCGCATCGCCGCCCGGATGGGCGCCACGGTCGTGGTGGACCCGGGCGAGCGTTCGTTGGCGGACGTCCAGCACGAGCTGGGCATGGTCGAGGGCTTCGACGTGGCGCTCGAGATGTCGGGCAACCCCGCGGCGCTGCGGAGCGCGGTCGACAACATGGCCCATGGCGGGTCGATCGCCATCCTCGGCATCCCGACCCAGGACATCACGCTGGACGTCAACGAGATCGTGTTCAAGCTGCTGACCGTTCGCGGCATCTACGGCCGCGAGATGTACGAGACCTGGTACAAGATGACCGTGATGCTCCAGTCGGGCCTCGACATCACACCCGCCATCACGCACCGATTCGGGTTCCGGGAGCACGAGGCCGCGTTCGCCGCGGCCCGGTCCGGCGATGCCGGCAAGGTCATCCTGGACTGGTCCGCATGAGCGTCGAGGAGGCACCCCCAATGGGCAGCGCATCCCGCCCCAATCCCCTCGCCTTCCTGGACGAGGAGCTGGCCGCCCTGCGCGAGCGGCACCTGTACCGGCCGCTCCGCGTGATGTCCTCCGCCCAGGGCCCGATCGTCTCGCTCGACGACCGCCGGGTGATCAGCCTGTCCTCGAACGACTACCTGGGGCTGTCGCATCACCCGCGGATGAAGCGGGCGGCGATCGAGGCCGTGGAGCAGCTCGGCGCTGGGTCCGGTGCGGTGCGCACGATCGCGGGCACGATGACCATCCACGAGGCCCTCGAGGCCGAGCTCGCCGAGTTCAAGGGCGCGGCGGCCGTGCTGACGTTCCAGTCCGGGTTCACCGCCAACACCGGGGTCATCCCGGTCATCACGGGCGAGACCGACCTGATCGTGTCCGACGAGCTCAACCATGCCTCGATCATCGACGGGATGCGGCTGTCGAAGGCGCCGCGCAAGGTGTTCCCTCACGCGAACCCGGGTGCCCTGCGCGAGGTGCTTCGCGAGGCGGTGGAGCAGGGCCGCGACGGCCACGGCGCGCCCTACCGGCTGATCCTGGTCGTCACCGACGGCGTGTTCAGCATGGACGGCGACATCGCGCCGCTGCCCGGGATCGTCGAGGCCGCCGAGGCGTACGGCGCGGCCGTGATGGTCGACGACGCGCACGCCTCGGGTGTCCTGGGCCGGGACGGCCGCGGGTCGGTCGATCACTTCGGCCTCCATGGCCGGGTCGCGGTCCAGGTGGGCACGCTGTCCAAGGCCGTCGGGGCGCTCGGCGGCTACGTCGCGGGGTCGCAGGCGCTGCGCGACATCCTCATCCAGCGTTCGCGGCCGTTCCTGTTCTCGACCAGCCATCCCCCGGCCGTCGCGGCAGCCTGCCGCGAGGCGATCCGGATCATGGTCGAGGAGCCCGAGCTGATCGAGCGGCTGTGGTCGAACACCCGCCGCTTCAAGGCCGAGCTGGCCCGGCTCGGGTTCGACATCGGCCGGTCGGAGACGCCGATCACGCCGATCATGCTGGGCGACTCGGAGACCACGATCCGGTTCAGCAACCGGCTGTTCGAGGAGGGCGTGTTCGGCACCTCGGTGGTATTCCCGACCGTGGCCCTGGACCGCGCCCGGATCCGGACGATCGTGACGGCAGCGCACACCGACGACCTGCTCGACCAGGCGCTCGCCGCGTTCGACCGGGTCGGCCACGAGCTCCGCGTGATCGGCGGGTGACGCGCGGGACGCCCATGGCCGGTCCGCACGCGGATACGCGGCCGCGCGCCGAGATCGAGCTCGAGGTGTTCCGCGCGGGCCTTGCCGCCGGGCTCGGGGAGTCGCACGACCTGCCGCTCGATTCCCACCTCCACACCGTCCGGTCGCCGGACGCGAACGCGCAGCTCGACGCCTATGCGGCGCTGGCCGTCGACCGGGGCATCGCCGAGCTCGCGATCACCGACCACGTCGACTTCGACCCCGGCATGCCCGCGTATGGCTTCGCCTCATTCGCGGACCGCGAGCGCGACGTGCGCGAGGCCGCCGTCCGGTGGGCGGATCGCGGGCTGGCGATCCGGTTCGGCGTCGAGGTCACCTACGAGCAACGGTACGAGGACGAGATCCGCGGCTGGCTGGCGCGTCACCCGCACGACTTCGTCATCGGCAGCGTCCACGTCAGCGCCGACTCGCCGTACAAGTCGGGCAGCGTTGCGACGTTCGTGGCGGGGCGTTCGCTGCCCGAGATCATCGCCCCCTACTTCGACGAGGTCGTGGCTGCCGCGACGTCCGGGCTGTTCGACACCATCGGCCACCTGGATTTCGTCAAGCGCTATCTCATCCCGCACGTGACGCCGGCCGACCTGGCCGCGGCGCCCGAGCTGTATGAGCGGGTGCTGGTGGCGCTGGTCGACAGCGGCACCGCCCTCGAGGTCAATGCGTCGGGCCTCCGCCAGCTGCCGCGCGAGACGTATCCGTCACCGGCGATCGTGGCGCGCTATCGCGCGCTCGGGGGCCGGCATGTGACCATCGGGTCGGACGCCCACCGATCGGAGTGGTTCGCATACGGGTTGGACGAGGCGTATCGTCACGCGCAGGGCGCCGGTTTCGAGGCGCTCGCGTTCCGGCGCGGCGGTGATCGCGTCGCGGTGGCGATGCCGGTACGTCGTTCGACCTAGGGCACGGGCCCTAACACGGGGGTCAGCTGATCGTTATGACGGTCGACGACGAGGCGATCGAACGTCTCGTGGAAGCGGCACGAACCGGCGACCCGGAAGCGTTCGGGGCGTTGTTCGACCACTACCACGCGCCGGTCTACCGCTACGTCGTTGCCCGCGTCGGCCGCCCGAGCGACGCGGAGGACCTGGCGCAGCTCGTCTTCGTCAAGGCCCTGGAGGCGCTGCCGCGATATGAGTCGCGGGGCGTCCCGTTTGGGGGCTGGCTGTTCCGGCTGGCCAGGAACGTCGTCATCGACCACATCCGGACGCGCCGGGAGCACACGACGCTCGACCTGATCGCCGAGCGTGCCCACGCGGACGGGGGGCCGGACGAGCTGGCGGTGCTCCGCCAGGAGATGGATAGCGTCGCGGTGGCGCTGCAGCGGCTGACGCCCGAGCAGCGCGAAGCGATCGAGCTGCGGTTCTTCGCGGGTCTGTCCGCCAGGGAGGCGGCGATAGCGATGGGCCGGCAGGAAGGTACGGTCCGGGGCCTCCAGTTCCGGGCGATCGCCGCCCTGCGCAGGGAGCTCGGGATCGAAGAAGGAGCAGATGACCTGCTCCCGGCGTCGGGGACGCCGCGATGAACGAGGACGGAATGCAGGACCTTGACGTCCGTGCGGGCGATGAGCTCGAACGGCAGCTGGCGCGATACGCACGGGTGAGGCTGGACCCCGGCCCCGCGGTGGTGCGACGCGCCCGCGAGTCGGTGATGACCGAGGCCTGGCGGCAGCGCCTTGGGGCGCCCGCAACGGCCCGCCCCGGCCGTCGCGGGCCGTTCGCGGGCTGGCCCGCCCGCCGCCTGGCCGTGTCGCTGGCGGCAGCGCTGCTCGCCGGCCTCCTGATCGGCTCGTCAGCCTTTGCCGCCTCGCGCGCCGGTGGGCCGCTATACGAGGCGCGGCTGACGCTGGACGCAATGACGCTGCCCAGCGACCCCGACGCGCGGCTCGAGGCCGAGCTGGCCCAGGCGCAGAGCCGGATTGCGGACGCGGTGGACGCCGCCGCCAGGCACGACGACGGTGCCCTTGCGGCCGCGCTCGCCGCGTACGGACGCTCCCTCGACGACCTGTCGGCAACGACCGGCGGTCCGGCCGATCGAGCCCTCCAGGCGGTGGAGTTCCATCGCACGGTGCTGCTGCGTCTCTCGGAGAGCGCACCCAGCCAGGCGGTTCGTGGCATAACCAACGCCCTGGACCACAGCCAGGGTGCGATCGACAAGCTCGACGCAACCGTGGCCAATGGCAAGGACAACGGCGGCGGCGGCAACAGCGGCGGCAACAGCGGCGGCAACAGCGGCGGCGGCGGCAACGGCGGCAATGGCGGCGGCGGCAACGGCGGCAACGGCAACGGCGGGCCGGCGGCAAGCCAGGACGCACAGGCCACGCCGACTCCGGAGCGGTCCCACGGACCGGTGCGGACGCCCGGCCCGGCCAGGTCGCCCAAGCCGGCCGCGTCGGTGGCCCCATCCGGCGAGCCGGGGGGCGGCAAGCCCTAGCCTGGGGTCCGCGACCACCATCGGCCGGCGCGGTGCGCCTCGGAACGGTACGCTGCAGTGCGGGACGCTGACGCTTCCCGTCGGGCAGTGGAGGCGGGCGATGCGGCTCACGGTCATCGGCGCCGGCCCCGCCTACTCGGACCATGCAGGCTCGTCCGGTGCCTGCTATCTCGTGTCGGAGGGGGGAGCCCACGTCCTCCTCGACCTCGGGCACGGTTCGTTCTCCCGGATCTTCGCGTACGTCCGGCCCACCGAGATCAATGCCGTGATCGTGAGCCACCTCCACCCCGATCACTTCGTCGACCTGGTCCCGTTCCGCCACTACCTGCGCTACCAGTTCGAGCCGTCCCGCCGGGTGCAGGTCATTGCGCCATCGGGTCTCGCCACCAGGCTCGACGCCCTTCACGACGAGGACGGGTTCTGTGCCGAGGCGCTGGACGTCGTGGCGCTTCGCGAAGGCAGGCAGATCGTGGGGCCGTTCACGCTCGAGGCCGCCCGCGTCGCGCATACCGCGGACAGCCACGCGTTCCGGCTCACAACCGACGGCGCGCCGGGTCTCGTCTACAGCGGGGACTGCGGCCGCGCGGACGACCTGGCACCGCTCATCCGGCCCCGTGACACGCTCCTGACGGAGGTCTCGTTCGGCGCCGGACCCGTGCCTGCGGGCGCCCAGCACCTCGACGGCCCGGCGGTCGGTCGCGTGGCCGCGTCCACAGGCGCCGGCAGGGTGCTCCTGACGCATCTCCTGATGGGCCATGACCCGGACGCGACGATCGCGTCGGTCAGCGGCCAGTTCGTCGGACCCGTCGAGCTTGTCTGGCCGGGGATGCAGCTGGAGATCTGAGGAACGACGAAACGGGCCGGATGCGCGGCTGCGCGTCCGGCCCGGTCACTCATCGGGAACAGCGACGGGTGTGCGTGGTGTTGGCCCGGACCGGTCCGGCATCCGGTGAGGGGTGTCGGACGGGGCACACTCAGGCAAGTGCGCCCCGTCCGGGTCTCGGGGACCCGAGGTTCAGCGGCGGTACCCTCGGGCCGGCGGGATGCCGGCCCTCAGGTCACGTTCGGGGGATCTACCCCCGGCGGTTCCGCCGGCGGGCCTTGGCGGGCGTCGGGACGAGAAGCCCCGCGACCACCATGAACCCGGCGAGGGCGGTGAACAGGAGCAGCAGGCCGTTGCTGGCCGGCGTCCCGGGCACCTGGTCGATCGTGGACGTCGGCGGAGGAGTGAGCTCCTCAACCTTGCCAACGGAGACGCTCGCGGTATCGCTGTCGGGCTCGGTCTGATCCGAGTCGATGGTGGCGGTGTTGACGAGCGGCTGGTCGAGATCGGCGGAGCCGACCGCGGCCTCGGCCTGGTAGGACACGGACCCGTTCTTGGTCACGTTCGAGGCCAGCCAGGTGAGCGTGCGGCTGGCGCTGTCATAGGACTCGAAGGTGAACTCGTCGTTGTCCGTGGCCGTGCCGGCCAGGTACGTGAGCCCCTCGGGCATCACGTCGGTGATGATCCCGTTGGTCACCGGGCCGTCGGTGAGGTCGTAGGTCAGCGTATAGGTGACCTGGTCGCCCTCGACGATCGGCGCGCCACCGGGCGAACCGGCCGTGATGGCCTTGGTGATGGTCAGCTGCGGGACCCGGACGACGGCGTCATCCGTGTCGCTGACCTGGCCCTCGACGTCGAGGACCGAGTTGGCGGTGACGGTGGCGACGTTCGTTCGAACACCGAAGTCAACCGGAAGGGTCGTGGTGCAGGTCATCGACGCGCCCGCGGCGAGCGTCGTCTCGGGGCACGTCACGGTGACGTCGTCCGAGGTGTCGCCCGGCGTGGCGTTGTCGTCGACCAGCGCGATGTTCTCGAGGTCGGCCGTGCCCGTGTTGGTCACCACGTAGGTGAACAGCACGTCGCCCGGCTCGGTGACGTAGGTGGCGCCGTCCGCGGCGTTGCCCGCAGTCTTGACCAGGCTGATCGAGGCGCACTCGACGACGATCGTTGCATCGTCGCTGTTGTTGCCCATCGCCTGCTCCGCCTCGTTGGAGGCGGCGACAGTGGCGAGGTTCGGGAGGTTCCCGCAATCCTCGGTCGAGGTCTGGCCGCTGACCGTGACGCTGGCCTGATCGCCCTTGGCGAGGTCGCCGAAGTTGCAGGACAGGACACCGTTCGCGATCGAGCAGCTGTCGCTGTTCTCGGTCCAGCTGATGCCGGCCGGCAGCGTGTCGCTGACGGTGACGTCATAGGCAACGCCGTTGCCCTGGTTCCAGACCGTGATCGTGTACGACGCATCCTGGCCGGCCAGGATCGGGCTGTTGTCGGCGGTCTTGGCGATCGTGACATCGGGGCACAGGACGGTGATCTCCGAGGAGTCCTCGCCGCTGCCACCCTGGTACGTCACGGAGGCCGTGTTGTCGACCAGGCCGCAGCTCGCGGGTGTGGTCGCGCTGACGATGTGGACGGAGACGCTGGCCTTCGAGGCAAGCGTGGCCGGGCCATAGGACAGCACGCCGCTGGCGATGCTGAAGCCGGCGTCGGAGTGGGCCACGTCGATCGACCAGCCCAAGCCGCCATTGACCGGCAGCGTGTCGTTGACGCTCACGCCGAAGGCGGACCCTTCGCCCGTGTTGGTCACGGTGATCACGAACCCGATCGAGTCGGTCGCGTTGACCACCGGGTCATCGGCGGTCTTGGTGATGACGATCAGCGGGCAGTTGACCGTGATCGAGGCCGAGTCGCTGTTGTCCTCGGTG